>NZ_JBIOMA010000001.1:0-197500 GCF_051711125.1 Enterococcus sp. DIV0574
ATGTCATCTGCTGATTCCATTTGGCGAGATCTTCAGAAATCTTTTAAAGAAGAACTTAATCCAGCAAGTTACAGTGCTTGGATCGAAACAGCCAACATATTATCTTTTGAAAAAAATCAGTTATTGATTGAAGTACCCAGTGATCTTCATAAATCTTATTGGGAAAAAAATCTAGCTGCAAAAATTGTTGAGATGGGCTTCATGAAGACCGGTGAAGAACTAATTCCTAGTTTTGTCACTGCTGAAGAAGCAGAAGCTCTGCAAAAATCGCCTTCTGTTGAACAAACAGTTACTGAAAAAGCAGAAAAAAAAGGAAAAACTATTCTAAACGAAAAATATACTTTTGATACATTTGTTATAGGTAAAGGAAATCAGATGGCTCATGCTGCAGCTTTAGTTGTAGCTGAAGATCCCGGTTCTATCTATAATCCGTTATTCTTCTATGGTGGTGTGGGTCTAGGAAAAACTCACTTGATGCATGCTATCGGACATCAAATGCTGTTAAAAAGACCAAATGCAAAAATCAAATATGTGAGCAGTGAGAACTTCACTAATGATTTTATTACTTCGATCCAAAAGAATAAAATGGAAGATTTTCGGAATGAATACCGAAATGTTGATCTCTTACTTGTTGATGATATTCAGTTTTTGGTCAATAAAGAAGGGACACAAGAAGAATTCTTTAATACATTTGAAGAGCTTTATCGAAATAACAAGCAGATCGTTTTGACAAGTGATCGCTTACCAAATGAAATACCCACGTTACCTGAACGATTGGTTTCACGTTTCGCATGGGGGTTATCTGTAGATATTACACCTCCAGATCTAGAAACTAGAACAGCGATTTTAAGAAAAAAAGCAGAAGCTGAACGCCTCGAAATCCCTGACGATACACTGAGTTATATCGCAGGACAAATTGATTCGAATATTCGGGAATTAGAAGGCGCATTAGTGCGTGTACAAGCATTTGCAACTATGCAAAATTCGGATATTACAACAAGCTTAGCTGCAGAAGCAATCAAAGCATTAAAGTCAAGTCATGGAAGCACTCAAGTTTCTATATTGCAAATCCAAGAGGAAGTTGCAAAATACTACCATATCCATATAAATGATCTCAAAGGAAAAAAACGTGTCAAAGGAATTGTCGTACCTCGGCAAATCGCCATGTTTCTTTCTCGTGAACTAACGGATAACTCTTTACCTAAAATTGGAGCTGAATTCGGAGGTAAAGATCATACTACAGTCATTCATGCTCATGAAAAAATCCAACATCTCTCAGAAACAGATCCTACCATTAAGAATGAAATTTCAGAAATCAAAAACATTCTCTTTAGTTGAGTTGTGGATAAAGCAAAAACATGTCAAAAAGTTATGCACAGGTTATACACAGGCGTTTTCGTTGACGTCTCAATGATATTTTCTAGTTATCCACAATACTAACAAGCCTATTACTACTATTACCTTATTTAATAACTATAAATAAAAGGAGTGCTCCTAATGAAAGTAACTTTAAATCGAACAGAGTTCATGCAAGAATTACAAACCGTTCAACGTGCCATTTCATCAAAAACAACCATACCGATCCTTACAGGTGTTAAATTAGTTCTAACTGATAAAGGTTTAACTCTGACAGGAAGTAATGCTGATATTTCAATTGAGACTTTTTTAAGCGTAGAGAAAGAAAAAGTTCAAATGAAAATTGAACAAACAGGAGCAATTGTTTTACAAGCACGATTTTTTAGTGAAATCATTCGTCGCTTACCGGATAATACTGTTACGCTGGAAGTGATAGAAAATAACCAAGTAGCAATAACTTCAGGGAAAGCTAACTTTACTGTAAATGGATTAGATGCTGATAGTTATCCACATTTACCAGTTGTCGAAAGTCAAGATCGCATCGAAGTTCCTGCTCACATTCTAAATAAAATTGTTAACGAAACAGTTTTTGCTGTTTCACAGCACGAAAGTCGTCCAATTCTAACCGGTGTTCATTTTGTTCTTGAAAATAAGAAATTATTAGCTGTAGCTACAGATTCCCATCGATTAAGTCAACGAGTAATTCCATTAGAAAGTGGGGAAGCGAATTTCAACATCGTTATTCCTGGGAAAAGTTTGACTGAATTGTCCCGTTCTTTAACAGATGAAGAAGAAGCTATTCAAATCAGTATCATGGATAATCAAGTATTGTTCCAAACCAATACAATGAAGTTCTATTCACGCCTATTAGAAGGGACTTACCCAGATACAAATCGATTGATACCATCAAGCTTTAACACAGAAATTGAATTTTCAGTTCCAGAATTGTTGTCAGCCATCGAACGCGCATCTTTACTTTCACATGAAGGAAGAAATAACATTGTTCGTTTGTCAATAAATGAAGATTCTGTTATTTTATATGGGAATTCTCCTGAGATTGGTAAAGTAGAAGAAGATCTATCCTACGAGCAAGTTTCAGGAGAACCATTGGAAATCTCTTTCAATCCTGATTACATGAAGGCGGCTCTAAGAGCTTTTGGAGATACAAGCATCACGATTCGCTTTATTTCTGCTATCAGACCATTCACTTTGGAACCAACTGAAAGTCAAGGAAGCTTTATTCAATTGATTACACCAGTCCGCACAAATTAGAATTTTTCATGTTTATTGTAAATGCATGAAACAAACGTCTGAAAATACAAAAATAGTTTAGAAGGGCTTAAAATCGATTTTAAGCCCTTCTTTTTGTTTTTGCTTATTTTTTATCTAAAACAATCAAAACTTCTCAGAATGAAAATTATACGGATAAATTTGTTTTATTCCTTAAAAAAGAGTATAATAATGGTATACGTTCTTCTATAGAATCGAGGGATAATATGAAAATGCAAATACCTTTAGAAACTGAATATATGACGTTAGGACAAATGTTGAAAGAAGTCAGCGTAATCAGCAGTGGAGGACAAGCAAAATGGTTCCTAGCTGAACATACGGTACTTGTAGACGGAGAGCCAGAGAATAGACGAGGCCGCAAATTATATGCGGGAATGAGGATTGAGATACCTGATGAGGGTACTTTTTTTATGGTAAAGAAGGAAGCCTCAGATGCGTCTGAATAATCTTCAGCTAAATAATTATCGCAACTATGAATCTTTGGAGTTATCTTTCGATAAAAATCTTGTCATTTTTTTAGGCGAGAATGCTCAAGGAAAAACCAACGTTTTAGAAAGTATTTATGTTTTAGCGATGACAAAAAGTCATCGAACTACAAGTGAACAAGAGTTGATTCGTTGGGATACAGCTGGGGCTCAAGTTAGCGGAGCTGTGTCTCGAGGGCATTCTACCATACCATTAGAATTATTTTTAACTAAAAAAGGTCGTAAAACGAAAGTCAATCATATTGAGCAAAAAAAACTTAGTAGTTACATAGGGCAATTGAATGTAATTCTTTTTGCCCCCGAAGATCTTTCACTTGTTAAAGGAAGTCCTCAAGTAAGAAGAAAATTTATCGATATGGAAATTGGACAGATTGATCCGATTTATTTGTATGATCTTGTGCAATATCAAAGTGTTTTGAAACAGCGAAATCAGTATTTGAAGCAATTATTTGAAAAAAAGCAAAATGATGAGCTCTATCTCACTGTGTTGACTGAACAATTGATTGAATTTGGCAGCAAGATCATTTTTGCACGACAACGTTTTGTAAAACGATTAGCATTTTGGGCCAATCAACTCCATCAAAAAATAAGTGATGAAAAAGAAGTTTTACAAATAGAATACTTGTCTAGTGTTGGTACTGTAAGTGCATCTCTAGAACAAGTTCAACAACAATTCAAAGATGCACTGGATCAAGTGAAAACACGTGAAAAAATGAGACAGATTTCTCTAGTGGGTCCACACCGAGATGATCTCAACTTTTTAATCAATGATAGGAATGTTCAAACATTCGGATCCCAAGGTCAACAGCGAACCACTGCATTAAGTGTAAAATTGGCAGAGATTGATTTGATGAAAGAAGAAACGGGAGAATATCCGGTTCTTTTGTTAGATGATGTCATGAGTGAATTAGACGATTCTCGTCAGTTACACTTACTAGAAACAATTGAAGGAAAAGTACAAACATTTATTACTACAACCACACTTGAACATGTAAAAGATAAAATGTCTGTTGAAGCAGAGATTTTTTACGTAGACAAAGGACACATAAAAGGAGAATAGACTGAATGACAGAAGAAGAAAAAAGTTTAGTTGAACGTGCCAAAGAATATGACGCCAGTCAGATTCAAGTCTTAGAAGGTTTAGAAGCGGTACGCAAGCGTCCAGGAATGTATATCGGATCGACCAGTTCAGAAGGGCTCCATCACCTTGTGTGGGAAATCGTAGATAATTCGATTGATGAAGCACTTGCTGGTTTTGCTACAGCGATTCAAGTAATTATCGAAGAAGACAATAGTATTACTGTTGTCGATGACGGTCGGGGAATTCCTGTAGATATTCAAGCAAAAACTGGCAGACCTGCTGTTGAAACCGTATTTACTATTCTTCATGCAGGGGGAAAATTTGGCGGTGGCGGATATAAAGTTTCAGGAGGCTTGCATGGGGTAGGCTCTTCAGTGGTAAACGCATTATCTACCACATTAGATGTTAAAGTATTCAAAGAAGGCAAAGTTTATTATCAAGAATACCATCGGGGAGCTGTTGTCGAAGATCTAAAAGTGATTGGTGAAACAGATCGTCATGGGACCACTGTTCACTTTGTACCGGATCCTGAAATATTTACAGAAACTACTGTTTTTAACTTTGATAAGTTGGCTACACGTGTTCGAGAATTAGCTTTTCTGAATCGCGGCTTAAAAATTTCAATTGAAGATAAACGAGAAGAACATCCTGTTCTGAAGGAATATCATTATGACGGCGGAATTAAAAGCTACGTTGAACACTTAAATGCAAGTAAGACAGTTATTTTTCCTGAACCAATCTATCTTGAAGGGGAACAACAGGGCATCACGGTTGAAGTTTCTCTACAATACACAGATAGCTATCATAACAATTTGCTAAGTTTTGCTAATAATATTCATACGTATGAAGGTGGTACACATGAGTCTGGATTCAAGACAGCTTTGACTCGGGTTATCAATGACTATGCACGTAAATCTAAGCTAATGAAAGAAAATGATGAGAATCTAACAGGTGAAGATGTTCGAGAAGGTCTTACAGCGGTTATTTCCATCAAACATCCAGATCCTCAGTTTGAAGGACAAACAAAAACAAAATTAGGGAACTCAGAAGTGCGGACTGTAACTGATCGTTTATTTTCAGAACATTTCACAAAATTTTTGATGGAGAATCCAGCAGTTGGGCGCCAAGTAGTTGAAAAAGGACTGTTAGCCTCTAAAGCACGTCAAGCAGCTAAGCGTGCGCGTGAGATGACTCGACGTAAAGGTGCTCTTGAAATTAGTAATCTGCCAGGTAAGCTAGCAGATTGTTCAAGTAATGATCCTGAGAAATGCGAATTATTTATTGTCGAAGGAGACTCAGCTGGAGGATCAGCTAAACAAGGACGAAGTCGTGAATTCCAAGCGATTCTGCCTATTCGAGGGAAAATTTTAAATGTCGAAAAAGCAAGCATGGATAAAATTTTGGCAAATGAAGAAATCCGTTCACTATTTACAGCGATGGGCACAGGATTTGGAGCAGACTTTGATGTTTCTAAGGCACGTTATCATAAATTAGTAATTATGACTGATGCCGACGTCGATGGCGCACATATCCGAACATTGCTATTAACTTTATTCTATCGCTATATGCGACCAATTGTTGAAGCTGGATATGTTTATATTGCTCAACCACCACTTTATGGGGTAAAACAAGGAAAAAATATCCATTATATCCAACCAGGCAAAAACGCAGAACAAGATTTGAAGAATACAATCGAGTCATTGCCTGCAACGCCTAAACCAAGTGTTCAACGATACAAAGGTTTAGGTGAGATGGATGACCATCAGCTTTGGGAAACAACAATGGATCCGGAAAACCGGATGATGCTCCGTGTAAGTGTAGACGATGCAATTGAAGCAGATCAAATTTTTGAAATGCTAATGGGCGATCGTGTAGAACCAAGGCGTGCCTTTATTGAAGAGAATGCACATTATGTTAAAAATCTTGATATCTAGCCAATCGTAAAGGAGGAAATAGCTTGAGTGAAGCAAAACAAAATATTCATGATGTCAATCTGACAAGTGAAATGCGTGAGTCCTTTATCGATTATGCGATGAGTGTTATTGTTGCAAGGGCCTTGCCAGATGTTCGAGATGGACTAAAACCAGTTCATCGTAGAATTTTATATGGAATGAATGAATTAGGGGTTACACCAGACAAACCTCATAAAAAATCAGCCCGTATCGTCGGTGATGTAATGGGTAAATATCACCCTCATGGTGATAGTGCGATTTACGAATCAATGGTGCGGATGGCGCAACCGTTTAGTTATCGTTATATGTTAGTGGATGGTCATGGTAACTTTGGTTCAGTCGATGGTGATGGTGCTGCCGCGATGCGGTATACTGAAGCCCGCATGAGCAAATTAGCAATGGAAATGCTAAGAGACATTAATAAAGATACCGTCGATTTTCAAAGTAATTACGACGATACTGAAAGAGAACCTGCAGTATTGCCTGCTCGTTTTCCTAATCTCTTAGTCAATGGTACAACAGGTATTGCGGTAGGTATGGCAACGAACATTCCACCACATAATTTGAATGAAGTAATTGCGGCTATTGAGCTGCTAATGGAAAATCCTGAAGTAACAACGAATGAATTGATGGAAGTTTTGCCCGGACCTGATTTTCCAACGGGCGGCCTAGTTATGGGTAAATCAGGTATTCGACGGGCCTATGAGACAGGTAAAGGGTCCATTACGGTACGAGGAAAAGTTGAAGTTACTGAGATGCCTAATGGTAAAGAAAGAATTCTAGTCACCGAATTGCCGTACATGGTCAATAAAGCAAAATTAATTGAGCGGATTTCAGAACTTCATCGAGACAAACGTATCGAAGGTATTACGGACTTGCGCGATGAATCTTCTCGAGAAGGTATGCGTATTGTGATCGATGTTCGTCGTGACGTTAGTGCTTCAGTTATTTTGAACAACCTTTATAAAATGACGGCTCTTCAATCATCTTTTGGCTTTAATATGCTGGCGATTGAAAAAGGCGTACCAAAAATTTTAAGTTTGAAACGAATTTTAGAAAATTATATCGAGCATCAAAAAGAGGTAGTAACGCGTCGTACTCAATTTGACAAAAACAAAGCAGAAGCACGTGCTCACATCTTGGAAGGATTACGGATTGCTCTTGATCATATTGATGAAATCATTGCATTGATTAGAGCATCTAATTCAGATGATGAAGCAAAAAACACAATGATGGAACGTTTCAGTCTATCAGATCGACAAGCGCAAGCGATTCTAGATATGCGTTTGCGTCGTTTAACAGGATTAGAAAGAGACAAGATTGAAAATGAATATCAAAGTTTGTTGGAATTGATTGCTGACTTAAAAGATATTTTAGCTAATCCTCAGCGAGTTTTAGAAATTATCCAAACAGAATTGCAAGAATTAGGTCAACGCTTTGGTGATGAGCGCCGAACAGAATTACTTGTTGGAGAAGTATTGAGTCTTGAAGATGAAGATTTGATTGAAGAAGAAGAAATTGTCATTACGCTGACAAATAATGGGTATATCAAACGAGTAGCAAATTCTGAATTTCGGGCTCAACGTCGTGGAGGTCGTGGTGTTCAAGGCATGGGGATTCACGATGAAGACTTTGTTAAAACGTTGATTTCTTGTTCAACTCATGATACTTTACTTTTCTTTACTAACATGGGGAAAGTTTATAAAGCTAAAGGATACGAAATTCCTGAATACGGACGAGCTGCTAAAGGTATTCCTGTGATCAATCTTTTAGGTATTGATTCAAACGAACGCATCGAAGCGATTATCTCTGCTTCTGGAGGACCTCAAGAAGGACGTTATCTGTTCTTCACGACACGGCTAGGTATAGTAAAACGTACATCAGTTACTGCTTTCTCCAATATTCGGGCCAATGGATTGATTGCTATTGGGTTACGCGAAAATGATGAATTAGTTAATGTAGTAGAAACCAATGGGCAAGATGTGATGATTATTGGTACACACAATGGCTATTCAGTTACATTTAAAGAAGAGCTGGTTCGAGATATGGGACGAACTGCTGCAGGCGTTCGAGGCATCCGTTTAAGAGAAGATGACTATGTTGTCGGCGCTTCTGTGATCAAAGAAGATAGTGAAGTATTAGTTATCACAGAGAATGGCTACGGAAAACGTACAAAAGGTTCAGAATACCCAATAAAAGGGCGTGGTGGTAAAGGAATAAAAACTGCGAATATTACTGCGAAAAATGGACCGTTAGCTGGATTGACTACAGTTTCAGGTAAAGAAGATATCATGCTAATTACAGACAAAGGTGTCATTATCCGATTTAACGTTGAAACAGTATCTCAAACTGGACGTGCAACTTTAGGCGTTCGCTTAATGAAGATGGAAAACGGAGCGAAAGTAGTCACGATGGCCACTGTAGATCCGGAAGTTTCTGAAACAGAAGAAGAAATATCTTCTGAAAGTCAGAATGATGAATAGTAATGTAACTCCAACACGATGTTGTTGGAGTTTTTTTAATAAATGAAAATATTTTGTGCGTACTTATTGATGCAAGCAATTTTACTGTCAAAAGTCAAAAAATTAATCTTGTATTATGGATGAAAAAAAAGTATAATTGGTATTTGTGAGTAGTCTAATCAGGCGACTCTCTCTGCTCCTAGAATATACTAGGGGCCTAAGACCACAGGGAGGTGAATAATCAATGGAAAATACGAAATATGAGATCTTATACATCATTCGTCCAAACATTGATGAAGAAGCAAAATCTGCATTGATCGCACGTTTTGACACGATCTTGACAGATAACGGAGCTGAAGTTATCGAGTCTAAAGATTGGCAAAAACGCCGTCTAGCGTATGAAATGGATGGATTCCGTGAGGGTATCTATCACATCGTTAAAGTTTCTTCTCCATCAAATGCAAGTGCAATCAATGAATTTGACCGTCTTGCTAAAATCAATGACGATATTATCCGTCACATGATTGTCAAAGAAGAAGAATAAAATTGTTTCACATGAAACAAAGCGATGAGGAGATGATGAACTTTGATTAATAATGTTGTATTAGTAGGAAGATTAACCAAAGATCCTGATTTACGATACACTGCTAACGGCACTGGCGTCGCGTCTTTTACATTGGCTGTAAATCGTAATTTTACGAACCAAAGTGGAGAACGTGAAGCTGATTTCATCAATTGTGTGATTTGGAGAAAACCTGCAGAAACACTGGCTAATTATGCTCGTAAGGGTACATTACTTGGTGTGACTGGAAGAATCCAAACACGTTCTTATGACAATCAACAAGGACAACGTGTATATGTAACTGAAGTTGTAGCAGACAATTTTCAATTGTTAGAATCTCGTAATGCTTCTGAACAACGACGCACTACCGAAAGCGGTGGAAATACTTCGTATAATACTAGTGGTTCTTCTGGATTCGGAAACAATAGCACAAATCAAAATCAATCCTCTCAACCATCAGGAATGCCTAACTTTGATCGAGATAATTCTGATCCATTCGGAAACTCGTCAATTGACATTTCAGACGATGATTTACCATTCTAATAAATTGATAGGAGGGAAATAGAATGGCACAACAAAGAAGAGGCGGACGTAAACGTCGCAAAGTAGACTATATTGCTGCAAATCATATCGAACACATCGATTATAAAGATACAGAATTGTTAAAACGTTTCATTTCTGAACGTGGAAAAATTTTGCCACGTCGTGTAACAGGTACAGGGGCTAAAAACCAACGTAAACTAACTGTTGCAATTAAACGCGCACGTATCATGGGATTACTTCCATTTGTAGGCGAAGAATAATTTTTACTATTCAAAAGTTGACAACTGTTTTTGACAGTTGTCAACTTTTTTTGTATATACTATTACTAAAAACATTTAGTGTATTTGTTATTTAATTCTGTCTTTAAATAACGAAAAAATCTTTGCCGGTATTTGATTTGTGGTTTCCTAAATAAAGTTTCACGTGAAACTTTATTTAGGAAATCGCTTATTCGTATAAGATGTGGTAAAATATAAAAGTGTTTAATATTTCTATAGCAGTTTATTGAGGAGTTAAATTATGTCAGCAATCGGACTTATTTCAATTGATAACTATGATGATCTAATTGACAAAAAAGATGACAAACAAATATCCTACTTGAACTCTTTGATCACGACGCTAATTTCAGATTGGGCCAGTGAAAATCATATCTTTTATAAGCGGATTAATTCTGAACGCTTTCTTTTTGTTGCCAAGATTGAAGATATTGAGAAGATGAAAAAAGGGAATTTTGAATTTTTGACACGTGTTCGTAATATTGCTGAAAAGAATGACTTAGCCTTAACCATTAGTATGGGAATCTCTTACGGAGAAGAATCGCTAGAGACAATAGGCGAAGTAGCTCAAAATAATTTAGATATCGCCTTGGTACGTGGTGGGGATCAAGTGGTACTGAAGAAAGCTGATGAGGAAGCAAAACCACAGTTTTTTGGGGGGAATACAGATGGTACGCCCAAGAGAACTCGTGTTCGCTCTCGGGCTATGAGTACTACATTAAAAAAAATATTTGCTGATAATAAAAAGGTATTTATCATGGGACACAGGTACCCTGATATGGATGCTTTAGGTGCAGCCTTTGGAGTTGCTTATATGGCAATGATGAGTGAACGTGAATGTTACATCATTTTAAATCCTAAAGAAATTACTGCGGATATTGAACGGGTATTAGAAGAATTGAAGAAATATCCTGATTTAGAACGAATTGTTATTTCAGGTGAGGAAGCTGTAACTTTATCCAATGAGGAAAGTGTCTTAGTAATGGTTGATTATCATAAACCGTCTATGTCAATCTCACAAAAAGTTTATGATGTATTTGATAAAATTGCTGTAATTGATCATCACCGTCGCGGAGATGAGTTTCCAGATAAGCCGTTGTTGACTTATATTGAATCAACAGCATCTTCGGCATCAGAGTTAGTCGCTGAGTTGATACAATATCGTTCTACTCGCAAAACACAAATTCCCAAATTTATCACTACTTCTTTATTGGCGGGAATTTATGTCGATACAAAGAATTTCTCTGTTCGAACAACTGGTAGAACTTTTGATATAGCTGGATACCTCAAAAATCAAGGTGCGGATACTTCACTTGTTCAATATATGCTTAGTACGGATTTAGATTCCTATTTAATGATTAGTGAACTAGTTTCTAAAAGCAAACATTACAAAGAAGATATCGTTATCGCAGTAGCTGATGATAAACGAGTATATGACAGTGTGACAGTCGCTAAGGCAGCGGATACGCTTTTATCAATCAATGGGATTCATGCTGCTTTTGTGATCACAAGGCAGCCTAGTAAGTTGATCGGTATTAGTGCTCGAAGCACTGGCAAAATCAACGTGCAAGTTTTAATGGAAGCACTTGGTGGAGGAGGCCACTTCACAAATGCAGCTACTCAAATCAAGGATAAAAGCTTGGATGAAGTCAAAAAAATGTTAATTCAAGAACTTAACAAGTTAGAAAGAGAATGAGGAGTGACCACAGATGAAAGTTATTTTCTTGCAAGATGTTAAAGGAAAAGGAAAAAAAGGAGATATTAAGGATGTACCAAATGGGTATGCACAAAACTTCTTAATTAAAAACAACTTAGCTAAACCAGCTAATAATGAAAGCATGGCCGAATTAAAAGGAAAACAAAAAGCACAAGAAAAACATGAAGCGGAATTACTGGCGGAGGCTGAAGAACTAAAAACAGTCCTTGAAAAGGAAGAAACAGTTGTTAGAATTAAAGCGAAAGCAGGAGAAGATGGTCGGTTGTTTGGTTCTATTCCATCAAAACAAATTGCTGATGCTTTGAACAAACAATATAGTATAAAATTGGACAAGCGGAAAATTGAGTTAGAACAACCCATTCGGGCATTAGGTTATACAAAGGTGCCCGTCAAATTACATTCTAAAGTAACTGCTACAATTACCGTCCAAACGGTACAAGAATAAAAAGTTTCCCAACAGTAAAATGTTGGGATTTTTTAAGCGGATATTTTTGTAATCGAGGTTCTCTTGTGCTTTGATTTGATATCCTGTAGAATAAATGAACACTAGATTAGGAGCGAAAGTCATGAATGAAGTATGGCAAAATCAAATTCCGCCTCAAGACATTGAAGCTGAGCAAGCGGTTTTAGGAGCAATCTTTTTAGAAGCGGATTCAATTATTGATGCGATGGAAATTATTGAACCACAAGATTTTTATCGGCGCAGCCATCAGATTATCTTTCAAGCGATGATTCAACTCAATGATCGTAATGAATCCATCGACCTAATCACATTGAAAGCAGAAATAGAAAAAAGTAATAGTCTGGAAGATATCGGCGGGCTTACTTATTTAACAGAACTTAGCCAAGCTTCTCCTTCGGCCGCTAGTATTGCTTATTATGCAAAAATCGTGGACGACAAAGCGACTTTACGCAACTTGATTCAAACCGCTAGTCGTATCGTGACAAAGGGGTTTGAACAAGATGAAGATGTTCAATCGATTGTCGATCAAGCAGAGAAAAGCATTTTAGAGGTTTCAGAAAAAAGAAATAGCAACGGATTTCAGTCTATTGCTGATGTGTTAAATCGAACAATTGAAAATATTGATCAGTTAGCGCAAAATAACGAAGAAATTACCGGATTGCCTACTGGCTATGCAGCTTTAGATAAAATGACAGCTGGACTTCAAAAAGAAGAGCTAATTATTTTAGCAGCACGTCCTGCTGTTGGTAAAACAGCTTTTGCACTAAATATAGCACAAAATGTAGGAACAAAAACAGATCGTTCTGTCGCCATCTTCAGCTTAGAGATGGGTGCAGAATCATTAGTCAATCGAATGCTATGTGCGGAAGGATCTATTGAAGCCAGCCATTTACGGACCGGTCAACTGTCAGAAGAAGAGTGGCGCAATTTGATCGTGGCCATGGGAAGTTTGTCGAATGCTAGTATTTATATTGATGATACACCTGGAATCAAAATTTCCGAGATTCGAGCACGTTGTCGTAAATTAGCACAGGAAAAAGGGAATTTGGGTTTGATATTGATTGATTATTTGCAATTGATTGAAGGTACAGGAAGAGAAAACCGTCAACAAGAGGTCTCTGAGATTTCTCGGCAATTGAAGAAATTAGCCAAAGAATTAAAAGTTCCAGTTATTGCGCTTTCTCAATTATCACGAGGGGTGGAACAACGCCAAGATAAACGTCCAGTTTTAAGTGATATTCGTGAATCTGGATCTATTGAGCAAGATGCAGACATTGTTGCATTTCTCTATCGAGACGATTACTATCAACGTGAAGGTGACGAAGAGGATGGCGGTGAAGAGCCGCAAAACAATAATGTCATTGAAGTGATTATTGAAAAGAACAGAAGTGGAGCACGGGGAACAGTTGAATTATTGTTTATCAAGGAATACAATAAGTTTTCCTCTCTATCTCCAAGAGTTGAGTTTGCATAGGATAGGTTGCGACTGGTACTATTGCCGGTCGCTTTTTTTATTCGTATTTAGCTTTGTATAAAAAAAATAAATAAAATATAGTTCGTTTTTTTCTGCTTTTTTTCATTTTAATCGATTCAATCATTCGATTTTAGATTGAATCCATGATCGAATACTGGTACAATACTTATGGAGTGCAATATATAAAGAAAGAGGTCATTAAATGTCATCTGTAGTAGTAGTAGGTACCCAATGGGGCGATGAAGGAAAAGGGAAGATTACCGACTTTTTGAGTGAAAATGCGGAAGTGATTGCACGTTATCAAGGTGGAGACAATGCAGGACATACTATTAAGTTTGATGGAGTGACATATAAATTACACTTGATTCCATCCGGTATTTTTTATAAAGATAAAATTAGCGTGATCGGAAATGGCGTAGTTGTGAATCCAAAATCTCTTGTTAAGGAACTTGCCTATCTAAAAGAGAATAATATAATAACAGATAATTTGAAAATTTCTGACCGTGCCCATGTTATTTTACCGTATCATATCAAATTAGATCAGTTACAAGAAGATGCTAAAGGTGACAATAAAATCGGAACAACGATCAAAGGGATTGGTCCAGCTTATATGGATAAAGCCGCTCGTGTAGGTATTCGAATTGCTGATCTTCTTGATAAAGAAATTTTTGAAGAAAGATTACGTATCAATCTTGAAGAAAAAAATCGTCAATTTGTTAAAATGTTTGATGATGAGCCGATTGCTTTTGAAGATATTTTTGAAGAGTATTATGAATATGGTCAACAAATCAAGAAATATGTAACGGATACTTCAGTTATTCTAAACGATGCGCTAGATCAAGGAAAACGCGTACTGTTTGAAGGTGCTCAAGGAGTTATGCTAGATATTGATCAAGGAACATATCCGTTCGTAACATCCTCAAATCCAGTAGCTGGTGGAGTAACCATTGGTAGTGGAGTGGGTCCTTCTAAAATCAATAAAGTAGTTGGTGTTTGTAAAGCATATACTTCAAGAGTTGGTGATGGCCCATTCCCAACAGAACTTTTTGATGAAACAGGCAATCAAATTCGTGAAGTTGGCCGTGAATATGGTACGACAACTGGTCGTCCACGTCGTGTTGGTTGGTTTGACTCTGTTGTCATGCGTCATTCAAAACGTGTTTCTGGTATCACGAATCTGTCTCTAAATTCAATTGATGTTTTGAGCGGCTTGGAAACTGTAAAAATTTGTACTGCTTATGAATTAGATGGAGAATTGATTTATCATTATCCTGCAAGTCTAAAAGAATTGAATCGTTGTAAACCAGTCTATGAAGAGTTACCAGGCTGGTCAGAAGATATTACTGGATGCAAAACATTAGCTGATCTTCCTGAAAATGCACGTAACTATGTACATCGTATCTCTGAATTAGTTGGGGTTCGTATCTCAACATTTTCAGTAGGGCCAGATCGTAATCAAACGAATATATTAGAGAGTGTTTGGGCACAAATCTAATCAGTGGGTAGAATTAATTAGTAGAATTGAATAGTAGAAAGAACAAGGCAGAGTATTTTAGAAGAAAATCGATGATTTTCCCGTCTTCAAGTATGATTTCTTCTGCCTTGTTCTTTTTTTGCTATAATAAGGTTATCAAGGGGGGTGTACCTATGTATCAAATCATTACAGATTCATGTTGTGATCTACCAGCAAAAAGATTAGCTGAATTGGGTGTTCAATATATATCTATGACAATTGAACTTGAAGGAAAAGAATATATCGATGATATGGGTGAACAATTTGATGCCAAGTGGTTTTTAGAAAAATTAAAAGAAAATGCACAACCGACAACTTCTCAAATCAACGTCGGACGTTATGTTGAATTTTTTCGTCCATATGTAGAATCGCACACACCGATACTTTATCTAGGTTTTTCGTCTGGAATGAGCGGTTCTTTTCAAAGCGCTGTTCAAGCTGTTGCTATTCTTAAAGAAGAATACCCTCATGCTGAAATCACACTCATTGATACAAAATCTGCTAGTTTGGGAGAGGGTTTTTTAGTAGCGGAAGCAGCAAAAAGACAAAGTGAAGGTTGGTCTCTTCATGAGGTCAGCCAGTGGGTAGAAGAACATAAATTATCTCTAGATTCTTGGGTGACAGTTGATGATCTTCGACATCTTGAAAGAGGCGGTAGAATATCTAAAACAGCAGCGGCCATTGGCGGACTATTAAATGTTAAACCAATTATTACTGTAGATACAGAAGGAAAGTTGAAAAATGTCGATAAAGTGAGAGGTCGAAATAAATCAATTCAAAAAATTGTTGATAAAACAGTAGCGAATCTGCGTGAATCTCAAATAGAGACGGTTTATCTTGCAAATGCAGGTGATGACGAAGCAGCAGAAAAAGTGTTAAGACTCTTGAAAGAGCAATTTCCAGCATTAATTATTTATCATTATCCTTTAGGACCAACAATTGCCAGCCATACAGGATATGGTTGTTTGGCACTTTTTTCATTCGGAAAAACACGTTTGATCAGTGATTGATTTTCTCTTAAATATAAAAGCCAAATGCAAGAGTTCTTGCATTTGGCTTTTTCATTTGGAGATCAATTATATAATTCTTGAATTCTTTGTTGTACATCTTTGTTGTCTAAGAACTCATCATAGGTAGTCTCTGCACGATCAACAACACCTTTATTTGAAACGGCGATAATTCGATTTGCGAGCGTTTGAATAAATTGATGGTCATGAGAGGCAAAAAGTAAAGAGCCGGTAAAAGCCATAAGGCCATCATTCAATGCAGTAATCGATTCTAAATCTAAGTGATTTGTTGGATCGTCTAAGACAAGAACATTAGCTTTTGATAGCATTAGTTTTGATAACATACAACGAACTTTTTCGCCACCCGATAGAACATTGACTGGTTTTAAGACTTCATCACCTGAAAACAGCATCCGACCTAAGAAACTACGTAAGAATGTATTATCATCCTCTTCTTTACTAGCATACTGACGCAACCAATCAACAATTGGTGTATCCGTATCAAATTCACCAGTAGTATCTTTTGGCAAGTAAGCGTGTTGTGTTGTAACACCCCAGCGTACACTACCAGTATCTGGCACGATCTCGCCCATAATAACTTTGAATAGTGTAGTCGTTGTGATGTCGTTGTTGGCAATAAAAGCAACTTTGTCATCTTTATTCAAAGTGAATGAGATATTATCTAAAATCTTTTTACCGTCAATAGTCACACTGACATTATCTACTTGCAACAAGTCATTCCCAATTTCCCGTTCTGGTTTAAATCCTACAAAAGGATAGCGGCGTGAAGAAGGTTGAATATCATCAAGTGTGATTTTATCCAACATTTTCTTTCGAGAAGTGGCTTGCTTTGATTTTGATGCGTTTGCACTAAAGCGGGCAATAAATTCTTGCAGTTCTTTGATTTGTTCTTCTTTTTTCGCATTTGATTGTGATTGCAATTTTGCTGCTAATTGACTTGATTCTAACCAAAAATCATAGTTTCCGACATACAGTTTGATCTTCCCAAAATCTAGATCTGCCATATGGGTACATACTTTATTTAAGAAGTGACGGTCATGGGAAACTACGATAACGGTATTATCAAAGTTGATTAAAAATTCTTCTAACCAGTTAATAGATTGGATATCCAATCCATTAGTCGGCTCATCCAAGAGCAAGACGTCTGGTTTTCCGAAAAGAGCTTGTGCTAACAACACTTTCACACGTTGACCAGCTGTTAATTCTTTCATTTGGACATGGTGTAATTCATCAGGGATATTCAACCCTTGTAAGAGAACTGCGGCTTCAGGTTCAGCTTCCCAACCATCCAGTTCAGCAAACTCTCCTTCTAGTTCAGCAGCACGGATACCATCTTCGTCACTAAAGTCTTCTTTCATGTAGATCGCATCTTTTTCTTTCATTACATCGTATAATCGTTTGTGACCCATGATAACAGTTTCAATAACTGGGTATTCTTCGAAGTCAAAATGATTTTGTTTCAAAACAGCCATTCGTTCATCGGGTCCTAATGAAACATTTCCTGTAGATGGTTGGATTTCTCCAGATAATATTTTTAAGAAAGTTGAT
Source organism: Enterococcus sp. DIV0574 (assembly GCF_051711125.1). Taxonomy (NCBI): domain Bacteria; kingdom Bacillati; phylum Bacillota; class Bacilli; order Lactobacillales; family Enterococcaceae; genus Enterococcus; species Enterococcus sp. DIV0574. The sequence continues at coordinate 17,750 of NZ_JBIOMA010000001.1, forward strand.
TTACCAGCACCATTTGCACCAATCAAACCATAGCAATTGCCAGGCGTAAACTTAATATTAACATCGTCGAACAGTTTGCGATCTGAAAAATGCAAACTTACATCACTTACTGTAATCAATTCTTTTCCTCACTTTATATATATTGACATTGAGTCTCCTAGCATTATAGCGATGAATGTTGAAAGTTTCAAGTAAACTCAAGGATTTCCCTACAATCAAACAAGGAGCTTAGAATTATTTTGAGTAAAACAAAAGGCTAGAATCAAGCGTTTTCCTATGCTAGAGTAAAGGGAGAAGATAGGAGGAGAGAAATGTTTTGGTTGAATGGTTAATGCAACTGTCCCCGTGGCAGCAGGCTTTGGCTGGTACTTTATTTACATACGCCATGACTGCTCTAGGTGCGGCACTTGTTTATTTTTTTAAGGATATCAATAAAAATGTTCTGAATACGATGTTGGGATTCGCTTCCGGTGTAATGATTGCTGCGAGTTTTTGGTCATTACTAGACCCTGCTATCGCTCGTGCGGAAGAAAATGGGGATATCCCATGGCTTGTGGTTAGTATTGGTTTTGGATTGGGTGGACTATTTTTATATGCTGCAGACAAAACATTACCGCATATGCACTTTGGTCCTAACCATGAAACAGAAGGCTTTCCAAGCCATTTAAAACGAACGATTCTGTTGGTATTCTCCATCACATTACACAATATTCCTGAAGGCTTGGCAGTTGGTGTGGCTTTTGGAGCAGCCGCCAGCTCGGAAGATCCTCGGGCAGCAGTTTTGGCAGCTATTTCAGTAGCTATAGGTATTGGGATCCAAAATTTTCCCGAAGGAGCTGCTGTATCCATTCCTTTAAGACAGGAAGGATTGAGTCGTAATAAGGCCTTTGTCTATGGACAAGCTTCTGGGATCGTTGAACCGATTGCCGGTGTTATAGGCGCTTTGCTGGTAACAAGTATGACAGCCGTTTTGCCATATGCTTTAGCATTTGCAGCGGGAGCGATGATTTATGTAGTGGTAGAGGAACTAATACCTGAAGCACAACAAACAGCTAGTAGTCGACGGCATTTTGCAGTTTTTGGTGTTATGACAGGCTTCATTCTGATGATGGTTTTGGATGTTGCTTTAGGATAATCAAAAAAGACTTGGAACAGATAATGCTCCAAGTCTTTTTGTTAGTTATAGTATTTTTTTGGTCGTTGTCGAACGTTTGTCAGCCACCGAACAATTAGAACAGCTAACAATAAAGGAATACCAAAACGAAAAATTAAACCAATCAATCCGCCAATTAATCCTAAGACGAGAGATAAGAGCAATGAAGCCAGAACTAAAACTGCTACAACAGTTACGATTTTACCTAACAAACTTTGTGTATTCATAATAAATCCTCCTATGCCTTTTTCTTAAATTTATTTTATCAAGAAAGAAGAGGTGGAACATCCATCTTAAGGCGGAATTTTTTCTCCGTCGGTAGTCAAAGAGATGTTAGTGAGGTAAACTGGTAAAAAAAAGCAGGTGAGAACATGAAAGCAATTATCAAAAGTAAACATTTTATTACGGAAGGAGGGTGCAATGCTTGCCAGGCCTTTGAGTTAGAAACGTTTACGATGCACTTAGAGAATGGTAAAGAAGTTTCTGTAGAAAATCTGGACGTAGCATCTTTAGTAATGCCACTTATCCAAAATGAGCATTGGCAGACAGAGCTATTATTAGACGAAGAAGAGGGCTACATTTTTCGAAAAGAGAATCAAGAAGTGAAATTTGTGGATAATGATGCTACACAAGTATTTGTTTCAAAAGAACAAAGAATTGTTTGTCAGAAAAAAGCCTGTGATCAGGAATTGTTTACAGAAGCAAATGCAGTTTTACAGCAACTCTTCGCTATGGAACCAGTTGAATTTGTAATTGAACAAGCATAATCAATTAGAAAAGCAGCTTGAAAAAGAAACTTTCAATCAAAAGTGAAAATCACTTAAAGATTGAAGTCTCCGGAATCAAGCAGCTTTTTTATTTACGTATTTGACCTTCTCCATAGATAATATATTTGGTGGAAGTCAGAGCTTCAAGTCCCATTGGGCCTCTAGCATGCAATTTCTGAGTTGAAATGCCGATTTCTGCTCCAAAACCAAAAACAAACCCATCCGTGAATCGTGTAGATGCATTGACATATACTGCAGCAGCATCTACTTCTTGTAAGAATTTCTGAGAGGCAAAGTAGTTATCCGTGACGATAGCTTCAGAATGCTTAGTGTTGTAATGATTGATGTGGGCAATTGCTTCATCGATGGAATCTACAACTTTGATGGCTACAATATAATCTAGAAATTCGGTTTGCCAATCTTCTTCAGTAGCAGGTTGCGCATTTATTAAATAGTTACGCGCGTTAGTATCAGCACGCAACTCTACTTTATTTTTTAGTTCTTTTTCTAGTAAAGGTAGAAATTCTGCTGCACAACTTTTATGAACGAGGATCGTTTCGATTGCATTGCAAACAGAAGGTCGCTGAGTTTTGGCATTGACAACAATGTCGACAGCCATCGGAAGCTGTGCAGCTTTGTCAATAAAGATATGGTTGTTACCTGTTCCTGTTTCAATGACAGGAACTGTTGCTGTTTCTTTGACACGACGAATGAGGTTAGCACCGCCTCGTGGAATCAGTACATCCAAGTACTTGTTCAAGCGCATCATTTGATCAGCCACTGCATGACTGGTGTCATCAACAAATTGAATAGAATAGGGTGAATATCCATTGGCGCTTAATGTTTCTTGCAAAAGATTTACAAGGATTTGATTTGAGTAGAAGGCTTCTTTACCTCCTCGCAGAATGACAGCATTCCCAGATTTGAAACATAGACCGGCAGCATCTGTTGTAACATTGGGTCTTGCTTCATAAATAATTCCCACAACACCTAATGGTACACGTTGTTTACCAATTAAGAGATTATCACTATTGCGCCACATTTTGTCCACGATTCCAAGTGGATCAGGGAGCTGAACGATTTTTCGAATACCAGTTGCCATCTCCTTGATTCGTTCATCAGTTAATTCTAGGCGATCAATTAAAGTTGAATTTAATGCATTTTTTTTTGCAGCAGCAAGGTCTTTTTTATTTTCTGTTAAAATTCGTGAACGATTTCTTTCAAGTGTATCGGCCATAGCTGATAGTAAGTGATTTTTCTCAGTAGCGGTTAGTAAGCTAAGTGAGGCCGCACTTTTTTTTGCTTGCTTTCCCAATTGCATTAAATCGATCATAATGTTTCCTCCTTGTAAAAGTAAGTGCCAACCTTTTTGCCAGCTAAGATATCAAAAATGATTTTAGGCTGTTTCCCATTCGCCAAGATCATTGTGGCATCTGTTTTGAGAATACGATCCGCAGCTTTTAATTTGCTTGACATGCCACCAGTTCCATACGGACTTCCTTTTCCGGTTGCTTGTTTCATTAAATCAGGTGTAATCTCAGTAATTTCATCATAAAGTTTAGCAGTTTTATGATGTAGCGGATTAGCAGTATAAAACCCATCGATGTCGGATAGCATAATCAACAGATCCGCATGGACTAACTGCGCTACAATTGCAGATAATTGATCATTATCACCAAATTTAGTAAGATGGTCCAACTCATCTATGGCAACTGTATCATTCTCGTTGATTATTGGGATAATTCCCATCGCTAAGAGCTGCTCCAATGTATTACATACATTTTCTCGACTTTGAGGAAACTCAATAATATCTCGAGTCAACAATAATTGAGCAGTTTTTTGATTGTAAACTTGAAAACGGTGATTGTAAATATTCATTAATTCGGCTTGCCCCACGGCTGCAACAGCTTGTTGCTGGGGGATTTCTACAGGACGTTGTGGAATGTTTAGTTTATTCATCCCTACACCAATAGCACCAGAAGAAACGAGAATAATCTCTTTGTTTTGATTCTTTAGATCGGACAGAACAAAAGCCAGTTCATCAATACTCGAGAAGTTGATATTTCCATTGGGATAGACGAGGGAACTGGTCCCAATTTTGATAACGACTCGATTCGCTTTTTTTAGTTTCTCTCGCATGGATGTAACCACCTCTTCTGAATTCAGTAAATAATATTTTTTCTATTGTACTAGCAAAATAGCCTTTCGTCATGTCCTTTTTCTATTTTCTTCGTTTTTTTGACTGCGGAAGCGAAGAAAATATAAAGAGTTTCTGTTAATTTTGTTTTCATTAAAGAAAACAAGGGTTACTATGCTAAAATGACTATATGTTTATTAATTGGAGGAAAAGATGAAGACACGTGGATTTGAAATTGTTTCAACATATGCAGATAAGGATATAGCTCTTCCGCAACGCGCAACACACCATGCGGCAGGGTATGATTTTGAAGCGGCAGAAGAAGTCGTAATACCTAGTATATGGAAAGCGGGGTTGATGAATGGCATCCAAGCGTTGACAGCTAAAGATGTTCAAAAAGCAATCAAACCGACACTGGTTCCGACTGGAATCAAATCATATATGGGAAAAGAAGAGTATTTACAATTAACGAATCGTTCGAGCAATCCTCTCAAACGTTTTTTGTTACTAACAAATGGTGTCGGAGTCATTGACAGTGATTATTACAATAATTCTGATAATGAAGGGCATATCATGTTTCAATTTACGAATTTTGGTCCCAGTGATTTGACCATCAAAAAAGGTGAACGAATTGGTCAAGGGATCTTCTTGCCGTTTTTAAAAGCGGATCAAGATGTAACCAGTCAATCACGCTCTGGAGGATTTGGTTCCTCAGACCTGTGATTGTTCGATATACGCATGCAGTCAGTCCTAGATAACGAATTGGAGGTTTGCAATGGCTAAGAAAGCAAAGAGTCAGTTTGTCTGCCAAAATTGCGGATATTCTTCACCAAAGTATTTAGGGAAGTGCCCTAATTGTGGTAGTTGGAATTCGATGGTAGAAGAAGTGATTCAAGAAACAACGGATCGGCGAGTACGGACCACTCTTACGGGACAACGGATGCAACCAACAAAAATTGCTGATGTCATACCAAAGAAAGAACCACGAGTACAGACCAAGCTAGCAGAGCTAAACCGAGTTTTGGGTGGTGGTGTTGTTCCGGGATCATTGATTTTGATTGGTGGTGATCCAGGGATCGGCAAGTCGACTCTTTTACTGCAAGTCTCACAGCAGCTTGCAGCTATTGGCGGCAAAGTATTGTATGTTTCGGGTGAGGAAAGTGCAGAGCAGATAAAAATGCGTGCCCAGCGTTTAGGAGCCATTGATACGGAATTTTATTTATATCCAGAAACGGATATGTCTGAGATAAGCAAGGCAATCGAAAATCTAACACCGGATTATGTCATCATAGATTCGATACAAACGATGACACAACCAGATATCACTAGTGTGGCAGGAAGCGTGAGTCAGGTTCGAGAAACGACTGCCGAACTTCTAAAACTGGCTAAAACCAACGGGATTGCTATTTTTATTGTGGGACATGTAACCAAAGAAGGTTCAATTGCTGGTCCACGAATGCTAGAGCACATGGTGGACACCGTTTTATATTTTGAAGGTGAAAAGCATCACAGCTTCCGTATTTTGCGTGCCGTCAAAAATCGATTTGGTTCGACAAATGAGATTGGGATTTTTGAAATGGAAGCAGGCGGATTGAAAGAAGTAGCCAACCCCTCTCAAGTCTTTCTTGAGGAGCGATTAGAAGGCGCTACGGGTTCTGCCATCGTTGTTGCAATGGAAGGCAGTCGACCGATTTTAGTAGAGATCCAAGCTTTGGTGACACCAACTATGTTTGGTAACGCTAAACGAACGACTACCGGATTGGATTTTAATCGTGTTTCATTAATCATGGCGGTCCTTGAAAAACGGGCTGGGTTGCTTCTACAGAATCAAGATGCTTATTTAAAAGCAGCTGGTGGTGTAAAATTAAATGAACCTGCAATCGATTTAGCAATTGCAGTCAGCATAGCCTCAAGTTATAAGGAAAAAGGTACGAGTCCTACGGAATGTTTTATCGGTGAAATTGGGTTGACTGGTGAGATTCGACGTGTCAATGCGATCGAACAACGGGTAAAAGAAGTGCAAAAATTAGGATTTACTAAAGTATATTTACCTAAAAATAATCTTACTGGGTGGCAACCGCCCAAAGGTATCGAAGTAGAAGGTGTGTCAACTTTATCGGAAACCCTACGAAAAGTTTTTCGTTAATTCTGATAAGGTCTTAGTTAAAAAAAAGAATAAATTCGAAGGTGAGACGAAAATAACGAAATTATCAGAACAAGAATGAATGAAGACTGTTTATTGAGAACTATTTGCATCAGAAGGTGCTATCTTTGTCCAGCTCTTTCTAAAAAAGATTTTTTCGTTTATGAGTCTCAGCTTCGTACTAAATTAGTTTGGAGGAACGTGTATGCAGAAACGAGTCATTACTGCGCTAATGGTTCTTGCTGGAGCAAGTTTAGGTATCTCATTAATGCCTGTTGCATGGCAAACCATTGGTCAATCAAAAAATGAATGGCTGAACAATAATATCACTAATAGTTTGCTTGGAGCCCTTATTTTCTTTTTATTATCTTTGCTATTAGCGAAATATATTGCAGCTGGAATTCGTAAAATTGAAGAAAAATTGAGTGAATTGAGTCTAACTTATTTATTATTTGGAGCAATCGGATCAATTATTGGTTTAATGATCGGGGTCATTGTATCGATTCCTTTTTATAATTGGGATATTCCTTTTATTAACGGAATCGCGCCTATTTTAGTAATGGCGTTGTTGGGATATCTTGGCTTTCAAATTGGCACGACTCGAATCGAAGAATGGAAAAAAATCTTTTCTTCTAAAAGCAAGAAAACAGAACCTGTTGAAGAACAACAGATGCTTGATCGTAAAATAGCTGATCATTTTCATAAGTATAAAATTCTCGATACGAGTGTTATCATCGATGGACGTATCTACGACATTGCTAAGACAGGTTTTCTTGAAGGGGTCCTATTAATTCCCAATTTTGTTTTATATGAATTACAATATATTGCAGATTCAGGAGACAGCTTGAAACGTGTACGAGGTCGACGTGGATTGGATATTTTGAATGCTTTGCAAAAAGAAGAAGGTATCGCTGTTGAAATGTATGAGGGTGACTTCGATGATATTTCTGAGGTCGACAGCAAATTGATCAAATTAGCAAAGATCCTTGATGGTATTGTGGTTACAAATGACTATAATTTAAACAAAGTTTCAGAATTTCAAAATGTTCCTGTGTTAAATATCAACGCTCTTGCGAATGCAGTTAAACCAGTAGTGATTCCTGGAGAAACAATGAATGTACTTGTTGTAAAAGCTGGAACGGAAAGACAACAAGGTGTCGCTTATTTGGATGACGGAACGATGGTTGTTGTTGAAGATGGACAGCATTACATGAATGAACATATCCAAGTAGTTGTTACGAGCGCACTGCAGACAGCTGCGGGACGAATGATATTTGCTAAACCGGCTCATTCAAGTCGTGGAATCGATAATCAGGAAGACACAAAAAATTAGCAATAATCAATGGCAATTGGCGGATTTTACGCCGGTTGCCTTTACTATTTTGCTTAATGATTGTACAATTCTAGCTGAGCGAACTATTTTATTATCGGAGATTTTCCCTATAAGCTAGAAGGTAAAAACCGAACAGCAAAGGATTGTTTGCAAATCAGATGAAGGAAGAGGAAAAAGATGACTAAAGTGCGAGTACGTTATGCTCCAAGTCCAACTGGACATCTACACATCGGAAATGCCCGAACAGCATTGTTTAACTATTTATTTGCACGTCATAACGATGGCGAATTTATTATCCGTATTGAGGATACGGATCAAAAAAGAAACATTGAAGATGGTGAGAAGAGCCAGCTAGAGAATCTCGCTTGGTTGGGTATTGATTGGGATGAATCCCCTGCAAACCCTGGAGAGTACGGACCGTACCGCCAATCAGAACGCGGTGAGTTGTACCAACCATTGATTGATCAGTTGCTAGCAAGCAATCGTGCCTATAAGTGTTATTGTACAGAAGAAGAGCTAGAAGCAGAGCGTGAAGAACAACGCGAACGTGGCGAAATGCCTCATTATGGCGGAAAATGCGCTAATCTAACACCAGAGGAGCAAGCGGAAAAAGAAGCACAAGGTATCCAACCAGTTATTCGTTTCCGAGTTCCTAGAAATACAGAGTATAAGTTTCATGATATGGTAAAAGGTGAGATCGTTTTTGAGTCAGATAATGTAGGCGGCGATTTTGTCATTCAAAAGCGCGATGGGATGCCAACATATAACTTTGCAGTGGCAGTTGATGATCATCATATGAAAATCACACATGTATTGCGGGGCGATGACCATATTGCTAATACACCAAAACAATTGATGATCTATGAAGCATTTGGTTGGCAAGCGCCACAATTTGGACACATGACACTGATCATCAACAGCGAAACTGGTAAAAAGCTAAGCAAACGCGATGAATCAATTTTACAATTTATTGAGCAGTATCGTGAATTAGGATACTTACCAGAAGCAATGTTCAATTTTATCGCATTGTTGGGTTGGTCCCCAGTAGGAGAAGATGAGTTATTTTCTCAATCTGAATTGATCCAAATGTTTGATCCAGAACGCTTGAGCAAATCACCAGCGGCTTTTGATGCTAAAAAATTGGAGTGGGTCAACAACCACTATATGCGTCAAATGGACCTGGATCAGTTGACAGAAATGTGTTTGCCATATTTAATCAAAGCAGGTCGAATTGAAGAAGAGCCTTCCGCAGAAAAAAGAGAATGGCTGAAAAAAATCGTCTCACTATATCAACCACAAATGAGTTATGCTGCACAAATTGTGGAAGTTTCTGAGTTATTCTTTAATGAACATCCTGAATTGGATGCTGCTGCGCAAGAAGTCTTGGCGGGTGAAACTGTTCCAACTGTACTCAATGCCTTTAAAGAAAAATTGACTGCAATGACTACAGTTGACGCACCAACAGTAAAAGCTGCAATCAAAGAGATCCAAAAAGAAACAGGAATCAAAGGCAAAAACTTGTTTATGCCAATTCGTGTTGCTGTCTCAGGACAAACGCACGGACCAGAATTACCGGATACAGTAGAATTACTAGGAAAAGAAAAAGCACTTGATCATTTAAATAATGTATTATAAACACGAAGAATAGACGAAGTACTTACCTTTTTTTTGAAGAGAGATCACGGGTGGTGAGAGTGATTAAAAAAAGTAAGGAAATGCACCTAGGAGTGGTTTTGGCGCAAGTCAAAAACGGCAGCAGACGTTACCTGCACCAAGGCAGAAAATTCTGTGAACAAAAGTGGAACCACGTGGTTGAGCGTCTTTTGAATAAGGAAACTTATTTGAAAGATGCTTTTTTGTATGTAAGTAATCAATAGGGGAAGCAGGTGAGAAGATGACTTGGACCCAAAAAGCAATTGCAGCAGCGAAAAAAAATGACCCTTCAGCTCGATCAACGCTGGAAATCGTATTGTCTTATCCGGGCTTTCACGCATTGTTTTGGCATCGCTGGTCGCATTTTTTATTTCAAAAAAAACTCTTTCTTCTAGCTAGACTCACATCCCAGTTTTGGCGTTTTCTGACAGGCATCGAGATTCATCCTGGTGCTCAGATTGGCGAAGGGGTTTTTATCGATCACGGGATGGGTGTTGTAATTGGAGAAACAGCTATTATTGAAGATGACGTCGTATTATTTCACGGTGTAACACTAGGCGGGACTGGTAAAGAAAAAGGGAAGCGCCACCCGACCATAAAAAAAGGGGCATTCATTTCAGCTCATGCACAAATTCTTGGCCCTGTCACAATAGGGGAAAGCGCCAGAATCGGTGCTAGTGCAGTGGTTCTTAGTGATATCCCAAATGAAGCGACTGCTGTAGGAATACCAGCCAAAGTCGTAAGAATCAAAGGAAAGAAGGTTAGCCAAGATGATCAAAATTTATAATACGTTAACACGTAAAAAAGAAGTTTTCCAACCTCTCGAACAAGGTAGGGTGAAAATGTATGTTTGCGGGCCAACAGTTTACAATTATATCCACGTCGGCAACGGACGTAGTGTAGTATCTTTTGACACGATTCGCAGATACTTAGAATATAGAGGGTATGAAGTCGATTACGTAATGAACTTCACCGATGTTGACGACAAAATTATTCGGACCGCCAAAGAATTGAAAACTTCTGCTCCAGAAATAGCAGATCGTTTTATCGAAGCATTCAATAAAGATACTGCGGCTTTAAATGTTCAACCAGCTACATTAAATCCGCGAGTAATGGATCACATCGAAGACATTATTGCGTTTATTCAAGTATTAGTAGATAAAGGTTACGCCTATATGGCAAATAATGATGTGTATTACCGTACACGTAAATTCAAGCACTATGGTCAGTTAAGTGATCAATCAATTGATGAATTAGAAGTTGGGGCCAGTCAACGAACGGGTGAAGAACAAAAGATCAAAGAAGATCCGTTAGATTTTGCTTTGTGGAAAGCGGCTAAGGAAAACGAAATCGCTTGGGATTCACCATGGGGACTAGGACGTCCCGGTTGGCACATCGAGTGCTCCGTTATGGCAACCAAACATTTAGGAGAAACAATAGATATTCATGGAGGTGGACAGGACCTGACTTTCCCTCATCATGAAAATGAAATTGCACAGAGTGAAGCGAAAACGGGTAAGACGTTTGCTAATTATTGGATGCACAATGGTTATGTCACGATTGGTGAAGAAGAAGAAAAAATGAGTAAATCTTTGGGCAATTTCGTTACTGTCCATGAAATGGTTCAAAAAATTGATCCTCAAGTTTTGCGCTTCTTTTTGGCTACTACCCAATATCGGCGTCCAATCAAATACAGTGAAACGACATTGAAAGAGGCAGAAACAAATCTGCAAAAATTGAGAACAGCCTTAGAAAATGCACAATTTCGTTTGCAAAATAGTAAAGAAGGATCCCCAGAAGGAACCGACCATGCCATCTTAGCAGAATTTGAACAGCGTTTTGTACAAGAAATGGATGACGATTTTAATGCAGCAAATGGTATCACAGTAGTATATGAACTTGCAAAATGGTTGAACACTTACAGCGAAAGTGCTTCAATCGATATAGAATTATTGACTGCTGCAGTTGAAAAATTCAAGGAATGGCTAGCCATCTTTGGGATTTACTTTGTGGGTGAGGAACTTTTAGATGAAGAGATCGAACAACTAATCGAAGAACGTATCCAAGCAAGACAAGCAAGAGATTTTGCCCGAAGCGATGAAATCCGGGATGTGCTAAAAGAAAAAGGGATTATCTTGGAAGACACAGCGCAAGGTACCCGGTGGAGAAGAGACGCATGAGAGATTACAAACAGTTGAACGGACTAGCGTTAGCCTATATTGGGGACGCGGTCTATGAAGTATACATTCGGGACTATTTGATTGAACAAGGACAAACAAGACCTAATCAGCTTCATCATATGGCGACACACTATGTATCAGCAAAAGCTCAGGCGGCATTGATCCAAAAGATGCTTGATGAAGAAATAATGACTGAAGAAGAATATGATTTTTACCGTCGTGGACGAAATAGTAAAAGCCATACCAGTGCAAAAAATGCTGATGTAACCACCTATCGCATTGCTACAGGCTTTGAATCCTTAATTGGGTATCTACACTTAACAAAGCAACAGGATCGTTTAGACACGCTCGTAGCTTGGTGTATCAAGAAAGTAGGGGAAGAAGATGAGGGAAAAGAAACAAAGAAAACCGTCGCGTCAAAACACGGTAAAAAATAAACAGCACACTAGAAAGAATTTTCGTGAAGAAACAACTGAATTGATAGATGAGAATTTTGTATTCGGTTATCATGCGGTAATTGAAGCGTTGAAAGAAGGACGCGGGAATAAATTATTTATGGCAGAGGATGCCAGAGGGGAAAAAATCGATGGGTTAAAAGAAGCTGCTCGTGCACAGTCTGTCCCAGTCAAGTGGGTGCCAAAACAAAAGCTCGATCAAATGAGCAATCAAGGCGTCCATCAAAGTGTGATTTTAGCGATCACCCCTTATGAATACCTATCTCTGGATGAATTATTGGCACAAACAAAAGAGCAGTCATTCTATTTGATTTTAGACAATTTAGAGGATCCACATAATTTTGGTTCAATCCTGAGAACAGCGGATGCTAGTGGGGTAGACGGAATCATTATTCCGAAACACCGTGCAGTAGGAATCACTCCTGTAGTCGTGAAGACTTCTACTGGTGCTGTAGAACATATTCCGATTGCTCGTGTCACCAATTTAAGCCAAGCGATTCAACAACTAAAACAAGCTGGTTTTTGGATTTTTGGAACGGATATGAAAGGAACTGATTACCGTTTGTGGAATGCTCAAGGGGCAGCGGGATTGATTATCGGCAATGAAGGTCGAGGAATGAGTGAAGGATTGAAAAAAGATGTTGATGAGATGTTGACTATTCCGATGACTGGTCATGTACAAAGTTTGAATGCTAGTGTGGCAGCTGGGTTATTAATGTATCAAGCTTTTACTAGTCGAAATGGGGCGCCGCAATGAAAACGCCCCTGCTAATCGTCGATGGCTATAATATGATTGGTGCTTGGCCTGAATTAGTCTTATTAAAAAACCAAGATCGTTTAGAAGATGCAAGAGAGGCGTTATTGCATCGATTATCCAATTATTCAAAATACGAAGGATTAAAGATTATTGTTGTATTTGATGCGCAATTGGTTCCCGGTGTTACTCAAAGCTATAGTAAATATCAGTTACAAGTCATCTTTACTGAAGAAGGTGAAACTGCTGACAGCTATATCGAACGCATCGCTGGAGAATTGAATGACCGTTTGACTCAAGTAACAGTTGCAACGAGTGACTTAGCAGAACAATGGGTTGTGTTTTCTCAAGGTGCGTTGCGAACTTCTGCTCGAGAGCTTTATAAAAGTATTGAAAAAACAGAAGAAGCAATCCATCAGCATCAAACAGACATCAAATTTGAAAATTTTCGCAGAAACTCTCCTTGGACGCCTGAACAATTAGCTGAATTAGAAAAAAAACTGCATGATTTGAGTTAGGGACAAAGATGGTTCGTTAAATGAGAAACTAATGAACAAGAATATGTTACGCTCTTTTTGTACCAAAAATTAAGCATAAAAGGAGCGTAACAAAATGAAATCAAACGAATCAATCAGTAGGAGTTCAGAAGAATTTGAAGCAATGTTTTTCAAGTATCGCCCTATCGTCGAGATTATGTACAAAAAATATTATCTCAAAGATTATGATTTAGATGATTGGATGCAAGAAGGCCGTATTGTTTTTAACAAATGTCTGCAAGCTTATGATGAAAACCGTGGAACAACACTAGGAGTTTTGTTCAAACGCTCGTTTGAAAATCGCGTCTGCAGTTTATTACGGTTGCAACAAGCACAAAAAAGAAAAGCACAATTAAATTCTTCTTCTCTTGAAGAAAAAATTTCTCATGAAGGACCAAATTTTCTCTCCGATCAAAATGAACAAACTGAAAAAGCGGAGAAGTATTTAATGCTTCAAGAAACTATGAATAAATACGATTCGCCATTTTCGAAGTTAGAGCAAATCGTTATAATGAATTACTTGAAAGGATTAGAACTTGAACAAATTGCAGAACAAACAGAACTTCCACTGCAACAAATTAAAAGCGCTTACAACCGCGGCAAAAAGAAATTGAGAGCGCTTCTTATGAACCCTTAGAGAAAATCTTATTGAAAGAATAATTATTTTATGGTAAACTTGAAATTTTCTGTAAATTATAGTATACTGTTGCTTGAGGTGAATGCGATGCCAACAACTTTAGCAACAATCAAAAAAGATTTAGAAGGTCGTATAGGCAGTGAAATCATGCTAGTTGCTCAAACTGGGCGTAAACGTCAAACGGAACGCCGTGGTGTTTTGACAGAAACATACCCTTCTGTGTTTGTCGTGGATTTAGATCCAAACGAAAATTCGTTCGAACGTGTTTCCTATAGTTATTCGGATATTCTTACTCGAACGGTTGAGATTGAATTTTTAACAAAAGCTGTTTGATCAGAAAAGGGCTGACAAAATGTTAGCTCTTTTTTTGTATTTTTTATTATTGATTAGTTAGGAGATAGTAGAATGATTGTTATGATAAAAGAGTTGCATGAGATGACCGGATTAGAATTTCACCAAATCGCTGCTTTACGTACTCAAGTGTTTGTCGTAGAACAAAATTGTCCCTATCAAGAAGTAGATGCAATTGATTTGATTGCTAAACATCTTTGTATTTTTGATGAACAGCAACAACTTGTTTCTTATGCAAGGATATATTTTATCGAAGGTACGGTTCATTTTGGTCGAGTTTTAGTAAATCCTCTGTTCCGTGGACAAGGGCATGGGGATCAATTGCTACAAGAAATCATCAAACAACTAAATCGTTTCTATCCAAATGCTCCGATTGAAATCGAAGCTCAAGCGCATTTGCAGAAATTTTACGGGAAATATAATTTTGTCACTGTTTCCGATCCTTTTGATGAAGATGGAATTTTACATGTGGTTATGAGAAAAGAGAAATAAAAGCAGTCATTACTTATAAAAAAAAAGATGAACAAATCATGAATAACTCTCTGCTCTGACATGTATTTGCCAGAGCTTTTCTGATTTCAAGAGCTATCCATTATTGTTCGAATCATTCTAAAAAACTATCTAGTTAAAAGGATCACGGTTTATATCATTAGTTGTGATATTGGTACGGGATTCTGTTTGTACTTTCAATAAGTCACGAATTTCTTGAAGATAGTCTTCGGCAGTAACTTCTGGTTCTTCTTCTTCAACTGGTTTTTGATGAAGATTGCGCAATTTATTCACAGCTTTAACGATTAAGAATAGAACAAAAGCAGTAATCAAGAATGTAATAATTGCAGTAATCACTTGACCGAAATTAAAGACGACATTTTTTTTAGGCTCCCAAACAAGCCCTGAAAATGCATCTTCGCTGCCGAAAAATGAAAATACCAGCGAAACTAATGGTGTTAAAAGACCTTCTACCAAACTGGTGACAATCGCTGTGAAGGCACTCCCGATGACAACCCCAACAGCTAAGTCAATCACATTTCCGCGCAAAATAAATTCTTTAAATTCCTTGATCATAAACAAACCTCCTTTAAATTTATTCTTAGTATAACGAATAAACGATGATTTATAAAAATATACGCCCGTAAAATGAGTAATTTTTCTGGAAAAATTCTGCATTATGCTATAATTGAAGAGATGATTTTTGAGAGGATAAGAGGTGCATTATGGCAATTGAACTAAAAAAAAATGTTCGACTTACGGTTTTGCCGACTAAAAAATATAAAACAATCCGTGTTTTTATTCGATTTACTTCGCAATTAGCGGCTGAAACGGCTGCGAAACGCACATTATTGACGAGTTTATTAGAGACAACTAGTTTGCGTTATCCCACTCAAACAGCCTTTAGTACGCAACTGGCAGAATTGTATGGAGCAAGCTTTGGCATGAATGTTAATAAAAAAGGGGATCTTCATCAAGTCAATGCAGCGATGTCGTTCGTCAACGGAAAATATGTTGCTGATGAAGAACTATTTACCCAAGCTGTTTCTTTTTTGAAAGAAGTGCTTTTTTTCCCAAATATTGTTCAAGATGAATTTGAATCAAAAAATTTTACGATCGAAAAAAGCAATTTGATTGCTTATATGAGAAGTATTGCTGAGGATAAACAGGCGTTTGCTTCATTAAGCTTACAAGAATTATTTTTTTCAAAAAGTGACAATCAAAAATTTCCAAGTTTTGGTCGTCCTGAAGATTTGGAAGATGTGACGGCAAAAGAACTAACAGAAACATATAGTTCTATGATTAAAGAAGATGCTGTAGATATTTTTGTGATTGGGGATGTCGAAGAAGATCAAGTAATTGAAGTTATGAAGGATCTCCCCTTTGAAAATCGTCCTGAAAAAGATCTTTCTGTTTTTTATCGTCAAGATTTGGAAAATATTATCCGCGAGAAAATCGTTAGAGAGCCTGTGACTCAGGCAAAACTGAACTTAGGTTATCGTACGGGTGTTTATTATAATCAACCGGAACGTTTCTCTCTCATGGTTTTTAATGGATTATTTGGCGGATTTCCTCATTCAAAACTATTTATGAATGTTAGAGAAAAAGAGAGCTTAGCTTACTATGCATCAAGTAATGTGGATACATTTCGAGGTTATTTATCTGTTCAAACAGGAATTGATGGCAGTAACCGGGATCAAGTCTTTACTTTGATTGAACAACAACTTCAAAGTTTACAAAGAGGAGAAATTACAGAGGCTGAATTGGCACAGACAAAAGCTATGCTTAAAAATCAGTTTTTGTTATCGTTGGATAGTCCACAGTCTTTGATTGAAACAGAATATCTTAATCAGTGGGTACCGAATACTAAAATGAGTGAAGAGCAATTTATACAGCGTTTGGAAGAGGTATCGGTCACAGATGTTCAAAAAATTGCTCAAAAGATCGAACTTCAAGCCGTATTCTTTTTAGATAAGGAGCTTGATCATGAATAAAAAACATTATAATCAAATAAATGAAGTCTTGTATAAAGAGATATTACCCAATGGATTAACAGTTTATTTATTACCTAAAGAAGGGTTTCATAAAACATACGGTCTTTTTAGTACAGATTATGGTTCTATCGATAATCATTTTGGTTATGCGAATGAAACGATGCATACTGTACCAGATGGTATTGCCCATTTCTTAGAGCATAAACTTTTTGAAAAAGAAGACGGTGATGTCTTTCAAAAATTTGGGCAACATGGAGCATCAGCCAATGCATTTACTAGCTTCACAAAAACGAGTTATCTTTTTTCGGCTACCAATCAAATTCAAAAAAATTTAGAAACCCTTTTAGATTTTGTACAGATGCCTTATTTTACGAAAGAAACGGTTGAGAAAGAGAAAGGGATCATTGGGCAAGAAATTCAGATGTATGATGATGATCCTAACTGGCAACAATTTTTTGGTGTCATTAAGAATCTATATCCAAAGCATCCGCTTCACATTGATATTGCTGGGACTGTTGAAAGTATAGCAGCCATCACAGCAGAAGATCTTTATCTGTGCTACCATACATTCTACCACCCAAGCAATATGACTTTGTTCATAGTTGGAAACATCGATCCAGAAGAGACAATGAACTGGATCAGAGAAAACCAGGCAGAAAAAACTTTTTCTGCAGCAAAAGAAATTAAGCGTCAATTTCCGGAAGAAACCGTTCAAGAAATTATTCCAGAAAGTATTATGAGGATGCCCGTTACGCGACCAAAAGGTGTTTTGGGTATCAAAGGGAATATGGAGAAACGTCCGACGGAAGGTCGGGAGTTGCTACGATATAAACAATCTTTGAATTTATTGTTCCAATTACTTTTAGGTAATACTTCAGCTAATTACTTAAGGTTGTATGATCAAGGAATTATTGATGATACGTTTGGTTTCGAAGTAAGTTTGGATCGAAGTTTTTACTTTGCTGATTTTTCTGGAGATGCAGAATACCCTGAAGAGATGCTTCAAGCGGTTGAAGAAATTTTATTGAATTATGAAAATGATCCTGAAATGAACGAGAAGAATCTTGAGTTACTTAAGAAAAAAATGCTGGGTAAATATTTTCAATCTCTCAATTCATTAGAATTTATTGCTAATCAATTTACACAAAGCTTATTTGGCGAAACAACACTCTTTGATTTGCCAGATGTTATACGTTCAATCACGCTCAATGATGTTCGATCTGCTGCTAAAGTATTCATTGATCAAAAAGCATTCAGTCGGTTTTACTTGCTACCAACTAAAACTAACTGATTAATCGTCATTGTGTAAGATGCCGTCTATGCATTTTCTGATAGATGGCTCTTGTTTTTGTAGAAGAATGAGTAATGAGATCAAAAAGTATTAAATTTTGTTTGCGACTTGTTTGAATGTTATCCTCAGTCAATTTTTTTTATGGTATTCTTTAAATGATACTGATTGAACAATTTTCATTTATGATGAAAAATCAAGAGTAAAAATGTTATATTTAATAAACAACCTATCAATTAAGCAATCCAAGGATGACAAGGAGAAACGAAGTGGATTTCCGATCCAAGTGTTTGCCTTCCATAAAATGAATAGTAAAGACTGGAGTAGATGATCGAGTGGCCAACGAAACTACGATTGGAGCAAAATTACGGCAAGCCCGTTTAGATAAACATATTTCATTAGATGAATTACAGCAAATGACAAAAGTTCAAAAAAGGTATTTGGAGGCAATCGAAGCCGATCGTTTTGAACAATTACCAGGAACTTTTTATGTTCGTGCATTTATTCGTCAATATGCCGCCGCTGTAGGTGAGGACGGAGATAAGTTAGTTTCTGTATTTGATGGAAAAGATACATTGGCAGAACCACTGCCTAAAAGACCTCAACCTGAGACCGTAAGCGGATCGAGAAAAGCTTTGCATGTAGAGGAAAAAGGCGGAACGTTTTTATCCCGCTACTTACCAATGATTTTATTAGGATTAGTAGCAGTCACTATTATCTGTATTGTTGGGTATATGGCTTGGCAAGACAGACATTCAACCCCTATGATTCAAGGTAGTTCGGCACCGGTGGTTGAGAATTCAGCCTATACATCAACCTCAAGCACGGTGGAATCGACAGCAAGCAAAGAAACGAGCGAGTCAGAGACTCAATCTTCTAGCAGCACAGAATCTAGTGAGAAAGAAATGACTATGACCAAAGGGGAATCTTCCCAATCAGATATCAGCATTTCAATTAAAGATGCGGCGAATCCAATTAAATTAGAGTTAACTGGATTAGATGCCTCGTGTTGGGTAGGCATTCTTGTAGACAATGCGTATGTCTACCAATATACTTTACAAGCGGGCGAAGTCCAATCGACGACATTGCCAGAAAATGCAACCAATGCAACCATTGTACTTGGTGCAAGTCAAAATATCCAGATTGCGGCAAACGGGCAAAAAATTGATTTCGATGATCCTCAGTATAAATTGCTCCAAAAAAATGTGCATTTAGCGATTGAGTATCAAGAAACAAACTGATCAGAAGAACGATTAATTAGTTAGAAAGATAACATTGTTCCTATGGCAAGTGCTGTAGTAGCATGATTTCCGTTTTTTTCGTACAATATTTGTCAGAGAGGAGCAAATTTTTTGAATTTACCTAATCAATTAACTGTATTACGCATCATAATGATTCCTATATTTATTTTAGTTTTGGCGTTGCCATTCGATTTAGGAACATTGGACGTTGGAGGCGTCGATTTACTCACAACACATCTGATAGCAGCCATTCTATTTGCTGTTGCAAGCATTACGGATTGGCTGGATGGTAAGATTGCTCGTTCCAGAGGATTGGTTACCAATTTTGGGAAATTTGCCGATCCCTTAGCGGACAAAATGCTGGTAATGACTGCATTTATTATGTTAGTCGAATTGGATAAGGCTCCAGCTTGGGTAGTCTCTATCATCATTTGTCGAGAGTTAGCAGTCACCGGTTTAAGGCTCTTGTTAGTAGAGCATCATGGTGAAGTTCTTGCTGCTGCTTGGCCTGGTAAAATCAAAACAGCAACACAAATGGTTGCCATTATTTTCTTATTTATTAACAATCTTCCTTTTTCACTCATAGGCATTCCATTGGATCAAATCATGTTGTATGTATGTTTGATCTTTACAATTTATTCTGGAATCGATTATTTCATTAAAAATGCCAGTGTTTTTAAAGGTTCAATGTAATTTCTAAAAGTTCAGAGGAATTCTGAACTTTTTTTGTAAAAAAAATCAATTACAACGTAGTTGATAATGAAGGAGTAATGAAATGAAGGCAGAGATTATTGCAGTAGGGACCGAATTGCTTTTGGGACAGGTGGTGAATACCAATGCAACTTTCTTATCAGAAGAATTAGCTAGTTTAGGAATCGAAGTTTACTATCATAGTGTTGTAGGGGACAATCCAAAGCGTTTGGAAGAGCTAGTAACACTTGCCGAGAATCGCAGTGACTTGATCGTATTTTGCGGCGGTCTCGGACCTACAGAAGATGATTTAACCAAACAAATCGTTGCACAGCATGTCGGTCAAGAGCTCGTTCGTGACGAAGCAGGGTATGAGCAAATGCTGACCTTTTTCAAAAATGGTCAGCGTTTTATGACAGAAAATAATTTGAGACAGACGTTGGTATTCAAAGATGGTACAGCGTTACCTAATGCAACTGGGTTAGCAATCGGTATCTTCTACCGAACAGCTACAGCGGCATATCTCCTGTTGCCTGGACCACCAAGTGAACTGAAACCTATGTTTATCCAACAAGCCCGTCCAATTTTGCAGACAGAGTTTTCATCAGAAGAACAGTTGATTTCTCGAGTATTGCGATTTTATGGAATTGGAGAATCCGCACTAGTAACTGAACTTGCCGATCTAATTGATTCTCAGAAGAACCCAACGGTCGCACCGTACGCTAAACCCAATGAAGTAACCTTGCGTTTGACGGTGAAAACTACGGATGAATCGGCAGGACAAGCCAAACTAGATGAATTAGAACAACAAATCCAAGCAAGAGTGGGCGAATATTTTTATGGATATGGAGAGCATACATCATTAGCTGAAGTAGTTGTTGATATGCTGAAAGAAAAGAAAAAAACTGTGACGGCTGCGGAGAGTTTGACAGCGGGACTCTTTCAAGCGACGCTGGGAGACATCTCAGGCGTGTCCCGTGTATTTTCTGGTGGTTATGTGACTTATGCTAAAGAGACAAAAAGTAAGATGCTAGGAATCAATGAAGACTTGCTAACAGCTTATGGAACTGTCAGCAAGGAATGTGCAGAAGCGATGGCGCTTGCTGCCCAAGCCAAAGAAAAAGCGGATTATGCCCTTTCTTTTACCGGGGTAGCTGGACCAGATGAGCTTGAGAATCAACGCCCAGGAACGGTCTGGATTGCTTTAGCAACCAATGAAGGTGTGAAAAGCAAGTGCTATCATTTTTCCAGAGATCGTGCATACGTTCGTCATAGTGCAGTAATGGCAGGATTAGATCTATTACGTAAGGAATTGTTAAGATAATGCGAATGTTTGTTCGTTTTTTCTTGCATTTTTTTAAAAGAAGGACTATTATTAACATAGTAATTGACACACGAAAGTGAAGAAAATAAGGGGGATTATCCGTTTGGCAGATGATCGTAAAGCAGCTTTAGATGCTGCACTGAAAAAGATTGAAAAGAACTATGGTAAAGGTGCCATTATGAAACTTGGTGAGAAAGTCGATCAACAAATTTCGACGATTCCAAGTGGTTCATTGGCTTTGGATGTTGCTTTAGGTGTGGGTGGTTATCCACGTGGACGTATTGTTGAAGTATATGGACCAGAAAGTTCTGGTAAAACGACAGTTGCTTTACACGCAATCGCTGAAGTTCAAAAAGGTGGCGGAACAGCAGCCTTTATTGATGCAGAACATGCATTAGATCCTCAATATGCACAAAAATTGGGTGTAAATATCGATGATTTGCTGCTATCTCAGCCCGATACAGGTGAGCAAGGTCTTGAGATCGCTGATGCTTTAGTATCAAGTGGAGCTGTCGATATTGTTGTTATCGACTCGGTTGCCGCTTTGGTACCAAGAGCTGAGATCGATGGTGAGATGGGTGATACCCACGTTGGTCTTCAAGCCCGGTTGATGTCTCAAGCATTGCGTAAATTATCTGGATCAATCAATAAGACCAAAACAATTGCGATTTTTATCAATCAAATTCGTGAAAAAGTTGGGATCATGTTCGGTAATCCTGAAACAACTCCTGGTGGACGTGCGCTTAAATTCTATTCGACGATTCGATTAGAGGTACGACGTGCAGAACAATTAAAATCCGGGACAGACATTATCGGAAACCGGACAAAAATCAAAGTTGTCAAAAATAAAGTAGCGCCACCTTTTAAAGTTGCTGAAGTAGACATGATGTATGGACAAGGAATCTCTCAAGAGGGAGAGTTGCTTGATATGGCAGTAGAGCAAGACATTGTTGATAAGAGCGGTGCTTGGTATGCTTATAAAGGAGATCGCATTGGTCAGGGGCGGGAAAACGCGAAAAACTATATGCGTGAACATCAAGAAATGATGATGGAAGTTTCTGCTCGTGTTCGCGATGCGTACGGCATTGGTACCGGAGAAACGGTCATTGAAACAGAAGATGCGCAAGAAGAACTACCATTAGACGAATAAGATCGTTTAACGATAAAGAAGAAGCCAAACATTCAAGTGTTTGGCTTTTTTTGTACAGTAATAACAGATCTGCTCATAAAAACTGCACGTTAAAATGAAACCTACAGGAGGTGATATACATAGGATTTAAAGTTGACACTCTTGTGTACAAACATTAGAATAAACTTATGTGGGTTTCCACATAGCAGTAGGCAACTTGATAATTTATTTTAATTTGTTTATCAAAACTACAAAATATTGTAAAAGATAGTATGGAGGTGGATTCATTGGAACTACTTTACATTCTCCTCGCTATCATCGGTTTAATTGTCGGTCTTGGATTAGGAGTTTTTGTGACCAAATCTCGTCACGAAAAAGAGATCAATGGCGCGCAAAATTCTGCAACTGGAATTATCGAAAGCGCTAAAAAAGAAGCAGAAACTCTAAAAAAAGAAGCATTGTTAGAAGCTAAGGAAGAAAATCAGCGTTATCGGTCAGAGATTGAAAGTGAGTTGAAAGAAAGCAAACTTGATTTAAAATCACAAGAAAATCGCTTGCTCCAAAGAGAACAAGTACTTGATCGCAAAGATGATTCTTTGGAAAAACGAGAGCACTCACTGGAAGAAAAAGAAAACAGACTTAGTGAGAAACAACAATTAATTGACGAGCGAGAAAAAGAAGTAGAAAAACTAATCGATGGGCAACAGCAAGAATTAGAGCGTATTGCGGCTTTGTCTAGAGAGGAAGCCAAAGAGTTGATCATGAAATCAACGGAAGAAGAGTTGAATCATGAATTAACGATTATGGTAAAAGAATCAGAGCAACGTGCAAAAGAAGAAGCAGATCGTAAAGCGAAAAACTTATTGTCACTAGCAATTCAACGTTGTGCTGCAGATCAAGTATCAGAAACAACAGTATCTGTCGTATCATTACCAAATGACGAGATGAAAGGTCGAATCATTGGACGAGAAGGACGCAATATTCGGACATTGGAAACATTGACCGGTATTGATCTGATTATCGATGACACACCAGAAGCAGTTGTACTATCAGGATTCGATCCAATCCGTCGAGAGATTGCACGAATGACATTAGAGAAACTGATCCAAGATGGACGGATCCATCCTGCACGTATTGAAGAGATGGTTGAGAAATCCCGCAAAGAAATGGATGAACACATCCGTGAATATGGGGAACAAGCAGCCTTTGAAGTCGGTGCACATACCCTACATCCTGATTTGATCAAGATATTGGGACGTTTACGCTTTAGAACCAGTTATGGACAAAACGTATTGAATCACTCAATTGAAGTGGCAAAACTTTCGGGTGTTCTAGCTGCTGAATTAGGTGAAGACATTCAGTTAGCAAAACGTGCTGGACTGCTGCATGATATTGGAAAAGCACTTGATCATGAAATTGAAGGCTCACACGTTGAGATTGGTGCTGAACTTGCTGCCAAATATAAAGAAAATCCTGTAGTCATTAACGCAATTGCATCCCACCATGGAGACGTAGAAGCTACTTCAGTTATCTCTGTGCTGGTAGCTGCAGCAGATGCTTTATCCGCTGCTAGACCAGGTGCACGTAGCGAATCGTTGGAAAACTATATCCGTCGTTTACAAAACTTAGAAAATATTGCGAATGGCTTCAAAGGTGTAGATTCAAGTTTTGCTGTACAAGCAGGTCGAGAAGTACGAGTTATGGTTAAGCCAGAAGAGATTTCCGATTTAGATGCGGTTCGTCTAGTACGTGATATCCGTAAAAAAATTGAAGATGATCTTGATTATCCAGGACATATTAAAGTAACGGTTATTCGTGAAACGCGAGCAACTGATTACGCTAAATAGCATAAAAAAGAACCTTGGCTTTTAAAGCCAAGGTTCTTTTTTATCAAATAGTTTAGCCCTCGTTAGCAGGATTAAAATTAATCAAAGCCGCCTAGTACTTAAGAGAGGTTAGATTTTTCTTCTGCGCGCAAAGTCTACAAATCGAAACTTATCTAAGCGATGTATCGATTCAGTGTATTCAAAACAGCGTGTGTCTTCAAGATAAACCAAACTACGTACAGTAACAACATGTTGATCATCAGGATGAAGGTCCATTAAATCTCTTAATTCTTTATTGACTGGATCCACGGTAATTTCTTTTTGTGCATAGGCAATTTCAAGTCCAAGATCATTTTCAAAGTAATCATAGATCGAGTCTTGTGCTCGACGTTCAGGCAATTCTTCAATAATCGAAGCATCTAAATAATCTTTATCTAGAATGACAACTTCACCATCAATCTTTCTTTGACGTACCAATTTCCAAGCTTCAGAAGCAACTGGCCAATCAGTAATACCATGTAATTTTGGTGAAACGGCGATCTTACGAATTTCAACTACTTTTGTTTCACTAGGAATACGTTGAGTATCTTGTAATTCTTTAAAACTAGTTAGACCAGAAATAGGAAAGTCAAAACGATTCAGATCTAAAACGATTGAACCTTTTCCTTGTTTTTTTTGAATGTAGCCAGCATTTTTTAAAAGATTCAAGGCTTTTCGAACCGTTTCACGAGAAACACTGTACATTTTGATTAATTGGTTCTCACTAGGTAAAAGAGAGTGTGGCGGGTATTCGTTTGACAGTATCTTTTGTTCAAGATCCAAAAATATCTCTTTGAATTTATTCATGGGATTGCCTCCTCTTGCCTATTATAGCGAGGGCATTTTTGAAAAGCAATCGGCTATTTGGCCAATAATTCATCAATTGAAAGATCCGTCAGTTTTTCGACGATTGTGTCAGCTCCATGCAGTTCTTCACCAGAATAGACACCAACTGCATACATGCCAGCTGCCTTAATGCCATCAATACCTGCTTGGGCATCTTCAAAACCAACTGCATCACTAGGTTTAATGTTCAGCCCTTTTGCAGCTTGGATAAAGATTTCTGGATCTGGTTTACCTTTAGAAAGTGTGGCTGGGTCAACGATTACATCAAAATCCTGCATGACACCCAATTTATCTAAAATAAATGGCGCATTTTTAGATGCCGATGCGATAGCACAAGGAATCCCCTTGTGTTTTGCTTCTTCTAGAAAAGTTTTGACACCCGGAAGAAGGTCATCCGGAGTCAGACTTTGAAGTAATTGAACATAGTGAGTGTTTTTTTTGCTTGCTAAAGCATCTTTTTCTTCTGAACTATAAGCATCATTTTTATTTCCTAATGTTAAAATACGCTCTAAGGAATCCATACGACTAATCCCTTTTAGTTGTTCGTTGAATTTTAAGTCGATTTCAATACCGATTTCAGCGGCTAGTTCTTTCCATGCGATATAGTGATATTTGGCTGTGTCTGTAATCACACCATCTAAATCAAAAACAAACCCTTTTTTCATTATGTTACTCTCCTTTAATAGTTGATAGATTGTTCTTTATTGGCTTTTAATTCATGAGTAGCGCCAGAAAGAATGATCGTTGTATTTTGGTCAGCTACAACTGTCAATGTTTCATGTGTAACATTAAAGTGATAATTAATACCTCTGACTTGAATATTAAATTGAATATTTTGCCATTGCTTAGGCAGATTTGGATCAATACGCATCACATCTTCCCGAAAATCGATTCCCGCAAATGTCGTTAGCGGAATATAGAGAGTTGCCGCCATTACACCCGCATGAATTCCTTCGGCGGTGGTTCCTCCTTGAATATCGCGGTAATCTGAATAGAGAGCCTCTTGATATAAAGACCAAGCGAGATCTTGCTGATCAACCATTGCTGCCAATTGAGCATGTACAACTCGAGAGAGTGTAGAGCCATGAGAAGTTCTGGCCAAATAATAATGCAAGTTTTTTTCTACATAATCTTCGGGTAAGCGGTAAGTAAGATCATCTAAGATTTGATGCACTTGCGCTGTTGAAAAATTGTAAAAAATCATTAGGCTGTCAGCTTGTTTGGCAACTTTGTATGCATCGGCGCTTTTTCCTTCAGCATTTAAAATACGATCCATACGATAAATGTTCCCATATTTTTCTCTATAATGATCCCAGTCTAAGTCTTTTAAATCAAAATAGCCTTCAAATTGTGCAATAATTCCTTCGGGATTAATTTCTAAACTTAAATTTTTACGAATATCGGTCATTTGTGAGAAATTGTCCTCTGAAAGCTGCACTTTAGCTGCTACACTTTGAAAGATTTCTGGTGAAAGTTGGTTGCGTAATTTTTCCACTTCTTCAAACAACCACACTACCATCATATTGGTATATGCATTATTTTTCAACCCACCTTTTTGACTGTTGGGATAGCTTTCATGAAATTCATCCGGTCCCATGACACCTTCGATTGAGTAACGGCCTGTGACAGAATTCAAAGTAGCAGCACTCTGCCAAAAATGAGCAATTTCTAAAATTAATTCTAAACCGTATTGCTCCATAAAAGATCGGTCACGAACGTTATGCCAGTACTGCCATACATTATAGGCAATCGCTAAAGAAACGTGACGTTGCAATCGGCTATGGTCTTCTTTCCACTCACCACTGATAGGATTCAAATGAAGTTCTTGTGACTGTTCTGTTCCATCTAAACCAGATTGCCATGGAAACATTGCGCCTTGGTATCCGGCTTCTTTGGCTGCTTTCTTGGCTGCCGTTAAGCGCTGATAGCGGTAAAGTAAGATCTCTCTGGCGGTTTTAGGAAAATGAAGAATATAAAAAGGTATGATGAATAATTCATCCCAAAAAATATGACCACGGTAAGCCTCGCCATGGAGACCACGGGCTGTGATACTAGCATCAAGAGATTGCTCATAGGCGTTGGGTGCTGCTGACACTAATAGATGGTATGTGTGAAGATTCAGCATTTTTTGTGACATGAGATCCCCATCAATGGTAATGGCTGCATTCTCCCATAGTTTGCGCCAAGCTTCTTTGGATTCAGCATACATTTCTTTAAACCGTGGTAGTGAAAGAAGTGCCAGCTTGCTAGTAGTTGTTTGTTCTCCCATTTGATATTTAGCAACAGTAACTGATTTTTCTAAAGTATAAGTTCTATTTTTCTCCGCAGAAATTGTTAATTTTTGAATTACTTTTTCTGCCGTTTTTTCTGATTTTAATGTTTCAAGAGAAAAGTCATCAGAAAATAATTGTGATGCTTGGCAAACCGTAATGTCAGACTGATTTGTACGGGCAATGAGCAGAGCTTTGCTCTTAAAATACTCCGTTGTTTGAATGGTCAAGTGCTTGTTTGTCAAGCTTCGATAGCGTGCGACATTATAATTGTAGACCGAACCATCTGCTTCACTTATCACGTCGATTTCTCCGGTAAAATTAAGTGGAGTAAAGCGGTAAAGGATGGAGTAGTGATGACTATTTTCCATATTAGCAATTTTTTGTGTTTCAATTCGTAATTGCTTTTTAGTTTGTGTTTCGATTTCAGCGAAGGAGGTAAATAATCCAGTTTTTAAATTTAATTGACGCTTAAAAGATAAAAGTGTATTTTGTGCGATATCGATTTTTTCGTTGTCAATGACTAAATAAATTTTTTGCAGATTTGGTGCATTGACGAAGTCCTCATTTGTAATGGTACGATCAGACACCTCTGACTCCGCCGTATTATAGAGACTTGCTAAATAAAGCCCAGGATAATTGGCATCGGAAATCTCCATTTCTGGTGTGGTACCACGCAACCCTATAAAGCCATTTCCTACTGTCAATAGTGATTCAACGGAGTACTCATCTTTGCCAGGAGTATAGCCATAATATTCTAATTGCCAAGGAATCTCCAAACGCTTCTCTTCAAAGCTTTCTTCAGTTCCACATACAAACGCTCGATTTAATTTTTCGGTTAACCATTGATCTAATGAAAAGGTTCCTTCTTCGTTAGTAAAGACGAATGAGTCGGAAAGGATTCCTCCCTCTTGATTCTTTTCCAATTGTTTCTTTAATGCTGCTATTCGTTCATTGGTGGTCCCTGTAAACGTGAATATAGCACCCATGTGGTCGGCCAATAGCCATTGATCATTAGTGATCTCAATTTTGTTCACAGTATTCTCTCCTTTCTACTTGTCTATACAGGCAAAATGATTATAACCGATATTGTAAGCTTTTTCAATTTAATAAGGCTGTTTTTTTAAATTATTGTGTAAAGTTAAATGAAAGTGATTTGTTTTTTTTATTTGCTCAAAGTTTATCTTTTTGAATGAAAATCCTTTTGTACCAACAAAAATAAAGCGTGTTCTGAATGATTATTTTTCACAAATGTCTTTAGTGAAAAAAATATAGAATGAAACGCTTGCAATATTGTAAATATAAAGTTATGATTAGCATGAAATAAAAACATATATATACAAGTTTAAATGGAAGGGGTTTATTATTATGGGGAAGTATCGGGATGATGCTGAAAAATTGCTGGAGTATGTAGGCGGTAAAGAAAATATTGCAGCTGTGACTCACTGTGCGACGCGGATGCGATTTGTACTGAATGATCAGTCGAAAGCAAACGAGAAAGCCATTGAAGATATTCCAAGTGTTAAAGGGATGTTTACAAATGCTGGGCAGTTTCAAGTGATTATCGGAAATGATGTTCCAACGTTTTACAATGATTTTACAGCGGTATCTGGGATTGAAGGAGTTTCTAAAGAACAAAGTAAAGCGATTGCAAAAAATAACCAAAATATTGTTCAACGCGCCATTGGCACATTAGCAGAAATTTTTACGCCATTATTACCAGCAATTATTGTCGGTGGTTTAATGTTGGGTTTAAGAAATTTTCTAGAAGGTGTACCTCTTGAGGCTTTAGGTGGACAAACAATTACGCAATCCTCTACTTTTTGGAATGGGGTCAATGGATTTTTATGGTTACCCTGTGAAGCAATCTTTCACTTTTTACCTGTAGGTATTACTTGGAGTATTGCTCGTAAAATGGGAGCTACACAAATTTTGGGGATCGTTTTGGGGATTACTTTAGTATCACCGCAATTATTAAATGCTTATTCTGTAAGTTCAACCAGTGCTGCGGAGATCGCTCAAAATTATACATGGGATTTTGGTTTTTTCACAATTGACAAAATTGGCTATCAAGCTCAAGTTATCCCAGCTATGTTAGCCGGGTTCCTATTGGTTTATTTGGAAAGATTCTTTAGAAAATGGATTCCAGAAGCAGTCTCTATGATTTTTGTTCCTCTATTTTCATTGTTACCAACTATTTTAGCAGCTCATATGATTTTAGGTCCGATCGGCTGGCAAATTGGTTCAGGAATCTCCTGGGTAGTAAATGCTGGTTTAACATCATCATTAAACTGGTTATTTGGTTTTATTTTTGGTGGTCTTTATGCGCCGCTCGTTATCACAGGCTTACATCATACTACGCTAGCAATTGATTTACAATTAGTAGCAGATTATGGCACAACGAATCTTTGGCCAATGATTATGCTATCAAATATTGCCCAAGGTACAGCAGTATTAGCTATTTGGTTCCTTCATCGTGGGAATAAAAAAGAAGAACAAGTATCCGTACCTGCAACAATCTCTGCATATATGGGTGTAACAGAACCTGCTATGTTCGGGATTAATTTGAAATATGTCTATCCATTTCTTGCAGCTATGGTTGGCTCTGCATTTGGCGGAATGTTGATCACTGCTACAAATACAAGAGCACTAGGTATTGGTGTCGGGGGACTTCCAGGATTCTTATCTTTCCAAATTAAAGATTACCCAATGGTTTTCCTTTCGATGGGTGTGACTATTGTAGTAACGTTCATCTTTACTTTTATATTTAGAAAAGTTAGTGTCTTAAATAAGTTGGAACCAGAACTGGCTCTTGCAGACACAGGTGTTACTGATACAGCGACAACAGTAGACCCA
The DNA here is from genome assembly GCF_051711125.1 of Enterococcus sp. DIV0574. Classification (NCBI taxonomy): domain Bacteria; kingdom Bacillati; phylum Bacillota; class Bacilli; order Lactobacillales; family Enterococcaceae; genus Enterococcus; species Enterococcus sp. DIV0574. The sequence goes on from NZ_JBIOMA010000001.1 coordinate 47,841, forward strand.
ATGACTTCTTCTGCGAATGCAGCAACTACTGTAACTGAGGAAATGCTTTATGCACCGGCAGATGGTCAAATCATTGCAATCGGTGAAGTGGAAGACCCTGTTTTTTCACAAAAAATGATGGGTGATGGCTATGCAGTTCGTCCAAGTAACGGAAAAATCTATGCTCCTGTTGCAGGGACGGTTTCAAGTATTTTTGAAACAAAACATGCAATTGGAATTTTGACTCCTGGTGGGGCAGAGGTTTTAGTTCATATGGGATTAGATACCGTTGAATTAAAAGGCGCACCATTCACTGTCAAAGTGTCGGAAGGTGATGCTGTCACAGTAGATACATTGATTGCTGAGATGGATCTAGAAGCTGTTACCAAAGCTGGAAAGAAAACAGATGTTGTTACGGTTCTTACGAACGCTGAAAAGATCAATCAGCTGACAATCAACAAAACCGGCAGTGTACACGCGCATGATCGAGTAGGGGCTGCTGAAGTCCGCTAAATAAAAAAGAGTAGGCTCATGAAAGGAAGCTATCATTCCATTCATGAGCCGTATTTTTTTGTTTTATTTTTCTTAAAGGGTTATTTTGTTTGGCGTACATGTTCTTTATAAAAGTAGCGCAAAGTTAGAAATACGACTAGCAATACTAGCACCCATAGGAAGAATAAAGCGATTTGTGACCCTAAAATTGTTCCGGAAATATAATCGGGACTTACTTTTTGAGCAAGGTCGATCATTGTCGCAACTAAAGCTGTTGCGACAGCGCCAGAAAATTGTTGCAGTGTGTTGAAGACGGCATTTCCATCGGCGGCCAAATGTTGGTCAATTTTACTTAACCCCATAGTCATCATATTGCTATACGAACAACCGATTCCGATCATATAAAAGACATGGGCAGCAATAAACGCCCACAAAAACGTCAGGTGCAATAGCAAGGCCAACGCTAACCAGCCAAAAGTAATCAATACAAGACCAATCATAATCGGTTTTTTAGGTCCGATGCTATCCAACATACGGCCTGAAAGAGGAGCTAGAACAGCACCTACAATCGCACCAGGCAACATAACCAATCCAGCAGTGAATGCGTCCTGACCAAGGACTATTTGAACAAAGTTTGGCAAGACAAATGAGATTCCAAGTAAAAGAAACTGGCAGACAAGAAATCCGAATAAGAATAATCGGAAAGAACGATTTTTGAATACAGATAAGCGAATCAAAGGCTCAGATTGCAAGGAACGTTTATAGAAAAGAGCTACACCTAAAATGCCAAGTGCTAATGGAAATATGCTCGTAAGAGAACCAATTTGGTTTAAGAAAAGCAAAAAGCCACTAAACATAAAAGTGATACCCAAAACACTCCACAAATCCAGACGACCAGTTTTTTCAATTGCAATTTTAGGTATTGAATAAAGACCTAAAACCAATGAGACCAATAAGACGGGTATTAAGAAGAGGAAAATGTAGTTCCAGTTCAAGAGAGAAGTCAATAAACCTCCGTAAGTAGGACCAATCGCCGGTGCAATTGAAGTAGTTAAATTTCCGATTCCAATCATAGTTCCTCTTTTTTCCAAAGGAGAGTACGTAAGGATGATATGAAACATCAACGGTAAAGCAATTCCTGTACTTGCCCCTTGAAGTAAACGGCCAAGTAATAGGATAGCAAAGGAAGGGGAGAGGAAATCAATCAGTAATCCTGCTAAAAACAACCCGTTGGCAGCCAAAAATAATGTTCGAATTTGAAATTGTTTCAAAAGAAAAGTAGAAATTGGTACGATGATCGATATCACCAGCAAATAGATTGTTGTAACCCATTGCACATTTGAAGTAGAAAGATTGAATTGATTAATCAAAGTCGGAAATGTTACATTCATAGCTGTTTCGATCAATACCCCAGCAAATGACATAATACCGGTTGCTATAATAGCGCCTAACAATTTTATTTTTTTCTCCATATTATCACCTCTAAAAAAATTCATAAAAAAAGAGCCAGTTTCTAAATAAATAGAAACCGCCTCTCTCTCGACAAGCATTACTGCTTGTTATCTGTACGATTTAATCTAAAAGCTATTGTACTGACTTCTTTTTGAAGAGTCAATAGAAATGTTTGAAAAATAAAACTGAATTTTATTTGAAACTTTTCAAAAAAATTCTTACACCAAAATTTTTATTTTGTTAGAATAATCAAGTATGTAAAAAAGAAAGGAAGTTTTAAATGCCGATTAACAAAAAAGAAAGTTTGATCTATACGACATTTATGTGTTTTTTTATGGTGTACTTCATGAGTGTCTACAATTTAATGTATGAGGTGGGAATTACTGCAATAGCTTTTCAATTGGCTTGGAATGAACTGCCATTTGCTATATGTATTGCGTTTATTTTAGATTGGTTTATTGTCTCAGGTCCTGCGAAAGCATTTGCTTTCCGTTTTATTGAAAAAGATACCCCAGCTTGGAAAAAGATTGGTCTAATCTCATCAATGATGATTGCCGGCATGGTTTTCTTTATGTCACTTTTTGGTGCTGTAATGCATCCGAATGTAAATCAAGGACTATTAATGACATGGTTATCTAATATTGGTAAGAATGTAGTTGTTGCTTTGCCGTTACAATTATTGATTGCCGGACCAATTGTACGACGATTATTTAGAAAATTATTTCCCATAGGTACGGTACAAGAAATTCAATAGAATTTATACAAAGGGCCACTTCTGAGGTTGAACTCAGAAGTGGCTTTTTATCTAAATATATTTGTTAAATAACAAACAAAAAACACCATAGGATGGTATGGCGTTTCTTGTTTACCCTATAAAATAGGATACAGGATGTACTTACATAATAGTATGCATAGGAAGAAAAGTATAGTTCAACAATTTCATTGCTCGGTGAAATCATTGCTTTGAACATATTTTAATCTGTAAAAAATTGAAAAGTTGGTACCAAGGACGGTCAGATACGATGTATGCTTCAGGAGAAAAACCTGATGATGCATACCCTAAAAAACAAATGAATAGCCCTAGAAAAATGAATGCCCCGCCTATCATTAGTAGCAAACGTTTATTTATTTTGATCATCTTACCACCTGCTTTTGAAAGTTTTTGTATATCGCTTTAGGCAAATGAATAAACTGTTGCGTCCAACCTAAGATGGGTTTACTAAGCATATAAGTAAAAATCATACATACTAACCCTATTCCGAACATCGTGACGCCTAGACCTAGCTGGGTGATAGAAAAGTGAAGACCTTGAGATAGTAGTAAAGGGCTTAAAACAACACTTGCAATGCCGCCAATCAGTGAAGTTATGCCAATAACACTTGTACTGAATGGAAGGCACCAAATAACTATCAAACCACTAAGCATCAACAATAGAACGGTTAACAGTAAGCTTCCCCATAGAGGAAATCCTAGAAAAATTATCACTAATAAGAATGGATGAAAACGCCGAGGAACTTTTACGACAATTTCTTCGGCACCTAAAGCACTTTGAGCAATACTTTGAGGAGTCCCTAATCTGGCTACAGCTTCAACTTCAGAGAGTCCCTCTTCCATCAAATCTTGGATCATTTCATCATAATAATCAATAAGATGATGAATCTCACTTGGTTTGGTCTTATAGGCTAATTCAGCTGCTAAACTTTTAATAAATGTTATGCGATCCATGTCAATTGTCTCCTTTAATATAATGATGAATTTTTTCTAAATGAGGCCAATCAATAGTCAAAAATTCATGGATACTATTTTGACCATGAGCAGTGATTTGATAATATTTTCTCAGCCGGCCATTATGTTCTTTTGAATAAGTCGAAACTTTTTTATTTGCCTCTAAGCGTTTCAAGATAGGGTATAAAGTTGATTCAGAGATTGGCAATAGAGGAGAAATATTTTTAACGATTTCATATCCATAAGAGTCTCCTCTTTGTAAAAAAGCTAACACACAGAATTCGATAATCCCTTTTTTCAATTGACTATCCAATGACTACACCACCTTATACATAATACTATATAAAACATAGTATAGTTTTGCAAGTCGATTTGTGGAAATCAGTCTCAAGACGTAGTAACTTCCAGGTTGTTCCTATTTTTTTTTGCTTCCAGTCATTTTTCCTTACTTAAAATTCATCGTACGGTGAAAATATTGATTATTTTATATTAGATTCTTTTGGTAAAGTATTACTAATAAAAAGTTGTTAGGGTTTTAGACAAACGTATAGTTGTTGTGTTAGGTAATTGCTGTTGGAAAAGTTGCTTGATAAAAAACACACGATACTCAGTCCAGCTACGAAAGAAGTTAGTAAGAGAGTGTGTGTTTATCAGGAAAGGAGTTAATAATGAGAAAACAAACAATCACAAAGAAATATTTAATCAATAGGTTACGCAGTCATTTAGAAGAATATTTGTATACTCCCATCACTGTTAGAAAAATTGCGAAATATGCAAAGATTTCTACACAACCGATCTATTTGCAATTTTCGAATATGCAAAATTATAAACAGGCAATGATTGATGATGTTTTGGCAGAGATTCACGAGCTTTCTTTGAAAAAGGAGATAGAGGATGATCCATTGTATACGTTTTGGCTTAACTATTATTTGTTTGCCAGCCAAAATAGGAACTTATTTTTTGCGTTATTTTTGAATGATATAGGGTGTGGTTCCTATTTAAGAGATCAATCATTGTCATTGTTTATAGAGACAATGGCTGAATCCGAAGTATATCAAAAAGCAAATTGCGAAGACATTGAAAAATTGCATAATGAAAGTTTGATTTTCTTTTCTGGTCTCGTTCTTACTTATGTACGGGGAGAGAATATGCAAGCAATAGAAGAATTTTTACAAGATATTAAAGACTATTTTTATCGTACACTGATTGATCCTATGTATATTTATCGAGAAATATTACCACAATCAGTCATCGAAGCTGGTTTTTAAAATAACAATAAACTGTTTTTTGATTTTTTTCATTACTTGATAGGCTTCTTGCTTTATAAAAATTCTTGGCTCATTCATTTTCTTGTAAACGAATAGTATGGGTTTATTGTTGGCAATTTTCAAGAAATATGAGAAGGTAGAATTAGCAAAAAGTAAGGTGTTTTATGACTAAAAAGAAACAAGTGATGGAGGAATCTTGATGGGTCAAACAGATAATTATTCAGATAAAAAAGCTCAAATCGATCAGCGAATCTGTTTTTTGGAAGAGCATACTTACCAAGGAAACGACCTTGGCGTAACCTTTCAAGAGCATGCGATAACCTTTAAATGCTGGACGCCAGAGGCTGATGCAGTTTCAGTCATTATTTATCAAAGCGGAGAGGTTAAAGACAAGGATCGTGTGATGACAGTTCCAATGAAGCAAGAAAATAATTGTTGGAAGGTCACAGTTACGGATGAAGTCAAAGAAATGTTCTATACGTTTGAAATCCAGCGAGGACAAGAGAAGGTTGAAGTGGTTGATCTTTATGCGAAAGCTGTCGGTCTCAATGGGGATCGTGGGGCTATCGTTGATTTAAAAGAAACGGATCCTGAGGGATGGTCGCAGACAGAATGTGTTGGCCAAGATACGATTACAGACGCTTACATTTGGGAATTACATGTGGAAGATTTCAGTAGTTCTAAAACTAGCGGCATCTCAGAAAAAAATCGTGGAAAATATCTAGCGTTTACTGAAAAGAATACGCATCTTGAAGGAGATGAAAGGCAGCCAACAGGGCTCGCCTATTTGAAAGAACAGGGGATTAACTATGTTCATCTGTTGCCAATCTTTGATTTTGATAATGACGAGCTGTCTACAGCCTACAACTGGGGATATGATCCTAAGAATTATAACGTTCCAGAAGGAAAGTATTCTTCAGACCCGAAGGATCCCAAAGCCCGCATTCGGGAATGCAAACAAATGATTCAGTCTCTCCATGAGGAATCTATTGGTGTAGTAATGGATGTCGTTTTTAATCACACTGCAGTCACAGAATCTTCTTGGTTTAATAAGACTGTGCCAAACTATTACTACCGTCAGGATGAAGAAGGAAATTTCGCTGATGGCTCTGCCTGTGGCAATGAAATTGCCTCAGAACGTAAAATGATGCGCAAGTTTATTATTGATTCAATCCTTTATTGGGCTAAGGAGTACAAAATTGATGGATTTCGTTTTGATTTGATGGGACTGATCGATGTGGAGACGATGAATCAACTGCGTGCAAGTCTGGATTCGGAAGGTTTCTCTCATGTTATTCTATACGGAGAACCATGGGATGCCGGCAGCAATCGTATCATCCAGCCAAACATCCCAGCGAATAAAAGTAATGTCTGGGCACTGTCAGAAGGCGTTGCGGTTTTTAGCAATGATTTAAGAGACAGTATCAAAGGTGATGTCTTTGAAGAAACAGACGGAGCGTTTATTCAAGGAATGAATGGTCAACCGCAAGTCAAGCAAACCTTTTATGCGGCAAATTTGGCAACGGCGATTCAAGGAAATACGAAAGTTGCTGAACAAGAAGGCGCCGAGCGCTGGGCAAAATCTCCCCGCCAAGTGATCGCCTATGCTTCAGTCCATGATAATTTGACCTTATGGGACAAACTGGTGGCAACCATGCAGGCTTCAGCGAAGGAAAGAAATTATGATTTTGATCCTGAGCTTTTAGCCCGCAACAAACTAGCAGCAGCCATTTTGTTTACTAGTCAAGGCGCAGTATTGACCCAAGCAGGCGAAGAGTTTGGCCGTACCAAACAAGGAGACGAAAATTCTTTCCGTTCACCGATAGAAATTAATCAGCTAGACTGGAAACGCGCACAAACTTTTAATGAGTTGCGGTCATTTTATCAAGGTATGTGGCAGATCCGTAAATTCTATCCTCCATTAAGAGATGCCACGATTCGGACAGCTGAAAGTATTCAGTTTATTGAGAGTAACAATGAAAATTTCCTTGCATATATTATTCCGAATAATGGTTACAATGATACGTGGCAATCATTAGCTGTTTTGGTGAACAGCAGCAATAAAGACATTTTGGTAAATAGGGAAGAATTCAAGCAAGAGAAATGGTGGATCGTTGCAGATAATTTTGGAGCAGGTATAGAGCCACGTGGAGAGATCGTGGGTGAAATCAACATCGCTGCCAAAAGTCTTTTACTTTTAGCTAAATAGTTATTTTATTTTTAAAATTTTTAAATTAAGAAGAAAGTTAAATTGTATTAAAATCCATATTTAATGGATTTTAATACAACCATTACGAATGTTTATAAAGCGATAGGAATAATTTTCTGTTATGAGAGAAGTACAGGTGGACCATAACATGAACGGTTTAAAAGAAACCGATTTTATGATGACAATCTGACTGCTTAATGCTATAGTAAAAACAGAAAAACCCAAGTTGGATTGTTACTGACTCGATCAGGCAAAACCTAAATGAGAAAACGCTCTTTGTAGCGGCTCTTATTTAGGTTTTTTATTTTTTTCGGGTATTTCTTAGAATGTTAAGCAGCAAAGTTATTGTTTCAGTTACTTGCAAACATATGACTTTGTTAAAATAAATTAGGCAAAGGAGAACGAGCAAATGGCAAAATTTCCAGAAAATTTCTTATGGGGCGGCGCGACCGCAGCGAATCAATTAGAAGGGGCGTTCGATCGCGATGGCAAAGGCTTGTCAGTGGCGGATGCAATGCCTGGCGGCAAACAGCGTTTAGCGATTTTAGGCAGTGATACGTTTGATTGGACGATCGATGAGGACAAATACACCTACCCAAATCATCGCGGGATCGACCATTATGACCGTTTCAAAGAAGACATTGCGTTGTTTGCGGAAATGGGCTTCAAGAGCTATCGTTTTTCAATCGCTTGGACACGTATTTTTCCAAAAGGTGATGAAACGACACCGAACGAAGCTGGTTTAGCATTTTACGATGCGTTGATTGATGAATGTTTGAAATACGGGATCGAGCCAGTGGTTACGATCTCCCACTATGAAATGCCCTTGCATTTAGCCAAAGAATACGGTGGCTGGAAAAATCGAGCATTAATCGATTTCTATGAGCGTTTTGCAAAAGTCGTTTTGGAACGTTTCCATAGTAAAGTCAAATACTGGATGACTTTCAATGAAATCAATTCAGCTTTCCATTTCTCCGCATTGAGCCAAGGAATGGTCAACAGTACGGGTGCTAGCGACTTTACAAACGTGATCCAAGCGTGGCACAACCAATTTGTTGCCAGCAGTAAAGCAGTCAAAATTGGGCATGAATTGAATCCTGAGTTACAAATTGGTTGCATGATCATTTATGCAACGACCTATAGCATTGATGCAAACCCAGTCAACCAAGTAGCAACAATGATCCATAACCAAGCCTTCAACTACTACTGTGCCGACGTGCAAGTACGTGGGAAATATCCAGCATTTACTGATCGCTTGTATAAAGAGCATGGGGTCAAGAAGGAAGATCTTGATATTACCGAAGAAGATTTAGCATTGATTGCTAAGTATACCGTCGATTATATTGGATTTAGCTATTACATGTCTTCTGCAGTGGATATCACAACAGAAGAAGCTGATGAAGTACAAGGTAACTTGTTGGGTGGTGTCCGCAATCCATTCTTGGAAGCAAGTGAATGGGGCTGGCAAATCGATCCAGAAGGACTGCGCATTGCGTTGAATGAATTGTATGATCGGTACCAGAAACCATTATTTATCGTGGAAAATGGTTTAGGAGCTATCGATACTATTAGTGAAGATGGCAAAATCGAAGACGATTACCGCATTGATTACTTACGTCGTCATATCGAAGCAATGGGTGAAGCGATTGAAGATGGTGTTGACCTGATGGGATATACACCATGGGGATGTATTGACCTCGTTAGCGCGTCAACCGGAGAAATGAGCAAACGCTATGGCTTTATCTACGTGGACTTTGATGATGAAGGCAATGGCACAATGGATCGATCAAAGAAAAAATCCTTCGATTGGTATAAACAAGTGATTGCTTCAAATGGAGAAGATTTAGCGTAAGATTAATACTCGTTTTTTTATAGCCGCACAACACGGATTATCGTTGTGCGGTTATTTTGCTGAAAAAATAGATTGTCTGAATAGAGTAAAAAATCTAAAAATAATAGATAACACATCATAAAAATTTTAATCAGAAAAACTTTAATAATTGCACTTGGTAAGCGGAATAAAACTAAATTTTCCAAGAATGGCTGACTCTTTCTTTCCAACTAAAAGGGGACCAACATATTTTTGATGATATGGAAAATTTTGCAAATTTAGAAGGGCGTTGTGGTTTTCTTCTGAAATGTTTCACGTGAAGCATTTTTACAGAAGATAGTTACATCAAATGCAATATTTTCGAAAATAGCAACTCTATTTTGTGAAGCGGATGAGTTTCTCTTAGAACGTTTGGATTAATAAAAATTATTTCGAGCCGATTAAAGAAGTAAGAGAACGGAGTATGAAAAATTGTTTCCCCTCATCTATTCGAATAATTGGTCTTTACCATATGATGGTGATAAGATTAAAACATAGAAATGTAGAGCATTTTGTTTGTGAAAACGTTTCAATTTTAAAGAATGGAGAGTAAGCGATTAAAAAATAAAAATAGTAGGCAAGTTGCTTCTTTTTTACTTAAGAGAGGAGTATATTCGTATTTGGAATTTTTCTTTATTTAGAATGATTTTAATGTATTTTTTTAGAAATAGGGGGATGTAAAATGGATATTGTAACATTAGCACGAATCCAGTTCGCGATGACGACGATTTTTCACTTTTTCTTTGTACCGTTTTCGATCGGAACTGGTGTCGTTGTTGCAATCATGGAGACACTTTATGTGATCAAAAAAGATGAAAAATATCGCCGAATGACAAAGTTCTGGGGAAATATTTTTCTATTAAGTTTTGTGGTAGGAGTGGTAACTGGGATCATTCAAGAATTTCAATTTGGAATGAACTGGTCTGATTATTCTCGTTTTGTTGGGGATATTTTTGGTGCTCCTTTGGCGTTAGAAGCATTGCTAGCCTTCTTTTTGGAATCAACTTTCTTAGGATTGTGGATTTTCACATGGGATAAAGTCAGCCCTAAACTGCATATGACGTTCTTTTGGTTAGTTACTATTGGCTCGATGCTCTCTGCTTTCTGGATTTTAGCTGCCAATAGTTTTATGCAACATCCAGTTGGATACACATTGAACAATGGTCGTGCTGAGATGACTGACTTCGGAGCCCTGTTAGCTAACCCACAAGTCTGGTATGAGTTCCTTCATGTTATTACTGCAGCAATTGCCATGGGAGGAATTCTGATTGCAGGAATGTCAGCTTTCCAATTGTTGAAAAAAGACAAGAAAGTTGACCGTGATTTTTTCAAAAAATCAATGCGGATCGGTTTTGCAGTAGCTTTGTTTGGTTCAATTACGGTGTTGATCGCAGGTGACGAACAAATGAAGTATTTGGTTGAAGAACAACCAATGAAATTTGCAGCAATGGAAGGTACGTATGAAGATACCGGAGATCCTGCGGCATGGACTGTAGTTGCATGGGCAAATGAACGAGAACACAAACGGGTTTTTGGTGTTGAGATTCCTTATATGTTGAGTATCCTTGCATTTAACGAACCATCTGGTTCGATTGACGGAATGAACACAGTGAATCAAGATTTGATCGAACGTTACGGAGATCGGAACTATTTTCCTCCGGTCAACACATTGTTTTGGAGCTTCCGGATCATGGCAGGTTTCGGTGCATTGATGTTGTTGGTTTCTTCATTGGGGTTATTCTTTACGCGTAAGAAGAAGCCTTCGCTATTTGAGAAACGTTGGATGCTTTGGGTAGTGGCTATAACATTATTTACCCCATTCATTGCAAATACAGCAGGGTGGCTGATTACGGAATTGGGTCGCTACCCATGGACAGTCTATGGTCTATTTACGATTGAAGATAGTGTTTCGCCAAATGTATCGGCAACTTCGCTTGTTATCTCAAATATTGTTTACTTTGTTCTTTTCTCTGGTTTGGCATTAACAATGGTTTATTTGATTCGGCGAGAGTTAGGACATGGGCCTGAAAACAACCAGATGGAAGGAACGCTGCACGAAGCAGAAGAAGATCCATTTGATAAGGAGGCGTTTGAAGGATGACCGGATTGCAACTAATGTGGTATGTATTGATTGGCATTTTGTTTGCCGGCTTCTTCTTTTTAGAAGGATTTGACTTTGGTGTGGGGATGTCTGTCCAGACATTGACCCATAATGAACAGGAAAAAGATCAGATCGTGCATACGATCGGACCAGTGTGGGACGGGAATGAAGTTTGGTTGATTACCGCAGGTGGCGCGATGTTTGCTTCTTTCCCTTACTGGTATGCCTCTTTGTTCAGTGGTTATTATTTGATTTTGTTATTGATACTAGTCGGATTGATTATACGCGGTGTTTCCTTTGAGTTTCGGGCAAAAATGCCTGAAGACCGTAAAAATATGTGGAATTGGACATTAACCATTGGCAGTACATTGGTGCCTTTTATGTTCGGACTCTTGTTTACAAGTATGGTCCAAGGCATGCCAATTGATGCAGAGGGAAATATGTCTGCGCACTTCGGTGACTACGTCAATCTCTTCTCTGTAGTTGGCGGGATTGCCTTAACTTTGCTTTGCTACTTACATGGATTGAATTATATTGCACTAAAAACTACTGGTCCGATCCGTGACCGTGCCCGAAATTATGCGAGTGCCTTTTATGGTGTGCTATATTTTGGTTTGGTGGCGTTTGCCGCGCTACTTTATTTCAAAACAGATTTCTTTGAAAAACATTTTGCTTCGACGCTTCTTTTGCTGATTGTGATTGTGGCTTTGACGCTGATAGCGAATATCTCTGTATTTAAAGGGAAAGAAATGGTGGCATTTATTGCTAGTGGTTTGACCATGGTGGCGCTAGTCGGATTGTTGTTCTCTGGTTTGTTCCCACGAGTATTGATTAGCTCAATCGACCCTAGTTATGATTTGTTGATTGCAGAAGCTTCCTCTAGTCACTACACATTGAAGATCATGAGTTATTTATCACTGACAATCTTGCCGTTTGTTTTGGCTTATACAGCATGGACCTACTATATTTTCCGTAAACGAATTAGTCATACTGAGCTGACGGAGGGTTATTAATGATCGACAAACAAATCATAGAGCTTCCCGGAATGAAACGGTTAATGGGATTGCTTGCAGGACTTTCTTTCCTGCAAGCTCTCTTCATCATTGGACAAGCCTATGGTCTTGCTAGTGGGATCACTGGATTATGGGAAGGACAATCGTTAGAAGAGCAGTGGGGCTGGATTCTACTGTTCTTTTGTTCGTTTTTAGGTCGCCAGGCCATTGTTTATTTTCGGACAAAGAAATTAGACAGCTATAGTTACCAGCAAGCTACTGAATTACGTAATCAACTGCTAGAAAAGATTTTTCGTGTAGGACCACAAATCGTTCAGCAACAAGGTACCGGAAACATTACAACGATGGTATTGGAAGGCATTAGTCAGGTAGAAAACTATTTACAACTAATATTGGCAAAAATTATGAATATGTCGATCATTCCTTGGGTGATTTTGGCTTTAGTATTTTACTTGGATTGGATCTCAGGTCTGGTTTTATTGCTGGTTTTTCCACTGATCATTATTTTTATGATCATCCTAGGCTATGCCGCCCAAAGTAAAGCTGAAAAACAATACCGCACATTTCAATTATTGTCCAACCACTTTATTGATTCATTACGTGGAATCGACACCTTGAAACTTTTTGGGATCAGCAAAAAATATGGAAAAAGTATCTTCGCTTCTAGCGAACGTTTTCGTAAAGCAACGATGGGATCGTTGAGAGTCGGAATTCTTTCCACTTTTGCATTGGATTTTTTCACAACATTGTCCATCGCTGTGGTTGCGGTTTTACTGGGGCTGCGTTTGATCAATGAAGAAATCTTGTTATTTCCAGCACTAACGATTTTGATTTTATCTCCGGAGTATTTTTTACCAATTCGCGATTTTTCAAGTGATTACCATGCGACTTTAGATGGGAAAAATGCAATGACCGCTGTATCTACGATTTTATCTGAGCCAGAAGCAGCCATTGATCCAGTAAGTTTACCTCAATGGCAAGCTGATTCGGAACTATCGATTCATTCGTTATCTTTTGATTATGGAGAAAAGTCTGTTTTGAAAGATATTGCATTGGAGGTCCAAGGATTTCAAAAAATTGGGATCATTGGGATGAGTGGCTCTGGAAAATCAACGCTGATCAATAACTTAAGCGGCTTTTTGATTCCGAAAGAAGGCGAAATTACTTTTGATGGCCAAAAAATGACTGCATTAAGACAGTCGGATTGGCAGCAGCAATTAGTTTATATTCCCCAAAACCCCTATATCTATCGGATGACTTTGCGAGAAAATGTGGCTTTCTATCAGCCAAATGTTACTGAAGAACAAGTGTGGCAAGCAATCGAAGTTGCAGGCTTAACGAAATTAGTTCAAGAATTGCCGCAAGGAATCGATACAATGCTAGGTGAAGGAGAACGCCATCTAAGCGGTGGACAGGCGCAACGAATTGCGTTGGCTCGTGCTTTCTTAGACCAGCATCGAAAAATTTTATTATTTGATGAGCCAACTGCCCATTTAGATATTGAAACAGAAGTAGAATTGAAAGAACGGATGCTTCCGTTGATGGAGAACCATCTAGTCTTCTTTGCGACACATCGCTTGCACTGGATGGAAGAGATGGATCAAATCCTAGTAATGGATCAAGGCAGAATTGTTGAGCGAGGGACATTGGCAGAACTGCAAGCAAAGAATGGCGCTTTCGTTGCGTTAGTCAATGGGATGAGGAGGGAACAACTTGAATAAAATCGGTCTCTGGCGTTCGCTAAAAACAGATACCTGGGTCAAACCCTTTCTTTCAAAGTACAAAAAGGTTCTTGCAGCAGCGCTGTTTTTAGGATTTATGACATTCTTTTGCGGAGGCGCGTTAATGTTTAATTCTGGCTATCTGATTAGCCGCTCTGCCTCAATTCCAGAGAATATTTTGTTAGTATACATTCCAATCGTTCTGACCCGAGCATTCGGGATCGGCCGACCAGTTTTTCGTTATGTTGAACGACTGACAAGTCATAATTGGGTGTTGCGAATGACATCGAACCTACGCCTAAAACTATACAATGTTGTCGAAAAAGATGCCGTTTTCTTTAAGCAGACCCATCGAACTGGCGATATTTTAGGATTATTAGCAGAAGATATCAACCATATCCAAAACTTATATCTGCGAACGATTTTCCCTACGGTGATTGCTTGGTTATTGTATACTTTTCTGATTATCGGATTAGGGTACTTTTCGTTAGGATTTGCATTGGTAATGTTGCTGTTGTTGGGAATAAATGTGTTTGTGCTGCCGCTCTGGTCCGTTGTGATCAATGGCGCTCGTCAAGAAAAGCAAAAACAAATGAAGAATCAATTATATACAACATTGACTGATAATGTGCTAGGAGTTTCTGACTGGGTATTTTCACAGCGAGGAGCAGAATACGTCGATGAACATAAGCAATTGGCGGCAAATCTACGAAGCGTTGATGAGAAAATCAATCGTTTTGATCAAAAAAGAGATTTCCTTTTACAAGTGATCTTCGGGGTGATTACGGTTGCGTTGATTGTCTGGACAAGTCAGCGATTTCCTGGCGAGCACGGTGGCTTAGCTAATTGGATCGCAGCATTTGTCCTTTGTGTCTTTCCTTTGGTAGATGCTTTCGCACCATTGCCTTCAGCGGCACAAGAAACCAATATATACAAAGATTCGATTGATCGTTTTAATGCATTACCAGAAAAAGAGGAACAAAAACGGACAGCATCAGCTATAAGTGCACCGTTCAATTTAGAAGTGAATCAGGTTAGTTTCCATTATCCATCTGAAAAAGAGGTACTAAAGAATCTTAGCTTAACGATTCCTGCGCATCAAAAACTGGCAATATTGGGACGTAGCGGTTCTGGGAAAAGTACCTTTGCTTCTTTGCTCAGGGGAGATTTATTGCCGACCCAAGGTAGTATTACCTTAAATGGTGAGCCGGTAGCAAGTTTTGGTGAAGATATTAGCGAATGGATTGGAGTCATCAACCAGAGTCCTTATTTGTTCCATACAACGATTTTAAATAATTTGCGGATTGGTAATGAAGAAGCGTCAGAAGAAGAAGTTTGGGACGTACTGAAACGAGTAGGCTTATCAGAGATGGTGACAGCTCTGCCAGAAGGTTTGCGAACCATGGTTGATGAAGCAGGGTTACGTTTTTCCGGCGGTGAACGCCATCGGTTGGCATTAGCGCGAATTCTTTTGAAGAAAACACCGATTATTTTATTAGACGAGCCAACTGTTGGGCTAGATCCAATCACTGAGCAAGCTGTTTTGGAAACTTTTTTCAATGAGTTGGAAGACAAGACGATTATTTGGATCACCCACCACCTGCAAGGAATCTCACTGATGGATCAGGTCATTTTTATTGAGGATGGAGAATTAACGATGAGCGGTACGCCTGCTGAGTTAGCTGTCGAAAACCAACACTTTCAACAGTTATTAGCTATTGATCAAGGGCGACTGTAATCAAACTGGGACCTTTGCCAAGACAACAAAAAAATCGGCTAGTGATCGACATGAATGTCGGCTTAGTTTTTGAGGAGCATTCGCTCCTCAAAACACTTCACTGTTTACCCGATTGGTTCGTTTATTTTCAGAATAGCTTTCAGTTGCGGAGGATAGAATAAAGAATGATCAATAATTTCGTTGCAAAAGCAGTTGCGTTAGCTCGCGAATTTTTTCTTTGCTAGGGGTGTTCGGCAGCAGTTCGATGTCGGCTAGTGCTTTTTCGGTATAAGAAACAGCAAAATCGGTGGCTTTTTCGACGCCATGATAACGGCGCACTAACTCAGCAACCTCTGTGGCCTCCTCGGTGGTCAACTCGCTTTTTTTGGACAGATAGCTCTCAAATGCGGCAGGATTTTGTTCTTTAGCAAAGAGCAGAGGTAATGTATAGACACCTTGTGCCAAGTCTTCAAGTACGGGTTTTTTCAACGTTCCAGAATCTGCTGTATAGTCCAAAATATCATCAAAAACTTGAAAAGCGATGCCGATGTTTCGTCCGATCTCACCAGCCCGTTCTTGGTTTTCTAAGTCGAGACCGCCAAAATGAGCACCTTCGATGCAGGCCAGCCAGAATAATTCGGCAGTTTTACCATTGATGCTTTGTAAGTAATCAGCAATTGATTCATCTATATTGTAGCGTGTGTGCATTTGATCTAATTCTCCCAGCAAAAGGCGTTTCATTGCTTGGGCATTTGTAGCCAAAAAATGAGAGCCATTCATGCTCTCGATCAATAACTCAAAGAATTGGGTGAAGAGCAGGTCACCTGTGTAAACAGCGATATCTTTGCCATATTTTGCTTGGACAGTGATGCGTCCGCGACGCAACGGCGAATCATCAATGATGTCATCGTGAATCAAGGTTGCCATATGTAAGATTTCTAATGAAGCAGCAATTTTGGTTAATTGATCATTTCTTTCATCAATGGGTTCGCCTAGATCAGCGAATAAGAAAAATAATGCTGGACGCAGCATTTTTCCTCCAGAATAAGTAAAATCAACTAATACATCTTGTATTTCTTTGTTACGAACAGTTACGCGTTCTTCAATGATCGAACAGACAGTTTTTAGTCTTTGCTCGATCGAAGGATAATCGATCCAAAAATTCAACATATTAAAACCCTTTCTACCAGTCATTCAGCCCTTATTCTAACTTAAAGGGAGTCTATTGACTAGTTAAGTGCATTTATCAAAAGGAGATGAGTATTTGACACTCCCAGTATTTCTGGAGCTTGTGGAATTTAAAGCGAAAACAGCCAGTGTCCTCCCATTTTTTATCGGAATTTGTTACAGCTGGTATAACTACGGCTCAATTCATTTAGGTTATGTGGTGTTATACTTTATTGCCATGCTGATCTTCAACATGGCAGTAGATATTTTAGATAATTATAACGATTACCATCACGCAACAGAAGTTCATGATTACAAAGAAAAAACAAATATTATCGGACGCGAGCAGCTCTCGCTTCCATTCGTTTTTCGCTTAATGATCGGTATGATCGTCGTTTCGGCGGTGATGGGTATCGTATTGGCCTATTTCGTCGGTTGGCCCTTGTTTTGGATGGGACTTTATTGTTACTTGATTGGTATCTTTTACTCATCAGGTCCGCGGCCTTTATCGAGTTTACCGCTAGGTGAGTTTTTTTCAGGATTTACGATGGGCTTCATGATTTCGTTGATTTGTGTATATTTGAATACTTATGAAACCTTTCAATGGAATAGCGCGACCTTGGGTGGAATATTTCTAATCGCACTACCCAATACACTGTGGATCGCTAACTTGATGCTGGCCAACAACATTTGTGATTTGGAGGAAGATGAAAACAACAATCGTTATACATTGGTGCATTATTTAGGAAAGAGTCAAGGGTTACGGCTATTTGTTCTTTTGAACATTATTGCATTTGTAGCGATCTTGACAGCAGTGGTTCTGCATTTAGCACCATGGACGATGTTGTTGACGTTTCTCGTCTTACCATTTGTCTGGAAACAGACAAAACTATTTATGCATAAACAAATCAAACGCGAAACCTTTGTCTGCGCTGTAAAGATCCTTGCGGTCGGAGCATGTGCGCAGGTCATTAGTTTTGCGATCGGTTTGATTTTATAATTTTTTGAAGGAAGAAAGGAAGTAATAGGAAATGAAGGAAGTTGTCATTTTAGGAGCAGGCTACGCAGGGTTGCGAGCATTGCATGTATTACAAGGAGCAAAAGGTGATTTTCATATTACATTAGTAGATAAGAATGACTACCATTATGAAGCGACAGATTTGCATGAAGTGGCTGCTGGAACGCAGCCAAGAGAGCGAATTAGTTACGATATCGCTGATGTGGTACGACCACAAAAAACAACTTTCCTACAAAATGAAGTTGCAACGATTGACCGTCAAAGTCAACGGATCATGTTTACGGATCAAACATCTCTTTCCTATGATTATTTGATCGTAGCATTAGGATTTGAATCTGAGTCATTTGGGATCCCAGGTGTTAATGAAAACGCATTGGAAATGGTAGATGTTGATTCAGCAGAAACTATTTATCATCATTTATTGAAACAAATGAAAGAATACAAAAAAACACAAGATCCAGATTTATTGAAAATCGTCGTATGTGGGGCGGGATTCACTGGAGTAGAACTCTTAGGTTCTTTAGTGGAAAATCGGAAGGAATTTGCTGAGATCGCAGGTGTCCAATCAGAAGAAATCAAACTCTTTTGTGTAGAAGCAGTTACGCGATTATTACCGATGTTTGATGAAAATCTGTCTGCCTATGGAATCAATAACTTGGTAAAATGGGGTGTTGAATTTCTAACAGGAAAACCAATCAAAGAAATCAAGCCTGGAGTAGTTGTTTATCAAACGGATGCTGAAACGGGTGCTACAGAAGAATTGTCTGCTAAAACGATCATTTGGACAACAGGTGTCAGTGGAAGCCATGTCATGGCAGATTCAAATTATACGGCTCGCCGTGGACGTGTGATGGTCAACCAAGATTTAAGTGATCCAGAGCACAGTAATGTTTTTGTAGTAGGGGATGTTTCAGCTGTGATGGATCCTGCAACAAATCGCCCTTATCCAACGACAGCACAGATTGCTTTGAAAATGGGGTATCAAGCTGCCAAAAACTGTCTACACTTGATTAAAGGTGAAAAAACGGAAGACTTTCATTTTGAATCTTTAGGATCTGTAGCCTCTATTGGGAACACGCATGCCTTTGGTTTGGTGGGTAAAATGCCTGTAAAAGGTTATCCAGCATCATTTGTCAAAAAAGCCATCATGGACCGCTCCCTGTTCCTAACTGGTGGGGTCAAAGAAGTGTTAGCAAAAGGCCGCTTTGATTTTTATCATTGAGTCGTGCGCTATTTTTTCGACTTAACATTAACAGAAGCAAGAAGAGAACATGTACCGATGGAGATAGTTTAATTATAAGTAAAATAGACAGAGATGCCCGATTCATGTTGGGTGTTTCTGTCTATTTACTACTATTTCAGTTTTTAACACCATAGGGCGTAAGGCCTTTATTGAATCTCTAGATAAATGATCAGGTTTTGAAGAGAAAACAGGGTAAGAAAAAACCCCCTTTTGTACCTTTATTAAAAAAATGTTAAAATAAAGAGACTATGTTTGTTGGGAGGCATGAAATGACGATTCGTAAAGAAAGACGCCGTTTAGAAAAACGATTGAAGCGTTCATTATTAGCAAAAAAAGGGTTGACGATGGCTACAACTGTGGTAGCCGGTTCAACGATTGCACCAAATTTGGTTTTAGCTGCAGAAACAGCGACTTCAGATGATGCAAAAAACCAAGCAGAGATCACAGAAAATCAAGTATCTGGAGGAAATAGCTCCACTGATTCAACTGGAGACAGCATTCAAAGCAGTGCTGACGAGACGATTTCGACAGAGGAAACAACAGAACCAACTGTTCCTATTGAAGAGCAGCCTGTTACAACACCTGAGGAAGCGGCAACGCCACAGGAAACTATCACGGAAGATACAGCGGTCGTTGAGACGCCAATTGTTGCTGCACCTGCGTTAGCAAGAACCTCGATCTTCTCAGCACGTGCTGATACGAGTGGATTTATTGCGAAAGCAAGTGGTTATGCAACAGAAGTAGCTGCCGCTAATGATCTCTATGCATCAGTGATGATTGCACAAGCTATCCTAGAATCCGGCTGGGGTACTTCGACTTTGACGACCCAAGCGAACAATATGTTTGGAATCAAAGGAAGTTATAATGGGCAGTATGTCGAAATGGCAACATTGGAAGATAATGGTTCGGGCAATTATTATCAAATTATAGCGAAGTTCCGCAAATATCCATCTTTAAGAGAATCTTTCCAAGATAATGCGTATGTCTTACGAAATACCAGTTTTGCTGCCGGTAGCTATTATTACAGCGGTGCTTGGAAGAGCAATACGAGATCATATACAGAAGCAACGGCATGGCTGCAAGGACGCTATGCGACTGATACTTCCTATGCCAGCAAATTGAACAATCTTATTGCAACGTATAACTTAACTCAATACGATAGCGGCAGTTCCGCTGGGAACGGTGACATGAATAATGTTGAGACCCCTGTAGGAGAAAACGCGATTCAAAAGCAAATGAAAACGACTGCATCTATGAATATCCGTTCAGATGCGTCTACTACAGCAGCAGTTACCGGCTCACTTACTGCGAATACAACCTTTACGGCAGTTGCGGTCAAAACAGGAACGAGCGTCAATGGCAATACAAATTGGTATAAAGTTTCTGGCAAAGGCTGGGTCAGTGGTGCGTATTTAACAGAAGTAAATTCTGGTTCAACATCAGGCAATGCAAATGATAATACTGTCAATACTGGAATCAACCAAAAGATGAAGACGACTGCGACATTGAATATTCGTTCTACAGCATCGACGAGTGGCAGCATCGTTGGCTCATTGAGTCAAGGCAGCACTGTGACAGCAACGGCAGTCAAAACAGGAACGAGCGTCAATGGTAATACGAAATGGTACTATGTTTCTGGCAAAGGCTGGGTCAGCGGCGCGTATTTAACAGAAGTAAATTCTGGTTCAACATCAGGCAATACAAATGATAATACTGCCAATACTGGAATCAACCAAAAGATGAAGACGACTGCGACATTGAATATTCGTTCTACAGCATCGACAAGTGGCAGCATCGTTGGCTCATTGAGCCAAGGCAGCACCGTAACAGTAACAGCCGTCAAAAATGGTACTAGTGTCAATGGCAATACGAAATGGTACTATGTTTCTGGCAAAGGCTGGGTCAGCGGCGCGTATTTAACGAGTGACTCTAGCTCATCGTCGAATACATCGAATACAGGTGATTCGATCAATCAAAAGATGAAAACGACCGCGACATTGAATATTCGTTCTACAGCATCGACAAGTGGCAGCATCGTTGGTTCATTGAGCCAAGGCAGTACCGTGACAGCAACAGCCGTCAAAAATGGTACTAGTGTTAATGGGAATAACAAATGGTACTATGTTTCTGGCAAAGGCTGGGTCAGTGGTGCCTATCTTACGAAGACCGCGACAAATGCTTCTTCAAGTAATAGTTCTTCGACTAAATATCATACCGTTAAATCTGGGGACAGTCTGTGGTCTCTTGCGCAAAAGTATGGTAGTAGTATTGACCAAATCACTTCATGGAATCGCTTGTCCAATAATATCATTTATGTTGGTCAAAAATTGATCGTGAAATAGTGAGACACCTGATTTCATGCAACTCAAAAGAAAATCAATCAGCATTACCCGATACACATTCGTGATATCGGGTAATGCTTTTTTGCTGGTTTGTTCGTAATAAAAATCGCTGAAGAGAGATTTATTTTTAAATGGTCTTTTAGAATCATTCTGTTTACCTCTGTCAAAGAATCCAAGCAGATTTTGGTTCCGTCCCCCCTATGGAGTTTCCTATTTTTTAGGTAAAATAGAAAACAAAGAAAGGAGTGGAGAGTATGAAGACGATTGTTTATAGTGGGATGATGAACGGATTGACGATTGATCGCTCACGACGAGATAGTATCTACAATATGGTGAAGCATTGGCATTCTGAATGCGAAATCCAATATTTTATAGAAGGGAACCGCTATTTTTTGATTGGAGAAAAAACCTATAAAGTCCAACCTGGTACATTGGTTATGATTCACCCCGACTGTGTCCACAATACATTCTCAGGAAAGTATATTTATCATGATCGTGTACTCGTTCTCTATGAAGCCAGCAAATTTCCAAGAATCGCTCAATCCATGGGAATAGATCTGGAGACCTTTTTTTTAAAACATCATGGTATCATTCAGATTCCGCCAGCGGATCGCTCTTACGTACAAACGCTCTTAGCGAAAATCGCAGATGAAGTGATCCACAAAGAATACAATTACCAGGTAATGGTCGAAACAAAATTAATCGAACTTTTTATTTTTATTCAGCGGATCAAGAACTTCAGGGGGCTTTCTGATGAACCGGCAGAAAGTTTGGGAAAACAAAGCGAGCTAGTTAATCAAATTGCAGCCTTTATTCGTCGGAACTATGCATCGATCCATTCATTGGAACAAATCGCTTCGTCTTTTTATCTCGACAAATCCTATTTATGCCGTATCTTCAAGCGTGCAACAGGCTACACCATCACTGAATATACCAACATTCAACGAATCCGTCAGTCTCAGCGATTACTGGAAGATACAGATTGGGATATTGCTGAAATAGCGAGAAAAAGTGGATACAGCAACATTACCTACTACAACCGTGTGTTCAAAAAATATACAGAGACATCCCCTTTGCAATACCGCAAGAAACAAATTGCATACAAAGAAAGTCTGCGAGAAAAAAATAATTTCTAAATAGTCACTCATCTTTGCACAGGCATGAAAGGGGGATTATTTTCCTGTTAAAAAAGTCAATATTGTACAAGTTCGCGGATATTACGTCACTTTTTTGTGCAAGTTTTGCTTGTCTATTGCTGAGACATTTTTTGTCCGATAAAATCAGTAAGCGGATACATAAATGAAAAATTGTAAACGTGTGCATTTTATGGAGGAGGAAATAATCAGATGAAAAAGAAGATATTGGTTGCCAGTCTTTTTAGCACTTTAGTTCTAGCAGCGTGTGGATCTCAGCCTGACACTACTGGTTCTGGCAGCAGTGGTTCAACAAAAGATGCAGAAGCAGTGACGATTAAGTTTGCTTGGTGGGGAGCGGATAATCGTCATGATGCGATGCAAGATGTAGTGGCTCTTTTTGAAGAGGAATATCCGCATATCACGGTTAACACAGAGTATGGTGCGTGGGATGGATGGCAAGAAAAGACATTGACTCAGCTATCCGGTAAAACTGAAGCAGACGTGATGCAAGTGAATTACAATTGGCTCTTTTCATTCGGGAAGGGCAAGAATATCTTTATGGACTTGAATGAGGTCAGTGACTATTTGACGCTAGACAATTGGGAAAGTTCTTATTTAGAAGCGATGCAAGTGGGTGGTGAACAAGCCGCGGTTCCCCACGGAATGACCGGTCGGGTTCCTTTGATGAACCAAGCACTTTATGAAGCCAATGGGTTGGAACTGCCAAAGACCTATGATGATCTTTTGGCAGCGGGAGAAGTCATTGCGAAAGGGAATACGCCAACTGGTGAAGACAATCAGTACGCATATCTCAATGTGGGAGAGTTCTCATTAGATCTATTTATTGCTCAGATGCTTTACAACTATACAGGGAAGATCATGCAGACCGATGGGACAGTCAACTATAGTGTGGCTGAAGTGAAAGAAGTGCTTGAAAGATATAAAGAATTGGAAGATGCTGGTGCACTGCCGACTTTTGAGCAAACAAGCCCAATCGATACGGAATCAAACCCTCAATGGGTAGAAGGCAATGCAGGCTCTGTTTATGAGTGGGCAAACTCACTGGCGAAATGGACAAACTCATACAAAGGCGGCGACGGGTTAGATGAGTTAGTTGTAGGAGATTTCTTGCAAGTCGATGCTGACTCTAAACCAAGTATCTATGTGAAACCAAATTTTGGCTACGCAATTTCAAAAAATTCGAAACATCCTGAAGCAGCAGCCACTTTTATTGAGTTCTTGTTTACCAATGAGCAAGCGGTGAAGGCTGCCGGAGATTCTTTGGGTATTTCAAGCAACACAGTTTGTTACGATCTGCAAGTAGCGAATCAACTAGTCGAAGGTGCTGTGGCTGAAGGGTACGCCAAATTGGATGACTATGAACAAACGGTGTTAGATCCATACTTTGAAGACGAAAATGTGCGGGGAGAAAGATATACGGTTTACGAGGCATTTCGGACAGGAAAGTTCACGTCGGAGGAAGCTGCGAAGCAATTCATTGAGAAACAGCAAGCAGCACTTGATAAGTATTACCAAGAATAGGAAGTAACAAGAAGGAATGCGAGACTTAGCTACGTCCCGTACCCTTCTTTTTCCGAAATAAAATTGGACATGAGTGAGAATGTCTGGAAGTAACCCATTAGTATCTGGACGTTCATTTAGAAGGTAAAGGAGTCAAATGCGATGTTGAAAAAAATGAAAAGAACAAATTGGGTGATCTACTGCATGCTCATGCCATGGATCATTGGCTTCCTAGTCTTTAAAGTTTACCCAATCATTATTTCTTTTTACTACAGTTTGTTAGAATATCCGATTTTAGGTGATCCGGAGTTTGTCGGATTACAAAATTATCTAGAGATTTTTACAAAAGACGATACGTTTACTGCGAGTTTCTTTGCAACAATCAAATATGTGTTGATTGGTACCCCAGCAGTTATCATTGTCTCTTTTGCAGTAGCAGCCATCTTGAATTTTAAGCTTAAGGGAGTCAATTTCTTTCGTACCGCTTATTATATTCCTTCTATTTTAGGAGGAAATGTAGCTGTTTCAATTTTATGGACCATGCTTTTTGATGTCAACGGACCTGTGAATATGGTGTTGAGTGTTTTTACACTCGGAAACGATGTCGCCATTAACTGGACAAAAGATCCAAAGTTCGCGATTTTTACCCTGATTATTTTAAAAACTTGGCAATTCGGTTCGACCATGTTGATTTTCTTATCGGCATTGCAAGGTGTTTCTAAAACAGTTTATGAAGCGGCAGAAATGGATGGGGCTTCAAAAATAAGACAACTGTTCAATATCACTGTACCGATTATTACCCCCGTAATTTTGTTCAACGCCGTAAATGTATTAGTCAAAGCGTTTCAAGAGTTTAACTCCGCGTATTTAATCACTAAAGGTGGACCAAATAAGACGACTTATTTCTTGAATCTTTATATTTATGATCAAGCCTTTCAAAATGGGAATTATGGCTATGCGAGTGCACTAACATGGATTTTGTTGGTGATCATCGGTATATTTACGGTTATTATTTTCAAGTCATCTGATCGGTGGGTATTTTATAATGATTAAGGGGGCTGAATAATGGAAATGAGTAAATCTCGAAGACGGATGAATGAAATCATTCGTTATGGATTATTGATTGGTGTGGGGATTATCTTGATTTATCCGTTGTTTTGGATGATTGGTTCTGCGTTTAAAGAGAACCGGGACATTTTTGGTAGCTTGAGTATTTTCCCGCCAAGTGACCGTGTGGTTACAACGAATTTTTCCGATGCTTGGCAGTTGACGCGAGACCATTCTATCTGGTTTTTCTTTGGGAATACACTGAAATTTTTGATTCCAAAAACGATTTTTACAGTTTTATCTTGCGTGATTACCGCCTATGTGATTGCCCGAAAATCGTTTAAAGGGAAAAAATTTGTCTTTGGTGCCGTGATCGTTACATTATTGATGCCAGAACTGGCTTTTCGCATTCCGCTGTATCTGTTGTACCGTGAGGTGGGACTTTTGGATAGTTTTGCCAGCCTTTATGTAGCGGATATTTTTGCTAGTTCTTCGTTTTTTGTATTTATGATCATTCAATTTATGCGAACAATTCCTAGAGAGTTAGATGAAGCGGCAGTGATGGACGGGTGTAATGAATTTCAGATTTTGTTCAAAATCATCATTCCCGTAATCAAACCAATTCTGATTACCGTTGCCTTGCTAAGCTTTATGTGGGGCATGAATGATTTCCAAGGACCATTGATTTATTTGAATAGTTCAGATAAAACGGTTCTATCAGTAGCATTGAAACAATTATTAGACGGTGAAGCAATGGTCTCCTATGGGAGAGTATTCGCTGCTTCTTGTTTGGGGCTGTTACCTATGATCGCAATTTTCTTTATGGGATCACGGTACTTTGTTGATGGCGTTGCTTCTACAGGAAGTAAAGAGTAGTCATATGTTGATCAGAAGAATTCTCGCACAAATCGTTGATTTTGTCTTAGGGATTTTAACCATATTTCTTATCTTTGTAGGAGGACTTCCGCTAATCGGTCGGATCATCAATAATGACTTTGTCGCTGTTTTGACTGCGATTTGTTTGATGTGTGTTATGTATTTTGCACTGCAATATCCATTCATGCAAAATCAGCAGACGATCGGAAAAGCATTCTTTCAGCTGCAGATCGTTTCAACAGATAAATATCGCAAAAATGTTCCAGTGGCAGTCATTTTTCAACGAGAGATTTTATGCAAACTAGCCAGCTGTTTCTTCATTTGCCTGCCGCTACTGTTTGGCAAAGAAGGAGGACATGAGGCATCTACACATACAAAGTTAAGAATTGGTAAAGGAGAAAATAGTTGGAAGAAATAAGACAATTTTTGGATCAAGTAATCGCACATTCTTCGCCAGAAGCACCTATTTGGAATCAAGAGGCTCGATTAGCCAATCATCCAATCCGTTGGAGTTATATCGATGGCTGCATGATTCTGGCGATCCAATACATGTTTAATGCAACACAAGACGAGAATTATCTTGCGTTTGTTGAAACCTTTATTGATCACTACATTGATGAGGCAGGGAATCCATTGGGGTACGATGAAAAAGAATATAACTGTGACGCAATCAATGAAGGAAAACTATTGTTTCAGTTATATGCAATCACTAAGAAAAGCAAATACCGCAAGGCTCTAGATAATCTGTATCGGCAAGTTTTGTTGCAACCGCGCACTAAGGAAGGAAGCATGTGGCATAAGCTGGTCTACCCGCAACAAGTTTGGCTAGACGGTTTATACATGGTTCAACCATTTGCGATCCAATACCAACTAACGTTTGGCAACTCCGCAGATGTTAGTGACGTGATTGGGCAATTCAAAAATGTCATGGAGTCAATGAAAGATCCGCGAACAGGATTGCTGTATCACGGATACGACTGTACGAGAACTGCATTTTGGGCGCATCCAAAGACAGGTTGTAGCGCAAACTTTTGGACTCGTTCTCTTGGATGGTATGCTATGGCATTAGTTGACACACTTGAAGTTTTACTGTCCCATGAAGGCTATGTCCAAGAAAAGCAGCAGTTGCAGCGCTATTTAACAGAACTTGTAGGTGCAGTAATGGTTTATCAAGATCCAAAAACGAGTCTCTTTTTTCAAGTAACAGATAGACCAGACGGTGAAGACAATTATTTAGAGACGAGTGGATCTGCTGCTTTGAGTTATGTGATGCTAAAAGCCAGTCGATTAGCTATTCTTCCTTCACAATATAAAATAATCGGCGAGACGATCCTACGCGCTCTTGTAAAGCACAAATTGGTTATTAAAAACGGAGAATTTACGTTGAAAGATATCTGTTTAGTTGCTGGCTTAGGGGGGATGCCGGGAAAAGGCAACTACAAAATCAGAGATGGCTCCTATGAGTATTATATTTCAGAACCAGTTGTCAACGATGATGCTAAAGGCATCGGTCCGTTCGTTTATGCTTACAGTGAATGGTTGCAACTGCAGAACCAATAAAGCCAGTGATTCTTATCATTTTCGTAAGCGCAAACAAACCATTTGGTCTCCTTCGCAGAGTAAGATACAATGAAATGGTAGGCAACTTCCTTCAATGAAAAGGCAAGTGCTGAAAGATAGACCGATTTCATGCGTACACAAAATAAGGAGGCTTTCAAATGGATAAAAGAAACCTGACGATTATTGGCAGTTACGACACTCGGGCTGAAGCATTGACAGCAATTGATCAATTGCGAAACGAAGGGTACAACAAAGACGACATTGTTTTGTTTGCGAATGCAACGATCATCGAGCAGTTTGGCTTAGATACGTTAAGTAGTGCAGAAGTAGAAGCGACTGGAGGATCAGATGATGATCGTTCAATGTGGGAAAAAATCAAAGATGCTTTCTCATTTGGCGACTATGACCATCGGACGATTGATGATGAGAGTGATCCTTTATTTGCCTATCGTGACGACCTTGAGCAGGATCGTTTAGTGGTAGGAGTCTACGATTATCACGCAACCGATCGAATCGAAGAAACAGATACAGCGATCATTGATCAGCCTGTTACAGGTGAGACAGCAATGCCTGATGAATCGGTTCATCCGACCCCTCGAATGGGAGATAGTGATATCGAAACACCAATTAATGACCCAAATCACTTGCGTAATTTATAAAAAAGATCCCATCCAGTAAATGGTCGGCTTATAATCAAAGAAATAGCAGCCCTGCAATGGCTGTTATTTCTTTGTATTTCAGATGTTAAGCTTGTAAAATACGGGACAATTGCTGCAACGAATTCTTAATTTGTTGCTCGTTTCTTTTTTTTGTATAATAGATGGAGAAAACCATTTCTTCAAAAAAATGCACGGTACTTCATATAAAGAGAAGGTGAGGGATAGCAATGAAGTTGAAATTTAATTTGCAGTCAGCACTCGTTAGTTGTTTTGTCACGATTATGTTGAGTATGGCAATTGATCAAGACGTAAATGCTTTTGTTGCGGCCCCGTTCCAGCGCAATTCTTCGGAGCCATCTTCTGAAGCACCAGTGCAGGTTGCCGAAACAAGTACGTCTGAAACGGAAACAACCAGTGAAACTTTTTATGAAGCACGGGTCAGTTCCTACTCCGAAACAACTGCACAGACCAGTGGAACAAAATCAAATGAAGATTCATCGGCCATTCCGTCTACAGAATCAGAAAGTATAGCTGACAGTAGTGAAGCAGTAGTGAAGGAGACAGATACAGCATCTAGTACTTCCAATAATGGATCAGCAAATTCTGATACTACGACTAGTACATCCGAAACGACGAGCTCCTCTAGCAGCAGCTCAAGTACGAGTAGTTCAACCTCTTCATCTAGCAGTTCAAGCAGTACAGACACAACTACTTCTGACGAAAGTGAAGAGAGCACAGAAGCTGGTGATACACCGATTGATAGTAATGATCCGGCCAATGCTGCGGATGGATCAGAACCATTAAAACTTCTTTTAGAAGAACCATTTGATGCCTTTTTTAGATAAGCGCTTCGGCAAAGATCGTCAGAGTTTTAAACCAGCGAATCCCTTACGACTATTCATCTATTTGCTGAAGTAGCGACTGATTATTTTGTGCAATAAAAGTGCACCTTTTTCAAGCATATCACAAAGTGATTTCATTAAATTCGCTTATAATGAGTTGAAAAGGGGGCGCGCTATGGGCAAATATTTCAGAAGCTTTGAAAAGCTGATCAGTGCTATTGTTGATATTATGTTAGCAATTTTAGTTGTATTGGTATTGGTTGTGATGGCAGAAGCAATTTATAAAATCATTACTTATGTCATTCCTTTGACAAAAGTCAGTGATCTATCCTTTTTGATCGAAGAGATTGCTACGCTATTTATTTTACTTGAAATCATTTTGATGTTACTGCGTTATGTAAAAGAAGGACATCATATTCCTGTTCGTTATCTGATTCTGATCAGTATCACAGCGATTTTGCGGGAGTTGTTGTTGGCACAAGGAAAAGGACTAGAGACGTTGTTTCTGGCGCTGGCAATTTTAGTACTGATTTTTGTTTTACAAGCACTAGAGAAGTTGAAATCTTTTCATAGCTCCAAAGACATCTGAAAAACAAATCAGAAAGTTGCTTAGAAATAAAAATAATCCTATCAGTAAACTGAATGACTCAGTTATTGATAGGATTATTTTTTGCGAATAAACTAGCACTCTCTGCTTGAAGTTGTTTCCCAATATCCGTTTGACGCACAGTGATTCGTTCTGTTTGACGAAGAACGATTTTCTTTTGCGTCATTAGATCCTTCCGCTCCTTGATTGCTGTCTGACGATCTGTAAATGGTTGGTGAGCAGCAAGTGTCATCCCAAAAGAATTAGATAGCAGCGTGTAACCGGCGATACCGGTAACTTCCTGATAGGAGCGGGATAAGCCACCGTCAATTACCAGTAGGTGCCCATTGGCTTTGATTGGCGTCTCTCCTTTTTTCACTTTTACTGGTGTGTGGCCGTTAATGATGTGTCCCGTCGAGTCTAATCCAAACGCAGCGAATAAGCGACGGCAAAATGCTTCTTTTTCTCTTAGGGTATAGTAGGCGTTTTTTTCTTCAATATGTGTGTGTTTATTACTGATGAAATAGCGCTCGAAGGTTTTCATGGATTTTTTACCGAAAAGAGAAGACCCTTCTCCGCACCAGAGATACCAAAGGACATCGGTCGCCAGATCGTCGGTCCTTTCTGGTGTTGCGAAACTCTGTTTTACACATTCTTGAAAGAAATCCATCAATGCTTTGCCCTGATAAGAGGTTTTTCCAAAGGACACTGAAAGGAAGCGACCATCAGGATGACAGGGGATGCAACCGTGGTACAGTAGATTGCCATTATAAATTTGATAGATCGTGCCTTTTTCTACTAGAAAACGTACATGGGTTGCTAACCTTTCGGAGGATTGAAATTGTTTGAGAAGATCCTCCAGTACTTTTTGCTCTTCATCAGTCAAAAGATAGGGTGCTTCGGGATCAACCAATTGAAAGCAAGCATGGATCAGAGGCTCAAAGTGATCCTCTAGCTGAATCTGCAAATCCTTTGTGATTTTACCCAATAGCAAACGATCCGCTAATTGAAATTCGGGGCGTCGTTTGATCACAGCGGCCTCTACCTTGAATTGAATGATTGCAAAGGCTTGCTGGAGGAGCATTGCGTCGTGAATTTCCTCTTCGGAAAGATCATCAACAGTTTTCTTAGGATAAAACCCCTTATTTTCTTGATAATGTTTACGACTAAATGCTATGGCTTTAGAGAGGTCGATGCCATAGCCTTCTTTCAACAATGCTAAATTTCCATACCGTGCAGCGATCCGTATGGTACTTGCCAAACAAGGGAAAGAACCGCAGTAACTCCCGATCCACAAAATATCATGGTTCCCTAATTGGATATCCAAAGAAGGAAGCGCCATGAGCCGGTCGATGATTTTATCAGGTGCGGGTCCCCGGTCATAAATATCCCCAATAACATGTAGGTGATCAACGACAAAACGCTGAATCAAAAATGCTAGCTGTTCACAAAATAGAGGCGCTAAGGATAAGTCGATGATCTTATCAAAAATCGCTTTATAATAGGCTTCTTTGTTGAAGTCCGAGTCATATTGATACAGCAATTCTTCTAAAATATAAGCAAATTGTTTTGGTAAAGCTTTTCGAACTTTGGACCGCGTATATTTGCTGGAAGTAAAACGAGCTACTTTGACCAGTTGAGTCATTAATTGGATCCAATCCTCATGCGGATAGTCTTTTTCTTGCAATACTTCTTTTGGATAGTAAATCAAAAAACATAGCTCGGTCTTCTCAGCAGCTGTCAGTGAGTATTGAAACAATGTTTCGACTTTTTCCCGAATGCTGCCTGAACCATTGCGCAAGATATGATCAAAAGCTTCATATTCACCGTGCAGATCACTGACAAAGTGTTCGGTTGCTTTAGGTAACTGCTGGATCGCCTCTAAATTGATAATCTCAATGAAATCATTTAATTGATCTTCAGTGTGCATAGGCATTATTTTTGTAAAATTCTTCGATCAACATCGAACTTTCTTCGATCGACCGTTTGCTGACATCGATTACATTGATTCCTAGCTGTTGGAATAATTGATTCGCATAGGCTAGTTCATCATCGATCCGGCTTGGTTCTGTATAGTTAGTAGTTTCTTTCAACCCTAATGAAGCCAGTCGAGAACGGCGTATTTCGACGAGTGAGTCAGAATTTGTAGTGAGCCCGATCATTTTTTTGGGATCGATTTGATTGATCTCTTTGGGTAAAGCGACCTCAGGTATTAAAGGCAGATTAGCCACTTTGTAACCACGATTAGCCATATATAGACTTAACGGTGTCTTGGAAGTACGGGAAACACCGAGCAATACGATGTCAGCATCGAGAAAACCACGAGGATCCTTGCCGTCATCATACTTCACTGCAAACTCCATTGCAGCAACACGACTGAAGTATTCTTGATTTAAACGATGGATTGCGCCAGGTTCCTGAACTGCTTGTAGCCCGACGGTTGCTTCGATTACTGAGATCAATGGCGTCATGAAATCGACATGTTGAAGACCGGTGCGTTTAGCAAAGGCTTCGACAAATTTCACTAAATCTTTGTTAACAAGCGTCGTCACAACAATCGATTTATCCAGTAAAGCATCTTGTAAGATTTCCAATAAGCTCTCTTCATCATTTGTAAAAGGATACAGTTGAATATCGGATAGATCGATCGTAGGAAATTGTGCGGAAACTGCACTAATCAATTTTTGTGCTGTTTCACCAACGGAATCTGAAATCAAATATAGTCGAACATTCTTCATTTTTTTCGCTCCTTAGAATTGATTGTTTTCGATCGCATTGCCTGCTTGGATATAGTAGTTCATAATTTTAGACTTGGTTATTTTACCAATGACTTTTTTTAGATTCTCAGCATCAACAACAGGGAGTGTATCTATTTCATGCCTAGCTAATAAGGTACCTGCAGTCAAAATAGTTTGGTCGGCAGTAATCGTGACGATATTCGGCATTCGCGTCATGATCATTGCCACCGGTGTTTTTTCTGCTGCTGAATTGCTGATAGCGAAGCGCAGAAGGTCTTTGCGGGATAGAACACCAATTAGTTCCTCTTCTGCATTTTTCACATAAAGAGACCCGACATCATACATGAATAGGGTTGTCACAGCATCATATACCGAAACGGATTGCTCAATCATTAACGGTGGGATCATAATCTCTGCTACTTTTGCATGGTATAGCTTATCAAACAACAGCGGTTCTACGGTCTGTCCGGTATAAAAATAACCGACCTTGGGCCGGGCATCGAGTAATCCAGTCATTGTCAGGATAGAGAGATCATTGCGCAAAGTAGCACGGCTGAATCCTAGTTTTTTTGCGATGGTTTCACCACTGATAGGTTGATTGTCTTTTACGATTTCAATGATTTTAAGTTGTCGCTTTGTCAATTCCAATGTGTCACCTTCTTTAAATAAATGTGATATGCTATTTATTATATATTTTCCGCGTGGAAAATGCAATAAAGGATTTTGGCGCGAATTTTTCTTAAAAATTTCTTCTTGACGAATCAATGATGTACGCTATATACTTCGTTTTAAGTTTAATAGTATATCACATTAGGAAGGCGGAAAAAAATGAAGAATATCGTTTGGTTCTCAGAAGGTACGAAAGATCAAAAAGAGCTATTAGGAGGGAAAGGAGCAAATTTAGCTGAAATGACCAGTATCGGGTTGCCTGTTCCTGCGGGATTTATTGTTACAACAGATGTTTGCCGACAATTTTTAGAAAACCAGCAACTTACACAGCCGTTGGTAGAAGAAATTATTCGAGCAGTAGCTACATTGGAAGAACGAACCCACAAGTCTTTTGGCGGAAACCAGCAGCCATTACTGGTTTCTGTTCGCAGTGGGGCAAAGTATTCCATGCCGGGGATGATGGATACGATTCTCAACTTGGGGTTAACTGATCAAACGGTACAGGCGCTGGCAGCTAATACAAGGAATCCTACATTTGCCTATGATTGCTACCGTCGCCTTATCCAAATGTATGGGGATGTTGTTAAAGGGATCGATAAGAGTCATTTTGAATCCTATTTAACGACCTATAAACATAAAAAGGGATATCCTTCTGACCAATCAATGGTCGCTCCAGACTGGCAAGAGATTTGCGAGGTTTTCAAAAGTATTTATATGGAACATACGCAAGAACGATTCCCTCAAGATCCGCTGGAACAATTATTATCAGCCGTTCAAGCTGTGTTTCGTTCGTGGAATAATCCCCGGGCTATCACTTACCGTAAAATCCACAAAATTGCTCATGATCTAGGAACAGCCGTGACTGTTCAGGAAATGGTTTTTGGCAATAGTGGTGCTGCAAGTGGAACTGGCGTTGCTTTTACTCGCGATCCGACGACAGGACACAGAGGATTATTTGGTGAATTTCTCGCTTGTGCACAAGGAGAAGATGTTGTCGCGGGGGTTCGTACGCCAAGACCGATTAGTGATTTAGCCAAAACACAACCAGAAATCCACGCGCAGTTTTCGGCGATTGCCGAGTTATTAGAGAATCATTACAAAGACATGCAAGATATCGAATTTACCATTGAAGAAGGGCGATTATTTGTTTTACAGACTCGTAATGGCAAACGGACAGCCAAAGCTGCTGTACAGATTGCTATAGATCTAGTTTCTGAAGGAAAGATCACGAAGAAAGCGGCACTGCATCGATTGACACCAGACATGCTTGATCAGTTGCTGCATCCCATCTTTTCCCCGGAGTCACTTGCTAAAGCATCTCCTCTTAGTCAAGGGTTACCTGCCAGTCCCGGTGCAGCGGTAGGTCGAGTTTATTTTTCTGCAGAAGCAGCGGTCAATGCCCACCAAGCAGGAGAAAAAGTTATTTTGTTGCGACAAGAAACCTCACCGGAAGACATTGATGGGATGGTTGTTAGTGAAGCAATCGTGACTTCTAGAGGCGGCATGACTTCTCATGCGGCAGTCGTTGCCCGAGGACTAGGAGTTTGTTGTGTGGCAGGTTGTGATCAGTTAGCAGTCGATTCATTTTTGAAACAGGCTCGATGTGGTGAAGCAATCATTCAAGAAGGAGACTATCTATCAGTGGATGGGACGACAGGCAATCTGTATCAAGGTGCGCTATCACTGGTTGCCTCGCAGGATTTTGGTTTGCTGCAGACGATTTTAGACTGGTCTAAAGAAAGAGCAGACCTAGTAGTACGAGCAAATGCGGAAACCATCGAAGAAATCAAGACAGCAGCTTCTTTTGGAGCAGCAGGTATTGGACTAGCGCGAACGGAGCATATGTTTTTTGGTGAATCTCGGATCTGGCCGATGCGGCAAGTGATTTTAGCTGAAACGACTGAAGAAAGACAGGTAGCTTTGTCTCAGCTAAAAACGTTTCAGTTAAATGATTTTAATGAGTTATTACTGCAGACAAAAGAACAGAAATGTGTCATTCGCTTGTTGGATCCGCCGTTGCACGAGTTTTTACCACGACCACAAGAATACGAAGAAATGGCCGAGCGCAGTGGCTATTCTCTAGAAAAAATCAAGCAACGAGTCCATGATCTACAAGAAGTAAATCCGATGATGGGGCATCGAGGAAGCCGTCTAGGAATTACTTATCCTGAGATTTATGAGATGCAGACAGCTGCAATTATCGAAGCAGCACTGCAAGTTTCTGATACAGGCAGTGTTGTGTATCCTGAGATTATGCTGCCTTTGATCAGTATGCCGGAAGAAATGCGCGTTTTGAAAGAACGTCTTGAAATGTACATCCGACAAATTTTTGCTCACTATCAGAAAGAAGTACCTTTCAAAATTGGGATGATGTTAGAAACACCAAGAGCATGTTTATTAACGAAAGAATTAGCTCCGCTAGCTGATTTCTTCAGTTTTGGGACCAATGACCTGACACAAATGACTTTTGGTTTTTCACGGGACGATGCTGCTGGATTTATTCAGCGCTATTTAGATCAAGGTATCTTGTCTGAGGATCCGTATCAACACCTTGATAAAGCGGGTGTAGGACAACTAATGGAACAAGCGGTAACATCCATTCGCCAGCTAACAAAGGAAAAAGCGATCGGTGTTTGCGGCGAAGTAGGTGGAGATCCTCAATCCATTGCATTTTTGCGGGAAATCGGTATTGATTACGTTTCTTGTTCTCCATATCGAATTCCAGCGGCTTGGTTAGCAATTGCCCAGTCTGCTCCGGATCCTCTTTCTTAACTATGGAACAAAAAGCGGCTTTTTCCGGATATTAAAAAGAGCACTCCTTAAGTTTTAGCTGTTTCACACTTTCCAAAAGTAATCAATAAGCCTAAATAATCAGCGAGATCCTTCCCCAACGTTCAACGTTGCTGCTAGTGGTCGCGCTGATTGTTGAGGCTTTTTTGTTTACTCTAATGACTTTTTAATTGTTGTGTATTTTTTAGATACGAAAAAAATTTTGATGATTAAAAGAACAAGGAACTCTTAATAAAAGGAATACAATGACCGATTACGAAAGAGTAAGTCTGTTTGAAGAAGTTTCTTCGTTGCAGAAGTTAGAGAGAATTTGAAAAATGAAGGAGTGTCTCAAGTTTGAGAAAAAAGAAAAAGAGTATTGGGCTTTATGTTGGTTTGGTTATGATTTTAGTTGCAGTTATTCCAATTTTATTTTTAGTTGTGAGTTCGTATTTAACAACAAAAAAATCATTGATTGAACGAAATGACATCAACAAAGAAAGTGCTGTACGATTGATTATAGCGGAAGAAGATATGCTGCGAAAATCAACAGAAGATAAATTGAAGTCAATGGCAGAACTTCCTCCAATGAAAACAGAATACAGTATGGGGAGAATCCGTGACAGTCTCTCAACAGCGATTGCTGGTACAGATAGTTTTCGAGCAGTTGCTTTCGGAACTGAGGAGAAAGAATTTGTCTCATTCAATCCATTACCCGATGACTATGATCCAACCACTCGACCATGGTATAAAGGAGCAATCGAAGCAGGGGGAGAAGTTTATTGGACAGATCCTTATCTAGATACAGTAACGAATGAATTTGTGACGACAGCTTCTGTGATGATCACAAATTCAAAAAAACAGATCGGTGTCTTGTGTGTCGACGTTTCTTATGAATCGATCCAAAAAATCTTGTCGTCTATCGACGTTGGTCGTACCGGGAATGTTTCATTGGTTTCAGAGTCTGGTGTAGTGATTACATCCAAGGAAAAATCACTGATAGGAACAAACATTCAAGAGAAAACAGTATTCAAACGAATTGCCGCTGCAGAACAACCAATTGGGAGAGTAAAGCCGGCAGATTCCAATGGAATCAATGATGTGATATACGATAAACCTGCTGAGTCAACGGTTTGGGCATTTTCAGAAGTAGAAGCAAATGATCTAGACAAAGAGCTACATTCTATTATTTGGATTTCTGTGGTCGTTGCCGGATTTATGATTCTTTTGATCGTTGCCGTGTCTATTTATACAACGAGGATCGTGAGCACGATCATGAACGTTTTCAATGAGAAATTTTCTAAAATGGGTGCTGGTCAATTGGAGTTGTTAAAACGACATCAAAAAGATCCAAACCAAAAATGGCGATTTGGTCAGTTCGCTGAACGAATCGTTTATCCAGATAAGGATGGCACAGAGATCCATCAGATGGCAGCTAATTATAATCAAATGGTTATAGAAACTGGGAAACTAATCAAAAATGTTCAAAAAGAAAGTGGCAATGTCGCTTCAATGTCTGATTCCTTATTAGAGTTGGCCAAACAAATCGGCGTGGCAGCAGAAGAAGTTTCAGAAACAATTACAGGAATTGCAGAAGTGACTGGCTCACAAGCACAGGAAACAGAACATAGTGTGGCGCAATTACAAAATCTTTCCCATGTAATCAAAGAGCTAAGCAATACCATCAATGAGATGAGCAGCAAGTCGCAAGAAGCGACAGACATCAATCAAGAGAGTTTAAATCTGATGGATGAAGTTGGTTCAAGCTGGCAAAATGAGCTGGAACAGATGGAAAAATTGATGACGAATATGACGAATATGAATGACAATATTCAGAATATCAATACCATTATTCGTGTGATCAATGACATTTCTTATCAAACCAATTTACTGGCCCTAAATGCTTCAATCGAAGCCGCAAGTGCGGGGGAATCCGGCAAAGGCTTTGCGGTAGTAGCAGCAGAGATTCGTAAGCTGGCTGAACAAAGCAAAGCTTCCACGAAAGAAATCGAATCAATCATTGAAGAAATTCGTACACAATCTGCTCAAATGGTAGAACAAACATCTGATTCGCTAAAAGGCGGCGAACGGCAAACGAATTTGATTCAACGGGTCATTGCTTCTTCAAAAGAAGTCTATAAACGCAGTATGTTCATGATTGATGGCATTCGTGATGTAGAAGAAGCAAGTAAGCGGATCGAACAGATCCAAGGAAATGTTTTAGTTGATCTTGAAAACATCTCTGCTTCGACAGAGGAAAATGCGGCTGGTACACAAGAAGTTTCCGCTAATTCAGAAGAAGTTCTAGCGACAATGGATGAATTTACCAACCATGTTTCTGATCTTAGAGATATCTCAAAAGTATTGAAAAAATTGACCGATCAATTTGAATTGAAATAAATGAAAAAAACACCGCGACAGTCTTCGTCAGCAGAAGAACTGTGTGGTGTTTTTTGCGAGGGATCGCTTTTATAGAAAGACAAAAAACGAAGACTGTTTTCCTGTTTTTTATTGATCCAGGATAGTCAGTCTTCGTTTTTTTGTAGTAAATCACTTATCAATTTATTTTGGTTTGAACATGGCTTATTCATCTATTTGCGAGCGCTGGATGATCATTTCTACCCGTCGATTTTCAGAACGTCCGGCTGCGGTGTCATTGCTTGCTTTAGGTTGCGTATCAGCATAGGCTTGGATAGCAGCATTTTGTTCGGAGATAATCTTCTTGTCGATTAAATAGTTCATCACTGTGATTGCACGAGCCGCACTCAAGTCCCAGTTAGATTCATAAAGACCTGTGCCTTTCTCCGGTACGTTGTCAGTATGACCAGCAATAATAATTTTATGTGCTTTCAACTTTTTTAAAGCAGAAGCAAGGGTATCCAGAGACTGGCTGGTTTGGGAAGTGATCCCAGCACTACCAGAAGCAAATAGGATACTGCTGTCTAATGTGATGTGAAGACCGTCCGCTTCTAAACTGACCTCGCTTTGTCCGTCTAAAGCAGATTCGGCTAAGTCTTTTTGTAATTGTTCACTGATCTTTTCCAGTTGTTGGTTTTCTAGTTGCATGCGAGTTGCTTCTTCTTGTGCCTGTGCTTCAGAAGCATTGGTTGCAGCGCTGTTGCCTGTTTTACCAGAGGCGCCCATATCGATGACAGAACCAATGACTGGGGAGCCACTATGATGATTGGAAAGAATTGATCCAAATTCACTACGAATCTCCTGAAACTTCTCATCATCGACCTTCGCCATGGCAAACATAACGATAAAAAGGGCCAAAAGCAGTGTCAGCATATCAGAGTAGGGCAGAAGCCATGCTTCATCAACGTGTTCTTCCTTTTTCTTTTTTCTTTTCATGTTGAGTTAACCTCTAGGATCTTTCTTCTCGTTTGTTTGGTTCAATCAAACTATAGAGTTTCTTTTCAATACTCTTAGGAGATTGTCCTGCTTGGATCGCCAATACACCTTCAACAATAATCGACATCACTTGTACTTCTTGTTCCGATTTCAAATTCAGTCGAGAACTGAAAGGAATAAACAAGACATAGCCAAAAAAGATTCCGTACAGTGTTGCCACAAAGGCAGCTGAAATCATATGCCCCAATGCTTCGACATCTTCTAAGTTGCCGAGAGCACCAATCAGACCAATAACAGCCCCTAGAACTCCTAGTGTCGGTGCACTTGTTCCGGCTGTTTTAAAAATATTAGCGCCAACGTGATGCCGCTCTTCGATACCGTAGATCTCATTTTCCATGATTTCTTTGATCTGATCTTCAGGAATTCCATCTACTACCATTTCCAATCCTTTTTTTAAGAATGGTTCTTCCAAGTTTTGAATGGCATTTTCTAAAGACAGTAATCCATCGCGCCGTGCTTGGTTGGCCATATCTACGATACTATTGATCGTTTTTTTTACATCGTACTCTTCGTTTTTAAGTAGAATACCGAAAATTTTAGGTATTCGTTTGATGTCACTACTCGGAAACGAATTGACAACAGCTGCGATCACTCCAACGAAAATAATAATAGCTGCTGCTGGGTTGATCAAAACCGCTACGTTTGCCCCTTTTACGATCATTCCGACAACGACGGAAATAACGCCTAATACTATACCGATCAGCAAGAAAAAATCCATTTGTTGCTTCCTCCTATAACTTCTATTACCTAAATATGTACCTTATTTTATTATCGGATAAAAAAAATGAGAAATTAAGATGTGGAAAAAATATTTTTAATATAACGTATTTATGAAACTTATTTTCGTTTTTTCCTTTTTTTAGGTGATTATTTGTGTAAAAATGCGCAAAAATAAAGTTAATTTAAAAGTGGCTTGACTATTTTAATAAACCGCTTTATTTAAACAGCATTTAGGTTATTTAAATTATTTAATATCCTTTATTTTAAAGAATAGTTTATTTTGTTGATGATTTTTTAATCATGTTTTCAGAAATATCATTAATCATTTTGTTTGCTGCTTCTTCCAGTTTCCTTTGTGAATAAATGATTTAAAAGAAAGGATAACAGCTATTATAAAATGACTATCAAATAACACACTATCTCCATAATCAAAAGATAATAACAGTAAAATTTAAAAAATCAAATTGTAAAATAATTTTAATTACTCTATAATTATAC
This sequence comes from Enterococcus sp. DIV0574, assembly GCF_051711125.1. NCBI lineage: Bacteria > Bacillati > Bacillota > Bacilli > Lactobacillales > Enterococcaceae > Enterococcus > Enterococcus sp. DIV0574. The sequence goes on from NZ_JBIOMA010000001.1 coordinate 88,193, forward strand.
CGCGCGATGTTTTTTTAATTATATCAAAAAAAAATGATTATTTTGACAAAAGATTGAAATTCTTATCGGATGATCATCTGATACAGACTGAAAGGAGTACTGAAAAGATTGGATAGTTATGAGTTGTTAAAAACGACGCTTGCTGTTTCTGCTAAAAGAGCAGAGCTGATTTCTTCAAACATAGCCAATGTGAACACGGATGGTTATAAAGCGAAGCGAGTAGAATTTGAAAGCGAATTGAAACAAGCGTTACAGGCTGCTGGGAATCAATCTTCACAAGAAGACATTCTTTCACAAGTACAGCCCCGAGTAACTCAAAATGCGAACACAAGTCTTAAGGACAATGGCAACAATGTAGATTTAGAAGTAGAAATGCTGGATCAAGCAGCAAACGGATTATATTACAGTGCATTGACTGCACAAATCAATGGGCGTTTGCAAATGATGAATTATGTATTGAGTAATTAAAGAAAGTAGGCAAATGTAGTGGGTGTTTTTGATGGACTGACGATCAATGCAAGTGGTTTAGCGTTGGAACGATTAAAACTGGATACGATATCGACCAATATTGCGAATGTCAATACCAACCAAACAGAAAATAGCGAAGCATACCAAAAGAAAAGCATTCTTTTTTCTGAAAATCTTAAGACGGTTCAAGATGGAAAGACAAAGAATTATGGTGTTAAAGTGACGGGAATCCAAACGGACGAAACATTGAAATTGACTTATGATCCGACTAACCCTGCTGCGGATGAAGACGGCTATCTTGAACAATCAAATGTGGACATCGCAGATGAAATGGTGGCAATGATCCAAGCAGTGCGTACATATGAAGCGAATGTTTCTGCCTCCGAAATGAATAAAACAATTCTCAAAAAAGCACTAGAAATATCAAAGGGGTAGAAAAAAATGAATGAATTATTATCAACACAAGGATTAACCGAATATCAGAATTCCTTACGGGCACTTGGTGCTTCAGGAACTTCTGCAACTGAAGTTGATTCTTCATCAGGTGCTGCATTCGGTAATTATTTGTCTGATGCGCTTGAAAATCTTAATCAAAAAACTGCAACAATGGATCAAGACACGATCAAAATGATCACAGGAGATGAGAGTGATCTAGGAAATATAATGATTCGAATGACAGAAGCACAGTTAGCGCTCCAAACAGCCGTGACCGTGCGCAATAAATGCTTAGAGGCATATAACGATGTTAAAAATATGCAGTTTTAGCAGTTGGCGAGGGAATAAAGCGAAATGATGGAAAAATTGAAAGAATGGCCGGACCTGATCAAAGAACGATGGCAGGCTCAAAGTTCACTGAAAAAATTGATAGCAATTCTTTCCGTTATCAGCGTTATTGGTGTCGCGGCAACAATGTATTACTTAAATACAAGAGTCGAATACGGTGTTTTGTTTACAGATTTAAGCGAAGCTGATGCAGGAGCGATCACCAATGATTTGACAGATCAGAAAATCGACTACAAGTTGACAGATAATGGAACGACCATTTTGATTGCCAAAGAACAAATCGATGAATACCGGATTGAATTAGCAGTCGAAAATAAATTACCGAACACAGCAACGGGATTTGAGCTTTTTGATGATGCTAGCATGATGACTACCGATGAAGATCGGAAAATCATGTATCAGCGTGCCGTTACCGGAGAGTTGCAACGGGCAATCGAGACATTAGATTCTGTCAAAACAGCGAAAGTTCTCCTAGTGATGCCAGAAGACAGTGTTTTTTCGAGTGAAGAAAGCAAACCTACTGCTTCGATCATTCTAACACTAAAAAATCAACAGATTTCTGAGGAAGCGGTACAAGGAATTGTGACGCTGACTTCGGGTGCCGTTGAGAAGCTTGAGCCAGAGAATGTCAAAGTCGTCGATAGCTCAGGAAATACATTGACGATCGAAAAAGATGAAAATAGTCAGCTCAGTAGTTTGAACAGTAAGTACATTGCAATCAAAAATGAGTATGAAAAAATTCTGGAAGAAAAAGTCTCGAAATTGTTGGCACCAATCTACGGTGAAGATAAATTTCAAGTCTCCATCAATTTAGATCTGAACTTTGATTCGATTGAAAGTACCAAGGTGACTTACGATGATCCGGAAATAAGAAAAGAAACAGTTCAAGCAGCTGGATCTGGCGAAGCGATCCAAGAAGCCCAAACGGGTACAGTCGATGACAATGTTTCTAATGTGACCGGAGATGATGGGGATGCAGGCAGTTCATACAGCCGCTCAGTCGAAAATGAATTGAACACAGAAACGACCAAAAGAATTACAGCACCGGGTATGATTCAACGAATGACAAGTTCAGTGGTCGTTAATGCAGACCTTTCGCAAAATGATCAGGCGGAACTGCAGTTGCTGATTGCCAGTGCTGTAGGATATGATGCTGATCGCGGCGATGATATTGCTATCCAAGGCTTTGACTTTGCCCAAGCAACAGCAGAGGTGGAAGAAACGGAAGGTACGGAACAATTAGCAGCGGCAAAAGGCTATCTGAAATATATCATTTTCGGTGGTATCGCATTGGTCGTGATTTTGTTAGTGCTATTCGTGATTGGATTGGTTCGAAAGCGTCGCGAAGATCAAATTTCAGTAGATGTAACACAAGAATTGCCGGTTGCACAGCCAGCTGATTCAGAACCAGCACCAGTTATGGAAGAATCCGAAGAAGTTGTCTTTGGCGGTCTAGGGCACAACGTTGATACTTCAGTTGAAGAATCAAATGAGCCTGAACAAGAGCCGGTCGAGGAAAATTCTTTAAATCATTCAGCAAAACAACATGCCGATTCAAATCCGGAAGTGGCTGCTGAATTGATCAAAGCTTGGATGAAGGAAAAATAGAGGGGAAAGAAACGATGGAAACACTCGATGGTGTCAAAAAAGCAGCAATACTCTTGATCTCATTGGGATCGGAAACCTCTGCGAAGATCATGAAACTTCTACCGGAAAATTATATTCAAAAAGTGAGTTATGAAATCGCCAATATCGATTTTGTCAGTCCGGAAGAACGCGATCAAGTATTAGAAGAATTTTCAACGACATTCACTGCTAGAAAATATGTTCTTGATGGTGGGATCGATTATGCAAAGAATTTATTGAATCAAGCATTAGGTTCCCACAAAGCAAAAGAAGTGATTGATGTGTTGACGCAGATCCAATTGCGAGAACGCCCATTTAATATTGCACGTAAAGCGGATGTGCAACAGTTGACGAATCTCTTGATTGGTGAGCACCCTCAGACGGTCGCTTTGATTCTATGTTACATGCAGCCCGATAAAGCAGCTAATGTGTTATCGCAGTTTCCAGATCATCTCCAAGTAGAAATTGCAGAACGGATCGGTACGATCTCCAGCACCTCGCCATTGATCATTGAGCGAATCGAAAAAGTGATCGAGAACAAGTTCTCTAACTATGTAGAGAATGACAGTGAAAACGTGGGCGGCGTGCACACATTGGTAGAGATCTTGAATTCAGTGAGTCGAAGCACCGAGAAGAATATTTTGACCGATCTGGAAAAGCGGCAGCCTGAGCTTTCAAATGAAGTCAAATCAAGTCTGTTCACATTTGACGATATCGTTACACTTGACCGATTGGATGTTCAAAAAGTGCTGCGGGATGTACCAAATGAAGTGCTTGTCCTTGCACTCAAAGGTGCTCCAGAAGATATCAAAGCTTTCGTTTTCTCAAATCTTTCATCTCGTGCAGTGGAGAATTTACAAGAAGAGATTCAATTTATGGGACCAACTCGATTGTCTGCTATTGAGGAAGCACAGCAAAATGTGGTCGCTGTGATTCGCCGTTTAGACGAAAATGGTGAGATCTATCTTGGAAGGGGCAACCAGGATGCAGTGGTCAAATAGTAGCTTGTTGAAACATGAAACGGTCAAAAACCTTGATACCGAAAAATCAATTTTAACTGAAGCTGTAATTAAAACGCCTTCTCCGTTGCTTTCTACTACTGATTCGACAGAAGCGGGGCGTCAAAAGCGGCAAGCAGCGCAACGGGAACGTGCGTGGAAACTTGAGATGGAGCGTCAGCGTAAAGAAATTGAAAGGTTGAAACAACAAACACTAGAAGCGGCTCAAGCAGAAGCCCAACAAATTAAACAATCTGCGCAAGAAGAAGGCTATGCTAACGGATTTGCAACTGGACAAAAGGAAGGCTATGAGCAAGGGTATCAAGAAGGCATGTCTGTAAGTAAAGAGACAGCTGCCAAGCTTATTGCACAAGCCGAGCAGAATGTACAGCAGGCAGCAGAAGAGATTAATGCTTTTCGGTCAGAGAAAAAAGCTGAGATGATTTCCTTCGGTGTACAGATCGCCGAAGCACTGATCAACCAGCGTTTCGAGCAAAGCAATGCTGCTTTGCTTGCTTTTTTGGAGCCTATTTTACTGCAGTTTGAACAACCGGACCAGTTCTTGACGATCCGCATTCATGAACAGCATCTGCATGTCCTTAAAGATATCTTGGAAAGCCGAAAGCAGGCGATCAGTAATTTTCGCTATTTGCTGTTACCGGATGATCAGCTTTCAGCTCACGATTTTGTGATTGAATCAGATGATTCGATCGTTGTCTTCGAGTTGGAAAAAGAAATTCAACTTTATCTGCAGCATCTTTTAGAAAGTAGTGAATAGCAATGGTGCTTGAATTACCTGTTGGACCAATTGTCCAAAAAGCAAAAAAACGTAGATTTTACTCCATTTATGGGAAGGTCAGCGAAGTGGTTGGTCTATTGATCAAAGTGGAAGGATTAGCCGTTTTTGTAGGAGAAATCTGTGAAGTGAAGATCCGCAACAGTTCTCACGTTGCGTTAGCCGAGGTTGTCGGTTTTGTTAAAAAGACTGTTCTATTGATGCCGTTAGATCAATTAGAAGGTATTGGACCTGGCTGTTTAGTGAAGCCTACCGGCACAACACTGACGGTCAAAATCAGTGACTCGCTCCTAGGGCATACATTAGATGGATTAGGACGTCCAATGGATATGGCGATCGATTTAAGTGATGCTGACGAGTACCCTGTCAGTCAAGAATCTCCTGATCCATTTCAGCGGAAAAAAATCTCTGAAATCATGAGTACAGGTGTACGAGTGATCGATGGTTTGTTGACCGTTGGCCAAGGACAGCGGATCGGTATTTTTGCCGGAAGTGGTGTAGGGAAAAGTACGTTGCTTGGGATGTTGGCTCGCTATTGCGAAGCCGATATTATCGTGATTGGACTTGTAGGCGAACGTGGCCGAGAAGTAAAAGAATTTATTGAAAACGATCTGGGTCCAGAAGGCTACCGCAAATCAGTCGTTGTTTGTGCAACTTCCGATATGCCGCCTTTAGTACGTTTGAAAGGGGCTCATGTGGCAACCGCTATTGCCGAGTATTACCGAGATCAAGGGAAGAAAGTTGTGTTGATGATGGACTCCGTGACTCGCTTTGCGATGGCGCAACGAGAAATTGGTCTATCCACGGGTGAGCCGCCGACGACTAAAGGGTATACGCCTTCGGTATTTACGGCGCTGCCAAAACTGTTGGAACGCAGCGGGATGTCCGATCAAGGATCCATCACTGCTTTTTATACGGTTCTGGTTGAAGGGGATGACATGAATGAACCTATCGCGGATGCCGTCAGGGGGATTCTCGATGGTCACATTATCTTATCTAGAAAAATTGCCGCTCAAAATCATTATCCGGCGATCGATGTTCAAAACAGCTTGAGCCGTTTAATGAAGACATTAGTTACGCCTGAACACTACAATGACGCTGGTGAATTAAAAGAAAATATGGCTGCTTACGCTGAAGCGAAAGATTTGATCGATATTGGTGCATACAAATCAGGTGCAAATGCCATCACCGATCATGCTATCGCATTGCATCATCCAATCAATAGTTTTTTACAACAAAGAGTAGATGAACGAAATTCATTTGAAGAAACACGGGCTGCATTGGCTGCTTTGTTCAATGAGGATGCAGCTCTTGAACGACAGCGAAATGCCCTGCAATAAGAAAGAAGGTAACTGAAAATGAAAGCTTTTCATTTTTCATTGGAAAAGGTATTGGATCACCGTGTGAGTGTAGAACAAGAAGCAAAACGAGCCTACGCAGAGAAACAAAAAGCAGTGATCCAAAAAGAACAAGTTCTTACTCAAATGATCAATGAAAAAACCGCATTGATGGACGTCAATGAAATGACTCTTGGTCGTATGCAAGTTCAGCATCGCTATCTTACTGCTTTAGAGTCTGGCATTCATGAGATGTATCAGCAAGTGCGTCAGCTGAATCAGGAAGTTGAAGTTGCTTTGACAGCTGTCGTTCAAGCACAGCAAGAACGAAAAGTCGTTGAAAAGCTAAGAGAAAAGAAACTCGAAGAATACAATTATGAATTGCTTCAAGAAGAACAAAAACAATTAGATGAAATGGGCAGCCGTAGTCTAGCAATGCGCTGAGCAGCAGCTGCGGATTCACAAAATCAGTGAGAGGAGGTGAAAAATGAAACAAGTGGCTATCACGCCAGCACTTATGAAAGTTGCTGACAAACAACAACCTGCTGCTGTCAAAGATCCAGGCAATTTCATTCAATTCCTGCAACAGTTTTCCCAAAATCTTGAGGATAACTCAGCGAATGAAGATGGAGTGCCGCAAGGGGATCTTTCTTGTGTAGAACAGGGAAATCAGCTAGTGGACGACAAAGAAGATGAATCAGTCGCCGATTCTGAAAATGCAACCGACACACGTATACCAGAAGCAAATTCAGAAATGACGAAACAGGCAGAAATCGTAAATGAAGGAGCTTTGGGGTGGCTAGGTTTTTTCGGATCGCAAATGGCTGAATCGAAGGGAAGTATTTTGGGAGGCTACCCATTGCAACTGCCAAAGGAAGACCCGTTAGTGGTGGATTCGGTCAGTGAGCAATCTGTCACTTCAGTAGCGACCGATCAAGTATTTCAGTCAACAGGAGGAAATCCGTTAGAAGACACTGCTTCAGAATCAATTCTGAGCAAGCCAGACACACCTATAGCAGCGATTCTGCCAGTAGGAGAACTGACTGCGGACGGAGAAAAAATCCACTTGGATTCTGGAACAGAGAGTATCTCACAAACAGATGCCCCAGTAGATGCAAAAGGAAATACAACCAGTGAAAAGACACTTCTGGTTGATGAACCTTCAAAGGGGAGTGCACAGTCTTTCATTCCACAGCAAGCACTTGAAAGAGTCGCTATTTCCGAGAGTTCCACAATCGACGACTCAATGAAGCCAAACGATGGATCTAACGGTTTGCAGCAAACAACAACACTAGACTTGTCCAAGTTGTTGATGCAGAACGATCAACGTCCGACATCAGCTGCAGTCAAAACAGTCGTAGGACCATTGACGCAGAAAATTGAACAGTTAGTACAGACTCCAGAGAAAAAAATCACACTCCAATTAGTGCCGGAAAAACTTGGCAAAGTCCGAATTGCATTGGAAGTTACTGCGCAAGGGAGCCGTCTGGAATTTACGGTAGAGCAGCAACAGACCAAGCACTTATTGTCATCGATCAAGACAGAACTGGAGCAAGTCCTTCAAAAACAAGAAAATCAACTGATTTCTGGGAAAGAAGGCGTCTTGAAAGAAAATCCTGCCACAGCGGTTGAACGTGCTGCTTTGACTGATTCACTTGCTAGTTTTACTTCGACGACTGATGGACAAACCGCACAACAAGGCTTCTCACAGCCTCAAAGACAATCGGGAAAAAAAAGCTACAATCAAGTTCCTTTACCTAAAGAAGAAGAGACAGCAGAGCAAACAAATCATGCCATTAGTATTTTGGCTTAATGCAAAAGGAGAAGAAAGATGCCTAATGAAATTACACAATCGGCTGCGGGGATCGCAAATGCAACTTCTTTAGCTCAAACCCACCGAGCTTCCGATATTTCAATGGATGATTTCCTTAAGATTTTAGCAGCTACTATGAGTAATCCTTCTTTTAGCGGTGACTCTTCAGGCGGCGGAACGGATTACATTTCTCAATTGGTCCAGTTTACTACATTGGAACAATTGAATGAATTAAGTGAGACGGTAATGACGTCAGTGATCCTTCAGCAGCAACAACAGGCTTTTGGTCTGATCAACAAAGAGGTCACAGTATTAGATGGAAAAGAAAAAGTTACAGGAGTCATTGAGAAAGTTCGCTTTTCGAATGGGTATGCCACGATCGTTGTCAATGGGAAAGAGTACAACATGAGTGCAATTGAAGAGATCGGCGGCGATCCTAAAACTTCGGATGGATCAGAAAGTGAATCAGAGAGCGAATCGAAAGGTGAGTCAGTATGAATCAAATAGGCCGCAATTTACCATTACAAGCTGCCACCTCTGAAAAAACGCCTAGAACCGCACCCTATCAAGCAAGAAATACCGATTTTTCGGAGATGCTGCAAGACAAGCAAAGAAGTATCAAAGTTTCCCATCATGCACAAAAGCGGCTGACGGATCGAGAATTAACACTTCAAGAAACCGATTATGATTCGCTTTCAACTGCAATGAGTGAATTAGCAGCTAAAGGTAGTAAAGAATCATTATTAGTATACAAAGATATGGGTCTGATTGCAGATGTTCACAGCCGTACGATCATTACAGCAATGGGAATGAACGAATTGAACACAGTCACCAATATCGATAGTGCAACATTTATTAAATAACAGCTGGACTGAAAAGGGGCTGTAGTATTTTCTGAATGACAGAGGAAAATACGTCAAATTGAAGGAGGAAAACAAATGTTACGATCATTATATTCAGGTGTTAGTGGAATGAAAAATCTTCAAACGAAAATGGACGTGGTATCAAATAATATTGCCAACGTCAATACGATTGGTTTCAAATCAAGTCGGGTACTTTTCCAAGACATGATGAGCCAAACCACATCAAATGCAACTGCACCAGGAAATGGTTCAGGTGGTGTCAACGGTACACAAGTCGGTTTAGGCGTGCAAGCTGGTTCGATCGACATGATCAATACAGTCGGAGCACCTCAATCTACTGGGCGAGCAATGGACTTTTACATCAGTGGGCAAGGGTATTTCATGGTCAAAGGTTCTGGCGAAAATGGCGAAACTTATTACACACGTGATGGATCTTTCGTACGAGACAGTAACGGCACGCTGACTAACAGTGATGGAATGCAAGTATTAGGACGTACTGGCAGCACAAATCCGCCACTCGTTTACGATGACAAATATGAAGAGGGTGCAGGACTTAGCGGCGAAACAGAGATTGGACCGTTAGAAATTCCTGCAACAATCACTGTTGATGGCAAAGAACTTACTTATAATTCAATGGCCATCGATGCCAATGGACTAGTCGTTGCAAAATACGGCGACAAATCATTCGTCATGGGGAAAGTCTCTATTGCAACTTTCAATAACCCTGAAGGATTGGAAAAAGTCGGCGGAAATAACTACATGCAATCGAACAACTCGGGTGCCCCAATTGTTGCGGGTGCAGGTCAAAATGGCTCAGGTCGTCTACAAGCAGGCGCATTAGAAATGTCGAATGTCGATCTATCGACGGAATTTACAGAAATGATCATTGCCAGCAGAGCGTATCAAGCAAACTCAAGAAGTATCACCACTTCTGATGAAATGCTGCAAGAATTGTTGAACTTGAAACGTTAACAGAATCCCTCATAAAAAATAGGAGGTACCGGATGATTTTATTGACGGCACTGAATGGCAGAGAGTTTTATCTAAATCCGGAACTGATCTATCGGGTCGAAGAAATGCCCGATACGTTGATTACACTAATCGATGGCAAGACACTGGTTGTAACTGAGTCTGCGGCAGAAACGGCACAGCGTGTCATTGACTATAAACTCTTGATCAATTCGAAACAAATAAATAACTAAGGGTGGGTTAAGATGGCTAAAGTGAAAGAAAAGGAAGAAAAAGAACAAGGGAAAGAAAAAAGCAAAGAGAAAGGAATCAATTTGTTTTTACTGATCCCGATTCTGTTGGTTATCGTGATCGGCGGGACGATTGGCGGGACATTGGTAACCAATCACTTCCTAGTAGAAGACAAAACCGTTGCGCCGAAAACGAAAGCAAAAGGCATTGCTTCTGATGAATCGATTGTTGCTTTAGAGGAATTTCTTGTAAATCTTGAGAAAGAAGAAGGGCAGGAACAGCAATACATGAAGGTCAACCTTTCGATTCTCGTTGATAATGAAGAAAAAAGCGAAGAAGTGACGAAGAATGTTGCTGTTATTCGGGATAGCATCGTTAACTTATTGCGCCAAAAGAAAGCCAGTGACATTTTAAGTTCGGCAGAAAGTGTTCCGAATTTGAAAAAAAATTTGAAGGAAGCAATTAATCATGAGTATGGATCAGCAATCGTCAATGAAGTATATGTCACTGATTTAGTGATCCAATAGAAAGAGGAACGTTGATGGAAACATTTTTTTCATTGATTAAAATGATCGCTTTTTTGTTAATCATTTTGTATCTGATCAATGTCAGTTTGAAGTATTTGAATCGCTACACGAACCAACAGAATAATCAGCTGCGGATTCTACAAAAAGTCGCCGTCAGCAAATCCTCCTCCATTGGGATCATTCAGATTCTGGACAAATATTATGTGATGAGTTTTTCGGAACAGCAGAACCAGATCTTAAAAGAACTTAGTGACGAAGAAGCAGCTATCTTGATGTCCAGAACTGGGGAAACGTCAGAATCATTACGAGTGACAGATTTCTCTGAATGGGTAAAGAAAGCAAAGAGCCAATTAGAAACGAAACGAGGCAAGCAAAAATGAGCGCAAAACGAAAATGGACGCTAGTAGCAGCGATCCTTTTAAGCAACTTATGGATGCCTCAAACTGCGTTTGCCTTAGACATTGGGGATATGAGTAACACGATTAGTGATTTGCTCTCTAACGGCAGTGGATCAAACGATACGATCAATACTTTTTTGCTGGTGACTTTGCTATCTTTGATTCCTGTTTTACTGATCATGATGACCTCGTTCACCCGCATCATCATGGTACTTTCTTTTGTACGAAGTTCATTAGGAACCCAGCAGAATCCGCCCAACCAAGTATTGATCGGTCTTGCTTTGTTTCTTACTTTCTTTATCATGAAGCCCGTCTATACGGATATTTATCAGCAAGCCATTGAACCTTTTGACCGGCAAGAAATCACGCAATCCGAAGTTTTTGATCGCTCAGAACGTCGAATCAAAGAATTTATGATGCTCCAAACACGAGAAAAAGATATTCAGCTTTTCGCCGAAGCTTCTGGGGCAAAAGAAAAATATGAAACTTCAGATGAAGTGCCGCTAACCGTAATGGTCCCGGCATTTATTATTAGTGAATTGCGGACGGCCTTCAGTATTGGATTTTTGATCTTTATTCCTTTCTTGATCATTGATTTAGTTGTTTCGAGTATTTTGATGTCGATGGGGATGATGATGTTGTCCCCGATCATGATCTCACTGCCATTTAAGATCCTACTATTCGTCTTAGTTGACGGTTGGTATTTAGTGGTGGAATCACTGATCAAGAGTTTCCAATAATTCACAGGAAAGGAGCAGAAAACCAATGTCTGTTGCAACGGTACTCGACATATTGCGAGAAGCATTCATTCGGATCTTGTTGATTTCTGGACCGGCGTTACTTATCGGGATGCTTGTGGGGTTAGTGATCAGTATTTTTCAAGCCACTACCCAGATTCAAGAGCAGACGTTAAGTTTTGTGCCCAAACTGATTGCTATTTTCTTAACATTGATTCTTGCCGGCAATTTTATGCTGAATCTTTTGCTTAATTTCACTAAAACCATCTTTAAGATGATCGCGGCATTGTAAGGAGGCAAAGCATGGCACTGATCCAAGCAAGTATCCTGATTTTTTGCCGCATGATGGCATTTGTTATCTTGTGTCCCATATTTTCACAACAAAATTTTCCTTCGCTTGCGAAAGTGGTTCTAGGCGTTGCCTTCACCTTCCTTTGTTTACCTGCGGTCGAACCATTGCCAGAGACGACAACGTTTATGTTTGCGATTTTGGCTCTCAAAGAGATTTTACTGGGAATGGCGATGGGTTATTTGAGTCAGTTAGTTTTTACTGGCGTGCAAATTGCTGGTCAAATGATCGACTTTCAAGTGGGGTTTTCGATGGCTCAGGCCTATGACCCGACGATCCAAATGAACGTCTCTCAATATGGAAAAACGTATTATTGGTTAGCCGTAGGAACCTTTTTCACCTTGAATTTGCATCATCGCTTGATTTCAGCGCTGCTTTTATCTTTTACGATTGTTCCCTTAGGAACAGTTCAAATTAGTGGTACCACCATCGAAGGTGTCGTGAAACTATTTGGCCAGATGATGGAAATGGCACTCAATTTAGCTGCGCCGATGCTCATAGCACTACTGATGGTAGATCTGGTATTAGGGGTGATTTCGCGGTCGATTCCGCAAATCAATATCTTAATGATGAGTCTTTCCTTAAAAACAGCAATCAGTTTTATGATCTTTTTGCTACTACTGCCAAACGCCATTACTTTTTTGAGTAAGCAGCTTCCAGATACAATCAAGTATTTACAAGAGTTCATGACATCACTGAAATCATAGAGAGGTGAAAAACGTGTCAGAAAAAGACGGCAAAACAGAACAACCCACGGCCAAGCGTTTACGGGATGCCCGTAAACGCGGAGAAGTTCCTAAAACGCAAGAGTTAGCGGCTGCGGTCTCTCTGATGGTCTTTTCTTTTATGTTGTTGCCCCTTTGGCACTTTTTTGCGCAGCGCTTTTTACCTTATCTCACTCGAGCGTTGGAGCATCTGTATTTGTTTGAAGCCAGCGTTGCGGATTTACCTCGTTTAGGACTTCAAAGTATTTTGCTATTTTTTTTGCTTTGCGCACCTGTCTTTGTGATTGCTTATGCGGTTGGTTTAATTACTAACTATGCTCAAGTGGGAATCTTATTTTCTGCTAAAGCAATCAAACCAAATTTCAAGAAGCTGAATCCGCTGGCTGGATTAAAGCAACAATTCAGCACTCGAGCGCTTGCCAATCTCGCTAAAACGTTAGCAAAATTTGGCATTATTGTTTATCTTTGTTACCAGAAATTTTTGGCGGCTGTCCCAACATTACTGGGTGTCAGTGAGGTCGGTTTAGAAAAAACAGTCTATTTTCTGATTGAACGGGCAAAGGATCTATTTTTTCAAATCTCACTTTTTTTGATTGTTTTAGCGGTAGGAGACTATGTGTATCAACGCTACAGTCATCGCAAGAACTTGAAGATGAGCAAGCAAGAAATCAAAGATGAATACAAGCAAATGGAAGGTGATCCGCAAGTCAAATCTCAGCGGAAAGCAAAATACCGAGAGATGACACGCAACGCCATCGCTCACGTCAAGGAAGCCACTGTCGTTATCACTAACCCGACGCACTTTGCCATTGCGATTCGCTACGATGCGGAGAATGAAGGAGTGCCGAGGGTTTTAGCAAAAGGTGCTGATCAGTTGGCACAGCGAATGAAAGCAGAAGCAGCAAAAGAAAACATTCCGATGATCGAAAATCGGGAAATTGCTCGAGCTCTTTATAGACAAGTAGAGCCGGGAGATTTGATACCAGTAGAGATGTACGAAGCGATCGCTGAGATCATTGCACTGGTTTATCAATTGGAAGAAAACGAACGCGGAAAGATTTAAAACGGAGGCAACAGCATGAATGAGGCAGTAGCAAAATCTAAGAAAAAAATCGGTTATGCGGATGTCCTAGTTTCTTTTTTAGTGATCGGGATTATTGGATTGATCATTATTCCTTTACCAGCAACTATTTTGGACTTTTTAATCATTGTCAATCTAACGATTGCTATCAACATTCTGCTGATCACCCTGTTTACCAAAACAGTTTTGGAATTTACCACCTTTCCAACACTTCTTTTGATTACGACGATGTTCCGGCTAGGATTGAACCTGTCTTCTACCCGCTTGATTCTGACACAAGGGAATGGGGGCCATGTCATTGATGCCTTCGCGAATGTCGTAGCTGGAAGTAATTACATTGTCGGAATCATTTTGTTTGTCATCATCATGGTGGTACAACTAGCTGTCGTGACTAATGGTGCGGGACGAGTGTCAGAGGTTACTGCTCGTTTCACACTAGATGCGATGCCAGGAAAGCAAATGGCCATTGATTCGGATCTGAATGCCGGATTAATCACGGAAGCCGATGCCCGGAAACGTCGAAAAGACTTGCAGCGGGAAGCGGACTTTTTTGGCTCGATGGATGGTGCCAGCAAGTTCGTTAAAGGAGATGCGATTGCCGGGATCATGATCACGGTCATCAACTTGGTCGGCGGCGCGATCATCTTTTCCATGGGAGGGCAAATGACAGTCATGGAAGCTTTCTCCCAGTTTGGTAAATTAGCTATCGGAGACGGTTTGGTTAGTTCGATCCCCTCCCTGCTGATCTCCATCGCATCTGGTGTGATGGTCACTCGTTCAGACAATGACAGTTCCTTTGGTTTAGACATTGCAGCCGATATCACAAGAAATCCGCAACTCTTCCGAATCGTCGGTATGATTCTTTTTGTTTTGGCGATCGTGCCAGGGTTTCCACCGATCCCTTTTCTCCTGATTGGTGGCGGTTTATTTGCCGCTAGTTTCATGATTACACAGCAAGAAGAAAAGCAACGGACAGAACAAAAGAAATTGGAACAGAAACTCGCTTTGGAACGTAAAAAAGAAGCCCAAGAAGAAGACGATTCTGTCGCTTCCTTCCAAGTAGAACCGATTGCAGTTGAAATCGGCTATGGACTAATCCCAATCGTCGACAGTTCCATCGATAATAGTCTGATGAATCGTATCGTCGCGATTCGTAAACAAAGCGCCCGAGAGTTAGGGATCCTAGTCAGTCCGGTACGTATCCGAGACAATCTCTACCTTGAGTCAAATGATTATGTGATCAAAATTCGAGGGAATGAAGTGGGACGGGGCGATATTTATCCGAATAAAGTAATGGTCATCAGTCCTAATGAAGAACCTTTCCCATTTGAAGGAATCGCAACCAAAGAACCAGCCTTTCATTTAGATGCGATGTGGATCGATGAGAAAGATAAGGAATTGGCTGAATTGCAAGGCTTTACGATTATTGAACCATTAACGGTGATTGCCACGCATCTCAAAGAAATCATTTACAGCCATGCGCCAGAATTACTAGGCCGACAAGAAGTGAAGAAATTGTTGGAAGGAATCAAAGAACAGTACAACGTAGTCATTGATGAATTGATTCCTGAGATTCTAAGGTTGGGTGAAGTACAAAAAGTATTACAAAATCTTCTAGATGAACAGATCCCAATCAATGATCTGGCAACAATATTAGAAACATTAGCCGATTACGGCGTTGTAACAAAAGATGTAGAAGTCTTGACAGAATATGTTCGTCAAGCACTGAAACGAACGATCGTGGCGAAATATATTGGGGAGCAGCATGAGCTGAAGGTCGCTGTCATTCATCCAAAATTAGAAGAAATGATTGCTCAAAGTATTCAGAAAACAGCAACCGGCTCTTACCCAGTCTTAAAGCCAGAGACAGTGACGAAAATTTTGGATTCAATCAATACGATCCAACATGCAGCGATCGCTCAGAATGTTTCCTTCGTAATTCTAGCTTCACCAAAGATTCGTCTTCCGTTCAAGAAAATGATCACATTCAATTTTCCGGATTTGGCAATCTTGTCATTGAATGAGATACCTAACGAAATCGCTATTGAGACGGTAGGCAGTATTGAGATATGAGCAAAGAGTGCGAAGTGAAAGGAGAATAACCGATGTACGAAGTGGATAGAGAAGCAGAAATCATTAAATACCTTCCTCTAGTCGAACGCGTGGTTCAGCGAATGTCAATCAAAACGACAGATTACGAACAAGGAGATCTATTCAACATTGGGGTCATCGGATTGATGGATGCGTTAAACAAATTTGATCCGACGAAAAAAGTGCCTTTTGAAAGTTATGCGGTCCTTCGTATCAAAGGAGCGATCATTGACGAAGTACGCAAGCATGCAAAAATCTCACGTTATAAAATGGCGGCAGTTAACCAATTTTATCAAGCACGACAAGAGTTAGAGCAAACCTTGAAGCGAGAAGCGACTGATACAGAAATCTCTAAACAGATGGGAATTAGTCGCGGACAGTTGGCAGATATTTATGAAAGCCTACATTATTTAGCTAGTGTGTCATTAGAGGATACATTGTTTTCTGCTCAAGATGAAGGTATGACGATCAAAGATTCTATCAGCGATAAAGAAGCGGTAGATGTGGAAGAAGCGTTATTAGAAACAGAACGTCTGCAAGCATTGACTACCTGTATCAAAAAGCTCGGGGAAAGAGAGCAGTTGATTTTGAGTTTGTATTACACCGAAGAATTGACACTCAAAGAGATCGCAGAAATTTTAGAAATCTCAATTCCAAGGGTTTCACAGATCCACGGCAAAATGGTAGCTAAATTACGATTATTGATCAAGGAGGAACTAGCATGATTCGAGGATTAGATATTCTTTCCCGCAACATCAATGTCTTACAGAAACGGCAAGAAACGACTAGTGGGAACATCGCCAATGTCAAAACCACTGGGTATCAAGCAAAAAAACTATTTCAATCGACATTAGATGAAGTAGCATTACATAATTATCAAGGCGGTGCTCAGGCAAACACTCGTCATGATATTGGTGGACTGGCATTCGGGAATCAATTAGCCGGCACCAGTTTGGAACAGGCAGCTGGGGCGATAAAACAAACGGATCAAGCAACAGATTTCGCACTGCTTTCTGATGGCTACTTTACTGTCCGAACACCTGCAGGTGAAACATTATACACGCGAAAAGGGGACTTTACCCTTAATCAGCAGAATCAATACGTGACCCAAGAAGGATACGTTGTTTTAGGCAATGGCAATCAGCCAGTGACCGCAGCAGATAATCCGCAATTCCAAGTCCGTTTGTTTGAACCAGACCAGTTGATGGCCAATGGGGAAACTTACTATACCAGCGACAATGCGGGGACGATCGCTGCACGGCCGACGGTGCAGCAAGGGTATCTGGAACAAGCCAATGTGGTCGTGGCAGACGAGATGGTGGCAATGATCCAGACATCAAGAGAATTTGAAGCAAACCAAAAAGTATTGAACTCCACCAATGAAACACTCCAAAAAGCAGTGAACGAATTAGGAAAGATTTGAGGATAGCAGAATGAATATGAACGGTTTATTAGGGATCAGTCGTTCAGGAATGAACAGTTTACAAAAGAATTTGGACAATGTTGCTAACAACATTGCCAATGTCAATACCAATGGTTATCAAACGCAAACGACTCATTTCAAAGAACTGATCAACAATGCAGTATCAACTGAGGAAGTCTATTTCAGTGGTAATGCGGCACAATACGGCTGGAACGTTGGTTCTTCAGCTACAACTGGAACTAGCTTTGGTCAAGGCGTGTTGACAGCTAGCAGTCAGCCGCTAGATGTGGCGATCCAAGGTACGGGATTCTTTGGCGTCCGCAATGGAAACAATGAGTTGCTTTTGACAAGAGCTGGTAATTTCCAGTTAGATGCTGAAAAAGGACTAGTCACCAGCGATGGCTACCCTGTCGCTATGACTACTATGGTACCCGCTAATCAATGGCCAAATGCCCAGAACATCCAAATTGATTCTGCAGGCCGATTAATGACCCAACAAAATGGACAGGCAGTTCTACTAGGGCAATTGACACTTTATAACCCAACCAATATGAATGATCTGGTTCCTGTGGGAAGTCAGCTATTTCAAACACAAAATGCCCAGCTAACAAGTTCTCAAGCAGACCCAACCGCTTTTGGAACGATCAATCAACATTATTTGGAGGGATCGAATGTAGACTTGGCCGGTTCAATGACAGAACTGCTGACGACACAAAGAGCATACGCCCTTAATACAAAAGCAATGCAAACAACGGATGATATGTTAGCTGTTGTCAATCGTTTTACTAATTAGAGGAGAGACCAATGATCCGATTAACCAAAGTCAGCAAGCAATTCCAAAATGGCACGCTAGCATTAGCAAATATTACCGCTGAGATCTCGCAAGGCGAATTTATTTATGTCGTAGGACCGAGCGGCTCTGGCAAATCGACACTGTTCAAGTTACTGCTGAAAGAAGAAGAGCTTTCAGCAGGGTCGATCCAAATTGGCAATGTGCTGCTAGAAGGGCTGAAAGATCGTCACTTATATATGATTCGGCGACAAGTAGGCATTATCCAGCAGGAAGACCTGCTGTTGGCACATATGACGGCTTATAAAAACATTGAATATGCATTACAGGTATTGGGCGTGCCACGGAAAATACGCAAAGAAAAAACCGATAAAGCATTGCAAATGGTGGGAATGACGGCTTATCAATCTTGCTATCCCCATGAATTGTCGGTAGGACAATGCAAAAAGATCGCGATCGCCCGTGCCATCGTAACTGAACCGGCAGTCTTGATCGCAGATGAACCTACAGCAAATTTAGATATTAAATCCGCAGTAGAAATCATGAAATTATTCATAAAGATCAACCAGTTAGGGGCCACCGTGCTTCTTGCTACCCATGACAGCACCATGGTCAATACTGTTCGGAATCGTGTTTTTGAGCTTAAAGAAGGACGATTGATACGGGACGATCGCAACGGCGGCTATACCCGTTATGCAGACCCGAAAGATACATATGTCTGGTGACAAGCCTTAAATTTCCAGTTAATTATCCGATTAGGGAACTAGAAGATTGTTTTCATAATCGGATAAAGAAGGAGTGACACTGCGATTATCAAGTGAAGAGCGAATCTTGATAAAAATCATTGACGATCATATCGCATAGGAAAGGATACTGTCATGAAGAAGAAGTTACAAGCTATTATCAAAAAAATCCGCCTCGCTACGCTGCTTCCCTTAATTATTACGTTTGTCGTTTTATTGGGGTGCTATTTCTTTGTTTTACGGCCTCACGGAGACGATCAGTTGAGTCATGTGTTCTTTATTTTTTCAATAATCGTTCTCTTATTGGAATTTATTGGAGTTGTCGTACTCTCTTTTGTGGTGAAACATAAGGATCCAGGAATGGATACATTACTAGCAGAATTGGAAATTGTTAGTGGAGGAGATCTCTCGCACATTGATGCTATGGGGAATGACGGAAATGATCCCCTCTTTGAAAAGGTCAAAAATAGTTTTAAAGGTGTCTTGAATACATTTAAAGCAGTAATCGTGGGAATGCATGAAGAAAGCACCCGCATGACGGAAATGGTTGGAAATTTGACCAATACGTCCAAAAATGCCAAAACATCTATCGAAAATGTTCGCCAAACGATGAACGCTATCGCCAACGCAGCCAGTTCTCAAGCCTCTGAAGCAGAACAGACCTCTGTTGACATGGACGAATTAGCAACAAGCATCGAGGAAATCCACAAAGAGATCGACCTCATGAATGGCTACGTGCAAAAATCTCAAGATAGCAATTATCGAAATTCTGAAGTGATGATGTATGTCTCAGAAAGTTGGGAAGTCGAACGTCAAAATCAAGCTGATTTGGTGGATGGTATGAATGATATGAATGAAGACATTCAAAGTATCGGCAAAATCGTTCAGTTGATTAATGATATTTCTGATCAAACCAATCTTTTGGCATTAAATGCTTCGATCGAAGCAGCTCGTGCAGGGGAAGCAGGCCGCGGATTTGCCATTGTGGCAGAAGAAGTTCGCAGTTTGGCAGAACAGAGCAGTCAATCGACTAAAAGTATTCGGACGATCATTGAAGCAATCCGCAAAAAATCTGAGAAAGTTGTTTCAGCAGCGATGAATTCTTATGAGGGCGGGAAAAAACAAACAGACAATATCAATAAGGTGATTGATTTAGCCAATGAAATCTCTGATATTGTTGAAAAATTAGTAATGAGTATCCAAACAGTCGAGTCACATATTACCGGCATCGTGGAGAAAAAAGATATGGTGCAAGTCTCTGTCAGCAATATTTCCTCTGCTGTTTCAGAAACCTCTGCCGGCACCCAAGAAGTGACGGCCAACTTGGAAGATTTCTATTTGGTCATCGAAGAATTTGAATCGAATGCGCAAGAAATCGAAACGATCGCGAGCATTCTGAAGTTCCAAGTAGATAGCTTTAAATTCTAGAGAGAGGAAAAGATGCTGATGGAGCAATATGTAATATTTAGAAGTCATGACCAGCTCTTTGCAATCCGAGTCCAGCAAGTGACACGAGTGATTGAAGCCCAATCCTTTATTCAGTTACCGGAAGTGGCTGATTTCGTTTTAGGTGTCTATGAATTTCAAGAAAAAATGATCCCGATTATTGATGTTCGCCGTAAACTATTCAAAGAGCCCACAACGGTTTCTGAACGGAACAATGTCATCTTATGTCATTGGAATGATCAAGATCTTGGGCTGTATGTCGATGAGATCGTGGGGATCTCTACGCTGGAAGAGACGGATTATGAAGCTCAGCTTGATCGTTCGGGACTTAAACAAAGTTATATCGAGCAATTTTTGAAAAGCGATGAATCCGTCGTACTATTATTGGCGCTCTCCTTTTTATTTGACTATGAACCGGAGGAATGGCAGGACACGTTCGGAGAAACGAGTTGACCCGTCTATTGAAAACAAAACAGGAGATTCATGTAGGCATCTCAGAGTATAAAATTGCCCAGTATCCGGACAAATTAATGACCGTTGGACTGGGATCCTGCGTTGGCACGATCATTTATGATGAAAAAAGCAAAATTGGCGGACTGAGCCATATTATGCTGCCAGATAGTCAACCATTTTCCCACAAGCGGGAGATCAAGCCGGGAAAATTTGCTGATCTGGCATTGCCAAACATGGTTGCAGAATTGCAGCGTAAAGTACGTGCTCCGCGATTCAAAGCCAAAATCGTTGGTGGTGCCAATATGTTTCAATTCCAAACAATCACGAATACGAGTAATATCGGACAACGCAATGTTGAGGCAGTTGAACAATCTTTGGCCAAGTTGGGAATTCCCATTGTAGCCAAACACGTTGGTGGTACGGCTGGAAGAACAATGATCGTTGACTTAGACGATTTTACAACAATGGTTCGGATCGTAAATCAAGAAATCATCTATCTATAAAGGAGTTTGAAAAAAATGAAAAGAGTATTGATCGTAGATGATTCTGCTTTTATGCGGAAAGTGGTGACGGATCTGTTGGAACAGATGCCCCACATCAAAGTAGCTGCTGCTGCTCGTAATGGTAAGCAAGCACTAGATCATCTTGCGAAAGAATCTTTCGACCTTGTAGTGATGGATGTAGAAATGCCTGTATTGGATGGATTAGAGACATTGCGGATGATCAAAGAACAGTACACCGTTCCGGTAATCATGCTCAGTTCAATGACAAATCAAGAAACAACGATTGAGTCATTAGAGCTCGGGGCGGCAGACTTCGTTGAAAAGCCTGTTAATCTATCTCAGATTCAACAAGACTGGATCGATGATTTCTACAAAAAAATCGATTCGCTTGATCAAAACCATTCTAAGGAAATAAACCATAGTATAGCTGAACAAATAAAATTAACGTCACACCATTTGCCACGGACAGTTGAAGCAGTCGTGATTGGCTCTTCCACCGGTGGCCCCAGAGCTTTGTTGGGAATCATCCGCGGCTTGCCTAAACGGCTGCATTGCCCAGTTATGATCGTTCAACACATGCCGGCTGGATTCACGGCATCTTTCGCTCAACGTCTGAACTCGGAAACAACAGTACCAGTCAAAGAAGTGACCGACGGCATGCCGATTGAAAACCAAGTCTATCTTTGCCCCGGAGATTACCATATGACAGTGGGACAAGGGCGTTTTCACCTGAATCAACGGGAGAAGCTTCACGGAACTAGGCCGGCGGTTGATTATTTATTCACTTCAGCAGCCAGCGCTTATCAAAAGGGTCTAGTCGGTGTTTTATTGACTGGAATGGGTAAAGATGGTGCCAAAGGAATGCAAGCGATCCAACAAGAAGGTGGTTATACCATCGCTCAGGACAAAGACAGTTGTGTGGTCTTCGGGATGCCGCGATACGCCATCGAACAAAAGGCAGTCGATGAAGTTCTAGCACTAAGCAAGATTGAAACAAAAATCGGACAGATAGTCGGGTGAGAACATGGAGACAGATTTTGTTGTTTTTAATCAATGGGTCAGTGATCGGCTAGGGGTACAGCTAGCGGCCTACAAAGAAAGTCAAATGCAAAGACGGATTTTGACCATCATGGAACATTCAGGTGCTAAAAATTTGCAGGAATACCAGCGGCTTTTGGAGAAAGATGTGGTTGCCAGAGAAGCTTTTCTAGCCCATATCACGATCAATGTTACCGAATTTTATCGTAACAAAGAGTTATTTGATGCCTTTGAAAAAACGCTGCTGACTAAGATCGTGCCACAGTTTGCATTGCCGAAAATTTGGAGTGCGGCTTGCTCGATAGGTGCGGAGCCTTATACGATCGCCATGCTGTTAGAGAAAAATCGCTTGGCAACGCCCACTGTTTTAGCAACGGATATCGATCAGCAGATTTTGACAAAGGCAAAACAAGGGGTGTATCGCGAGCACGAGCTAAGAAATGTTCCTATTGAAGAACTAGCGAATTATTTTGAGGTCAAAGAGAGAAACACTTATCAGATCAAACCAGAACTCAAGCGGAAAGTTCATTTCAAGAAACATGATCTATTGAAAGATCCCTATGAAAAGAATTGTCACGTGATCGTCTGCCGCAATGTAACGATTTATTTCAAAAGTGATGCCAGAGACGAAGTGTATCAGAAGTTTAGTGATGCCTTAGTACCAGGTGGGATTTTATTTACTGGAGCAACAGAAACGATTAATTTTTCGGAAAAATTCGGGTTGAAAAAAATCGATTCCTTTATTTATCAAAAAATATAATTTCGCAAAGGAGGGATTCATTTGGATGATAATAGCGTATACCGTACGCTTTTCTTCGAAGAGACAGATGACCATCTGCAACAGCTGAACGACCATGTATTGGCATTAGAAAGCAATCCGCAAGACACAGCACTTTTAAATGATATTTTCCGCTCAGCTCATACACTGAAAGGGATGGCAGCGACGATGGGGTACGATGTGATGACACAGTTGACCCACAAGATGGAAAATATTTTTGAGCTATTCAAAACAGCAACGTTGTCAGTGACGAGTGATTCCATCTCGCTGATTTTTAAATGCTTGGATCGGTTATCCGAATTGGTGGAAGACTTGCGGGAAGAAAAAGAACTGCAGCCGAATCAAATCACAGATTTGCTGCTGGAATTAGATCAAGTAGAACAGCAAAGTCAAAATCAATCCGATCAACAACATTCGGAAACAACAACCTCCGATACACCGCTTGCGCAGTTATCGCTGGCATTTGAGCAATTAGATTCTTCGGATCTTTTTGTGATCGAACAAGCGGTAGCCGGGGATTACCACGCCTTCAGCATTGCGGTCCGCTTAGAAAAAGATTCCATGCTCAAGGGGCCTAGAGCCTTTTTGATCATGGAAAAACTGGAACAATCTGGTGATATCCTGCATACGGAACCGAGTGCGGAACAATTGGAAGAAGGTGATTTTGATTCTGATTTTAGGCTAGTGTATCTCACTCAGAATGAGTTGGCGGAAGTCCAAAAGAATATTGCTAGTAATAGTGAGATCGAAGAGTTTCGAGTTGAGCCTTTTCAAGCAAATCCGTCTCAAGAAACAAATGAGACTCTAAAAACAGACACCACGAAAGAACCAACAACCAAAACCAAAGAAACAATGACACATCATGCGTCTGTTTCTAATCAATCGATCCGGGTGGATCTATCGCGACTCGATTCTTTTTTGGATCTAGTTTCGGAATTAGTCGTCTATCGCAACCAGCTGGAAGATGTCAGCCATCGCGAAAACATCGAAGCAATCAAAGATCCGCTGGAACAAGTCTCCCATCTGACATCTGAATTGCAGGACTTGGTATTGCGGATTCGTATGCAGCAGGTCAATGTCGTTTTCAGCCGCTTTCCCCGAATGGTGCGGGATTTATCGACTGAACTAGGAAAAGAAATGGATCTGGTAATCATTGGAGAAGAAACAGAGTTGGATAAGACGGTTGTTTCTGAACTGAGTGAGCCATTGGTCCATCTCCTGCGTAATTCTGTCGATCATGGGATCGAAAGTCCAGAAGAACGGGAAGCATTAGGAAAATCCCGTAAAGGAACGATTCGGTTAGCTGCATACCAGGAAGGCAATCGAGTCATCATCACGCTAGAAGATGATGGCAAGGGATTAGACCCACAAGTGATCAAAGCAAGTGCGGAAAGAAAAGGCTTAGCCACAGAAGGCTTATCTGATGAAGAGATCCAGCAACTGATTTTCCATCCGGGATTTTCGACAGCAGAAAAAGTTACGAATATCTCGGGTCGAGGTGTAGGGATGGATGCGGTACAATCGAAGATCGCTAATTTAGGCGGCACGATTGAATTATGGAGTCGGCCCAATAAGGGGACGCGCTTTACGATCAAACTACCATTGACCTTATCGATCATTCAAGCACTAATGGTGCGTGTAGGAACCGAAACCTTTGCGATTCCGCTTGATTTAGTTGAACGTGTAGTGATCATTAAAGAAGAAGTGATCCAGACCGTTTCTCAAGAAGTTTATCGTTTCCAGGAAGATTTGATTCCGATTATTCGGACCGATCAGCTTTTAGGAATCGAGGGAAACACAGTCGGAAAAAAATTCGCCATCATTGTCAACAGCGAACAGCAATATTATGGCTTGTTGGCAGACGAGTTAGTTGGTCAGCAAGAAATCGTGATCAAAAAGATCGATCCGCTTCTCCAGCAGCTGGATCGCTATCAGGGGGCGACGATTTTAGGAAACGGCTCGATTGCACTGATTTTAGATGTCAATGCGATTTGTGGAGAAAAAAAGGATGAGCGGCAATGAAATACACCGACTTGCAATTAGACGGATTAAAAGAACTGATCAATATTGGAGGCGGAAATGCTGCCACAAGTATTTCTAAGCTGATCGCGCAACCTATCTCAATGAGTGTACCGGAAGTAGCGGTCTTGGATTATCAAACTCTCTATACACAGATCATGGAAGAAGACAAAGAGGTCCATGCAGTGATCAGTTCAATCAGCGGTACATTCAGCGGCGTGTTTCTCTTTGTACTTTCAGATGTTGCTGCCGATCGACTGGTCCATCTGGTCATGGAAGATGCCACTGAAGAAATGAAGCAGTCGATCATTAGTGAGCTGACGAATATCATTTTTAATTCGTTTCTAAATGCGATCAGCCAACTATTGTCTGCTGAATTAGCGGCGTCGCTACCGATGGCTCGTTATGATTTCTTTGGTGCTGCAATTAGTAGCCTTTATCTAGCATTAAATCAGTTTGATGATCACGTTTTGGTCATTCGCAATGAGTTTTCTTATGAACAAGAAACACTAGACGCCTCGCTGTTCTTTATTCCAGAAGAGGGTGTTCTAGAAGAAATATTTGGTACATTAGGTATTTGAAGGGAGTAACAATTATGTCAAAAAAAGTATTAATCGTCGATGATGCGGTGTTTATGCGCATGAAATTAAAAGATATTCTTGAAAAAAACGGCTATGAAGTAGTCGGAGAAGCACAAAATGGGAAAGAAGCTTATGAGAAATACCAAGCCACTGCACCCGATCTAGTAACAATGGATATTACAATGCCAGAAGTAGATGGCTTAGAAGCGTTGAAAATGATTCGTTCGTCTGATCCATCAGCGAAAGTGATCATGTGTAGTGCCATGGGTCAACAAGGTATGGTTATGGATGCTATTCGAGCAGGAGCAATGGATTTCATCGTGAAACCATTTGATACCGATCGAGTGATCGCGTCTATTGATAAAGCTTTTGCTTAGACTTCAGAGGATGTGTTGAGATGCAAATGATTCTTTTTAAAATGGCGCAGCAACATTATCTGATTTCTGCTGAATCGGTTGAGGAAGTTATCGATGCACCAGAAATCACTAAAGTCCCATTAGCGCCTGAATGGGTCGAAGGCTTGATCAACTTGCGAGGGACCGTTTTGACAGTGATTCGGCTCTCGAAATTGATCGCAGTATCAAGTTCTGCAGAGGATCGGAATGTTTTGATCATGAAGCAAGGCGATGATCGCAAGGGCGTTTTAGTCGAAGAAGTCATCGAAGTGCTGGAATTACAAGAGTCAGATCTGCAATTGAGTGATCAAGAAGGCAGCAGTCATGCCATTGGTGTCGTATCATTGTCAGATAAAGTAGCAAGTGTGATCAAAATTGATCAGTTGATTTTTTAAGAAAAATGGGGGATTAGTGTGGATCAGGTATTGACGCAGCAAGAAATAGATCTCTTACTGAATGCGATGAGCACAGGAGAGATCGATAAAGAGGTAATGAATGAAGAAGACAAGCAGACAAAAGTAAAAGCCTACGACTTTCGCAGACCAACAAAGTTATCCAAAGAGTACGTCAATACCCTGCACATGATCTTTGAAGACTTTTCTAAAATGAGCAGCAGTATGCTGTCTACCCAATTGCGTACCAACGTAACTTTGCAGTTGGCTGCTATCGAACAAGTAAGTTACGATGAATTTATCCATTCGATCCCTAAGTTTACGTTGTTAGGACTCTTTCGTTCTCAACCGCTAAATGGGATTCAATTCATCGAGATGAACCCTCAACTGTGCATGTTGATGGTGGAACTATTATGTGGAGGATTGGATGCGTATCAAAGCAAACAATCAGAGATTGATTTAGAAGACAAGACGAATTTCACGGATATTGAAACAGCCATTCTGGAAGAAGTAGTCAAACTATTCGTACGGGTCTATGAAAGTGTCTGGCAAGATATCGTCAAGTTAGATTCAGTCTTGGATGGGTTGGATACTAATCCGCAGTTGCTGCAAAATATGTCACCCAATGAACCTGTTGTGTTGGTGACCTTCACATTGAAAATTTTCGAAACCAAGAGTTTTATCAACTTATGTATTCCTTATGTCTTCTTTGAAGGAATCATTGATAAACTAAGTTTTCGTAATTGGTTCGACAGCAATCAACCAGCCAGTTCTGAGGATAGCCGCGAGCTGCAAAAAAGTTTGAATGGAGTCGCGTTAAATCTGGAAGCTTTGTTAGGATATGCCCAGATGAGTTTGTCAGACTTCATTCATTTAGAAGTCGGGGATGTCATCAAATTAGATAAAAAGATCACGGAACCATTAGAGACCTTTGTTGATGGAAAACCGTTTTATCGCGCGAAACCTGGCAAGCAGGGAGATAAGCTAGCCATTGAATTATTAGACAAGTTAGAAGAGGAGCAAGAAGAATGAGCGAAAGTTTTAGCCAATCAGAGATCGATGCATTGATGAATCACGATACCTCTCAGCAAAATGTAGATGAACAAGTAAAAGTTGATATTATCGGAGAAGTCGGGAATATTTCGATGTCCCAAGCGGCAACGACCTTATCGTCGATCTTGAATCGCCGTGTCAGCATTACAACGCCTAGAGTTGTCAGAGTCAAACTTCAAACGATTTTAGATGATCTAGTGGCACCGAAAGTGGCCACGATTGTTGAGTTTAAAGAAGGACTTGTCGGCAGCAATTTGATGCTCTTGGAAGTCAAAGATGCAATCATCATTGCAGATTTGATGATGGGAGGCACAGGTGAAACAACAAGTACTCAATTCACAGAACTAGAGCTAAGTGCTGTTGCCGAAGCAATGAACCAAATGATCGGTACCGCATCTACCTCGATGGCAACGATGATCAATCGCAAAGTGGATATTTTACCACCGATCGTCAAACTATGGAGCGAATCAGAAGCTCTGGAATACGAGGCAGTTAAGGAAGAAGAAATTTACTGTATTTCATTCTCACTAAGTGTGGAAGGTGCGATCGAGAGTGAGATCATGCAAGTTTTTGGCGATCCAGTCGTCAATGATATCGTAGCCGCGATGTTAGCAGATCAAGCAACAGTTGTGGAACGGGAAACACCGGCAAAACCGCAGCCCGCTGTAGAAGCAAAACCAGAACCTGCGGTTAACCAACCGCAAGTGGAAGTCAGTCAACCAGCATTCCAGCCATTAAATGCAACATCAACCACAGATGGCGATAATCTGGATTTGATTTTAGACGTGCCATTGGATCTAAGTGTTGTTTTGGGACGCAGCAAAAAAACAGTCAAAGAAATTTTATCTTTCAATGCTGGATCGGTCATCGAATTGGACAAACTGACAGATGAACCGTTAGAAATATTGTTGAACGGGAAATTGATCGCTAAAGGAGAAGTTGTCGTCATCAATGAGAACTTTGGTGTCCGGATCACCAATATCTTGTCCCAAAAGCAACGGATTCATAACTTGAGTTAAGTGAATCTTCTTAGAAAAAGTTAAACAAAAAGGTTTAACTTTTTTTCTTTTTATCCGATAGTATAAAATAGAAGAAGCACCGAGAATGGAGGAACTCTCATGAAAATCGCAAGAGGTTATGCAGAGTATAGCGACAAAGCCATCCAACGAGAAACAATCAAGCCAACCAAAGCAGAGCAAACCGCTGCCGAAAAAAAGGTTGACGTCCAATTGTCAAAAACAGCGCAAACGATCAAAAACAGTGGCGGTAACGAAGCGAGCCGTGCTGATCGTGTCGCTGCATTAAAACAATCCATCAAAGATGGCACTTATCAAGTATCAGCAGAAGCAATTGCCACTAAAATGCTTGCTAACGATGTAAAGAAGGCGGATTAGATGACAGAACGTGAATTTGAACGACAATTACAACGTTTTTTTCGACTTTTGGTCAAAGAGAAAGAGTATTTGATCAAGGGCCAAGGTGAAAAACTGATCGAGCTGGTAGAGAAAAAAGAAGGATTTGTCCCAGTCATCGAATCTTATGAAGGCAATCTGACAGACAAATGTCGTGAATTGATCCAACAAATCCAAAGACAACAGCAAGAAAATCTCTTATTGACTGAACAAGCCCTCAGCTACCAAAAAACATTGATGGATGCCGTTAAAGACAACATCCAGCCGGCAGCAAATACGTATTCGAAATATACGGAAAAGGCCACTGTTCAGACAGCGATCATTGACCAAAAAATTTAAGGAGAACTTTTATGACAGGATTATTCGGATCACTTGGGACCGCTACTGGCGGTATGAGCGCAAACCAAGTAGCACTACAAACGAGCAGCCATAATATCGCCAATACGAATACAGACGGGTATTCACGGCAACGTGTCAATCTACAGACTCAGCAACCTTACTATCTACCAGGAGCAGGTACGATCGGTACAGGGGTCAAGGTTAGCAGTGTGCAGCGCGTTGTTGATGATTTTGTGATTGGGCAAGTACGAAATGCCAATTCCAAATATACATACTATGAACAAAAAGCAGATATCCTTGGTCAATTGGAAGGTATCTTAAATGAGCCTTCAGATAATGGTTTATCGAAACAGCTGTCTACGATGTTTGACTCTTGGACTGCGCTAGCCAACAATCCCGAATTAGAAACGGCCAAAAGTCTAGTCCTCGAAAACAGCAGTACCCTGGCTGACATTATCAATCAAATGTCTTCGCAAATGAAAAAATTGCAAGGTGACACGGTAGATGACATCGAAAAATCTGCATTGGATTTCAATGAAAAAATCAAACAGCTAGAATCATTGAATGAACAGATCTATGCCTTAGCAACTGACGGACAAACCTCCAATGACTTACTGGATCTGCGGGACAATCTACTCAAAGATATTTCAAGCTTGGCACCGATCGAAACGACATTTGATCAATATGGCCGAGGCTATGTAGCGATTGGCGGCCAAACGATCCTAAATGCAGACGAACGCAATACGATCAGTGTAGTGATGGGTAAAAACGAGCAAGGAACCATCGTTTCCAAAGACGGTAACAGCTTGAATCCACGGGAGACAATCAGTGGGGATTACCCTCCAGGGACGATTTTGATCAATAAGCCAACAGAAGACGGTCAAACAAACTACGAGGAGTTGCCGATCAAAGAAGGATCGATCGGGGGTCTGCAAGTTTCGGTCACTGAGATTGACAGTCGCTTAAGCGAATTGAACAATTTTGCCACAACGATTGCCAAAGCAGTCAATATGATCTTTACAGATGGAAAATCCAGTACTTCCGGTCTCTTTGAATTCGGAGAAGATACTGCCGGTACGATCAAAGTCTCTCAAAGTATCATTGATAATCCTAGCTTATTGCAAGCCGGTAAAACAGGTGAATCTGGAGATGGTTCAAGAGCAGCAGCGATTGCGAAGCTTCGCAATGCAAAATTGGATTTTCCACTGTCAGATGAAACGATGGCTTCTTTTGATCCCGACACACTTACCTTCAAAACAGATGGTTCAGGTATGACGTGTGACAGTTACTTCAATAGTATCGTCACGAAGAACGGGATCTCAAAACAGCAAGCAGATAATACTGCTAGCGCTCAGCTATCACTGCTAAATCAATTAGAATATAGAAATCAATCCGTTTCAGGGGTTTCGATCAATGAAGAAATGTCTGACGTGATAAGGTTTCAACAAGGCTTCCAGGCAAATGCACGAATCATTTCTGTGGTTTCGGAGATGCTGGATACCTTGATCAATCGGACAGGAGTATAGATAAATGCGTATTTCAAATAATATTACTTATAGTGATTTTATTCGTAATTTAGGCACTAACGCCTCGAATGTTCACAAGACACTTAACCAGTTATCTAGTCTGAAAGAAGTCAGCAAATCATCAGAGAACCCATTGCTGATCTCTAAAATCATGAATCTAACTGGATCTATCAATCAGAACGCAACATTTGGCAGTACGATCAAAGACAGTATTTCTTGGTCAAAAGTTCAAGATTCAACATTAGACAATGTCAGCAAATCGATGCTGCGAATCCGTTCGTTGATCCAATCTTCTGCCAATGGTACGAATGGTGATGATGAGTTAAAGGCCAATAAAGCAGAGATTGAAGAAGAAATCGAAGGGATCGTAGAAGCGCTAAATACCAATTACGATGGCCGATATATCTTTGGCGGTACCAGTACGACGACCCCGCCATTTGAAATCGTAAAAGAAGATGGCGAAATCGTTGGGATCAAATACAATGGGACTAGCAAAGATTTGCCGCGAGAAATCGCGAATGGTGTTTCTGTCGATTTACTATCCGACGGCAGTCGTCTAATGAAGGAAACCGGAACAGAGTCAGATCCGGAAAATTTAAGTACGTATTTCAATGATTTATTGTCTGCATTGCGTACTGATGACAAAGAAGCTTTGGGGGGCAAACTGCTGGAAGCCCATGATGAGTATGCCAATCATTTTGTGAATGTGCGTTCTCAGATCGGCGCTTTGTACAATCGGCTAGAAGCTGCCTCAGATCGTAATGAAACAGAGAAACTGAATTTGACAGAGACGCTTTCCAACAAACAAGATATTGATTTTGTGGAAAAGTATATGGAGTTTTCTAATCAAATGACTGCTTACCAAAGTACATTGGCGATGGGAACAAAAATCATGCAGTTGACGATCCTTGATTACGTTAGATAATCGTTTATAGATGTCACCGCAAGATGCAAGAGAGGAACAACAAACTCTATGGACTCTACTTAGAAAAGGAAGTTGCAGGCGGCTATGCTCCGCTGCAATTTACGAATAGCTAAGTAGAGTTTTTTGTTTAAGATGTTTTCTTGATGGTTGACTATAGCAGTTTTATTGCCAGATTGGATAAGAATCACTCCCACGATAGCTGGAGCAATAGAAGATGATTTCTTAGATCCTATCGTTTACCAAGAATGAACGTGGGTTTCTCTTGTTCAAGAGCAGCTGTTTATACGGAGCATAAATTTTTTTTGATTTTTTTTATTTCCCTATCTTAACTAACGGTTTTTTCTTCCGATACATATAAACAGAGGGAAACCTTAGCGAAAAATTAGGAGGAATAATCAAATGAGAATCAATACAAACGTGTCTGCGTTAAACACTTACTCTCGTTTAACAGCAGCAAATGCTTCTAAAAGCAACTCTTTATCAAAACTATCTTCAGGTATGCGTATCAACAAAGCCGGCGACGATGCTGCTGGACTAGCAATCTCTGAAAAAATGAAAGGCCAAATCGGTGGATTGTCTCAAGCGAAAAGCAATGCACAAGATGGTATCTCATTGATCCAAACAGCTGAAGGTGCGCTAAATGAAACCCACAGCATCTTAGGCCGTATGCGTGACTTAGCAGTTCAAAGTTCAAACGGAACTTTGAGTACAGATGACCGCGAAGCAATCTCAAAAGAGTTTTCTGCTTTGTCTGACGAAATCGATCGTATCAGCACAACAACAGAATTCAATACTAAGAGCTTATTAAAAGGTGGAGAAAGTGGTGAAAAAGCTTCTTTCATCTTCCAAATCGGTGCCAATGCGAACCAAACAATGAGCGTAAAAATCGGTGATATGGGTGCCAAGGCATTAGGCGTAGACGCTTTAAAACTTGAGGAAGCAAAAGATGCTGAATCTGAAATTGCTAAAAAAGTTGAAACGGCCTTTTTAGATGCAGCTAATTCAGATAAGTATGATGCTGACGGTAAAATTGATGCATCAGCTGGTAAAACAGCTGCAGAACTTAAAGATGCAATTGAAAATGCGGCTGATGATACTGCAAAAGCAGCAGCACAAAAAACATATGATGCAGCTTTAGAAACTTTTAAAGCTTCTACTAATGGCCAAACAGCTATCGCAACGGCTAAGACAGAAGTTGAAGAAGCTTCTAAAAACAGCACAGTCAGCAAAATCGATGAAGCCATCAAAACTGTTTCTGCACAACGTGCGGACCTAGGTGCGGCTCAAAACCGTCTAGAACACACAATCAACAACTTGGGTACAACGCAAGAAAACCTTTCTGAAGCAAACTCACGTATCCGTGACGTTGACATGGCGCAAGAAATGATGAGCTTTACTAAGAGCAACATCCTTTCTCAAGCAGCAACTTCTATGTTGGCACAAGCAAATTCAATGCCAAACAGCGTATTGAGCTTACTTCAATAATTTTGGGGAAATCACAGCCAAGGACCAGACGGGGAAGCAAGGTCCTTGGCTTTACATAGCACCACTAAGAACATCGGTCGCTGGATGACCGCTCACATAATCAAGAGGCACCAAACAAGCAAATTCACAGAGCTGGTCCAGTGTGAAACGCTAGTTGACTGGATGGTCGCTGTTGTCTGCACCACAGCTTTTGAAGAATATCGTCCAAATCAGGAAAAGTGAACAACTTGTTGGAAAGCCCGCCACTATGGTGCAACAGATGATCAGCGTAATTGAAGACTTTAGAGAATAGATCTCTGAAGTCTTTGAAAGGTTGCGCACTAGAAAGGGATGAGGAAATGGCAAGTATTACAAGTGCTTCAGGAATCAGTACGACATTAGGGAGTTATTCGGGGATCACTGCAGAAGATATCGAAAGTTTATTGGCAGCAGATGCCATTAATAAAACCCGCGCCCAGAATCAAATCAAAACCATCAACTCGCAAAAGACTGCCTGGAGCGACATCAGCACTCGTTTGACCAACTTTTTGAACAAAATCGATGCCCTGCAAAAAGACGAGGCATTTCAAACGAAGAAAGCAGCGTCGTCAAACAGTGGGATAGCGTCTATCTCAGGAACAGCCGAAGCATTGGAAGGTTCCTACGATCTAAAGGTAAAGCAGTTAGCTACTGCTACTAAAGTAACAGGAACGAAAGTTACTGATAATAGCAAAGCTGCATTGAATGTCGAAGGCACGCTTTCTTTGACAAGTTCCGAAGTAGATAAAGACGGCAATCCTATCACGGTAGACATTGAGATCACTAGTGAAGACTCACTAAAAGACATTGCAGATAAAATCAATAAACAAAGCAAAAATTCCTCTGTGAGTGCCAATATTATCGATAACCAGTTAGTATTGACCAATACTAAAATGGGGGACAAAAATTTTACTATCTCTGGTGATGTTGCAGAAAGTCTAGGGATCGGTTCCACTGCGAAAACGACGCAAGGGCAATCAGCTATTTTTGAGTTAGACGGTATGGAGATCACTCGTGACAGCAACACGGTCAGCGACGTAATCGATGGTGCAACACTGACGCTATCCAAGGTCAGCGACGAATCCGTAAAAGTATCTTTGACCAACGACACTTCCAAATTGGTAGATGCGGTACAAGGATTAGTTGATCAATACAACAGCTTAATGAGCTTTATTGGTGAAAATCTATCTGTTGGTGATCCTAGCAGTGAAAACAACAAGACGGGTGCGTTGGCTGGGGATACTGCGCTGACTCGGCTTCAAACCCAATTACGTAATTTGATCACGATCCCTTCTGTCAAAGGTTCAGATCTAAAACCGAATGATCTGGGAATTTCGACAATCGACAATAACGGCACTTTAGGCTTTGATAGTGAGAAATTTAAGAAAGCTTTAGAAGAAGATCCTTCAGCGATCAAAGATTTCTTTTATGAAAAGACCAAAAGCAAAGACAGCGACGGGACCACATCAACGACAGAATCTGGCTATACATTAGCGATCAAGGAGTTAGTCAATAGTTATGTTGTTAATACTTCTACCAATAAAGGGGTCATCGCTACAAAATCAGCCACCTATGATTCCACCATCAAAGATCTGAACAAGCAAATCACACGTTTTGACAAGATTTTAGAGATGAAAAGAGATCGGTATATCACGATGTTTACCAAACTTGATGAAGCAATGATGCAAGCTGAGAGCCAGTTAGAATACTTAGCTAGTCAATTCTCATCTAAATAATTCTGGACAATCAGAGTAAGAGAGGAAGAGTGGAATGGAAAATAGCCTGCCTACACTGGACGAACGATTAACACGGATTTTACAAGGGTTGACGGATTGGAACGGTGAAGTGGAGCAAGCAGAAGTACTGCTGGCAACCAATGCTGAGCTTTTAGCAACTCTGACAGATAGTCCGAATCGCACAAAACAGACACAAGCCCTAGTTGAAAAGATCGTGGCTGCGTATCAAACATTTCTTACACAAGTGCAAGCACAACAAACACTGATCAAACAAGAACTGGGACGTTTGAATCGACAAAATAATTTGGTAAAAACCTATCTGCAGCAGGAAGATGTTGCTGGATTTGTCGAATTCGACTATTAGTGAGGGAAAGAAAATGAATTATCAGCAAATGCAATCAAATTATTTAAAGAATCAAGTGATGAGCGCGTCTCCTAACAAATTGATCGAAATGCTTTTGCAGGCAGCAATCAAGAATATCAAGTTGGCCCAGTTAGCGATTGAAAAACAAGAACTAGCAAAAGCCCATGAATACTTTATAAAAACACAAAATATTTTGTTGGAGCTGCGTACGTCGTTAGACGAAAAACAAGGCGGTGAGATTGCTGAAGGTCTTGCAACGTTGTATGAATACATGTATCAGCAGCTGATTGAAGCCAATATCAAAAAAGAAGTGGCTCCTGCCCAAACTGTTGCGGAACTGCTGAGCGAGTTATTAGAAAGTTGGCAGGCCATTACCCAATCTGCTTGATCAAGTCTACCACCAGCTTGCTGACGGTAGCAAAAGCAAGTATGTATATAGAAAAAACAACGACATGCTGTTTTCAGCCGGGCAAAGTCGCAAACATTGGGTTTGCGACTTTTTTATTTATTGACTTTAGTCAGTTTCTTTCGCGTAGCGTACGAAACAAAAAAACCGCGCGTTTCTACGCGTGGACGAAATAGCTTTAGCGATAAAAAAAACCTTTCGATATACTAATAATGGCTACCAACCGCATATCAGATCGAAAGGAGTTTTTTTACGTCTAACGACGATAAAAGTTTAGCACATACGAGATGGAATTGTAAGTATCACATCGTCTTCACGGGTGGATATTTACTTGGAGGAAATCATATGATTAAAATAAGAAACGTTTGAGGAGGATATATAGTGAAAGAATTAATTTTAAACAAGGATCATATGGCAAAATTTAGTTACATGATGGAAGAATTAGGGTTTGAGGATCTTCGGGATCCATATTGGACGAGCCTTTCCTTTATTGTTACAGGCAATGAAAAGCTTTTTAACAAACGTCACTCACTAATCAATTTTGATCAAAGATTGATTAATAGTGAAGTGTGGTTTTCTGGAACACTTTCGGGTGGGGAGCAACGATTGATTGCTCTAGCTTATAACTTATTTACCAACATGGATTTCTATGAGTTTGAGGATGGGAAGAAATACTACATTTCTCCTTTGGAAATATTTTCTGGAGTTGATGAGGTGGGTTACAAGCTTGCGAAAAATGCGATCGATATGAGACTGAAGTTTTATTAGTTTTGGAAGTACATTTATAAAAAACTAAAGGGCCATTGTTATTCTTAAATAACTTTGAAAAATAGTGTGTTTTCTCAAATTTTTTAATTATCTCAAACATTTGAAAAGGTGTAATTTTTTATGGAAAAAAAATATATAAAATTGATAGTAGCATTAGCAGGTGTTTTAACAGTAGTTTTAGCAGCTTTTTTCTTTTTTAGACCAAGTGGTTTCACTGGGTATTATGAAGGAGAAGACGATTTTGGAAATAATTATAGCCTATCAGTAAAAGATGATGAAGTAACACTACTGAATGATGGAGAAATCTCAACTCACAAGGGGGAATATAACGATATTGATAATTCAAATAAGAAATACCTGCTTGTAGATGACAAGCATATCAAACTCGACATGGGGGAAAATTTGGATGGATCAGATACATATACGATGTTTTTATCAGACAAGAATAGTGGTGATACTAGTCAAGTGATACTAAAGAAGGTAAGCAAGAAAGATAGTATGATTGGGTCTAATTAAATAGTAAAGTAGCTTGGCTTTCATAAAATATTTTATCAAGAAATAAAAATAAGAGACTCAGACTGTTTGGGTGTCTTATTTTTATTTATATCCACAAATTCTTTAACTGGCTCTTTTTAATTTAGCTATTTCTCTTTTGGATTTTAAATTATTATCTCAAAAGAGAATAGTAGATTTAACTTATAAATTATTTTACAATTTTTAGTTTAATTTTGAAATTATAGCGCTTTCATGTTATGATGACAGTGTAAAAATACTGTATTGGGAGTTGAGTAAATATGAGTAGAAAAGGTAAATGGATTTCTTGCTTTGTAATGGTCCTTTTTGGAATTACTTCATTTAACACTTTGGGTCAATCGGTTAGCGCTTCGGAAAATGTCATTGTTAGTAGTAGCGATAGAGAAATAACCGAGCCAAAAATCATAGAATTTGGGGAGCAAGGTGGTATCCAAGCTCGTGTTCAGGTTTTTAAGTTCAGTATATTATTTCCTCCTGGACAATATCCTTCAGCTGTATACTCAACTCATATGTACATTGGTCATTTAGAACGTGTAAGCTATGTCGGCGGAGCTCAGTATATCGGACATTATTCAACTGGAATCTGAGAAGGAGTCTGAGAATATGAATAACTTTGATCTATGGAAATGGGTTGCAGGAAAAAGGACAGATAAAGAACCCAACTATTCCAAAAAAAATTGGTTGTATGTAGGTTTAATGTTACTGCTGTTCATATTGATTGTCCTATCTTATTATTTCATTTCCGTATTATGGTAGATTCTAGATCTTTTGAATGAGTGTAACATGGATATTATAAAAATGAATAAATAGCAAAAAGCCTCTTGCATGTTCAAGAGGTTTTTAATTTACTAATTACTTGCAGCCAAATCTTGGTAGTACCTAATGAGTGTGCCAACCAAGTTGTAATTAAATTGTTCAAGTCAGTGTTTTAATCTGATTAAAATTTAGTTCCGGCGTATTACAAATTCTTATTAGGACATCAGAGTATACCTTGCTAGTCTGTTTTTCCTGTCATTTTTCTTTTTAAATGGCAATAATTTTATTTTTTAGATGGCAAAAAATCTATGTAATTTCGTGTAGTGATAAAAATATTTTTCGCTTTATTTGCAAAAAGATCAATCCCAATAAACGAGGATTGATCCTTTTTTCTAGTTAATATATTTCTTTAAAATAACCTCATCACCGTTTGTTTCACCAGTTAAAGTAAATCCAAATTTCTTATATAAGCGTAATGCATTGTCGTTATCTGATTTTGTCGATAAAGTAATGACTGGAACGGATTTGCTTCTAAACTGTTCAACAATGATTTCCAATGCTTTTGTTCCGTATCCCTTATTTTGATACGACTTATCAATGGTAAATTGCCATAGCCAATATCGATCTTCATCATTGGGAATCGATTGATCAAACACAAGCGCAGCGTAGCCAATGACTTCATTATTCAAACAAATGAAATAAGGTTCTGCATATTCAGTCATAAAAGCGGATTGAATTGCCTCTGGGATTGATAAAACTAAATTTGAATGTACCTGTTCACTGGTAACAACTACATTATTTCCTAAGAAAGAATTCTTTTCATTCACTAGAAGTAAATGAATCCAGTCTTCAGTTTCATTTGTAAGTTTTTTTTTGAAGTTCAATTTCAACAGAATTTGTTTCTATTTGATTTACGTTATAGATGTTTATTATCTTATCGAAACCCGTGGATTTCCAAAATTTTAAACCTACGTAGTTATTGGTCGATACAACAAGCTCTGCTTTTTTTAGTTGTTTTTCAGCATAAAGATTCTCCAATTCTCTTATAGCAAGTTTACCAAATCCACAGTTTCTATATCTCTTACTTATATAGAAATGAAGAATATACATACTTGATGGATAGTCTTCAAATACCCATAAATACCCAATTATCGTATTTAAATAAAAAATACTCAAACAATGACAATCGTCATTCGAAAGTTCAGGGATTATGCTTTCGATATTTTCTAGAGGGGGTATGGGATCACGACCTTCCACATTGTTGAAATGTGGCTTTGCCTCTTCAAAGATGCAATTGAGAGCATTTTTTTCAACGGCTATTGAAGGTTTTAATGTTATTAAGCTCATAAATTTTTTCTCCTTATTAAATAATATGAAATTATTTAACAAAAAAAGTTGGTCTGCCCATATAGTTATCCTCCGTGTTCTTCTTTTAATTAATTCTACAGTACTTTCCCTTTTTTTTGAAACCCCTTTCTATATTGTGGGTTAGTGTCCAGAAAATCACGCATATAGACAAATTGGGAATGCAGTACCTGTGAACATGGGGCGTTGGATTGGAGAGCAAATGCAAAAATATTTTAGCAAATAAGTCAACTATTAGAAAAAATAACTGAAAGGATGAAGATAGTGAGAATTACAACATATTCGGCGATCATTATGAAAGATTTTTTAAAGACTTAGAGTTACAATAATGTAAGAATCTTATTTATACAATTATGATATAATAATAATGTATTAAAACACTATTATTATATCAGGAATGACGAGTCAATGAAAACAAATCTAAGTAAATACTTATTGTCAATTGTTACTGCAGGGACTTTTTTAGTATTTTCTACTTCTGTGGCAGTAGCTGCAGAAAGTCAAAATGTTGTTGAAGAAGAAAATTTATACGATACAGATGCTGGCATTCCAGATGATTTTGAAAATATGGAAAACATTGATCAAGTAATCTCAGAAATTGATTCCTTTTATATGCGAAACGAGAATCCATTTTTACGGGCAGCTGCGGGAACGAAGTGGGCCGAAGGCCAAAAAGTATGGGATGGCGAAGTAGGTTATTGGGTTACTAGTTATTTTTGGGTTAAAGGAAGCGCTATGTCCCCTTATTTTGTTGTTGGTCAAGCTCAAAGAAAAGCTGTGATTGCTAAATATGGAAGTGTTAACAACAAAACTTCCTACAAGATGAAAACGAAGCAGCATATTACACTAAAAGGTAAATGGAGCTACAAGACTGTTTCAGCTAGTGCCGTTTGTTACGGTCGATAAAGAAAGTAGGGAAAATCATGAAAGATATCATAGTAATTTTAATTGCGCTTATTTCGATTGGTTTTGCAGCATGGGGAACAGTTGTTGAAGGCAATTGGATGAAAGATCAAATAAAAAAGAAGAATGACAAGAAGCATTAAAGAATATCTTTCTTAAAAAAAGACACATTAATCTGTGTCTTTTATTTTCTCTATTTCTTTTGACAATTCTTTAAAGGGGTCAGAAACTTAAAAATTTCTGACCTGTTATATGATGATATTTTAAATGTTACATAGCGAATTTTATCAATATTCTTCAGTAGTTTTAGTATTTAGCTGTTCTTCCCTCAATAACAGATGGAATCTAAAACTGGTTTGAGTGATTGTCCTAAGATAGATAAACTATACTCTACTTTTGGAGATACTTGTGGAAACTCTTTTCGAATAATCAGCTTATCTTGTTCAATTTCTTTTAAAGTATCTATTAACTGTTTAAATGAAATCTTACCAATTCTACGTTTTAATTCATTGTATGGAAGGGAAGATTGGTCCATGGATAGGGCGTACAATATTAACGTTGTTTGCTAATTATTTATAATGAATTAAAAAGAATTTAGTCTAACAAAGATTCGTTTTTTCTTATTAATAAAAGTGCTAAATATGCAAACAAAAACACATAGGATTATGTAGTGTTCCCCCCTAAAAAGTTAAATCAAAAATCTAACTATTAGGGGGGAGATACATTAAACTACTTTACCCACGTATTTTTTTCACTTAT
The DNA here is from genome assembly GCF_051711125.1 of Enterococcus sp. DIV0574. Classification (NCBI taxonomy): domain Bacteria; kingdom Bacillati; phylum Bacillota; class Bacilli; order Lactobacillales; family Enterococcaceae; genus Enterococcus; species Enterococcus sp. DIV0574. Next base: position 128,895 of record NZ_JBIOMA010000001.1, read on the forward strand.
TTTATTTAAAATGATTTACAATCATTGTATGTTGCTGATTTAATTACGTTATTTTTCAATCCAAGTACCATTTGTTAAACGAACACGTTTGATTTCATATGCCGCACTGATATTACTTGGATTACCCAGAATCATACCAATTTGAATACCATTACTAGGATCAGTATAGATACGACGTCGAAAAGTTACTTCAACTAATTGGTAATCTTTATTTGATTTCATAAAACTTTCTACTTGTTCGATTGCTTTACGTCCTGCGGTTAACGCATTTTTTTCATCATTTGCTGCCCCTTCGTCAATAATGTCGATCATTGAAACGCAAAGGTTTGCGAGCGTGACGTAAGGAGCGCTCGTTGTTATTCCTGCTAGAAAGAAAATTTTCTTTACACCTGCGTCTGCTAACATAGAAAGTGTATTTGATGTAAAGAAGTCAAGGGTTGTTTGATACGAGCTTTTTGGTTGTAACATACGATCAAGAAATGCTTGTTGAAAAGTTCGCATGCTCTCTAAATTTGCTGTTGTTAATTGATAGGTAGTCCATGATTCTGAACGAAATGCCATTTTTGTTCTCTCCTTTAAATTTAATATCAAATTTTGTATTGATCAATATTTATTTGATATGCTTATTATGGAGGAGATAGAAGGACATTATATTTTTTGTAAACTATAATTGATAAATTCTTTCAGGATTGAGGTTTATGACCAAAGTTACATTGATTTCTCTAAGAACTCCAGGATTTCTTTTTCCATACAATCTAGTCCAAGCTGCTTTGTAGTTTCAATAATTGGTTGTACCGGTTTTCCTGTTGTAATAGCTTCTAAAATTTTAAATTTATATAATTGTGAAACTGAAATGTCTTGTATCCTTTTATTAACTAAGGTAGACAGAAATCCGGTATATTTTTTTGCTAAAACATATGATTTTATTTCCAAGAAAAAGTATGACATGTTAGTATAAAACGAAATTATTTCTATGTCGTACTCGGGGATATGTTGAATAGAATTAATATATTTTTGTGTAATAGCAATCATATTGCTTACAAAATGATAATCGAAGAAACGCAAGTAATTATTGAATAAAGCAAATTCATAATGAAAAAATTCGTTCTTTTCAAACAGGTATTTCTTAATAGATTCTATATTGCTAAAGTTTTCATTTTTCTTTTCTAGGTAATGAGTATAGAAAAAATCTTTACTGTCGCCCTTTTTTGGTTTTATTATTTTAAGATGAAACATTTTTTTTTACAAGTTATATCAGAGTTGATCAGGATAGAAAATTCTTTATAAGAAACATTCATTCTGTCTAAAATTTCAAAAAGGAAATTGCTACTTATAAATGCTTGCCCACTTTCAACTTTGTAATAGTGCTGAGGAGATATCAAATCATCGGTTAAATACTTCACGGTAAGTTTTTTACCTTTTCTAATTCTATACAAGGTGTTTCCAATTATATGTTCATACATATTAATTATTGCCTCCCATAACATACTAAGAAACAAAGACTAGCAGAAGCTAATCTTTGTTTCTTTCTTTTATAATCTTCAACAATTCTTCGATCGATGATTGCAGACTAAGCATAGTTTTTTCTAATTTAGTTATTAGAAATATTGACAAAACAATTGGAAAACCTATATTTGCAATCATATCGCTTATCACTCCAAGCTATCCATAAAATTACCTCCCAATAATTTGTTGACCAAAAGGATCGATTTCAGTATACATATAAATTACCTCCTTGTTTCTTGAAAAAATATTAAGATTTTATGGACAAAAAAACTTAAAGTATCAGCTATAATTGATAGTGTCGCTGTAATTACATAAATGTATTTAGATAAGTCTCAGAGTGATATATAATAGACGAAAATAAATCATGGATGGTATTAAGTAAAATGAATAAAAATAAATTTAAAGATCATATTCTCCTTCCGCTTGTAGCAGTTAGTGGGTTGTTTTTTCTAGTGTATTCTGCCCGTTTATCACCTTCGGAACTAAAATATTTCACCGTTTGGACTTTCTTTTTATACTTGCTAGTAGCAATAGTTTTGGTTAGGATAGTGGACATATTACTGACGTTGCTTATAAAAATGATTAAAGCCCATAGAAAAAAATAAATTAACCTAGAATAAAAATTTGGATTTACGTTAACTGGTGAGACAAACGGTGATGAGGTGATCTTAAAGAAATATATAAACTATTCTGGTCGGTCAGATATGTTGAGCAAAATTAAAACTTGAACAACAGAATATGTAGGATGAAATTGTTAAAAAGAGTGTTCAGAAAATGACTAATTTCTGGACACTCTTTTTTAGATACCATAATTGATATGTATTACTCTATTTTTGTGTTCATAAACTCGCAACTAAATCATTGTTCAATTAAAATTTGGATTTACGAGTATTAGAAAATATTGGATGTGGGCAGAAACTTAATAGTTTTTGACACATGATTAAATTCGCGATATAATAGGCTTGAGAGTGTTTCATAAACTTATGTCATAAAGTTAAGGGGATTTTACATGATTTTAGAGAATAAATTGGGTTTGACCAATCAAGTTGAGTTGGCCAAGGCTGAAGAAAAACTCAGCAAGCAAAAAGCAAAGGAATTATACGATTCGGGGAAAATAAATGGAATCGAAGTTGGCACGTTTAAAGGCTTATCTGAAATTCATGATTTTCTCTTTTCAGAAATTTACGATTTTGCAGGAAAAATTCGAACGGTCAATATTGCAAAAGGAAATTTTCGATTTGCACCGGTCATGTACCTGGAACATTCGTTAAAGCATATTGATCAGATGCCGCAAACTTCTTTTGACGAGATTATAAAAAAATATGTGGAAATGAATATCGCTCACCCCTTTCGTGAAGGAAATGGACGAAGCACTAGAATTTGGCTGGATCTCATTTTGAAAGAAGAGTTGCAAAAAGTTGTCGACTGGAACTTAATAGATAAAGCAGACTATCTTTCCGCAATGGAGCGCAGTCCAATAAATGACTTAGAAATACGCTATTTAATTTCTAATGCTCTGACTGATAAAATTGATGATCGCGAGTTATATATGAAAGGAATCGATGTCAGCTATTTTTATGAAGGCTATTCTGAGTATACAATAGATGACTTGTAAGAGCAGGTGGATCAAATGACAAAATATGGCTATGCACGTGTTTCAACTGCTTCTCAAAGTACGAAAGAACAAATTCAACAGTTGATTGAGAACGGTGTAGATAAGAAAAATATCTTTTCAGAAAGATTTACAGGGACGAAACGGGATCGGCCAAAGTTTAATCAGCTGTTGGCCGGTCTGAAGTCTGGAGACGAAATTGTCGTCACTAAACTTGATCGGTTCGCCCGTAACACACGGGAAGCTTTAGAAATCATTGAGCCGTTGCTCGATGATAACGTTACAATCAAGGTTTTGAATTTAGGGACGATTGAAAATACATCGATGGGGAGAATGATCGTTCGTACCTTGTTGAGTGTTGCTGAAATGGAACGTGACATGATCGTAGAGCGCACGCAAGAAGGGAAAATGTTTGCAAGAAAAAATAATCCAAACTTTAAAGAAGGACGTCCGAAAGCTACAATCACTCCAAAGAAACGTCATGCATATGAACTACTTATTTCAGGTAAATCATACAAAGAGGTTGAAGCTATAACAGGTTTCAGTCGTAGTACGCTTTTCAGAATAAAGAAAAAAATTGAAGAGAGCAATTAGATGAAGATAAAAATTATAATTAGAAAAGCAATTTTATGAAAATATGTCAAACGCATGAAAGACAAGAAAAGAGAGAGCAATCCGCCTATGAGAAGGCGGTTTTTCGGGATCACCCAGGAAGACAAAGATACCGCGGTAAAGAGTTTGGATCTATGACAGAATAACGCCCTATATAATAGAAGGAAAAATTCGAGAGGTGAGAAAATGAACGGTAAAAAATCGTTCTAAATTTCCTGATAAGTACCACTTATCTCGCAAAAAGTCTGTGTATTTATTGAAGAAAAACAGTGTGGAACTGGTGTATAGTGTGGGGGAAATTTGAAGGGTTGAATACAACGTTATTGCAAACAGAAGAGATTATTAAGTAATAATGTGGCTGTGGATTCCTGACTGTCGTTAGCTTAAAAAGAGGTTTTGAAATGATTTTAAACGACGTACAGGAGCCCCTGTTAGAAATATGTTTACTTACTTTTCCAGGATAAATACGAGCTGATACATTTTAAGTAAGTTATTTTTGAAAGACATTTATTACTTAATATATGTGATATTCAAGAAATATTTTTTAAAAAAATTTATTTCTAAAAAAAAACTTATTAAAGTTGATATTTATACTATTCAGATGTACAATTTGTACATTAGGAGGCTATATTATGTTTAGTAGTTTAGAAATGAGTAATTTTAAATCTTTTTCAAACGGTTTAATTGATTTTGAGAATAAAAACAATAAGTCAGCCAAACATCTAGTCGCGATATATGGTGAAAATGGAAGTGGTAAAACAAATATAGTTGATGCATTCAGAATTTTAAAGTTTTCTATGTTAACTACTTTTTTTTCAGAGACTTTTACAAATTTTCAAAGTAGTGTAGCTGAAAAATTGCCAGATGCTGATAGTATTTCAAAACTTGAGGGAATTAAAGAAATATATATTGCAATGAAATTTAGAGATATTGGACGTTTGCTTGAAAATACACCCAGAATTAATTCAAAAGAGGATACAACCTTAATATACAATTTTTCTATAGATGGTATAAAAGGTAGTTATGAAATATCATATGATAATAATTGCAAACTAAAATCTGAGTCACTATATTATCTTGTCAACAAGAATAGAGGAAAGCTTTTCTCTATCGAAAATAATAGAGAAGAAATCGAATTGGAAATCAATCTAAATAAGATGATATTTAAAACATCTTCTTTAAGAAATGAGTTAAAAGATAGTATTTTAAAATTATGGGGTAAGCATACTTTTTTATCTATTTTTAAGCAATTCCAAAATCATATAAATGAAAGTTACGTGCTTGATAATGTTTCTGAAAATTTTCTGTCTGTCCTTGATGAGTTCGGAAAAATCATAATATGGACAGATGAAGTCAAAGGACCTTTTATTCAGCATAAAACTTTTTTATCTGACTTAGAAAGCGGAACTATAGACCGCGAAGATTTATTTAAGCTAGAGAAATGTGAAGAGGTTATCTTTTCGTACTTCTCTTCTCTTTATGCCGATATAAAAGATATTAAGTATAAAGTCAAAGAAAATGAGTCAAAAGTTGATTATCAATTATACGTAGTCAAAAATATTAGTGGAGAAGCAATTGAAATACCATTCTTTTTAGAATCAAATGGCACTAAAAACCTTTTAGAATTGTTGCAAGTATTTTTCTCCGCTGTTAATGGTAATATAGTGATAGTTGATGAAATTGATCAAGGAATTCACGATATTCTCATGAATAATATTATTAGAAATGTGTCTGAGAGTTTATCTGGGCAATTAATATTTACCACACATGATACGTTTTTACTTCAAGAGCTTCCACCATCATCGGCATATTTCATTAACTTGGATATAATGGGAAACAAATTAGTATTATCAGGAAATGATTATGACACCAAAGTCTTAAAGAATAATAATATGCAACGTATGTATTTAAAAGGAACATTCAATGCTATACCAGATCCATTGGACATTGATTTTATAGATATTTTTGATCCCATTATCGATCAGTCTGAAGAGGATTAATATATGAGGATAACAAATAACGGATTTAAAAAAGCTGTTGTAATTGTTCACGGTAAAAGTGAATACAGTATAGTAAAACACATACGTTCTAAATTAAGAATGCCAATAGAGATCTATCAAAAGAATGGTGGAGAAAGATCAATCGAAATATCTTCAATAATGGATATTTTGAATGGAGCGAATTTTAAAACGAGAAGAAACTTTCTAAAAGAATATGGCCAAATCCAAACAGACGAACAGAACAATTTACTTAATTTTAAAGTTTTTATAATAGTAGATGTTGATAATACACCCCAGCAAAATGTTGAAAATTATTGCAATAAATCTATGTTCAAAAAGCACTGGTTGTATGATTATATAATTCCAATATTGAATAATAAAGATTTAGAAGAAGCTTTAAATAGTATAGGATACACAGCAGCCAAAAATAGCAAAGATAAAAAAAAGTACAATAAAGTATTTCCGGTTCAAAAAGGCGAACAAGATTTAGATACTATAATTGCTTTAAAAGATGCATTTGAAAAAACTAATAAAAGTAACTTAGATGTTTTTTTAAGATATTGCCTTGAAAATTGTCCTAATTTTGAATAAAAACGTTGAATCTAATCTGTATTAGCTAAGTTATTTATCTGTAATGATAAAAATCGAAAGTAAGAAAGTTACCTACTCAACAAACAAGCTTTCGGTTTTTATCTTAATTTTTTTTAGATATAATTATATATAAGAATCTTTTTAGTTTACATAAGATATATTATACAAATTTAATTGTTTTTGTAGCTGGTACATCAATATTTTTAAAAATAGATGTTTATTTATGTAAACTATAAAAAGTGGATATTTGGTTACTGGCAAAGATTAAAATATATAAATTCGTATAGATTTTCCTCTTCTGGAAATTTTCTAAACGGTTTGCTATAGTATTATTAGATTTGCATAATTAGACTTTGCGCTCCCATTGATGAAGTTTTGGGTAGCACTCTTTGTTGGAGGACTACAAATGGAAAGAAAAAAAGATATTTGAGAAACGCTGGCAACTAGCTTCAAGTGAGCAAAGAGCGAGATACAATGATTTGTTGACCTCCTACCCTGCGATCGATTGGACTTATAAGGAAAAGAAATACTTTCTTTGGTTATGCCAGCTTGATATAGATACCTTTGAAACTTTCGAAGTGATTCTAGAAAAAATTAAACATGATGGTAGCAAAAAAGCAAATCATTTGGAATGAAATGCTTTTTTATTTAAGAATGCTTATATTATGTTTGAAAGGTTTTACAAAAAAATATATCCATTAATATCTAAAATAGATAATACATTATTTTATTCTTGACTTTAGTCAGTTTCGTTCGCGTAGCGTACGAAACAAAAAAACCGCGCGTTTCTACGCGTGGACGAAATAGCTTTAGCGATAAAAAAATCCTTTCGATATACTAATAGTGGCTACCAACCGCATATCAGATCGAAAGGATTTTTTTATGTCTAACGACGATAAAAGTTTAGCACATACGAGATGGAATTGTAAGGTTCACATCGTCTTCACTCCGAAGTATCGAAGAAAAGTGATTTATGGAAAATTAAGAGTAAGTATTGGCCAGATATTAAGAAAATTGTGTGAGATGAAAGACGTTGAAATCATTGAAGCTCATGCAATGCCTGACCACATTCAACTGTTAATAAGAATACCGCCAAAGATTAGTATTTCTAGTTTTATGGGCTACTTAAAAGGACGAAGTGCAACCTTAATCCATGAAAAACATGCGAATTTGAAATATAAGTATGGGAATAAAAGCTTTTGGTCCAAAGGATACTACGTAAGTACGGTTGGGTTAAATCAAAAAACAATTGAGAAATATATTAGAGAACAAGAAGCAGATGATAGAATAAGGGATAGTATAAGTAAACAAGAGTATGTAGATCCATTTAAATAGTTAAAAAGAGATAGGGCTGTGAGCGGTGGTGGTCATTTTAAAAGCCCCTTTTAAGGGGCTAGCGAGTGGTGAGCCCTTCTAGGGCTTTTTACTGCGTTGATACACTTCGTAATTGTACTTTATAAAAAAGTTATAGGAGGTGTAGTTTTTTTGAAGCTGAATTTAGCTTTCATTAAGGACACTTCATTAAGGGGACGCTTCATTAAATTTTTACAATGATACCCTTTTCAAAAAGGCTTATTTTTTACCTTATCCGACAATTCTGTTATTCTAAAAAATAAGAACTGTTTTGCAAGGAGGTCATTTAGTGAAAAAAACAGTTTTATTCAAGCCGACAGTTCTGCAATTGCTCGTTATTTTCTGTGTAAGTATGCTGCTATTGTTGCCGCAATTGTTCGGTCGTGGCTTGATTTTAGGTTCGGACGCCGTCTTTCATTTTAATCGTTTTTATGAGACGAGCCAGCAAATCAAAGAAGGAAACTATCAATACTTTCTTTCCATTTATGGTTTTCAGCAATCTGGTCGGATCGTCAATGCATTGTATGGACCATTTTTTGCCTATTTTCAAGGATTATTAGTTTTGATCAGTCGTTCTTGGTTCCAATACCAACTCTTATCAAATGGATTGCTGTACCTTTTGGCAGGAACATCAATGTACACGTTACTGCGAAAATTGAAAGTTTCGGGCTGGTTATCTCTAGGCATGGGCATCCTTTTTATGACCACGTATTCGATCCAATATTGGGTCGAACGACAAGGGTTTTCGGCTTGGGGAGCAGCAATATTGCCTTTTTGTTTCATTCCATTGATTGATATGACGCGCTTTCAACGGATCCGTCCGTTTGCTGTGGGCGTGTCAGTAGCTGCGCTGTTTCAAATCCATGTTTTTTCGAGTATTTTATTGGTTTTGATCTATATCCCTTTCTTTTTGCGCACTTTTTTGAAAAGCCAAGGTAAAAAGCGGCTCTTGCTTCATTTATTCGCCGCCATTGGAATTTTTCTGCTGTTGACTGCCAATATTTGGCTGGCAATGCTTGATCTTTATCAAAGCAATCAGTTACTGCCACCATTCGTCAATCACCACATGGAGCGAAATACGATTACGGGTACCAGCAGTTACTGGTGGACATCGCCCTACCTTTTCCCATTGGTCTGTGGGCTATTTTTTGCCGGAGCTTTAAAAAAATGGCAAGAGATCCCCAATGGATTGAAGCTGTTGACTGTCGTTGCCGGCATTTTTTTCCTGTTATCGTCTAACTATTTGCCATGGCAATGGTTATCTAGTCTCGAAAATCCATTGATTGAACTGATTCAATTTCCGTTTCGCTTTTTTGTCCCTGCGACAGTGCTGATTCTTGCAGGATTGTGTCTTTTGCGGCCCTATTTAGCGGATAGCCGTCTGAATCGGCCGATTTGGCTGATTTTGCTTTTAGTTGTCAGTGTGGGCCAGATTATGTTTCAAACCAGTACTAAGATGAGTGAGTGGCAATCCAGCGATTCCGCGGTGAAAATCAGAAACCACTCCTATCTGTTTGTTTCTGATCAGCAGACGCTGAAAGAGGCTTATTTCAGTCCAGACAAAGCGAAGGCACTGGTGCTGTTCCAACGGTCAACCCCCGATTATGTTCCCATCTATCGTGACACAAAGGAAAATAAATACGATGCTTACGGGGAACAAATCATCAAGCAGAATACGACAGTGCAAAAAGCGGTTGTTAATGGACAGTTGATTTTGCGCTGGCAAGGAGAAGATTCTAGCTGGAAGGCGTTGCCGGTCATCAATTACCAACGAACGACCTTACAGCTTAACGGACAGCCATTGAAGCGTTCTGACATCAAAGTGAGTACGATAGGGGCAGTGACTGTTAAGCAACAGACAGGGCTCAACGAGCTGATCGTGGATTATGATGCGCCGTGGTATTTTGACTGGGGACTGTGGTTGACAATGGCTGCATGGGTCTTATTGGCTCTCGGTTTTCTTTGGAAAAAACGGCAGCTGTTTGCTGCAGTTAGACGCCAAAAATGATCAAGAGAACGGTTGTCGGCGGCTTTTTTGTAGACAGCAATGAATGATTAACGGACTTAAACGAAAAAGAAGCAGCTGTGGTGTGCAACACTTTAGCTGCTTCTTTTTCGCTTAAGATTTTTTAAGTAAAAAATTTTTGAAAAATTAGTTGCGTGCGCAACTAATTATCTTTATACTGAACCTACTGTATTTACCTTACTGCATGTAAAGGAGAAAAATTATGGAGTCAATCATTCGTTCAATCAACCACATTGCCCGTTTAGCCGCATTGTACCGGGAAAGGGAACTAAAAAAATATGGGTTAGGTCCCATGCATCATACGTACATTTTAAATGTCTGTCGTAACCCTGGGATCAGTCAAGAAGCTTTAGGTCAGTTGATTTTTGTCAATAAAAGCAATGTTGCTCGCCAGTTAGCAGTCTTAGAAGAAAAAGGGTATGTTCGTCGGCAAACGAGCAGTTTGGATGGGCGGCGACTGCTCGTTTATCCAACCGATAAAGCGTTGGCGATGCAACCTATCCTCCAAAAATTGTTGAAACAGTGGAACGAGCAAGTCTTAGAAGGGTTTTCTGAAGCAGAACAGCAAAAATTGCTGGCAGATCTACAACTAGTAAAAGAAAACTCACAGCGTGCTTTAAAGAAAGAAGATGAGGTTCAGTGAAGTTACTAAAAAAATATTTGCACCCGTATATTGGGCGTATGTCTCTCGGGGTCAGTATCAAGTTTTTTGGGTCTTTGATGGATCTGCTGTTGCCATGGATCTTAGCCTATATCATTGATGCAATCATTCCTACAAAAAATGTTTCCGCCATTTTCTTGTGGGGTGGTGTGATGCTGCTGTGTTCTGTGATTGCTGTTGTAACAAATATTCTTGCCAATCGGATGGCTTCCAGTGTTGCCAGAGACGCTACTGGCAACATACGTCATGATCTTTTTGCCAAAGTGGCCTATTTATCGATTCCGCAGATCGAACAAGTCGGTATCCCTTCGCTGGTTTCGCGGTTGACTACGGATACTTACAATATTCATCAAACAGTAGGCATGATCCAACGACTTGGCATTCGGGCGCCGATCCTCTTATTAGGAGGAGTGTTGATCACAGCAACCTTAGATCCGGTGCTGACACTCGTATTAGTTGGAGTTTTACCATTCACATTAGTTGCCGCCGTTATTATTTCTAAGCGAGGGATTCCTTTGTTTGCCCAATTGCAAAAGCGAGTAGACACGCTAGTTCGCACCGTCCGGGAAAATGTGACGGGTGCTCGTGTGATCAAAGCATTATCGAAAGCAGACTATGAAAAACAACGATTTCAGCGAGTCAATCAGTCAGTCGTTGCGGCAGAAACAAGGGCGAACCGGACGATGGCTGCCACACCACCTTTAATGGATTTTTTTCTGAATGCGGGATTGACATTGGTGATTTTAGTGAGTGCTTATCGGGTGAATGCCGGGTTGACGCAGCCAGGGGTGATTATTGCTTTTCTCACCTACTTTACGATTATTCTCAATGCGATGTTAAGCATCACGCGAATTTTCGTGATCGTCTCAAAAGGTTTGGCTTCCGCAGACCGTATTCAAGCTGTACTGCGCCTGCCGCAGGATATGAAGGTCGTTCCCCTTCCGGCAAGAGACGAAGAAGCACACATTGTATTTGACCACGTTTCTTTTACTTATCCTGATGGTACGTCCGTTCTGAAGGAAATCGATTTTTCTCTAGTCAAGGGACAGACGTTAGGAATCATCGGAGCTACCGGCAGTGGTAAATCAACGATTGTACGCTTACTGCTGCGTTTATACGATCCGACCAATGGACAGATCCGCATCAATGGCCGTGATATCCGCTCACTGGATCCCGAAGAGCTGCACCAATATTTTGGCATTGTTTTGCAAAAAGACATCCTTTTTGCTGATACGATCGAAGAAAATATTGATTTTGGGCGCCGCTTTTCAAAAGAACAAATCGAAGAAGCTGCCGCTAGGGCACAAGCAAAGGAATTTATCCAGCAATTGCCACAACAACTGGCCTATGAACTTCATGCGAAAGGAAGCAATCTAAGCGGTGGTCAAAAGCAACGAGTCCTCCTATCCCGTGCATTAGCTGGTGAACCACAAATTTTAGTCTTGGATGATTCAGCCAGTGCATTGGATTATCAGACAGACGCCAAACTACGCCAAGTACTTAAACAACAATTTGCGGACACAACGTCGATTTTGATTGCACAACGAATCAGTTCGATCCAGCATGCAGATAAGATTCTTGTGTTGGAAAATGGCCGCATGAGTGGATTCGGCGATCATGCCACATTACTGGCGACGAATACCATCTATCAGGAAATCTATCATGGACAGACAGGAGGGAAAATCAATGCCTAGCAAGACAGTCGCCGAAAAACCAAAAGAGACGAAAAAAACTGTGAAGCGTCTCTGGCACTATTTGTATGAAACGAAATGGCTTCTTCTATTATCAGCAGTTTTAATGATGGCTAGCAATCTGTTTTCCTTAGTAGGTCCACTGCTTTCCGGTTATGCCATCGATGCGATTCAGCCAGGACTAGGAAAAGTCATTTTTCACCGGGTATTCTTTTATTGCGGATGGATGATTGTTTTTTATCTTTGTTCAGCGGTGTTAAGTTATCTGATCTCATTATTGATGATCCGTCTGAGTCAACGTGTCGTCCAGTCCATGCGCAAAGCGATTTTCGACAAAATTTCTGAATTGCCGATCGGCTACTTTGATCGTGTCCAAACAGGCGATATCATTAGTCGAATCAGTTATGATGTCGATACGATCAATACATCATTAGCTAGTGATGCCATCCAAGTGCTGAGTAGCTTAGTCACCATTATTGGTTCGTTTATTATGATGTTGCTGATCTCTCCAGTGCTCGTTTTGATTTTTGTAGTGACAGTGCCTGCCTCGGTTCTATTGACTCGTTATTTAATGAAGAAATTTCAGCCATTATTTCGGCGTCGTTCGCGAAAGCTAGGGGAATTGAACGGATTTGTAGAAGAAATTCTTTCGGGTCAGCAAACGATTAAGATCTATAACCAAGAAGAACCGATCATTGAACGATTTGATGAAAAAAATCAGGCCGCAGTTTCCTCTTATTACAATGCAGAATATTATGGTAGCATGACGGGCCCGTCCATCAACTTTATCAACAATGTTTCGTTGTCACTGATCAGTGTCTTTGGCGCACTGCTATTTTTATTCGGTCGTCTCTCTTTAGGAAGCGTCTCCTCCTTCGTGTTGTACTCTCGTAAATTTTCTGGACCGATCAATGAGCTGGCCAATATCTTTAGCGATTTGCAATCCGCATTGGCAGCAGCAGAACGGATCTTTCGCTTGTTGGATGAAGAACCGGAAGTCTCCGATGTTCCTGATGCCTATGAGTTTACAGAAGTAACCGGGCGTATCCAATTGGATCATGTCTCCTTTGGGTATCAAAAGGATCGCATGATCATTAAGGACCTATCGCTGGACGTTGCCCCAGGCAGTTTAGTCGCTATCGTTGGTCCAACCGGGGCAGGTAAGACCACGATCGTGAATCTCTTGATGCGTTTTTATGATCCGGATCAAGGAGTGATTCGTTTAGATGGACAGGACATCAAAAAAGCGACGCGCAGCAGCTTGCGCAAAAGCTATGCGATGGTGCTGCAGGATACTTGGTTATTTACTGGAACTGTCTTTGAAAACCTGGCTTACGGTAAAGCATCCGCGACTCTTGCTGAGGTAGAGGCAGCGGCTAAAGCAGCCCATGTCCATGAGTTCATTCAACAATTGCCAAAAGGGTATGACACACTGATCACAGAAGATGGTGGCGGGATTTCGCAAGGACAAAAGCAGCTTTTGACCATTGCTCGTGCGATGCTTTTGGATGCGGATCTCTTGATTTTAGATGAAGCCACATCAAATGTCGATACCCAGACCGAGGGGTTGATCCAAACGGCAATGACTGAGCTGATGAAAGGCAAAACGTCCTTTGTGATCGCTCATCGTCTCTCCACTATCCGTCACGCAGATGTGATTTTAGTGGTCCAAAACGGTAATATCGTCGAACAAGGGACTCATGATGAATTATTAGCTAGAGCAGGTGCGTATGCAGCCCTTTACCAAGCACAGTTTGATGAATAAACGACGAATAGCTAGGATCTATGAAGTAGCAGCTTAACAACTGGACTAGAGATCTAAGCATAGTAGCAGAACAATCGGTATTGCATCTAGTTGCAACGAAGATTTATTGAATCTCAGAATTACACAATGACTAGGATAGGCAGTTTGTTGCAGGCCTCTCGTCGCAGCTGCTTCTTTTTCAAGCAAGCAGTTACAAAATTATGCAGCGTTTCCATGACAAACCGCTTTTTTATCGGTATACTTAGAAAGGAAACATTCTGAATTATCGAAAGAAAGAAGGGAACCTGTGTGTTTCATAAACAATTAAAAGATTTCCCCAAAGATTTCTTATGGGGCTCTGCGTCTGCAGCGTACCAAGTCGAAGGGGCTTGGCAAGAAGATGGGAAAGGCGCATCAGTATGGGATGATTTTGTGCGCATTCCTGGAAAAACATTTAAAGGAACAAATGGGGATGTCGCAGTCGATCATTACCATCGATTCAAAGAAGATGTGGCATTGATGAAAGAACAAGGGTTGAAAACCTACCGCTTTTCTGTCGCTTGGACACGGATTTTTCCAGAAGGCCGAGGAGAAGTCAATCAAGCAGGGCTAGATTTCTATTTGGCTTTGATCGATGAATTGCTTGCAGCAGGAATTGAACCAATGGTTACGCTCTATCATTGGGACTTGCCTAAAGCGTTGCAAGAAGCTTACGGTGGTTGGGAATCTCGCCAAATCATTGAAGACTTTACAAATTATGCTGCGACACTTTTCGAAGCATTTCGCGGCAAAGTCAAATACTGGGTCAGTCTGAATGAACAAAATGTGTTTACCTCATTAGGTTATTTATTGGCTGCTCATCCGCCAGGTGTCACTGATCCAAAGCGGATGTATGAAGTGAATCACATTGCCAACTTAGCCAATGCTTCTGTAATCAATACATTTCATGAGATGGAGATTCCGGGTAAAATCGGACCTAGTTTTGCTTACACGCCAAACTACCCGATCGACAGTGATCCCAAAAATATTTTGGCAGCAGAAAATGCGGAAGATTTGATGGCGCATTATTGGATGGATGTCTACCTATGGGGCGAATATCCGATCGCAGCAATGAACTTCTTGAAAGAACAGGGGATCGCGCCAACGATTGAGCCAGGAGATATGGAACTGTTGCGTTCGGCAAAACCGGATTTCTTAGGGATTAATTATTACCAAACTGCCACTAACGCAGCAAATCCGTTAGATGGGGTAGGCGCTGGTAAAATGAATACAACTGGAGAAAAAGGCAGTTCAGAAGAAACAGGAACACCTGGTATGTTCAAAAAAGTCGAAAATCCATTTGTTGATCGTACCAATTGGGATTGGGAAATTGATCCTCAAGGGTTGCGAGTGGCGTTACGCCGTATCGCTAGCCGCTATCGGATCCCAGTGATGATCACTGAAAATGGACTTGGCGAATATGACAAGTTGACAGACGATCATCAGATTCATGATCAATACCGCATCGATTATCTGTCAAGCCATGTTCATGCAATCAAAGAAGCAATCAGTGATGGTGCAGAGGTGCTAGGTTACTGTACTTGGTCATTTACTGATTTATTAAGCTGGTTGAATGGCTACCAAAAACGTTATGGTTTCGTTTATATCGATCAAGACGAAAATCAAGACGGTAGTTTGACCCGTTATAAAAAAGACAGCTTCTATTGGTATCAAGAAGTGATCAAGACCAATGGACAAAATAGTTAATTCATAGCAAAATAAAAAGTACGTTTCTAAAAAAGAAGCGTACTTTTTTTGTAGAATGAAAATCGTTGACAAATGTAAACGGTGGAGGTAAAGTAGAAGAGTAGAGATTACAGTTGTAATCAAAAGGCAGCCTCTTTCGCTTATTTGAGGAACCCAGTACGATATTTCATTAAGGAGGAATAAAAATGGCTGAAGGAAACTATGCAATCGAAGGAATGACCTGTGCCTCTTGTGCTCAGACGGTCGAGAAGGCCGTCAGCAAAGTCACAGGTATCGAAGAAGCCTCCGTCAATTTGGCGACGGAAAAACTTCACGTTCGCTACGATGAAACTCAGGTAGATGAACAACTCTTAGCAAAAACAGTAGCCGATGCCGGCTACTCTCTTATAGGAAATCAGCAGCAAGCAACATTCCAGATTGAAGGGATGACCTGTGCTTCTTGTGCCCAGACGGTTGAAAAAGCCGTGAACAAACTTGCAGGTGTTCAAGCGGCTACTGTCAATTTAGCCACGGAAAAATTGACAGTTCGTTACGACAAGCAGCAACTTAATACAGCTACCATTGAAGAGGCAGTAGCTAAAGCAGGATATCAAGCTTTTGGCGAAAAAACTGCGGAGCCGCAATCGGCAAAGAAAGACCCAATTCAAAAGTTATGGCAACGATTTTGGTTGTCTGCCATTTTTACCGTGCCATTATTTTATTTAGCAATGGGCGAAATGATCGGTCTGCCGCTCCCTTCCTTTTTGAACCCTATGACACAGCCTGTAGCATTTGTTAGTACACAATTGATCCTTGTGCTCCCTGTCATGATCTTTGGCGGTGCTTTTTTTAGCAATGGCTTCAAAGCGTTGTTCAAAGGGCATCCTAATATGGACTCTCTGGTGGCGTTAGGAACCAGTGCGGCTTTTTTATATAGTTTGTATGGAACGGTCATGGTTTTTTTAGGAGAGACGCATTTCGCGATGCATTTATACTATGAATCAGCTGCGGTGATCCTCACATTAATTACACTAGGCAAATACCTTGAATCCGTATCAAAAGGCAAGACCTCTGAAGCTATCAAGAAATTATTGGATTTAGCACCAAAAACTGCTCGGATCTTAAAAAATGATTCAGAAATGGAAGTGCCAGTCGAGCAAGTCGTGGCTGGCGATATTGTGATTGTTCGTCCCGGTGAAAAAATTCCTGTCGACGGACAACTGATAGTAGGACATTCAGCAGTGGATGAGTCAATGATCACTGGAGAGAGCCTTCCGGTGGAGAAACAACCTGGTGATTCAGTTGTTGGAGCGAGTATCAATAAAACGGGTACGTTTCGCTATCAGGCGACAAAAGTTGGCAAGGATACCACTCTGGCACAGATCATCCAGCTAGTGGAAGATGCCCAAGGTTCGAAAGCCCCAATTGCACGATTAGCTGACAAAGTTTCGGGTGTTTTTGTTCCGATCGTGATTGGCTTAGCGTTACTAGCAGGACTGGCATGGTTTTTCTTCGGACAAGAGTCGTGGATCTTTGCACTGACGATCACTATTTCGGTATTAGTCATTGCCTGCCCCTGTGCCTTAGGATTAGCAACACCAACGGCAATCATGGTGGGAACTGGGAAAGGCGCCGAGAATGGTGTATTAATCAAAAGCGGTGATGCATTAGAAACGACTCGCAACATCACAACGATCGTTTTTGACAAAACCGGGACGATCACAGAAGGGAAACCAGTTGTGACAGATCTTTTACCTTATGGCGAACATACGAAAGAAATGGTCTTGCAGCTAGCAGCTTCTGCAGAAGATGGATCGGAGCATCCACTGGGAGAAGCTATCGTAGCCGCTGCCAAACAACAGAAATTAACATTTTCTTCAGTTAGTCATTTCCAAGCCGTCCCTGGTCATGGAATCACGGGAAGATTGGATGGAAAAGACGTGCTGTTAGGAAATAAAAAGTTGATGGATCAAAAACAAATAGATGTCTCATCTGTAATTGCATCTGCCGAAGGCTTAGCAAAACAAGGGAAAACACCAATGTATGTTGCCATGGACGGCGCATTGATTGGGTTGATTGCTGTGGCCGATACGGTGAAAACAAGCAGCGCACAAGCCATTGAACGTCTGCATCAAATGGGCATCAAAGTGGCGATGATCACAGGGGATAATTCGCGAACAGCACAAGCCATTGCTGATCAAGTAGGTATCGATGAAGTCATTAGTGATGTGTTGCCAGAAGATAAGGCGGCTAAAGTGGCAGAACTGCAGCAAACTGGACAAAAAGTTGCCATGGTAGGTGACGGAATCAATGATGCACCAGCTTTAGCCAAAGCAGACGTCGGTATCGCCATTGGCTCAGGAACGGATGTCGCCATTGAATCTGCAGATATCGTGTTGATGCGTAGTGACTTGATGGATGTGCCGACTGCAGTGGAATTGAGTCGAGCAACCATCAAGAATATCAAAGAAAATCTTTTCTGGGCATTTGCTTATAATGTTTTGGGAATCCCTGTTGCCATGGGATTACTGCATCTTTTTGGCGGACCGCTTTTGAATCCGATGATTGCAGGGGCAGCCATGAGTTTTAGTTCAGTTTCCGTCTTATTGAATGCGCTACGTTTAAAACGGTTCACTCCAGTCAGTAAACGAGCAGCAAGAAACCAATAACAAAATAGAGAAGAAAGAAGGATCATTATGAAAAAAACATATCAAGTCGACGGCATGAAATGCGAAGGCTGTGCAAAAACGGTACGAGAAACACTTGCTCAAGTAGTCGGTGTTACCGAAGTTACAGTTGATTTGAACAAGAAAACTGCGACCGTCACAGGCGATGCCTCAGATCAAACGGTGACAGCTGCGTTAAAAGATACGCCTTATCGTTTACTTACTATCTGATAAACATCGAGAGGAGAGCAAGTAAAGAAATGGATCAAAAATAAAAACAGTCAAAGCGAGCAGTGAACAAGACTAATACACCCAAAAACCGAAAAATCTTTTCTCTATATTTTGGTTGTTCTTTTGTCTAGTTTTACTGCGCCGCTTTGGCTGTTTATTATCGTTGAACGTCTAAATAGGAATATACCCGCGTATCATAACGGTTGCGACTGCGGGAGTATTCGATCGGTGAGCCATTTTTTTGGTAAACGATTTGTTGAATTTCTAATACTGGATCGGTTGGATCGCAAGCCAGATATTTCTGATCATATAACGAGCTTTTATCCGCAGAAATCGTCCGATAAGCACCGACAAATTGAATGCCTAGTTCTTCTTTTACATACTGATAGATAGAAGTTTCCAAGTGAGAACGTTTTAGATTAGGAACTAAATGGACCGGCATGTACGTATGCTCCAGAATAAATGGTTTGCCTTCTAAAATTCGCAGACGAATGATCTTATAGACGGGTTGTTCTTCTGTCAGCATCAGTTTTTCTTGGATCTCCTTGTTCGGAAAAGCCACTTGAAAATCAATAACTTCACTAGTCAATGGCCGATTTGCTTTGCGCATTTCAGTGGATAAGCCGACATATTCCGTTAATGTTGTCGTATCTCGATCCACGAAAGGATGATTCAAAATCTTAGTTCCAGCTCCTCGCTGAGAATAGACAAGTCCTTCCATAGAGAGAATCCCGATCGCTTTTTTGATGGTCATGCGGCTCACTTGGAACTCTTCAACGAGATCTATTTGATTAGGTAATAAACTATCTGGAGGATAGGTTTTATTTCTGATTCTTGTTCTTAAAATATTGGCAATTTCTTGATATTTTGGCATCTCCTCACCTCGCAAAGAGTATAGCTGAAAAAAGCGATTTCGACAATCCGAATCGGCAGCCTTTTTTTAAAATAAAAGACTGACAGGTTGATTGACCTGCCAGTCTTTTTGTTTTAACTGATTGAAGCTTCTTGTTGACGATCCAAAATACGCAAGAATGGATACCAGATCACACCAACAAGTACTACATCAATGACTTGTAGCAAGCCACCTAACCAAGAGTTGGTTGCTAACACACCGCTAGCGATCACTGGCACGGTCCAAGGTACGGACACACCAGTTGGTGCTGGAACTAGACCAGCTGCCATCACAAGGTAATTGAAAGTTGTCACCACTAGGGGTGCTACTACCCAAGGAATCAAAATCGTTGCATTCAGTACGATCGGCATTCCGAAAATAGCAGGTTCATTTACATTGAAGATACCAGGAGCAAGAGCCAAACGACCAACATCGCGGTATTGTTTTTTCTTTAGGACAAAAGCCATCAAAATCACAACAGCTAGCGTCATTCCAGAACCCCCTAAACCAACCGTGAAAGTTTCCATGAATGGTTTCGTCACGATATGGGGTAATGCTTCGCCATTTTGATAGGCTTCTAAATTATCCAACATCAATGTGTTCCAGATAGGATCCATGACAGAGTTGACAATGATTTGCCCATGAAGACCAAAGAACCATAAGAACTGAACCAAGAACAGTGCCAATAGTGTAGCAGGTAAGCTGCTGCCAAGACCTGTTAACGGTTTTTGAATCAATTCATAGATTACATCATGAAGGTTCGCATGGAAGACGCCGGTCATGATCGCATTGATCATCAAAAAGATGGTTAGCGTAACGATCGCTGGAATCAAAGCAGCAAATGACTTCGTTACTGCAGGTGGCACCCCATCAGGCATTTTGATTTGCCAACCGCGTTTTGTGACGCGACAATAAATCTCAGCAGCTAAGAAGGCAGCGATCATTCCGATGAACATACCTTTGGCACCTAAGCGATCAAGAGATAGCACGCCAGTAATAGTTTCACCTGATTCTGTAGTCATGAAAAATGGTGTTAGAATCAAAAAGCTTGCAAAAGATACAGCGCCTCCAAAGATCCCTTCAACATCATAAGACTTAGACAAATAATAGCCGATACCAAAAGTAACAAAAACTGTCATGATGCTCATTGTTGCATTTTGTCCATTACCGAACAGGGTACTTAGAGTGCCTTTCGTTGCATCATTGAAAAAAGGCAGATTGTTGATAACCACTACGATTGAACCAAACATCGTAATGGGAAAAGAAAGCATGAACGCATCTCGTAATACAGTGAGGTAGCGGTTTTGCCCTAACGCATTGGCTAGCGGCAAGATTTTTTCAGATATTTTATCCATAAAACCGTTCATTAAAAATCACTCCTAACAACTTTTTGCAATCGATTACAATTCATAATGTATCATGTTTTATTTTAAATGTCTATACATTATCCAATAAAAAGATTGATTTTTGGTAGTGCTTCCTTTATGATTACGGTATCAAGCATGAATAGGGAGTGTAAAAAAGATGACGTATCAATTTCCAGAAGGATTCTGGTGGGGTTCTGCTGCCAGCGGTCCTCAGACAGAAGGAACTTTTCCAGGAGACAAAAAAGGACCCAGTATTTGGGATTACTGGTATGAGCAAGAACCAGAAAAATTCTTTGACCGTGTAGGCCCCGAAAAAACATCCCAAGTCTATAAGCGGTATAAAGAAGATATTCAACTGATGAAAGAAACAGGACACAATACATTTCGGACATCGATCCAGTGGAGTCGCTTGATTCCAGCAGGAACTGGCGAAGTTAATCAAGAAGCTGTGGCTTTTTATCATGATTATTTCGATGAATTGATTGCAAATGGGATTGAACCTTTCGTCAACTTGTATCATTTTGATATGCCGATGGCCTTGCAGGAAAAAGGCGGTTGGTTAAGTCGTGAGACAGTTGAGGCTTACGTCGTTTTTGCCAAAACTTGTTTTGAATTGTTTGGTACAAAAGTCAAAAAATGGTTCACTCATAATGAACCAATCGTTCCGATAGAAGGTGGCTATCTCTATCAGTTCCACTATCCAAACGAAATCAACATGAAGCATGCTGTTCAAGCCGGTTTCCATGAAACCTTAGCGAGCGCGAAAGCAATCAAGGAATATCATGCGCTAGAATTGGGTGGAGAGATAGGGATTATCTTGAATCTAACACCTAGCTATCCGAGAGATGAAGCAAACCCGGAGGATGTTAAAGCAGCCCAAATCGCCGATGCCTTCTTCAACCGTTCCTTTTTGGATCCAGCAGTTAAAGGGACATTTCCTGAAGAATTAGTCACGATCATCAAAGAATTAGACATGATACCGGAACATGAAGCAGAAGATTTAGTGATCATCCAAGAAAACACGATTGACTTATTAGGCATCAATTACTATCAGCCTCGTCGTATTATGGCAAAAGAAACACCGATCGACCACACGAATGGTCCATTACCAGATGATTATTTTGATAATTATGATAAACCTGACAAAAAAATGAACCCTTATCGTGGATGGGAGATCTATGAAAAAGGGATTTATGATATCTTGACCAATACCCGTGAGAATTATGGCAATATCAAATGCTACATTTCTGAAAATGGCATGGGCGTTGAAGGGGAAGAACGTTTTGTCAACGATGAAGGGATCATTGAGGACGATTATCGAATCGAATTCGTTAAAGAACACTTGAAGTATGTTCATCAAGCGATCCAAGAGGGTACCAACTGTGTTGGCTATCATATGTGGACATGTATGGATAACTGGTCTTGGACGAACGCATATAAAAATCGTTATGGCTTCATCTCAGTTGACTTGAATCATGATGCCAAGCGCACAATTAAAAAGTCTGGTCGCTGGTACAAAGAGGTTTCTGACAATAACGGCTTTTGATTCAAAACACAGTGAAGATTGCTTCACTGTGTTTTTTTTATAATAAACAAAGTATAAATTTCTAATTATCTTTTTATATTTTCTTAAATGCTCGTAAAGCCTTATTCTATGTGCTTTCGAGTATTTTTACTGTAGGAAGATACTTCACGTTTCTTTGCATATTTCCTCATGTCTTAGCTGTCAGAAGTGGTAAATAAGTAGTAAATTCATTTGTACTACTAAGCAACAAGACGCTCCTGTTGCTTCTCTTTATTCAAGCGTTTCATTTCTGCCATTGCAGAATCGAATGTTGCATGTGCGTAATAGTTCAGCGTCATGGCTATATTAGCATGTCCCATAATGTACTGTAATGCCTTTGGATTCATTCCTGCATTTGCATAGTTGGTACAGAATGTATGTCGCAAACTATGTGGAGTGATGTGTGGCAATTTATCCTCGTTATACTTATTGTATTTCTTAACAAGACCTTTCATCATGCCGTTGTAATCACTTGCCACTTTTGGATAGTTCTTTCTATTAAGAAAGAGGAAATCACTATATCCATCAATCTCAACACGCTTATCATTCTTTCGATTCGCTAACACTCGCTTAAATGCTTGATAGGCTTCTTCAACCATAGGAACTTGACGTTCGCCACTTTTGGTCTTTGGTGTTTCAATGTAGTACCCAATTTCAGTATCTCTCAATAGCTGATGGTCTATATTGACAAGACGATTCTCAAAATCTAAATCTGGAAGTGTCAAACCACCAAACTCTGAAATACGAAGACCTGTTTTTAAGAGTATCAGAATTTCATCATAATTTTTGCTGTAGGTTTTATCAGCTTTTGCAAAGGCTAACAGTTTTTCTTCCTGTTCTTCTGTTAGTACGGTCTTAGGGACAGTATCATCATCAAGAACTGCTTTCAGTTGAAAGTCAAATGGATTCTTCCGAACACAATCATCTTGTATAGCAATATAGAATGAAGCCTTTAAAGAACGTTTGTAGTTATTGATGGTTTGATAAGCATAACCATTTTCACTCATTCTAATAGCCCATTCTTTAGCGTCTGATGGCTTAATACTGTCAATACTTCTTACACCTAACTTGTCTTTCTTCAAAATATCCATAAGATATTTGCGTCCAGTTTCAGTGTTTTTTCTAACCTTTGGTCTTTGAGCGTTCTGTTTTGCGTAAAGCTGGCAGAGTGTCATTTTCTTTCCTACAACATCAATACCATCATGAATGTCTTTCTGTAACTCTGCGATTTTCTCTCTAAGTGAGATACAATCACGCTTTCCTGCTGGTACTCGGTCTGTAGCCACAAGTTTCCACGAGTAAACAAATTGCGGTTCTCCAAATGAATCTATATATTTGTATAAGTATCTTCCGTCTTTTCGTTGGCTCTCTCCAGTCTTTAAGATTCGACCTTTATTGTCACGTCTTTTTTCTGACATGGCATTTGCTCCTTTCCTTTATGGAAAGAGCCTTGATACGACTTAATACTATTTTATCATATACAAGACCCTTTGGCGACGCTAGATTGCGTCCAATGTATCTATAATTTTTTCAAATTGTTTTCGTTTAATCTGAATACGATTGCCATTCATAATCAGCCAATTTGCATTTTTATTTTCCTCTGCCAAGCGTCGTAGCTTGTTTTCGCCAATACGAAAATATTTTGACGCTTCTTCAATGGTTAGGGTATAACGTTCCCAAATAGGAATGTCAGTCTGCTTCATAAAATCCTCCTTTCCAAATCACTTATTTGGATTTCATAAAAGTTGTTTTACCAGCAATCGAACAGCTTTAGCAAAGCTCACGGGAGTTCCACCCCTGCATGGTTCTCATGTAGCCATACTCATTGCCTGCGACGGTTTTATCACGCTCGGACTATTGACTGTATGGGAGTATCATTATCACGATAAGAATGTCGTTGCAGGCAATCCTGCTAAAGATTGCTTCTCGGATCACTAACATGAATCGCTCGCTATCTTTATAAGATAGGTCATGGCGGTTAGTTCCGTTGGCTCTTTTCTTATCGAAACGTATTCGATTACTTTTATTCAGTTTTCAAAGAACAATGGCTCGTTAGCCTATCAAAACACATTGAAAGCTCAATATGCTTTGGTGGAATAACAAACCTCCCTGTTCGGGAAGCGTGGAATGGTTTAGCACGCTTCCACGAAAGGAGAGAGGATATTACTTAATTTCAAATGACAAAATCTTTGTAATCAGTCTGGTTTCCATTCTTCCACGTAAGACTTCATCAACGACCATACTTTGATTGCCATATTCATCTTTCATAAGTCGTAGGGAACGCTTCGTTATGTACCCTCTGTAATGATGTAGAATCTGGTTAATCGCTTCGGTATCGCCATCTGTTGCCTTTACAATGAGAGGAAAGGGAATCATAGGATATTGTGTTTTCATTCTTCAAATTCCTCCATAAACTTTTTAATTAAGGCTAGTCCACTGGTTCTATGCCGATAGACAGTAGAACGGTTCAATTTCAACAGGTCTGCAATTTCTGAATCGCTCATGTCCATAAAGTAAAACAGCAGTAGAATTTCACGTTTCTTGTCTGGCAACTCACGTAATGCTTCACTCAACAAATCATTTTCAACGCCTACTGATAACCCATTGAGTGTAAAAATCTGAAAGTCAGTTGAATAGTTATCTGTTGTCGCAAACTGGCTAACAAGATAATCGCCAACATCCGAAAAGGACACCTCACGCTTTGCAATCCTTGAAAGATAAAGCATATAATTCTTTCGCTCGTCTTCCATAGCACGTTTACAGATATAGTCAAACTGATTTTCTATTGTGGTCTGAAAAGAAGATGGTTTCATGTTTCTCACCCCCTTTCTGTCTAGGAAAGGAAGTGAGCCTTGCTCGTTTATCTCCTTTCACTCTTAGTCCCAATGTGAAAGGGGGATTTGTTGCATTACTGATAAATAAACTTTGTAAAAAAGTTCTGAATAGCCAAAAAAGCATATAAACAGATTTATTTCTCTGTTTACATGCTTCTGTTATTCTATCTATATGATTTATAAAACCACATTGGTGGACGTACTTATCTATTGCAGATAGACGACTTTTTTTGACAAGAACCCAATGTAAGGAAATTTATTGTATATGATGTACTTCATGGCGACGTTGACCTCCAACAAACCGCCATTTGGAAGTAATATACAATATTTTAACAGCGTAAATAGCACTACCATATAACGGTTTTTTTTATTGGCGTTTAGTAGTGCTTTTTATTAAATATAAACCTATAAACCATATAACACGTTTTTCTATACCTGTTTTTAATTCAGTAGGAACAATAAAATGTATAGAGGTGGTCTACTATGCGTAAAAAAGAAGATAAATATGATTTTAGAGCCTTTGGTTTAGCCATTAAAGAAGCTCGATTGAAACGAGGTTTAACTCGTGAACAAGTGGGAGCATTGATTGAAATTGACCCACGGTACTTAACTAATATTGAAAATAAAGGGCAACACCCCAGCATACAAGTTCTTTATGACCTTGTATCGTTACTTCATGTTTCCGTTGATGAATTTTTCTTACCTGCTAATAACTTGGTAAAAAGCACCCGACGATTACAGATAGAGAAATACATGGATAGCTTTACAGACAAAGAACTATCCTTAATGGAATCTTTAGCCAGCGGTATCAACGAAGCAAGAAACATCGAAGACTAATTAAAAGAATCCATACATAACGGAAAGAGCCGATAAAATGAGATTGTATTAATCTCATTTTATCGGCTCTGCGTCTTTGCGTCTGGCTCTGTAATCACAGTTACTTTGAACTGCTTTATTTCAATTAAATTTTCTTGTCTGCATTTCGGACAATAGAGGGGGAATTTTTTTAATTCAGTATCTTCCCTTATCTTTAATCGTGTTTTATTTCCACATACAGGACACAATATCCACTTGTAGTTTATAATAACTATCTCCTCCTTTACACTTTAATTCAAATCTTTATTAAAAAATATTTCATCTTATTTAACAAGAAACCATATTTATATAACAACATAAAATACACTAAGTTATTTTATTGAACATATATCGTACTTTATCTATCCGACTATTTGGACGACGGGGCTGGCAAACAGGTTCACCGGTAGTAACATGGTACCCTTTTAACTCTGTTAAACAAACACTACGTCCATTTGTAAAGAAAGTTAAATCACTACGATATTCTTGAATACACCGAGCAGGGATTTCTCCACTAAGAATGACCTCATTATTTTTCAATTGAGTGTCTACGATGTTCGCACAATATTTAGGAGCATCGTTGTATGCTCGTGAAAGATATTCCTGTGGCGCATAAATTTTAAAACTAAGATATGGCTCTAACAATTCTGTTCCAGCTTTTTTTAAGACTTGTTCCAATACAATAGGAGCAAGCATCCGAAAATCTGCTGGAGTACTAACAGGGCTATAGTATAAACCGTACTTAAAACAGATTTTACAATCCGTCACATTCCAACCATATAATCCTTGTTCGCAACCATAGCGTATCCCTTCCATAACTGCATTTTGAAATGATTGATTTAAGTATCCAAGAGAAACCGAGCTCTCATACTGCATTCCACTTCCCAACGGAAGCGGTGATACAGATAAACCAATGGAAGCCCAGAAAGGATTTGGCGGCACTTCGATGTGAATGGTATATTCTGCATTTTTTAACGGTCTCTCCATATAAATGACTGTAGGCTCTTTTAGTTCTATCTCCACATGATACTTTTCTTGCAACAGTGCACTAATCACTTCCATTTGTACTTTCCCTAAGAAAGAAAGTATAATTTCATGTGTCGTAGAATCCACGTAATATCGTAGAAGCGGATCACTATCTGAGATTTCCAAAAGGGCATCAAGCAACATTTCTCTCTGTTCAGGTTTACTCGGTTCAACAGTTGTTTGTAGTAGAGGGTGCGGATTTTCAATCTTTTTTCTCTGTGGCAATAGTTTTGTATCTCCAAGAACACTATTTAACTTCAAAAACTCATTTTGCAAAATAACAATTTCTCCAGAATAAGCTCTATCAATCTTACATAATTCACCATTTATTGAAGTATACATTTCTGTAACTTTTATTTTTTCTTTTTCTGATACTCTAACCGAATCTCGTAAATGTAGTACTCCACTATAAAGGCGTATATATGCAAGACGTTGTCTTTTTTTTGTATATTCAATTTTGAAAACATTTCCGCAAAGTTCAGACGGACCTCGATGTGTTGATGAATAAAATTTATTAGTAATAACTTCTATAAGGTTATCAATCCCTATATTACTTTTTGCACTTCCATGATAAAGAGGGAACAGAGAACAATTCTGAAATCTTATGCTTTCCTCTTGTTCGAGTTCCAATGCTTCTAATGATTTACCGGACATATATTTCTCTAAAAGGTCATCGTTTCCCTCTATTACCGTATCCCATTGTTCAGATTCGGTAAAGTTCGTCACACACATATTAGGATACAGTTCTACCTTCTGTTTGATTACAATTTCGGCAGAAAGTTTCTCTTTAATATCCTGATAAACCGTTGATAAATCAATTCCATTTTGGTCAATCTTATTGATAAAAAAGATTGTGGGAATCCCCATTTTCCTAAGTGCATGAAATAATATACGAGTTTGTGCTTGTACGCCATCTTTTGCAGAAATCAGTAGAATTGCCCCATCTAAAACTGATAATGAACGATATACTTCTGCTAAGAAATCCATATGTCCTGGCGTGTCTATGATGTTCACCTTCGTATTTTCCCACTGAAAAGAGGTTATTCCTGTCTGAATTGTAATTCCTCTCTGACGTTCTAAAAGCGTATTATCCGTCCTCGTTGTACCTTTGTCCACGCTTCCTAATTCTGTAATCGCTCCACTGTTATATAATAAGCTTTCTGTTAAGGTAGTTTTTCCCGCATCAACATGAGCTAAAACTCCAATATTAATAATTTTCATGTGATTTTCCTCCATTCAAAAGCCCAAAAGGGCATAAAAATCCCAGTGATAAATACTCTTATCACTGGGATTTTTATGCATAACCATAGGCATACAAAGCATACAGATATTCTCCGGATACTTTAGAATCACATGATAAAGGTATTCTTAAACTGGGTACAAAAAACTAAGCCCTCCTAAAAAAGGACATCCAATTATTTGTTCCCACTATCAAATTGACAGTTTATTTAAGAATACCTTGCCGCATATTTATTAACTCCTTTTAAATAGATACTTAAATAATAGCACGTAAGAGCATATTTGTAAAGGAATCTCCAATTTTTTATCAAAGAGAGTACGTGATTACAAAATAGCTGTAATAATGTACCAATATTTGTTATTCTATAATCTTCCAATTACTCCCGTTCTTTTCAAGTACCAAATCAAATTGAGATACCTGCGTTGCTTTGGTCTGCTGGTCGATATACTCCACTGTCAGCGATACCGTGACTTGATTATCCTTACGATTGTGAATAGGATTTACCAGTTCTTGAAAGATGTACTCTTTTCCGATTGGTTTTAATATCCCGTCATTCACATAGTAGGAAAGTTCACTGGCTGTCGCTGTAGGATAGAGCTTGAAGAACGTCGTTAAAAACTCATTGATTTCATTGGTTGTAATGGAATCAACCGTCCCCTCACTTTCAATGGCTTTTGGTTTATAACTTGATTTCTTAGGTATGTTGGTAATGGTCGGATTCTTAACCAGTACCATATTTCCAGAACCATCTACATAGACACTCACAATATAAGCAGAGTGGACGGTCTTTGTATTTTCTCCCTCTGTAATGAGCTGGTCTACACTGTAGGTTACATTAAACTCATTGTCGCCAGTTGGCTCTACCGTCCATATCTGAAATCCTCTTACAGAAGACGATACAGGAATATCTTTGCGTACTGTATCAACATTGAGAGCTTGAAGTTCATCTGTCAGATAGCCTTTTAGACTTTCCATTCGATTATCAATGGACTTATCGGATTGCTCCCATGAATAGTAGACTTTCGCAAAGTTCTCTACAAAATTTTCTACATGATGAGTATCAACGTATTCCTTTTCTATGATAGTTGTTTCGTGAATAGTATGAGTATCTATAGCTGTAAAGTGCTTGAATATCGCAAAGCTGAAACTAAGCCCTAAAAGTACCCACAAGGCAATCACAACCTTTTTATGAGGATTGACCTTATAGACACGAGGTTTCTTTTCCTTTGGTATCTGTTTTTCTTTATTCTGATTTTTTCTAAATTTCATCATTAAATCTTCCTTTCTCATTGTTTGATTCGTCCTGCTCCCACTAAATGCTGTTGCCAGTAGGGGCTTGTTAAGTCGGCATAACCGATTGGGTCGCCTGCATGAAACATACGGTTATTGCCAAGGTATATCCCAACATGAGTAATATAAGAGCCAGCGTTATAGGTAGAATGAAAGAAAACCAAATCGCCAGCTTGTGCTTCCGATAGTGGGATATGCTGGGTCACATCATATTGCTGTTGTGCGGTTCGTGGTAAGTTAATTCCAGCTTTTCCATACGTCCATTGTGTCAGTCCGCTACAATCAAAAGAAGTAGTCGGGGAAGCTCCACCGTAAACGTATCGCCAGCCCTCATATTTCAGTGCTTCGTCCATGATGGCTTGTACCGTATCATCATCAAACTCTGTTGTGACAAGATACTGCGTTACCAGTTGCACATAAAACATATTGCCATAGTTGTATCGCCAGCCCCCATTGATAGGTATGGCTATGGGATTGGGGTAAGACACTTTTTCGCCACCTGAATACTCTTTTGAGAAACTTTGAGCCAGTTCAAAGGTATATTTATTTCCACGATTAGCCACATACCCTAAGAAACCACCACCATAATTGTAGGACTGGATAACCGATTCTAAATCTACACTGAGCCTTTCGCTACTGGCTAATAATTCACTGAAATACTTCACACCTTGCTTAATGGATTCTTCTGTACTCAATGAATTAGGTGGAAGACCGAGGGATTCCGAGGACTGCATAACATCTTCCGCAGTACCGCCCGATTCCACCTGTATAATCGCAAGAAGTATGTTGACATATTCTTCAACGCCATATTCTTTGGCATATTTTTCTACCATAGGCTTATGAGCCAGCACTTCTGCGGAAACATTCACACCTCCATAATGAATATTGGAAATTCCGCTGTCCTGTTCATCTGAAAATAAAATGGCAACAAACAGAAGCAGTGAGAAGACCATCAAGAATAATCCAGAACCACCAATCACTAAAGTTTTCAACTTCATGGTTTCTTACCGACTTTCTTAATGGTGGCGGTTTTGATTGGTGGTCTACTTCTTGTATTTTGTAGTGGTACTCTTTGAACAGTAGACGGACGTTCTTTTGTGATTGGACGTTGTGAAGTTCTATCTGCTGTAGTGGTTGAAGTTGCTGGCTTTTGAACGGTTTTTTCTTGAACGGTATTGCCTTGGCGTTCCACTTTTGGACTTGAAAAATCGGACTTAACTGCTGGACGCTCTTGTTTGGCTTGTTGAGATTCCTTATATGAAGTCTGAATATTAGACTGTTTTGAGGTCTGTTCATCATGATATTGTTCTTGTCTTGTAGTCGGTCTTTCATGAACAGAAGAAGCAGGCTGTTTTTTCTGTTTGACCTGTTCCATTTCAGAGCGACGCTTCGCAATGGTTTTTCGCCTTTGTTCCTGCTGTTCCTTGCGTCCACTGGCTCTGTCCGCTTTGGTTTGAGAAATACTACTGGTTAAATCACGGACATTCTCTTTTACTTTGGATTTTCCTTGATATACTGCATATCTTGCATTGGTCGGCAAATCTTTAACCTGTTCTTTCAAACCACTAGCAGTGTCTACCATTCTGTCTTTGGTATCAGCTACTGTACCGATGGTTTGACCGATACGTTTTCCAAGTGTTGATTTTTCCTTTCCGTCTGGTCGGGAGTGATCTGCTTGTGTCCTTGCAGAACTCCCCGAACCCGACTGTCCTTTTTTACCTGTAACAATGGCAGACCCAGCCCCTAGAGTAGTCATGGAACGTCCAAGTTTCCGCTGTAGACGGTGCATGTGAGCGTGCATAAGCATACGAGGTTTTCTCATCACACGACTTCCCACACTTTGAGAATCGTTACTCTGTAGAGAAAACATACTCATTAAATCGCCCAGCTTGAAGTAGATTCCTGCAAAGGTCACAATCTGTAGAAAAGCAATCAAAAAGAACGGATAACCAGCCGATAAGGTATAGAGCATGGTTGAAATACTAAATGCTGTCGTAATAATCAATGTGATTCCAGCTCGTGTCAAAATGGTATTAAAGAGCTTTGTTATGGCTCGTTTTGACATACCATCAAATGATGGAATCATGCTTAAAATAAAGCTCACAGGCAGAAACATAGCATAGATGATAAAAAGTACCTGCGAGAAAATCATGATTCCTGTTAATAGGAATACAAATATGGAAATCCCAATATTGAAGACAAATAGGAAGAAGACTGTACCTAAACGGTTAATGGTCTTTGTAATGGTTAGATTGGTATTGCTTCTGTCTTCAATTTCTTCCGCAACAATTTTTTCTCTGTCTTCGCCATTGTTGGAATCTGGGCTGGTGGAGAGCAGGCTTTCCACACGGTCAATACCGATACTTTCAATGTCTGAACTGTTGTATTGAAGCAGTAGCCACGGTTGCTGAACCTGTATGGAAAACAGGCTATCTCTGATTAAGTCCACGCTGTCCTTGCCTTGACTATCGGAATGGGGCATGACAATCTTCGTGCCAAGTGATAAACTGGCATTACTGATGTCTGATGAAAAGTCATTGATTTTTTTAATGTAGTCGGGAGCGTAGGCAATAAAGGAAGCCGATAGGATAAACACCAGCACAAAATTCATAATGGCATGAATTGCCTTTGTGGTTTCTCTCTTTATCAGTCCCGTATAGGCAACATAAACCCCAAGAACCAAAATCAAGAGTAAGAGGAATCCAACATAGAAACCCTCTGTTGAAAATCCGTTTGCACTCACACCAGCTAAGGTCTGCATATTCTTACCAATGGAATCTGCTGTAGCGGAAATGAAGTCTAAGGAATAGGCTTCCTGTACTAAGTAACCTGTCGCATTGGAAACATACAAACTGATTGTCCAAATAAAATTGGTAATGGCATATAGTCCATACATGACCTGTTTTCCAATCCCGTCCGACCAGTTCCACGGAAGCCAGCCCCAGCTATTATCCACATAAAAATCCAGTTGATAGTTTTCAAGTGGGTATCGGCTGTATTCATTTGCCACATTGACCGTATCATCTACCAAGCCCGCAGCTTGAACCACCGTTCCCAGCATGGCTAAAAGAAAAATGGCAATCACAAGTGTGAAAGCCACTGTCATTGCCACTTTACCTAGACGTTTCAGCGTCCAGTTTGATTTTATTCTGTTTACTATTGATGGTTTCACATTTACACCTCTTTTCGCACAGGTGGTCTGGTATCAAAGGCATGGAGCAGTTCTTCAAATACAGGGTGGAACTGTATCACACCGACACGACCATATAAATCACTGATAAGGCATTGCCCGTTTTCCAAATCACGCAATCGCTTCTGATTGTTTTCGTCCTCTGGGTCTACACCAAAAAAGGCTAAGGTCTTTTTAATCTCGTTAAGGTCAGTGGAACGAAATGCAAATTTTAAGCCGAGGTTATTTTTCAGTTTTTCATCTAAGAGGTCGTCTGTATTTTGGGTCACGAAATATACCCCAGCGTTCATAGCACGACCAGCCCGAACCAGCTTCATAGATAGTGTTTTTCCTTGTGCTACCTGTAAAAAGCTCCATGCTTCGTCTAAATCTACAATCTTGAAAATGCTTCGGTCTGTATGGATAAAGTCTAAAGCAAAGGTACTAATGACAATCAGCATAGCAACGGATAAAAGCTCCATAGTGGTATATTCCTCAAAGGAAGTTTCCTTGTCGGGAAGTACCAAGTCCGCAACCTGTATAATGTTCAGTTGTTTTTCTAAGCTGATAGACTGCTCCACATAACCATTACTGAATAATAAATGTGCAAAGTCATAGTCTGTAAAACTTTCGATATGGTCGGCTATACTGGTACTTAGTGGCGTATTCTCAACCCGTAATTCCTCAATCACTTTCATCAACCCTCGTACTTCACTATTGGTTACTGCACGAATGGCTTTTCTAAGGATTGGGAAGCGTTCCCCATCACGAGAGGAAATCCCCGTAAGGAATGTCAGAATATCAATAGCCAGTGATTCAGAATCTTTGGGATTTTTCATAATCACATAAGGGTCAAGTAAGCCTTTGTTTTTCTCATCAGAAGTCAGAGTGACGATATTGATTTCATGGGAAATCTCTGGCAAGGTTTCTTTCCATCTGCCACGTTCTGCTTTTGGGTCTACAATCACTGCTTGTGCCCCATAAAGCACCGCATAATAGACGATAAGGTTATTCGCAAAGGATTTACCACCACCCAGCGAACCAACAAAAGCCGACGCTAACGCATTGGTTACTGAACCCTTAACCCCTTGACTGGCAAGAGCAGGTTTCAGATAGACATTGCGTCCAGTATCTAAGCTGTAGCCAACATAAATCCCCTCATTTTCCCCCAGCATTTGAGTAGCACCAAAACCTAAACCAGCGAGGAAATCAGAGGTCACGTATTGAATATAATCATTCATATAACGCTTGCTGGCAGGTAAAAATTCTTCATGTAAGCCGAGCATATCCCCAAATGGTCGTACCAGTTTTACGCTTAAATCGTCATAAAAATCTTTCACTTCATTACAACGACGTTTGAGTTCGTCAAGATCATTTGCTGATACCCTTACCACATAAGACAGCTTGTACATAGATTCCTTGCTTTGGTCTAAATTGGTTTCCAGCTCATTCACACTTTCCAGAGCTTCCGCCACATTGGAGCTGGTTTCATTATCACTTTGCCAAGCGTGGTTATCCAAGTCTTTCAGTTCTTTCTTTTTATTGCGGACAGTAGATAGGGCTTTACGATTCGCTACAATT
Source organism: Enterococcus sp. DIV0574 (assembly GCF_051711125.1). Taxonomy (NCBI): domain Bacteria; kingdom Bacillati; phylum Bacillota; class Bacilli; order Lactobacillales; family Enterococcaceae; genus Enterococcus; species Enterococcus sp. DIV0574. Next base: position 163,131 of record NZ_JBIOMA010000001.1, read on the forward strand.
TCCACATTCATTGACGTATCAATCGGGAATGTAAATTGCTGTTGCTGGTAGTAGAAGATTTCAGAGGACGGGAAGTCCAGTTCTCCGACAATGCTGTTAATGGTAAAGTAAGCTACATAGACGGTTTCATCTTCCTGCTGGATTTTCAAATATCGCTGTTTTTCTTCCACCAAACAGCGAGTAGGCTTAATCAAGTCATAGTATTTAATCAGCGTTTCATTATCCAGCTTTTTCTTTGATAGATGGTACTCATACTCTTCATAGGCAGTGCCTGTCTGTCCGTAAAGGTGTTCAATCAGATAGCCGAAGTCGTCCTTATCTAACCTGCGGATTTTGAAACGACGAGAGATTTTATTTTCTAAGAGCTTTTCCATCTTCTGAAAACGCAGGATTTCATCATTACTCATACTAACAAAATCGCCCATCAGCTTATGGTTCACATCATAGACAAAATCAGACAAAGCATTTTTTGCTTCAACGGTAAGACTTTTCATAGAAAACTCCTGATCGTTGAGAAGCAACTTAAAGCCGATAAAGAAACGGTAGTTCACTTGATTTTCGCCAATCATGGATATTAAAGCGTCTGTCTGTTGGTCGATTTTGTCATAGGCAACCGCTTTGAGCTTGCCAGTGACTTCATTTTTGGAACGCTCTTGTGCAGAACGTATGCTGGATTCTGTACTGATTTGTAAAGCATGAATTTTGCCATCACGATTTTGTGCGATAAGCTGTCTGAAAGAATCATGCACTTGTATTTTCTGTTCTGGACTTAGAAATGAGTAATTGTAAGGAACAAGCTCATAGTAAGCATAACATTCCCCGTCTTTATTCCAGACGAGATTGTTTTCAATGTATTTAATTGGATATGCCATAAAATTCACTCCTAACTGCTGTAATGGCTTCTTGTGGCTGGTTTCTGCCAAGCGTTACTTTTTTTCCTGCATAGGTCAGCTTTGGTCGCAGTGCATAAGCAATGACAGACTTCAAAAATCCATAAGGCTTTTTACCATCAAAAGTTTTTGTAGACATAAACCATGTGAAAGCCACAGGAATCCCAAAGTATTTGAGAAATGCTCCCTCTATCATGGAAAGAGGGGGCAAGTTGCCAAGTATCATCACTGCAAAGAGTGACACGACAAACCATGTCATTTGCGTAAAGGTTATGGGAAACGGAAGTCTAAAATCATTGATAGAATACAGTACCTTTTCCACAGACCAGATACTGGTATAGCTTCGTATTTTCTTCATGTAATCAATCCTTTCATAAAAAATAGGGGTAGCTGATTGAGCCACCCCGTAAAATAGAAAATCTGCCAGTAGTAATGTACCGACAGATTTAATAGACGATTTCAAAAATCCCATGATTGGTTGAGATAAACGTTCCTGAAAGGTCTAAATCCCGACCATAGGCTTGATAATCAATATAGTTTTGAAGACTAGCTGGTACTTCGCCTAAAGCACCCGTTTCTTCAATGTAGTAGCGTGCCACGTCATACATATCATCACAATCGGAATGAATGATAATATCCTCTTGATGTTCGCTTAGTTCTTCAATGCTTGAAAAATGAGTGAGCAGAGCAGATAGCTCCGATTGTAATTCTTCGGGTAATTCCGATACCATTTCCCATAGTCGATTGAGTTCGCCAATGGAAGTGTATTCGTCAACCGTAAAGGGTAACTCGTAGTCATGAATGGCGTATTCCTCATATTCATCATTCAAGCCGATTTTCTCTTTGACTTCCTCAAAGTCAATGGGAAAGGTAAACCACGCACCGACCAATTCGCCCTCATTGTATTTGCCTAAATTCGCAATATAGACTTGCATATCGTCCATATATTCACGTCCTTTCTTTGTAGAGATTCAAAAATCCCTACCGCACTTCGTTTGGTGTACCATTCCTTTGCGGAACATAAGAAAACCACTTATATTCCACAAAAGAACGGTTTTATTTAAGCACCAATAATGCGATTGAATAGCTCTAGTAAAATGTCTTTTACTCCAGCAGCGTTGAAGACTAAGCCAACCGCAATAATCGCAATAATTAAAAAGCCAATCAGTTTGCTAAACTCACGCTTGAAGCCAAGATACAAGCCAATCACAACGATTGCTAAAAGCACCAGTGATTGAGCGTTTGATAGAAACCAGTTATAAAGGTTTTGTCCAAAATTCATAAAAATGTTCTCCTCTCTATATTCAATGAATTTGTATTTGAGTTATTTTTTTGTTGTTATCACGTCCTGTTCTTTTACTGACTGTTGCTTCAAAATCTGCTTGTGTCGGTCTGTCAGTTTCGCATGGTCGAGAATGTCTTTTACAACCTGCGTCTGGTTGATTTCATCAAGTTTAATCGCAACCTTTAAGGTCGGGGCAACTTGATGAGATAGCCAGTTCAGCGTCCTTTGGAAGGAGTAAGGCTCTGGTTTTGTGGTTAGTTTTAATCGTTCACGATTGTTCCCAATAAACCAAGCCCATTCTTCATTCAGTTTCCAATCAGAACGAGGTTTGGAATCGTCTTTATCTACAAAACGGATATACCGATTGATAATTTTAAAGGCGGTATGCTCTGGATTGTCATAGACGAGTAAATCACGGACTGCATAATAGGCACGCTCATTTTTCAATCGAATCTCAAAACGGTTTTTTACTTCTGCGTCTTCAATGGGAATATCATTTTTCTTGTACTGCTCGTAGTCCTTTTCATAGATACAGAAATAAACTTCACTTTGTAATGAACCGATATAGAGGGTGTTTCCCATACATTCCTTTTCCTCTTTGCGTACCAGTTCGCCACTGCGATAGCTTTTAAAACTGCGGAAGACGGAGATACATTCTTCCTGTTGGCACTTTTCAGTGAGTACAGGGATATTTAAAATCCCTGTCTTATCGTTAATGGCAAGGTCAAGGCGTTTCATCACACCGCCAGCCACCAAAACGTCCATAAAGAACTCATACCAGCTTCTTTGTTGTGCCAGAAGATAGCTTTCAAATTGTCTGCACCCACGACCTTTCAATTCCACCAGAACTCCTTTGTCCAGTTCATGGGAGCAAAGGACGAATATGTCGCCTAAAGCATAATGCTCTGAATAAGAATAGAAACCATAGTCCTCATGAAGAAAATAGGACAGTTTCAGTTGTAAGATGTTTTCGACCACCTGCTGTACGTCTGTTGTCGGAAAGCGAATTCTTACATAATCAAACAGCATTTCAAGGGGAGCGTCGGGATTGAAGCGTTCCAGAGCTTCCCAAAGGGACTGCTGTAAATCCTCTGATGGCTTGACTTTTCCTGTTTCAATATCGCTTAGATACTGCCTTGTAATACCAGTCGCAACAGCTAAACGGTTTTGAGATAGTCCATAAGCCAAGCGTTTTTCTTTTAAATGCTGTAACCAAGTTTGTTCATTCAGTAAAAATCCCTCCAATCAAAAAGGCGTATGTCAACTTTTAAAGCCCATTTGACATACGCTGAAATTTTGTAAATCCCTTGTAACCAAAGGATTTTCTAATGTTTTTTTGACTGTTTCCTGTCGATTTGTACCCCCCTGTTAGATACGGGGGGGTAAGTGCTGGCGTGGCTATTGCCACACCAGCCAGCAAGATCAGTCCACACCTGCGACTTCCGCTTCGCACGTCGCCTGCGTGGACTGTCTGCTGTTGGATAACTTTTTAATTTCCTCCAAGAAATCATATCCTTTTGGTACAAGGGGAGTATAAAACTCTGATATGACACTTGTTCCTACATCAACATAGCCACGACCTTTGATTCGCTTTAAGAAGAAATCCTTTTGTACGTCACTGCCAAACATCATGCCATAGCCCATTTCAGACATACGACCTAAAGCCACTCTGAAATTAAACTGATCACGGATTCCGTCGCCTAAATATTTTGCGTCTGGACGTTGACAAGCCAGTATTAGAAAGAAGCCAGCTTGACGACCTAACATGACAATCTGTTTCAGCTTATTCATAACTGCGGTGTTTTCTTTTGTTCCCAGCATTTCCATGAAAGCGACGTATTCATCAAAGATTAAGAAGTGTGCCGGGAGACCTAAGTAAGCATAATTTTTGCCAGTCTTATAGTTCTTCATCTGCTTCATTTCCTCACTACGTTTCATCATTTCTTCATAGAATGTTTCAATGCAAGAAAGCAAGTCTTCTTTTCTATAGTAGACATTTGCCATCACAGAACCTAAGTCCGCAAGATCAGCATTTTTCGGGTCAAGAATATACAGTTTTGAATCTGTATGAAGCAAGGCTTCAATCAGTGTCAGTATAAAGTAAGTTTTACCGCCACCTGTACCACCAGCAATCAACATATGAGGGAGCTTATCATATTCCCACCATACGTTTTTCATTAAGCGAAGTTTACCATCTTTAGCTTCTACTTCATCAATAGAAATACGACTGGCTATGGTGTCATAGAGCAAAGTATATTCCACATAGGAATCCTTTAACTCTTTATCCGTCAGCTCACAGTACAAGCCACTCTCTAATTTCTTTTCCAAGTGTAAGAGTTGGTCTTGATATTTTCCCAGCGTGATTTCCACCCGTATCTGTATCAAGCCATTTTTAAGTCGATAATACATTTTAGGGAAGTAGGTTATCTTTTCCTTTGTACGACCAGCACTATCTTTAAAGAAACCCTCTGTTTTGACCTGTTCAGATTCATACCACTTGTTTTCAAGTATCATCTTTGCCAGTTTTTGACGGTGGTAAAGTTGTTTAACCGTATCATAGCGAACCCGTTTGAATACAAACGCTACCAGCAAGCAGATAAGAATTGCGACACTGAAACTGATAATTAAATAGGGAATGTCAATCTTATCTGCTTGTGATAGGTTAAAATCCTGCCAGTTGATCTGCTGGATTGTCTTCACATGAAACAGTCCGACAACCAGCAGGAAAACAGGCAGGAGTGACGCTATCGTAAAATGAAAGACTAAATCTTTACCAGATGGGCGAATCCTTTTACCACGCTGTTTCATGCGAAAAAGTCTCCTTTCTACCTAGCGACTATTTGTCTTGTGTCGGTTCTTTCTTTGCTTGTGGTTGAGCTTTGAATGAACTAGAATCCTTTGTCAGCACAATATCGTCTGCCTTGATATACCAGTCAACATCTGCTCCTTGATAGGTGGCAGTAGCAACGGTGTCCGCAATGGGATTGATAAGTTCCACCCGTGCGTTATAATCAAACTCTTTCAAAGGCACGCTGGCAGGAATACTTACTTGAATCATGCGTCCTTGTCCTTTGGATTTTAAGTCATAGGTACGTTCCTTGATTTCATCTGAAACCGACCCGTCTTCATTTTGGATTCTCACTTCACGACGTAGAGCAGAGAATTTCAATTCTCCAAAAGTCGTGTCTTTATCTAATACAATGCCATTTGCTAATCTCATCATTTTTCCTCTCTTTCTTTATTCTTTTATCATGTCGTCAGCATGTAAAAGGTAATTTGTAAAACCACGAGTGCCGATTTTGTAGCCCTCTGCGGTAATACGTGGATTGACTAACTTCACACGTTCCTCAAAGCCGAAATGTTTTTCGCCAGCTTCAGCAGGAAGCACCACCACAATATCATCTGCTCTTTGAACATCAGAATAGAGATTATAGCTTCTTGATAAGACAGTTAGCCGTCCGTTGATTCTTCGCTGAACGACTTTATCCTCGCCAGCAAATTCTAAATTGCCGAATGTTTTTTCCATGTTGGGAATCACAAATTTAAGTTCCATATTTTTACCTATCCTTTCTTTTTTATTGGCTGAATGAATGTTTGATGGTCTTAAAGAGTGGGGAACGACCTTTTGATTCTTGATTTTTTGTTTTCATAAGTTCACTTCCTTTCAAAATCGGGTAAAAAAATAGACACCTCATTTTTTGAAGTGTCTACCTATTAAATATTCAAATTTTATTGGAAGTATCTTTATATCTTCACTTTTCAAGGATAAATCGTCGTATCAAAGCTCATTCATAAGTAGTAAATTAGTAGTAAATTGAGTGGTTTTGACCTTGATAAAGTGTGATAAGTCCAGTTTTTATGCGGATAACTAGATTTTTATGCTATTTTTATAATAAAAAATGGTGCTGTCTATAGCAAAAGAATAGGACTGTATAATCCATGCTCAGTTTTATAACTAAAAAGACTAGACTTATAAATGTAAGCGTGGTATTCTATAGAGGAAATCGGTTTCACTAAATTATAGGATGGTTTTTGAAAGGAGAAAAAAATGAATAAGTTTATCGCGTTTATGGAGAAGCATTTTATTCCTATTGCTTCCAAAATCGGTTCACAACGTCATCTAGTTGCGATTCGTGACGGTTTTATCGTAACGATGCCATTGATGATCTTGGGATCTTTTGGGGTATTGATCAATAATTTGCCTATTCCAGCTTATATTGATTTTATGAACGGTATTTTTGGTGAAGGCACCTGGCAAGCATTTGGCAATAATTTATCTGCAGGTACATTTTCTATTTTAGCTTTATTGATTGCATTCACAGTTTCTTATAACTTGGCCAAGAGCTATGACCAAGATGCATTAGGAGCAGGAGCAATTTCAGTTGCCAGCTTTTTTGCATTAGGTGCAATGGCCACAGATGCTGATGGTTTGCTGACAGCTGCGGGTCTTGGTTCACAAGGATTATTTTTGGCATTGATCGTTGCTATTATTTCTACTGAGATCTTCCGTCGTTTGGCAGGCAATCCTCGTCTAGTGATCAACATGCCTGATGGTGTACCACCTGCAGTTTCTCGTTCTTTTGCAGCGCTGTTCCCAGCAATGATCACTATTTCGATTTTTGCATTGTTCACAGCAATCTTCCAAGCATTTGGTGTATCAAGTTTGGTTCTATCTTTCTATGAGCTTGTGCAACAACCATTCATGGGATTGGCAAACTCTTATCCAGCTGCATTGCTACTAGGGTTCATTTCTGCTTTCCTTTGGTTCTTTGGTTTGCATGGTGCAAATATCATCGATCCATTTATGCAAACGATTAACATTCCAGCTATCGAAGCGAATACGAAAGCGCTTGAAGCAGGAGACAAATTGCCGTATATTGTAAATAAGCCGTTTTTTGATTCATTTGTTAATATAGGTGGTACCGGTGCAACATTAGGCTTATTGATCGCAATTTTCTTGGTTGCTCGTCATCATAAAGCCTATATGACTGTAGCGAAATTATCATTGGCTCCAGGGGTATTTATGATCAATGAACCAGTGATGTTTGGATTGCCAGTCGTGTTGAATCCAATTTTGTTCATCCCTTATGTTTTGACACCACTTGTATTAGTTTCAACTGCATATTTTGCCACAGCAACAGGACTGGTACCAGCATGTACCGTTATTGCGCCTTGGACAACACCACCGATCATTGGTGGGATCTTATCAACACAAAGCATTGCTGGCGGAATCTTAGCTGCAGTTAATTTGATTATCTCGATCGTGATCTATCTTCCATTCGTGAAGATGGCACAGATCCAAGAAAATCGTCGTCTGAAAGAAATCTAACCGATCAAAATTAGGCTGGGACATAAGTCAGAACAAGACGAAACTACCCGAACGAATGAAAATGACAATCCTGTTGCTTTAGTTGCTAGTTGGTGGCTAAAGCAACAGGATGGGTAGTCGTCTTTGTTGCTTATGCCGCAGTCTTTTTTAATTAATAGGATGTGAGGTGAATGTTGTGCCAAAGTATGTTGAGATAGCAGATGTCCTTCGAAAAAGAATCAAAGATGGAACTTATCCCAAAGAGAGCTTTCTGCCGCATCAAACGGAGTTAGTAAAAGAATTTGGTGTCAGTCGCATGACCATTAAGAATGCCATCAATATTTTGATCATGGAGGGACTGTTGCTTTCGAAACGAGGATCTGGGACGAAAGTGTTGAACCATTCTTTTTGGGATCGTGACACGTCTTCTGTAAACGAATACAAAGGACTTAGTTACCAGATGAAAATGCAAAAAAGAGATTTGCAAAGTCAGGTAATTACCTTCGAAGTCTGTTTCCCAGATAGCAGAGTACAAGAGATGTTGAAGGTCGCTGCGGAAGAGCCGGTGTATCATGTGATTCGTTTGCGAATATTAGATGGGCAACCTTATATTTTGGAACATTCGTTTATGCCAGTAGATTTAGTGACGGGATTAACGAAAGAAATCTTGCATCGATCGGTATATGATTATTTGTTAGAAGAGTTGAATTATAAGTTTGCCGGTGCTTATCGGACATTTCAAGCAGCGAAAAGTGATGAGTATGATCGTCAATATTTGAAGTGTCAATCGGATGATCCAGTTTTGGAATTAGAGCAGATTATTTATTTAGAATCGGGAAGACCGATCGATTATTCAAGAAGCCGAAATCGGTATGATGTTCGCGGGTATTCCATGTTAGACATGAAACCAGATCTTTTAAATCATCGAAAACCATAACGACCAAAGTACTCGCTGCTTTGGTTTTTTTGTTTTTGATGGCCGAATGGTTTGTTTTCGTATAGATTCTGAGAATCAGGTATACTAATAGTACGAAGATAGATACAAGCAGTTTTCAATGATTGCTTAAGGAGTGAAGAAAAGTATGAACCTGCTGTTTGCGATTGACGATACGTTTGTAGAACAATTAAAAACAACCCTCTATTCAATTTGGTTGCACACATCGGCAAGCCGATTGGATGCATTTGTTTTACAAGAGAAGGAACTTGCTCAGACAGAGGAATTGAATCAATTTTGTCATGGACTGGGAATTGTCTACCATCCAGTCATTATCGGTACAGGATCTATTTTTAAACAAGCCCCTGTCAGTGATCGTTATCCAGAGTCGATCTATTACCGGTTATTGGCCCAAAATTATTTGCCGAAAGATCTAGATAAGGTCTTATATTTAGACGCAGACATATTGTGTATCAACGATTTGCAGCCGCTATATGAATTACCGCTTGAAGATCATCTTTATGCGGCAGCAAGCCATTCAAAATTAACAGAGGTTACGACAGTCATCAATAAAGTGCGTCTCAAAAATTATGAGTCTGAAGGATATTTCAATTCGGGCGTTTTGCTGATGAATCTGACTCAGTTACGTCAAGAAGTAAAAGAAAAAGAAATTGCGGCATTTATTCAGAAGAATCAATTGAATTTATTTTTACCGGATCAAGATATTCTAAATGGGCTGTATGGGGATCGGATCTTGGGAATTCCAGACCAACTATATAATTATGATGTAAGAAAAAACCGTACATATGAAACGATCAGCCTAGGACACTGGGACTTAGACTGGGTCATCAATCATACTGTATTGCTGCATTTTTGTGGTAAAGACAAGCCTTGGAAGAAAGGGTACAAGAGCCGTTATGGTTCGCTTTATAAATATGTTGCCCAACAACAAAGCAAGTATAGCAGGTCGTTATTAGACAACTAGAGCTGAAATCGACCAACGATCTCTTTGAGACGAGCATTACTTTTTTGAAATGAAGGTAGGAATGATACCATAATATTAGAAACTAAAGCAAAAGCAGCAAACCGTTGCTAGATTCATTTAACCGAGTAGCGGAAGAAAAGTGGAGAACGAAAGGGAGCGATAGAAATGAAATTTTTGCTTTGGCTTGTTTGTGTGGTAGGAATCGAGATTACTGGGATTATTTCCAGCTTGTTCGCGGGTGATATTGCTGCGACGTATGCCCAAATGGACAAACCGTTTTTGGCACCTCCAGGAGGGATTATTGGTATCGTTTGGACGATTTTATATGCCTTTATGGGGACAGCTTTGTTTTTACTCATCATTGCGAAAGTAAATCCAGCATTTAAGAAACAAGCCTATATCTTCTTTGGTATCCAGCAAGTGTTGAACTTTTTGTGGAGTATTGTCTTTTTTGGCTGGAATCTTTATTGGGTAGGAACAGTGGTTATCGTCTTATTGGTTTTGACAGTCATCGTCTGTATGTTTTTATTTGCCCGAATCGATAAAAGAGCCACCTATCTTTTTGTACCTTATCTGATTTGGTGTCTCTATGCGGGGTATTTAACTATCGGATTAACACTATTAAATAGTTGATAGTAACAAAAAACAAGCGCAGAAATCTGCGCTTGTTTTTTGTTATAAATATTCCTCTGTCAACTCCATGAAGGTATCGATATCTTGTAAGACCCGATCGATTCCGGCTTGCCAGAAATCAGGTTTTGTCAGATCAACGCCTAAATGTTTTTGGGCCAATTCTTCCGTCGGCATAGAAGCTGTGTCTTGTAACAAAGCAATATATTCTTCTTCAAAACTCGTCCCTTTTTGGTTGGCATAAGCATAGATTCCCATGCTGAAAAGATAGCCAAATGTGTAAGGAAAGTTATAGAAAGGAACATCATCAATAAAGAAATGTAGTTTTGCCGCCCAGAAATGTGGGTGATAGCTAGCTAATCCATCGGCGTAACTTTCTTTTTGTGCAGCCACCATCATTTCTGTGATTTGTTCAGCAGAAACCAGCCCTTTTTGCCGTGCTTGGTAAAAATTGTTTTCAAAAATAAAGCGGGCATGGATATTCATGAACATGGCAATGGCATTTTGCATTTTGGCATCTAACAAATTGATTTTTTCTTCTTTTGTTTTTGCTTCTTTCAATGTTGCATCAGCAACGATTAGTTCGGCAAAGGTACTTGCAGTTTCAGCCACATTCATCGCATAATCCTGATTAAGCTGCGGCAAGTCCCAAAGAACACTACTATGGAAAGCATGACCTAACTCATGCGCCAAAGTGGCTACCTCATTGACGGAATTACTATAAGTCATGAAAATACGTGATTCTCTTGTTTCAGGCAGACTTGTACAATAACCGCCAGGACGTTTGCCAGGACGATCTTCTGCTTCGATCCAACTTTTTTCAAAGGCTTCTTGCGCAAAATCAGCCATTTTGGGACTGAATTTTTTAAAGTTTTCTAAAATGAAAGCAGCTGCTTCATCGAATGTATAGGTACGTTCCTTCATTTCACCTAAAATGATCGGAGCATCTTGATCCTGCCACTCCATTTTTTCTTTTCCGAATAATTGGGCTTTTCGTGTCAAAAAGTCCACGATCGGTTGTTTGTTCTTCTGGATCGTTCCCCACATTGCGTCTAATGTCGCTTTTTGCAGGCGATTATACTCGAGAGGCTCCTTCAGATAGTCATCTACACCGTGCAGTTTGTAATTGGAGAGACGGAATCCATCCAGATGATTCAATGTATCGGCAAATAAATCTTCTTTTTCTCCCCAAGCTTTTTCCCACTCCGCAAATAGTTGAGCACGAACTTCAGGATCTGGGTCACCCATCATTTTGTTGAAAGCTTGACCAGCTGAAAGAGTAATCGTTGTTCCATCCGACCGGGTAAATGGAATCGCAATCGAAGCAACAATCGTATCATAATGCTGACTCCAAGCATTTAGTCCGTCTAAAGAAAGTGTGTTAATAATCGTTTCTTCTGCTTCCGACAAAAGCTCCTTGCCGTCGCGACGAATTTCGCTCAAACGAAAGGCGATAGTCGCAAAGGGTTCTTCTTTCAATAGTGTCTCCCAGTATTCATCAGAAATTTCTGTCAATTTTTTCGAAAAAACTGTTTCGGCTGCTTGTAGCATTGGCAATTTGGCATAGAGATCGCCCGAAAGTAATTTTGCCTGATTGTCATTAACGTTGGCAGATAGCAATGCATTGATAAAGCTGCTGCACTGAGAAAATCCTTTACTGATTGTTTCGGACAATGATAATAATTCAGCTAATTCCTCTGGTTGAGAGGCATTGTCGGGTTGCCACGCATCTACTTTTGTGCGATAAGTTTTGATTTGTGCATCTAGTTGGGACATTCGTTCTTGCAGTTGGGTAGACGTGCTGCCGCCTGAAAAAATCGAATCAAGGTCCCAGTTGAGAGAATAAGTCATCTTGGGTGTTGCTCCTTTCGTTTATCAGATGGTAATAAGTATAGCACACCCTTCGAAAAGTAGTTGCAGAGAATACTGAAAATGGTAAGATTAGAAAATGAGGGGCTGAGATGATGAAAAAAATGTGGAAAGAACCAAATTTTTATTTCACGATTGCGGTAGCTGTGATGGTGATTTTATTTATTAGTTCGTCACAAACTTATGAACAACAATCACAAGTCGGTTTGCTTTCTCGCCTGTTAAAAGAAGAGCCATTGAAAGAATGGTTGAGCAAATTCGCTTTCTCTTATGCAGGATCTGAAATCAGTATTGCCGAAAAAGGTTATTTTTCTTTTGTGGAATTTTTTATTCGTAAAGGGGCTCATTTCTTTACTTACTTTGTATTAGGAGGTAGCTTATTTCTATCATTGAGCTATCGAAAAATTCCCTATTGGCTGTCAGCTTTCTTTGGCTGGTTGGCAGCAACAGGGTATGCAGGGATGGATGAGTACCATCAAATGTTGACCGGTGGCCGTACACCTTTGTTCCAAGATGTCATGCTCGATTCAGCTGGAGCACTGACAGCTGTCTTGCTTAGTTGGGGGATTCTTAGTTGGCAAAAGCGAGGCAAGAAAAGAAAATGAGATTATTTTTTAACAGCAACCATAACTAAAATGCAATCAATCAGCTAGAAATAGTAAAGTAAAGATAGAGGCGGAAAAGATGCAAGCAGATCACAGCAGTAAAATAAATGATCCGAATAGACGACAACCGGATATCGTGGTGCATGAAAGTCTACCAGTAGGAGTTGCCTTAGCAATGGCAGGGGGATTCTTAGACGCATATACTTATCTCTTTCATGGAGAAGTGTTTGCCAGTATGCAATCAGGAAATGTCATTTTGTTAGGAATCAATTTGGCATCTGGAGAGTTTGGACAGGCTGCCAGATATTTACCGCCAATTTTGCTGTTTTTGATAGGGATCATAGTGACTAATGGCTTGCAGCATCGTTTCCCAACAGGTGGTAGAATTGTTTGGCAAAATGTAGCCCTCTTCTTTGAAGCACTTGGTATTTTTCTTTTAGGATTTTTTGCTCAGACATTGCCAAATGTCTTTGTGGATTCTGGACTTTCTTTTTTTGCAGCCATCCAATATGCTTCTTATCGCAGATTAGCTGGAATGCCCTATGCAACGACGATGACGACCGGAAATTTGCGTTCAATGGCGGATTATCTTTATCAGCGTTTCTTCAAAAAAGATGCTACTGTAGATTATAAGATCAAGTATATCGCGATGATTATCGGAGGATTTTTCTTCGGGGCAGTCAGCAGCAGTTTATTAGGTATGTTTCTTTTTCACCGAACGATTTGGGTCGTATCGGGCATATTACTTTTTGTACTGACGATTACGATCAGAAACCAGAATCGGGTATAAAAAAGGACGGAGAAATAATTCTCCGTCCTTTTTGGATTATATAGATTAAATAACGATAACAGGCGTTCCTACTTCTACCATACCAAATAATTCTTTCATCACACCTGGTGGAGTATTGACACATCCGTGAGACCCGCGGGTCTTCCATAAATCACCACCATATTCTGGTTGCCAATCTGAATCATGAATCCCAACGCCGGTCCAATCAATAGGCATCCAGTAGTCAACAGGAGAAGAATAATCTTCGCCGGTCAATGTAGCATTCCGTTCTTTGTTCCAAACGTAAAATACACCTGTAGGAGTGGGTGATTTAGGTTTTCCAGAAATGATGTCTGTTTCAAGAGCGACTGCACCGTCTTTGTAATACCACATATGTTGATTTTTTAAATCAACTTCGATATAAGTGTTTCCAAACAGTGGACCACTTGGATCTGCACTACCCAAGACCACTGGGGAACGAGTAAAGTCTTCTCCAGTCTTTAAGGCTTCGATCAATGCACTTGTTTCAGAATCAGTTTGGATCGTCCAACTTAGTGTCCCAGCTGGTACGGATACCTCGCCTTGTTTCGTGCTTTTGAACGTAGAAGCATTGGTGCTTGTGTTGTATTGGTTCCCTAGGTCTGCTACATAATTCCGTACTTTTTCTTCATCAATCGTGGTTTTTCCATCTTTATAAGAGAGCCAATCCATGATTGTTGCGGTCGGAATCTGGAAAGTTGAGCCATTGATGGAATAATTAGCATTTACTTGAGCAATTTTATTCAATGATTCCATTTCTTTTGCTAGTTCTTTGTCATCAGAAGTAACGCTAGGTTTCTTTTGATACGCAGTCAAATCCAATTCACTTTCACCGCTAGTAATTGCTTTTTGTAAATCCGCGACAGTTTGTTCGACGTCAATGGCATCACCAACAACTTCTGGTTCAATCGAGAAGCCATCATCTCCTTTTTTCAATGTGGCATCTTTAGAAGCGGTCCGACCTTCATTTAAGGTTTCCAAAGCCTCTTTGATTGTGGCTGTTTCACTTGTCAACTTTTGTTGATCAACAGAAACGGTACCTAGTTTTTTATCTTCTGCAGCAGATACATAGGCCATTCCCCATGTCCACTGGTTTTGTTCATCTTTCAAATCTTCCAATTCTTTTGTAAAATCCGTTTGCAAACCAAATTGAGCCAAATTGATGGTTTTCCAATCCGTATTGCCTTCTTTGATTGTAAAAGACTGTTTGCTGTAACGGTCATGCAACAAATCATTGGCTTCAGCGACCGTTTTATTGCTGATGTCAATATCATCGATCGAGGTATTTGGCAAGAAACGGTCTTGATAATATGTACTTCGATAAGTGTATCCGCCCGCAATCACGACTAGAACGGCAGCGATAGCGATCAAAACGATCTTTTTCGTCTTACTCTGAGTATGTGTGTGTTTGTTGGATCGTGTCATTTAAAGGCTCCTTTTATGATGATTTAAAAATGATAGATCGGCTAAATCATACCATATTCTACAAGAAAAGCGAATTGATTAAGTGAAAGTTCCATGAAAAAATAGAGAATTCTTAAATTATAAAAAGAGTCTGCTCATAGGACAGCAACCAAGAAGTGATTCAACGAAAGCTGCTGTGTGATAAAAGCACAGCAGCTTTACGCAATATTCTTTGGATCAAAGTACACGAAGCATCTTGATTCAAAGGATCTCTTTCTTGTTCGGTCTTATGTTACAGACTCTTGTAAGTGGCTTATAGCAATCGTTTTATTGATTGTCTTCCGCATCTAGTTTCGCAAAAGCTTCATCTAGAATGTCTTTCAATTGTTTTGCAGAAGCAGTCATTCGATCTTGTTCTCCATCCGTCAATGGAATTTCGATTACTTTTTGGATTCCTTGGGCATTAATGATAGCAGGGGCACCGATATAAATATCTTTTAATCCGTATTCGCCATTCATAAAGACAGAAAGCGGCAGTACTGCATTTTCATCATCCAAAATGGCACGAGTGATACGAGCCAAGGCAACAGCGATACCATAGAAAGTAGCACCTTTTTTCTCAATGATTGTGTAAGCTGCATCACGAACACTGAAGAACAAGTTAACCATTGCTTCTTCATCAATATCGGGGTTGTTTTTGACCCATTCATAAATTTGCAATCCGGCAACATTTGCATGAGACCAAACTGGGAATTCTGAATCGCCATGTTCCCCTAAAATATAAGCATGGACATTACGTGCATCAACATCGATCAACTCAGCTAACGCTTGACGGAAACGAGCAGAATCTAGTGAAGTTCCTGAACCGATTACGCGCTCTTTTGGAAAACCTGAGAATTTCCATGTTGAGTAGGTAAGAATATCTACTGGATTTGCAGCGACAAGGAAGATACCGTTAAATCCTGAATCAACGATTTGTGTAACTACTTCACGATTGATTTTTAAGTTTTTGTGGACTAGATCCAAGCGAGTTTCGCCAGGTTTTTGTGGCGCACCAGCTGTGATCACCACGACATCGGCGTCATGTGCATCTGCATAAGTGGCAGCATAGATTTTTTTGGGTGAGGTAAATGCTAACGCATGAGATAAGTCGATAGCATCTCCTTCTGTTTTTGCTGTATTTATATCAATGATCCCTATTTCTTGAGCAATATTTTGAGTGACTAACGCAAATGCATAACTGGAACCAACCGCACCGTCTCCAACAAGGATTATCTTTTGGTGATCTTTTTTATTTGTCTTAGCAGTCATTTGTGTATCATTCCTTCCGCATATTTGTTTTACTAGGTAATATCCTAACACTTTCAAGCGATTTTGTCATGTGATTTGCTCAACAATGTTACAGATATTTTTGCTGTTTCATTTGTAAATGCTTTCTTTGTTATCCTGTAGGAATTAGGATAAATCAAGGTTTCTAATGATTTTTTTAAGAAAGAGAAATTCTGAGCAAAGGAAAGACACGGTAACAGTCCGTTATGTGTTATAATCGTAGTGAACGTTTTTACTGGGCAGAATTATCGTGCCCAGTATTTTGTGGTGGTAATTTTTTTGAAAAAATGGAGCGGATCAAAAAATGAAAATGATTATAGGTCTGGGAAATCCAGGCAAAAAATACGAAAAAACAAAACACAATGTTGGGTTTATGGTAGTCGATGCGTTAGCGGAGAAATACCAAGCTACTTTTAAATCATCAGCTTTTGAAGCAGAAATTGCTGAATTTTTTATGAACGGTGAAAAAATCATGTTGGTCAAACCTCAGACTTTCATGAATGAATCGGGCCGGGCAGTAGGGCCTTTAATGACTTATTATGGAGTTTATCCTGAAGAGATCGTGGTTATCTATGATGATCTTGATTTAGCGTTAGGCAAAATTCGTTTGCGGCAAAAAGGCAGTGCGGGGGGGCATAACGGGATGAAAAGCTTGATTTCCCATCTTGGTACATCTGTATTTGATCGCATCAAAGTAGGGATCGATCGACCACAGCCAGGCCGGACAGTGGTCGATCACGTTCTAAGTCCTTTTGCTAAAGAAGACCAGCCGATGATTCTGCAAAGCTTGGATAAAGCAGCAGCAGCAAGTATCGATTACTTGACCACCGGTGATTTTCTTGCCACAATGAATCGATTTAATTAAGGAGGACCTGTATGGATCTGATTGAACTAATAAATAAGGTGCCGCAAGTCGCTGCCTGGCACCAACAATTAACGGATCACGCATCTCGGCAGCTATTGACTGGCTTAGCAGGTTCCGCAAAAACATTAGCTTTTGCCGGAGCTTATCAGAAATTTGATCGGCAAGTCATTGTTGTTACACCAAATCTTTATTATACCAATCAAGTTGCCGAAGATTTGCGGAATATTATTGACGACGTGTATGTCTTTCCGGTGGATGAAGTGTTGTCGGCCGAAATGGCGTTTGCTTCACCAGAAGCTCGAGCGGAGCGAGTGACAGCATTGAATGCTGTCGCTACCGGAAAAAAAGGAATTTACGTCATGCCGATCGCTGCATTGCGGAAATATCTGCCTGCTAAAGATACTTGGCTGAACTACCAATTTTCTTGGCATGTGGGGGATGAGATCAATTTAGATCAGTTGCCGCAGCAATTGGTATTGATGGGGTATGAGCGGCAATCAATGATTGGCAAACCTGGTGAATTTAGTATTCGTGGAAGCATTTTGGATATTTATCCTTTGAAAGCTGAATATCCGGTGCGGATCGAGCTTTTCGATGTGGAGATCGACTCGATGCGCTCTTTTGACGTGGAAACACAGCGTTCAGTAGAAACGTTGTCAGAAGTAACGATTGTTCCCACAACAGAATTAGTGTTTTCGCCAGCTGATTTAGCTCATGGACAAAAAGTTCTGCAAGAGTTGCTGAAGAAACGGCTCGCTGTAGTGAAAGAGACCACAGATAAAAACTTTTTAGAAGATTATTTTGGTCAATTAGCATCGGCTTGGCAAAGTGGCATACCTGACGAGAATGCTCGTTATTATGCGGATCTTTTGTATCAGCAACCGACGAGCATTTTGGATTATTTTTCAAAAGATGCACTGCTGATGATCGATGATTATGCTCGTATTATGGAGACAAACCGCGAGATTGAACGAGAAGAAGCTGAGTGGCATACACAAAAAATTGCAGAACTTCGCGTTTTTTCTGAGCAATCTTTCGGGCAAGATGTCCAGCAGCTGATTCAAAAAGAACAATTTTCTACAAGTTTCTTCTCGCTTTTTCAAAAGGGGATGGGAAATCTTCGTTTTCAAGCGATCCACAATTTTCAATATCGACCAATGCAACAATTTTTCAGCCAAATGGGTTTGCTGAAAGTTGAAGTAGATCGCTGGGAGAAACAACAACAAACGGTTGTCTTTTTAGTAAGTGATTCAGAACGAGCAAAAAAATTGGAACAAGATTTTCGTGATCACTCCATTTACGCAGTACAAACCACAGCAGATCGACTCTTTACAGGTCGAACGCAAATCGTTGTAGAAACACTGCAAAGCGGGTTTGAAATGCCCCAAGATAAGTTGGTCATTGTCACAGAAAAGGAAATCTTCCAAAAAATCAACAAGAAACGTACGCGGCGTCAAAATGTGACCAATGCGGAGCGATTGAAGAGTTACAATGAATTAAAAGCCGGCGACTATGTCGTCCATGCGAATCACGGGATTGGTAAATACATTGGTATGGAAACGCTGGAAGTAGATGGTGTACACCAAGACTACATGACCATCCTCTACCAAAATGATGATAAGCTGTTTATTCCAGTTACCCAGTTGAATCTGATTCAAAAATATGTTGCCTCTGAATCTAAAACGCCAAAGATCAATAAATTAGGCGGCAGTGAGTGGGCGAAAACGAAACGAAAAGTTTCAGCAAAAATCGAGGACATTGCAGATGATCTCATTCTTTTATACGCAAAACGCGAATCGGAGAAAGGTTACGCGTTTCAGCCTGATGATGGCTATCAAAAAGAATTTGAAGATGCCTTTCCTTACTCTGAGACGGATGATCAATTACGCAGCACTGCGGAGATCAAACGTGATATGGAAAAAGAAAAACCAATGGATCGCTTATTAGTCGGAGATGTTGGCTTTGGGAAGACAGAAGTGGCATTGCGGGCGGCTTTCAAGGCCATCAAAGAGAGTAAGCAAGTAGCCTTTCTGGTGCCGACAACGATTTTAGCACAACAGCATTATGAAACAATGCTGGATCGCTTTGAAGGGTTTCCAGTCAATGTTGGTTTGTTAAGCCGTTTTCGAACGAAGAAACAGCAAACGGAAACGATCGAGCAAGTGAAAAAGGGCCAAATTGATATTTTAGTTGGCACGCATCGCCTGCTGTCTAAAGATGTAGAGTTTGCAGATCTGGGATTATTGGTGATCGATGAGGAACAGCGTTTTGGCGTCAAACACAAAGAGCGCTTGAAACAATTACGCTCGCAAGTCGATGTTCTTACATTGACGGCTACCCCGATTCCCCGGACACTGCATATGTCCATGTTGGGGGTGCGGGATCTTTCTGTGATTGAAACGCCACCGGAAAATCGCTATCCTATTCAAACTTATGTGATGGAAATGAATCCAGGTGCAGTTCGAGAAGCTATTTTGCGGGAGATGGCACGGGGAGGACAAGTTTTTTATCTCTATAATCGAGTAGATACGATTGAACGTAAAGTCGAAGAGCTCCAAGCGTTAGTTCCAGATGCGCGTATTGGGTATGCCCATGGGCAGATGACAGAAATCCAGCTAGAAAACACATTGTTTGATTTTATCGAAGGACAATACGATGTGTTGGTGACAACCACGATCATCGAAACTGGGGTCGACATTCCGAACGCCAATACATTATTTGTAGAAAATGCGGATTACATGGGCTTGTCTACTCTTTATCAATTGCGAGGTCGTGTCGGTCGAAGCAATCGTGTTGCGTATGCTTATTTTATGTACGAACAGCAAAAAATTTTGAACGAAGTCAGTGAAAAGCGGCTCCAGGCAATCAAAGACTTTACAGAATTAGGTTCCGGATTTAAAATCGCGATGCGTGATCTTTCGATTCGAGGTGCAGGAAATCTCTTGGGGGCGCAACAGCACGGATTTATTGATGCTGTTGGGTTTGATATGTACTCTCAAATGCTGTCAGAATCCGTGGCGCGTAAACAAGGGAAAAATACACAAGCGGAGAAAACAACGGTTGAGATCGATCTTGGCATCGATGCGTATCTGCCAACTTCTTATATAGAAGATGAACGGCAAAAAATTGAAATTTATAAACGCATCCGTGAATTGGATTCTCAAGAAGCGGTGGATGAGCTGCAGGATGATCTGCTTGATCGCTTTGGAGAATATCCGGTCGAAGTGGCTCACCTATTAACTGTCGGAGAAATCAAAATGAATGGGGATCGGGCATTGTTAGATACGATCCGTAAACAGCAGCAAACAGTGATCCTAACGTTAAGTAAAGTTGGCACCAAAAACTATTCTGTCGAACAGCTGTTTGAAGCGTTGAAAGCGACCAAGCTTAAAGCGACGATGGGTGTCGATCACGAGCAGATGACAATCAAACTTCAGATTCCTGCTGTGATGAAAGAAAGCACTTGGCTGTTAGAGATTCAAGATTTTGTCAAAGCGCTACGGGAACAAAAATACGTGTTACAAGAAAATTAGTTATAAAGGGGCGGAGAAGATGCCAAAGTCACAATTAAAACGGACGATGGAAGGAGCATTTATTTTAACGATTGCTTCTTTCATTGCCAAGGTGTTAAGTGCGGTTTACCGCGTCCCTTTCCAAAACTTAGTTGGTGACGAAGGGTTTTACGTCTATCAGCAAGTCTATCCAATCTATGGATTAGCTATGACATTGGCTTTATCTGGGTTGCCGCAATTTATTTCGCGCGTGATCGCCGAACAACCTGATCCTCAGAAGCAGCGTGCCCAGATCCAAGTCATCTATCCGTATGTTTTTTGGACAGCGATTGGACTATGGGCAACGACGTTTTTCTTTGCCGATGTTATCGCTCGGGTCATGGGAGACGCAGGACTGGCATCTTTGATCCGCGTGGTATCCTTTACATTCCTCTTTGTACCACCCCTGACTTTTTATCGTGGGAGTTTCCAAGGAAATTTACAGATGGTACCGACGGCAGTTTCTCAAGTAGTAGAACAGCTCCTTCGAGTCGGAGTGATTTTAGTAGCGGCCAGTTTTTTTCATCTCTTCTCATGGGATGTTTATCAGACAGGGACTTTGGCAATGTCCGGCGCATTGATTGGCGGACTTGCAGCGTGGGGGATTTTAAGCTATTATAGTCGGAAAATCACCGGTCGGTCGTTAGCGATCCCCACAAAAACTATGCCTACCGCACATGCTCCTTCCTTGCGTCGCCGTTTTTTGATTGAAGGGGGACTGTTGACTATTTACAGCGGTTTTTTGATTTTGTTTCAGTTGGCAGATTCCTTTTTGATGACGAACTCACTTGAAGCCAGCGGTTTGACGGAACAAAGTGCCCGCATTGCAAAAGGGATCTATGACCGAGGACAGCCATTGGTTCAGTTAGGTCTCGTGGTAGCGATGGCTCTAAGTTCGACTTTCTTGCCAACATTGACGAAATATCTGACAGTCAAAAATCAGCACTTGTTTGAAAAATCAGCTAAGATGTACTTGCGGTTGACTTTAGGGATTGCCAGTGCTTCTGCAGTTGGCTTGGCTATCCTGCTTCCTTATATCAACTTCGCTCTTTTTAAAGATGGTGCCGGTAACAGTGCGTTGGTCTTATTTGTTTTTGCGGTCGCTTTGATGGCTGCAATCCAAGCGTATCAAAGCATCCAACAAAGCCGGAACCAATTCCGTGTAGGGATTTATGCAGCAGGATGCGGCCTTTTGCTTAAAGGTTTGCTGACGTGGCCCTTGACCTATCTTTTAGGAACAACTGGTGCAAGTTTGAGTACCCTTTTAGGTTTGATCGGTACTTTAATCTATTTTGTGTTTTCTGAGAAAAAAGCATTGAACAGCTTTTGGACAGAGCAAGGGTATGGCAAAAAACTCCTGCTTTGTTTAGGGATCATGGCTTGCGCACTGTTTTTATATTATGGTGTGATCACTCTGTTGAGTGGAGGTCCAGTGACGAAAAGACTGCAAGCGCTGATTTTTTGCCTTGGAGGGGTCTTTTTTGGCGGGACAGTTTTCATTATAATGGCTCTCAAAGTTAAATTATTAACGATTCGAGAATGGCTGCTCGTTCCGTTTGGAAAAAAATTGTTGAAATTAAGAGGTGGAAAAAATGAGATTAGATAAATTTTTAAAAATATCCCGGATTATCAAACGTAGATCTGTTGCAAAAGAAGTAGCAGATAAAGGGCGTATCCAAATCAATGGCAAATTGGCAAAATCCAGCAGTGATATCAAAGTTGGCGATACGGTGCGTATTCAGTTTGGAAATAAAGTATTAGAAATAAAAGTACAAGAATTGCACGAATCAACTAAAAAAGAAGATGCAGCTAAAATGTACGAGATCCTCAAAGAAGAACGTATCTCAGAAAATGCTTGATTTTTGTCCCATTTTCAGTTAGACAACTTTTGTGGATGTTGGTATAATGGAAAAAACAATCACAGTGACAGGAGCGAGGTCAGCGTGGATAAAGAGCCAAACAAACAAATAGAACTATTGCAGACCGAGTATGCCAAAGAGCAATTTGCCAAGTTCGAAAAAGAACGACGACAAGTGGTCTTTCGTCGACGTCGACTTGTAGCTGTTTTTGTTGCAGCGCTAGTGATTTTTGCAATCGTAGGTATTCAAATGTTCAATGATCAAATGCGTCTGCAAAAATTACAAGAGTATAAAGCAGAAACAGTAGCAAAACAAGAAGCAGCGGACAAAAAAGTGACACAACTTAAGCGAGATGTGGCACTGTTGCAAGATGACGAATACGTTGCAAAATTAGCTCGCAGTAGATTCTTTTATTCAAAGAAAAATGAAAAGATCTACCCTGTCTTGCCGGATGCTTCTGATTCAAAAACAGAAACAAGCGGTGATGAGGCAAATGCTAGTGATACAAAGACAAGTGATTCGGAATAAACAAGGTCATACCTACTCATCGCAGTAGTTGAAATGATTAAATGGGTAAAAATTAGGAGGAACATTTTTTATATGTCAATCGAAGTTGGAGCGAAACTAAAGGGCAAAGTGTCTGGTATTACAAATTTTGGTGCGTTCATTGATCTTGGTGAGGGGAAAACTGGTTTGGTACATATCAGCGAAGTATCAAATGGGTTTGTGAAAGACATTCATGACGTGTTGTCTATTGGCGATGAAGTAACCGTTGTTGTGACGGCAATCGGCAATGATGGAAAAATCGGGCTATCGATCCGTAAAGCAGAAGCAAAGCCGGAAGAAAAACGTGATTTTCCTAAAAAAGAATTCAATCGGTCAAGTCCGAAGAAATCTTTTTCACGCAATCAACCGACGAACGTAAATAAACAAGACTTCGATTCATTGATGAGTTCTTTTCTAAAAGATAGTGATGATCGTTTATCTTCATTACGACGTAATACGGAAGGTAAACGCGGCGGCCGTGGCGGTCGACGTAACTAAACAGGATGAGCAAGTTGTCAAAAGAATTTGTGACGTAACGATAAGTATTTCAAAAAATATCCGAACTATATCCGATTACTCCTACCATGTAGTAGGCTTTCGCCGTGGAGCACGGCGTTTTGGAATCGGCATAGTTCGGATATTTCTCTTTCTTAGCAATAGACAGTCATTTTTAGTTTGAAGTTAAGTATAGAAGCAAGAGACACGGAGGGATAGAATGCTTAAGCAAAAAGTCTATCATGCAATCAAAGCCGATGGATGGGTAGAGGATGCTACTTGTTTGCTTGCTGTTTCGACAGGCGTGGATTCAATGGTTTTACTCCATGTGATCGAAGAGTTGTTTCAGCAAGGAACATTTGGCGTGGCTCATGTCAATCATAATCTGCGGGAAGCTTCAGACGACGAAGCAGCGTTCCTGAAGGACTATTGTCAAACGCGCGGGATTCCATATTATGAACGAGTTTGGCAAGATCCGCCCCAAAATGGCATCGAAGCGGCCGCTAGAGAGTTCCGCTATCGTTTTTTTGCAGAAACGATGACTCTTCAGAGTTATGATTGGTTATTAACCGCTCATCATGCAGATGACCAGATGGAAACGATGCTGATGAAGATGGTCCGAGAGGGACGCTTGCAAAACGCTTCGGGAATCAAGCGCAAGCAACCTTTTGGTAACGGTTATTTGATCCGTCCCTTCCTAACGATCGCCAAAGAGGAGATTAGAGACTATGCAAGAAGGAGAGGGATCGCTTATTTCGAAGATGAAACGAATCAGCAAACGCTGTTTCAAAGAAATCGCCTGCGTCATCAAGCGGTCCCTCTGCTGAAAGCAGAGAACCCGAGAGCTCTTGATCATTTTCAGCAGCTTTCTCAAGAGATGATCTATGCTGACCAATTGATCAAAAAGCAGCAAGCAGATTGGCTCGCCACGATACTTCATGAGGAAGCTGAAGGCTATTTTTTAAACTTGGATGAATTGGCTGCGTTTACCGCAGCAGAACGCTATTACTTTTTTGAAGGTTTGCTACAGAAAGTTTCCCATGATAAAGGAATCTCGTACAATACTAAACAACGAGAGCAGTTGCTGTATCTGCTAGAACATAATCCCAGTCAGTGGATAATCGATTTAAATCAAGACTGGCAGATTGTTCGAGTTTATGATCAGTTGAAAGTCACTGCTGTTAAAAAAGGCTCTCACCTCCAAACGCAGGTAGATGAGACGCATTTTGTTCTAAAAAAAGGTGAAAGTTTCTTTTTGTCGGACCATGAATGGATCGGCTACATTCCAAGTGACGCCCAAGTTCCAGAAAAAGTCATGGATTGGTCAGAGATTTCACAAATTTTACCGATACAATATCCTGCGACAGTTTTTTTGCGGAAGCGAAAACCAGGGGATCGGTTACAGCTGAAACCAGGTCTTACGAAAAAAATCAGGCGTTTCTTTATCGATGAGAAGATTTCGAATGAAAAGCGTGCTGCTAGTTGGGTCCTGACAGACGCTCAAGAGAATGTATTGGCACTTTTGCCTTATCTATTTTCCTATTTGAGTATTGAGCAAGAAACTGATAAAATACACTACATACTTCTTTATAAATATCGGAAGTAAGAGTTGGAAGGAGAACTTTATGTTAGACAAAGATATTGAGAAAATTTTGATTACTCGTGAAGAGATCCAAAATCGTTGTTCTGAACTAGGTAAAGAACTGACGGAAATCTACAAAGATAAGAATCCATTGGTTGTTGGCGTATTAAAAGGAGCTGTTCCTTTTATGGCAGACATCGTCCGAGAAATGGATTGTCATTTGGAATTGGACTTTATGGATGTTTCTAGTTATGGGAACGCGACAATTTCTTCTGGCGAAGTGAAGATTTTGAAAGATTTGGATACAAATGTCGAAGGCCGAGATATGCTGATCGTAGAAGATATTATTGATAGCGGTCGCACATTAGCCTATCTAGTAGACCTATTTAAATATCGCAAAGCAAAGTCGGTTAAAATCGTGACATTGCTAGACAAACCAGAAGGACGTGTGGTGAAAATCGATGCCGACTATATTGGCTTTGATGTACCGAACGAATTTGTGGTCGGCTATGGATTGGATTACGCGGAACAATACCGTAACCTCCCTTATGTGGGTGTCTTAAAACCAAGCGTTTATCAATCAAATTAGTGACTGATCTAAATCAGTTGTGATACAATTAAATGGTCAGGATTGATAAAACAAAATAGCCAAGGAGGTACGCATGAATAAGAAAAATAACGGTATGATCAAAAATACCTTATATTATGTACTTGTCTTGTTAGCAATGGTCATGGTCGTCTATTTCATTTTTGGAAATGGCAATCAGCAAACGCCAACAATCGAGTACTCAACATTTACGGAGCAGCTGAAAGACGGAAAGGTCAAACAGTTTACTGTTCAGCCTGCTAACGGTGTTTACCGGATCGTCGGTGAATACAATGCCGAACAAACCGTCAGCAATGACAATGGGCTTTCCGTACTAGGAAGCACGCAAGCAAGTACGACACGTTTTACAACGATCATTTTGCCGAATGACTCGACATTGAGCGAGGTTACGACATTAGCAAAGGATCAAGGGGTTAAAACAACGATCGAAGAAGAATCGAACAGTGGTGTTTGGTTATCGTTGCTGATTAGTTTCTTGCCAATCGTAATCATCATTTTCTTCTTCTATATGATGATGAGCCAGCAAGGCGGCGGTGGCGGCCGTGTCATGAACTTTGGAAAATCCAAAGCGAAAGAGGCCGACAAAAAAGCCAATCGCGTTCGTTTCTCTGATGTAGCGGGTGCTGAAGAAGAGAAACAAGAATTAGTCGAAGTGGTCGAATTTTTGAAAGATCCACGACGCTTTGTCGAATTAGGTGCGAGAATCCCAGCTGGTGTGCTGCTAGAAGGACCTCCAGGGACAGGGAAAACATTGCTAGCAAAAGCGGTTGCCGGAGAAGCTGGCGTTCCGTTTTACTCTATCTCAGGCTCAGACTTTGTGGAAATGTTTGTCGGGGTCGGAGCGAGCCGTGTCCGGGATCTATTTGAAACAGCCAAGAAAAACGCACCGGCCATCATCTTTATCGATGAAATCGATGCGGTTGGGCGCCAACGTGGTGCCGGCATGGGTGGTGGACATGATGAACGTGAGCAAACGTTGAATCAGTTATTAGTTGAAATGGATGGATTTGATGGCAATGAAGGAGTTATTGTTATTGCAGCAACCAACCGTTCCGACGTGTTAGACCCAGCCTTGTTACGTCCAGGTCGTTTTGACCGACAAATTCTTGTTGGCCGTCCGGATGTTAAAGGCCGTGAAGCTATTTTACGAGTTCACGCACGGAACAAACCGTTGTCGGATGATGTGGATTTGAAAGTCGTAGCACAACAAACACCTGGTTTTGCCGGTGCTGATTTAGAGAATGTCTTAAATGAAGCTGCGCTAGTCGCTGCCCGTCGCAATAAAAAGAAAATCGATGCCTCTGATATTGATGAAGCAGAAGATCGGGTAATCGCAGGACCTGCGAAGAAAGATCGTGTCATCAATAAAAAAGAACGCGAAATGGTTGCTTACCATGAAGCGGGTCATACGATCGTCGGTTTAGTCTTAAGCCGTGCCCGGGTCGTTCACAAAGTAACGATCATCCCTCGGGGACGTGCTGGCGGTTACATGATCGCATTACCTAAAGAAGATCAATTCTTAATGACGAAAGAAGATATGTTTGAACAAATCGTCGGATTGCTTGGTGGACGGACAGCAGAAGAAATCATTTTCGGCGTTCAATCAACCGGAGCATCCAATGACTTTGAACAAGCAACAGCTTTAGCTAGAAGTATGGTCACAGAATATGGTATGAGCGACAAACTAGGTCCAGTTCAGTATGAAGGCAATCATCAGGTCTTCGTCGGTCGTGATTATGGTCAAACCAAAGCTTACTCAGAACAAGTTGCTTTCGAGATCGATCAGGAAGTACGCCGTATCTTGATGGAGGCACATCAAAAAGCACATGAGATCATCGAAGAACATCGTGCGCAACATAAATTGATTGCCGAAAAACTGCTTGAATATGAAACATTGGATGCAAAAGCAATCAAGTCATTGTTTGAAGAAGGCAAAATGCCTGCTGGAACTGAGAATTCAGAATATCCAAGCGAAAAAGCTCAAACTTTTGAAGAAGCAAAACGCGCTTTAGAAGAGAAAGATGCTGAAAAGCAAGCTGCTGAGAAAAAAGATTTTGATCAGCAAGTAGACGAACTTCGTCACAATAATGAAAACCACGAAGCTTCATCTCAAGATAAAACAGAGGACGGTCAAGAGTAGTCGTTCAATTATCAATAGGTGATTAGCTATCGTAAAGACTAGGGACTGTGTCATAAGTCAAAACAAGAGAACAGATTCGAATGAGGTTCGGACCCGTTGCTTGTTTTACGGCTTGTGCCGCAGTTCTTTTTTTGTTAACAAATCGAGAAATAAACCGACAGAAAACATTGGCTTTTCTCTAAAATGGTGGCATTCAGTTGAAAAAAAAACAAGTTCCTAGTATGATTCACTAATGAACGAAATAAAGGAGCATAAACAATGGAAGATTACTTAGTAAAAGCATTAGCTTATGATGGTTTTGTTCGTGCCTATGCAGTGTCTGCAACAAGAACTGTTAGTGAAGCACAACAACGTCATGATACTTGGAATACAGCATCAGCAGCGCTAGGCCGCGCTATGGTTGGAAGCCTGCTTTTGGGCAGCACGTTAAAGGGTGATGACAAATTAACGGTCAAAATCCAAGGGAACGGACCCGCTGGAGCAATCATTATTGATAGCAATGGTCGTGGAGATGTCAAAGGGTACATAAAAAATCCGCATATCAGCTTGCCGCTAAACGGACAAGGAAAGTTGGATGTGCGAGGAGCAGTAGGAGATCAAGGAATCTTTACTGTAATCAAAGATTTAGGGTTGAAAGAACCGTTTTCTGGACAAACACCTATTGTCTCTGGAGAATTGGGAGAAGACTTCACTTATTACTTAGCAGTTTCTGAACAAATCCCTTCGGCCGTTGGATTGAG
Source organism: Enterococcus sp. DIV0574 (assembly GCF_051711125.1). NCBI lineage: Bacteria > Bacillati > Bacillota > Bacilli > Lactobacillales > Enterococcaceae > Enterococcus > Enterococcus sp. DIV0574. Next base: position 191,563 of record NZ_JBIOMA010000001.1, read on the forward strand.
TGTGTTAGTTGATACCGATGATTCTATTCGAACAGCCGGTGGTTTCTTGCTGCAGATCATGCCGGGAGCAGATGAAACGGTTATTGATTCAATCGAGAACCGCCTGCAAGAATTACCACGAGTGTCATCATTGCTGGATGAAGGGAAATCGCCTGAAGAAATTTTGACGGTATTGTTGAATGACACCAAAGTCGAAGTGTTAGAAAAAATGCCTGTTCAATTTCGATGTGATTGTAGCAAAGAAAAATTTGCGACAGCGATCATTACATTAGGCGCGGATGAAATACAAGAAATGATGGATGAAGATCATGGTGCAGAAGCTGTTTGTTCATTCTGCGGTAATAAATACCATTTCGATGAACAAGAACTTGCTGGATTAAAGAAAGAAGCTGAGGCATAGAAGATGGCGATACACAGCTGGAAAATCGGTAATGTCGAAATCCCTAATCGAGTTGTCGTTGCGCCTATGGCAGGAATAACCAATGCGGCGTTTCGCGTAACGGTCAAAGAATTTGGCGCAGGCTTAGTCGTCTGTGAAATGATCAGTGATCGGGGAATCCAACTACGAAACAAAAAAACATTAGAAATGCTTTATATAGATGAAACAGAACATCCTTTAAGCTTGCAAATTTTTGGTGGGAATAAAGAGTCTTTGGTCGAAGCGGCTCAATTTGTCTCAGAAAATACAGCAGCAGATATCATTGACATCAATATGGGGTGTCCGGTAAATAAAATCATTAAAGCGGAGGCTGGTGCAAAGTGGCTATTGGATCCAGACAAAGTCTACGAAATGGTGCATGCAGTAGCTATGGCAATTGATAAACCGGTCACAGTCAAAATGCGGATCGGTTGGGATGATGAACATATTTTCGCTGTCCAAAATGCGCAAGCTGCTGAAGCGGCAGGTGCAGCGGCGATTGGGATGCATGGCCGCACGAGGGTCCAAATGTATGAAGGAGCGGCTAATTGGTCGGTATTAAGAGAGGTGAAGCAAGCAATTTCGATCCCTTTTATGGGGAATGGAGATGTTCGGACACCAGAAGATGCCAAACGAATGCTGGAAGAAGTCGGCGCAGATGCTGTCATGATCGGACGAGCAGCATTGGGGAATCCGTGGATGATCCATCGTACAAAACATTATCTTGAAACGGGAGAGCTGATCGCCGAACCTACTCCACGGGAGAAGATCGCTACAGCCAAACTTCACTTGGAAAGACTTGCTGATTTAAAAGGTGAATTTGTTGCTTCTCGAGAGTTTCGGCAGCATGCTGCCTACTATTTAAAAGGCATTTCACGGGCAGCTAAAGTCAAAGCGGCAATCAACCAGACAGAGAATAAGCAAGCGATTATTGATCTGTTAGATGCATTTGTAGAAAAGACAGAAAAACAACCTGTCGGAAATACTCCTGAGTAAAGTAAAATCAAGTCGATCTTGAACTTCGGCTTGATTTTTTGTGGCATCATTGGCATTATAAGAAGGAAACCCAAGTTAAGAATGGAGGAAAACTCGTGACAGAGGAACGACAAAAACAAGAAGAATTAAATGATCAAATGTTGGTTCGCCGTGAAAAGATGGAAAAATTACGGGAAGAAGGCATTGATCCCTTTGGCAAGCGCTTTGAACGTACGCATAATTCTGCCGAGTTGCATGAGTTATTTGATCAACGAACAAAAGAAGAGTTAACAGAGATGAATCTTTCTGCAAGTGTTGCTGGACGAATGGTGACGAAACGTGGTAAAGGGAAAGCTGGCTTTGCACATTTGCAAGATCGTGATGGTCAGATTCAAATTTATGTCCGCAAAGATCAAGTAGGTGACGAACCATATGAAGGATTTAAGCATGCTGACTTAGGTGATTTCTTTGGTGTCTCAGGGGAGATCATGAAAACTGATACGGGGGAAGTAACGATCAAAGCAAAAGAAATCGTTATTTTGTCTAAAGCGTTACGCCCACTTCCGGATAAATACCATGGTCTGACCAACATCGAGCAACGTTACCGTCAACGTTATCTGGATTTGATCAGTAATAAAGATAGCTTTGACCGATTCATGAAACGCAGCCAGATCATCAGTGAGATTCGTCGCTATTTGGATGGTCATGGCTACATTGAAGTGGAAACGCCTGTTTTGCATAATCAAGCGGGTGGGGCAGCAGCTCGTCCATTTATCACTCATCACAATGCGTTAGATATTGATCTATACTTGCGAATCGCGCTTGAGTTGCACTTGAAACGATTGATCGTAGGTGGTATGGAGAAAGTCTACGAAATCGGCCGGGTCTTCCGTAATGAGGGGATTGATACTACCCATAATCCAGAATTTACTATGTTAGAAGCTTATACAGCCTATACAGATTTCAAAGATGTTATGGATCTAACTGAGGGAATTATCCGCAATGCAGCAGAGAAAGTTTTAGATTCTGCTGTGATTACTTATGATGGACAAGAAGTCGACTTGGCGAGTGATTTTGCCCGTGTGCATATGGTCGATGCTATCAAACAACAAACGGGTGTCGATTTTTGGAAAGAGATGACAATCGAAGAAGCACATGCTTTAGCAAAAGAACACCAAGTGGAAGTCACTCCAACGATGACAGTAGGACATGTTATCAATGAATTCTTTGAAACGTTTGTTGAAGAAACCTTACAGCAACCGACCTTTGTTTATGGACATCCGGTAGAAGTCTCACCTCTAGCGAAGAAGAATCCAGAGGACCCTCGATTTACAGATCGTTTTGAACTATTTATCGTAGGCCGGGAGTTTGCTAATGCTTTTACCGAATTAAATGATCCAATTGATCAAAGACAACGGTTTGAAGCACAAGAAAAAGAACGACAAGAAGGAAACGATGAAGCTCATGGAGTCGATGAAGACTTCCTTGAAGCGCTAGAATACGGCATGCCGCCAACCGGTGGTTTAGGGATCGGGATCGATCGTCTAGTCATGCTGTTGACAGATGCACAATCGATTCGCGATGTGCTGTTATTCCCAACAATGCGTTGATAATTCATAAAGAGAGACACACGGGTGTTTACTTGTGTGTTTCTTTTTTTACCAGTAGTTCCCTCCAAAATGACTAACAAGAAAAAAACAAGGGAGAAACTCACTGCTAAATGGAGCGAAAACGAATTAAAAACGAACGATGAATTCATTGGATTGTAAGAATGAACGCCTTTGAGAAATTACGAAAATAAGAGAGAAAGTTATTGACCTGACAGCATTTAGTTGGTATATTATTACATGTGCCAAATGACAAAAATCATTTCTAAAAGAAAATGAAAAAAGTTATTGACGCCAGAACCAACAGATGATATTATAACGAAGTCGCAAATTTAAGAAATCAATTTGATGCTGATGCAGCAACAAAAAAGATTAAAAAAGTTGTTGACAAATAACAATTCATTTGTTATTCTAATGGAGTCGCTGATGATGCACAGGAAGTTGTTGAATAAACACTTTCGAAAAAAACTTTTAAAAAAGAGTTGACATTCACTTGTTGATCTGATATGATTTAAAAGTTGCTAACGCAGCGCAGTAGACCTTTGAAAACTGAACAAAGCAAGCAAACGAACCAATGTGTAGGGCGCTTCATTTATGAAGCAAAATACATGCAAGCAATAGCTAGCAAAGTTAATTTTATTTGAGCTTAACGATCCTATGGATCGTTCAAACAAATCATTATGAGAGTTTGATCCTGGCTCAGGACGAACGCTGGCGGCGTGCCTAATACATGCAAGTCGAACGCTTTTTCTTTCACCGGAGCTTGCTCCACCGAAAGAAAAAGAGTGGCGAACGGGTGAGTAACACGTGGGTAACCTGCCCATCAGAAGGGGATAACACTTGGAAACAGGTGCTAATACCGTATAACACTATTTTCCGCATGGAAGAAAGTTGAAAGGCGCTTTTGCGTCACTGATGGATGGACCCGCGGTGCATTAGCTAGTTGGTGAGGTAACGGCTCACCAAGGCCACGATGCATAGCCGACCTGAGAGGGTGATCGGCCACACTGGGACTGAGACACGGCCCAGACTCCTACGGGAGGCAGCAGTAGGGAATCTTCGGCAATGGACGAAAGTCTGACCGAGCAACGCCGCGTGAGTGAAGAAGGTTTTCGGATCGTAAAACTCTGTTGTTAGAGAAGAACAAGGATGAGAGTAGAACGTTCATCCCTTGACGGTATCTAACCAGAAAGCCACGGCTAACTACGTGCCAGCAGCCGCGGTAATACGTAGGTGGCAAGCGTTGTCCGGATTTATTGGGCGTAAAGCGAGCGCAGGCGGTTTCTTAAGTCTGATGTGAAAGCCCCCGGCTCAACCGGGGAGGGTCATTGGAAACTGGGAGACTTGAGTGCAGAAGAGGAGAGTGGAATTCCATGTGTAGCGGTGAAATGCGTAGATATATGGAGGAACACCAGTGGCGAAGGCGGCTCTCTGGTCTGTAACTGACGCTGAGGCTCGAAAGCGTGGGGAGCGAACAGGATTAGATACCCTGGTAGTCCACGCCGTAAACGATGAGTGCTAAGTGTTGGAGGGTTTCCGCCCTTCAGTGCTGCAGCAAACGCATTAAGCACTCCGCCTGGGGAGTACGACCGCAAGGTTGAAACTCAAAGGAATTGACGGGGGCCCGCACAAGCGGTGGAGCATGTGGTTTAATTCGAAGCAACGCGAAGAACCTTACCAGGTCTTGACATCCTTTGACCACTCTAGAGATAGAGCTTCCCCTTCGGGGGCAAAGTGACAGGTGGTGCATGGTTGTCGTCAGCTCGTGTCGTGAGATGTTGGGTTAAGTCCCGCAACGAGCGCAACCCTTATTGTTAGTTGCCATCATTTAGTTGGGCACTCTAGCGAGACTGCCGGTGACAAACCGGAGGAAGGTGGGGATGACGTCAAATCATCATGCCCCTTATGACCTGGGCTACACACGTGCTACAATGGGAAGTACAACGAGTTGCGAAGTCGCGAGGCTAAGCTAATCTCTTAAAGCTTCTCTCAGTTCGGATTGTAGGCTGCAACTCGCCTACATGAAGCCGGAATCGCTAGTAATCGCGGATCAGCACGCCGCGGTGAATACGTTCCCGGGCCTTGTACACACCGCCCGTCACACCACGAGAGTTTGTAACACCCGAAGTCGGTGAGGTAACCTTTTTGGAGCCAGCCGCCTAAGGTGGGATAGATGATTGGGGTGAAGTCGTAACAAGGTAGCCGTATCGGAAGGTGCGGCTGGATCACCTCCTTTCTAAGGAAATAGTACGGAAGACTACACATCGTTTGCCTTTGTTCAGTTTTGAGAGGTCTACTCTCAAAGATAAATACCCGGGGCCTTAGCTCAGCTGGGAGAGCGCCTGCTTTGCACGCAGGAGGTCAGCGGTTCGATCCCGCTAGGCTCCATTAACGACAGAGGTCGTTAAGTTTGTTCATTGAAAACTGGATATCGAAGAAAATCAAAACAAGTAACACACACCGAGTTGACAAGTTAAAGAGTTTTTTAATAAGTTCAACGCTTATTTTCTTGAGCAACCTTCTATCGCTAGAAGAAGTACTCAGCGACCGTAAGGTCAAAGGTTAAGTGAATAAGGGCGCACGGTGGATGCCTTGGCACTAGGAGCCGATGAAGGACGGGACTAACACCGATATGCTTTGGGGAGCTGTAAGTAAGCTATGATCCAGAGATTTCCGAATGGGGGAACCCAGCATCTTTTATAGGATGTTACACAGTTGTGAATACATAGCAGCTGTGAGGTAGACGCAGAGAACTGAAACATCTAAGTACCTGCAGGAAGAGAAAGAAAATTCGATTCCCTGAGTAGCGGCGAGCGAAACGGGAAAAGCCCAAACCAACAAGCTTGCTTGTTGGGGTTGTAGGACTCCGATATGGTAGTTGAAACAGATAGTCGAAATACTTGGAAAAGTATGTCAAAGAGGGTAAAAACCCCGTAGA
>NZ_JBIOMA010000001.1:200000-520000 GCF_051711125.1 Enterococcus sp. DIV0574
GAGCGGACTGATACTAATCGATCGAGGACTTAACCACAATTGAAAAAAGCAAGGAAACTCGGAAGAGTTTTGATTCTTCGATCCAGTTTTGAGTGAGCAATACTTACTCAATTGAATAGTGTGGTGGCGATAGCGAGAAGGATACACCTGTAACCATGCCGAACACAGAAGTTAAGCTTCTTAGCGCCGATTGTAGTGAAGGGTTTCCCTTTGTGAGAGTAGGACGTCGCCACGCGTTTTTTTTAAATTATGGGGGTTTAGCTCAGCTGGGAGAGCATCTGCCTTACAAGCAGAGGGTCAGCGGTTCGAACCCGTTAACCCCCATATGAGCCGTTAGCTCAGTTGGTAGAGCATCTGACTTTTAATCAGAGGGTCACAGGTTCGAGCCCTGTACGGCTCATAGTAATAACCTATGCGGGTGTGGCGGAATTGGCAGACGCACTAGATTTAGGATCTAGCGCCTTCGGGCGTGGGGGTTCAAGTCCCTTCACCCGCACTTCATTGCCGGCTTAGCTCAGTTGGTAGAGCATCTGATTTGTAATCAGAGGGTCGAGGGTTCAAGTCCTTTAGCCGGCATCAGGAATACGCGGAAATAGCTCAGTGGTAGAGCACCACCTTGCCAAGGTGGGGGTCGCGGGTTCGAACCCCGTTTTCCGCTTTTGCCATCGCAATCAGCCGGGGTGGCGGAACTGGCAGACGCACAGGACTTAAAATCCTGCGGTGAGTGATCACCGTACCGGTTCGATTCCGGTCCTCGGCATTTCTTAATATGCGCCCATAGCTCAATTGGATAGAGTGTTTGACTACGGATCAAAAGGTTAGGGGTTCGACTCCTCTTGGGCGCGTTTTTAGCAACGGGAAGTAGCTCAGCTTGGTAGAGCACTTGGTTTGGGACCAAGGGGTCGCAGGTTCGAATCCTGTCTTCCCGATTATATTTTCAAAAGGGGCCTTAGCTCAGCTGGGAGAGCGCCTGCTTTGCACGCAGGAGGTCAGCGGTTCGATCCCGCTAGGCTCCATATCATTTGAATAAATGATTTTTTCGCGGTGTAGCTCAGCTGGCTAGAGCGTCCGGTTCATACCCGGGAGGTCGGGGGTTCGATCCCCTCCGCCGCGATTATTAAGAGCCTGGACCTTTAGCTCAGTTGGTTAGAGCAGACGGCTCATAACCGTCCGGTCGTAGGTTCGAGTCCTACAAGGTCCATTGTGGCATTGTATATGTTGGAGGATTACCCAAGTCCGGCTGAAGGGAACGGTCTTGAAAACCGTCAGGCGGGTAAAACCGTGCAAGGGTTCGAATCCCTTATCCTCCTTTACTGGATTCTTGATCGGATTGTAGATCAATGAGTACAGCTTTTAATTACTTAAAGCAGCTATTGCTTAATTAGTAATTTATTATCGCGGGATGGAGCAGTCTGGTAGCTCGTCGGGCTCATAACCCGAAGGTCGTAGGTTCAAATCCTGCTCCCGCAATTGCTTCTGTTAATACAATAGAAGCGTCAAATAAAAACTAAAATATGGTTTGGTAGTTCAGTTGGTTAGAATGCCTGCCTGTCACGCAGGAGGTCGCGGGTTCGAGTCCCGTCCAGACCGCCATGCGGGTGTAGTTTAGTGGTAAAACCACAGCCTTCCAAGCTGTTGTCGCGAGTTCGATTCTCGTCACCCGCTTTAGTTTTTATTTTTTGGGCCTATAGCTCAGCTGGTTAGAGCGCACGCCTGATAAGCGTGAGGTCGATGGTTCGAGTCCATTTAGGCCCATTGAACTATATATTTTGTTACATTTGGGGAAGTACTCAAGTGGCTGAAGAGGCGCCCCTGCTAAGGGTGTAGGTCGGGAAACCGGCGCGAGGGTTCAAATCCCTCCTTCTCCGTTTTAGCGGTCCGTTGGTCAAGTGGTTAAGACACCGCCCTTTCACGGCGGTAACACGGGTTCGAGTCCCGTACGGATCATTGCAACACTTTTTGGAGGATTACCCAAGTCCGGCTGAAGGGAACGGTCTTGAAAACCGTCAGGCGGGTAAAACCGTGCAAGGGTTCGAATCCCTTATCCTCCTTTACTGAACTCTTGATCGGATTGTAGATCAATGAGTCCAGCTTTTAATTACTTAAAGCAGCTATTGTAATTAGTAATTTATTATCGCGGGATGGAGCAGTCTGGTAGCTCGTCGGGCTCATAACCCGAAGGTCGTAGGTTCAAATCCTGCTCCCGCAATCAAAAAAACTAAATATGGTTCCGTGGTGTAGGGGTTAACATGCCTGCCTGTCACGCAGGAGATCGCGGGTTCGATTCCCGTCGGAACCGTTATGGCTCGGTAGCTCAGTTGGTAGAGCAATGGATTGAAGCTCCATGTGTCGGCAGTTCGATTCTGTCCCGCGCCATCTTGCGGGTGTAGTTTAGTGGTAAAACCACAGCCTTCCAAGCTGTTGTCGCGAGTTCGATTCTCGTCACCCGCTTTAGTTTTTTTATTTTGGGCCTATAGCTCAGCTGGTTAGAGCGCACGCCTGATAAGCGTGAGGTCGATGGTTCGAGTCCATTTAGGCCCATTGAATTTTACTTGGTCCGTTGGTCAAGTGGTTAAGACACCGCCCTTTCACGGCGGTAACACGGGTTCGAATCCCGTACGGATCATGAAAGCATCCTTTGGAATGCTTTTTTTTTATGTTTTAAAAAAGGCAATTTTAAAAGTTTTTCCATAAATTAGGCACAGTAGGTCAAAATTTGTTATAATCAGTCCGTTGCAAGTTCCCGAAAGGATTCGCAGCTGCGAAGATGCCTTGTAACCGAATCGAAATTTAGGGGGAATACAAAAAATGACAGAGAAACATTTATTTACTTCAGAATCTGTATCTGAAGGACATCCAGATAAAGTGGCTGATCAAATCAGTGATGCTATTTTAGATGCGCTGCTTGCTGAAGATCCAATGGCACGGGTTGCCTGCGAAACCTCGGTGACGACCGGATTAGTATTGGTTTTTGGCGAAATCTCGACAAGTGCCTATGTAGATATTCAAAAAATTGTTCGCGAAACCATCAAAGGAATCGGTTATACACGGGCAAAATTCGGCTTTGATGGTGACACTGTGGCGGTATTGGTAGCCATTGATGAACAATCACCTGATATTGCTCAAGGCGTTGACAATGCATTAGAAGTACGCGATGAAGCGAATGAAGAAGAAATCGGTGCCGGAGATCAAGGATTGATGTTTGGTTTTGCTGTTGATGAAACACCAGAATTGATGCCATTACCAATTGCATTGAGTCACCGTCTTGTTCGGCGATTAGCAGAACTGCGTAAAACGAATGAATTGACCTATTTGCGTCCTGACGCAAAATCCCAAGTAACTGTCGAGTATGATGATCAAGATCAGCCTCGTCGAGTGGATACAGTTGTTATCAGCACACAGCATGATGATGCAGTAGACAATGAAACGATTCGTCATGACGTTATTGAAAAAGTGATTAAAGAAGTGATACCAGCTTCTCTTTTAGACGATGAAACAAAATATTATATCAATCCGACAGGACGATTTGTCATCGGTGGGCCTCAAGGGGATGCCGGATTGACTGGTAGAAAAATCATCGTAGATACTTATGGTGGATATGCAAGACATGGCGGTGGCGCATTTTCTGGGAAAGATGCAACAAAAGTTGACCGTTCTGCTAGTTATGCTGCACGCTATATTGCTAAAAATATCGTTGCAGCGAAACTTGCCCGAAAGGTAGAGGTTCAGCTAGCTTATGCGATTGGTGTAGCACAACCTGTATCGATTCGAATTGATACGTTTGGAACCGGAAAAGTCAGTCAAGAGAAATTGATCCAAGCTGTAAGAGAGAATTTTGATCTGCGGCCAGCTGGAATTATAGAAATGTTGAATCTACGTCGTCCGATTTATCGTCAGACAGCGGCATATGGACATTTTGGTCGTACAGATATCGACTTGCCATGGGAACAAACAGATAAAGTGGATGCTTTATTGGCAAGTGTGAAGGAATAAAGAGGCGACCTCTGTTGATGTAAATCAATAGAGGTTCTTTTTTTTGACTTAGAAGAGGGGGAGAATGATGAAAACGAATGTGACACGTGTGACGATTGCTGTTTTTGTTGCAACATTTATGACGGCTATCGAAGGGACGATCATTACGACTGCTATGCCGACGATCGTTGGTTCTTTACACGGGATCGAGATCATGAATTGGGTTTTTTCGATTTACTTATTGACTAGTGCTATGTTGACACCCATTTACGGTAAACTTGCCGATACCATTGGTCGTAAACCGATTTTTTTATTTGGGACACTGCTCTTTATGATTGGTTCCGCACTCTGTGGCTTGTCAAACAGCATGCTGACACTCATCCTTTCGAGAGCTGTTCAAGGAATCGGGGCTGGTGCGATGATGCCTGTTGCATTGACGATCATCGCCGACTTGTACCCTGTAGAAAAGAGAGCGAAAGTCTTGGGTTTGAACAGTACTGCTTGGGGGATTGCTAGTGTCGTCGGTCCATTAGCTGGTGGTATGATTGTTGATACAGTCGGTTGGCACTGGATCTTTTTTATTAATGTGCCGATTGGTGTGTTTCTTCTTGGCATGATTTGGTTTTATTTTCATGAAAACAAAAAGACGAAGAAATCTGAGAAAATGGATTTACTTGGTAGTTTTTTGATGATGGTCACATTAGTTTCTCTGCTTTTAGGGTTTCAGTTACTAGGCGATCAGGGGTTAAGTGTTGCTGTGGTAAGCTTACTGATTTTGGCTATTGTAACATTCCTGCTGTTTTATCGAGTAGAGAAAAAAGCAGCAGATCCATTAATTGATTTAGCGTTATTCCATTCTAGAACTTTTGTGGTAGTAAATATTGTTGCAGCACTAGCTAGCGGTTTTTTGATGGGTATCGATGTGTATATCCCAATGTGGATGCAAGGAGTCTTAGGAATGAGTGCAGGTATCGGTGGTCTTGTACTAGCACCGTTATCGATTTTATGGATGGTCGGCTCATTTCTAGCTAGCCGCTGGTTGCTGAAGCGGTCGGTTTCATGGGTCCTAACGGCTAGTCTATTAATTACGCTTGTTGGCGCAATCTGGCTTTTTATTACCCCAATGAAAACGTCTTTTCTCTGGTTTTTAGGAATCTCTTCAATTACCGGAATCGGATTGGGAGCGACGATGGTCGTTTGTACCGTGACTGCTCAAACGAGTGTTCCTCATTCACAAATTGGGGTAGCGACCTCCTTCAATACGCTATTAAGAACAATTGGTCAGACAATCATGGTTTCTGTTTTCGGGATCGTCTTGAATATCAGCAATAATTTTGGATTGAAAGAAGCAGGTATTCAAGATCAGGAAATCATGAATCGCTTAGTGGACCCAACTGCTGCTAAGAAACTTTCAACAGACATTCTGCTTCAATTACGAGGAATTTTGTACGATGGATTACATTGGGTATATGGATTAGGATTGTTGCTGATTGTGCTTGCTTTGGTGTTTGCCCGTACAATTCGGCGAGAATCTGGTACAATGATAAAAAAAGAATCGCAGGTGATTTGATGGCTTTTATACAAGCAAATATCTATTCAAATGTTCTTGAAATGGAAGTAATGGTAAACGTGATTCTCCCCCAAACTACCATCAAAAAGGTAGGTACAACTACAAAAAATGATCAAAAAGAATTACCAGTTCTATATCTATTACATGGAATGGGCGGTAATCATAGTGTCTGGGAAAGACGAACTTCGATCGAGCGCTATGTGAGCGACTATCAAATGGCAGTGATCATGCCTTCGACTGATTTGGCTTGGTATACAGATACAACTTATGATATGAAGTACTGGACCTTTGTTGCAGAAGAGTTACCGCAAATCTGCCGAGAGCTGTTTCCTCAATTGAGCAGTGATCGGGAGAAGACATTTGCTGCTGGTCTATCTATGGGGGGCTATGGTGCTGTTAAGTTGGGTTTGCGTAAACCAGAGAGTTTTGCTGCCGTTGCCTCTTTGTCCGGGGCTTTAGCGATTGCTGAAAGCATGGATTCTCTTTTAAAGATTCGAAATACTTCTTACTGGGAAGGGATTTTTGGCCCATTGGATCAGTTTCAAGGTTCAGAGAATGATTTGATCCATTTGATCGATACGATTGATCCGCAAAAGGCACCGCGCTTTTATATTAGTTGTGGAACAGAAGACCAACTGTTTCCTGCAAGTGAATATGCAGTTGCAAAAATGCAGGAACGTGACTTGGCAGTGACATTTGAGTCTGGTTCCGGAGATCACGATTGGCAATTTTGGGATCAGTGGATCCAACGGGTATTAAACTGGCTCGTTGAAGGAAAATAAAAAACATCAGAGACCGAAGAATAGTCAACGGTTCTCTGATGTTTTTTTTCGTTCGATACAAAACAGGACTGGTGGTTGGTTGCGCTGATTGATGAATTGATAGGACAGCACGTTAAATTGCGCTTGTGGTAATTGACGACAAAAGCGATGAACAGCTTCTAACTCTTCAGGTCCGCCTTCGTGGCCATAATAGCATACAAGGATGATCCGACCGCAAGGAACAATACGTTGGATCAACGCTTGCAGTGCCTGTTCGGTCGTCTCAGGTAAAGTAATGATTTTTTTATCGCTCTTTGGTAAGTAACCTAGATTGAAAATAGCTGCATGAACGGCATCAGGGACGTAATCCGCTACTGTTTCATGTCCTTGGTGGATCAGTTCAACTTGCGGCAGGAGTCCTTTTGCTAACAAGCGTTCTTTTGTTGTGGTCACTGCTTGTTCCTGAATATCAAAGGCATAGACTTTGCCTTCAGGTCCGACTAGTGTTGCCAACAGCTCGGTATCATGGCCATTTCCCATGGTGGCATCAACTACGGTCTGTCCGGGTTTGACGACTTCTTGTAAAAGGGTGTGGCTATAACGCATGGCTGTTTGTAGCATAGATAGCCTCTTTTCTAACATCAAATTTTCCTTGATAGGAGTCGCGGCGCAGCATTTCTTTATCGATCTCATTCAAGACTTCCCATTTTTTGAGACTCCACATAGGTCCAATCAAAGCATCCCAAGGAGCGTCACCTGTCAGACGATGAATGATGATCTCCGCAGGAATCATTTCTAGTTGGTCGCAAATCAAAGAGACATAAGTCTCTCTTTGCATCAATTGCAGCTTGCCTTCATGATAGTCCCGGAGCATGCGGGTATTTCGCATCAAATGCAAGAGATGGAGTTTGATCCCTTGAATATCTGAGTCCAAGATTGTTTTCCGCACATTTTCCCGCATCATTTCTAATGTTTCACCAGGGAGTCCATTGATCAAATGGGTACAAACCTGAATGCCATGTTTTCTCAATTTAGCGACACCATCAAGATATGTTTGATAATCATGCGCACGGTTGATTGCGTTGCTGGTGGTTTCAAAGGTTGTTTGTAACCCTAACTCCACCCACAAATAAAAGCGTTGGTTCAATTCAGCTAGATAGTCTACCACATCGTCTGGAAGACAGTCAGGACGTGTACCGATAGAAACACCAACGACACCTGGCATGGTCAAAACTTGTTCAAACCGCTCTCGAATGACTGCAGCTGGGGCATGGGTATTGGTGAAATTTTGGAAATAAACGATGTACTTATCGACATGGGGCCATTTTTTGTGCATCATATCGATTTCTTTATGAAATTGAACGGGCAGCGGGGCTTCAGGTGCAACGATCATGTCGCCTGAACCAGATACGCTGCAAAAGGTACAACCACCTTTTGCAACAGTACCATCTCGATTGGGACAGTCGAAGCCAGCATCGATCGGTACTTTAAAGATTTTTTCACCAAATTCCTGACGCAATGCATAATTCCAAGAATGGTAACGTTTATGCTGATTTTCGGCATAGGGGAATGAATTCATGGATTTTACCTTCTTTTCTTTTTTCTAAGATTGTTTTTGTTGGAAACGCCAGACAAAACGCTTTTCTAAATAGTACGGATAGGTCAGTAACAGCCAAGAGAGTCCCACACAAAATCCGCCGAGTACGTCGCTAGGAAAGTGAACACCTAGATAGATCCGACTGATACCGATCAGAAAAATCAGTAAGCCAAGCAAGATTCTCATACCCCAGCGTAACGCTTGTGACTGGAAAAAGACAGGAATCAGCAAAAGTAAGGTTCCATAAAATACCATGCTGCCAGTGGAGTGTCCGCTAGGAAAACTAGAGCTTGTCTCCAACACTAAATGTTCCAGTGTTGGTCTTTCTCGCATAAAGAATAATTTAATCAACGGATTGAAGACCGCTGAGATGCCAATCGTACCGAAACTGAGCCACAGTGCTTCGGAATAGAAGCGATTGATAAGCAACACGACCAATACAACAATGAAAAGCAGCCCAATCGTTACTGGATTAGCAAACTTGGTCACCCATAGGAAAAAGTCAGTCAAAAAAGGGTAACCGCTACGGATCAAACGAGTGCTACTTTCATCGAAAGGATTCAGCCAAGTTGGATAGAATTTGACAACATAGCCTAAAAAGGCAAAGAGCAGCAAAAAACAGCTGCCGGCGAATTGATAATACAGTTTTTTGTTCATAAAAAAATCCTCATTTCTACAGGCAAACATAGTGAGTCTATTGTCTATTATACCATTTATCTTGGAGGGACAAAAGACAGTGGCGCAGGGGTGTTTCTTGAGGGACAATATTGTATAACAAGAAATTGTTGCTTACTTCTTCTTTCGAATAATGTACGTTAGATTACAAAGAGTTTACAGTTTGGCGAAAAGAAGGAAATAACTTTTATAAAATCTTAAGAAATTGTATACTAAACGTAGGAAAAAAATAGAAGACGGAGGAACGTTCATGAACATGAGTTTATCGCGCAAAGAGCGTCGCAGAGAAGGACAGTCCAGTGAATTTTATCAAACGATGAGAAAAAGTGCCGCTGTTGTAGGGACAACCATAACCGCTTGCTCAGTAGTAGCGCCTTTGCTGACTCCAGTTCAAGCGGATGCCGTAGAAAATACTGTGGTGAGAAGTAACTTTGCTGCACCTAATACAGCAGCATTCATTACAGAAATCGCAACTTATGCACAGCCTGTTGCCCAAGCAAATGATCTTTATGCTTCAGTCATGATCGCACAAGCCATTCTTGAAAGCGGCTGGGGAAGAAGTGCCCTGTCCCAATCACCTAACCATAATCTTTTTGGAATCAAGGGCAGTCATAATGGTCAGACAGTCTATATGAACACAGCAGAGTATTTAAACAATCAATGGTTGACTATGAAAGAACCCTTCAAAAAATACCCTTCTTACAAAGAATCTTTTGAAGACAACGCACGAACATTAAGAAATGTTTCGCTAGGAAACGGTAATTATTATTATGCAGGTGCTTGGAAGAGCAATACGTCTTCTTACCGTGATGCAACCCAATGGTTGACGGGGCGTTACGCAACAGCTCCCAACTATGCTTCTTCATTGAATACGGTGATCCAGCAGTATGGCTTGACTAAATATGATACACCAGCTTCAGGCAATGCCGGTGGTGGAGCAACGGTCAGTACGCCTAATACCGCTACAAATCCTGTCAGCAAGCCAGCAGCGACATCGTCAGTTTCTTCTGGTAGTCAAGGCTATACAGTTGCGTCAGGGGATTCTGTCTGGGGAATCGCTAATAAATTCGGCATCACAATGGATCAGCTATGTAGCTGGAACAATATTCGCAATAATTTTATCTACCCAGGACAAAAACTGACGATCAATGGTGGTACTGCCAAACAAACGACGAATACAGGGACCATATCTACCACGACAGCAAGTGCTGGTAGTTATACTGTTGCTTCAGGGGACTCGGTTTGGAGTGTGGCGAACAAGCATAGTATCACGATGGACCAATTGCGCAACTGGAACAATATCAAAAATGACTTTATTTATCCTGGTCAACACTTAGTCGTAAAAAATGGTACTGGGTCAAAAAGTCAGGCCAACAAGACTACAGCAATAAGTTCTGTAACCAATGCTGGTAGTTATACCGTTGCGTCAGGGGACTCGGTTTGGAGTGTGGCGAATAAGCATGGCATCACGATGGATCAATTGCGCAACTGGAACAATATCAAAAATGACTTTATTTATCCTGGTCAACACTTAGTCGTAAAAAATGGTACTGGGTCAAAAAGTCAGGCCAACAAGACTACAGCAATAAGTTCTGTAACCAATGCTGGTAGTTATACCGTTGCGTCAGGGGACTCGGTTTGGAGTGTGGCGAATAAGCATGGCATCACGATGGATCAATTGCGCAGCTGGAACAATATCAAAAATGACTTTATTTATCCTGGTCAACGCTTAGTCGTAAAAAATTCTGGAAATAAACAGACAAGTAGCCCGACCACAGCTTCTACGAGCATTTCTTCATCAGCTGGCAGTCAAAAGTATACCGTTGCGTCAGGGGACTCGGTTTGGTCGATTGCTAATAAATTTGGTATCACGATGGACCAATTCCGCAGTTGGAACAATATCAAAAATGATTACGTCTATCCTGGTCAAAGCGTACGGGTCAGCGGTACGGCAACGGCTGCGAATCAGACGGCAAGTACGAGCAACTATACCGTAGTATCTGGCGATTCTGTCTGGGGAATTGCGGATAAATTTGGTATTTCCAGAGATCAATTTATTCAATGGAATAACATTAAAGACAACTTTGTTTATCCTGGCCAAAGCGTTCGCGTAAAATAGATTGCTATTCCGCTGTTTTTTTGATAGGATAAGTGCAAAGAATCTTTCACATTTGAGAAGGAATAGTAGAAACGTGTTGGAATCAAGAGAGTGCATGGCTGGTGGAAATGCACAGAAGACCTTTCGAACTCGCCTTCAAGTGATATTTGACTGAAATGAGTGTTTCTCAGAACCGCTCAAAGTAGGCAGATACGGCGATGGTCGTTAACACATCGAGGTCTGTTTCATAACAGATAAAATTAGGTGGTACCACGTTTATAACGTCCTATAAAAATCAATAGTGATTTTTATAGGACTTTTTTTTAAGTTCTGCTGATTTTTGATCAAGTCAGAGCACCAATTTTTAGGAGGCGTCCATAGTGAACTACAATCACAAAGAAATTGAAAAAAAATGGCAAAAATATTGGGCTAAGAAAAATGAGTTCAATACCCACGATCAACCGGATAAACCAAAGTTTTATGCGTTAGACATGTTCCCATATCCTTCTGGACAAGGATTGCACGTAGGGCATCCAGAAGGATATACAGCGACGGATATTCTAAGCCGCTTCAAGCGCAGCCAAGGATTCAACGTTCTTCATCCCATGGGCTGGGATGCTTTTGGGTTGCCTGCTGAACAATATGCATTGGACACGGGGAATGATCCGGCCGAGTTTACGAAAAAAAATATTGAAACATTCCGTCGTCAAATCAATTCACTGGGGTTTAGTTACGATTGGAATCGTGAGATCAACACGACAGATCCTGAGTACTATAAATGGACGCAATGGATTTTTACCAAACTTTATGAAAAAGGATTGGCTTATGAAGCCGAGGTTCCTGTCAATTGGGTTCCAGAGTTAGGAACGGTTATCGCCAATGAAGAAGTGATCGATGGCAAAAGTGAACGCGGCGGCTACGATGTTATTCGCAAACCTATGCGTCAGTGGATGTTGAAGATCACGGCTTATGCGGATCGCTTGCTAGATGATCTAGAAGAAGTTGATTGGCCTGAGAGCATCAAAGAAATGCAGCGGAATTGGATCGGTCGTTCTGTGGGTGCCAATGTCACCTTCAAAGTAGCGGGTAGCGATGCAGCATTCACCGTCTTTACGACACGACCAGATACATTGTTCGGTGCCACTTATACGGTTTTGGCTCCTGAACATGAGTTGGTACAAGCCATCACTACACCGGAGCAAAAAGCAGCAGTTGAGGCATATGTAGCAGAAACAGCGAAGAAGTCCGATTTGAATCGGACCGATTTGTCTAAAGAAAAGACGGGTGTCTTCACAGGGGCCTATGCGGTCAATCCAGCGAATGGGAAAGAAGTGCCAATTTGGATTGCTGACTATGTGTTGGCTTCATATGGTACTGGTGCGATCATGGCTGTGCCAGCTCATGACGAACGTGACCATGAATTTGCAAAAGCTTTTGGGTTAGAAATCATTTCTGTTCTGGCTGGGGGAGACGTTGAAGAAGCTGCTTATACTGAAGACGGTCCTCATATCAATTCAGAGTTTCTGGATGGTCTAGATAAAGAAGCTGCAATTGAAAAAATGAACCACTGGTTAGAAGAACAAGGAGTCGGTAAAAAAGAAATCAGCTACCGTCTGCGAGACTGGCTGTTTTCTCGGCAGCGTTACTGGGGTGAGCCTATCCCGATCATTCATTGGGAAGACGGTACTACAACCACTCTTCCGGAAGAGCAATTGCCACTACGCTTGCCAAAAACCGATAATATCAAGCCAAGTGGTACAGGTGAATCGCCATTGGCGAATGTCAGCGAGTGGGTCAATGTCGTTGATCCAGAAACAGGCATGAAGGGACGTCGTGAAACGAATACGATGCCGCAATGGGCGGGGAGTTCTTGGTATTTCTTGCGGTTTATCGACCCTCACAATAAGAATCGCTTAGCCGATTTTGACAAATTGAAACGCTGGTTACCAGTAGATATCTATATTGGTGGGGCAGAACATGCGGTGCTTCATTTACTTTATGCTCGTTTCTGGCATAAGTTCCTTTATGATCTTGGTGTCGTACCGACAAAAGAACCATTCCAGAAATTATTCAATCAAGGGATGATTCTTGGGGAAAACAATGAAAAAATGTCGAAGTCTCGCGGAAACGTCGTAAATCCGGATGATGTCATCGAACAATACGGAGCAGATACACTGCGCATGTATGAAATGTTCATGGGTCCATTAGATGCATCGATCGCTTGGAATGAAAACGGCTTGGAAGGTAGCCGTAAATTCCTAGACCGCGTTTGGCGTTTGATCGTGGATGAAAATGGCAAAATGCGTGATCGAATTACTACATTCAATGATGGCAAACTAAGTAAAGTTTACAACCAAACAGTTAAAAAAGTTACCGAAGATTTTGAACAGCTTCATTTCAACACGGCTATTTCACAGCTGATGGTCTTTGTGAACGAAGCATATAAGTCCGATGCACTACCATATGAATATGTTGCTGGATTTGTCCAATTGTTGGCACCGATTGCCCCTCATATCGGTGAAGAACTATGGGCAATTCTCGGAAATAAAGAGGGCATCTCTTATGTGCCATGGCCAACTTATGATGAAAGTGCGCTAGTCGAAGATGAAATCGAAGTGGTATTCCAAGTGAACGGCAAAGTTCGCGCAAAAGCTAAAGTTCCTGCGGATGCAGACAAAGCGACGCTCGAACAGTTAGCTCAATCAAATGAACTGGTAAAAGAACAATTGAATGGAAAAACGATTCGCAAAATCATCGTTGTACCAAATAAATTGGTCAATATCGTCGCTAATTAATTGAAAAGAGGGACTGTGCCATAAGTCTCCTACAAGTAAAACTATCCGAACATTAATGATTATTGCTCCTGCGGTGCAGGGACTCCTCGTCGCAAAAGTCAGAGGAATCTATCCTAGCAATAGACTATTATTCGGTTTAACTTGTTGGATGATGACTTATGGCACAGTCCCTCTAAACATGTCTAAACGGTCGGAGCAGATGCAACTCCGAGAAATAAGTCGAAATACCCAAAAATTTGAAAAGCAATTTCTGTGTAGTCCTTCTTATTTCTCGGAGTTTAACACTTCTGTCCTCGCTTTTTTTGTACAAAAAAGCAGCGGTTCAGCTGATGCAAACATCAACTGCCGCTGCATACTATTTTTTGCGAATAATGCCGTAAAACAATACAGCTGTAGCCACTAATGGAATAAAGATCACCAATAGAAAGCCATTTGGATATGTTGCGCGAGTGAAGATTTCTGTGGAAGTATCATTTGTGCCGATCAAGTGGTTTGCTACTAAAAATTGTCCGACCAATGCGATCATTGCTAGAAAACCTACTGTTGCCCCTGTTCCAAAGAAGATTTTTTTCTTTGTGCTGTTCATTGCGTCTGCCCCTTTAATATTCTCTATGTCCCATTATACAAAAAATGAAAAAGTCTTCAATGCGATTTTGTCAAATCATTGATTCGTAATACACTTGAAATGAATTTGACATATTTTTCTAGTCAGCTGACTCTTTCTAAGTGAAACGGCAATCAAATCATTCGCTGAACTAAGAGGGGTCTCGTATAATAGAATTAACGCAAATGAAAGCGCAGAAAGAAGGAATAAAAATGGACTATCAATCTTTTGAAGGTCAAGAGGCTTTTTTCAATGATTATCAACGAGTAGCAAAAGCAGGTTACCAAGAAGAAGAAGTGATCGATGACGTGCTGGAACAGCTGAATCAGCAATTGACTGCGGACCAGCTAATTTACCGAGTGGAAGCGGAAAAAACGAAAGACGGCGAAGTCTTTCTGTTTCCTTTCAGCAAATTCATGTATACCGAAGATTTGGACGCAGCAATCTCGACAGAATTTCGCTATGATGGTGCTCCTTATGTCTATGAAACCTATGAGGATGAACAACCATAATTTTCAGCAAGGTATTTAAATCAAGAACTTTTTAAGAGGCATTTGCATAGACACAAAAATAAACACCCAAAGGATGACCCGCTTGATGCTGTCATTCTTTGGGTGTTTGTTGTTAACGGATAGGTGAGGCAATGAAAAAATCAAAGCAAACGCTGAGCGATCTGCAAATCACCTTCATAAGGTTCTTTTTGACCATTGACTTTCAAATATTGCTCAGCGCCTTTACCAGCTAGAATCACGATATCTTGACTAGCGGCTTCAGCAACCGCTGATTGGACCGCAAGGCTGCGGTCCATCTGTTCTTCAATAATGACAGTAGGTGCAGTGATCGCAGCGGCTATCTCGGCAGCAATAGCACGAGGATCCTCAAAGTTAGGGTCATCAGAAGTTAAATAGACTTTATCTGCATACTCAGAAAGCGCTCGACCCATGTCAGGACGTCGTGATTCTGCTTTGCCGCCGGCACTGCCGGTCACAAAAATCAGCCGTCCTTTTGGCCGCAATGTATGGGCTAGCTCACTCAATGACTTAAAGCTTAAGTAGTTGTGGGCATAATCAACGATGATCAATGCGCCATTTTGTTTTTCCAGAACGATCATTCGTCCTGGAATCGTTACATTAGGCAAGACAGATTGTGCTTCTTCTTGGGTAGCTCCCGCAAGACAAGCAGCAACGATTGCAGCAGTAGCATTGTCGTGATTGAATTCTCCTAGCAAAGCCAACTGATAGTCGCCATTCACAAGAAGAATATCTTTTTCAGAATGGATGCGGAATGATTTAGGATCGCCCGATTCCGCTGGTAATACTTGATAATCTCCATCGCATTGGCCATAGGTGATCAATGGTACTTGATGAGCAGCACAAGTTTCTTTTAATAGTTCAAAATAATCGCTTTGTCGGTTAATGATCATTTGTTTACTATTGTGGATCAACTCGCGTTTGCAGAAAAGATAATCATCAAAGTCCGGATGTTCTACTGGACCGATATGATCGGGCGAAATATTTAGAAAGATTCCAATTTCATAAGTGATCCCAGAGACACGTTTGGTTTTATAAGCTTGGGAAGAGACTTCCATTACTAGATGTGTCATACCATTAGCGACTGCTTCGGCCATCATAGCATACAAGTCTAACGTTTCCGGAGTCGTCAAAACTGCTTCCTGATAGTTCTTTCCGTCAACAGTATTTTCTTCAGAGGAGAAAAAAGCTACTTTCTGATTGGTTGTTTTGGCTAAAATCTCCCGCACAAAATAAGCACAGCTCGTTTTGCCTTTTGTTCCTGTGATTCCAATTTTAAACAGCTGATCTTGCGGATTGTTGTAAAAAGCCTGGGCAATACAAGCCATGGCTGCTCGGATATCTGTAACGATGATGCCATAGGCGGAACAATTTTCATAAGGGTGTTCCGAAACATAACATTGAAGACCCTGAGCAACGGCACTTTCCAAATAGCTTTCTTTGAACGCGGCACCTTTACAGAAGAATAGCGTATTTGCGTCTGTCTGACGCGAATCATAACTTAATGAGGTAAAGATCAAGTCGTTCATTTCTTGTGGAACGGTATAATGCCATTCTTGGCCGATAAACTCTTTTAATAGATTTGCTTCGATCAACAACCCGCGGATCTGATGGGGGGTAATGGTAAGTAGTGACATCTTGGTTCTCCTCGTTTCAAAAAGTTTAGTTTATTATAGCATATTCAGGCAAATCGAATGGAAGACAGCATGCGATTGGTTGTTCTTCTTCAATAATGTGAAGAAACTTTAATATGTTGCAAAAATAGATTGCTCGAAGTCCTTTTTCGAATTAAAATGAAGGGGATATGTTTGTAGAAAGTTGGAGAGAACTGCCATGGATAATCATACGCAATCTGCGTCAAAACAATTAACGACACAAGAAAAAATGGCTCAAGGATCGGCTTGGATGACACTGGGAAACATTGGTTCTCGGTTGCTCGGTGCGATCTATATTTTGCCGTGGTACTACTGGATGGGAGCCAACGGAGATAAAGCAAATGCATTGTTTGGAATGGGTTACAATGTCTATGCTTTGTTTTTGATGATTTCTACTGCAGGAATTCCAGCAGCGATTGCGAAACAGATTTCCTACTACAACTCAAGAGAAGAGTATCGTACAAGTCAGCGCTTGTTCCTGAGAGCTTTACAGTTGATGGCAGGATTTGGGGTAGTAACTGCTGGTATCATGTACATAGCCGCTCCTTGGCTGGCAACCGCATCTGGTGGCGGAGAAGAATTGATTCCAACGATGCGCTCCTTAAGCGTGGCACTTTTGGTCTTTCCATGTATGAGTGTGATGCGAGGATATTTCCAAGGAAATCAAGACATGAAACCATTCGCGATTTCTCAGATCGTTGAACAGATCGCGCGAGTCTTCTATATGCTGTTGGCAACGTTTATTATCATGCGGGTGGTAGAAGGCGACTATACAGCTGCTGTGACTCAATCAACGTTTGCTGCCTTTATCGGCGTTTTAGCAAGTGTTCTGGTTTTGGTTTATTATTTCCAGAAGCAGCGGGTTCGGATGGATGTTTTGCTGGACATGAGCAAAGAAGAAACAGAGATCCAAACCAAAGAATTGGTTTTATCCACCATCAAAGAAGCGATTCCTTTTATTATTGTTGGTTCTGGGATCACAATTTTTAAACTAGTGGATCAGTATACCTTTGTTCGAATTATGAAAGGATTTACACAATATTCAAATGATCAGCTCTTAGACATGATGGCAATCTTTGGCAGCAATCCAGACAAGCTGACAATGGTCGTGATCGGCTTAGCAACGTCGATGGCATCTACAGGGTTACCTTTAATCAGTGAAGCAGTAGCGAAAAAGAATCAAGGAAATTTAGCTAAATTGATCAGTAATAACCTCCAGTTGTATTCCTTTGTCATGCTGCCTGCTACGTTTGGAATGATCGTATTGGCGTATCCATTGTATACATTGTTTTATCGACCGGATACATTAGGGGCAAGCGTCCTCGTTGCTGCTTGTATCTCTGGCTTAATCCTGGGCTTGTTCATGCTGACTTCTAGCATGCTGCAAGGGATGTACCATAACACAGAAGCGGTTATCTTCTTCTTTATTGGTTTGTTGCTAAAA
Organism: Enterococcus sp. DIV0574; assembly: GCF_051711125.1. Classification (NCBI taxonomy): domain Bacteria; kingdom Bacillati; phylum Bacillota; class Bacilli; order Lactobacillales; family Enterococcaceae; genus Enterococcus; species Enterococcus sp. DIV0574. The sequence continues at coordinate 217,702 of NZ_JBIOMA010000001.1, forward strand.
TTTATTTTGCAGTATCCGGCCATCTGGCTGTTCCAAGTTTATGGTCCTTTAGTCTCTACAACATTGGCACTTGGTGTGACTTGCTGGCTGAATATTAGAAAAATGTTGACTAAAGGCCACTTCAATGCCAAGTTGACCTTTAGAAGAACGGTTTTGATTTTCCTGATGACTCTCATTATGTTAGTGATCGCGCTGATTGCTCGGCAATTGTTTGGTCTGGTCTTAAGTTCGGATCGCAAAGTCCAAGCCTTTATTCTTTCTCTACTGGTTGCAGCAGTCGGTGGCGGGGCCTATATTTATATGGCATTGAAAATCCGCTTAGCAGAAAAACTACTGGGCTCATCAATGATTCGTTTGCGTAAGAAATTGCGAATCAAATAACCCAATAAACCTGATTAGCCGCTGAGATCGCATGGATCGATCAGGCGGTTTTTTCAGTAAAAAAGATCGCAAAGAAAGAGGCGAGAAAACATGCGAATAGATAAATTCTTAGCAGATATGGGGTATGGCTCACGAAAAGAAGTGAAGCAAGCAATCAAGAAAGGCTTTGTTGCGGTCAATGGGCAACAAGTCAAAAGTGATAAATTCCAAGTAGCTGAACAAGAGGATCAGGTTTCGTTTGCAGGAGAACTGGTACGTTACCAGAAAGATTTCTATTATTTATTGAACAAACCGGCTGGTGTGATTTCTGCAACGACCGATCCGGAAAAGACGGTCTTGGATTTGTTTGCGGCGGAAGATTATCGCCGGGATCTTTTTCCAGTCGGTCGTTTGGATAAAGACACCGAAGGACTACTGCTAATTACGAATGATGGCCAGCTAGCTCATCGGTTATTGTCACCCAAAAAACACGTCGAAAAAGAGTATTATGCAGAAGTTCGAGGGATCATGACCGAAGAGGATCGTCACCAATTTCTCCAAGGAATCGAACTGGATGGGGAAACTCTCTTGCCGGCACAGCTGACGATTTTAAAGGTAGACGAGCAGTCCGAGACATCCACGATTACCTTGATTTTGCATGAAGGGAAGTTTCACCAAGTAAAACGAATGGTGCAGGCAGTGGGAAAAGAAGTGACTTATCTCAAGCGTACTCGAATGGGCGGTTTACAACTGCCGAAAGATTTGGCATTAGGAGAGTATCGTTCAGTGACAGAAAAAGAGCTGGCACAGCTTTCTGCTGAACCAGCGGATGATTGAATTGTTGCAGCGAATGAAGCCTGACGGCTGTGCCCGGTATGTTGAATGAGACTAGAGGCAATGTTTCTGCTGCTTCAGAAACATTCTGTCCATCACCAGAGCCCAGGCAGCGCTTTGATCTGCAGTGACTCTTGTGAGAATGGATGGGTCAAATAAAGTTCATAAGCATGCAGCTCAAGGCGAGCTGCAGTTTTTTTCTGATAAAGAGGGTCTCCGACGATAGGATGTCCAATGCTAGCAAGGTGGACACGAATCTGATGCGTACGTCCTGTATCTAATACACAATAGATCGAAGTCGTTTGGGCATTGCGAGCGGCAATCTCAACGTGTGTCACCGCAGATAAGCCATTGCGTGGGTCAATGACTCGTTTGCGACGGTCGTGGCGATCGCGTCCGATTTTTTTGCGAATGGTTTGGTTTTGATCCAATTGTCCCCAGACTGTTGCTTGGTAGCGACGATAAATTTGCTTACTTTCAAGCATTCGTCCCAAAATGGGCAAGACTAAGGGGTTTTTAGCAAATAAAATGACGCCGCTGGTCTCTTTATCTAATCGGTGAACGACATAGGGTCTTGTCTCTGGTGCAAGATATGCAGCCAGATCATTCATAAGTGTGTCGGTTTCATTTGGTTGGTTGGGGTGGGTTTTGATACCAGCGGGCTTATTGACAACGATCAGATGTTCATCTTCAAACAACACCGTAATCTTCTCTTTGTTCCCAGAAATCACTGGCTGATACGTGTAATCTGCTTCTTCTAGAAGAAGCGTGAGCTGATCCCCACCTGCTACTTCCTGATGAAAAAGGGCTGTTTCACCGTTGACGCGTACATTTTTGCGGGTTCGCAGTAAATGGCGTACTTTGCGAGGGACGAGCCATTCTTGTTCTAATAATTCCCGAATCGTTGTTCGGGGATGGTCATTAGGTAATGTAATGGTATATTCCATAAAAATCCCTTTCTAAGTTGTGATCTATTTGCTATTATAGCATCTTTAAGATTTTCTTATAAAAAAAACAACAAAAAACAGAAGTTTCGCTGATAGAATTGACGAGCAATCTTTTGTGGATGAAATTTACTGCTAGAGCCGTATTCCAAACGGTTTGATTTATGCTACACTTTGTTAAAAGGAGCGTGGAGAAATGGATTTGAAACAAATCCTTCACAAGATAAAAGAATCGATCCAAACTTTCTGGCGTTGGATCAAGCCTTATCTACAGCAATTCCATCAATGGCGCAAACGCATTTGGAAGAAATATCATGTGAATAAAATAGTTATTTTACTGACTTTAGTGGGTATTTTAGTGATGAGCGGTTACTTGTTTTATATCGCCAAGAATACCAAAGTTAGTGAATTAGAATCAGGATTGAAAGAGTCCACTGTGATCTACGATGCTAAAGGAGAAGAAGCTGGGCAGCTCTATTCTCAAAAGGGCACCTATGTTGATTTAAAAAGCATTTCCCCAGCAGTCGTTCACGCACTGATCTCAACGGAAGACCGCAATTTTTATAATCACCATGGGTTTGATATCAAAGGGATCGCTCGGGCGGCCTTGCGGATGGTAGTCAATCGTAGTGCAGAAGGTGGCGGTGGGAGTACAATTACGCAACAGCTAGCAAAGAATGCCTATCTTTCTCTCGATCAAACCTTTAGTCGAAAAGCCAAAGAACTGTTTCTAGCGATTGAAATCGAAAAAAAATACTCAAAAGATGAAATATTGGAAATGTATTTGAACAGTTCCTATTTCGGTAACGGAGTCTGGGGGATTCAAGATGCTTCGCTCAAATATTTTGGTGTCAATGCTTCAGATTTGACGGTGGGAGAAGCAGCTACCTTAGTAGGTATGCTTAAAGGCCCATCAATTTATAATCCTATCGATCATCCAGAAAATGCGACGAACCGCCGAGATACTGTTCTAGGACTGATGGTAGACAACAAAATGCTGGATCAATCTGTGGCCGATCAAGAAGAGCAAGTTTCAATAGCTAGCCTGTTGTACGATGGCTATGGTAATTCAGAATCTGGCTATAAATATCCTTATTACTTCGATGCAGTGATCGATGAAGCGGAGTCTTACGGACTTGATGCGGATGATGTGATGAATCGTGGATACAAAATCTACACAGCACTGGATCAAAACTATCAGGCACAAATGGAAGCTGCCTATAAAAACGATGCGCTCTTTCCAGAAAATGCGTCTGATGGAACGATGGTCCAATCAGGTTCGGTGGCATTAGATCCGACAACTGGCGGTGTTCAAGCATTGGTAGGGCGACGAGGCGAACATGTTTTTCGCGGGTTCAATTTTGCTACCCAAATGAAACGCTCGCCAGGTTCGACAATCAAACCCATCAGTGTTTATGCACCTGCAATCGAAGCGGGCTATAATCCAGATAGTATTTTGGAAGACAAACCTCAAAGTTATTATGAGGCAAAGAATTACGATGGGACCTATTCCGGTGAAGTGCCGATGTATCAAGCATTGGCTCAAAGTTTAAATCTGCCAGCTGTTTGGACACTTCATGAAATTGGTCTCGACCGCGGATACAAAAAGACTCAGGAATTTGGGCTAACATTGTCAGAATCGGACAAATATTGGGGATTGGCGTTAGGCGGATTGGAAACTGGCGAATCACCGTTGACCATGGCTGCCGCGTATGGTGTCTTTGCTAGCGGAGGCTATTACTACCAACCGCATTTGATCACCAAAATCGTTGATTCAACGGGCGCGGTTATTGTAGATAATACTTCAGTCAAAGGAAAACAAGTCATCTCCAAAGAAACAGCAGACAAGATGACAAGCATGATGCTGGGTACCTTCTCTAATGGAACTGGGGTCAGCGCTAGCCCTTATGGCTTTACGATCGCAGGAAAAACCGGGACAACGGAAACAAACTTTGATTTATCAAAAGTCAATGATCAGTGGATCGTTGGGTATACACCTGATCTCGTAATCTCCACCTGGCTGGGCTTTGAACAAACGAGTGCCGAACACTATTTGACTGGAACCAGCGGGCAAGTCGTCGGCAAGATATTTAAAGCGGAAGCCGAAAGTCTGTTGCCTTACAGCCAAGGAAGTCAGTTCCAAGTAGCAGATGCCTATATGACTGGTGGGAAACTGATGGCAGCAGATGAAGTGCCAGATCCAAATGAATCAACGGACAACGATGACTGGAAAAAATCAGTTGACGAGTTTGCCGAAAATGCCAAAGAAGGATTAAAAGATTTTGGTGAGCGTGTCAAACAAGGAACCAAAGAGCTTTTTGGTAATCTATGGAATACGATCAATGGTAATTGATGTTAGCTTCTACTGCATGTGCATCCGAACAGTATGTTATAATAAGAAAAAAACAAAGTGAGGGAACAGTATGGCAAATATTTATGACACAGCGAATCAATTAGAACGAGAATTACGAGAATCCGAACAGTTTCAAGATTTAAAAGCCTCGTTTGATCGTTTGAAAGAAAACCAAGAAGCGTATAGCTTATTCAAGGAGTTCCAAGGCTTGCAACAAGCTTTGCAACAAAAAATGATGGCAGGCCAAGAAATGACAGAAGAAGAAGCACAGCAAGCACAAGAACTCTCTCAAAAAATTCAGCAAGATCCAATCGTTTCGGAATTGATGCAAAAAGAGCAAGCATTTAGTCTGGTGGCCAATGATTTGAATCGAATCATCATGGGCCCTGTGCGGGACTTATACGAAGCCTAAGCGCTAGCCTGCTGACTTACCGCAGCACAAAAGAGTCCAAGAGGGGGTCTCAAACAGAGGCCTCGGACTTGTGCCAATTCTATGCCAATTTACAGTGCTTTAGATAGCGTTAGAGGCTAATTTGAGCGGACAACATTCGAAGGATCGGGGACTTCCTCGACCCTTCGAATTTTTTGTTCAAAAAGGCGAACAAATTTTCGTATTTTGCTGACGAAAAAACAAAGAAATGTTATGATAGAAGCAAAAGGGGGAAAGGTATCATGCGTTTTTTACATAGTGCTGACTTGCATATTGATCGTTCTTTCGAAGGGATCCGCATGTTATCGGATAACGTCAAAGAGCAGCTTCCGCTGATCAATCGAAAAATAATCAAAAAACTGGTTGATACGGCACTGGAGCATGAAGTGGATTTTGTTCTCTTGGCGGGGGATACCTTCCACCAAGCCCGTCCAAGTCTGCGGATCCAGCATGACTTTTTTCAAGAGATTTCCCGACTTGCGTCAGCAGAGATCCCTGTCTATATGATCTTTGGTAACCATGATTACTATGATCCGCAGCGTTATTGGTTTGATTTTCCTGAGAATGTTGTGCTGTTTCCCAGTGAGACGGTTGAAACGATCAAAGGCGTAACCAGAAATGGTGAGACCTATGCTATCAGTGGCTTTAGTTATCAGCAGCCTTGGATTACACAGAACAAGATCAGGGAATTTCCTAATCGCCAAGCGGTTGATTTCCATATCGGTATGTACCACGGGGATAGTGCAGGGGAACATTATGCACCATTTTCTGTGAGTGAAATGAAGCAGAAAGGCTATGATTATTGGGCACTAGGTCATATTCATGTTCCTAAGATCCTTTCAGAAGAGCCTGCGATCGTTTATCCAGGGACCCCACAAGGCAAAACGCAAAAAGAACAAGATACAGGCGTTGTTTTAGCCGCTTTGAGTTCCCATGGTACCGAGATCCAGACGGTCGACGTAGCAGAAATCACATGGGCACAACAAGAGGTCTCATTAGCAGCTTGTAAGGATCAGCGTTCAATTTTGCAAACGATCTTGAAGGAGGTCAACACGAGTCAGCCACGACTGATCAAATTAGTGCTGACAGATACGGATCAGTTATCTTCAGATTGGTTTTCTGAAACCGAAAAAAATGAAATGATCGCCTATTTGAACGAGCAGCTGTCAAGAGACGTATTACAGACAATTTATGCAATCGAAGTCTACAAAACAGAGACAGACAAAATTCCATTAGCGATCCCGGCGTCCTATGTTGATCAATTACTAACTATTTATCAAGACCCGTCTATTTTTGCTGAGGGACTGAATGATTTGCTTCGTCATCCGTTGCTTTATCGCGGGATTGATCAAGGTGCCTTTCAAGAAGAGGTCTTACAGCAGACGAAACACTTGCTGGAGAATGATTTCCAGTGGGAGGAAGAAGTATGAGAATCTTAAAAGCAGAGATCACTGGGTTTGGCCGTTACCATGATCAAGTGATTGAATTTTCCCAAGGAAATCAATTGCTTTTTGGCAACAATGAAATCGGCAAGTCGACATTGTATCAGTTTATTGCGGCTATGCTGTTTGGTTTTCCTAAAAGAACAGCTAAGAAAAAGGATTATACCCCCAAAAATGGGGCCGCTTATGGAGGCAGATTGTGGCTAGTTGTCGAACCTTACGGGGAAGTGATGATCGAACGTTACCGTCAAATCGATCGAGGAAGAGCCAAAGTCCATTTCAACGGGCAGACCGGCGACGAGGAAATGCTGGCACAGTTGCTGCAACCCTTGAATCAGACGTTGTTTTTCGATGTATTTACTTTTCAGCAAGAACAACTTGCCCAAATTGACAAGCTGCAAGAAAATGAATTGCATCAAGCACTGATTTCTTTGGGAATCAGTGGGAGTCAAAAGATGCTGCAACAAGTGGCTCGCTATGAAGCAATCAATCAACAAAATTATAAACCGCGGGGACAAAAACTCCCTTTGAACCAAGCGTTGAAACGTTTGGAGAAACTACAGGAGAAAATTGCCCAAAAAGAAAGCGAAGAACATCGCTTGCAACAGCAGTATCAGCAGATTTCACAGATTCAAAAAGAATTGCGGCAATTAGAAGAACAGCAGCAAGTGCAAAGCGATGCTTATCAAGCTGTTCAACAACAGATCAGCCATTGGCCATTGTATGAAGAATGGCAACAGCTATCAAGCCAGCCAGCTGCAGTAACAGAAAAAGACGCTCAGGAAATCAGCAGATTTTATCAGACCTATCAGCACTTAACAGAAGATATTCATCAAAAAGAAGCAGAACTTGATCGTTTGGAACAAGGGCAAGCTTCAGATAAATATTTCTTTTATCTGGACAACGAACATTTGATCACTCAGATCCTTCAGAAACAAGTTGAGATGGCCCGATTGATGGATCGGCAGGAACAGGCGCTAGAAAAGGAACAACAAGCACGAATGGCGTTGAACCAGCTGATCAATAGACGGCAATGGTCAAAAGAATCACCACCACTGCAGACAGAACAAATCCAGGAACAATTAATGAATCTGGAGCAAAGCGACTACCAGTTAGAGGAAGCAAACAAGCGCTTAGAGTGGTTAGAAGAGAAGGAAAATCATCTTCAACATGCTTTATCACGGTTGGAACAGGCGCACCCAGGATTGATGGGAGAGCAAAAAATGGCTATTCCTATGGTGCCATTAGTAGGTGGTTTGGTTGCTTGTGTTGCAGCATTCTTTTTACCGTCTCCATGGCGCTGGTTGTGTATAGCGGCTGGCACCGTTGGTATTGGACTAGCAATTTGGGAGGCAATGAAACAACGTCCTCATAAACAAGGTGACAGCAAAAAACAATGGCAAGAGTTATTGTTGCAAACGGATCTGGTTGCCTCAGAGATCGCAGATCTGACAGAAGCCAATAATTTACAAAAACAGCAGAATGAACGATGGCGTCAGGCGCTGCAACCTTTTTTTGGCACGGAACCTTATCACAGATGGCCGGTCTTCTTGCTGCAGTACCAAGAAGATGTTACTAATTATCAGTTGTATGCTCATCAGCTTCGCGAAGCCAAAGAACAACTGCAAGAGGTCACAGAACAGCTTCAGCCTTATCAAGCGGTGTTTACACCTTTTGCTGATTGGTTGCCCCTGCAAAATAAGACAATACTGGAGCAGGCTCAGCTATTGCATGAATTCAATGAAGAGATGCAGGCTGTTAAATTGTCGCGTTTACAGCAGCCCAGCACGTTGTTGGCGCAGCAACTTGCTCGCAAAAAGGCGGAGCGGGCTGCATTGTTGGCGGCTTCTCAAGAGATTCTCTCACAAGCTGGCATTGATCAGCCAGCAGAAATCAGTCTTTGGCTCAAACAATGGGAGACGCATCAGCGGGCGGCAAAGCGGGAAGCCGAATTAGCAGTCATGCTGGATCCGATTTTCCCGGAACCAATCACACAAGAAGAATTGCTGGAAAAGAAAACGCAAGTGGCACAAAAGCAAAAAGAGCTGCACCAGCTTAGTCGACAAAAGGCAGAGCAAAGGCAACGGCTTGAACTAGAAGTAGCCGCCAGCCAAAAAAGCGGTACGTTGAGCCAGCTCTATCAGGAAGAAAGCGAACTGCGGGCAAAAATCGAGGAATTGGCTCTTGCTTGGAGCAGTCGACAATTAGCTGCTTCGGTATTGTCCGATTTGACGACTGAATTGTCTGAGCAACAATTGCCGCAATTACTAGAAAAAGCTTCGATATATTTCAGATTGCTTTCCAATGACCGCTATCACCAAGTAACACTGCATGAGGGGCAATTAGTTGCCAGCAATGCTAGCGATAGTTACTCGATCATCGATCTATCAACAGGAACAAAAGATCAGCTGATCATGGCGATCCGCTTCGGTTATCTTGCGTTGCAACAAAATCATCCGCTTAGTCCCATCATTATCGATGATGGCTGGTTGCATTATGATAGTGCACGAAAAGAACGGTTAGCGGAATTATTCGCTGAGTTTGGCCAATATTACCAAGTAATTTGTTTGTCTTCTGACCAAGAAATGGTAAGCTATTATCATAAATACCAGCAATCCGTACAAGAACTTAGTCAAAGGATGTGAGAAATTTGGCTATGCGCCAAATGTTAACATGAAAAAAATTCGAGAATTGACCGTAGATGAGACGTTTCAACTGTTTTTGCTGATTAAAAATGCGGATGTTCGTATCGCAAAAAATGGCAAAAAGTTTATCGCGTTTACTTTTCAAGATACTTCTGGAACAATCGACGGAAAGTTTTGGGATGCTTCTGAGGAAGAAATCAATCGCTTCGAGGCTGGTAAGGTCGTTTTATTAGATGGAAAGCGAGAAGTTTATCAAGGAAATCCCCAAGTCAAGATTTTGCATCTGCGTCTGGCAAAACCAGAAGAACCTCATGACCCGAGCCAGTACATGGAAAGAGCCCCTCTGAAAAAAGAAGACATGGAAGAGGAAATTAATCAGACATTGTTTGAAATCACCAATCCTCATTGGAATCGTATCGTTCGTTTTTTGCTGAATAAATACAAGAAAGAATTTTTTGATTTTCCAGCAGCTAAACGGAATCACCATGCCTTTGCTAGTGGATTGGCTTACCATACAACGACCATGTTGCGAATCGGAAAATCTTTGGTCAAAGAGTATCCGGAAATCAATGCACCGCTTTTGTATGCAGGAATTATCCTGCATGATTTAGGAAAAGTGATTGAATTGACGGGACCAATGACCACAGAGTATACATTAGCTGGAAATCTGGTTGGACATTTAGTGCTAGTAGATGAAGAAATCACCCAAGCGTGTATTGCTCTGAAATTTGATGATAAACAAGAAGATATCGTTGTGCTGCGGCACATGGTTTTGGCTCATCATGGATTGTTGGAATATGGCTCACCAGTTCGCCCAAGAATTATGGAGGCGGAGATCCTGCATCAAATCGATAACATCGATGCTTCTATGCAAATGATGTTGTCATCTATTCGCTTAACGGAACCAGGAGAATACACTGAGCGGATTTTTGGGATGGATAATCGTAGTTTTTATGTGCCGAAAGATGTATAAATAAAAAAAGATTGGCTTTTGCCAATCTTTTTTTGCTGTTATTTTTCAGAGGAATCTGTAGCAGATGAACTAGTTGTTTCAGTTGATTCTTTTGTAGAATCAGTTGCATTTTCTTTGTTATCTGATGCATCTGTAGCAGAAGAATCAGTTGAATTTTTTGTTTCTGCTGCAGAAACATAGTCAGAAAGAATATCAGCTAGATCTTCATCTTTCATTTTCACATTGGCAGCTTTCAATTCTTTACCAATCGTTTTTGCCACGAATGTAGAATCGTTCAATAGCGTGTTTTGTGCGATTTCTGTGATTTGATCTTTGTATTTATCCATGTCGTTGCCTTTGTCTTGGTTTTTGACCATTTTGACAATGTAATAGCTTGTTGTATAAGTAGAAGCATCCGTAGCAGAAATGACCTCTGAAATTTCACCATCTTTTAATGCAAAGGCAGCTGTTTGTACTTCAGCTGGCACAGTTGTTGAGGTTGAGTCGAATTTGACTGTACCGCCATCTTCTGCAGTCGCTGTGTCTGTTGATTTTTCTTTTGCTAATTTACTAAAGTCAGCACCATCTTTTTGAGCTTCTTTTAATACATCTTTTGCATCATCTTCACTAGTCAATTTGATCAATTGTGCTTCAACTTCTGGATGGAAAGAATCCCAAGCTGCTTTCAGCTCATCATCACCAATATCCATGTTCGCTTTTAGCCCTTCTTGTAATGCTAATTGCTGTCTGATTTGTTCACGATAGCTTTTTTTAGTAAGCCCAGAAGCTTCCAATGCAGACTCAAATTTATCGCTGTCGCCATATTGTTTCGCAGTTTGATCGTATTGCTTGTCGATCATTTTCTCTGTAACATCATCCCCATATTTTTGATCGAAGACTTTTAAGACGATCAATTGGCGGATAAGACTTTGGTTATTCTGATCTGTTTTTGCTTGTTCGTAAAAATCTTCAACCGTGATTTTACCGCCTTTCATGGTTGCAATCTCATTACTTGAACTTCCGGAACAAGCAGCTAATGTCAAAACGCTCAGTGCACTGACTGCTGCTAAAATCAATTTTTTCTTCATTCGTTTAAGCACTCCTATTTTCTAAATATTTCAAAGAATCACAGCTAATACTATACCACACTCTTTTTTTAATTGGGAAGAAAACAAATGATGTTTCAAACAAAATTCATAGATTCTCCAATATTTGCTACTTATTTTCTTCTTGGGGAACTGATTTGGCTTGTATCGTCGTGACATGTTGGTTCAAACGTTCCACGTGGGTCTTTATCCGCTCGATTCTTGGCTGTGCTTGGAATTTGAATGATTCAAAATCTTTTGTGAAAGACTCTTTGACAACAGGAATCGTTTCGTCAACCGTTTTACGCGTCAATGTGACAGCATCTTTTAAGTTTTTGACACTTTCATTAAACTCAAGAGTCGCTTCCGTGGTCTCATCGACATAACGAATCATTTGTTCACGGGTTTCTTTACCGCTTTTTGGTGCAAATAGCAGCCCGCCTAAGCCGCCGGCGAGAGAGCCGAATAACAAACCTTTGATAAAGTTACCGATCATTTAGTCCACCAGCTTTCCGATTTTTTCAGCGATCTCTGTTAGCTGTTCCTGTGAGTAATCCTCTGCATGATTACCGAAATGCATCGAGAAATCATCTTTTTCATCGTAACGAGGAATCAAATGAATATGGGAATGAAAAACAGATTGATAAGCCAATTCTTTATTGTTATTGATTATGTTGAGTCCATTGATCTCAGGAAAGGCTTTTTCGATTGCCCGAGCGATTTTAGGAACGCGAGCAAAGACCTCTGCAGCAAGGGCTTCATCATACTCAAAAATATCCGTTACGTGGACTTTCGGAATAACTAATGTATGTCCAGGTGTTACTTGGGAAATATCCAAAAAGGCATAGACTTGATCATCCTCATATACTTTGTAACTAGGGATGTCACGATTGTTGATCTTACAAAAAATACAATTTTCCATTTCATAAACCTCCTTGTTCTTCTAGTCCTACTTTACCATATTCTGCTGATTTCGGCAGTTTTTGTTCTTGAATTCCTTCAAAAGCAGGCCATCGCTTCTTTTCCATGTAAAGTACGGATGTTTGTGGAGAGAAACGCTTGCATTTGTCCGCTTGCACCAATAGACTTAAAAGCAGAAATAGAAAAGGACGGATACGATGAAACCAATCATTAAAGAAACATTACAGAAAAAAAAGACCAAACGAGAAAAAATCAGCTATCTTGCCTATGCGTATAAGGAGTGGCTGATTGCAGGACTAGCAGTCATTCTAGTAGGAGGTTCGCTGATCTATTCGATGACAAGACCAAAAGAAGTTGTTTATACAGTGGCTGTTGTTTCTGAGACTGAGCAACAACCAACCCAATCCGAATTTAAAAAAGCAGCAACGGATTGGGTGAAGCAAAACGTGGCGCCTGATCACGAAATAACAGTTACATTTGTTTCCTATGAAGATCCAGCCGCTGTCCAAGCCTTTACGACCCGTTTAGCTGCCGGAGCAATTCAAGCCGTCATTTTTGATGCGTCCGAAGCAGACATGTGGGTCGAGCGTTTTGGTAGCAGTGAGCTGCCAAAAGAACCATTGCAAGTAGCTGGACACGAGTATGTTGTTCAAATAACTAATAACGGAAAATAGCAGATTTCAAGAAGTAGATGACTGCTCTTTGACCGCTGCTTCATGGTATAATAGTCGATATTGGAGGAACGAAAATGACATTACAAGTAGAAAATGTAACAGGCGGTTATACACAGCTACCTGTTCTAAAAAATATTGATTTTTCGATCGCGGATGGTGAACTTGTGGGGTTGATCGGTTTGAATGGTGCTGGTAAAAGTACCACGATTAAAGAAATCATTGGTCTGCTACAACCTCACACTGGAAAAATCACTATCAACGGACTATCGCTGAAAGAAGATCCACAAGCGTATCGCAAGCAGATCGGCTACATTCCTGAAACGCCTTCGCTTTATGAAGAATTGACTTTAAAAGAGCATATCGAAGTAACGGCAATGGCCTATGACATCCCCAAAGATGTCGCACTGCAACGGGCGGAGCGGTTATTAAAAACATTTCGCTTGGAAAATAAGTTGGACTGGTTTCCAGCAAATTTTTCTAAGGGAATGAAACAAAAAGTCATGGTTTTGTGTGCTTTTCTAATTGAACCAAGTTTGTACATCATCGATGAGCCTTTTTTGGGCTTAGATCCATTGGCAATCAATGCATTGCTTGAATTGATGAATGAGAAGAAACAAACCGGGGCATCGATTTTAATGTCGACCCATATCTTGGCTACAGCTGAGAAATATTGTGATAAGTTTATCCTGCTTCACAATGGCGAGATTCGAGCCCAAGGAACGCTGTCGCAATTACAAAGCCAATTTGGGGCTGAAGGTGCTTCCCTCGATGAGTTGTACTTAGCATTGACAAAGGAGAGTCAGCTATGAAGGGGTTCTTCTCACAACGCTTGCAACGACACCAGAAACAGATGAGTCGCTATTTGCGTTATGTTTTCAATGATCATTTTGCGATCCTCAGCACATTTCTAATGGGTGGATTGGGTCTATATTATTCGAATTTGTTAAAAACGCTCCCTCGGCCGTTCCCTCAAGGGGGGATCGTATTGCTATTGATCTGGTTGGCACTTTTGTCAGTCGGCAAGTTGGCAACATTGGTGAAACCAGCAGATTTGATTTTTCTTTTAGCTAAAGAAAAGCAGATGGCGGACTATCTTGCTCAAGCACTGCGCTATTCGATGTGGCTGCCTTTTGGGGTCTCCTTTTTAGTCGTTGGTGCGACGATGCCTTTAGTCGTAGTAGTTACTGAACAAACGTTTGCGAGCTTTTTCTTTTATTTAGGGACGATTTGGTTGTTAAAAGTTACGGATCTCTGGTTACAGCGTTTGTCTCTTTATCAAGGACAAGAACAGCGTAACAACCAGCGTGTTCTGTGGGTGATTGCTGCATTAAGCAGCCTTTTAGCTAGTCTGTATGTTGCACCTTGGGTTGGATTGCTCTTAGCTGTTCTACAAGCTGCTTGGTTCAACCTTCAGTGTCGTCCGACAGGTCTTCTATTAGATTGGGATCGCATGATCCACATGGAAGAAACGAGACTTCATCGCATTTATCGGTTTATCAACTTATTCACAGATGTACCTCAAATCACAGCAGCAGCCAAACGCCGCAAGTATTTAGATGGTCTGTTGAATAGGATTCCTTTTGGACAGGAACAGACTTATCGCTATCTATATGCTCGCCGCTTTTTGCGAGGGGAACAATATAGCGGGCTTTTTTTCCGTTTGACACTGATTGGCGTATTAGTGCTTTTCTTTGTTCAAGAATGGTGGCTTAGTCTAGGGTTAGGATGTATGTTTCTTTATTTGATCGGTTTTCAGCTACTGCCGATGTATAATGAGTTTCAGTACATGATTTTGACTCATTTATATCCAATCGAGGAAGGGCAAAAACAGACAGCCATTAATTGGCTATTGCTTAGATTATTAGGCGGAGCTGCTTTCATTTTTGGTGTAGTCGGCTTGTTCCGAGCGGCAATTCTTTGGCAAGGAGTGCTAGTGCTGTTGGGCTTTTTGTTATTTACAGGACTCTTTTTGGTTTTCTATGTACCTGCCCGCTTGAAAAAAATGCAAAGTCAATAAAGATGGCTGGACGTTACTCGAAAAAACCGAACGCATATGCGCTTGACGTTGACTCTTTAGGAAGCTAGAATAAGAGATACTGTGAAATAAGGAGAGAAGCTAGGATGGATATTCGCTTGGATCAAGATTGGCGCCTGAGACCAATCAAAGGCGACACCGGCAAAGCCTACATTGGCTTGAAGGACAATGATAAAGTCTTTATCAAACGAAATACGACCCCGATGCTTGCGGCACTCTCCAAAGAGGGGATTACTCCTAAACTTGTGTGGACCAAGCGTACCGGCAATGGCGATACGTTGTCTGCTCAAGAGTGGCTAGATGGTCGTGTATTGGACCCCGAAGAGATCGGTCAAAGAAATGATGTGATCGATGTATTGTATCATTTGCACCATTCCAAAACATTAGCGAAGATGCTGAGCAAAATCGGTGGTCAAGTGATGACACCAGAAAAAATGTTAGTTGAATATGAAGAAAACTTACCTAAAGCGGTTGTTCAAAATCGCTTTATTGCTATTGTTTATCGTTATTTAAGAGAGAATATTCCAGAATTTCAGGAACAAAAGGCCTCCGTCGTTCATGGGGATGTCAATTACCGTAATTGGCTTGTTTGCCAAAACTATCTGTATTTGGTTGATTGGGATTCGATCATGTTTGCGGATCCCGCAATGGATATCGGTACGATCTTAGGGCATTATGTTCCATTATCCAGCTGGCCGCATTGGCTAGTGCGTTACGGGATTCATGGCAGCAGTGAAGTGATCGAGAAAATTTATTGGTATGCTTTATTAAGTATGCTTCAGGAAGTAAAGAAGTACTACCAACGCGGGGATTATAAAGCAATGAATGCAGAGATTCTGCAATTAAAAAGAATTTATAGTGAATGAGAAGATGGAGCGAAGCAACAAGTTCCATCTTGTTTTTTCGGAAAGGAAACAACATGAGAGTAAGAAAACGTGCGGGAGCAGAAGAATTAGTCCAAGCGCATCCCGAATTTGTAGTAGCTGAACCGACAGCGTGGAGAGGCCGTTGGAAGGAACGATTTGGCAATGATCACCCATTGCATATTGAAATCGGTATGGGAAAAGGCCGTTTCATTACCGAAATGGCTAAAGCACATCCGGAAATTAATTATATTGGCATCGAAATGCAAATCAGTGTGGTTTCCATTGCACTGGATAAACTGATCGAACAAGATATCCCTAATGTGCAACTGCTGCACGTTGACGGTTCCGCATTGACGAATTATTTTGCGGATCATGAAGTCGATCAAATCTATTTGAATTTTTCAGATCCTTGGCCAAAAAAGAAGCATGAGAAACGCCGACTAACATCCAAAGCTTTTTTGGCAGTCGATGAACAAATTTTACGTCCGAATGGTGAAATTCATTTCAAAACGGACAATCAAGGCTTATTTGAATATTCACTCGCCAGCTTTTCACAATATGGTATGGTTTTAAAACAAGTATGGTTGGATCTTCATCAAAGTGACTATGAAGGAAATATCATGACCGAGTATGAAGAGAAGTTTTCCAGCCGCGGTCAAAGAATCTACCGGGTAGAAGCCCAATTTGTGGCACCAGAAGATACGACCAAAAGTTAAATAAGCGAGTCCTAGCGTTCAGACTGTAGCACAAGGCAGAAAATGTCTTTGTTCTACAGTTTTTTTGTATAGAAAAGTAAAAGCTGCGTATCTCTTTTTAGGAGGGTGACAATGGACATTTGTACATTTTCAGATGAGTTGGTGGAGTATGCGAAGGTGCAGAAAATGCAAGATCTATCCATACTGCCAACAGTCGAAGGGATGACTCTGATTTTCAGCAAAAGTTACTATCGGCAAATGTATCGCAAAGTTACTACAGAAGACGCGCAACAATTGATCACTCGATTCAAATTTCTGGGCGGTATGGAAGTAGGAGAAAAACGAAGAGCGCAATTAGGGGCTATCAGCTATCCTTTGGCAGATGGAGAGCAGCGTATCCGGGTTTCGACTGTTGGGGATTTCCAAGGTCAAGAAAGTTTAGTTCTACGTTTTTTGCACCCTTTAGGTAAGTTCCATCGATTCTTTATGAATGAACAATATGAAACGATCGCAGATGCATGCCGCTATCGAGGGCTCTATCTCTTTTCTGGTCCTACTGGATCGGGGAAATCCACACTGATGTATCGCTTAGCTTCAGCTGCAGCAGGTCAGGTGATCACGATCGAAGACCCGGTTGAGATCGTTGAGCCTCGTTTTTTACAGTTGCAGACCAATCCAATGATCGGCCAGGATTATGATGAGCTGATTCGTTTGTCGTTGCGGCATCGACCTGAGCTATTGCTGATTGGTGAGATCCGCAACAAAGAAACGGCCAAGGCTGCGATCCGTGCGGCACTGACAGGACATCGGGTTTTTGCGACGATCCATGCACGGGGATTAACGGAAACAATTGCGCGATTGCAAGAGCTGACAGAGGAAGCAGCTGTGATCGACCAATGCCTCCAAGGAATCATTTATCAGCGCTTACTGCCAGATCTTCACGGAGTCCCTCACGCATTGATGGCCTACACCTTTTATGAACCCCACAAATCCTCAATGACTTGGGATCAAGCACTAACAAGGATCAGAGAAAAGGAGCAGATCACCCATGAGGTTTTTGACAAGGAAAAGTAAACGGCTTTCCCGCAAACAGACCCACGCCTTATTAGCCACATTTACGGTTTTATTAGAGAGTGGTTTCTCATTACAAGAGAGTTTGCTTGTTCTACTTCGCAGTGGCCAATTTGATCCGAATACAGTAAAAGATATTGATCAGCGTCTGAAACAAGGTCAACGACTCAGACAGGCCTTTTCTTTGCTGCATTTATCTGAAGCCGAACAAAATCAGCTGGACTTGGCAGAGACCCATGGCAATCTGGTGGATACGTTGCAGCGAATGGTCGCTTACCAGATCCTTTTGGAAAAACAAAATCAGACATTACAAAAAGTGTTGGCGTATCCCCTTCTATTGCTGGTATTTGTCTTTACCGCTCTCTTTGCCATGCGTCGGTTTCTATTGCCTCAACTTCTGGCCTCCGGTATGATCGATGCGAATCATTGGGGCATTCTCTTTATTACGGCAGCACCATGGATCGGTGCGGTCATTGTAGGCGGATTGGGAGGTTTCGTTCTTGTTGTAAGAGGAATCTTTGCCAAGCAGACAGCGTTGAAGCGAGCCGCTTTTTTGAGTCGATTGCCTTTTTTGGGAGACTTGTATCGCTGCTATCAAACTAGTTATTTTGCATTAGAGTGGGGGAAATTGTTTCAGCAAGGCTTGGAAATTCGTCAGATCATTATGTGCATGCAACAAACAAGTACAGCAACATTAGTACAAGAACTAGCTGTTCAATTAGAGCTGTGCTTGGCAAGTGGCGGATTGTTGCCGGACAAATTAAAGGACTATGCATTTTTGACGCCAGAGTTTTCATTGATTGTGTTCCAGGGCGAAATGCGAGGGAAATTAGGAGAAGAATTGTTTGTTTATAGTCAGCTTTTGACAGATCGGCTTTTCCAACAAATCGAGAAGAAAATCCAGTGGATTCAACCAGTCATTTTTTTATTAGTGGCCCTTCTGATCGTAGGTGTTTATGCTGCAATGTTTTTGCCGATTTACGGCAATATTCAAGGAGTGATCGAATGAGAAAATTGAAGCATCAAGGGTTCACATTGGTGGAGATGCTGATTGTACTGTTAGTGATCAGTATTTTGATTTTATTGTTTGTACCAAACTTATCTGCACAACGTACAGTGATAGATGAGAAAGGAAATGCGGCAATCGTCAAAGTCGTAGAAACCCAGATTGAATTGTTCCAGCTTAATGAGAATCGAACACCTACTCGACAAGAATTACTAGCTGGAAATTATGTAACGGAGGAGCAGTATGCGATTTATCTTGCCCATCGGAACGAATAGCAGTTTTTTTACTTGGCGGGGATTTACAATGGTGGAGAGTTTGATTGTCCTCTTAGTCGTTTCGATTTTCATCTTTCTTCCGATAATAGCTATCGACCGTTACCAAGCATATTTTGAAGTGTGGGGGTTTTGTGCTCGTTTGGAAAAAGGATTGGCAGTAGCACAACAAACAGCGATTATTGATGCTCGCGAAACGAAAGTCGCTTATTCTGATTCACCAGTTCCTACGATATATTTTCATTCGACGATCACAGGTGAAATTAAAATGGAGCCACTTGAAGTACCCTCGCAACTCGCAGTACGTGTTTTTCCTGTACTTACATTCACCAGTCAATCTGGCAATTATACGCGGATGGAAACATTACGGTTTGAATGGATGGACCAAGAAAAAAAGATTACCTACAAATTTCTTTTTGGAAGTGGACGATATGATAAGATCATCGAATAAAGGATATATCATGCTAGAAAGTATCATTGGCTTTGGTTTGCTGACGACGAGTGTCTTCCTTTTTCTGACTGTCCAGACCCATATTTTGCAGCAAAGTGCACAGTTACAGGCCAAGGTGGCTGCTATTCGGGTATTGTATGAAGAAGTCCAATGCCAAGCATTTGAACAGGAAGTCGTTTATTCGACACAACGTACAGAGTCGTATCAGTTGTCTTTCGGTTTCAAGCGTGACCGAAGCTATGGACGGATTGTAAGAGGCCCTCTTATCATGGAGATCAACTATGAAGAGTAAGGGTTTTACTTTGTTGGAATGTTTGCTGTCTTTAATGATCTTAGGACTCAGTGTGTTGTTGATCAACGGAATCATTCGCCAGATGCCTCAAGTTAATCAACAGCTTTTTGCTCGCAAAGACCAAGAATGGCAGATATTTTTGATTCAGTTAGAAAGGGAGCTTCAAACGTGTACGTATGTTTCAGTGAGTCCGTATACACTTTTTTTAAAAAGCAGCAAAGAAAATGTAGTCACGATCGATCGAATCAATGGGAAAGTCCGTAAAAGAGACAATAATGGCTACCATCCGTTATTGACGGAAGTATCATTGATTTACTTTGAAAAAAAGGCATCCTCGATCCAGTTTACAGTGACTTTCGAGAATGGAGAGGTGAGAATTGGTCAATGGCAGATTCCTGCATAAGGGCGGTATCTTTTTGTCAGCAATGATGCTGATTCATTTGCTGAGCCTTATGTTGCTAACGGTTTTAGAAAATACTCGGACAACTACTGATTTCTATATTAAGACTCTTCACATGTATGAGGCACGAATCATGAAAGAACTTTTTTTGGTGGATTATCAGCGGTTAACCTATGCCGAGCAGGGCAGTGTCAACTACAATGTAGGGAGGGTCATTTACGAACAAAAAGAAGAGCTGTTGTTGATTCAATGTGTCGTCAATCAGCGCACTTTCCGTTTTACCGAAATTTTGTCAGGTGATTTAGAAAAAATAGCAACAGATCTTGAGTAACTATAATACAGAAAAAGGCACAGACATACTGTGTCTTTTTTCTGTATAAAAGAGTTGAAAAGTATGTTTGTCTCTTCACAAATTATTCTGAAAGATAGCGATTGATTATTTTGGCTGAATCAGCTAAAATTAAACAGGTATGTATGTTGTTATAGTTTTGAAAAGAGGTGCAAGATGTCCCCAGAAAAAATGGAAGAGTCTTTTCATTTATCGCTAGAAGCGATTCAAGTGCTCCAAAACGCATTAGAAACATCTTATTTGGATGCATATATCGAGACGATCGAGAATTTTATTGATCAGTATCGCGTACGGGTGATCGACGGAGTACCTAGTGAAGCGGATGCTCAACGGTTGGAAGCGATTTATAAAAAATTAGAGCAGATACCCTTAACAGCAGAAGAACGGCGTAAACTTGCTCAACTACTTCTGTTAAAGGGCGGACAAACCGAACATCTGCAGCCTAATCATCAGCTGACACCAGATAGTATCGGTTTTTTGTTTGTGTATTTGATCGAGCAATTGACACCAGCGAAGCAACAAATCAAGATTCTGGACCTTTCGGTTGGAATGGGGAATCTTGTCTTAACGCTCTTGCTCAATTTGCAGTTAGCGCAAAGAGATGTGCAAGCAACAGGTGTTGACATTGATGAAACATTACTGAGTGTTGCTGCAGCTACAAGCGAATGGACTCAAGCCCCGCTGCATTTGTTTCATCAAGACGGGTTGCAAGAATTGTTAATCGACCCAATGGACATTGCTGTCAGTGATTTGCCAGTCGGCTATTATCCACAAGATGAAAAAGCAGCATCGTTTCTTACTTCAGCTCCCGAAGGCGAAGGACATAGCTTTGCCCACCATTTATTGATGGAACAAGCAATGAACTATGTGAAAGAAGATGGCTATGGACTATTCTTAGCTCCGGCTAATTTCATGGAAACTGAACAAAGCGATTATTTGAAGAAATGGCTCAATGAAAAAGTTTATCTGCAAGGAATCATTCAATTGCCAGACGAGCTTTTCAAAAATGAGCGATCAAGAAAAAGTATTGTGCTGATTCAAAATCATGGTGCAACGAGCAAGCAAGCACCAGTGTTACTTGCTAAACTCGCATCTCTCAAGGAACCAAAAAACATCAAGAAATTTTTCGAACAATTTGAAGCTTGGAAAGCATCAAATTTGTAATATAAATCGGATAAGGAGAAAATTATGTCTAAAACAATTGCAATCAATGCTGGAAGTTCAAGTCTAAAATGGCAGTTATATCAAATGCCAGAAGAAACGGTGGTCGCTAAAGGGATCGTTGAACGTATCGGATTAAAAGATTCGATTTTTACCATCAAATATGGGGAAGATCAAAAATTCGAACAAATCATCGACATCAATGATCATGAAGTCGCAGTAAAAATGCTTTTGGATCAATTGATCGAATTGAACATCTTAGGTTCATATGATGAAATCACTGGTGTTGGTCACCGTGTCGTTCATGGAGGAGAAGACTTCCCGGATTCTGTTGTGATCACAGATGAAGTGATGGAACGCATTGAAGCATTGGCAGAGTTTGCACCATTGCATAATCCAGCCAACTTGATGGGGATCACTGCTTTCAAGAAGATCTTACCAGATATTATTAGTGTTGCTGTTTTCGATACTTCTTTCCACGCAACCATGCCAAAACACAACTACTTGTACAGTCTGCCATTGGCTTACTACAACGACTATAAAGTTCGTAAATATGGTTTCCATGGTACAAGCCACCGTTATGTGTCAGAACGTGCGGCTGAAATGTTAGGCAAACCGATTGAAGACTTGAAAATCATTACTTGTCATTTAGGAAATGGCGCATCGATCACTGCAGTTGATGGTGGAAAATCTGTTGATACATCAATGGGCTTCACACCACTTGCAGGAGTGACGATGGGTACTCGTTCTGGTGATATCGACCCAGCTGTATTGCCTTATTTAATGGAAAAATTAGACCTATCAATCGATGAAATGATCGATGTTTTAAACAAAAAATCTGGTTTGTTAGGACTTTCCGGTATTTCTAGCGATATGCGGGATCTTGAAGCTAATTATGACAAAGAAGAAGTAAAAGTTGCGTATGATGTCTTTACTGACCGCATTCGTAAATATATCGGTGGCTATGTAACAACAATGAACGGTGTTGATGCAATCGTCTTTACTGCTGGTATCGGTGAGAACGATGCCCATGTCCGCAGTGAAGTTATCAAAGGAATGACTTGGTTTGGTTGTGAACTTGATGAAGAACAAAATGCCAAACGCGGTGAAGAGTTAGTCATTTCTACAGAAGATTCTAAAGTGAAAGTCTTGTTGATTCCAACAGATGAAGAATTAATGATTGCTCGCGACGTGGAACGTTTGCGCGGTTAATTGTCGGAGATCAATTGGAACAAATGAGTTTCATTATTTGATTAAAAAAAGTGTTAAGCCTCGGCTTAACACTTTTTTGTTTTGAACAGCTGTACACCTTGGATACCTGGATACCAATGAATAATGCTTGAAAGTTGCAAATTTAGTTAGCGCTATTCTTATTTTTCTTTATATTTTCAGAAAATCCAACGGTGGAACTCAAAACTTATCTAGCCATTTTCTCATAGCTTTTTTGACTTTGGTTCCATTTCGTTGTCAGAGGTTGCTTGGTTTACCAGCAATCCGTCCGCAAAGGCGGCCACGTCTTCGCCAGTTACTTGAAGAACACTTTTTTCTTGTTGCGCACTGTCTTCAAACAAATCCAACAGATCAACGAGTGGTTGGAAATCGCTGGCAAGATTTACTGGATCAACTTTCATAAAGTACTTTTGGATTTCTTTATAGACGATTCGATAATCATTCGGCAACTGATTTGCCCGTTTTTGCAGAGCACGCCATTCTTTTTTACCTTCTAATGCTTCTTTTATTCCCATCTTCATCCCTCACTTTAGTTTTTTGGTCACTTGATTCAAGTGTTCTCGCAATTTGTCTCGCTCATTTTTGGCACCAGCTGCTTCAGCGATTTCTGAGATGAAGGTAGTCATATTTTCACCGATCACGCTATTGATTGGCAGTTTTTCTGCGGCACTTTCTTCAAAAAGACCGACGATCCCTTCCAAGATAGGGTACAGATTTCTTCCAGAAAAATCACTGTAGTTCCAGATCTTTTGATTGAGTTCGCGCCACGCATCTTGGTAGCCAGCGGGTAACTTATCAATACGAAGTTGAAATTCTTTTTGTTGCTTATTCATGTCGTTACCTGTTATTTTGTCATAAAAGTTCATGGTGGGCCTCCTAATTAATAAATAGTTGTTTGTAGCGTTTCATTGACAGAAAAGAGAAAAAACTTAGTAATAGGGCTAGCCATAAAAGGGTCAAGAGGCTGCTTTGGGAACCAAAAGAGAATGTACCAGCAAGCAAATTCTTTGTCGTTTCGATAATGGGCGTCATTGGCTGGTTCTCAGCAAATAGGCGCACAGGTTTTGCCATTCCAGCGACCGGCACAAAGGCTGGACTGATAAAAAGCAGGAAGATCAAAATATACGAAAAGGCTCCTGCTCCAGCATAATCTTTTGCTGTTAACGAGAAGGGGATAGCTAGCACAGTGAGACTAACGGCAAAAAGTACGATCAAAAGGGTGAAAAGCAGGAAGTCACCAATCGTTGCTTGTGGTCGATAACCCAATACTAGTCCGATCAGCAGTACAGAAAGTACAGAAACAAGCATAAAAATTGTTGAGGCGACAATGTGCGATCCTAGAATCACCCAACGTTTCATTGGCATAGATAATAATCGCGTCAGGAATCCTTTTGTTTTATCATTGTTGATCCTCAAAGCAGTGTAAGCCGATCCCATTGCCATAGACATCAGCAAAAATCCTGGCATAACGTAGCTAAGATAATCTGAAGGCTCTCCTGCAGTGCCCCCGACTAAAATATTGCCACCAATGACATAAACGAAAAAAAGTAAGATGAAAATAGGCATAACGATACTTGTAATGATCGTATCGACACTTGTTAAATTTTGTCTAACGATGCGGTTCGTTAATGTGAAAAGTTGCTTGATTGTCTTCATTTTTTAGTCCTCCTTTCCAGTAGCATCCAAGAATATTTCTTCCAAACTAAGTTCAATCGGAGCAGTTGTTAGAATGTCAATATCATTTTGCAAGAGTTTCATCATCGACTCTTTTAAATCATTTCTAGCAAGAATAATGGTGTCATTTTCAACCATATAGTGAATCGCAGATTCGTTTAGAAGAGAAGTCGCTTGATCGATCACTTTTTTTGGAACGATGACTTTGTGCAGATCTCTTGCTTGCTTTTTCAATTCTTGTGGTGTGCCAATCAATGAAATCTTCCCATCGTTGATAAAAGCGATTCGATCAGCTAAACGGTCTGCTTCATCAAGGTATTGAGTTGTCAGAAAGATCGTCTTTCCTTCTGCTTTAAGCTGAAGGATTAGTTGCCAAATCTCTAATCTGTTTTTTGGATCCACACCAGTAGTTGGCTCATCAAGAAACAAAATTTCTTTGTCAGGGAGCAGAGAGACTGCAATATCTAGTCGTCGCTTCATTCCTCCAGAATAGGTAGCGACTTTTTTATAGAGAAAATCTGCTAAATGAAGTCGTTCTGATAAGGTATCTATTTTCCTGCGCAGATGAGGGATGTCCAACAGCGTGCCAATTAGTTTCAAATTTTCAAAACCGGTAAATTCATCATCTAGTGTGATCGATTGACTATTCAAGCTGATGACATCCCGCACTTGATCGGAGTCATTTCGTAGGTCTAACCCTAAAATTGTTGCATTGCCGGATGTAGGGCTAGCGAGTGTAGTTAGAATATTGATCAGTGTTGACTTTCCAGCACCATTTTCTCCAAGTAAAGTAAAGATTTCGCCTCTTTTGATTTCAAGAGTAATTCCTTTTAATACGTCAAGATCACCATAGGTTTTTGTAAGATGATCCACAGTGATGGCTTTCATAGTTATCCCTCATTCCTGATTGAAAAGTGTCTCGTGCTTGATTTTATCTAGCTGATCTACAAGAAACGTCCATTTACTCCAGAAATCTTGGAGGTAAATTTCCCCATTTGCGTTCAAACGATAAAACTTCCTTGCCGGTCCAAGGTCAGATTTCCTTTTTTCAACAGTTACCAATTCTTTTTTTTCTAAACGGAGTAAGACCGTATAGACGGTGCCTTCGACGATATCTTGAAACCCTAATTCGATCAGTGTATTCGTGATTTCATAGCCATAAGTCTCTTTGCTGTTATGGATGACTTGAAGCACGACACCTTCTAGCACACCTTTTAGTAATTCAGTCATTCCTTTCACATCGCTCATCCTCTCAAAAACCATTTGTCTCAATACCTAGTATTACTCAGTACTGCTACATAATAATACTTAGTAGATGGACTGTCAACTACTAAGTATCATTAAGCAAAGATGCAAAAAAAAGTAACACCTTGAAAAAAGCTTCCCGCTTAGTGGCGAATGGTACTCAGGAGACTGGATCCTGTTAAACTGAGCTTTATTGTGGGCTGCTCTGCAACTTCTTCGTTCGAATCTAAGTTTGCAGCTAATCATCGAAGACAGTGATTAGCTGTTGCTCGCCGTTGTTATCACTCTTAAGAACAAGTTCAACAAGATAGGCTCTGATTTGATGAATTGTGTTCAGTAAAGATAAATAGGACTTCGGTACCGATCATGGTGTGAATCATTGACATGAAATGTTAGACATCAATTGAGAAGGGAGCAAAAAAAATCGAGATTTATTGGGCTCTGTTATGAAACTAAGGATTGTTTCGTTAGGGAATGCCGCTGATACATAGGCGCCCAATGCACTTGATTTGACTGAGACAGTAAGCAAGCCTAGACTAAAAGAGGAAAGCTCACAATTGCTGCTCTTTATGCCCAGTCGGTGGAAATGTTCTGCCAGATGTTGAGAGAGGCTGTGTCCTGCTAAATAACAAAGAACATTGAATAAAAAATCGTCTGATTCAGCATATAAGTGTATGAATAAACATTAATGTGATAAATCAGGTTATTTTTATTAACAAATTCTTGAATCTAGAATAAAAAAACGGTAAAAATAATTTTAATCGATAAAAAATGTTATTTAATTAACGTACAATTTTTTAGGTTGTTAGATCAGTGATTTCCTAGTATCTAGTAAAAAACTCTCATTTTCGACTCAGCATATCGCCATTTTACAAAACATAATCTAAGCAAAATAACCTTGTAAAGGAAGCCAAACGGGAATAAACTGGCATTTGTGAATTTTCAGAAAAATTTCTAAATTTGTTTTTTATAAGGAGCCAGTAAGTATGGAAAAAGAAAAGACTTTCCTAGGACAGCCGCGAGGGTTGTCGACACTATTTTTCACTGAGATGTGGGAACGATTCAGCTACTATGGCATGCGGGCCATCTTAGTTTACTTTATGTATGATGCTGTAACAAATGGTGGCTTAGGCCTACCTAAATCAACGGCTGTAGCGATCATGTCAATCTACGGTTCACTCGTTTATATGTCTAGTATCGTTGGCGGATGGATCTCTGACCGCTTATTAGGATCGAACAAATCCGTTTTTTATGGCGGGATCCTTATTATGTTTGGACATATTGTTCTGGCAGCGCCTCTTGGTATTGCTGCACTATTTGTTTCTATGATGTTGATCGTTATTGGAACAGGTTTGTTGAAGTCCAATGTGTCAGGGATGGTCGGCCACTTATATTCGAAAGAAGATGTGCGCCGAGATGCAGGATTTTCAATCTTTTATATGGGGATCAATATTGGTGGACTTTTAGCACCGATCATTGTGGGTATTTTAGGACAAAACGTCAATTACCATTTAGGTTTTTCAATAGCAGCTATCGGAATGTTCATTGGTTTGGTGCAATATTATGTTCAAGGGAAGACAACGTTGAAAGATGTTGCAACGACACCAACTAATCCATTATCTGCGCAAGAGAAAAAAATCTTTTTCCGTAACGTTATCATCGTACTAGTGCTTGTAGCAGTGGTTTTCGGCGGTGCAGCTGCGATGGGCTATCTGACCGTTGATTTCTTTATCAATTGCATCAGTATCTTAGGAATATTTTTGCCGATCTACTACTTTACTAAAATGTTGCGTTCTCGTGATGTGACACCGGATGAAAAGAAAAAAGTTTTAGCGTATATTCCTTTGTTCTTATCTGCAATCGTTTTTTGGTCCCTAGAAGAACAAGGGTCATCAATATTGGCACTTTTTGCGGCCGATCGGACACAAGATACGTTGTTTGGGATCACGATTCCGGCGAGTCTGTATCAAACACTAAATCCATTGTTTGTCGTGTTGTTGACACCGGTATTTGTTTGGTTGTGGACGAAACTTGGCAATAAACAACCTAGAACGGAAGTGAAATTTGCAATTGGTTTGATTTTAGCAGGTTTGTCTTTTGTCTTGTTGATGTTCCCAAGTATGCTGTTCGGAGTCAATCAACGGGTAAGCCCATTGTGGCTAGTCTTTAGTTTCTTTATCATGATTGCTGGCGAAATGTGTCTGTCACCAGTTGGATTGTCTGTAACGACCAAATTAGCACCAAAAGCCTTCGAAGCCCAAACTCTTGCTATTTGGCTATTAGCAGATGCTTCTTCGCAAGCGATCAATGCTCAGATTGCTCGTTTCTATACACCGCAAACAGAAGGGGCTTATTATGGCATTGTCGGTGGTGTTGCAGTAGTCGTAGGGATTATTCTTTACATGGCAAGAAAACCGATTCGTAAGCTGATTGGGAATATTCACTAATCAACGGACTTGATCTTGAAAAAGATCAAGTCTTTTTTTGCACTTTTAGTCAAGTTATGAGAAAATAAATGGGAACATAAGTTCTGTAGGAGGGGTTAAATGCACACGCGACGCTATAAAACAATTCTTTCACCAAACAATACAATGAATCTCTATCGAGGGTGTACACATGACTGTATTTATTGTGATAGTCGCAGCAGCTGCTATCAGATGGCGCATCGGTTTGAGGATATCGAGATCAAAGAAGCAGCAATAACGATTTTGGACCAGCAATTAAAGAAGCGCCGACAGCCTTGCATGATCGTTACCGGTGCTATGTCAGATCCTTACGTTCATGCAGAACAGCGTTTGAGACAAACGAGGCAAGCACTGGAAGTAATCAAAAATAACGGTTTTGGTGTCGCGCTTTTGACCAAATCAACGCGTGTGTTGGAAGATTTGGATTTGCTGATAGAAATCAACCAGCAAACGAAAGCAGTTGTTCAAATGACTCTAACGACTTATGATGAAGCACTATGTAAAAAATTAGAACGACAAGTCGCTACCACTTATCATCGTTTTTTGGCGCTTAAGACGTTTCAAGCAGCAGGGATTCCTACTGTTGTTTGGTTATCACCTATTCTTCCTTTTATCAATGACAGCGAGGAGAATCTGTTGGGGGTTTTGGACTACTGTCGCCAAGCGGGAGTGAAAGGCATCATCTGTTTTGGATTTGGGGTGACGATGCGGGAAGGAAATCGCGCATACTTTTATCAGCAACTAGACCGTGATTTTCCTGGTATGAAGGAAAAGTATCAGCAAACTTTTGGCGATCGGTATGTTTGCGACAGTCCGAATCAGCAAAAGCTAATGGCTATTTTTTGTGCATTCTGCCAAACCTATCAAATTCTTTATCGACCAGAAGAAGTCTTTGCCTATATCCATCGTTTTGAAGACCAGCAGTTGACACTCTTTTAATTCGCGTCTTTTAAACAAATGAAATAGCCGCAGGGACTGAGAGTGTTCCAGTGTACGAACAACACCTCGTCACCCTGTCACGAGGTCTGCCAGTTCTCTTATCCTGCGGCTATTTTTATTTGATTTTTCTGATATACGATTCCTTATGGTGAAAAAAACGAACGTGATCTTCTTAAAGAGCCTGCCAGTCGATGGGCTGCCGCATGACCTGCTGGTCGCGGATCAACAGCATGTCTTGGAAAGTTTGTTTTAGAAAATAGCGGTCATGGCTCACAGCAATTAACGTACCACCAAAGCGCTGAATCAATTCTTCAATTTCTTCACGAGCATAGATATCCAAATGATTGGTAGGCTCATCTAATAGCAGGACGTTGATTTTTTTATGAAAAAGTTTCAGCAGATAAAGGCGAATCTTCTCACCGCCAGAAAGATCCTGAATGCGTTTTGAGACATCATCCTGATAAAAACCGATTTGTGCCAGTTGTTGTCGTGCAGATTGTTCATTGCCTATGAACTGATAGGCAAAGGATAGGACCCGCATAGCGGGATTAGAAAATGAGAGCTTTTGAGGCAGATACCCGATCTGCAGATTACTGCCGGATTTGATCGTTCCCGCGTCAAGCGCCAAAGTACCTAACAAAAGCTGAATCAGGGTCGTCTTACCGGTGCCGTTTTCACCAATGATCGCTAAGCGATCACCACGGTAAATCGAGAAACTACTGTCTTCAAAGAGTAGCCGATCAGCCATGACTTTACCGATATTTCGGGCGATAAAGACTTCTCTGCCTGTTCGATCACTTTGATTGACTGTGCGTATCCTTTTTTTAGGAGGCAGCGGGGGCTTGACGAGAGTGATCTTCGCTAAACGCTTTTCAATTTCTTTGGCTTTACGGAAAAAGTCCTCATTGTCCCCTTCATTCCCCCATTGGCGATAACGGCGAATCATCGCTTTAAGCCGCTGGCATTCTTTTTGCTTCAGCTCATAGTTCTTAGTCAGTTCTGCGATTCGAGCTTGTTTCAATGACCGATATTGGCTATAGTTTCCCGGATAAGAAATCAATTGACCATCTTCGATCTCACAGATCCTAGTCGTCACTTTGTCCAGAAAAGCGCGGTCATGAGAGATGACGATATATGCTTTTTTCGTATTGATAAGATAGTTTTCCAGCCAATGAAGACTAGCTAAATCAAGATGATTCGTGGGCTCATCCAGTAAAAGCAAGTCATGCTCTGTCAACAGCAATCTTGCTAGTTCTACTTTGACTCGCTCCCCACCACTTAACGCCTGCAAAGAAGTTTCTTGCAACTGCGCTATTCCCAATCCTCTTAAGCTAGCAAGAATCCGGTCTTCTAACAGATAGCCACCGAGTTCTTCAAATTGTAGCTGTAATTGACCATAGCGGTCCAATAATTTCGATAAGTCAGCGTCAGGATCGCTCATCTGTTGTTCACAACGTCGCATCTTGCGACTTATCTCTTGCAGTCGGGGGGAAGAGGTTTGTAAATACGTCAGCACCGTTTCTGAAGAGGGCGAAAATTCTTGTGCCAAATGACCAATAGAAAGACTTTTACGTCGGCTGATCGTTCCAGTATCGTTTTTCTCGGTCCCGAGTAATAAATCTAATAATGTTGTCTTACCAGAGCCATTGATGCCGATTAAACCAATCTTTTCACCGGGATCAATTTGGAAAGTTAATTGTTCAAATAGCGGGGTACCGCCAAAATTTTTACTGATTTTATTTGCTTGAATTAGCATGATCTCACTCCTTGAGACCACTCAAAAAGGCCATGGAAATCCATGGCCTGTGTTATTTTTATCTGATGTTGTTCGAGATAAACACCTTGAGATGGCCATTGATTTTACGAATATTCAACTGTTTTAGACAGACTCGTCCCTAAAACGGTTTTTGTAAAACCAATTGCATGGCTAAATGCGATATGGTAACGCTGATAGTTGACGTTACATGTTATTTTAGTCATGCGCATCATGGTGTTTCCTCCTTTTGCTTATTTGCCAATAGTGTACCGCAAGTGACCTTACTTTGCAATTAGTCAGTTAGTTTTTTCTTGACTGGAACAATTTCAGAAAGGTTACTTGCCTTCGGTTGCCCAATCACTAATGGAACGGTCTCATGGACCACGTCACTGTAAGTGAGTCCAAACCAACGTTCCGGAGAAGTAGTATGCCGTTTGATAAAGAGTTTGGTTAACATTACTTGCCGCTCCCATCGGGTTAATGAGGTGACATTCGACAACTCTTCTTCGATCAGAACAAACTGGAAGTCGCCAACTTGACGTCCCGGGGTCAATGAGTATTTTTGCGGCTGTTTTGGTAAGCGACCATCCTTCATCAATTCTTGAATGATTTGTCGGATGTAGACATTGACTTCTTGAGAAACCCGAAAGCCCAAGTAGAGTTTCAATTTTACGATGAAATCTGTCTCAGCCATCGAGACTTCGTACTGTTTTGTATAAGGTTCATCTGTGACTTCCACATTCACAAACCAATAAACTTTGGCGCGTTTCGGTCGTTTATCAAGGATCGAATAAATAAACTGACGGCCAATCGTATTTCCTTGCAGTTTAGGAACTAAAAAGACGACATTGGTCTGAGAAAATGGCAATGTCTCATCATTCCGCAATTCCTGTAGTTGGGGAATGTATTCGGTCAAGTCAACTTCTTCGGCAGCTTGTTCTTGAATGTGGTTGCCCCATTCCCAAATGAGCATGATGGCGATAATCAAAGCGGCCATCAAAACCGCAACGAACCCACCGTGGAAAAATTTTGCGGCACTCGAGATGAAGAAGATGCCTTCGATAGCTGCAAAAAATAAGGTAATAAATGGAGCGATAAATCGCGCTTTTTTGAATTGACGCAAAAAGAAATATAACAAGACTGTGGTCATCAGCATAGTTACTGTAATCGCTAAACCATAAGCGGCCTCCATTCGCGTGGATGTCCGGAATAAGAGAACGACACCGGAACAAGCGATCCACAGCATCAGGTTAAGCGCGGGGATATACATTTGTCCGATGGAAGAACCAGGATACATGATCTGCATCCGCGGCAACAAACGCAACTTGATTGCTTCCGAAACTAACGTGAAAGATCCGGAAAGTAAAGCTTGGGAGGCAATGATTGCAGCCAACGCAGAAAAGCCGACGCCAAAAACGGTCCAACCTTGAGGCAAAGCCTGGAAAAAAGGGTTTAGGTTTTCAATCTGTTGATAGGCAGGATCTTGATAAACCTTTAATAACCAAGCAGCTTGACCTAAGTAATTAAGCATCAAACAGATTTTGATGTAAGGCCAGCTGGCATAAATATTCTTTTTGCCCACATGTCCTAAATCGGAATATAGTGCTTCAGCACCAGTGGTTGCCAGAAAGATATTCCCGAGAATGAACAGACCTGAGGTGTTATCAGGGCTAAACAGCAGCCCGATGGCATAACGGGGATCCAACGCACGAATGACAGACAGATCACCGGAAAAGTTGATCAAACCGACGATCCCCAAAAAAGTAAACCAACCAAGCATGATCGGTCCAAATGCTTTCCCAACGAATTCTGTCCCAAAGCGTTGCAGGCTAAAAAGAACGAAAAGGATCGTTAATGTAATCCAAACAATAATGGATTGATCATTCCCAAAATGATCATAAAACATCGGAATGCCCCGCAACCCTTCAATGGCTGTCGTGACAGTGACGGCAGGGGTTAGTACACCATCTGCCAATAACGCAGCGCCACCAATGATTGCCGGAATGATCAAGTAGCGGCTTTGCTTACGAACAAGTGTGTATAAGGAAAAAATTCCGCCCTCACCGTGATTATCCGCGTTCAAAGCGATTAAGACGTACTTAATCGTGGTAAGCAGAGTCAGAGTCCAAAAAACGAGGGAGACACTTCCCAATACAAAGTCCGGGGAGAGTGTTTTCAACCCGCCGTTGTCTTCAACGATTGCTTTCATCACATAGAGTGGGCTGGTCCCGATATCTCCATAGACCACACCCATGGCGACCAAAAGGCCTCCCGCGGTTAATTTTTTCATTTTACTCATAGATTTTCCCTCCAAATTGAACTGCAAAAAGACCCAAGAGGCCCTTTGCCACTTAGGTCTTGCAAGAAACATCATAGACCAGCGGATTCCCGCTTGCTGTTGATCTATGATCATGGAAAAACCCATGTGCTACTCCCCTAAATTGCTATAATTATCTTTGTTTTGCTGATTCCTGTCAACTTTTTTCATTTAAAATGTAAATAAACATTTTAAATTTTCTGTTTATTCACGTAAAATTACGTTAAGTCTTATTTCTAAGGGGGATAGTAAATGATTGAATTGAAACATGTAAGTAAAACGTACGGAACAAAAAAAGCATTGAAGGACCTTTCTTTGACGATTCAGCAAGGTGAGATCTTTGGTTTTTTAGGACATAATGGTGCGGGAAAATCAACGACCATCAAGAGTCTAGTTAGTATTTTACAGCCGACGAGTGGCGAAATCGTTTTTGATGGCAAAGCATTAGCCCAATACCGAGAAGAAATAAAAAAACAGATTGCTTATGTCCCGGATTCACCGGACATGTTTTTGCAGTTGACCGCCGGAGAATATTGGGATTTGATCGCAGCTGCTTATGAAGTACCGGAAACCCAAAAAAAGGTACGCTTAAATGAACTGGGCCAGTTATTTGATATGACGACGCATGCAGAAGAAACGCTAGCCAGTTTTTCCCATGGTATGCGGCAAAAAACCATTCTAATTGGAGCATTACTGCCGGATCCGGATATTTGGATCTTAGATGAGCCTTTGCAGGGATTAGACCCGCAGGCAGCGTTTGATCTAAAAGAAATGATGAAAGCACATGCTGCGAAAGGCAAAACGGTTATTTTCTCGACGCATGTCTTGGATACTGCCCAACAGCTTTGTGATCAGTTAGCTATTTTGAAAAAAGGCGAATTGCTTTATAACGGTTCTGTCGATGAATTGCTTGCACAAAATCCAGATCTTTCTTTGGAAGCGATCTATTTAAAAATGACAGGTAGAGGCGCGGAAGAGCCATCGTTGACAGAAAATGGAGGCGAGTTCAGATGAACAAGCGACAGTTATTGACGTTGACAAGCGTCAATCTTCGGTACGCCAATCCGCAAGTCACAGACAAAGCCCGTAAAAAAGGAAAAAGCGGGACACAATTGACTCGTTATTTGATCCAACAATATGTATTATCAGGTTTCGTTTTTTTAGTGATTTACGGCCTAACAATGATCGCACTGGATTTCAGCCGTTTGCCAGGTTTTTTCACTTATTATGTTGCTCTTTTTGGCGTTCTAGGATTTTCTCAAGGAATCTCGTCCATTTTTAATGTCTTCTTTGAGAGTCAAGACTTGCCTGCATATTTGCCATTGCCTTTCCGGCAAGCAGAAATTTTCACCGCCAAGATTCTTGTTGTCTTTTTAACAGTGGCACCATTTGTTTTTCCGTTATTTGTCTTATTTCTTTTAACGGGAATGCGTTCACAGGTCTTTATTCTGCTCACGCTTTTGTTAGCGATTGTGCTCTTTTTATTATTTCTGGTGATTGTTTTTAGTATTTGTAGTTTGATCGTTTTTGGATTGGCTCGAACAAAATTGTTTCGTGAACATAAAAAAATGATGACCAGCTTGTTGTTGGGAATTTCTATGATCGTAGTAGTGGTAGGGATCTTGATGATGAATCAAACCAGTTCCTACGATACACAGATCATGGATCGCGGGGCCATTGCCTTTTTACTGCCATTTTTCTATATCATGCACAGTCCCTTTGCAGTTGCAGGAATCGGGAGCTTTGCTATTGTTCTAGTGGTTTGTTTGTTGCTGCTAGGAGCGATTCGGTTCTTTATTTTACCGAAGTTTTATGATCAGGTGGCGATGGCTGTGCCCGACCATGGAAGCGTGCGACGGAAGCAGAAATCCGGGCAAGGATTGTCGCAGATGTTATTCAGTTATAATTCCCAGCTGGTTCGAGATCCCAACTTGATTATGCAAGTATTGTCCACTTCACTGATGACACCGATCATTTTTATTGTGACATTTGCATTGAGCGGTACGTTTGATCTAGGACAAATGGATGCTCGTTTTTGCGGAGTGTTCTTTTTGGCAGGTATCGCATTAGCTGTGATGATGGTCAATCCAACCTCTTTTATCAGTACCTTGATTTCATTGGATCAGCAAAATTTTCTGTTTGTTCGTTCATTGCCGTTGTCTATGAAAAAATATTTACAAGCAAAATTCCGATTTGGCTTAATGCTTCAAATGGTTTTGACTGGCGGGATTGCCTTATTGGCGATTTTGCTCTTTAAGATGCCGATCCTATTGGCAACGACTTTCTTTCTAGGTACGTTACTTGGTTGTTACTTGCTATGCTTAAAATATTTTGCTCGTGATTATCGCTTGCTTTTGCTTGATTGGACCAATGTCAGTCAATTGTTTACCCGGGGTGCCGGAAGTGTGGGAATGATCGTCGGCATGATGGTGGCACTTCTCCTTAGTATTCTGTTACTCGTCGGTTACGGTTTTGCAGCAACGATGATTCCATTTTGGCTCTTGAATGGTCCAGTCTTGCTAGTTCTGTTGATTGGTAGCGTGCTATGGCACAACTACTATCAAAGAAAATTTTGGCAGTTGATTCACTGAGTCTAGTCGCCATCAATAGCGCATTGAAAAAGAAATAGATTTAATCAGAAAATTCAGAAAAAAGACTTTACAAGTATTCAGAAACATGATTAGATAATAAATAACCTATTACTTTGCTTTCATTTTTTGCTGGCAAGCTTGCTCCACAGGCTTGTTGCAAGAGACTGTGCCAAACGTCATACTGATCAGAAGGAACCAGAAGGTGTCCTCTTCAAGAAAGACAGCTAGGTCATTTTGAGCTGAGACGGATGGTACAGTTTTTTTAATGGCTAAAACTAACAAATCGTGAAAAATAGAAAAAAACACTCTGACAAGAACCTTTTTGTCAGAGTGTTTTTGTTTTTGATTTGAGTATGTGTTGGTTCATTCAGAGATTATGCTTCCTCTTTTTCGTTGGTTGTTGGCAGATGATTGTCAAGGTCTGTCCGTACGACCAATACGTCACAAGAGGCATGACGGATTACATACTCAGAGACTGAACCAATAAAAATTCGTTCGACGGCATTGAGACCAGTAGCGCCGATCATGATTAAATCGATTTGATTATCTTCTGGTAATTGTTTCGCAATGATTGGTTTTGGCGAACCGTATTCGATGACAGTCTTTACTGCAGTTACTTGGTTCTTACGGGCATAGTCTTCATAATCTTTCAATGTTTGCTTAGCCATTTCAGTCGCTTGCTCAGCCAACATGCCATCAAAGGAAGAAACAGTTTGAAAGGCACGGGTATCGATTACATGGGCTAGTACCAGTTCAGAATTGTTCCGTTGGGCTACATTGACCGCTTTTTTAAAAGCTAATTCTGACTCACTTGAGCCATCTACTGCAACCATGATTCGTTGATATTGTTGTAACATATGAAACACTCCTCTCAGATAACTTCATCTTTATTGTAAAACTTTTTGACTAAAAAGAAAAACCTAATTATCTGTTTTTTTCATCTTACGGGCAAACAGCAAACTGAATGAGGCAGAAGTAATCATTAACACTGCTAAATAAACGAGGGCAATCAACTTTTTGTCTAAAAAAGCCACGATGATTGCAAGAATACCTAAAATACCATGAAGATAGCCATAAATGGTCAAAAAAGTTTGATTTTTAGTATTTTCAGGAATAAGGGAAAAGAAAATGGCATGTTTTGTTAACAGTAAGTAGCAGACGCCAAACAACAAAACAGCAGCAATCAAAAATAATAGAAAAATCATCCGTGAAATCCGTCC
Source organism: Enterococcus sp. DIV0574 (assembly GCF_051711125.1). Lineage (NCBI taxonomy): Bacteria > Bacillati > Bacillota > Bacilli > Lactobacillales > Enterococcaceae > Enterococcus > Enterococcus sp. DIV0574. The sequence continues at coordinate 254,377 of NZ_JBIOMA010000001.1, forward strand.
TTCTCTTATAAGATAGTTTTAGTATAGCGAAGTGCTAAAGGAATAGCAAAAAGCACAAAAAAGCCACCTGTCTAAAACAGATGGCACATTCAATAAAGAATGGGTAATATCCGTAGATGCCGTTCTTTTTCCCGTAGTATTGATCCCGCAAATTCTAGCAGGTGGGTTCCACGGTCTAAGCATCGAACTACCAAATGAAAAGGCATGTTACCAGCTTTGACACAAGACGGATCCCAATATATCAATAAAAATGTTCGGTCAACACACAGATGGGACAACTCGTACATCACAGAATTCCCACCTTCATAGTAGCATAGGACAACAAAAGTAGCAATAAAGAAGATTGAAAACGGTGACAAAAACCTTTCTCGCTTCCATGAAGCGGCTGCTGAGGGTTAGGTCTGTTTTTTTCGTTGCTGCAATTGTTGATATCTTTGACCTAGAGCTTGCTCGTATTTTCCGGTAGCCTTTGGCTGATAATAGTGAGCTTGCTTGATTTTATCGGGTAAGTATTGCTGATCGACCCACGCATCATCAAAGTTGTGCGGGTATTGATAACCGACGCCTCGGTTCAAGGCTTCAGCTCCTTTGTAATGACTGTCTCTTAGATGATCAGGGACATCCCCGGCATTGCCTGCACGAATATCTGCGATGGCAGCGTCTAGTGCCATATAAGCCGAGTTGGACTTAGGGGATAGACAAAGGTCGACCACAGTATCTGCTAAAGGGATCCTCGCCTCAGGTAAGCCTAATCGTTCCGCTGCTAAGACAGCATTGACTGTTCGAGCAGCTGCCGCTGGATTGGCCAACCCGATATCTTCATAACCGATCACCATCAAACGCCGGCAGATGATTGCCAAGTCTCCTGCTTCTACCAGACGACCCAGATAATGGAGTGCCGCATCAACATCACTGCCGCGGATCGATTTTTGAAAAGCAGAGATGACATCATAATGGGCATCGCCATCTTTGTCATGGGTCAATGCTTTGCGCTGAACACACTCTTCAATAATTGGCAAAGTCAAATGGATTTTCCCATCAGAACTTGGCGGCGTGGAGCGAGCAGCGAGTTCTAATCCATTGAGTGCACTGCGGAGATCCCCATTGGTCGCTCGTGAAAGATGGAGACGAGCTTCTTCTGTCAACTGGATCGATTCTGTTCCCAAGCCACGTTCTTTATCAGCTAAAGCCGCATCAATGGCGGCTAAAATATCTGATTCTTGCAATGGTTTTACTTCAAAAATCTGTGTACGACTACGGATGGCTGGGTTGATAGTGATATAAGGATTTTCAGTTGTGGCCCCGATCATAATGATTTTTCCGCTTTCTAAATGAGGCAGTAAGAAATCTTGCTTTGTTTTATCCAGACGATGGACTTCATCCAAAAGTAAAATGACTGTGCCGCTCATTTTGGCTTCTTCGGCGACGATTTGAAGGTCTTTTTTCGTATCAGTCGCAGCATTCAGCATGCGGAATGCGTAACGTGTCGAACCGGCGATTGCACTAGCGATACTTGTTTTTCCGGTCCCTGGTGGACCATACAGGATCATGGAAGAGAGCATCTTGGCCTCAACCATCCGGCGAATGATCTTTCCGGGTCCAACTAAATGCTGTTGACCTACGACTTCATCAAGGTTGCGGGGACGCATGCGGTACGCAAGTGGTTGCTGCATAATAAGCTCCTTTCTTTTTTCTTTAGTATATCATAAGAACGTATATTCCCATAAGGAAGCGGGTATTTTGCTATTGAAACTAGTCAGTGGCGATAGAAAGGTCAAACAATTGATAAGATGGTCGTAATCAATAGTAAGTTCCTTGAGAATTGTGTAAAATAAAGAAGGTGAAGAAAATGAATGAAATTGAACAATTATTTGCACAACAATCAACAACAGCGATTGCCCGGCAATTATTAGGAATGTATCTGGAACATGAGACGCCCAGTGGGAAATTAGGCGGTTATATCGTCGACTGTGAAGCTTATTTAGGACCAGAAGATCTGGCTGCTCATAGTTTCGGGATGCGTAACACGCCACGAGTTCGAGCAATGTATGAAAAGCCGGGAACGATTTATTTATATACGATGCATACTCATTTGATTTTGAATTTTATCACACAGCCTGAAGGCATTCCCCAAGGGATCATGATCCGCGGCGTGGAGCCCGTCGAAGGAATCGCACAAATGGAGATAAATCGCAGTAAATCCGGTCCTGATCTCTCGAACGGACCTGGAAAGCTTGTGAAAGCTTTGGGAATTACGCCTGATTATTATGGCCATTCAATTTTTACAAGTCCACTGCATCTTGTCAACGAGAAACGGCGAACACCGAAAGAAATACTCGCTGTTCCCAGAATCGGTATCCCGAATAAAGGGGAGTGGACCCATAAGCCGCTGCGGTTTGTCGTAGCAGGTAACCCATATATTACCAACAGCAGAAAATCTGCTGTCCAGCCAGATCACGGCTGGCAATAGGAAAGAAGGAACGTATAATGGCTAAAGAAACAATGCTGACTTATTTGGACAGACAATTAACAAAAAAAATCCCTGAGTACGATGTTGCCCTTGATTGGGATGCAAGAAACCATACCATCGAACTTGTTTTACGCTTATTTGCAGAGAACCCGAATCATTTGCAGGTAGATGATGCCCAAGGAGTAGCCTCTGAAGAAGAGATCATCGAATTTGAAGACGGTATTTTATTGTTTGATCCCCAAAAGTCTTCCTTTGCAGAAGAGGACTTTTTGGCAGTCATTCCCTACGCAGGCAAAAAAGGAATCCAAAAAGCGTTGCTGGATGCTTTGGTTGATTACATCAAAGAGATTCTGACGGAGGGAGAAAGTGATTTACTAGATTTTCTAAACGATGAGAGTGAAGAAGCGGTCTTCGAACTAGTTTTCGATCAAGATCAGTTGTTAGACCGTATGAATACTTACCAAGAAAGCGATGGGGAATCGTATATTCCTTATCCAAGTTATTAAGGAGCAGATAGATGAAATGGAATGAAGTGAAAGTAGCTACTGCAAGTGAAGCAGTTGAAGCGGTCGCCAACATTTTGATGGAACAAGGGGCCAGTGGTGTAGCAATCGAAGATGTTCTTGACATTGAAAACTTTAAAAGCGATGCCTATGGTGAAGTGTTAGACAAAGAAACCTATACAACGCTGGATGAAGGCGCCCAGGTAACGGCTTATTTCCCCGAGACTATCTTTTTACCTGAAATTTTGCCATTTATTGAGGCGGCGATCGCTCGTTTACCGGAATATGGGTTAGCAATTGGCAAAAATGAGATTACCTCCAGTGAAGTAGTAGAGGAAGAGTGGGCGACTGCTTGGAAGAAATATTATCATCCAGTACGGATCACTCGCTATTTGACGATTGTTCCCAGCTGGGAACAATATGAAACGACGGACCCTGCCGAGAAAATCATTACGCTAGATCCAGGAATGGCTTTCGGAACTGGTACCCATCCGACGACGCGCTTGACGTTACAGGCGTTAGAAATGTATTTACGAGGCGAGGAAACGGTCCTGGATGTTGGAACCGGATCAGGGGTTTTAAGTATTGCCAGCCGCCACTTAGGGGCCAATCAAGTATATGCCTATGACCTTGACGAGGTGGCTGTTCGGGCGGCAAAAGAAAATATGGCACTAAACCCAGTTGCCGAAGCAGTGAATGTTGCTGCCAATGACCTTTTAACAGGTATTGAAATCGAAGCAGACATTATTGTAGCGAATATTTTAGCTGATATCATCTTACTGATGATCCCAGATGCTTGGCGGTTGCTGAAGCCTACCGGAACATTAATTGTTTCTGGAATCATCGAAGCGAAAAAACAACTTGTGATCGATGCCATGACAGAGCAAGGATTTGTTGTTGACCAAATCTTGAATCAAAAAGATTGGTATGCGATCGCACTAAAAAAACCAGAGTAGGGAATGTCATATGCAGCGATATTTTTTGAATGAGGATTATGAGGCGAAGCCTGTTTATGTAGTAGAGGGAGAACCGTTTCATCACATGGTACGTGTGATGCGGATGGTTCCGGATGATTGTGTCTACTTGGTCTTTCAAGACCAAGTAGCGATCCTCGCGAAAATCCAGCAGATCGATGAACAAGCGGTTCATTTGATTGAAGTAGAAAAGGAACAGCAAGACAAAGAATTACCGATTCATGTTACGATCGCCAGCGGGTATCCTAAAGGAGATAAATTGGAATTGATCGTCCAAAAAGGGACAGAATTGGGTGCCGCTAAATTTATCGGTTTTCCCGCCCAATCCTCGGTAGTTAAGTGGGACCATAAGAAACTCCAAAAGAAACAGCAGCGGCTGCAAAAAATTGCCCAAGAGGCTGCTGAACAAGCGCAGCGGCAACGAGCACCGATCATCCAACTGGCTGCTTCGGACAAAGAGTTGTGGGATAGTCTTTCAAACTATGACTATGTGATCGTTGCTTATGAGGAATCTGCTAAAAGCGGCGAGAATGCCAAACTGATCGATATTTTGTCCAAAGCAGCGCCCGGCAGCAAAATCTTAGCAATTTTCGGACCCGAAGGTGGGCTGACACCTGCTGAAATCACTCGTGCTGAATCTCAAGGTGCTGTGATCTGTGGGTTAGGGCCACGTATTTTGCGAACCGAAACCGCCCCATTTTATTTTTTGAGTGCTGTCAGCGTACTAACTGAATTAGTAAGGAAGTGATCAAGTGACGCAATTCAAAGACAAGCTTAGTTTTCGATTTTTACAAGCTGGACTGACGGATTGGTTGTTAAAAGATACGTTTACTGAATTTAACACACTTGGTGTCCAAGAAGTCATCGTGTTGCCTAGTGATTTGCGCAGAGCGAAGCAGTTAACTGAAGGCTCCGAGATCCAAGTCGGCTGTGCAGTTGATTTTCCCTTGGCACAAGGAACAATCGCTAAGAAAGCTTTTGAGATCGGTCATTCCTTTATGGATGGCGCTGATTTTTTAGAAGTCTGGCTACCAGCGGCTTTGTTGGTGGAAAAAGAGCGGACGGCTGATCTGGCGGAGTTAATGGAGACAAGCCGGTCACTGGCTTTGTCTGGTGGTGAGATCCGCTGGGCTGTCAATACTTCACTTATGAATGAGTTGACAAAGATCCAAGTAGCACAGCGTTTGAAAGCATGGGACTGGCCTAGTATTACTCTTGGTCAGCAGTTAACTGTTTCAGATGCGTTGCATGATGTCTCGATTTTTGCTCTAGATGGAGGACCGCAACTGACGATCCAAGTCAACACGGCAGCGTCTGTTACGGATCAGAAATCACTTGCAGAACTTTTACAGGCAGGGGCGGCAAAAATCGGCGTGCCCTTTACAGAGTCAGCGTTACTGTTGAATGAATAAACCGGTATTTTGTCTCGCTTGACCAGAATAGAGAGAATTGAAAAAAACAAGAAAAATTTGTATAATGACACTAATCATAAAAGAAGATGGCCAGGCAGAAGCGCATTGCTTCAAGAGTTCTGCTATTCAGAGAGTTGGGGATAGCAGAATTCTTTAGAAGCGGCTTCTGTCTTGCTTTTTGAAAATAGGAAAAAAGGAGGCGCGTTTCATGGCAAAAGAAGTGATATTATCCGGACCTGGTGTGATCAAGCTCGTGGCCCATTATATGAGTGAAGAACATGTTGCATTTGTACAGAAAGCTTTAGATTATGCGACAGAAGCCCACAAAGATCAGTTTCGCAAGTCCGGCGAGCCTTACATCATCCATCCTATTCAAGTAGCAGGGATTTTAGCGGAACTACAAATGGATCCTCATACAGTCGCCACTGGTTTTTTACATGATGTGGTAGAAGATACGGAAGTGACCCTAGCAGATCTAAAAGAAGTCTTTGGTGCAGATGTAGCGATGCTGGTCGATGGTGTGACAAAATTAGGGAAAATCAAATACAAATCCCATGAAGAACAGCTAGCAGAGAATCATCGCAAAATGCTGATCGCGATGGCTCAAGATTTGCGCGTGATCATGGTCAAATTAGCGGACCGCTTACATAATATGCGTACATTGAAACACCTGCGGGAAGACAAACAACGGCGAATCGCCCAAGAAACGATGGAGATTTATGCACCATTGGCGCATCGTTTAGGGATCAGCCGTATCAAGTGGGAGCTAGAAGATATTTCACTACGTTATTTGAATCCACAACAATATTATCGGATCGTTCACTTGATGCAAACCAAGCGGGAAGAACGGGAAGCTTATGTGTCGGAAACCGTTGAACAGATTCGACTTGCAACTGAAGAACTAGATATTTTTGCTGAGATCTATGGTCGTCCGAAACATATCTACTCCATTTACCGCAAAATGAAAGACCAGAAGAAACAATTCAATGAAATCTATGATCTTTTGGCTATTCGGGTAATCGTTGATTCAATCAAAGATTGTTATGCTGTTTTAGGAACGATCCACACAAAATGGAAACCAATGCCAGGTCGATTTAAAGATTACATTGCGATGCCTAAAGCGAATATGTATCAGTCACTACATACGACAGTGATCGGTCCCAAAGGCAATCCAGTAGAAATCCAGATTCGTACCCATGAGATGCATGAGATTGCTGAATTCGGGGTTGCTGCTCACTGGGCATATAAAGAGGGTAGAACCGAGAAAGTCAAAGCAGACAAAATGACCCAGCAAGTCGGTTGGTTCCGCGAAATTTTGGAACTGCAGGATGAAAGCTACGATGCTTCTGAATTTATGGAAGGTGTCAAAGGGGACATTTTCAGTGACAAAGTATATGTATTCACACCGAAAGGCGATGTCACAGAATTGCCTCAAGGTTCAAGTCCGCTGGATTTTGCCTACAGTATTCATACCGATATCGGGAACAAAACCACTGGTGCAAAAGTGAATGGCAAGATGGTCCAGTTGGATTACAAATTGAAAAATGGCGATATCATTGAAATCTTGACATCACCAAATTCATTCGGACCAAGCCGCGACTGGATCAAGCTTGTAGCTACCAGCAAAGCTAAAAACAAGATCAAACGTTTTTTCAAGGCCCAAGATCGTGACGAAAACATCATCAAAGGGCACGAAGCAGTGGTCAAAACATTGCAAGACATGGGCTTTGTACCAAAAGAATTTTTAACGAAAAGCAAGATGGCAGAAGCCTGCGAACGATTTAATTATCAAACAGAAGATGATTTATTTGCTTCTGTCGGTTTTGGCGAAGTGAGTCCAACTACACTGGCCAATCGTTTGACGGAAGAAGAACGCCGTGAGAAGCAGATCGAAAAACAAAAACAACAAGTACAAGACATGATCAATCAGCCAGCGAAGAAAGAACCAGAGAAAATGAAAGTCCGCCATGAAGGCGGGATCGTGATCGAAGGCGTGGACAACTTACTGATCCGAATCTCTCGTTGCTGCAATCCAGTTCCTGGTGATGCCATTGTCGGGTATATCACGAAGGGCCGCGGCATCTCGATCCATCGCAGTGACTGTCCGAATGTCCAAAGCAAAGAGATCGTCAATCGTCTAATCGATGTCGAGTGGGAGGATACTTCTAACAGCGGCAAAGAATACGATGCAGATCTGGAAATCTATGGTTATGATCGTTCCGGATTGTTGAATGATGTCTTGCAAACAGTCAACGCTGTTACTAAACGATTGGTCAGTGTGGAAGCGAAAACCAACAAAGACAAAATGGCCACGATTAGAATCACGGTCTCAATCCAGAACCTAACACATCTTAAGTCAATCGTGGACAAAATCAAACAAATCCCAGAAGTATATAGTGTCAGAAGAACAAAGGGGTGAGACGCGAGACATGCGAGCAGTCATTCAACGTGTAAGTGAAGCCAGTGTTGCAATCGATGGAACTACTGTAGGAGCAATCCAAAAAGGTTTTTTAGTTCTCTTGGGAATCACTCATGAAGATAGCCAAGAAGATGTGGATTACTTGGTTCGAAAAATCAAAAATTTGCGGGTGTTTGAAGATGAAGCGGGAAAAATGAATCAATCGATTGAAGCAATCGAAGGTGCTATTTTGAGTATCTCGCAATTCACATTGTATGGCGAGACCAAAAAAGGAAACCGTCCAAGCTTTATTCAAGCTGCCAGACCTGAAGTGGCTACACCATTGTACGAAGCTTTCAATGCGGGTCTGCACGCTGTAGGTATCGAAGTGGCTACGGGTCGCTTTGGCGCAGACATGCAAGTGTCATTAATCAATGACGGTCCTGTAACGATCCTGATCGATACGAAGGAAAAATAGGCTGCGTTCACAACGACTGCCTATCCAACATGCCAAAAGAACCAAAGCAAATAGTTTAAAGAGGACTGCCAACATGCAAGTTGGTAGTCTTTTTTTAGTGGAAATAAGTCCATCTTGTAGCACTTCTGGTACCAACCCTTTTGTCTTTGGACTATCTTACAAAACTGTAAGATAGTTCTTTCTGATCAGAAATAGTTATTTAAGAGCTGAATCTATTCCTTTTCGTAATGGTAGCAGTTACAAAAAAGTTATTTATTTTTATCCATCCCTAAAAAACTTTCAATAAATTAGATTGTCCTTAAAGCGCAAATGTGAAATAATAGTTAAAAAATAATGTCACTGGAGGAAATGACAATGAATTTTTGGCAGCGTGCATTAAAAAGTGTTACTCGCAGGAAAGGGAAGTCGTTTATTTTATTTTTAGTCATCTTTATTTTAGGTAACGTGATCGCAGGTGCGGTAGCTGTGCAGCAGTCTACTATGAATGTGGAACGGGAAACGAAAAAGAAAATGGGCAACGTTGCTACAGTCGAGTTTGATTATGAGCAGTTTGAGAAAGACAATTCAGGAAAATCAGATGAGGAAGTTTATTCTGAAGAAAATAGTCCGAAAACGCCAAAAACGGCGGACTATGACAAAGTGGGAGAATTAGATTACGTCAAATATTACGACTATACCATGATGGGTTGGTTAGAGACCAAGAAATTCAAAGCCTATACACCAGAAGATGAATCTTTTGGCATGGCGGGCGGCAATTATTTTAATTTAAAGGGCGGCAATCGACCACAGCCATTAGATATGGAAGAAGGCAACATCAAGCTGATCGATGGAGAAGTGTTTAGTGAAAAAGACTTGTCAGAAACCACTAATTCGATTTTGATTAGTAAAGAAGTCGCTGAAAAAAATAATTTGTCGGTTGGCGATCAATTTGTTTGGGATATGTATAGTGAAGTCCCTCAAGATCCGATGGGTGACAGTGATGATAGTACGGCTACTTCAGATGATGAAGATGCAGAGAGTGAAAGTGCAGAAATCCAAACAAAAGTTGTCACAGCTGATTATCCTGTCAAAGTTGCAGGGATTTTTAGTGTAGTAAAAAAGGAATCGGCCAATAGTAATCCTTCGCAAGAAGAAAAATCCAATCAAATCTGGCAAGCTGTTGAACAGATCAATACGATTTATGCTGCCAATCAGTTGGTGAAAGATTTTAGCAAATTCCAAAACGAAAAATTGTGGGGAGATATGGTAATGGCCGAAGATACGGAGGCCGAACCGGAAGAGTATTATCAAGCGATGTATGTTTTGAACTCTACCGACGATGTTGAAGCATTCAAACAAGAAGCCAATCCATTATTACCGGATTACTATCATGTGGTAGCTTCCACAGATCAATACGATCAGATTGCCGGAGGAATGAATCGTCTGGGAACGATTTCCCGCTATATCGTGATTGTTGCTGCTATTGCTACGGTCTTTATCATTTCATTAGTCGTTCTATTGTTTTTGCGAGACCGCAAGCAGGAATTAGGGATCTATCTATCTTTAGGAGAAGGCCGTGGGAAAGTGATTGGGCAAATCGTTATTGAAGTGGTGCTCGTCAGCTTAGTCGCTCTAATCTGCTCATTGGTGACGGGAAATCTATTAGGAAGTGCGGTTTCTCAAACATTGATGCAAAGTGACTGGATGACGAATCTGTCCCAAACGGATACCTATTCCATTTCAAGCACAATGATGACAAATACTCTCAGCTATGCGGATGTCCAAAGTGCTTATAAAGTCACTTTTTCTATGGGGTATGTCATCACCTATCTTTTATTGGGATTAGGTACAGTCTTATTGTCTGCAATCTTGCCGTTGTTGTATATTCTACGGCTGAATCCAAAGAAAATCATGATGTAGGGGGAAGAAAAAATGGCTTTGTTGGAAACAAAAGAAGTAGATTACTATTATCAAGATGGCGATCAGCGGCGCTATATTTTGAAAGAAACATCGGTGGCGTTTGAAAAAGGCAAGTTTTATGCCATTTTAGGACAGTCAGGGTCAGGAAAAACCACATTTCTCTCTTTGATCAGTGCGTTGGATACACCTAAAAGTGGCGCTGTTTTCTTTAATGGAGAAGATATTCAAAAAATCGGACATGAGAAATATCGCCGAGACGATATCAGTATCATCTTTCAAAGTTACAATTTGATTCCGTACCTGTCTGCGGTAGAAAATGTACTAGTTCCAATGTCGATCACGGATAATCAATTGCCGGAGAACCAGCGGGAAGTCGCATACAATTTATTGGACTATATTGGGATCACGAAAGAAAAAGCAGATCGTTTAGTCAATCAGTTGTCTGGTGGGGAACAGCAACGGGTGGCAATAGCTCGTGCACTGGCGACGAATGTTGATATTATTTTGGCAGACGAACCAACGGGAAACTTAGATGAAGAAATGGAACAGGAAATCATCGATATTTTTAAAGATTTGGCTCATATGCATAACAAATGTGTGATTGTTGTGACCCATGCGAATGAAATCGCCCAACAAGCAGACGAAGTACTCTATTTGCGTAAAGGTGTGTTGAATAAAGATGAGTGATTTTTTATCAAATTTCAGTCCTGGTAATTACGATGGCAAGAAACAAAGCTCTCCTAAAGAAACTGAGTTTGACGAAAAAACAGAGCGTAAAGCAGAACCAATTCCAGATTCTCAGACATCTGATCAGGGCGCAGGAGAGAGTAAAGCTGCAGCAGCATCGGATCCGAAGGAAATGAAGCGAAGAACGCGCAAGGAAACTAGCTCTTCTCAACCGGTCAGTCGGTTCGGAAAAGAAGAGACAGAGTTTGATCCAACTTATCGCAAGCGGCAGCGTAAAAAATACGCGCTGATCGCTGGTGCTGTCATTGTGCTGATTGCCATCAGCAGTGTGGTGTATTATCAATTGACTCATGTGAAGGTTCCTGATTTTGCTAAGAAAGATTTATCCGAAGCCCGAACATGGGGCATGGAAGAAGGCGTGGCGATCAAAGTCGATCAAGTGTATGATTTTGAGGTAGAGACCAATCGAATCGTTAGTCAAAGTGTTGCTGCAGATCAGAAGATCAAAAAAGGCAAGACTTTGACAGTCAAAGCAAGCCTAGGTCCTGACCCAGAAGAAATGATCGAGCTGCCCGACTTTTCGTCACTGACTACCGAAGCGGCAAAAGAATGGATCGAGAAACAAAAGGCAGAAAATATCTCGTTGATCGAACAGTATGACGACAAAGTCGAAGCAGGTGTATTCATCAAACAAGAAGCAGCAAATAAAGAGCAAGATCTCAAAGCTTATAAGCGCAAAGATCGCTTAAGCATCTATTATTCAAAAGGAAAAGAAGTCTTCGAGAAGAACATCGAAGTTACTGATTTTACAGGGAAAAACAAAGGTGAAGCTCAAGAGTGGGCTAAGAAAAATGAATTGAAGTACAAAGAAGAAGCTGTTTTTTCTGATACAGTTGCTCTAGACGTCGTGGTTTCCCAAGAACCAGTCAAAGGCAGCAAATTGGCCAAAAAGGATCAATTTCTTGTCAAAGTTTCTAAAGGGAAAGCATTAGTTGTTCCTGATTTCTCACAGTATACCATCGAGCAAGCAGAGGGGCTAGAATCGAAGATACCGATTCAAGTCAAGACAGTTTATTCTGATCAAATCGGTTATGGCAATTTCATCAGTCAGTCGGAAGAGGCGGGCAAAGAATATAGTGACAGCGATACATTGCCAACAGTGAAAGTGGTTTATTCACTGGGGCAACCGTATTTGAAGGATATCCGGCACCAAGCAACGGAAGGCGATCTGCCAAAAATGTTCTTTGATGAGTACAAATCGAAAGGTGCTTCTGTATATTATGATGTCTACTATGTAGATTCAGCAGAACCAAAAGGAACAGTTGTGGAGATGAGTCGTTATGGTGAATTTATTCCATTGGAAGTATCGATCACCATCGGGATTAGTCGCGGAAATCTGCAAGGCGAGACCGAATCATTACCGGTCAGTCCTGAGACAGAAAATGTAAAGGATCCGCTAGAAACAGTCAACAGTGCCACTACCGAATGAGACATTTAGCAATCGGGCCCGTAACAAAGCTACAGAACCCAAGCAATAAGTGAGTGAACTATCTAAATGAAGTGTGTCTTCTGTTTGTCGACAATGACAGACTGAAACAGAAGGATCTACCTACATTTAGATAGTTTTTCTGTTTTTTTACTTGGATTTTGAAAAATGGAGAGAGGTTTTCTGTTATCAAGTAATCACAGGTTTTCAAGCATGCATGCTTGAAAACCTTTTATCGATACGGTACAGTTGAATTGATAACTAGTCAATAAGCAGTATTTTACATAGAGAAGGGACGAAAGAAATGATCAAAAAATTACTAGCAAATGTTGGCGATTATAAAAAAGCCAGCCTATTGACACCGGTCTATGTTGCCGGCGAAGTGGCGCTAGATGTCATTATGCCACTGATCATGGCAATGATGATCGACCAAGGAATTGAAAAAGGACACGCGGGCGTCATTTTGCGCTATGGCGGTCTGCTTTTTTTGTGCTCATTATTGGCACTGATGCTAGGAACTTTAGGAGGACGAACAGCTGCGATTGCTTCTGCCGGTTTTGCTCGAAATCTTCGCCACAACCTTTTTAGCAAGATTCAGGATTTTTCTTTTTCCAATATCGACCGTTTTTCTTCCTCTAGTTTGATCACGAGAATGACCACCGATGTGACTAATGTGCAAAATGCTTACCAAATGATTATCCGAATCTTGGTGCGCAGTCCATTGATTCTGGTTTTTTCACTGATCATGGTTAGCACGATCAGTCCAGAATTGATGCTGGTTTACCTAGTCGTCTTGCCAATTCTAGCCATCGGACTTGCTTTAGTGATTCGCTTTGCTCATCCGCTTTTCTTGAAAGTATTTCGGATCTATGACCGTTTGAACAACGTAGTCCAAGAAAATCTTCAAGGAATCCGTGTGGTCAAGTCCTACGTCAGAGAAAAGCAGCAAGAAGAACTTTTTGACGAGGTGTCAAATGATGTCTACCGCAACTTTACGCTAGCACAACGAATCGTCTCGTTCAATATGCCTTTGATGCAATTCTCGATCTATAGCTGTATGTTGCTGTTGTCTTGGTTCGGTGCCCAACTGATCGTTGAGCACAGCAGCTTGACGACAGGGGAACTGGTTAGCATGTTCAACTATACTATGCAGATCTTGATGAGTTTGATGATGATGTCAATGGCTTTTGTTCAGATTCTGATTGCTCGTACTTCCGCACAGCGGGTGGTGGAAGTTTTGGATGAAGAAAGCGACTTGAAAAATCCGGCATCGCCATTGACAGAAGTCAAAGATGGTTCAATTGTCTTTGAAAATGCTTGTTTCAGTTACGCAAATGATCAAACGAAATTGGCATTGGAAAATGTCAACTTACGAATTGAATCCGGAGAGGTAATCGGGATCATCGGCGGAACCGGAAGTGCAAAATCAACGCTGGTCCAATTGATCCCCCGTTTGTACGATGTAATTGACGGTCGTGTTCTCGTTGGGGGACAAGATGTTCGTGCCTATGATTTGGCAGCATTGAGGGATCAAGTCAGTATGGTTTTGCAAAACAATGTCCTTTTTAGCGGGACGATCAGTGAGAATCTTCGCTGGGGAAACGCGGAAGCAACGGATGAAGAGATTCAGCGGGTAGCAAAAATTGCCCAAGCGGATCCTTTTATCCAAGAATTTCCTGATAAATATGACACGTTGATCTCTCAAGGAGGAAATAATGTCTCCGGTGGACAAAAGCAGCGGTTAACGATCGCGCGAGCGCTGTTAAAAAGACCGAAAATTCTGATTCTAGATGACTCTACTAGTGCTGTTGATACAAAGACAGACCGTAGTATTCGAGCAGGATTGAAACAAGAAATCCCGGGAACGACAACGATCATCATTTCCCAAAGGATCAATTCGATCGAAGATGCCGATCGAATCATTGTGATGGATGATGGGAAAATCAACGGAATCGGAACCCATGAAGAATTATTAACTAGCAATGAAATTTATCGTGAAGTCTACGACTCGCAGCAGAAAGGATTTGGTGAAGGTGAAGAATAGACAAGCAGCAAATCCCCAGAGAACCTTGAAACGGCTGCTGGCGACCATGTTTGGCGATTACAAACTGCAGTTGATTATCGTATTGTTCATGATCTTGTTAAGTGCTTTTGCCAATGTTCGCGGCTCACTTTTTTTGCAAGTGGTGATCGATGACCATATCACTCCGCTGCTGGGACAAAGCAATCCTAACTTCAGCGGTCTGCTGGCAGCTATTATTCAGATGGCAATTATTTATTTAATTGGGATCATTGCTGGTTTGACTTACAACTTTATGATGGTCAAAATCAGTGAGGGCACTCAGAAAAAAATCCGCGATCAGATGTTCAAACATATGCAAAAATTACCGATTGGTTATTTTGATGGCCATTCTGATGGTGATATGATGAGTCATTTCACCAACGATACGGATACATTACGGCAAATGATTTCTCAAAGTATTCCCAATTTGATGATGGCTGCCGTCACATTTTGCTCGGTTTTCATTGCGATGTTTTCCATTAGTATCCCATTGACTTGCTTTGTACTGGTTTCGGTCATTTTGATGCTGAATGTGATTCGGATCATCTCCCGCAAAAGCGGCCGCTTCTTTGGCGCACAGCAACGGGATCTAGGCGCAGTCAATGGCTATATTGAAGAAATGATGCATGGACAGAAAGTTGTCAAGATCTTTAACCATGAACACGTTGTCATGCAGGAATTTGATGCTTTGAATGACCAGTTGCAATCCAGTGCTACAAAGGCCAATGTCAATGCCAATACATTGATGCCGATCATGATGAACTTGCTGAATGTTCAATACGTGCTGATCGCAATTATCGGCGGGCTCTTTGCCATCAATGGTGTCTCGGGACTAACCGTAGGGATGATTGCTTCTTTCTTACAGCTTAGCCGTTCGCTGAATGGACCGATCAGCCAAATTTCACAGCAGATCAACTTTGTGATCATGGCTTTGGCAGGTGCAGAACGCATTTTTCATTTGTTGGATGAGACCCCAGAGATTGATACAGGGTATGTCACGCTAGTCAATGCCAAATGGGAATCTGGCCATTTAGTGGAAACAACAAATCGTACAGGACTCTGGGCTTGGAAACATCCTCACGAAGATGGAACTGTTACGTACACAGAATTGACTGGAGATGTTCGTTTTGAAGCAGTTGATTTTGGGTATGTGGATCATCAAATGGTTCTGCATGACATCAATCTTTTTGCTGAACCGGGACAGAAAGTTGCTTTTGTGGGAGCAACGGGAGCCGGTAAGACGACCATCACTAACTTGATCAATCGTTTTTACAATATTCAAGAGGGAAAGATCCGTTATGATGGCATCAATATTCAAAAGATCCAACTAGAATCTCTGCGGCGCTCATTAGGGATCGTCTTGCAAGATACACATTTATTCACAGGAACGATTCGAGAAAATATTCGTTTTGGTAAACTGGATGCCACGGATGAGGAAGTAGAAGCGGCAGCAAAACTGGCGAATGCGGATATGTTCATCAATCATTTACCTGAGAAGTACGATACCGTAATCACGGGGGATGGCGAAGGGCTGTCACAAGGACAGCGACAGCTACTAGCAATTGCCAGAGCGGCGATCGCCGATCCGCCTGTTATGATTTTAGATGAAGCGACTTCCAGCATTGATACGCGAACAGAGCGGATCGTCCAGTCTGGAATGGACCGGCTGATGCAAGGTCGGACAGTTTTCGTGATCGCTCACCGTCTTTCGACGATTCAGAATTCAGATGTGATCATGGTGATGGATCATGGTCGAATCATTGAACGAGGTACTCATGATACGTTATTAGCAGAGAAGGGGACCTATTACCAACTGTATACAGGAAAAATTGAGTTAGACTGATTTTTTCCCAGGAAACGAAGACCGGATTTAAGGGTCTTCGTTTTTTTTCTTGCTGCTGTGCTATACTAAAGAAAAACTATGAGGAGTAAGTGGATAGATAGGAGGAAATAGGATGCATTTAACGGTTTCACAGATCCAATTGAATGAGGAAATGTATGAACTGGGTGTCACTGATCAGGGGGCAGCTTATTTTGGTCGTTTAGCAGAACATGCAGAGTTGGCTCTTTTTTTCCCATATGCAGAAATTCGTGAATGTTCTCAGACACCAGAAAGGTATGCAAAGCCGCTGAAAGCCTATTTTGCCGGGGAGCCAGTAGCCTTCGATTTTCCTTTTGACTTTGTCGGTACACCGTTCCAACAAACTGTTTGGCAAGCGTTAACTGAAGTCCCTTATGGAACGACTGTCAGCTATAGTGAATTAGCGGCGAGAATCCAACGTCCTAGTGCCGTCCGAGCGGTTGCCAATGCTGTCGGACGCAATCCGATGATGATTATTGTCCCTTGCCATCGTGTCCTGGGAAAAAATGGTCGATTGACTGGTTATCGGGGAGGTTTGCCGATCAAGCGGAAACTATTACAGCTGGAAGGGATTCCTTTCAAGGACTGAGCGCATTTTTTCTGCAAAAATTTACTAGGTCTTCTTCTCGAATTTAGTGCTTCATAAATTGTTTGTTTAAAAGTAAAAAATACTAAAAAGGCGTTTCTTTTTATGCTACCTTTGATATAATGGAGTTGTTTCCGTTTACAAAAAAGGAGTGGAGAAGATGAAGCGAATGAAGTTGCAAAATGGTTCAGATATCCGTGGAATCGCGCTTTCGACAGCAGATCTTACAGCGGATTTAACAGAAGATGCAGTGAAAGAAATTGCTTCAGGTCTGCGGACCTGGTTGCTGCAGCGATATACGGAACCCTTAAAAGTGGCAGTTGGTCGTGATAGTCGTTTAAGTGGTGAAACGCTGCAGCAGGCGTTTATGAACCAATTGCGAATAGAAGGGATTACGGTTATTGATTGTGGGCTGGCTACAACACCCGCGCTATTTATGAGTACCCAGTTTGCTGATTTTGATTGTGATGCCGGTGTGATGCTGACAGCCAGTCATTTGCCCTATTACTTTAATGGAATCAAGATTTTTAGTAAATCTGGTGGTGCAGAAAAAGAAGATATCTCGTTTATCTTAGCACATCCTGAAGCTCATCCAGCTGACCAACTCGGCGAGTATTACCAACGAGACTTACTTACTCCCTATGCAGCAGATATGGTGACGAAAATTCGTCATGGGATGCAGACAGAAGAAGAACAGCCATTGGCTGGAATGAAAATCATTGTGGATGCTGGAAATGGCGCAGGTGGTTTTTTTGCAGAGCAAGTTTTAGTGCCGTTAGGGGCAGATACGAATGGTTCACAGTTTCTGGAGCCAGATGGACACTTCCCTAACCACATTCCTAATCCGGATAATAAAGAAGCGATGGCTAGTATTACGGAAGCCGTTTTACGAGAACAAGCAGACTTGGGAATCATCTTTGACACCGATGTCGATCGATCCGCTGTGGTGACCAAAAGCGGACAGCCGCTGAACCGCAACAACATGATTGCTGTTTTGAGTAAAATCGTCTTATCCGAACATCCGGCTGCGAGTATTGTCACGAATTCCCCGACCTCCACTCATCTAAAGACATTTATTGAATCGCTAGGTGGTCATCAAGTGCGTTATATTTCCGGGTATCGCAATGTCATCAACAAAGCGATCGCCCTTAACGAAAAAGGCATTAATGCTCAGTTGGCGATTGAAACTAGTGGACATGCAGCATTCAAGGAAAACTATTTTTTAGATGATGGTGCATATGTTATTGCGAAGATCTTGATGTTGCTGCCAACACTTCGTGCGCAAAATATCAGTTTGGAAGACTTGATCGCGGCGCTGAAACAGCCAGTTGAAACCCAAGAATTGCGTTTCAAGATCAATGATTCAGATTATCGTGCAACCGGGGAGAAGGTTATCGCATCGCTAGCGCATCATCTCCCATCGGGGTGGCAGATTGACAATGAAAATGAAGAAGGCATCCGTATACAGGTTTCTGCACCTTATGGACAAGGGTGGTTTTTGTTGCGGTTGAGTTTGCATGAACCATTATTGGTCTTGCAGATCGAAAATGACCAACCTGGACATTTGCCGGCGATCGTCCGCGAAATCAGTGAACGTTTGCTGCCGTTTGAAGCGATCGATCAGTCTGCAATCAAACAATTTTTAGAAAAATAATGAATAGAGAATGAAGGGTTAATGTTGGTATTTATTATGTTAGTGATCATGGCTGTCACTTATGGTGTGAATCTTTTTCTGATAGCATACATGAGAAAACGACCGCAGATCGATGTGGTAGAACGATTGTCTATGTTACTGGGCGTCAATATGAGTGTCTTGTTTGTAGATGGGATCGTTTTATTTGTTGGAAAGTTATTATTAGAAGCAGCGATGATTATTGAATAGACAAAGAAACTCTTAGAGAGTCAGAGAAAAAGAACTTTTTGATCTGGCGGATTTGAGAGTTTTTTTAGCTTTTTTTAAAGCTGGGATTATCATTCGCTTTCGATTTAGATATTTGTTAAAGTAAAGAAAAGAAGTGGAGGGGAATATTCAGATGGCAAAAATCATGGTAGTAGAAGATGAAGCAGTTATTCGCCAGCTGATCATCGAAGAACTTGAAAAATGGCAATTCGAAACATTTGGAACAACTGATTTTCATCAGGTTTTTGACGATTTTGAAGAGCAAGAACCGCAATTGATTTTGTTGGACATCAATTTACCGGTTTTTGACGGCTATTATTGGTGCCAGAAAATCAGAGAGACATCGAAAGTACCGATTATTTTTATATCAAGCCGTAATACGAATATGGATATGATCATGGCGATGAACATGGGGGCAGATGATTTCGTGACGAAGCCATTTGAGATCGATGTCTTGATTGCAAAAATCAATGCACTGCTGCGCCGTTCCTATAACTATGTCGAAAACAACAGCGAAACGCTGGTTCACAATGGGCTTACTTTGAATATCGACAACAGCAGCATGCAGATCAATGATGAGGTAATTGATTTAAGCAAAAATGAGTATCGATTATTATATATATTGATGAAGAATCACGGGAAGATCCTTAGTCGAGAAAAGCTGTTGCGAGCGCTCTGGGATGATGAACGTTTTGTTGACGACAATACATTGACTGTCAATATCAATCGCTTGCGTCGGAAGATTGAGCAAGCCGGTATGGATAATTACATCGAAACCAAAGTTGGACAAGGGTATATTGTGCCATGAACAAACCGATGTCATTCATTGCCTTCTTAAAAGACCGCTGGTTACTTCTGATTGGTTGGGTGATTTTTTTCTTGCTGATGATTCTAGTGATGTGGCTGACACCTGATTTCCCCATCGACTGGGGAACTGTTGGCTATCTTTTTTTGATGGAATCAGTCGTTCTACTGCTTTTTTTGGGCGTTTTTTATATTACTAAACGTCGTTTCTGGCAAAAGCTCACATTCCATGAGTCAGATAGTGTCTTACAAAACTATATTCATGGTGCGCGTTCATCAGAGGAAGAACTGGTTCAAAACTATATCAATCAGCTGATTCGCGAACACCAAGACTTGATGCAGCAAGTGATAAGCAATCAAGAAGAGCAAAAGGAATACATTGATTCTTGGGTCCATGAGATTAAAGTACCTTTGGCAGCGACGCGCTTACTGTTAAATTCGATTGAATTTGATATTCCAGATGAAAAGTATATTTTACTGGAAAACGAAGTGAATCGG
This sequence comes from Enterococcus sp. DIV0574, assembly GCF_051711125.1. Taxonomy (NCBI): domain Bacteria; kingdom Bacillati; phylum Bacillota; class Bacilli; order Lactobacillales; family Enterococcaceae; genus Enterococcus; species Enterococcus sp. DIV0574. The sequence continues at coordinate 274,395 of NZ_JBIOMA010000001.1, forward strand.
ATCAATGAGTATGTGGAACAAGTGCTGTATGTGGCACGTTTGGACAGTTTTTCCAAAGATTACCTTGTTCAAGAAGTGTCATTGAAAGCGACGATTCAGCCGGTTATTCGCAGTCAAGCCAACGTGTTCATTCAGAAGAATATTCACTATGCGATTAAAGGGGGAGACCAGCAAGTATTAACTGACGGCAAATGGCTGAGTTTTATTTTTCGGCAAATCCTCAGTAATGCGTTGAAGTATACTCCGGAAAATGGGCGAATCATTGTCCAAATCCAAAAAGATGGGCAAGGAACGCGTCTTTCGGTAGAAGATTCTGGAATCGGTATTCCGGCAGAAGATCTAAGGCGAGTCTTTGATAAGGGATTTACTGGTGAGAATGGTCGGAAGACTGATATGCACTCGACAGGGTTAGGGCTCTATTTAGCCAAGAATCTGGCCAAAGAATTAGGAATTGAGTTAACGATTTCATCGGTTGTAGGAGAAGGGACAACCGTCACGCTTTACTTCCCTCTGCTAAGCTACTATCAAGAAAATCGCTAATGATTTTTTGAGAAATACCATTTAGTTCTTGTCTCTATACCGTTTTCACTGATACACTGAACCTTGTGTGTCAAATTGAATGATAAGGATGGATAAGATGAGTATAGTATTTGCTTTAATACCGATGTTTGCCTGGGGCAGTATCGGATTGGTCAGTGGAAAATTAGGTGGGGATGCGAATCAACAGACATTAGGAATGACAATTGGTGCATTCCTTTTTTCACTGATTGTTTTCTTTGTCACTATGCCGACGATTGATGGCTGGATCGTAGTGATTGGTTTGCTGTCAGGACTTTGCTGGTCAGTTGGTCAAAATGGTCAATTTCATGGAATGAAATATCTGGGCGTTTCGGTGGGGCTTCCGTTATCTACTGGTATGCAATTGATCTTAAATACAATTGCTGGTGCCCTTTTTTTTGGCGAATGGACGCAATCACGAGACTATTTGTTGGGAATCACCGCATTGATTTTATTAGTAACTGGTGCCTATTTGACCGCACGACAAGACGGGGAACAAATGCCTGAGACAGAAAACAAGATGTTGGATTTTCCTAGAGGCTTTCGTTCGTTGATTTCCTCAACAATTGGCTATGGTGCTTACACAATCATTATTACTTGGGCGGGAATTGACCCATTGGCAATTATCTTGCCTCAGAGTATAGGCATGCTGATTGGCGCTAGTTTCTTTGCTCTAAGAAAAACCAAAGTCAATCGGGCGGTCTGGAAGAATACATTATCAGGATTGTTGTGGGGAATAGGAAATGTTTGTATGTTGATAACAGTTCAACAGATCGGACTGGCCGTGGGTTTCTCGCTGTCACAGATGGGGATTATTATCTCTACACTGGGAGGCATATTCTTATTAGGGGAGAAAAAAACCAAAAAAGAGTTCAAATATGTGGTTTTTGGTTGCTTGCTTGTTATTTTTGGTGGTATCCTTCTAGGGTATATGAAAGCTGCATAAGTAGTGAAATTTAGGAGGATTTATGGATTTATTTCGTAAAAAAACTATTGAAGCCAGTCCCGTTAGTCATTTGAAAAAAGATTTGAAATTGAAAGACTTGATCATGTTGGGTATTGGCGCAATCATCGGCACAGGGATTTTTGTTGTGACCGGTGTGGCTTCTGCTGTATATGCAGGGCCAGCATTGATCTTGTCATTTGTCTTAGCGGCTTTTGTCGTTATCTTATCAGGGCTCTCTTTTGCGGAGTTTGCTTCCCGTATCCCTGTATTAGGCGGTGCCTATTCGTATGTGTATGTTGTATTTGGCGAATTTGTTGCATGGCTCGCTGGCTGGTTTCTGCTATGCGAGTTTATGTTGGCAGTATCTTCGGTGGCCTCTGGCTGGTCCGGTTATGTCCAAGGGTTCTTGACAAGTATCGGTGTGCATCTGCCAAAAGCGCTGACTGCTGGCTATAATCCTGGCGAAGGAACGTACATTGATCTGATTGCAGGATTAGTGATCATTTTTGTGACGATTTGGGTAAGTCAAGAAGCCAAAAAAGCCTTGCGATTGAACAATGCTATGGTTTGGGTCAAATTCGGGATCATTGCGCTTTTTATCTTTTTTGGGGTATTTTTTGTGAAGCCAAGCAACTGGCAGCCGTTCATGCCTTTCGGATTTTCGGGCGTCTTTAATGGGGCGGCACTTGTTTTCTTTGCTTTTTTGGGCTTTGATGCGGTCGCAATGGCTGCGGAAGAAGTTGAAAATCCGAAAAAAGATGTGCCCCGGGGAATTATCGGTTCAATTGCGATCGCTACCTTATTGTATATCGTGGTCACGCTGATTTTGACTGGAATCGTTCCCTTTACAGAATTGAATGTCAATGATCCGGTAGCTTTTGCCATGCGATATATCGATCACGGCGTAGTTGGTTCGGTGATTTCGGTGGGTGCCATTTTAACGCTGCTGACAGTGACGATTTCCATGATGTACTCATTAGCACGTTTGCTTTATGCTATCAGTAAGGATGGCTTGTTGCCAAAATCATTGCAAAAAATTGATCCTAAGCATAAGACACCGAAAAAAGCGACTTATGCAGCTGGAGTCGTCGCCTTCTTTTTTGCCGCAGCTTTTCCATTGAATATTTTGGCAGAATTAACGAATATCGTGGCATTGGCCTACTTGATCTTAATGTCGTTGGGGATCATCAAGCTGCGTAAAATGATGGGCATGCCCAAAAAAGGGGAATTCAAGGTGCCGCTTGTGCCAGTCTTGCCATTAGTTTCTGTTGCTAGCTGTTTGTTCTTGATGACGCGATTGCAGACAGCCACTTGGATCGTTTTTGGTATTACGATCGTCATTGGTTTGCTGATCTATTTTATCTATGGGTACCGCAACAGTGCATTGAATGAAGAAAACCAGCAAGAGCGTTAGTGTTTGCTAACGCTCTTGTTTTTGTTCATGTCTTGGCAGGAAACCAAAAGTGATGACACTGTAAAAAACGAGCCCCTGAGAGATTCCCAGAGGCTCGTTCAGCTAATAGAAAACAGTATTGCGTCTGCCTGAATTATTTGTTTCCAGTCAAGTCTAACAAGCGATCTTTGAGGTCTTCTTCCAAGTGACCCAATTCCACTTCGGCCGCTCGGCGTTTTTCTTTTCCTTCTTTTTGGATACGCAATGTTTCCTGAATTGTTTCGACAAGATCGTTTTGCGTTTTTTGCAGCGTTTCGATATCAACGATTCCTCGTTCGTTTTCTTTAGCTGTTTCGATCGCAGAGACCTTCAGCATTTCAGAGTTCTTACGTAAGAGATCATTCGTTGTTTCCGAAACTTGGCGTTGTGCAGTAACCGCATCTTTTTGACGCAATAAAGTCAGTGCGATAACGACTTGGTTTTTCCATAAAGGAATCGCTGTATTGACAGATGCCTGAATCTTTTCTGCTAATGCTTGGTTGGTATTTTGGATCAAACGGATCTGTGGTGCTTGTTGGATCGTGATCTGACGGGCCAAGCGCAAGTCATGGGTCCGCTTATCTAAGCGATCCAAAAATTGCGTATAGTCATTGGCGATCTGTACATCCATCTGATCATTCGTTTCTTGTGCTTTTTTCATTGCTTCAGGAATAATCGTTGTTTGTAGTTCTTGCATTTTTAACTCACCGGCAGCAATATAGATATTCAATGCATCGAAGTAATCTTTGTTTTTTTGGTAAAGCTGTTCCAACATCAAATTGTCTTTTAACAGACCGTCTTTTTCTTTGTCTAATTTAACAGCGATTTTATCGATTTGAGCACCGATTTTTTGGTATTTAGCGGTGATCTCAAAAATCGATTGTTTGACTTTGCCAAACATCCGTTTGAAGAGATTGCCTTCTCCTGCCCGTAATTCATCTGGATTAGCTTCTTGCAGACGATACATCAACTCTGTCAATGAATCACCGACAGGTCCGATATCTGCTGCTTGCACATGATTCAGCATCGATTGAGAGAATTCTCCCAGCTTGGTTTGAGCAGCTGCGCCATAGGTAATGACTGCTTGTTGGTCGGTTGGATCAATCTTATTCGCTAACTCTTGTGCCTGTGCTTGTCGCTCAGGTGGTAATTTATCAATTAAGCGAGAGGCTTTTTGTTGTTCTTGCAAGGCATTGATCTCTGCCTGCTGGGTTGTCGTCAATGTATCGACAGGGGTTGCAAATGGATTATTCAATAGATCATCAAGAGTATCGTTTACTGGTTTAACTTGATTTGGTGTCTCCGTCATTCTAACTCCTCCTAAGTCTTGTTTCGAAAAAAATCTAGCCTGGGCTAGATTTTTTTTTGGATCGCTTCATTCGAAGATCGAGCAAAGGAATCCATCCCTATTCATTATCTCGTTTTATGCTTTGTTTGGCAATGGATAACTCGATATCAAGATCATCTAAATCATCTGCCACAAACTGCTGATAATCTTTAGCGATCAACGAGGCCATTTGTTCAATGATTTGAGTGCTTTCTTCGATTTTTTCATAGGTTTCACGGCTTTTGATCTCATGTTCATTGATCTCAATGAATTTGTCTGTCAAATCAACCATGTTCGGCAAATGGGTGTAAAGAAAATGACTCGCCGAATGTAATTTCGTCGGTTCTTTGACCAACTCTTTGAACAGTGCTTTCGAAGCGCGTAATGCATCATGACGCAAGTCGATCGCTTTTAATTTATTGCTGCGGTTGATGTTTTTTTGTAAATGCTCGATCTGTTGTTTGGTTTGATTCATGGTTTCTCGGAACAGTTCGATTTCACTTGGAGACATACCGCTTTTCAAGTAATGCGCTTCTTTTTCTTTCGTCAGTATAGGTAACACATTGGGATTTGCTTCTACCTTACGCCCCTTCAGACCGATAAATACCAGAATCGCGCCAACGATCAGCAACAAGACAGTAAATAAATCAGTGCCTGTGGAACTGATAAAGGCAAAAAGTGTGATTACAGCGATCGCAGAAACGATCAGCCAAATATTTTTTTTCATTTTTCCTCCTCCTAAAATTCTTTGGACAAGTAATATAGGGATTGTTCGACATCCTTATTTTAGCATGTTCACTAGTAGAAAAATATCAGACTTGGGGTGGATTTTCCGATATTTAGTAAAATCATAATCTTTCTTGCTCTTTCTTAAGGAGATATTTTTGAGAAACTATGCTAAAGTATTTTGTAGAAAAGACGTTAAAGGTCAGGTGAAAAAATGTTAACCTATAAAGATTTTGAAGAAAAAACGATTGCCAGAAACGAGATTTTTCATGGAAAAATCATTGATGTCGTTGTTGATGATGTCGCATTACCAAATGGCGGTACTAGCAAACGAGAGTTGGTCTTTCATCCAGGCGGTGTTGCAGTGATCGCTGTGACGGAAGAAAATAAAATGATTTTTGTCCGCCAGTTTCGCAAGCCATTAGAGAAAGTCATTTTAGAGATTCCGGCAGGCAAGATCGATCCAGGAGAAGGTGCACAGCCCGAATTGACTGGTGCTCGTGAATTAGAAGAGGAAACCGGCTACCGAGCATCAACGTTGGAACATGTGCATTCGATGTACCTTTCCCCGGGCTTTGCTAATGAAGTGCTGCATTTGTTTCACGCGAAACAATTACAAAAAGTAGAGAACCCGCTGCCTCAAGATGAGGATGAAGTATTGGAAGTGTATGAATTGACAATGAAAGAAGCCAAAGCAGCAATCGCAGATGGAACGATCTGTGATGCAAAAACGATTTTTGCGATTCAGTTTTGGGAGCTTTTAGAATTGAAACGGAGGAACAGCCGTGCCTAAAGAACCACTGATCACCCGCTCTGAATTGCGTCGACGTCGTGAAGAAGAAATGGCTGCTTCTGAGCGAAACCAAAAGATCGTTGCTAAGCAAGCAAACAAAGAGTGGAAGCAAAAAGAAAAGCAAATCGACAATCATTATCGGAAAGTCCGTAAAAAAAATAAAGCGATCACTAAAACGAGAGCAGGAGAAAATCAGAAGTCCCGCAACTTGAATACTTTTTTGATCAAAGCAATCGTGGTAGTGGCATTGCTGCTGATCGTAGTTGCATTAGCGATCTTTTTGCTTTAAGGAACACGATTAATCGGGTTTAATTCGTTGATCAGCACATGTATCTAATCAAAAACCAGCACGCAGAGCATCAGCGCTCAGCATGCTGGTTTTTTTGTTTTATGGCTGGGATGGCTTAGCAGCGCTATATAGAAAAAGAGCAGCATCTTGCCCCATAAACAACTGTGGACCTTCAAAAAATGTTTCATAACTTACTGAATCAAAACCTACTGATTCTGCTAGTTGGAGCAGCGTGTCTTGCTCAAATCCATTGTGTACTTTAGGATGTGAGACGGATTGGTTTTTATTGAAATCAACGATGAACAAACGTCCGCCGGGTTTTAACAATTGATAAAGTTGCTGCAGTAAATGTTCTGTGTCGGGAATATGAAGCATTACCAGCGATAACAGAACGATATCTGCTTCTTCATGAATGGACTCCTTCGTTAAATCGTGGAGTGATCCAGAAACATTTGTCAGCCCTTGCTGGGTGACCTTCTGATCAACGATCGCCAGCATGCCCTCCGCAGTATCCCAAATCTGCAGTTGCTTGACTAAAGGGGCCAGCGGTAAACTAACAAGACCTGTTCCGCCGCCATAATCAATAAGAATTTGTTCACGGGCATTCATCAGTTGGGGTCTTACTGCTGCTGTAATCTTTTCAGCTAGAGCAATCCTTGGGGGTGTATCGTAATGGTCGGCCATTTTATTAAAAATCTCAGACATAAAAACCTCCTTAATGGTCTGACAAAAAACTGTTCCTTTGAGTAAAACTAGTTTATCATAAAAGGAGAAAAAATGATCTTTTATTAAGATATAATGTATAGGATCGTCAGGAGGCTACAAGATGAAAATTGGTATTATCGGTGCAATGGATGAAGAAATTAAGATGTTGCGGGAAGCATTGGAAGCTCCCTTATCTTGGGAGCGAGCTGGAGCACTATTTATTTCCGGCAGTATCGGCAATCATGAAGTGATCGTTGTTCGATCTGGAATCGGGAAAGTTGCCGCTTCACTGACAACAAGTTTGCTGATTCAGCAATATGGGGTCAACATGGTGATCAATACTGGATCTGCTGGGGGAATCGGTGCTGGTTTAGCTGTTGGCGACCTTGTGATTTCAGAAAAACTAGCTTATTTCGATGTAGATGTTACTGGATTTGGGTATACATATGGGCAACTCCCAGGGGGAATGCCTTTGTATTTCGAGGCCAGTCGTTACTTGATCGGCGAAATGACCAAAGCCGCAGAAGCAACGAATCACAATGTAAAAAATGGCTTGATCGTAACAGGGGACAGCTTTATCAATGACGGACGTAAAGTACAAGAAATCCTAAGGCACTTCCCAGACGCTTTGGCTTGCGAGATGGAAGGTGCTGCGATCGCCCAAACAGCGAAGCAATTCAATATTCCTTTCCTTGTCGTAAGAGCCATCAGTGACACTGCGGATCATGCTGCAACAGTTTCCTTTGACGAATTCATTTTGGAAGCCGGCAAGCGCTCTGCAGAAATGGTGCTCGCCTTTGTTAAAAAGCTGAAATAAAATTGGAGGAGATCACAAATGAACGCATTACTCTCAATTGATTATACGGTCGATTTTGTAGCTGATACTGGTCGTTTGACGACCGGTCAAGCGGGTCAAGCGATTGAAACAACATTAGTAGATCATACCCAACGATTTATCGATCAAGGGGATTTTGTTGTCTTTGCCATTGATCGCCATGAAGCAGAAGATCCTTATCATCCAGAAAATCAGTTGTTTCCTTCTCATAATCTGGCAGGGTCAGAGGGACGGAATCTCTACGGGACACTAGCTGCAGTGTATGAAGATCACAAAGAAAAAGAAAATGTTTACTGGATCGATAAGCGCCACTACTCGGCGTTTAGTGGGACAGATCTTGACATTCGTTTACGGGAACGGGGCATTACTGCACTTTATTTGACTGGTGTCTGTACAGATATCTGTATCTTGCATACGGCTGTCGATGCGTATAACCTTGGGTATCGATTATTTATTTTCAAAGATGCTGTCGCAAGTTTCGATCCAGTCGGTCATGAATGGGCGTTGCGCCACTTTGAGCAGACATTAGGGGCTACTATTCTTTAAAAAAAGGAGCTGAGTGTAATGGGATTTATGGATCAATTAAAAGAACAGTTTAGTTTCAGTGAATTGACAGGATTGTATCAGTCCTATAAAAGCGGTGAATTGGATGTTGACAAGATTTTGAATGATACGTTCATGCAAAAGTATACCGATTTTGAAAATGTGGAAGCATTGATGACAAAACTAGGCATTCAAGATAAAGATCAACTCATGGACTTTATGAAAGATAGAAGCAACCGGCATCATGCTGACCAAGTCGTAAAGGACCATTCCCAATTTGATTCTCTAATCGAAATGATCAAAAAAGCACTAGGAAAATAAAATCACCGCCCCCGAAAAGTTAGCAGCAAACAGCTAACTTTTCGGGGGCGGTCTTAATATTGTATCTTTTGATGAAGGTGGCGGCTGATTGTATTTCTGAACTACTTTGGCTAATGATGTGAGGTGAATCCTCTTTTTTTTTTTTAAAGTTGCATCAACAAATGGACCAATGATTCATAACCAAACAGTTCGTAACAAATGCCTCGTAGCAAGCTGTATCTTACCAGATTTGAACACGGTCTTCAGGAGCCCGGTACATGCCATCTCCCGGTTCAATACCGAAAGTAGTGAAGAAGGAATCGATGTTTTGAACTTGGATGTTGGCCCGTAACTTGGCAGGGCCATGAACATCAATGGCCAGCAGCAACTGTTGATATTGTTCTTTGGCTTTTGTGCGCCAAATTTTTGCCCAATTGATAAAGAAGTCTTCTAGTGAGACGTCAGTTTCTTTTTCTGCTGCTTCTAGTGCACAGCTTAATCCACCAGCATCGGCAATATTTTCCGATACTGTCAAGGTGCCATTGACCGTTCCACCAGCAAATGGCAAGCCGTCGAATTCATTGATCATTTCTTGAGCCAATGTCTCAAAATGGGCCAGGTCCTCTGCTGTCCACCAATTATTCAGGTTGCCGAATTCGTCAAATTTGGCTCCGTTATTATCAAAAGCATGGGAAATCTCATGAGCGATCACTGCACCGATCCCACCATAATTGGCACTTGCTGATTGAGACAGACTGTAAAATGGTGCTTGTAAAATAGCTGCTGGGAAGACGATCACATTCTTGAAAGGATGATAGTAGGCATTGACTGTTGCTGCAGACATTTCCCACTCCTCGCGATCGACCGGTTTTTGCCATTTGCTAAAAAGATCTTCCCGGAAGATACGTCCAAAACGTAGTGCATTTTGTAACAATGATGCATCAGGGTCTGTGTGCAGTCGATCATAGATAGCTGGGATTTTGTCTGGATAACCGACATGGATTCCTAGTTTATTTAATTTAACGATTGCTTTTTGTTTGGTATGCTCGCTGAGCCAAGTATTGCTGGTCAAACGATCTTGATAGACGCCGATCATCGTTTCCACCATATGTTTTACATCATTTTTCGCTTTTTCACCAAAATACTTGCGACCATAATAATCACCGACGACTTGACTAAATTGGCCAATCGTCAGATAATAGGCGGCTTTTTCTTTAGGCATCGCTTCATCAACGCCAGAGAGGTACCGATTGTAGGCTCCGCCGAGTTGGCGTAGTTCTTCACTAAGATATCCAGTGTAGCGCAAACTTTGATGAACGATCATCCAGCTTTTCAATAAATCAAAGTGGGTAGGAGAGACAATGATATCGAATGCCTCAAAGTACTCAGGCTCAGTCACGATCAGCTCTTTTGGTTCGGCATTTAATAAAGCGGTTAATGTCTTTTTGAAGTCGAGTTGCGCCGAATGCTGTGCAAAGGTATCTAGACTTTGCGGATTGTAATTTTTGCTGTAATCGGCATTTTCTTCCGCGCTGCGAACATGAGGAGCAATCAATTTATCAAAAGCCAGTGTTTGTTCTACCAACGACTCTGCTTCGGATTGTGATTTCCCTAATTTCGTTAAGAGCGCAACAGCATTGTCGAAGAAAACTTGTAGTAACTCTTCTGCCTGCGGGTGGTCAGTATAATATGTTTTGTCAGGCAAGATCGTTGCTGGCGGATAGGCCAACAGTGTATTCATTTTCGCGTTTTTCATATCGGAGTCGATATCGAAAGCAAATGGTAGTTGGATGCCGTTAAGAATGAATTCAGGTAGCTGTGCATTTAACTCGTCATAAGACGCAAGGGTTTCGATTTTTGCCAAAATCGGCAAAACTTCTTGACCTGCGTTTTCATCACGGGTAGCAAAATCGCTTGCTAAGCGATAGAAAGCAACGGCGTCTTTCATTTTTCCTTTAGGAATTGCTAAAGGATCTGCCGCCATATTCTTGAACTCAGCCATCATCAACTGATCGATTCCGTCTACCAGATCTTGAAAACCTCCAGTTGCCGGTTTATCCGCAGGGATCACCGCTGATTCCAACCAATCGCCATTCACATAATCATAAAAATCATCTTTTAATAATGTTGTCATATGCTTCGCTCCTTTTTATGCTTTCTCCTATTATGGAACAAAATTTTCCAGTACGCAAAAAAAGTTTGTTTTTTTCTTAACGAAAAAGTTCCTTAGTGTCTAAACCGGCTGATTCCCGTGGTACTATTAAGATATACTTTGGTAAGGAGGAATGGCGATGGAAGAAAGAGAGAACATAGATACTTGGCAGGGAATACCAGAAGAACGATTCCGCCGCTACAAATCTTGGGTAACACCTTCCGGCTATTTGTGCGGAACTTATGCTGCCACCGTGTTTTTGGCTTATTATCAAGATTATATCGATGAGCAGATCATCCCTAAAACAGTGAGAAGGAAAAATCAGCTGCAGCCGGGCGCACTGACTGACATCTTGCGGCTCTTGATTCAACCTCATGGATTGCCAACGATTGCTTGGCAGGTGGCTCATGGACTATCACGCTTTTTCACTCATTTTGATCTACCTTATCGGGGGCGTGCCACAGTTTTCGGCGGCTGGCAGCGAGCCTGCAAACGGATCGATCAAGGCAAACCGGTGATCGTTGGTCTCTTGAAGCCTTTAGGAAGTACCTACGGCAATCACTGGGTAGTCGCATATGCTTATTTAGAAACAGAGACCGGACGTTATCTAAAAGTTCATGACAACTGGGGGAATTACAATCAAGTGATTCCAGCCAGCTGGATTAACGGAACCGTCTCGTTACCTTAAATTAATTTAATGAAAAAAGCACCTATAATGTGCTAGAATAAAAGAAACAATTCACTTCACTTGGAGGCAGACATGGGCGAAAGTTATAAAGATAGTTCATTGAAGATTTTCAGTTTGAACGGCAACAGACCGTTAGCCGAGAAAATTGCAAAAGTTTTCGGTACAGAGTTAGGCAAGTCAAAAGTAACACAATTTAGTGATGGAGAGATCGCGATCAATATTGAGGAAAGTGTTCGTGGCGATCATATTTTTATCATTCAATCAACCAATGAACCAGTCAATGATCACTATCTTGAATTGTTGATCATGATCGATGCCATGAAACGTGCAAGTGCCAAAACGATTAATGTGGTTTTACCCTACTATGCGTATGCAAGACAAGACCGGACGGCAAATCCTCATGAGCCGATCACGGCAAAATTGATTGCCAATATGTTAGTGGAAGCTGGGGCGACACGGATCTTGACATTGGATCTGCATGCCGTGCAGGTGCAAGGCTTCTTTGATATTCCTGTTGATAATCTATTTACGATTCCGCTTTTCGCGCATTATTATCGCGAGAAAAAAATGATCGGAGACGAATATGTCGTTGTCTCTCCCAAAAATAGCGGAGTTCAGCGGACCCGCAGTTTAGCCGAATATTTAGATACAGCGATTGCGATCGTTGATCAAGATGAGGCAGATGGTGGCTATGTGATTGGAGATGTTGCCGGCAAAAAATGTATTTTAGTAGATGATATTTTGAATACAGGCAAAACATTGTCAAAGGCAGCAGATTTGCTAAAAGAAGCAGGAGCTAGTGAGATTTATGCGTGCGTCTCTCATGCGTTATTGTCACCACCAGCCAAAGACATTCTTGATCAATCTGTCATCGAAAACATTTGTGTCACAGATTCTTGTTGGACTGCCGAAGAACGGCATCCAGAACGGTTGTCTTACCTTTCTTGTGCAGAACTGATGGGCGAGGCTGTCAAACGAATCCACGAAAATACACCGATGAGTCCCCTGTTTCGGTTAGAAAGCAAAGAATACAAATAAGAAGCAAGAGAGTCCGGTTATTCTGGACTTTCTTGCTTCTTATTTGTCATGAGACAATGCAATTTATGCTAAGTTATTGAGGTTCAAGACAGTCTCTCGTTTAATCAGCTTATGCGGGACAACAAGCTGAACCGCATTTGAACCTTCATGGTTTAATTGTGCCATCAAGCTTTCTGTGGCGATTTTTCCTAAGGATAAGACGTTGATGTCAATGCTGGTCAAGTAAGGATGGGTCAATGTAGCAAAAATCGAGTTATTAAAGCTGATCACAGATAGATCATCCGGAACTTTATACCCGAACATCGTTGCCAGTTGGATGATCCGAACTGCAAAAAGATCATCGATTACTACGATTGCCGTTGCTTCGGTCTCTTTGATCGTTGTCTCGAAATTGACATAGTCTTCTGCCTGTTCAAATGTCAATGCCGGATAAAAAGGCAGGTTGGCTAGCATCATTGCTTTTTGATAGCCAAAGAAACGTTCGAAATAGAGATTTTCGTGAGTTGTATTCGTAGCAAACAATATCTTAGAGTGTCCTTGGGAGATCAGATACTCTGTTGCTTGTTTTCCCAGCATTTGGTTGTCATTATCAACAAAAACGATATTTTCTTCATTGCTGTAAGGATGTCCAATCAATGTGAAAGGAACTTTTTTACGAACTAAATAATCAATGATTGGATCTTTTTCATCGGAATAGACTAAGATAAAACCATCCACTTGTTTTTGAAGGTGCATACGTTCCACATTTTTCAATAATGTATCAAAATCACGGGCAGAGGCAACCGCAACCGTCATTTGGTGGTGGCGAGCTTCTTCGTTGATGGCTTCGATCGTTTCTAAATAGAAAGGATTTCCTAGCCGTTCCTTTGAATCCAAAGGCGGCAAGATAACACCGATCGCGCTTGAAATCTGCTTGCCTAGATTTCGCGCAGCCAAATTTGGCACGTAGCCCATCTCAGCCATGATTTTGCGTACTTTCTTTTTTGTGTCTTCAGAGATACTAGGGTGATCATTCACGACCCGAGAAACAGTTGAAGTAGCGACGCCGGCTTTTTTGGCGACATCTTTGACAGTTACGCTCACTGTTTTCCCTCCTTTTTTAGCTTATAGTATCATAAAGTTGTGTTATTTTGGTAGCCGGAAAGAAAAGAAAGAAGAAATGCCTTCATTTCTTCTTTCTTGGTTTCTGATCAATAATTAAGCAATAGTTACTGAGACTTCTTCTTCCAGCAGATGCTCTTTTCCATAAAGCTGAACTGTCAATGGCTCACCACTGATTTTCTTTAGTGTGACAGTTTCTTCTTTAACAGAAATGAATAATAAGCGTCCGCGATAATTGATATGGAAAGCATAGCTGTTCCAAGTCTTCGGTAGAAACGGGGCAAAACCTAGATGGGCATGGTCCGTCTTCATTTGGGCAAATCCTTGAACGATCGCTAACCAGCTGCCAGTCATTGAAGTGATATGCAAACCATCGTCGGTATCATTGTTGTAGTTATCCAAATCTAGCCGAGCCGTTCGTTCATACATTTCCAGTGCTTTTTCTTCCATTCCCAGCTCGGCTGCTAAGATGGCATGGATACTAGGAGACAGGGAAGACTCGTGCACTGTCATTGGTTCATAGAAGTCAAAGTTGTTTCGTTTTTCCTCTTCTGTAAATTGATCCCCAAAGAAATAGATTCCTTGTAAGACATCCGCTTGTTTGATAAAGCAAGAGCGCAAGATTCGGTCCCATGACCAATTTTGATTCAATGGCAAGTTTTCTGGATCTAAATCAGTGACTGGCATCAAATCTTTGTCTAAGAAGGTATCGTGCTGAACGAAAATTCCTAAGTCTTGATCTTCTGGGAAATACATATTGTCAATGATATCCTGCCAGTAGTCTTGCTCTTTTTCTGGGATCGTTACGGTTGCTTCTGTGGCATATTCTTTATAACTTTGTAAAGTATAGCTCAAGACCCAGGTAGCCATCTTGTTCGTATACCAGTTATTGTTGATGTTATTCTCATATTCGTTGGGGCCGGTAACGCCATGGATCATATATTTTTGCTGACGTTTGGAATAATGGACACGATCTGCCCAGAAACGAGCGATGGCCGTTAATACTTCCAAGCCTTCTTTTTTCAGATAGCTCGTATCACCTGTGTAATTCGTGTAGTTATAGATGGCATAAGCGATTGCACCATTTCGATGGATCTCTTCAAAGGTGATTTCCCATTCATTGTGGCATTCGATCCCTGTAAATGTCACCATAGGATAAAGCGCGCCAGCCAAGCCTTGTTTTTGCGCATTGATATGGGCTTGCGGCAATTGATTGTGGCGATATTTCAACAAATTCCGAGTGATTTCTGGTTTCGCTAATGCCAAATAAAGAGGCACAGCATAGGCTTCTGTATCCCAATAAGTAGCGCCACCGTATTTTTCACCGGTAAATCCTTTAGGTCCAATATTTAAACGTTCATCTTCTCCATAATAAGTCGAGAAGAGTTGGAATAAATTGAAACGAATTCCTTGTTGCGCAGCAGCATCGCCTTCAATGATCACATCAGCTAATGCCCAGCGGTCTTTCCAAGCATTGACTTGTTCTTGCCGTAAGTCTTCGTAAGGTGCGCTGTACACTTGGAAAAGCTCTGCAATTTTTGTTACTTGATCATGAGGATTGACATCACGACTGGTAACAATAATCACGTCTTTTTGTAAATGAAAGACAGCTCCTGTTTCTCCTGTAAAAGTAAACGCGTCAGCAATCGTCAATTCACTCGTTTCTGTGGATGCTGGCTCTTGACTATGACGCATTGCGGCAGTGACCGTGAATTGCTCAATGTCAAAGTTGTTTTCAATGGTACGGGTGGTCAGATAACGATAGTTGCCTGAGCTGCCGTGGTCTAATTCTTCCCAGAAGCGTTCTTCGTAATTACTATCTTCATTGCGGACATTATTGTCTAGTTTAGAAATGACTGTGATTTCTGCTGATCCTTCAAGGATTTCTGCCTGCATCGTGATTACCGCCATTTCTCGCTTGACGATACTTAAAAAGCGCTCAAAAGTAAATTTGACAGTTGCGCCAGCTAATGAAACCGTAAATGTCCGTCGTAAAATTCCTGTTTGCATATCCAGTTCCATATAAAAATCGCTCGGACTGATTTTCGCAAGATCAACAGCCTGATTGTTGATGAAAAGATCCATTGCAATGAAGTTAACAGCATTGATCACTTTTCCAAAATAATCCGGATAGCCATTTTTCCACCAGCCAACACGAGTTTTGTCTGGATACCAGACCCCTGCCAGATAAGTCCCTAGATGGTGATCGCCACTATATTGTTCTTCAAAATTACCCCGCATCCCCATATAGCCATTTCCAATACTTGTAAGCGACTCTTGTAGTCGGCGATTTTCTTTATCTAAAGTAGTTGTTGCGATTTTCCAAGGATCGATATCGAACAAACGCTGGATTTTTTTCATAGGTTTTTCCTCCAAAATCTTTTTGATAACTCTATAATAAATGCAAACGATTGCGTTAGTCAAGCGTAAATCATTGGTTTCTATGCTTTTTTAAATAGAAGTTTGACAAAGAGCTGTTTTTGCGCATTTTTATAAATTAATGACTGAGGAGAATGTAAATTGAAATTTCTCGGTTTACAAAATTTTCAATCTCCGCTACAATGTGGTTATTAAGAAACCGATTGCGTAAAACGGTGGAGGAGGAAGAA
This sequence comes from Enterococcus sp. DIV0574, assembly GCF_051711125.1. Lineage (NCBI taxonomy): Bacteria > Bacillati > Bacillota > Bacilli > Lactobacillales > Enterococcaceae > Enterococcus > Enterococcus sp. DIV0574. The sequence goes on from NZ_JBIOMA010000001.1 coordinate 290,437, forward strand.
AGAGGATGAAAAAATTACTAAGCTTTGAATTCTGGCAGAAATTCGGAAAAGCACTAATGGTTGTGGTAGCTGTTATGCCTGCCGCCGGATTGATGATCAGTATTGGGAAGACGATCCCCATGATTAATGCCGATTGGGCATTTTTGGTAACGACTGGTGGTGTGATCGAAAATATTGGTTGGGCAATTATTGGGAATCTGCACTTATTATTTGCATTAGCTATCGGTGGTAGTTGGGCGAAAGAACGCGCAGGCGGGGCATTCGCTGCTGGGATTGCATTTGTATTGATCAATCGAATCACAGGTTCGATCTTCGGGGTCACAAGCGCCATGCTGACGGAAGAAGGGGCTTTTACTCATACATTGTTCGGTACGAAAATTATGGTGGACGGCTTTTTTACAAGTGTCTTAGAAGCTCCGGCACTGAACATGGGTGTTTTTGTAGGAATCATCGCCGGGTTTGTTGGTGCGACTGCTTATAATAAATACTATAATTTCCGCAAACTGCCCGATGCGCTTTCGTTTTTTAATGGCAAGCGCTTCGTCCCGTTTGTTGTAATTGCTCGTTCCGTGGTTGTTGCGATCGTGTTAGCGATCGTTTGGCCTTACATTCAAGCAGGAATCAATAACTTTGGCTTGTGGATCGCACAATCGCAAGAAAGTGCGCCGATTTTAGCACCTTTCTTGTTTGGAACATTAGAACGATTACTATTGCCATTTGGGTTGCATCACATGCTGACTATTCCCATCAATTATACTGAATTAGGAGGCACCTATACGATCTTATCTGGTGCACAAGCGGGGACACAAGTTTTCGGTCAAGATCCTCTATGGTTAGCTTGGGCAACTGATTTGGTCAATATGCGAAATGCAGGAGATACTTCACAATACCAATTCTTGATAGAGAATTTTGTGCCTGCACGTTTCAAAGTCGGACAAATGATCGGTTCTTCTGGTATTTTGATGGGACTTGCCTATGCAATGTATCGCAATGTCGATGCAGACAAACGCCATAAATATACCTCGATGTATTTATCCGCTGCCATTGCGGTTTTCTTGACAGGCGTGACAGAGCCATTGGAATTTATGTTCATGTTTGCGGCTGTACCTTTATATGTTGTTTATGCAGTCGTTCAAGGGGCAGCATTTGCTATGGCGGATATCGTTCACCTGCGTGTTCACTCCTTTGGAAATATCGAACTATTGACTCGGACACCAATGGCGATCAATGCAGGTCTGGGTCAGGACTTGATCAATTTTGTCCTAGTAACGATCGCATTTGGGGTCGGCATGTATTTCTTGGCTAACTTCTTAATCAAAAAATTCAACTTTGCGACGCCCGGACGCAACGGCAACTACGAAGTAGAAGGAGCTGACGAAAACGTAGCAACAACTGCCTCTGACGGAACGTTAGATCCAAACTCTCAAGTGGTTAAGATCATTCATCTGTTGGGAGGACGTGAAAACATCCGCGATGTAGATGCATGTATGACTCGCTTAAGGGTCTCTGTCAAAGACCCTAGCTCAGTAGGAGACGAAAAGTCTTGGAAAGGTGCTGGCGCATTAGGTTTGATCGTAAAAGATAACGGAGTGCAAGCAGTATATGGTCCTAAAGCCGATGTACTTAAATCAGACATCCAGGATATCTTGGATTCCGGTGTGGCGATTCCTGAAGCAGTCATAAAAGAAGTCACTAATGAGACGAATCACGAAAGCCAAGGGATAACCGCTGAGGTTGTTTCAGTAGCCGATGGGCAAGTGATTCCGATCACGGAGGTCAGTGATCAAGTCTTTGCAGAGAAAATGATGGGGGACGGATTTGGCGTGATTCCCGATAACACGCAGGTGTATTCACCTGTTTCTGGGAAAGTGACGAATGTTTTTCCTACGAAACATGCGATTGGGTTGCTATCTGATGAAGGAGTCGAAGTATTGGTTCATATGGGCTTGGATACTGTTGAACTTCAAGGGGCACCATTCACAGTTTCTGTCACAGAAGGGCAGCAAGTCACAAAAGGTGACCCGTTGGCTTTAATGGATCTCGCAGCTATCAAAGAAGCGGGTAAGGATACAACGATCGTTGTAGTAATGACAAATACCGATCAAATCGATTCCTTTGAATTGGCCCAAACTGGTCAGCAAAAAGCTGCAGCAGTTGTTGGAATCGTCAAACTATAATAAAATGACTAAGAGCTGTGCCATAAGTATTTTACCAAACTGAATATCCAAACGATCGTGGGGTTGCTACAGTCTGGTAGTTTCTCGTCGCAATTCACGAGAAGTACAGCTGATCTCATACAGTGCGGATAGTTTCGTCTGGTTCATACTTATGGCACAGCTCCGTTCTTTTATTTACATTTTGAAAGAAGATAATCAAACGCAGAGGAGCGTTATTCATGAAAGTTTTAACATTAAACACCCATAGCTGGTTAGAAGACGGTCAAGAAGCAAAATTAAAAGTGATCGCACAAGAAATCGCAGCAGGAGATTATGATTTGATTGCGTTGCAAGAAGTCAATCAATCGATTGCTGCTACAACGATCGTTCCGGATGGTCTTTATTGTCCGACAGAGGCGATCCTTGAGATCAAAGAAGACAATTTTGCTTTGCGCTTAGTAGAAGAACTGCAGATTCTGGATCACGATTATTATTGGTCATGGACTTACAGTCATGTGGGGTATGATGTCTATCATGAAGGGAATGCCTTACTGTCCAAAAATCCAATCATTGCCAAAGAATATTTGGCTTCTGAGACAACCGATGTCTGGGACCATACTACGCGAAAAAATCTTAGCGGTCTCACAGAAGTAGACGGCAAAATGATCCAAGTGTTAAGCTGCCATTTTTCTTGGTGGAATGACGGCAAGTTTGCCTATGAATGGCAGCAAACCGAAGCGTTTTTGACTGAGCGAGCAGCATCGCTCTTGCTTTTAGGTGATTTCAATAATGAGGCAGACAGCTTGGGTTATCAGCTGGTTAAAAACAGTTCATTGCAGCTGCAGGATAGTTTTCTTGCCGCAACAAAAACGATCGGTGAGGCTTCGGTTGTTAAAGCAATCGATGGCTGGCAAGACAATCAGACAGCCTTGCGTATCGACTATGTCTTTGCCTCACAGAATGAACAGCCCGTAGAGTATGAAGTGGTTTTTGACGGTCAGCGGCTGCCGATAGTCAGCGATCATTTTGGTATCTGTGTGGTTTTTGAATAACCAAGAATAGAGACGACTTCGATTATTCGCTTGCTATCGCTTGAATCGGCTAGAGATTCAGGAAGCAGACAATCGATTAAAAAAAGGATGAGACCAGAAACGAATTTCTGATTTCATCCTTTTTATTTTGATCAAATGTCAATCGAACCATAGCGGTTTTTTAAGGCAGTGCGTATTAAGCGTTCTGCCAAATGTTCATTACGGGCAAGCAGTGGACCATGGAAATAGGAACCAAAAACATTGCGGTAGACCACGCCTTCTGTTTGGTCCTCGCCATTGTTTCCCTGCCCTTCTACGACTTTACCTAGTGGTTTCTCACCTTTGCCAAGAAACGTCCGACCATTGTGATTTTCAAAACCATAGTAGGTTTCATCGAATTCTTCATTATGGATAACGATATCTCCGATGAAGCGATTGTTTTCTTGACTCAATGTGTAATGATCCAATGCGCTAATTCCTTTGATTTTCTCTCCGTTAGCTCCCATGTAGTAATGACCTAACAACTGATACCCGCCACAAATGGCCAACATGACTCCATCGTTCTCGATGTATTCCGTCAATGCTTCTTTTTTTGTTTGGATATCTTCAGAAACGATCAGCTGTTCAAAATCCTGTCCGCCGCCAAAAAAGACTAAGTCATACTTCTTCGGATCAAATGGTTCATGGATGCTGACGACTTCCGAAATGAATTCTACACCCATTTTTTCGGCTACATAACGCAACATCAACAAATTGCCATTATCCCCGTAGGTGTTCAGCAAATTCCCGTAAAGATGAGCAACATTCAAACGATAATTAGCCACGATCCATCCCCCCTTTGATATAGCCTTTTTCTGCCAATTTTTTGCGTAGTTGCAAAACAGCAGTATAGGTTGCTAGGATATAGACTTTTTCAGTTGGTAGATTGGCGATATCTTTAATGACCTCATCAAGATCTTTTGTTTCGGTGATCTTTTCTTCGGGAATTCCCGCTACTTTTAAACGCAGCGCCATATCTTGATGGCGGTCGCCGCCAGCAATGACTTGAGGAATCGCCATTTCGGCAAATGCTTCATGATTTCCATCCCAGATCCAGCTAACATCAATGCCGTCCGCATAATTTGCATTCAAGAGACTGACGAGAGAAAAAGGATACGGAGATAAGCCGATCATATCGATCACTTGATTCAGTCCTACCGGATTTTTGACTAACACGAGTGTACACTCTTTGCCATCGATGGTAATGACTTCTTGACGGCCAAAGACTTTTTCATCATAGGCCAATCCAGCTCTGATTTTTTCAGGTGCGACTTGATAATATTCCGCTACAGCGGTCGCTGCCAATGCATTATAGACATTGTACATGCCGCCAACTTCGATTCCATATGAATTCCCATCAATGATAAAATCAGCAGAAGTATTGTCCATTGCTGTGATGGCTGTCAATTTGTAGTCTAGTTCTGGACGTTTGAAGCCGCAGTTCGGACAATAGTATTTGCCTAGATTCGCATAGGTAATCATTTGGTAATGTAAGATGTGGTGGCATTCTGGACAAAGAACCCCGTCTGTATTGTAATGGGCCATCTGCTCCTGATCAGGTAAGTGATCAAAGCCATAATACTTTCTTGGATTAACAGTAGTGACAGAATTGAACAACGGGGAATCACCATTACATAGAATTGTGGCCGTCGGTGAATTTGCTGCTCCTTCAACGATCATTTTATATGTTGTATAGATTTCACCATAACGGTCCATCTGATCGCGAAAAATATTCGTGAAGACAAATAGTTCAGGTTTGATATACTTCGTTACTTTGCTAAGACTAGCTTCATCGATCTCTAGTACTGCAAACTTTTTGCCGCCTTTTGGTTTGGCAGATAAGAAAGTAGAAACGATTCCTTGGACCATATTGGCACCTGTTGGATTTGTCAGCACATCATCAAATTCTTGCCTTAAAATATTCACCGTCAGTGCAGTAGTCAAGGTTTTTCCGTTCGTACCAGTGATAACGACAACTTGATAATCTTTTGCTAGATGATCTAAAATATGCGGATCGATTTTTAATGCTATTTTCCCAGGCAGACTTGATCCGCCTTTAAAAAAGTTTTTTAATACCCACTGAGAGGTCTTACCGACTGTGACAGCCAGTTGACTTCTTAACCCCATAGTTGAACCTCCAAACGAGATGATTGTCTTTTTAGTTTAAATTCAATTTATCATACCATATGTTCTAAAAAAGGTTAAACGGCTTTTCGATTTCTTTAAGTTTCTGCAAAGAGTTCAGTTTATTGAACCAAAAAAGGCAGAGACATTCGTTACAAACAAGATGTCTCTGCCGCTTCAAAACGCTTGTGGAAGGCTCGCGACTTTAAGATACAACGCTTAGAACCTTCAATAGCGCCATTTTACTGGCTGTTTAACCAATAATAATCTTCTCGGTTGGGTATTCATAACCTAAATCTCGGGTTTCTTTTGGCACAAACAACAACAACGTATAAAGCATACCTACACGTCCAATGAACATCAGTAAGGCTATCACTAACTTACCCACACTTGAGAGATCATCGGTGATCCCTAACGATAAACCGGTGGTCCCAAACGCAGAAGCTACTTCGACAATGATGGCGATCAACGGGATATCTTCAGTGGCGGTCAAAAATAATACGCAGAAAAAGCACATTCCTAAGGATAACATGAAGACAACAACCGACTTACGCACATCGTCTTCATCGATCCGTCGGCCAAATATGTTGATATTGTCTTCACTCTTTAAGAAGGCATAAAGATAAAGACCAATAATGGCGATCGTTGTCGTACGAATCCCGCCACCGACTGAACTTGGGCTGCAACCGATAAACATTAGTAACGAAAAAACGATCAATGTCGTGGTCTGAAAGTTCCCTAAATCATGGATCTGCAGTCCAGCATTACGGGTAGTCATGGAATAAAACATACTGTTGATCCAGGTGCTGCTGAAGCCGTAATCTTTGAACAGATGGTCTTTCTCTAGGAAATAAATGGCGATCGTTCCACCGATAAACAAAATCACAAAAGCCAACATCGCGATTTTTGTAAACAATGAAAAGCGAAAAGGCAGTTGTCGGCGATTTTTTTTCAGCTTGAAGAGGGCCCATTCTCGGAAATCCATAATCACTGGAAACCCAATCCCACCGATAAAAATCAAAAACATGATACAAATCAAAAAGAAATAATCATGTGCGAAAGGTAAAATGGAATTTCCTGTCACGTCAAAACCAGAGTTTGTGACCGCGGAAATAGCTTGGTAAAAACCATAAAATAGGGCATCCCGCCAATTGTCATAATAGCCATTAAAATAAAAATAAATAGAAAAAATAGCGCCAGAGATGGCTTGGCAAAGTAAGATGATCGTAAACGTGATTCGAATCATCCGCACGATTCCGCTTAGCTTTGGCTGATTCATATCCGTCATAATCAACTGACGCTGCTTCAATGAGATCTTTCTCCGAGAAACGATCGCAAAGAAAGTGGAGATCATCATAATCCCTAGTCCACCCACTTGAAAAAGAACTTCAAGAAGCACTACACCGCGATCATTGAACACATCATCGATAGGGAATGTCGTCAATCCGGTGACACTGACCGTGCTGACTGCCATAAAAAACATATCGATGAAGGAAGCATGAGAACGAGGTTCACGAAAAAAGGGAAGGTAAAATAAACCTAAGGAAATAATCGTCATCAGGATATAGTAAAAAACGATCACTTGGATCGAAGAAACATTTTGGGCAATAAAATATTTGCTTTTGCGTTGTGTCAGACGAGCAAACCGCGTGAAATTCATAACTAGTCTCCTCACTAAATAAACTACCCACAGTATACCAAAGAACCAAGCAGTTTCAAAAGAAAGCAAGATTGAAAGTAAGTAGCAGCCAATATCATCAAAGAAACGCTTTGCAAAAATATGAGATAGTGCCGCAAAACAATTAATGGAACAGAGAAGACGATAGCCTGTCATTGAGAGAGTACTAGAAGATAGCGGTGAGTCGGACAAAAAACTGTAAGCCCAACAGACTTATCGGGCATACAGTTTTTTTGAAGAGATCGGTTAGTTAGAGTGCTTCCACCGCTTCGATTGCGCGAAAGACTTTTTCTGGAGTGATCATTGGGTCGATCAGGACAAATGTTTCTTCTTCTTTAACGGCATAAGTCAAAACAGGCGCAAAATAAGCGCGATCCACACGAGTGACATGCAAGTCTTTTAGTTTCATAGGTAAGTGCAATGCTTCGTAGAAAGGACGCAGTTCCTCGATAACAGCAAAATCGTTGGTGTAGGCAAGCTGTACCCAGATGCAGTAGGCCACTTTATTGCCATGGAGGACACTGTGGGTTTCGCTCAGATAAGATAAGCCGTCATGTAATGCGTGGGCGCCAGAAGTTCTGCCAAACTCTACAGCAAATCCACCAACTTCTCCTGCTAAAGCGATGATGGCATCTGTGATTCGCGCAAAAGCTGGCGTCAAGCGCCCGGCTTCTAAATCAGTGACTGCTTGGATGGCATCTGCGATCAAAAGTTCTTTGATTAGTTTTGCACTTTGAAAACCGAGCCGAACCAAGGCTGTTTTATCTTCTTCTGCCATCGTGCGTACAATGGCTTCCATTTCATAATACTTGGCTAGCGTGTCTGCGATGCCTGCAATGAAATAATCCACGGGTGTTGCTAGCAAGAATCGAGTATCGACGATCGTCATATAAGCCCCTTTTTTGGCGTAATCGATCTTGCAGATTGTGTGGTCTGGGTAATAGGCGACAATCACAGGAGTAAAGGGTGCACAGTTGGAAACCAATGTAGGGATGACGATCAGCTCCGCTCCCATTCTTTCTGCAGTAATTTTTGCGGTATCTGCGACACGTCCACCACCGATCGCAAGCAGGACATCTGTGTGTTTGATCTTATCCGCTAACTCCTGAGCATTCTCATAACTTGAGGAGCCATCATAGCGATAAACAGGATAGTCAAATGGATGCGGATAATAGGTTTTAAAAACGTCAAATGATTGATCGCCAGTAATGACAGCAACCTGATCAAAATCATTGAGATACTCTGGTAGATCAAAAAGAACTCCTTCACCAGTAATATACCGGTTTGGTCCAGGGCGGACTTCATTGGCTAACATAACACAACACTCCTTTGCAATCGTCAGAATTTTCTAATTAGTGTAACGTGGAATAGCGCCTGCTGTCAATTTTTCTTTTGAGCAGTTTTGTTCAGATCAGCCAGGCCAAAGCCAATCGGCGCAAGCAGGCGTAAAGAGGGCATAAAAAAAGACCCTAACAAAGGAGAGTTTGTTCTTGCTAGTCTTCGCATAATCAAGACTGTTTTGCGAAGATCCTCTCCTTTTGAGGGTCAGTTGTTGGGCGAGAAAACAGCACTATTTCTATCTCAGAAACTAAAGGAATATTCAAACTGCCGCTTCTCAAAATAGGTTATGTCCAGTTTTGACGGATGAAACCAGCTCGTCCTGAACCTTCACGGTAGGCGTTGTAATGCGCCGTATTTTTCTTATAAAAATCTTGATGATAGTCTTCTGCTGGATAGAAAGGTTCAGCAGGTTCGATTGTTGTCACGATTGGATCTGTAAAGCGACCGCTTGCTTGCAAAGCGGCTTTTGAAGCTTCTGCGATTTTTCGTTGTTCTTCACTATTGTAATAGATGACTGGACGGTAAGAGTCCCCACGGTCTGCGAACTGACCAAAGGCATCTGTAGGATCGGTTTGTTGCCAATAGATAGCCACGAGTTCTTCATACGTTATTTGTTCAGGATCGAAAGTGATTTCTACGGCTTCTGTATGTCCTGTGGTTCCAGTTGTTACTTCTTGATAGGTAGGATGAGGGACATGTCCACCGGTAAAACCTGAGACTACCGAAAGAATTCCTGGTAAAGAATCGAAAGGTTTGACCATACACCAGAAGCAGCCGCCGGCAAAAATTGCAGTATCTTTCATTGTGATTCCTCCTTTGGTTTTATGGTATGCTTCTTATAGAGAAAGACAAGCGATATGCTTATAAGAAACGGCCAAAGAAAGCGAGGTTTGCTGTGGACACGATCATCATTTTATTGCGGGGGAATTCTGGCAGCGGAAAAACGACAGTAGCAAAAGCGCTGCATCAACAATTAGGGGCAGAAGCGGTGTTGATCTCACAGGATGTATTTCGCCGAGAAATTTTTCACGTGAAAGATACGCCTAATAATCATGCTGTAGGTCTAATGAGGGAGGCCCTTTTATATGCGCGAGGGAAGGTTCCTTTCATCATCGTTGAGGGAATTTTTGCCCGTGAAAAATACCAGGACTTCTTGCTCTTTTTACTAGAATCCTTTGAGAAGTGTCTCATTTATTATTTTGATGTGCCTTTTCAAACAACGATTGAAAGACACCGAACACGGCCACAACGGGCATTTTTTTCCGAATCATCGCTACAAAAGTGGTGGCTCGAAAAAGACCTTCTCTTTGGGGAAAACGGCATAGCGTCCAAGAGCAATGATACGAGTAATAAATCAGTCCTCTCAAAAGAGAAGATGTTTACAGAGAAGCAGACAATATCTGAAATGATCACGATGATCTTGGAGGATACGAAACAGTTTCAAAAATAGCCTTGAAGCAAACGATCTGTTTTCCAAAAAAACTAAAGTGAGGTATCTCTATGTTAGACAAATCAATTCCTTATGCAGAAATTTGGATGGAGCGCATGGCTGCGGATGAAGTAGCACCGGTCCCTGCCTCAAATAACTACATCATTCAACCTTATCAATCCGGTGATGCGAGTGAGTGGGCGCGGATTGAGACAGCGGTGGGAGAATTTGATACAGAAGCCGCGGCACTTGCGTATTTTGAAAAAGACTTTCTCCCCTATGAATCTCAATTGCCGCAACGAATGTTTTTTGCAGTGGATCCAGAAGGAACAAAGGTAGGAACAGCGACTGCTTGGTGGAAGAAGAAGCAAGATGGCAACATTGTGCCGCTCGTTCATTGGGTAGCAGTCATTCCCAGCGCTCAAAGACAAGGGATCGCTCGCGGCTTGGTAACCAAAGTTATAGAAACATGCCAGAACCAAACGGCAGATTCCGAAGAATCTGCTGCCGCTATTTTTCTCCATACGCAAACATGGAGTCATGCTGCGATTGGACTGTATCAACAACTAGGCTTCAAACTTATTGATACAGACTATCAGGGACAGATGAATCCCGAGTACGAACAAGTATTGACTATTTTGAGAGACGTGGTGCAGAAGGAAAACGGGCAGTAAAGCCAATCATTTGCAGGCATCGTTCTGTTCAGTACCCCTCTTAGCGACTTCTGAATTTAAACCTGTAAAAATTCCTTGTTTTCAAGTATAATACCAAAGGAGTATCAGGAAGGATGGGCAAGATGGCACAACTTTTTTTTAAATATGGCGCGATGAATAGTGGCAAAACGATCGAGATTTTAAAAGTTGCACATAATTATGAAGAACAAGACAAGCCGGTCGTGATTATGACCAGCGGCATCGATACCCGAAGCGGGATCGGAACAGTTTCCAGTCGTATTGGGTTAGAGCGTGACGCCATTCCGATTTTCGATGAGACCGATTTGTATCATTTAGTAAAAGATCTAGGATATCAACCCTATTGCATTTTGATTGATGAGGCACAGTTTTTGAAAAAACACCATGTCTTGGCGTTTACTAAAATCGTAGACGAATTAGGCATTCCTGTGATGGCATTTGGTTTAAAAAATGATTTTCGCAACGAATTATTCGAAGGTTCTAAATATCTGCTTCTTTATGCAGATAAAATTGAAGAAATGAAAACGATCTGCTGGTTCTGCCACAAAAAGGCGACCATGAATCTGCATTACATTGACGGTAAACCAGTCTATGAAGGCGATCAAGTTCAAATTGGCGGTAATGAAGCCTATTACCCTGTTTGTCGCAAACACTATTTTCACCCTGGAATCAAAAAAGAAGGAGAATAAAACATGTACGATCAGTTACAAGCGATTGAAGACCGTTATGAAGAACTAGGCGAACTGCTTAGTGATCCCGCTGTCATTTCAGATACGAAACGGTTCATGCAGTTGTCCAAAGAAGAAGCAAATACCCGAGAGACTGTCGAAGTGTATCGCCGTTACAAAGAAGTCGTTGAAGGCATCAAAGATACAGAGGAACTATTGGGCGAAAACTTGGATGCAGAAATGGCAGAAATGGCTAAAGAAGAACTATCTGACTTAAAAAAAGAAAAAGATGTTCTTGAAGACCGCATCAAAATCTTATTATTACCAAAAGATCCCAATGATGACAAAAACATTATCATGGAAATTCGCGGGGCTGCGGGTGGAGATGAAGCGGCACTATTTGCTGGAGATCTCTTTAATATGTATCAGAAATATGCGGAAACACAAGGTTGGAAAGTCGAAGTGATGGATGCCAACGTTACCGGTATCGGCGGCTACAAAGAAGTCATCATGATGATCAGCGGTGAGAATGTCTATTCAAAACTGAAATATGAAAGTGGCGCGCATCGGGTACAGCGCGTGCCGTCGACAGAATCTCAAGGACGAATCCACACATCTACGGCAACCGTAGTCGTGATGCCAGAAGCAGAAGAAGTAGAGATCGATATTGCTGATAAAGATATCCGAACAGATATCTATCATGCTTCAGGCGCTGGTGGTCAGCACGTCAACAAAACGGCATCAGCTGTCCGCTTGACACACTTGCCGACTGGCATCGTCGTTGCCATGCAGGATGAGCGTTCACAGTTGAAGAACCGTGAGAAAGCGATGAAAGTCTTGCGGGCAAGAGTATACGACCAAATTCAGCAAGAAGCACGAAGCGAATACGATGCAAATCGTAAATCAGCAGTGGGAACTGGGGATCGTTCTGAACGGATCCGTACGTATAACTTTCCGCAAAATCGGGTGACGGACCACCGCATTGGGTTGACTATCCAAAAATTGGATCAAATTTTGGCTGGAAAACTTGATGAGATCATTGATGCATTGATCATGTACGATCAAACATCAAAATTGGAAGAAATGCAAAATGGGTAAAACCTATCGAGAAGTCCTTTCACGGGCTTCTTCTTTTTTAGAAACAAAGGGACTGGAAGGGTATGCGATCCAATACCTTTTTCTGGCTCGTAAAAATTGGCAAAAACTAGATTGGTTGCTGCATATGGATCAGCAAATTTCGCCAGCTGATGAAGTGCAAATTGAAGCAGATCTGCAGCAGCTTTTAGCGCATCGTCCCCCCCAATACCTTTTAGGCTATGAAGAGTTTTATGGCCATCGCTTCAAAGTAACAGAAGACACATTGATTCCTCGACCGGAAACGGAAGAATTAGTCGCTTTATGTCTGGAGCAAACAGAACCTGCAGAGAATTTGCGGGTCGTAGATATTGGGACAGGGACAGGTGCGATCGCGGTCTCTTTGAAATTGGCACGTCCTCACTGGCAGATCGCTGCTGTTGACCTTTCAGAGGCCGCATTGGCGGTAGCTAAAGAGAATGCGGCGCAATTAGGTGCGGAGGTCGCTTTTTATCAAGGCGACACCCTGACACCAGTGGGGGATCAACCATGGGACATCATTGTATCAAACCCGCCGTACATCAGTGAGCAGGAGTGGGAGCTGATGGATGCCAGTGTGCGTCAGTTTGAACCCCAAATGGCCCTTTTTGCAGCGGAGAATGGTCTAGTGATGTATCGTAAGATCGCAGACCAGGCAAAGAAGTTATTGACACCTGACGGAAAAATCTTCGTCGAAATCGGTTTTCAACAAGGCAAATCTGTCCAGCGTATTTTTGCGGAAGCTTTTCCAGATAAAAAAGTTACGGTCATTCAAGATTTATCTGGAAAAGATCGGTTGGTCGCAGTACAATAATCCACAGCATGTGGACAACCATTTTTTTGAAAAATTTTTTTGATAAAAAACAGTGATAGAGTAAGACTTACTTGCGAATAAAAGTTATAAACAGGGTTATCCACACTTGACAAACGATTTATCCACAAAATGTGGATAAAAACCGAAAAAATGTTGATAAGTGTGGAAGTCCTCAAAAAAAGGATGTGGATAAACTGTGGAAACAAAAAAATTTAGTGAAGAACAATTATCCGAAGCAGCAAAAATTTTAGCCGCGGGTGGATTAGTTGCTTTTCCTACAGAAACAGTGTATGGCTTAGGCGCCAACGCTCTTTTGCCTGAAGCGGTAGCACAAGTCTATGCCGTCAAAGGAAGACCTAGTGACAACCCATTGATCGTCCATCTCGCCGACCCGGAACAACTGAAGGATTATGTGGATAACTTGCATCCAGCAGCGGAAAAATTGATGGCAAAGTTTTGGCCTGGCCCCCTAACATTGATTTTTTCTATCAAAAATAACAGTTTACCGTCTATTGTGACCGGGGGGTTATCCACAGCGGCATTCCGTATGCCAGCGAATAAAAAAACACTTTCAGTCATTAAACAGGCACATGTCCCACTAGTCGGACCTAGCGCAAATACCTCTGGCAAGCCAAGTCCGACCTCAGCTGAACATGTATTGCATGATTTGAAAGGAAAGATAGCTGGCGTGATCGATGATGGGACTACTAGGATCGGAGTTGAATCAACAGTCTTGGATTTAAGTGATCCGACAGCAAAACCAATGATCTTGCGTCCAGGAGCCGTGACCAAAGAACAATTAGAAACGGTTTTAGGCAGTGAAGTCGAAATAGATAAACACCTAGTATCTGAAGGTGAAAGACCCAAAGCACCGGGAATGAAATACAAACATTATGCTCCGGATACAAAGGTTGTGATGGTTCGGTCAGAGGACTGGCCAGCAGCACTCGATTGGATCAAGCAGCAGCGATTGCGAGCAGGTGTCTTGGCAGGCCCATCAATTTGTGAGACAGCCAGATTTGAAACAGCAGCTGTTTACATGTATGCGGACGACACGGTTGAGGCAGCAGCAAAAGGACTTTTTGCAGGTTTGCGAGCCTTAGATGAATCGATCGCTGGCTTGGAGATCATTTTAGCGGCCGCTTTTCCTGAGACAGGGATGGGCAGCGCCTATATGAATCGCTTGAAAAAAGCAGCCAATCAAAATTTTTTTCAGGTAAAATAGAAAAAACGCTGCTTTGATCATAGGTAGTGCTTAGGAAATATGATACAATGCTAGCATTAAGGTAAAGGGGTGTTGTATGAATGGACTATCAAACGTTTGATCCTGATTTATGGCAAGCCATTGAAAAGGAAGCGGATCGCCAACAAAACAATTTAGAATTGATCGCATCTGAAAATATCGTTTCCGCAGGTGTAAGAGCGGCTCAAGGCAGTATTTTAACAAATAAATATGCCGAAGGATATCCAGGTCGCCGTTACTACGGTGGTTGTGAATTTGTCGATGTTGTTGAAAATTTAGCAATTGATCGTGCCAAAGAACTTTTTGGTGCGGCCTATGCAAACGTACAGCCTCACTCAGGCTCACAAGCCAATACTGCAGCATATCTAGCGTTGATTGAACCAGGAGATACGGTGATGGGCATGGATCTATCCGCAGGTGGGCATTTAACCCATGGCTCTCCAGTCAATTTTAGTGGGAAAACCTATCACTTTGTTAGCTATGGCGTAGACCCAGCGACTGAAGTGATTGATTATAATGTCGTACGGATCTTAGCGAGAAAGCATCAACCAAAATTGATCGTTGCTGGTGCAAGTGCGTATTCACGAACAATCGATTTTGCCAAATTCCGTGAAATTGCTGATGAAGTCGGTGCTAAGTTGATGGTAGATATGGCACATATCGCAGGATTAGTTGCTGCTGGTCTGCATCCAAATCCAGTTCCTTATGCAGACATCACTACTTCTACGACCCACAAAACCCTTAGAGGGCCTCGTGGCGGCTTGATTTTGACCAATGACGAAGACTTAGCGAAAAAAATCAACAGTGCAGTCTTTCCTGGCATTCAAGGCGGACCTTTGGAACATGTGGTCGCTGCCAAGGCAGTCGCATTCAAAGAAGCATTGGATGAAGACTTCAAATCCTATTCAGAGCAAGTGATCAGAAATGCGCAAGCAATGGCAAAAGTGTTCAATCAAGCACCGCAAGCACGGCTTGTTTCTGGTGCAACGGACAATCATTTATTGCTGATTGATGTGCGAGGATTTGAGCTTAACGGAAAAGAAGCCGAAGCATTGCTTGACCAAGTCAACATCACAGTCAATAAAAATTCGATTCCATTTGAAACCCTTAGCCCATTTAAAACGAGCGGTATTCGTGTCGGCACACCGGCAATCACTAGCCGTGGGTTCAAAGAAGAAGATGCTGTGGAAGTAGCAAAACTGATTGTCAAAGTGTTGGAACACCCTGAAGATACGGCTGTTCTGGAAGAAGCAAAAGCACAAGTGAAAGAGTTGACGGACAAGTATCCGTTGTATTAAGATGTAGCAGGAAAAGGGTTTGAGCCGATGCTCAGATCCTTTTTTGAAGGAATATGGCTATGACGTGATGCAAGGTTGTATCAATCGTTGATTTGCTTTAAAATAAAAGAAAAACCAAAGGAGACTTTTAAAATGGGTAAATTCCAAGTAATTGACCACCCCTTGATTCAACACAAATTAACAATGATCCGCGACAAGAACTGTGGAACGAAAGTGTTCCGTGAAGTTGTCGATGAAATCGCCATGTTGATGGCGTATGAAGTATCACGGGATATGCCCCTCGAAGATGTAGTGATCGAAACACCGATCGAAGAATCGACCCAAAAAACACTTAGTGGTAAAAAAGTAGCAATCGTACCGATTCTACGGGCCGGACTAGGCATGGTCGACGGTATTCTAGAGTTGATCCCAGCGGCTAAAGTAGGACACATTGGTATGTATCGTGATGAAGAAACCCTTGAACCACATGAGTATTTCGTTAAATTGCCTGAAGACATCGACACTCGTCAGTTATTTATTGTTGATCCAATGTTAGCAACTGGTGGTTCAGCGATCATGGCCATCGATGCGTTGAAAAAACGCGGTGCTTCTAACATGAAGTTTGTTTGCCTAGTTGCTGCGCCAGAAGGTGTGAAAGCATTGCAGGATGCCCATCCTGATGTGGATATCTACACAGCAAGCTTAGATGACCGCTTGAATGAACATGGCTACATCGTTCCTGGATTAGGCGATGCTGGTGACCGTTTGTTTGGAACAAAATAAAAGAAAGAGCGTGGAACAAAAAGTGAAAAACACTTTTGTTCCACGCTCTAAACACGTCTAAACGCTGGGAGCAGGAGCAACTCCTTCGGAAATAAATTGAACTACTCAAAAACTACTCAAACATTTGAAAAGCAATTTCCGTGTATTCCTCCTTATTTCTTGGAGATTACCACTTTTGTCCCAGTCTCCTTTTGAACGAACTACATTTTCGTTAACTGTTTATAATTAATGATCAATACACCATTACTTTGTGTAACAAGCTTTTGATTCTCCGCTGTCTGATTCAATTCAACAACCGCAGAGTTCTTAAGCTGCTTAGTGACTGTACCGGTTTGTTTTATTCCATGGATCGTGAACATGACAGGAGTAGCGACCTCAAAATTTGCACCTTCAGCTGACGGGACAACGGTTGTTTCGAACTTACCAAATGTTGCCATGTAAAAACCTCCTTGATATAGTTAAATTATACCACATTTTTTGAAAATTTTCAGTAATCCTATTTTTTCCCCAAACTTCTCTTTACAAAGTTGTGTTTTTTTCTTATAATCTTCTTTGTGTTAGTTGCCAGCTTAGCTCAGTTGGTAGAGCAACGCACTCGTAACGCGTAGGTCACAGGTTCGAATCCTGCAGCTGGCATTGAAGCAGTCTAATTAGACTGCTTCTTTTTTTAGATGATTTTTTTAGAGAAAACTTTAAAGTTTCTAAATTTTTTCTGAATGAGAACGGGGAATCCTTTCTTTTCTGCGCAAACATCACTATAATGGATAAAGATTCTACAGAAGAGAGTGTGGGCATGGAAAATACACGAATAAAAAAGAATGATAATCGAATTGACTACGGTGTGATATTACCCGTATTTTTATTGTGCTTGATTGGGTTTGCGTCATTGTATGTCGCATTGACGAATGATCCAAGGAATCCATCCGTGGGAAAAACCTTAGGATTTCAAGCTTTATGGTATGTACTAGGAGTTATCGCAATTATAGTGATCATGCATATAAAATCCAAGTGGTTGTGGAAGTTGACTCCCTATATTTACGGAGCAGGATTGCTGGTAATGCTGGGTCTCTTGAAGTTCTATGATGCAGGGTTAGCCGACTCTACGGGCTCGCGAAACTGGCTGCGTTTTGGCTCCTTTACGATCCAGCCTTCGGAATTGATGAAGATTGCCTTTATCATGATGTTGGCGCTGGTGGTCACCCATCACAATGTTCGCCATCGAGATCGAGATTTAAAGACGGATGGCTTATTGATCGCTAAAATGTTAGCTGTAACCATTCCGGTCCTAGTTTTAGTCATGCTGCAAAAAGACTTTGGAACGATGTTAGTTTTCTTAGCTATTTTTGGTGGGATCTTTTTGATGTCGGGGATTTCTTGGCAGATCGTGATCCCAGTTATCGCCGCTTTTGTTTTGATAGGGGGCGGGACCATCTTTTTAGTCACAACAGATATGGGACGAGAGTTTCTCTATAATGTCGGCTTTAAAGAATATCAGTTTGCACGTATCGATTCTTGGTTAGATCCGTTTCACGATACTCAAGGCCAGTCTTTCCAACTAGCTTATGCTTTAATGGCTATTGGGTCTGGTGGGATGTTCGGTAAAGGGTTCAATGTGAGTGATGTCTACGTGCCAGTTCGTGAATCAGATATGATTTTCTCTGTGATCGGAGAGAACTTTGGGTTTGTCGGCAGTGCCTTTGTGATTTTATTATATTTCATTTTGATTTACCGAATGATTCGGGTTTGTTTTGATACAAACAATGAATTTTATGCCTATCTTGCTACCGGGATCATCATGATGATCTTGTTCCATGTCTTTGAAAATATCGGTGCTAATATTGGCTTATTGCCTTTGACAGGTATTCCATTGCCCTTCATTAGTCAAGGGGGATCGGCATTATTAAGTAACATGATCGGCATTGGCTTGATTTTATCGATGCGCTATCAGGCTGAGAGTACACCAAAAACCTTGTAAGGAGATAGCTATGATCACATTTTACTGGTATCCGAAATGCAGTACATGTAAAAAAGCGAAAGCTTGGCTAGAAGCAAATGGGATTCCCTATGAGGCCATTGACATGATCAAAGAGGTGCCTACGAAGGCGCAATTGTTACAATGGATCACCTCTAGCGGCTTGCCAGCTCGCCGCTTTTTTAACACAAGCGGAATGAAATATCGTGAATTAGGTTTGAAAGAGAAAGTACCAACGTTGTCGAATGAAGAAGCCGCAACTTTGTTGGCCACAGACGGCATGTTGATCAAACGCCCATTGTTGATTAGTGAAGATCGCTTTTTGATCAATGGGTTTAAAGAAAAAGAATATGAAGGAGTCTTGTTAGAATCATGGAAAAGAAATGCTTGAGAAAAAAAGATAATTTGTGGGTACTGTTCAATGGCAAAGAATACTGTGTTGGTTTGACAAAAGAAGCACAAGAAGAATTAGGTGCTGTGTCTTTTGCTTCTTTGAAAAAAGTTGGTACAGCCTTGAAACAAGGAGATACGCTAGTGGAGTTGGAAGCAGAAAAAGCTGTCAGTGAATTTCCAAGCCCATTAACAGGCGTGATTTCTTCTGTAAATGAAAAAATCGATCAAAACGTTGATATCTTAAACGACAGCGATGAAATGAACGCTTGGCTAGTCAGCTTTAAAGATGTTGATCCAAGTCAATTTGACGAATTATAAAACAAGATCCAACCACTGATTTACAAAAAGAATTGACAGCAGATTGAGACGTTGCTATAATTTGCTCAATAAATGAATGCTTTGAAAAGAAGAGTACATGTTCTTGACGTACACAGAGAGCCCTGTTTGGTGTAAATGGGCAACGAAGAGAAGATGGAAGATGGTCTTTGAGCAGGATGGGTGAGTCTAAGGACAAGCCTATCACGGGATGCACCCGTTACTGTGCAACAGTATGCGAAGAAATTCAAGTACTGGAAGAGGCTGTTGATGCGAGTCGACAGTAAATCAAGGTGGTAACACGGAAGTTGTGCTTTCGTCCTTTGTAACAGTATAATGTACAAAGGATGAAAGCTTTTTTTGTGTTTAACTAGTGAATGAATAAAGAAAGATGGGAAATTTATGGCATTAATCGAATTGACCCACGTAAAGAAATCCTTTGACGGTAAAAGTGGCGCAGTCCATGCCGTCAATGATGTTTCTCTGCAAGTGGAAAAAGGCGATATTTATGGCATCGTTGGTTATTCAGGTGCCGGCAAAAGTACATTGGTTCGTCTATTGAATGGATTAGAACTTCCTTCAGCTGGTGATGTAGTGATCAATGGTCAAAATATTTTAGCCTTGAAGAACAAAGAATTACGAGATTTTCGTAAAAAAATTGGAATGATTTTTCAACACTTTAACCTCTTGTGGTCACGAACAGTATTGGAAAATATCGAATTACCATTAGAATTGGCAGGGATCCCCAAAATCAAACGCCGCGAGCGGGCACAAGAACTGGTAAAACTTGTCGGGTTAGAAGGACGCGAAAAAGCTTACCCTTCCCAATTGTCAGGTGGCCAAAAACAACGGGTAGGAATTGCCCGTGCGTTAGCAAATGAGCCAGAAATCTTGCTATGCGACGAAGCAACCAGTGCACTTGACCCTCAAACAACCGAAGAAGTTCTGGATTTACTGCTGTCCATCAACAAAAAACTGAATTTGACGATTGTGCTGATCACCCATGAGATGAATGTGATTCGCAAAATCTGCAATAAAGTAGCTGTAATGGAATTAGGCAAAATCGTTGAAGAAGGTTCCGTACACTCGGTGTTTCGTCATCCGCAACAAGCTGTGACTAAGCGCTTTGTGCAGCAAGATTTGGAGCCAGAAGAAGATCCCGAGGAATTGCGTCAAGCCTTTTTAAGAGAAAATCCCCATGGCCGCTTAGTGACATTGACCTTTACGGAAGACAATGCGAATGAACCAATCATTTCGCAAGCGATCCGAAAGTATCTGATTGATGTCAATGTTGTTTATGGCAAGATTCAGCAAACGAATGAAGGCTCTTTTGGCGCATTAACCGTTCTATTGACCGGTGAAACACCAGAAATCGATAAAGCATTGCGCTTTTTTGCGCAAGAACAAGTAGGCGTGGAGGTGATCGAGCGTGGGTAAATCATTTTCAGAAACCTATTTTGATTTTGAAAAAATCGATTGGGCAAACATGCAACAAGCGACGATCGATACGTTATTTATGACATTCTTCTCTATGGTACTAGTCATTGTGATTGGACTAATACTAGGATTGGCTCTTTATTCATTAGGTCGCAAGCAAACATTTGGATCACGCTTTGCCTATACCTTAGTCTCGATTATCAGTAACGTGTTTCGTTCAACTCCGTTTATGATCTTGATGGTTTTGATTATACCGTTTACGACACTATTGGTAGGATCCTTCTTAGGGGCAAAAGCTGCGATTCCAGCATTGGTTCTATCAGCAGCTCCTTTTTATGCACGGTTAGTAGAGATTGCCTTTCGAGAAGTAAGTCCAGGTGTGATTGAAGCTGCCGAGGCGATGGGGGCAAGTTACTGGGAGATTATTTATAAGATTATCATTCCTGAGAGTGTCCCAGCATTGATTTCGGGCATCACTGTCACCACTATTTCAATGATCGGTTACACAGCTATGGCAGGGGCGATCGGTGCCGGAGGCCTTGGTTCATTGGCTTGGCAAGAAGGCTTTCAACGGGGAAATTACACTGTGACGCTTGTAGCAACAGTGATTATTTTAATTATTGTCTTTATCTTACAAGCAATCGGCGACTTTTTGACAAAAGCAACAGACAAACGCTGATTGGCTGAAAAAGAAAAACATCAAATAGAAAATTGGGAGGAATAAAAATGAAAAAGATTTTTGGTTTTGCAACAACAGTATTGTTAACAGTCGCTTTAGCAGCCTGCGGTACAGGTTCAAATAACAGCGCCGATTCAACATCAGCTAGTGGAGAAAACACGAAATTGGTGGTGGGAGCATCTGTCACACCCCATGCAGAAATTTTAGAACAAGCAAAACCATTGTTGGAAAAAGAAGGAATCGATTTAGAAATCAAAACCTTCGATGATTACATCTTGCCAAACAAAGCTTTAGAAAATGGCGATATCGATGCCAACTATTTCCAACATATCCCTTACTTGAACAAGCAAATTGCCGATAATGGCTATGACTTTGTTAATGCAGGAGCGGTTCATATCGAACCGATGGGGTTGTATTCAAAACGGATCTCTGACATTTCTGAATTAGCTGAAGGCGCAACCGTGATTACTTCAAATTCGGAATCCGATTGGGGTCGTATCTTAACGATTTTACAAGATGCTGGTGTGATTAAGTTGAAAGATGGTGTCGATGCTGAAACAGCAACATTTGATGATATTGCTGAAAATCCAAAGAAATTAGAATTCAAGCATGATATTGATCCTTCATTATTGGCAACGGCTTACCAAAATGATGAAGCAGACCTAGTGGCCATCAATGCGAACTTTGCTTTTGGGATCGACTTGAATCCAGCAGATGATTCTGTTTTATTAGAAGCGGATAATTCACCATACGTCAATGTGATTGCCGTACGCAGTGGCGACGAAAGCAGCGATAAAATCAAAAAATTGGTTGAAGTGCTTCACTCTGACGAAATCAAAGACTTTGTCGAAAAACAATGGCAAGGTTCTGTGAAAATCGTTGATGCGGACGCTAAATAGTTTCCTTCATTAAGCAGTACAAACAGAGCAGTGACATAAGTTAAAAACAGACGAAACTTACTAAATGATAAAGAGATTTGACCTTCCTCGCAATCTTGCGTCGAAGACCTCCTGAATCGCAGGAGTAATCTCTTTACGTTTCGGTTAGGTGGTTTGTTTCATACTTTTGTCACTGCTCTTTTTTAATTCCAATCTAGCAAAACAGAACGGTTATGCCAAATCATTTCATACAGCAGCGGCAATTCAGGGTGCTTTTTTAATAATTGATCGTAGTGGGGGAGCTGGCTAAGAAACAGACGAATGAGTGTGAGGGTATCAGGTGAAAGTGATCTACTCCCTTTAAACAAGATCAGATTGCCTTCTAATAAAGCACAGAGCAAGTGGATTTGAGTGATTTTGACAAGACAGATTTGAAAGGAGTCACTTCCCAGACGTTCTTTGAGCAGTTCTGCAGCAAATATTTGGTTCAGCAAGTAGGTATCTTCTTCAGATAAATAGAAGGTTTCAAGTCCAAGTAATTGTTTCCATAAGAAAAGATAGTTGCGTTCATGGCGCAAATAATAGGCTGGGACAAAGTTTTTTGGAAAAACTGTAGCTAATGCGATCCCATTTTCCAGCGGATAAACCGCTTTTCTTTTTTCATGGATTGTTTTGATACAAAAGAAGGCCTCACTGGAACTTTTTATCAAGTGTGGACGCATCCAGCGCAACAATTGATAATGGAAAAAACGGATTTGTATTTCGTTCCCTTGTAAAAGTGGAAAATGCTTGCGATTCAGAGATAAGTTATACGCTGCCAAAGAGGATGATAGAGCAGTGAAACGTCGATTGACACTGGAAGGGCTCAGGTGGCATTTTCTGCATAATAATGGATAAGTCAACGAAGGTTCTTCCAGCTGGGTGTTAAGAATACGGTAGTTACTGCTCTTTTTTACAAGAGAAGCGATGACTTTTTTTGTAACTCAGTAACCGACATTGCTTCCGTCTGTAAATAATCAAGTTGGCCTTTTTTAATCAAAAATTTGATTGGCAACTTGATACCTAACTCGCTGGCGATCATCCGTCTAATAGTCTTGACGGAGATCCCTTGTTGCAGGGCTGCTTGTTGGAGGGGGAGCGGACTTTCTTTGAAAAGACTACGGATCAGACGCAACATGCGCAACACTTCTTTCTCGAGAAAATCCTCCAAGTTGTGAATCACCTCTTTCGGATGAGATTACATTTATTATAGTGGATAACTAGTTTCTTGGTTTTTTTAGAAAAGAATAATCATCAAAGTTTAATAAATAATTTTCACTACAAAGAGACAGATGTGGAGCTAATCAGCTTAAAAGAGAAAAAAACGAAGAAAATAAGGAAAAAAACAGGGATTCTGGATTCATAGTAGGGAATGATGGAAGGGGAAATTGGGTGATCCTGCAAGCAGTGTCGCTTAAAAGCAGACTCAAAAGAACCGCACAACTGAATAGCTGAAAAATAGCAGGGCAACACTAATAAACTACTAGGCTAAGAATACCTTAAGCCTAGCAGAAAGTGTCTAGCTATCCCTCCCTCGCTGGAGATTTGGTACGTAATGCAGAGAAATAAACTATAGAAGATCAGCTTGCTTCACTAGGCAATAAAATGGTTTGGCGCTGACCATCATCATAGGCATAAACGGTTTGAGGCAAATACTCATTGTAAGCAATCGGCAGATCGATACACATCCCAGCACGGCGATCATCTTGTGAAAAATGAATACTAACACGGCCGTCATTATTTTTTACGTGAAAAGTTAATAGATTTTCTAACGGAATAACGCCTTTCAGATCCAAGTCAATGATCAGCCATAAACTATCGATCAATTCTCCCGGCATGGTTTGGACGATACCGCCAGAAGCATAGCGGCTGCGGCTACTGTCAAATGGTTCAAACATGGTTGTTCCCTCCTTGAGGATAAAGTCGGTCGTGGGTCGGCAATCGAAAGATAGAATCAACTTGTTTAAAATAAGACCACTCCCCAAGGAATGGTCTTATTCTTTACTTGTAGCAAAAATTATTCTTGATCTTCACCAATAACAGCTGGCTCTGCTGCTTCACCGTTTTCGTCATCTTCTGAAAGTTCTTGTGCTTCAGCAACAGCAACGATTTGTTCTTCGGCTTCTGTGACGATCGTATAATCATCATTTTTCTCTAAATCGCCTACAGTCAACGCGTCACCAATTTCAAGTCCAGTGACATCAACTTCAATACGTTCAGGTAATTTATCTGGTGTTGCGGATACAACGACACTGTATAAGTTTTGTGTCAATACGCCGCCGGCTTTCACGCCTGCTGCATCACCAACTAAGGTCAATTCAGCTTCTACCTCAGTTTCTTCATTCATATCGACTGAGATGAATTCAACATGGGTCAATGCACGAGTGAACGTGTCTGATTGAAATTCTTTGATCAGTGTATTTACTTTCTTGCCTTCTAAGTTCATAGTGATTACGGTATTCAAACCATTTTCACGTAGCAGTCTTTCTAATTCCGCTGCATTGACTGCAATCGGAGTACTGTCTACTTGATAACCATTCACGATAGCAGGTACTTTTCCTTCGTGACGCAATTTGTTCCGTAATGAACGGGGGCGAACTTCTCTTTTCGTAACTTCTAATGATACTGACATAACTCAATTCCTCCTAAAATTTCCCGAAAAAAACGGGATGTTTTTAAGCAAATTTTGTTAACTCTGCACATTAAGTGGTACGTGAGTAAAAACACGCAAAAGGGCAGTTGTTTACACAACTGCCCCAGAAAGTTTTGGTTCAACTTTTCTCCACCAGGTCGTAACGCTGTGTATGAGAAACTTTATTTACTTTACTCTTTAACCTTACGTGGAAAGTCGAAGAAAGTCAAATGAAATGATGAGTCGAGGATTTGCAAGCAATTAAATCTGAGCTATAATAGCCAAGATGGAGAGAAAACAATGCGTTTAGACAAACTGATAGAAGAGCGGTTAGCGACCTCTCGCAAAGAAATGAAACGTCTTTTTCAACAAGGGAAAGTCTTGGTGGATCAGCAAATCGAACGGAACCCATCTCGAAATGTCGACAGTCGATTACATGAAATCAAGGTTGCTGGGGTACTGCTGCAAACAAGAGATGTGTATTACTTACTCAATAAGCCAGCGGGGGTGGTGACAGCAAATAAAGATCACCAGCACGCCACAGTCATTGATCTTTTACAGCCAGAAGACCGACAGGCGACACTTTATGCAGTGGGACGTTTGGATCGCGATACAGAAGGATTGGTATTGTTGACGACGAATGGGCAGTTAGGCTATGAATTATTGCACCCAAACAAGAAAGTGCCGAAACGATACGATGTTATTGTCAATGGTCCGGTAACAGCGGAAGATGTGGCTGCTTTTGCTCAAGGCATCGTTTTTCATGGAGGTGTCGTTTGCCAGCCTGCCAAATTGACCATAGAGATGACTTCAGGTAGGCGGTCCTTTGTTCATCTAGAGATTGCTGAAGGGAAGTTCCATCAAGTGAAGAAGATGTTTTTAGCAAGAGGGAAAAAAGTGATTGCCCTAAAAAGAGTTGCAATTGGTCCTTTGGAACTAGGGGATCTATTGTCCGGAGAATACCGGAATCTCACCCAATTTGAATTAGAAAGCCTAGCGAATTATTTTCGCTGAGAAAGAGGAGACTATGACTTATAAAACACTGTTATTTGATGTCGATGATACGATTCTTGATTTCCAAGATACTGAACATGAAGCGCTGACAGCTCTTTTTGCGGAACAAGGTCTGACGATGGATCTCGAAATGAAACAGACTTATCAAGAGGTTAATCACGGATTGTGGCAACAATTTGAACAAGGGAAGCTGTCTAGAGACCAAGTAGTCAATGAACGATTTGGCTTATTTTTTAAAAAGTATGGGCGAATCGTCGACAGTGAAGCGATGGAAAAACACTATCGTTCTTACTTGGATCAAGGGCATAAATTATTAGGCAATAGTCAGCTAGTGTTGGCCGAATTGGCTGACAAGTTTGATTTATATGTTGTGACTAATGGTGTCTCTAAAACCCAATACCGCCGTTTGTCAGATGCTAAGTTGATGCCTTATTTTCGGGATATCTTTGTATCAGAAGATACAGGTTATCAAAAACCAATGAAAGAATTCTTCACCTATGTTTTTGACCGGATTCCTAATTTTGAACAACAAAAAACAGTCATTATTGGTGACTCATTGTCTTCAGATATTTTGGGCGGACATTTGTCAGGGATCGATACAATCTGGCTGAATCCTAACAAAAAAGCGGCTTCAACAGTTCTCCCAACCTATGAGATCCAGTCGTTGGATCAATTGCCATCGTTATTAAAAGACTGATTTCTTAGAAATGAATAGTAATTTTTCAGAATTTCGCTATAATAGAAACAGTGTAAATTTTAGAGACGAAAGAGGTTAATTGAATGACGAATGGCAAGCCCATTATTATTGGTGTGACTGGTGGTTCTGGTAGTGGAAAAACAAGTGTGAGCCGAGCGATTTTCAATCACTTTCCCAATCATTCCATTATGATGCTTGAACAAGACTCTTATTATAAAGATCAAAGCAACTTGAGCTTTGAAGAACGGTTGAACACAAACTATGATCATCCGTTTGCCTTTGATACCGATCTATTGATCGAACATCTGCAGAAACTCCTTGCCTACGAAACGATCGAAAAACCGGTCTATGATTATGTGGCACATACTCGCAGTGAAGCAACGATCATTCAGGAACCAAAAGAAGTGATCATCCTTGAAGGAATCTTGATTTTGGAAGACGAACGTTTGCGAGACTTGATGGATATCAAACTGTATGTAGATACGGATGATGATATTCGAATCATTCGTCGGATCAAACGAGATATGGAAGAACGCGGACGAACGCTGGATTCCGTTATTGAACAATATTTGACAGTAGTCAAGCCTATGTATCATCAATTTATCGAACCTACGAAGCGCTATGCAGATGTCATCGTTCCAGAAGGCGGCGAGAACCACGTAGCGATTGATTTGATCACAACGAAAGTTGCAACATTCTTAACCGAAAGCTGAGCATCTTTTCTTTCGAAAACACTTATTAAAGAATTTTTTTGATAAAGCAGTAGTTTTTCTTTATCAATTATGGTAAAGTATACCTCATGCGACGAGTCGAGATGGTCTAGCTTTGACTGACCAGATTGATAACAGAGGCACAAGGAGCGATCCACCTGCCGGATGTAGGGTGTCGGAATATTCCTTTTGTGGAGATAGGGTATTCTACTAGTAATAGTACTGTGAATAAAAAACAGCTTTGAACATTCATGTTCAAGGCTTTTTTTTTGTCTATTTCTGTAGGGGATAGCGATAGATCATCGATTCTTCTCCCCAAGGATGATAGCCTGTACCCATCAGCTCAAAACCAAATTTTTCATAAAACGAAACAAGATCTGTACATAAATAAAGGGTCGAGAAACCAGCAGTAGCGGCAGATTGCTTGATAGTTGCGATCAAAAGCCGAGCACCACCTTGTCTGCGATAGTGAGGATCGACATAGAGGGCGCACAGCCAAGGCATCAAATCCATTCGGCTGATAAAATCATTCGTGATCAGTCCACCACAGCCAATGATCGAGGGGACAGCAGCGGCTTGGTTATCCACGAGTAGGAACCATTGCGGTAGATCGGTATCAGCAAAACTGTGGGTCAAGCTATCTTCATACACTTTCATGGATGCGGGACTCGCCCATTTTGATTGAAAATAAGCGATCGCTTCCTGTAAATATTCAGGATGTTCTCTTAAATGAATGACTTTCATTTTTATCCCTCCTTTGGCAAACGGATTTGAAAAATAACGCCTTTAGGTTGTAGATCACGTACACTGATTTGCCCTTTGTGTTCCTCCACGATTTGTTTGGCGATGGCCAAACCGAGACCATAGCCGCCGGTTTCTTTTGAACGGGAGCGATCTTCCCGATAAAAGCGTTCAAAAATATGTTTCTTGTCTTCATCGCTAATAGATGGACCTGTGTTTCTAACTTCGAGCAGCCAATACTTGTTGGAAATTTCTGACAGCAGTGTGATCTTATCTCCTTGACTTGTATATTTCAGGGCATTATCCAATAAAATTACTAATACTTGATGTATTTTTTTGGGGTCGAAGACAGCAGTTGTCGTAGCTAGGTTTTCCAAGACAAATTGTTTATTATTCATTTTGGCAATCTCTTGAAACGGTTTTGCCAGTTCTTGAATGAAAGGAGCGATGGCAATGGTTTCTTTGGCTAACATCTGCTGGTTGGAATCGCTGCGGGCAATCGTCAATAAATCCGCTGTCAATCCAGTCAACCTCCGGGTCTCTGCTAATGCTTGAGCAATACTTTCTGATTCCTCAATGATCGTATGATTGGGCTTAGTGAAGGTGCGCTCTAAACTGTTTTGGATGATCGTCAAAGGCGTCCGTAATTCATGAGAAGCATTTTCGACAAATTCTTGCTGTTTTTTCCACGAAGCGAGGATCGGCCGCATTGTCAATGAAGAAAGGTAGTAGCTGATACCGATTGACAAGATCCAAAAGAAAATCATCGATAAAATCAAAATTGTTTGAAAGTTGTTCATTGCATTATTGATTTGGTTGGTATTGGCCAACACTTGAACATAGGCTACCCCTGATTGGTTCGTAGGCGCGGCAACCGTGATCGAGTGAAACAGCAAAGTCTCCGCTTCATTTTGATCGCTTACGGTCAGTGATTGAATCGTATTTAAATGTTCCGTATCTAATTTGAGTGAAGCTAGCTGAGAGAAACGTCCGCCTAATGATTGTTTGTTTACTATCGTACCGTCTTCTGACCAAAGAATAAATTGGGTGTTGAAACGATTGGTTCCAGGAATCTTTGGCATTACTGTATTTGGCGGTAAGGCAATGGCTTCGTTTTGATTAGCGTTGTTGATCTCTGCTTGGACCAGACGTGTATCTTGGACGGCTTGTTCAAGGGCAATATCGGTTTCTTGATATGCAGATTGATCAAATAATTCTAGTACAATGATTCCGAGCAATGTAAAGATCAATGCAAAAGCGCTGATATTGATCAAGAACAATTTAAGTCGCTGTTTCTTGGAGAGTTCTTTGTTCATTCGCTAATCTCCTTGCATAATATAGCCTACATTGCGCAGTGTCCGGATCTCTTTATCAATACCAGTATCCCGAAGATGTTTGCGTAAATTGCTGATGTAGACCTCGACTACTGTGATCGTTGTTTCTGAATCAAATCCCCAAATACGGTCAAAAATTTGTTCTTTCGTCAAAATAATGCCTCGGTTTTGCAAAAAATAAACGAGTAATGCAAATTCTTTTCCTTGGATAGGTAATAGCTTTTCGTCAATCGTTACCTCATTAGTAGAGAGATTGCAGGTCAATCCTTTATAGACCACTTGGTTTTCATTAAATAAACCCAATGAGCGTTTTAACAAGGCTTTGCAACGCATCAATAATTCTTCCCGATAAAAAGGTTTTGTCAAATAGTCATCGGCGCCCTTTTGAAAGCCAGCGACCTTATCCTCTAATCCATCTTTGGCGGTTAAGATCAAGATTGGTGTCTGAACAGTGTGCTGTCGTAATTTTGCCAATACTTCATAGCCATTCATTTCTGGAAGCATCAAATCTAGAATGATCAAATCATAAATCCCACTTTGGGCTTCATACAGACCTTCACTCCCATCAAAAGCTTGGCTGATTTCACCAATTTCTGCAACGATTTCTTTAATATTTTCTGATAACGTTCTGTCGTCTTCGATCAGTAATAACTTGATCATTCTGTCACCTCTTTCATTATAAGCATAGCATGAGTAACATAAAAAAAACTTAAAAAAGTGATTTTTGCTTAAGCTGTCTTTAAGTTTCAGCGTCTTAAATAGGGACTATAGCAATCAAAGGAGGAAAATACCATGAAATTAAAAAAGGTATTTCAACGAAAAGAAACCAGGTATCTTTTATCGTCTGAGCAGTTTCAGCCGTTTCTGGGTGCGTTGCAGCAGAGGATGAAGGTTGATGAATATGGCCAACACACGATTCTATCTCTTTACTATGACACGGATGATTTTCGTTTCATCCGTCATTCGATGGATAAGCCAAAGTATAAAGAGAAATTTCGCATCCGGAGTTATGGTGTTCCATCTCAGGACAGTTTGGTGTTCCTAGAAATCAAGAAGAAAGTCAATGGCATTGTATATAAGCGGCGTGTTCCTCTAAGCTATTCAGATTATCAATCATGGATACGAAGCGGGGAATTTCCTACCACTATTCAACCACTTCAAATTGCCGCCGAAATTCGTTGGCTATTTAAACAAAACCATCACTTAAGTCCGCGCGTTTTGATTGCCTATGACCGCCTTTCGCTTTTTGCATCAGAAGACAGTGAATTTAGAGTGACCTTTGATCAAAACATTCGTTATCGGGAAAACAATCTGACATTGTCTGAAGGGAGTTATGGACAATTGATAGCGCCAGAGATTGGTGTGTTGATGGAAGTCAAAGCAATGGGGGCCTATCCCCTTTGGTTTGTTGAACAATTGAATCAGTATGGTGTGCGCAAAGCTAGTTTTTCCAAGTATGCTCAAACCTACCAACGTCATTTGTTTAAAAAGGAGGATATTCAGAATGTTATCTAGTTTGTTAAGTGATACCGCTACTCTTGAATGGGATGGCTTGATTATTTGTATTAGTGCCTCACTGATTCTGGGTCTCTTAGTTGCCGGAGTGCATATGGTAAAGAATGTTTATACAAAAAATTTTGTCATTACGTTGGCAGTACTGCCGGTTCTAGTACAATCAGTGATTATGCTGGTCAATGGGAATTTAGGAACTGGGGTAGCGATTTTGGGCGCATTCAGCTTGATCCGCTTCCGTTCCGTTCCAGGAGGTTCTCGCGAAATCACCAGTGTGTTTTGGTCCATGGGGATCGGCTTAGCCACCGGTATGGGTTATGTCGGTTATGTGGTGGTTTTTTCATTCGTGGTAGCTGCCTTTTTATTGATGCTGTATACCGTACCCTTTGGCGAACGACGTAAGACGAGCGAACGGGAATTGAAAATAACTATTCCAGAAGACTTAGATTATCCCCAACTGTTTGATGACATTTTTGAGAAATTTACTCATACAGCCAAGTTGGATTCGGTACGCACAACAACCATGGGTAGTCTCTACGAGTTACGCTATCACTTAGTATTGAAGGATCAAACACAAGAAAAGGCTTTGATCGATGATGTACGGACACGTAATGGCAATTTACCTGTTGTACTCGGTAAAGTTGCGGCTAATCGTGATGAATTATAAGGAGGAAGACCAATGAAAAAAATCTACCCATTGTTTTTGGCACTGTTACTGGTAGCTTGTGCGCAGCAATCTGAAACAAATTCTTCAAGTTCTGCCACTGGAACTTCGGAAGCAACGGTTACGAATGGATCTACTTCTTTGGAAGATACAGATTATTATGGAAAGTATGAAGAAGAGGATTTGGATGCTTCTTATGAGTCATCTTCAGCCATAGCGATAAAACTGGCGGGTGCACAAACGGAAGCTGGAGAAGGATTTACAGTTGATGATCAAACAGTAACGATTACTTCGGCAGGGACATATATGGTCAGCGGTTCTTTGACAGATGGTCAGTTGAAAATCAACGTCGACAAAGAAGCCAAAGTTCATTTGATTTTTGCTGGAGTAAGTATCACGAATGCTAACAGTTCAGCAGTTGTTATCGAGCAGGCAGAGAAAGTCATTACGACATTAGCTGCGGATACAACAAATACGTTAACGGATGGAACGAGTTATACCTTTGCAGAAGGAGAAACCGAACCGGATGCTGCTTTTTATAGCAAAGACGATTTGTCGATCAATGGAGAAGGGAAATTGGTCATTGAAGGCAATTATAGCAACGGTATCCGCAGCAAAGACGATTTAGTCTTGGCAAGCGGCACCTATGAAATCACAGCAAAAAACAATGCGATCAAAGGAAAAGATTCGGTGTCGATTCGAGATGGGAATTATACTCTGACGACTTCTGAAGGAGATGGTATCCAAGCCAACAATACCGAAGATGCTACAAAAGGCTATATTGGGATTGATGGTGGTATATTTACGATCCAAAGTGGTCGGGATGGTATCCAAGCTGAGACAAATCTTAGTATTCAATCAGCAGAAATGACCGTTAAGACAGCTGATGGTGCAGATAGTCAATCGGTCGTCGCTGATGAAAGTTATAAAGGAATGAAAGCAGGTGGATCCATCCTACTAGCAAGTGGTTCCTATACTATCGATAGTGCGGATGATAGTATCCACGCCAATGATTCAGTCACCATCAATGGCGGGGAGATTTCAGCAGCGACTGGAGATGATGGCATTCATGCAGACAATGGTTTAACCATTAATGATGGGACGATTATTGTCAACAAATCCTATGAAGGCTTAGAAGCAAGCGTCATCACCATTGCTGGTGGAGATATTCAAGTGCTAGCAAGCGATGATGGGGTAAATGCCGGCGGCGGCAGCGACACGACGGACAGCGGACAATTTGGACAAGATAGTTTTGGAGGAGGACCAGGCGGTGGCGATCAAGCAGACGATAGCAAAGAAGTTGTCATCACAGGTGGAACCTTGTCAATTGATGCTGAAGGAGATGGATTGGACAGCAATGGCAATGTCACAATGAGCGGTGGAATCGTGATTGTCAATGGACCGACGCAAGGCGGGAATGGCGCTTTAGATTATAATGGAACCTTTGAAATTACAGGTGGGACCCTCGTCGCTGCAGGAACCACTGATATGGCAATGAATGTGAGTGGCGGAACACAACGATCAGTGGCGATTACTTTCGATCAATCTCAGGCAGCAGACACGTTGATCACCTTGCAAGATACTGAGGGCAATACGTTATTATCCTATGCACCTAGTAAGGATTTTCAACATGTGGTGATTTCAAGTCCAGATTTACAATCAGCAGACTATACACTACTTAGTGGCGGCAGCAATAGTGAAACTTCTGTTTATGGTCTTTATCAAGGAGGAAGTGTGAAGGATGCTTCTGAATTAGGCACATTATCTTTAACAGATACCCTTTCAAATTTGACTCAATCTGGCGCAACTGCCACGACAAACCAAATGGGCGGATTTGGACGCTGATCAATTCTAGTAGCCCTCGTTGGAGGAACCAAAGAAAGAATACTACGAACGATGACCGCTACAACTTAGTTTATTTTTGCTATACATGATTGGTGAAAAGCCATTAAAGTGTAACATTCTGAAAGGATATTCTAGCCCTCCATTTCCGAGATTGAAGCAGACAGTGTCTAAAGATATCGTGGATAGACCATGCCTATTTTAAGGTGTACTTAAGCTAGTAAACATATAGTCAAGCTACGTTTAGTAGAGGAGGATATGAGATGAATTTTATGAAACGCGGCTTACAAAGTTTGTGGGCAAAGAAAGGTCGAAGTTTGCTGCTGATTGCTGTTTTTTCGGCAATTTTGATTTTTGTTTTAGCAGGATTGACAATCCGCAGTGCTGCTTTAGTCGCAACCGAAAACGCACAAAAAAGCGTGGGAGCGACGGTGACGCTGCAAGCCAATCGGGAGTCTCTTCGACAAAACAGCCAAACAGCTTCTTCAGATACTTCAGAGGGGGAGTCGACACCGCCCGATCCAGGCAGTTTCCAGAATACACCGGTAAATCTTAGTGATGCTCAAGCAATTGCAGCGTTAAGTGGGGTAGCATCCTATAGCTTTGAAGCGAGTACATCAGCCGATGCTGTCAGTGGCATTGAAGCTATTTCAAGTGAGGATGACGAAAGTACAGCGACAGAATCTACGGAGGATTCATCTAGAGCAACGAATGGCCAGCCAAGTGGGATGCCTAATATGCAAGAAGGCAGAATGAGCAGCATGAGCAGCGGCGATTTTCAAATCACTGGTGTTTCCGAAAGTACGAACTATACAAGTTTTTCAGAAGGCACCGCGAAAATTACCGATGGTGAAGCCATCACTGCAGGAGATGAAGGGACGAATCATGTCTTGATCGAATCAGAATTAGCAGAAGCAAATGGGCTTTCAGTTGGCGACAAATTTGTTATTTCTGATAGTGAAGACAATGAAGTCGAAGTAACGATCAAAGGGATCTATGAAACCAGTGAAGTTGTGAACAGTATGAGCCAAATGTTCAATTTTTTGAACCCAGCCAATACATTGTTTGCATCCTATACTCTCGTTAATACATTGGCGGGTAATGAGGATACGTTAGATTCGGCGACTTATACGTTGAGTGATCCTTCAGAAATGGACAGTTTCGTTGCTCAAGCTGAAAAACTGATTGATACCGATACCTACAGTATCCAAACGAATGATCAAATGTATCAGTCGATGTTGACACCATTGAATAATGTTGCAAGTTTTGCCAAAAATATAATTGTGCTAGTTGCGGTTGCCGGTGTCATCATATTGACATTGATCGTAATGTTGTCGATCAGAGAACGCAAATATGAGATCGGCGTTCTGTTATCTTTAGGCGAATCGCGAATAAAAGTCATTTTACAGTTTTTTACTGAGATTGCTATCTGTATGTTCTTTGCATTGGGAATCGCTGCAGCTAGTGGCAATGTTGTAGGGAATATCGTGGGCGAGCAGCTGTTGGCTCAACAAACGACAACGGAACAAGCGGACGCAGGGATGAATGGTCCGGAAGGAATGCCAAGTATGGGCAACGGCGGTCCTAATGGCAGAAGCGGGCTATCCGCTTTTACACCCTCGGCAGAAGTACAAGAGTTAGCTATTACGGTTTCATTCCAAGAAATCGGCTTATTGGATTGTTAGGTGTAGGGATCAGCTTTGGGTCCATTCTATTATCTTCAGCTGGAATTTTGCGCCTCAATCCAAAAAAAATATTGGTTTCCTAGGAGGGATAGCATGACGTTACAAACAGAAAAATTAGGTTATTGGTACCAAACAGAATCTGAAGCCCTTTTTCGAGAAGTAGATTTGACCTTTGATTCTGGAAAAATGTACGCGATCCTTGGTTCCAGCGGTTCTGGTAAAACGACCTTTCTCTCATTGATCACGGGGTTGGACACACCAAAAGAAGGGAATATTTATTACGATAACGAACCGTTGAACAAAATTGGATTGCGAGAATACCGTCGTAAAGATGTTTCTATCGTCTTTCAAGCTTATAATTTGTTGCCCTATATGTCGGCACTGGATAATGTGACTACCGCAATGGCGATTGCCAAGTCACAACAAACAGATAAAAAGGCATATGCTTTGGCAAACCTGGCTAAAGTTGGGATAACTGAAGAATTAGCTATGAAGAAAGTTACCCAGCTTTCCGGTGGACAGCAACAACGAGTGGCCATCGTCCGGGCTATATGCTGTGAACATGAGTTGATCGTGGCAGATGAGCCCACCGGTAATTTAGATGAAACGACCTCAAAAGATATCGTTCAACTGTTTCAAGAAATTGCCCATGAACAAAAGAAATGTATCATCTTAGTGACCCATGAACAAGAAGTAGCGAAAGTCTGTGATGTTGTTTATGAACTAAAAGAGCGTCAATTTGTCATGCGGGACTCCTAATAAACTTGTTACTGAAAGACTAAACTCAAGGCTGTATTTTCTCATCAGAGCGGATGCAGCCTTATCTTGCATCTTGCAGCAGAAACTTCTACAATAAAAGGAAGGGGGCGAGACGATGCGATTACTGATCGATGGGGATGGTTCCCCAGTAAAAAACGAAGTTATTGAATTAGGTGCGCAGTTTGCATTGCCAGTAGTGATCGTCACTAGTGTCGATCACTATACGGCCAAAGAATATCCTAATTTTGTTCATTTTGTCTATGTGGATAAGGGGGCCGATCGAGCCGACTATGAGATTGTTAAAGAAATTCAACCGGGCGATTTTTTAGTCACACAAGATTATGGCTTAGCTTCACTTGTATTACCAAAAAAAGCCCGTGTTTTTCATCATAACGGCACAGAATATTTGCCGGAGACTATCGACTTTTTATTAGGGCAACGGTATTTAGGAACACAAATGCGTAAAGCCGGCAAGCGGACCAAAGGACCGAAACCATTCACGAAAGAGGATCGTCAACAATTCAAACAAGTTCTAGAGCAAGAAATTAAAAAAACGATCCAGCAGTAACCATCATTGAGGAGACTGCTGGATCGTTTATTTTTTTCGAAAACGATCATAAAAATATTTTACGGCAACGGTGACGATGGCCACAAAGGCTATACAATAGCCAAAGATACCCATTTGATGAACAAAGCCGCCCTGTTGGGGACTTGCAACGACTAAAAGAGAGGAACCTAAAATCACTGCTGCTAAGATAATGCCAATCACTAGCCGATTGATCATTTGATCAAAACGGTCCAGCAGCTGTTTTTGATGGCGGATCTCAATATTCAGACGATGCTTGCCAGTAGCTAGTGTGTTGACAGCAGCTAATGTTCGATCAGGGAGTCGACTGAGTGCTCGGAGACTTTTGGCACTGGCTAACAAACTTTTTTTCATTTCTTCTTCAAGATCCAGCTGCTGCAAAAAGTATTTCTGAGCAAATGGCTGTGTCACTTCCATCATCGATAATTGAGGGTCAAGTGCCTCGATTACTCCTTCAAGCGTTCCGAAAGCTTTAATCAGCAGCGTGATGTCACGGTGCATCTGCAGATGATTGTCATGACAGATAGTGATGACTTCAGCTAATACTTTTTGCAAATCAATATCTTTGATCGGCATGTTGTAATAATTTTCAACAAAAGACTGAAGATCTTGATAGAAATCCACTTCATCGAAGTTTCTTTCCCGACGGCAAAGGCGTAGGACAGCTCTACCAACTTGTTGGGTATCTTGAGTGTACAATGCGATCAAGGCATCTGCCAGCCGACTGCGAAGGGTCTGGTCCAGATGTCCCATCATTCCGAAATCTAAAAAGATCAAGCGATAAGGCGGCAGTGTCTCCTCATCCTGCCATTTTAAGGAGTAATCAACACCGCCTAAAACACCAACTTTCTTTTTTACATGGAAAGGAGCTGTTTGCTGATCGGGATCCAGTGGTTGCAAGAAGAGATTTCCAGGATGAGGGTCTGCATGGAAAAAGCCGTCTTCAAAGACTTGCTTCATAAAGTTCTCTACCAGCAGGGTACCGACCTCTTTCTTGATTTCTTTTACTGTCCGGTTGGGAAAAAATTGTTCATTGTTTTTTCGAGCAAGCAAACAGTTTAGGTTTTCTCCTTCCATATAGTCCATGACGATGACTTTATGTGTACACCACTGAGGATAGACTTTAGGAATCTCGATCTGCTGCCAGTGGTGATTGAAGTGATAAAACTCTTGCGCATTTTTCGTTTCTTGCAGAAAGTTTGTTTCATTATCCAATGAGCGTCGAACTTCATGCAGAACGCTTTTAAGATCCACCACATTCGTTTCTGGAATATAGCGAATCAAAGGAATCGCTTTTTCAAACAAATCGAGATCTACTTGGATAGCGGAAATAATGCCGGGATGCTGTACTTTGACAACAACTTCTTTGCCATCTTTTAGAGTCCCACGGTGAGCTTGACCGATAGATGCCGAAGCTAAGGGCTTTTCTTGCAAAGTTGTAAAAATGGCTGTCAGAGGTTGTTCCCATTCTGCTTCTAACAGCGCTTGGACTTGCGGAAAAGGATCGCTTTTGACATTGTCTTGCAAGTGTTTGAATTCATTGATAAAAGCGTCAGATAATAAGTCGCTACGGACGGAAAGCATTTGACCGATTTTAATGAAGGTGGGTCCTAATTCTTCAAAGGCTTTGCGTACAGCGAGGGGATCTTGCTGCTTACTTAAATTTTGAATCACTTTGTATTTGAGAAACACTTGAACGATCTGTCTGAGTCTTTTTTTCTTAGATGGTGATTCCTGTTCCATACGGGCACCTCTATTCTTTAAGTTTTGCTAGTCTAATAGTACGAAGAAATCAAGAAACATTCAACTACGGATGATTTCAGTTGTTAAAATCGGCAAGAAATAATGTCGCAGCTTCGTTTTTGTGCTAAAATGTGGAAGAATTAGTTTTGGTAGAAACAATGAATACAGGAGGAATTTCTTTTGAAAATTATTTTATTATATGGCGGACGCAGTGCAGAGCATGATGTATCGCTTCTATCCGCTTTTTCAGTAGTCAATGCTGTATATTATAATTACTACCAAGTACAATTAGTAATGATCACGAGAGATGGCCAGTGGCTAAAAGGCTCTTTATTGACTGAAGCCCCTACATCCAAAGAAGTGTTGAATCTGACGGATTCGGCTTACCAAGGGACGCCGATCCAACCTGGTGAGATCAAGGAAGAGGATGCGATTGTTTTTCCGCTGCTCCACGGACCAAATGGAGAAGATGGAACGATCCAAGGTTTTCTAGAGACCATCGGCATGCCTTATGTAGGCGCAGGGGTTTTAACTAGTGCCTGTGGCATGGATAAGATTATGACCAAATATATCTTGCAGGCGGCGGGGATTCCGCAAGTTCCTTATGTACCCGTTCTTAAAAACTATTGGAAAGAAAATCCTAAAAAAGTATTTGAACAATGTGAAGGCAGTCTTTTGTATCCAATGTTTATCAAACCTGCCAATATGGGTTCAAGTGTTGGGATCACAAAAGCTGAAAATCGGGAAGAATTGCAAAATGCACTTCAAGAAGCCTACCGTTATGATACACGAGCGATCGTAGAACAAGGGATCGAAGCTCGCGAAATCGAAGTCGCTGTTCTTGGAAATGAAGATGTGCGTACAACAATGCCCGGCGAGATCGTTAAAGATGTAGCTTTTTATGATTACAATTCGAAGTATCTTGACAATAAGATTGAGATGCAGATCCCAGCTCAAATTCCTGAGGAGACACAAGCGAAAGCGCAAGAGTTTGCCAAAAAAGCTTATACGATGCTTGGAGGAAGCGGCCTCAGCCGCTGCGACTTTTTCTTGACGAACAAAAACGAATTATTCCTGAATGAATTGAACACGATGCCTGGTTTTACCGAGTTTAGTATGTACCCGCTGTTGTGGGAAAAAACCGGTCTGCCATATGGTGATTTGATTGAGGAATTGATTCAATTAGGAGTCAACCGTTTTAAACAGCGTCAAGCCTTTTTAACCGATGTCGAATAATCACAAACAGGGAAATCAGTTCAACTCAAGGTGAAGCTTGAAAGGACCATGATCTTCCCTGTTTTTAACTTAAGGAGATAAATAAGATGAATCTATCGATAAAAGAAGTTGCCGCTTTATTTGGCGTAGAATGTGCCGATCAGACAATGATCAGCAGTGTAGAATTTGACAGCCGCTTGGTCACTACCGATAGTTTGTTTGTGCCGTTGGCCGGAACGAGAGATGGCCATGAGTTTGCTCAACAAGCGCAAGAAAAAGGAGCAATCGCTGCTTTTTGGAGCCATCCGACAATCCAGCCGCCAGAAGGACTAATGATCATCGAAGTATCAGACACCCTAGCTGCCTTTCAAAAGCTGGCAAAATTCTATAAAGAAAAACTGGCGCCAAAAGTAATTGCTATTACAGGTAGCAATGGTAAGACTACTACAAAAGATATGGTAGATGCGGTGGTGGCACAGCAGTTCAAAACCTACAAAACACAAGGAAATCACAATAATGAAATTGGTTTGCCACTAACGATTCTGCATGCACCAGCGGATACAGAAGTTCTTGTATTGGAGATGGGGATGGATCATGCGGGGGAAATCGAGGTCTTGTCACACTTGGCTCAGCCAGATGTTGCAGCGATCACATTGATCGGTGAAGCCCATATTGAGAATCTTGGTTCTCGTGAAGGAATCGCGAAAGCCAAGATGGAAATCACTGCCGGCTTAGACCCAGCAGGATTTTTCATGATACCAGCAGACGAGCCTTTATTGACCCCCTACCTTGCAGAGTTGACTCAGCAGGTAGAAACCTTTGGTTTGGGTGAAGGCAATCTTAAAGGAACGATCCAAGAAGAAACCCAAGAACAAACAGCTTTTACGGTAGCGGATCAAGTCTATACGATTCCAGTGATCGGCGGCTACAATGTAAAGAATGCCTTGATCGCGATTGGCATCGGCCGTTATTTGGGGATTGAAGAAGAAAAAATCAAAGCAGGATTGGCTGATTTTCAACTGACAAAGAATCGTACACAATGGTTGAAAGCTGCGAATGGCGCCGCTATTTTAAGCGATGTCTATAATGCAAACCCAACAGCGATGGGATTAGTCTTAGACAGTTTCAGAAAATTGCCTCTGACTGGCAGACGGATCGCTGTGCTAGCAGACATGTTGGAGTTAGGTCCTGATTCAGCGAAGATGCATGCCGGGATGGCGGATCATTTAGATGAAAGGTTCGATTTGATCTTTTTGTACGGTAGTGAGATGCAAGCGTTGAAACGTGCATTGGATCAAAGCCGCTTAGCCGATCGAGTCCATTTCTTTAGCAAAGAGGAAAAAGCGGCGCTGATCACACAACTACAAAAAGAACTGCAGCCTACGGATAGCATTGTTTTAAAGGGGAGCAACGGAATGGGCCTGGTTGAGGTAATTGATTCTCTAACAGCAATGTAAAGTAAGCGTGAAATCTTGCTGAAATTTTCATTCTGTGCTATACTTATTTAATGCCGAAAGATGAAGCACAGAATGATTACTGTAAATAAACATTGACGTTTTGAGATAAAATGATGGCTGAGACAGAAAGATTTGTTTTAGCCTTTTATAATGCCTTCGTGAAGCGGTTTTTCGGTAACAAGAGAAAGATAAGAGATGGGACTGCTCTTGTGTTTCTGAAGAAAGTACGCTTCGATTAAAGAAAACAGGCATCATGATGATGACCAAATTAGGAGGATCCATTTGAAATTTAAAGATCTAGAATTATCAAACGAATTATTGACTTCTGTTGAGCGTGCCGGCTTTGAAGAAGCAACACCAATCCAAGAAGCAACAATTCCCCTTGCGTTGCAAGGAAGAGATGTCATCGGTCAAGCACAGACCGGTACCGGAAAAACAGCAGCATTCGGCTTGCCAATGTTGGAAAAAATCGACCCAGCAAATCACCAATTACAAGGATTAGTGATTGCACCTACTCGGGAATTAGCGATCCAAACCCAAGAAGAACTATATCGTTTAGGAAAAGACAAAAAAATCCGGGTTCAAGCGGTTTACGGTGGTGCGGATATTGGTCGTCAAATCCGTCAACTAAAAGATCGTCCCCATATCGTTGTCGGTACACCAGGACGTATGTTAGACCATATCAACCGCCACACATTGAAACTTGGTACAGTGGAAACACTTGTTTTGGATGAAGCAGACGAAATGTTGAACATGGGCTTCTTGGAAGATATCGAGAAGATCATCAGCCAAGTACCTGAAGAACGTCAAACCTTACTATTTTCAGCAACAATGCCTCCTGCAATCAAGAGCATTGGCGTAAAATTCATGAAAAACCCTGAACATGTTCAAATCAAGGCGAAAGAAATGACGGCTGATTTGATCGATCAATATTATGTTCGTTCAAAAGACTATGAAAAATTCGATATTATGACTCGTTTGTTGGATGTACAAACACCTGAGTTGACGATCGTTTTTGGTCGGACAAAACGTCGTGTCGATGAATTGGCACGAGGACTAGAAGCTCGAGGCTACAAAGCGGAAGGGATCCATGGAGACTTGTCTCAACAAAAACGAATGAGCGTATTACGATCATTCAAGAGCGGTCATTTAGATATTTTGGTTGCTACAGACGTTGCAGCTCGAGGATTAGATATTTCTGGTGTGACTCACGTCTACAACTATGATATTCCTCAAGATCCAGAGAGTTATGTTCACCGTATCGGACGGACGGGCCGTGCAGGTAAAGGCGGAATCTCCGTAACTTTCGTTACACCAAACGAAATGAGTTATTTGCATGTTATTGAAAATCTAACTAAAAAACGGATGTCACCAATGCGTCCACCAACCGAAAAAGAAGCTTTTAAGGGGCAATTAGGTGCAGCAATTGAACAAGTAGAAGTGAAAATGGATGAAAACGGGTTGGATAAATACCTCCAAGCTGCAGATGATTTATTGGAACGCTACTCAGCACAAGACTTGGCTGCTTTGCTTCTTAAAACAATCGCGAAAGATCCATCTGATCTTGTCCCTGTGAAGATCACACCAGAAAGACCATTACCGCAAGGAAAGAAATCTTTCAATAAAAATGGTCGTCGCAGCAACAACAGCAACAACCGCAACCGTAAAGACAACGGCGGCAACCGCAGCGGCAAAGCTCGAGGAAATTACAGCAAAGACGGCGCTCGCAAAAATAACCGTCGCAGCAATGACAAAAAACGCGGCTTCGTTATCCGCAACAATCAAGACTAGTCCTTAGAGGTCGCTTTCAGCACCTTTTTCGACACAAAATTATCTGAACTTTTTTCGATCAACCTGCCAATGTGTGCCACTGACCAAGAGGCCACTTGGCGTGATCGATCATTGTTCGGATATTTTTTTTGCCCTTTTTGAGAAAAGACGGTATAGTCAAAGAAAACTGGAGAACGAGCCTCTCAAAAATTTCTTAACCATCCATTAAACCCTTTAGTTTTGAGTGGTAATTCCCTTTTTTTTTGGTAGAATGAAACTAAAATAAATGCAGCTGATGTATTTAATAGATAGATATAAAATCGTAATGAACAGTCATGGAATAAAGGTTCTTGCTGAACAGAAAAGGATAGAAAATGATCAAAGGTATCGGGATCGATGCAGTAGAATTAGCCCGCATCAAAGAATTGATTGAAAACAAACCGCAATTTATTCAGCGTATTTTAACTGAGAAGGAATCTGAACTGTTTTTCAAGCTGCCAAAAAAAAGGCAGATTGAATTTCTTGGGGGACGGTATGCTTGTAAAGAAGCTTTTTCGAAAGCTTGGGGAACAGGAATTGGGAAATTGTCTTTTCAAGATATCGAAGTTCTGACCAACGAGGCTGGAGCGCCCGTTGTTACAAAGGCACCTCACCCTCTACATCAGACGTTTGTCAGTATCACTCATACCAATGAGACTGCCTTTGCGCAAATCTTGTTGGAGAATGAATAATGCCAGAGATAGCGATTCGTTAAGGGAATCACTAGAGAAAGAAGGAAAGTGGAATGGTCGTTTCAATCCATAGACCAACGAAAGCCATTATAAATTTAGAGGCAATCAAAGAAAATGTTGAAAATGAAGTGGCGCGTTTGCCAAAGGCAACGGATTTATTTGCTGTGGTCAAAGCAAATGGCTACGGACATGGGGCTATTGAGACAGCAACAGCAGCTCTAGAAGGGGGCGCTTCCGGTTTTTGTGTTGCGACAGTCGATGAAGGTATCGAGTTGCGGGAAGCTGGATTCAGTGAACCAATATTGGTGTTGGGGATCGTTTCTGTGGCAGATATCGGTTTACTGAGCTACTACAATCTTTCATTTCCAGTAAGCACGAACGAGTGGTTGCAAGAAGCGGCTGCTTTCTTGCAAAAAAATCCTGTCACCAATCCGCTGAAGGTCCATTTGAAAGTTGATACAGGAATGGGGCGAATTGGCTTTATTTCTAATGAAGAGTTACTCTCGGCTGTCAAATGGCTCCAAGAGCAGTCTTTGTTCACATGGGAAGGGATTTTCACCCATTTTGCGACAGCCGATCAAGCAGATGATACGTATTGGCAAGAACAAAATCAACGGTTTCAAACCGCATTGGCATGTCTGCCTGAATTGCCAAGGTATGTCCATGCCGGCAATAGTGCTACTGCTTTGTGGCATGCAGAAGCCGT
Organism: Enterococcus sp. DIV0574; assembly: GCF_051711125.1. Taxonomy (NCBI): domain Bacteria; kingdom Bacillati; phylum Bacillota; class Bacilli; order Lactobacillales; family Enterococcaceae; genus Enterococcus; species Enterococcus sp. DIV0574. Next base: position 334,336 of record NZ_JBIOMA010000001.1, read on the forward strand.
AGGGAACATGGTTCGCTATGGCATTGCGATGTATGGATTGAATCCTTCAGGAACGGCATTGCCAGAAACATATCCATTGAAACCAGCCTTGTCTCTTGTTTCTGAATTGGTCCAAGTGAAATTACTTGAAAAAGGAGCCGGAATTGGCTATGGTGAAACATATATCACGCCGCAAGCAGAATGGATCGGTACGGTACCGATTGGTTATGCGGACGGCTGGTTGCGAAAAATGCAAGGATTTTCTTTATTGGTAGCTGGTGAGTATTGTGAAATCGTTGGTCGTGTATGTATGGATCAGCTGATGATCCGTTTACCCCGGTCATTTCCTGCGGGAACAAAAGTCACATTGATCGGCGAAGATAACGGACAGTGCATCACTATGCAAAAAGTAGCGGAACAATTAGAGACGATTCATTATGAAGTGGCATGCACGCTTTCTGCAAGGGTGCCGCGAGAATATAAAAGTTAGGGTGGTCCTATGGTAAAAAGGGGAGACATTTATTTTGCCGATCTGTCACCGGTCGTTGGATCGGAGCAAGGAGGGATTCGGCCAGTATTAGTGATTCAAAATGATTTAGGCAATCATTTTAGTCCAACGGTGATCATTGCCGCGATCACGGCTAAAATGGCTAAGCCAAAACTGCCGACCCATATTGGGATCTCAGCGACTTGTACAGGGATCGGTAAAGATTCAGTGATCTTGATGGAGCAGATTCGGACAATCGACAAAAGTCGACTAAAGGAGAAGGTTTGTCATCTAGATGAATCAATCATGTGTGAAGTCGATGCGGCATTAATGATCAGTGTGGGAGTCGAGACGGCTTATTCCACGTCGTCGATTCATTCATGATGCTAGGATATTTGTTATTAGCGGCAACACTGATACTATTTTTATTTTATACTTATCAACACTTGCGGCGCTTTTTACGGGAAACTAAAAAGAAACAAGAAGACGTTGAAAAAGGGTATTATTTATTGAGCCATACATATGAAGATCAGGAAAAAGCAAGTTACTATGGTGTCTTTCAGCAAGGAGAAAAGACATTGACATTGGAGATGCCATTGCAGCTTTACCTGCACACAAGCCCACCGCAACGTGGCGAATTAGTCGCGAAAGATGGCAAAGTCATTGAATTCAATACGTGAATACAAAAAAACTTTCCATCACTATATGTGATACGTGAGGAAAGTTTTTTGCATTAGCAGGGAAAATTTTAGCAGAAACGATAAATTAGGAAAAAGAGCCCAGTGTCTAGAACAAGATCGTTCAGTCTTTTATCTTTTTTTATATTCTGAGATCAGAGTGTTGCATTCGTAATTCTGCTTTCAACAAGCCTCGGAGATGAGTTGCTTTATACGCAAAATTCAGTTATAGTATGTAGCGACTATTTTGAAAAGAGGAAGCAATGTGAAACCTTCAATTTATGGATTAACCAAAGAGTCCTTATCTTTGTGGATGACTGAGCAAGAAGAAAAGAAATTCCGCACGAATCAAGTGTGGGAATGGTTATATGAGAAACGAGTAGCGACATTTGAAGAAATGACCAATTTGCCTAAATCATTGGTAACTAAGTTAAATGAATCGTTTGTGATCAATCCTTTGAAACAAATCGTCTTACAAGAAGCCAGCGACGGCACAGTCAAATATTTGTTCCAGTTACCCGATAATCATATGATTGAGACCGTCTTAATGCGTCAGGAATATGGTATGTCAGTCTGTGTGACGACACAAGTCGGCTGTAATATCGGCTGTACATTTTGTGCGAGCGGTCTGCTAAAAAAACAACGAGACCTAACTGCTGGAGAAATTGTCGCTCAGATCATGCTGGTGCAACATTATTTCGATGAATTAAATGCTGGAGAACGTGTCTCCCATGTGGTGGTGATGGGAATCGGCGAGCCTTTTGACAATTACGAGAATGTCATGCAGTTTCTGCAGATTATCAATGATCCGAAAGGACTAGCGATTGGTGCGCGCCATATCACTGTTTCAACCAGTGGTTTAGCTCATAAAATCAAAGAGTTTGCTGAAAATGGCTTACAAGTGAACCTTGCGATTTCACTCCATGCTCCAAATAATGAAGTACGAACTTCGATGATGCGGATCAACCGCAGTTTCCCGATTGAAAAACTAATGGAAGCTATTGACTACTATTTAGAAAAAACCAATCGGCGAATCACGTTTGAATACATCATGCTGGATCATGTCAATGATCGACCAGAGCATGCGCGGCAATTGGTCGAATTGCTCAAGAATAAACGCAAGCTTTCTTATGTGAACTTGATTCCTTACAACCCTGTCAGTGAACATGATCAGTATGCTCGCAGTAAGAAAGAAGATGTTTTAGCATTTTATGACATCTTGAAGAAAAATGGTATCAATTGTGTGATTCGTAAAGAACATGGGACGGATATCGATGCAGCTTGCGGTCAGTTGCGCAGCAAACAGATGAAAAAGCAAGTCACTGCCTAGAAACAAATAAGTCTGACCATGAAGGCGGGAAAGTCGCTCATTGAACAGACTTTTATCAAAAAACGGTACAGGAGACCGTTTTTTCAAAATCAGAAAAGTAGGTGAACGGCACTCTTTGTTGACAGACCGCTGAAAAAGGCCAGATCTGAGACAAAGACGGGTGCGGTTCCTGCTTTTGCTGATTTTTTTATTTCAGAAAAGAACTGTTTTGGATAACAACAAAGGAAAGCGATTTCTCTGGATTTTTTCAAAATTCCGATACTCATGGCTTGAAAAATCGTCTATACTATAAGAATTGATAGAAATAAAAATAACACACATGATGAAAGGATGATTCCATGGAATGGATCAAATTGATTGGTATTTTGGTAATTCTTGTCGGCTTTTTGCTGAAACTCGACACGATCGCCGTTGTTCTGATCGCAGGATTAGCAACCGCATTAGTTTCGGGGATAGATTTTACTGATTTCTTATCAATGTTAGGAAAGGCATTTGTAGACAATCGTCTCGTGACCTTATTCCTACTCACACTACCAATGGTAGGAATCTCAGAACGCTTTGGATTGAAACAACAGGCCGTTGTTTTGATTGAAAAAATCAAAGGATTGACCCCAGGCAAGTTTTTAAGTTTGTATTTGTTTATTCGAGAACTAGCAGGTTTCTTCTCGATTCGGATCCAAGGACACACGCAATTTATTCGTCCAATCGTAAACCCAATGGCGCAAGCCGCAGCGGAGAACAAGTATGGCGAACTAGAAGAAGCAGATCAGGAAAAAATCAAAGCTCGGGCGGCAGCTAATGAGAACTACGGGAACTTTTTTGCCCAAAATACGTTTGTGGCGGCTTCGGGTGTTTTATTGATCACTGGAACGTTAAAATCATTGGGTTATGACGTAGCCGCCAGTGCAATTGCACAGGCTTCAATCCCTATCGCGCTGATCGTTTTAGTCATTGCTACCCTTTCAAATCTGGCTTTCGATCGCAAATTGTCTAAAAAATATGGCGAAAAGGAGGAAAAGTAAATGGAAGCAATCATCAATAATATTTTAGAATTCTTTTATATTTTGATCGGTCTCTTGTCAATCATGACTGCTGTCCGAGTCTTCAAAGATGCGACCCATCCAACACGACTGGGTACAGCAACATTTTGGCTTTTACTTGGTATCGTTTTTGCTTTCGGAAACTTTATTCCTTACATCATTGATGGGATCATCATTATTTGTATGGGCGTATTGACGTTCTTCAAGCAAGTTCGAATTGGTAAAATCGTGGATGTCGATGAACAAAAAGCAGAACAAGCCGCCGAAAGAATCGGCAGTAAGATTTTTATCCCTTGTATCTCACTAGCAGTCATCGCAGTTGCGATTTCCTACACACCTTTAGGCGGACAAGTTGGGATCGGGATCGCTTCTGTTTTGGCGTTGATTTTAGCAATGGTATTGACCTCTGCTAAACCAAAAACAGTGCTGGATGATTCCGATCGTATGTTCCAACAAGTCGGTACTGCTGGTATCTTGCCACAATTACTAGCGGCTCTAGGCGTGATTTTTAATGCTGCTGGTGTTGGAGAAGTGATCTCCCATGGTATTTCAGGTGTAGTACCCGAAGGCAATCGTTTGATTGGTGTGATTGCCTATTGTTTAGGCATGGTTTTATTTACAATGATCATGGGAAATGGCTTTGCGGCATTTACTGTCATTACTGCCGGAATCGGTGTCCCATTCGTAATCGCTCAAGGGGGAGATCCCGTTGTAGCAGGAGCACTGGCGATGACTGCCGGTTTTTGCGGAACATTGTTGACACCGATGGCAGCCAATTTCAATGCATTACCCGTCGCATTACTCGAGATGAAAAATTCGAATGCAGTAATCAAAACCCAAGCACCGATTGCCGTGCTGCTAATTGTGATCCATATCGGATTGATGTACTTTTGGGCATTTTAGTGGTAAAAAGGAATAGAAAGGATGATCAATATGAAATGTTTAGTCACAGGATTTGATCCATTTGGCGGAGAAGAAATCAACCCAGCGTTGGAAGCTGTTAAATTATTACCAGAAGAAATCAACGGAGCAAAGATAGTTAAATTAGAGATTCCTACTGTTTTCGGCAAATCAGCTGAAGTTGTACAAGCTAAAATTGAAGAGATCCAACCTGATGTTGTTTTGAATATTGGACAAGCAGGCGGACGTTTTGCTATTTCACCTGAGCGAGTGGCGATCAATGTCGATGATGCACGTATTCCAGACAACGAAGGCAATCAACCAGTAGATGAAGCCATCCAGCCTCAAGGCCAACCTGCTTATTTCAGTCAGTTGCCGATCAAAGCAATGGTAGCTGCGATGAAAGAAGCCGGGATTCCTGCTGTTGTTTCAAATACTGCCGGTACATTTGTCTGCAACCACATCATGTATCAAGTACAATACATGATCGATACAAAATACCCAACGCTTAAAGGGGGCTTCATTCATGTCCCATTCATTCCAGAGCAAGTTGTTGACAAGCCTGGTCAACCGGCTATGAGCTTACAAGATATTGCGAAAGGATTGGAAGCGGCAATCGGTGCAATTGTCGATTATCAAGGAAAAGAAGACATCAAAGCAATCGGAGGCGCCATTCATTAAGCGGCACGAACAGATTGTCAATTAAAACGAATTGATTTAACGATAGATAGATCAGACAACTAGGAATATAACTTGTAAGAGGATAGGTTGCTTGCGAGAATAGGCCGCTGTTGTCTGGTCTTATTTATTTCAAGTAACGAGCAAGTATGAAGCGCGGAAAGTCATTTATTCGTCTTTTTATCGATTTATTGATAGAATTCATCTAGTGGAACACGCGAAATGCGAAGGGGGCAAATCATGATCATTACTGAATTTGATAGAGAGAATTATATTTTACGTGATCAGCTGATCGACTTAGCCGTTCTAATTTATCCGTCTACCTATCAAAAAGAGCAGCGGACAGCAGAAGAATTACTGCAGCCGAATAAAGTTGTCATTGCAGCTATTGAAGGAGAGCAATTGGTCGGCTTTGTGAGTGCCTTCCAAAAAAGCGACACTATCTGGCAGCAAGAGATCAGCTTAGTTGATCCCCGTCATCCAGATGAACAAATAGGTGAGCGTTTGACTGCCTTTTTGCGAGACGAAGTTGTTGCTGCTGGCGGAGAATCGCTAGTTTCTTAAGTCTTCTAGTTGAACATTGCTTGTCAAAACGGACACAGACAGTTATAGTGGCTAAGATGTTTCTTAAAACTAGTCAAGAGTTGGAACATAAGTTAAAACAAATGATATCCGAATGATCAAAAATGAAGGTCGCAAGAATCATCAAGATTAGCGACAAGACACGGCTGTAAAGTGAGTGTCTTTCATTGATTGTTCGGATATATGCTTGTTTTTTGTAACTTATGACACAACTCTTTTTGTTTTTTTTAAAAGAAAAAATGGTCTTTAAAATAAAAATGAGAAGAAGATGAAAGTAGCATATTTATTAGTTTTCTAGGAATATTTAGTAGAAATTCTTCAAAGTTATTGTCTTTTATCGTGTTTTTTAATGCTAAAAATTGCAAAAAAAGATTGCTTTTTTAATAATTATTAATTAAAATCTAATCTAACTTCAGAAAAGAGCGATTATTCTGAAAATTAAATCAATTAAGGAGTAGTTCAGGATGAAAAATAAATGGGCATATGGATTGGTTGCTGTGTGCGGCTTAGTTTTAGCAGGCTGTACCACAGGTGGTTCAAATAATTCAAGCAGCGGATCAGCTGCCAGCAGCGAAAGCAATGCGGAACAGGTATTCAATGTTGTGGTTCAACAAGAAATGCCAAGTGCCGATTTGTCCCTTGCGACAGATACAATCAGTTTCAGTGCGCTAAATAATGTATATGAGGGGTTGTACCGCTTAGACGCTGACAGCAAACCGCAGCCAGCTGGAGCGGCAGAAGAAGCAGAAGTCAGTGAAGATGGATTGACTTATAAGATCAAATTGCGTGATGACGCAAAATGGTCAAATGGCGAACCTGTAACAGCAGCTGATTATGTCTATGGTTGGCAACGAACAGTCAAGCCTGAGACGGCTTCAGAGTATGCCTACTTGTACGCACCAGTAAAAAATGCGGAAGCTATCACAGCCGGAGAGAAAGATCCGTCTGAATTAGGAATCAAAGCAGTTGGCGATCATGAGTTAGAGATCACATTAGAAAAGGCCACTCCTTACTTTGACTACTTGCTGGCATTCCCATCTTTCTTCCCGCAAAGTCAAGCGGTTGTTGAAGAACACGGGGATCAATATGCGGCAACGAGCGACAATGCCGTTTATAATGGACCTTTTGTTCTTACCGGATTTGATGGACCAGGAACCGATACCGAATGGGCATACGAAAAGAATGATCAGTATTGGGATAAAGATACAGTGAAATTAGAAACCATCAATGTGAGTGTTGTTAAAGAATCAGCGACTGCATTGAACTTGTTCCAAGATGGTCAAGCTGATGATGTCATTCTTACAGGGGAACTTGCACAGCAAATGGCCAATGATGAAGCGTTTGTCTCTCAACCAGAAGCAACGACCTATTATTTTGAAGTCAATCAACGCGATGAAAAATCACCATTCCGCAATGAAAATTTACGTAAAGCAATTTCGTATGCCATTGATCGTGACGCTTTAGTGACATCGATTTTAGGGGACGGCTCAATTGCTTCGACAGGTCTAGTACCAGAAGGCATGACCTTTAGCCCATCCGACAATACTGATTTTACTAAATCAGCAGGCAGTGTTTTAGAATATGATGAGGCCAAAGCCAAAGAGCATTGGGAAAAAGCTAAAGAAGAATTGGGAATCGATTCTCTTGAATTTGATATCTTAGCCTCTGATACAGATTCTACGAAGAAAATCATTGAATATGTACAAGATACATTGCAAAAAACATTGGATGGTTTGACAGTAACGTTAAGCCCCGTACCATTCTCTGTTCGTTTGGATCGTTCCAACGCTGGAGACTTTGATATGTTGATGGGTGGTTGGGGAGCTGACTATGCAGATGCTAGCAGTTTTACAGACTTATTCACGACTGGCAACTCATATAACCGTGGTCAATGGAGCAATGAAGAGTATGATGCCTTGATTAAATCGGCAAGTACGACTAACGTCAATGACCCAGAAAAGCGTTGGGAAGATTTAGTCAATGCGGAAAAACTAATCATGAGTGAACAAGGAGTAATCCCAGTTTACCAAAAAGCAGAAGCTCATTTACGTGCACCAAATGTAAAAGGTGTCGTTGCTCATGCAGCAGGCGCACAATACGATTACAAGTGGACATCGATTGAATAACCACTTGAATGCCTAGCGGCTGGGACAGTAACTGGATACAAGATGACGATTATCGATGAATAGCTGGAATAACAGGCATAACAAAAATGGAGAAGCTGCTGCTTCTCCAAAATGCCAAGTGCTTCACTATTTGTCACGTATGGAAATCTTCTCTTGAATACAGTCTCAGCCGGCTTTTTTTTCTAAAGCAGAAAGGCAGTCGACAAAAGACACGAAACGATAGGTTACTAAATTAAAGAGTATTGATTAATAAAAAGAGCAAAGAAAGTAGCAGTAAAAAAATTCCTGGCCATAGCCAAAAGCCGTAGCTTTGTTTACCAACATCGGAGAGTTTAAGGTAATCGGTTTTATTCTTGGAAAAAGCTTTTTTCATTGAATATTGGAAATGATCAAAGAAGCCAGAGGCAAAGACCCAAAGAAAACCGCCGATGATCAAGAAGAATAAAGCCCAAAGAAATAGTGCATCCGAGATAGTTGACAGGGTCAATTCCTTTTTGAAAAACAACCAGCTAATGGAAATAAGGGTACATATGAGGGTGATCAGCCCACTACTTTTTTTTATCCGCATAAGTTGACTCCTTTTTAATGATTCGTACTACTTAATTTACATAATTATTGATAAGAAGTCAAAATACCTAGGGGGAAGACGCGTGAACGGTTTTTTGAAATATTTATTGAAACGGATATTCTATATGGTATTGACCTTATGGTTGATTGCCACGATCACATTTTTCTTAATGCAATTTTTACCAGGAACACCTTATACCAATGCAGAAAAACTGAGTCCCGAACAGATTGCCTTATTGAATGAACAAGCAGGTTTAGATAAACCGATGATTACTCAATATGGGCTGTATTTGACGAATTTAGTTAAAGGCGACTTTGGGATTTCATTCCAATTCAAAAATCAACCGGTAGCGAATCTATTATCTGGTCGGATTGGTCCTTCTTTACAATTGGGGCTGCAGGCAATTATTTTTGGGACTTTTTTCGGTATCATTTTAGGGACGATCTCCGCTATGAAACAAAATACATGGATTGATACGACGTCAACGTTAGTAGCGATCTTGGGACGTTCGATTCCGAACTTTGTCTTTGCCGTTTTGCTGCAATACATTTTTGCCATCAAATTAGGTATCTTGCCAATCGCCAAATGGGAAACTTTTGCAAGCACGATTTTGCCAACGATCGCATTAGCCATGTCGCCACTGGCAGACTCTGCCCGCTTTATTCGAACCGAGATGGTCGAGGTGCTCCACAGTGATTACGTTGAGTTGGCTCGTGCCAAAGGGCTGAGCCGCTGGGAGATCGCCTTCAAGCATGGTTTGCGGAACAGTTTGATCCCGCTGCTTACCTTGTTAGGACCTTTAGCCGTTGGATTGATGACGGGTTCATTAGTTGTTGAGAATATTTTTGCGATTCCGGGGATTGGCGAACAATTCGTAAAATCAATCATGACAAATGATTATCCAACAATCATGGCAGTCACGATTTTGTACTCTGCCATGTTAGTATTTGTGATTTTAGTGGTAGATATTTTGTATGGTATCGTTGATCCGCGTATCCGTGTGTCAGAAGGGAGCCGTGGCTAATGGAAGAGAAAACAATCAATCAAGTAGCTGCCATTGATGCAGCCAAATTTCAGCCGTTACAAAAAAATACCAAAGAAGAACGAGAAGCAATTGCTGCGCCATCGCTGACCTTTTTCCAAGATTCATGGCGCCGTTTGAAGAAAAACAAAGCAGCTGTATTTTCGATCGTACTATTGCTGATCATTATTGCAATCTCGATTATTACGATCTTTGTTTCTCCCCATGACCCTACTGCGCAAAACGTGAAGTTCACGAATCTGCCTCCCAAAATTCCCGGACTCAATCTCCCAGGATTAAATGGGTATGCAATGGTTGGTGGTGAATTGGTTGATAAATATGCTGCTGCCAATGTTCCAGAAGGCACTTACTATCTACTAGGAACCGACGGACTAGGACGGGATCTGTTGAGCCGTTTATTTGTCGGAACGAGAATCTCGCTATTGATTGCCTTTATTGCCGCTTTGCTAGATATCATCTTTGGCGTGACCTATGGATTGATTTCCGGTTTATTAGGGGGACGAGTGGATAATATCATGCAACGTTTCTTAGAGATCCTTTCTGGGATTCCGAATCTAGTGGTGATGATTTTGATGCTGGTCGTCTTCAAACCAGGAATCTTTTCGATCGTAGCTGCGATGGCTATCACCAACTGGATTCCAATGGCTCGGATCGTTCGCGCGCAAACAATGAAATTAAAAGATCAAGAGTTTGTGCTAGCTGCTACGACATTAGGTGAGAGCCGTATGAAGATTGCGATGAAGCATATCTTGCCGAATATTTCGAGTGTGATTATTGTCCAGATGATGTTCAGTATCCCATCAGCGATTTTCTTCGAGGCTTTTCTAAGCTTTATCGGTTTGGGCTTAAAGCCGCCTTCAGCATCGCTAGGGATGTTACTGAGCGACGGGTACAAGACCTTTTTATTCTTGCCTTACCAAATGTGGGTGCCGGCGGTTACGTTGTCGGTCATTATGATCGGATTCAACTTACTTGCTGACGGACTCCGTGATGCCTTCGATCCGAAAATGAAAGAGTGATTGCTATGGAAAAAGTGTTAGAAGTGAAAAATTTAGAGATCTCCTTTGATACCTTTGCAGGGAAAGTCCAAGCGATCCGCGATGTCAGTTTCGAACTATACAAAGGCGAAACACTAGCGATCGTTGGCGAATCCGGTAGTGGGAAATCAGTAACTACCCGCAGTATCATGGGATTATTAGCTAGTAACGCCAATATAGATAATGGAGAGATCCTATTCAATGGAACGGATATTCTCAAGAAATCTGAGAAAGAACTACAAAAGATTCGCGGAAAAGAAATTGCGATGATCTTCCAAGATCCCATGACTTCTCTGGACCCGACGATGCCCATCGGCAAACAAGTGGCCGAATCTTTGATGAAACATAACAAACTTAGTAAAAAAGAAGGACTCCGACAAGCCTTGGATCTTTTGAATCTGGTAGGGATTCCGAATGCTGAGAAGCGTTTGAAAAATTATCCGCATCAATTTTCAGGGGGACAACGGCAACGGATCGTCATTGCCATCGCATTAATCTGTTATCCACAAATCCTGATTGCTGATGAGCCGACTACGGCACTGGATGTAACGATTCAAGCCCAAATCCTTGAGTTGTTGAAAGATATCCAACAAAAAATCAATTCATCGATCATTTTTATTACCCATGATTTAGGAGTAGTAGCAAATGTGGCAGATCGGGTAGCCGTCATGTATGGCGGCAAAATCGTAGAGGTGGGAACAGCAGAAGAAATATTCTATAATCCACAGCATCCTTACACTTGGGGGCTGTTAGGTTCCATGCCTACCTTGGAGGGGACGGGGGATCGTCTTTATGCGATTCCTGGCTCACCACCAGATTTGTTGGATCCGCCGACTGGGGATGCTTTTTATCCTAGAAATGAGTTTGCTTTGCAGATCGATGCCGAACAGCAACCACCATTCTTTGATGTTTCACCGACCCATAAAGCAGCTACGTGGCTTTTAGCTCCGCAAGCTCCTAAGGTTACCCCTCCGGATGAAATCTTGATTCGTTGGAAAAAATTCCAAGAAAAAACTAGACAGGCATCTGTATAAAGGAGGAGAACCCATTGGAGAAAGTGTTGCTTGAAGTAAAGAACTTAAAACAATATTTTAATGTCGGCCGCAAAGACGAAGTCAGGGCTGTAGATGATATCTCCTTTCAGATCTATGAAGGAGAAACCTTTGGACTAGTAGGAGAATCCGGTAGTGGGAAGTCAACGACTGGTCGAACGGTCATTCGACTGAATCATCCCACGGCAGGAGAAATCTTGTTTGATGGACAAGATGTCATGAAAATCAAAGGCAAAAAAGATTTAGCTGATTTCCGTCGAGAAGTACAAATGGTTTTCCAAGATCCGTATGCATCATTGAATCCTCGAATGAAAGTTCGCGATATCATTGCTGAAGGGATCGATATCAACGGATTGGCAAAAAACGAAAAGGAACGCAACCAGCGCGTAGATGATTTGTTGAAAACTGTTGGTTTAAACCCAAGTCATGGAACTCGCTATCCCCACGAATTTTCCGGAGGACAGCGGCAACGGATTGGGATTGCCCGAGCACTAGCGGTAGATCCCAAGTTCATCATCTGTGATGAACCGATTTCGGCTCTGGATGTTTCGATTCAGGCCCAAATCGTCAATTTGCTGCAAGATTTACAGCAAGAACATAAGCTGACTTATCTATTCATTGCCCATGACCTATCAATGGTCAAACATATCAGCGATCGCATCGGTGTGATGCATAATGGTAAACTTTTGGAAGTAGGTTCTAGTGATGAAATCTATCATTATGGGGTCCATCCGTACACAGAGAGTCTCTTGTCGGCGATTCCACTGCCAGACCCAGATCATGAACGAGAACGGAAGCGCATCAAATACGTCAGCGAACCAACAGATGACAAGCCTCGTGCCATGGAAGAAATCGCAGAGGGGCATTTTATTTATGCTACGAAGGAAGAAGCGGCACAGTATCAGAAAAAATTGGCACAAAAAAAGGGGTAGACCTGTTTAGGAGGAGATGAAACTGAGTGTTTTAAAAGCATACAAATTTCGGATCTATCCTACAGAGGAACAAAAGCAGTTCTTTATCCAAACGTTTGGTTGCGTACGCTTCACCTATAATCAATTGCTAAAAGCAAAGATGGAAGAACTTACTACAAATGCAGAAAAAGAAAAACTAACACCTGCAAAATTAAAAAAAGAGTATCCTTTTTTAAAAGAGACCGACAGTTTGGCACTGGCCAACGCTCAGCGCAATTTGGAACGGGCTTTTCGCAACTATTTTCAAAAGCGAGCAGGCTTTCCTAAACTGAAGACGAAAAAGAATATTTGGCAATCGTATACGACAAACAATCAACAACATACGATCTACTTGGTCGATGATCAGTTGAAATTGCCTAAATTGAAATCATTCGTTGCAGTCAAGCGTCATCGGCCAATCAATGGTCAGATTAAATCGGCGACGATTTCTGCGCGGCAACGGATTGGGATTGCCCGAGCACTAGCGGTAGATCCCAAGTTCATCATCTGTGATGAACCGATTTCGGCTCTGGATGTTTCGATTCAGGCCCAAATCGTCAATTTGCTGCAAGATTTACAGCAAGAACATAAGCTGACTTATCTATTCATTGCCCATGACCTATCAATGGTCAAACATATCAGCGATCGCATCGGTGTGATGCATAATGGTAAACTTTTGGAAGTAGGTTCTAGTGATGAAATCTATCATTATGGGGTCCATCCGTACACAGAGAGTCTCTTGTCGGCGATTCCACTGCCAGACCCAGATCATGAACGAGAACGGAAGCGCATCAAATACGTCAGCGAACCAACAGATGACAAGCCTCGTGCCATGGAAGAAATCGCAGAGGGGCATTTTATTTATGCTACGAAGGAAGAAGCGGCACAGTATCAGAAAAAATTGGCACAAAAAAAGGGGTAGACCTGTTTAGGAGGAGATGAAACTGAGTGTTTTAAAAGCATACAAATTTCGGATCTATCCTACAGAGGAACAAAAGCAGTTCTTTATCCAAACGTTTGGTTGCGTACGCTTCACCTATAATCAATTGCTAAAAGCAAAGATGGAAGAACTTACTACAAATGCAGAAAAAGAAAAACTAACACCTGCAAAATTAAAAAAAGAGTATCCTTTTTTAAAAGAGACCGACAGTTTGGCACTGGCCAACGCTCAGCGCAATTTGGAACGGGCTTTTCGCAACTATTTTCAAAAGCGAGCAGGCTTTCCTAAACTGAAGACGAAAAAGAATATTTGGCAATCGTATACGACAAACAATCAACAACATACGATCTACTTGGTCGATGATCAGTTGAAATTGCCTAAATTGAAATCATTCGTTGCAGTCAAGCGTCATCGGCCAATCAATGGTCAGATTAAATCGGCGACGATTTCTGCAAGAAACAATACTGAATTTTATATTTCGATTCTTTGCATCGAAGAAATTCAGCCCTTGCCGAAGAACCAACGAAAGATTGCCTTGGTTTATCATCCAGAAGTGTTGGTAGAGGCCAATGCACAGTTACCCTTTATCAGTACCAATGCCATCAAATCTCAACAAAGACTGGCCCGTGCAGAACGAAAACTAAATGTGAAAGCAAAAGCTGTCAAACGAAAAAAAATGGTGCTTAGTCATGCTCGTAATTATCAAAAACAAAAAGGAAAAGTTTCTCAGCTATATCGAGCGCATCGTGATCAAAAAAAAGAATACATCGATCAAGTAACCTTTCATCTGGTCAAACAATACGATACGATTTTTTTGGAACGGCTGATCGATGAGACTTGTAGATCTACAGGGAATTTTTCAGTCAGTGACTGGCATCAGTTTATTCGTAAAATCACGTACAAAGCAGAGTGGTACGGCAAAGAAGTCCGATTTATTTCTTTGTCGGCCAAAGAGTGTCAAAAAATGACGCAAATGTTGCGTGTAATCGAAAGTGAAACGAACTGGGAGGAGCGCCAGGGATCGCCTAGGGGATAGAAAAAATCTTTGGATTTTTGTTTCTAGGAATTCTGCTCACTAATTATGATTAACCAGCGAAGAGGCTGTGACGTCAGGCAAAACAAAAAATACCCAAACGATACACAAACCCACAGACGCTGGCTTTATGCTCAGCTGAAAGTGATTCGTCTATCGTTTCGGTTCTTGTTTGCTTGTGTTGCAGCCTCTTTGCACGGCCTACATTTTGTCGCCAAGCACATCAGCATTCAATTCATAGATTTTCGAAGGTCGTCCAATACCGACGGGCTTTTCACCGATTTCCGTGAAATATTGAAGCATGGCTTTTTTGAAATTTGAATGGTCAATCAATTTAAAATCGATCCCCAAAAATTTAGCGAAGACTTTACGTGCTTCAGTGATCGTGAAGCTTTCGCCGAGAACCAGCAGTACTTGTGGTTCGTGTTCCATTTTGTTTGCCACTCGTTCAAATGCTTTCAAAATAATCGCACTATGGTCAAAAGCCAATGTATCCTTACCGACAGATTGTCCCGAGACTAGGTCCAAGATAATCTCAACATCGCCACTAGATAAAAAGATTTGGTTCGCCTTTCTCTCTAATGAAAACCAGCGGACTTGATTGGCATCATCCCCAGCGCTCAAAGGTTCTTCGCCGATAAAAGCGAGATAACTGACCGTAATGACCCAGCCCCGCGGGTCTCGCCCTGGTGTGCTGAAGGTATGGAGTTGTTCGATGTTTTGCTTTGAGATGGTTACGCCGATCTCTTCTTGCGTCTCGCGAATGACACTTTGACCAGTTGACTCATTCGGATTGACGAAACCACCCGGTAAAGCCCAAGAATTTCGAAAGGGATGCCCTTTTCGCTGAATCAGTGCAATCTTCAGTTCTTCTTCTTCTTTGTTGTAACACATCAAGACCATATCGACTGTCACAGAAGGCTTCTCATATTTTGGCTGGTCCTGACTGCGATACCAAGTTAAAAATTCTGCTTCAGAAGCTTCTTTTTCATAATACTCTTTTTCTGCTGTTTTTGAGGTGAATTCTTTCATTCCTGTCTCCTACTCCTGATATGATGAAATAATAATGATGATGGATTAGTTAAAAAAATAGGGAAAAATCAAATTGATAAAAAAGAGTGCTAAATAGAAGAATGCCGCTTTTTGTGTGTGCTTCATGGCTAAATATCCCCACACAGCGATCCATAGCAGGAACCCATAACGAAGCAATGATGTGATGACCACAAAGAAGCTAGCTAGATTTTGCCCATTGAAATAGCCGTAAAAATACAAATAAAAACTAGAAAAAATCAAATGGATGATCGTTAAAACAGCTAAGATCATGAAGCGCTGTTGTTGTTTTTTCAAGCGAAAAACCCTCTCTTTCAAACGTTCATTCCTATTATAGCAAAAAAACAGCTCATAAACCAAAAGGAGCTGATA
This sequence comes from Enterococcus sp. DIV0574, assembly GCF_051711125.1. NCBI lineage: Bacteria > Bacillati > Bacillota > Bacilli > Lactobacillales > Enterococcaceae > Enterococcus > Enterococcus sp. DIV0574. Next base: position 350,179 of record NZ_JBIOMA010000001.1, read on the forward strand.
GTAAAATCATCTCATCAATTTGGGCAAAAGAAAAAAGGAAAAACTCACAGAAAATTATGGTATACTACCTTAGTATACACTTTACAGGTGAAAAGGAGGACGTACGCCCATGGCTGAAAAAGAAACATTTTATATTACGACGCCAATCTATTATCCAAGCGGCAAATTGCATATCGGAAATTCTTATACAACGATAGCTTGCGACGCAGTAGCACGTTATAAACGTCTAATGGGCTTTGATGTGTTTTATTTGACTGGTGTTGATGAACACGGGCAAAAAATCGAAAAAAAAGCGGAAGAACTAGGTGTTGATCCACAAGAATATGTAGATAAAATGGCTGCCGATGTCAAAAAATTGTGGAAAACATTGGACATCAGCTACGATAAATTTATCCGGACAACGGACGACTATCACAAAAAGGCAGTCCAAAAAATCTTTCAACAATTATTGGACCAAGGAGATATTTATCTTGGCGAGTATGAAGGCTGGTACTCTGTCTCTGATGAAGAATACTTCACAGAAACGCAATTGGCAGAAGTTTATCGTGATGAAGAAGGACATGTGATCGGTGGGAAAGCACCAAGCGGCCACGAAGTAGAATTAGTAAAAGAGTCTTCGTACTTCTTCCGCATGAGCAAGTATGCAGATCGTCTGGTGCAATATTATGATGAGCACCCAGAATTTATCCAACCTGAATCCCGTAAGAATGAAATGATCAATAATTTCATCAAGCCAGGTTTAGAAGATTTAGCTGTCTCCAGAACAACTTTCAAGTGGGGGATTCCAGTAACGGCGAGTCCTGAACATGTGGTCTATGTTTGGATCGATGCTTTATCAAACTATATTACAGCACTAGGCTATGGTTCCGATGACGATTCATTGTTCCAAAAATACTGGCCGGCAGATGTTCATATGGTTGGGAAAGAAATCGTTCGTTTCCATACGATCTATTGGCCAATCATGCTGATGGCATTAGATTTGCCATTGCCTAAAAAAATCTTCGGTCATGGTTGGCTGATGATGAAAGACGGCAAAATGTCGAAATCTAAAGGCAATGTCGTTTATCCAGAGATGCTTGTTGAGCGCTATAGCTTGGATGCTTTGCGCTACTACTTGCTGCGGGCAGTGCCTTTTGGCAGTGACGGCGTTTTTACACCAGAAGACTTTGTTTCTCGGGTAAACTATGATCTAGCCAATGACCTGGGTAATCTATTAAACCGCACTATCGCTATGATCAATAAGTATTGTGAAGGAATCGTTCCTAAATATGCCTCAAAAGTAACTCCTTACGATAGTGAGTTGTCGACAACCGCAGCCAACGTCGTAGGTCGCTACCATGAAGCAATGGACAAGATGGAATTCAGTACTGCATTGTCGGAAGTATGGACGTTGATCTCTCGTGCCAACAAATACATCGATGAAACACAACCGTGGGTATTGGCCAAAGATCCTGAGAAAAAAGCAGAATTAGACAGTGTGATGGTCCATCTTGCAGAAAGCTTGCGAATCGTAGCAATCTTGCTGCAACCGATCATGACCGAAACACCGGCAAATATTTTCCATCAGTTAGGCTTAACTTCAGAAGCCATGGACTTGAAAGACTTGCGGTTCGGTGAATTTCCTAGTGATACCAAAGTAGTGGCTAAAGGAACGCCAATCTTCCCTCGTTTGGAATTAGAGACGGAAGTCGCTTATATCCAGAAGAAAATGGCGGAAGGAACGCAAAGCACTGCTGAAACAGTCAAATGGAACCCAGAAGAAACGGTTCTTGCTTCTGAAAAAACAGAGATCAAATACGATGATTTCGACAAGATCGAATTGAAAGTAGCTGAAGTGATCGACTGTCAAAAAGTCAAAGGAGCAGATAAACTGCTTCAATTTCGCTTAGCTGCGGGTGATGATCAAGATCGACAAATCTTGTCAGGAATCGCTGAGTTTTATCCAGAGCCGCAAGATTTGATTGGTAAGAAAGTCGTAATCGTAGCGAATCTGAAACCACGTAAGATGCGGGGGCAAATCAGTCAAGGGATGATCCTTTCCGCGGAAGATACCGAAGGACGATTAAAAATTGTTGAAGCTCCAAAGGGAATGCCTAACGGATCAATCATTGCCTAAGCGAGACAGTATTTAATCATTTCTGTTCTTTTTTCAGAAAATGAAATTGCAACCGAATGAAACATTTTGTATAATGGTCTTTATTGAGATGATCATGAGGGAGTAACTGGCAGCTTATCGTTGCGGCAACATCACCATCCTGAAAGAAATTTCTGGTGTTGCCTTAAATAGTGAGACTCGTGTATGTGTTTTAGTGCATACATGAGTCTATTTTTTTTCATTTCATGTACAATAAAGAAGGAAGAAGAATAAAGGAGGAAAAACATGTCTGAAGAGAATAAAAAAGAGCAACTCTCGCAAGCTTTTTATGCACAAGAAGCTGAGGCTGTTCTGAAAGAGCTGCAAACCGATGCCAACGGTTTGACAAATGACGAAGCCAAAAGTCGTCTGTCACAATATGGCGCCAATGAATTAGAAGAAGGTAAGAAAAAATCGATGGCTCAAAAATTCTTTGAACAATTCAAAGATTTGATGATCATCGTCTTGTTAGCCGCTGCGATCATTTCTGCTGTCGTGTCACATGAAATCGTCGATTCAATCATTATTTTAGCCGTTGTTATTATCAATGCGATCATGGGCGTGGTTCAAGAAGCGAAGGCCGAACAAGCCATCGAAGCGTTGCGGGAAATGTCGACGCCCAATGCCAATGTGTTACGAAATGGGCATACGGTGACGATCAAAAGCGATGAACTGGTTCCCGGAGATATCGTTCTTTTAGAAGCCGGCGATGTGGTACCAGCTGATTTACGCTTATTAGAAGCTAGTTCTCTGAAAATCGAAGAAGCGGCATTAACTGGTGAATCGGTACCCGTAGAAAAAGAATTGACTGTGATCGATGCAACAGATGTTGGGATCGGTGATCGTGTCAATATGGCTTACTCCAACAGTAATGTGACTTATGGACGGGGAAAAGGGGTCGTTGTCAATACAGGGATGGCGACAGAAGTCGGTAAGATCGCTGGTATGTTAGCAAGAGCCGAAGAAACGGAAACGCCGTTGAAACGTAACTTGAATGAACTTGGTAAATTCTTGACGATCGCCATCATCGTGATCGCCGTAATTATGTTCTTTGTTGGTACGATCTTCAATAATACTTCTTGGGTCGACATGTTGCTGACATCAATCTCTCTTGCGGTTGCTGCGATTCCAGAAGGATTGCCAGCGATCGTAACGATCATCTTAGCACTAGGCACGCAAGTCATGGCCAAACGAAACGCTGTTATTCGTAAATTACCGGCAGTAGAAACATTGGGTGCGACAGACATCATCGCATCAGATAAAACAGGTACATTGACACTAAACCAAATGACAGTTGAAAAACTTTATGTCAATGACAAGCAACATGCTGCTTCTGAAGACATTCCATTGGATACAATGGCTCTGAAAGTCATGAACTTCGCGAATGATACTAAGTTCGGTGAGGAAGGCAACTTGATTGGTGATCCTACTGAAACAGCACTTGTTCAATTCGGGATGGATCAAGGCTTCCATGTGAAAGATCAAGTGAGTGCAGAACCTCGTGTAGCGGATCTGCCATTTGATTCGGATCGTAAATTGATGAGTACGATCCATGAACAAGAAGATGGTCGTTACTTAGTTGCAGTGAAAGGCGCGCCTGATGTCTTATTGGGACGTGCGTCAAAAGTCTTGTTGAACGGACAAGAAGTACCAATGACTGAAGAAGAAAAACAAAAAATCTTGTTCAACAATACAGATATGGCCAAACAAGCGCTTCGTGTCTTGGGAATGGCATACAAGTATGTAGATGCAGTACCAGAAAACTTGGAATCAGAAATCGTAGAAAATGATCTAGTCTTTGCTGGTCTTGTAGGGATGATCGACCCTGAACGGGCTGAAGCAGCCGATGCTGTGCGAGTAGCTAAAGAAGCTGGTATTCGTCCAATCATGATCACAGGAGACCACCGAGACACAGCAGAAGCAATCGCTGGACGTCTAGGAATCATCAAGCCTGGTGATGACGCAGCTGTATTGACGGGTGCTGAATTGAACAAAATGAGTGATGAGGAGTTTGCACAAAAAGTGACTCATTACTCGGTTTATGCACGGGTTTCACCTGAACATAAAGTTCGGATCGTGAAAGCATGGCAACATGAAGGCAAAGTCGTCGCTATGACAGGTGATGGTGTCAATGATGCGCCAGCACTGAAACAAGCTGATATCGGTGTTGGTATGGGAATCACTGGGACTGAAGTATCTAAGGGTGCTTCGGATATGGTTCTGGCTGATGATAACTTCGCAACAATCGTTGTGGCTGTTGAAGAAGGACGCAAAGTTTTCTCAAACATCCAAAAAGCGATCCAATATTTGTTAGCGGCTAACTTAGGTGAAGTTTTGACATTGTTCTTAGCTACCTTATGGGGCTGGGATACACTGTTGCCGATCCATCTGTTGTGGATCAACCTTGTAACAGATACTTTCCCTGCAATCGCATTGGGAATGGAGCCAGCTGAGAAAGATTTGATGAAGCATGCCCCTCGTGGCCGGAATTCGAACTTCTTCTCTGGTGGAGTCATGAGCAGTATCATCTATCAAGGGATCTTGGAAGCTGCAACGGTCTTGTTCGTCTACTGGTCAGCAATTCAATGGCCGGTACACGATACCTATGATGCAATCCATGCGGATGCATTGACAATGGCGTTTGCTACACTAGGATTGATGCAACTGTTCCATGCCTTTAACGTTAAGTCTGTTTACCAATCATTATTCAAAGTGGGACCTTTCCGCAACAAAACCTTTAACTGGGCAATCTTGCTTTCCTTTGCATTGATGATGGTCATCATTGTTGTTCCTGGATTAAATGACATCTTCCGAGTGGCTCATTTAGATCTCTATCAATGGGGAATCGTTCTAGGTGCATCCTTCGCGATCATCCCGATCGTTGAGATCGTTAAAGCTGTCCAACGTGCAATGGGCAAAAAATAAGCAGTCTCTAAATTTATTCCGCAGGCAGAGTATTCTGACTGCGGTTTTTGTTCACACCAATCGTCGTAAATGAATAATAGGAGCGAATGAACAATCTGCTTTTGCCGACCTTTTCATTTTTGGCAATAAACGGTAAAATAAAAGATAGCTAAGAAGAAAGTAGGGGAATGAATCGTGCGACCGAATTTAGGTTTTTATGTACAAACAATCAATGATCTAGTGAAAGAGACAGAGAAAATCGGGGAAACCATGAATCCGAATTATGAAGAGATTCGTCAGGCTCTCGATAAAAAAAAGGAATCTGAACTATCACCAGAGCGTCTGGAAACAATCGAAGCGTCCTTTAAAAAAGGAACGGACAAATATCGTTTGATGCTGGAACAGATCTCTAAATTACGCCCGCCTGCAACGGTCATGGGGATCCACAAAAAATTTGAACGAGCATATACGAAGTATGTTGCTGGCTGTGAAGAAATGATTCTAAGTATTGCTGATGGGGTCGATCGGGAAGCTTTCGATGCGTCAGAGAAAAAACAAGACGAAGCCACTGATGAAATCTCTTTTGCAATTCAGCGGATGACAGCTCTCTTGTTAAAAAAATGATAAAGTTCGTTTCTTAAACGAGAGTTATTTAATTTAAATGTTATGTTATTCTTATGTAAAATGATGATGGTGGATGTATAATGAATTCACAACCAACAACCTTTTTATTTTTCATTTTACTCCTTTTGCCATCAGGACTAACCAACCTGATGGTTTTTTTATTTTTATAAATGTTTTTTTACTCAAAATAATAAAATAACTGCAAAAGACATTGTGAATAAATTTACCTAACAGTTTGTTAGTATCGTTTCACTGCTAATCTAAAAACAAGTATCGCCAATTGCGGTTTTTCGCGGTAGATGCTATACTGAAAACAACTTATAAACGAAATGAGGGATCCTCCATTGAAAAACTAACCAATTTGTTGGAAGCTGCATAGAATCATGTTCTCTAGGGAGCAGTGTGCAGATTTTCAGGATTGGTGTGTTTTTCTGGAGGGTCTTTTTGTGTACTTTTCTGGAACCTGACCTGAAAATAGGCGCAGTTTTTGTCTAGAGATAGACAGGAGGTACAAAAATGTCAAATATAAAAATAGATCAATTAAGTTTTGGCTTCGATACTCAGAATCATCTGCTGTTCGATCAAGCTGATTTGGTGATCGATACCCAGTGGAAATTAGGTTTGATCGGTCGAAATGGTCGGGGGAAAACTACTTTACTCAAATTACTGCAAGACCAATTGCCTTATAGCGGGACTATCACCCATCAGCAAGCATTCGTTTACTTTCCTCAACCAGTGGCAGATCCGCAACAACTAACCTATGATACATTACAAGATCTGTGTGACTTTGAGCAATGGCAGATCGAGCGAGAGTTAAATTTGCTTCAGTTGGATCCAGATGTCCTCTGGCGTCCATTTGAGACATTGTCTGGTGGGGAACAAACCAAAGTTTTACTTGCACTACTGTTCATCGATGAGGAACACTTTCCGTTGATCGATGAACCCACCAATCATTTAGACATTACAGCTCGTGCTCATGTAGCTGCTTATCTAAAACGGAAAAAAGGCTTTATCGTCGTCAGCCATGATCGACACTTTGTTGACGAAGTGGTGGATCACATTTTATCGATTGAAAAAAGCCGACTAGTGATTTATCAGGGGAACTTTTCTGTTTACGAAGAACAAAAGCAACGGCAAGATCAGTTTGAACAGGAGCAAAATGTTAAACTGAAAAAAGAGATCGGCCGTTTAAAGCAAACGGCTGCCGAAAAAGCAGAATGGTCACGAGGACGGGAACGAGATAAACTGGGATCACCAACAAAAAAAGGCAGTGGAGCAGTCTATGACACAGGGGCGATTGGTGCTCGGGCAGCCAGAACGATGAAACGATCCAAAGCAATCGTCAAGCGGATGGAAGATCAAGCACAAGTCAAAGAACAGTTGTTGAAAGACATCGAATATATCGATCCCCTTTCTATGAATGTTAAAGCCACGCATCACAAAGTTTTGCTGCGAGTGGAAAATTTGCAATTGACGTATGAGCAACCGTTGTTTGATCCGTTGAATTTTACCATCGAAGCTGGTGACCGGATTGGTATTTTGGGTGCAAATGGTTCTGGCAAATCGAGTTTAGTGGCTGGCCTATTAGGTCATTTTACTGGAACTGTCACCGGCTCTGTTTGGATGCCGCAACATTTGTCCATCAGTCGTGTTCGCCAAAATTACGAGGATAATCGAGGCACCTTGACTGAGTTTGCTGAATCCCACCGATTGGATTATCAAGAATTGTTGAATAATCTGAAGAAATTGGGCGTGGAGCGAAATGTCTTTCAGACCCGAATCGAAGATATGAGTATGGGGCAGCGTAAGCGTGTGGAATTGGCAAAATCGTTGGCAACCCCTGCTGAGCTGTTTATCTGGGATGAACCCTTGAATTATCTGGATGTCTTTAATCAGAATCAGTTAGCTGAAGTGATCCAACTTGTCCAACCGACGATGTTGATCATTGAACATGATCGCCATTTTCTGGATCAAGTGTCTACACAACAATTTTTGCTTGGACATACAGATCTAGCGCGTCCATAAATCGAACCGGGATAGGATTTTTTTAAATCTTATCCCGGTTTTGTTATTTTAAAGTGGTGGGTTTTTGAGAAAGCTACCCTATTTTGATCGTTAGTCTGTTTTTTTGATTTGAGTGGTCTAGATAAAAAATAATAAATGGGGTGCCTGTTTTTTCTTTTTTTATTTATTTTGCAAGAAAAAAAGCCTTACAATGCAATATTCTGTCGTTCAACAATCTCATTTTTTTCTCATCGTTCTGCTAGTTAATTAAAATTTCTATCATAATTACCAAAGGGTTTTACAAAAGATTTACAATAACAGTACCGAATAAAAATATTCATTTGTTATCATAAAAATCGAATTTCTTTGAGCGTTTGACAACAGCCTGTAAGAATTCAGCTGTTTTTGTGTTCCTATCTTGCTGGTCGAACAAAAGCGGCAAAGAGAAAAATAATGGAGGTTCTTTTTTTGATAGAAGTAGTTGGGTTGAAGAAGGTCTTTGACAACAAGTTTGAAGCTTTGAAAGCGGTGGATTTTACGATCGAGAAGGGCGATCTTGTTTGTTTACTTGGGCCTAGTGGCTGTGGGAAGTCAACGATTTTGAATTTGATCGCTGGATTGTTGAGTCCGACAGATGGGGATATCCGCTTTAACGGAAATTCCGTGGTGAAAACGGAGCCAAAGGATCGCAATATCGGCTTTGTTTTTCAAAATTATGCCTTGTATCCTCATATGACCGTTTTAGAAAATGTCATGTTTCCACTGACTGTTGGTGATAAAAAAATCAAGAAAAACGAAGCGCAGCAAATTGCTGAAAAATATATGCAGCTGACCAATATTGAAGAATTGAAGGATAAAAAACCTGGTACATTGTCTGGTGGGCAGCAACAGCGGGTTGCCATCACTCGTGCGTTAGTCCAAAATCCTGAAGTACTATTGCTGGATGAACCATTGAGTAATTTAGATGCGCGTTTGCGTTTAAAGATTCGCGAGGAGATTCGTCGCTTAGTCAAAGAAGTTGGGATCACGACGATTTTTGTGACTCATGACCAAGAAGAAGCGTTGTCTATCAGTGACAAAATCATTTTGATGAATGAAGGCGTGATCCAGCAAAATGATGATCCGCAAAATCTTTATTTAGAACCCAATAATTTATTCGTTGCAAAGTTTATCGGAAACCCAATTATCAATATCTTGCCAGTGGAAGTGACAGATGGTGTCATGCATCATCCAGAATTCACGATCCCTACAGAGTGCTTCGTGGATATCCGCTTCAAGAAAACGTTGACAGATGGTCATTATACTTTAGGGATCCGTCCAGAAGATGTGTTAACGACGACCCAAACACCATTATTCAATACCGAGATAAAAAGTGTTGAACTAATTGGTCGTGAACGGATCTTGAACTTTGATCTGGCTGACATCCACGTTAAATCGATCGTTAGCATCGAAGAAATCATTGAAGAAGGAGCACACTTAGCTTTTGACTTCAATTACAAAAAAGCGTTCATCTTTGATGAAAAAGGGGAGCGAGTTTATTGATGTTCAAGAAAAATTATAATCCCGAAAATCAACCCAAAGCTTGGCTGTTCTTATTGCCCTCACTAGTCATTATTTTGCTCTTTAGTGTGTATCCATTATTTCGTTCATTGTTTATGAGTTTTCAAAAAGGATCATTGATCAATCAGCGATATGCCGGATTAGAAAACTACCAAAAAGTGCTGACGGATCCAGTGTTTTTCAAGGCGCTAAAGAATACAGCTTGGTTTGCATTCGCTGTGGTTCCTATTGCATTAGTGATTTCACTAGCGATCGCTTGGATCATCTTTGAAAAGGTGAAACATAAGAGCTTTTTTGAGACGATCTTCTTTATGCCGTATGTCACCAGTACCATCGCCATTGGGATCGTGTTTCGCTATTTCTTTAATGGGTCTTATGGGATCATCAACTACTTGCTGGGCTTAGTGGGGATTCCCGCCGTCAATTGGCTGGATAATGTCAATATGAGTATGCCGACACTGATCATTTTTGGGATTTGGAGCAGTTTGGCCTTCAATATTATTATTCTCTTAGCAGGGATGCGTAACATTGACAAAGAACATTATAAGATCGCAAAAATGTTTGGCGCCAATAACTGGGAGATTTTTCGCAAGATTACTTTTCCGCAGTTGATTCCGACATTTGCCTTCTTGTTGACCGTTAATATCATCAGTGCCTTTAAAGTCTATACACAAGTCTATGCCTTGTTTGGTGGTCAACCCGGTATCGCCAAAAGCGCAACCACAGCTGTCTATTATATTTATGACAAATTCCATATTGCGGGCCGTCCTGGGATCGCAATGGCTGCGACTGTGATTCTCTTTGTTATTATTTTGGCGGTGACCTTTATCCAAAATAAAATTTTAAAGAAAGTAGGGGAATAAGATGAAAAAAGTCGTAACCCTCATCTCTCTGATTTTTTTGGCGCTCTTAGCGATCATCACGATTTTTCCGTTTATTTATATGATTCTCGCGGGACTGATGACTTATAGTGAGGCCACCAGTATTCCGCCTACGATTTTGCCGGAGTCCTTTCAATGGAGCAACTATGCCGAAGTCTTTACCAAAGCACCATTTCTTCGTTACTTTCTGAATACAGTCTTTGTTTCAGCAGTCACGACTATCGCCACATTGATTACTGCTATTCTGGCAGCTTTTGCATTGACTAGTTTGGAATTCAAATTCAAAGGGCTTGTGATTGCTCTAATGATTTCCTTATTGATGGTTCCTTATGAATCAATCATCTTTACCAACTACAACACGATTGCTCAAATGGGGTTGTTGAATACTTACAGTGCGTTGATTATTCCCTTTCTGACGAGTATCTTTTATATTTATTACCTGAATGGCTATTTGAAAAGCATTTCGAATACCTTTTATAAAGCAGCAAAAATCGATGGTGCAAGCGATATGGCTTACATACGGCGGATATTGATCCCAATGTCTAAACCGGCACTAGTGACTGTTGGCATCTTGACCTTTATCTCGAGCTGGAATTCTTTCTTGTGGCCATTGTTAGTCACGAATGAAAAAAAATATCGGTTGTTGAACAATGGGCTAGCGGCCTTCACATCAGAAAGCGGTAGCGATGTTCATTTGCAGATGGCAGCTGCGACATTGACTGTCATTCCGATTTTGATCATTTATTTGATTTTTAGAAAAGAGATTATTAAAGGAGTGGCAAAAGATGGCATCAAAGGCTAAAACAACAGTTACATTTCACAGTGGTATTCTCACGATCGGCGGCACCGTCATCGAAGTGGCATACAAAGATGCCCATATTTTCTTCGATTTTGGTTCGGAGTATCACCCAGAGCAGCCATTACCCGACGAAGCATTACAGACCTTAGTGGATCATCGCTGGGTCCCGCAATTGCGCAATGTCTATGATCCTCGTCTGTCTTATACGTATCATGGATCAGAACAAAAGGACTATCAAGAAACAGCTGTTTTTCTATCTCATGCCCATCTTGATCATTCAAAGATGGTCAATTATTTGGACCCTGCAATCCCTTTGTATACCTTGAAAGAAACCAAAGCGATCCTAAAAGCATTGAATCGCACCGGTGATTTTTTGATTCCTACTCCTCATGAAGCCCCTGCCTTTGTGCGGGAAATGATTGGCTTGGAACCCCACGATGTGATCAAAGTTGGTGAGATCGAAGTAGAGATCGTTCCTGTGGACCACGACGCCTATGGTGCCGCGGCATTGCTGATTCGAACACCGGATCACTTTATTGCCTATACGGGCGATTTGCGGTTGCATGGCTATCATCCAGAGCGGACAAAAGAATTTTGTCAGTTAGCCAAACACACGGATCTATTGATGATGGAAGGAGTCAGTATCAGTTTTCCTGAAAGAGAAAGCGATCCAGATACTATCGAAGTAGCCAGTGAGAAAGAATTGGTAGCGGCTTTTGTCGAGTTGGTCGAAAAAAATCCACAACGGCAAATCACTTTCAACGGCTATCCTGCCAATGTAGAGCGCTTTTTAGCTTTGGTGGATGCTTGTCCTCGAACGATCGTCCTTGAAGCACACCAAGCAGTATTACTGAAAGAAATCTTTGACAGAGAAGTTCCCTATTACACGGTTGAAGGCGGAGCTTCCTTAGCAGAGTTAGATCCTGCGCTAGAAATTGATTATCGTTCTTTATGTGTCGACACTGGCCAGTATGTCTGGCAAGCAGTTGACCATTTTGAAAATTTACAACCAGGCAGTCTGTATATCCATAGCGATGCACAACCGTTGGGGGCTTTTGATCCTGCCTATGAAGAGTTTCTCGCTTTGTTAGCAAAGCTGGAAATTGAGTTTGTACGGCTGCCGGTTTCGGGACACGCAGTTCCTGAGGATCTTGATCAGATTATTGCGTGGATCGAACCAAAAAGATTGGTTCCAATCCATACCTTGAAACCAGAGAAACTGGTGAATCCGTATGGCGAAAGAATATTGCCAGAACGTGGCGAGAAAATAGAACTATAAAAGGATAGAGGAGAGTAAAGAATGAAATCAAAAAAACTAGCATTTGCAGCAGTGGCTGCGGCAACTTTAGTGTTAGGGGCATGCGGCAACAATGGCTCAAATGACAGTGCAAAAGGCAGCGATGAGATCGTTACAGAGGTTCCTAAAGATACTACTGTCACATTCTGGCATGCAATGAATGGTGCACAAGAAGAAGCACTGACGAAACTGACAGATGAGTTTATGGAAGCAAACCCAAATGTGAAAGTAGAACTGCAAAATCAATCTCAGTACTCCGATCTGCAGGCGAAAATCAATTCGACACTACCTTCACCAAAAGATTTGCCAACCATCACACAAGCGTATCCAGGTTGGCTTTGGAATGCAGCTCAAGATGAAATGCTTGTTGATTTAGGCGAGTATATCGATAATGATACGATTGGTTGGGGTGACCAAGAAGAAATTCGCTCTTCATTATTAGAAGGTGCACAAATTGATGGTGTCCAATATGGTATTCCTTTCAACAAATCAACGGAAATGTTATTCTACAATGCAGATCTTTTAAAAGAATATGGTGTAGAAGTGCCGACAACATTAGATGAGTTAAAAGAAGCTTCAAAAACAATTTACGAAAAATCAAATGGCAGCGTTGTTGGTGCTGGCTTTGATTCATTGAATAACTACTATGCTATTGGCATGAAGAACAAAGGTGTTGATTTTAACAAGGATTTACAGCTAGACAGCGATGAATCGAAAGAAGTCATCAATTATTATGCGGAAGGTGTGAAAGACGGCTACTTCCGTATTGCTGGATCCGATCAATATCTTTCAGGACCATTCGCAAACGAACAAGTTGCGATGTTCATCGGCTCGATTGCTGGAGAAGGATATGTCAAAAAAGACACCGAAGGCAAATTTGAATATGGTGTCTCTGCCCGCCCAGAAAAAATCAATCTACAACAAGGAACAGACTTATATATGTTCACAAGTGCATCTCCAGAGGAGCGTACCGCTGCTTTTGAATACATGAAGTTTTTGACTTCTCCTGAGTCACAATTAGAATGGGCAGTTTCAACAGGATACATGCCAGTTGTTCAATCTGTTTTAGATAGTGATGAATACAAGAACAATCCAGATACGAAAGTTGCTTCTGAGTTAAGTGAAGCAACAAAAGAACTTTTCTCGATCCCAGTAATTGAAAATGCAGACTCAGCTTACAATGAAGTTCGTTCCATCATGGAGAATATTTTGTCGAATACTGACAAAGATACCGATAAATTGATTAAAGATTCCATTCCACAACTTGAGGATGTTTGGAATCAATAGTTCTGCTCGTAAAAGGGCCAGACAATGACCCTATCAACCCGAAAGAGACCGTCAGATATCCCTGCGGTCTCTTTTACATAAATGTTAGAGGAGTAATGAGAAAATGCAAATCACCTTTCTTGAAACCAGCGACATGCACGGCTATGTCTACCCAACTAATTTCGCCGACGACCACGATCTGGCTATTGGGGCAGCGAAAGTCGCAACGAAACTAAAGCAGTTAAAAGCCGAAGCCGATGGTCCTGTTGTAATGATCGAAAATGGCGATTTTATCCAAGGATCCCCACTGAGTTATTATATTGCCAAAAGCCAGCATCCGGTAGCAGAATTGACCAAAGTGATCAATCACATGGCATACGATGTCCATGTTTTAGGAAACCATGAATTTAATTATGGATTAACGTATCTTCAAGAGGCAATCGCTAGTTATCAGTCCCCTGTTTTAGCAGCGAACATCTTAAATGAAGAGGGACAGCCCTATTTCGGCAAAGCCTATACGATCCTTGAAAAAGATGGGATTAAGATTGCGGTGTTGGGATTGGTGACCCAGTATATTCCTCATTGGGAACAACCAGCTACCATCAAAGGGATGCGGTTCGAAAGCATTATCCAAACGGCAAAAAAATATGTGCCAGAGCTAAGGAAACAAGCAGATCTTGTCATCGTCAGCTATCATGGCGGTTTTGAGAAAGATTTGGTAACCGGTGAAGCCACCGAATTGTTGACCGGAGAGAATGAAGGCTATGAGTTACTGCAAGAGGTGCCGGGGATTGACGCTTTCTTTACTGGACACCAACATCGGGAAATCGCCGCCATTGTCAATGGGGTCCCTGTGGTCCAGCCAGGTTATCGGGGCAGCCAAATCGGCCGAATCCAATTAACAATAGAGAAAAAAGAGGGTCAAACAGTGATTACGGATCAACAAGCGACATTGCATTCAGTGGCAGAAGTTTCAGCCGATGAAGCAATTTTGGCAATGATCGAACCAATTGAGACGGAATTGGAAAGCTGGTTGGATCAGCCGCTAGGGAAAGTGAACGGGGATATGCGAATTACTGATCCGATGCAGGCACGGATCGTGGAACATCCATACGTGGAATTTATCAATCGCGTTCAGATGGCTGCCAGCGGAGCGGAAATATCTGGGACAGCGCTCTTCAATAATGAAGGGAAAGGCTTCGGTACAACGATCACGATGCGGGATGTCATCACGAATTATATTTATCCTAATACATTGGCTGTCGTAAAAGTGACCGGAGCAGAGTTGCGTCTTGCGTTGGAACAGACAGCGAATTACTTAGCCGTGGAAGCAGGGAAAATCGTCTTTAATCCAGCCTTTATCGAGCCGAAACCGCAATACTACAATTATGATATGTACGAAGGAATCGACTATATGATTGATATGAACCAGCCAGTTGGCAAACGAATCACACGCTTGTTGTTCCATAATGAGCCTATCACGCCGGAACAGGAGCTGGAAGTTGTCGTAAATCAATACCGAGCGGTAGGCGGTGGGAATTACGCGATGTTTACAGCCGACAAAATTGTACGGGAGATCCAAGTGGATATGACTGAATTGATTGCTGATTATTTGAAACAACACCCAGTACTAGAAGCTGAGACGAATCAGAATTTCAAAATCGTGTACTAAAAAGCCAAAAAGGGCTGTGACATAAGTCATGCAACAAACGAACGATTCCGAGGAGAATGAGACTGTGCTTGCGCTTCAGCAAGTTTCCATCACCAATGTACGATGGATGACACCCAGTTATCCTCGGATCGTCTTGTCTAGTTGCTACTTATGACACAGACCCTTTCTATGTTCTTGTAAAAGAAAATCAGATTAGTTTTCTACATTGCGGACATATTCATCGAAGTAGCGAATCAAATCGGCTTTTACCTGCTGATAGTCTTCTTCGCTATAGTTTTTTTCCTCTAATTTTGCTTGGAAAAAAGGAAGTTCTAACTCTTCTTTTAAGCGCTCAAGCACTTCTTCTTGGTTCATGAGATCACCTTTTCGTCTATTTGGTACCATCATAACAAATTGAATGCGGCTGTCAATGCTTCATACATTTCTTTCATTTTTTCCAAACGACTTTTAAGAGAAACAAAGTCATCGTCATCATGGAAAAGGACTTGTTTCAATTCAAAATAGTAAATCTCAAAAGCATCAAAGAAGCCAGTAACTTCGGATGTTTGCAATTCTTTAAAGGTATCACAACGAATATAGGCTTTTTCTGCAATGGCATAGGTTTCAGCCGTAGTCAATAAGACGAGGGCTTCATTGTAACGGCGGCTAGTGACCAATTCATAAGTTGACTGGCACTTATTATAAATATTTGAAAAATCTTTCAGTAAAAGCTCGATGGGTGTTTTATCAAACATGGGGGAGTCCTCCTGATCGTTTTATTTTTCAAATAAGACACAAACACATTCAGGCGCGTAAACGTCTTTTTGAATAGTAGTGAGTTCACCAGTTTCGGCGTTGCGACGGTACAAAGTCAAGTTGTCGGAATTTTGATTGGCACAAACTAAGAATTTGTTGGTTGGGTCCAAGTCAAAGTCTCGCGGGAAGTCACCTTCCGTTGATAGACGTTGAATGAAATTCAATCCAGCGCCATCTTCAGTTACTTCAAAGACAACGAGAGAGTTGTGTCCACGATTGGATGAATAAACGAAACGTCCATCTTTTGATACTCGGACAGCAGCCCCACTATTAAAGTCGGTGAAATCTTCTGGTAAAGTCGGTACTTTTTGGATTTCTTCAAAGCTGCCATCAGCTTCATTGTAGCGTAAAACAGTCAAAGAGCTGTCTAGTTCTCCTACCAGATAAGCATATTGGTGGTTAGGATGGAACACTAAATGACGAGGGCCTGTTCCGGCAGCTGCAACATAAACAGCCGCTTCTGTTAATTTTCCTTCAGCAGAAACGTCATACGTATACACACGGTCTGTTCCAAGATCACATACAGCTAAGCGTTGATCCGGCGTTAAGTCTGTGTAGTGTACATGAGGGTTGTCTTGATTTTCGTGAGGACCAACAGGTTCATCATGATAGATGTGATCAGTGGCTTCAATACTGCCGTCCGCCAATATTTTGTAGACGTTTACTTCACCTTTATGATAATTAGCACCATAAACAAGTTGACGAGGTTCATCTACTGCTACATAACACAATGGTGCGCCTTCTTCGGTCACAGTATTCAACAACTCAAATTCAGGCGTATAAGCACCACAACCGCCTGCGCCATCAACTTCGGTCACAGTATAAACTCTTTCTTTTTTACTGCGGGCAAGATACGTTGGGCTCTTTTCTTCCGCACGCAAGGTCAAGTCGACCAATTGTTCTTTTTCTGTATCTAAAGTGATCGAATAGATCCCTTTACTTTCGCGACGCGTATAAGTGCCTAGGTAGATCGTTTGCAACATAAAAAAAGCCTCCTAATAGTTTGATTTCTTATTAATTCTACCATAGAATGCGGAAATGGGCGGATAGAAAAACTTCTTATGTTATAATAAAAAAAGAACATAAAGGGGAGGTTGTTGTATGAAACAAGGAACAATCAAAGCGATTGGGCCACAAGCGATCGATCAAAAAGAAAAAATGCTGATTTTTTTCGGCGACCAAGCAACAGAGATCTTAAGGGAGTATTCAGTGATCCAATCGATTCCAGATTCTCAAGATTTGGTCGTAGAAAACGGCGATACACTTATTTTTGGGGATCAGTCGTACACCGTGACACATGTCGGTCCTATCGCAAATCAAATTTTGCAAACGATCCAGCATGTGACATTTATCTTCGATGAAGTACCCGAAGAGCAACTGACCAGCGCTATCTATTTAGAACCTTTCAATTTGCCGACCCTTGAAGTTGGTATGAAAGTTATCTACAAGTAGGAGGCGGGGAAATGAAGGAAACAGAGAAGCGCCCTTTGTCCTGGTTTTGGAAGTGGTTTTTAAATAATCAAGCAGTCACGAGTTTATTAGTGGTTCTACTCGTCTTATTGATCTTGTTTATGTTTACGAAAGTATCCTATCTATTTGAGCCAATTTGGCAATTTCTGGCAATTGTTGGATTGCCAATCATTTTGGCGGGGATTTTGTATTACTTGATGAATCCTGCGGTTGATTATCTGGAACGAAAGGGAATCAAACGCATCTATAGTATTTTCGGTCTTTTTATTTTGGTCATCGGATTGATCGTCTGGGGCGTTGTGGTGATTGTGCCGAAGATCCAAGAACAGTCCATGAGTTTCGTTGAGAATTTGCCCGGATATTTGGATATCATTGAAAATAAAGTCAATGAGATTTTGTCCGATCCGATTTTCTCACAAGTTCAAGATCAATTGGAAGCATCTAATGAGAAGTTGATTGCATCAATGACCGACATCATTCAAAACTTATCACGGAGCACGATTCAAAATATCGGCAGCTTTTTTGGGGCCGTTGCAACGGTGGTATTGGCTGTCATAACGATGCCGTTTATTCTCTTTTATCTTTTAAAAGATGGACGACAGTTAGCACCTTATTTCGTGAAATTTTTGCCGACAAAAATGCGTAAACCATCATTGACGGTTTTAAAAGAGATGAATGATCAAGTTTCTTCTTATATTCGCGGGCAACTAACAGTCGCATTTGCAGTAGCCATCATGTTTATGGTCGGTTTTAGTTTGATCGGCCTAGATTATGCCATCACATTAGGGATCGCAGCTGGCTTTTTGAACTTGATTCCATACCTAGGCTCTTTTCTAGCGATGGTTCCGGCGGTCTTTTTGGGTATCGTCGGTGGTCCTGTCCTGTTGGTGAAAGTCCTGGTCGTCTTTGTGATCGAACAGACTATTGAAGGGCGATTGATCTCACCACTCGTTTTAGGAAACGAGTTGTCGATCCATCCCGTGACGATTTTATTAGTATTGCTGACTTCGGGTAAACTCTTCGGACTTGTCGGCGTGATTCTGGGGATCCCGGTATATGCTGCGGCAAAAGTGATCATTACCCATATTTTTGAATGGTATACGACCGTATCGAGTTTGTATGAAGAAGAAACGGAAAGCGATGTTCAGCAAGAATAGTTCGAAGAAAATTTTTTGACGAAAGATCTTTGTGAAAATCACACTGACTCACACATTTTTCTAGTTTTTTATCGGAGTATAAAAAAGCTGAATTTAGAAGGCTGGAGCGAATTGCTTCAGCCTTTTTGTTATGTGCGATTTTTGACACATAGTTGCAAGAAAAACATATAGCTTCTGTTTCTAGAGAATGCTTATACTGAAAGCACATACAAGCAAAGGAGCGTTGGAATGAAGATTCTTGCAGTAGATATCGGAGGGACAATGATCAAGACGGGGTTGTTGAATAGTCACGGAGAAAGAATACAATTAGGAAGCTTTCCGATGAATAAAGACTATTCAACTGTGATCGACCGATTGATTTCACATATTGATAATGACTATCCAAAAGACTTTTCCGGAATTGCTATTAGTACGACAGGATTAGTCGATCCAGTGACACAACAGATTGGGATGGATTCACCGCTTTATGAGGGATTTGGTAATCGCATGGTTTCTTTTTTAACGGACTATTATCAAAAACCCGTCATCGCGGAGAATGATGGCAATTGCGCGCTTTTAGCAGAAAAATGGCTGGGAAGAGGAAGAGGCGCTAGCAGTTTTGCTGTCATTGTTTTAGGTACCTCTGTGGGAGGCGGATTGATGGTCGATAACCAGTTGATTCGTGGCAAACACTTTTTAGCTGGCGAGTTTGGTTATATGCTGTTTCCTGAAGTCGAAAAGAAAGATTGGGAAATTTGGAGTATTGCCGGTGCAACAAGAACATTGGTAGAACAAGTTGCAGCCGAAAAAAAAGCCCCCTCGATTGATGGGTATAAAGTTGTTGCTTACTACCAGCAAAACGATCCGGCAGTGACGATTTGGGTGGATCGCTTTATTGAAAAGCTAGCCGTGGCCTGCTACAACCTACAATACATTCTTGATCCAGAAATTGTTTTGATTGGAGGCGGAATCAGTGAAAGCGACTTTTTACTGCCGCTATTAGAAAAGAAGATTCAGCAGATTGCAGCGCAGATTCCTAGTACAGTTCGATTGCCAAATGTTGCCTGTTGCCAGTTTGGGAATGAGTCCAATTTAATTGGTGCTTGCTACAATTGGTTACTGCAAACTTTTGAAATGAAAACTAGCTAAAACAGTTGCAATTCTAAGATAAAAATGTAATAAAAAAATAGTCTCTATTTTTTTATTATGTAAGCGTTTAAATTGCAGCGAATGAAACAAGGGTCAGGTGATAAAAGAGAAAAAGTTTTACGATCAAAACGGGCAAAACACGTTCAGAGGGATCGCGCGCTCAATCAGTTCCTACTTGCTGGTATTCCTGATCCCCTTTTTAACGGTCTCGTGGATTTGGTATGCGACTTCTGTCAAAAGTATCAATGAACAGGTTGCATTAACGGCAAAGAATCAGTTGATTCAATTGAAATACTCCTTAGAGAACAACTTCCTTCAATTGAACTACCTGACCCAGAAAATGACGGATGACCATCAACTCTCATTAAATTTTTTGACCCATCCCTATTATTCAAAGGAAGGCAAAGCAAGCCTGCAAACCTACAAGATCACGAATGAGTTTGTCGAAGAAGTTTATTTATACTATAAAGAAGAACCGGAGAACTTTTTTTCTTCGATTGGCAAATTATCCGTCGAAGGTTTCTTAGAAAAAGTAATCCCAGATAATGATATGCAGCAAGGACAGCTGATCGATCAGCTAGAGAAAGCTTATCCAACGTTGCTGACTATCGAAGGGGCATCATTGGCACGGCATCATTCCCGATTCTTCTACATTGTGCCGTTACAAAATGATGAACTGACTGTCTATGGAGCAGCTATTTATGAGATCAAAGAAGCTAGCTTAGCAAAAATGCTGGACTTGACCAATAGTGATGGTGCGAGTACGAATTATTTGATCAATGATGAGTTTCAGATTTTAGCTAGCACAAATCATAACGATTTGACAGTTTTTTTGAATGATCCCCAAGAAATGGCTCAGATCACCACTCAGGACACCTTTCAGTTTAATCAGCAAAAGTACCTCGTTCAATCAATTCCCAATGAGGAACTGCATATCTCAGTGGTATCGGTGACCAATCCATCACAAGCATTATCGCTGGTCAATCGCGTTCAAGAACATTTCATTCTTATTTTTATGTGTATTCTATTCGTGGGGATCATTGCTGTTACATTAATGGGGATCAGAAATTATCGACCGATCCGCAAAATCGAACATTTGGTTCGAGAATTCCATAAAGATATGGAGATGTCGGTCAATTCGATGGATGATGTTCATAATACATTGGCTGCTGTTTTAGAAGAACAGCAGGAACTGCATAAAGAAATCCAGATGCAGACGCCGCATGCTCGAGAACAAGTTCTTAGAAAGCTGATGAGCGGTCGTCTGCGTTCGGAACAAGAAGTTGCAAGGCTGATCGAAGCCGTTCATATTCATTTTCCTGCGGACAATTATTTTGTCATCACGATCGATACCAAAACCGTGGCTTCAAAATATAAAGCCGGCGAGAGCTGTTTTCTGATTGACTATATTGAAGAAATCAGCAGCCAAGGGTACACAGCCTACGCCACCGAGATCCTTTCCACTGAAGTGATCGCATTGACTGTGGGATTTGATCACAGATACCAACAGGAAGAGATCGTTCAAGAAGTCGCGGCAAAAATAGCAGCTGCGATTGGACTGCTTCCAGCAATTGGGGTGGGAACCATCGTCAATGAATTGACGGCTATCAATGAATCTTATATTGAAGGATTAGCTGCATTGGATTATCATGTCAGTAACAACCAGCAAATCATTTATTACCTTGAAATTTCCGCAGAAGAACAACGCTCGGCGATCCAGTATCCCGACAGTCAAAAATTAAAACTGATCCAAGCATTGAATCAAGGAAATAGCGATATCGCAATTGAAACGGTGCATTGGTTAATCAAAGACGGGTTAAGTAAACAACGATCTCAGCCGGTCCAAAAGATGTATGGCTATTATTTATTGAATACGGTTGCACAAACTGGAGGCGAATTAGTGGGAGAGGAGATTTTGCTATTTGCAGCCGAACATGCAGATTTTACTAATCTGATGCAGCTAGGAACGGTGTTGCAACAATTGGTCCAGCATATTTGCGAAAAAGTGAGGGATCGACCACAAAATCAAGAATCGGAGTTGAATGAAACGATTTTTGCTTATATCAAAGCAAATTTTCAGTCTTCTCAGCTGTCATTGGAATCTATTGCGGAAGAATTTAAAGTATCTGTCTCTTATATTAGTCGATTTGTGAAAAAAGAAAGTGGCAAAACATTTTCTAAGTATATCCAAGAACTGCGGTTAGAAAAAATCAAACAAGAATTAGTCGAAACCGATCTACCGATCAAAGAAATCATTCGGGACAACGGTTATTATGATGTCTCGAACTATACGCGTAAGTTTCGAACGATCGTTGGTGTAACACCAGGACAATATCGCAAAATCAACCAAAAACGCTGAAAATGCGAAAAATGAAGGGAAATGTGACAATGAAAGAAATGACTCAAAAAGCGAGAGAACTTTATACTTCTATTGGTGTCTCATTAGAAGAGGAACCAAAAATTAAGATCGAACCTGCACTAACGGCAGATTTTATTCTTGATGAGGAACAAAAAACGATCACTGCGAAAGATCCCCAGCAATTATTTTATGGTCTGACAACCTACTATTTGAATCAAGTGACGAAGAAACAACAAAAAAACAGCTACACCGCCCAAATCAAGGAGCGCTGCCTAATGATCGATATTGGCCGCAAATATTTTTCCTTAAAAGAACTAAAAGCACTCGTTCACAGTATGGCTTTTTTTCAGTTTACCCATTTGCAAGTCCATTTTTCAGAAAATGAAGGATTTCGAATCGAGTCTGAATGTTTTCCGGAGATTGTATCAACCGAATATTTAACAAAAACAGAGATCCGAGAACTAATCACATATGCCAAAGGTTACGGTATCGAGATCATTCCTGATTTTGACTCCCCTGGACATCTCAAGCAAGTCTTAGCCACCCATCCCGAATGGTGTTTACCTAACGCGACTGGTGGGGTCGATGCTAGGGCATTGAACATTCTTGACCAAGAAGCTGTTGCTTTCATCCGAGAGATCTACAAAGAATACGCAGAGCTATTTGTAGACAGCCATTATTTCCATATTGGTGCAGATGAATTTGTTGATTTTGACCGTCTAGAAGAGTTTCCGACTTTAGTTGAAGCTGCCAAAGAAGCATATGGACCAGAAGCAAGTGGGATTGAAGTATTCATTGCGTATGTGAATGATTTGGTGGACTATGTGACTGACTTAGGTTTTGTTGTTCGTGTATGGAATGATGGGTTTTATCGCTTGAATCGAAAGGAACAGCTTTCCTTAACGAAAAACTGTGAGATTTCCTATTGGACACGCTGGAATCAAAATATGGCACCAGTCGCTCTTTATTTTGACAAAGGCTATTCTGTGATCAATCACAATGACAATTTCTTTTATTATGTAGTAGGTGAAGCTGCAGGGTATACGTATCCGACCTATGAAAAAATAAGCGATGAGTTTACATTAACGACTTTTGCCAACGGACAGCAAGTGACCCAAGAACAACTAGCACAAACCCCAGCGATCGCATTAGCGATTTGGGCAGATATCCCAGATGCAAAAGAAGGTGCGGCAGTGATCACAGAAGCTTTTTGGCTGCAAGCTATCATTAGCCTAAAAGTTTATGAAGAAACAGATCCAGGGAAAGAAACCTTTAGCCAACTATTTCAGAAATGGCAGTCGTTGTTGACTAAAGAGCAGTAAAGCGAAACGTTCTCTAGGAAAACGTGACTTGTTTTAAAGTGGACGATAAGAAGAGATTCCTAAGAAGAATACATGGAGAGAATACCTAAAGCGAGTATTTAAAGCAAGTACTTAAATAGTAGACGGCAGTCTAGTGAATCTTCGTCGTGGGTTTGCGAGGAAGATTTACTGTCTGCCGTCTATTTGCTAGAGATATTGTCTAGCGCTTTACGGTATTCTTTGTTCTACTCTTTTCACTTCAATGTAATCTCAAGGACTGGAATGAGAACATTAGGTGGCACTACCGGCAGCGTGACGACTAGATCATTAGGAGCAATGACAGCTTCCGTAGAAGTGATGACTTCATTAGGATCAAAGCCACGATAAAAAATTTCAGAGCCATCATGCAAGAAGCGGATAAAGCGAACTTGATCAGCAATTTCCGGCAAATGAATATGTTTGAAGGGATAGCTATATACATGCAAATAGAGTTTCTTGCCATTTTGAGTATAACGACAATCTTTAGGTACCGGGTATTTACTAGGACCACAATCGATGATAGCTTCTTTATGCAGCCGTATCCATGCACCAATCGCCTGCATTCGTTTGACTGCCCGCGGGTCGATCTCTCCTCGGGGATTAGGACCAATGTTCAATAAAAAATTACCCCCTTTTGAAACCGTATCGATCAACATTTTCACCAACATATCACTTGATTTCCATTCCAACGCATCGCGATCATAGCCCCAAGTCCCGTACATTGTCTGACAGGCTTCCCAAAGAACAGGTAAACCGTCTTTTTCCAGTGGTTTTTCTGGTTGAAATTGTTCAGGGGTGGTAATTCCCCGACCAAGTTCCAAGCGATCATTGATCAGCATATCCGGTTGGAGTGTCCGACAGATTTTTTCCAGTCGCGAACTGTCCCAGTCTTCTGCTCCTTTTCCTTTAGACCAGCCCCAATCACGATGACTGTAAGGAAAGTCGAACCACATATAATCGATCCTGCCATACTGAGTCAATAGTTCGGTCACTTGACCAGCAATGAAATCTTGATAAATAAGCATATCCCGTTGAGAATTGGACTCTCGAGCGGCTAAGTCACTTCTTTGAGGATGCAATCCATCAATCGTAAAATGAGGGTGGTACCAGTCAATCAGCGAATGATAGAGTCCGATTTTGATTCCCACATCACGAAACGCAGGCAATAATTCTGCGAGTAAATCTCGCTTAAAGGGTGTATTGGTGACTTTATAATCGGTCCATTCACTATCCCATAGGGCGAACCCTTCATGATGTTTCGTAGTAAAGACTATATATTGAACACCGCAATCTTTAGCTGTTTGGGCCCAAACAGCAGCATCAAATAAATTGGGATTAAATTGGTCGAAATAAGTTTCTCGATAAGTTTCGGGGGCAATTTCTTCGGTGGTCATAAACCATTCGTGGCGTGCACCAATACTAAATAAGCCAAAATGAATGAACAACCCAAACCGATCATGAATAAACCAGCTAGGATCGGGGTAATGATCAGGCCAATTCTGAAATGTTTTCATAGAGATACTCCTTAATCAATGAATTCGGTGTTTGTCATAACCGTTTCTTTAATCTTCCACTGCCCATTCTCGAGCACAAAGGTATGATGGGCTTGGGTAATATGGTCGCGATAGTCATTCTGTCCTTGGTTCACTGTTTTTTGCTGTGCAGCTACCAGCATGGAGTCTGCTTCTTGTTTGACAACTTCAAAAGACAAGAGTTCATGAGTCAAATCATATTTCGCAAAAAAAGCGTGCATTTCCCTTGCCGTAGATTCTCTTGCAGAAGTAACAAGGGTCGCTGTGTAGCCCTCAACGTCTTTCTGGGTGGCTGCCTGCAGGTTTTGCTTTAGTACGGTCAGACACGCTTGTGCTGCAGAAGAATCTGTAACGGCTCCTGTAACTTGCAAACGAGCTACAGTGGTTTCTGCTGAACGAGAAGTTGTCTGTTGATAAAAAAATAGACCGCAAATGAAAAGTAAACCAACGAAAAATAAGGGATAACTCTTTTTTTTCATGCAAATCCTCCTTGTTTTCTGCACTATTTTTTGTACTTTTTTTGTACTTATACATCAGATATCTTGCTGGCACTATAAATGCCATGGAAAAGATTTCTTCCCAAACTGCCGACACTTGAGGGATCATCTACTGGCAACAGTGGCATCTCTAGTTCTGGTAATCTAGTGATGTGACCATCCAAATAGTTCTGCAAACGCCATTGTGCCATCTCGGCACGTTTAGATAGAGCGCCGTAGCGAAGATCGATCACTTCAAACCCAAAGGGGCGGTTCCATTCAAACCACAGATCTCTATGAGATTGATGCAAGTGTTGTAATTCCTGCTGATAGTGCTGAATCATCTCAAGGGCTTTTTGAAGGTTCTCACGTTTTTTTTCATGATAGGCTTCTGAGATCCAGGGACTCAAAGAAGCTTTCAAAGCTAGTACCACCGCTAATTGGTGATAAAAGCGGAACATCCGTTGTGTGTCCTGTGTCCCCGTGACTGCGGCCAATCGTTGGGCCAGTTCCTCATAATGTTGGGTCAATGGCACCTCTCTGAATGTCTTTTCATAAAGGCCATAAAGAATATCTTGATAAAGCAATAATTTACTTGGATTTGATCCAGAAGGATTTTCGGCAGCAACACCGGGAGTTTGGTCAAAAAGATCCAGCAAAAGAAAATCTTCTGCTTGTGATCCATGAAATAGTTTCAAGTGATCTGTGACTATCTCCCGCGATGGCGTGGCATAAAACTGGGCCTCGCTAAATAATTGTAGACCTAACAAGCTGGCAATCATCGGGGTCTCTGCGCCGTCATCTCCCCATAAGGTAGCATAGACTTCAGTGATGCCATTTGCTTTGGCACTTCTTAATGCTTGCTCCATTGTAGCGATGGTTTTGCCATAATTGGGTGCCAGTCCATTCCATGTCCAAATACCGCCAGCAAATACTGTGGGTTGGTTTAGCTTTTTATGTTCAGCAAACAGTCGTTGATACGTTTGAAAATCATGATGATAATAATCCCAGTACACCATGTTGACCGCTGGAATTTGCTGAATGACTTCTGGAGGAATGACGACTGCTGGATCATAGTAATCGCCTGTTGGAGAACCGATCCGAAAGAACATGTCACTCCACATCATGGGTTCTAGCTGTAGCTGTTCACAGAGAGTGATGACGTGTTTTAAATGTTTAATCATGATGGCAAAGCGATCTTCTAAACCATTGTGTTCGAGGTAACGACCTTTTCCTAATTGGTGTGCTTCATCCATACCAATATGGATTTTATTTGTTTTGAAGCAGCTGCGAATGGAACGAAGAGCGGCTTCAAGAAAAATGTAAGTTTTGGGCTCACCAACTAGCAGAATGTCTTCCGTGTCACGTATCTCTTTGGCAAAATGCCACTTTAATGGATTTGTCAAATGAGCGAGTGTTTGGATCGCAGGAACTAATGTAACGCCTAATTGGTCAGCGTAATGGTCCAATTCCCGCAAGTCAGATTGACTGTATCTCCCTCGCAAATGACCAAAATAAGGATATTCAGGAATTTCGTAAGTATCTTCCATATATAGCATGAGACTGTTGAGCCCCATTTTGCTGCTCAACAAAATGAAACGTTTCAACTGAGGCACTGTCAGTACTGCATTTCGAGATAAATCGATCATAGGACCGATTTGGTCAAATTGCGGAGTCTCTTCGTGGACAAAATCGATATCTGCTTGCATCCATAGAAGGAGCCCTCGAAATAAATGGGCTTTTTCCTGATAGTAAATCGTGGCTTTTTCTGTATTGGAAATGATTTTCAATGATCCTTTTCGGCGGATCAATTCAAGCGGTTTGCCGGTTTCTGATAGTGACAAGCCAAGTTCAGGAGCAACGATTTGAAAAAAAGCGGCGACGTTTTCGTTGGCGACAATCTTTATCTCCATGATTCACTTCTCCTTTAGTAAAAAATCGTCAGTGTTCATTTGTTAGCAACTCTGTTTTTTGGATCGCTTGATAGGCGAACCAACTGATTGGCCAGAGAAGCAAAGGGATGAAGGCAATGAATAACAAAATCGGCAAAAAGGTAGCGGCGAATGTAACCAAAAACACACCTAAGATCATGGCAATCGTTTGTGGCACACTAACGATCATTAAAAGAAACGCATTCCTGAAATAGACCCAAAAAGGAAGATGGTAGCGGACAAAGACCGGCAGCAAATAAAAGCTGATGAGCAAACCGCTGATAAAGAGTACCGTCAATCCGAAATGGAGAAAGGCATTTTGCAAGAATGTACTGGAGATCCGCAGCTCGATCCATAGCAGCAGCAAGATCGCCATTTGCAGCAAACCTAGTTGATTACTACGCCAAAAATTTTTGGCTGTCTGTTGTTTGAACCAACTATAAAGTTCAGCAGGCAGTGGTTTTTTTGCAAATAATTCAAAGAAATAGCGAATAACAGTAGCCGTCGCTGGAAAGAAGCCAAAAATGATTCCCCCCCGTAAGACAAAAAAGAACCACAAAAAATGCAATCGAATCACCATCAGCAAATAGTCACCCAACCGGTAAGATAGATCAAATAACCCTCGTGATTGTTTCATGGACACCCCTCTTTTAACTAATTGATAAAAAGTAGAAAACTACTAGCCAAATAGTAGCAAGAAATGGACCTTTTAGAAAGCGTATTCAAAAAATTACATAGCCGAACCAGCTAATACATACACCTTCCTAAAGCTATCTTTTGAAAACATTCGATTGCGACGAGGAGCGCTAGCCCGCAGTTTTCTTACAAATGAGAAAGGTGAAATTGCTAGAGTGAACATGGCGTCTGATACCGTAAGCTAAAACTTCAATTGAAGTGGTGTGTTTTTTAAAAAGAGTGCTCTTTTGTTACAAAAAAATAAAGTTTGACATAGCTGCTGAAACTACATATTGATAGCGCTTTATTTTCTCGTTAGATTAGTGGCGAAAGGGGTTGGATAAATTGACAACAATTCGTGGGGACATTGAGTCTGCGAAAAACAGTAAGCAGGATGATCGTTGGTACCCTGAGTCAGAGATGCTGGCCAAGCGTTTGGAATGGTTCCAAGATTTAAAATTTGGGGTAATTTTCCATTATGGCTTATACGCACAAGCGGGTATCGTTGAATCATGGCAACTATCAGAAAAAGATGAATGGGCAAGGGAAAATAAAGCTTATCGAGAAGATATCAACACATTGCGTCTTGATTATTGGCAACTGATCAAAGCGTTTGCACCGATAGAATTAGATACTGATCAGTGGGCTGAAACGTGTAAAAAAGCTGGCTTCAAGTATTGTTTGTTCACAACGAAACACCATGACGGCTTTAATCTCTTCAATACGCTGGAGTCAGAATTCAAAATTGGCGGTAAATTGAGTCCTTTTAAACGAGATATCCTAAAAGAAGTTTTTGCCTCGTTCCAGCAAGCGGGTATTGCTACTGGGGCTTATTATTCTAAGGCGGACTGGTACTCACCGTTTTATTGGCTGGATGATGAAACGATCAAAGGGCGTCACGCAAGTTATGATCCATTAGAACAGCCAGAAATCTGGTCGCGGTATGTGGATTTTGTTCATCGACAAATTCATGAAATCACTGGCAACTATGGAAAAGTGGATTTGCTATGGCTAGATGCCGGCTGGTGTGGGCAGGGGAAAGAAGATTTACAGATGGATCGCTTAGCGGAGATTGCCCGGCGAAACCAGCCAGAATTGATCATTGTTGATCGCATGATGGGCGGTAGACATGAGAATTATGTGACGCCAGAACGCAAGATTCCTTCTTTAGAAGAAATCCCAACAAAAGTTTGGGAGAGTAATATACCTATAGGCAATGACTGGGGCTATGTTCCCCATGACACCTTTAAAAGCAGCCAAGAGTTAGTCGATACATTAATCGATGTCGTCAGTAAAGGCGGAAACTTAATTTTAGGAGTGGGTCCAACACCAGAAGGAACTTTCACGAAAGAAGAGACCCAGCGCCTGCTTGAAGTGGGTGATTGGTTGGAACAATATGGGGAAGGCATTTACGAGACCCGAGCTAGACCAGAAGCGTGGACGGAGAATTGGCATCTTACCTATAGCAAAGATCAAAAAACACATTATGCCTTTCGCAGTATCACAACAAATTTGCAGCCGCGAATTTTTCTGAAGGAGATCCATGCAGATGAAAAATCCGTGATCACAGATTTAGCAACCAATCAATCACTGACGATTCATGGAACGGGTGAAAACGCCTATATTGCTTCATCAGAAGTGCATCAGCCTGAACTTGGAGCAGTTGGCATTCGCATTTCTACACATTGAAGAAAAAATACACATTGCTTTGAAAGCGAATTCATTTCATATTTAGTATACAAACCAAAAACACAAGGAGGAGTATGAATGGAAACAACAACGATCAGAGAGCCTGTGTCAGCATCAAAAAGTAAAATCAAAGAAATGAAGACTAAATTAAAAAAGAGTCGACAGTTATATTTGTTTGTCCTGCCTGCTTTTTTGATTATTCTGATTTTTTCTTATGGGCCGATGTATGGTGTGATCATCGCCTTTAAAGACTATATGCCTTCTTTGGGAATATTCGAAAGTCCTTGGGTAGGGTTCAAACATTTTCAACGCTTTTTTGATTCTTATTACTTCTGGGATCTAATGAAAAATACATTAGGTATCAGTTTGTACTCTTTGATCGTCGGATTTCCGCTACCGATCATCCTTGCACTGGCTTTGAATGAAATCAAGGATGGTCCATTCAAAAAAATTACCCAGACAGTCACGTATGCCCCAAACTTTATCGCAGTAGTGGTAATGGTCGGAATGGTTATTGCATTTCTGTCTCCTTCCACTGGGATCATCAATCACTTTCTAGATTTTATCGGCGTAGGAAGAATCAATTTTATGACTGAACCGCGGTGGTTCAAAACAATCTATGTATTATCAGGCGTCTGGCAAGGCACAGGTTGGGGATCGGTTATTTACTTGGCAGCATTGTCTGGAGTGGATACTCAGCTGCATGAAGCTGCCACCATCGATGGTGCTTCTCGGCTCCAAAGAGTTTGGTATATCAATATTCCAACGATAATGCCGACCATGGTGATTTTACTGATCATGAGTTTTGGTAGTTTGATGTCGGTGGGATTCGAAAAAATCATTTTGATGCAAAACCCATTGAATATGGAATCATCGAATGTCATTGCAACCTTCGTTTATCAGCAAGGGCTTTTAGATGCACAATATAGTTTTGCAGCAGCTGTTGGGTTATTCAACTCGTTGATCAATTCCATTCTCTTGATTTTAGTCAACGGGATTGCGAAACGGCTGAGCGATTCGAGTCTCTTATAGAAAGGTGGTATAGGAATGAAAACAACTTCATTAGTGAAAGATACACGTGCAGATAAA
This sequence comes from Enterococcus sp. DIV0574, assembly GCF_051711125.1. Classification (NCBI taxonomy): domain Bacteria; kingdom Bacillati; phylum Bacillota; class Bacilli; order Lactobacillales; family Enterococcaceae; genus Enterococcus; species Enterococcus sp. DIV0574. The sequence continues at coordinate 380,961 of NZ_JBIOMA010000001.1, forward strand.
ATCTTTTTGGTTTTTGTTTATTTCTTTTTAGCCATAGCATTACTAATCGTTCTCTATCCATTGATCTATATCGTTAGTGCGTCGATTTCAAATCCTCATTTAGTCAACTCGGGGGAAATGTGGTTATTGCCAAAAGGGGTCACCTTTGAAGGCTATCGAACTCTCTTAGGCAATAGCAGCATCTGGCGCGGCTACTTAAATACGATCTATTACACTGTTTTAGGAACATCCATCAATTTGTTGGTGACACTGCCTTGTGCTTATGCACTCTCCAGAGATGATTTTTATGGCAGAAGAGCTTTTACCAATTTCATGCTAGTGACAATGTTTCTTTCTGGGGGCTTGATCCCTAGCTATTTACTGATCCGCAGCTTAGGGATGTTGAATACGGTTTGGGCTTTGGTTATCCCAGGAGCTGTCTCTGTCTATAATGTGGTCGTTACGCGGACCTTTTTTCAAACGACGATCCCAAGAGAGATGGAAGAAGCGGCAATCGTGGATGGCTGCTCGGATTTTCGCTTATTCATGCAGATCGTACTGCCTTTATCTACGCCAATCATTGCAGTTATGGCACTTTTTTACGGGGTAGGACACTGGAACAGTTTCTTCAGCGCATTGATCTATCTGTCAGATAAATCCATGTATCCATTACAAATGATTTTACGGGAAATTTTGATTTTACAAGATATGTCATCAAATACTGTCAGCAATGTGACTTCCGAAATGGCCAGTATGTTATACAGCAAGCAACAGTTAGCAGAGGTCATCAAATACGGTGTCATGATCGTTTCATCATTACCGGTCATTATTGTCTATCCATTTTTGCAGAAATATTTTGTCAAAGGCATGATGGTAGGATCAATTAAAGGATAAAACATAGAGGAGGAAGAAGATGGGAATGAAAAAAATTTTAGGAGTAACAGGGGTGTTTTTGTGCAGTGCGCTTTTACTCAGTGGGTGCGGGAACACAAAAAAGGAAACAACCGGAGAAAATGAAGGGGTAGCCATCAATCATGACAGCCAATTTCCGATCATTAAAGAAGGCGAAGAACTGACGCTGAACATTATGGCGCCAGGAGTAGGTATGGCAGAATGGGAAGATATGCCGACGCTGCAGGATTATCAAGAAAAAACAGGAATCAAACTGACTTATACGACACCCCCTTCTGCTGACTTTAGTACCAAGTTGAACTTAGCATTTGCTTCAGGGGATCTGCCGGATATCGTTTATGGCGCAGGATCGAATTCGCTCACTTCTTCAATGGAGATCGATTATGGTTCCCAAGGAATTCTGCTGCCGTTAGAAGAATATATCACGCCGGAAATTATGCCTAATCTTTATGCATTGACCCAAGAAGATCCGTCCATCTTAAAATCGATCACCACACCAGATGGCCATATTTATTCATTGCCGATGATTTCGAGAAATGCGACATCTATTTGGTGGCAAGGTCCGATGTGGTACAACGGAACGTGGCTAGATAAGTTGAATGTCAAGGAACTGCCAAAGACAACGGATGAATTGTATGATTTGCTGACACGATTCAAGAACGAAGATCCCAATGGTAATGGCAAAGCCGATGAGATTCCTTTGACCGATGTCGATATGAATTCAACAAGGGTATGGCTGATGGCAGCTTTTGGGTTACGGACACGAGGCGTTCAAGTAGATGATGATGTGGTTTCTTATACACCAATCTCGGAAAACTATAAAGCATTCCTTGAGTATATGAACAAATTGTATAGTGAAGGTTTGTTGGATGCGGAAGTTTATGGCCAATCCGACGAACAGAAAAAAGCAAAAGGACAAAATGATCAGTTGGGCTTGTTCGCCGATTACTTCAGCTTCTTTACGACAGGCCGCAGCGAGATTGAAGCGATGAACGATGCCATGTTCCAACCATTGACTTCAAAATGGTCGCCAGAAGCAGTGATTCCAGGAAGTCCACGAATTTCTCGGGGCACCTTTGCCATCACAAATGTCAATCCATCGCCGGAAGCTTCGATGCGCTGGGTGGATTACTTCTATTCTGAAGAAGGTACGAAATATATCGAACAAGGACCTGAAGGCGTTCTTTGGGAGTACAAAGAAAATGCTGACGGCCAAAAAGTACGAGTTTATGCAGAAGGCATTGATACAGAAAATACAGAAGATGAACGTGGCAAGATCACACCAGCATACGGGTTGACAACACCGAACATTGTTATCGATACGACAGGTGAATATCAAATCTTGAAATCCGCGGATGAACAACCTGATACTCGTTTCAGTGACTGGGTGGCCAAAGAAACAGCAGATAAGATGGATGACATTGCGGAAGTGCCATTTCCATTACTTTATCTGACTGTAGAAGAAAATGATAAAGTGGCTGCTACGGCTACTGACTTGACAACGTATGTCGAACAAATGGAAGCCAAATTCATTACGGGTGTCGAGCCAATCAGTAATTGGGATAAATATGTTTCGACTATCGAGTCCATGGGGATCGATGACTACATTTCCGTTTACCAAACAGCATATGATCGTTGGAAAGAGAACTAGAGTCACGGCAATAGGAGAAGCGGGCTTGGACAATTTCTTGTCTACCCGCTTTTTTCCTCCTCAGAAACCGAGTAAAGGAGAGAATACAGCGTGCAGTTATTTGAATTTGAACGTATCCGTAAGATTTTATTTCAATTAAAGAATTACCGGATTCGCTATCAGGTGCCTGTTAATGACTTGCAGTTAAAGCAAGAAAACTGGGCACCCTATGTGCAAGGAACTTTTTTTGGAGAAAAGAATTGTTATTACACAATGAAAGGAACTTTTGAACTACCGGAAGACTGGAAAGAGATGTCGGTTGCTTTGCAAGTCTATTCTTCGCTCTCTGAATGGGACAATACGACAAATCCGCAAATGAAAGTGTTCTTGAATGGGAATTACATTCAGGCAATTGATGTCAACCATCGAGAAGTGCGGTTGGATCCCTCGGAGCTAACAGGAACAATAGCCTTACAGATCGATATTTTTTCGGGACGAGAAGAGAAGAAGTTTCCGCTTTACGTGAATCTATTGGCGATCGATCCTATCGTTGAGCAAGTCTGGTTTGATTTCTCGACGATTTTTGACAGTTGGCGTGCCATTAGGAAATTTGGCGGAGAAGAACAAATCTATCAAAGCTGTCTGTCACAAGCTGCCAATGCATTAGATTTTCGAGCCCCCTATACGCCGCGATTCTATGAAGGCCTCACAAACGCGCAAGAATGTCTGCAAGCGTGTTACAGCCAAGAGATTCGTCAAAAAGTGACCGCAGTCGGGCATACCCACATCGATCTGGCATGGCTTTGGACGGCACAGCAAGCGGTTGAAAAAGGAGAACGCAGTTTTCAGACCGTATTAAAATTGATGGATGAATACCCTGAATATACGTTTCTCCAAAGCCAACCCCAGTTATATCAAGCGATCAAAGAACAATATCCTGAGTTATATCAGGCAATCAAAGAGAAGATTAAATCTGGACGCTGGGAAGTAGAAGGTGCTATGTGGGTAGAAGCAGATTGCAACTTGACCTCCGGTGAATCATTGGTAAGGCAGATTTTATACGGCAAACGCTTTATCAAAGAAGAGTTTGATCATGAGAGTCAGATTTTGTGGCTGCCGGATGTTTTTGGCTATTCCGCTGCATTGCCACAGATCTTGCAAAAGACCAATACACCTTATTTCATGACAACTAAATTGTCTTGGAATCAATTCAATCAGATTCCTTATGATTCGTTTTACTGGCAAGGGATCGATGGCAGCAGAGTTTTGACTCACTTTATTACAACGATCAGTGAAGGCTACAGTCCAAGACCCTACTACACCACTTACAATGGGCTTTTAGACCCTTATACAGTCAAAGGCAGCTTTGAACGGTACCAACAAAAAGATCAGCATGATGAGATCTTGATTGCATACGGCTATGGAGACGGCGGCGGCGGACCTACTAGAGAGATGCTGGAGACAAAACAGCGGTTATCAAAACCACTCCCTCAGATGCCAGTGATCACTGGCGATCATGCGGGCAAATTTTTTGACCGATTAGCCGCAGCTTTTGCTCATTCAGAAGCCCCGGTCTGGTTTGGCGAACTCTATTTTGAGTACCATCGTGGGACACTGACCTCCATCGGTAAAAATAAGAAAGCCAACCGCAAAGGCGAATTTTTATTGCAAACTATTGAGAAGCTTTACAGTGCCTATCGAAGCGAAGCGTATCCGCAAGAGCTCCTCGAAAGGCTCTGGAAAAAATTGTTGTTCAATCAATTTCACGATATTTTGCCAGGAAGTTCGATTGGCGAAGTGTACCAGCAGACAGAAGAAGAGTATGCTGCTCTTTTTGAAGAAGGCGAGCAATTGATCCAGTCCCTCGTGGCAGGAGGAACCGCCAGTGATGCAAATCATCAGGTGGTCTATAATCCATTAGGCTTTACTCGTGATGCCGTAATCAAAGTTGATAGTCCGGCGATTCAAGAAGATTATCTGACACAGCGAACCGAAGATGGTTGTTTGCTGGTCAAAGTTCCACAAGTCCCTAGCTTAGGTCTGCGTTCCCTAACGTTGAGGGAGACTATCTCAGAACCAGTAGAACAAGAGTGTGTTCCGTTGACTCGTCAACTGGAAACGACCGACTTTGTCGTAACATTTAACGCGGCATATGAAATGACTGCTCTTTTTGACAAAAGACACCAGCGAGAGGTCTTGCCAGCAGGAGAAGTGATGAATCAATTGATTGCTTATGAAGACTTACCGATGGATTATGATGCGTGGGATATAGACATCTACTACGATCGTAAAGCTTATCCAGTAGAGGATGTGACTGACGCATCAATCGTCGAGCAAGGCGAGATTCGTGACACGATCCGTATCAAACGGACGTTTGAGCAATCAACGATCATTCAGCTGATCCATTTCTATCATGGAACCGGCAGGATCGACTTTGAGACAACGGTCGATTGGCATCAGCATCATCTTTTATTGAAGGCGCAGTTGCCAATTGCCGTCAATACGCTAGATGCCACTTTCGATATCCAATTTGGGAATGTCAAACGTGCCATCCACAAAAATACCACTTGGGATTTGGCACGTTTTGAGAGTTGTGGGCAAAAATGGGTCGACTTGTCTGAAGATGGTTATGGCGTCAGTGTGTTGACGGATTGTAAATACGGATTCAGCACAGCTTACCAAAAAATTGGTCTCTCTCTTATCAAGTCGGCGACTGATCCCTATCCAGAAGCAGATCAAGGACTTCATTCGTTTACCTATTCTCTCTATGTTCATGAAGGTGACTGGAAAAAAGGACAAACGATGGAAGAAGCGTTGGCACTCAATGTACCAGCATATGTATTGGCAGATTTTGATCAGCAGCAAGAGCAATCTTTTTTACAAGTGGATCACAATAATGTGCTGATCGATTCGGTCAAAAAGGCTGAAGCAGATGAAGCCATCGTGGTACGTTTGTATGAATACCACAATCGCAAAACGACATGCCGCTTGACCGCAGCTAAAAAAATCAAACGAGCAGTGCTAACGAATTTATTGGAAGAGGAACAGCAGGAGTTAGTGGTCACGGGCGTGTGCCACCAAGTGGTGATTCCTTTCAACCCTTATGAAATTCAAACGGTCAAGGTCTATTTTGACTAATCGGCATTTTTGATGATAGGAGTTTAAAATGATCGAAGAAATTGTAAAGAAGATGTCCCTAAAAGAAAAAATCGGCCAGTTGAATCAGCGATTGTATGGCTGGCAAGTTTATCAGAAAAAGGAAGGAAAACTTTATTTGACAGACTACTTCAAGTCGGAAGTTGCTCGCTTTGGCTCGATTGGCTGGATCTACGGCGTTTTCCGAGCAGATCCTTGGTCGGGCAAGGACGCAACAACGGGTCTCTCGGTGGAAGAATCACGGGAAGTCAGCCGGATGATTCAGGACTATTTAAAAGAACATACTCGTCTTGGAATCCCAGCTTTTTTGACAGAAGAATGTCCTCATGGTCATCAAGGATTAGCAGCAACAACACTGCCGGTCAATTTCAGTACAGGGGCTAGTTGGAATCCTGATCTTTATCAGAGCGTGCAGACGTTCGTGGCACAAGAGTTACGAGCTAAAGGGGCGCAAGTTGGGCTGATCTCTACCTTGGATATCGTACGAGATCCTAGGTGGGGACGAACCGAGGAATGTTTCAGTGAAGATCCCTACTTAGCCAGTTGTTTTACGCAAGCTGCGGTCAAGGGAATGCAAGGGGAAATACTTGGTCATGAACCGACAACCCATGTACTGGCCGTGTTAAAACATTTTGCAGCTCAAGGTTCAAGTATGGGCGGGCACAATGCAGGACCAGTCAATATTGGGGAGCAAGAATTGCGAGAGATTCATTTACCCGCTATGCTGGCGGGAATTCAGGCAGGGGCACTAGGGTGCATGGCTGCTTATAATGATTGGGATGGTGTCCCTTGTCACGCGAACCCTCGCTTACTTCAAGAGATTTTGCGAGAGGAAGCCGGCTTTGCAGGAGTTGTGATGGCAGATGGTTGTGCGTTGGACCGTTTAGCGGATTGGCTAGGAAACAAACCAGAAGCGGCAGCCCGGGCCATGAACAGCGGCGTAGACATCAGTTTATGGGACAATGTTTTCCCTCAGTTGGAAGCTGCTGTTGATCAAGGGTTGATTAAGCAAGAAACCATTGATCGATCCGTGATGCGCGTTCTGAAACTGAAAGAGCAGCTAGGACTTTTTGACGAACCGGTGCCTACGGTGTCCGTTCCGGATCAAAAGCAGTTTCAAGAAAGTGCAACTCGTTTAGCAGAAGAAGCCATCGTTTTGTTGAAAAATGAGCAAGTCTTACCGTTAAAGAAACAAAGACAAACAATTGCTGTTATTGGTCCTCATAGCAAAAACAGCTATCATCAGCTAGGGGACTATACTCCTTTCAAAGAACTGTCTGAGTGCCGCAATCTGTGGGAGGGGTTGCTGGAAATCAAGGGGACCGAAACCACTTTTATTCAAGCAGATGGCTGCGGCATCACAGAAGGAACCAAAGAGCAACTGACTGCCGCATGCCAAGCGGCAGCAACAGCGGATCAAATCATTTTAACGATTGGCGGCTCTAGTATTCGTGACTTTTCGACGGATTTTGATAAGAATGGAGCTGCCTTGCAAGGATCTGCGGAGATGACCAGTGGGGAAAATATCGATCTGGCGTCTTTGGCATTGCCAGAATGTCAAAAACGATTGATTACTGAATTGAAAAAATTTCAGAAACCTCTGATCGGTATTGTGATTGCTGGCCGTCCTCATCTGTTAAGTGAGGTCAGTACCGCTTTTGATGCGTTGCTTTTTGCAGGTTATCCAGGGCAATTTGGCGGAAGTGCGCTAGCTCGGATTCTTTTTGGCGAAACGAATCCCAGTGGGAAACTAGCTGTTTCTATTCCAGATGAAAATGGGCAGCTGCCAGTTTATTACAACTACCGTGAGACTGCTTTCCAGAGAGATTACACAGATTGTTCAGGAACCCCTCGTTATGGGTTTGGTTATGGTCTAAGCTATGCAGAATTTATGCTTAAGGGAATCCATGCGCAGTATGCTCCGCAAGCAATCCAAATTAATGGAACAATCGAGAATCTTTCGGTGATAGCAGGAGCTGAAGTGGTACAAGTGTACCTTCGCAATTACTCACAGCAGGTCTTACCGCGTGTCAAAGTGTTATGCGGTTTTCAAAAAGTCTTTTTGCCAGCCAAAAGCACCGTCGACTTTTCTCTAACAGTTTCTTATGAAACGTTGAAACGGTTGAACATTTCACCAAATGAATTGCCAGCTGATTTTATCATCCAAGTCGAAGCAGCCAATCAGAAACAAGTATTCACGAAGCCATTGAAACAAGAAGAAAATGGAAAAGGAGAGAAATCATGTTAAAATTCCCGGAAGGATTTTTATGGGGAGCAGCTGCTTCTGCTCCTCAAACGGAAGGCGCTGCGGCGATTGATGGCAAAAGCCCTTCAACTTGGGATAAATGGTTCGAATTGGAGCCAGACAAGTTCTACGATCACGTAGGACCTAGTGATACTTCGAATACCTACCGACACTTTCGAGAAGATGTGGCGCTGATGAAAGCCATGAATCTGAACTCTTATCGGACGTCAATTGCTTGGACACGACTAGTACCTGATGGAAAGACGGTCAACCCTCAAGCAGTCACCTTCTATCGTGTCTATTTTCAAGAAATGGTCGATCAAGGAATCGAACCTATCATCAATTTGTTCCATTTTGATATGCCGTGGTGGTTAATGGAAAGAGGTGGTTGGGAAGCCAGAGAATCGGTAGATTACTTTGCCGCTTACGCTCGTATCGCCTTTGAGCAATTTGGCGACATTGTCAAAAAATGGGCCACATTCAACGAACCTTTAGTTCATATTGAATGCGGATATATGGGGGATGCCCATTGGCCTAAAGTTCATAATTTTAAACGAGCGATCCAAGTAGGCTATCATACACTGTTAGCTCACGCAAAAGCAGTAGCTGCTTTTCGCGAACTTGCGATTCCTAACGGAGAGATAGCGATTATCTTAAATTTATCGCCCGTCTATCCGAAAAGTCCGCAGTCTGCTGATCTTGAAGCTGCTGAATGGGCAGACTTACTCTATATTCGCAGTTTTTTAGACTGTACAGTCCTCGGACGATTTCCAGAAAAATTAGTCGCGATGCTGAAAAAGTCAGGTCTTGCTCCTGTAACAGAGGAGGGGGACCGAGAACTTTTTGCCTTAAATACGGTGGACTTTATTGGTTGCAATTACTACCAGCCATTACGAGTTCAAGCCCCGATTGCGCCGAACGATCCAATCACAGGGCCGAGGGATCTATTTCGAGGCTATGATTGGCCGGACAAAAAAATCAACCCTCATCGCGGTTGGGAAATCTTTCCGCAAGGTATTTATGACATTGCCATGCGTCTAAAGAATAGCTATGGCACGATTCCTTGGTATATTTCTGAAAATGGTATGGGGGTTTCTCAAGAAGAACGCTTCGCAACGCAAGAGGGGGAGATTAATGACACCTATCGCATCGAATTTGTAACAGATCATCTCAAAGAACTGCAGCGGGCGATCGAAGCAGGAGCCCCTTGCTTCGGTTATCATATGTGGACATTTATCGATTGTTGGAGCTGGCTGAATGCGTATAAAAATCGTTATGGGTATTATCGAGTAGATTTGACAGATGATACCCGAACACCAAAAGCGTCGAGCTTTTGGATGGCGCAAGTAGCAAAGGACAATGGGATCGATTCAGGGAATGGACCTGATTAGCCAGCAAATAAAGCATGCTTCAGAGAGACGATTGGACCTCTGGAGCATGCTTTGAGTGTTTCAACTGATTTTATTTTATGCTTAAGTTTCGACCACTGAATTTAGCAGGCGCATTTGACGATCAGAGATATTTGTGACGATAGTCAGCAATGGCCTGTCTTGATTCGTAGATATTTTGAGCCAGCTGTTCATTTTTACTCAAAAAGACATAGAACAGCACATCAACTGCCAAAAGATGAGCAATAATCGAGTTGGTTGCTGCACTGCGCATATTGGCTTCTTTCGGTCTGGAAACTTGCAGCGGAACATCTGCTAATTTCGAAAGGGAATTACTGCCAAAGCGAGTCAAAGATAGAACTGGAATCCCCATCTCCTTCGTAAACTCCGCAAGGTGTAGGATTTCAGGTGTTTGACCACTGTTTGAGACAGCCCAGAGCAAACATTCTTTTTCGTGTTTGATCAATTGAGGCAACAGCGAATTATAGTCGGTTTCGAAAATAACCACTTTGCCTAAGCGAGTCCATTTTTGTTGGATATCTTGAGCAATCAAAGAGGAAGCACCGATACCACATACGAAGATCCGATTGCGGGTTTTCAGTAGGTCCGCTGCTGCCAGCATTACTTGTTCTTCTAAAAGGTCCGCAGTCTCATGCATAGTCACTTGGGCATTATGGCTCAATTTCGCAGTAATATCATGAAAAGATTCGTTCAATGCAACATCTGCATAGCCAATGATCTCCTCATGGGTTTGTCGGGAGCCAGATTCCGCAGAAAGCTGAATCTTAAGATCAGTTAGGCTGGAAAAGCCTGTTTTCTTTGCAAAACGAACAACTGTAGGGGCGCTGATCCCGGTAGCTTGAGCCAACTGACTCGCAGTCATCGAAGGAACTTTTTCAGAATTTTTTTTGATGTAATCAAAAAGTTTTTTTTCGGAATTGGATAATTCGCTCTGGATACTTTCAATGCGAGAAAGGACGCTCATAAGGTCACCTGCTTTAAGAAATTTCTAGATTTAGTATACCATAAGTTGGAGTGTTGCTTTCATTTTAAAATGAAAAGATTCAGCGAAGAAACTTGCATTTTTAGGTAGAATAAAGTAAAGTAATTACGTGTGAATACACGCTACCTGTTACTTGGTTCAACGAGTCACCAACGTTTTACTCAGTCGCAGGTGAAAAAAGAAAAAAGAGGTGAAAAACATGGCAATTACGAAAGAACGCAAAAACGAAATCATCAACAAATTTGCTCGTCATGAAGGAGATACTGGTTCTCCAGAAGTTCAAATCGCTGTTCTTACAGAAGAAATCAACCATTTGAACGAACATGCACGTATGCACAAAAAAGACCACCATTCATACCGTGGCCTAATGAAAAAAGTTGGTCACCGTCGTAACTTATTAGCATACCTACGTCAAAAAGACGTACAACGTTACCGCGAATTGATCCAAGCTTTAGGATTACGTCGTTAATCAAACAAAGAAAAGTGAGGTTCAACCCGAATCTCACTTTTTTGCTATGAATCACTGCGACTGGGCGGCACAAGCCGTACAGAGCAGATGATGAATAGTACTAGGCGACTAACCAGGAGCGTAGTCACCCGAGCGGAATCACTGCGACTGGGCGGCACAAGCCGTACAGAGCAGATGATGAATAGTACTAGGCGACTAATAATAGTGGCCCCATCTTTTTAACAAACTCAATTAGCGGGACTTGACTGGTGAATCAAACCCGCAACTAAAAAAGAATCTCTGAGACACGGCGAGCAGCTTCCTACTAACCAAATGAAAGCAGCGGAAGCACCGATCCGCTTTTTTCATTTGTTTAGTAGTGACTTGCTTGGCTCAGAAAAAAAGGAGCAGATCATGACAGAAAAACAAGTATTCAAAACGACTTGGGGCGGGCGTCCGCTACAAGTTGAAGTTGGCCAATTAGCCAAACAAGCAAATGGCGCAGTACTCGTCCGCTATGGCGATACAGTAGTTCTTAGTGCAGCCGTTGCTTCAAAAGAAGCAAAAGATACAGACTTCTTCCCTTTAACGATCAATTATGAAGAAAAAATGTACGCAGTCGGGAAAGTTCCTGGTGGTTTCATCAAACGTGAAGGTCGTCCAAGTACCGAAGCAACATTGACTGCTCGTTTGATCGACCGTCCAATCCGTCCAATGTTTGCGGATGGTTTCCGAAATGAAGTCCAAGTGACAAACATTGTCATGAGTGTGGAACAAGATTGCTCACCAGCAATGGCTGCAATGCTAGGCTCTTCTTTAGCGTTGTCTATTTCCGATGTGCCTTTTGACGGACCAATCGCTGGTGTTGAAGTTGGCCGTGTCAATGGGGAATATGTGTTGAATCCAACCGTTGAACAAGCAGAGCAAACAGATATCGAATTGACGGTTGCTGGTACGAAAAAAGCCATCAACATGGTAGAATCAGGAGCGAAAGAAGTTTCTGAAGATGATATGTTAGGCGCTTTGCTGTTCGGTTTTGAAGCAATCAAAGAATTAGTTGCTTTCCAAGAAGAAATCGTTGCAGCAGTCGGTAAACCAAAAATGGAAGTGACTTTGCTTCAAGTAGATGCTGACTTGAAAAAAGAAATTTTCGATGGCTACTATCAAACAATGAAAACGGCTGTTATGACCGAAGAAAAATTGGCTCGTGAAGACGAGATCGACAACGTCAAAGAAACAGTTAAAGAAGTTTATGCAGAAAAATTTGCGGGTCATGAGGATGAAGCGCAGCTTCTAAAAGAAGTGAAACAAATCGCAGAAGACCTTGAAAAAGATGTTGTCCGTGAATTGATCACGATCGACAAAATTCGTCCCGATGGCCGGAAATTGGATGAAATTCGTCCATTAGCCTCAGAAATCGGTCTGTTGCCTCGTGTTCATGGTTCAGGACTATTCACTCGTGGGCAAACGCAAGCATTATCTGCTTGTACATTGGCACCATTGGGTGAACATCAAATCATTGATGGTTTAGGGGTAGAAGAATCAAAACGGTTCATCCACCACTATAATTTCCCGCAGTTTTCAGTTGGTTCAACAGGACGTGCCGGTTCTCCAGGCCGTCGTGAGATCGGACATGGCGCTTTAGGTGAACGTGCCTTGGCGCAAGTAATCCCAAGTGAAGAGGATTTCCCTTACACAATCCGTTTAGTGGCAGAAGTATTAGAATCCAATGGTTCATCCTCACAAGCAAGTATTTGTGCGGGTACATTGGCATTGATGGATGCTGGTGTTCCAATCAAAGCCCCTGTTGCTGGTATCGCGATGGGACTTGTCTCTGATGGCGAAAACTATACGATCTTGACCGACATCCAAGGATTGGAAGATCATTTAGGCGATATGGACTTTAAAGTTGCCGGAACAAAAGATGGAATCACAGCCTTACAAATGGATATCAAGATCCAAGGAATCACCGAGCAAATCTTAACTGAAGCTCTATCGCAAGCGAAAAAAGCACGGATGGAAATCTTAAATGAATTGACTTCAACTATTGCTGCGCCACGGGAAGAATTGAGTCCATACGCACCGAAGATCGAGATGATCCAAATCGACCCAGCCAAAATCAAAGATGTGATTGGTAAAGGTGGCGACACGATCAATGGCATCATTGATGAAACAGGCGTGAAGATCGACATCGATCAAGACGGAAAAGTATCAATTGCTTCTTCTGATGCGGAAATGATCAAGAAAGCTATTAAGATCATTGAAGATCTAACAAAAGAAGTCAAAGTTGGCGAAGTTTATTTAGGAAAAGTTGTTCGTGTTGAAAAATTCGGCGCTTTTGTCAACTTGATCAAAGGCAAAGATGGGTTAGTTCACATTTCTCAACTTGCAAATGAACGGGTCAACAAAGTAGAAGATGTTGTCAAAGAAGGCGATGAAGTTCTTGTGAAAGTCACAGAGATCGACAAACAAGGTCGAATTAATTTGTCTCGCAAAGCATTATTGACTGACGATAAAGCAGAGAAGAAATAATTTTCTTAACTAGTTATCCGCAAGAGAAGATTTTGCAAACGTAAATCAACGTCCAACCCCCCAGTAATCGATTCGATTACTGGGGGGTTTTTACGACATAAGGCACAGACATTTCGCTGATAATAAGGTAAACTGACTCAAAGAGGTCGGGCAATCAAAAATTCAAAAAACGTATAGAAGGTGAAAAAATGAAAGCCACACAGGGAAGTGTTTTTCGACGACGAGAGGCCTTGATCACCTACTTAGATAAGTATGATTATGGGACTGTTTCAGAATTAGCGGATCGATTTCAAGTATCAGAAGTGACGATTCGCAGGGATTTGTTGTTTCTGGAAAAAAAGCAGTTGATTGAACGTTATTATGGCGGCGTGAAACGGATCAAGAAATCAGAAAAAAGAGAATCCCAGCAACTTGGATCGGTAGAAGAATTTCCTTGGCAGCGACTGCTTCCACCGTTACACCTTTTGCTGCAAGAAAAGAAATTGATTTTTGTGGGGGCTGGACGCTGGTCGAAAGAATTGATCCACGCAGTTGCTGATTTTGATTTAACGATTGTGACCAATGACCATTCCGCATTGATTGATCTAAAACCAGGACGGGCGATTGTTTGTCTGTGTGGAGGAGAAGTGGAAAGCAACTCCACTGCGTTAGTCGGAGATATAGCGACACTGGCTTTCAGCAAATATACGGCTGATTTGTGTTTGATTGAAGCCTCAGGAATCGACTCCCATGAAATCACAACAACGACACTAAGTGAATCCTTTGTGTATCGGACGATGCTTCAGCATACTCAAGGAGAGAAAATCATCTATACGGAAGGAGAAAATATCGGCCATGTCCGAGGATTTATGATTGATCGTACGTTTATGGCGAATCGCTTGTTTAGCAATAGGCAACTTACAGAGATCGAGACGGCGCAATTTTCTTCTCAAGGTCTGCAGTTTTCGCTGCTATGATTTTAATTTGGCATTGAAGCTTTTCTCAGACAATCAATTAAGGAGAATCGTTCATAAATATTCTTTCATGAACAGTTCTTGTCCGGCTATTGCTTTTGATCAAGGAGACGATTATCCTAAATACCAGAAAGCGATTTACTAAAAAAGACAGGAGAACATCATGACATCAAAATTTCCAACAGATTTTTTATGGGGAGCATCCATTTCCGCACATCAAACAGAAGGAGCTTATTTAGCGGATGGTAAAGGACTAAGTGTTCAAGATACTCGTCCCCGAGACAATAACGAGATCGCCGATTTTACAGTAGCGGTGGATCATTACCATCGCTACAAGGAAGATATCGCCTTGTTAGCAGAACTAGGAATCAAAGTTTTTCGCTTTTCAATTGCATGGTCACGGATCTACCCTGAGGGGCGGGGAAGTGTTAACCAGAAAGGATTGGACCATTATAGTGCTGTCATCAACGAACTGTTGAAGCAGGGAATCCAACCATTTATTACGTTAAATCATTTTGATTTACCACAAGCATTGGAAGATCAAGGCGGCTGGACAAATCGCAGTACAGTTGAAGCTTTTGAAACCTATGCTAAGACATTGTTCAACGCTTATGGTGATCGGGTGACCCATTGGTTGACGATCAATGAACCGAATATCATGCTCTTAGTCGATCGCAAGATACTAGGCAAAACGATTCCTCTACCTGAGAAGTACCAGCAATTCCATCATCTGATGATTGCTGAAAAGCTTGCCTTCAAACATTGCCATGAACTCGTTCCAAATGGAAAAATTGGACCAGTCCCTAATATCTCGCTTGTTTATGCAGCAACCAGCAAGCCGGAAGACAATCAGGCGGCCCTTTATTTCAATAGCGTTCGGAATTGGGCGTATTTAGATTTTGCCTGCTTAGGACGCTACAATACAGTCTTTCAAGATTACTTGAATCAAAATGGGGTGAAGATCACTATCCACCCAGAGGATCAGGCTTTGATGACCAGTGCCTTCCCAGACTTTGTAGCTATGAATTTCTATACAACGGTCACAGTTGAACAGCCAACGATGGAAGGAGACATGACGAATGGGATCAGTGATCAACAAAGTGAAGACATCATGGAACGAGGGTTTTATAAAGGATTTACGAATCCCTATTTGAAGAAAAATGCGTTTAACTGGACCATTGATCCTCTAGGCTTAAAAACGACTTTGCAAACACTCTATGATCGCTACCATCTACCAATCCTCATCACAGAAAACGGTTTGGGAGCAGAAGATCATCTGGAAGAAAACGGCGCAGTCCATGATTCTTACCGTATCGACTATTTGCAGCAGCACATCCAGCAATGTCTAGCAGCTATCGAGTCAGGAGTGGAATTGATTGGCTATAGTCCTTGGTCTGCGATCGATTTGATCAGTGTCCATGAAGGCATCAAAAAGCGCTATGGTTTTATTTATGTGGATCGGAATGATGCCGATGAAAAAGAGCAAAAGCGTGTGAAAAAAGATAGTTTTTACTGGTATCAAAAGTTGATCGAAAACGGACATTGGGAGGGATAAGCAATGAATCATGTCTTTACTTTTTTAGAGCAGCGATTGATGCCGCCATTAAATAAAGTCGCTAACTTGCGTTTTATCCGGGCAATTATGCAAGCGGGAGTCATCACGGTTCCTTTCACGATCGTTGGCTCGATTTTTTTGATCATCAATAACCTGCCTCAAATTATTCCGCCGCTGGCCAGCTTTTTTGAACAGACGATTTTGAAATTTTCCCCGCTTTATAATGTCGCGACAACTATGTCTATCGGCTCGATCGCACTCTTTTATTGTTTAGCCACTGCGTATTATTTAACGGACATCTATCGCAAAGAAGAAAAACTCCAATTGAGCAGCTTTGTTGGCGCAATTCTTGGGTTGTTTGCATTTTTGATGACGATCATTCAAGTCGATATTTCAGATAGTGGGGCACAATTGCTTCAAACAACTGGAGAGACAGCTATCATCTATAATGGTGTAGCACTTGGTTCTTGGGTGACACGGTTTAGTGGGGTCGGTATTTTTATCGGTATCCTTACGGCGGTGCTGGCAACCCAAGTCTATCGTTTTTGTGTTAAAAAGAAAATCACGATCCAAATGCCAGCGGGAGTACCAGATGGGGTCAGTAAAGCATTTGCTTCCCTGATTCCAGCGATTATTATTGCTTTTTTGATGATTCTGATCAATGGCTGTTTAGCCGTTTTTCATACCGACTTGCATGGTTTGTTGTCAAAACCATTTGAATTTGTAAAAGATTTGACAGGTTCTTGGCTAGGGATCATTGTAATCATGTTGTTGATTCATTTGTTGTGGGCCGTTGGTGTTCACGGAACAGCCGTCATCAAAAACAGTTTTATCAATCCTATTTTATTAGTTGCTTTAACCGAAAACATCGATGGAGCAACCAACATTTTTGCCGGTGATTTTGTCAATATGTACATTTTTATTGGCGGTGCTGGCAGTACGTTAGGGTTGGTCTTGTTGATGCTGTTTCGAGCTAAATCCCAACAGTTGAAAGTATTGGGCAAAGCGGCGATCCTTCCAGGATTGTTCAATATCAATGAACCAGTGATCTTTGGTGCGCCAATCGTCTATAATCCTTATTTGATTATTCCTTTTATTGTGACACCGCTGATCAATGTGACGATTGCTTATTTTGCTACATCCTTTGGCTTTGTAGCTAAAGTGATCACCGGGATTCCTTGGATCTCACCTGTTGGGATTGGAGCATTTCTTGGAACTGGCGGTGATTTTCGCGGAATCTTGATCGCTATCCTTAATTTATTGATTTCGGTTGTCTGCTATTATCCATTTTTCCGAATGTACGATAGTAAACTTTTTGCGGAGCAGCAAGCAAACGAAGCAGAAGCGACTCTCCATGATCAGTAGACAAAAAGAGCGTGGGACAAAAGTAAAAAACACTTTTGTCCCACGCTCTAAACACGTCTAAATGGCGGAAGCAGAAGCAACTCCGAGAAATTAATCGAACTACCCCAAAATTTGAAAAGCAATTTCCGTGTATTCCTCCTTATTTTGCGGAGTTTAACATTTCTGTCCCAGCCTCTTTTTTAGCGAAAACTATAATCCGACAACGAAATATGCCGGGCATGACACCAGTCTTTGACAGAACCGGAGAAAATTAGCGGTACATTGGTCAAATCCTGTGTCAGGGTTTGTCCGACCATGGTGTAGAGCAGCTGAAGCTGTTCTTTCCAAGACTGGATGGTGGCAATCGTTTCTTCAGGTCCTTTATCTAAGAGCATGGTCAAAATCGTAGCAGAGATTCCGACACTTTTGGCACCAAGACATAAAGCTTTGAAAATATCAAAGGCATCTCGAATCCCTCCTGAAGCGATTGTCGTGAAGGAGTGTTGCACTTCGTTGGCTTCTAGTAAAGAAATAACCGTCGATTGGCCGAAGTGATTCAAGTAAGCCATTTCTCGTTTTTTTCTGCGGGCATTTTCAATTTGGGTAAAACTCGTTCCGCCGCTACCAGCAACATCGATCGTTTGTACGCCTACCGAAATCAATTGCTGAATAGTCTCTCGGGTCATACCAAAACCGACTTCTTTTACGACAACTGGTACTGGAGCCGCCTTTACGATTTGTTCCAGCAGACTTAGCCAATTGCTGAATTCACGGTCCCCTTCTGGCATCACCAATTCTTGAGGGGCATTCAGATGGATCTGTAAGGCATCGGCTTCAAATAAGTCGATCGCACGCAAGGCATTTTCAACGGAACTACCAGCACCGACATTTGCTAAAAGAAAGCCCTCTGGATTGACTTGGCGAACGACTTGGAACGTGTCGGACAGCGCTGGGTCTTTTAATGCAGCTGAGACAGAACCAGTCGCCATCATCAGGTCACAAGCTTTCGCAACTTCAGCCAAGTCTTGGTTGATTTTTTTGCTTTTCTCACTTCCGCCTGTCATGGCGTTGATGAAAAAAGGGGTAGCGAAAGAGCGGCCAAAGAGTTCCGTTTCCAAAGTGACTTGTGCGCTATCGATCTCGGGAAAGGACTGGTGAATAATTTGAACCGCATCAAAATCATTCAACCGTGGCTTGTGAAAGGCTTTTGCCAATGAGACGTGTTCATCTTTTCGATTCATTAAATCTCCTCCCGATAATGATAGACATGCAGCGGCAATGGAATAATGTCGGCTTTTTCCCAAGCGCTCATCAATGGTAAGATCCCGGTTTTTTGATCGACGATCACAATGCCGCAATCCCCGCCGCCAGCGCCTGAAGACTTGGCGGCCCCGCGATAGGTTTCTGCTAAGTCACATAGTTTCTTTAAAGCGGGTGTTTCAATGGTTACACCAGTCAGACTAGATAATCCTACAAGTAATTTTCGATTTTCGGTAATCATTTTTTTGATTGTTCGGCTGTCTTCATTTAAAAAGCCATCAATCAAACGATTGACACAGTCTTTGCTGTCTGCCAAAAATTTGGCATAGCCCTTTTCTTTGGCTTCTTTTGATTGGTAGACTTGGTCAACTAAATCAGAAGTGGAAGCAGGACTACCTGTCCACCCAATCAACAGGCGCAATGATTTTGGGACAATCAATGGACGGATCGAAAGCTCTGGCCAATCACTGGTCAATAGCTGAGTCAATGTCCATTCCTGCTGTTTTCGTAAGACCCACTCATGATCAAATGTGGAAAAAGCCAGCCAGCCGCCATAGCAAGAAGCAGCAATGTCACCACACGAGCCATTCCCTTGCACGGCCAAATGGGCCAATGCGGCGATCTTGAATTGCGTCAAGCGATCCATTTTTAGATCATAGTAGAGGTTGAGTGCTTTGACGGTAGCAACGGTCACTGCACCGCTAGAACCAAGTCCATATTTTCGACCGTTGGAATTATCTAACTCACTCGTTACTTTTAAGTCATAAAAAGAGAGCAGGGTTCCTTTTTCTTGAGCGTATTTTTCTGTTAGACGAATAGCAGCTAGAATGTAATGAAAAGGATTTTCTCGGTGGTCCAGTACTAGTTCGCCATTGCGGCGGGTCCAGCGGATCGGCAAGTCACTGTACTGGGCAGATTGGATACTGCCGTTTTTGCGGGCGCCTTCGATCGTCACATTGATGAATTGATCCACCGCAACGATGATCGCTGGATGTCCAGGTTCAACGACCGCATACTCACCTGCAATAAATAATTTGCCGGGGACTGAGATTTCTATCATTTCGACACTCCTTCATTTGTCATAGACGGATCGGTCACTGTCATTGGTAAATCAACCAACCCTTGTCCTGCGTGAGCAACGATTAATTGTTCAGGATGAAAATCTTTTTTCAGCTGGGTTAATATAGCTTCTTCGTCTTTTCTTTGACAAAGCACTTTGACATTTGGTCCGGCATCCATCGTAAAGTAGCAGGCCAGCCCTTTTTGACGCAAGGAACGGACGCAATCCATTGCTCGCAAGGATTCAGGAGACCAGTAGGTGAACGGTGGAGTCGCCGCCATAGTAGTGGCATGCATTTTTAGGGCATTGGCTTCTGTCGTTTCACCTAATAACTGAAAGTCTTTTTCGCGGATGGCTTGCTTTAACTTTTTCAAATCGTGTGGTGTGCTTTCTAGCCAACCAGAATAATAGCTGGAAGTCTCTACAGTCCGACGCATCCCGTCACGACTGGAAACATCTTTTGCTTTGTCGTTGATCAAAATGAAAAGCATACTTAGCTCTTTTTCCCAGCCTTCCGAAGCAATCGGTGTTGCGTAAGACGTGTCATCATCACCAGTATGCCATTCGACAAAGCCGCCAAAAATACTGCGACAAGCAGAGCCAGATCCCCGCCGAGCGAGACGGGATAGTTCTGTTTGTGATAATTGTAAGTCAAGTGCTGCGTTACAGGCTCCGGCTAAAGCAGCTAGTCCACTAGCAGATGAAGCAAGACCAGCAGCTGTTGGAACGAAATTGCGGCTGTTGACTTGCGCGAAAAAAGGACAATTGGCTTTTGCGCGTACAAGATCCAAAAAAGCGGAGATTTTCTTCGTTGCAGCCTCACTCTGCTGTTTGTCATCCAGGAAAAAACGGTCTTGAGTATATTCCTCTGAAAAGGTAACAGAGGTTTCTGTATAGAAAGCATCTAACGTCAAAGATAAGCTGTTATTCATTGGCAAGATCAGTGTTTCGTTCTCCTTGCCCCAATATTTGATCAAAGCAATATTCGTGTAGGCTCGCGCCTTTCCTTTATACATGTTCGTAAGCTCCTAATCCTTGAATCCAAGTGGCATGGGCGCCATTGGACAATAAAATACGGCTGATCACTTCAGCCTGTGTTTTTGTTTGAGTCAAAGCGATCATACAGCCACCGCGGCCACCGCCCGTCAGTTTTGCGCCAAAAGCGCCGTTGGCTAATGCCAGTGACACGAGATCGTCCAGGTTTTGATTGCTGACACCTAGTTGCCGGAGGGTCTCATGTGCGTGGGTCATTGCCTGACCTAGCTGCGTCAGCTGATTATGTAAGATAGCTTCTTTAGCGGTCTTTGCTAAAGAACCTAAGCGGCTGATAGCCTGACTCGTTTGGTGTTTTTGCGTTTCAAACAGATGCGCGACGCTTTTGACAGCTGTGCGGGTCTGACCTTTGATCCCTGTATCGGCGACTAACAAAAAGCCATCGATCGTCAATGGAAAAGAAGTAATCGGCTGCCCTTTGGTAAAGTAGATCGCCTCGTTGCCGCTTGTTGCTGCAGCATCAATACCGCTAGGATTTCCATGCGCGATTTTCTCAGAAAAATCGACATAATCCAATAGCCGTTCTTTTTTTAACTCTTTGTGCTGCCAATCAAAAAAGGCCCGAGTCAACGCAACTGCAACTGCCGCACTTGAACCCATTCCTCGTTCTGAAGGGATTGTACTAACGATCGAAACAGAAAAGGGACCGGTTTGATGGTCTTGCTGCAAGCGATGAAGAAGTTCTTTCACATTTTTTAAATGCGAAGGAGCTTCTTCTAGTGGGCCGTGGTAATAATTGGAGGTTAAATCATTCGTTAGGCTGGCAGTGATCGTCACGTGGACCTTTGCGCCAGCAAATGGAAAAGCGATGGCGGGTTCACCATAGACGACCGAATGTTCACCCATTAATATGATTTTCCCTGTAGCTATGCCAGTACCGAGTGACATTCATTATCCTCATTTCTCTTAGAACTGCAGCAGAAGTCAAAAGAATGTCTCAGAGGAAGCAGCAGGCAAAAAAATAAAGGTTCCCCTTTGATCCTGTGAGTCATTCTTTTAAACTAAGCTGCAATCTACTTAATAATTACTAGTGATTTCATCATAGATCCTTGTTTTTCCGTTAGAACAGAAAAGTTCGCAGAAAAACGAATAAAAGATTCTTTCTTATTTTACTAGAAGAAGGCTGTTTCGTTAAGCATTCCGAAAAAGAAATCGTAAAAAACTGAAAATATTTAAACTTTTATTGAAAATTTTTTGTTTTTATGCTTCAAAAGCGCTGGGTTGACGATACAATATCTAGTAGTGTATAGTTGATTACGCAAATGAAATATACAATATTTAGTGATGAGTGAGTTGGGGGATATGAGCGTGATCGTATTAGCAGGAACTATCGGCGCAGGAAAATCAAGTTTAACTGCATTGTTAGCTGATCATTTAGGCAGTCAAGCATTTTATGAGTCAATCGATGATAATGAAGTGCTGCCGTTGTTTTATGCCGATCCAAATAAATATGCTTTTTTATTGCAGATTTATTTTTTGAATAAACGTTTTGATAGTATCAAAAAAGCATTGAATGATGATAATAATGTATTGGATCGATCCATTTATGAAGATTCACTGCTTTTCCATTTGAATGCTGATTTAGGGCGAGCAACGGATACAGAAGTTCGGGTTTATGATGATTTATTGGCCAACATGTTGGAAGAATTGCCTTATGCAGCTCATAAAAAACATCCAGATTTATTGGTCCATATTCGGGTTTCTTTTGAAACTATGTTAGAACGGATCAATAAACGGGGACGGGAATATGAACAGTTATCCTTTGATCCTACCTTGTATGACTATTATCAAGAATTGAATCTACGGTATGATCAATGGTATGAAGAATACCAAGAAAGTCCAAAAATCCAAATCGACGGCGATCAATTCAACTTTGTTGAAGATCCAGAAGCAGCCCAAAAGGTATTAGCGATGGTCGACGAAGCACTGGCAAAAGTGCGCAAATAAAGCAACAGCTGGAGTCCAGCCCATAAAAGTGGGGATTCCAGCTGTTTTCTTTTATAATAGAAGAAAGCGAACATGTAACGTGTGGAGGGAAACCAGTGGAAAAAAAACGATTTTACAATGGCCGTTATGAATGGATTCAAGTGGATCAACAAGACAGTAGCAGTATTGCGCGTTTACAAAGACAGCACCAGTTGACTGATGAGATGTTAACTTACTCATTAGACAAGAATGAACGTGCCCGTGTGGAGTTCGATACTGATGATCAAGCATTGTTGTTGGTGTTCAACGTACCTCAACAAGAAAAGAAAGACAATCATTTTGAAACAAGTCCGATGACGTTTATCTTAAAAAAAGATCGGCTGTTTACTTTTTCTTCGAGAAATACACAATATGTGATTCCGATGATGGAACGGATACTCGTGCAAAATCCTTTGCAAACACCGATTCATTTTCTTTTTAATAGTCTTTTTTTGATCTCAGGAACTTTTTTTCCTTTAGTCGAAGAAGTCAATAGCGATCGCGTGCATCTCAATCAACGGCTGCGGGAAAAGACCACCAATAAAAATTTGTTGGAGATGTCTGACTTGGAGATCGGACTCGTTTATCTGGTTTCGGCAACGAAACAAAATGCCGTTTTATTAGAACAGATCAAAGCTTTGTCGTTCTTTCGTTTAATGGACGACAATGAAAAAGAGCAGTTGGATGATGCACTGATCGAAGCGAAACAAGCCGTTGAAATGACTCAGTTAGCGTTTCAAATTCTGGAACAATTGTCAGGTACGTACAATAATTTGTTGAACAACAACTTGAACGACACGATGAAATTCCTGACTGTTTGGTCGTTGTTGCTGACGGTACCATCGATCGTTACCAGCTTCTTTGGCATGAACGTTCCATTGCCCTTCACGAATACCGTGTTTGGCTGGGGAATCGCTCTGCTGATCAGTTTAGTCTTGTCAGGATGGATGTTGATTGCACTCTGGCGCAGAATCAAGTGATGCTTCAGTCAATCACTAGACCTAACCCCGCTGCAATCACTAATGCTTGTTCTTGGTCAACGATCAATCCCCGCAACAATTCTTGCGAAAGAGCGATTTTCTGGAAAGGATTGGTCCGCAGATCCAGCTGATAGAGTTTGGTTCGGAACCAATTACTGTTTGTCAGCTGATTGTGCTGCAACTGGAGATTTTTCCATTGGACTTCGTAAAATTCTGTGTCATTCAGCTGGCACTCTGCAAAGCGGATCGTTTTGAGATTGGTGTTGCTGAAGGAAGCAAAATTGCCGACGCAAGATTCAAATGTACAGTCACGAAAATAACTTTCTGCAAAATTTGTACCGGTCAGCTTGCAGTTTTTGAAGTGTACTTGATGAAAGCTAGCGCCCAAACATTCCATGTTGGAAAAGTCGCAGTTTTCAAAGAAAACATTTTGGCATTCCCAATGCTCTAGTCTTGTCTTTTGCATGGTGACCTTTTTCAAGTGGCACTGTTTTAAAATGAGACCCGTACAAGCGTCATAACTGGCATCAGTTTCTGTAAAAAAAGCTTGTTCAAAAATTTCTTCATCTTCAAGATAAAAATCTTTTGTTTCTGAGTATTCAATAATCGGTAAAAGAGGATCCGGCTGCTTTTTTTTCATTTTGCACCTCAAAATTTTGTTTTTTTAATAGTATACCATGTTTTGAGCGATGCCTTTAGCAGTGCAAAGATGTTTGATGGATAGATTGTGAATTTAATTCAATAGGCTAACTTTAGTTGCTGAAATAGCAAGGTTTTATGAAAAATAAATACGCTTATATTCACAAGGTTATGAATTGTTTTAAGAAAAATCTTCATTTCAGAAGCATAATTCAAGGATAATTCGGCAATAACCAGTAAAAACTGTCATTTTTTTAACGGTTTGCGAAAATCTTGATAGTTTTTAAATTCACAATGTAGCTATAATGAAACCATAAACAAAAGGGGGAAATTTTTCCATGACAAAAACAGTGATTATTGGTGCGAACCACGCAGGGATTGCCGCAGCAAATACCTTATTAGACAATTACCAAGATCAAGAAGTTGTAATGATCGATCGGAATACAAACCTCAGTTACCTTGGTTGTGGGACTGCATTATGGGTTGGACGTCAAATCGATTCGTATGAAGGCTTATTCTATACAAAACGGGAAGATTTTGAGGCAAAGGGAGCAAAAATCTATATGGAAACAACTGTTGACCATATTGATTTTGAGAAAAAAACGGTTCATGCAGTAACAAAAGATGGTGAAGAAGTGGTAGAAACATATGACAAACTTGTTTTAGCAACAGGTTCAGTACCAATTTCGCCAAAAGTACCTGGTCGTGATTTAGCCAATATTCATTTCTTGAAGAGATTCCAAGATGGCCAATCTGTGGATAAAGAACTAGCAGCTGAAGAAGTAAAAAATGTTGCTGTCATCGGGGCCGGCTATATTGGAGTGGAAATTGCAGAAGCTGCAAAACGTCGTGGTAAAAACGTTCTTTTATTTGATGCCGCTAACCGTGCATTACCAAACTACTATGACAAATGGTTCACGGATGACATGGATCAAAACTTAGCAGAGCATGGGATCGAATTGCACTTTGGTGAATTAGCTCGAGAATACAAAGGAACCGACAAAGTAGAAGCAGTGGTAACGGATAATGGAGAATATCCAGTGGATCTTGTGATCAATGCGATCGGCTTCTTGCCAAACAATACATTAGGCAAAGAGCACTTGGAACTATTTACGAATGGTGCCTACTTGGTAGACCGTCACCAACAAACAAGTGACCCAGATGTTTTTGCGGTTGGAGACTGTGCAACGGTTTATTCAAATGCATTGCAACAAACGACCTACATCGCTTTAGCAACAAATGCCGTTCGCTCAGGGATCGTAGCTGGCCATAACATTGGCGGTACATCATTGGAATCAACTGGGGTCCAAGGATCAAACGGAATCTCAATCTTTGGTTACAACATGGTTTCTACCGGTCTTTCCGTAGAAGCAGCAGAACGTAACGGTGTGAAAGTGAAGTATTCAGATTATGAAGATACGCAAAAACCTGGATTCATGAAAGAAAACGATACCGTGAAAATCCGGATTGTTTACGAAGAAGAATCACGTCGGGTGATTGGTGCCCAAATGGCATCACGTACTTCAGAAATCGCTATGGGAATTCACATGTTCTCATTAGCAATTGAAGAAGGTGTAACCATCGACAAGATGAAATTACTTGATATCTTCTTCTTACCACACTTCAATCAACCATACAACTACATCACAATGGCTGCATTGAAAGCTGAATAATAAATAGCTGAGGGAGCTGTGACAAAAATCTTGTCGCAGCTTCTTTTTTCAAATAAACGATTAGAAGTAGCTTCTTTGGAACCAAGCCGAAACTTCAGGTGGCTGGTCACTTTTGTTAAGCGCTCTTTTTTGAAATAATCATGAAAATCATTGACAAGAACTAAAAAAAGCAGTATACTATAAAAGTTGAGAAATTAAAGCAGAAGCACCCGCTTCTCGCCTGAGTGACTGTATCGCTGGGCAGAATAGGATTCCTACATTTTGTGTATGGAGTACGTGCGGGTTCGTGAAGAACTCGTTTTTTTTATTGTCTGATTTCGAATCGACAAGCTTTTCTTTCTCTCAAAAAACTCGGAGGTGAATGACCATAGCAAAGGATATGATGGTAAACGACGGCATTCGTGCACGTGAATTGCGTTTGATTGATCAAAACGGCGAACAACTTGGTGTAAAGAGTAAAGCTGAAGCATTGCAAATTGCAGAACGAGCAAACCTTGATGTGGTATTGGTGGCACCAAATGCGAAACCACCGGTAGCAAGAATTATGGATTACGGAAAATATCGTTTTGAGCAACAGAAGAAAGACCGTGAAGCTCGTAAAAAACAAAAAGTAATCAACATTAAAGAGGTTCGTTTAAGTCCAACGATCGACGTCAATGATTTCAACACAAAGTTGCGTAATGCACGTAAATTCCTTGAAAAAGGGGACAAAGTAAAAGCTTCGATCCGTTTCAAAGGCCGTGCCATTACCCATAAAGAGATTGGTCAGAAAGTGTTGGATCGTTTGGCTGAAGAAACAGCTGATTTAGCATCCGTTGAACAAAAACCAAAAATGGATGGACGCAGCATGTTCTTAGTATTATCGCCAAAAAATGATAAATAATGACTCACTGAGTTTCAGTTTAAAGTCAGATAACGAAAGATTTTGAGGAGGAAATTAGTTATGCCAAAACAAAAAACACACCGCGGATTAGCAAAACGCGTAAAACGTACTGGCGGCGGCGGATTGAAACGCTTCCGTGCATTTACTAGCCACCGTTTCCACGGTAAAACAAAAAAACAACGTCGTCAATTGCGTAAAGCTTCTATGGTTTCAGCTGGCGATTACAAACGTATCCGTCAACAATTAGCACGCATGAAATAATTGCGTCCCAGGCTTTACAAATTCAAACAACTATCGATTTTCATATTAGGAGGAATTATACATGGCACGTGTTAAAGGTGGAACAGTAACTCGTAAACGTCGTAAAAAAGTGCTAAAATTAGCAAAAGGTTACTACGGTTCTAAACACACTTTATTTAAAACAGCAAAAGAACAAGTAATGAATTCATACAACTACGCATACCGCGATCGTCGTCAAAAGAAACGCGACTTCCGCAAATTGTGGATTGCTCGTATCAACGCAGCGGCTCGTATGAATGGCTTAAGCTACTCAAAATTGATGCACGGTTTGAAATTAGCTGAAATCGACATCAACCGCAAAATGTTAG
This sequence comes from Enterococcus sp. DIV0574, assembly GCF_051711125.1. Classification (NCBI taxonomy): domain Bacteria; kingdom Bacillati; phylum Bacillota; class Bacilli; order Lactobacillales; family Enterococcaceae; genus Enterococcus; species Enterococcus sp. DIV0574. The sequence continues at coordinate 408,227 of NZ_JBIOMA010000001.1, forward strand.
CTGACTTGGCTGTAAACGATGCAACAGCATTTACTGAATTGGCTGACCAAGCAAAAGACGCTTTAAACAAATAAACTCACGTTGTTCTACAACGATTGAACCCGCTCAATGAGCGGGTTTTTTGTTTCTTCCGCTAAGCAAAATACCAAATTCGCTTGACTAATGGTATAGTAGTCTACAATGAAATCGGATTCCTGTTAAGGCTGGGAGGATATCAAATGAAACTAGTAACGAGGAATGAAGTATTGGAAGAATCAAAGGCAGTCCTAAAAATCATCGCGGGTAATAGTTTGTTGGGATTTGCTTATGCGAAATGGATGAAACCTAATGGGATCATCAATGGTGGTGTCACTAGTATGGCGATGATTTTAGAAAAGGTGACCAATGTACCGATCGTTTATTTGACATCTGGTATTACGACCCTTCTGCTGGTTTTTTGTTGGCTATTTTTAGGAAAAGCCAATTTTTTCAAGTCCATTATCAGCAGTGTTTTTTATAATTTATTTTTTGCTCTTTTTTATTATATGAAGATTGATTTTCAAGTAAACCTAATGCTTGATTTCTTATTTGCGAGCTTGTTCATAGCGGTAGGGTACTATTGCTGCATCACGGCTAACGCTTCAACTGTTGGGATGGATGTGATTGCCATGGCTATCAACAAAAAGCGGCCTGATTTTAGTATTGCTCGGGGTATCCGCTATATCAACTTTATGGTATTAATATTAGGATTTTTGACTTATGGCTTCAAATCAGTAGTAATTGGATTACTATTTAGTTTTGTCAATTCTTATCTATTAGATTTTTTGTTGAAAAGAAGCAGTCGGTGATCTATTTGGTGATTCTTGCTTCCTTTCATCCGCAATAAAAACGACAAACTAACAGTATTGATCCAATTCAAATTGGGGTTATTTCATTAATTGACTCGCCTCATAAATCTCTTGTTTATACGGAGATTTATGAGGTTTTTTTTGTTTTTTGTCTATCAACGAATAGAGAGAAACCGTTAAAAATGCGCAATATGACAAAATAAGTTGATTTATTTTGAATTTTGTCTTTTTCATAAACAGGTCAATAAGTGAAAGAGATTTCTCGATCCCAAATCATGTGATTTTTAACACATATTTCAGAAAAAAACGAAGTTAAATGTCCTTATTTATTAAAAAAATGCTCAAGTCTGAGATAAAAATCGCTTTTATCCATTCATTTCCAGGCGCAAAATGATAAGAATTACTCCTTTTTTAAAAAGATTACTAAGTAAGAATGAGACTCAAATACTTATTTTTTGAAAGGATTTTGTCAGTTCCTAATAGCGAAAATATCCGATAATCTGTTTAGATAATCTTTGCACTTTTTTAGGAGTGATCTTTATGTAAAACGAAAATGTTGGATTGGTTGTTTAGGCATGTGTAGGTTAGGAAAGATTTAAAAAAATATGAAAGAAGGTACAGAAATGAAACGAAAGAAAAAATTAGTTACAAAGTTCGTTGTTGCAACAACTCTTTTCACAGCAGGTAGTTTGGTGGTTCCAGCTGTTGGCACTTTATCTGCCTATGCAGCGACTACAGGTCCTGTTGCAGATAATACTAGCCCTCGTTCCATTACACTTTGGAAATATGAAGTGAAAGATCTATCTGAACTGGGTGATCGTGGCGATGGAGAAAAGGATGATACAGTTACAAAGTAGCCGTTAGCAGGGATCAAATTCCGCATACAACGGGTAACGGTAATCGGTGATGCTGCTTTAACGAATCCATTAGATCAAAAAGAAGGAACCGATTATACGATTGACAACACATTTACTGCTCAAACAGTAACGACAGGAGCAGATGGGTCTGTCAAAGCGAATTTGGGTAGCGGCAATGCGGCAGATGGCATTTATTTAGTTACCGAATTAGAAGATGACCGTGGTGTCTCTCCTGCCGTTGCAAAACCAGCAGATCCATTCTTTGTGCAAGTACCTCAAACGGACCGTGATGATCTAGGCTCATTAATCTATGATGTAGTCGTTCAACCGAAGAACATTATGGAATCTTTGCTTGAACCAGATAAGACCGTTGAAGAAGGAAAAGGTTTCTCCAATAAAGCAGGAAATCATTTCACTTGGGAAGCCAATGCCACTCTTCCAAGCGGACTCTATCAAATTGCAGCGAAAGACATGGTTATTACACCAGTTTATGACAAAGATGGCAATCAAGTTGCGGATATTCCAGTCTCTGCAGGCGACGAAATTTACGCTGACTACTATACGATTCGCGATACATTGAACGAAAAGATTTTGTTGGATGGGTTAACTGTTAATACGAAGACAGATTCCAGTGACTGGGTAGCACTTGAATTTGGCACAGATTATACCGTCTTAGACTAGATAAGCATCATTTCCATTGTTTCGCGCGGGAATGTGCTATACTAGATGCTTGTAATCGCACCAAGAACCGGTGCTTGAAAGAAGGAGCATAAGAAATGAAAAATTTAAAAGTTCAAGACCTGATTGCTGTCGGGATATATACAGCTATTTATTTTTTATTGATGAGTTTTTGTCTGCTGATTTTACGGTTTGTTATTCCAGGATTTCATAATTTATTCATTCCAGCCGTTACAGCACTTTTTTCTGGGGTCATTTATCTATTGATGTTGAATAAAGTACCAAAGTTTGGCGCGATCACCATCATGGGCAGTGTGGTAGGTCTCTTTTTTTTGATTTCAGGTCACTTTCCGCTAGCCTTTATGCCGAATATTTTATGTGCAGTACTGGCAGATACGATTCAGTATAAAAGCAAGTGGAAAGGAAGTCTCAAGACAACTATTAGTTATACCGTATTCAGCTTTGGTTTAATGGGTCCCATCTTGCCATTGTGGTTCATGAAAAATGCGTATATTGATTCGCTAGTTGCTCGTGGAAAAGACCAAAGCTATATTGCAGGGGTCTTTGCTCATACTTCCACAGCGATGCTGGTGATTTGCGGGCTCGCTGTACTGGTTGCTTCGATTGTCGGGATAGGCCTCGGTGCTCGTCTATATCAAAAACATTTCCAACCAACGTTGCATCAAACAAACGGGAGATCGATGTGACTAGGCTCTCACTTGACCCCAGATGCAAATTATTTGTGACATTCTTTGCAAGTGTCACATTGATGATTTCATTGACGTGGACAAAAGAGTTGATTGTGATCAGCTTTTTGTTTATCTTGTTTCTACTTAGCGGTTTCTGGCGAAAGGGATTGTTGTTTTTCGGGCTGTTTCTATTATTGTCTTTGGTAGAAGGTTTTTTTGCAGGGCAAAACAATTCAATAGTAACCACCCTGCTGGATTTCTTTTCCGTAGGGTATCGCCGATTGTTACCGACGATCATGGCAGCCGTATTTGCGATGAGTGGGACGAAAATCAGTGAATGGTTAGCTGCTTTGCAAAAAATCCGCATTCCCTCGTTTTTGCTGGTACCGTTGGCCGTACTGTTTCGATTTTTTCCAACATTGTTGCAAGATGTCAAAAGTATTCGCCAAGCGATGCGCTTTCGCGGAATTGCTTTGAACGGCTGGTCCTATGTAAGACATCCTCTACAGACGGTGGAGTATTTTTTGATTCCTTTATTGATGTCTGCAGAAAATACTGCCACAGAATTGTCAGCGACCGCGTTAGTAAGAGGCCTGTCGGCTAAAAATCCTCATACATCGGTTTATACACTGCGGTTGAAACTTGCTGATTATGTAGTGTTTGGTACTGTGTTACTACTTATTTTTTTGTTTGTAAGGATGTGAAGGAATGATCACCATCGAAAAACTATCTCTTAAACGGGGCACCCAGCAGGTATTGAAAGATGTCTCTTGTCAGATTTTTGCTGGTGAAGTCGTCGTGTTATGCGGCCAAAGCGGTAGCGGTAAGTCAACCTTGTTGAATGTTCTCAATGGCTTGATTCCTGAACTATATCCAGCAGAAATGACGGGGGCTGTTCAAGTGGCAGGGGATTCTTTGCCGACGGAAGACTTTCCCGCCTACGCCAGAAAAATCGGTGTTGTTTTTCAAAATCCCAAAACACAATTTTTTACAACAGATGTTTATTCTGAACTGGCGTTTACAATGGAAAATGCAGGGATAGAGCCAGTAGAAATACGAAAACGGATCAAAGAAGCGGCAGAACAATTTTCTTTGTCAGAATTGTTGGATGCAAGTGTTTTCGAACTGTCTGGTGGCGAAAAGCAGCGAGTAGCAATCGCTTGTGCAACGATGCTTTCTCATGATCTCTTTTTGTTCGATGAACCTTCCAGTAATCTTGATGAAGAAGCACTACAAAAAATTGCCGCAGCGATCCGCCTTTTGAAAGAGCAAGGGAAGACGATCGTCATTGCAGAGCACCGATTGTCCTACTTGACGGGGATTGCGGATCGTTACTTATTACTAGCAGAAGGGCGCTTGGTCACAGAGTATACCAGTGAAGCATTGCTTTCTCATACCCCGCAACAGATTCACAATCTCGGATTAAGGCGGATCAACGAGCCGCAGTTCGAGTTGGCAATCAACGAAACAGAGGGAGCGAGTTTCTCAGCTGATCTGATTGCGACGAATCTCCAAGTCACTTATCGACGCCAACAGCAACCAGCTCTTGATATTGCGAAACTTGTTGTGCCTACGCGACAAGTCGTGGGTTTGATTGGCCCGAACGGTGCTGGCAAATCGACATTGTTTCAAGTGTTCGCTGGCTTAAAAAAATGTTCAGCAGCTCAATTTTGGCTGCATGGTCAACCAATCAATCAAAAACAGTTATTGCGAGAAAGTTTTCTGGTTATGCAAGATGTGAACCTGCAGCTTTTTTTTGAATCTGTCGAAAAAGAATTGTTGGCAAAAGCTGCCAGACCGGAACGTTTTGAACAAGTCGTGACTTTGTTGGAACTAGAGCATTTACTGCGAAGACATCCACAATCTTTGTCCGGTGGCGAAAAGCAGCGAGTCGCGATCGGCAGTGCATTGCTTTCAGGTAAACGCTTGTTGTTTTTCGATGAACCGACTAGCGGATTAGACCTGAAACAAATGGAAGAGGTCGGAAATCTGCTGCAGGAAGTTGCCAAAGAAGTCGATCTGTTAGCCGTGATCAGTCATGATAAAGAGTTTTTGGATGAAACCTGCCCTTACGTGATCCAACTCGAACAGGGAAAGTTAGTTGATACCTATCAGTTAGCGACAAATGGGGGATAAAAGAAAAGCGGAGTGAGCATTGGTTCACTCCGTTTTTGTCTGAACATGAAAAAATCTTCATGATCTTTTTCTTTCAATCCGTTAGGAAGTTTTTACAAAATCCGTTATGATAGAAGCAAAAATAGGAGGAGAGCAGATGGCCTTGAGAATCTTGATAGTGGAAGACGAAGAAAGTTTAGCCAGTTTTATCCAGACTGAGTTGACTTTTGAGGGGTACGACACGGTATGGGCCAAAGATGGCCAAGAGGCATTGACCTTGTTCAATCAGCAAACTGATCTGTTTGATCTGATTTTGTTGGATTGGATGCTGCCAATCTATGATGGCATCACGGTGGCGCGGCGAATTCGCAAAGAAAGCGATATTCCGATTTTGATGATGACAGCCAGAAATCAAACTGCCGATGTCGTGACTGGTCTTGACGTTGGCCTAGATGATTATTTAACGAAGCCCTTTGAAATCGAAGAACTGTTTGCCCGGATTCGCGTGATTGAGCGACGGTTGCAGCGGGAAGCCCAACAGCAAAAGAACCAACAAAATCAGTTGGTGGTAGGCGAGTTGATGATGGACATCGCCAAACATTTGGTCCAGGTTGCCGGAGAGACCATTGAATTGACTCCTAAAGAGTTTGGAATCTTATATGAGTTGATGAATGAACCAGAAGTAGTCAAAACCAGAGATGAGCTATTGAATGAGATTTGGGGGTATGAATACGATGGTCAAACAAATGTGGTAGATGTTTATATTCGCACCCTTCGCAACAAGCTGGATGTCTGCGGTAAAGGTAAAATGATCGCAACTGTTCGGGGATTAGGCTATGTGTTGAGGACCGCCCATGAAGAATAAGTTCGCCAACCCACGCAGAAAAACTGCCCAGTTTCAATTAACGAGCCGCTTTTCTTTGATTCTATTTGGTCTGTTGATTCTCTTCAATGTATTGTTTATCTTGTTATCCGTAGGGTATTTGTTTGAACATATCGAAAATCGTGCGAGCAATATTCTTGAGGCTATCGAAAACGGGGAAGCTTCAGGGGATGACTGGAATGATCTAGTCAATGCCTATGTTTCGGCAGATGAAGAAGATGCCTTGCAAGTGATCTTAGCTGATGGCAGTGTCATTTTATCAGAAGATGCAGCAGAGATTTTTGCCGAGATCAATCAAGGACGGATCATCCCATTTTTGGAGGGCATCGTCTTTACAGATGATGGTATCTATTATACGAAAACCCAAGAAATCGATAGGGATCAGGTGAAGATCGCCATCAATGGTGAGGACAGTGTGGAATTAGCCTATGGTCTCTTTATGATCAGCAGTTTCTTGAACCTGATCGCTGTAGTCGTTGGCAGTATATTGATTTATTGGAGCGTTGGGAAATGGAGCCGGAAATTAACAGGGATGGCGCAAGAAATTGCTGAAATCGAACAAAGCCAAAAAGGCGAATTGACGATTGTTGAAGAACCAATCGAGATTCGTTCTGTGGCGTTGGCTTTCAATAAACTACTGAAAGAACAGCGTGAGACGATCGCGCGAGAAAAACGGTTTGTTGCCGATGCTTCTCATGAGCTGCGGACACCTTTAGCCGCGATTCGCGGACATGTCCAATTGATCCAGCGGCGTGGAACCAAACACCCAGAAGTCATTCCTTCTTCACTGGCCTTTATCGATAAAGAATCGAAGCGTTTGGAAACATTGAGTAATCAACTGCTGGATTTGGAAAAAAACCAAACCCAAGAAATAAGTCTCGTTGATGTCTCGCAGATCGTGCGAGAAGAATGTGAAAAACAAGCAACGATCGTTCCGCAATCGATTGAATATTTTGTGGAAAACCAGTGTAGGAAGCAAGGGCACAAACGTGACTTCCAACAGATCATCCAAAATCTTTTAGAAAATGCAGCGAAGTATTCACCAGCAGATCAGCCCATTCATGTGAGACTGACACAAGATCAAACGCACTTGTCTCTAACCGTTGCCGACTTTGGTATTGGGATCCCCAATGATAAGAAAGCGTTGATTTTTGAGCGTTTCTATCGAGTGGAAGATTCTCGTTCCAGTCAAATTTCCGGTTCAGGAATCGGATTATCACTGGTAAAGCAGCTGGCCAACAAGTATCATGCTGAAATTACCGTCACGGATAATCAGCCGCAAGGCAGTGTCTTTAAAATTGATTTCCCAAGTGAAAGAGAAAGATGAAGATTTTTTTAGATTTTCTTCAAGCATTTTTGATTCTTTTTTCTGAAGGACTTGTTATTCTAAATATATAGAAAAAAGGAATAGACAATTAATTGGAGAAATGAAACATGAAAAAAACAACAATTTTGTTCGGAATCGCTGCCCTAGGATTATTGGCAGGATGTACACAAAATAACACTGGAAATTCTGAACCTGCACAAAACAGCAGTTCAAGCTCAGCAGTCGCATCATCAAATGAAACAACTTCTTCGCAAGCTGTGGACAGATCTTCAAGCAGTGCAGCCATCGCAAATGGCGGTTTGCCTACAGTGACAGTAGAAGAAGCCGTCCAAGTGTTCCAAAACAAATATCCAGATGCAGCAATCACATCGCTTGACTTGGATACTTCTTTTGGTAAGTACTTCTATCAAGTTGAAGGCGTAGACGACACGAATGAATTTGAACTAAAGATCGATGCAGAAACAAAAGAAACTTCTGAAGAAAGAACCGAAAAACTAGATGCGGACGAACAAAACGGTGTCAAAAAAGAAGCCGATCAATTGGATCTGACCAACTTGCTTTCATTGGAAGAGATTTCCGATAGTGCTGTGAAAGAAGCTGGCGGTGGACAAGCAACAGATTGGGATCTTGATAAAGAAATGAATGTGACTTATTGGGAAGTCAAAGTTGAAGACGGCAACAAAAAAACAAATGTTAAAATCAATGCGCAAACAGGAGAAATTTTAGAAACTGAACAAGATGACTAGCAAAAGCGATAAGCAATAAAAAAAGCAAGGCAGCGAATAATGAAACTTACGCCAGTAAGCGTTCTTTCGCTGTCTTGCTTTTTATTGATTTGGCTTTACTTCTGTGAGAGGTTTGACTCTTCCGCCTATTTTTGCTGCAAAGGCTTCCGACTGCTTCCGATCTTCAAAAATCCACAACTTGTCAGGTATTTTTTCACGAGTGCGACGACCATCTTTGCCAATGTAACCATGCAAGACTTTAACAACATACATTGTCATCATCCTCCCATAAAAATTACCTTTGATTATACAAAAAAGTGCTCTAAATGCAATTAATCTGTCTCGAGATTAATTTTTCGAGGCAGCCGATAATGTCGCATAATCTGAAAATACTTGATGGATCTCAGGAAAGCTGCGCTTCAAATGGACTAGGCGATAGGTCTCTTTACTCAAAAAACAATGTTTGGAAGCGCCAGTTGTGACTAACTGATTGTTGTCAGTTCTATAAATCTCATAACGAAAATCAAGTCGAGTACCGGTGTAATGATCGACGAGCACATCGATGCGTACTTGATCCTCATAACGGATCATTTCCTTGTATTGTGCATTGACTTCAAGAACGGGAACAATCAAACCCGCTTCTTCGATTTTATGGTATGGCAATTGTAAAAAGGCGAGCATATCTACTCGTGCTTCTTCGAACCAACGGATGTAATTTGCATGGTGAATGATTGCCATCTGATCGGTTTCATAGTAATGAGGTTGGCGGATATAGCCGGAATATAAGGACATCAGGGTTGCTCCTTTTCATAACTGTTTTCATCAGCATAATACAAAACAAGAGAAATGCAAAGTGCCTTCTCTTGTTTCGGGACTATTTAAATTCAGCAAACAGGTGATCAATCGCTTGATAATCGGTTGCGGATAAATGGATATCCAATGCCTGCGCGTTGTCAGCAACTTGACTGGCTTGTTTTGCACCTGGAATAACTGCTGCAACTGCAGGATTTTTCATGTACCAAGCCAACACAAGTTGAGGAATCGTTGCATCATAAGAGGCAGCGATTGGTCGCAATTGGTCGACAGCCGATACGATTTTTTTAAAGCGATCACCTTGAAAGTCCGGCTTTTTACTACGGATATCGTCGTTTGAAAAGGTCGTTTCTTGTGTGTACTTTCCAGTCAACAACCCGGATGCTAGTGGAAAGTACGGAACAAAACTGATTGAATGTTCAGCTAAATAAGGGAAAAGTTCTGATTCAGCTTGGCGATGGATCAAACTGTACTCATCTTCCACAACATCAACGTACCCTTCGGCATTGGCTTCTTTTAATTGTTCAAGTGTGAAGTTGGAGACACCGATCGCACGGATTTTGCCAGCTTCTTTCAGTTGATGCAATGCGCGAATCGCTTCTTCTTTAGGGGTGGTTTCATCTGGAAAATGAATATAAAATATATCCAGATAGTTGGTTTTTAAGCGTGTTAAAGCTTCTTCAACGGCTTGGGTCAGGAATTCCGGCGAATTATCTTTTTTGTTTGGTTCTTCTGGTCGATGAGCTGCTTTAGTGGCAATGATGACTTGATTGCGATCGAACGCTTCTTCTTGCAAGACATCACCGATCAGTTCTTCTGATCGACCTTCACCGTAAATATAGGCAGTATCAATCAAATTGATCCCATTGCGCAGCGCCGTCCGCACAATTTCCTTGCCTTCTTCTTCATCTAAATTTGGAAATAAATTGTGGCCGCCGATGGCATTTGCACCTAAGCCAAGGGAGCGTACATAGACTTGTGATTTGCCGATTTGAACATCTGTCATAAAGCAATTCCTCCTTCTAATCTCTTCTTTTAGTGTAAAGGAAAAACTTGAAAAACGATATTCATAAGTATTGAAAAAGCCTATGAAACAGCTTGACATTTCCAAAGGATTCTTGTAGTTTATAGATAATATCAAAAATCTGTGAAAGATCGAGTACGTCATTATTGGACCTTCAAAGAGAAAACTGCCATGGCTGCAAGCAGTTTAGGACAAATGTCGGAAAGACAATCTGGAGATGAACAGAAGAAAAGCTGTTCCGTGAACGAGCGTTAATCGAAAGGAGAATGAAAGTTCTCGAATTTTAGGTGGTACCGCGTGTAATAACTCGCCCTTGTGTAGAAAACAAGGGCGAGTTTTTTGCTGTGAATCACTGCGATTGACCTGCGAAGCAGGGCAGAGCAGATGATGAACAGTAGTAGGCGACCGGAGGGAGAGTAGTCACCGCTTTCCGAATCACTGCGACTGGTCGAAGACTATGCAAGTCCTTCTTAGCGACAGCTTAGAAGCGACGGTAGGCGTAACGCAGAGTAGACGAGCAGATGATGAACAGAAAATCGTTTCCCACAATGGATCAAATCAGTATAGTTGTAATGAATACATACGATCGTTTTTGATCGATCGAAGATACCCACAATAGGAGGATGAAAACAGATGAGTTATCAACGTCCAAAAGGCACCAATGATATTTTACCAGGAGAATCCGAAAAATGGCAGTTTGTTGAAGAAACAGCCCGTTTGGTTTTTCGTGATTACCAGTACAATGAAATCCGCACACCGATTTTTGAACATTTTGAAGTGATTGCTAGAAGCGTTGGTGATACAACCGACATCGTTTCAAAAGAAATGTACGATTTCTATGACAAAGGAGAGCGCCATGTGACATTGCGTCCGGAAGGCACAGCGCCGATTGCTCGTTCTTATGTTGAAAATAAACTTTTCGGACCTGAATACAACAAGCCTTACAAAGTCTTTTATATTGGACCGATGTTCCGCTATGAACGGCCGCAAAAAGGTCGCTTACGTCAATTCCATCAAATCGGTGTAGAAGCATTTGGTTCCGCAAATCCTGCGACAGATGTTGAAACGATGGCGATGGCGATGGATTTCTTTAAACAATTAGGGCTAAGTCAACTTCGATTAGTGATTAACTCTTTAGGGGATAAAGAAACGCGTAAGAACTATCGTCAAGCACTGATTGATTATTTATCGCCTCATGAAGCAGAATTAAGTGAAGATTCAAAACGTCGTCTGCATGAGAATCCACTGCGGGTTTTAGATAGTAAAGACAAACGAGATCAACAGTTCGTTGCGGATGCTCCTTCGATCTTGGACTATTTAAGTCCGGAAGCTAAAGCCCATTTTGAAACAGTCATCACGATGTTGGATGCTTTGGACATTCCTTATGAGATTGATTCAAATATGGTCCGGGGACTGGATTATTATACCCATACTATTTTTGAGATTATGAGTGAAGCGCCAAAAATGGGGGCGCAAGCTACGATCTGTGCGGGTGGACGCTATGACCATCTGGTCGAAGAATTAGGCGGCCCACAAACGCCAGGTTTCGGTTTTGCGATGGGCTTAGAACGTCTATTGATCACAATGGAAGCAGAAGAAGTCGTTATTCCAGCATTGAACGAATTAGATGCTTATGTTGTTGGTCTAGGAGAAGCAACCAATTTGGAAGCATTGAAAGTCGTTCAGGCGATCCGTAATTTTGGCTTTTCGGCAGATCGTGATTTTATGAATCGGAAAGCAAAAGCGCAGTTCAAATCGGCAGATAAGCAAGGGGCGCGTTTGGTGCTGACCCTAGGTGAAAATGAATTAGCTGAACAAGTGATCAACATCAAATCGATGGCAAGCCGGATCGAGAAACAATTTAAGTTAGCCGATCTGTATGATCATTTTGATGAAATCTATGATGAAATGACTACAATCTTAATCAAGCAAGGAGAAGAAGAATGAGCAAACGTACAGTATATTGTGGGCGCGTCTCAGAAGCCCATTTAGATCAAACCGTTACTTTAAAAGGCTGGGTCCAAAAACGTCGTGACTTAGGCGGAGTGATTTTCATTGATTTGCGGGACAGAGAAGGGATCGTGCAAGTTGTCTTTAATCCGGAAGTATCCAAAGAAGCATGGGCGATTGCAGATACTTGCCGCAGCGAGTATGTGCTAGAAGTGACAGGTCAAGTCATCAATCGAGCACCGGAAGCAATCAATCCTAAGATGAAAACCGGGCACTATGAAGTGATGGTCAGCGAGATCACTATTTTGAATACAGCCAAAACACCTGCATTTTCGATCGAAGATGATCAAATTGTAGGAGACGAAACGCGGTTGAAATATCGTTATTTGGATTTACGCCGTCCCAAAATGACTAAGAATATCATGATGCGGGCAAAAACGACACAAGTGATTCGTCATTTCTTGGATACCAATGACTTTCTAGATATCGAAACCCCTTATTTAGCGAAATCAACACCAGAAGGCGCCAGAGATTATCTCGTTCCTTCCCGGGTTTACCCTGGTCATTTTTATGCATTGCCACAATCGCCACAAATTTTCAAACAATTATTGATGGGTGCTGGATTCGATCGTTACTATCAAATCGTCCGTTGCTTCCGGGATGAAGACTTGCGGGGAGACCGTCAGCCTGAATTTACCCAAGTCGATATTGAAACAACCTTTTTGACGGCGGAAGAGATTCAAGCTTACACGGAGGAACTGTTAGTCAATGTCATGCGTGAAGTCAAAGGGCTAGAAGTAACTACGCCGTTTCCGCGAATGACTTACGATGATGCCATGGCACGTTATGGCAGCGACAAGCCAGATACTCGGTTTGACATGGAATTGATTGATTTGTCCGAAACCGTTAAAGATGTTGATTTCAAAGTTTTCCAAATGGCGCTTGAAAATGGCGGTGTGGTGAAAGCATTGAATGCGAAAGGTGCTGCGGATAAATATTCCCGAAAAGATATGGATAATTTGGGACATTACGCAGGACAGTTTGGTGCGAAAGGGTTAGCATGGGTCAAAGTAGAAGAAGATGGCTTAAAAGGACCAATCGCAAAATTCTTGACTGACGCTGCAGCATCGATCATTGCTGCTACGAATGCAGAAGTGGGCGATATCCTAATGTTTGGTGCGGATAAGTTTGAGATCGTTTCGGCGGCTTTAGGAGCAATCCGCAGCAAGTTAGGAAAAGAATTAGGCTTGATCGATGAAAGCAAGTTCAATTTCTTATGGGTAACAGATTGGCCACAATTTGAATACGATGCAGAAGCTGGCCGCTATGTCTCTGCTCACCATCCATTTACGATGCCTAAAGAAAAAGATGTACCCTTGTTGGCAACTGATCCTGCAAAAGTGTATGCGGAAGCTTATGATATCGTCTTGAACGGTTACGAGCTTGGCGGTGGGTCTCTCCGGATCCATCAGCGGGATGTTCAAGAACAAATGTTTGAAACCCTTGGTTTTTCTCGCCGTGAAATGGAAGAACAATTTGGTTTCTTGCTGACGGCATTAGACTATGGGTTCCCACCACATGGCGGAATCGCACTAGGCTTGGATCGTTTAGTGATGTTGCTGGCTGGTGAAGAAAACATCCGTGAAGTGATCGCATTCCCTAAAAACGGGAAAGCCGCCGATCCAATGTCACAAGCGCCAAGTAAAGTGGCGCCGCTGCAATTGTTCGAATTGAATATTGATGTCACGACAGTTGAAGAAGACTAAGTAAAAAGAAATGAACAAGTAAAGAACAAACGAGCGAATGATGAATGAAAATAGACGATTAAGAAAATTCCATGAGAATTTGTCTATTTCTTTCATTGTTCGTTTCTTTTTTTACTATCTGAAGTATAATAAGAGCAAATCAACAAAGCGAGGCTCTTGAATGAAATGAATACCCTCTTTAAATGGCTGCCACACCCTGATTATGCCAACAAATTATCGTTTTCGATCGTCTACGCCATTTTATCGGCGATCGCAGTCAATTTTTTTTATCAACCCGGCAAAATCTATTCTAGCGGGATCACAGGGATAGCTCAAATTTTGACCACCGTTTCCACGGATTGGCTTGGATTCTATATCCCCGTCTCAGTCGCCCTATTGTTGCTGAATATTCCGCTTTTCTTTCTCGGCTGGTTCAAGATTGGTCATAAATTTACGATTTTCACAGGAATTACTGTAGTCCTAACATCTTTGTTCGTACAGATTCTTCCAGAAGAAACACTGACGACAGATCCGATGATCTGCGGGATTTTTGGGGGAGCCATCAACGGAGCCGGTATTGGTTATGCGCTAAAAAGCGGACTTTCCTCTGGCGGCCTCGATTTTGTAAGTATCGCGATCCGGAAACGTACGGGGAAAACCATCGGGTCCATCTCGATTTTTTTCAATATTGCCATCATGTTTGCTGCGGGCATCCTGTTCGGCTGGCAGTATGCGCTATATAGTGCCATTGCGATTTTTGTCAGTGGTAAAGTCACCGATGCTGTTTTTACCAAGCAAAAGAAAATGCAGGTAACGATTATTACGAGAATTCCTGAAGAAGTCATCCATACGATCCAGAAAAGTCTGCGCCGAGGAATTACGATCATCAATGAAGCAGAAGGAGCCTACAAGCATGATAAACAGACAGTATTATTGACTGTCGTTACACGCTTCGAGTTGCCGATGTTACGTTCTGCCATGAAAGAAGCAGATCCCAAGGCATTTGTCAGTATTGCTGAAAATGTACAAATATTGGGTCGTTTTTATGAAGAAGAATTATAGGAGAGCTTGGATCAAAGCGTTTCGTGATGAAATGCTTTTTTCTTTTTGTAAAAATTAATTTTTTTAGAAAATAGAGTATTCTTGCTAGCTTTCTTGTTGCTTTATCTGGTAAATTATGAAGAAATGGGTCATTATTTTTTAATGGTTCCACATTGACTGTTTCTTACGAAAACAGTTGATCAAAAAAAAGAAAAGTGGTTGGAGAATGAACAAACGGTTAAAAACAAGCCGCTATATCACTGGTTTCGACGGTATCCGTACATTAGCCGTGATCGGCGTTATCTTATATCATTTATTACCTACTCAAATGCGAGGCGGGTATTTAGGAGTTCCTGTTTTTTTTGTAGTTTCTGGTTATTTGATCACCGATTTGCTTCGACAGGAGTGGGACCAGAACGGTCGTATTGCTGTCAAAGATTTTTATGTCCGCCGGATGAAACGACTGTATCCTGGCATGGTGGTGATGCTGCTTCTGTCTGCTGCCTATATTACATTGTTCCAGCGGAATTTACTGAATAATCTGCGGGGAGTCGTCGTCAGCAGTCTCTTGTATGTCAACAACTGGTGGCAGATCAATCACGGTCTTTCTTATTTTGACCGATTCGGCAATGAATCTCCCTTTACGCATCTATGGTCTTTGGCTGTTGAAGGGCAGAATTATTTGATTTGGCCGTTACTCTTTATTTTATTGATGAAGTTAGTCAAAAATCGTGGGACGATTTTTAAAATCGTGATCGGCTGCTCGTTACTTTCGGCTCTTTTATTAGCGATCTGGTATTCACCAGGGGCAGACCCTACTCGAGTTTATTATGGTACCGACACGCGTTTGTTTTCGATTTGGATGGGAAGTGCGCTGGCTTTCATTTGGCCCAGCACCCATTTAAAAAAAGAAATTCCGAAGAAAGCGAAGCGGGTATTGAACCTAGCTGGTGGTCTTTCTTTTATTGGTTTAGTGATAACATTTTTTGTGCTAGATGATCATCTTTCCTTTGTTTATTACGGAGGAATGCTGCTAGTCAGCTTGCTTTGTACGATCTTGGTGGCGGTCACTGCCCATCCTGGAGCTAGTCTGAACCGTTGGCTGACAAATCCGTTATTCAGTTACATCGGCAAGCGGAGTTATGGGATTTATTTGTATCAGTTCCCTGTGATGATTTTTTATGAAGCAAAGATTGGGAATGTCGGCGAGAATGTTCTCCTGCATACATTGATTGAGATTGTATTGATTCTCTTGATCAGTGAATTGTCCTATCGGTTTATCGAAAATCCGTTGCGGAAATTCCACTACAAAGATACTTTCCGCACGGTGCGCAATTGGTTCAGTAAGCCAGTGATCAGTCGACAAAAGCCTTGGCTGCTTCCAGGACTGCTTGTTTCCTTAGTTGCTCTTTATGGAATAGCTACCGCTCCGGTGAATTATGTAGATGCGCAACAGCAGCAGTTAAAAGAAAATATTGCTGCCAATAAAAAAGCGGCAGAACAGACACAAAAAAATGCGAATGGCTCGGATACAGAAAGTACAGGAGAAAATTCTTCAAAGGCAACGGAAGCCGAACAATCAGTAATGGAAAAATATGGGTTGACAGAAGCCCAGGTGAAGAAGGCCGAAGAGCTGGAAATTACCGCTTTTGGTGATTCTGTTATGCTGGATGCCACTGCCGACTTGCAAGAAATTTTTCCCAAAGCTGTCGTTGATGGGGATGTGGGACGACAATTGTATGAGAGTCCGGAACTGATCAAAGCATTGAAAGAAAAAGATTTGTTACGAGATACGGTATTGATCGGTCTAGGAACGAATGGGTCCTTTACAGAAACCCAATTCGATAATTTGATGAAAGAAATTGGCGATCGCAAAGTCTATTGGATCAATGTGCGGGTACCTACGCAAAGATGGCAAAATGAGGTCAACAGCATGCTGGAGAAAATGGCTGCTAAATACGACAATATGACATTGATCGATTGGTATGATTTAAGTAATGAACATGAAGAGTGGTTCTATGAAGATCGAGTTCATCCAAATCCTGATGGCATGTTGCAATATTGTACACTAGTTTCTCAAGCTATTTTGCAATAATGGCGTTGACTATTTCTTAGAAAAATAAACTAACCGAGAGGTCTCAAGCACAGATTCTTGTTTATCTTCAAGAATCGCAAGAGATCTCTCGGTTTTTTGTATCGCCTTTCCTAAGTGGAATGAGGATCTTTATCCAATCGTTGCAACAAGCGTTTCAAACAACAATGCACTGGAAGCGGCACCTGGATCGATATGTCCGATTGCCCGCTCGCCTAAATAAGAAGCACGGCCTTTTTTGGCGACTAGGTCTTTTGTATGTTCTTTGGCTTCCTCGATTTGTTCTTTAGTCAGACTGCCGTTTTTTAACGCTGCGGCAACAGGTTGCCAGACATCGACCATCGTTTTGTCTTCGAATTCTGCTTTGCCTCGAGCTTTGATCCCATTAAGCCCTTCTTCGATGATGCTTCCTAATTGTTCATACGAATCAATTGTTTCCAGTTCTTTTGTAGCTTTGGTCATGTTCATGAATGCTGAGCCATAAAGTGGACCTGAAGCACCACCAACTTTAGAAATCAATGCCATCGAGAGTACTTTGAATGTGTCTGTGATTGTTTTAGGCTGTTGTTTTGCAAATGCTTCTTGATAGGCTGCGACGCCGCGAGCCATATTGTTGCCGTGATCGCCGTCACCAATAGGGGTATCTAGATCACTTAAATAGCCTTTATTTTCCTCAATGGCTTTTGTAAATGCATTTAACCATTGTTGGGTCATCTCTGTTGTCATTTGCATTGAAAATTCCTCCTTTACCAAGCAATCGTTTCAACAGGTTCGTTGAGCGCATCCGTCGCATCGTTGTTACTGAAATCGATCATGGTCAATGATAGACCTTGCATATCGATAGAAGTCATATAGTTGCCGACTTTATGGAATGTGACAGAAATGTCTTTGTCTGCGAGCAATTTCTGTACATCGTTGGCAAAGACGAACTGTTCCATCAGCGGTGTACCGCCCATGCCGTTGATCAAGACACCAACTTTTTTCGGTGTTTGTTCATAATCAGCTAAAATTTTGTCCACCAATTCCTTGGCTAGCTCTTTCGATGGTTTCAATTTTTCCCGGCGATAACCAGGTTCTCCGTGGATCCCCACGCCATACTCGATTTCATCATCTGCTAATTCAAAACCAGGTTTACCCACTTCTGGAACGGTTGCTGCTTTTAAGGCAACACCAATGGTTTTGATGGTCGGAACTAATGCTTCACCTAATTCTTTTAATTCAGTTAATGAACGTCCTTGACGAGCAGCAGCACCCAAAATTTTATGAACGAGAATGGTTCCAGCCACGCCTCGTTTTCCAGCAGTATAGGTACTGTTCTCGACGGCAATATCATCATCTACGACGACGATTTCAGCAGTGATGTCTTCCATCTCAGCCATATCTTTGGCCATTTCAAAGTTTAGGATATCTCCCGTATAGTTTTTAACGATCAAAAGCACGCCTTGCCCTTGATCGGCTTCTTTGATCCCAGTCAGGATCTGATCTGGTGTTGGAGAAGTGAAGACGTCTCCTAAGACGGCGGCACTCAACATACCATCACCAACAAACCCAGCGTGTGCCGGTTCGTGTCCGCTGCCTCCGCCTGAGACTAAGCCAACTTGTTTGTGGGTGGCGTTTTTTGCTACGACTCGGGAGTCTTCGACTTGATGAATCAGTTGCGGATAGCTGGCAACCAGACCAGCTAGCATTTCTTCGACGATCGCTGAAGGATCATTGATTATTTTTTTCATTATTGATTCCATCCTTTCTCAGCTGCTTTTTGGGCTTCTGCTGTGATCTGGGATAGGTCATCACTGAATCCAGCGGTGATTGCTGCGGCAAAAGCACCTTCTACAAGCGGTGCATCAATCAAGTGATAGCGGGTTTGCTGTTCCGGTTCCAACATATCATAGGCTAGCTCTGCGTTTAGTACGGCACTACCCAAATCAGCAAAAACGAGAATCTGTTCGGCATCCGGAGACTGATTGACCGCTTCAACGATTTTTGTCGGATCAGACCCTAATTCGCCTTCAGCTGTTCCACCCAATGAAAAAAGAGTGACTGTTTCGCTGTCCGACATGTCTTCGATCATGGCTTTCAGTCCGTCTGTCAGTTGTTGACTGTGAGAAACAAGTAAAATACTTTTCTTCATTTCGATTCACCAACGCTTTCTTAAATAGATTCAGCGGCAGTAGACGAAACCGCCTTCACTAAAAGTATAACAAATTTCGCAAAACTTGCATGGATGACGATTGAGAGGGGGCAAAACAAACAACAAGCTAAATTTGTTTTTAACGATCAACAACAACTCGTGAAAGAGGAATTGAGCAACGGTAAGAAGATCAATCGATTAAATAGTTGTTTATAAATAGAAAATTACTCCTATGCATCTTTTCTTTTTGCCTAAATTTTATAGGGATTTAAAAAAAGTACTTGCATTTGAGTTTGTTACCGATTACAATCCAAGTGTAATCATTATTTTGTTATTCAATGTACAAAAAAATGTATATTGGGAATGGAGGATTTCTATGAAAAAAATTGTTATTGGCGGTCAGATTGATAAAAATGAAGTGAAGGACTTGGTAGAAAAATTTAGTGAGGGGCAATTTGAAATTGACATTAAAAGTGACTTAGATGCGGCTATGGCAGTAAAGTCTGGGCAGGCAGATTATTATGTAGGTGCTTGTAATACTGGTGGAGGCGGGGCATTAGCAATGGCTTTAGCACTATTAGGAAGAGAAAATTGTGTAACTGTTTCAATGCCGGGAAATGTAATGCCTGAAGCAGAAATCCGTGAGAATGTACAATCAGGTAAAACTGCCTTTGGCTTTACAGCTCAGCATAAAGAAACGGTTATACCGATCATCATGGATGAGTTGAAAAAAACTATAATCTAGCGGAGGAAAGAAGATGGATTCATCAAAAATTATTGAGTTAGTTGCAATCGCGTTGTTAGGTGGAATATGTGCAGTGTTGGCAAATAAAGGTATCGCAGTATTTAACGATGGATTACGACCAATTGTTCCTGAATTTTTAGAAGGAAAGATTGGGAAAAAAGAAATTGCTGCTACGAGCTTTGCATTGAGTTTTGGTCTAGTTATTGGTTTTGGTATTCCAGTATCCATCGGGGCATCTATTTTACTGGTTCATAGTGTTTTATTAATGACGGATATCATCGGATCCTGGGCGCCAGAAGGCAAGTCTGGTATCATCATTTCGGCAATTATAGGCGCTATGTATGGAATTGGTCTTGTTCTAGGATTGCAGGCGGTAGTTGATTTATTTGCAATGATGCCCGTGAATTTCATGGATTCTTTGTCTATGGTAGGGACACCAGTTGTTATTTCTTTTAGCATTTTTCCAGCTGTCGCAATTGCTAGTCAGCATGGATTTAAAAAAGGAGCTATTTCTTTTGCAGCCACATTATTAACTTTATTTGCAGTGAAGCGCTTTGGTACGTTTGATTTAGGTAATGGAACTTCCTTAACACTGAGTGCGGAGGGAATGTCATTACTGGTTGGTATGATTTTCATGATTGTGTACGCCATTCAGGTCAAAAGTGATGGAAGCAACTCAAATGAAAGTCTTGTCAGTGTTTTTTTAGAACGTGTTAACCGTATTAAAAAAAATTGGGCATGGTTAGCAGTGACCGGTGGCTTAGTCTCAGCAGCAACTAGTTTAATGATTATTGCCGGAGATCCAATTTCTTTAAATTTACTTTCGGAAGGAAAATTTAGTGAGGCTGGATTAGCTGCCTTCGCTCGAGGCATTGGATTTATTCCGTTGGTGTTTTCAACTGCAATCGTAACGGGAGTTTATAGTCCAGCTGGTACGACCTTTGTATTTGTAGCTGGTATTTTATTGCATGATAATCCAATAATGGCTTTTATCGTAGGTTCAGCTTTAATGTTTATTGAAGTACAATTGTTGAGTTTGATGGCAAAAGCCCTGGATAAGTTTCCGGGTATTCGTGAAATGGGTGAGCATATTCGAACGGCAATGAATAAGGTTTTAGAAGTAGCACTACTGATTGGGGGCGCTATGGCATCTGAACAAATTGCGCCGGGAATCGGTTATTTCTGGGTCATTGGTTTAATGTTATTGAATAGAAAAGCGAAGAAACCAGTGGTTGAATTGGCTGTTGGTCCAATTGCGGCAATTAGTTTAGGTGTAATTGTAAACATCCTTTATCTGGTTGGATTATTTGCACCAGTTGTAGCGAACTAGGAGGTAGCTGTACATGATTCTTGAAGGTATCACATATATGCATGAACACACAACGATTGATTTATCTCGATTAAAAAAGAGTGATGATACAAATTTAAATTGCTTTGATGAAACTGTTTCAGAATACAAAAATTTGTACGATAAAGGTGTTCGAAATATCGTTGATGTAACGAATCTTGATATGCGAAGAAATCCTTTATATGTTCAAAAAGTGGCTGAACAAACTGGAATAAATATTATTCAGGCAACAGGTTTTTATCAGGATAAATTTTTACCTAGCTTTGTGACAGAAGCATCGATTGATCAATTGTCCTCATTAATGATCAAAGAAATCGAAGAAGGAATTGCGGAAACAACGATCAAAGCAGGGATTATAGGGGAAATCGGTACGAGCAAGGACAGGATGACAGATCGAGAACGAAAAATATTTACCGCTGCTGTCATTGCCCAACAACAGACTAAGATCCCGATTACGACACATACAACATTAGGCACATACGGGCATGAGCAGGTAGCTTTTTTCAAGGAACAACAGGCGGATTTGTCAAAAATAGTTATCGGCCATGTTGATCTAAGTGGCAGCACAGACTATATT
This sequence comes from Enterococcus sp. DIV0574, assembly GCF_051711125.1. Classification (NCBI taxonomy): domain Bacteria; kingdom Bacillati; phylum Bacillota; class Bacilli; order Lactobacillales; family Enterococcaceae; genus Enterococcus; species Enterococcus sp. DIV0574. The sequence goes on from NZ_JBIOMA010000001.1 coordinate 429,794, forward strand.
CTAAAAATGCTAGACGAAGGTGTTTATGTTGAATTTGATACGATCGGAAAAGAAAACTATCAGCCAGATTTATTAAGAATTGAAATGCTGAAAGAAATAGAGAAACGTGGCTATCAAGATAAAGTCTTCCTTTCAATGGATATCACGCGTAAATCAAATCTGTCTTATCAAGGTGGTATAGGGTATTCTTATCTTTTGGATACCTTTGTTCCGATGGCTTTAGAAAATGGTGTTTCTCAGACATTTATTGACCGAATGCTACGAATAAATCCCAAAAAATTTATGGATGATTAGGAGATATTGATCATGAAAGCTTATCCTTTAACCAGTCTAACGGTGACAGAAGCACAACAATTACAATTTAAGCTTGTTGATGCCATTACACGAATTGTACCTGGGGATGAACTATTAACAAGAGGGGATCTTGGTGTAGTAAAAGGACTAAATCAACCAAAAACTACCTACCAGATTGAGCAAGTATTGGCTAATTTTTTTGAATCAGAACAAGCTATGCTCGTTCGCGGATCTGGTACAAATGCTATTCGACTAGCCCTCCATGCTGCAGTAGGAACTGGTAAAACGTTGTTAGTGCATGATGCCCCCATTTATCCTACTACGAAGGTTTCAATTGAGATGTTGGGAATCCAGACAATTCATGCTGACTTTAATGATCAGACGAGTGTGACACAGGCCTTAAATGAAAGGCAAGTTGATGGAGTTCTAATCCAAGTCACGAGGCAAAAAATTTCAGATTCATATGACTTAGCACAACTGATTGCCACTATTCGTAGGGTGAATCCACTAATTCCAATTATTACAGATGATAATTATGCGGCTTTAAAGACAAAAGCTATAGGTTCTCAATTAGGTGGCACCTTAGCCTGTTTTTCAACATTTAAATTGCTTGGTCCGGAAGGTATTGGATGCATTGTTGGTGAGAAAGAATACATTAGTAAATTACGAGAAGAAAATTATTCTGGTGGTGGACAGGTACAAGGGCATGAGGCATTGGATGTAGTTAAAGGAATGATTTATGCACCAGTAGCTTTAGCAATCTCCGCTGAGGTAAGTGAAGCAGTTTGTAGAAGAATCAACGAAGGCGAAATCGCAGAATTTAAAAAAGCCTATATTGTCAATGCGCAATCTAAAGTTGTTGTAGTAAAATTAAAGGAACCAATAGCACAGGCGATTATTACAGAAGCAACCAAGTTAGGGGCTTTGCCTCATCCAGTCGGTGCAGAGTCACAATACGAGTTTGCACCTTTAGTTTATCGCGTTTCGGGTACCTTCAAGCAATCTGATCCAGAAGCTGAGACAACAATGATCCGAATAAACCCGAATCGATCTGGCACGGATACCATTATGCGTATCTTGCAAGCATCTGTAAAACGAGCCTCAAGATAAGGAGAAATCATGGGGGAAGAGTTTTTAAAGAAAAAAGGAATTGTCATTAACTTTCTAGCATCCGATCTTTTACAATTAAAAAAAGGGGATCGTGTACCTAGTGTTAGCGAATATCAGACTCGCTTCGATGTTGCGAGAGGGACGATCCAAAATGCGCTAACCTTTCTAAAAGAGATAAAGGCAGTTCAATTAAAAAGTCATGGGCATTTAGGAACCTTTATTGAAGCCATTGATTATGGAGTATTACAAGAATACGCTTTATCGGATACGATTTTAGGAACAATGACGTTACCCTATTCACGATTGTATGAAGGGCTAGCAACAGGAATTTACGAAGTCTTTAAAGAGAATAATATCAAACTTAATATGGCATACATTCGAGGTTCCAAAGAAAGAATCCGCTCAATTACAAATAAAACGTATCGTTTTGCAGTTGTTTCAGCATTTGCTGCTCAACGAGCAATTAAACAAGGAGAGCCTTTAGAAATAGTTGTTAATTTTGGGACACAGACATATTTAAGCGAGCACGTCTTGTTGTTTAAAGAAGAGGGACAAACTGTTCTTACATCAGGTATGAGAATTGCCATCGACTACAGCTCATTAGATCAACAGGCACTAACAAAGGAAATAATTGGTGACTTACCTGTAGAATTTATTGAGATGCAAGGACATCAAATCATCTCTGCGCTTAAGGATGATCACATTGATGCTGGGATATGGAACTTTGATGAAATTAGGGATAAAAATCAGCAAGGGTTACAGTATGTGTCCTTAAAAGAAAATCAGTTAGAAAAAGCGATGGGGACTTCGGTAATCATTACGCATATTGAAGATGTTTCAATGAAAGCCTTCCTACAAAAAAGCATCAATAAAGAGAAAGTACTGCAAATTCAACAAGCAGTTTGCCAAGGACAATTAATTCCGCAATATTAGTAAGGGGGCTTATTCATGATAAGAGATAAATTAACTGTTTTATTAGATTCGGGGATTGTTGATCAGGAAACGTACGATTATGTATTTAACGTTTTATCCTATTTATTAGAAAAAGAAATTGTTGAAGAAGAGCAACAAGCTGATGTTTTTTTGACCCACTTAGCGATGGCAGATATGCGAAGAAAAAATAATGAAACTGTCAACAGCTTAGAGTCTTTCATCCAAGCAGAGATTGAAGGTGATCCGCATTATCTTCATTCTAGAGAATTGTGGCAAGACTTACAAAAAATGACAAGTGAACAGTCATTCGCGGATGCGGAGTTAGATTATTTTTATCTGCATATCATTAATATGTTAAGGGAGGAGTAATATGTTCTTAGATGTAACGATGCGCAAAAATCCGCAGTTAGTAGAAGCCGGATTAAGATTGCATCAAACAGGACAAATTCTTCCAGATACGTATGTGCTAGATCTTGATGCTATCGAAAACAATACTCGGCTTTTAGTGGAAAGCGCTACAAAAAATCAAATCGAACTGTTCTTTATGACAAAACAGTTTGGGCGAAACCCTTATGTCGCACAGAAAATTCATGAGGCAGGTATTAAAAAAGTTGTGGTGGTGGATTACAAGGAAGCTTTAGTGATGATGAAACAAGGCTTGCCTTTAGGGAATGTCGGTCATCTTGTGCAAATTCCCAAACACTTGCTAAAGAAAATTATGGATTATGGTACAGACTATATCACTGTTTTTTCAACTGAAATGATCAATAATATCGCGACTGTTGCCAGGGAGTTAGGAATCCAGCAAAAAATACTACTCAAAGTGATTGAACCAGGCGACGAAATTTATGAGGGACAATTTGGAGGATTTCATCTAAATGAATTAACGAAGGTCATTGAAATAGTAAAACAGGAAGGAGTTATCGTTGGGGGGATTACTTCCTTTCCTTGTTTTCTTTTTGATGGCGTTTCTGAGTTACAACCAACGCACAATGTTGAAACAATTAAGAAAGCAATAACCATTCTTAAACAGGCTGGTTTCGCAATAAAAGAAGTAAATATGCCTTCTGCTACTTGTAGTCGAACAATTCCTTTTATCCATGAGTTAGGAGGGACACAAGGGGAACCGGGGCATGCTTTAACAGGGACGACCCCCTTACATGCTCAACTAGAATTGCCAGAAAAACCAGCAATATTGTATGTCAGCGAGATTTCTCATAACTTAGATGGTCACGGTTATTTTTATGGGGGCGGTTATTATCGGCGAGGGCATTTAGAAAGCGTAATGATTTCTACTGACGACCAGAAGCTAGCAAAAGATGAAGTTATACCTTTTGGTAATGATAGTATTGATTATTATCTTTCAACTAAACTCACACATGAAGTTGGTGCAACAGTACTTGCGGCATTTCGCACTCAAATATTTGTTACTAGAAGTGATGTTGCTGTAGTGTCAGGGATTCAAACTGGACAACCTAGAATTGAAGGAATATATGACAGTCTTGGAAAACAAATTAGAAGGTGAGAATATGGGGAGATTTGTCGTTATTGTATTAGATAGTTTTGGTGTTGGTGCTATGAATGATGTACAGGAGGTACGGCCACGTGATATTGGCAGTACGACAGCTGGACATATTATTCGAGACATACCGAATATTCAAATACCAACCATGGAAAAATTAGGCTTAATGAATGCTTTAGGGGAGGAAATTGGACGTCATCATTTTTCTAAAACAGCAAATTATGGAACGAGTAATTTGGCTCACTATGGTGCGGATTCTTTTTTAGGACATCAGGAAATTATGGGAACGACACCAAAAATCCCTTTGATTCAGCCATTCAACCAAAAGATTGATGTAGTGGAAGAGAATTTAGTGAAACAAGGGTATCAAGTGCGGCGAGTTGGTGAGAAAGGGACTCAAATCTTAGTGGTCAACGAGGTGGCAACAGTCGGCGATAACTTGGAAACTGATTATGGACAAGTCTATAATGTATCGGCTTGTCTGGATTTAGTTGATTTTACTAACTTAAAAAAAATAGGACAAGCGGTTAGAGACGTTGTTCAAGTCTCTCGTGTGATCACTTTTGGTGGAGAACAGATTGTTTTAGATGACTTATTATCAGCCAAAAAAGTGAAAAATGATGAGATTGCTGGAGTGGATGCTCCTGAATCAGGTGTTTACAATCATGGCTATCAAGTCGTTCACTTGGGGTATGGGATTGACAAAAATGTCCAAACACCGACCATCTTGGATAAAGCAGGAATCACGGTATCTTTCCTAGGAAAAATTGCTGATATTATTCAAACGGAAAGTCATCGACTATTTCCCGGGGTTGATTCTGAAGGATTGTTTGATAATTTGATGAGTGAAGTAAAAACAATTGATCACGGATTTATTGCTTTGAATATTCAAGAAACCGATTTAGCGGGGCATGCGGAGGATACTGAGAAGTATGCAGATCGTTTGGAAGTAAGTGATCGTAGAATTGGCGAATTGTTACTTGAGATGCGAGAAGGAGATCTATTGATTGTGATGGCTGATCATGGCAATGACCCAACGATTGGACACAGCAATCATACTCGTGAGCGCGTCCCGCTATTAATTTATAGCCCGGGGGTGCAAGGGAAAAAAATTGGTGAGCGGCTGACCTTAGCGGATGTAGGAGCAACGGTTGCTGACTATTTTAAGGTGGCAGCACCACAAAATGGTGACTCCTTTTTAAAAGAAATTTTTGATTGATAAAAAAGACTTGGGTGCTTGTTTTCATAAAAAGCTATGCCAAGTCTTTTTTAGGAAGGAGGTATAAGGATGCATGAAAGGGTACAAAAGTATGCGCTAAAAACTAGTTTGGGCATGTTAAATCCAAGTGGTTCAGTAGTAACTGTTTATCCCAATGCGATCAAGCAGATCAATACACTCAATGACTATTATCTAGGAGTGAAGCAAGTATCATTTATGTTGACTGACTTTTTAACGTTTTTATCAAGCAACGGATTTCATCAACACACATTAGACAAAGCAAGTTTTAGCGGCAGAGGGATTGATCTTGATTTGAAGAACCCCATTACTGGTCGCTTTATGTCAGGATCATCTAGTGGCACAGCATTGAATGTTTTTCTAGGAATCAACGATGTTGGATTGGGCACTGATGGGGGCGGATCCGTTCTAGCTCCTGCGTCTGCCTTAAATTTGGTAGGATTTATCCATCCTGATCTTGGAAATCAATTTGTTGATCTATCTGTAAATAGAAAAACATCAACGGATAATATTTCATTTACACCCTCGCTAGGGTTTATTAGTAAAAAGCTCTCACTGATTGAACAGCTTTGTCACCTTTGCTTACCCCAAATGTTTAAGCAGACACCTAAAAGAAGGGTAGTGGTCGATAATAGAATTGACGTGAAGATGCGCCAAGAACTTTCTAATATTTCTACCATCGAATGCATGTACAAAACCTTTGAAGATGCAACGACCTTTTCTCGAGAAACATTGATTCAACAGTTACAGGCAATGCTCATTGATTTCGATGTGATTGTTGTCAAAGAAGGACCCATTGACTTGTTTGGCATCGGGGATACTGTTTTCGGTCATTTTGATGAACGGACAATGGGAATACAACAGCAAGCAGGAAAAGGGTACATTCGGGTTGTGAATATGTGTCAAGCAGTAGGGTTAGTTGTTCCAAGCAGTGAATTAGCGACTAGCTATCTATTGATTTGTAAAAAAGAGAATAATCTTGAGCCTCTATTTACCTTAGCCAAAGCACTCCTATGCAAAATGGATCCCTTGATTGAGACCTATTTTGCTGATAGTCAAAAGTATTTTGAACATGGATATCAAAGTTGAAGAACTGAAATTGCTAGTCGCCTTTTCTACTAAGGAAAGACAGAAAGTTAATAAAGATTTTATGAGCGGAAACAACAAAAATCCGAACAACCGTTGATAAGTATCTTAATCAGGAGAAGGGATCATCGTTGTTCGGATTTATTTTATTGAAAGGATCAAGCCGTAGCGTTTTGCTCTAGCCGGCGGGTGATCTGTGTTGCAAGGGCAGATAGCCCCCACTGCAATAAGCAGTTGATCGCCATCAATCCAACAAAGATTGGCAAGGTGATGCTAGTCAAAAAGCCTACTTCTAAAATGTGATGGAAGAGCATTGCGGCGATGTATGTTCCGCTAATCGTGGTTACGATCAAAAATAAGCGCAATGGATTTAGCGGCAAACAGCTGCGGATCACAGCTAAACAACTGATGCCGATCAGCAGATAATAGAACAATGTAGTTGCGGTCATTGGTTCCCAGCCATAGTCAGTTTGCAGGAACTGTACAGCGAAATAATTCAGAAGCACCAAGAGTGCGCTCGGCAACGCTCGCAGCAATGCGGTAGGCAAGTAACGGCCGGTGATTCGCTTTTTGTCTTCTTCAAAGGAAAGAAAGAAGGAAGGATATCCTTCAATTGCTAGGTCCAATAATGTGATTTGGATCGGAATAAAAGGAAATGCCGTAGAAGTGGCAACACATAGTAAGGACAATAGGAAACTGTAGATCGTTTTGATAAAAAAGATCCCAGATACTTTCGTCACATTATTAACGACACGGCGACCTTCAAAGAGTGCTGCTGGCAGTGTCGTAAAATCGGAATCTAATAAAACCAGATTCGCGATTTGACGAGCCGCACTGTCCCCAGCAGCCATAGCGATACTGACATCGGCTTCACGCAGTGCCAACACGTCATTGACGCCGTCTCCAGTCATGGCGACCGTATTGCCTAGTGCCTTCAACTCAGAAACTAGCAGTTTCTTTTGCTGAGGCGTCACTCGCCCAAAAACGGTATAGGTTTGGGCAGCTTGACGAACGTCTGCTTCTTCAGTTAGTTGGGAAAGATCGATATAGTTCTCTGAATTAGGCAATCCGGCGCGTTTGGCGATGGCTGCAACAGTGATCGGATTGTCACCCGAGATCACTTTCAAGTCCACTCCTTCTGCAGACAGGTAGGCCAATGTGCTTTCTGCATTTTCCCGAATCACATCAGCAAGAACAAGAACTGCCAGCGGGGCAGCCTTTGCTGGATCAAAGGGCTGATTGGCGTCGTTATAATGAGGATCAAGAGTCAAGACGAGGACTCTTAAACCAGCCGATTGCGCTTCTTGAATTTGCGGCAGCTGTTGGTTGGCGATCGTCTTTTCAGGTGCTCCTAGATAGACTGCCCCTAATTCGTGAAATGCGATAGCACCCCATTTTCGATCAGAAGAAAACGGCATCGCTGCAAAGGACTGGTAATGATCAGATCCGGTGATGGTTTGGCGCAACGCTTGCATCGTCACATTGTTGTCGGTACTGGCAGCCAAATAACTACCTAAGATTGCCGTTATATCTTGGGTGTCATCGATTGGCTGGATCGATTCGACGGATAATCGACCTTCCGTTAATGTGCCGGTTTTGTCTAAACAGAGGGTATCGACATGGGCCAGTGTCTCGATCGCGTACATATCTTGGACTAAGATCCTTTTTTTGGCTAGTTTGATGACACCCGTGGTCAAAGCAATGCTGATCAATAGGACGAGTCCTTTAGGCAGCATTCCCAATAAAGCAGCAGACGAAACGATCACTGCTTCTTTTAAGTCACTACCACGAAATAAATAAGCTTGTAGAAATAGGATCACCCCTAATGGAACAATCACTAGACTGGTGAATTTTGTGACTTTGCGAATCGAAGAAACTAGCTCTGAACGCAGCGGTTTATGTGTTTTGGCTTCATTGCTTAATTTTGCCGCATAATTCTCTGCTCCTACGCGGATCACTTTTGCAGTGACCTCTCCACTGGCGACAAAACTGCCAGATAAGAGAGTCGCGTCGTTTTCTTTGACGACGAGATCGGCTTCGCCTGTCAGCATCGACTCATTGACATCGGCTTGTCCAGATAAAACCACCATGTCGGCTGGAATCTGTTCTCCTGCACCAATGACAACAAGATCATCAAGGACCAGGGATTTGGCATCCACCGACTGTGTAACGCCATCTCGTATCACACGTATTTCTTGTTGGGCGATGATCGAGAGTTTTTTGACTAGATTTCGAGCATGGATCTCTTGACTGATCCCTACAGTGATATTGATCAAAATGATTACCAGATAAAATAAATTGGAATAGGCGCCAACTGCCAGAAGACAGACACCAATCAACAAGTTCAGCAAATTGAACAATGTGAGGATATTGTCCTTAAAAATTGCTGTCGTAGACTTCGATGTTTTTGTTTCATAATCGTTGTGTTGGTCTTGTTCGGTTCGTTGTGTGACTTCTTCTGAGGTAAGTCCCGTATCTATTTGCTTCATATAATTCTCCATTTCTATCAGATTCCTTGTTTAGTCTAGCATGCCAAGAAGTCATTGCAAGAAATGATGAAAAAATAATTGAAATCTTAAAAAACAGTAGCGGTTTGTTCGAAAGAAGGGGCTTTTCATTGACTTGTTCCCAGAAACTTGATATAGTCATAATGCTCAAATAGTAATGATTTCGATTTGTTGTTTTTGAATCGAAAATGGAGGACTCTGCTAGCTGATTTCTTTTCTTTTTAGAATGATGGATAGAAAAAACAAAGGAGAAAATAATGGCCAAAAAATCAAAACAAGCAAAAGCAAAAAAACAAGCCGCAATGATCGAGCAATACGCAGAGATCCGTTACCAATTGAAACAAGCAAAAGATTACCAAGCTTTAGCAAAATTGCCTAAAGATTCTAATCCGAATCGCTTGAAGAATCGGGATATGACTGATGGTCGTCCACGGGGCTATATGCGTAAATTTGGTCTTTCACGGATCACTTTTCGACAATTGGCACATGAAGGCAAATTGCCAGGTGTAAAAAAAGCTAGTTGGTAAACATTTAATAGGTGTAACAAAAATAATACAATCAAACGATCTCCCTTCTAGATAGCTCAGAAATGCGCTGTATGGAGGGGTATTCAAGGAAAACTATCTGAATGCTGAGGCAGCTGATCTCCTAAAAAGACTGGGAGATAGACGCCGAGCGTTTAGGTAGTTTTTTGTTTGAATTTTTTGAGGGCAGCGATTCGACTAATCGGAAGTGGTCTCGTATAATAGAAAAAGCAAAGACGAAGGTCTGATGAACACATGTTGGATAGGAGTATATCATGTCTTTAAAAGAGAAAATCATCGCAGAAAGCAAGCGTTTAGGTATTGATAAAATCGGCTTTGCTTCTGCTGAACCGTTTTATGAATTAGAGTCCTCGTTGAGGGAGCAGCGCGCGAAAGGCCATACATCTGGTTTCGAACATCAAGTGATCGAAGAGCGGATATATCCAGAAAGAACCTTTGAAAATCCGCAAACAATCATTGCGATCGCTCTGGCATATCCGACAAAAATCAAAGAGAAAGTGCCGCGAGATGAGAAACGGGGGATGTTTGCCCGCGCCTCTTGGGGGATCGATTACCATGATATTTTACGTGATCGCTTAGAAAAATTGATCCAGTTTATCAAAGCGCAAGCAGAGAATCTGGAAGAAGCAGAAAGCTGGCGGTTTGCCCCGCAAGTGGATACCGGTGAGCTGGTGGATGTGGCAGTTGCACAGCGTGCTGGTTTGGGGTTTATTGGCCGCAATGGCTTATTGATCACGGAAGAATTTGGTTCTTTTGTTTATTTAGGCGAGATCGTCACCAATATTTCCTTCGAAACAGATGAAGCGGTACCCTTTGGCTGTGGGGATTGTATGCGCTGTGTTACTGCCTGTCCTACAAAAGCGCTCTTAGGGGATGGGCGAATGAACGCACAGCGCTGCCTTTCCTATCAGACACAAACAAAAGGCATGATGCCTGAGGAATATCGTAAAAAGATGCATAATGTCATCTATGGCTGTGATATTTGTCAGTTGGTCTGTCCCTACAATCGAGGCAAGGATTTCCATTTTCATCAGGAAATGGAACCGGAAGTAGAAACCGTTTATCCTAAGTTGCAGCCAATGCTTTCTTTATCAAATAAAGCTTTTAAGAATCAGTTTGGGCATTTATCTGGTTCTTGGCGCGGGAAGAAACCATTGCAGCGTAATGCGATCATTGCCTTAGCAAATCTGGGAGATCGCACCGCATTGCCAGCCATCTGGCGGTGTGCGACAGAAGACGTCCGACCTGTCATCCGTGGAACAGCCTATTGGGCCATTGGACAATTAGGCATCAAAGAACCCGAACAATGGCTAGAACGCTTACAGCAATGCGAAGAACTAGAACCAGAAGAAGAAGCACGCGTTGAACTACAAGCGGCGATCGAACGCTTAAAAACGATCGTGGCATCCTCCGGTGCAGATCGGAAAAACAAGTCAGTTGATTGATTGCGTGCTAGGCGGAACTCCATAAGCACGTGAGCAATCGTACAAAAAATTAAAGCACGCGATTTTTTATAATAAAGAGCCGAGCAATGTTTAGAATACGTCAACTATGCCGCAAATGCGACATGACCTGAAAAGTCTGGAAGTATTCCGACATTGCTCGGCTATTGGTCGAATGGATGCTATTTTTAGGGGAAGATTTTTCACAGTAGTCTATTTTTTCAGCTTAATCCAGCACATCATCGCTTTCAACGATTTCTTCTGAGTCTAATTCAAAGTCTGGTGCTGGATGGACACGTTCCGGTAATTCCATCTCTAGTTCAGCTGTTTGTTGGTATTCGTTGTCGCTATCAGCAACGTCAATCAATATATCCGTTGGCAGTTCTTGATCGATTCGATAGCCTTGTGCATGGCGCGCATCGAGTAGTTCTAAGAGGTGCTGCCATTCATCTTTGGCAATCACCACGACATCGATTCCTTCTTGATTTTGAATTTCGACAACAGAAGATAGATCAGTCCCAACAGTCTGAATGATTTCTTCTAATGACCATTTTACGTTTTCTAATGAAATTTTTTGTGCCATTTGGATACCCCTTTCTTGTCAATTGACTCTCATTTCATTGTAGCGGGAATTTGGTTGATTGCAAAATAGTATGATCGCAGGTCGATGAAAGGGGTTAAAAAAATGAGAAGAAGAATTGAAGTCTTTTGTGAACAAAGGTAATATGGTATTAAAAGAAATGAGGGAGTAAAGATGAAAGAAAAACAAACGTTTCATGTTAACGGTTACTTAGCACTGATCGTCTTGATCGCCTTAATGATCGGCGGCGGCTATCTCTTTTATGATGGGATTGTCCGCAATGCGGTTTGGGAGTTAGTCATCAGTGTCGTGTTGTGGATCATCGCTATCTTGTTCATTAGTTCATTGACGATTGTGCAGCCGAATCAAGCGAAAGCGATTCTTTTCTTTGGTCAATATTTAGGTACCATTAAAGACAATGGACTCTTTGTGACTGTGCCGCTAACACAGAAAATCAATGTATCACTGAAAGTCCGTAACTTCAATAGCTCTTTATTGAAGGTCAATGATTCTGATGGCAATCCGATCGAAATCTCAGCAGTCGTCGTCTTTCGAGTCGTAGATACGGCCAAAGCATTGTTCGATGTCGATTACTACCAAGATTTTGTTGAGATCCAAAGTGAAACAGCGATTCGCCATATCGCTACCCAGTATCCTTATGACACTTTTAATGATGATGATTTGACTTTGCGAGGCAATACCAATGAAGTTTCTGAAGAACTGGCACAAGAACTGCAAGAGCGTTTAGCGGTAGCCGGTGTCGAGGTGATCGAGACGCGGTTGAATCACTTGGCGTATGCCACTGAGATCGCTAGTGCCATGTTGCAGCGTCAGCAAGCCAAAGCAATTTTATCGGCACGACAAATCATTGTTGAAGGAGCGGTCTCCATGACACAAATGGCCTTGGAACAGATCGAAGATGGTCAGGATATTAACTTTACTGACGATCGAAAAGTCCAATTGATCAACAATTTACTCGTATCGATCATTACTGACAAAGGCACTCAACCTGTGATCAATACAGGCGATGTGAAAGAAAAGGCGGTGTAATCAAATGAAAAAACTTTACATCAAGCAAAAAGTCTTCAGTATCGGTGAAAAATTTACTGTCATGGATGAGCAGCAAAAGCCGCGCTATTTTGTCGAAGGGAGTTTCATGAAGATTCCTAAAAGCTTTGCGATTTATGATGAACGACAACAGCAAATCGGTGAAGTCACAAAGAAAGTGTTTAGTCTATTGCCCAAGTTTTTTGTTGAGGTACATGGAGAAGAAGCAATTGTTCTAGAAAAAGAATTCACGCTTTTCAAAGCGCGTTATTCCATCCATGCCCAAGGAATTGAAATTCAGGGGAATTGGTGGGACATGGACTTTGTCGTCAATCGACAGGGACGTCAAATTGCTGAGATTCATAAACGATGGATCTCATGGGGGGATACCTATGAAGTAACGGTTTATGAGGAAGATCTGGAGGACTTGATTATTTGTCTCGTCATTGCCATCGATCGCGTAAAAGCCGATGATGGTGCAGCTGCGAGTTCTGCCAGTACTTAAACAGAAAATGAAAGCAACGATGGAAAAGGAGACGAAAAGATGTACGGATCGATAGAAGCAGGCGGTACAAAATTTGTTTGTGCGATTGGTGATGAAGAAATGACCATTAAAGAACGGGTCAGTTTTCCCACCACCACACCAGAAGAAACAATGGCATTAGTGATCGATTTTTTCAAAAAGTATGAAGACCAGTTAGTGGGGATCGGTATTGGTTCCTTTGGCCCAATCGATATCCATCGAGATTCCGCAACGTATGGCTACATTACCTCCACACCCAAATTAGCTTGGCAGAATTTTGATTTTGTAGGTACGATGAAACAAGCCTTTCCCATCCCCATTGCTTGGACCACAGATGTCAATGCTGCAGCTTATGGGGAATATGTTTTCGGTAAAGGAAAAGGACTATCCAGTGTAGTTTATTATACGATCGGCACCGGTGTTGGCGGCGGTGCATTACAAGATGGCCGCTTTGTTGAGGGATTCAGCCATCCGGAGATGGGACATATGCTGGTAGTGCCTCATCCTGATGATTCATTCGAAGGCAGCTGTCCATTTCATGGCAACTGTCTCGAAGGGATGGCCGCAGGTCCAGCGATTGAAAAACGCTTAGGAAAGAAAGGACAGGAACTGTCTGAAGATGAGCCTTTCTGGAGCATCGAAGCTGAATATATCGCGCAATGCGCCTACAACACTACATTGATGCTTTCACCGGATGTCATTATTTTTGGTGGTGGCGTAATGAAGCAGCGTCACATGGTGGAAAAGGTTCATCAAGCTTTTGAACGATTGGTCAACGGCTATGTCAAAACACCAGCAGTTGCAGACTACATCGTGACACCTGAATTAGAAGACAATGCAGGAACATTAGGCTGTCTGGCACTAGCACGAGAAGCTGTGTTACATTCCTGATACATGTGATCACACCAAAACATTGGTGTGATTTTTTTGTGATTGAAGGGATTATTTGGCAGGTAAGAGCAGAATGCGTATACTTAAGCAGAGGTGGAAAGAGATGAAAATTGCAGTTCGTAAAAGAAAAATCGGGAATATCCCAGTATTGGAAGTCGTTCCAGAACATTTGATCTATGAACCGTTGCCGTTGATCATTTATTATCATGGTTGGCAAACGAGTAAAGAATTGGTACTGACGCAAGGTCGAAAACTAGCACGGGAAAACTTTCGTGTGATTTTACCTGATGCCGCCAATCATGGCGAACGAAAGACCCAACTATCCGAGATTCCTTCATTGATTTTCTGGCAAAGCATTCATACCAACTTATTTGAGTTTTCTTATTTGGTGGATTTCTTTGAAAATCTAGGCTTGGTAAATGGGCAAATCGCTGTAGGAGGCGTTTCAATGGGAGGGATGACGACTTGCGGCTTGCTATGTCAACATCCGGAGATCACCGCTGCTGCGTGTGTGATAGGCTCGCCATCGATGATCGGTTACCGTGAACGGATCCAGAAACATGCGGGTGCTGCAGGTTTCTTTGTCCCAGATGACTATCAGTTGCTACTGGGATGGATCGAAGCTTATGATCTCCAGACGCAACCAGAAAAACTAGCTGGACGTCCATTGTTGTTCTGGCATGGGACGGAAGATGAGAAAATCCCTTACGCCGATGTAGAAACCTTTGTGCAAGAGAATCCAGAAGCGAATCTGACATTTATCTCTCGCGAAGAACGACATTTAGTTCGTGGAGAGACCATGGATCAGGTAACGGCCTTTTTTGTTGAACAATTAGGAAAAAGCACTGATTCACTCTGACAACAAAAAACGACAGGTATCTAGGTAAGCAAAGGGATTGTGTGGTTATGTACAAGCATAAAATTCGTGTTCTTCATTTTTCTTTTTTATACTGTAGGGTGGAAAAAAGGAGGAATGACTGTGAACTATCGCGTTTTATTATTTTATAAATACACGACCATCGAAGATCCAGAAAGTTTTGCGAAAGAGCATTTAGCTTTTGGGAAAGAGATCGGTATCAAAGGTCGAATTCTTGTTGCGAAAGAAGGAATCAACGGAACGCTTTCTGGAACGATTGAAGCAACGGATGCCTATATGGAAAAAATGGAAGCGGACCCCCGTTTCAAAGGAATCTACTACAAAATCGATGAGGTGGAAGAACACGCCTTTAAAAAATTGTTTGTTCGACCGCGAAAAGAATTGGTGTCATTGAACTTAGAAGATGATATCGATCCTTTAGAACTAACCGGAAAGTATCTAGAACCGAAAGATTTCAAAGAAGCGTTGTTGGATGAAAATACCGTAGTGATCGATGCGCGGAATGATTATGAATACGATCTTGGTCATTTTCGAGGTGCGGTCCGTCCCGATATCCGCAGTTTCCGTGAATTGCCTCAATGGATCATTGAGAACAAAGAGAAATTCATGGATAAAAAAGTGGTCACTTACTGCACAGGTGGGATTCGCTGCGAGAAATTCTCGGGCTGGTTGTTGCGAGAAGGATTCCAAGACGTAGCACAACTTCACGGGGGAATTTTTGCTTATGGCAATGATCCAGAAGTTCAAGGAGAGTTGTGGGACGGTAAGATGTATGTCTTTGATGAACGTATCAGTGTTGAGATCAATCATGTCGACAAGACCGTGATCGGTCGCGATTGGTTCGATGGCACACCATGTGAGCGTTACGTCAATTGTGCAAATCCAGAGTGCAATCGTCAGTTCCTCACTTCGGAAGAGAATCAAGCGGCACACTTAGGCGGCTGCTGCTATGAATGTGCCGCCAATGAAAACAATCGTTACGTCATTGAGCACAATATCTCTCAAGAAGAACAAGCAG
The DNA here is from genome assembly GCF_051711125.1 of Enterococcus sp. DIV0574. Lineage (NCBI taxonomy): Bacteria > Bacillati > Bacillota > Bacilli > Lactobacillales > Enterococcaceae > Enterococcus > Enterococcus sp. DIV0574. The sequence continues at coordinate 445,406 of NZ_JBIOMA010000001.1, forward strand.
CAGTTTTAGCACAACTAGCGTCTGAAGTGACGGTTTAAAAAGATCCTGAAAAGGATCTTTTTTTGTTCTTTAATTATCTGAAAAATCAAACGATTCCAATTGATTTTTTTAACAAATTTCACTTTAAAAAAGGCAAGCTCCTCGCATATTTGTTTGATTTGGAGTAAACTATACCTAATTGTCAGATAGGAAAGAGGAATAGAGATGAAAATTGTTATTGCTGGTGCTGGTGCCATGGGCAGCCGATTTGCCATTAAATTAAAAAGAGGCGGCAACGATGTAACGTTGATCGATGGTTGGCCAGCGCATATCGAAGCGATCCGTACCAATGGACTACAAGCAAATTTGGATGGAGAAGAAATCACAGAATCTTTCCCCATTTATCCACAGTCCGAAGTAACGGCGGATACGCCAGCGGATCTGATCATTGTTTTTACAAAAGCGATGCAATTAGACCAAATGATGCAAGACATTGCTTCACTAATCGGTGATCAAACAAGAGTACTTTGCTTACTTAATGGCATTGGACATGAAGATACAATTGAAAAATATGTCGCTACCGATAAAATTTTCTTAGGAAATACCCTATGGACAGCAGATTTGATTGGACCTGGACAAGTTCGATTGTTTGGGGAAGGATCGGTTGAACTGCAAAACATTGGTGAAGGCAAAGAAGCAGCGGCCAAAGAACTGGCTGAGGTACTAACTGCTTCTGGATTGAATGCGTCATACTCTGAAAATATTCGCTATTCAATCTATCGTAAAGCCTGTGTCAATGGTACATTGAATGGTTTATGTTCAATTTTGGATGTCAACATTGCACAGTTTGGAAATACAGCCACTGCACGACAAATGGTGCAAACCATTGTTGGAGAATTCGCAGCTGTTGCGGCTCATGAATCGGTAGAACTAGATGTTCCAGAAGTCGTTGCCCATATTGAAAAAACCTATGATCCTGCAGGTATTGGCTTACACTATCCTTCCATGTATCAAGATTTGATCAATAATCATCGTAAAACGGAGATCGATTACATCAACGGGGCTATTTCGCGTAAAGGTCGAAAATACAATGTTCCCACGCCTTATTGCGACTTCTTGACCCAATTGATCCATGCCAAAGAAGATGTGCTTGAAGCGAAGTAGTAGTAAAAATAAAAAACTATGATATAAGTCTAATAATAAAAGATCCGAATCATCTATGTAATGCCCTGGTAGTTTAGGAGAACATCGTCACACATTTTGGACGTTCAGGAGCAATCAAACATTTATGGTCCGGATCCTTTTTTTTGTTCATATCGTAGTGACTTTAATTCAATTGACGATAAAGAATTTTTCCTGCTATTGCTTATTACAAATTTTACTTGTGATTAATTAACTTTTTTTGAAAAGTGACGGTATTGAGTAGGAGTCATCTGCATTTTGTTTTGAAAGAGCTTGAATAAGGAGGGCGTACTCTTGTAACCTAAATTTTCAGCGATAGTATCAATAGTCATGGAAGATTCTCTAAGTAATCTTTGTGCTTCAATCAAACGTTTTTGGTCGATCATTTCTTGAAAAGTCGCGCCAGTTTTTGTCTTGAGCATATTACCTAAATAGTTTTGGTTATAACCAAACTCCGTGGCTAATTTTTTGAGAGTGATAGTTGTGTAATGATCGTTAATATATTTTAAGAGTGCAGCTAAATCATTTCTTTGAGAAGTTAACGACAGTTCATTCAAACTAGGAATTGCTGCTAATTCCAATAAACATGATCCTAAAAGGAGACTTAAGGAACGATGATAGAAGATTTCTTTGAGATAAAATTTGTGAATCATCAAGAATAAAAGCTGATTGATGATCGCGTGTTCTTTTAAATCAAAAACTAAAAAAGTATTATGAACACTATCCTTTTTAGCAGCATTCAAAAAGAAGTCCGTGACTGGATTACTTGAAGCGGGCAAGTGGTTCAAGAGCTCTGTTTGTAAAGTATGTTTGTCAATTAAAATATTGAGAATCAAATCATCTTTTCCTACATAATCAATTTGCTGAATCACTTCAGTGTCCATAATAATCAATTGCTGTTCAGTGAACCTCCATGCCTCCCCGTTTATTTTTTGCCGACAACATCCTCTTAGAAGGTAATTCATTTCAATGAAACTATGAGTATGAGCAGACGTATAAGAGTAGCGATGATGCTTATTGATATAAATAGATCCCTCTTCAAAAAAATCATTAACGGGTATTTTTGGAATTACTGATCCATGATAGTCTAAATTCATTTCATTAATATTCTTCCCAGTAGTTCTTTGCTGGGCTTCAATTCGATCTTCTATATCAAAAAGTTTAATCAAACTTTCCATCCGTCAATCACCTAATTTTTTTATATAGTTAGTTCTATATATAAGTTATTCCCAATAAATAGTCAATATTTACTTTGCTATTAAAGGGTTTGTCAGATCAAACAAATAGCCTTTCAAAAAAATTCAAATTTATGACCTGTGAATTTGATAGTAAAGACCTACATTTTTGAAATTGTACCATTTTGTGTAAGCGTTTAATATAACCCTATGAACAAGAAAGGATGTTTCAAATGGACACAAATGGAAAGCAGCAATCATTAGTGAAAAAGTATTCTCCTTTAGCAACTGCAGCCGGTGTAGGTTCTATGTTGGGTTCTGGATGTATCGTTGGTCTCTCGGCAACCATACCGGTTTGGCAAAAAGGGTTGAACTTATCTGCGGGACAAGTTGGATTAATCTCTGGTGCACTAACCTTTGCAATTGCGTTCGGCTCTTTGTTTGCAGGACAAATTACAAAAATCTTCGGCCTGATTCGAGCGTTCAACTGGATCAATTTGTTTTATGCTATTGGAGCAGCAATTTGTGTATTTTCAGGAAATTTTGTGGCTTTATTATTAGGAGTCATCGTCATGGGGATTGCATCTGGGGCGGATTTACCAATCAGTTTAACCGTTGTCTCTCATGATGCACCAGATGAAAAAACTTCTGCAAGTTTAGTATCTTCGACACAAATATTTTGGCAAATTGGTATTTTTATTTCCTATATTTGTTCTTTCTTACTTTCCGGAGTCAATGGAGTTTTGGGAGCGCGCATTGTTTTTGTTATTTTATTGGTCTTTTCAATCTTTGCGTGGGTTTGGCGGACAGTCTCAAAAAAATTTCGGATGTTCCACGAAGAAGGTGCAGCACGTCAGTCTGCGTTGAATCTGGTTAGCAATCAACAAAAAATTTCACTAAAAGAGATTTTTAGTGGGAACAATGCAAAAATTTATCGCAACTTTTTCTTCGCTATTTTAGTCTTTTATGTTTGTTGGAATTTGTTAGCGAATACATGGGGACAATTTCAGACATACGCTTTGACTAATGCTGGTGCTACACAAATGCAAGCAACAGGGCTAGGTATTGTGCTGAATATCATTTCTTTAGTGACTACGATTATCTTTGCTTCAGTAGCGGGTGGAAAGCATCGGAATAAAGCATTTTTTGTTGGCGCTTTTGTTCAATTCATGGCAATGGTTGGTATGGCAGTTATTGGCGGTAGTGCAGGATTCATCGCATTGGCGATAACGATTGCTTTTTATAATTTTGGAAATCCATTAGCAGGGGAAGCCATCTATAAAGTTTGGACTCAAGAATCATTTCCAACAGAATCTCGGGCATTCTTACAAGGCGTTATCAATGGTTTTTCACGGTTGTGTTGCGGATTGTTTGCCTTTGTCACACCATTTTTGGTATCGCCAAACAATATTCAATTTTCGATGTATGGCTTTGCGGCGATTGTTCTAGTAGCAGCTATTGCAGGAGCTGTCATGATGAAATTGCAAAAAGGAGCTAAAACGAGAGCAAACAGTCGAAGAGATTCTAATCTAGCTGATTTAGTAAAGTAGTTGATCGATAGAATATAAATGAGTAAACGAAAGGAACGGATAATAGTGATAACAAATGAACGGCCACGATGGATCTGGTATGCTGGCGATTTTGAAATACGTCAAGGACTTTTACAAAATTTTTCTAGAGAAGAACGAGGATACGATTGGCCAGCTTACTGGTATATTGATGACTGCCATAAAAATGTAAAATTTAAACGTGAATATGAATTACAAAGTCCCACGACATTTGTTGTATATGCAACAGGGATTGGCTTTGTAGAAGTGAATGAAGTGAAATATTCTTTTGAACAAGAGATTGTCTGTCAACCCGGTTTTAATAAGATTAGGGTGAATGTAGGGAATCCAAACGGTTTGCCAGCCATCTATATTGAAGGAGAAAGAATCAAGAGTGATGAAGGCTGGTATTGCAGTAACTTTGTTGAAGAAGCTCCAGTAGGATGGAGCAATCTTTATATGAATAAAGAGCAAGACCCTAATAAAGTCTATTATGAAATAGAAACTTGTTTCCCTGTTTCGAAGACGGCGGTTGCTGGCGGCACGTTGTTTGATTATGGACGGACGATTTTCGGTTCATTAATGATCGATAAATTGTTGTCGGAGATACCGATATCTATTTGCTATGGAGAATCAGAAGCAGAAGCATGTGATAGTCAAATGTGTTATTACAAACAGGAAAATGTAAGAAAAGAAACAAACATTCGCAAACGTGCTTTTCGTTATCTTTTCATTCCTAATATAGCACCAGAAGCAATTGATATTCGTGCGATGCATGAATATCTTCCCATACACAATCAAGCCACATTCAAATCAGATGACTCTGTGATGAATCGAATATGGGATATATCTATAGAAACCTTTACATTGTGCAGTGGGCTTTTCTTTATTGACGGAATCAAACGAGATCGCTGGATCTGGTCAGGGGATGCTTACCAAAGCTATTTTATCAACCAATACTTATTCTTTGATGAAGATATCAATAAGCGAACGATCATGGCATTGCGAGGTCAAAATGAAGTAAAACAGCATATGAATACAATTGTTGATTATTCCATTTTATGGATCATAGGGATTGAAAATCACTATATGATGTCTGGGGACAGCTCATTTCTTGCACAGATTTATTCGAAAATGGTGACTATGATGGACTATCTTGAAAAACAAACCAATGAGTTAGGATTTATTTATGGTCGCGAAAAGGACTGGATTTTTATTGATTGGTCTGAAATAGATAAGGAAGGGACATTGGCAGCGGAACAAGTCCTGTTATTGAAAGCATACAAAGCTATGACTGTTTGTGGCTCTATCTTGAATCGTGATATTGATCACTATGTGACAAGATATGAACAGTTGAAAGCTAATTTAATGAGTTATTTCTGGGATGAAGAAAAAGGGGCATTTATTGATTCTTATCTATCTGGAAAGAGAAATGTGACACGCCATGCCAATATTTTTGCGGTCTTATTCGACTTTGTAGATGAAACGAAAAAGCAACAAATTTTGAAAAATGTATTGCTTAATGATGAAGTCACTCAAATCACAACTCCTTACTTCAAATTCTTCGAACAAGATGCCCTTTGTAAACTGGGACAGACAAGTCAAGTACATGAGATTATTCTTGACTACTGGGGTGGAATGGTGGAACAAGAAGCGGTTACTTTCTGGGAGGAGTATATTCCTGGAGAAAGTGGAAATGCTATTTATGAAATGTATGGGGATCCTTTTGGGAAAAGTTTATGTCATGCATGGGGAGCCAGTCCTATCTACTTATTAGGACGTTATTTCGCAGGAATTCAACCTATTCGACCAGGTTATGAAACATTCTTAGTTGACCCTAAGCTCGATTCTTTTCATCAATTAACGTGTATATTCCCAGTTAAAGGTGGCTGGGTGAAGATTGAGAAGACAGATACGTGCTTAACAATTTGTACAAATCGAGACGGTGGGATCTTGCGGATAGATGGAAAAGAGCAGCCAATGTTTGCCAATCAACCTGTAAGTTATGAGGTTGTAAAAAAGGTCTAAGCTGGATTCATCAAAGAAAGGAAGAAAGCAATGAATAGTGATCGGTTAAAAGTGTCTGAAAAACTCGGATTTGCCTTAACAAATCTAGGGAATATTCCTATTATGACACTATTAAATACGTATTTGTTAATTTTCTATACGGATGTCATTGGTGTTAATCCAGCTTTGGTAGGAATGTTATTCCTTGTTTCGAGACTTTTAGATGGCGTTAGTGATCCACTTATTGGTTTTGTGATTGATCGTTTTCCAAGAACAAAGATAGGGAAATACAAACCTGTGTTGATTTTAGGAGTCATCATCTGTTGCTTAAACTATTTGCTTGTTTGGTTTTCGCCTCTCCTATTTCCAGCTCAAAAAATCATTGCTATTAGTATTTCTTACATCCTTCTAGGAATTAATTTTGATTTTATGGATATTCCTTTGAATAGTTTAATCCCCGTACTGACGCAAGAGGATGAAGGGCGTAATCAACTTTCATCAATCAAAGGGATTTCATATACGGTAGGTCCAGCTATCTTAAATGTAGCAGCACCTTTGGCAATCGCAGCTTTTGCAACGTCTTTGAAAGGATACGTTTTATTGATTGTAGGGACGGTACTAGTTGTTCTATTTTTTACGATTGTAGGGACGTTGATGGTAAAGGAAAGAGGGACGGAAGCTGCCTATGTAACAAAGCCGGTAAAAGAAAAATATACAATGAAGGATGCGTTATCTGTATTCAAACTGCGTCCAGTTGTTTCATTGTTTCTAGCAATGCTATTCATTACAGCGGCAACGAACATCTTCAATGGTTCACTTCTATATTATCTTAGTTATATTATTAGCAACCCTAAATTATTGAGTGCAGCCAGTTTCTTAGGTATGCTGGGGGCATTGGCAGCAGGGCTTCTGGTTCCAAAATTATCGCAGCGATATGGAAAAAACATCTGTACATTACAGGTTTGGTATTGATTTCATTATGTATGCTGGGATTTCTGGTCATCAATCATCACTCAGCCGTTTTCGTTTTATGCTATTGCGGGGTGCAATTTGCATTAGGGTTGACGAATACACTGCAATACAGTATTTCGGCCGATAATGTTGATACGATAAGAAACGAATTAGACATAGAGGCGACAGCATTGATTGCTTCTCTCACTTCATTAATCATGAAATTTGCGATGGCTATAGGTGGTGCTGTTCCGGGATTTGTGTTAAGTTTTACCGGCTATGCAGCGAATCAGTCACAATCAAGCACTGCGGAAAAAGGGATTTTATTCGTGACTTTCGTTATCCCGCTGATTTTATATGTAGTGACGATCGCTGTGTTCAGCAGTGGTTTTAAAAGTAACAAAATTAAAAGTTTGCATGTGCAAAAACGAAAAACAATGAACTAAGAGCGAAGTAGCATTTTCATTAAAACGATCTTAAAGCGAGAAAAATCTATCTTGAAGATGGAAAGAAATAAATCCATTCTCCGGATAGATTTTTTCTGCTATTGTTATTCGACTAGCTATACGGATGCTTCGCAGGAAGAAGTTTTTGTTTACAGTATCCTCCCTCAACCTTCAGGCAAATCTGCCATGTATCTTTCGGTTCCTTGAAAGACGGCCAATTGTTCTACACCGAAGGAGCACAGCATCTGGCTCATTTCGGCAAATAACAAGCGATAATCACTGGACTTATGCGCATCTGAACCTAGTGTAAAGAGTTTGCCCCCCACACTTTGATAGAGCGGGATCGCATATTCGTAAAGTGATGCATTTTGATAAGGACCAAAGCTTTTGGCATTGACTTCAAAAGCTAGCTCGCGAGCGACGACTTTCTTGAAAATAACTGTCAGTTCTTTTTCGAAATGCTGTGCAAGTTCTTCTGCTGTAAAGTCGAAGCGCCGCAACCCGTAGTCAAAATGGGTCAGGATATGTCCGTCAGAAAAAGTATCTAAAACTGTGGCCATCTGATCAAAATAAGACTTGACGACGGTAAGTTTGTCTTTCTCCAATACGGCATCATCCATATAGTCAAAGGAACCGTTTTGATGGATGCTGACTAACTTCAGGTCATAAGGATGCTGATCCAGATAGTCGCGTATTTGTGTTTCTTGCCCAGGAACGACACCGATTTCGATCCCTTTCAAAAGTTTCGTTGCTGTTTGTTCCTGTAAAGTCTGATGGCATTGTTGAAGCTGTTCATAATCGGGAATATCATCGCGATAATTTGAATAAGGGTTCTTGAGATCAAAGTGGTCAGTCGCCACAAAAAATTCCGGTTGAAAAGCTAAATAATTTTCGAAGCGTTCTTCTGAATCAAAAGATAAAAAAGTATGCAAATGCTGATCGTAGTAATTCATAATAACCTCCTTTTTGTACAAGATACCATAAAAAGCGAGAAGCGACTATTTTTTCATAAAAAATCAGAAAAGCATTTCGTACAAAAATTCTTTGTTCTATAATGGATGAGAATGGAAGCAAAGGAGTAAATAGCAGTATGAGTATGTATCTTGAGATTCCGGAATTTGAAAGCGATTTTCGCTTTCGGACATTCCTTAATGATGGGCTGACGATCGTTTATCCCCATGTACATAAAGAAATCGAGCTGATTTATGCGAAACGAGGAAAAGTCAATATTGGGGTAGCTGATGAGATCATTGAGTTGGAAGAAGGCGAGCTGTACATTTTTGCCAGTGGCCAGCCCCACTATTTTTTGGCTTCTCCAGAGAGTGAGCGTTATGTGTATCAGTTTGATTTCGCACTGTTTGATGAAACCATTTTGCGAGAAAAAGAACTTTCTTTAAAAACACTTTTTGACGAGGGGGAACCCCACAGCAAGCATTGGCCAGTCAGTTTTACCGAAAAAATCACAGGATTGTTGATCGAACTCTACCAGTTAGAGGAAGAGCAAGTAGCTGGTAAACGCTATTTGACTATGGGTTTTTTGTATCAGTTGATCGGCGAATGTTATCAAGGGTTGCCGCCGCGTGCCAAAAAGATCGCTCCTTTAAAACGTTCTGCAGCTCAATACAAAGAAACGCTGCAACGTCTGGATGAAGTGTTTGAATATATTGAATCCCATTACCAAGATGTCTTAACGATGGAAGAAACAGCGAAGCATGTTGGATTCAGTCCCCATTACTTTACCCGCTTTTTTAAGACGAATACTGGAAAAACATTCATGCAGTTTCTGACGGAATACCGGATCAATCAAGCCAAATTCATTTTGGCAAACGAGAAACTTCCAATGGCAGAAGTAGCGGAAAAAGCCGGATTTGCCAGTGTCAAAACGTTCCATCACGTGTTCAAAGAGACCGTAGGACAATCCCCATTGCAGTATCAGAAACAATTAAATAATTGAATACTTGATGAAAGCTAGATCAACGAGCCAATCTTGTCAATCACTCGAACCCTTGAACAAGCGCAATTTTTAAGCGATTGTTCACTGTTTGTTTGGGTGCTTTTATTTGGTGTGAAGGAGTCTTTGATTCGTTTTAGTGAGAGTTCCATAAGATAAATTTCGGGAATTTTTTAAGAGGAAATTGGGAAGAACCTGTCAAATCCTTTCGCTATAATGAATGAGTAGAAAATAATAAGCGTTTTCAGGAGGAAAGAGATGACAGTAAGAATTGGAATCATTGGTTGCGGTGGGATTGCGAATGGCAAACACATGCCGGCATTATCACAAGTAAAAGAAGCGGAAATGGTCGCATTTTGTGATTTGATCGTCGAACGAGCAGTGGAAGCTAAAACAGCTTTCGGTACAGAAGATGCCCAGGTATTCAGCGACTACAAAGAAATGTTAGCAGAAGCTGAATTAGATGTTGTGCATGTTTGTACACCAAATGCTTCTCACGCGGAATTGTCCATCGCAGCATTAGAAGCAGATTGCCATGTAATGTGCGAAAAACCAATGGCAAAAACGACAGAAGAAGCAAAAGCAATGATCGATGCCGCTAATCGAACAGGCAAAAAATTAACGATCGGTTATCAAAATCGTTTTAGAAAAGATTCCCGCTACTTGCACGAGGTTTGTGCGGAAGGACAATTAGGCAATATCTATTTTGGGAAAGCCCATGCCATCCGTCGTCGTGCAGTACCAACTTGGGGTGTCTTTCTAGACGAAGAAGCTCAAGGCGGGGGACCATTGATCGACATCGGTACGCATGCTCTTGATTTAACATTGTGGATGATGAATAACTACCAACCTAAATTTGTTGTCGGAAAAGCTTACCATGAATTATCTCAGACAAAGAATGCGGCGAACGCTTGGGGGTCATGGGATCCAGAGAAGTTTTCAGTAGAAGACTCTGCTTTTGGATTTGTCGTGATGGAAAATGGCGCAACGATTTTCTTGGAAGCTAGCTGGGCGTTGAACAGTTTAGATGTCAAAGAAGCAAAAACAACATTGATGGGCAGCAAAGCTGGCGCGGATATGAATAATGGCTTAACAATCAATGGCGAAGACCATAGTTTGTTGTATGAAAAAAATATTGAGTTGGAAACTGGTGGTGTCGACTTCTATGAAGGGGACGGCGAAACGCCTGAAATCTTGGAAGCACAATCTTGGATCAACGCCATCATCAATGACACAGAACCTGTGGTCAAGCCGGAAGAGGCAATGGTAGTTACTGAGATTTTAGAAGCAATCTACAAATCCTCAGCAACTGGCGAACCGGTCTACTTGTAAAAGCAGTCGCTAAAAAGGAGCAAAGCATGAAACCAAAAATCGGACTACAGTTATGGAGCATCCAAGAAGCGTGTAAAGAAGACTTGTTCCAAGCACTTGAAAGTGTCAAAAAAAGCGGGTATGACGGAGTCGAATTCGCGGGTTACTACGGTTATTCCGCAACAGAGGTCGCAAACGCGCTAAAAGAATACGACTTGGGAGTTGCTGCTTCTCATCTACCCTTTGAAACATTGCGGGATCATTTTGAAGCAACACTGGCCTATGAAAAAGCGATCGGGAATCACCGACTCGTGGTTCCATATGCTTCATTTGAGACATTCGCAGAATGGCAACAGTTTGCCCGAGAGTTTGCAGAAGTTGCTAAGAAAGCAGCTGCTCAGGGCTTTGAATGCTACTATCACAATCATGCCCATGAATTTACCGAGATTCCTAATAAATCAATGATTGAAGAATTGTTAGCTGAAAATCCAGCACTTAAATTAGAAGCAGATCTTTATTGGATCGCTTATTCCGGCACTGATGTTTTCACTTGGTTGAAAGAACATCAAGAGTCCGTTGGTCTTTTGCATATCAAAGATATGCAGGAAGAACCAAAAGAAAGCACAGAAATCAATAATGGCATTTTACCTATCAAGGACTATGTCACAGTTGCGCAACAATTCCAATTGCCTTGGTTGATCGTGGAACAAGAAGCGTTCCAAAAATACGCACCTTTAGAAGCGACGGCCATCGATTATTTGCAATTAAAAGCTATCGTTGAGGAGGTTTACCAATGATCCATGTCACTGTTTGGAATGAATTTAGACACGAAAAAACAGATGAAACCGTTCAGGCAATGTATCCCGAAGGAATCCACGGACAAATCGCTGCCTTTTTGCAAGCAGATGATTTTCAAGTTCGCACAGCAACCTTGGATGAACCAGAACACGGATTAACAAACGAAGTATTAGCTGATACCGATGTGCTCGTTTGGTGGGGGCATATGGCCCATGATGAAGTACAAGACGAAATCGTTCAGCGCGTTCAACAACGGGTGTTAGAAGGAATGGGTCTGATTGTCCTCCATTCTGGTCACTTCTCAAAAGTCTTCAAGAAATTGATGGGCACTTCCTGTGACTTGAAATGGCGCGTGGATGATCAGCATTGTCGAATTTGGAATATCAACCCGAGTCATCCAATCGTAGAAGGTGTCGGCGAATTTATTGAACTTGAGAAAGAAGAAATGTATGGGGAACACTTTGACATCCCAACTCCAGACGAATTGATCTTTGTTAGCTGGTTCCCAGGAGGCGAAGTCTTCCGCAGCGGCTGCACCTTCCGTCGTGGCAATGGCAAGATCTTTTATTTCCAACCTGGGCATGAGACGTTTCCGAGTTATTACAACGAAAAAGTACAAAAAGTTATCAAAAACGCGGCACGTTGGTGCGCACCAACAGAAAATACGTACCCAACGTACGGCCATTATCAAGCCAATGAGGAGGTAGGCAAATGAAATTAGGAGTATTTACGCCATTATTCAATCATTTAACGTTTGAAGAAATGATCACAGAAGTTGCAGAAAAAGGATTGCAGACAGTTGAGATCGGTACAGGAGGTTCTCCAGGCAATGCCCACTTGGATATCGATAAGTTGCTTGCTAGTGAAGCAGACCGGAAAGAATATTTAGCTAAATTAGCCGACAAAGGACTAGAAATCTCGGCGTTAAGCTGTCACAACAATCCCATTTCGCCTTTAAAAAATGAAGCGCAGGAAGCAGATGAATTATTACGCAAAACGATCAAGCTGGCCAGTTTGATGAATGTCCCTGTCGTCAATGGATTCTCTGGTGTTTCGGGAGGAAATGCAACAGACACGCAAGTCAACTGGCCTGTTCTGCCATGGCCAACGGAATACGATGATAATTACAACTATCAATGGGAGCAAAAGCTGATCCCTTATTGGAAAGAAATCAATACCGAGGCAGAAGCTGCTGGTGTAAAAATCGGTATTGAGCTGCATGGCGGATTCTTGGCTCATACGCCTTATACGATGTTAAAACTTCGCGACGCTGCAGGTAAAGCAATTGGTTGTAACCTTGATCCAAGCCATTTGTGGTGGCAAGGGATCGATCCAGTGGCAGCAGTCAAGATTTTAGGTGAAGCAGATGCGATTCATCATTTTCATGCCAAAGATACGTATCTTGATCAAGATAATATCAACATGCATGGGTTGACAGACATGCAGCCATACAGCAATGTCAAAACAAGAGCTTGGACTTTCCGCTCTGTTGGCTGCGGGCACAGCTTGCAAGTTTGGTCGGACATCATTTCCGCATTGCGGATCTATGGGTATGATTATGTCTTGAGTATCGAGCATGAAGATCCAATCATGTCTGTTGATGAAGGATTGAACCGAGCAATCACTAATTTGAAATCGATTATGATCAAAGAAGAACCATCCGCAATGTGGTGGGTGTAACGAGGAGTATAGAAAATGAGTGCAATCAATTTTGTTGTCATCGGTTATGGCGGTATGGGTGCTTACCATGTGCACAACATCCTGCCGAATGAAAATGAACGGATCCATATTGTGGGAACCTATGATATTTCGGAAGAAAGACAAGCTATTTCACAAGAAAAAGGGCATAAAATCTATAAAAGTTATGAAGAAGTCTTAGCAGATGAAACCATTGAAGCAGTGCTGATCGCAACGCCGAATGATTTGCATAAGGATTTGTCGATCGCAGCCCTCAGAGCGGGTAAGCATGTTGTATGTGAGAAACCTGTTGCTTTAAACACTGCTGAACTAGACGAAATCGTTGCTGTGGCCAAAGAAACAGGCAATACATTTATGGTCCATCAAAACCGTCGCTGGGATCCAGACTTTCTGATCGTTCGCGATTTATATCGTAATAGGCAGATCGGTGATCTTTTCCAAATCGAATCACGGGTCCAAGGTGCAAATGGCATCCCAGGTGATTGGCGCCATGTGAAAAAACAAGGAGGCGGCATGGTATTAGACTGGGGCGTTCACTTGTTGGATCAAATACTTTGGTTAGTGGACAGTCCAGTGAAAGATGTGAAAGCTGACTTAAGCTATATTCTGGGAGAAGAAGTCGACGATGGATTCTTTGCTTTGATCACATTTGAAAATGGTGTCAAAGCAATCGTGGAAGTTGGGACCTCCAATTACACCCAATTGCCTCGCTGGTACATTAAGGGAATTGAAGGAACTGCTACGATCCAAGATTGGGCGTTGAATGGTAAGATGGTTCGGGCAACTGGCCGCGAAGATGTTGCCGCACCTAAACCTGTCCAAGCAGGTGTTGGATTAACGAAAACAATGGCACCGCCATCTGAATTGGCTGCAGAATCAATCCCATTTCCAGAAGCGAAAGCCGATTTTGATCCTTTCTACAAGAATTTTTATCATGTAGTCCGTCACGGTGCTGAACCAATTGTCAAAAATGAAGAAGTTCGCAACGTCATGGAATTGATCGAACGAATCTTTGCCGTAGCCAGCGCAAAATAAGAGCAATCAAGACACAGAAAAACGAATCCCGCCATAGCAAATGATCCCTGTTAAATCTTGCAGTCAAAGGAGAGTTAACAGAGATCATCAAGTGATGCAGGTGATTGTTTGCCTGTGTCTTTTTTTATTCCGAAATATAAAAATTGAAAAGCAGATCCTGCGGGTAATTGCCCCAACGATCGCCAAAAATAGTTAGACCGCCAGCGTTTTCTGCGGTTGCCGGTGCTGCAATTTTGAATGTAAAGAAATCACTGTGATCCAAATCGATCTCGCTTAAGTTATGGTCGGTCAGCTTTTCTCCGTCGATCGAAGTATCAAAACGGTTGATCCGCAGATGTTTCAACAAGCCGTATTGACTGAACTCATCGATCCACCATTGAGGGGTCAATGCCCCCCGTACATCTGAAAAGTTTCCTGGAACAGTATAGGTTCCTAAACAGACATCGTTGATATAGAAAGAAATATCACTCGGCCAATAATTATTGGAAATAGGGAATTCAGAAGCAATCTCCATGCTGATTTCCAGCATTTCGATTTTTTCCCCATTTTTTAGCGGTTTCGGAATTTTGTACTCTAAGAATCCATTGTTTAACCAGATAATACTGGCATCTACTCGTTCTTGTGCCAAAAAGGATTTAGGATCATCCAATGCGCCGATCAGGCGATCTTTTGTAGCCATTCCACAAGAAGCTTCGGCTCTAAAATCAGTGAAGTGACCAATTTTCACAGGTAATGAAGTCAAATTCATTTCTGGAAATACTTTTTCGGGGAAGTTGATGTTGATGAAATCAGTCTTTAAAGCTAGAAACTTCTTTTTCCAATCTTTTCCCGTTCCTTTTTCTAATCTGATCAATTGTGCCTGCTCTAATTTTTTGATGTGCTTGGTCATGAGTGCGTTGCTGATTGCCAGTTTTTCCCCAATCTCACTGATGCTTTTTCTTTCCCCGCCTAACTCTCTCAAAATTGCCAAACGCGTCTCATTGGCTAAAGCTTCATAAACCGGTAAAGAGGTTTTCTCTAAATTTAATTCCATTCTATTCACCTCGTTATACTTTTTTGTTAATTGATTGCGCAGGTTTATTATAACATAACTTGATGATTTTACACTATAGTTAAACGATATAAATATTTTATTTTAGTTGTTAAATAGCTGTTGATAGCGCTTTATTTTGATGTTAATTTAACGGTGTAAACAGTTTGGTTTTTATTGTTGTTGAAAAAAGTAAAGTGAGTTGGAATATCGTTTTACAAATAAGTTAAATAATAGGAGCGTGGAAAAATGAAATTTAGTAAAGCAGCTATAGTAGTAGGGGCGACGTTGCTGTGTGGCATCGTATTGTCAGCATGTGGAAGTGGCGGCGGCAACTCAAGCAAGAGTTCTGAAATTTTGTTATGGTCATCCACAACTGGACCAGATGGGGAGAAAATCAAAAAGACGATTGACGAATACAATGCGACGGATCCGGATTTCAAAGTGAAATTAGTGAGTATGCAAGGGGATACCTTCACCTCAAAACTAACTACAGCAGGTAAATCGGGGAAAGGTGTACCAGATTTGGCTTTAGTCGCTTCAGAAGCACTTCCCACCTATAAGAACCAAGAGATGCTGGATTCTTGGGATGACATGATCAAAGGTACAGAGCTAGATCGCAGCAATTATGTTGAAGCAGCTTGGGATACCGGCACTCTTGAGGACAGCCAGTATGGGATTCCTGCCACCATGGGGTCGTGGGTCATGTATTACAACAAAGATCTGGTAGACAAATACATTCCTGGAGCATTAGATGATGGCATCGTGACCTATGAAGAAATCAATCAGGCAGGTGAAAAAGCAAAAGCAGATGGCGTTTATAGCTTTGGTTATACCTGGGGGATGCAGAATTATTCCAATCTATATCAGCAAATGGGCGGGCAATGGCAAGATCAAGATGGCAAGATCAATATCGATAATGAGTATTCGTATAACACGGTACAGGAGTTCAAAAATTTGTATGATGCGGGCTACATGGTGCCAGACGGGGAAGATGCCAATAAACTTTTTGCGAATCAACAGCTGATCTTCTTGCCAGAAGGAACGTGGATGTTGAGCAATATGGAAGAAATCAGTGACTTTGAGTGGGGAGAAACCTTTACACCGCAATGGGATGCGGAAAATATCGTTCAAGGATCGGGAGTTGATCAGTTTGCGATGTTTAAGACAAAAGAAGAACGGTCTGATGAAAAGAAAGAGGGAATGGTGGATTTCTTGACTTGGTTGCAGGCAAACCAGTTAGAATGGGTGAAATCTGGCGCCAATCCAACTTCACTAGCGATGCTTGACAATGAGGAATATGTCAAGATGCCGCAATCTTTCTTGTTGAAAACAGAAAAAGGACAGGCGGCGATCTCTGTGAATGCAGTCGATGGATTGTCTTACATTTTTGATGAATACGACAATCGTTCTTGGGACATGATCACTGGAAAAGCCGATATTAAAGATACCTTTGGTGAAATCCAAAAAGTCGTGGAAGAGAAAATGAAATAGTCGCAGGGTCTGTGACAAAAGCTGAAGGCAAAGAAGATAGTGCTCAGACATGTCGAGAAGGCACATACCAAAAGAGGACTCATATAAGATTTCTCAAAGAGTGGCCTTTTGATCTGGTTAGCTTGGCAACTTACACGAAAGAGCATCTTCCATGCAGAAGTGGTTTTTGTCACAGTCTTTTTCTAGTCGATTTTATCAAGGCATGAAAGGATGCGTAATGTATGAGTAGCAAAAAAAAGCTCAGTGGTTGGCCCGTTTTGTTTATCGGTCCCCACATGATTCTTTTTATTTTATTCTTTTTGGTTCCTGCTGTAATTGGTGTTTATGTTTCCTTTACCGAATGGGATCTTTTTAGTTCACCGATTTTTATTGGTTTAGACAATTTTAAGACGATTCTATTTGATCAAGACTCGCTGTATCATACGCAATTTTTCAATGGGATGAAAAACACGCTATTCTTTGCAGTGATATCAGTACCTCTGTGTATCGCGATTCCATTGCTATTAGCTGTGGCATTGTCCGCAAAGCCAAAGATGATGCGCTTTTTTCAATCGGTTCTTTACTTGCCGACATTGTTTGCCATCTCTGCTGTAATGATCATTTGGGGGTTTCTGTTAAGTAAATCCTTTGGCCCGATCAAAGAAGTTTTTGGGATAGATATCAATTTTGTCGGGACACAACCATGGGCCTGGATCGCGATTTTGATCGTAACGATTTGGTGGACATTAGGAGGAAATTTGATCATTTATGTAGCTGCGTTGAACGGTGTGCCCAGGGAACAAATGGAGGCAGCCGAGCTTGACGGAGCCAGCAGTGTAGTGAAGTTTTTCCGGATTTCGTTGCCGAGTATTCGGAATCAGCTGATTTTTACAACAGTCATGACGACTATTGCTCAATTCAATATTTATGGACAGCCATTGATGCTGACCGGGGGTGGTCCGAACAATTCGACGAGAGTACTCATGATGTATATTCAAGAGAATGCTTTTGGCAGTAGTACGTCCGTTGCCGGTATGTCATCGGCGATGGCGATTTTACTAGGGATCGTTATCATGATCGTTTCGGTCTTTCAATTTATCATGATCAAAAAATTAGAGAGGTAAGGGGACAGCCATGCGAGAAAATAAAGTAGGAAAAAGAGTCGCATTTATCGTATTAGCTATTGTTTGTATTGTCTGGATTTTTCCTCTGATATGGGCTATTTTTACCTCTTTCAAATCAGATGCTGAGATTCAAAAAGTTGGCTTTAGCCTGATTCCTAAAGAGTGGACTTTCGCAAACTTTTTAGGGTTGTTGCAGGGGAATGATTCATCGCCAGTCTTTCGCTGGTTTTTGAATTCGATGATCATTTCAACAGCCCACATATTGTTGGTGATGGTGATCGTTTCTTTTGCGGCTTATGGCTATACACGGCTGACGTTTAAAGGTCGAGACTTGATTTTTGCATTATTGCTGGGAACGATGATGTTTCCTGGTGTCGTCAATTTGATCCCCAATTTCAAAATCGTGGATACATTAGGCTGGACCAACACGTTTCTAGCCGTGATCGTTCTTGGCGCAGCAGGTGTCTATAACATTTTTCTAGTTCGTCAGTTTATCTTAGGGATTCCTAAAGAATTGGATGAGTCGGCTGTAATCGATGGGGCCAATGAATTTCAGATTTTTTATCATATTATTCTGCCACTGATCAAGCCGGTTTTAACCGTCGTTGCGTTATTTAGTTTTACTGGTTAGTGGAACGACTTCTTGTGGCCTTCTATCGTTATGAGCGATATTGATAAACTGCCTATCACGCCGGGACTTCAGTTGCTGCAAGGGCAATATATGACGTATCCGGGAGTAGGAGCTGCAGGAGCTCTTTTAGCATTGATCCCGACATTCCTTTTATATTTAGTGGCGCAAAAGAGTTTCATGGAATCAATGTCATTGCAAAGTGGTATAAAATAAATTGTTTTTTGGAGGAACTATGAGCAGAAATGAATACCCTAGACCCCAGTTTCAACGAGAAAACTGGCTGAATTTAAATGGAGAATGGCACTTCGCCTTTGATGATAAAAATGTAGGACTAAAAGAGAAATGGTATCAAGAGGAGGAAGCCTATCCGCATAGAATCAAGGTGCCCTTCGTCTATCAAAGCGAATTGAGCGGGATCAACCAACGAGAATCTCACGATATTGTCTGGTATTACCGGACATTCACAGTGCAGGCAATGGACAGTCAACGTGTAGTCTTGCATTTTGGTGCGGTGGATTACGAGGCGGATGTCTTTGTCAATGGTTGTCATGTAACGAATCATCAAGGCGGTCATACCTCTTTTGAAGTAGATATTACCGATTATTTGGTCGACGGTCAGCAAGCGATAAGTGTGCGTGCATTTGATCCTCATGCAGATGAAAGTATTCCTCGAGGAAAACAATTCTGGGAGACAGAATCTGCTGGTATCTGGTATACGAATTCTACCGGGATTTGGCAGCCAGTATGGTTGGAAGTCGTTTCAGAGACTTATTTGAAAGAAATCAATTTGACTCCAAATTTTGATGAGGGGACCGTGACTGTTGAAACGATCTTGAATCAGTTCCAGCCGCAGTGTGAACTGGACTATCGGATCTCTTTTAAAGAACAGCTAATCGCAGCGGGGAGACTGTCTGCAGATTCGGCAAAAATGAAGTTCAATGTCGATCTTTTTCAGGAACATATTTTCAGAAGCAATTTCCATCATGACGGTTGGTCTTGGACACCGGAAAATCCCCGGTTATTTGATATTAAACTTTCTTTAATCAACGATGGAGAAACAATTGACTACCTGAAAAGTTATTTCGGCATGCGTAAAATCCATACGGAAAACGGCATGGTCTATTTGAACAACAAACCTTACTATCAAAAGTTGATTTTGGATCAAGGGTACTGGCCTAGTGGCCTCTTGACTGCACCGTCAGATGAAGACTTTAAAAAAGACATCTTACTAGCAAAAGAAATGGCCTTCAATGGTTGCCGCAAACATCAAAAAACAGAAGATCCGCGCTTTTTGTACTGGGCGGATCAGTTAGGTTTTCTGGTTTGGGTAGAATGTGCGGCTCCGGCGATTTACAATGAAGATTCTGTTGAACGACTGATGCGGGAATGGACCGAGATCATTGCCAGAGACTTTAGCCATCCCTCCATTGTGACTTGGGTGCCGATCAATGAAAGCTGGGGCGTGCCAAAGATTTCCTTTGACCGAACACAGCAACATTTCTCTCAAGCAATGTATCATTTCTTGCACGCATTGGATAAAACACGATTAGTGATCTCAAATGATGGTTGGGCAATGACAGAAACAGATATTTGCGCCATTCACAACTATGCCCATGGCCAAAAAGAAGAAACTGAGAAATATGATTACTTTAAAGAAACCCTCCGAACTCGCGAAAATCTGATTAAGCGGCTTTCTACTCCGTGGCCGATTTTTGCCAACGGCTTTTCTTATCAGGAGCAACCAATCTTGTTAACGGAATTTGGTGGCATCGGCTTTGATGTATCGGGACAACCAGGTTGGGGGTATACGTCAGTCGACAATGAAGTTGAATTCTTAAAGGACTACCAACGGGTGCTGTCGGCTGTCTATGCTTCAGTAGGGCTCTGGGGATATTGCTATACGCAATTGACCGATGTCGAACAGGAGATCAATGGGTTATTGACTTATGACCGTCAGCCTAAAGTGGACTTGGCAGCAATCAAAGCTATCAATGATCAATTTCATGTTTCTCAAGTTGAATGATATGCAGACGGCAACATTGGAAAGGAGAGACAATGAGAAAAAATGGTATTATTTGTGCATTGATTTTGGCGACTCCTTTCGTAGGAGGTTGCGGTACTTCTCATGAAACGCTGGTTGACGATTTCACAGCGATCATCGACAACGATGGTGCAGACCCGTGGATTTTTCAAGATGAGAAATATTATTATTATACGAAAACTACTGGTAACAACTTAACCCTTTGGCGTTCGGAAAATCTGACTGAAGTAGCAGCGGGGGAGAAAAAAGTCATCTGGGAAATGCCTGCGGAGTTTGAAAGTATCTGGGCACCGGAACTTCATCAGCTGGATGGTACGTGGGTCGTTTATTTTGCGGCCAATCATCCCTCAGAAACCCACCGGATGTATGTACTAGTCAACGAAAACCAGGATCCTTACAGTGATGATTGGCAGTTGGAAGAAATCAAAGGACTGGATGACAAGTTTGCTATTGATGGAACTGTCCTCGAATTAGACGAACAACGGTATTTCCTTTGGTCAGGTTGGGAAGGATATGAAAATATTGCCCAAAATATTTATATTGCTGAAATGATCTCACCTACAGAAGTCATTGGTGAAAAGCAGCTGATTTCGACTCCGGAATACGAATGGGAAATGCGGCAAACGCCGTTGATTAACGAAGCACCTCAAGTGATCATCAAAGAAGATACGGTGAATGTGGTCTATTCGGCTAGTGGAAGTTGGGACAATGATTATGCACTGGGACTTTTGACAATGGATCGCCAAGATGATCCATTAGATACCCGAAGTTGGACGAAAGAATCCGAACCGATCTTTCAGCAGACAGAAACTGTTTTTGGTCCCGGGCACAATGGGTTTGCCAAGTCGAAAGACGGCACCGAAGACTGGTTGATATTTCACGCTGCTCGTTGGGATCATTCTGGCTGGCAACGCTCGATTCGTTTGCAGCCGATCAAATGGGAAGAAAACAAGCTGAAATTAGAAGTTCCTTTAGCGGATAATGAAACACAGAAGCTTCCCAGTGGTGAAGCAAAAAGGATCCGAATGACCGCCAGTGATGCGCTTCTTGAAGGTGATTTAGTAACAGTGACAGACGAGGAAGCATTGATGAAAAAAGTGGTTCAAGGGTTTGAATCGATCGAAGATCGTTTGGTTTTTCAACCAACAATGGGACAGGCTAGTGAAGCGACGGTCATCGTTTATCTTAAAACTCAAGATTATTTGTCATTGAATGAGCCCGTGTATGTTCAACTGAAAACAGATGATGACAGCCAACGTTTGGCGGTCTATCCGTCACAATACTATCAGCCTATCCAAACTACTATGAATTTGAAAGCAGGCACTATCAAAATCGAAGTGTCTTCAGAAATTGGGGTCGACACACTGAGTGTCGATCGGATGGAGATCATACCAAAAGAGGGAGAATAGTTTCTAGAGCTGCTTTCAGTGGTTTAGATATCATAACACTGAAAGCAATGGCGTGGCTCAAATGGCCATGCTGTGATCTGTCTTGTTCAATTTAGGGCTGTTCTTCGATCCGAATGAAGCAAACTAACATCCTAAAGCAGTGTCATGGACAGACGTGCCATGATACTGTTTTTTTTTGAGTAATTAGGATGAGCCGCTGATAGAGCTCTAGGCCAAGATAGGCAGTTTTCCTTCTTCCATGTATAATAAAGACAAATGGGACGGAGCAAATCGTTTTACAAAGTAGACGTAAAAGTAAATGCAAATGAGGTGAATGGATGAAAACCAGGCAAGAAATGATTCGATCTTCAAACGGCAAAGATCAACTTTATGTGAAAATTTGGCAGCCGGAGGGACAGTCCAAAGGAATGCTTCAGCTGATCCATGGCATGATTGAACACATTGAACGGTACGATCCGTTTGCTCAATATCTCGTTTCAAAAGGATTCACAGTGATCGGTCATGATCACTTGGGACACGGGAAAACAGTAGCTGAGCAAAACGAGTATGGGACATTTGGAGAAACAAATGGTGCGGATTATCTTGTAGCAGATGTGGGATTGGTTCAGCGTTTTGCGTTGGAGCAGTTTCCAGCTCAACCTTATTATCTTTTAGGTCATAGTATGGGCTCTTTGGTTTTGCGCAATTTTTTGTATCAGAAAAATACAAAATTGGCAGGAGCAATCATTATGGGGACGACACTGGAAGCGCCGGCCAAAATGACCAGTGCCGCTTTATTGACGAAGTCGTTGATGCCTTTTCGACAGCAAGCATGGCCCTATCGCGTGATGGAAAATCTGGTTTTTGGTCAACATAATCGGCGGTTTCAGCCCAACCGAACGGCGAAAGATTGGTTGTCCAGTGATCCCCAACAAGTAGATGCTTATTTAGCAGATCCGCATACGCAATTTCATTTTTCATTAAGTGCCTATCGAGATTTGTTTTTATTGACAAAAAAAGCGAGTGCCCCCCGCCTGTTGCAGAAAATCGATCGCGAATTGCCGTTACTGCTGATTTCAGGAAAAGAAGATCCTGTGGGCCATTATGGCAAGAGTGTCCGTAAGCTAGCAAACTATTTGAACCAGCAAGGGCAGCGGCATCTGACAGTTTATTTGCTGGAAGGCGGTCGTCACGAGATCTTAAATGAAACCAATAAACAAGTCGTATTTCATGAAATCTGGCAATGGTTAGAAAGCAATTGAGGAACGTTATCAATTGCTTTCATCTTTTTTTCAGAAAATTGAGAATTTTAATTATTTTTAACCTTTTTTCATATTCCTCCTTCTGCTATAATGGGTGTCACATCTAACAACAAAGGAGAGATTTTTGTATGACTGTTTATAACTTTTCAGCTGGTCCCGCCGTCTTGCCCCGCCCCGTATTGGAAAGAGCTCAATCCGAGCTTTTGGATTATCGTGGCAGTGGGATGTCCGTTATGGAGCTGAGTCATCGGTCTTCCTTGTTTGAAGAGATCATTCAAGACGCAGAAGCCCTCTTGCGGGAATTGATGGCGATCCCGGATAACTATCGGGTGCTGTTTTTGCAAGGTGGAGCAAGTCTGCAATTTAGTATGGTGCCATTAAATTTAGCGAAAAACAAAAAGGCCCTTTATATCAACACGGGCTCTTGGTCAAAAAAAGCGATTCAAGCGGCTGAAGCAGTTGCTACGGTTGAGGTGATCGCATCAAGTGAAGATAAGCATTTTACTTATATTCCAGAAATCACAGTAGATAACATCGACCAAACAGCGACTTATCTGCATATTACTACGAATAATACGATTGAAGGAACAGCTTTTCAGACGATTCCGGATGCTGGCAAAGTCCCGATCATTGCTGACATGTCATCAAATATCTTGGCCAATGAGTATCGTGTAGAAGATTTCGGTATGATCTATGCAGGTGCCCAAAAGAACATTGGACCAGCAGGATTGACGGTGGTTATTATTCGAGAAGATTTATTAAATGAAGAAGCGGTCTTTGCTCCAATGTTGGACTATCGTCTTCAAGCTGACAACGGTTCCCTTTACAATACGCCGCCTACTTACAGCATTTATATCGCAAAACTGGTTTTTGAGTGGTTGAAAGAATTAGGCGGTGTAGCAGCGATTACTGCGCAAGACCGACAAAAAGCTGCACTGCTCTATCAAGCGATCGAAGCATCGAACTTGTTTAGCAGTCCCGTAGACAAAAATAGCCGCTCCCTAACGAACATTCCTTTTATCACTGGCGATAAGGAGCTGGATCGACAATTTAATGAAGCTGCAGAAGCAGCCGGCTTTAAAAACTTAAAAGGACACCGTTCGGTAGGCGGTATGCGAGCAAGTTTGTACAATGCGTTCCCTATCGAAGGCGTTCAGGCACTTGTCGATTTCATGAAATCATTCGAAGCGGAGGTCAAATAAATGTATCAGATCAAGACATTCAATGCGATTGCACCAGAAGGGCTTCAAAGGCTAAACAAAGAAAAATATGCCATCAATGAAAGTGATGAGCCAGAAGGAATCTTGCTGCGAAGCCAAAAGCTGCATGACTATCCTTTTCCAAAAAGTGTATTAGGGATTGCGCGAGCTGGAGCTGGTACGAACAATATTCCGGTCAAAGAATGTACAGAACAAGGCATCGTCGTCTTCAATACCCCAGGAGCTAATGCAAATGCAGTCAAAGAGTTGGTTATTGCAAGCTTGTTATTAAGTGTTCGCCCGATTCTCCAAGGTGCTCAATGGGTCCAAACACTGAACGGATCAGATGTAGAGGAACAGGCAGAAGCCAACAAAAAGCAATTCGCCGGTACGGAACTAGAAGGCAAAAAGCTTGGTGTGGTTGGGTTAGGCTCGATTGGTGCCATGGTCGCTAACGATGCCTACCGCTTAGGGATGGAAGTTGTGGGCTATGATCCTTATGTTTCGGTGGACACAGCGTGGACCATCTCCCGCAGAGTCAAACGGGCCAATGATTTAGCAGAAATTTTCACAACCTGTGATTTCATTACTCTTCACGTGCCATTGATGGAAAACACCCGCCATTTAGTGGGCAAGAATGAATTGGCCAAAATGAAGCCAACGGCTAAACTGTTTAACTTTTCTCGTAGTGAGATCGTTGATACAGCTGCAGCTCTTGCTGCGTTAGATAATAATGAGATTGCTGGTTATACAACTGATTTTGCAGACGAACGCTTACTGGGCCATGACAACGTGCTAGTTCTACCGCATTTAGGAGCATCGACAGAAGAGGCTGAGATCAATTGTGCCAAAATGGCTGCCCGCACATTGAAGAAATTTTTGGAGTTTGGGACGATCAAACGCTCAGTGAATTTTCCAACCGTAGAAATGGCGTTCCATTCGCCGTATCGTTTAACAGTGATTAACCGCAACGTGCCAAATATGCTAGGACAAATTTCCTCGATCATCGCTGAATCTGGAATCAACATCGATAATATGTTGAATCGCGGACGTGACGACTATGCCTACACATTGGTGGATGTCGGAGCAACAGATGCTGCATTGCTTGAAGCGGTGGCAGATAAATTACGAGCTAAAGAAGATATTATTCGCGTGCGAGTGATCAAGAATCAGGAGGTAGGCTATTAATGGTTCAAGTTTTTCCTTTTAAAGCAATCCGCCCACAAACTGACTTAGCAGAGAAAATTGCGGAGTTGCCCTATGATGTAGTCAACACGCAAGAAGCAGCGGCATATGCTGCCGGCAACCCTTACAGCTATTTTCATATCGATCGCTCAGAAATCGATCTGCCAAATATTGCTCCTTATGATCCGCAAGTGTATGCGAAAGCAGCAGAAAATTTGGCTGCTTTTCGAGAAAAAAAATGGCTGATCCAAGACAATGCACCGTCCTATTATTTATATGAGCTGACAATGGCGGGGCGGAGTCAAACTGGGCTTGTTGTTTGCACATCGATTGAGGATTATGTAGCTGGTAAAATCAAAAAACATGAGTTTACTCGACCAGAAAAAGAAGTTGACCGCATCAATCACATCCAAGCTTGTGATGCAAACACGAGTCCAATCTTTCTAAGTTACCGTCAGCCTGAGTCCTTAAAAAAAACGATCCAGGATTGGCAGAGTCACCATCAACCGATCTATGATTTCACGAGTTACCATGAGGTCCATCATCGGGTTTGGCTGATCGATGATTCTGCGGTGATTGCTGCTTTATCACAAGAATTCTCAGCGATTGATGCGTTGTATATCGCTGACGGCCATCATCGTACCGAGTCGGCAGTGAAAGTCGGCTTGCAAAAGCGCAAGGAAAAAAACAATAGTGAGGAAAGCGAGCGCTTCTTAGCGATTTTGTTTCCGGAAAATGAATTGGCGATCTGGGAATACAACCGAGTGGTCAATGTACCGATTCCAGATCATTTCTTCGATCATCTAGCAGAGAAATTTCACATTGAGAAGCCAACTAGCAGCAAGCCTTCTCAAAAGGGAACCTTCTATTTGTATTTGGGCCACGAATGGTTCTCTTTAACCATCAAAGAAGCAGGGAATGACGCAGTCGAAAGTCTGGATGTTTCTCTTTTGCAAAAAAATATCTTAGCGCCATTACTCGGTATTGAAGATGTCCGCACAGATAAGCGCATCGATTTTGTAGGAGGAATTCGTGGTCCAGAAGAATTGGAACGGATGGTGGATTCCGGAGAATGGACAATGGCCTTTTTGATGTATCCAACGCAGATGAAAGATTTATTGGCTGTTGCCGATGCGAATGAGATCATGCCGCCTAAATCTACATGGTTTGAACCCAAATTGTTAAGTGGTCTGTTTTTACATGATTTAGAAACCAAAAGCTAGAAAGCTAAAAAGAAAAAAGCCGCACGTCTGCAGAGAAATGTAGTGACCCCAAAAAGTTAGACTTTTATGGAGTGGAGAAATCCACTCCTTTTTTGTATGATAAGATTAACTGTTAGACAGCTGTTTTTACAGCTTCTCGAAACTGAACCGGACTTCGCCAATTTAATTTCTTTTTGATGCGTTTATGGTTGTAATAATAGATATATTGGTCAATTTTTGTTTTCAATTCATCTAAACTCCGATAGACTTCTCCGTGAAAAATCTCTTGCTTTAATAAACCAAAGAAGTTTTCCATAGGCGAGTTATCTAAACAATTCCCTTTACGAGACATACTCTGGAAGATTTTATGCTGCTTCAATTTATTCTTATAAGCATTCATTTGATAGGCCCATCCTTGATCTGAATGGAAGGTTCTACGAAATGGACAATCATTTGTCATCTGGATTGCTTCTTCTAATCCTTCCATTATGGCTAGTGCGTTTGGTTTTTCAGAAATCCGATAAGATAGAATTTCACTATTGTAGAAATCCATGAAAGGATCTAAATACAGCTTTTTCTGACGAACGACACCTGTGGTGTCTACTTCATAATACTTAAACTCTGTGGTATCAGTTGTAATTTTTTGGTGACAGATATTTGTATAAAACCGACGATGAATACGATTTTTGGCGACAGTGCCAACCTTCCCACGATAAGAATTGTACCGTCGAGATTTTCGAGTGTAAGACTTTACTTCGATACCTAGTTTTTTTATCAGACGTTGAATCTTCTTTTTATTGACATGAATCCCTTGATTCTCTAATTCTTTTTTTAGTCGCAGACAGCCGTAATCTTTATGATCTTTGCGAATTTCAAGCATTTTTTCTTCAATTTCTTGGTCTGGGTTTGGTCTGTCAAACCGTTTCTGCCAATACATATAGGTTGCTTTAGGAAATTTCAATGTTTCAAGAAGCTCAACTAGTTTGAATGATCCTCGGAGGCTGGCGATGATTCGTGCGATTGATTCTTGCGTCTTTGCTGGGCTTCCTGTTTTCGCAGCTTCCTCAACTCTTTTAAAAAGGCATTCTCAATTTGAAGGGATCGGACTTGCTTTTCTAATGCCTTGATACGATCGCGTTCTTCAGTTGTTGTATTTTTCTTTTTTGTTTTCTTTTTTTCTAGTCAAAGTAAGTGGTCGCCCTTTCTCTTTTGAGAGCCCCTCAATACCTGCTTCTCTGAAATTACGCATCCAATTGGCAATAAGCGCAGGGTTGTTCATTTCTAAAGTGCTAGCAACTTCTCGATAGGACATCTCACTTGTTTGATATAACTCTAGCGCATTTAACTTAAATTGAACAGAATATTTCTGATTTTGATGCTTTCTCAATAGACCTTCCTCTCCGTATTCACGATAGACATTCACCCAATTACTTACTTGAGACTTGCTTGAAATACCGTATTTGTTGGCAAGATACCGATATCCGCCCACGTCACTAAGATATTCTTTAACGATTTTTAGTTTTAATTCAAAAGGATATTTTGCCATACAAATAACGACCCCCAAAAGTTAGATTTTTTGGTCTAACTTTTGGGGGTCGCTTCAAAAACTGCGATCGTGCGGCTTTTTTCTTTTTTTAAAAAATACCAGACATTGTTTCGATGATCAAGCGAATGTTGAGGACTGTTAATGCGATGGCGCAAATCCAGCCCAGAGAAGTGACCCACAGAGGGTTCTTGAACTTTTCGCCCATGATTTTTTTGGAACTAGTAAAGTAAACCAATGGAATCATTGAGACTGGTAATGCAATACTCAAAAAGACCTGTGAATAGATCAAAAGATTATCTAGTGCCTGTTCATTACCGCCAAAGTAGAGGGTACATAGTAAAACAGGTACGACAGAAAGGCCACGAGTGATCAATCGTCTTGCCCATGTTGGAATCTTCATATGGATGAAGCCTTCCATGACGACTTGTCCTGTCAGTGTTCCAGTGATAGTTGAGTTTTGTCCGGAAGCCAGTAATGCTACGGCAAAAAGAACACTAAGGGCTGGACTAGCCACCGCTCCCGCGATCGCTGAATTTTGTAAGGCATCATACAGCGCTGAAAAAGTACCGACTTCTTCGCTGTGACCGAAGAACAATGCGCTCCCTAAAATCAGCAACAGACAATTAACGACAAAAGCAGCCGAAAGCTGAATATTTGAATCCCATGTGGCAAAGCGAACAGCTGTAGCGACTTCTTGCGGATTCGTCCGATCAATCTTTCTTGATTGTGAAATCGACGAATGCAAATACAAATTATGGGGCATGACGGTCGCGCCAACGATCCCTAATGCCATGGTCAGCTGTCCAGGGTTCAATACTTGTTTTTGGGGAATGAAGCCTTGAACAAGTGCCGGAAGATCAGGTTGGGCAATAATCACTTCGTAAACAAAAACAAGCAGAATCACCAATATTAAGGTCATTACGATGGCTTCGATTTTTCGAAAGCCTAATTTCATCAAGAAAAGCAGTAAAAAGACATCGAAAATCGTCAAAAAGACCCCTACAACTAATGGTAGACCGAATAATAGATTCAAAGCAATTGCTCCACCGATTACTTCGGCGATATCTGTTGCCATGATCGCCAACTCGGTAATAATCCAAAGGAAAAAGCCCAGCTTTTTACTGGTGTGTTTACGGGTTGCTTGTGCGAGGTCCATATGGGTGACAATCCCTAGTTTAGCTGCCATGTATTGGAGCAACATCGCAATCAGACTTGAAATCAAGATGACGGATAGCAGGAGATAACCATATTCGGCACCACCCCCGATTGAAGTGATCCAGTTACCAGGATCCATATACCCAACCGCGACTAACGCTCCGGGACCAGAAAAAGCTAAAAGATTACGCCAAAAATTCCCATCCTTGGGAATAGCTACGGTATTGTTTATTTCTTCCAAGCTAGGTCCATTTGCTGCCTGGATCAATTTTTTTTCTTCATTCATTCTGTCACATCCTATCTTTTTAGGTGTACCTAAAAACAATCTTATTGTATTCCTTGTTTATGAATTTTTCAAGAGAAAAACTTCTGAAAGTTTGCATTAACTAAAAAAACAGATATTAGAAAAGGACAGATTTCGTTTGCCAAGGTGATTGGTGATTGTTGGATTGATCAATCCTAATCTAAAATAGGGAATGTTGCTCTACATAGAATTGATGAATGAAGGAAATCTATTTGATCCCACTTGTTTAGAAAGACCGAAAATTTTCTTAAGAAACATAAAAAAACAAGAAGCACTCAAAATTGATGATTTTGAGTGCTTCTTGACGCTGGATTGTATGTCGAGGATGAATGAACTTTTATCAGGATCTTTTTTATATTCTTATTATGTCAAAAGAACAAGAAGAGCAGCCTTTAGAATGTTAATAACCAAGTTTATTAATCAAAGAACAGCCAAGAGGCTGCCCACTATTGTGCGACGTGTATGGCTATCAATAATAAAAAGTATCATTGTTTTGTGTTGTTGCTGATAAAACACTGTGTCAGCGTGTCTACAAATTCATCGAAGGTGGTTATGGCACTTAATTTATGAATGTTTTGTTCATCTGTACAAATCATGGCCAGATCATCAAAAATTTCCCGAAACACATGACGGTTATGGTAATTGATGGAAATCAAAAAAACCAATGTGACACGATTATTTCCCCACTGGATCCCCTTTGGATTGACGGCAATCGCAACCCCCGTACGATTGGCATTCATTGTCAGTGAATGTGGAATAGCCACTGAACCAAAGGCAGTAGAAGAAAGTTGCTCCCTCTCAATTACTTGTGGATAAAAGGTCTCGTCCACGATTCCTTCTTCTTTCATTTGACCACATAATTGTTTGAGCAATTCTGCGGAGTTTTGATTTTCAGTTGTATATGAGAATCGCTTTTTATCAACAAGCGATAGAAAGGTTTTCACAAATTGTTCTTTTCGTTTTTTTTCTTTGATATCAAAGATCTTGGCGGTAATTTGTTGCCGATCTTCAAGGGTAAAAAAAGGATTAATGATCACGTATGGGGTAGCGATCACTTGCTTCAGTTTAACAGCAGACACAATCAGTTCTGTATCTACATACTGCAACTCTTTTTCACTAGTAAGAATATTCTGGATCTCAAGGTCATCAGAGAAATTTTTCTGAAGCTTTTCCATCACCTGAATATTCATGTTGTAGTAATGAGGCACTAGAATCGTGCAGTTTATTTTATTCGTACGCTGTTTTTGAATTTCTAACGCATAGCCTAAATGAAAAGCTATGTAGGCAATTTCGTCTTCACTAATCGTATAACCGATTTCTTTTTGAATGACATGAGAAACCTGGACGGCACAATCATAGATGAGCGGACATTCTTTTTTTAGTGTTTCTGTCATTGGGTTTCTACAAGAGTAGCCGTTATTGATCCGATACAGTAAATTCTTTATATGGAGGGCAAATCGAATGAAGAACTCAGGTTCATTGCCATCAATAAAGTATAATTCATCCACTTTTGCTAGAATTTTTCTTACTAAGTCAAGGCAGTTTTTGTCCGTGACCTTCTCTAACTCATCAGGTGAAATTTGAGTGAAATTCACGCTAGTTCCATTCGCTGAAATTAGGATAGCTAAATCACGAATTTCTTCTTTGGGAAAACGAATACCGTACCGTTCCGCTACTTTTTCCGCGATTTTTTCGGAAATTTTTAGTACTGTCGGATGGATTGAGTGAGGCGCTTGAGCTTCTGCTTCAGGAGACTGAAAATTTCCTTTCATACGGTCTACGGCAATTGCTAGATGAATAACTATATTTGTTAACGCATAATCATTCGTGAAAAAATCATAGTCTGAAAAAAGTTCGGCAATAATTTCCTTGATATAATCAAGGTCAAAATCTATAAAACTTTCTTGTAGCTTAGTCATATCAACGAAATGATTATCCAATTCGGATAGCAATGTCTGATGGATTAATTGTCTTTTCGCTTTTTCTGTCCCAATCAACTGTAGTGTATCGTTGGTTAGTCTGACTTCGATAGCCAGTTCAGAACATTTTTTTTTAAGTTTTTTTGCATCACTCAATAATGTGGACTCGCTGATAAATAGTTCTTCTGCTAGATCATAAACAGATAGAGCTTCCTCGGTTGAAATCAGTCGCAAAAGGAGATAAGCAGTTCGTTCAGTAGGTGTTTCAGGGACACTTGTTTCTGTGTTATTGAAAAAAGTGACCAGATTACTTGCTATCACTCGATAGCCTTTGTTTGAAGAAAGGATCAAATCAGATTCATTGTCTTGAATATCTGCGATATACGATTTTATCGTCCGTTTGGATAACCCAAATTTTTCCGCTAATTGAGTGGAGGAAACCCAATTGTCTTGCTCATTTAGATAGTGAAGAAGTTTTATATACTTTGCTTTCATTGGCTGACACCCTCTCTTTCACCACTGCAGTGCAAAAGAATATTTGTTTCACCGCTGTAGATTGACTATAGTATAACTGTAATTGATAGCGCTATCAATGAAAATTGAATTGGGGGAGAAAAATCATGAAAAAATTGAATGTTTTACTTGTGTGTGGATCTGGAGCCAGCTCAGGTTTTATGGCTGCTAATATTCGTAAAGCTGCTGCTGAAAAAGGATTGGACATAAAAATTACTGCTCGCGGTGAAAGTGAGATTGAAAACTACATTGACGACATTGATGCGTTAATGGTTGGTCCCCATCTAGCGTATATTTTGGATGAAGTAGAAGAATTTGTTGGTGATGCACCAGTGAAAGTGATTTTGATGAAGCCTGAATACTATGCCATATTAAACGGAAAACAAGCTTTGGATCACTTGTTGGAAGAGGTACAGTAGCTTTCAGAATGGAGGGAATAAAATGCAATCCTTAATTAACTGGCTGGAAAACAGCTTTACGCCCAAAATGAATAAAATCAATCATAACGTTTGGATCGTGACTCTTAAAGACTCAATCATGCAGGCTTTGCCATTAATTTTCTTAGGATCGGTCTTTTGTATGCTGGCAATTTTAAATGATTATTTTCCAAGTTTACCCAATTTCTGGACACCATACGGATGGACGATGGGGATGATCTCACTCGTCATATCTTTTCTGATTCCTTTCAACTTGATGGAGAAAAAAAGACTGCGTAAGCAAAGAATCAATGCTGGAATGTCTGGAATCATCTTATTTTTGATTATTATTTCTCCACAAGTCATTGCTGACGGAGAACCTGGTTTTAGTCATAGTGCGCTTGGTGCAGGGGGAATGTTTATTGCAATTGTTGCAGGACTATTCGCTGGTATGGTGTTGAATTTATTTGGAAAGTTTTCTTTTTTCAGTGAGGAATCGGTGATTCCCGATTTTGTCCGCTCTTGGTTTGATGCTATGCTGCCAATCGGTATTGTTGTCCTTACCGGATGGATCTTCGTTGATCTTCTTGGCTTTGATGTCTACAATGCTGTTCTAGCCATCTTTATGCCATTACAAAGTGTGATTGAGACGCCATGGGGCTTTTCATTGATGATGTTGATTGTTTGTTTCCTCTATTCGTTGGGAATTTCAACATGGGTATTAACGCCTGTTTTAAATCCAGTTTTATTGACTGCTATTCAAGCAAATATTGACGGAAAGGCAATGAATTTAGTAACTGATCCAACTATTTATTCTGCTTATCTATGGATTGGCGGTATCGGCTGTACAATGCCTCTTGTTTTTATGTTGATGCGCTCCAAATCAAAAAAATTAAAAGCCTTGGGTACGGCTTCGGTTGCTCCGACGATTTTTAATATCAATGAACCGATTGTTTTTGGCTGTATTGCTTGGAATCCACTATTGATGGTCCCGATGTGGTTACAAGGGTTGATATTGCCATTAATTGTCTGGTTATTTACGAAAGTCATTGCTTTTGCACCTATTCCAACAGTCATGTTTCAAATGTGGTACTGTCCATTTCCGATTGCCACTTGGCTAACTACCGGAACAATTTCAGGCATTCTGCTAATGCTGATTGTTTTTGTCGTGGCGGCAGCGATTTGGTATCCATTTTTTAAAGCCTATGAAAAACAAGAATGCGAAAGAGAAGCTGCTGAAGCAACTGAAAGAGTATAGAAAGATAATTGTGAAAGAAGGTCTTAGAATGGTGAAAGAACAAATCGTTCAACATGCCATGCAGATAATTCTACATGCGGGAGATGCCAGAAAGCATTGTATGGATGCCTTGAAAGCGATTGAATCATATGATTTTGCACTGGCTGAAGTGGAAATAAAGCAAGCAAATGAGGAGATTGTACAGGCACACCGCATACAGACAGATGCAATTACGGCTGAAACATCTGGTGAAGATGGAGAGTATTCTGTGTTGTTCGCACATGCACAGGATACATTGATGACTATTTACAGTGAGATAAATATTGCTAAACGCATGCTGGCAATTTTTAAAGCCTATGATCGGCGCATTGAGCAATTGGAGAGTAGACTGGAAAGAGAGGAAGAAAATGACTAAAATACCTGAAGGTTTTCCAAAAGATTTTTTATGGGGCGGTGCTATTGCAGCTAATCAAGCTGAAGGTGCGTGGGATGTAGACGGAAAAGGCTGGTGTGTGGCAGATATTAATGAGTTTCTTCCAGATGTTGACTTAGAAAAGAAATCTAATATGGAAATAACGACAGCTTATATCAAAGAAGCAATGAACAGTACAGAGCGAATTTTTCCAAAACGGTGGGGAATTGATTTCTATCACACGTATAAAGATGACTTGAAATTGCTTGCTGAATTAGGGCTAAAAACATTTCGGACTTCTATCAACTGGGCAAGAATTTTTCCAAACGGAGATGAGTTGGAGCCGAATGAAGCGGGTTTGCAGTTTTATGACGATTTATTTGATGAAATAATAAAAAATGGTATGGAACCAATGATCACAATGTCTCACTATGAAATGCCACTTCATTTGACAACTTCGTATAAAGGCTGGTATTCAAGAGAAGTTATTGATTTCTTTGTCCGTTATGGTCAAGTTCTGCTAGATCGCTATCATGACAAAGTAAAGAAGTGGATAGTGGTTAATCAAATCAATTTAATTGTCCATGAATCGTTCAATCATCTTGGAATTCCTGAGGATGCAGTAGAGGATTTGCTTTCTGCTAAATATCAAGGAGTACACAATGAAATGGTTGCTAGTGCATTGATTACAAAATATGCGCATGCACATTATCCAGATAATGAGATCGGCATGATGCTTTGTGGCGGTCCATCTTATGCGGCATCTAGCAAGGCGGAAGATGTTCTAGCTGCATTAAAATTAAATCAAATGGAGTATTTCTTTGCAGACGTCTTACTTCGCGGCCGCTATCCTGGTTATGCTTTCCGTTACTTTGATGATAAAGGCATTCATGTAACTTTTGGAGAAGATGACGAAGAAGCACTGAAGCATACGGCAGACTTTATGTCTTTTTCTTACTACTATACACAAATATGCGATCAAGACTCTTACGATAAGGATTTAGGACCACACAGAAATAAGGAACTACCAGCAAATCCTTGGGGGTGGACAATTGATCCCATTGGCTTGAGAATTCTTTTAAATGAGTTTTATGATCGCTATCAGTGTCCAATTTATATCACTGAAAATGGGATTGGCTATTTTGATAAATTGGAAAATGGGAGCATTCATGATTCCTATCGTATAGAGTATTATCGAGATCATATTCGAGCCATGAAAGAAGCAATCAAAGATGGTGTGGATCTGCGCGGTTACTATGCTTGGGGACCCATTGATATAGTCAGCTGTTCGTCTAGTGAAATGAGCAAACGCTATGGATTTATTTATGTAGATAGTGATGATTATGGAAAAGGCAGTGGCGAAAGAATCAAAAAAGATAGCTTTGCTTGGTATCAAAGAGTTATCCG
The DNA here is from genome assembly GCF_051711125.1 of Enterococcus sp. DIV0574. Classification (NCBI taxonomy): domain Bacteria; kingdom Bacillati; phylum Bacillota; class Bacilli; order Lactobacillales; family Enterococcaceae; genus Enterococcus; species Enterococcus sp. DIV0574. The sequence continues at coordinate 480,930 of NZ_JBIOMA010000001.1, forward strand.
CAGTAATGGAGAAATCATTGACTAAGATTAAAGAGAGTTAAAGAGAATAGAAGATAAGTGCTGGCTGCTCTAGCTGAATGCTTTCTTTTAGTGGAAGCAGACCATCCACAAACTCAAAGGAGCAGTCCTCTATAACCCGGATTTTCAGGTTACAAAAGAGCTTATCGCAGGCATAAAACAAAAAGTACTCGAAAATGACTTTTTGTAGTGACCCCAAAAAGTTAGACTTTTATGGAGTGGAGAAATCCACTCCTTTTTTGTATGATAAGATTAACTGTTAGACAGCTGTTTTTACAGCTTCTCGAAACTGAACCGGACTTCGCCAATTTAATTTCTTTTTGATGCGTTTATGGTTGTAATAATAGATATATTGGTCAATTTTTGTTTTCAATTCATCTAAACTCCGATAGACTTCTCCGTGAAAAATCTCTTGCTTTAATAAACCAAAGAAGTTTTCCATAGGTGAGTTATCTAAACAATTCCCTTTACGAGACATACTCTGGAAGATTTTATGCTGCTTCAATTTATTCTTATGAGCATTCATTTGATAGGCCCATCCTTGATCTGAATGGAAGGTTCTACGAAATGGACAATCATTTGTCATCTGGATTACTTCTTCTAATCCTTTCATTATGGCTAGTGCGTTTGGTTTTTCAGAAATCCGATAAGATAGAATTTCACTATTGTAGAAATCCATGAAAGGATCTAAATACAGCTTTTTCTGACGAACGACACCTGTGGTGTCTACTTCATAATACTTAAACTCTGTGGTATCAGTTGTAATTTTTTGGTGACAGATATTTGTATAAAACCGACGATGAATACGATTTTTGGCGACAGTGCCAACCTTCCCACGATAAGAATTGTACCGTCGAGATTTTCGAGTGTAAGACTTTACTTCGATACCTAGTTTTTTTATCAGACGTTGAATCTTCTTTTTATTGACATGAATCCCTTGATTCTCTAATTCTTTTTTTAGTCGCAGACAGCCGTAATCTTTATGATCTTTGCGAATTTCAAGCATTTTTTCTTCAATTTCTTGGTCTGGGTTTGGTCTGCCAAACCGTTTCTGCCAATACATATAGGTTGCTTTAGGAAATTTCAATGTTTCAAGAAGCTCAACTAGTTTGAATGATCCTCGGAGGCTGGCGATGATTCGTGCGATTGATTCTTGCGTCTTTGCTGGGCTTCCTGTTTTCGCAGCTTCCTCAACTCTTTTAAAAAGGCATTCTCAATTTGAAGGGATCGGACTTGCTTTTCTAATGCCTTGATACGATCGCGTTCTTCAGTTGTTGTATTTTCTTTTTTGTTTTCTTTTTTTCTAGTCAAAGTAAGTGGTCGCCCTTTCTCTTTTGAGAGCCCCTCAATACCTGCTTCTCTGAAATTACGCATCCAATTGGCAATAAGCGCAGGGTTGTTCATTTCTAAAGTGCTAGCAACTTCTCGATAGGACATCTCACTTGTTTGATATAACTCTAGCGCATTTAACTTAAATTGAACAGAATATTTCTGATTTTGATGCTTTCTCAATAGACCTTCCTCTCCGTATTCACGATAGACATTCACCCAATTACTTACTTGAGACTTGCTTGAAATACCGTATTTGTTGGCAAGATACCGATATCCGCCCACGCCACTAAGATATTCTTTAACGATTTTTAGTTTTAATTCAAAAGGATATTTTGCCATACAAATAACGACCCCCAAAAGTTAGATTTTTTGGTCTAACTTTTGGGGGTCGCTTCAAAATGACTTTTCGAGTACTTTTTGTTTTATTGAGAGCACCATTAACTGACAGCTGCAATGCTCTCTTTAGCTGTGACTAGTTAGAAAGAATTAATCTGCCCGCAAAGCGATCGCAGCATCTTTTTTCGCTGCCATCCGTGCTGGGATATGGCCGCCGATCATGGTTAGGATCGTGCTGACCAGAATTAAGATCAATCCATGGACTGGATTCAGTTGTGCAACATTTTCCAACTCGGTCATATTGTATAAGACTGCGTTGATTGGGAAAGTAGCTAACCAAGCAATCAAGACACCTAATGCACCTGAAGCAATCCCGAGGATACATGTTTCAGCATCGAAGACACGAGTGATATCTTTTTTACGTGCACCTAACGCTTTTAGAACACCGATTTCTTTCGTACGTTCCAAAACTGAAGTATAGGTGATGATACCGATCATAATCATGCTCGTCACTAATGAGATAGCGGCAAAAGCAATCAGAACATAAGTGATGGCATCCATCAAGCCGCCGGTCAATTGCGTCATGGTTCCAGCTAAATCAGAATAAACGATTTGATCTTTACGATCTTTGCCTTTGTTGTAAGCATCAAGATAGTCCAAGATTTTTTCTTTGGAACTAAAATCATTTGGATAGATCATAATACTGTTTGGCAAGTCGCTGCCACCTAAGTAATCGATTAGAGAATCGCGCGTGCTAGCATCGATTTTTTCGTTGGTCATAACATTGATATCACTGTCTTTTTGGGCTTTGACGATTGCCGAGTTTTTGTTTTCTTTGATAACTTCTTGGGCTAATGCATCGCTATAAGCGATCCCGGTAGAAAGCAAATTCATCGTAGATTTTTCTTTGATACGTAAAATCCCGCTGATTTTTAATTCTTTATTTGCACTGTTGTCATAAACAGCTGTTAAATCTTGATTTGGGATAAAGTTCCCAGTTGGCAATTCAGTATAAAAGGCATCGTTAAGTGCCAACTTGACTGTTGTTCCTACGATATCATCGAAAGACACTTTATCGCCGTCTTTGATATCAAATCCTAAGTTGATCAATGCGTTGACGTTCGTCACGTTGTTCTCGTCAACGATCAGTACAACGTCATTTGCTGATGCAGGATATTCTCCCTGCAGCAAATCATAGTTGTCTTTCAGGAAGTTGCCGTTTTCCTCAGATAGTTGTTCTGGGAAGGTTGAAACGCCGATTCCCGTCGAAGCACTCATTGCGGACATCATGGCATTTGTCTGCTCGTTATCAGCTGAAGCATTTGAAAAGCTGACTTGTTCTACTTTATCATCGACCTTACGCAGTAAGTTCAACGAAGTCGAACGAGTGTAGCCAATGTTGTTGCTTAACTCAGGATCAATTTTATTGAGATAGTCAAGAAAGTCCTGATCAATATTATTGATATGGGTTGCCCGGTCAGCGTCACTCAGTTTTGCGGTCACTTCTTTAGTGGACGGGAAATTCTCTTCTTTAGTACGAGTACTGATTGCAGAAGGGTCTTGTTCCGTCGTTACTTTAGAGATCGTGATCGGGAAACGGGCCAATGTTTCAGACTGTGTATTATCGATTTGCTTTTGGAATCCGGTCGATAAAGACAAGACGATGGCAATGCCGATGATCCCAATGCTTGAAGCAAATGCCGTTAAGAAAGTTCTGCCTTTTTTTGTCCGGATATTATTGAAAGAAAGACGCAATGCAGTGAGGAAACTCATCTTCGTGTGCTTTAATTCAAATTGATCTTTCTTTTGTTCTTCAATATGCGGGTTAGAATCTTTTAAGATTCGACCATCCTTGAACTCAATGATTCGATCCGCATACTGATTCGCTAGTTCCGGGTTATGGGTAACCATGATTACGAGCTTTTCATTGGAAAGCTCTTGGATCAGCTTCATGATTTGGACGCTAGTCTCTGAATCCAACGCACCCGTCGGTTCATCACAAAGCAGAATATCTGGGTCGTTGGCTAATGCTCGGGCAATCGCTACCCGCTGCATTTGCCCACCAGAAAGTTGATTTGGCTTTTTGTGCATATGGTCCGCAAGACCAACCCGTGTCAGCGCATCTTCGGCTTTCGCTCGTTTGACTTCTTTTGAAACACCGCTTAGTGTCATTCCTAGCTCAACGTTATCAATAATCCCCAAATGACTGATTAAATTGTAACTTTGGAACACAAAACCGATCGAATTGTTCCGATAGGCATCCCAATCACGGTCCTTGAAAGATTTGGTCGATTTTCCATTAATGACCATGTCTCCAGAGTCGTAGTTGTCTAATCCACCGATCACATTTAGCATGGTGGTTTTTCCAGAGCCGCTTGGTCCCAAAATGGCTACAAACTCTTGTTTTCGGAAAGCAACCGAGACACCGTCCAATGCTTTGGTGGTACTTGATCCTACTTTATAATACTTCTTGATATCTTTTAATTCTAGCATGCTGTCACTCTTTTCTTGCCATTTTCATGTTTTTTTCATCCTGTTTAAAAGCTATCATAACAGTTAACAAAAATCAACAATCGTTATTGTTTTGCAGAAGTTCTTATACTAAACTATAGAGAAGAAAAGAGGGAGAAAATGACAAAAGCGATAGAGAAGTTTGATATATCAGTATTTGCAGAAGTTTTCTCACTACTGGGAAACCTTTTGTTTGAAGAAGTTGGGTTTGAAGATTTAAAATTGACAAAGATGGAAATACTTGAATTGGTTATCATCGCAGCTAATGAAGGGATGACGATGTCGGAATTAGCAAGACAAATCGGCACATCGAAGGTCCAGATTAGTCGTTCGATTGCTGGATTGGAAAAAGCTGGGTTTGTCATTCGCAAAACCAATGAAACGAATCGGCGCAGCGTCAATGTCTTTATGTGTGAAGCGGGAAGAGAATTGTTTAGTCGCAAAAAACAACAAATTGAGGATCGCTTGAATGAGAAGGTTTCGGCAATGCGCCCTTCGGATTTTACAGAGCTTTATCAGGCGCTGACTACAGTGATTGGTTTGTTGCGGAAGTATGACATTTTAAAAGAACACGCTTGCTCGAACAATTCTAAACCAAGTAAATGATCCCCAATTTATAGCAATGCAAACGATTGCTTCGTTTGTGTTATTTGATGTTTCTATTATATTTCTCGCCCTTTTGTAAAAAGAAGAGGATAAAGCAATCGATTGCATATTTTGCTTGTATTCTCTTCTTGTGTGTGGGAAAATAGAGGCAACAAATAATTAAAGGAGTCTGCTATGAATACTACTGCTATTTATCATCGTCCAGAAAGTGAATTTGCTTATTTATTTGAAAAAGACAAAATGCACATTCGGCTGCGCACAGCTCGTCAAGATGTGCGTCACGTGCAATTATTATGCGGGGATCCGTATACCTTATACAAAGAAGCTTGGTACCAACGAAGGATCGAAATGGATAAAATCTTGTCTACGGACTTGCATGATTATTGGCAAGTGACTGTAAGTGCAGAATTTCGCCGATTGTCTTACGGCTTCTCAATTGAAAGTTTTGACGGTCTCCATGTTTTTTATGGGGATCATGGGGTCTATCCTTTTGAAGAGCAATACTTAGAAATGAACAACAATTATTTCCGGATGCCTTACTTTCAAGAAGCGGATCGGTTCAAAGTGCCGGAATGGGTCAAAGAAACCGTCTGGTATCAAATTTTTCCGGAGCGCTTTGCCAATGGCGATCCATCGAATGATCCTGAAGGCACATTGCCCTGGGGGTCCAAAAATCCTGATCGGCAAGATTTTTTTGGTGGAGATTTACAAGGTGTGATCGACCATCTGGATTATCTCGTTTCGCTAGGGATCAATGGGATATATTTCTGTCCGATTTTTGAAGCCTACTCCAACCACAAATACGATACCATCGACTATTTAGCGATTGATCCGGCATTTGGGGATAACGAGACCTTTAAACGGTTGGTGGAGGAATGTCATAAACGAGGAATCAAGGTCATGCTTGACGCAGTTTTCAATCACATAGGAGATACTTCCCACCAATGGCTCGATGTCATTAAGAATGGTGCAGATTCTCCCTTTGCCGATTGGTTCCATATCAATGAATTCCCTGTCAATTATAAAGAAGGCGAAGATTTTGAAGATGCTTATGATATCACGTATGATGTGTTTGCATTTACCCCGCATATGCCGAAGCTGAATACAGAGAATCCGGATGTTCAAGACTATCTCCTGAAAATTGCTCGTTACTGGATCGAAGAATTTGATATCGATGCTTGGCGCTTGGATGTAGCCAATGAGGTGAGCCATAATTTCTGGAAGAAATTTCGTCAGGTCTGTGATGAAGCCAAAGACGATTTTTATATTTTAGGAGAGATATGGCATTCTTCTCAAAGATGGCTCCAAGGGGACGAATTCCATGCAGTCATGAACTATGCTTTTACAGATGCAATCATTGAATACTTCGTCAAAGGCGAAATATCAATGACAAAGATGGTCTCGGAACTAAATAATCAATTGATGCTTTATCGGGACCAGACAAATCAAGTCCAATTCAATATTTTGGATTCTCACGATACGCCGCGTCTATTGACATTGGCACGAGGCGATAAGGACCTGATGCGGCAGGTGATGGCTTTTACCTACTTGCAGCAAGGGGTTCCCTGCCTGTATTATGGCGATGAAATCGGCTTGACCGGGGATATGGATCCGGATTGCCGGAAATGTATGGTTTGGGAAGAAGAAAAACAAGACCGCGATTTGTTGCGCTTCACAACTGATTTGATTCATTTGCGCAAGAGTCATCAAAAAATCCTTTCAGAGGGCTCTTTGAATTGGAACGTGATTTCTGAAGAAGAAGGATTGATCATTTTTGAGCGGGAATTAGGTGCGCAACGAATCATTGGAATCTTTAATACCGGGGAAGACCAACTCACATTGTCTTGCCCAGAGGAAATTTTATTAGATCAGTTTATGCAGATCGAAGATGAGACAATGATCATTGATAATAAAGGATTTGTCATTGCAAAAATCAACAATGAAATCAGCAATAATTAAAAAATAAAATGAGGCAAGATCTGTTAAAACAGGTCTTGCCTCATTTAGGCTGATTGGGTTTTATTTCCCCATGCACGTTGGAAAGAATCTTCCCCAAAATTCTTTCTACTAATATTATAGCCTATAACCCGTAGATGTGACAAATAATAACAGTCGAAAAATAACCCTTTTTTGAAAAAAAGCGAAAGAAGAGGGAATTTTCAGATTTTTTCTTTTTCTTTCTGAGAATGCTTATGTAAGGTCTTTTCTTTTTGCTTAAATATGATAAACTAGTAAAAATGTATTTTTATTCGAGGAGTGATCAAATGGATAGAGGGTACCGGGTAGCTGTTGTTGGTGCGACTGGCGCAGTTGGAACAAAAATGATTGAGATGTTAGAAAAGACTACATTGCCGATCAAGGAATTGATTCTATTGGCTTCAAAGCGATCAGCTGGGAAAACCTGTGTCTTCAAAGGAGCCACTTTGGTCATTCAAGAATTAACTACGACCTCATTTATTGGAGTAGATTTGGCTTTATTTAGTGCTGGCGGCAGTATCTCCAAGCAATTTGCCCCAGAAGCGGTTAAAAGCGGTGCGGTCGTAATCGACAATACGAGCTACTTCCGAATGGATCCGAATGTCCCTTTAGTGGTTCCCGAAGTAAATGCTCATGCTTTAGCAAAACACCAAGGGATTATCGCAAACCCAAATTGTTCAACGATTCAGATGATGGTGGCATTAGAACCGATTCGGCAACACGCAGGTTTATCGCGGATCATTGTTTCGACGTATCAAGCTGTTTCAGGTGCCGGTGCTAAGGCAATGGCAGAATTGACACGGGAATCTCAAGCTTACTTGTCAGGAACACCAGCTGATCAGTTGGCACCAGAGATCATGCCAGCGGGCGGTGACAAGAAACACTATCCCATCGCATTCAATGCCTTGCCGCAGATCGATGTTTTTGCGGAAGATGATTACACCTATGAAGAGTGGAAAATGATTAATGAAACCAAAAAGATCATGGAAGACTCAGCGATCCAAGTAGCGGCTACTTGTGTTCGGATCCCAGTCTTTAGCGGGCACTCAGAATCTATTTATATCGAAACAAAACAACCTGCGGAATTGACTGCAGTCAAAGAGTGGATCAAAGCAGCTCCCGGAGCAGTTCTGCAAGACGATCCAAGTCAGCAGATTTATCCACAAGCACTGACGAGTGTCGGTAAGACAGAGACCTTCGTCGGTCGGATTCGAAAAGATTTAGATGTAGCGAATGGTCTGCACCTTTGGGTGGTAGCGGACAACTTGCTGAAAGGTGCTGCCTGGAACTCTATCCAAATCGCAGAATCGCTGCATGAACAGTCTCTAGTTCGAGTGTAAATCATAAGTTTTTCAGAAAAGTGTAGCGAATGCCACGCTTTTCTTTTTTTTGTTGTATAATGAAAGAGACGGCTTAGGCTAGGGAAATAAATAGTGTAAAAAAATCAAGAGGTGAATAGATTGGAAACTATCAAAATCATTCCTCTCGGTGGTGTACGTGAAAACGGAAAAAATATGTACATTGCTGAAGTTGGAGAGGATATATTTGTTCTGGATTGCGGTGTCCGTTATCCAGAAAACGAGTTATTGGGAATCGATACGGTCATTCCTGATTTCACGTATCTAGAAGAAAACGCAGATCGCGTAGCGGGGGTCTTTTTGACTCATGGACATGCCGACGCCATTGGGGCGCTGCCCTATTTCTTGGAGAATGTTCCAGTTCCGGTGTTTGGAACAGAGCTAACGATCGAATTGGCAAAATTGACCGTAGCAAAAAACGAAGCAACAAAGAAATTCAAAGATTTCCATATCATTGATGAACATTCAGAAATCGATTTTGGTCATGCAACCATCAGCTTTTTCCGGACAACGCATTCGATTCCTGATTCTGTCGGAATCAGCGTCAAAACCAGCGCTGGAAATATCGTCTATACAGGGGATTTCAAATTTGATCAAACAGCTATCCCAATGTATCAAACGGATTTCGGACGTTTGGCAGAGATCGGTAAAGAAGGCGTTCTGGCATTGCTGAGCACCTCAACAAATGCAGAAAACCCAGCACCGATTGCTTCTGAATTGACGATTCAAGATGAAGTGTTTGACAACATTCGCTATTGGGAAGGTCGGATCATTGTGGCAAGTGTAGCCAGCAATCTGCAGAGGGTTCAACAAGTGCTGGATGCAGCATATCGTTCCGGACGAAAAGTAGTTTTGACTGGTCAGGACTTTGGACGGATCATCCGCACTGCGATGAAGTTGGGTAAACTAAAATTACCAGCAGAGGATTTGCTGATCACCCAAAAAGAAATGAAAAAGTATGCCAATGAGCAATTGCTTATTCTAGAGACTGGCCGTATGGGTGAACCGATCAAAGCATTGCAGAAAATGGCGAACGGAACACATCGTACATTACGGATTCAAGAAGGGGATCTCGTTTATATTACGACGACGCCTACGACAGCTATGGAAACGGTCGTTGCCAAAACGGAAGATATCATTTACCGAGCGGGTGGAACCGTGAAGCAAATTTCAGATAATTTTCGTGTTTCCGGTCATGCGAATCCGAATGATCTGCAATTGATGCTGAATTTAATGAAGCCAACGTATTTCCTACCAATCCAAGGAGAATATCGTCAGTTGGCAGCACATGTGGACTTGGCTCATGAAGTGGGCATTCCGTTGAAGAATATTTTCATTACCGCACGCGGGGATGTTTTAGAATACAAAAAAGGCGAAATGCATTCAGCTGGTGCTGTACCAGCTGAGAATGTCATGATCGATGGGATCGGTGTCGGTGATATCGGCAATATTGTTTTACGCGATCGTAAAGTCTTATCTGAAGACGGTATTTTCGTCGCAGTCGTAACGATCAACCGTCGCGAAAAGAAAATCATTGCAGCACCGCAAATCACTTCCCGCGGCTTTGTTTATGTCAAAGCAAGTCGTGATTTGATTCGGGAAAGTGGTGAGATCGTTGCAGAGATCGTTGAAAAACATTTGCATGATGAAGAGTTTGAATGGAGTAAATTGAAACAAGACATTCGAGATCGCTTAAGCCGCTTCTTGTTTGAACAGACAAAACGCCGACCAGTGATCTTGCCTGTGATCATGGAATCCAGTCAAAGAAATCGATCACGCAAATAAAACATCCAGAAAACTAGGACGCCAGCTACAAACGTCCTAGTTTTTGCTTTGATTTTTGTGGTGTCTCTTTAGATACATAGCGCAGAAATACGAGAACATTGTCCGATCGATAATATCTAGGTCTTCATTGACAGGGTGTTGTCTAAAGCAAGTGTTCCAATAACCAAACATTGAAATTGCTCCTGTTTTCCGGTGCGGATTGGTGGGGTCTCTCAAGGCGTGTCAGTTATTTTTGTTAGTCTGGCTAATTTGACTTGTCCGAATGCTGGAGTGATGTCTGGATAAAAAACAATTCCACGAAGAAACTCGTGTTAAAAGAAAATTGATTGGATCGAAAGGATGGTTTTGAGTGAAAAGTTATCAAGAAGATACGCTTGTCCAGCAGAGAAAATGGTGGATCTTGATTGCTGTTGCGATGTTCACGTTTATGTCTACATTAGACGGCAGCATCGTGAATATTGCGTTGCCGACGATATCGGCAAATATGTCCGTACCCATGAACCAAGCGGAATGGGTCGTGTCGGTTTATTTGATGGTGGTTTGTGCTTGTTTGTTGCTATTTGGTAAGATTGGCGATAGTTGGGGGAAAATCAAGGTCTTTCGTCTCGGCATGTTGATTTTTACCATCGGTTCTTTATTGTGCGGGTTCAACCATTCGTTGGCTTTTTTGCTCTTTGCACGAGTCGTCCAAGCGATCGGTGCAAGTATGACGATGGCAACAAATACTGGAATCATTACGGAAGTATTTCCTATTAGTGAGCGAGGACGGGCACTGGGGATGATCGGCGCTTTCGTGTCGCTAGGATCAATTGCTGGTCCAGGACTAGGCGGGATCATATTGTCTCATTTTTCATGGCCTTATATTTTTTGGATCAATGTTCCTGTCGGAATTCTGACTATGATTGCCGGGGAGAAAATTTTACCCAAAGATATCACCATGAGCCGCAACTCCATCGATAAAAGTGGATTTGGTCTATTCTCTGTGGCGATCTTGACCTTTTTCGGTGGAATTTTCATCGGTCAGGAGCAAGGCTTCTTGACATGGTTGCCATTAGTATTGATTTTCGTTGCAATCATTGCTTTTATTGCTTTTATTCAAGTAGAAAAACGGGTGGCGATGCCGCTGATTACTTTCAGCATTTTCCGAAATAAAATTTTTACGTTAAGTTTGTTTACGGCACTTCTGATCTTTTCTGCTAATTTTTTTGTTAATGTCGTGATTCCATTTTATCTGCAAAATGCCCGTGGGTTGACTCCAAGTGTAGCCGGGATGTTGATGATGGTCTTTCCTTTGATGATGGTTATCGGATCGCCTATCAGCGGTTATTTGACAGACCAAGTCGGTCCAGAAATCTTGGTGTTGATTGGCTTGGCCTTACTATCGATTACCCAACTGATGTACATGTTTATGAACCAGCATACACCTATTTGGTATTATGTGGTGGCTACAGCAATCATGGGATTAGGAAATTCCTTGTTCCAATCGCCGAATAATACCATGGTCATGAGCAGCGTGACCAAAGAAAATTTGGGAGTGGCCGGTAGCTTGAACTCTTTTGCTCGTAATCTAGGCATGGTGCTAGGGATTGCAATGTCCACAACGATTCTATATTCTGCGATGAGCAGTGCCTATGGTCAGCATGTGACGACATATATCAATGGACGACCAGATATCTTCAATTATGGAATGAAAGTTACTTTCTTCGGTGCGTTTCTTTTATGTGCTGTGGCCCTATTGATGACTATGTGGCGTATCAAAAAACAAGGTGGCTTCCAGAAACATTCTCTGTAAGCTGCGAACCTAAAAAAACTGTTCTAGTTCTTTTTTTTGAAGACTAGAACAGTTTTTTTGTGATTTCTTGACTAAGAGAAGAATAACGTCATGAATGAAATGGATACACCGAATTGATTGTTTGGAATTTTGTATTAGTCTGTTATAATAGAAAATATTAGTCTGTATTACTTATGAATAGGAAAGGGGTAATTGTTGTGAAGATTACTTTTCATGGACACGCGGTTCTTTCGATCGAGTTGGAAGATGGACAAAAGTTGTTGTTTGACCCTTTTATAAATGGAAACGCTATGACTGATCTGGATGCAGAAACAGTTGATCCAGACTGGCTGCTGATCACTCATGGGCACAGCGACCATGTAGGAGATATGGTGGCGATTGCCAAACGTACAGAAGCACCTATTATCAGTGTAGTGGAAGTTTGTCAGTATGCAACAAGTAAGGGAGTAACGAAGACTCACGGTATGAATATCGGCGGCTCATATACTTTTCCCTTTGGCAAGGTACGGTTCGTTCAAGCTCAGCACAGTTCCGGTCTGGAAGAAGACGGCAAGATGATCTATATGGGAAACCCAGCGGGAATCATTTTAGAAGCGGAAGGCAAAACAATATATCACGCGGGGGATACAGCCCTCTTTGGTGATATGGCACTGATTGGCGAACAATTTGCGATCGATGTGGCTTTCTTGCCGATTGGTGATAACTTCACTATGGGACCTAAAGATGCAGCCGCAGCTGCCCACTTATTGAAAGCAAAAAAAGTTGTACCAGTTCACTACAACACATTCCCACTGATCAAACAAGATCCCGCCGCTTTTATCGACTTGCTGCCTGAGGGAGTAGGCACCGTTTTGGCTGTGGGAGAATCGATTGATTGTTGACCGTCTGATTGACGGATTTTATTAACTAGGAGAAAATTATGGCGACGAAACATGACTTGATTTTAGCGCATATCGAAAGTTTGCCGGTAGGAGACCGTATTTCAGTACGGGGAATCGCAAAGGATTTAGGTGTCAGTGAAGGAACCGCCTATCGGGCAATCAAAGATGCAGAAAATATCGGTCTGGTCTCTACCATTCAACGGGTAGGAACCATTAGGATCGAGCGTAAGTTAAAAAAACATATTGAAAAATTGACCTTTGGAGAAGTCGTACAAATCATTGAAGGAGAGGTTCTAGGAGGCGCAGCCGGTCTAGATAAGGACTTGAATAAGTTTGTTATCGGTGCGATGAAAGAATCAGCAATGGAACGATATATCACCCCGGGATCGCTCGTGATCGTAGGGAATCGAAATGAAGTTCACCAATTAGCATTAGAAGATGGTGCTGCTGTCTTGATCACTGGTGGGTTTGAAACATCAGAAGAAAACTGTCGTTTGGCCGATAAGCTGGAACTGCCAATATTGCAGACGACTTATGATACGTTTACCGTTGCAACGATGATCAACCGGGCATTGAGTGACCAGCTGATCAAAAAAGATATTATGCTCGTTAGCGATATCTATATGCCGCTGGAAAAAACAAAGTATCTGCATACGTTTGACACTGTCAAAGACTATAAACGTCTTTCAGAAGAAACCAATCATTCTCGCTATCCGGTAGTTAACAAGAACATGCGCGTGGTTGGGATCATTACGGCAAAAGATGTTTTGGAAAAACCCGATACGCAAATCATTGAACGAATCATGACTCGTGAACCGCGAGTCGTGAAAAAAGAGATGAGTGTTGCTTCTGCCAGTCATCAAATGATTTGGGATGGCTTGGAAGTGATGCCAGTAGTAGCAGATGACTTATCTTTGATCGGAATCGTGACTCGGCAAGACATTATGAAGGCGATGCAACTAGTCCAAAGACAGACCCAGATTTCCGATACGATCTCTGATCAGATTTCTGGTCAGATCCAAATCATTGAACAAGATTTTGAAGGCAATAAATTGGCACAGCCAAACTTTCGTTTCGCTGTGACTCCACAAATGGTCAATGAAGTAGGAACGATTTCTTTTGGTGTGCTCAGTGAAGTGATCGCCAATGCTGCCAAACGAACGATGCAAGTCAATCAGCGGCGAAACAGCTGGATCGAACAAGTGAATCTACACTATTTCCGCTTGATCCAATTAGAAAGTGAGATCATTATTCAGCCCAAAATTTTGGAGCTGGGGCGCCGATCTGCTAAGATCGATATTGAAGTCTATATCGAAAATTCCATGGTAGCTAAAGCAATTGTCGTCTGCCAAGTAATGGAGCGCCCTTAATTCGAACAGCAGTCATCAGATAAATGCTTAGAAAATGGAGATATGCAATGAACGTACAAGAGGAAATATTGACAGCAATTAAGGAATATCAGACAATTATTATTCACCGCCATCAGCGACCTGATCCGGATGCACTAGGGTCACAAGTTGGATTGGCAGAAATTTTACGAGCTAGTTTTCCTGAAAAAGCGATCTATCAAGTGGGAGGGCCTGTTGAAGGGCTAGACTACTTAGCAGAAATGCAGGAGATTTCGGATGAAGTCTACAAAAATGCCTTAGTGATCGTGACCGATACCGCCAATTCACCAAGAGTCAGTGATCAGCGCTATGCCAATGGTGCAAAATTGATCAAAATCGATCACCATCCTAATGACGAACCTTATGGAGATTTGGTCTGGGTGGATACTACTGCTAGCAGCTGCAGTGAAATGATTACGGCATTCTGGAAAATGTTCGCTGAAGAACTTACTATGTCGCAAGAAGCTGCGCGCCTGCTTTATGCCGGAATCGTAGGGGATACGGGTCGTTTCCTGTACCCAGCAACGACCTCCGCGACATTGCGTTACGCAGCTGATTTGTTGGATTATGGTTTTGATGCACCAAAAATCAATCGTGAGATTGATCAGGTTTCGAGAGCAGTGGCTCGTCTTTCCGGCTATGTCTTTGAAAATTTAGAAGTTGATTCACTAGGAGCTGGCAAAGTGATTCTGACAAATGAGATTCAGCAGCGTTTTGGCGTTGTTGATTCAGAAACATCTGCTATCGTGTCCTTACCAGGGAAGATTGAAGATGTCTTAGCATGGGCAATTTTTGTTGAGCAGCCAGAAGGCTATTATCGGGTCCGGATGCGTTCGAAAGGACCTGTGATCAATGAGATCGCCAAACGTCATCATGGTGGCGGACATCCGCTTGCCAGCGGAGCGAATGCAGCGGATCTGGAAGAAGTGGCAGCCATCTATCAAGAAATCCAGACCGCAGTTTCAGCTTTTCGAGAACAAGCATAGACTTTATTCGTCGTGATCAGTGTTCTTTTGCAGAAGAAAAAACCAACAGCGAGGAATCTTAGGACTTGCTAGGGGAATGATCGGTGAGTTTTTGATTGTAGTAAATAACTGTAGTAAAAAATTACGCAAATAAAAAAAGCGTATGACTCGCGGGTCATACGCTTTTTTGCAAGTTGCAACAGGCGAGATCAGCCCCGCAAGTCGTCAAGAAACTCGGTTTTACTAGCCGTCTTTTCATCTTTCATCTTGATGACTT
Source organism: Enterococcus sp. DIV0574 (assembly GCF_051711125.1). Taxonomy (NCBI): domain Bacteria; kingdom Bacillati; phylum Bacillota; class Bacilli; order Lactobacillales; family Enterococcaceae; genus Enterococcus; species Enterococcus sp. DIV0574. The sequence goes on from NZ_JBIOMA010000001.1 coordinate 496,156, forward strand.
TAGCCGGGGAACCAGCAACTACAGCCCCTGCCGGTACATCTTCTGTGACTACAGATCCAGCAGCAACCACAGCACCTTCACCGACACGAACACCTTCAAGGACTACGGCATTGGCGCCGATCAACACATGATCTTCGATAATCACTGGGCTAGCTGAAGGTGGCTCTAAGACACCAGCTAAAACAGCCCCAGCTCCGATATGGGCTTTTTTACCGACAGTAGCCCGGGCGCCTAAAATCGCCCCCATATCGATCATTGTTTCTTCGCCGACAACGGCACCAATATTGATGACCGCTCCCATCATGATGACCGCATTCTTCTCAATGATTGCTTGATCACGAATGAAAGCCCCTGGTTCGATCCGAGCATCGACTGTTGTTAAGTCCAACAGAGGGATCGCAGAATTCCGACGGTCATTTTCTAAATAGAAATCAGTGATTTTATCTTGATTGGCCGTTAGAAAATCAGCTACTTCTTGACTGTCTCCAACAATAAAGTAAAAGGAGCCAGCCCCAAAAATTTTCAGTGTCTCGGAAGAACAGGTAGATAGATCACCATTCAAATAGACTTTGACTGGGGTCTGCTTATTGGCTTCTTTGATGTATTTGGCTAATTGATAAGGATCAGAAAATTGTAATTCAGTCATACGTTACCACCTTTACTTGTCAAGTAGATTTTCCATGTCATATAGTCCAGCAGGTTGTTTTGCAAGATATTCGGCAGCCTTCAACGCACCATTGGCAAAAATATCCCGTGATAATGCGGTATGTTTCAGCTCAATGATCTCGTCTGCTCCTGCATAGATCACCGTGTGTTCGCCCGGGATCGTGCCACCGCGAATAGCGTGAATACCTAATTGTTTTCGATCATTGGTCAGATCGTTGCCAGAACGGCCATAAAGATATTCTTTTGGTTCTTGACAACTTTCATTGATGCTGTCTGCCAGTAACAATGCAGTTCCGCTTGGCGCATCGATTTTTTGATTGTGATGTTTTTCAATGATTTCAATATCGAAATCTGCTTCCAATGGTGGGGTGATCGCTTTTAGGGCTTTGATCAATACATTGATCCCCACGGACATATTCGCAGAATAAAAAACAGGAATCTTTTGAGCAGCGGCGACCATTTTTTCTTGGGTTGCTTGACTTAAACCAGTCGTAGCCACAACGATGGGCAGTTGGTTGGCAACACAGAAGTCAAGGAGGCCTGCTACATTGCTATGATGTGAAAAATCGATCACCAAATCAACAGGTTCTTTGACTGCTTCTGGTGCAGAATAGATTGGAAAGTCGCCAGTTGCTTCCGTGTGACGGTCTAATCCAGCACTGATCACAAATTCAGCATGTCCAGCAATCATGTGCTGCAAAACTTTTCCCATTCGACCATTGGCACCGCTCAATAAAATATGTCTCACTTGATTGCCTCCTTATAAAAGCCCATAAGCGGACATTTCTTTTTTTAGACGGTTGATTGTTTCTTTCTCAGGCGGTCCTAATGGCAACCGATAGTGCAAGTCAGACTTTCCTAATAAGGAAACTGCCGCTTTGATGGGCACTGGATTGACTTCACTAAAAATCGCATCGATCAAAGGTTTTTGTCGTAACTGCTCCTGAATCGCTGCTTGAATATTTCCAGAAAGAAAATCTGCCACCAAAGTCGCTGTTTGTTTAGGGGCAATATTACCGATCGTCGAAATCACACCAGAACCGCCTAATGCTAAGATTGGTGTGACTTGATCATCATTGCCGGAATAGAGAGAAAATTCATCATCCACTAGTTGCGCGATAGACGCAATTTGTGAGATATCTCCACTGGCCTCTTTGATTCCTTTGACATTCGGAATCTCTTTTAATTCAGCAACCATGTCGTAAGTCAAGTTCATTCCTGTTCTTGATGCGACCGAATATAAGATGACAGGCAGTTCAACGCTTTGACAAATTGCCTTGTAATGAGTAACCAAACTCTTTTTTGTTGCTTTGTTGTAATAAGGGGTTACAACCAATAATGCGTCGGCACCGACACGCTCTGCTTCTTGGGAAAGATGGATCCCATGTTGCGTATTGTTTGAACCAGTGCCACCGATCACAGGAATGCGGCCCGCAGCCTGCTTGACAACCGCCTCGATAACAGCAATGTGTTCTTCATCGTTCAATGTTGAGGCTTCACCGGTCGTTCCACAAGCGATCAATGCATCGCTACCTTGCTGGATATGCCACTCAACCAGTGACTTCAACTTGTCGAAATCCACCGAACCATCATGAAACATCGGGGTGATCAATGCAACGCCAGAACCTTTAAAAATCGTCAAACTACTCCACATCCTTTCAACCTTTTTATTCTTTCTCTAATTGTACTAAAAATCAAAAAATTTTGATTATTTATACTATAGATTATTCGAATTATATACTATAATATTATCCAATATCAATGAAAATGTGGATATCCATACATTTTCAGCCGATATTGCTGATCAAATGAAAGAAAGGTGCCCACGAATGCAATTATCTCAAGCAGTAATGAAATTAACCGAAGACGTGGTTCGTTTTCGACGGGAACTACATAAGATTCCCGAGTTAGGATTAGAAGAATTCAAAACGAAGGAATATTTGCTTAAACAGTTGCAGTCTTTCGGGATCAAAGAAATTTATCCGGTTCTGGATACCGGATTGATCGCTGTTTTTCGCAGTGAAAAACCAGGGAAGACGTTAGCATTCCGCACGGATATCGATGCATTGCCTATCAAGGAAGAAACGAATGCTCCTTTTGCCTCGCAACATCTCGGCAAAATGCATGCTTGTGGACATGATGGACATATGGCGACGCTTTTAGGTTTTGCAAAGTACTTATCCGATTACCCGGAAGCTGTTCGCGGGACCATTGTGTTGATTTTTCAGCCAGCAGAAGAAGGCCCTGGTGGTGCGCAGCTAATGATTGATGAAGGAATCTTAACCGATTTTGCGATTGATCAGATTATCGGTCTGCATGTTTTTCCAGACTATCCTGAAGGTGTGATTGCTTGCCGCAAGGGACCAATGATGGCTCGAAATGGCGAGATCACGATTCGAGTCCTGGGAGAAAGTGCTCACGGGGCCCAACCTCATCAAGGCAGCGATGCGATCTTAGCGGCAGCTGCGGTCATTCAAGGTCTCCATGCAATCGTTTCTCGCAACATTAGTCCATTGTCTTCGGCCGTCATTACATTCGGCAAGATTCGCGGAGGAGATGCAGAAAATATTATTCCCGGAGAAGTCGTGTTGAACGGAACGATGCGGGCTTTTGAAGATGGGGTCTATGAAACATTGACGCAACGAGTAAAATTGGCGGCTGAAGAGATTGCTAAAGGGTATGGCTGTTCAGCAGAAGTTTCTTTCGAACACTTGTATCGGGTGGTAGACAATGATCCAGACATGGTAGATGCTGTTCGGGATGTTGCTGGCGACAGTTATATCGAGACACCGCCGTACATGTTAGCGGAAGATTTCTCCATGTACCAAAAAGAGATCCCTGGTGTCTTTTTCTTTGTCGGGACTCGGGATGAAGAAAAAGGGTATACCTATCCGCTGCACAGCAGCAAGATGAATTTTGATGAGAAAGTCTTATTAGGAGGCATTGAGTGCTACCTGCGATTGATTGAAAGATTGAATCAGAGTCAGGTACTAAGAGAGGAGCGCAGTAATGATCAAAGAGATTAAAGACAATCACCTGTTTTGGGATGGATGCGATACAGTGGCATTAGCAAAAGAATTTGGCACACCCTTGTACGTTTTTTCGGTGACCGAGATTCGCACTCAATGTCGTGCTATTCGCGAGGAATTTCTGTCTCGCTATGAAAACACCCGAGCTGCCTATGCTTCGAAAGCCTTCAATACACTAGCCATGCTGCGGTTGATTGATGAGGAAGGCCTGTCTTTGGATGTTGTTAGTGGCGGTGAACTATACACAGCCATCCAAGCAGGATTTCCAGCGGAACAAATCGAATTCAATGGCAACAATAAATCTATTGATGAATTGGCATTAGCGATCGATTATGGTGTAGGTCGGATCATTGTCGATGGCAGTCAGGAGATCGGTTTGATTCGAGCGCTATGTCAAGAGAAACAGCGGAAAGCAAAAGTGATGTTCCGAATCACACCAGAAGTGAATGTCCAGACCCATGCGTTTATTTCAACTGGACAGAAAGATTCGAAATTTGGGATCCCATTGGATGAAGAGATTTTATTTCCTTTGATTGAAGAAGTGATTGACGCACCGGAAATCGATTTTTATGGGTTGCATTTCCACATCGGAAGTCAATTGTCTGACAATCATTCCCATATTGCTGCGACAGAGGCTGCGCTAGCATTAGTTCTAGAAATCCATCATCGATTTGACTATACTGTTAAAGAGTTGAATGTTGGCGGCGGATTTGGTGTCCGCTATACGGAAAAGGATATTCGTCAACCCTATTCTTACTTTTTGGACCCGGTGATGGCGACGATTGAAACGTTTTGCCAAGCGCATCAGCTCCAACGTCCGACTGTGGTGATCGAGCCTGGGCGTAGTATTGTAGCGGAAGCAGGTATCAGTCTGCATACTATTGGTACGATCAAGACATTGCCACAGATTCGAACCTATGCCAGTATTGATGGCGGCATGACAGATAACATTCGTCCCGGTCTTTATCAAGCTGAATATATGGGGATTCTAGCCAATCGGGCAGCAGAAGCTGCCACAGAGACAGTTACGATTTCTGGCAAGGCTTGTGAAAGCACGGATATCTTAGTCAAAGATCTGCAATTACCCAAAGTAGAGACGGGAGATCTTTTTGCGACTTTTGCGACGGGAGCATATGGTTATTCAATGGCTAGCAATTACAATAAACTTGCGATTCCAGCGGTAGTTTTTGTTGAAAAGGGGCACGCGGAATTGGTGGTTGAACGTCAGACTTTCCAGCAGTTGATTCAAAATGAACGTATCCCTTCGTTTTTGATGAAAGAATAAAAAAAAGCAGGTGAAATCATGGAAATCGTTTATACCAAGATGCAAGGTGCCGGAAATGATTTTATTGTGATCGACAATCGTCGCTATAATTTTTCTTCGAAACAGTTGGCTAAGTTAGCGGCTCAAGTTTGTCAGCGGAAATTTTCAATCGGCGCAGATGCGTTGATGGCTGTCGATCATCCCGAAGGAACGGGAGATTTCCGCATGCGTTTTTATAATGCGGATGGTACGGAAGCGGAAATGTGTGGCAATGGTGCACGCTGTATCGCTCGCTATGCTTATGAAAATAAGGTTGCTTCAGAAGCAATGGTGATCGAGACCGTTGCAGGACCTGTTCCTGCTTGGCGATTGGATCGGCAACAGTACAAAGTGACGTTAAATCCCCCCACCGTTGCGAAGTTTGACCAACCTTTCGCTGACAGAGAGGTTCCTGTCGTTGATTATATCGAGTTAGGTGATCCAGGAATCCCTCATGCGGTGGTGAAGTATCCCGGTCTGCAAGAAACATCCCTCGATGCATTGACAGATTTAGCACAACGGATTCGCTATTGGTCAGCATTTCCTAAAGGCGCCAATGTGAATTTCTACGATGCCGATTCAGCTGGGGAGCTCGTTGTCCGCACCTATGAACGGGGAGTCGAGGGCTTTACGTATGCTTGTGGGACCGGCTCTGGGGCAACTGCTTATGCGGTGGCGCGACGCCGGGAACAAACGCAAGCCAATCTTGTGCTGCATGTTTTAGGCGGAGAGCTGCGAGTCGAAGTTGCATCAGAAGAGCTCCAACTGATTGGGGATGCGATTTTTGTTTCTGAAGGGCGTATTTTAGACGAAAATCTATTTTTAGACTGAGGGTGGTCTTGCGACGGAATTATCCTGTTCATAGAATCATTTAGTCGACAGTTCTTATGGAAGCCTTATTCTTAGAAGCCATCTTTAGCTAGAACTGAGAAGATCATCAAATGCAATCGATAGAACTTAGTTTGTTCTATCGATTGTATTTTTTTGTGCAGGATATTGCAGGATAGTCAGAAATTTTGTATGCTACAGTTATATTTATTTTTTCACGATCGTGCTCGATCGTTGAATAAACACAGAATACATCACTATGAGGAGTAAGAATATGTCTCAAATTCCAAATTGTCCAGTTTGTCAATCCGCCTATGCATATGAGGATCGCGGCTTGTTTGTCTGCCCTGAATGTGGCAATGAATGGCAGGAAACAGAAGAAACTGCTGCTGTCGTCAAAGATGCCAACGGAAATGTTCTTCAGGATGGCGATGCCGTGACGGTCATCAAAGATTTGAAAGTCAAAGGTGCTTCTGGTGCCATCAAACAAGGAACCAAAGTCAAAAACATTCGTCTGGTAGAAGGGGATCACAATATCGACTGTAAAGTCGATGGTTTCGGTGCCATGAAATTGAAGGCAGAATTTGTAAAAAAACTTTAAAAACAGAATCTTCCATACCTCTTCATAATATTTTCATCCATTTAATGGTAAAATAAGGTCAAAGACGAAAGGGAGGGATTTCATCGTGTATGGAATCGGTGGATACGGTTTTGGTTGGTTTTATGATCCAACATTCATTTTAGTCATTATCGGGATGGTGATCTCGATGGCGGCTTCAGCATACGTTAAAAGCACGTTTAGCAAATACGATAAAATAAGCAGTAGAAACAATATCACCGGGACCAAGGCGGCTCAGTATATTTTGGAAAGCCAAGGCATCAACAATGTCGGCGTCCAAGCTATCGCAGGAGATTTGACTGATAATTATAATTCCGGCAACAAGATGCTAAGTCTATCTCAAGCAACTGCACAATCAACTTCTGTGGCAGCAATCGGAGTGGCAGCACATGAATGCGGGCATGCTGTGCAAGATGCTAAAGGGTATCTCCCATTGCGTATCCGGCATGCGATCGTCCCAGTAGCTAATATTGGTTCCGCGGTGTCGATCCCGTTGATTTTGATCGGGGTTCTTTTGAGAGGGTCCTTCCTAATCAATCTGGGGATATTAGCATTCTCGTTAGCATTTATTTTCCAATTGGTGACGTTGCCAGTCGAATTTGATGCTTCAAGACGAGCGTTACGGATTTTAGCCGATGGCGGTCTCTTAACGGAAGAAGAAGTACCGCAGGCCCGTAAAGTATTGTTTGCTGCAGCCTTGACTTATGTGGCAGCTGCAGTTGCGACATTGCTGCAATTACTACGTTTGATTATTTTATTCGGCAATAACAATCGCCGCGACTAATGAAAAGAAGGAGACTTGAGAATGCTCAAGTTTCCTTTTTTTGAAATTGTCGTTATAATAAAAAGAAAAAGGTGGGGAATAAATGAAAAAAGAAACATGGCTGCGGTCGCTTTTTGCGTTGATCGGGGTAGCTATCATCGGTTTTGGCGCCTCCTTGCTTCGCGTAGGTGGCGTCGGGCTGGATCCGTATACAGCTGCCAATATTGGAACAGGTGAACGGTTAGGTCTTTCATTAGGTGTTTATCAATTAATGATCAATCTCGTTTTGTTGATCTTGATTTTCTTTTTTGGTCGTCGGCATATTGGGATCGGCACAGTGATCAATATGGTCTTGACGGGCTTTTTTATTGATTTTTATACGAAAATCTTTGAACTTTTCGCAGTTTCTCCGGAAGGTTGGCTGCAAAAAGGGCTCTTTTTAGTGATCGGTATTCTGTTCTTTACCTTTGGTGCTTCCTTCTATATGTCAGCAAAAGTGGGAAGTGCGCCTTATGATGCGATCGCACCGACGATCGTTGATCGAACGAAAGCGAATTATCGGGTCGTCAGAGTGATCCAAGATGTGGCTTTTGCGACACTCGGCTGGATCACAGGTGGACCGATCGGGATTGGGACATTTATCAGTGCCTTTCTAGTTGGTCCGCTGATCAAGTTCTGGGATGATTACGCCTCAGTGCCGTTCATCGAAAAGACCATCAAGAAATCTTTATTTAAATGAGCGCGGACCTATCGAAACAACAATGATAAGTAGCAGATGATAGATACCAGCAGTACAAAAAAACACTGTAGATATGCTATTGATCGATTTCAACGATACCTACAGCAATAACGAAAGACTGTGACAAAATCAGCAGTGAATGGGCAATGGATAGCGTAAATCGTTTTCGAACGAACGATCCTTTGCTGACCTATTTTAGGTTTGATTTCCTTCTGTTGATTTTTGTCACATTTTTTTTCAAAATTGCCTGACGCTACTTGCACAATCGCTGAGCACTCGCTATGATAAGAGAGCTTAGGAGGGATCATCTTGAAATTACCAGCAGCATTCATTACCAAATATCAGCAGTTACTAGGAGCCGAAGCGGCGGCCTTTTTTACTGCTTTAGAAACAGGGCATCCAGTAAAAGGATTTCGCTTGAATCCGTTGAAGCCACAAGCCGTCTCGATGCTGGAAATGTTTGGACCGGATAAAAGTCCAGCACCATACGCAATGAACGCCTATATTGGAGAAGTCAAAGGGAAATCACTGCTTCATCAAGCGGGGTATGTCTACAGTCAGGAACCAAGCGCGATGATCGTTGCGACGATCGCAGATGCACAACCAGGAGAAAAAGTGCTCGATCTTTGTGCAGCGCCTGGAGGGAAAACCACGCAATTAGCAAGTCAGATGCAAGGCAAAGGTTTATTGGTTTCCAATGAGATTTTTACTAAACGCGCAAAAATCTTATCGGAAAACGTTGAACGATGGGGGATCAGTAATGTGGTGGTGACGAACCATGCGCCGCAAGAACTGACGCCGCATTTTCCACAATTTTTTGACAAAATCGTGGTGGATGCTCCTTGCTCAGGAGAAGGAATGTTCCGCAAAGATCCTGTGGCCATCACGGAATGGCAAGCTGATTCGCCACTGCAGTGCGCTCAGCGCCAGAAGGAGATTTTGGCTGAAGCGGTTGCGATGTTAAAGCCTGGCGGACAGTTGATCTACTCTACTTGCACGTTTGCACCTGAAGAAAATGAAGCCATCATTGAATGGCTGGTCTCAGCATATCCTTTTTCCATTGAACCGATTGAATTGGAAAATGTGTCTCATGGACGCCACGATTGGGCACCGATGAACGACATTGAAAAGACGATTCGGTTATGGCCTCACAAAAATCAAGGGGAAGGTCATTTTGCCGCAAAGCTGACCTATCTTGGATCGGAGAACATAGCCAAACCAAAGAAAACCAAAAAAACCAAAAAAGCTTCTGGGATTGATTCTGTCACGCGATCACTTTGGCAATCTTTCCAAGAAAACTATCCATTTTTAAAAGAGACTGCTGCCGATATCCAGCTTTTTGGGGATCATCTGTGGTTAGTACCTAGTGAATTACCATCACTAAAAGGGGTTCGCGTATTACGTCCAGGGCTTCACGTAGGGACTGTGAAAAAGAATCGTATCGAACCGAGTTTTGCATTGGCAATGGCGATCAAAGAAAATGATGAAGCACCTTTCTTGTCAATTGAGTTAGCTCAGTGGCAGAAGTACGTGGCTGGTGAAACGATTACGGTACCTGGAAATGAAGGCTGGGTCGTCTTGAAGGTGGCTGAGGTCCCGATTGGCTTCGGCAAACAAGTGCAAGGTGTGGTGAAAAACTTCTTCCCGAAAGGATTGCGGTTCACTCTGGAATAAACGAAATAGTATTTTTATTTGATCGGTCGTGCTATCATAGAAGTAGCAAATAAAGGGAGCTGATCGATATGAAAACATCAACAAAAGTAACGATTGGATTAAGTATTGCGGCAATTGCTGGCATCTCAACAGCAGTCGTTGTCTCAGACAAAGTCGTGAACAAAGTACGCTTCGCTTGCAACCGTCACAAAGTGAAAAAGTTTGTTGACGACAAATTTAATGGCAACGAAAAATTATTAGGTGTCGTCGATGATTTGACGGATAAAGATTTAGATGCATTGCTCGGCGTCATGAAGAAAGTCAAAGACAGCCGTCATAAAGTCTCGGTTTATGGAGATAACGTCAAAGATGCAACAGAGAATGTCAAAGACAAGTTGACTAGCTTTATTGATGCAGTCTTTTAAGCTAATATCTCCTTGGAGAAAATGCTGTTAGAAGCGGCCAGAAGATCGTTGAAAGAACCTGCCAGTGGTTGTCCTGCCATAGCAGTTGTTTGACTAGGCTTCATTTGGCGCTTCTTTTTTGTTCAGAGAAAAGGAAAATAGGAATTGGGAGCCATAGCAACTGGAACAGGTACGGCTACTGAATGACTGCGTTAAAAAATTGCCAGAGCTTTTCTATAGAGTCAGTGTCAGCTTTCCATGTTTATCCCAATTGAGAATTGAAAGGAATCATTTTGAAGAAAGAAAGTACCCTCACACAAAGTGAAAAAGAATATTTTATGCGTGAAGCACTGAAAGAAGCGCAAAAAGCGGAAGCAATCGCCGAAGTCCCCATCGGGGCAGTTGTCGTCTTAGAGGGGCAAATTATTGGCCGAGGACACAACTTGCGGGAAAAACAGCAAGAGGCAACAGCTCATGCCGAAATGTTTGCCATCCAACAAGCCTGCCAAGCCATCGAAAGCTGGCGCTTAGAACAAGCGCAGCTATTTGTTACATTGGAGCCTTGTCCTATGTGTAGTGGTGCAATGATGCTGGCTCGTGTCGAAGAAGTTTACTTTGGCGCCTACGATCCAAAAGGCGGTGCTGCCGGTTCTTTGCTGAATCTGTTGGAAGATGAGCGTTTCAACCATTGGTCCTACGTAGAAGGCGGGATCTTGGAAGAAGCGTGCGGGCAAGTGCTAAAAGATTTTTTTCGGGCATTGCGCCAAAAGAAAAAACAAAAAAAGTCTGGTAATCTATAGAAAAATACGTTATACTAAATTTTGCCGAAAGGCTAGGACAATGGAGGTCTTGTGAAGCGTGTCAGATCCGGAAGGAAGCAGCACTAAGCAGGAGTCTCCATGTGTCTGATTTTTTTTAATTAACTATTAGCTGATGAAAATCAGCTTTTTTTGTTGCCAAAAAGCAGAACTGCGACTTCTCTAAGTGAGTTCTTCTGAGGGGGTAGACAAACGCCCTTTTTTTATATCCTTCATTCAATAATAAATAAAAAAAGGGGCTGTGCCATAAGTCTCCTACAAGTGAAATCCGAACATGATATAGTATTGCTCTTGCGGTGCAGGGGTTCCTCGTCGCAAAAGTCAGAGGAATCTATCGCAATAGAATATGATACGGTTTCACTTGTTGGATGATGACTTATGGCATAACCTCTTGCTAAAAAGTAACTACTGGAATAGTTATCTGTCTAATCTCATATAAATTAGTGGATATGGATTGCCTTGTTCGTCAAACGCTGTTTTTTTATAAACTTCAAATCCCATGTGTTCATAAAAATCTTTTGCAAGCGGGTTTTGTTCATTCACTGCTAAATCATTAACCAAATATTTTTCTATGCCGTATGTAAGCAATTCTTTGCCTAACCCTTTTCCTCTTTCTTCGTTAGCAATAAAAAGCATTTCAAGATGTTGCTCCACGATCCCCATAAAGCCAACAGGTGCTTGATTTTCGTTTTCTATGAGAATTAAATAGGGGATTTCTTTTAATGCTTGTGGTACATACGTCTTGATTTCTTCTATTTCATGATCTGATAGAAAGAGATGCGTTGCTCTTACAGCACTTTCCCAAATGGTTAATAGCTGTTCTATCAATGGTGCCGTTCTTTCTTTTACCTCTATAATTTTCAAGTTCTTGACCTCCAAAACCTCCGATTTTTTTAATTATATCAAAGAAAAAAGATAAAAACGAAGTGCTGTATATCCAACAGATATACAGCACTTCATGACACGAATGAAGTTAGTTGCAGTCTGAGAACCACTACACCTATAAGCGAGGGGTTCTATTATTGTTTGTAGCAGATCGAATTAGATATAGTCTTCATGCCGAGGGCCATTCCTGCGGATCTCTTCTTGTTCTTCAGCGGATAATTCAGTGAAGATATCACTACCGTCTAAAAACGTGTTCCAATCTGTCCCCATCATCTCATGAAGTGTCTCTGGATCCTCGTCGGATAAACGATGGGAGGTCTCTCCATCCACCGTTTGTTGTTTCTCAGAGGAAGAAGTGTACTTGTGGCCAAAAAGTTTTTCCCACTCTGCTCGTAACTGTTCTAACATCGAAATCCCTCCTTTTTTTTTATTGTAGCACAAGGTCTTTAGAAAGGCGGTCCAAACGCTGGAAACAAAACCTGAATCGAAAAGCATCCCTCTGGTACCTCGCAAAAATTGTGCTATTCTAATAGTAGTTGGAACATTAAGCTGAAGACTTATCAAATAGCCGACAGCAAATGGGTGAGAAGAGGGATAAGATGGAAAAAATCACGCTAGTACACACGAATGATTTGCATTCACATCTGGAGCATTGGCCTAAGATCCGCCGTTATCTTAATCAACGGAAGCAAGAAGCAGATTCGAGTCAAGAAACAGTGATTTCTTTGGATCTAGGAGATTTTGTGGATCGGTGGCATCCATTGACTGAAGCAACGAACGGACAAGCCAATATTGAGCTGATGAACCAAGGACACTATGATGCAGTGACTATTGGCAACAATGAAGGTGTGGGAAATTCCAAAGAAGAGCTTCAGCATCTTTATGATCAAGCGGAGTTTCCTATCTTATTGGCGAACCTTTTCGATAAGAATGATTTGAAACCACCAAAATGGCGGCAGGATTACCAGATCATCGAAACGAATCAAGGGACGAAAGTCGGGCTGATTGCTTTTACGGCACCCTTTCCTTTGACCTATTCACCAAACGGCTGGGATATTCGTGAACCCTTGGAATTGCTGCCTTTATTGATCAATCATTTGCAGCCCCAAGTCGATATTTTAGTCTTGATGAGTCATTTGGGAATCAATGCAGATCGAGCGATCGCGGCTGAGTTTCCTCAGTTGGATGTGATTTTAGGCTCTCATACGCATCACTTATTCGAGACCGGCGAAATCGTCAATGGCGTACAATTGGCAGCAGCGGGGAAATTTGGCTTTTATATTGGTGAAGTAACGATTACGTTAGATGATCAAGGGCAAACTATCGAGCGTTCTGCCCGAGTGATCCCTACAGAGCAGCTTTTAGCTTTTCCGCAAGATGAAGAAGAGATTGCTGGTTATCTTTCTATTGGTCATCGTTTGCTGAAAACGAAACAAGTCGCACAACTTCCGTGGGCGCTTCGTTGTGAAGGGAACGAAGATTCGATTATCCAAGAAGCATTGGCGGCGCTTTGTGTTAGAGGACAAACGGAAGCTGCTGTGTTGAATAGCGGTTTGTTTTTAGGTGATTTACCGGCAGGGCGCATCGACCAGGATCAACTGCATACCATCTTGCCTCATCCGATGCACTTGATTCGAGTGACATTGAAGGGAGCAGATGTGATCCGTTTTGTTTTAGAAATGGAAAAAAATCGGCGCTTTTTACGGAACTATCCAATTGTTGGGATGGGATTTCGTGGGAAAATATTTGGTGAACTGGTTTATAAGGGGATCTCTTATGATGCCATCAATCACCAAGTATTGTGGCAAAACAAAGTAATCAATCCGGTGGAAGAATACCAGATCACATTAGTGGATCATTATTTGTTTATTCCTTTTTTTCCCACGATCGAGATAGCCGGACGCTGTGAATTTTTATTTCCAGAATTTATTCGTACGGTCTTTGGCAGCTACTTAGCACATAAATATCCGATCCAGTAATGAAAAAGTCGGAGGGGAATCTGATACAAGCACGACTATCATTACGTATTAAAACAAGGTATAATAGACAACAGGTGGTGAAAAGATGACCGAAAAACAAACAATTACAGACGAGATCACTTCGGTACTCGAGGAGATCATCGAAGAACCAGAGAAACAGCCGCAAAAAGGCGAACTGGTTACGCTTGTTAATGAAGATGAATTATTGATCGGTACACGCCAATACAAATTGGTGGTAGATTATCGCGAAGGATTTGATCCCCAAAAATTGGGCGAACGGTACAGTGAAGTATTGGCTCGCTACGATTACATCGTAGGGGATTGGGGTTATGAACAGTTGCGTCTAAAAGGTTTTTTTGACAAAGACAATCGCAAAGCATTACCGGATCAGCGGATCGACATGCTAGAGGATTATTTATATGAATACTGTAATTTCGGTTGCGCTTATTTTGTAATTCAACGAGTTGGCGGCAAGAAAGAAAAGAGTACGACCCGACGCCGTAAAAAGAAACCAGCAGCTCAAAGCAATCAAACACGTCCGGCACACATCGATGAGAAACAAGAAGTTGTTTCTCAAAAACAGGTGAAGCCAACGATTAAAAATCGAAAACCAAAAGAAAAAAAGGCGCGATCGACAGAAACGACAGTGAAAAAAACAAATAAAAAAGAATTCACGATCCGTCAACGGGAAGAGTAATTTATGAAATATAAGGGATATTTGATTGATTTAGATGGCACGATCTATTTAGGGAAAGAGCCGATACCAGCAGGCAAACGCTTCGTTGAAGCTTTGCAGAAAAAGGAATTGCCTTTCCTTTTTGTCACAAATAATACGACCCGCAGTCCAGAAACAGTCGCACAACGATTAGCGGATGAATTCGCCATTCATGTGGCGCCTGCAACAATTTATACGGCAAGTTTGGCGACGATCGACTTTATGAAAGACCACGGTCGCGGCAATAAAGTCTTTGTGATCGGCGAAGCAGGATTGATCGACTTGATTTTAGCGGCCGGTTTTGAATGGGATGACCAAAATCCGGATTATGTCGTCGTTGGTTTAGACAATGATGTCACCTACGAAAAGTTTGTCTTAGCCACATTAGCGATTCAAAAAGGGGCTACCTTTATCGGCACCAATCCAGATAAAAATATCCCTACCGAACGGGGATTGGTACCTGGAGCCGGTTCTTTGATCGCAATGGTGGAGACTGCGACACAGACACCGCCGATTTTCATCGGTAAACCGGAAGCAATTATTATGGACAAAGCCGTGGCACACCTTGGTTTACCAAAAGAGGAAGTCATTATGGTGGGAGATAACTATGAGACGGATATTTGCTCGGGGATTCGGAATGGCATTGATTCCCTATTGGTACTATCCGGTTTTACACCGAAATCTGCTGTGCCTCGTTTACCGGAACCCCCAACTTATGTCATTGATTCCTTAGATGAATGGGATTTTGACCAATGAGAAAACAAGTATGGATCGAGCGGCTAGGGATGCTGTGTTTGTTTTTATTTCTGATCAGCTTAGCAATTACGGTAACGATCAATTTTCGCTGGCTATATCATTTTGATATTCAACAGTTGAATATTTTAGATTATACCGACATTTCAAAAGAAGAATTGATAAAAAATTATGGGTTGTTGCTGGATTTCTTGAACAATCCATTGAATACGACATTAGCTTTGCCAGATTTTCCGATGTCAGCGGCAGGAGCTGGACATTTCTATGATGTGAAGAAACTATTTTTATTAAACTATGGTGTACTGCTCGTAACGTTGATCCCCAGTTTCATGCTTCTTAGATCTTTTTGGAAAAATGATCAGCGCTGGCGGTTGTTGCGACCATTGCAGTGGGGGATGCTGCTGCCGATTTTCTTTGGTTTCTTGATGGCAATCGGGTTTGATCGATTTTTTGTGACGTTTCATGAGATTTTCTTCAATAATGACGATTGGCTTTTTGATCCAGTAACGGATCCCATCATCAATGTTCTGCCGGAGACGTTCTTCATGCACTGTTTTATTTTATTTTTTGTACTGATTGAACTGTTTTTCTTTGTGATTTACTGGTGGGCAAAACAAAGTCAAAAAAAGACTATTTCATAAGTGAGAAAAGACCTAGAGGATAGCGGGAACGTCAGTCATACTGGCGTTCCTTGCTAGTATCGCGTAACGATTTACACGGTAGTCCCTTCAGGTGTTTCAGACTTGTGGGATAGTCTTTTTTCGATAGTAGCTGATTTTTACAAGTTTATTGAGTGATGTAATGAGACTTGCTTGGATGCTGGTGCGCCAAACGACTAGCTGCCGAAGCTGCGATTGCACCTACAATATCATCTAAGAATGTATGGACCCGGGGGCCTTCATGACTGTTTAATTCTTTTAAAATACCTGGCTTCACTTTATCGATGTAGCCATAGTTGGTGAAACCGATCGAACCGTAGACATTGACAATGGAAAGTGCCAAAATCTCATCAATACCATACAACCCTTCATCATCTTTGACGATTTCCTGCAATGGATGCAAAAGGCTGTTTTCTTCTGCCAATATATCTAACTGGATACCAGTCAAAATCGTGTTGTGAACCTCACGTTTACTGAGGACTGCGTTCACACTTTCAATGCACATATCTAATGTAATACCTTCGATATAATCTTTTTGTAAAAATAAAACAAGTTCGCCGATATCCTGAAGTGATACGCCGCGCTCTGAAAGTAGTTCTCTTGCCTTATCTTCAAGTGTTTTATTCTCTAATACCATGTGATTCCCTCCAATTCTTTTTTCTTACTTCTATCCTATCTTATCTTGCCCGTGGAATCAAAAAATACCGACGAACAGCAACGTAGTCGTTTCTGAACTGTATGAAAAAAAGTCGCAGAGAAATCCTGCGACCGTTCTTTTTATAGCTTTTTTCCTTTTTTATACTAGCTCTTTTTTAAGCTGTTTTTTAATATAGTAGTTTTTGCTTTTTTGGTTTTTTTAATATAGTAGTTTTTGCTTTTTTGGTAAGTAGCTTTTTTTGCAATTGTTGTTTTGCGGCAACTGCCCAAGGGTGGGCCACTAGCAAATCACCAGCAAACAGCCAGTCAAGATAACATAATGCTGCCGCTTCTAAAGAGTTATCAAGTGCAGCCAGTAGCTCCTCTAAAAAAGGTGCCGCATCTGCGCGATCCCATTCGATTTTATCTGCTAGGAAAACAATGAGATCCAGCTTTGAAAAATTTTCCTTAAGTGTCGTGTGGCAGGTAATGGCAGACAAAATCTCAGGGTCAGTGATCCCAAAGAGCTCTTTTGCCAAAGTAGCCGATTGTTTTTGATGCAGCAATAATGGTACTTTTCTTTCTTCCGGCACTATCTCCAAACCGTAATATTCTTGAAATGCGAGACGTTCATCATTGGGAATGACCACGCTGATATCATGAAACAATCCAGCAATCGTTGCTTTCTGGCAGTCGCCACCGAAACGTTTGGCAAGTTGCTCAGCGGCATTGGCTACTTCGAGATGATGTTGGACAGTCGATACTTGGTCAAAGGCTTCTAAGTAAACACGCATTTGGTTTGCAAGGGACGCATCAGGTAAATCAATTTTATACCGACTCAGCATGGTCTACTCCTTGAACAAACTAGTGCTGTGGGCAGGTTGTGTCCGGTTTTTAGGATCAATGTAATGAAGCGCATTGTTGACGGCAGTGGGGGCTTCCCCGAAACCAGTAGCAATCAAATCTACTTTGCCATCGTATAAGACCACATCCCCGCAAGCGTAGATTCCTGGAATGGATGTCCGCATATCTGATGTAACGAATACGCCTTGTCGAGTGCTTTTTAGTCCCCACTCTTTAATGTTCAAAGTCGAAGAAAAACCGTAATTAACGATCAAAGAGTCCACTTGCAAGGAAACAGATTCATCTCCTTTGACTTGCTGCAAAGCAATTTCAGTTAGACGTTTTTCTCCACTGATATCCTGGATAACATAGGGAGTTAGAATGTTGACAGAAGAAGCGCGCAGTTTGTTGACACTATGTTCATGCGCTCGAAATTCTGGGCGACGATGGATCAAATAAACTTCACTAGCGATTGGTTCAAGCATGAGCGCCCAGTCAATCGCTGAATCGCCACCCCCAGCGATAGCAACTTTGCGGCCCGCATACTTCATCAAGTCAGTTACGAAATAGTCGAGTCCATTGCCTTCAAAACGTTCACTGTCGGGTATAGACAGTTTTCTTGGCTGGAAGGAACCATTGCCTAAGGCTAAAATCACTGCTTTGGAATAGTGATTGCCTTTATCTGTGATCAGTTCTAGGTAGTCTTCGTGCTTTTCGATCTGTAAGACGGTTTCCTCCAAACAGTATTGATGATTGAAGGTAGTCAGTTGCTTTTCAAGATTTTGAACCAATTCACCGGCTTTGATCTTTGGATAACCCGGAATATCATATATATATTTCTCAGGATAGAGCGTGGCCAATTGGCCGCCTAGCTGAGGCAGACTGTCGATCAGTTTGGTTTTTGCGTTGCGCATACCGGCGTAGAAGGCAGAGAACATGCCGCTCGGCCCAGCACCAACGATGGTAATATCATATATCTCCATAGTGCATCTCCCTCTGTTGATTGATTATTCTACAGTATCACCTGGACGAATAGCTTCATTATAGCAAAAATTGTCTTAACTAGCATTTTTTCATTTTTCTGCTATCATTGTTTTAGTATTTAGTATAAACAAGGAGGCGTTAAGTGTGTCTGAATTTCCACAGCTACATTTAAAAGAAACAGGTCATAAAGCAGTTATCAAAACGAATCGGGGAGATATCACAGTAGTGCTCTTTCCAGAATTGGCCCCAAAAACCGTGAAAAACTTCGTCGAACTTGCCCAAAAAGGATATTACGACGGTATCATTTTCCACCGCGTTATTCCTGATTTTATGATTCAAGGCGGCGATCCTACCGGTACTGGTATGGGTGGCGAAAGTATTTACGGGGGCAGCTTCGAAGATGAGTTTTCAAATGAGCTCTTCAATCTTCGCGGAGCATTATCAATGGCTAATGCCGGCCCAAATACAAACGGCAGCCAATTCTTTATTGTCAACAATCAAAACGTACCAGCGAATATGCTTGGTCAATTAGAGGGAGCAGGTTATCCTTCCGAAGTGATCGAAGCATATCAACAAGGTGGAACGCCGTGGTTAGACTTCCGTCACACTGTTTTTGGTCATGTTGTAGATGGCATGGATGTAGTGGACGAAATCGCAAACGTTCAACGAGGACCGCAAGACCGTCCTGTTCATGATGTTGTGATCGAAACAATTGAAATCAGTGCATAAAAAAGAACCCCGCGGGGTTCTTTTTTATTGTTTCAGTTCTGTGAATGCAGCAGCAATTTGCAGGAGACCTTTTTGCAGCGTTTCTCGAGGACAAGCCAAGTTGATCCGCATATGTTGCGTTCCGGATGGGCCAAAGTTGATACCTGGATTCAAGACCACTTTTGCTTCTTTGATCAATTTGCGTTGTAACTCTCGGTCAGAAAGACCGTAGGCAGAGAAGTCTAGCCACATAAGATAGGTGCCTTCTGGCTTTTGAAACTTGATTTCAGGTAATTTTTCTACCAAAAACTCACAGGTCCATTCGATATTGGCTGAAAGATAGTTAAGCAATTCATCCAGCCATGCTTCTGACTCTCGATAGGCTGCTTCTGTTGCTACAATACCGAATGTATTGATTTCACTTTGAACATTTTTTTCTTGAACAGTTATGAATTGTTTTTTCAAATCCGGATTTTTGATAAAGATCATTGAATTTTTGATGCCGGCCAAGTTGAATGTTTTGGTTGCTGAAGTTAAAACAATGGAGAAATCAGCAAAAACAGGATCAACTGTCTGAAATGAAACAAATGTATTCGGAGCAAAAACGATGTCTTGATGGATTTCATCGCTGACCACGAGAACATGATGTTTTTGACAGATCGACCCAATTGTTTGCAGCTCCTCTTTTGTCCACACACGACCACCAGGATTGTGTGGATTACACAAAATCATCAGTTTGACATGGTTATCTACAATAGCAGATTCCATTGCAACGGAATCGATTTCGAAATGCCCGTTTTTTTCGATCAACGGGTTGCGCACAAGTTGACGCTGATTTTTTTCAACAACGTCAGCAAATGGTGGGTACACTGGATCATGAATCATTACACTGTCGCCTTCATTGGTATAGCTCTGCACAGCTAATGCGAGACTAGGGACAACACCACTGTTGAACAAAATCTCCTCTTTTTGTAGCGAGTAGTTGTGTTTTCGTTCTTGCCAAGAAATGATTGCTTCGTACAAACTTTCAGGGAAAACAGTATAGCCGTAAATTCCTTGATCAATCACTTGCTGCAGGGCATTCTTGACCGGCTTAGGTGCCAAAAAATCCATGTCGGCTACCCATAACGGCAGTAAACCTTCTTCCTTATAGGTCGTAGCAATACTGTCCCACTTTACACTATTGGTATTTAACCGTGAATGGACATTGTCAAAATTCGTCATATGTACCCCTCCTAGATCGTTTTTTTCTACTACTTCAAATCTAACACTAGTTCAAGTATAATAAAAGATGAAAAGAGAGGAAATCATATGGACTATCAAATCGGAACTATTATTGACGGAACGGTCACAGGTATACAACCATACGGCGCCTTTGTGTCGCTCGATAAAGAAACACAAGGCTTGATCCATGTTTCTGAGATCCAGTCTGGATACACGAAGAATATTCATGATGTTTTGCAAGTGGGCCAGGAGGTGCGCGTACAGATTATCGATATCGATGAATATAGCCAAAAAATCAGTCTGTCCCGCAGAACATTAGAACAAAAATTTGTTCAGCTTCCTTATAAGCGCAAAAGGTATTTTACGAATAAAAACAAACGAATCGGTTTTCGGACGATTGCTGAAGCCTTACCAAAGTGGACAGCAGAAGCCAAAGAGATGCTGGAAAAAGAAAACGGAAAGAGATAATCGTGCATATTTTCTGAAAATGTGCTAAAATTGATTTACAATCAGTTGAATAACCGAGGTGGGTATTTTGGGATCCAAAAAAGTGGCAGGAACAGTTATGATGCACTTGGCAAATGGCTCGAAAAAGTTTTTGATGCAGACGCACGAAGGTACCGCAGAACTGGCATCTACAGACTTCTCTGAAGATAAGACCGGTCTAGCAAATATTTTACAATTGTTTAAAGACAGTATTCATTTAGACGTGACAGCGATCAATCTTGTTGAATTAACCAATGGATCGATTGATGCTGAGAATATTCCACTTTTTGTTTTTGAAACCCAAGAATCAGGACAAGACAAACAACTACCTGATGGTTATGCGTGGGAAGAACCGAATGTTTTCAGACAAATTATTGAAGATTACAAAATAGAAGGTATGCCATTCTTCTAATCAAATGGATAGAAGACAACTACATAAAAAAGCCGTTGATACGGCTTTTTTTCTTTTCAGAAAATTTATTGGAGAAAAACAGAAAATATGCTTGACCCTCAGAGAGAATAATGGTAAATTTATCAACGTTGGCAAAACACACCGACAGTCAAAACCTTTCAAAAAAACTTTTTGAAAAAAGGGCTTGACCAAAACGGAAACAGATGATATTATAACGAAGTCGCAAATTTAAGAAATCAATTTGATGCTGATGCAGCAACAAAAAAGATTGAAAAAAGTTGTTGACAAATAACAATTCATTTGTTATTCTAATGGAGTCGCTGATGACGCACAGGAAGTTGTTGAATAAACACTTTCGAAAAAAACTTTTAAAAAAAGAGTTGACATTCACTTGTTGATCTGATATGATTTAAAAGTTGCTAACGCAGCGCAGTAGACCTTTGAAAACTGAACAAAGCAAGCAAACGAACCAATGTGTAGGGCGCTTCATTATATGAAGCAAAATACATGCAAGCAATAGCTAGCAAAGTTAATTTTATTTGAGCTTAACGATCCTATGGATCGTTCAAACAAATCATTATGAGAGTTTGATCCTGGCTCAGGACGAACGCTGGCGGCGTGCCTAATACATGCAAGTCGAACGCTTTTTCTTTCACCGGAGCTTGCTCCACCGAAAGAAAAAGAGTGGCGAACGGGTGAGTAACACGTGGGTAACCTGCCCATCAGAAGGGGATAACACTTGGAAACAGGTGCTAATACCGTATAACACTATTTTCCGCATGGAAGAAAGTTGAAAGGCGCTTTTGCGTCACTGATGGATGGACCCGCGGTGCATTAGCTAGTTGGTGAGGTAACGGCTCACCAAGGCCACGATGCATAGCCGACCTGAGAGGGTGATCGGCCACACTGGGACTGAGACACGGCCCAGACTCCTACGGGAGGCAGCAGTAGGGAATCTTCGGCAATGGACGAAAGTCTGACCGAGCAACGCCGCGTGAGTGAAGAAGGTTTTCGGATCGTAAAACTCTGTTGTTAGAGAAGAACAAGGATGAGAGTAGAACGTTCATCCCTTGACGGTATCTAACCAGAAAGCCACGGCTAACTACGTGCCAGCAGCCGCGGTAATACGTAGGTGGCAAGCGTTGTCCGGATTTATTGGGCGTAAAGCGAGCGCAGGCGGTTTCTTAAGTCTGATGTGAAAGCCCCCGGCTCAACCGGGGAGGGTCATTGGAAACTGGGAGACTTGAGTGCAGAAGAGGAGAGTGGAATTCCATGTGTAGCGGTGAAATGCGTAGATATATGGAGGAACACCAGTGGCGAAGGCGGCTCTCTGGTCTGTAACTGACGCTGAGGCTCGAAAGCGTGGGGAGCGAACAGGATTAGATACCCTGGTAGTCCACGCCGTAAACGATGAGTGCTAAGTGTTGGAGGGTTTCCGCCCTTCAGTGCTGCAGCAAACGCATTAAGCACTCCGCCTGGGGAGTACGACCGCAAGGTTGAAACTCAAAGGAATTGACGGGGGCCCGCACAAGCGGTGGAGCATGTGGTTTAATTCGAAGCAACGCGAAGAACCTTACCAGGTCTTGACATCCTTTGACCACTCTAGAGATAGAGCTTCCCCTTCGGGGGCAAAGTGACAGGTGGTGCATGGTTGTCGTCAGCTCGTGTCGTGAGATGTTGGGTTAAGTCCCGCAACGAGCGCAACCCTTATTGTTAGTTGCCATCATTTAGTTGGGCACTCTAGCGAGACTGCCGGTGACAAACCGGAGGAAGGTGGGGATGACGTCAAATCATCATGCCCCTTATGACCTGGGCTACACACGTGCTACAATGGGAAGTACAACGAGTTGCGAAGTCGCGAGGCTAAGCTAATCTCTTAAAGCTTCTCTCAGTTCGGATTGTAGGCTGCAACTCGCCTACATGAAGCCGGAATCGCTAGTAATCGCGGATCAGCACGCCGCGGTGAATACGTTCCCGGGCCTTGTACACACCGCCCGTCACACCACGAGAGTTTGTAACACCCGAAGTCGGTGAGGTAACCTTTTTGGAGCCAGCCGCCTAAGGTGGGATAGATGATTGGGGTGAAGTCGTAACAAGGTAGCCGTATCGGAAGGTGCGGCTGGATCACCTCCTTTCTAAGGAATAGTACGGAAGACTACACATCGTTTGCCTTTGTTCAGTTTTGAGAGGTTTACTCTCAAAATAGTTTGTTCATTGAAAACTGGATATCGAAGAAAATCAAAACAAGTAACACACACCGAGTTGACAAGTTAAAGAGTTTTTTAATAAGTTCAACGCTTATTTTCTTGAGCAACCTTCTATCGCTAGAAGAAGTACTCACCGACCGTAAGGTCAAAGGTTAAGTGAATAAGGGCGCACGGTGGATGCCTTGGCACTAGGAGCCGATGAAGGACGGGACTAACACCGATATGCTTTGGGGAGCTGTAAGTAAGCTATGATCCAGAGATTTCCGAATGGGGGAACCCAGCATCTTTTATAGGATGTTACACAGTTGTGAATACATAGCAGCTGTGAGGTAGACGCAGAGAACTGAAACATCTAAGTACCTGCAGGAAGAGAAAGAAAATTCGATTCCCTGAGTAGCGGCGAGCGAAACGGGAAAAGCCCAAACCAACAAGCTTGCTTGTTGGGGTTGTAGGACTCCGATATGGTAGTTGAAACAGATAGTCGAAATACTTGGAAAAGTATGTCAAAGAGGGTAAAAACCCCGTAGATGAA
>NZ_JBIOMA010000001.1:522500-1120000 GCF_051711125.1 Enterococcus sp. DIV0574
GGACTGATACTAATCGATCGAGGACTTAACCACAATTGAAAAAAGCAAGGAAACTCGGAAGAGTTTTGATTCTTCGATCCAGTTTTGAGTGAGCAATACTTACTCAATTGAATAGTGTGGTGGCGATAGCGAGAAGGATACACCTGTAACCATGCCGAACACAGAAGTTAAGCTTCTTAGCGCCGATTGTAGTGAAGGGTTTCCCTTTGTGAGAGTAGGACGTCGCCACGCTGTTTCATTCCGGCATAGCTCAGTTGGTAGTAGCGCATGACTGTTAATCATGATGTCGTAGGTTCGAGTCCTACTGCCGGAGTTATCGATAGCTGTGAAGCTATCTTTTTTTTGCCATTTTGGAGCGGTCTTTCTACTAGCGGAAAGATCGCTCTTTTTTTGCAGATAAAAGTTAAAACTATTTTGAGGAACCAAAAGATCAGTCGATTTGTCGAATGTTTCAAAAAAGAAGCGTTTGCGGGAGAGTCCTTTTTTTCCTATAATAAGGAAAAGGGGAGATGACATGAAACAACAATTATTTTTTGATTTAGATGGTACGATCATTGATTCTAGCGAAGGAATCTATTCTTCGATTCGCTATGCACTGGAAAAATTAGGACATGAACCTCTCTCAACCGATGGATTGAGAGCCTTTGTTGGTCCACCACTGATTAATTCTTTTCGTGATCTAGGCTTTACAGAAGAGACTGCGCAGCGTGCTGTGAAATATTATCGGGAGAATTATCGAGAAAAAGGGATGTTTCAGATTACGCCTTACGAAAAAATCGAAACCACTTTGGCTGAACTTTCGGAAACACATGATGTCTTCATTGCTACGTCAAAACCAGAGATATTCGCAAAAGAAATTTTAAGTTACTTAGATTTTACAGATTACTTCAAAGGAATTTACGGAGCTGATCTTGAAAATAAGCGGGGAGAAAAAGCGGCAGTCCTTGCATATGCACTAGAGAAGGCGGATGGCAATACAAGTGCCTTAATGATTGGTGATCGAAGCCATGACATTCTAGGAGCAAAAGCCAATGGGTTATCCGCGATCGGTGTTCTTTATGGATTTGGTAGTGAGGAAGAACTACTTTCTGCAGGAGCAGTCGCCTTGGCAGAAAAACCCCTAGATTTGCTGGAATTGATCAGAATGGATCATGCTGGAAAATAAATGCAAAAAAGAGCTTAGAACAGAGGAAGAAAGGTGATTATCCCCGCGATGTTTGATTAGTAGCGGGACTTACTTCGACTCTTTTTTAAGCTCATGAATGTTATTTGATGGTAGTAGTTTTTAGGACTAAGACGTTATTATCCAGATAGCCACTCTCATTTTTCAAAACGAGGGTGCCGGACGTCGGATGCACCATTAACTCGAGGTGACCAGTTAAAAACATTGTGTCGTACTCAGAAGTATAGAAAGTAAACAAATTGCTAGGGATCTCTAATGTAAAAGGAACAATGATTTCTTCAATAGGTGCGATCAAGAAACGCTCGCCAATCATACAGCAGCCTTCAGCAGAGGAAAACTGGTTGGAACCATCATTGGCTGTCAAGATAAATTGAGTTGTACCTTGTGGAAGACGTTGTGCTGCTTCTGTGGTAATCGTTAGCTCCATTTCTAGTACCTTCTTTCTATAAAAGCAATTGCTATTTTTCTTTGTTGGCTGATTGACTTGAACATAAAAAACTTATAAACAGATAACGAAAAGCATTGGACCAGATAGTTAGCTTGGGGAAGACGACTAAAAGGGCACACTGCTTCTTTTGTTATTTTAACATGGAAATGCTAAGATGCAAAGACTCAGGTGTTATTTCGTTCCTATCGTAGTAAGAAGTAGGCTATCAATCCGAGAATCACGAAAAAAAGACCAATATACAGAATAAAAGTTAACAGGGCTTGAAAGAATTGACGCATTGTCTTCACCTCAAATCAGTTGTTCACTATGATTCTAGCATGAAAGAGCCTGTTTGAATGAAATTCTAGAAATCTTTGTAGATGTTTAAGGTTTATTCATGGGAAATGAAGTAAAAAAACATATATTGCATGCAATTGGAACAGAAAAAATAAAAATAACAAAGCAGTTCATTCATGAATCTTTCAGCTGTCACTTGAATGTGGTAAACTAAAGAGGAGGGGATAAAAATGTTGCGTACATGTCAAAATGTTCTCGTTGCGTTAGATGGTTCTGAGCAATCAGAAAAGGCCTTTTGGGAAGCTGTCGATATTTGCAAACGAAACAAAGCCAAACTGTATGTCCTTTCAATCATTAACAATGCAGAGCTTTCAACGAGTGCTTATTCTTTTTCAAAGCTATTTGAACAGGAAAAGACGAGGGTTGAAACCGAGATGCTAAAGAAAATCTATGATGCAAATAACCATGGTGTCGAAGACGTTGCGGTGATCGTAGAGGTAGGAGACCCTAAGCGATTTATCATCCATGCAGCAACAGAAACTTATCCAATTGATCTAATCGTGATTGGTGCGACGGGTAAAGGAACTCTCACAAGAGCTGTAGTGGGATCGACAACTGACTATGTCGTCAACCATGCAAAATGTTCGGTATTTGTTGTGAAATAAACTATTGATTTGTTTGATCAAAAAAGGGAAATCAGGTAACTGCTGATTTCCCTTTTTTATTTGATGAAGTTTTGGATAACGTAATCTGATAGGTCTAAGTTGATTTATCAGATAGGAATCACACATGGTGAATACAACAAAATCTAGTGCAGTTGTACTATATCTAGTTGATATAGATTTGAGAAAAACTTTTATATTTTTATTCAGACATGAGGAAAGTATTATGGACAGCAGTAGTGTATCTATCGATGATTTTAGATTTGATTCTTTTCAATCAAGCAATTGGATTTGTTTGAAAACAAAATAATATTTTTTAGCTTCAATGATAGTGCTGTTTTGTGATTATATCTATAATTTGTACAGATTTCTCTTTATTTTATTGCTAGAATTTCATCCCGCCATGAAGTAAAATTTTAGTTGCATACATACTATGTGAAAAACGAAGGAAACAGATTATTTTAGTATCAGAATGGTGGAGAAAAATGACTACAAAAATTTGGAAGCGCTTCAAAATAGAGTTCTCAGTTTATGTCGGTATTGGTGTAGCAGTTTCTTTAGTAAGTGCTATTAATGTGTTTTATTTTCAAAAGTTGCTAGATGCATTTGGTCAAAGCATGCCTATTCTAAATCTAGTGATTTATGGATTGACAATTATCTTCGTTCCAATATTTTCTTATCTAGAACAAAAGCCTAAAATGAAACTCCAAAGTGGTATTTTCTTTTATTTAAAAGAAATGGCATTAGACAAGATTAGTAGAATTTCCTATTCGGAATATCTAAAGATTGGTTCGGGCTCGCTTTTGCAAAAAGTTGAGGCTGGGTCAAGCGCTGGTAGAAACATTCATTTAAACTTTTACGGAAGACTTTTTAGAGAGTTAATACCAGAAACTTTTTTTAATTTGTTTTTTATAGCGATAATCGATTTAAAATTAGTTCCAGCCATTTTAATCGGCTACATTTTTATCTTTATTGTAACCAAGTATTTGTTGAAAATATTAAAAGCTATAAAAGAAAACTCACTAATCTCTGAAGAAATAATGAATAATACTTTAATACGTGGCATCACAGAAATGGTTACTTTTCGAATAAATAAACGCTATAAAAAAGAAATAGCTAACTATCACGAAATGTCAATTTCTACAACAAACAATTTAATAAAAATGACAATGATACATGAATTTTTCTTTGGCTTTTTTGCTTTTCTAGTTGCGGTCATTAAATTAGTCATCGTTATATTAACATTTGCAAACGTTATATCTATTAGTTTAGGTGGATTAGTCGCGTTGGTTACTTATGTCGATAGAGTTTATACACCAATTGCTATCTTCAATGTAGTTTTTGTCCAATATCATTTGGATAAAGTTACATATCAACGATTACAAGATTTTTATGATACTTCAAATGATGAAGGCCTCTTCATCGAAGGAGCACCTATACAATCCATAGCAACTATCAGTCTGACCAATTTAAATTTAACCATTCAAAACAAACGAATATTGAAAGATTTCAATTTAGACTTAGAGAAAGATAAAATTTTGGACTTGTTGGAGAAAGTGGAGCTGGGAAATCTTCTTTGATGAAAGTTATATTGGGATTATTCAAACCCACTAGTGGAGATATTTTTGTGAATCATAAGAATTTATCTTCGTATAATTTAAATGAATACTACAATCATATTTTCTATCTCTCACAAGATGCTCCTATTTTTCAGGGAACATTAAAAGAAAATATTGTTTTTGACAAAAATATACCAGATATTCAAGTAATAGAGGCACTAGAGAAATGTCAATTAGGACATTTTTATCATTCACTTGAAGAAGGATTAGATACACGAATTGGTGAAAAAGGTTCTAATATTTCTGGTGGAGAGAAGCAGCGTATTGCGTTTGCGAGAATGGTCTTTTCTACTGCAGAGATAATAGTGATAGATGAGGCCACTTCGGCATTGGATGAATCAACCGAAGAAAAGTTGCTCAAAGAAGTAATGAAAATATTTAAGAATAGGATCGTCCTTATGATTACCCATCGTCCGAAAAACCTTGAAATTGTTGATGAAGTAATCGTACTTAGTAATGGTTATAAAATCAGATAAGTGATTTCACCGTATACGGAGTAAATAGACTAACTACGACTAACTGGAGAGCAGCAAGGTCTGAATACGAAATAAGCTGGGAATGTTTATGCTAGTTTATTTTTTCTGCAATAACTCTCCATTTTCCTGTTTTCCGTAACTATTTAATTTCCCACTTCCAACTAATTTCCCACACGTACTATTTAAATAGTTTGTAGTTGCTTTATTCAAGGCAGGTGTTCGTATATTTTCTAATTGAAGTGTCGTTTTGTTTTTTCGTATTTTTTCCTAATTTAAGGGAAATAATTGACTTTTATAAATGATAAAGAGTACAATTATGAAAAATAAAACGAAAAAGAGGAAAAAATATGAAAAATGTTCTAAAAGAAAATAAGCAATTTGTATTAATAACCAGTCTATTAGTTGTTATTGGCTCTTTAACATCAATGATTACTCCTCTATTCATACAATATTTTAATGAAAATAAGATCAAACTAACCTATGAGATAATGCTCTTTATAGTTATAGTTATGTTGTTTTCTTTCTTATTGCAGACTTTCATGCTCGTGTATAGAGAAAATTTTGCAGCAAAGTTTAATTCGAATTATTTGTTCAAACTGATAAGTAAGCTGACTAAAATTTCTTATGATGGTTTTATTGAAAAAGAACCCACGTATTTAATTAATCGTATATTTACTTCAGTGGATTCTTTATATTTATTTTTGATTAATAGTGTATCGACTATAGTAAAGTCATGTTTTGTAATTTTGTTATCTCTAGGAATTGTTGGATTTATATCATGGAAAATTTTTTTGCTCTTATTGATATTACTTCCTTTAAATTTAGTTGGCTTTAAGCATATTAACAAGCAATTATCTATTAGAATGGAAAAAATGCAAAAAGATGCTGCAAGTGCAAATAAAGATTTAATTGTGACATTATCAAATGTGGATAATATAAAATCCCAAGCTAATGTATCTGCATTAGAACATCTGCTTAAACCAAAGATGATTGCAATGTATGATTCATTAGCAAATAATAATAAATATGCACAAGTTACTAGTAATGCTATTGTCTTTATTAATCAATTGGTTCAAAATATGACTTATATTTGGGCGAGTATATTAATTGTTCAAAATGAATTTCCTGTGGGAAATTTAATTATTCTAAGTATTGTTATTCCAATGTATTATTCCGCTTTAAGTGATTTATCTAAGGCAAATGTAGATTATAAATCTTTAACTATTTCTAATGAGTTCATTAAGAATAATCTTGACTTATTACGTGAAGAAAATGGGGAAATAAAAATACAAAATATAAACAATATTGAGTTTAATTTCCCATCATTTTTAATAAATAAACAAATTTTTAATTATAATTTAAAAGAAGTAGTGAATAAAGGGGATATAGTTTATATAGAAGGAGATTCTGGTAGTGGAAAAACTTCTCTATTGAGACTGATGTTGAAATTTAGAAAATCTAAAGGAATAAAGATCAATGGATTAGAAATTAACAGCTTGGAAAATTCAAGTTTAAGGAATAAAATTGCTTATATTTCACAAGATCCAACGATTTTGTCTACGTCATTAGAAAACAATATAGGAATGGGAAGAAAACTAACCAGAGATGAAAAATATTTGATTGAAACATCTGGTATTTTAAGTCCGATATTTAAAGAAAAGCATTGGGATAGTGTATTATTAGAAAATGGTGCGAATTTATCTGGAGGAGAAAAACAAAGAATTGCAGTATGTAGATTAATTATATCTGATGCAGAATTATATATTTTAGATGAAAGCATTAGTAATATAGATAAAGAATCTGCAAATGCAATATTGAATTTCATTACAATCAAATCACAAGAGAAAATTATTTTATATACAACCCATGATAAATCATTCAAGAAATACGCGAACAAAATTATTAATGTAAGGAGATAAACTATGAATCACGATTTGCTAAGTGTATCTGAAGTTGCGGATGCATTGGGAGTAACTACAAGAACTATTAGAAACTACTTGTCTGATGGTAAATTAAAAGGGCAAAAGATTGGTGGACAATGGAAATTTTTGAAATCCGAAGTGTATCGTTTTATAGGTCAGTCAGTTGAGAACCCTGTTACTAACTTTTTTGAAAACGAGAATCATTTTAAAACGGGTTCAATACTCGTCATTAATATTCCAATCTCTAGTATGAGGTTAGTTGAAAATTTAAAAAATGATTTGTTGAATCAATATAACAATGTATACGATGGAGAAAACCGACAGTTCTTTTATCAGGCAATTTCTAAAGAACAAGCCAGAGTAATAATACAAGGCCCTATAGAATACGTAGCTAGTTTTGGTGACTGGATAAATAATAGGCTAAGAAGTTATTCTTGAGAATCATTGATATTTATGATTGTTCAAATGAACATAATGAACAGTGTGAAATAGTGATGCAATGCATGGACCGTTTATCATTTTCGTTGTTGAAATAAGGAGCAACTGAAAATCATCGGTGCTAACTGCAAACAAAAAAACAACGTCCCAAGAACGTTGTTTTGAGAAAGCCACTTGACGGGCTTGAACCGTCGACCTCATCCTTACCATGGATGCGCTCTACCAACTGAGCTAAAGCGGCTTGTTATTTAACACAAGATATAGAATACCTGAAAGCCTGCTGTTTGTCAATTCCATTTTTTCAAGAGTACTGGGATTTTTTGTCAAAAAAGGTGAACAACAAGACAAAGAAGCAAAAATTTCTTTTTTCACTTGCCAACTTATCTGAATATTTGCTATATTACAGGTAGATTCTTCCGGCATAGCTCAGTTGGTAGTAGCGCATGACTGTTAATCATGATGTCGTAGGTTCGAGTCCTACTGCCGGAGTCATAAATAAAACGTCCCCATTGATGAAAAGATGATGGATGGGTAAAGCAAACCCCCCTGAAATTCAGGGGGGTTGCTTTATAGATAGATTCAACAGTTTATCTCCTTGCGGCTACTTGTTTTTTGGATAAGCAAAGCAGTCGACATAGGGAAGTCACTTTATTTCAGAGACTCGATAGTTGTCTGCTGCTTTACGATGCTTATATGTTGACCTACCCCACAGTGATTTATTGGAAAATGACTCATTCGACTATTGCGCAAGTCAAGACCCAGTTTCCTTAAAAAGGTGTCCAAAGTGGATAAAGAAGATGAGAGGGATTCTATGGACAACAGCATTACATTTACAAATAGAAATGAATTTCGTGACTGGCTTCAAGAGTATGGTGTATCAAGTGAAGGGGTTTGGCTTTTGATCGGAAAAGCTGGCGGTCCTAAGACGATAAAGGCTCACGAGGCACTTGAAGAAGCGCTTTGTTTTGGCTGGATCGATGGCGTCATGCAAAAGATTGATGATAAAACATACAAGAAATACTTTGCGAGGCGCAGAAAGAACAGCAAGTGGTCAGAAAAAAACAAAGCACTAGCTGAAACATTGGAAAGCCAAGGACTAATGACTGATTATGGTCGAAGAAAAATAGAAGAGGCCAAGAAAAACGGTCAATGGGATGCGGTTCAGTCTCCAAAGATTTCGGAGGAACAAATCTATACCGTAGCAAGCTTATTAAAGAAACATGAGGCAGCTTATACAAATTTCCAAGCAATGTCTCTCTCTGTCAAAAAGACCTACACGCGGGCATACTATGATGCAAAAACCGACACTGGACGCGAAAAGCGTTTGTCTTGGATGATTGAACGGCTAGCGAAGAATCTGAAACCAATGTAGCGATTTTTGGGACTGTGCCATAAGTCTCCTACAAGTAACACTATCCGAACATTAATGATTATTGCTCCTGCGGTGCAGGGACTCCTCGTCGCAAAAGTCAGAGGAATCTATCCTAGCAACAGACTATTATTCGGTTTAACTTGTTGGATGATGACATATGGCACAGTCCTGATAGCTAAGAAGCATGAAAAATCAAGCGAAGCGACTCGGGCAATTTTTACTAATTGCAGGTGTCGCTTCGCTTGTTTGTCTTGCTTGCTAAATATCTTCTTATTGCCTACTGAAGCTTTTGCTCCAGAGTCTCATACAGTTTGACGGTCTCAGAGGCGTCTTTGTTCGTATAGTAGATCGTGATATCGGCTGTCGAGAGCCGAAGAATGGGTTGCGATCGTTTGTCCATGAATAGTTTCGCAGATTGACCAGCAACGTTAAAGTTGCCTGTCAGGTAATGATCTGTCGCCATCCCCATTGTGCGAACCGTTGGCTCTGGAAGTGTATCAACAAGCGTGACTGTTCTGATTTCATCCAACGGAATCGTTTGTCGGCTAGCTAATGGGGCATCAAACTGTACGGATTGATCTGTCATCTCTCCACTTATTGCATCAGGATTAAAATCTAATTGATACAAAGGAACGATAGTGACAACCATGATCGCGATCATCAGAATGCCGGTGCCGATTGCTAAACCTTTTCCGGTCTTTTTGCCTAAGTTGATACCGATATTCAACCCCACGCGGTCAGGGACAAATAATCGAGGATCTGTTGGATTAATGTACACGCCATAACGCCAATAACGGTCTTCATCATAATACCGTTGTTCCGTAGAAGCCAACAATTGATCTTGTTTTTTTCGTAATCGCAGCAATAGCCCAAAAGGAACGACCATCAAGAAGACCAGTAACAAGACGAAAAGAACAGCGGATAACTCTCCAACTACCCCCGTCAACTGGGTCGAGAGCAGTGGAACAAAAAACAATAGCAGTGTGCCCGTGCTCATTAAGACGACCAGAAGGGACCAATAGAATTTCGTTAAATCATTGAACTGTTGATTGATTTGAAAATCCTTCGTCAATGGACGTACTGGTAAGCGGCGAATCACTTGCCATAAATAGAGGAAAAGCAAAAAGATCAAGCAGTTGATGAGGCTGAATAGCCAACCGGGTCCGTTCTCCGCGGTAGGGAAATAAATTACACCAGCAATGACTAATAACAATGATGGAAGAAAACTGACTAATGGCAACAGTTTTCTATTTTTTTGCTGGATCAATTTGGTGTCTACTAAAACAGGATCGATAGGGAGTCCCCAGTTCTTATGCTCAATTAGTTCGTGCATTTTTCCAATATAATGAATTTGTAAGACGTAGCTTGCCCCCAGAAGCAAAAACAAGAGCAGCCAGAAAAAGGTCATGAGGATAGAGCCATATAAATTGAACAAAAAAATCAGACTTGCTACACTTAAGATACCGACAAACTGCATAATACGGCGGCGGTATTCAGCAACTAACGCCAAAACGTCCGGATGCTGCAAGTGATCAGGAGATAATGTATTTTCCAATAATACGTTTTTGTGGGGCTTACTGAGCAGATTCATTGTAAAAGCGATAGAAAAAATGACGATCAGATTTATGCCAAAGAAAATGTAATTCATTTCAATTCGGTCCTTTCAGAAAACTGTTCTAAACATTGCTGAATATCGGCAATGATCGCTGCTTCGCTTTTTCCGTGAATCAATGCAGAGGCTACTTGCAGCTGCAGCTGTTGTTGATAATATTCTTCTTCGGAGAAGGTAAAGCTGCGAGGCGCTGCGACAGCAGTTCCTTTGCGCCGATCGGTAATCAGCAGCCCGTCTTCTTTCAGTGAATTATAGGCTTTAGAAATAGTCATCGTGTTGATGCCAATCTCTTCTGCAAGTTGACGGACAGAGGGAAGTAGTTCGCCGACAGCTAATTCGCCTGTTGCGATCCCAAGAATGATTTGATCGCGTAATTGTTGATAGATGGGTGTATTGCTTTGAGGTTTGATTTCGAATTGCACTGGCGCTCTCTCCTTTGTATTATCTATATTAATACAAATAGATGGAACATGCAATCAATAATCATCCTCTCTATAAGGAACTCACTTCGCAGCATTAGGAGTAATAAACTGAAATTTTTCGTTGCTGTTTTGCAATCACTTTGTTATCGCAGTGACTGAATATTACGGTATGCTTTTAGTTAGAAAAAATAAAGGAGGAGACATTATGAGCCACTCCCCGAGGACGGCTTACTTCGATAATGCAAAATTTTTATTAATGATTTTAGTGGTTTTCAGCCACTTATTGCAACCATTCATTGGTGATCACAAGTTTTATCATGATCTGTACTATTTTATTTTTACCTTTCATATGCCAGCCTTTGTTTTTTTAGCAGGTTATTTTGCCAAACCGCTCACAAAAGGTTCAAAAGTTCGAGATCTGGTCAAAAAGTTTCTACTTCCTTATGTGTTTTTTCAACTTTTTTATACAGTTTATTACTGGGTGATTGGACTTGACGCGTCGTTGAATATTCAGCTGCTCAACCCTCAATGGGCATTGTGGTTCTTACTCAGCATGTTCTTTTGGCAGCTTTCTCTCGTCTTTTTTCAGAAAATGACTGCCAGAAAAGCCATCTTGCTTAGTGTGCTGCTGAGCATTTTTGCTGGTTACCTCCCTTTTATTAATCAAGTTCTGACACTGCAGCGGACATTTGTCTTTCTACCATTTTTTATCATCGGTTTTTATTTTCCTAAAAATGAGATGCAGTTTTTACAAGGAACACGAATAAAAAAAATCAGTCTGGTTTTCTTGCCGATTATCTACTTGTTTATTGCGCTTTTCCATGGGATGAATAAGTACATGGTCTTTGGCTCGAAACCTTATGAAGACTATCTGAGCTATCCATTGTTCGGAGGACCATTACGAGGGGTGTTCTTTGTGATTGGACTGCTGGGGATCATTGGTTTTCTGCGACTCGTCCCACGGCAACAGCTGTTTTTTACCAAATGGGGCAAGAACACACTGTTAGTCTATTTGCTGCAAGGGATCTTTATTAAAGGATTGAGAGCACTGGCAATCACTGAACTAAACTTGTCACTGCTCGGATTTATGGCGTTGATCGTCGTCAGTGTTTTACTGACGATCCTATTAGCCAGCAGACCTGTTCGGCAGTTCTACGCCCGTTTTGAAGAAGGGATTTCTTTTGTCCTATTGGGCTTGGGTATCTTCATGATTGCGAACTGAATCTAAATGGAAACACCGCCTTCGCAAGTTTGGATCTGCCAGACTTTTGCTCAGGCGGTTGTTATTTGATTTGGACAAGAGTAAAATGAAGAGAATAAAGTGAAAGGATGGAGAAATATGTCAGAAATTTCCAAAAATACTACTGAAAAATTTGCTGAAGCGTATCAGCAAAATAACAAGCAAAATGCACTGCAAAGAGGCGTGGTCAAAAACGGGATCACTGCTTCAGCAGAAACGATTCAAGGCCATGTCAACAATGTACCAGTCTTTTCAGTTGATGTGACGACTGGCAAAGTGTCAAACCAAAAACAATCAGGTCGCTGCTGGATGTTTGCAGCATTGAACACATTCCGTCACAAAATGTTGAATGCCTTTAATTTGAAGGACTTTGAATTGTCACAGAACCATACTTTTTTCTGGGATAAATATGAAAAAGCCAACTATTTTTATGAAAATGTCTTGGCAACAGCACAAGAGCCTTTATCTAGCCGCAAGGTTGCTTTCTTGCTGCAAACACCCCAACAAGATGGCGGACAATGGGATATGATCGTGTCGATCTTTCAAAAATATGGTGTCGTGCCAAAAGCAGTGATGCCAGAAAGCAGTAATTCATCGAATTCCCGTGACTTGAACAACTACTTGAACAAAAAATTGCGCAAAGATGCTGGGACATTGCGCCAATTAGTGGCGGATGGACAATCCGAAGCAGCTATTCAAGAAGCAAAAGAAGGGATGCTACAAGAAATCTACAATTTCTTAGCGACTTCTTTGGGGACTCCACCAGAAACGTTTGACTTTGAATACCGTGATGAAGAGAAAAATTATCATATTGATCGCGGACTGACGCCGCAAACATTTTATGACAAATATGTAGGGGTAGATCTGGATGATTATGTAAGCATCATCAACGCCCCTACTGCTGACAAACCTTATAACAAGTCCTATACAGTGGAAATGTTGGGGAACGTTGTTGGAGGTAAAGAAGTGAAATATTTGAATGTGGATATGGAAACATTCAAAAAATTGGCGATTGCCCAATTAGAACAAGGAGAATCTGTCTGGTTTGGCTGTGATGTTGGGCAATCTTCTACCCGTGATTCTGGAATCATGGCATTGGATGCGTATGATATGAACGACTTATTCGATATCGATTTCACGATGACGAAAGCTCAACGTTTAGATTATGGTGAAAGTCTGATGACCCATGCGATGGTCTTGACTGGTGTGGACATCGTTGATGGCAAATCAACAAAATGGAAAGTCGAAAACAGCTGGGGAGAAAAAGTCGGTACCAATGGATTTTTTGTAATGAGTGATGAATGGATGGATGAGTACACCTATCAAATCGTTGTTCGCAAGGAATTTTTGACGGCCGAACAACTCGCTGCTTTTGAAGCAGAGCCGCAAGTCTTAGCTCCTTGGGACCCTATGGGAGCTTTAGCAT
The DNA here is from genome assembly GCF_051711125.1 of Enterococcus sp. DIV0574. NCBI lineage: Bacteria > Bacillati > Bacillota > Bacilli > Lactobacillales > Enterococcaceae > Enterococcus > Enterococcus sp. DIV0574. The sequence continues at coordinate 535,597 of NZ_JBIOMA010000001.1, forward strand.
AATGAAGAAATGAAAAGCTGTGGGCGTATGTTAAGAGACGATCGAACAAATTTTACGAGGACTGAGATAGAAACGGTTCATTTTCTATCAGGTAGACCAATTTGTTTGATGGACCGTTTATTAGCTGCGCTGTCACAGCTTTTTTTGTCCATTTTTATGATCTTTAGCAGAAAAATGTGAAACTTATTAATTGTAAGATCGCCATTCTTTCTATAAAATAAAACAGTCACTAATGATGCCACACGTCTCATTAGAGTGAACTGTTGAAGAATGGTCACTGGGAACCTTTACTTCCACTGACAGACTTTGTCATTTTACTTAATGTTAAAGGAGGAGACTAATGACAAATCTGTTTATAGTTATTGTTGTACTTATTTTTGCTGCCCTTATTTATGGGTTCTACCTGATGCAAAAGCGTCATCTGAAATTCTCTACACGAGTGTTTACAGCGTTGTTTGTCGGGATACTTTTTGGTGGTATCTTACAGGCGATCTTTGGAACTGGCTCGGAAGTGATCACCCAATCACTAGAGTGGATCACAATGGTGGGGAACGGCTATGTAGCACTGCTGCAAATGTTGATCATGCCATTGGTTTTTGTTTCGATCGTCGGGGCATTTACCAAGATGAAAGAAAGCGAAAAAATCAAAAAAATCAGCTTTACTGTGTTGGCTACTTTGTTGGGCACGACAGCAATCGCTGCACTGATCGGAATCGTGATGGTTATGTTGTTTGGTTTAGACGGTGCGAGTTTTACTGAAGGCGCAGCGGAGACCGCACGGATCGCTGAGTTGGCAGAACGTTCTACCCAAGTCCAAGACTTGTCAATTCCTCAACAGATCGTATCCTTTATTCCGAATAATGTTTTTGCCGATCTAGCTGGGACACGTTCAACGAGTACGATTGGAGTGGTAATTTTTTCTGCTTTTGTAGGGATTGCCTACTTAGGGGTGAAGAAAAAAGCCCCGAAAGAGGCGCAAACGTTTGCTGATCTAATGGATAGCTTGTACAAGATCGTGATGCGAATCGTCACACTTGTGTTGCGGTTGACTCCTTATGGTGTATTGGCGTTGATGACAAATGTTCTAGCATCAAGTGATTTCGAAGCGATCCTAAATCTTGGGAAATTTATTTTAGCTTCTTATGCAGCATTGATCATTGTCTTGCTCGTTCATTCCTTGTTGTTAGCGAGTGTAAAAGTCAATCCAATTACTTATTTCAAGAAAGCTTTTCCAGTGTTAAGTTTTGCATTTACTTCACGCTCAAGTGCCGGTGCGTTGCCATTGAATATCGAAACGCAAACAAAAGCGCTAGGTGTCGACGAAGCAACCGCCAATTTTGCTGGTAGCTTTGGCTTGTCAATTGGACAAAATGGCTGTGCTGGTGTGTATCCGGCGATGTTAGCCACGATCGTAGCGCCTACGGTAGGAATCAATGTCTTTGATTGGCAGTTTATCCTGCTTTTGGTGGCGGTCGTAACCATCAGTTCTTTTGGTGTTGCTGGTGTCGGTGGTGGGGCAACCTTTGCTTCATTGATCGTTTTAGGATCAATGAACTTGCCGATCGCAATCGTTGGTCTAGTCATTTCTGTTGAACCACTGATCGATATGGCTCGAACACTGGTTAATGTCAGTGACAGCATGGTTGCCGGTGTGGTGACTAGCAGTCGTATCCATGAACTAGATCGTGCAACACTTGAAAGTCAAACTGCTGTGATTGATGCCGATTGATTCAAGTAGAAGCCGCTACTAAAATCAAGTGATAACAAAAGAGTGTTTATTAAGAAAGACTGCGTGTGGTCTTTCTTTTTTTGTGACCAAAAATCAGAGTCACTATTGTTATTATGTGTCATTATGGCTTACTCTGACCGCTATCTTTAGTAGATGAGAGAATAATAAAGAAATATTCACCGCTTTTTTTATGGGTTTCTGCTATACTTTTTGTATACAGGCGCAGGAGGGATCAAGATGACACAACTGATTCAGTTAGAAAATGCAGCAAATGTCAGAGAATTAGGCGGTTATAAAACGACATCAGGGAAGACCATTAAGCGGAAAAAACTGATTCGTAGTGCCGCGATCAATGAGCTGTCTGAGACAGATCAAGCAACATTGAGCAACTATGGCATCAATCAAATCATTGATTTTCGTTCCTATGAAGAAGCCAAAGCACAGCCAGATCAGCCAATCCGTTATGCCCAGCAGTTCTTTTTGCCGATTTTTAGCGAAGATGAAACGATGGTTTCCTTATCACCAGAGACATTGAAGCAAAAGCTGGCAGATGGGGATGATGCAGAAGATCAGATGAAGAAGGTATATCGCCACTTTGTCGAAAGTCCGCATGCTCGAAAGCAATACCGTCATTTTTTTGACTTGGTATTAGAAAATGCGGAAGCAGGAGCAACCCTATTTCATTGTACAGCAGGGAAAGATCGAACAGGCTTCGGGGCATTTCTGCTCTTATCTTTATTAGAGGTGGATCAATCAACTATCAAACAAGACTATCTGGCAACGAATCGCTATCTGGGGCCTTTTTTAAAAGAGAAATTTGCCCCTATGGCGCAGCAAATGCCGCCTGAAGTTCTTGAAGCCATCACCACATTGATGAGTGCAAAAGAAAGTTTTCTTGATGAAAGTTTAGCAGCGATCAAAAAAGAATTTGGCACGGTGGATCAGTATTTAAAAGAAGGACTGGCAATCACAAAAGACGAAAAAGAGTATTTTCACGCCCACTTTACCGAGTAAAGGATGTGTCCAACATGAATCAGGAATTGCTTGCCCAGTTTGGGTTATCCGGAACATTAACGCCGATCAGCGGGGGTGACGTGAATCAGACGTTCCGGTTGCGGTCAGAAGAAAGACAGTATTTCTTGAAGTATCATCCAGGAGTATCCCAGCAGTTTTTTCAAGCAGAAGCAGCAGGATTGGCACAATTACGTCCCTATGTTCGCGTACCCGCCGTTTATCAATATGGAGATAACGAACATGGCGCCTACCTTTTGCTAGAATGGATCGATGTTGGTGAAGGTGATCAAGAGTCGATCGCCACTGCTTTAGCTGAGATCCATCGGCAAACAAGCCCAACGTTTGGATTTGAACAGGACAACTTTATTGGCTTATTGCCGCAGGTGAATCCCGCGGCAGAGGATTGGGTGAGTTTTTATACCACGTGCCGCTTAGACGTTCAGGTGGAATTGGCCAAGTTAGGAAATCATTGGAATCCTCGCCGAGAAGATAAGTACCTAAATCTGAAAGAAACGCTGTATCAAGAGTGGTCAGGTCGACAGGTTCAACCTTCTTTACTGCATGGTGACTTTTGGCGCGGCAATGTGCTGTTTGATCAGAAGGGTGATCCAGTTTTCATTGATCCGGCTGTATCCTTTGGTGATCGCGAACTTGATCTGGCGATGGCGCAATTATTCGGCGGATTTCGTCCGGAATTTTTCCAACGCTATCAGCAAGTCTTCCCGCTGGAAAAAAATTGGCAAGAGCGGGTTCCTGTGTATCAGTTGTACTATTTATTGGTTCATTTGAATCTATTCGGTGAAAGTTACGGCAATAATGTAGATGAGATTTTGAGTAGATATTAGGAGGCATTTGGCAAGATGGTAGCAAAGTATCAAAAAGAACATGAAGTCGCTTATTATGAGTGCGATATCAATCAGACAATGACGTTTCCAGCAATGTTGGGAGTGGCAATCAAAGTATCCGAAGAGCAAAGTGCAGTATTGGAGCGTGGGCCAGAATACATTCGCTCTTTTGGACTGACATGGATCATTACTACTTACCATATCACGGTCAATCGGTTGCCGATGGTCGGGGAACAGATCATGGTCTCAACACAAGCAAAAGAATACAATAAATATTTTTGCTACCGCTATTTCTGGCTGCACGACGCCCAAGGAAATGAATTAGTGAAGATCGAGTCGGTTTTTGCATTGATGGATTTGGCAACACGCAAAGTCAGCAGTGTTCCAGATGAGATCGTCGCTCCTTTTGAAAGTGAGAAAATCAAGCGCATCAAGCGCTATCCTAAAATCAATTCCCCAGAAAAAGGACATTTTTTACCTTATCGGGTTCGGTTTTATGATATCGACAGCAATCAGCACGTCAACAATGCAATGTATTTTAATTGGCTGCTGGATGTTTTAGGCTATGAATTTTTGACGACGCATCAGGTGAAGGAAATAACGATTCGTTTTGACCGAGAAGTTGAGTACGGGAACTTAGTAGAAAGTCATTTTGAAACGATTCGGGATGAGAACCATTTGGAAACATTACATGAGATCAGAATCGGAGAGACGACGTACTGCGAAGCCGCAATGAAGTGGCATGAACGAACAAAAAATAATGAAAACAACTAACCGCACTGACAATCGTCTGTTCTTAGCGATTGACCTTCTCTTAAAAAAGGTCAGTTGCTAAGAACAAGCGAAGGTGCGGTTTTTTGTCAGTTTAGTTTCTAAAAAAGTCAACAATCAGTTTTCCATAAAGTCGTGTAATTCAACTAATGGCAGCCGACGATTTTTGGCGATCAGCAATTTGATTCGGGCTTTTTGACTGTTGATGCTATTGCAAAAGATGACTCCCATCTCCTGCAGTTCTTTTCCGCCTCCAGAATAACCATAGACAGGTTCGGCAATACCGTTGAAACAGCGGGAGACTAGTACGACTGGGATTTGTTTCGCCAGTAATTTTTTTAGCGGCGGTAATGTTTGGGGTGGTAGATTGCCAGCTCCGAGGGCTTCAATGACCAATCCATCGATATTGGATTCTGCTAAGGCCTCAAAAAGTTCTCCATGCATGCCGGCATAGGCTTTAACGATCGGAATCAAGCCATCGACCCGATCAACATCCAATTGGCGACTCTCTAATAGTTCCTGCATGAATAATATTCGATTTTTTGTGACCAGCCCAATGGGACCTAGTGTTGGCGTGCGAAAAGTTGCAACATTCGTTGTATGCGTCTTTGTGACATAACGAGCAGAGTGGATTTCGTCATTCATAACGACTAGAACACCCTTTTTTTGAGCATCATCACATTTTGCTACGCGAATGGCACTTTCAAAATTATATAAACCGTCACTGCCGACTTCATTACTGGAGCGCATGGCACCTGTAATGACGATAGGCAGCTGATTGCCGATCGTTGTATCTAGAAAAAAGGCAGTTTCTTCTAATGTATCTGTTCCGTGAGTGACAACTACGCCATCGATTCCACTTAAATGAGCCAACTGGATGCGTTCTTTGATTTGCAGCATTTGCTCAGGTGCAATGTGAGGACTAGGTAGATTAAAGATATCTTCAACGATCAGTTCAACATCGTCATCGATATGGATAGGGGCGTCCATCAATGGGTTTGTGACGTCTGGACTGACACCACCGGTCAACACATCTTCTTTCATGGCAATGGTGCCACCTGTATGCAAAACGAGGATTTTTTTCATTTTTGTCACCTCAAAGATTATTTTACTCATAACTCCAAAACTATTGTATACTAATCAAATAAGAAAACAAGCAAGGTGAGGAAAAATGATTCGAATTGGTTGTACGACATTTAGTGAACATGGTTCTCTTGTTCAGAGAAAAACATCAAAACTTTTTGAATATGCCAGTGTCTTTCCTGTGGTTGAACTGGATACGTCTTATCATTATTTACCCAAAGAGAAGGATGTGCGGAATTGGTTGACGCAGGTACCGGATAACTTCCGTTTTATTCTTAAAGTGCATCAAAGCGTAACGACACAAGGTGATTTGCCGGAAGGTATGTCTATGGCAGAAGCACTAACAGCTTTCAAGCAGGCGATTCAACCTATGGTGGATGCTGGCCGGCTTTATTGTTTGCTGGCACAATTTCCCAACCGGTTTAAGTGTACGAAAGAAAGTGTGGCGTATTTAGATGAAGTACGTCAGTGGTTTGCAGCGTATCCGGTGGCAATCGAGTTGCGGGATAATAGTTGGTATCAGCCAGAGTTCCGCTCTTCGATGCAAGCCTATATGCGCAAGCAAAAGTTCTCGTTGGTTATTGTTGATGAGCCCAAGAAACTCTCCACTACGGTTCCTTTAGAACCGCTAGTGACTAACCCGGCATTTGCCGTATGTCGTTTTCATGGCAGAAATGATGTTGGTTGGACAGCTACCGGACCTGACGCCAAAAAGAATCGGACGCTCTATCGCTACAATGAGAAAGAATTAAGTGAACTACGTCAAGCAGTCGAAGAAACAGCGGCTCACGCACAAGAAGTTGCTGTTATTTTTAACAATAATGCTGGCGGTGATGCGGCGGACAATGCCCGCGCGTTGATCGAAGCCATGCAAATCGATTACCAACAACTGAATCCTAGCCAATTGGAGCTATTTTGAGGAGTTATATGATTAAAGCAATTTTTTTTGACATCGATGGTACATTGATCGCAGATAACGGGAAAGCGATGGCAAGTACCCGAGCAGCGATCAAAGAAGCCAGAAAACAAGGTGTTTTATGTGGCGTGGCGACAGGCCGCGGACCTGTAGAATTAGAGAAAGTCATCGATTATTTAGATTTGGATATGTTCATCACCTATAATGGGCAGTTTGTCTACACCAAACAAAATTTGATTTATGCCAAACCTTTCTCGAAGAACATCCTTGAAGAAATTGTTGCATATGCAGATGAAAATTATCGGCAGGTAATGTTTGGCGGAGAAACCAAAGTGGCTGGCAGCTTGACGATTCGTTTGAGTCAATCACCAGTGATGCAACGTTATTTGCGATTCGTCCCAAAGAAGTTTCCCGTTGGGGTGCTAAAAAAATTGCTGCAGCGATTCAGTCCAAATCGAAATGCCAAACGGTATCAGTCTCTGGATATTTTGCGGGAACCAATTTATCAGTGCATTATGCTGAGTCCCGAATCAGAGAAAGAAAAGCTAAAGCAAAAACTGCCTTCCTGTGATTTCAAACGCTCCAATGCCTATTCAGTGGATATCGTCCCCAAGAAAGGCTCGAAAATGAAGGGAATCCATGAGTTTTTGGCTTATGAAGGGATCGCGATCGAGGAAGCCATGGCTTTTGGGGATCACGAAAATGATATCGAGATGTTGAAAGGTGTTGGTATTGGGGTGGCTATGGGGAATGCGCAGCAAGTGGCAAAGACAGCGGCCAATTATGTAACAGCATCTAATAATGAAGATGGTATCGCTCAGGCTCTGAAACACTATGGCATCATCGAATAACACATAACTAGAGGAATAAATGGAATACACGAATTGATTGAGTGAGATCAACGGAGGAGGAAAGAAGATGAGTCCTTTTGAAATGACAGAAGAATTTCATCAAACCTTTGACCCGACACGTCCGGAGCAACCACGGCCATTCACACCAGAAAAGGCCAGTTTCCGTGCAGGGTTCAAAGTAGAAGAATTAGTTGAGTTTTTGTATGCAGCGGCCAACAATGATCCCGAGCAGTTCGCACAGTCAGTGGCGGATCTGCATCAGGGAATCGAGCAAGCAAAAGAAAAGATCACTAGCAAACAAAAACCAGTGACGGATACGTTAGTCGAGCAAGTCGATGCCTTATGCGATCTTTTGTATTTCACCTATGGCTCTTTTTCACTATTGGGTGTCGATCCGGCACCAATTTTGAAAATCGTTCATGAAGCCAATATGGGGAAACTTTTTCCAGATGGCATGCCCCATTACCATCCTGTGACTCATAAAGTCATGAAACCTGCGGATTGGGAAGAACGTTTTGCTCCAGAGCCCCGCATCAAAGCTGAAATTGAACGTCAGATCGTAGCAAAAATGAAGAGTTGACTTGAAACGAGTGAACACCCATAAAAATAAGATGACCTTTGCAAAATCATTCGCAAGGGTCATCTTGTTTTTTTGTTCTAAGTGTATTTGAGGGGCGGCTTTGTTGGGAAAGGCCACTGACTATCAATCAAAAAAGGTATAATACAAAGTTCGAACAGCGGCTTTCTCTTGTTCTTTATGGATACCAAACATAATACTGACCTCGGAAGAACCTTGGTTGATCATTTCCAAGTTGATGTTCTTGCGGGCCAATGCAGCTGTGCTGTCTGCAGTGATCCCCACTCGTTGGCGCATCCCTTCGCCGACGACTACGACCATGGATAAGTCGTGGGTCATTCGTAATTCATCTGGATCGATCTCATAAGCGATCTTGCGCAGCAATTCTTCTTCCAACACCGGATTTAATTGATTGGCTCTCATAATGATCGAGATATCATCGATTCCGGACGGCATATGCTCATAGTTTAAATCAAATTCTTTGAAAATCTCAAGGACGCGTAAAGTAAAACCAACTTCTCGGTTCATCAAGTATTTACGGATGTAGATCATACAGAAGCCTTCATCACTAGCAACACCGACAACTGGTTGTGTCAAGTTGTTCCGTTGGTTGGTAATCATGGTTCCTGGATGTGTGGGATTATTCGTATTTTTGATAACGACGGGAATCTTTGCCCGATAAGAAGGCATCAACGCTTCATCGTGCAGCACCGTGAATCCGGCATACGAAAGTTCCCGCATTTCTCGATAAGTCAGTTCTTTGATGGGTTCTGGGTGATGGACATAACCTGGATGAGCCGAAAAAATACCATCGACGTCTGTAAAGTTCTCATAAAGCGTCGCGTTGACACCAGCAGCTACCAATGCACCAGAAATATCTGATCCGCCTCGAGAGAAAGTACAGATTTCTCCATCCTCCGTATACCCAAAAAATCCTGGGATCACTAAAATTTCTTCTGTTTCTGCCCAGGCATTGATTTTTGTGTAAGATGCTGGCAAGATCCGGGCGTTTTGGGGTTCATCAGTGACTAAGATCCCTAGCTCCTCTGGGTTTAAGTAACGTGCTGCTAGACCGGATGCTTGTAAAATTCCGGCAATCAAACGAGCGTTATTGTCTTCTCCACTAGCTAAGATCTTGTCATGAAAATGTGGGTCATCATTAGGCGACAATGTCAGAAACTGCTGTAAAGCACTTTGGATCTCTGCCAATAATTCAGGCGCCACTTGAAAAGGGGCAGCGATGGCAGCATAACGCGCATAAATTTCTGTTAATAAGGGACGGACATCTTTTGATGCAGCTAGTCCTTCACAAGTGGCTAATAAAAGATCAGTCACTTTGGTATCGTCTGCATGGCGTTTACCGGGGGCAGAAACAACAACAAAACGGCGTTGTGGATCTGCTTGGATAATATCAACTACTTTTTGCACTTGCTCGGCTGAAGCGAGCGAACTACCACCAAATTTTGCTACTTTCATCTTGCATTACTCCTGTTCAAGCTTTTTTCTAGAGTACAGTGTCAAAAGTGAGAAATCAAGGCATTTCTTAAAAAAGGCACCAAAAAACAGGAAAAAGCTTTTTTGATTTCGGCTTTTCCAAGGAAATTTAGAGAGAGCTTGTTAAAAAAAGAATGAAAAATTGGAGGAAGTCGCAAAAAAGTCAATCTTTTTTGCCGCAATTTAATGCTTGATTTTTTTCTTTATGCTATAATCTAGCGTAGATGCTTTTTTTGAAAAGGGACAAGTGGGTCCTTTTATTTGAGATACCTTACATACCCAAAAACGGATCTGTGAAAACGCGGATTTCATACGAAAAGTGTAGATTTGAAAATTGGAGGAACCATAAAATGGGAACTAATATCATCTTTGGAATCGTTATTGCCATTGTCGTCATCGCGGCGATCTTATATGCGATCGGTTACTTTATGCGAAAGAAAAATCAGGAGAAACTGGATGTCTTAGAGAAACGTAAAGAAAACCTGTTTGATCTGCCGGTCATTGAAGAAGTCGATGAAGTGAAAAAAATGCATTTGGTGGGTCAAAGCCAAAACACATTCCGAGAATGGAACCAGCAATGGACAGATATTTCCACCTCCTCATTTGCGGAACTGGAAAGCCAAATCTTTGAAGTCGAAGAGTTGAATGAACGGATTCGCTTTTTCAAAGCTAAAACAGCGATCGAACAAGCGGAAGCAACCATGGATGATATGGAACGTCAAGTCGAAGAGATTCGTGCCGGCTTGAAAGAACTTCGTGAAAGTGAAGAACGCAATTCCCTAGAAGTCCAAAAAGCATTGGATGTTTATGAAGATTTGAAGAAAAACTTGCGGGAGCATGGAGAGGAATTTGGTCCAGCTTATAACGAACTGCAAAAGCAAATCAAAAATATCGAGATTGAATTCACTCAATTTGTTACGCTGAATACTTCCGGTGATCCGGTCGAAGCTCGGGAAGTTTTAGAACAAGCAGAGCAACACACCTATGAAGTCGAAGATTTGATGAAACGAATCCCAGCTGCTTATGAAGAGCTGAATCGTACGTTCCCTGATCAATTAAAAGAAATCCAAGATGGATACAAAAAATTATTGGATCAAAAATACGTCTTTCCTGAAGCTAACTTCCAAGAAGATATCAACCGCGTGAAAAAACGGGTTGAAAATTCTATGAATGATTTAGCCAAAACAGAAGTTGCTTCTGTGGAGGTAGCTAATCGGGATACAGCTAGTGACATCGATGCTTTGTATACGGTAATGGAACGTGAAATCAATGCGAAGAAATATGTTCTTAAAAATCGTCAAGTGATTGTTGACTACATCGATCATGCGACGAAAAACAATCGTCAATTATTGATTGAGTTGGATCATACCGCTCAAAGCTATACATTGAATCATAATGAATTAGGTCGGGTTCGTGGCTTCCAAACAGAAGTCGATGAATTGGCTCGCCGCAACAATGAATACTTGCCGCAGTTGGAAAACCATGAGATCCCTTATTCAGAAGTACAAAGTTTTTATAAAGATGCTTACAAAATTTTAGATGATGTCGAAGCGCAACAAGTTGAAATCGATGAAGCGCTAAGTGATCTACGCCGTGGTGAAAAGGTCGCACAAGAGAAAGTAGAGAACTTCGAATTTCGTTTACGTAACCTCAAACGTTTTGTTGAGAAACAGCGTTTGCCAGGCTTACCAGGGGAATACTTAGAATTCTTCTTTGTCGCAACTGACCGAGTGGAAGAATTAGGCAAAGAATTGAATAAAATTCGGATCAACATGCAAGAAATCAATAAATTGGTTTCAGTTTGTGAAGAAGATTTAGACATGCTTGATGAACAAACGAAAGATTTAGTGGATGCAGCTGCATTGACAGAACAAATGATGCAATATGCAAACCGTTACCGTCATTCACATGCCGACATCAAAGCAGCGATTGATAAGAGTTTGTATCTGTTTACGAAAGAGTATCGTTATCAAGATGCATTAGATGAGATCGGGACAGCTTTGGAACGCGTCGAACCAGGTGCTTTCAAGCGGATCGAGAACTTCTATTTCAAGAATCGTGATTTAGTATAAAGCAAAAGCCAGCAGTGAAAAACTGTCTGGCTTTTTTAGTGAATTGGCGGATTCTCTACCGACAAATCGATCCAAGAAGAGGAACTTCTTGAAAGAGCAGGAAAGAGCAGTTATAATGGGAAAGAATTTTTCAAAGAAAGGGTCCTAGCATTGATTTATTTTGATAACAGCGCCACAACCGCAATTTATCCGCAAGCATTAGATACATATGTAAAAGTTAGTCAGCGTATTATCGGCAACCCTTCAAGTCTTCACGATCTTGGCAGTCAAGCCAGCCGTCTTTTGGAACAGTCTCGGGCGCAAATTGCTGAGCTGCTGCAAGTTTCTGCTTCAGAGATTTGGTTTACCAGTGGGGGGACGGAAGGAGACAATTGGGTCTTAAAAGGCACCGCGATCGCCAAAAAAGCTTATGGCAATCACTTGATTATTTCTGGCATCGAACATCCAGCGGTCAGTGAGACCGCAGAACAGTTGAAAGAACTAGGGTTTGACGTGAGTATCGCACCCGTTACTTCTACTGGATTTGTAGATGTCGCTGCTTTGCAGCAACTGATCCGAAAGGAAACGATTCTTGTTTCTGTGATGGCAGTCAACAACGAAATTGGTTCGATCCAGCCAATCAATCAAATCGCTGAAATTCTAGAAGCTCATCCTCGCATCCACTTCCATGTGGATGCTGTTCAAGCAATTGCGAAGGTTGATCAGCAGCAATGGTTGCCACAACGGGTAGACTTTGCCACATTTTCTGCCCACAAGTTTCATGGACCTAGGGGCGTCGGTTTTATTTATTGGAAAAAAGGCCGTAAGCTAACACCATTGATGACCGGTGGCGGGCAAGAACAAAATCAGCGCAGCGGGACTGAGAATTTACCGGCAATTGTTGCAATGGCTAAAGCGTTGCGACTAGCACTTGAACAAAAAGCTGCCCGGCCTAACCATGTGGGCTTATTGAAAAGTTACCTTTCAGAAGCATTATCTGAGTATGAGAAAGTGACGGTGTTTTCTGGAGCCGAACATTTTGCGCCGCATATTCTTTGTTTCTCATTGGAAGGGATCAGAGGAGAAGTGCTTGTCCATGCCTTTGAAGAAAAACAGATTTATCTCTCAACGACTAGTGCCTGCTCTTCCCGCAAGAAAATGGCTAGCAGCACATTGCATGCGATGCATGTCCCTAGTCGCTTAGCTACTTCAGCAGTTCGGGTCAGCTTGGATGAAAGTAATACGATGGCCGAAGTAGAACAATTTTTGATTGTATTTAATCAGCTTTATCAAAAGTTCTCAAAATTAAGCCAATAAGAGCATGTTGCGAACATACCAACGACAAACAAAGGAGTTTTACTCGTGAATTATACAGAGATCATGGTTCGCTACGGCGAATTATCAACCAAAGGAAAAAACCGCCGCAGTTTCATTATGCAGTTGGCGGAGAATGTGAAGCGAACACTTGCCGACTTTCCTAAAGTCAAAGTTCATGCAGAACGTGATCGGATGCATTTGCTTCTGAATGGGGAAGACAGTCAGGCAATTATATTGAAATTGCAAAAAGTGTTTGGGATTCAAAATTTTTCTCCCAGCATTCGGGTAGAAAAAGACGTCGAAGTGTTAAAAGAAGCCGTACAAACAGTGATGAGTGAAATCTATACAGGGACTGAGACCTTCAAAATCACTGCCAAACGCAGTGACCATCAATTCATCCAAGACAGTAATCAGTTGAATTTGACGTTAGGAAATGCTGTAATTGATCGCTTTCCAGAAATCAAAGTTCAAATGAAAAAGCCAGATATCAATCTACGGGTAGAGATCCGTATGGATGGAGCCTACCTTTCTTACGAGACGATCCAAGGAGCTGGTGGGTTACCGGTTGGAACGAGTGGGAAAGGGATGCTGATGCTTTCAGGCGGGATCGATTCCCCCGTTGCCGGTTATTTTGCGATGAAACGCGGGGTAGAGATCGAAGCGGTCCATTTTGCCAGCCCGCCTTATACTAGCGAACAGGCACTACAAAAAGCCAAAGATCTGACAAAGAAACTAACCCCTTATGTTGGCGGTATTCAGTTTATTGAAGTCCCATTCACTGAAGTTCAAGAAGAAATCAAGAAGCATGTGCCTCAAGGCTATTGGATGACGATCACTCGCCGGATGATGCTGCGACTCACAGATGCGATCCGTGAAGCTCGTCATGGATTGATTATTTTGAACGGAGAATCACTAGGCCAAGTGGCTTCACAAACATTGCAAAGTATGGTGGCGATCAATGAAGTAACGAATACGCCAATCATTCGTCCGGTGGCAACGATGGATAAATTAGAAATCATTGATGTAGCTCAAGAGATCGATACGTTTGAACTGGCGATCCAGCCATTTGAAGACTGCTGCACGATTTTTGCTCCGCCACAGCCTAAGACAAGACCGAAGTTGGAGAAAGTGCATTTATATGAAGAGCGCTTAGATATAGCAGGCATGATGGAGCGGGCATTAGCTGGGTTGAAAATCGAAGAGATCCAAGCTTCCGAAAAAGCAGAATTCGCTGATTTTCTTTGATCTTCACATCAGAAAAAATTTTGATATCAGGGGATAAAAACCAGCTGTTGACTGTTGGCAATTAAAGAAAAAAGATGGTTACAAAGGGTGTGCCCAAGTAGCCGTCTTTTTTCGTTTATGCTGGACCTGTGAGAGATTTCTCACAGTCGTTTGACTGGAATCTAGGAAGCATTAAAAGTTTGTGAAAATTGCTTGCTATTCAATGACGAGCATGCTAAACTCGATATGTGAACTGTTTAACAAGGAGGACGGAAACCATGGAAGCATTAAGAGAAAAAAAACTTCCTAAAGCAACAGCGAAACGTCTGCCTGCTTATTTAAGGCATTTAAAATTTTTGGATGCATCAGGTGTCCATCGAATCAAATCAAAAGAGTTTGCTGAGATCACACAAGTTCCTTCCGCAACGATTCGTCGGGACTTTTCCCACTTAGGGGAATTAGGACGAAGCGGGTATGGTTATGAAGTTCCTTACTTGATTGAAGTTTTTAGCCATATATTAGAAACGAACGAAGCAAAGAACATTGCATTAGTGGGCTTTGGCAATCTAGGTAAAGCTCTTGCAAATAACAACTTTCGCCGCAATGAGAATCTTTCGATCGTTGCTGTATTTGATAATGATCCGCAATTGATCGGTAAGACCATCGACGGTCACTATGTTTATGGAATGGATCAGCTAGCTGAGATCGTTCAGGAGAAAGGAATCACTGTAGCTATCTCGACAGTACCTAGTCAATATTCTCAGGCGGCAATCGATACGATCGTAGAATCTGGCATTACAGCGATTTTAAATTTTGCCCCTGATCGCGTCAATGTACCTAAAAATGTTCATATCCAATACATCGATCTGACGACAGAATTACAGACGTTGATCTTTTTTGACAATACCTATTCTCAGAAATCGTAGGTTTTGAGCAAAATCTTTTGGCTTTCGCGGGTTCTCTCCTATACTGGAGAAAACTGTAATAGGAGAGATGACATGCAAGTAACACGTAAAGGAACCATTTTTGAAGTACCAGGCATTCAGCCAAAAGTAGGGGATCAAGCCAAAGAATTTGAACTGAAAAGTTTAGATGACAAAGTTTATCGCTTGGCTGATTTCTTAGGTAAACCGACGATCTTAAGCATTGTTCCCGACATTGACACGCGGGTCTGTGCATTGCAGACGAAGCGCTTCAATGAAGAAGCAAGTAAGATTGATGAGGTTAATTTTGTGACAATCTCGAACAATACGAAAGAAGAACAAGCAAATTGGTGTGGACAAGAAGGGATCGATATGCTGATGCTGCATGATCCAGAAAATACGTTTGGAGAAACCTATCAAATTATGATCCCAGAGTTTGGACATTTTGCCCGCGCGATTTTTGTCTTAGATGAAAAAGGGGTGATCCGCTACGAAGAGATCGTGCCTGAAATCTCTCAAGAACCGGACTATCAATCGGCTTTGGCCGCTGCCAGATCAATCGCTGTTTGACTTTCAAAAAAGTTCATTGTAGAATGAACAAGATCAATTGAAAGAAGACGAGGATCAAGAGGAGTATCAGACGGACTGTTTTTACAGAGAGAAGACCAATTGGTGCAAGGTTTTCAGCAGGAATCTGAGAAGGTAGCTTGTGAGTCTTTGATTGGAACAGCAAGGAACACCTTGTTCAGTAGAATCAAACGCTTCGTGACCGTTAACTCACGCCCAAGAGGTAGAGAAATCTACAATTTAGGTGGTACCGCGTATTTGCGTCCTAAAATGCTTCGGCATTTTAGGACTTTTTTTATTCCCAAAAGCCGAGCGGTCTTGAAGGAACTGATCAAAAAAAGTAGGAGGTAAAACAATGTCCGATAACTTATCAACAAAGTACAACCCGCAAGAAGTCGAAGCGGGACGCTACCAGGAATGGTTAGCCAAAGATCTATTCAAACCAAGTGGTGATCAAAAAGCCAAGCCTTATTCAATCGTTATTCCTCCGCCAAATGTTACTGGTAAACTACACTTAGGCCATGCGTGGGATACAACCCTTCAAGATATCATCATTCGCCAAAAACGGATGCAAGGGTTTGATACATTGTGGTTACCAGGTATGGATCACGCTGGAATTGCGACACAAGCAAAAGTCGAAGAAAAACTAAGAGAACAAGGGATCTCCCGCTATGACCTTGGTCGGGAAAAATTTGTCGACCAAGTGTGGGAATGGAAAGAAGAATATGCAGGCCATATTCGTGAGCAGTGGGCAAAGCTAGGATTGTCTCTTGACTATAGTCGAGAACGATTCACATTAGACGAGGGTCTGTCAGATGCTGTCCGTAAAGTCTTCGTAACTCTTTACGAAAAAGACTTGATCTATCGCGGCGAATATATCATCAACTGGGATCCGCAAGCACGTACGGCCTTATCTGATATTGAAGTCATCCATAAAGAGATCGAAGGAGCTTTTTACCACATGACTTATGAACTGGCAGATGGTTCTGGTACCGTAGAGATTGCCACCACTCGTCCAGAAACGATGCTAGGAGACACTGCGATCGCTGTCCATCCAGAGGATGAACGCTACCAAGAATTGATCGGCAAAAAGGTTATTTTGCCATTAGTTAATAAAGAGATCCCAATCATTGCGGATACTTACGTGGATCAAGAATTTGGAACCGGCGTAGTAAAAATCACCCCTGCCCATGATCCGAATGACTTTGAAGTCGGTAACCGCCATAACTTGCCACGGGTCAATGTTATGAACGATGACGGAACCATGAATGATTTAGCCGGTAAATATGCTGGCATGGATCGTTTTGCAGCTCGTAAAGCGATCGTCAAAGATTTGGAAGATATCGGACGTTTGTTAAAGATTGAAAAAATGATTCACAGTGTTGGCCATTCAGAACGAACCGGTGTCGTTGTTGAACCTCGTTTATCTACGCAATGGTTTGTCAAAATGGGGCCATTGGCTAAAGAAGCGATCGACAACCAATCGACGGATCAGGCAGTCGAGTTTTTCCCACCGCGCTTCAATCAAACTTTCTTGCGCTGGATGGAAAATATTCACGACTGGGTTATTTCCCGACAATTGTGGTGGGGACATCAAATTCCTGCTTGGTACCACAATGAAACTGGTGAAATGTATGTGGGCTTAGAAGCACCGGCAGATGCCGAAAACTGGACACAGGATCCTGATGTACTGGATACTTGGTTCAGCTCCGCATTATGGCCATTTTCAACCATGGGCTGGCCAGATGAAAATAGTGCTGATTATCAGCGTTATTTCCCAACCAACACGCTAGTCACAGGCTACGACATCATTGCTTTCTGGGTAAGCCGCATGATTTTCCAAAGCTTGGAATTCACAGGCAAACGTCCTTTTGAAAATGTGCTGATCCATGGACTGATTCGTGATGAACAGGGACGTAAAATGAGTAAGTCATTAGGGAACGGGATCGATCCGATGGAAGTCATCGAAAAATATGGCGCCGATGCATTGCGCTGGTTCTTATCAAATGGCTCTGCACCAGGACAAGATGTTCGCTTCAGCTATGAAAAAATGGATGCTGCTTGGAACTTCATCAACAAGATTTGGAATGCGTCCCGTTTTGTCTTGATGAATGTTGAAGGAATGACGGTGACAGATATTGACTTTTCTGGCGAGAAATCCGTAGCGGACCGTTGGATCTTAACTCGTTTAAATGAAACGATCGAGAAAGTGACTGAGTTGTTTGATCGTTTTGAATTCGGTGAAGCAGGTCGCCAGTTATACAACTTTATTTGGGATGACTTTTGTGACTGGTATATCGAAATGAGCAAAGAAACCTTATATGGTGAAAATGAAGCAGCTAAACAAGTCAATAAGAGCATTTTGGTTCATGTGTTGGATCAAATATTACGCTTGCTGCACCCAATCATGCCGTTTGTCACAGAAGAAATTTGGAGTAAACTGCCTCATACAGGCGATTCGCTTGTAGTAGCTGCTTATCCAGAAGTTCAGCCAGAGTGGTCGGATGAGAAAGCAGCACAAGGAATGGAAGTGTTAAAAGAGTTGATTCGTTCTGTCCGCAACATTCGGGCGGAAGTCAACACGCCGCTTTCTAAGCCAATTACATTGCTGATCCAAACCAACGATGTTGAGATCGAGAGCTTCCTGATCACCAACAAAAACTATATCGAACGATTCTGCAATCCAGAAGAGCTAGTGATTTCCAATACACTGGAAGCACCGGAATTGGCGATGTCAGCTATCTTATCCGGAGCAACGATCTATTTGCCATTAGCCGGCTTGATCAATATCGAAGAAGAAATCAGCCGTTTAGAAAAAGAATTGGCGAAATTCAATCAAGAGGTCAAACGCGTGCAAGGGAAATTAGCAAACGAACGTTTCGTTGCCAATGCCCCTGAAGAAGTTGTGGCGCAAGAGCGAGCGAAAGAAGCCGATTATTTGGATAAACAAAAAGCAGTTCAAGAACGGATCGAGCAATTGCGTACGATTCAATAATCTATTTATTGAATCGAGGCAGCAAGCTAATCATCGATATTCCTATGGAACACTAGCTGTTGCAAATTACCGATCTAACTATTTACTCTCTAACTACCCGATCTCTAGCTACCCGATCTATAGAGGAAAGAATTCCTAACCGCTATAGATCGGGTAGTTTTCCTATCGATTTTTGTTGGGAACGCTCTGAGAGAAAGAGCAGTAGAATTAGGAAAAAAAGGGAAGATTTGCTAAAATGATTTTGAGGTGAAGAACATGACAAGTGAAGAAGCAATTGCATGGATCCACGGAAGAAAGACCTTCGGGATGCGTCCAGGATTGATGCGAGTAGAAGCATTGCTACAACGATTAGGCAATCCAGAAAAAAATCTGACATTGATCCATGTTGCCGGAACGAACGGCAAGGGTTCGACTGTCAGCTATTTACGAAGTCTTCTAGAAGAAAGTGGGCTGCAAGTTGGAACGTTCACATCGCCCCATATCGAGTCTTTCAATGAACGGATCGAGATTGATGGGCGTTTTATACCAGATGACTCGCTGATTGAATGGGTCGAAACACTTCAACCACTCGTCATGCAACTGGATCAGGAAGAAGAATTGACCGGAATCACCCAATTTGAGATTTTGACTGCACTGGCATTCGGCTACTTTGCCCAGCAACAAGTCGATGTGGCTATCATAGAAGTTGGCTTAGGCGGCCGTTTGGATAGTACAAATGTGATCACACCAATCTTGACGGCCATCACGACTATTGGAATGGACCATATGGATATGCTTGGTGACACGATTGAGGCCATTGCTGCCCATAAAGCCGGGATCATCAAACCCAAGGTGCCACTAGTGACTGGGAAGATCCCTGAAAGTGCGCTATCCGTAATCGACCTTGAAGCTGCAGAATCTGAGGCTCCTGTATCCCACTTGGGAGAAGACTATCGAGTCACGTATCATCGTCCGGATGAAATCTGGGGAGAGTGGTTCGATTTTGAGAATGACCGCGGAAAAATCAAAGGACTGAAAACGCCGATGATTGGTCGACACCAACCAGAAAACGCCGGTGTCGCTATTCAATTATATTATTTATTCTGTGAGTTAAAAAAACTGCCATTTTCGGAAAAAGTAGTCCGCAATGGCTTAAAGAAAGCTTATTGGCCCGCGCGAATGGAGAAAATCAGCAATGAACCGCTGATCATTATAGATGGTGCGCATAACACGCACGCCATGGAACGCTTGGTTGAGACAGTTAGAGAAGAATTCACCAACTATCGCATCCATATCTTGTTTTCAGCATTGGAGACAAAAAATGTCGATGAGATGCTGCAACAGCTGTTAACGATCCCGAAAGCTGAAATCTATTTGACCACATTTGATTTTCCAAAAGCGATCCATTTAAGTGATGATTACCAGCAATTGAATGAAGCGCGCATCTCGATCGTTTCACTATGGCAGTTTGGCTTAGCAGAATTATTAGAAAAAATGACCAATGAAGACTTGCTTCTGATCACTGGTTCGCTTTATTTTGTATCAGAAGTTCGGGAACTTTTGTTGGGAATGGGAGGAAGAAATGGCTGAATTAAATGGTGTGATTTTTGATATGGACGGACTGATTTTTGATACGGAGCTTCTTTACTATCAGGCAACACAGATCGTGGCCGATCAGATGGCGATCCCCTATACAAAAGATGTCTATCTAGCATACGTTGGTGTTTCAGATGAAGAAGTCTGGGCGGCTTATCATGAACGATATGATGCTGCCTTCGGTCCAGAGACTGTTGATCGTTTCATCCAAGCCGCTTTTGATCAAACTCTGCTGCTCTTTGAGCAAGGTCAAGCAGCATTAAAACCGGGGGTCCATGACTTGCTGCGCTATTTGGATGAAAAAGGGATTCCGCGGATCCTTGCTTCTAGCAACCAACGACGAGTCATCGATACATTGCTGGATTCCGCAGGTCTGACGCAAGAATTTCCAGAAATCGTTTGTTTCGATGATGTTGTGCGGGCGAAACCGGATCCTGAAATTTTCGAAAAAGCCCATAATCGCTTAGGGGTTCCGAAAAATCAATTAGTCATTCTTGAAGATTCCGCTAACGGTATTCATGCTGCGCATGCAGCTGGCATTCCGGTGATCATGGTACCTGATCTGGTTGCTCCGACGTCAGTGATCGAAGAAAAAGTGCTGCATATCTTGCCTTCACTGGTAGAAGTGCCGGATTATTTTGAGCAGGCCTATACTTGGTAGTGTCGCATCAACCATGAACTCTTTTGCGTAGTTTTATTTTAGACTAACGCAAAGGAGTTTTTTTTTATGAAAGACAATGGAATTCCTCAAAGTTCCTATCCTCGGGAACGACTATTGCATTATGGCGCTGAAGCTTTATCCAATCAAGAATTGTTAGCGATTCTTTTACGAACGGGTTCTCATCCTTTCAATGTCATCGAACTAGCTGGTCAGATCCTCAACGAGTTTGAAGACTTGTATGAGCTAAAGCACGTGACATTGGACGAACTGCAGGCCATTCGTGGGGTAGGCCAGATCAAAGCGATCGAACTCAAAGCTACCGTAGAACTTGGCGCCCGCATCCAACGAGCAGCACAGCCAAAATATGGCAGAGTTCATTCCAGTGTGGATATTGCCAATCAGATGATGGAGGAATTAAAAGATTACCAGCAAGAACATTTGCTGTGTCTCTACCTAAATACCAAAAATGAGATCATCCAAAAAAAGACGTTATTCATCGGCAGTCTCAATCAGTCGATTGCTCATCCTAGAGAAATTTATCACGGAGCAGTTCGTTGCTGTGCCGCCCGAGTGATCTGCGTGCACAATCATCCCAGCGGCAGTCCCCAACCTTCGCAGGCGGATATTACCTTTACCAAACGATTGATGAAGTGTGGGGAATTGATGGGTATCGACTTGCTGGACCACTTGATTATCGGTAATAATTCATATATCAGCTTGCGAGAAGAAGGACTCTGGGAAGGCTGATCGTCTACCTTGCAAAAAAATAGTAGCAAGTGTAAAATATTAGTGTAATTTTGTTTGCTGAATAGATGTTGAAACGCTTGTTACACCTCTATCGGACACGAGCAATGTTACACATAATTAAGTGCTTATGCACGAGGAGGTTTTTTATAATGGAACAAGGTACAGTTAAATGGTTCAATGCTGAAAAAGGATTTGGCTTCATTTCACGTGAAGACGGTACAGACGTATTTGTACATTTCTCAGCAATCCAAGGTGAAGGCTTCAAGACTTTAGAAGAAGGCCAAGCAGTGACTTTTGATGTTGAAGAATCAGATCGTGGACCTCAAGCAGTAAACGTAAACAAAGCGTAAGCTTATTTACAAGACTGCATTCATGGGATTAGTGAAGGCACAGTCAAAAAAGACCATCATTCAGATGGTCTTTTTTTTTGCTCGCGTTCTTTGACAAAATCAATGAACGTGAGGATTTCTTTGATTCCTTCTTCTGAGATTGATTCATCGATATGGGAACTGATCAAGTCACTTTCTACTTTAGGATAGAGGTGTCTCTTATCAGATCGGCCTAAGAGATAGTCGGTCGACACACCAAATAGATCGGCTAACACTTGCAGCATGCTAAAGTCGGGCTCTCTTTTTCCTGATTCATAGGCAGTATAAGCTGGACGTGTGATCCCGATTTTGTCTGCCACTTCTTGCTGAGTTAACTTCTTTTCCAGACGTAATTTTTTTATGATTTGCGGAAACATAATGACACCTGCCTCTCTCGTGATAGTAACACACCGTTACTTAGAAAAAAAGAGTCGGTTGGTGTCTATTTGTTACTAAATGTCGTTGACAAGTGTCATAAGGAAACATATAATGAGTGTGTGTCGAAACGTTACATTCCGAAGAAGGAGGGAACTGTATGCGGGAGTGGCTCATTAGGCAACGTGAAAAAAATGGACTCACTCAGGATCAAGTAGCTAAGGAATCCGAAATTGAGCGAACATATTACAATATGATTGAACGAGGAAAACGCCGACCAAGTGTAGAAGTAGCGAAGCGGATCGGTAAAGTGCTCCAATTTGATTGGACGTATTTTTTTAGCATCGAAGGTAACATAACGACACAAAAAGACAAACCTAGTTAAATGGAGGAGGGGACTCAAGATGCCTGTAAAAGGTACAGTTGCAAAAATCGGCTATCTGGGTAAAAACAAAAGAAATTTCCAGGATCTAAAAAAAGATTTAAAGAAACACAAGTGGCTCTACGTCATGCTGATCATTCCAGTTATTTTTGTCGTGATCTGGAATTATTGGCCAATGTATGGCGTGATTATCGCATTCAAAGATTATTCTCCCGCATTTGGGATCTTAGGTAGCCCTTGGGTGGGATTGAAGCACTTTGAGCGTTTTTTTGCTTCCTATTTTTTTCTCGAGATCATTGTTAATACCTTGCGCTTGAGTCTTTACAGTTTGTTGGTCAGTGTACCATTACCGATCATTTTGGCGTTATTATTCAATGAATTGAATCGGAAATGGTTCAAATCAACCGCTCAGACGATTTCATACATCCCAAATTTTATTTCGGTGGTTGTCGTGATCGGGATGGTTCAATTCTTTTTTTCAAGTCAAGATGGCATGATTAATATGTTGCTGAATACATTTGGGTTTCCATCGATCGATTTTCTCGGAAGTCCTAAATGGTTTCCGCATATCTATGTGTGGTCGGGTGTCTGGCAAGGTGTGGGGTGGGGAACGTTGATTTATACGGCAGCGATGTCCGGGATCTCTCCCGATCAATATGAAGCCGCTTACTTGGATGGTGCCTCTCGCTTGCAATGTATTCGTCATATCACGATTCCTTCCATCATGCCGACCATCGTGATCTCCACGATATTGGCGACAGGAAGCATTTTATCCGTGGGCTTTGAGAAGACTTTTCTCTTACAGAACGCTGCGAATCTCGCTTCCTCTGAGGTGCTTTCGACATATACCTATAAAATGGGGATCATAAATGGGGAGTATAGTTTCTCTGCTGCAGTCGGTCTTTTTAATAACGTGATTAATTTTATTGTTTTATTTTTTGTTAATAAACTAGCACAAAAGACAAATGAATCGAGTCTTTGGTAGGAGGAAAACGAATGAAAGTATCAGCAACGAAAGGGGATAAACTGTTTAATACTATCAATATCTTACTGGTCAGTCTGATTGCCCTGATTATCTTATATCCGCTTATCTTTGTGGTCAATGCTTCCTTCAGTGATCCCACTAGGATCTATGAGGTCCCGTTGCTTTTGTATCCCCGTGGATTAAATGTTGAAGGGTACAAGGAAGTGCTCAAGAGCAGTGATATCTGGACGGGTTTTCGCAACGCAGTGATCTACACGGGTTTAGGGACAGTGATCAACTTAATCGTCACGACGATTGCTGCCTACCCATTGTCTCGTTCCGGCTTACGAGGCAAGCGTTTCTTTACTTTATTTTTTACGATTACAATGTTTTTTAGCGGAGGGTTGATCCCCACTTATTTAGTCAATCAGCAGTTAGGGATCGTTAACACACTTTGGGTCATGATCTTGCCTGGAGCGTTGGGTGTTTATAATATGATTTTGATGCGTACGTATTTCAGTCAAAATATTCCTAATGATTTGATTGAAAGCGCTTATATCGATGGTGCCAACGATTTATGGTTATTATGGAAAGTCGTCTTGCCTCTGGCTACCCCGATCATCGCAGTGATGGCAATGTTCTATGGTGTCGGTCGCTGGAATGCCTACTTTGACGCGTTGATTTATTTACAGGATCGTGCCAAGTATCCTCTGCAGATTATTCTGCGAGAAATACTGGTTCAGGGACAGTTTGGCCAAGATATGAACCAAATCATTGCCGGTAGTGCGGAATCCGAACTGCTTATGCTGAAAATGACCCTCAAATACAGCGTAGTGATCGTTTCAAGTCTGCCTGTGCTCCTATTTTATCCTGTGGTAGCCAAATACTTTGAAAAAGGCATCCTAGTAGGATCCATCAAGGGATGAGGAGGTGTTTCGATGCTAAAAGCGATCGCTGCATTTTGTGAATTAGTGTACGATATGATGCTTTTGAATGTGTATTGGTGGCGCTACATGCTTCTGGGCGGTGTGCTGTTTAGTCTGATACCGGCAACGATTACTGTCTACGATTGCATTCGAAAAAGGATTCTGCAGAAAAATGAAGCTCCTCTCAAAGAAATTTTTTCAGATCAATATCGGCACAACAAACAAAAAAATCGCTGGTTTCATGTTGCGGCTATTGTTCTGACTGGTTTTGTTATTGGGGTTCATCACACATTAGCGAGTGATTATCCCACCAATTTCTTGTTTGAGTTTACGATGCGGACGAATCTCCTGATTATTTTATTGCTGGCGATCACATTTTTCCCTGTGCATGCTTATTTTTCATTAGACAAAGTCCATCGTTGGTTACAGCCGTTACTGTTTGTGTTCATTTGTCCCGTTCAGCTATTAATAAGTATGGGACTTCTTGGATTGGTTAGTCTTCTTTATTGTTACTATCCATTTTTAGGGATCTGTTTAGGGATCGGATTGCCTGCTTATGGGATAGGTTTCTTGTTTTTCAATAAATTTAACAAAATGAAAGGAGTCTATTTTTGATGTCGCCCGTTGTTCGATTGTATAAAAAGGAGAGAACTGTATGAAAAAAGGAGTGCTATTGTTTTTGTTGTCCTTCGTCTGGCTGTTGTCGGCTTGCCAATCTAGTCCAAGTGAAAAAGTAGCAGATGACGTAAAGTCGATTCATTTAATGAGGAATGATTTTACAGACGTGAGGCCGAAAAGCGAAGACCTGTGGATGTGGCAAGAGTACGAGAAGAAGTCTAGAGTCAAAGTACAGTGGGAAGAAGTAAAAGAGTTTGGGGAAAAGAAGAATTTGATTCTATCAGGAAAGCTGCCTGATGCCTTTTATCAGACCGGCTGGAGCAATGATGAGATCGTGAAATACGGACAGCAAGGATTGTTCATTCCATTAGAAGATCTGATTGCCGAACATGCACCGAATCTGCAAAAAATCTTAGATGAAAATCCGATTGTCAAAAAGACGTTAACAGCACCGGATGGTCATATGTACTCGCTGCCGTATATGTCTTTGGATCCAATGAGCGGCGGGCGAACGGTTCGACTGTATATCAATCAAAATTGGCTGGATGAATTGTCCTTGGATGTCCCTCGTACAACAGATGAACTGAAAGAGGTTCTAGCTGCTTTTGTAGCGAGCGGGGAAGGACGAGAAGGGTATTATATGCCAAGTGGCTGGTTAGCCGGCGGACTGGAAAAGGTCTTCATGGCTTCCTATGGATTGGGGACAGGCGGCAGACAGGCGATGGGGAATATGCTGTTTGTGGATGAAGCGGGGCAATTACAGTTGACCATCAACCATGAACGGATGCGGGAAGTCTGGATGTACCTAAGAGAGTTGTATGCAGAAGGATTAGTTGCAAAACAATCCTTTGCCGGCGTGGATGATGACAAATGGCGAGCGGATGCTGCCCAAGACAAAGTTGGTCTCTTCCAGTGGGTCGATCCTGATTTCATTGGCCCATTTGGACCAGAAACGTATACGCCGATCAATGTCATTGAAGGACCTTATGGCGACAAGACACTTTATACGGAACCGCCTGTTTCTGGTACTTCAGCATTTATCATTACGAAGGATGCAGCAGATCCAGGATTACTTCTTGAGTGGGTGGATTACTTCTATAGTCCTGAAGGGCAGATTTTTGCTTATTTAGGAGAAGAAGGAGTGACCTATGAAGTTGACGAAGATGGGCACATGGTCTATATTGACGAAATCTTAAACTATCAAAACGGGCCGCAACTCGGTGCTTTCCAGTGGGTCGATAATGTGTATGGAGGCTATTTCCCTTATGCGGAATTGGATCAAGAAATCAGAGATCGAGCGTTTGGCAAAGAACCGGCTGTCTATGATGATGTCAAAGAAGAATATATGCCGGAATACATGCTGCCGACATTTATGGCAACCGAAGCAGAAGCAGCAGAATTGTCAACGATCGTTACAGATATCTCAACCCATGTGGAACAATCGCGGGTAAAGTTCATTACAGGTGAATGGAATTTTGAAAAGGATTGGACCAACTATGTGCAGCAATTGGATCGTATCGGTGCTCAACGCTTATTGGAGATCCGTCGGCAACAATTTGAACGCTTTAATCAAGACTAACTTAAGGGCGAATAAGCAGTAGGAAAACCAAGTGAATGCCAAAGGAGCAGAACAAAATGGATTATTTTATGCAAGAAGCAAAAATCAAGCACCGCATTCAAGAAATCGAGGCATTGAGGTATCGAAACAAGCGTCAGATCCAGCAATGGTTTGTCACAGAGGATCAGACAAAGTGTCAGAAATATCCGCCACTCTTTTCGACTGAACAAGTCATGCACATAGGGGAAACGTGGCAAGGAAGGGATCGCTATTTATGGCTTCAAGCGAAAGTCACCATTCCCCCGAAGATGAATATATTGTTTTTTGATTTTGGAAAAACTGGTGGCGGCAATAACTCTGGTTTTGAATCACTTTTATTTATTGATGGTGTCCCTGTTCAGGGAATCGACGCCAACCACAAAGAATTTCTATTAGAACCTGCAAATTTAGGAAAAGAAGTGATCGTTGCGCTGAAGCTATGGTCTGGACTAGAAGGCGGTGGCGAGGAACGACAGCTGATTCATGAACTGAAAGCTGCATTTATCGGTTGTTTGGATGAAGAAGCCAACGATTATTTTTATCTTTCTAAAATGATTTTAGAAACGATCCAGCAATTAGCAGAGGATCATGACCGGAAGGTTCGGCTGCTCAAGATGTTGAATGGTTCGTTTCAACGGATCGATTGGCGAGAAAAAGGATCACCGCAGTTTTATGATAGTTTGCGGGAAGCACATCTTTTTCTAAAAGAGGCGCTGCAAGCACTTCCCAAAAGTGACTTGGTTCAAGTCACAGCGATTGGACACACCCACATTGATCTTGCGTGGCTTTGGCAGTTGAAGCACACGCGTGAAAAGGCGGCCCGCAGCTTTTCTACAGTCTTGAAATTGATGAAAGAATACCCAGAATATGTGTTCCTTCAAACTCAGCCGCAAATTTACCAATATATCAAAGAGGACTATCCTGAATTGTATGTGCAAATCAAACAACGAATCGCAGAAGGCCGCTGGGAAGTTGATGGCGCCATGTGGGTCGAAGCAGATTGTAATCTGCCTAGTGGCGAATCCCTTATTCGCCAGATTCTCTACGGAAAAAAGTTTATTCGCGAGGAATTCGGGCGGGAAAGCACCTATCTCTGGCTGCCGGATGTTTTTGGGTATTCATGGGCGTTGCCGCAGATTCTGAAAAAAAGTGGAATCAATACCTTTATGACGACGAAAATAAGTTGGAATCAATACAATCGCATGCCAAACGACACCTTTCTATGGAAGGGGATCGATGGCTCTGAAATTTTGACGCATTTCATCACGACACCCGTTCCAGGTGGTGGCAGCTGGACAGAAAAATCCAATTGGTTTTACACGTATAATGGGTTGCTGACCCCGGAGACGGTTTTAGGAGTATATCGCAGCTATCAAAATAAAGCATTGAATCAACATCTATTGATTTCCTATGGACATGGAGATGGCGGCGGTGGTGTCACCCGAGAAATGTTGGAAAACCGCAGAAAGATGGCTGAGATTCCGGGATTACCGATGCTTAAAACGGGTCGGGCTGCTGACTTTTTTGAAGAGTTACATGAAACTGTCGACCAAAATTCGAACGATCTACCAATCTGGGATGGGGAACTGTATTTGGAGTACCATCGCGGTACCTATACTTCGCAGGCCTTTATCAAGAAAATGAATCGCTGGTTTGAAATACGCTTGCGGGAACTTGAATGTTTGTACAGTCTTCAGTCTATGACAGCAGGAACGGCTTATCCTGCTGCAGTATTCGAAAAGCTTTGGAAAAGCGTCTTGAAGAATCAATTTCATGACATTATCCCGGGCTCTTCCATCAAAGAAGTCTATCAAGATTATCGGAACGAAGCACTTGCTTGTCAAAAGCAGCTTCATGCTCTGACAACTGCTCTTGAGACAGAAGAACAACAATTACGTATCATCAATACAGCCGCTTGGCAGCGAACAAGCATCATTGCAGTAGCACCGGGCACGGTACCTGAACAGCAGCAAGTTTTCTTCGACGGTTCCTGTTACGCTCTGGTACATTTGCCAGCATTCCAAGCGAGTCTTTTGCCGGATTGTATCTGTGCGTTGCCATTGGAAGCAGTGTCCGTTAGTGAAAAAGACCAACTCGAGACTCCGTTTTATCAAGTCCGATGGAATGAGGCGGGGCATTTGACCCAGATCTATGACAAAACCGCACAACGAGAAGTGCTTGCTGGGACAGGGAATGTCTTTCAATTATTTGAAGACAAACCATTGAATTTCGATGCGTGGGATATCGATCTTTTTTATCAAGAAAAAGGCACGGAGCTAAGCAGTGCAGGCATTCAAGTCATCGCGAACAATCCTTTGTTTACTGTCTTAGAACAGCAAGTCACTTTTGGGCAGTCAACTATTTTACAAAAAATCTATTTCTATGCTCATACGAAGCGAATTGATTTTGTTACCACGGTGGATTGGCAAGAACGCCAGCAATTGTTGAAAGTGAAATTTGATGTCAATATTCGCGCGACAGAAGCTATTTTTGATATTCAGCATGGGAATGTGAAGCGTCCAACTCACTGGAACACGAGCTGGGATATCGCCAAATTTGAGACAGTAGGTCATCAGTGGGCGGATGTTGCACAAATGGATTACGGGGTGGCCCTTTTGAACGACTGCAAATACGGCTACGATATCAAAGGCAATCAGCTGCGATTATCTTTATTAAAAGGAGCAACATACCCGGATCCTCAGGCAGATCTTGGTTCCCACACGCTTACCTACAGCCTATTTCCGCATCAAGGAGATTTTGCAACTGGTCAGGTGATGGAAGAAGCTTGGGAGATCAATGCACCATTGAGTCAACTTCAAACAGAGATGGCAAGTATTCCTCTTGAAATCGAGGCTGATGAAAGTTTGATAATCGACGCATTGAAGTTAGCGGAAGATCAAAGCGGGTGGATTTTGCGTTGCTATGACCATTTAGGGAGCGATCGCGACGTCACCATTCACTGTCATGGAACTGGCAAAATTCGCTGGCAAGAGACGAACATGATGGAAGAAGCTAGCGAAGAGTTAAAAGCGGAGCCGATCGCATTTTCATTGCATCCATATGAAGTTAAAACCATTAAACTGGTGCTTAGCGAAAAGTAGATAGTTCTCCTGAAGAGATGTATCGGTGAGATCACTTCTTAGATCGTTTTTAAGACAGTTTTTAATATAGCCTCCAATATAGCTAAGTTTCCAAAGTAGTTTTAAATAGCTGTGGCAAGAGACAGTACCGATAATCCTGCGTCCAATTTCGAAAGAAGAGAGTCTTAAACCTAAGGAAGTCAGTAGGATGAAAAATAAAAAACTCGACCACTTCCATTGAGGGTTTGGTCGAGTTTTTTTGTTAGTGGTCGTCAGGTGTCATGATCATCGAAAGAATCATTGGGTGACGTTCTGTTTTTTCAAATAAGAAGGGTTGCAAAGCAGCTGACATGGCTTCTCGCATTTTATGTTCGCTAGGATCTGGCTGGTTCAAGACTTCTCTGAGGGCACGGAACAGGATCTGTTGTGCTTCATTGATCATCTCGCCAGATTCCCGCATATAGACGAATCCGCGGGAAAGAATGTCTGGTCCTGCTAAGACTTCTTTTTTCGTCAAGTCGACGGTGGCTACGGCTAGCACTAAGCCTTCTTCTGATAAGATACGACGGTCTCGTAAGACAACGTTACCGATGTCGCCAATTCCACTACCATCAACATAGACATCACCCGCATTGAAATGACCTGCTCGACGAGCAGAATCTGCAGTTAACGCCAGCATATCACCGTTTTCCATAATAAAACAGTTCTCTTTTGGAACGCCGACATCTTGTGCCAGTTGGGTATGGATATTCAACATTCTGAACTCTCCATGGACCGGCATAAAGAACTTAGGCTTCATCAAACGAAGCATCAATTTTTGTTCTTCTTGACCACCATGTCCCGAGGTATGGATATTATTCAATTTCCCGTGGATCACATGTGCACCTGCTTCTAACAGCAAGTTGATCAAGTGGTTGACACTAGTCGTATTTCCAGGGATCGGTGAACTAGAGAAAATGACCGTATCGTCTGGATGGATCTGAATTTGTCGATGAGTACCATTGGCGATCCGACTAAGGGCTGCCATTGGTTCCCCTTGAGAGCCAGTACATAGGATCATGGTTTCATTAGCTGGTAAGCGATTGATCTCATGAGATTCGACAAATGTACCGTCAGGGACTTTGATATAACCTAAGCGCTGCCCATTAACGATCGCATTTTCCATACTTCGACCGAAGACAGCGATCTTACGACCTGTGGCAACCGCAGCATCTGCTGCTTGTTGCAAACGGAAAATATTGGAAGCGAAGCTGGCAAAGATGATCCGGCCTTCGATTTTTTCGAAAATCTTGCGGATCGAACTACCAATCGTTTTTTCTGACTTGGTAAAGGTCGGAATCTCAGCATTGGTACTGTCAGAAAGGAGGCATAGCACACCTTCTTCTCCGATTCTGGCCATTTTGTGTAGGTTTGCTGGTTCGCCCACGGGTGTGAAATCGAACTTAAAGTCACCAGTTGCTACGATATTTCCCGAAGGTGTTTTCACCACAACGCCTAGCGCATCAGGAATACTGTGGGTCGTTCGGAAAAAGCTGACCGATGTTTTGCGGAAGCGAATCACGGTATCTTCATTGATCTCATGTAATGTAGCATCTCGCAGTAACCCGTGTTCATCCAACTTGTTGGTAATCAAAGCCAATGCTAATGGACCAGCATAGATTGGGATATTTGCTTCACGCAGAAGGTAAGGAATACCACCAATATGATCTTCATGACCATGAGTGATGACTAACCCTTTGACTTTCGTGATGTTTTGGACAATGTAGCTATAATCGGAAATCACATAGTCGATTCCAAGTAGTTCATCTTCCGGGAATTTGATCCCGGCATCAATCAAGATGATCTCGTCTTGGAATTGAACCCCATAACAGTTTTTTCCGATCTCGCCTAGTCCGCCGACGCCGAATACGCCAGTTTCATTATTTTTTAGAGAAACTTTCATTATTAAAACTCCGCTAATTTGAAATCAGCGTTCTCTTTTTCATACGCAAGATGTTTTTCATCAAGTTCTTGAATAAACTCGATGTTATATGGGGTGTTTTGTTCGACTGTACGGCGTGCAGCAACCGCGCTTTCTGCGTCAATGTACAGGGAATGGGTTTGTTCTCTTTTTGGGTTGCGGTCTTTTGTTTCTTGATAGTAAACTTTGTAAATCATACAAATTCTCCTTTATCTGCTAATGCAGTAGTTTATCGTTTTGTTCGATTCGGTGCATCACAAAATCAAGGCCCTAGATAAGTGACCTGAAAAGTGGGGGTCGTCAGTGGACCGCTACATGCTTTTTCCAGACAATCGTTGTGAGAAAAAAGAGAAAGCCTCGTCTTTGCTTTCCAAATGTTGTCATAAAAAATTCACCGGTTTTTGTAAATCGTTCCATTACAAGTAGTATTAGTTTATCATAGAAAAGTAAATAAGTATAGAAACTAGTTGGTTTGAAAGGGCTTCCCTTGGTCATCCTTAAAAAAATACTTTAAAATATCTCCTTTTTTTCTTCGGGAAGTGGGTTACTTGAAATTGGGACTATGATATAGTAAAAATAATGTGTAAAAAAAGGAGGGGCTTTTTTGAAATTAATGTGGCATTACACAATGCGCAATAAAAAACTGTTGGTTTTTAATTTCATCTGTGTGTTTGGATTTATTTTGATTGAACTAGGATTACCCACATTGCTGGCTCGAATGATCGATGTCGGTATTCGAAATGGTGACCGAGAGTATATCTGGAAGATGGGAATGGCAATGATTGCTATTACTTTGACAGGGATCGCAATGAATATTATGTTAGGGTACTTTACCTCAAGAATCACAACGAATATCGTAGCAGATGTTCGAGATGATCTTTTTGAAAAGGTGCAAGGTTATTCACATACGGAATATGAAAAAATCGGTGTTTCATCCTTGATTACTCGGGTGACCAATGATGCATATCAAATCATGTTGTTCTTGCAGAATATTCTGCGGATTGGATTGATGACGCCGATGATGTTTGCGGTCAGTTTGTATATGGTCATGCGGACAAGTACAAAATTAGGGATGTATGTGTTAGGGGCACTGCCGATCTTGTTGATTGCTGTGATAGCCATCGCAAAGATTTCCGAGCCGTTGTCTAACAAGCAGCAAGCCAATTTGGATAAGATCAATGGTATTTTGCGGGAAAACTTGTCTGGTTTACGGGTCATCCGTGCGTTCGTAAATGAGAAATTTGAAGAGAAACGCTTTAGCAAAGTCAATCAAGCGTATGCATCCAGCTCTCGCAGCTTGTTCCGTTTGATGGCGACAGCACAGCCGGGCTTTTTCTTCTTATTCAATATCGTGATGGTACTGATCATTTGGTCAGGAAGTATTCAAATCGAAAATGGGCAACTGCAAGTCGGTGACTTGATTGCTTTTATCGAATACATCTTCCATGCTCTATTCTCATTCATGTTGTTTGCGACTATATTTACGATGTATCCACGTGCAGCGGTCTCAGCCCGACGGATTCAGGAGGCATTGGATATGACTTCAGAAATCGTGGAAGCCGAACAGCCAGTGACAGAAGGCAAGACCAAAGGATATGTGGAATTTAAGAATGTGACATTTGCCTATCCGGGACATGCTGAGAGTCCTGTGATCCGCAATGTTAGTTTTACTGCTTCTCCTGGTGAAACAGTTGCTTTCATCGGCAGTACTGGAAGCGGGAAATCAACATTGATCCAATTGATCCCTCGTTTTTATGATGTCACAAAAGGACAGGTTTTGATTGATGGGATCGATGTTCGCGAGTACAGCTTGTCCGCTTTGAGAAATAAGATCGGATTTATTCCCCAAAAAGCGTTGCTGTTCACTGGAACGATCGCAGAAAATCTGCGCTATGGGAAAGAAGATGCGACACAAGCGGACTTAGAACGTGCGGTTGAGATCGCACAAGCAGCTGATTTTATTGCTAAAACACCGGATGGCTTTGATGCACGTCTAGCAGAAGGAGGCACGAACTTTTCTGGTGGTCAGAAACAACGGCTGGCGATCGCTCGTGCGGTGATCCGTCGTCCCGAGATCTATATTTTTGATGATAGTTTTTCTGCACTGGATTATCAAACCGATGCCAAATTACGGGCGCGTTTGAAAAAAGAAACGACCGAATCAACTGTTTTGATCGTGGCGCAACGTGTGGGGACGATCATGCACGCGGATAAAATCATTGTGTTGAATGAAGGCGATGTAGTTGGTATCGGCACCCACAAAGAACTGTTGGAAAACTGCTCGGTTTATTACGACATTGCAGCATCACAATTATCAGAGGAGGAGTTGGCACAATGAAAGCATTCTCTTCTTTAAAACGTTTAGGGCGCTACATCAAACCCTACAAAGTCTCCTTTATTTTAGTCTTACTTTTTACTGTCGCTACAGTTGGCTTTAACGCGGCATTGCCGTATGTGTCCGGATTGCCTACAACAGAGATCAGTCGGAATATTGCAGCGGGAGAGCCGCTGAATTTTGATTACATCATCGTTTGTTTGATCTGGATCACCGTTGTCGGTGTAGGGTATTGTTTCTCACAATTAATGTCAGGGCTTTTGATCACAAATGTCGTTCAATCTGCGATGCGTGATTTACGTCAAGACATTGAAGAAAAGATCAACCGCTTGCCTGTTTCATATTTTGACAAAAATCAGCAAGGAAATATCTTGTCACGGGTAACGAACGATGTGGATGCAGTCAGTGGTGCGATGCAGCAAGCCTTGATCGGGATCGTCAATGCCTTTCTAGGAATCATCATGGCGGTAGCGATGATGTTTTATATCAATTCGTTTATGGCGTTGATCGCATTGATCATGATTCCAACGTCATTGATCATTTCAAGAACGATCGTCAAGAAATCGCAAAAAGACTTCCAAGGCATGCAAAATGCATTAGGAGACTTGAACGGTTATGTTCAGGAAAATATGACTGGTTTCAGTGTATTGAAAGTCTATGGACGAGAAAAACAAACACTTGACGGCTTTAAAAAAGTCAATCACCAACTGCGCTATTACGGCTTCCGTTCGGCCTTCGTCTCGGGATTGATGATGCCGTTAGTTCAAATGACTGCCTACTTTACGTATATTGCTATGGCAGTTATGGGAAGTTTCTATGTAATTGGCGGTGTGATCGTGGTAGGGCAACTGCAAGCCTTTATCCAATACATTTGGCAAGTGAGTCAGCCAATGGGGAATATTACCCAGCTTTCCTCTGTCTTACAAAGTGCTTCGGCAGCTGCAAAACGGGTTTTTGAGATTTTGGATGAACCGGAAGAACCAGTCAACCAAACAGATATTCCATTGCCAGCGGAATTTCATGGGGATGTTCAATTTGAACATGTCGGTTTTGCCTATGATCCGAAGAAACCGCTGATCAAAGATTTGAACTTTGAAGTGAAAGCTGGTCAGACGGTAGCGATCGTCGGACCAACTGGAGCCGGAAAGACCACATTGATCAATTTGTTGATGCGTTTCTACGATGTCAACGAAGGGGCGATCAAGATTGATGGTATTGATACGAAGAAAATGGCCCGCAGCGATGTCCGTTCGTTATTCGGCATGGTTCTGCAAGATGCTTGGTTGTATGAAGGAACGATCGGAGACAATATTCGTTTTGGTAAGTTAGATGCGACCGATTATGAAGTGGTCGATGCAGCTAAAACAGCCAATGTGGATCATTTCATCCGGACGATGCCGGACGGTTATGAGATGTTTATCAATTCCGAAGGGGATAATATCTCGCTTGGTCAAAAACAACTCTTGACGATTGCTCGAGCAGTCATTTCTAATCCGAAAATCTTGATCTTAGATGAAGCAACAAGCTCTGTGGACACACGGCTCGAAGCGTTGATCCAAAAAGCGATGGACAAAGTGATGGAAGGACGAACCAGTTTCGTCATTGCTCACCGGTTGTCTACGATTCGGGAAGCCGATTTGATCTTAGTCATGGATCAAGGAGCAATCATAGAAAAAGGCAATCATGAAACACTACTGGCAGCTGGGGGATTTTACAGTCAGCTTTATCAGAGTCAGTTTTCAGAAGAAGCAGAATAGGTCAAAAGAGTGTGGTGTCAGCCGCACTCTTTTTTTTGTATGAAGTGTGAAGATATCCGCATATAGTCGCTGTTCTCTTACGGACTGATTCGTGGTTTTCATAGTTATTCATGGTATCATGGGTACAGGAATAGAGTAGTATAGTAGTAAAGTATAGTAGTAAAGTGTAGTAGTAAAGTGTAGTGGAGAAAGAAAAATCCTAAAGGAGTTTAACAATGGATCGGAAAAAAGAGACAAATAGCCAAAAACGAAATCAACTAAACGCAGAAACTGCTAGTACGCAAAACTTTATCGCGCCAAATGCGACTGTCGTCGGAGATGTCACCATCGGCAGTGAGGCGACTGTCTGGTTCCAAGCAGTTTTGCGGGGAGATGCAAATTATATTCGAGTAGGTGAGCGGACCAATATTCAAGATGGGACGATCATTCATGTGGATCATGATGCACCCACGATCATTGCAGAAGATGTGACTGTCGGTCATCAGTGCATGCTTCATGGCTGTAAGATTGAAAAAGGGGCCTTAATCGGCATGAGTTCCATTGTTTTGAACCATGCAGTTATCGGTGAAAACAGTTTGATTGGTGCCGGTTCTTTAGTTACTCAAGGAACGATCATTCCGCCCAATGTGCTGGCTTTTGGACGTCCTGCTAAAGTGATTCGTCCGTTGACAGAGGAAGAAATTGCCAAAAACAAAGCCAATATCGCCCATTATGTTTCCTTGGGAAAAGACTACTTGCAAGGGAAATATGTTTATTAATGGCAAGCGAAGTCAATCGGATCTCGTTTAATGACGCAAAAAAACCAGCGTGCTTCAGCACAGCTGGTTTTTTGATGGATGAATTATTTTAAGCTGTTTGATTCCATGATCTCGTCGATCAAGCCGTAATCTTTTGCTTCTTGAGCAGTCATGAAGTTATCACGGTCTGTGTCTTTTTCGATGACTTCGATTGGTTGACCTGTTCGCTCAGACAAGATTTTGTTTAGGCGTTCGCGAGTTTGCAAAATGTGACGAGCTGCGATTTCGATCTCTGTTGCTTGTCCTTGTGCGCCACCTAATGGTTGGTGGATCATGATCTCAGCATTTGGCAAAGCAAAGCGTTTGCCTTTTTCACCAGCTGTCAATAAGAATGAACCCATTGAGGCAGCCATCCCCATAACGATCGTTTGCACGTCTGCTTTGATGAAGTTCATGGTATCAAAGATTGCTAGTCCGGCTGTGACGCTTCCGCCTGGTGAGTTGATGTACAAGTAGATATCTTTTTCAGAATCTTGTGCATCCAAGAATAAAAGTTGGGCGATGATCGAATTGGCTAAATCATCTGTTACTTGACCACTTAACATAATGATGCGGTCTTTTAATAGACGAGAATAGATATCATAGGCTCTTTCGCCACGAGATGATTGTTCAATGACTGTAGGAATTAAATTCATTTTTTAGTCCTCCTAAAAATCGATATAGATATAGTTTAGCACAAAGTTTTTGCAATATCTAAAAGTAAGTATACCCATTAGGTCAATAAAGGTCAAATAAAAAGTTCGTTATCTTTTTTGCCTCTCTTTTAAATTATGATACAATAAAAAGAAAGTAAGCATGAAAGGGTCAGAAGAAAATGGCAGTAGCGATTGCAGGTTTTATCGGCGTATTAGTAGGCGCCTTATTAGTAACGATCATCTTCAATCTCAGAATTCGTTACGATGAACAAAAAGAAAAACGGCGACGGCTGTTGGAGCATAAAGTCAAAGAAATCGAGACACTTCTCCAATTGAACAGGAAAATCAGCGAAATTTTACAAAAACGGGTGATCCTGATGGACGAATATGTCAGTTTCGATGCTTTCGATGACTGTTATATAACGATCGATGATTTTGCTTATTTACAGTCTTTTGCCGCACAGAATAACTTTTATTTGCCGAATTATTTTTTAGAAGAATTTTTCAAGAAAATCGGTACCCGCAGAGTGATCCTTTCACCAGAAGAAACGGTGAAGATCGGCGGTTATACGTATAAAGGCGGTCGTGTCATCATGGAGAATTTCTTGGATACACTGACTGAAATGGTCAATGAGCGCAAAACGCAAATGAAAAATTTGACCAATGAACCATTAACTTATTTTTCTAAACCATTATAGTCGAGTCAATCGAGAATGGGGCTATAACATTGAGTCTGTGACAGAAGTTGCAACGAGATGATCCGAAGGACGTGAACGGAATTGCGCTCTGCATCGTGTATTTGATGAAGACCTGCTGCAGAGTAGGAGCAATTTCATGATTGTTGGGAGGATCATTTTGTGGAAAAACTTCTGTCATAGCCTCTTTTTTTGTCGATTCTCTGATATATACAAATCCTAGCGATGCCTTTAGAAAATGAGGATGGCACAAGGAGTAGGAGTTTGGTTCTATGGGGTTCCGTGGTAAAATAGAAAAAGATTGGAGTGAAACAAATGGTACAAATCGTTGCCCATCGTGGCAGTAGTGGAGACCGTCCAGAGAACACGTTACCAGCCTTTGCAGAAGCAGTTCGGGTCAAAGCCGATATCATTGAACTAGATGTTCATCTATCAAAGGATGGTCACCTGATCGTAATGCATGATGAAACAGTCGATCGCACTACGAACGGCAAAGGCCGAATTTGTGATAAAACGCTGACAGAACTAAAAGAATTGAATGCCGGCAGCTGGTTCTCAGAAGATTATGCCGCCACAAAAGTGCCGACGTTGAAGGAAGTCCTCGATCTTTTAGCAGCAAAGAATTATCGTGGTATTTTAACGATTGAATTGAAAACAGACCATTACGAGTATCAAGGGATCGAAAAGAAAGTATCTGAATTGTTAGCCAGTCAAAGCTGGCCCTTTACTCATTGGTATTGTTCATTCAATGTTGACACATTGGATCGATTGTATGCGATTGAACCGCAAGCAACCTTTGACTTTATTATGGGAAAATCGGAGGCGAAACCTCCGTTAGCATTGTCGCGCCCTTACATTGAAGGGATTCATCCTGCCTATGAGTGGGTCAAGAAACATGAGGAACAGATCGCGGATTATCCGATTGCCATTCGTCCTTGGACAGTCGATACAGAAGCAGAAATTCGTCACTGTCTTGCAGTAGGGGTCACGGGAATTATTACCAATTTTCCTGAGCGAGTCCGGGAAGTCCAAAGGAAGGTTCAGGAGGAAGCTCATTGATGGAAAAAGTGATTGTGGTAGTCGGACCGACTGCGGTTGGAAAAACGGCCTTAAGCATCGAACTGGCGAAAAAGTATCAGGGAGAAGTGATCAGCGGCGACTCCATGCAGATCTATCGTGGCTTAGATATTGGGACAGCCAAGGTAACAGCTGCAGAAATGCAAGGAATCCCTCATCATCTGATCGATATTCGCGACAGCCATGAATCCTATTCTGTGGCAGAATTTCAAAAAGAAGCCCGTGAGTTGATCACGGCCACCCATCAACGAGGTCATCTGCCTATCGTAGCAGGGGGAACCGGATTGTACATCCAGGCTTTACTCTATGACTATCAATTAGGAGCCGCTGAGGAAAGTGATCCTTCCGTTCGGCAGCGCTACCAGCAAGAAGCAGCAAGAATTGGCAAAGAAGCGCTATGGCAAAAGTTGCAGGTATTAGATCCTTTAGCCGCAGCAAAGATCCATTACAACAATGAACGTAAAGTGATCCGCGCGTTGGAAGTCTTGGAAACAACGGGAATAAGCATTGCAGCCCCGACTACTGCACCGGAAGCGGTATACGATTATTTTATGATTGGGCTTTCCACAGACCGACAGTTGTTGTATCAGCGTATTGATCAGCGAGTCGATCAAATGGTGGAAGCAGGTTTGGTTGCGGAAGCACAACAGGTGCTGATCCATCCTGAGACCCAAGCAGCAAAAGGAATCGGGTACAAAGAATTTGCCCCTTATTTTGCCGGTACATGTTCATTAGAAGAAACGGTCGCACAAATCAAACAACAGTCTCGCAGGTACGCCAAACGGCAACTGACTTGGTTCAAGAATCGTCTCGCTCCTAGATGGGTCGATCTTGTCCAGCATCCTGAGGACGTATCTTCGATCGAAAAAGCGATCGACCAATGGTTGGAGGAGAAGGAATGACACAAGAACGCGTAATCCTTGTTGGCGTAGAAACAGAACGAAATTATTCGACCTTTGCGTCCTCAATGAATGAATTGAAAAGTTTGACCAAAACAGCAAACGGAGAGGTGATTTTTTCACTGATCCAAAAACGGCCGCAAGTTGATCGGCAAACAGTGATCGGAAAAGGAAAATTGGCGGAACTGCAACAGTTAGTGGATGCCCATGAAGCTGATTTGGTGATTTTCAATCATGAATTGACACCCCGACAAAGCCAGTTGATTGGTGAAGAATTAGGGGCGCCAGTTATTGATCGTGTCCAATTGATTTTAGATATCTTTGCTATGCGCGCTCGTTCAAAAGAAGGAAAACTGCAAGTAGAGCTGGCACAATTAGATTATTTGCTGCCTCGATTGATCGGACAAGGGAAAAATATGTCCCGTCTGGGGGGCGGTATTGGAACGAGAGGACCAGGAGAAACCAAACTGGAGACGGATCGACGCCATATCCGTAATCGGATCACGATCATTAAACGAGAGTTGAAGGAAGTCGCTGCTCATCGTGATCGTACCCGTCAGAAACGCCGCGACAGTCAAGTCTTTCAGATCGGTTTGATCGGGTATACCAATGCTGGGAAATCAACGATTTTGAATTTATTGACTAGTGCGGATACCTATGAGCAAGACCAACTGTTTGCGACGTTAGATCCTTTGACAAAGCGTTGGCGGTTGCCGGAAGGATTGGAAGTGACCGTTACCGATACTGTCGGCTTTATTCAAGAACTGCCGACACAATTGATCGATGCCTTTCATTCTACATTAGAAGAGAGTCAAAATATGGATCTGCTGCTGCATGTGGTTGATGCTGGTTCTCATGATCGGCAACAGCAAGAAAAAACAGTTTTAGCATTGATGGAAGAACTATCATTGACGCAAGTCCCAGTTCTGACGATCTATAATAAAGCTGATCGCATTGATCCAGAACAATTTGTGCCGACGCTGTTCCCCAATGTTTTGATTTCTGCCAAGAGCAGTAAAGGGAAAGAACAACTGATCCAAGCAATTAAAATGGAACTCATGCAAATCATGCAGCCTTATCAAACCGTTTTAGCTGCCAATGAAGGCAAGCGATTGAGCCGTTTGAAGCGGGAAACACTCTTGCTTACCAATGACTTTGACGAGGAAGATCAAACCTATCACCTAAAAGGTTTTGCATTGCCAGGTTCTGCCGGGATCTATCCAACAATTGAAGAGTAACGCTCAGGAAATGAAGTGGTCGAGCTGTGTGTAGGGAATTCTAATACCTGCACGCAGTTTTTTTTTCAGTTATTACCACTGGAAATTTTTTTCATTCGACCAGTAAAAGGATGGTTTTCTAGTGATTGTTCTGCCAAACAGAAAAAAATAAATGTCTATGTCACTTTTTCTTACATGAAGGGTTGACAGTGGAAAAAACAATTGGTATAGTTTCAATTAAGTTATGCAGGATCATCTAAATGAGGGAGGCGCCACGTTATGCGGGAAAAAGAGTTGCGGCGTTCGATGTCTGTCTTTCCGATTGGAACAGTGATGAAACTAACGGATCTGACGGCTCGTCAAATTCGTTACTATGAAGAACAAGAACTGATCCATCCAGAACGCAGTGATGGTAATCGACGCATGTATTCATTAAATGATATCGATACGCTATTAGAAATCAAAGACTATCTGTCAGATGGTTTGAATATGGCTGGGATCAAACGTGTGTACGAGATGAAAATTGCCAAAGAACAAGAAGCAAAGAACAAACCGCCACTGACTGACGAAGATGTTCGTCGAATCTTTTATGACGAACTCCTAGCGCAAGGTGGTCTGAATCAACAACAGCCATTCCAACAAAAAGGTCCGCTAATGTAGATCAATGTTGTGGCACGAAAGAATAAAGGTCAAAGGAAGGGATATTATGCCGAAAATTGAAAGAACAGCCGAAGATATCAAACAAATCGTTAAAGACGAGAATGTACGTTTCTTGCGCTTGATGTTTACTGACATCTTGGGAACGATCAAAAATGTAGAAGTACCAGTTAGCCAATTGGAAAAAGTACTTGAGAACAAAATGATGTTCGATGGCTCCTCCATTGAAGGATTCGTACGGATTGAAGAAAGTGATATGTACCTTTACCCAGATTTATCTACTTGGATGATTTTCCCATGGGAAAGTGAGCATGGCAAAGTCGCTCGTTTGATTTGTGATATCTACAACCCTGATGGCACGCCATTTGCTGGCGATCCTCGCGGCAATTTAAAACGGTCACTATCAGATATGGAATCTCTAGGTTTTACTTCTTTCAATCTTGGGCCTGAACCGGAATTTTTCCTTTTCAAATTAGATGAAGATGGCGAAATCACAACAGACCTAAATGACAAAGGCGGCTATTTTGATTTTGCACCGACTGACTTAGGTGAGAACTGCCGCCGCGATATCGTATTAGAATTAGAAAGCCTTGGTTTTGAAGTAGAAGCCTCCCACCACGAAGTAGCACCAGGCCAGCACGAAATCGACTTTAAATATGCCGATGCGGTAGAAGCGTGCGATAACATCCAAACTTTCAAATTAGTTGTCAAAACGATTGCCCGCAAACACGGTTTGCATGCGACATTTATGCCAAAACCATTATATGGCATCAATGGGTCAGGTATGCACTGCAATATGTCCTTGTTCAATGGAAAAGAAAATGTCTTCTTTGATGAAGAAGGACCAATGCAGTTGAGCCAAACGGCG
This sequence comes from Enterococcus sp. DIV0574, assembly GCF_051711125.1. Lineage (NCBI taxonomy): Bacteria > Bacillati > Bacillota > Bacilli > Lactobacillales > Enterococcaceae > Enterococcus > Enterococcus sp. DIV0574. Next base: position 578,144 of record NZ_JBIOMA010000001.1, read on the forward strand.
TATCATTTCCTAGCCGGTTTGATTGAACATGCCCGTGCTTATACAGCAGTCTGCAACCCAACAGTCAATTCTTACAAACGTCTGGTCCCAGGTTACGAAGCACCGGTTTATGTTGCTTGGTCAGGACGCAACCGTTCACCACTGATTCGTGTTCCTGAATCTCGCGGCTTGTCCACCCGGTTAGAATTGCGCTCCGTTGATCCATCCGCTAATCCGTATTTGGCAATGGCTGTCTTGCTGCAAGCCGGTTTAGATGGTATCCGTCGTGAGTTGACACCGCCGCCTGCAGTGGACCGCAACATTTATGTGATGAATGAAGAAGAACGTGCAGAAGCACAAATCGAAGACCTGCCATCAACGATCCACAATGCGATCAAAGAATTGCGTAAAGATGACGTGATGATCGATGCATTGGGCAAACACATTTTTGCGAACTTTGTGGAAGCCAAACGTTTGGAATGGGCCGCTTTCCGTCAAACAGTTTCTGAGTGGGAACGCGAGCAGTACCTTGAATTGTACTAATCAATTACTAGTCGTTCGATCTGCAGAGGCAACAAACGAATAAGTCATTGGAAGATGGTCCTTAGAATCTATTGAAGCGTCTGTGACAACCGATACAAAAAAAGAAACCGCTAGAGAAAACCAATCTAGCGGTTTTGTTCTGTTATCTATTCAAAGTAGAAGACAGGAATCGAACCTGCACCTTGTTTTCGCAAAAATGATAAGAAAACGATTTCTGATCATTTGTAACAAAACAAGTAAAGCACCGAGCTTCCTCTACAAGAATCATTATGACAAGCAGACCCAAAGAATCCATTAAGAAAGTAAGAAAGAAGTTTAGCGATTGAATGTTCATCGAAATCAGCGATTTTTCGATGTATCCGCATCCAGAAAGGATTCGAGAAAAGTTTGCTTGACTTTTGCTAGGCAAGATTGTATCATTCTGTTTGGGCACTCTTGAAAAAGAGTCAGAAAGTGATTTAGAATTTTCGCTCCCTATTCATTTATGGATAGGGAGCTTTTCTTATTTTCTAAGTACTTTTCCTGCAAAATAGTTTAAAAGGAGTTTTTCAGTTTATGACAAAATATATTTTTGTAACCGGCGGTGTGGTTTCTTCGATCGGTAAAGGTATTGTGGCAGCATCACTAGGACGCTTATTGAAGAATCGTGGCTTAAAAGTAACGATCCAAAAGTTTGATCCTTACATCAATGTTGATCCAGGAACGATGAGCCCATACCAACATGGTGAGGTATTCGTGACCGATGATGGTGCAGAAACAGATTTGGACTTAGGCCATTATGAACGTTTCATCGACATCAACTTGAACAAATACTCAAATGTAACGACTGGAAAAATCTATTCAGAAGTTTTGCGCAAAGAACGTAAAGGGGAATACTTAGGAGCAACTGTCCAAGTAATTCCGCACATCACCAATGAAATCAAAGAAAAAATCATGCGGGCAGCAAAAATGACCGATTCAGATGTCATCATCACTGAAGTCGGCGGAACCGTTGGCGACATCGAGTCGTTGCCGTTTCTAGAAGCGTTGCGCCAAATGAAAGCTGACGTTGGTTCGGACAATGTGATGTACATTCATACAACGTTGATTCCTTACTTAAAGGCAGCGGGTGAAATGAAAACCAAACCAACGCAACACAGTGTAAAAGAGTTGCGAGGATTGGGTATCCAACCAAATATCCTAGTGGTTCGGACTGAACAACCTGTGTCCCAATCAACAAAAAACAAATTGGCCCAATTTTGTGATGTTGCACCTGAAGCGGTTATCGAATCCCGAGATGTAGAAACACTCTATTCGATCCCATTGGCTTTACAAGCACAAGGAATGGATCAAATCGTTTGTGATCACTTGAAATTGAATGCGCCAGTAGCTGATATGACAGAATGGCAAGCATTAGAGGAAAAAGTATTGAACTTGAAAAAGAAAGTCCGCATTGCATTGGTAGGGAAATATGTGGAATTGCCAGATGCGTATCTGTCTGTTGTTGAAGCATTGAAACATTCTGGTTTTGCTTATGATGCCGACATTACGATCGATTGGATCAAAGCCCATGAATTAACGAAAGACAATGTTGCCGAATACTTACAGGATGCAGACGGTATCTTAGTTCCCGGCGGTTTTGGCGATCGTGGAATCGAAGGCAAGATCGAAGCGATTCGGTATGCTCGTGAAAATGATGTCCCATTCCTAGGGATTTGTCTGGGAATGCAAATGGCCTGCGTGGAATTTGCCCGCAATGTCGTTGGGTTAGAAAATGCGAATTCGGCAGAAACTGATCCCGATACAGCAAACAACATCATTGATTTGATGGCAGATCAAGAAAATATTGAAAACTTAGGCGGTACGCTACGTTTAGGCTTGTATCCATGTAAAGTCAAAAAAGGAACGAAAACAGCTGCAGCCTATGAAGGAGAAGAAGTCGTACAAGAACGTCATCGTCACCGTTATGAATTCAATAATAAATACCGCGAAATCTTTGAAGCAGAAGGTATGGTCTTCTCAGGTGTCTCACCAGACAATCGCTTAGTTGAAATCGTTGAGATTCCAGAAAATAAATTCTTTGTGGGTTGCCAATTCCATCCCGAATTGATTTCACGACCAACACGTCCACAACGATTGATCAAAGCATTTGTTGGTGCATCATTAGACAATCGTGGGTAACACATATAGTACCAGATTAAAAACCAGCTGTTGAGCTGGTTTCAGGTTGTAGGCAATGTCCCGGAAAAGGGAGGCCTACAGCCTTTTTTTAAGCATAAGAGTACGCTCTAAATAAATGTGGGGGAAATATAGTCAGGATCACTCGACCCATTTATAAAGGAACGTTCTCATAAAACACCCTTCAAAAGTTAGTTTTTTGGGTTAACTTTTGAAGGGTGTTTCCGTTCTAGCCAGTGCTAGTGCTTTTTTTAGTAGCATCCGAAGTGATACGCCTTTTCAGCTACTCCTAACTATTAAAGATAAAACTTCTTGTAGAAATTGACCCTAATAAAAGGGACCATATACCTATGGAGGTTGACTACAATAGACTCTAAACTAATTAATGAGGGAGAGAAAGATGGAAAAAATAAGCTTATTGTTGATCAGGGCTCTTTCAGAGCAAGACGGGTTTATGACAACCAAAGAGATCGCTGCAAAAGTAGGTGTCAGTACGAAAACAGTTCGTAGATATGTGGAGAAAATCAATCAAAGCCAATCGCTTTATGGCTGTGTGATTCAAGGGAAGAAAGGAAGTGGCTTGTTTTTACAAATAATCAATCATGAATTATTTCAACGTAGCTTAGAAAACACACCTCAAGAAGATTTTGTGACACAAATCATTGAGTACTTCGTCCAAGAAGACGAATACATCAAGTCAGAATTATTATGTGAACGCTTATTTATCTCACAAAGCAAGTTATCTCAAGAACTCAAAAAACTGCGACGGATTTTAAGCCATTATAATTTATCCATCCAAACAAAGCCTTACTACGGCATGAAGCTTTGCGGCAGTGAATTCGACTTACGTCGCTTTATGGCAAGCAATTATCTGCAAAAGACACACCTTAAACAACTGCATCAATTACCTTCTAGTGAAGGGACGCCATCGCAGTTGCATCGACAGATTCAAGCAATCATTTTAGCTGAGTTTTCTCAAAAAGCCTATCCGATTTCAGAAGCTATAGTGACGAACTTAGTCAATCACCTAGCAATCGCTGTAATGCGAATGCAAAGCGGCCGCTACTTGGATCGCAATCTGCCTATTGGAGGAAGAACCAATGCTGAACAATCATTATTAGGCAAGCGAATCGTCAAGCGGATCGAAGAAGAATGCGGTGTTCTTTTTACAGAATGTGAGCGAAATTATGTGCTTGGTCAGATCGTGGGGAAACGGGTCATTCCCAAAAATGAAAAAAACGTTGTCTCAGAGGAAGTTTCGGACTTAGTGAGGCAAGTTCTAAAAAAAATCAAAAACCGAAGACAAATTGACTTCAGTCAAGATTTGGACTTACAGACGATGCTGATGCTTCACTTTGTTCCTTTGATTGATCGAATCGAATTAGGAATTGAGCTGAAAAACCCGCTGTTAGATGACGTAAAAGTCCATTGCAATGTAGGATACGATTTAGCTATTATTGCTGGTCAAGTAATCGTTGCGCATTTCAATAAGCGTATCAGCGATCATGAACTTAGCTATTTAGCCATGCACTTTGATGTCGCCCTGAATAAGAAGAGTTCACAAACGCAGCGTAAGTATATTTTAGTTGTAAACGATCTGGGGAGAGCAGCCAATGCATTTTTAAAAGAAAAGTTTGAATTCTATTTCCGAAATTACATTAAAGAAGTAACGGTTTGTAATCAATATGAATTTGCTCAGTTCCTAAAAGAACAAGACTTTGATTTTATCTTTTCATCAATCGATCTACCTTATGAAGGAACCATTCCTGTAATGAGTTTTGACTATTTTATGCGGCCTGAAATGATCAAAAAAATAGCTGATGCACTGTCGACTGTTTTTACCGTTGAAAAACTTTTGACCTTCTTTAAGGAACCGCTGTTTATTTGTGACCAAGACTTTGAAACAAAAGAAGAAGTGCTGCATTTTTTATGTCATTGCATTAACGAACAATATCAGATGCCAAATAATTTTGAAGCTTTGGTATTTGAACGAGAAGCTTTTTTTGGAACCGATTTCTTGCCGATGGTTGCTTTTCCACACCCCAATGTATTGATTGGATCGGAAACAGTGATTGCTGTTGCCCATTTGAAGAAACCAATATTTTGGTATAAACAATCGGTTCGTTTGGTCTTCTTACTAGTCATTGCTGAGCAAGACCATTTAAAGGCTAAGTCGCTAAACGATCATTTGATCAAAATATGTACATCATCTGAGAAAGTGAACGAACTGATTGCGACGAATGACTTCATCACATTTATCCATCACTTAAAGGAGTAGATTATGACAGACAAAAAAATCAAACTATCAGGAGCATACAATTTTCGCGATTTTGGCGGCTACCGTAACAAAGAAGGAAAGCGTCTCATACGTGGGCGACTCTATCGTTCTGATGAATTAAGCAAGATTACAGCTGCAGATCAAGAAAAGTTAGTACAACTTGGAATCAGTAAGATCATTGATTATCGAAATAAAAAGGAAAGACTGAATAATGAAGATCGGCCGATCGGTAATGCAGAGATTCTTTATTTGACACCCATTGCGGATATTGCTGCCCTAGCTTCTTCTGAACATGATGAAGAAAGTGCACTTTCTCCCCAAAAAATGACGGCGGCTCTGGCAAAAGAATTAATGATCCGTCAGAATGAAGAATTTGTTGAAAATAAACAGTGTCAAGACGTTTATAGAGAAGTCTTAGAAATTCACTTAGCTGAAGAGGGGGCAATCGTCCAACATTGCCGTGGAGGGAAAGATCGCACTGGTTATGGCGTCGCTCTCATTCAATTACTACTTGGCGTCAGTGAAGCAGATGTGATGCATGACTATCTCTTAACCAATGTATACAAAAAAGAAAAAAATGAGAAAAGCCTGCAGCTGTTGCTTCAAGAGACCGATAATCCCGATTTTGTTCAGGCGATGCGCTATTTTAAAGAAGCTGATCGTCATTTTTTGCAGAATGCATTGGCGCGAATCGGAGCTTATGGTGGAGTTGAGGGCTATGTGGTCAACAAACTTGGTTTTTCCCAACAAAAAATCCGCTTGTTAAGAGAAAAATACTTACAAAATTAAGGATAGGAGGATATTATGAATACGTTTAAGAATAAGGTGTTGGCGGGAGCAATTAAGGTGCAAAATAATGTTTATATGAAAGCGATCTCTAATGCCATGATGGGGTTAATGCCGATTATGATGATCAGTTCGATTGCTTCTTTAATCAATGCCATCGATATTGGCAATACACAACAAATAATGGATCAAATAGGTCTTAAATCATTGTTGACACAAATCAATGCGATGACCATTGATGTCATTTCCGTCTATGTTGCCTTCTTAGTTGGCTATAAACTGGCGGAACATTTGAATGCAGATCAATTAAACGCTGGCATTATGAGTTTAGTTTCATTCTTGATTTTAAGTCCCATCGCAACATTCGAAGAGACCAAAGTGATCGAGTTTTCGACGCTGGGTTCTAGTGGAATGTTCGTTGCAATGTTCGGCGGGATACTAGGTGCAAGGATTTATATTCTATGTGTGGAAAAGAATCTGACAATCAAAATGCCAGACTCAGTCCCACCAATTGTCAATAAGTCCTTTGCTGCAATCGTTCCTGGAGTGATTGTTTCCACGATCATGGGGATTATTTATGTTGTAATAGCAGCTACTCCATATGGAACGTTAACAGATATGATCTACACGTGGGTTCAAGCACCGCTAACCTTATTGGGTGCCAATGTGTTTGCTTGCATGATTATTGTGGCATTTATTGAATTCCTATGGTTTTTCGGTATCCATGGTGTATTAGCTGTCTATCCAGTGTTGATGCTGGTCTTTTATCAACCTATGCTAGACAACTTGGCTGCCTATAGTGCTGGCCAACCATTGCCACATTTGTTTACCATTGGTTTTATACTCAACAATCGCGGCGCTCGTTCCTTTGCAGTAGCTTTATTAGCCATTTTCAGTTGCAAATCAGAACAGCTCAAAGCTGTTGGGAAAATTGGATTGATTCCTTCTATGTTTGGAATCTCAGAGCCAATCAAATTTGGGATTCCGCAGGTGATGAACATAAGGATGTTGATACCACTTATGGTAACACCAGCTGTTTCTGTTTTATCAGCTTATTTATTAACGATTGTTGGCTTTATGCCTTATCATAATGGCGTCAATATCCCAACAGGATTTCCAATCATTTTTGGCGGTTTCTTAACGAATGGCTGGCAAGGGATTATCGCTCAGCTGATCCAATTTGTGTTATGCGTGCTGATTTATATTCCTTTCATGCGCTGGCAAGATAAAGCAGCACTGGCAGAAGAAGGAAAAATTGCGCAAGCATAACAAGTACTGACAGCCTATAAATTAAAATTAAGTGGGGGATTTAAGATGAAAAAGATCGTTTTAGTTTGTGCTGGTGGAATGTCTACTGGTGTCTTAGTAAATAATATGAAACAAGCAGCTCAAAAAAAAGCTATTCCAGTATCGATTGACGCATTTTCAATCGAATCGGTAGCTAGTGTGGCTAAAGATGCAGATTGTGTGTTATTAGGTCCACAGGTTTCTTATCGTTTAGCAGAAGTTCAAGGGTTAGTGGCTTGCCCAACAGCTTCTATTGATATGCGAACTTACGGTATGATGGACGGACAAAAAGCACTAGAACAAGCGCTGGAATTGATAGGAGAGTAAGATGGAAGAAAAAGAACAAATTTGTTTTCAAATTATTTCCGAAGCTGGGATGGCAAGAAGTTGCTTTTTCGAAAGTATTCAACAAATGCGAAAAGAGCAAACAAAAGAGGCCCTATCTGCGATTGAAAGTGGCAAGAGTCATTATCACAAAGCGCATATTGCTCATCGGCAATTGGTACAGCAAGAAGCACAAGGTGATAAAGTTTGGATGTCGTTGTTATTGAGTCACGCCGAGGACTTGTTAATGAGTGCAGATATTATGAGTGAGTTGGCCAAAGAGTTCAATTTACTTTATGAAGAAGTAAATGGGCTAAAGCAGATGATTGATCAGCATATTTCTTCATTGAACACAAAAGAATAACAATCAAAGAAGAAAGACGTCTACGATGAGACGATTCGAGTGAAATCGTGGACGTCTTTTCTTGGTCTATGGCAGGTGGAACATTTTTCTAGGAAAAAAGATAAAAAAAGCTGGTCTCAAAACGGAGCAGGCAAGAAAAGTGGATTACCAAAGCAAATGGCACTATCTCTTTGAGAGGATGGGATGCATGGACTCGTTCAAAGAAGTAAAAAAGCAAAAGAAACATACGAAGAACAGCTCCCCCATTTCTTCCGTTAAGAAGAAATGGGGGAAAGCTGGTTTTCATTAAAAAAGCCCCTTTTTCAGGGGCCAGTAGGGATGATCTTTCTAGGACCATTCCACATTCGCTCGTTTCTCAAAGGAATAGTTTATTTTTTCAAGGTATACCCTTGGTCTAGTAACATTTTTTCCGTTCGTTCCATGCTGATGCCATTTGAAGTATCACCTTCAAATGTGACCCCTGGCAATTGCTTTGCCGCATCGTAGTCTAAATTACTGTAATCGATCGTCAATGATTCGGTTGCTGCATCTTCTCCGTAATCAAGCGAATAATCGATACCCTTGATTGCCTGATACTGTTTGGCGATCGGATCCAATAATTGTTTTGCTTCCTCTTTCGTAGATACGCCAACAGAAGAATAAGGCATGATATTGTTGGCGGTTTGCTTTTTCACTTCGTCACCTTCGTAATTGAAGACCAACTCCATTTGAACTCCGTTTTGTTCATTCGTGAATGTCTTGGTTTTTTGACTCGCTCCATTTGCTCCGCAACTTGCTAAAAAGAATATACCCAACAACGCTATAAATCCCACTACTGTTTTTTTCATTCTATCCCTCCTTTTTTTCATGATAGTATACTCCACCTGCAAGAGCTATTCATATGCTCAAAAACAAATAGTCTTTCTTTGTCCGATAGGCAATCCATATCGTCAGCGGGAAAATGATAAATTGTTGAAAAAGTTCGTGAATTTTTTCTCGAATTTTCAGAAGTATTCTTGTTATTGTATGCAAACAAATGTAAGACGAGAGGCTAGTTTCACAAAGTTTTTTCAGAAAAGAAAATGAAAAGCAAAGAATTTTTAATTTGTGCAATCTTTTATTGAAAAGAGAATTACATCTTTTAGTAGCAAATACTGCAAATGTTTGCTAAAATAGCAGTGTCGGTTAAGCATTGCTTAACAAATAAAGTTTTTTAAAACTTAGGAGGAATTTTTTATGCCAGTAGTATCAGGAGCTGAATTCTTAAAAGCTGCTCGTCAAGGCGGATATGCAGTAGGTGGATTCAATACAAATAACTTAGAATGGACTCAAGCGATTTTAGAAGCTGCTGAAGCGAAAAAAGCGCCAGTTCTTATTCAAACTTCTATGGGTGCTGCAAAATACATGGGCGGATACAAACTTGCTAAAGATCTTATCTGTGATCTAGTTGAATCAATGAACATCACTGTTCCAGTTGCGATTCACTTAGACCATGGTGACTACGATGCAGCAATGGAATGTATCGAAGTTGGCTATACTTCAGTTATGTTCGATGGTTCTCATTTACCATTCGAAGAAAACTTGAAATTGGCTAAAGAAGTTGTTGAAAAAGCACATGCTAAAGGCGTTTCTGTTGAATGTGAAGTTGGTTCAATCGGTGGTGAAGAAGATGGCATCATCGGAGCTGGTGAATTAGCAGACATCGAAGAATGTAAACAAATGGTTGCAACTGGTATTGATTACCTAGCTTGCGGAATTGGTAACATTCATGGACAATACCCAGAAAACTGGCAAGGACTTGCTTTTGACCACTTACAAGCAATCGCTGATGCTGTAGGTTCTGATGTTCCTTTAGTATTACACGGTGGTTCTGGTATTCCTCAAGAACAAATCGAAAAAGCAATTTCAATGGGTGTTTCTAAAGTAAACGTAAATACTGAATTCCAATTGTCATTCGCAAAAGCAACACGTGAATATATCGAAGCTGGTAAAGACCAAGAAGGTAAAGGTTTTGACCCTCGTAAACTATTGGCACCAGGTAAAGCTGCAATCATCAAAGATGCAGAAGAACACATTGACTGGTTCGGTTCAGCTGGTAAAGCTTAATTCTTTCAGTTCAAAAGAACGATCACAAGTGATCGTTCTTTTTTTGTGGGGAAATCCTGCTTTTTTCTTTGTCTGTTCTATGCTAAAATTGGCATGATACACACAAACTCTAAAGTATAGGTGGATATAGATGAAAAAAATTGTCATTCAAGGCAATCGTCCCTTAAAAGGAGAAGTGACGATCAGCGGGGCAAAAAATAGTGCAGTAGCGTTGATTCCTGCGGCGATTTTGGCTGATTCTCCTGTCGTATTAGAAGGGGTGCCGGATATTCAAGACGTGCACTCATTGATTGAAATATTAGAAATTATGGGTGTTCAAACGCACTTTGAAGAAAACACACTGACGATCGATCCAACCGAGATCGTTTCGATTCCGATGCCAAGCGGCAAAATCAATAGTTTACGCGCTTCTTATTATTTCATGGGCGCATTGTTAGGCAAGTTCGGTGAAGGAGTCGTGGGCTTACCTGGCGGCTGTTTCCTAGGTCCTCGTCCGATCGATCTGCATATCAAGGGATTCGAGGCGTTAGGGGCTACGGTTACGAATGAGCATGGTGCGATGTATTTGCGTACAAGTGAAGCGGGGCTTGCCGGAGAACGGATTTTCTTGGATATGGTATCTATCGGAGCGACGATCAATGTCATGTTGGCAGCTGTCAAAGCTAAAGGCAAGACGATCATCGAAAATGCCGCTCGCGAACCTGAGATCATTGATGTGGCAACTTTGCTGAACAACATGGGAGCCAAGATCCGTGGGGCAGGCACCAACGAGATCCGCATTGAAGGCGTCCAAGAATTACACGGTTGCCGCCATTCGATCATTCCCGATCGGATTGAAGCAGGCACTTATCTTTCTTTGGCGGCAGCAGCCGGTGAAGGAATCACCATCAAAAATGTCATTTATGAGCATCTTGAAAGCTACATCGCTAAATTAGAAGAAATTGGTGTGCGCATGGATATCAGTGAAGATGAAATCTATGTTTATCCATCGAAAGATTTAAAGCCAGCCAATGTAAAAACATACCCATACCCTGGTTTTGCTACCGACTTGCAACAACCGATCACTCCCTTACTTTTGAAAGCAAATGGCACGTCAGAAATTTTGGATACAATCTATGCAAAACGTGTCAATCACATACCAGAACTTGCACGGATGGGTGCGCAAGCAACAACGGAAGGCAATTTGATCTTGCTCAACGGACCGAGCCAGCTTCATGGCGCAGAAGTCGTTGCATCAGACTTGCGAGCAGGAGCTTGTTTAGTAATTGCTGGACTGATGGCTACGGGAACCACCACAGTCTTCAATGTCGAATATATTTTACGGGGATATGATCATATAATCGATAAACTTACAGCCTTAGGGGCTGACATTCAAATGGTAGAGGAGTAACTATGAGCGACTATCTAACAATGGCAGAACTGGAGAACAAAACGCTAAAAGAAATCTACACGTTTGCCAAAGAATTTCGAATTCCTTATTACAGCCAAATGAACAAAAAAGAATTATCACTGGCTGTTATTCGGGCCCAAGCAGAAAAACAGGGTTTCTTTTATATGGAAGGTATCCTTGATATCGTTGGACAGGAAGGTTATGGCTTTTTGCGTCCAATCAATTATGGCCCCAGTGCAGAAGATATCTATATTTCTTCTTCTCAGATTCGCCGCTTCAGTTTGCGAAATGGCGACAAAGTAGCGGGGAAAGCGAGACCGCCAAAAGAGTCAGAACGTTATTATGGTTTGATGCATGTAGAATCTGTGAATGGCAAAGATCCGGAAGAAGCAAAAGAACGACCGCACTTCCCTGCATTGACGCCGCTTTATCCGAATCGTCATTTGAAATTGGAAACTACCCCTGGTCGTCTGTCAACACGGATGATCGACATGCTGGCGCCGGTTGGCTTTGGTCAACGGGGATTGATCGTTGCCCCGCCGAAAGCCGGGAAGACTAGTATATTAAAAGAAATCGCTAACGGGATCACTGACAATCACCCGGATGTAGAGTTGATCGTCTTATTGATTGATGAACGCCCGGAAGAAGTGACGGATTTGGAACGAAGTGTCAAAGGAGATGTTGTTTCTTCGACCTTTGATCTGCAGCCTAGCAACCATACTCGGGTCTCTGAATTGGTTTTGGAGCGTGCCATGCGTTTAGTTGAAGACAAGCGTGATGTTGTGATACTGATGGATAGTATCACGCGTTTAGCGCGTGCCTATAACTTAGTCGTGCCACCAAGCGGCCGTACATTGAGTGGCGGGATCGATCCAGCCGCATTATACAAACCGAAGAAATTTTTCGGAGCTGCTCGGAATATCGAAGAAGGTGGCAGTCTGACGATTTTAGCCACTGCGTTAGTTGATACCGGCAGCCGAATGGATGATGTTATCTACGAAGAGTTCAAAGGAACCGGAAACATGGAACTGCAGCTCTCTCGCAGTTTAGCCGAGCGTCGTATTTTCCCAGCCATCGATATCAAGAAATCCGGTACCAGAAAAGAAGAGCTCTTGATGAGCAGCGAACAATTAGAAGAGACTTGGCGCTTGCGCAATAATATGACTGGTGACTCATTAGAATTCACGGAACAATTCCTACAGTTTTTAAGAAAAACAAAAACCAATGCGGATTTCTTGTCTGCTTTTCATGACGTACATTTTGGCGATAAACGGCCAAAAAGAAATCTAAAAAGATAATTGCATCGAAAAACGAAACATGGTAAGATAGTCATGTTGTAAAATCGACAAATCAACTCTGGTACAGCAAATGGACCAGGGCAAAGGAGAGAAGAAGAAATGAAACAAGATATCCATCCAGATTATCATCCAGTTGTATTCATGGACTCAACTACTGGTTTCAAATTCTTATCAGGTTCAACAAAGAATTCACAAGAAACTGTTGAGTGGGAAGATGGCAACACGTATCCATTGATCCGTGTCGAAGTAACATCTGATTCACATCCATTCTACACTGGACGTCAAAAATTCACACAAGCAGATGGACGTGTGGACCGTTTCAACAAAAAATACGGTCTCAAAGACGCGAACGCTGCGGAATAATTCTAACAAGGTTAGAACGTTGGTTTATCAACGATTTAGAGATGTTTTCCTTCACTGGAGACATCTCTTTTTTTGCGCATGTTGCGTTTCTTGTTGCGATATTATTTAAACTTAGTTCGTCATGAATTGTGCAAAGCGATTACCTGTCTCTTCCCGCTTTTTATCAGTTACATGAGCATATACATTCATTGTTGTTTTTATATCTGTATGCCCCATGCGCTCTTGAACTTCTTTGATAGGTACGCCAGATTCAAGTAGGAGACTGCAATGAGTGTGACGAAATCCATGAACTGTCATATATTCTAAGTTATTATCTTTAAGAATTTTCGTTAGTCGATGATTTAAAAAATCAAGATATAAAACTTTGTTTTCTTCTGAGGTAAAAAGTAATTGTTCTTCATTATCATGTTTTATCCCTAGTTTGAAGAAAAGCTCTTTTTGCTGTAATTTCCAACGTTTCAAAAGTTTGAGTGTCTCATCATCTAAAGATAACTCTCTGACACTTTTTCTTGTCTTAGGGGTTTGAAAAATTAATTTCCAACCATCAGCAGTAGCAACCGTCTGTTTAACAGACAAGGTTCCTCGACCAAAACTTATATCTTTCCAACGTAAGGCATGTAGCTCACCTTTCCTAAGTCCGGTAAATGCTAGAATTCTAAACATCAGGAATTCAGAAAAAGGCAACTGTTTTTTTGCTTTATCTAGAAAAGTAATCAATTGTTTTTGGCTGTAGTAGGGCGCTGCATAATCCTCTTGATCAATGTCCATTTGTCTTTTGGGTCGAATTACACCATTCATTGGGTTATTAGTAAGCAAGCGTACACTAATAGCATACTGAAAGATTTGAGAAGTAATCATAATCAAATTATTGAACTTTTTGTAATAGCTGAACCAATGATTTACTTTAGACTGACAATAAGGGATAGTTATCTTGTTGATCGGAATTTTTCCGAAATGAGGTATGATATGCTTCTTTAGAGCAAATTTTTGAGCAGTAAGTGTACTTGCTTTCACAGTATTCTTATACTGTTCTAACCACATTTCTGCTACTTTTTCAAAGTGAAGGTTACTATCAAAAATAAAATCAGCGCTTTTTGATTTTAGAAGCAATCGAGATAAAGCAAGATTTGCCGCTTGTCTTGTTTTAAAACCACTACGATTAGTTTTTATTTCTTTACCAGTTAATGGGTCTTTACCAAGGTAAACATGAAATTTATAGGCAATTTCACCATTCTTCTTTTTATATTTCTTTATTTTCGCCATAAATATATTATCGTCCTTTCTTGTCCGCCAGCATGTCGAACGAGTGGCATCACTCCTTTCAATTTGGTATAATTGGGTATAGCAAATAAGCATTAGGTTTATTTGGTTTTAGCACGCTCTCGCTTTGGTCGGTGGGGCGTGTTTTTTTATTGTGCAGAAGTCATATATGCATCAGTAATTAATTCTGCTTGTTCCATATAGACATCGGTCAATTTCGTAGCCCAATCTTCGTAATCTTCATATTTCCCAGATCCGCTAGTCAAATGAACATTTGCCATTTCCTGTATTCCTTCATTGGAAATTTCAGCCAACTCACTTATTTTGTCGTTTGACAATTCTGCTAAACCTTCTACTCCGTTTTGATTATTAGGATATTCAGCATTGTATTCATCAACTAACTTCGGTGCTGCTTCTTTAATTTTTTGAGTGTATTCGTCTAGAATAGCTTGATATTGTTCATCAGCGCTTTTGCTCTCTTCTTTTGGAGCTTGGCTTTCTGATGAAGCTTTTTCTGATGTTTTATCTGATGTCGAAGTTGCTTCTTTTGAGCTGGTAGATGTTTTCTCAGCAGAGTTTTTATCTTTAGAATTACCCCCAAGAGATCCGCCAACTGCAGCAACTAGAATTACCACTAAAATCCAGAACCATACCTTTTTGTAAAAGGGTTTTTTTACCTTATACAATTTACCATCTTCGCCTCTAACTCTTTTTGCCATTTTTATTTCCTCGATTCTTTGATATAATATATTTGTACTGTCTCAGAAATGAGGTTAGGGCTTTTAGAAGTTGGAGCTTCTAAGAGCTTTCTTTTTTTAGCAAAATATTTTCATGGGTTCAACGAAAATAGATTCGCTGTCAAAAGTAAAAATATAATTATGATGAAAGTGTTTTGTTCCGTATTTATTATTCCATACGTTCAACGCACATTCTAGAAGATATGGTATAGAGATACAAGTATCTCTATACCATATCTTCGTGCTTTCATTCTTCTTTCCACACACTAGGAACTGTAGGAATAAATAACGTCCTTACTAAAAGAAATCGCTCTTTTAGTAAGGATTATGGGCGGATCAAAGTTATTACATGTGTACAAAAAATAAAGAAAAGACCATTTTTGCAATAAAGGAACCAGCAAAAGAAGCGAGAACAATCAACATAATTTTCCAAGGTTTTAACCAAGCACTATTCTTTTTCATCTAATCACCTCTATAAAAAGAATACTATGATAAATAAATAATATCAAAAAAAATTGATACTTAATCAGTTATTCACCAAATCAGGCAACTAACGAGATGAAATCAGAATCAGTTTTGCTTTTCAGATTTTTTAAGTTTAATTGCTCGTATTAGGTGGACACAAAAGCTCGCAAAAAATAAAAGCCCTGCAATTTTTGGAATGGCACCAATTGAAGCTAAAAATAAAAAAGCTGCTATAAAGTTTACACAAGCGGCTAGCAGGTAAAGGTAGAAACTAGTTTTTCTTTTCAAAGTGCTCACTCCTTTCGAACAGCATATCATACTTTATTTTCAATGTGAAAAAATAATACCAAAGAAAGTCGAAATAAATAATTTCACTATCCGACGAAATAAAAAAGAAATAGAAAGAACTTCTATTTCTTCGAGCGATTTTTATTCGAATACAGGGCAATGATTATAGCTACGGCTATGCAAAAGACTAATACTTTTAACATATTCACACATCCTTTTTAGATTAGTTTAAATTATAACTTTCTAAAAATATATAGGGTTTTAGGCCTATTAGTAAAAGATAATTCAGTCCCACAAGTTATCGAACTCTTTTTTTCGATTATTCCTCGGCAATCAAGAAGGCCAATTTTTTCAAACAACTGTTAAAACAAAAAAGTGAAGAAACTACTGGAACTAAAAGTTTCTTCACTACTCATCAAGTAATCAATAAACCTTTGTTTATTCAAATATGTAACATCTAAATTTTTTGAAGCAAGGAAAAACAAACATGCAGAACAATAGAAAGAGTTGAAAAAGTAAGGTAATCGTTAAATTGACAGTTCCGTAACGCTGGTAAAGGTAGATATGTACGAGTAATTCACCAAGATTCATGAGAATCAAGATAAGATAACTACTCGCTTTTACTTGGCATCTTTTTAGTAGGTGATAGCTGATGTAATAATCGCGTAGGACAAAAAAAAGTAATGATAGTTTGTTTAAAGCCGTGATGGTAGCATGTTGTTCGGCAAGCTGTTGAAAGAACAAAAGTGCTGTGGGAAAAGGGATATAAATGATTAATAAAGAAAGAAAAAAATATACAACAAAAGGCACGTTCACACTCCTAAAAAAAAATTACCAAAAGGCAGAAAATAATTTAGCAAATATTTATTCAGAGGTCAACAGTAGGATTTGTTATTTCAATGGTTCGAGTATTAGGCATGATTGTTTTTGCTTAAGAAATGAAATCTTGGTTTACAGACTGAGAAAAATTGCGGTGATTTTCTGTCACGGAGGAATGCACCTTGATAAACCCCGTCACAATAAGGTTATAAGAGGGATTGGATATTATTATTAAAACAATGTATAAATAAAAAAACTCCTGAAAGCAGAGTGGAGAAGACAGTTACTCTTGAGTTCAGAAGTTTTTGGTTTTTGAAAAAAATCAATTTTATCAATGAAAAATGTTAATTTTGTGCATTTAATTTTTTTAATACATCAGCTGGCACATCTTTTTCAGCGACCTCATTCGGTCCGGAGATGATACGTTTTTGACTGATCTCTGCTTTAACTAGTGTGTTAGGAGCATAAGGCTGGATATCTTCACCAGACAATTCATAGGTCATTTCTTGTCTTTCGCCATTTTCTTTAACAAATTCAAACGTATATTTATAAGAAGAATAGCCTTCGATTTTTTTTCCTGAACCGTCTACTGTTTGTTTCCTTTCAGGTGTTTCTTTTGGTGTGCGTGCATAGGCAGTGACTCCTTGATAGGTCTCAGAATAGTATTTATAACTAAAATAGCCTCCTACACCAAGTGCGACTACAAGAAGAGCAAGCATCATTTTTTTCATAATTAACCCTCATTTCTTTTTTGCTGAGACGACTATAACACGGACTAGCTTAAAAAATTCATTGAAAAAGATAACACTATTGTAAGTTTTTGATTGTTTACATGAGAATATAGCTGTAATTTTCTGTCGAGGAATTGTGATAGAAGAAAATAGAATTGAAATCATTTTGCAATATTGTAATGTTAATCTTTTATTTGTGCCTGGGGAGAGGTACAAATACACAAAAAGAGAGGTTTTTTAAATAAAAAAATTTGTATTCACAGCTGTTGCAGGACTAGGTTTATTTATCGGAGGCACTGTTGCATCTGCAGAGGAACAAACCCATGTGGTTGCTCCAGGAGACACACTGTCAGGATTAGCAACTGAATATGGTACGACAGTGGATGACCTTTTAGCATTGAATGAATCCATTCAAGACCCTAATTTGATTTTTGATGGCGAAACATTGCTGATTTTTAGTGATGCACAACCGATGACACGCGCGCAAGAAACGACAGAAACAGCGCAAGCGCAAACTGAAACTGCGCCGGCAGCTACACAATCAAACGCTGCTAGCACTAGCGCTGCAAGTACACCAAGTACTGGTTCAGGAGTCTTGAATCCAGTGGACGGTATCAATTACTATAATGGTGTCAGAGAATCTTATTATTCACAAAAAGTATTAGCTGGTGGCGGCTTAGATATTCCTGGCCGACATGTTGCCGCTGACGGAACGATCCGTGATGCAGATGGTTATATCGTTGTAGCTAGTGACAATCAAGCCAAAGGCTCAACAGGGCAATCTTCTTTGGGTGCCTACAAAGTCTATGATACAGGCGTTGGTCACAGCGGAATCGACGTTTACACAAACTGGTAATCAGCAAAAACAGCTGCATGAAATATGCAGCTGTTTTTTTGTTATGGTCTAGACTAATTCTTGTCAAAAAAATGAGAGTGTGGTATCATTGGACTATACCAAAATGAAATGAGGAGCGTATCATGGAAATTATTCGCGTGAAAGATGCAGCTGAAGGTGGAAAAAAGGCATTTGAATTGATTCAGCAAGGCGTTGAAAACGGCGCTAAAGTTCTTGGATTGGCGACAGGCAGTACGCCAGAAACATTGTATGCAGAGATGACAGCTAGCGATGTCGATTTTTCAAACATGACTTCTGTTAATTTAGATGAATATGTCGGACTTGGCGGCGAAGATGATCAAAGTTATCGCCACTTTATGAATGCTCATTTATTTGACAAAAAACCATTCAAGGAAACCTTTGTACCGAATGGAAAAGCCGAAGATTTGCAAGCGGAATGCAAACGATACGATGAAGTGATCGCGGAACATCCAGTTGACATCCAAATCTTAGGAATTGGTCAGAACGGTCACATTGGCTTCAATGAACCTGGGGCATCTTTTGATGGCACAACATCAGTCGTTGATTTGACTGAATCAACGATCAATGCCAACAAACGCTATTTTGACAAGGTAGAAGATGTACCCACTACTGCAATCTCAATGGGCATCGGTTCAATTTTGAAAGGTAAAAAAATTATTTTGATGGCCTTTGGACCAGCTAAAGCGGACGCAATCCAAGGGATGATTGAAGGTCCGGTAACGACGGATCTGCCTGCATCTGCTTTGCAAAATCATCCAGATGTCACAGTCATCGTGGATGAAGCAGCGGCAGCCAATCTTTAACATCAATTAGTTGGCAGAGCGTCCAATCTAATCGACAAAATCCGAATGAACATCGGAAAAACCAGCTACTTCCCCATTTCATCCAGTCGGATGAAAAGTTGGTATTTTCGATGATTCTTCGGTTTTTTTTATTTTTCATGGAATACAGCTTAAAGATGGGTTGCGGAATTTGGACCTTCCTTTTTTCATTTTTAAAAATAGATGGTATAGTTGAAAAGGGGTGTTTCAATGGTTGATATGGTCTTATCGATTCCAGAAATTATTCTTAGACTCGTTTTAGCAATGGTCATGGGAGGCGCTATCGGTTTTGAGCGACAGTACAAAAGTCGGCCAGCGGGATTACGGACCCATATTTTAGTCTGTATGGGGGCATGTGTCATTGCACTGATCCAAGTAGAGATCGCTAGTGGGGCGATGCGTGATGCGTTGAATCATCCAGATCTCGCAGGGGTCATTCGTTCAGATGAAGCTCGATTGATCGCACAAGTGGTAAGTGGGGTTGGTTTTTTGGGTGCCGGGACGATTATCGTGACAAAACGCTCGGTAACTGGATTGACGACAGCTGCTTCATTATGGGCGATTGCTGGCTTAGGGATTGCGATCGGCATGGGATTTTATGCGATTTCGATTACTAGTTTTGCCGGGATCTTTTTTGCACTGACGGTGATCAAGCGAATTGTGCGAGTCCCGACAGCCAAAAAATTGGAGATTCAATACATTCATCGTGCGGAAACAAAGGAATTTTTGACAGAGTATTTTCTTGATCGAAAAATCGTGATCGAAGATGTCAACTTTGATGTGAAGTTCATGGAAGACTATCGGATCTATACCAATATTTATACGATCAACTTACCGTGGGGGCTGAGTTTCTCTGATGTTATCGAAGAATTATCAGTTTATAAAAATATCACTAAGCTGCGGTTGGTTGATGTTAGTTAAAAAAGTACTGCCAAAGGTCACACCTTTGGCAGTACTTTTTTAGTTAGGAAAGAAACATGCGATCCCGACAATCGCTAGATTGCTAAGAAAGTTGACTGCTTCATTTGTGATCAAAGCATAGCCATGCACTTTTTTCGTTGGCTGCTGGTGATGGCTTTTTTGTTCGGTAAATTGATGACAAACCGTGCATTGGTAACGTACTTGAATCGTTGCTCCCAATAAACTATCGATTATACTACCGCTAAATCCTAACAAGAGTACCCAAATCAATGCTGTCAAAGAGAGCGGTTGGCCGCTGAGCCAGAGACAGATCGCCAGAAGTAAAACGATACCGCCGCTGCCCGCAAAAGAAGCAATGGTACCTAGGAGGCTGACACCGCCAGAAAGACCCGCAGGTAATTTTTTTCCCGTTAAGAGATTTCGGGGTGCCTTTTTGCTCAAAACACCGATCTCTGATCCCCAAGTGTCGGCGGTACAGCTAGCGATCCCGACAATAAATGCCCAGAGATAGTTCTCATTGTTGAAAGAGGCGTAACCGATCAATGCCAATAAACTAGGCGATAAATTAGCCAGCACTTGGATGGCTTCGCGGCGCGCACCTTTGATCACCAGATCATCGGCTGAGTTTTTTTTCTTTAAGTGATTGATGATCCCAGAGCTGGCAAAAAAGAAACCAACTAAAAAGATACTGAACCAAGGTCCCAAAGCAATGATGATCGTCCCACTTAAGGCAGCTGCTAAAGCACCGGATAAAGACAACCACTGCAAAATAAAAGCGGATCCTGCTACAAATGCACTACAGATCAGTCCCAGTAAAAATTGATAGAAAAAGACCACAGCTTCCACCTCGCTTTTTTCATCAGTTTAGCATAAAGCAAACTTGTATGTAGCTTTTTTTCGTTACTGACAGCATTTTGCTCGTCAAATGAGAGCGTTTCATTTAAGCTTAGACTAAGAGGTGAGTGTATGAAAATCGTGATCATCGGCGGTTCATTCGGAGGGATCAGCTGCGCCATCGAAGCACGCAAAATCTATCCAGAATCTGAAATCGTATTGATTGAAAAAAAAGCCCATATCGGGTTTATTCCCAGCGGGATGCTCCTGTATTTAGAAGGCAAGATTCCTTCGTTGCAAGACGCATTCTTTTGCTCCAAGGAACAGCTTGAGCAGTTGGACATTCAAGTAGCATTGCAAGAAACAATGTTGAAACTTGATCCTAAGAACCATTTCGTTCAAACAGATCAGCGCAGAATCGCTTATGATCGGTTGATCTTAGCAGCAGGATCTGCACAAGAATCAGAAATTCTCTTACCGATGAATGAAGCCGCATTGACCTATAAAGATTACGGCGCTGCCAAGCAATTTATTCAGGAATTAGATCAGGCAGAAACGATTACGATCGTTGGGGCTGGACAAGCAGGTATGGAAGCAGCCAACACATTAACGACGCTAGGAAAACAAGTCCAACTAGTGGAATCAATGACGTATCCTTTATTCAAATATTTTGATCAATCGTTTCTGGCTCCTTTTTTAGATGAATTAGCACAAATAAAAAATCTGCAGCTTTATCTGGCAGAACCTACCATTGCCATTGAATCCACGGAAACAGGCTTCCGAGTGGAGACCGCCAATCGGACATTGCTCAGCGCGCTTGCATTGACGACCGTCAATGTCCGACCGCGGCCGCACCCAGCATTTCAGCAGCTGCGCTTGCACAGTGATCATACGATTTGGACGGATGCTTATTTGGAAACTTCCGAAAAGGGTATTTTTGCTGTCGGTGACTTGATTCAGATCTACAGTCCAATTACACGGGATACGGCTTATATGCCATTAGTAAACAATGCAGTTCGTTCCGGAATCGCTGCTGCGCATAATTTGCAAGAGAAAAAAGAACCTTTTCGCGGCGGCTTACGGACAGTGGGAACCCATCTGTTTGGCTGGTATCTGGCTAGTACAGGAATGACTGAATCAGATCGCTTCTTTTATGAACAAGAAATTACCGTCAAAAAATTTACCGCTAAAGCTTCATTAGTAGATGACACACCGATCCACGGGAAACTGATCATTGCCAAGACAAGCGGGCAAGTATTGGGCGCTCAGTTACTGTCAAAGTACAATCTCTTAGAAAAAATCAACCTGCTGGCATTTGCCATTGAAAAGGAGAGCACATTGTCAGAGTTAGCGCAAAAAGATTTCTTTTTTCATCCTCATTTTACTGATGTCTTTGAACTGTCCAATGCGATTGCTTTAGGAAGTGCTGCCAATGAAATTTGAACAATTATTAGAAAAAAAAGAAGCCAAGCAATTACAGCTACTGAAAAAGCTGCTTCTAGTTGGAGGTGAACTAGAGCTTCATGAGATGGCTGCTTACCTTAGGATCAGCAAACCATCCTTAGAAAAATATGTTGATGAGTTATTTCTATATTTAGCTCCTTATTCTGATCAATGCCATCTTTTTTATCAAGGTTCATCATTAGTTCTAGAAACGAGCCCAGAGTTCTCGTTGAATCAGATTGAATATGTGTTCTACCACTCGTCGATCAAATTTCAAGTGCTGGAACATGTATTGATCAATCAAGAAATCGCCACGATTCCGTTAGCGCAAAAATTAATGATTAGTGAATCCTCCCTGTTTCGCAAAATCAAAGAATTGAATCAAGTGTTGGCAGAATTCGGATTAGAGATTTGGCAGGGGAAACTCATGGGGGAAGAAGCTCAGATTCGCTATTTTTATTTTCAGCTGCTTTGGTACTTAAATTCTTTCAAGAGTCAGCCATTACCGATTGATACAAAATTTGTGGGACTGATCGCTCGTGGGCTCAATCTGACCTTTACCGAGGAAGCACAGCAACGGGTCAGTTTGTGGCTGAAGATCATGAAGTATCGTTTAAAAGCGCCCGGACAATCGTTTCAAAGACTACGGGAAAACATGGCATTTTATGAGAAAGATCCATTGTATCAGCAACTGCGGGAACTTGTCTTTCGCAGTTTTGGGCATTATGCACTGGAAGTTCGTGAAGAAGAGGCGATGCTCCATTTTGTTTTCTTGCTTTCCTTTTCCGTTTTCTCTGAACAAGATTTTCGCCAGTACATGCTGCAACGCTCCCGATTTACGCCGACAGCACTTACCGATACGCTGATCTTGGAACATATCCTGCATTTGTATCGACCGGCTGTCCCGCAAGAAATCGAAGCCAATTGTTATTTTCATCTTTCTCAGATCCATAGTCGTTTGTATTTTTTCAAAGGAGATGTCGAAGTTTTTGATCGAGAAAATATTTGGCAATTAGAAGCAAAACTCTCAAGTCGTAATATTCGCCAGATCAGTGAACGTTTATTGAATACTGCTGTACAAGAAATGAAGCTGGAAGCATCAGAAGAAAATACATTGTATATGATGACCATGGTCAAATATTTGAGTGTCCTGACGATCATTGATTACCAAATCAATCGGGAATTTCGGGTAGGCATCGCGTTGAATATGGATGCACTTTTCAAAGAGGCAGTCTTTTATATGTGGCTGCTGTACTTAAAAAATTTGAATGGGGTCGTCGTTGAGCGCTATGCTAAAGAACAAGACTATGATCTGATCTTGACGAATTATCCGATTGAAACATCGATTCCTACATATCGGATCAGTGAGTTAGGGACGACTTACGATCGAGAAAAAATCAAAAAGATGATTCGCGAACGCTTCAACTAATGGCGTTTTTCCAGATTTCGTCAATTTCTTAGAAAATCTCTAAAAAGTTGACGAGATCACTACAGGTAATTCGAGTAAGATAAATGTAAGAAAACGGTATCAAAAGAATAAATCAACCATTTAAAAGGAGAGAGAAACATGGCAGAGAAAAACTATATTATGGCAATCGATCAAGGAACTACAAGCTCAAGAGCAATTATTTTTGACCGCAACGGACAAAATGTCGGTAGTTCGCAAAAGGAATTTCCCCAATATTTTCCAAAATCTGGTTGGGTAGAACACAATGCCAATGAAATCTGGAACTCTGTTCAATCAGTTATCGCGGGAGCCTTTATCGAATCTGGGATTCGACCTGAAGCAATCGCCGGAATCGGGATTACCAACCAACGGGAAACAACAGTTGTTTGGGATAAAAATACCGGTCAACCGATCGCCAATGCGATCGTTTGGCAATCGCGCCAATCTTCTCCGATTGCTGACCAATTGAAAGCCGACGGACATACAGACATGATCCATGAAAAGACAGGGTTAGTGATCGATGCTTACTTCTCTGCTACGAAAATCCGCTGGCTGCTTGATAATGTGGAAGGTGCACAAGAAAAAGCAGAGAATGGGGATCTACTATTCGGTACCATTGATTCGTGGCTTGTCTGGAAACTGACAGATGGGCAAGTCCATGTGACGGATTACTCCAATGCGAGTCGGACCATGCTTTATAACATCCATCGTTTAGAATGGGATCAAGAAATTTTGGATTTGTTAAATATTCCAGCATCCATGTTGCCGGAAGTCAAAAGCAACTCCGAAGTTTACGGCCATACTCGCAGCTATCATTTTTATGGCAGTGAAGTACCGATTGCTGGGATGGCAGGGGACCAACAGGCTGCTCTCTTTGGGCAAATGGCTTTTGAAAAAGGCATGATCAAAAATACGTACGGTACAGGGGCGTTTATCGTTATGAATACCGGAGAGGAACCACAATTATCCGACAATGATCTGTTGACCACGATCGGCTATGGAATCAATGGTAAAGTATACTACGCATTGGAAGGTAGTATTTTTGTTGCCGGCTCAGCGATCCAATGGTTGCGGGATGGCTTACGTATGATCGAGACGTCTCCGCAATCTGAAGAATTAGCGGCAAAAGCGACTGGCGACAATGAAGTCTATGTCGTACCAGCCTTTACGGGATTAGGTGCACCTTATTGGGATTCTGATGCTCGGGGAGCAGTTTTTGGCTTGACCCGCGGGACAACGAAAGAAGACTTCGTGCGGGCGACCTTGCAGGCTGTCGCTTATCAATCGAAGGATGTCATCGATACCATGAAAAAAGATTCAGGGATCGATATCCCATTGTTGAAAGTGGATGGCGGGGCTGCTAAAAATGATCTTTTGATGCAATTCCAAGCAGATATCTTAGATATTGAAGTACAACGGGCAGCCAATCTTGAAACGACAGCACTGGGGGCGGCTTATTTAGCTGGCTTGGCCGTCGGCTTCTGGAAAGACCTCGACGAATTGAAAGCAATGGCAGAAGATGGTCAACTCTTTACACCAGAAATGCCAGCTGATGAACGTGAGAACCTTTATGAAGGATGGAAACAAGCAGTGGCAGCGACTCAGATGTTTAAATTCAAAGTGAAGAAAGAAGGCGAGTAAGCCATGACTTTTTCTTATAAAGATCGGCAACACGCCCTAGCAGAAGCAAAAAATACGACCTATGATGTATTGATCATTGGTGGCGGAATCACTGGTGCTGGAGTCGCCGTGCAAACGGCAGCTGCCGGCATGAAAACGATTTTGGTAGAAATGCAGGATTTTGCTGAAGGAACCTCCTCTCGTTCGACGAAACTGGTTCATGGGGGCATCCGCTATTTGAAAACATTTGATGTCGAAGTTGTGGCAGATACAGTGAGGGAACGAGCGATCGTGCAACAGATCGCTCCCCATATTCCTAAACCAGATCCCATGCTTTTACCTATCTACGATGAGCCCGGTGCAACCTTCAATCTTTTTTCTGTCAAGATTGCCATGGATTTGTATGATCGTCTGGCAAATGTAACAGATAGTAAATATGCCAATTATACGTTGACGAAAGAAGAAGTATTGGAACGAGAACCGCAACTGCAACATGAGAACTTGACCGGAGGCGGAGTCTATCTGGATTTCCGCAACAACGATGCCCGTTTAGTGATCGAAAATATCAAACGGGCCCATCAAGATGGTGCTGCAATGATCAGCAAAGCCAAAGTTGTCGGTATGCTTCATGATGAACAAGGAAAAATCAATGGTGTTCAAGTAGAAGATCAATTAACGAAAGAACAATTCGCCATCCATGCGAAAGTTGTGATCAATACCACTGGACCATGGTCTGATATCGTTCGAGAATTAGATAGCAATGATAACTTACCGCCGCAAATGCGCCCAACCAAAGGTGTCCATTTAGTGGTGGATCGTGAAAAGCTGAAAGTACCTCAGCCAACTTATTTTGATACTGGCAAGAATGATGGTCGGATGGTTTTTGTGGTTCCTAGGGAGAACAAGACGTATTTTGGTACGACAGATACGGATTACACGGGCGATTTTTCCCATCCGACTGTTACGCAAGAAGACGTCGATTATCTTTTAGAGATCATCAACCATCGCTTTCCAGAAGCTGCGATCCAACTGGATGATATTGAAGCTAGCTGGGCGGGGTTACGCCCGCTGATCACGGCTAATGGCGGTTCTGATTACAACGGCGGAGCTAAGAGCAAACTTTCGGATGAAAGCTTTGATCAAATCGTGCAAACTGTAGAAGCGTATTTGGACGATCACCGCAAACGCCCGCAAGTCGAAAGGGCGATCAAACAAGCAGAGGAACGTCTAGAAGCCAGCAGTGTGGATCCTTCACAAGTTTCTCGGGGCAGCAGCTTGGAAATGTCTCAAGACGGACTGTTGACACTGGCCGGGGGCAAGATTACAGATTATCGGTTAATGGCTGAAGGCGCCGTCAAACGAATCAATGAATTACTGGCTGCAAAAGGGCAGCAGTTTGAATTAGTGGATTCCACGCGTTATCCGGTGTCTGGCGGCGAAATTGATCCGACCAATGTCGAGGACGAACTGGCGCAATTGGCGAAAACCGCCGAAGCTGCCGGTTTTTCCCCTGAAGATGCGCGATACTTGGCCGATCTTTACGGTTCAAACTTACCGATAGTCCTTACCTATAAAACCACGTTTGCGGGGCTGGACGAAAAAGAAAGCACGGCATTGAATTATGCCTTGCAAGAAGAACTGGTTCTGACCCCTGTGGATTATTTATTGCGACGAACCAATCATGTTCTCTTTATGCGAGATACGTTGGATCAGATCAAAGTTGGTGTGATCGATGCAATGGCGGATTATTTTGAATGGACAGCTGCAGACAAGCAAATGTATGCCGAAGAATTGGATCAAGTAATTGCGGAATCAGATTTGAGTGCCTTAAAAGGAGGAGAATGATATGAGTGATGCAACACAAATCTTTAGTGAATTTCTGGGAACGGCAATTTTAGTTTTACTGGGGGATGGTGTTTGTGCGGCAGTCAACCTTAAAAAGAGTAAAGCAGAAGCTTCCGGCTGGATCGTGATCGCGACAGGCTGGGCAACAGCTGTGACGATTGCTGTTTATGCCTCTGGTTTCATGGGACCTGCCCATTTGAACCCTGCTGTAACGTTGGGAATGGCAATGACGGGTAATTTTTCTTGGGGATTGGCGGTACCTTTCATGTTAGCACAGTTAGCAGGCGGGATCGTCGGTGCAATTCTTGTTTGGCTCAATTACTTGCCGTTATGGGATGAAACAGAAGATCAAGGCGCTATTTTAGGGACATTTGCCACTGGACCTGCCGTTCGTAACTTAGCCGCGAATACGATGACCGAAGTGATCGGTACGTTTGTTTTAGTATTTGGCTTGTTGGCATTTGGTGCAAATACCTTTACGGATGGCTTGAACCCAATCGTAGTCGGAATCTTGATTTTGGCGATCGGTCTTTCTTTAGGCGGACCGACAGGATATGCCATCAACCCAGCTCGAGATTTAGGTCCGCGGATCGCCCATCAAATTTTGCCCATCAAAAATAAAGGAACATCTGACTGGGGATATGCGTTTGTACCAATCATTGGACCTTTTATCGGTGCAGCATTGGCAGCCGGACTATTCATGATTTTACCGCTCTAATTGACTCATTGATCTTTTAAACGATAGCGATCTGCTAGATGGCTATCGTTTCTTTTTTTTGATAAATTCCTTCGTTTGATTGAATTCTTCCAGCGAAAGTGGTTAAATAAAGAAGCTGAAAAAAGAGCAAAGGAGCATGTATGTGAAAAAAATTTTGCGTGTTTGTTTATGGCTTGTCGGTATTCTAGTAACACTAGCACTAGTCGTACTGATTGCTTTTCAAGTGTCGCCTCGTCCAGGGGCCTATCTGATTGGAAAAATGTTTAATGACGAGGTGAAGATCACAGATGAAACCGCGTATCAAAAAAGTTTGCCTCATGTGACGGTAAAAAATGATCTGACCTATACTTCTGACTATGATCGTAGTACATTTGACCTCTATCATCCCCAAGGTGCTTCGAAAGTACCAGTTGTTTTCTGGGTGCATGGTGGTGGTTACGTCGGTGGTGATAAGGAAGGGGCCAAAGAATTTGCGACCTACTTAGCAGATCGCGGACAAGTGGCAGTGGTTTCATTGAACTATGAGTGGGCTCCTAGTCTAGAATACCCAGGGCAAGTCAAACAAATCAATCAAGCCTATCAATCGATCAAGAAAGAGGCAGCGCAATATCCAATGTTAGACTTTAAAAAAGTCATTTTTGGTGGAGACTCTGCCGGCTCACAGATTGCTGGGCAATTCTTAGCGATCCAAACCAATTCGGATTACGCCAAAGATATGAAGATGACGCAAGTGATCCCATCAGGAGATATAAAAGGATTCATTTCTTATTGCGGACCTGTTGACTTGAAGCAAATGGCTCATCAAACTTCTGATGATCGCTTCATGAAATTCTTTGTTAAAACAGTCGCGTGGTCTTTATTAGGAACCAAAGATTGGAAAAACAGTAAGGAATTGCAGCAAGTGTCATTAGTCAATAAATTGACCAAAGAATTTCCGCCAACCTATATCACGGATGGCAATGCCTATTCTTTCCAGGATCAAGGAATCGCTTTTGATCAGAAGCTTCAAGAGCTAGATGTGCCAGTTAAATCTCTCTTTTACAAAGATGTTCCTGAGGCAGTCAATCATGAATACCAATTTGATTATTCGCTAGAAGAATCAAAGAAATGTTTGGATGAAACCCTCGACTTCCTTAAAAATGTGATGCTGTAAGGCTTCAAAACGCGAAAAAAAGTTGACCTAATAAAAGGTCAACTTTTTTTAATCTCCTAGACCGATGAAATAGTCATCATCTTTCATTGCTTCTACCGTTCCTAATAGATAGCCATTCCCCACTTGAGAGAAGAAATCGTGATTGCTGGTTCCGGTAGAGATACCATTCATTACGATCGGATTGACATCATTGGCCGTATCTGGAAACAGGGGATCTTGGCCTAAGTTCATCAATGCTTTGTTTGCATTGTAGCGCAAGAAGGTTTTGACTTCTTCCGTCCAGCCGATCGCGTCATACAATTCTTCGGTGTACCGTTCTTCATTTTCATACAATTCATACAACAAATCGTACATCCAGTCCTTCAAACGCTGTTGTTCTTCTTCAGGAAGCTCATTGAAACCTAATTGGAATTTGTAGCCGATATACGTTCCATGTACCGATTCATCACGGATAATCAGTTTAATGATCTCTGCAACGTTAGCCAATTTATTATTGCCTAAATAATAGAGCGGTGTATAAAAACCGGAATAAAAAAGAAACGTTTCTAGAAAAACACTCGCAATTTTCTTTTCAAGGGGAGTCCCGTTCTTATAGATCTCATTGATACGTTCTGCTTTTTTTTGCAGATAGGGATTCGTATTGGTCCATTCAAAGATTTCATCGATCTCGGCTTTTGTATTCAATGTGCTAAAGATAGAAGAATAACTTTTGGCATGGACAGATTCCATGAATTGAATATTGTTCAAAACAGCTTCTTCATGGGGCGTGCGTACGTCTTTACGCAGCTGATCCATTCCGCTTTCTGATTGAACCGTATCGAGCAGTGTTAGCCCGCCAAATACATAACCAACCGTTGTTTTTTCTAGATCTGAAAGTGTCCGCCAATCATCTAAATCATTGGATAATGGAATACGCGTATCTAGCCAGAATTGTTCTGTCAGCTTTTCCCAAGTTGATTTATCGATGATGTCTTCAATCGCATTCCAGTTGATTGCTTCATAATAAGTTTTGCCCATCTTAGGTTCCTCCAATAGTAGTCTTGATACCAGAGACAAGAACAAAAGGAGCCTACCTGATTGTCAGTCGCAAATGCCTTCAACCTTTCGGGAGGATCTCTAATCCATCTCGATCATGCTTTGGTGAAGACATTTGATTCAATCAGGTAGTTTTTTTGTTCTTAGTCAGTGCTTAGCTTAGCGTGCGTGATTAAATCACACAGCTTTCGCATTGATTGCTGCCGATTTCTTCTGCGTCATCCGTAAAGGTCCGTACATAATAAATCGATTTGATCCCTTTATGGAACGCATAATGACGCAGAATGTTCAAGTCACGGGTTGTCTGTTTACTGGTTTCTTTCCATTCATAGAGCCCTTCTGGAATATCTGAGCGCATGAAGAGGGTCATACTCATTCCTTGATCCACGTGTTTTTGTGCAGTTGCATAAACATCGATAACTTTACGCATATCCATATCATAGGCTGAGCGATAGTAACCAATCGTATCATTGCTCAAGTAAGGTGCAGGATAGTAAATCTTCCCAATTTTCTTTTCTTGCCGTTCTTCGATCATTCGTGTGATTGGATGGATACTCGCACTTGTATCATTGATATAAGAGATAGAACCATTTGGCGCAACGGCTAAACGGTTTTGGTGGTACAAGCCGTCTTTTTTGACTGCTTCTGCCAATGCGGCCCAATCTTCTCCAGAAGGAATAAAGACACCGTCGAACAACGCTTTGATTTTGTCTGATTTTGGTTGGTAATCCCCTGTGATATAGTCTGTGAAATAGCTGCCATCCGCATAAGCTGATTTCTCAAAGTTATGGAACACTTCGCCCCGTTCTTTGGCGATGTTATTGCTTTCTACAAGTGTCCAGTAGTTGAGCAACATAAAGTATAAGTCTGTGAATTCTAATGATTCAGGAGAACCATATTCCATTTGATTCTTCGCAAAATAGGTATGCAAGCCCATTGCACCTAAACCAATCGTATGGTTCAACGCATTTCCATTTTGAATAGAAGGAACAACGTCGATGTCAGAAGCATCTGTAACAAAAGTCAATGCGCGAGTCATGGCACGGACGGATTTTCCAAAATCAGGACTGTCCATCAAATTGACGATGTTTGTTGAACCAAGATTGCAACTAATGTCGGTGCCAAGCACTTCATATTCTTGTTTGCCGTTGATTACAGAAGGTTCTTGAACTTGCAGGATCTCTGAACAAAGGTTACTCATAATGATTTTGCCATCGATTGGGTTGGAACGATTGGCGGTATCAATATTGATGATGTAAGGATAGCCAGATTCTTGCTGCAATTTCGAAATTTCATTTTCAAGGTCCCGAGCTTTGATTTTTGTTTTACGAATGTTAGGATTCATGACTAAATTGTCGTATTCTTTTGTGATGTCGATGTAAGAGAACGGAATACCGTATTCTTTTTCGACACTGTATGGGCTGAATAAATACATGTCTTCATTTTTACGGGTCAATTCATAGAATTTATCAGGAACGATCACACCAAGAGAAAGAGTCTTGACCCGGATTTTTTCATCCGCATTTTCTTTTTTGGCAGATAGGAAACTGATGATGTCTGGATGGAACACGTTGAGATAAACGACACCAGCACCTTGCCGCTGCCCGAGTTGATTGGAGTAGCTAAAGCTATCTTCGAACAATTTCATGACCGGCATCACACCACTGGCAGCGCCTTCGTAGCCTTTGATTGGCGCACCAGCTTCCCGTAGGTTAGACAACGTGATTCCCACGCCGCCGCCGATTCGAGAAAGTTGCAATGCGGAATTGATCCCCCGACCGATTGCGTTCATATCGTCGGTCAACTGGATCAGGAAACAAGAAACCAATTCGCCTCGACGTTTGCGGCCAGCATTCAAAAAAGAAGGTGTTGCCGGCTGATAACGCTGATAGATCATTTCATCAGCCAAAGCCAAAGCTAATTCTTCATCTCCATCTGCAAAATAGAGGGCATTGAATGCTACACGGTCCTCATAGCTTTCCAAATAGGCTGTTCCATCATTAGTTTTCAATGCATATTGAGAATAAAATTTGTACGCTGCCATGAAGGACTTGAAGGTAAAATGCTGTTCCGACAGAAACTGATAAAGTTCTTCGATAAACGCAGGACGATACTTACGAATGAAAGCTTCTTCTAAGTAGTCATGTTCAATCAAGTAATCGATTTTGTCAGTGACTGAATCGAAAGTCATCGTATTTGGCTCAACATTTTCTTTGAAAAAAGCCGCCAGGGCTTCTTTATCTTTGTGTAGAGGGATCTGTCCATCAACGGGGCGGTTGATTTCATTGTTCAATTTAAAATAGCTTACATCTTTGATTTCTTTCAAGCTCATAAAAAGCAACCTCTTTCCTTGTTTTGATCGTATAAAAAAGGATCTGCAGGTCTTGACGACTGACAAATCCTCCAAAAACACATTGGTTAAGTTACTGCTTAGCTGGCCAATTGACGTAATTGATCCGGACGGAAGCCAATGATTGTTTGTGCATCAGAAGTGATGATCGGAACGCTTTGGAATCCTTGTTCTTTCAAAAACTCAATTGCTTCAGGCTGGTTGTCAATATTGATTTCTTCAAAAGAAATATGATTATCGCTTAAAAAGCGTTTTGCCATTTTACATTGCATACAGTTGTTTTTTGAAAATAGTTTAATATTCATAATGATTTCCTCCGAGTCAGTAGTAGTTATAAATCTAGTATAAATAAGTCTTGGAGAAAGTCAACGGAAAAACACTATATCTAGTGCTTGTGAAAATTACATACACAATTTATAGTGTTTAGCCAGTTTTTATACAGCCAAAAAAAGCTGATTTTTCCTAGAAAATCGCGATTTATAGCCAAAAAGATCCGAGAATATGCAATGGATGTGAGTAAAAAAAAATCGAATTGTGAACGAACTTTCAAGTTCCTCTGTGAAACAGATTGACTTTAGTCCTAAATCGCTCTATTATAATGATAATCATTCTCAATTGAACGAATAAATAATAGGAATCTTTCACAAGAGGAGGAAGAAATCATGAAAATGGCGCAAACAGAGGCTTCCAGAATATACCAAATCGAAGCGATCACGACACCAAAGAACGTCACGGCGCATTTAAATGATTTGGGTCTTCGGGTAGGCGTTGACATTCTCATGGTTCAAAAAAACTGTAAAAGCGGCATCATCTTGCATCGGGACAACCGGATCGCATTGGATGCCAGCGTCATGGAGCAGATTGACGTGTCCGAAAGACAACAGCAGACGGTTTTGACTTCTCTAGATCAATTACATGTAGGAGAGCAGGGCAAGGTGGTAAAAATTGCAACGACTGGTGCTTTGCGGCGGCGATTGATGGATATGGGGATCACCAAGAATGTGCCGATTCATATCGTGAAACTAGCGCCACTAGGTGATCCGATCGAGATTCGCTTAAGAGGGTATGAATTGTCGCTGAGAAAACAAGAAGCAGCTTTCGTCTTTGTTGAAAAAGGAGTAGAGGAATGACCTATCAATTCGCATTAGTCGGCAATCCCAATAGCGGCAAAACTAGCACCTTCAACCAACTGACGGGGGCCAAGCAAACCGTTGGGAACTGGCCGGGAGTGACAGTCGAACGAAAATCAGGAAAGCTCCGTAAAGCCAAAGAAATCACGATCCAGGATTTGCCGGGTATCTATTCATTGTCTCCTTATACTCCTGAAGAAGTGATCTCGAGAAATTATTTGGCAGAAGCCCCCATCGATGCGGTTTTAGATATCGTTGATGGAACGAACTTGGAGCGGAATCTCTACCTCACTTTACAATTGTTGGAAATGGGTCTGCCTACAATAGTGGGAATCAATATGATCGATCTTTTAAAGCGCAAAGGGATCCAGATCAACTTTGAGAAGCTAGCCTATGGCTTAGGCGTACCGGTTGTGGGAATCAGTGCCTTGAAACAACAGGGACTGAATAAGCTGATCGATGCTGCAAAGAAAAGAGCAGGAAATGGTCAGTCAAGCGTCATCTACGATTCACGTTTAGAGGCGGCTTTAGCAGAGATCATTGGTCTATTGCCAACTGAAATTCCCGAGAGCAAACGACGCTGGATTGCTGTCAAGCTGTTTGAAGGTGACGAATTGATTCGTCAACAAGTCGCTTTGACTCCGAGCGATGAAAAAGAATTAGCGGAAATCATTAAAATCACGGAAATGATTTTTGATGAGCAAAGCGATGCAATTATAGTAAACGAACGGTATGGATTCATTCAACAATTGTTAGCTTTAGCAACAGTCAAGGAAGAAGAGTACCGCTTGTCCTTAAGCGACAAAATCGACCGTGTGTTGACCCACCGCCTACTGGCACTACCGATTTTTGCCCTTTTCATGTGGGGAATCTACTTCTTATCCATCCAATCGATCGGTACGATGGGCACCGACTGGGTCAATGATGTCCTGTTTGGCAGCTTAGTCCCGGATATTCTGCAGCAGCTGATGAACCAATGGCAAGTAGCCCAATGGCTGCAGGAATTGATCCAAGACGGGATCGTGGCGGGTGTCGGGGCTGTCCTTGGATTTGTTCCACAAATTTTTGTGCTCTTTTTCTGCTTGGCGTTATTAGAAGATTGCGGCTACATGGCACGCATCGCTTTTGTGATGGATCGCTTGTTCCGCAAGTTTGGTTTGTCAGGAAAGTCTTTCATTCCGATGCTGATCGCTACTGGCTGTGGTGTACCTGGGGTCATAGCCAGCCGGACTATTGAAAATGAAAAAGATCGCCGTTTGACGGTCATGGTCACGACATTTATGCCTTGTTCTGCAAAGCTGCCGATCATTGCACTGATTTCCGGGGCGTTCTTTCCCGGCAGTTCATGGGTCGCACCTTCTGCGTATTTCATTGGGATGGGGGCCATTATTTTATCAGGTATCGCATTGAAAAAGACTGCTCTCTTTGCCGGCGACCCAGCACCCTTCATCATGGAGCTGCCTGCCTATCATTTGCCGCAACTAGGAACCGTGTTGAAAAGTGCGATTGATCGGGCCGTAGCCTTCATCAAAAAAGCCGGAACGATCATCTTCGTTGCATGTATCTTTATCTGGTTTACTTCTAGCTACAACTTTACCTTTGATCGAGTGGGGGAAGAAGAAAGCATCTTAGCCTTTTTCGGCCGTTTGTTAGCACCGATTTTTGCGCCACTAGGCTGGGGCACTTGGCGAGGTGCCGTGGCGACCATTACAGGATTGGTGGCAAAAGAAAATGTCATCGGGACTTTTGGGATTTTGTACGGCCAAAGTGGGGTTTCTGAAACCGGTACAGAGATCTGGCAAGTGCTGCGAGGCGATTACACCCCAGTAGCCGCCTACTCCTTTTTGATTTTTAACTTATTGTGTGCCCCTTGTTTTGCGGCCATCGGCGCGATCCATCGTGAAATGGGGGATAGCAAGTGGACTTGGTTGGCTATTAGTTACCAGTGTGGACTGGCTTATTGTGCAAGTCTGATTGTTTACCAATTCGGGCATATCTTCTTTGAAGGAGGGCAACTGACAGTAGGAACCTTGGCAGCGTTGATTGTTCTTGGTTTGTTGCTGTTTGCTCTGATAAAGAGACCCCAACAAAAAAATTCACCACTATTACAAGTAGTCGGAGAAGTAGTAGGAGGCGAAAAATGATTGCAACGATTCTTTTAAGTCTAGTGATCTTTGGCTATGCAGGAAAAGTGCTTTATCGAATGGTCAAAAAAGGCAGTTGTTCTGATTGCCATCAAAGCTGTCCAGTAAAGCAAGAAGAGAAAATCTAAAAATTATCCATGAATCTAACGCCAGTTTTATTAGGTAACTAGCGAGTATGAGTAAAGCAGTTAGGCAGAAATGCCTAGCTGCTCTTTTTATGAGAAAGGGCTATCAAAAGAACTGATTCTTTAGTATGATTAATTATATACATGATATATAGGTTTGTTTTATTAAAGAAAGTAAGCAGAAAAACAGCATGAAACGAAATGTAGATAAAGCAAATATCATAAACAGTAATGCAAACAAGAACGAGCGAACGTTGATAATGAAAGTTACATTGGGAAGGCGGAGAGCAGCAATGAGGCAACAACGAAGGATTGAACAACGGAAAAGACAGCTTCTATGGGCATTGAGCATAAGTTTACTGCTTGTTACGATTGCCGTTAGTTATTGGCTGATTCACACCATGCGTACTGGGACTGATTCGTCAACAAGCTCCCCAGATAACCAAGTGTCACTTTCTACTTCCAGCCAAGAAACAACAACGGCCTCTCAATCGTCGAAAATTACTCTGACAGCAAGTGGCGATATGCTCTATCACAGACCAGTTTATATGAGTGCATTTGATGGGAAACGCTATGATTTTGACAATGACTTTGAGCAGGTGCAACCGTTGATCGCTTCTGCCGATATTGCTTTTGGTGACTTTGAAGGCACCATCAATCCCAACAAAGAACTAGGCGGTTATCCTACCTTTAATGCGCCTCCGAATGTAGTAGAAAGTATCAAAGCAGCTGGTTTTGATGTGATTGATCTAGCCCATAATCATATTTTGGATACTGGAATCGAAGGGCTTAAAACGACTGCTAATGCTTTTCAGGA
Source organism: Enterococcus sp. DIV0574 (assembly GCF_051711125.1). Lineage (NCBI taxonomy): Bacteria > Bacillati > Bacillota > Bacilli > Lactobacillales > Enterococcaceae > Enterococcus > Enterococcus sp. DIV0574. The sequence continues at coordinate 614,578 of NZ_JBIOMA010000001.1, forward strand.
GATTGGATTGGAGCCGATTGGTGTCAATGTAAATGATCAAGGGATATTCGTCAAAGAAGCCAATGGCATCAAAGTAGCGATGCTGGCTTATGCTTACGGATTCAATGGCAATGAAGCTAGCTTGGCACCGGAAGAATATACGACCTATTTAAAAGATTTATCCATGGAAAAAGTAGCAGCTGAAATCAAAGAGGCAGAGAAAGTAGCCGACATCACCGTTGTTATGCCGCAACTCGGTGTAGAATATTCCTTAGAACCTACAGAAGAGCAGCAGAAGATTTATCGACAAATGATCGACCTCGGAGCGGACATCATTTTTGGCGGTCATCCACATGTCGCTGAACCAACAGAAATCATCGAAAAAGACGGCGAGAAAAAATTTATTCTCTATTCAATGGGAAATTTGCTATCCAATCAACGCTACGAAACAGTCAACAACTATTGGACCGAGCGAGGGGTCATTCCAGAAGTCGAACTCACAAAAGAAGGTGATCGTACATTTTTGAGTGATATCAAGCTGCATCCAACATGGGTCTCTAAAGAGCCGATCCCTGATCGTAGATATGACGATCCAGAGTTTGGCACTACCGAAGCCTATGATTTTCAAGTTGTACTGGCAGAAGAATATCTTCCTGGGGGGAAGTATGCGGATAAAGTACCCGAAGACAAACGCCAGCGAATCGAAACCGCGTATCATGAAATGATGGAGCTGCTAAATTTAAAATGGAAATAAGCAGCTGAATCTGTCTCACTAACCTATGACAGGTATCAAGCAGGCATCTTTTGAGGTAAGATGTCTGCTTTTTTGCTGTTTTATTTAGTAGCTCGATCATCTTGCAGCAGATCTTTTAGGAGCATTTAGCCCGCTTTTTCTAGTAATGACACCCACAAGTTGAACAGAATGACAATCACTGAGAGCAGACTAGTTGCTGTAAGTTGATAAAACAGCAAAATTCAGCAAATTTCATTGGCTACAGTTCAGTTTTTCAAGCTTTTTTCTAGAAGAGATGAACGCAATCACTATTGCCGGTACCAGTGATATTGCTTATAGTAAACGCATACAAGAAGACTCGAGAATTCTTTGTACGAGAGGTGGTTAACTTTGTTAAGCGAATTATTAAAAGAAGACTATATCCAATTGGATATCTCAGTAGAAAATTTTGACGAAGCAATCAAGGCATCCGCACAGCCGCTATTGACTGCCGATGTCATCGAGAATGAATACATTTCATCCATCCTTTCCATTTATCATGAGATTGGGCCTTACATTGTTATTACGAAACAAATTGCGCTGCCTCATGCACCCATAGAGAAGGGGGCAAAGAAATTAGCATTAGGATTCACTCGATTAGAACGACCCGTCATTTCTGGTCATGAATCAAATGATCCTGTCAAATTTTTGTTTCCCCTTAGCGCACCAGACAATGAATCCCATATTTCATTGTTATCCGAACTGGCTGAGTTGCTGGGCAACAAAGACTTTCTGGAATTGTTAGGACGAATGACTGAAAAAAACGAACTAATTGCATTTCTAAAAAAATTTGAAGGAGAGAATAACTATGCATAAAGCACTGATTGCCTGTCGAGCAGGCGTAGGCTCAAGTCTGATGTTAAAAATCAAAGTGAATGAGGTCATCCGGGAAAATGACTTTCCAATCGAGGTGGAACATGCGTCTTTAGATGCGGTCTCTGGTTTTACGGGAGATCTGATCATTACTTTGACAGATGTTGCCAATGAATTAAGAGAAAAAAATTTGCAGCAAACCATTATTGGGATCAACAACATCGTTGATAAGAAAGAAATCAAAGAAAAAATCGCAGCCGCATTAGTCTAAAAATCAATGAAGGAGAAACGCTCATGGATTTAATTATCAGTTTTCTTAGTACGCCAGCCGTACTTTTAGGTTTAGTTGCAATGATTGGGTTATTGGCCCAAAAAAAATCAATGACCGAAGTGTTGACTGGAACCTTTAAAACCATCATCGGTTTCTTAGTATTCAGTTCCGGCGGTTCGATCATGACTGGCGCACTACAGAATTTCAATACCCTATTCCAAAAAGGGTTCAACATCGTAGGGGTCGTTGCATCGCCAGAGGCCGCCACTGCCCTAGCCCAAACAGAATTTGCATTTGTGACCAGTTGTACATTGATTCTCGGCTTTTTGATGAACTTAGTCATTGCTCGAATCACGCCATTTAAAAATATTTTCTTTACTACAGGGCATAGTTTATTTTTTGCTTGTGTGTTGTCACTGATCCTAAAGGCTCATCAGTTTGCTGATATTCCAGCGATATTAATTGGCGGAACATTACTCGGCTTTTTCTCTGCTGCGTTACCTCAGCTGTGCCAACCATTTATGCGGCGCATTACTGGCAGTGATGAGACCGCCATTGGACACTTTAACATGGTGGGTTATGCATTGTCTGGTTACATTGGGATGCTATTTGGTAAACACAAAGATAAAACAACGGAACACATCAATTTTCCGAAATGGTTATCCTTTTTTAGAGACTTCTTGATGGGCGTTGCGGCAGTTATGCTAGTGCTATTCTATATCTCTGCATTAAAAGCGGGACGAGATGTCACTCAAGAATTAGCAGGAACGACTCATTGGCTGGTCTTTCCTTTCGTGCAGGCATTTACCTTTACTGCGGGGATGTCGATCTTGATGACTGGTGTGCGCATGTTCTTGTCTGAAATTACGGCGGCATTTGTTTCGATCTCGGAAAAATTCATTCCAAATTCTCGTCCGGCATTGGATGTGCCAACTGTTTTCCCGTTTGCACCAACAGCAGTCATTGTAGGGTTCTTATCCTCTTATGTCGCTGGCTTATTGGGAGTATTGATCATGGTGCTTTTCAATTTTCCAGTCGTGATCATTCCAGCAGCCCATATTTGTTTCTTCTCTGGAGGAACAGCCGGCGTTTTTGGAAACTCTACTGGCGGTTGGCGGGGAGCGATTGCAGGATCCTTTGTCATCGGGCTGTTACTCGCCTTTTTACCAACAGTTCTTTACCCGGTGTATGGTAGCTTAGGCATCGAGGGATCGACATTCCCAAATATCGACTACAATGTCATGGGAATTTTATTAGATAAACTATTAAGTTTGTTTGGTCAGTAATCGATCGCTAATATATTTGTCATCAACTGAACTTCTGAATCTTTGCACGCAAAAAGAACTATCTCAAAGTGTGCAAAGATTCAGTGAAAACGGATCAGTGACAGAAAGGATTTTATATGGAAACAACGAATTTGGCTTATTTTTTGCAAACAACCAAAGATGAGCTTACAGCTTATTTGAATGAGATCAATCAACAACAGTTGATCGATGCAGCTGAACTGATCGTTGCTGCAAAAAAAAAGAAGGGGCGTGTGCATGTGACTGGCATCGGTAAGCCAAGTCATGTTGCGGAATATATAGCAGCTTTGCTTTCTTCCACAGGCACTCCTACCTATTTTTTAGATGGAACTGAAACGATCCACGGCTCTGCCGGCCAAGCCGAAAAAGGGGATGTCGTGATTGCTATTTCCAATAGCGGCGAAACAGAAGAATTGAAAAAATCGCTTCTTACGCTCAAAGCTTTAGGAATAAAAGTCATCGGAGTGAGTGGAGGTATCGACTCATGGCTGCAAAAACATTCCGATGCCTTCTTGTTTGCTGGTATCACGAATGAAGGAGATCCGTTGAACAAACCCCCACGAATCTCGATATTGGCAGAAATCATCGTTTTACAAAGCTTGTCGATTTTACTGCAACAAGAAGCCGCCATTGATATTGATGATTATTATGCATGGCATCCTGGAGGAAGCTTAGGGAGTGCTATCATGCAAGAAAGAAGTGTCGAAGAATGAAGATCGAAGGAATCATTACAGCCATGGTCAGTCCTTTAGATGAGCAGGGAATCGATCGAGCAGCCACTAGAAGACTAGTTAATCAATTGATTGCGAAAGGGATCCATGGGTTATTTATCCTAGGGACCAATGGGGAGTTTTATGCCTTATCTCATGCTGAAAAGCTCGAATTGGCAACCATCGTTGTAGAGGAGACAGCAGGTCGGGTACCAGTATTTGCAGGAGCAGGTGGGATTTCGACAGAAGCTGTCATTGATTTAGTGAATGAATTTCAAACCATTGGAGTCACAGCGGCTTCCATCATCACTCCTTATTTGATCAAGCTTACGGATCAAGAAGTAGTCCAACACTATAAAATGATTGCTGCAAAGACAAAACTCCCATTGATTCTCTACAATATTCCTAAGAATACCGGCATTGCGATCAATGAAACCATCTTTAACGCATTGCTGAAAATACCCACTATTATTGGGATCAAAGACAGCAGCGGGGACATAGAAAACCTCAAAAGCTATCTCAAATTGAATGAGCGAGACGATTTTTCTATTTTAGTAGGTTCTGACTCTTTGATCTTGGAAGCGTTGGAATGTGGCGCTGATGGGGCAGTCGCAGCAACTTCCAATGTCTTAACGACAACTGACTTAGCTATTTATCACGCATTTAAAAGTGGTGAGACCCAGAAAGCTAGAAACTATCAATTAAGTATTGAAGACTTTCGCCGTATCTTAAAGTTCGGTACAGTACCCAGTGTCCTAAAATACTGCGTAGGTTGGATGGGAATTCCTGTCGGTGATCCTAAGCTGCCGGTGCTGCCAGTAGATGAACAGGACTATCCAGAGATCCATCAAGTTTTAGCGGAATATCGAAAAGTGGAGGGATTCGATGAATAAGAAGCTCGTGATCCTCAACCGGATCCATAAAGAAAAAATCATGGCGATCGTACGGGTCGAAACAGTGGAACGAGCCGTTGAAATTGTTGAAGGCTGTAAAGCCGGTGGTATAACTTGCTTGGAAATCAGTTATACGAATAACAATGCCGGGGAAATCATCAAGCAACTGAAAGAAATCTATCAAGACGAAATCGTTGTCGGTGCTGGAACCGTATTGGATAGCGAAACCGCTCGGGATGCGATTTTACATGGTGCTGAATTCATCATCTCACCGGCTTTTTCAAAAGCAGTCGCACAGATAAGCAATCGCTATCAAATCAGCTACATGCCAGGCTGTACTTCTATCTCTGAGGTTTTAGAAGCTCTCGAAGCAGGAGCGGATATGATCAAAGCATTTCCAACGTCTTCTTTACATGGGCCAAGGATCGTCTCAACAATCAAAACACCATTGCCGTTTGTCCCGATCTTATCTTCAGGGGGCGTTTCTTTGACAAATGTTACAGAATGGTTGAATGCTGGTGTAGAATGTATGGGAGTAGGAACATTATTGACAAAAGGTTCGCAAGCAGAAATTGCAAAGAATGCGGCACGATTGCGCAAAGAAATCGACACATTTGTGAATTAACAAAGAGAGGAGAGAGGGTCATGATCGATCAACGCACATTACAGCTGATACAGAAAATGATTCAAAAACCATTGATGGAACAAGAGGAGATAATGCGCTTCTTTTCTCTGTCAAAAAATCAATTGGATTATGCAATCAGAAAAATCAATGAACTATTAAAAGCAAATAAACAGCCGTTGATTCGATCAGATCCTTATTTTATTCAATTAGCACCAAAAGCAAAAGCTTTTTTTCTGAATGATTTCCTAAACGGTGCCGTTTATACCCAGTATGAGATGAATAGTGAAGAACGAAAAAAATATATTTTTCTGATGTTGTTTTATTATGAATCAGACTATCTTTCTGTGAATCACTTCTTGTCTGCGCTGCGTGTTGGCAAGACTACCTTTATGGCGGATATGAAAAAATTAGAAAAAGAACTGTCTCTGTCAATGATCACTATTGGGTATACGCGGAAGAACGGCTATGGGCTGATTGGGAATGAAGAAAATCTGCGTAATTTTTTTATGAAGATGATGTTTCATGATTTTGGGGATAATCAGGAGGAGTTTGTCTATCATTATTTCTTGGTCAATGAAAAAATTGATGGCTTCTCACAGGTCGAGGGTATCGCAAGAGAAAAACTAAAAACCTTTTCTTTAGAATTAGTGGAGAATCGCTTGAATGAATTCTCTTATTTGTTTACGATGATCCTTCCTCGTTTAAACAAACAGTGGCAAGATTTTTATGAAACCTATAATTACCAGACTTTTTTTCAGATGAAAGAGTATTTATTTGCAAAAGAATTATTAATGGAATTTGGTATCACAAATAAATCAGCCCAATTGTATATCTGTGGGTGGCTGCTGGGGATGGCGCTAGGGGATACCACTTATCCATCAGCGGATTTTTCGATTATTCATGAACTGGTCGAGCGCATCATCAAACGCTTTGAACTATTGTCCGGCATCCGTTTTAAAGATAAGCAAAAAGTCATCAATCAATTATATAGTCACTTTCGACCAGCTTATTACCGCTTGTTTTTTCAATTGCCAATTATCAATCCCTTACATAAAAAAATTATTGAAGAATATGAAGATCTGTATCAGATTGTTCAAGAAACATTGCGTCCCATCGGAAATCTTTTTGAACGCGGAATCCCAGAAGATGAAGTTTCTTTTTTAACCATCCACTTTGCTTCTTTGATCAATGATTTTGATGAATACCAAGTCAATCAAAAAATTGGTGTGATTGTTTGTCCGAATGGAATCGGTAGCTCTGCCATGATCTATAATGAATTAAAAATGATCTTTCCAGACATTATTTTTATCGGACCCATTGAGACCAAAGAACTATTGCTTGAGCGCCCTGAATGTGACCTGATCTTTACTACGGTACCCAATGTCAGTCTTTATACACTGAAAAAGCCAGTTTATGTGGTAAATCCAATAATGACCAATGAAGAAAGAAATCAATTGATTCAAGAAGTTTACCATCAGCCCAGCGAAGCTATTTCTCTGATTGGGGTGGAAGAACTTATGGCTGTTATCAAAAAGCATGCGACAATCGAAGATGATAAAAGTTTGAAGAAAGAATTGCAATTGCTCCTTACCAGAAGAGAAGTCAATCCAGCTTATTCAGCAACCCTAGGCGAGGAAAGAAAGCCCGTTGCGTTGATTGATATGCTTAACCCACAGTACATTTTGACTAATATAAAAGTACGCTCTTGGGAAGAGGCATTCTATTTGGCAGCAACGCCACTGATCAAGGATCAAGTGATCTCACGTGGTTATATTGATACGATCATCCAAAACGTTCGCAAAGAAGGACCTTTTTTCATTATCATGGATCAAGTAGCATTGCCTCACGCACGGCCAGAAGAAGGCGCGTTAAAGCTAGGCCTAGGCATCACAGTCTTACAAGAACCAGTGATAATCAACAAAAAAGCGTCGATTAAATACATCTTCACCCTCTCAGCAATTGATCACAGCAAACATCTATCTGCCATTGCCGAGCTCGTCGCTTTGTTGGAACAGGAAAGTTTTTTCAACTTACTCGAACAAGAAGCCGATCCTCAACAAATCTTTGACTGGATCGCATCTTTTCTCTTGAAAAATAAGCATATGGTTCCGATGTAATTGGACTGAATAACTACACCAGAGTGATCACCCCCAAAAAATCTAACTTATTGGGTTGCTTCAATAATCAGTGTTGTTTGTGACTCTTTCCACTACAACTGACACACGAAGATGTAGATAAGATAATACCACTGAACAGTCAAAGAGCATTTAGGTTACTTGATGAGAGATCATGCAATAAATCGATCGTGCTTTTAATCAGACGTATACGCTTGAGGTAGGTTATTTACATCTAATAAGGACATGGGAATCCTATCCTTATTGAATGAGGCACTATTTAAGTTATTCCGCTGAATCATGCAGTAAACCCGCTTATAACATCCAGAAGGATCATTTTTAATAATTAAATTAACATTTTTCATATAAAAAGAGCAAGAGCAATCATTGCGTATTATTGATTGCACTTGCTTTTTTTTAGATTCAATCCTTTTTTTAGTCAAAATGAAGGTAGAGATGAATTTGGGACAGCCTTTACCGTCAAGTTATACTATCAAAAGATTAGACTGAGGAGGGGTGTGGTGGAAAACAACAATTTAAGAAAAAAAATTAGACGATTTGTCATGATAGCAGTTTTGGCGCTATTGACTATTGGTCTCTTCCAAAAAGAAGTTTTTGCAGAAAACGTCAATACGTTCTCAATCCAACCACTAGATGAGAATGGAAATGTGAATGAGAATGGCTATTACCATATCATTGACGAGCCAGGAAAGCAACGCACTGTTTCAATTCGAGTGTATAACCTTTCTGAAGAAGAAATCAGCGTGAATGTGACCGTAAATCCAGCTTCTACGAATCAAAATGGAATCCCCAGTTATTTAGGGGAAGAAGCGTATGATGCTTCTCTCATTCATCGAATGGATCAACTGGTCGCAATTGAAGAGAGTGAACTCCTGATTCCTGCAGGTTCTTCGGTACTCACAACACTGATTATCTCCTTACCACAAGAAGAATGGGAAGGGGATATCCTTGGAGGCATTCGTTTTACTGAAAAAAAGAATCAGCAGAGTGAACAAACTGTGACTCATGAAGTCGCCTATACGGTAGGCATTCTTTTAAATCGAGTAGGCGGGTCAGCAGTTGAAAATGAATTGTTTTTAAATGAGGTGACCGCGAGTCAGCGTAATTATCGGAATCACATTGAAGCAAATCTACAAAATAGAGCTGCTGTGATTGTTCGCAACATGTCTATTCAGTCAAGCATTTATAGAGAAGGAAGTGGAACCCCTATCTATACATATGACGCATACGAGTTGCGAATGGCACCAAATTCTAATTTCAACTTTGGCATCCCTGCTGGAAATCAGCCAATTGAAGCAGGGAATTATGTTCTAAAGACGCAAGTAACAGCTGATGAAAAAGAGTATCGCTTTGAACAATCTTTTTCCATTACGAATGCGAATGCCCGGCAATTAAATCAAAGTGCGGTCAATCTAGAGCGGACGACATCCTACATGTCATATGGGATATTTGTCGGAATTGGCGTGATCCTCGTTCTTTTGGTGATGTGGTGGACTCGAAGGCGGACTCGGAGAAAAAAGAGAAGAAAACGACCCATGATATAAAAAGGACTGGCTTATCGGAGTCATCCAGCAAATTAAAGAGCATAAAATAAAATGCTTAATCGTAATGAAATGAATGAGCAGGATCTTGTGAAACTATGAAGGAACACCCTGTAAAATGAACTTCAAAAGGATAACGGAGGAAAGAAAATGAAAAAAACGACACGAACATTATCAATTGTACTTTTAGCAGCTAGTCTTGGATTGGGTAGCAAAATGGGGGATGCGGCAACTTATGATGACGCAGCGAATATTACGACTGAAGGAAAAGTGAAAATCTTGGAAAATGACTCTTCAAACCCAGTCGTTTCTGACCCGGAGAATCCAGGAAATGAAGTTACTCCCGAAGAACCAACCAATCCTTATCCGGGACTTTTACGGATCAACTATGTATCAAACTTTGATTTTGGTCAGATTCAAAATGTCTCACGTGCGATTGAACAAAAAGCACGGCTCGATCATGTGTGGGTAAACGGTGAAGAAGTCTCGCGTGTGCCTTTTGTCGCGACAGAAGATCGCCGAGGAAGTGAACGGCTAGGATGGGAATTACAAGTATTACAGCCGAATCAATTGGCAGATGCGAGTGGTCATGAATTGATTGGGGCAACGATTACTTTATCCGGGCTGCGTTATGTGAATGCAACGGCTGCTACACCAATAGTCAATCAAAATGAGATCGTCCTCGGAGCAGCGGCACAAACGCTAGCCACAGCAGATGCCGCGCAAGGGTCAGGTGCTTGGGTATTAGCATTAGGACAATCAAATGGAGAAGGGCATACTGACGGTGTTGTATTGCGTATACCAGCCAATACCACAGCAAACAATACTGAATATTCTACTGCGATTGTTTGGGAGCTGGTTGCGGATCCGACTACAGGAATAGGTGGATAAATCACCCTAAATTCTTCTGGATTAATTTGAAGGGAAAGGCGCGATCAAATGAAAAGAAATGTCCTTATCACCATAGCAAGTTTACTCGTTACAGGGCACTTGCTTCCCTCGACAATCCTATTTGCGGAAACCGTTGATGCGTCAGAGAGGCAAAGGGCAGAAGACCAAAGTTCCACTCTTGATTCAGATGAACATCAATTTTTTGAACCCGTAGATGCAGAAGATCATGCGGCTGATGAATCAGAGGGAAACTTAGATTTGCTTGATTCAGGGTTGGATGAAGAGAACATTGATCCTGAATTAAGCACGATTCCAGACAGAACGGAAGAGTCTAAAACGATTCAACCAAGTGAACATAGCGGTTATTCTGACGAAACTGTGCTCACAGCCGAAGCAGTCCCTCAAAAGATAGGACTAGGTGGGAAATTTGTCGAGGAACGACTGAATGAGTTAGTGACAAACGTCAGGCTGAATGTGAAGTCGCAAATGAGGACTTTAAAGTCACTCTTTTGAATCAACCGAACACCACTTTCCTGGGAAATCTGCAAGTCCCAATCACCGTCGTACATGTAGAAACACAAGCAGCGACTCAGATAAATGTACCGGTGGAAGTGATATGGGGCCACTCGATATTTTCACGAGAAGCAGCAATCAGTGCTAGCACTGGAGTAATCAGTCTTCATATCAATGATAACGGACCATCTCTTGTTGCATCAGAAGGATTTGGTAATTCTTGGCCGAATCAAGTTACATCAAGACCACGTTATACGATTTATCGCAACGATTACACCAACCAAACGCTGCTTCCTTTTTTTACAGTAAACCAATCAAGAAGCAGTGTCGTACAAGCTTGGAACAATGTGTTAAACAATAGTCCGATTGACTTCGGTGATGTGATCGGATTAAGCGTAAATAGGTTCGCAGTAGCCAATCAGAATTACAATGGAGCCAATACATGGGTCACGAGAAATGAAGAACCTGTTCGAGAGGCGATTGGCTGGCCAGAGGCTCTGTATATGATGACACCAAGCGGCTTCCAATTGTTGCGAGTGAATCAATTAACGACGAATAAACTAACTTTTGCAGCTAGTAGTTCAACAGAAGAAATCCTTCAGAGAATGACAGAATTTTTCAATTTCCATGAAGAATTTACGGAACAGGAAAAAGAAGAGCTTTCGTTTGATTTGATCCGTTCTGATGCACTATTACCAGGCAAAGAAGGCAAAGCAGTTGTACAAGTGACACAAACAAAAGAAAATGGGTACCGTTTTTCAATGACGTACGAGGTATCCTTTACAGTTGGACTTGGACGACTGGAGTTGGCGGGAATTGCTCATGGCAATTTTGATTTTGGCGACGTCCTAAAAACGAGCCGTAGACAAAATATTCCAGCGCAAGGAGAGTCTGCTCCAACGATTATGGTCAGTGATTACAGTGATACTGCCCAGTGGAGCCTTTATGCGTCGATGAGCCCTTTTATAAATGAAAGAAATCAGGAGTTAAGAGAAGCAGCCATCGCTTTGAAGGAGTTGAAAGTGATCGAATCTGTTCATACAGGTATTTCCATTCCCAAAAATGATATCCTGTTGGGAACCAGCCCTCAAATGATTGCGGCAAGAGATAGATCAGGAACAAGAGATGAATACGGAAGAACAATCATTCAAATTGGAGAAGTAAAAGACCAGACATTAACCGGTGTGTCACTTCATTTGCCTGCCAATACACCTGTGGACAAGGGAGAGTATCAAGCAACAATTACTTGGGAACTAGTCGGGGATCCGACGATAGGAGGCATTCGATGAGAAAGAGAGTGGTCGTGTTTTTGGTCGGTCTCTGCATTTTTATCCCCGTCTTTTCAAGGAGCACAGTGATTGGACATGCGACAACAAATGAGAATCGTGCGGTTGTGAGCTTTTACCAAGAGGAAGAACCCACCCAACCAGACCTCGATGATCCAAGAACACTCCCACAAACTGGAAGCACCTTTTCTTATATAGGAATGCTAGGCTTAGTCATTGTCTTTGTGATGTGGTACTTAAAAAACAGAGAAAAAAAACGTAGAAGGACAAATTGAAGATTTCACAGCGTGTTTGTAAAAGAGGGACATCTTTCGAGGCAAAGAACAGCAAAAAAAATTGGTTATACCATCGGCAGGTTCTTCATCAATAAGGAATGACGTGTCGTATAGCAAAAAACCTGAGATAGAATGATCATCATTCTATCTCAGGTTTTTTTGTATCATTTTAATTGATTGATTTAATTGATTGAAGAATAAATAAGAATCGAACAATTTTTAACAAGAGTAATTCTTTCATTTGCTAAAAGGACCTTACTGGCCATTTAATGTACTTACGATTGATAGGAATATCTGTATTAGCCACAAAGCAGAAGCTTTTTAAGCGAAAGAATATCTTTTAAAAGAGGGCATAAGAGGTTCCACCTTCGAACTTGATTTGCTTAAAATCCATCCTAAGATGAGCGTTCACTGGGCTCGAATCTACGGCTCACTGATTAAGAGTGTGATTGTTTAGTCGTTTCATTGGGGTAATAGCTGAAAGGAAGAGATTTAGTAGATGCAACCTGTTTGTTAAAAGTATTCCTTTTTGTAAAGCTCGGAATAATTTCATAATAAAACAGAGGAGCGCCGATTTTATTTTTTTTAAAAGGTTGCAACTTTTCATAAAATAACTAAGAAAAGAAGTGGAATGAGCTCCGCTATACTGTTTATAGCAATGCGAATAAACGAAAGAAAGGATGAAAAAAATGAAGATCAGTAAAGCAGTATTAAAGGCAATTACGTTGAGTAGTGTGCTGGTATTAGGTGGTACATACGCTTCTGCGGCTGAGCAAAATCAGGCAAACCCTTCTGAAGCAACGACACCGTTACAAGGAAACCTAGGTTTATCAGAAAATGGTGGGTACGATCCCAATCCGCCGAGTGATTTAAATGAAAAAACAGGAATCAAAAATAGCTATTTTGGTATTTCTTATGTGCCTAGAACCTTTGATTTTGGGATCACCAAATTGCAAGATAGCATAAAAGAGCAAACAATCACTACGACGAATAAAAATGGAAAAACATTTAACGTTGGAGTGAAAGACAAGCGACGGGAAGATACACAAACATGGTCATTGAATGTGAGACACTCGATTAATGTCGATAATGGCTATCAAGGGGTGGAGCTAAAGGTTCCTCTGGTAGGTGACGTTAAAAGAAATATGAATGATGGGGATACTCCTTTTGAAGCAGACGATTTAACTGAACAAGTCAAAAAAAATAACCAAAATGAAGTAAATAAATCTGAAAATGAGCATCTAATGGTCACATCAGAGGATCAGACGATCATGTATACGAATGGCGGACAATTTGTCAATGGAGTCTATGATTTACAGTTAGGCGATGTCGGTTTACAAATTCCTGATCCAAGTAGAGTGCCAGATCAAACATTTAAAGGAAATGTGACTTGGACATTGACCAACACGCCAATGAAACAACATTATTTAACGAAAGAAATTCGTAATTTATTTAAAGATGGCAACTGCACTACCTTAAAAACAGATATACGCTGTCAAGATGTTGAAGCAGCATAAAATCTTCCAGAGTATGTCTCGTAAAGGGAATTGTTTAGATAACTCACCTATGGAAAACTTCTTTGGTTTATTAAAGCAAGAGATTTTTCACGGAGAAGTCTATCGGAGTTTAGATGAATTGAAAACAAAAATTGACCAATATATCTATTATTACAACCATAAACGCATCAAAAAGAAATTAAATTGGCGAAGTCCGGTTCAGTTTCGAGAAGCTGTAAAAACAGCTGTCTAACAGTTAATCTTATCATACAAAAAAGGAGTGGATTTCTCCACTCCATAAAAGTCTAACTTTTTGGGGTCACTACACTCTGCAAATGAGAAGGGGCTTTTTTATTTTCTGTATTTATTTTCTAATGCTAAAGCTTTTGCTGTGAAGTTGGTAAAGTAATTATCTATACCAAGATTGATTGCCTTTTTTATTTCACTAGTGGAGTTTATTGTCCAAATATTCAAAAGTTTTTTGTGGCCATGAACTAATTTAACATTTTCTTTTGTCATCATACTCTTTTCAGCAGAAACTATATCTACTATGTCATACGTGACTGCCTTTTCTAATTCGCTTTGATTCTTAACTAATAAGAGTTTTGGCATATTTGGAAAACTTTTGCTCAAGTCTTGCAACGGTTTAATATCAGATGCTTGAACTACGATATTATCTTCCAAGTTATTTTTTTCACAAGATCTTCGAAAAGCTTCGTTTGATTGGAGTTTTCCTTTAGTTCTATTACATAATTCACAGTATTCCCGTATCGATTAAACACATCTTGCAAACTCAATATCTTTTCATTATCTTCAGTTCTTAAATCAGAAATTTCATCATCGGTCATATCTACAAAAAGTTTGTCTACACCAGTTATTCTTTTTGCTGATAAATCATGAGAAACATAAAGAGTGTTGTCTCTGGATGTCACAAGATCTTGTTCGATATATTTTGATCCGTATAAAATAGCCAGATCATAAGCAGCGACTGTGTGTTCAATCTCTTCTCCAGAGGCTCCTCTATGGGAGTATACCCTTGAACTGGAATCGTTAGTGTTTTTTATTAAGTAAAATGTTATTACTGAAGAAAGAATTACTAAAAATATTAAGAATGGAATTAGTATTTTTGTTTTTTTTATCTTTTTACGATGCATACGGTACCTCAAGGTTTTTCTTTTATTGTACCAGAAAAAAAATATATAAAGGAACAGTTTTTCTAACTGGGGATCCTAAGGCATAAATAAATGTGCAAATAAATTAATCATTTATCGACGAATACCGACAACTAGGAACTAAAGATGATAAAAATCAACAATATGACGTATTCAAATTAGTCATATTGTTGATTTTTAATGTTAATTGAACAGCAACAACAAGAATCCATGGTAAACAAATAGCCCGCTGCGGAGAGCTTATAAACGAAATATTAAACGTTATTCTTTTCATTTGAATTAAAAATTATTTTATTGTAGACTTTGTAAGGCGATATTAAATCGTCAATGAAGAGGATTAGGCGGGGGAAACTTGGGGAAGTGTGCCTAATCCTCTTCATTTTAAGTGTACCTAATTTTCCAATAAGAAGCATTACTTTTTGGTAAGATGTACATATGACTTTTATGTTTTTTAAACATACACAATTTAATATTAACCTTTAGTATTGAATTACTCAAGGGCCAGGTATAGAATGTAAGTACCAACCAATTTTTTAATTTCCAAATCTTCTTTATAAGTTCCCACTCTCTCTCGGGGAGGGTGGGTCGTTTTTTTTGCACAAAAAAGCACAGCGTATTTACACACACTGCGCAAGTGAAACTATGTTTCTACATCGTAATCATTATAGCGTATTTAACGTCCTATTTAAAGACTCAAACTCAATCATAATCTTCGTCTTGCCAATCACCGAATACTTCTTAACAACAAATTGCTTCCGATCGTTAAACTCATCAGCAACCACAACCTGCATTCCCTCATCCACATCTGCCAAGAAGTTTAAACTATGTGCTGCAATCAAACAATTCGTACCGTCAAGAGAGAAACGCACTAAAGGGGTCCTCGACATTTTCAACACTCGTATCTTCGAAACTACACCTCTCAATGATTTCATGATAACTACTTCTTACTTCTAATTTTTAGTGGAGATTCAATTATCATACGATCATAAAATTTGCCATTTTTTATAAAGCGTTCACGTTTTACAGCAATAGATTTATCGCTTTGAGCTAATACAGCAAGAATGGATAAATCTAAGAAAATCTTATCATCGTCAGAAAGGGTAGAGTATTCGTTAGCAAGTTTTGCATCAATTTGTTCTGCAATCATATCTTCAAACATTTAAAATCACTCCTCGCAAGAATTATACGAACCTATGTTCTATTTGTAAACAAAAAAAGGCGAAACTCCTCAAAAATAAGTTCCGCACAGAATTGTTATAAAATAAAAGAAGATAAATTTATATACCCACAAAGTATACCCACAGCATAAAAAAAGCCACATCAAGGTTTCTTTTCTAAACTACCGAAGTAGCCAAGAAACCTTATGTGGCGTGGGTTTGGCACCCAATGGGCCGTGAGGGGTTCGAACCCGCGACCCGCTGATTAAGAGTCAGCTGCTCTACCAACTGAGCTAACGGCCCGTATCAAAATTACTATATTATCTTAGCACTCCGACTTTTAAAAATCAATCGTTCTGTTAAAAAAAAATCCGTTTTTTTATCTTTCGTTTCAAAAGAAGACTACCCATAGAGTACATACTCCGTAATACTTATCCCCTTCAAAAATCAAATTCTTTTGTTTTCCTAAATTTTGAGCAGAGGACTACAATCCAATACCAGTATATGGTAAAATTTATCTAGTTATCAAAACCAGATAAAAAGTTTTTGATAAACCAATATTCTGCTATTTAAGATGGAGAAGATTATGGAAAAATTACGTTCAGATTTATTTGATTGGAGCGAGTCGCTGAATTCCTTTCATTTGCCGCGGTGGGAAGAGCTGCCAACTTTGGAACTGTACATGGATCAAGTCATTACGTTGATCGATCAGTACTTGTCGCCGGTAATCCAGTCGGAAAAACATTCACTGCTGACATCATCAATGGTCAATAATTACGTCAAAAAAGGGATGATCCCACCCCCAGAGAAAAAACGGTATAACCAAAAACATTTGGCATTTTTGATTGCCATTACGATGTTGAAGCAAGTGTTGACAATCCCAGAAATCAAGACGGGAATATTGTTTCAAGGAAAAGTAGTCGGGATACGAAATGCGTACAATTTATTTTGTGAAGAACAGGAAAAAGCCATTTGGACAGTCTGCCAAGAGGCAGCAGGGTCAAAAGAAGCGGTGTCTACCGATCCGATTCCAGTAGAACTGATCGCGATCAAAGGGGCGACCCGTTCGTTTGCAAATAAATTATTGGCAGAAAAAACGATTGAACTAGAAGTAAATTACTTGGAAACGCACAAAGGAGAATCCCATGAATAAAGAGAAAATTGCCCTGCTTGTCGACTCGGGAACCGATGTCCCGGCAGAAATTATGTCACAATATGGTATGTATATGTTGCCATTGCAGATCATATACAAGGATCGGACGTATACGGATAAAGTGGATATTACAGCGGAAGAGATCTATCAACGATTGCCGCAAGAAATTCCTAGTACGTCATTGCCCGATGGCGAAACCATCAACAAGATATTTGATCGGATCAAAGCCGATGGCTATGAACAAGTTCTGGCAGTCACCATCTCTAGTGGGTTGAGCGGTACTTATAATGTTGTTCGCTTGATGGGAGAACAACGGAATGACTTGGATATTTTTGTTTTAGATACGAAAAATATCGGGATTGGTGCTGGATTACAAGCGATCAGAGCTGCTGAGTTGCTGAATGAGGGAGTCACATGGCAAGAGCTCAAAGAACAGCTGCTACAAGAAGTTGTCCGAAATAAGGTCTTTTTCAATGTAGCGACATTGGAGTACTTGCAAAAAGGCGGCCGAATTGGTTTGGTTGCTTCAATTCTCGGAAATGCCTTGAAATTGAATCCAATCATTTCTTGTAATGACGAAGGGATTTATTACACAGTAGCGAAATCACGAGGACGTAAAAAGAGTTTGGACAAGACCGTTGAACTGGTGAAACAGTACATTGGAAATCACAAACAATTTCGCCTAGCCGTGGCCCAGGGGGATGCGTTGGCAGAAGCTAAAGAAATGAAAACTCGTCTTGAACAAGAATTTCCTCAAGTGAAAGAAATTTTCTTTGGACAGATTTCACCGGCACTGGTTGTGCATACAGGGCCTGGATTATTAGGCGTCGGAGTGCAGCTGTTAGACGAAACGGGGATTTGATCGAGTGACTGTGATCGTTTTCTAAGAGCCGCTCACAATCATTCATTAATGAATGTTAAAAGGTATGAAAGTTGTCTTTTCAACTTTCATACCTTTTTTTGTGCCGATGAGTGAAAAGAAACCTGTTTCTCTAGAGATGCCGCAATGGTCAGTGACATGAAGGGTTGGCGCTCTTTTGCTCTCTTTTGCTCCTATTTACTCCTAAGTTATTTTCGTTGAACAAAACAAGCAGTATAATGATTTCATAGAACAAAGCAACAGTTCTCCAAGGAGACGGATGCTTACAGATGGAGCTTTATGCTATCCGGATTACTTAAGGCAGTATCTTGAATTGTTTATGAAAAAGGAGTGAGTGACAATGAAAGAATATGTTTTTGAATCAACCATTTATTCTTCTGAGATTGGTAAAGGTGGAGCATACGTGATTTTTCCTTACGATTTGCGGGCTGAATGGAATAAAGGGCGGCTGAAAGTTCAGGCAACATTTGATGGCGTTGACTATCAAGGAAGTATCGTCAATATGGGGTTGAAAAATCAAGACGGAAGTATTTGTTATATTTTAGGAATCAAGAAAGAGATTCGCAAACAGATCAAAAAAGACATTGGCGATACTGTAAAAGTTGTTGTGAAACCTATTACGGAATGAATAAGTTAGCAATCATGAGTATGAAAAAGAAAGAACATCGATACAAAATTTTCTTAAGAATAAGCATAGATCAAGGCTAAGATTTGAGGAAAGATGAAAACACATCCTAAATCATGTATAATAAGTAGGAAAGAATAAAAAATGAGGTGACATTTTTTGAAAAAGATCCTAGTCGTGGACGATGAAAAACCGATCTCGGACATCGTCAAATTCAATTTGACAAAAGAAGGCTACGAAGTATATACAGCTTATGATGGTGAAGAAGCATTAGAAAAAGTGGCAGAAGTTGAACCGGATCTGATTTTATTAGATTTGATGCTGCCGAAAATGGATGGATTAGAAGTGGCACGTGAAGTTCGAAAAAATCACGATATGCCGATTATTATGGTTACCGCCAAAGATTCTGAGATCGACAAAGTGTTAGGACTGGAATTGGGTGCCGATGATTACGTGACTAAGCCCTTCTCCAACCGTGAATTAGTAGCTCGTGTCAAAGCTAATTTACGTCGCGGTTCTGCTTCGGCGAAAGAAGCAGAAGAAGCACCGAATGCAGAATTGACGATCGGTGATTTGACGATCCATCCAGATGCGTACATGGTAACTAAAAATGGCGAAGCAATCGAATTGACCCATCGTGAATTTGAACTAATGCACTATCTAGCGAAACATTTAGGTCAAGTCATGACACGGGAACATTTGCTGCAAACCGTCTGGGGATATGATTATTTTGGTGATGTGCGGACCGTCGACGTTACCGTTCGCCGTTTACGGGAAAAAATCGAAGATAGCCCAAGTCATCCGAATTATTTGGTCACTCGTCGCGGAGTCGGCTATTACTTGCGGAACCCTGAACAGGAATAAGCTATGAAAAATAAGGTTCGCTTTTTTCGATCAGTGAACTTCAAAATCGCCCTGACTTTTATCTTGATCTTATTGATTTCGATCCAGATTATCGGGGCGTATTTTATTCGCGAATTAGAGAAAACAACGATCGATGCCTTTAAGCGCGACATGGAGGCAAGAGCTAGCACGTTGGTCGTTACTCTAGGTTCAGAACTTAGTCGAATGGACGCCGAAGACAGCCTCGATTGGGATGCAATGAATTCTTCTTTGAACCGGATCCTTTCCAGTACCAACTCTTCTGAGATTTTAGAGATGCGGGTCGTAGATGAACAAGGAATCATTCGGGCAACCACCAATATCAATGATCGAGGTTCAGTGGGTGAAAAAAACGATTACCGAGATTATGATACGAACCGTAGTGAAGTGTTGTATGACGAATCGACAGGACAGCGGGTCTACAACATTGTCCAATCGATCCAGTCGCCTACAGGGGATACGGTTTTAGGTACTTTGTACCTGCGAAGCAATCTGGAACAGAAATACAGTGAAGTCAGTGATACTGCCGTGATTTTTGTGACGGCTTCTTTAATTGCTGCAGCGATCTCAATTGTTGTTGCCCTACTTGTTTCTCGATCCATCACTCAGCCGATTGGGGAAATGCGGGAACAAGCCATTCGGATTGCCAAAGGGGATTATAGCCGGAAAGTAGCAGTTCATGGCCAAGACGAACTGGGACAGCTGGCTGAAACATTCAATCAGCTAGGAGAACGTATCGAAGAAACACAAGAAGCAATGGAGTCGGAACGAAATCGACTAGATAGTGTCCTCTCCCACATGACCGATGGCGTCGTAGCGACTGACCGCCGTGGGAAAGTCATTACAATCAATGAGATGGCGATGTCGTTATTGAATGTTACTTCTGAAGAAGCAGTCGGTCAATCGATTCTGACTCTGCTCCAAATCGATGAAGAATACACCTTGCGTAAACTGCTAGAAAGTCCTGATGAAATGCTGATCGAACGGCCGAACAATGACATCGTTGGAACGAATTTGATTTTACGAATCGACTTTTCAATGATTCGCCGTGAGTCTGGATTTATTTCTGGTTTAGTAGCGGTGATGCATGATGTTACAGAACAAGAGAAAAATGAACAAGAGCGGCGAGAGTTTGTATCCAATGTGTCTCACGAATTGCGAACACCTTTGACCAGTATGCGCAGCTATATTGAAGCATTGAGCGAAGGGGCTTGGCAAGATCCAGAAATCGCACCGAACTTCTTGAAAGTGACATTAGATGAAACGGATCGGATGATTCGAATGATCAATGACCTACTGAGTCTTTCACGAATGGACAGCGGCAATGCGCAACTGCAATTGGAATACATCAATTTCAATGAGTTAGTCAGCTTTGTGTTGGATCGATTTGATATGATGGTGACGAATGAGAACAAAAAATATGTGATTCGTCGTGAATTCACCAAACGTGAACTTTGGGTCGAAGTCGATACGGATAAGATGATTCAAGTGATCGACAATATTATGAACAATGCTATCAAATATTCACCTGATGGCGGTGTGATCACAGTCAAATTGATGGAAACCCATAACAATATCGTTTTGAGTATCAATGATCAAGGCCTAGGCATCCCTAAAAAGGATCTTACCAAAATCTTTGACCGCTTTTACCGTGTTGATAAAGCCCGCGCCCGGCAACAAGGTGGTACTGGTTTAGGATTAGCCATTTCCCGCGAAGTGATCAAATCTCATGGAGGAGCCATTTGGGCAGAAAGCCGAGAAAACCGCGGTTCAACATTTTATATCATGTTGCCATATGAACCGTATGAGGAGGATTGGTGGGAATGAAAGTCTCAGAAAAAATGATTCGTTTAGGTCTGATCGTTATGGTTGCCCTAAGCTTTTACTTTTCCTACATGATTTGGCTGAATCCCACCGGTTACGATCGTTCAGTCGAACAAGCTACAGATACAGTCAATACGAGTATTCAGACCTACAAACAAAAAAGTGATTTATTTTTGCCATTGTATTTAACCTGGATCCACCAAGATGAAGTCAAGGAAACCAATTCTGAAACGTTGATTCGTGACGTTCAGGGACTGCTCTCGGATGCTCAAGTCAATGATCTGACGGTACAAAATTATGATTCCAAGTCTTTTTCAGAGGCAGCAACATTGGATGAGGGAGTGACGTTGGCGTATTACACGCCGTTCTTACTAAATGATTACGCGGAGACCTTTGATGTTGAATTGGCATTAGGTGACAACGAAGCCAACAAAATGGCTTTCTCCCATATTCAAATCGATTTGAAAGAGAATAAAATCCAGTTTGTGAATTTGGAAGAATCACGGATCATTGAAGGCAAGATTGACTGGGATAAAAATGATGTGAATCGCATTTTGAAAGATAATCCAAGAGAATGGACAGCGATGCGCCAGGAAGAATCAGGAAAAAGCAATCAGTTCTATACACAGGACACGATCAAGCTGAAAAAATACAGCTATGTTTCCTCTTTGCAATCGGCGAATCTCTTTCGAGAAGCATTTTTTACTTCGCCAAAAGATGTCAAAGTCAATGATGATAGTGTAGATACTTATTATTATGAAGGTGGACAGAATATGGCGGTTTTGCATGATGATCAAGTAGTCAAATTTGAAACCACTGTTTCAGAAAGTGATGAAACGGATCTGTTTATGCAAAGTGCGGACTATATTCGTCGTTTGGGCAACAATTTCGGAACGATACGCTTTTTTGATCGGTTGAGCAATCAACTAGATTATCGTATTTTTGTAGAAGGGTATCCAGTCTTCAGCAGTGGTGCTCAGGGATTGATGAAAGTAACTTTTTCTAACAGTGGGCAATTAGGGAATCGAGAGATGGCAATCGAATCTAGTTTAAATGCGATCCAAGTGCCGATTCCTTCTGAGACCGAGGTGGAGCTGCCTTCAAGCTTAACCGTTCGCAGTGACTTGCTTTCTGCAGGGGCAGAGACGGATCAGCTGCAGCAGATTATTGTTGGCTATCAATGGGGCGACATCAAAGGGGCTTCTGTCGTCGATTTGACACCAACTTGGTATGTAAAGTATGAGAATAACTGGTTCAATTATCAGGAATTAATGGCTAAATTGACAGAAACGGGGGGAGTTTGATTGGATTTCAAGCGAATCGAATGGATTTTTTTCCTAGCGTTTTTGGGGTTGAATGTCTTTTTGTTCAACATTTACAGTGAAGCCCGCAGTGAACAGCAGAACGTTTTGCAGTCAAATCAGACGATCCCGATTGAACAGCGACTAGCCTCAGAAGACATTAAATATTCAGGAGAACTTTCTGACGAGTATTTGAGCGGGTACTATTTAAGCGGTGAACAAACCGATTTGGCTGCTGCTTTGAAAGAAGCGCAAGGGGACAAGCGGTTAGTCGAGGCGACTACTGTCAAAGGACAACAGTTGACTCATATTTCCTCGGGTGGTTTCTACATTAGTGATGATACTCAGGCAGAAAAGACGGTCAATGAATACCTGCAGCGTAAAGACCAGGTACTTTATGGAGATGAATACCATTATAGGAAAAACTTGTCGCTGTTGGATCAAGAATATCCAACCATTGTTGCTAGCCAATCCTATGAAACTATTCCCTTCAATGATAGCTCAAGTCGGATCGATATGACTTTAGAATCGTCAGATAAACTGTTGCAGATCGCTAAGTATACTCAGACCCACATTTCCAATATCACCCCGCTGCGGGAGAAAATGACTCTCTATTCAGAGAAAGAAGCCGTCAACACGCTTTATTTGAATAATAAGTTGCCTAGTCATTCTAAGATATTATGGACAGAGCTGGCTTACACAAGGATTTTGATTGTTGGTGATCGGAATGTCTACATTCCGGCTTGGTTCGTTGCTGTCAAAGCAGATGCGGATGTAAATATTCAGATCGAAACTGTCAATGCCTTTAGTAATCGAATCATTACAAACAATGCAGTACAAAAAGTAGAAAATCCATAGAAAAATAGGTATAATGGAACTCGTTGAAAGTAAGAGAGAGGAAGACAGAAACAATGATGAAGGAAAGTGCCTTTCAAGTAAGCATTTTAGCTAGCGGAAGTTCAGGAAATTCGTTATATATCGAGAGCAACAAAAAACGAATCCTAGTGGACGCAGGACTGAGCGGCAAAAAGATCACTTCATTATTGGATGAAGTTGGACGCAAGCCAGAGGATCTAGATGCTATTTTGGTCACCCATGAGCATCGCGACCATATCCACGGTGTAGGGGTCTTGGCGCGCAAATACAAGTTGGATGTCTACGCAAACACAAAAACATGGCAAGCAATGGATAATATGGTAGGCAATATTGCGGTTGAACAAAAACATGTTTTTGAAATGGGTAAAGTTTTGACGATGGGGGATATGGACATCGAAAGTTTTGGCGTTTCCCATGATGCCGCAGCACCACAGTTCTATCGGTTCCATAAAGATGGCAAATCTTTTGTGATGTTGACCGACACAGGTTATTGCAGCGATCATGTTCGGGGGATCATCAAAGGGGCCGATGCGTATCTTGTCGAAAGCAACCATGATTTAGAAATGCTGCGGATGGGTCCTTATCCTTGGAGTCTCAAACAGCGCATTCTTGGTGATCGAGGACATCTATCCAATGAAGATGGGGCACTAGTCATGGCAGATATATTGACGGATAACACGAAGCGAGTTTATCTCGGGCATTTGAGTAAAGAAAACAACCTAAAAGAGTTAGCCCACCTAACTATGGTCAATACGATGAAAGAACATGACTTAGGTGTCGGTGAGGCCTTTGAGGTTTATGATACGGATCCCGATAAAGCGACTGAGTTATTCAGTATTTGAGGATGAGTGGCGAGCGTTTTTTTGAAGAAAACAACGGTGATGGAATGCGGACAGTTTTCCACCAAGCCAGAGAATTTATCTTAAGACAAAAAACGATGTTGAAATTTTCAACATCGTTTTTTTTTGTGTCATGGAACCTTGATATAACCGGCGTGAACCAATAGTTGAATGATAATGACTAGTGTATTCATTCCCACGTGGGTAATCATCGATGTCCAGATACGTCCTGTCAACGCATAAAGTCCAGAGAAAAAGAGTCCCAATAGAATATACACCAACAAGTGATTGTCACTGTGTGCAAAGGCAAAGGCGACAGCACTGACAATGACACCTATCCAAATATTCGAATAGTTTGCAATGATTCCCACAAGGGCACGGCGAAATACAAATTCTTCCATGATAGGTCCGCCAATCATAGCGGCAAGGGCAAAAATCGGGTTTTGCAGAATAATAGTGATAATATTCTCAGTATTCTGCGATGCAGCCACTTCGCCAAAGAGCGACTCAATAAAGACAGCGAAGTTTTGCAAAAGAATGGCGGCGATGATTCCTGTTAGGCCATAAACAATAATAGCCGATACTTTTGGCTGCTTGCGTTCAAACGACAGCGGTTCATTTTGTTTAAAATAAAGAAAAATCATCAAGATTGCGCCGGCGATATACGAAACGGTTGTGGCAGGGATCGTAGCACCACTAGATATAAAAGCGACAGGAATAAAAAATGCGACCCCATAAATCAAAATCGTCGATAATGCGTACTTTTTTAGAGACATAAGTGAAATCATCACACTCCTTTTTTTCTATTATAGACTAGTGACTCATTAGAAACAAAATTTTTCCTTAGGTTTTTACGGTATGGAGCAATAAAAAGAAAAAGCTAAAATAAATTTAATCAAAAGGCTTGCAAAAAAAACAGAAAATGAGTAATATTAATTTTGTGAGTTAGCACTCTATGCATGAGAGTGCTAACGGAAATTCTATCAAATAAAATTGGAGGGATTTATCGTGTTAAGACCATTAGGTGATCGCGTGATTATCGAAGTCGCAAAAGAAGAAGAAAAAACTGTGGGAGGTATCGTGCTTGCTTCAGCAGCTAAAGAAAAACCTCAAACAGGAACCGTCATTGCAGTCGGTGAAGGACGCACGCTAGAAAACGGTGAAAAAGCTCCTGTTGCTGTCAACGTGGGCGAACAAGTCATGTTCGAAAAATACGCTGGCACAGAAGTGAAATTTGAAGGTAACGAATATTTGATCGTTGCTGCAAAAGACATTATTGCAGTAGTTGAATAAAAAATAATTTAGTTGAGGTGAATGTAATCATGGCAAAAGAAATCAAATTTGCAGAAGATGCACGTGCAGCAATGTTGCGTGGGGTAGATAAATTAGCAGATACAGTAAAAGTAACCTTAGGCCCTAAAGGTCGTAACGTCGTTTTAGAAAAATCTTATGGTTCACCATTGATCACAAATGATGGCGTAACGATTGCAAAAGAAATCGAACTAGATGATCATTTCGAAAATATGGGGGCAAAACTTGTTTCTGAAGTTGCTTCTAAAACAAATGACATTGCTGGTGACGGAACAACGACAGCAACATTGTTAACACAAGCGATCGTTCGCGAAGGACTAAAGAACGTGACAGCTGGTGCGAATCCATTAGGTATTCGCCGTGGGATCGAAATGGCAACTAAAGTTGCTGTTGAAGAACTACACAACATTTCTTCCATCGTTGACTCAAAAGAAGCCATTGCACAAGTTGGTGCTGTGTCTTCTGGTAGCGAACAAGTCGGAAAATACATTGCAGACGCGATGGAAAAAGTCGGCAATGATGGCGTAATTACCATCGAAGAATCCAAAGGGATCGAAACAGAATTAGATGTAGTGGAAGGCATGCAGTTTGATCGCGGTTACCTTTCACAATACATGGTCACTGACAATGATAAAATGGAAGCTGCTTTAGAAAATCCATACATCTTGATCACAGACAAAAAAATCTCTAACATCCAAGACATCTTGCCATTGTTAGAACAAATCTTACAACAATCAAAACCATTGTTGATCATCGCTGATGATGTCGACGGTGAAGCATTACCAACACTTGTATTGAACAAAATCCGCGGTACATTCAATGTCGTGGCAGTCAAAGCACCAGGCTTTGGTGACCGTCGTAAAGCCATGTTGGAAGACATTGCGATCTTGACTGGCGGTACTGTTATCACTGAAGACTTAGGTTTAGAATTGAAAGATGCAACGATCGACAACCTAGGACAAGCAAGTAAAGTTGTTGTGGACAAAGACAACACAACAATCGTTGAAGGTGCTGGCGACAAATCAGCAATCGATGCTCGTGTGCAATTGATCAAAAATCAAATTGCTGATACAACATCTGATTTTGACCGCGAAAAATTACAAGAACGCCTAGCGAAATTAGCAGGCGGTGTGGCAGTCATCAAAGTGGGTGCGCCAACTGAAACAGAATTAAAAGAATTGAAACTACGCATCGAAGACGCATTGAACGCTACGCGTGCAGCAGTTGAAGAAGGAATGGTATCTGGTGGGGGAACTGCCCTTGTCAATGTCATCAACAAAGTAGCAGCCATCGAAGCAGACGGCGATGCAGCAACCGGTGTGAAAATCGTCTTGCGTGCGTTAGAAGAACCAGTACGTCAAATCGCTGAAAATGCTGGCTACGAAGGATCCGTGATCATCGACAAATTGAAACACGCAGATCTTGGCGTTGGTTTCAATGCAGCAACTGGCGAATGGGTAAACATGCTTGAAGCAGGAATCGTTGACCCAACGAAAGTAACACGCTCTGCGTTGCAAAATGCCGCTTCTGTAGCCGCATTATTGTTAACAACTGAAGCAGTCGTTGCTGACAAACCAGAACCTGCTGCACCAGCAGCTCCAGCAATGGATCCATCCATGGGCATGGGCGGCATGATGTAGTTATACTAAAAGAACCC
Organism: Enterococcus sp. DIV0574; assembly: GCF_051711125.1. Taxonomy (NCBI): domain Bacteria; kingdom Bacillati; phylum Bacillota; class Bacilli; order Lactobacillales; family Enterococcaceae; genus Enterococcus; species Enterococcus sp. DIV0574. The sequence goes on from NZ_JBIOMA010000001.1 coordinate 641,759, forward strand.
CTTAGCGAAGGGGTTCTTTTCTTTATGCTTCTATTTCTATGATAGAAAGGAGCAAATACCAATGGTCCATTGCTTGCTCATTGGTATATTGAATTCCTTATCATTTTGGCATTCACCGCTAACATAGCTCAAAAGAGATACTCCATATTTTTACACCAAATAGGAATTAACTTCATGTTGAATGATTCAGTGAAGAAGTTTATGATCAATCTATCAAATCTATTTCATTTTCATTCTCTTTTTGAGACACCCACTCTTCCTACAAGAGTGGGTATTTTTGCTTAAAAAGTAGTCCTTTTACTCAAAATGAACGTGCGCCTTACTAGCTTGATTTTTATTCTAACTAGCAAGGAGCAGTTTCATGTAGCACTTTTTTATCAAGACAGCGGATAGCGCTGCATGTTTTCTGTCTGTCCTAAAATGTAATCTACTGACACATCATAAAAGGCAGCAAGATGCAAAATCGTCATAACGTCTGGTAGACGATCACCAGCTTCGTAATCCAAATAGTCTTCCAACGATACATCGATTTGCTGCGATACCTCTTTTTGCGTCAATGCTTGCCCTTCTCGCAAAAATTTGAATCGACAACGCAATGTATCCAATAAAAAAGCTTCTTCTAATGTCAATTTGCGTTCCTCCTCGAATGGAAAAATGATTGATGACTTCTTTCTCCATTTCTATTGTAACAACATTCTAGAAATAAGCGAAATGATTCACAACATCAGAAATAAACAAGGAGAAAAAAAGAAAACAAAGTGCTTGCTCTGGTACGCGTTTCATAGATTATTCTATTCATGAAAGGGGCGTATGAAGATGCACACTTATATGGAAGTAAAGGGAAACAATGGAATACAACGCTGCTATGTTGCACTTGAATTTGATGGGATGAACTTGATTCTCACGAAGCCCAAGGGATTTTTTAGAGAAAAGGTCGCACAAATACCGCTTGCAGAAATTGGGCACCTGGTACAGGATGAATATTTTGGTGCGCAACGAATCAGTTTCATTCATCAGAATGATTATTACCAATTCTATGAATGTGGGGCAAGTGTGATAGACTATATGAAAGAACAATTATTTGTCTAAGGAGAAGCGCATGGTGAACATTCGGGATATTGCTAAGCTGACCGGTTATTCGGTCTCAACGATTTCACGAGTCATCAATAATAATCCTTATGTGGATGAGCAGAAGCGTCAGGAGATTTTGCGGGTAATGGAACAAGTCAACTATATCCCGAATCATACGGCACGTGTGCTAAGCTCGGGAAAAACGAAGAACATCGGAGTGATTCTCCCATTTGTCAATCATCCGTATTTTGATATCCTTCTAAGCGGGATTACTGCAAGTGCTTTTTCCCGTGGGTATAAGGTGACTTTGTTGCCTACCCGCTATGAACCAGAAATGGAAGAAAAGTACCTGCAAGAATTTGCGGCAAAAGGGTTTGATGCTCTGATTATCACATCAAGAGCAAATCCCCTCGAAAAACTATTGCCCTATCGTGCTTATGGCCGCATCGTTTTTTGTGAAAAGATCGACTCTGTCCAAGATGGATGCACCTATATCGATCGTGAACAATCCATTCGGGAAGTGTTTGCTTATTTGAAAGAAAATGGTATCGAGCGTATTGGAATTACACTTGGAAGAAGTCGTAAGCTGAGCAGCAATTCGAAGATCACAGTTCGTTTGTGTCAGGAATATTTCCCAGCTTTTACCGAAGAATTGATTTTTTGGGATTGTTTGACGGAAGAAGATGGGCGAGAGGCAGCCGCTTTCTTTGCTGATAAAAATGTCCAAGCGATTTTTACCAATGGGGATCAGGTAGCTGCTGGTATCAAATTGGCTTCTTCCTCCGAACGACTACTTATTGGCAGAGACAATTTATTTATTAGTGAAGTTCTTCAATTGTCAACCATCGACTATCATTTGCATGAATGTGGAGAAATGGCGTTGAAGTTAGCAATCCAAGAAGAACAAGGGTCCATCCGGATTCCTTATACGTTTATCAAACGAAGAGGACTTGAGCACACATAATGCGGCTCAAGTCCTTTTTATGGGTCATTAATCTGCGTAATGAGCGATGACTGCCTGTAAACAGCTGGCTGCGCCTTGGCCTGCTTTTTGATCGTAATAGTCAGTAAAACGTGCATCATGAATGTACATTTCACCTAAACTGCGATGATAATCGGCAGAATAAAATGGCGCTGCAAGCTGCAGCCATTTTTTGTGCAACTGGAAGGCTGTTTTTGCCAAAGAAGAAGTCACGTCAAATGGCTCTTGTACCACTTGTTTCAATGTTTGAATTAGTTCGTTTTCGGTTTGTTCCAATTCTTGGTAGGTTTCAAATGACATGTTCTGCCATTTTTGATTGCTTTGTTCAACGACTTCTTCCCCATAAGCGGCACGGATCTCTTCGCCATAGGTTTCTTCATTGGCTGCGAGTTTTTGTTGTTTAAAATAAGTGAATTTTTCTTTATCTGACATAGTCTGTTCTCCTTCATAATAATTGATTGTTTGGGCTAATGTTGTCAATAAGCGATCAAGCGCTGCTCGTTCCTGAGACAATCGGTTGTAATGAGCAACCAACAGTGTTTGAACATCTTGTTCGGGATCATCTAGCAAATGACGGATTTCTTCTAGAGGGAGGCCAAAGGATTTAAAGTACAAAATCTGTTGCAGACGATCCACTTGCTGTCCCCCATAAATACGATAGCCGGCTGAATTGATCCTTTGTGGTTTTAATAATCCGATTTGATCATAGTAGCGCAATGTACGGCTGCTGACGCCAGAAATTTTAGCCAGTGCTGTTATACTATATTCCAAATTTCTCCCTCCTTATGCTCTCATCATAAAGGTTTACGTAACGTCAATGTCAACAAAAAATTTTTTGCTTCGTCAAATTATGTTATAATTATAGCAAAGAAAGGAAGATTCGATGCAAATAGTTTTTTCCGATATAGACGGGACATTTCAGGAAATGGGTCAGCCTGTCCCTGAAATCAATAAAACAGCGATCAACTATCTGAAAGCACAAGGCGATCATTTTGTTTTTGTGACTGGTCGAGGGTATGATCTGGTAGAAGCACTGATGATAGAAGAAGGAATCTCCTGTGATGTCATCTTTGGCAATGGCGCCGGCTTGAAGTTGGAAGGTCAGGCGCCTGTTTTAGCCAATTGTTTGCCGCTAGCTACCTTAGAAGCGGTGACAGCTATTTTAGAGAAAGAAAATGTTTTTTATTTTCTGCACACCGATCAAGGAGTGATCTGCAAAGATCCTGCGGATTATCAAGAACAATTGACCGCATTGACCAATAAATTAGTTACAGATCTCGGTGAGAGAGGGGCGATGATTGCTGAATACAAGCAAGCCTATTTTGTGCATGACTGCATTCATGCACCGGATCTTTTAGCCTACATTCAGGAACGGCCGACGATCAATGTCCTAAAGATCGAACTGATGGAAGCATCGGATGAAAAGATCGAACAGTTGCGTCTATTGCTGCAGACTGAACCAGTCAGTGCGTTTCAGTCATTTGTTCAGACATTGGAAGTCGTTGATCCCTTAGCAACAAAAGGAGCCGCGATCACGAATTTTATGCAGGCTTTCCCTCATGCAAAGAGTTTTGGGATCGGGGATGGTGAGAATGACTTAGCCATGTTTGAAGTGGTAGATGTCTCTGTTGCAGTAGCCAATGCGAGTGAATCGATCCGTAACGTTTGCGATCGTATGATTCCTAGTGCAGCTGACGGCGGAGTCGGCCAATTTATCATGGATGAACTAATACGAGAGGATGTTGTATATGAAATTGATTGAAACACCAGTCAACCAAAATTTGAATTTGGAGACATTTTATCCGGTCATCTCAAAATTTATTTTTGATAAAGTCGCGATTAAATACTACAAACTTTATTCTCTTGATCGAACCCAGATCATGTATGTGGATACTTTTGACAAGATCACATTGGTTTTGATCAACAATAAAAAGAAGATCAGCCGCGGAGAAGTGGATACAGCGATTCATCGCTTACTAAAAGTTGACCGCAAGGATGTCACTGTAGATGTCAATATCCGTAAAAAGATGGAAGCAGCGGGAGTCAAGTTTGCGAAACCTCGCAAAGATATCATCCTAGTTCAATTAGCAGTTGATTAACCATTAGCAGCCTGTGTTATAAGTTGAAGCAAGACCCAATGATTCGAGTGAAACTGGTGGAATACCCCATCGTATCATGAAGTTTTTCGGTCTTTTTCTAACTTATGGCACAGACTTTTTTTGAGGAAAAAAACAAGAAATACTTTCTTTTTTTATTTTTTTGCTATAATAGGGAGAAGTAAGTATGAGGGAGCAAAACGATGCAAAAATTATTTAAAGATGATAGTTTCACTTTGCATACTGATCTCTATCAGATCAACATGATGCAAACCTATTGGGAATTAGGACGTGCGGATTTGAATGCAGTCTTCGAGTGCTATTTCCGTGACATGCCCTTTGAGAATGGCTATGCTATCTTTGCAGGGTTAGAACGCTTAGTCGATTATTTGAACAATTTGACCTTTTCAGATTCAGATATCGATTATTTAAGAGAAATCGGCGGATATCCGGAGGCTTTCTTGGATTATCTGAAAGAATTCAAATTTGCCTGCACGGTTCGTTCAGCTTTAGAAGGCGATCTCGTCTTCAACAATGAGCCGATCATTCAAGTTGAAGGACCTTTGGCACAAGCTCAATTGATCGAAACAGCCTTATTGAACATGGTTAATTTCCAAACATTGATTGCAACAAAAGCTGCTCGGATCAAGTCTGTGATCGGAGATGATCCCTTATTAGAATTTGGGTCTCGTCGTGCGCAAGAACTGGACGCAGCGATTTGGGGAACTCGTGCGGCTTATATCGGAGGTGCGGGTGCCACAAGTAATGTTCGAGCAGGCAAGATCTTTGGCATCCCTGCAAGCGGGACGCATGCTCATTCTCTTGTGCAATCCTATGGCAATGATTATGATGCCTTTATGGCGTATGCCAAGACGCACAAAGACTGTGTCTTTTTAGTCGATACGTATGATACATTGCGCTTAGGTGTACCAAATGCGATTCGTGTCGCAAAAGAACTAGGGGACCAAATCAACTTTTTAGGAGTACGGATCGATAGTGGAGACATGGCTTATATCTCCAAAAAAGTCCGAGAACAACTAGATGAAGCTGGCTTTACAGAAGCTAAGATCTACGCATCAAATGATTTGGATGAAAGCACGATTCTAAGTCTAAAAATGCAAAAAGCCAAAATCGATGTTTGGGGTGTCGGTACAAAGTTGATCACCGCCTATGATCAACCGGCATTGGGAGCCGTTTATAAACTGGTTTCGATCGAAAACGAACAAGGCGAAATGATCGATACGATCAAATTATCCGGTAATGCTGAAAAAGTTTCTACACCAGGCAAGAAACAAGTCTGGCGTATCACACGTAAAAAAGACGGCAAGTCTGAAGGGGATTATGTGACTCTTTGGGACGAAAACCCCCAGGAAGAAAAAGAGTTGTTCATGTTCCATCCGGTTCACACCTTTATCAATAAAACAGTGACAGATTTTGATGCTCGGCCTTTGCTGCAAGACATTTTTGTAGAAGGACAGCAAGTCTATCAATTGCCGGATCTTGAACACATCAAAGCCTATGCTACAAATTGTTTGGATTCATTATGGGATGAGTACAAACGAGATTTGAATCCGCAAAAATACCCAGTCGATCTCTCTCAAGAGTGCTGGAATCACAAGATGCGGACCATTGAAAAAGTGCGTACGCAAACCAAAACAGAAATTATTTAATTGGTCCTAGAAAGCTAGGACCAATCTTCAAAAAAATTAGGAGGCGTTTCTATGACATTGCAACAAGAAATCATTCGCGAGTTAGGCGTAGTTCCAACAATTGATGCGAAAGCAGAGATTCGTAATAGCATTGAATTTTTAAAAGCATATCTTCAAAAAAATCCCTTTTTGAAAACTCTTGTTTTAGGGATCAGCGGTGGACAAGATTCAACACTGGCTGGTCGATTGGCTCAGTTGACAATGGAAGAAATGCGCAGTGAGACGAATGATCCCAATTATCAGTTCATTGCGATCCGCTTACCTTATGGAGAACAGGCTGACGAAGAAGATGCCAAAAAAGCCATCGAATTTATCAAACCGGACATTACATTACGAGTGAATATCAAAGCAGCCGTCGATGCGCAAGTGGCAGCCGTCGAAGAAGCTGGCTTACCTGTTTCTGATTTTAATAAAGGCAACATCAAGGCACGTCAGCGGATGATTACTCAATATGCCGTTGCAGGCGAAAAAGCTGGCGCTGTTTTAGGAACAGATCACGCGGCCGAAAACATCACCGGTTTCTTTACAAAATTTGGTGATGGCGGAGCTGACCTCTTGCCGCTATTTCGTTTGAATAAACGTCAAGGACGTCAATTGTTGCAAGAATTAGGAGCGCCGGAAGCACTGTCCAAAAAGGTTCCTACTGCTGATTTGGAAGATGGCAAACCAATGATCGCTGACGAAGTAGCACTTGGTGTGACTTATGATGAGATCGATGATTACTTGGAAGGAAAGACCGTTTCACCAAATGCGCAACAAACGATTGAAAATTGGTGGCACAAAACACAGCATAAACGGCATCTGCCAATATCAATCTTTGACGACTTCTGGAAATAAATCTTTTTTACTCTGTGATAGTTTTTGGTCCATCGCATCTAGGAGAAAATAAATATCCGAACGATTTATGAATGAATTTTTTCCGAGAGGCCTCGCTGTATCGCTCAACGAGGTCTTCTGGATTTCATAGATTGTTCGGGATTTTTTGTTTTTTTTATCCTAGTCATAACTCTCTTCAAGGAAGAATGGCAAGAATAAAAAAACAAAACAAGCAAACGGCTCTTTACATTCTAAATCGCAAAGCATAAAATACAGGTTATGGTTAGAAAAGGAGGAATGTCCTTCGTGAAAAGAAAGATTCATCCCAATTTGAAGTTGGCAATAAAACTAATCGCTAGTTTTATTCTGATCATCTTTAGTAATCTATACCTACAATGGTGTCAAAACAACCTTTCTGTTGAGCTGGCATTAAAATTTGCTTTTTCTTGGCATACAGAAAAGTTTTTCTTAGCTTGTCTGGTGCTGCTGCTTTTCTACGGATTATTGGCAAGTCTTGCTGGCTCGCTAGGAGTCGGAGCGCTGTTCTATAGCATTGTGATCGGGATCTTGGGTTATGCAAATTACCTCAAGATGGCTTATCGGCAAGAACCAATCTATCCAGATGATTTGAAAATGATCACTCAGTTTGACTTGCTGCATACAATGATCGGAACTGGAGCTTTCGTTTTGGCGATGCTTTGTGTGATACTCGCATTGGGAGCAATTATCTGGAGTATTTACCGAAGCCGTAAATTATCAAAAAAGAAACAGATCCTCAGAGGGCTGACAATGCTCGTTTGTACAGTTGGTTTAGTTTATGTTTCGCATTTTAATGACAGCAATAATCTGCTTAGAAAAGCGTATAACCGGACCGCATTATGGATTCCTTATTCACAAAAAATGAATTATTACAATACCGGTTTTATTGGTGGGTTTCTATTCAATCTACGAGTGGAGGCAATGGAGAAACCAGCAGATTATTCTGAAGCTGCGATAAAAGAGATCGCAAAAAAATATACCGCGGAAGCTGCCGAAACAAACAAAACGCGTGACCAAGAAGCGCCAAATATCGTTTATGTCATGAGTGAAAGTTTTTCTGATCCAAGTCATCTAAAAGGACTGATGATCACGGGAGATCCGTTAAAGGATTATTATGCGGTAGCCGATCAAACGATCAGTGGGAAAATGTTGTCGCAAAATTATGGCGGTGGGACTGCAAACATTGAATTTGAAGCATTGACCAGTTTTTCAATGGGGCTGTTGAATCCGCAAATGACCACGCCCTACACGATGTTAGTGCCTAAATTGACACAATTGCCTTCAGTGGTCTCATTCTTGCAAAAACAAGGATATGATGCGACTGCGATCCACCCCTATGATACATCGATGTACAAACGGAAAGATGTCTATGATGTGATGGGTTTCCAAACCTTTTTGGATCAAGACACGATGACTTACACGGACAAGATCGAGAACAATCCTTATATCTCGGATGCTTCTGCTTATAAAGAAGTTCTGTCTCTTTTGTCAGATGAGAAAAAGCCGCAATTCGTTCACTTGGTGACGATGCAGACCCATATGCCTTATGAAGGAAAGTATCAGACATTAAATTATCAAGCCACAGGCGATGGAAATATAACTGCTCTTGAAAACTATCTGCAAGATATCTCTTACAGTAGTACCGCACTAAAAGACTTTATTGAACAATTGAAGCAGCTGAATCGAAGAACAGTAGTCGTTTTCTGGGGGGATCACCTGCCAGGCATCTACTCGGATGCGATTAAAGATCAAAATGATACTGCTGCGCTGCATGAAACGGAATTCTTGATGGTGGATTCTGATGGAACCTTTTCAACTGACACTGTTCCGGTAACGAGTCCCTTTTACTTTGCACCTAACGTGTTGAATGAAAGTCAGCAACCAATCAATGGATTTTATGCGTTGCTGCTAGCACTGCAAGAAAAATTGCCGGCTTTTGAACATGGGCAGTATTACCAAGGCGAACAGTGGCGAAGTGAGCTAAGCTTAGATGCGAAATCACGGCAGCTATATGAAGACTATCAGCTGATTCAATATGACATTTTACAAGGAAAACAATATAGTTTACAGACAGATTTATTTGGCTAAGAAAAATTGTCTAACATAAAAAGGCTGTGACAAAAGAAGGATCAAGGAAGAAACACATTGCTCTTATTCAGAGTAGGCTGGTTTCTTCGCTAAATGTCTTTCTTTTGTCATAGCCTTTATTTATTGAGCAATCCTAGCGATGTGTTTTAAGCAGCATGTCTCTACTAAGGATCACAGATTTCTTGTAGGTCATTATAGATCTTGCCAAGTCCGTTGCTGATTGAAGTAAGCTGCTTCATTTTCAGCCTGTTCAACGATTGATTTCGGATAACCAAGCACTCGCAGTAGGGCAATCGCATTACGGCTTGTTGAAGGACCTTGTTTGACCTTATAGTCAAAAGAGATACCGTCATCGGCTGTGACTTGTTCAGAAAAATGGATATTGCTGCAGTCATTTTTCAATATTTCAGTCAGTTCAATATCATGAGTCGCAATAAAAGCCAAACTTGGATAACGGCTCAACCAATGAATGATACTAGCAGAAGCAGCGATCCGCTCAATCGTATTGGTTCCCTTCAGTATCTCATCGACAAAGCAATAGCAGCGTTCTTTTTGCTGAACTTGTTCCAACAATCGTTTGATCGACTTGATTTCTGCAACAAAATAGCTATCGCCCTCAAACAAATCGTCTTCGACCGCCATTGAGGTCAACACATGACCAGGTTCCATCGTAAAGGATTCAGCAACAGCTGTTTGGATAGTTTGCGCCAATAGACAATTGATAGCGATGCTTTTGACATAGGTCGATTTGCCAGAAGCGTTTGACCCGGTTACCAGTGTATTGGTTTGCCAGTCGACATCATTCATGACAGCTTCAGTCAGAAGGGGATGATAGGTCCCTTTTGCGCTGACCGTTCCTTTTTTGAATTCAGGGATACAAGTGATCGGCATATAGGTACGGAAATTAAGGATCGCGCAAGCAATTTCCAACTTGCCTAACAATTCCCATAATGCGATCGCTTGTTGATTGTATCGAGCCAATAAGGTAACGACGTAATGGTACGAGATAAAAGGCAGCATAAAGATGATATTGATGTATTCAAAAAGCATATCGCCTTCACTGCCGTTTTTTGAACGAAAAGAAACGCCGAATCGGGGGATTTTTTTCAGAGGCAGCAGTTCTTTTTTGATTTGCTCTTGTAATGGTGTGGCAAGTTTGGCAATCTTGTTGCCGCAGGCCACTGTCTGAACTAGATAGCGCATACTGTTGAGTTCTGTTTCTAGTGTGGCTTTTTTGATCGAATAGTAAACCGTATTAAAGAGGACGCTTATCAAAATCACTGCAATTCCTGGCAAAAAGCCAAAAGCTATCAAAATCAGCCCAACAATCGGCAAACAGCCCAATAAAATAAAGACAGGCAAGTTGCCAATACTTTCTTTCTTCCCTGATGCCAGATAGTTTTTGGAAAAGTTATTATCCAGTTTCCCAAGTTGGGCAAAGGTATATTGGGTATCTTCGCGAATTTTTGGATTGGCTGCGAAAAAATCAATTAACGCGGTCAGCTGTCGATCCGGCTTAAATTGAAAGTTGCGCAACTGCTGATAGAGAGCTTCAGAACCTACACTGGAGTAAGTACTGTTGATCATTTCAAAAACCTCGAATAAGTCTAAGTCATACCAAGTAATGTCATCGATCTCACTATCATGGGGATAAAAATCTTTCTCTACCATCCAGGCCTTTTTGAGGCTTTCTTCTTTGTCAAAGCGAGGCTGACGGGGGAATTTTCCCCATTCTTGTTTGACGCGACGTCTTAATTTTATTCGGTTCCAAGTATCTAAGCCAATAATAAGTGCACTAACGAACAAGATAATCAAGATAACCATATATTTTGCGTCCATGTTTTTCTCCGTTTCTAGGAGCAAAAGCAGGATCTAGCTCCTGCTCCTTCTAAGTTAATTGATTTTACGCAAGACATCATAAATGCGTGCGATGTCCTGCGTTGTTCCTCGCAGTTCAAAATCAGCTAGAAATGGAATCTGGAACTGTTCAGCATATTGTTTGGCAGTCAGGCAGTATTGATAATTGAAATTTTTGTTGCCGCTGCCGATCACACCGCGACAATAGCGGGCATTATCCGCATAATCAATATACTCCCGCATGGTTTCTGTCAAAATTTCCTGATCCCCATTATCTACGCCGTTGCCGCCTTCAAGATAGGTCGGCACAAACACGACAAAAGGTTCGCTTTCTTCTTCGAAAATGGAATTGTCATCAATTTCTTTGACGGACCATTCTAGAGGATGCGCTGTTGGCTGCTGGGCGGCATAGTCCATTAGTCGTTTGACAAATGCCCGGGTATTTCCTGAGATTGAAATATAAAGTAGTTTCATGTCATCACCTTCCGTATCCAGTATAACAGAATCAAAATAAAATAGAGCAGGTCTTTTGTAGCCAAAGGAAGGAAAAATAGGTAAACTAAGTAGATAGAAAAGGAGTGAGCATATGTTTTCTGAGATGCATCATGTGGCCATTATTGCCAGTGATTACCAACGAGCAAAATCATTTTATGTCGACAAATTAGGATTTAAGGTGATCCGTGAGCACCATCGTCCCGAAAAAAACGATACCAAAATCGATTTGGCTTTTGGCTCATCTGAGATTGAGTTGTTTATCGTGGATCAACCACCTAAACGAGCAAGTTATCCGGAAGCAACCGGCTTACGACACTTGGCTTTTCGAGTAACAAACATTGAGAAAATGGTAGCAGAACTTGAAACAAAAGGAATTACGTGTGAGCCGATTCGCTTTGACAGCTTTACGAATAAAAAAATGACATTCTTCCAAGACCCAGATGGGTTGCCACTGGAACTACACGAATAGTATCGAGGATTCATTCGAAGCGCAACGACACTTTTTTACTTGGGATGACAAAAAAATGCTGTTATTCTGAAGAAAACACAAGGAGGAGAAATCGTGATTCGATTTGCACAAAAAGAAGATCGTTTTGCTATGGCGAAACTTGTTTTAGTCATTTTAAAAGATATGGAATTACCGTTTGTGGCAGAAATAGGAGAAGAAAAAACGCTCGAGATCTTGGCTGAAGCGATGTTAGAGCCTGATTATCGTTATGGTTATACCAGAGGATTGGTCAATGAAATCGATGGACAAGTGGCTGGGGTTGCTTTTGGTTACCCAGATAAAGATGAACCTACCATTGATGAACCGTTAACGAAGATTCTGGAGTCCTACGGTTTGGATAAAGAAATGAAACTGTTCGTTGATCAAGAAACGTTGCAGAACGAATGGTACTTAGATACCATTTGTGTCGATGAAAAATTCCGTGGAAAAGGGGTTGGCTCAGCTTTATTGGCTGCACTGCCAAAAATTGCCCAACGAGATGGCTATACCACAATTGGTTTAAGTGTCGATAAAGCCAATCCACACGCCAAACGTCTCTATGAACGTCACGGTTTTCAAGTGGTTGCTGAACGAAAGATCAGTGGTCATCTATATGATCATATGCAAAAAGAAACCAGTTGAGTATCTCAGCTGGTTTCGTTCGTTAATCGTAACTCCAAATGTTGCTGGGTCTTGCGTTTGCGATTGTAGAGCCAATAATCCATAATCGCAGCAATACAAATGCAAACTGGCGCATCCTCATCGTTGACCACATCGATCACATAATAATCGCCAGTCAATAGTGTTGCTTTATCCATTTCCATGATCTTCTTGTTGAAATGATGGATCGCATACCGATGATTGTAGATATCCCCATGGACAGCCCAATGGAGCTGTTGGATATAATAAAAATCCCCAGGCCAGTTGAAAATTTTTTGTAACGTACCTACTTTTTCAAAGTCCTTGTAGATCTCAAATCGTGTGCCAAAGGTAAAACTAATTTGCTTAATACTGGCGACCAGTGTGCCGTCCAAACGATAGAGGGAAAGTGCATCGCCTTTAGTTCCCCAGCGCCCGACCATCAAGAATAACGATTTGCCCTTTTCGTCTTTAACGATCGTTCGCGTGATACTGCTGAGTTGTCTGTCTTGAATAAAAAATTCCGACATATCTACGCCTCCTCTTGTATCCCGAAAAGCTGCGTCAATTATAAATTCTCATCGATTGCCCGAATAATTGCTTTGCCGACTCCTGATTCAATGTTAGTATCCGTCAGATACTTCGCATATTCTTTGACTTCGATTTCCCCGTTACCCATAGCAAAGCTGACACCAGCAAGCTGTATCATGCTGACATCATTCAAGTTGTCACCAATCGTCATGACATCCGACAGTTGAATCGCTCGCTCTTTAGCAACGTGTGCCACCGCGATCCCTTTTTGGGCATTGCGATGATTGATTTCAATATTGTTTTGTCCGGAAGAAGTAACCACTAAGTCGCCATAACCATCGATTTCTTGTGTGATCGGTCCTAAAACACGCGCGCCATCTTGATGGAAGCAAATGATTTTTAAGATTTCCAGATCTTCAATCGCAAACAGTTCATTGAAGCCTTTGACATAATTGATGGGAAGAAAAGCTAGTCGTGCAGCAGTCATGGCAATGGCCATTTTGTGGGTCAGATGGGGCATTGCTTCTGCTGTATGGATCGCAAAATTCTCGATTCGGCGCGTCTGGCTTTCTGAATAAATGCCATTGCTCGTGGAAATCTCAAAATAAATGTCTTTTTCTCTTAATAAGTCCATCAATGAACGGGTTTTTTCTTTAGAAATAGGAACGGTGAATAAAGAAGTTCCTGATTTGTCAAACACTTGTGCACCATTAAGTGTGATCATAGCACAATCAATACCGGCTTCTTGCAAAGGCGGCAGAGCTTCTTTCCGGTTGCGCCCAGTGGCCACCATGAATTCGACTCCTTGGGATTGGGCATATTTGATCGCTTGGATATTTTCTTCTGAAATCTGCATGTTGGCGTTTAGTAAAGTACCATCCATATCAGAAGCGATTAATTTTATCATTGTCAGCGTCCTTTCTTATGGTTTCTATAGAATAGTGTACCACAAATCAGCAATTATTTTTGAGAATGTCTCCTTGTTTCTTAGGCAGATCTTTTGTTATCCTTAACTAAAAGCAAAGGAGCGAGACGATGAGAAAGATTTTAGAAAATGATTGGCAAGAAGTTTTGCAAGCTTCATTCGATCAAACCTATTACCAACAGTTACGGGAATTTTTGAAAGTAGAATATGCAACACAGAAGATCCACCCGGCAATGGACCATATTTATGAAGCACTGAAGCTGACTCCGTATCATGAAGTGAAAGTAGTGATCTTAGGACAAGATCCATATCATGGTCCGCATCAAGCCCATGGGTTATCTTTTTCAGTCCAACCCGGAGTACGGATTCCGCCTTCTTTACGCAATATCTATAAGGAATTGCAAAGTGATCTAGGCATCGCGCCAGTCTCTCACGGTTATTTGGTTCCTTGGGCGCAACAAGGAATTTTACTACTAAATACGGTGTTGACAGTTCGTGAAGGACAGGCTTATTCGCATCGAGGCAAAGGATGGGAACGATTGACAGATACTATCATCGAAAAGCTGAATCAACGGGATAAACCAGTGATCTTTGTATTATGGGGAAAACCAGCCCAGCAAAAGAAAGCGTTGATCGATACGAAAAAGCATATCATCATAGAATCTCCCCATCCAAGTCCGTTATCTGCCAGTCGTGGTTTCTTTGGATCGAAACCATTTTCAAAAATCAATCAAGCATTGATCGCATTGGATGAAACACCAATTGACTGGCAATTACCAGAAAAAATAGTACAGGTGTGAAACTGTAGTAGTGCAGAAGAGACGGACTGTGAATTGTGTAACAAAAATTATCTTTTTCGATTAGTACAGCATTTTTATCTGTTCTTTTTTTTGCAACTATTGTACAATGTAAGGGTATAAAAAAACTGGAGGTCTTTACCCGTGGAACTATTCGAAAGTTTAAAATTTAAAATCGTGCGTCGTCATATCAAAATCGTTTTCCCAGAAGCAACAGATCCTCGTATCCTTGGTGCAGCAAGCCGTCTACGTTCAGAAGAATTGGTAGAACCAGTTTTGATTGGTAACCCTGCTGAGATTGAGAAAGCAGCGGAAGCTCGAGGAATCAACATCGCTAATTTTGAGATCCTAGATCCTGAAAACTATGACCGGTGGGATGAAATGGTCGAAGCTTTTGTTGAGCGCCGAAACGGCAAAGCAACAAAAGAGCAAGCCGAAGAAATCTTAAAAGATGTTAATTATTTTGGTACGATGTTAACTTACATGGGGATCACTGAAGGAATGGTTTCAGGTGCGATCCATTCAACGGGCGATACGGTTAGACCTGCATTGCAGATCATTAAAACAAAACCAGGCGTGAGCCGCACAAGTGGTGCCTTTTTGATGGTTCGTGGTCGTGATCAAGAAAAATACCTATTTTCTGACTGTGCCATCAATGTGAACCCTTCTGCCCAAGAATTAGCAGAGATCGCTGTTGATTCAGCAAAAACAGCGGAATTATTTGATATCGATCCAAAAGTTGCCATGCTTAGCTTCTCGACAAAAGGTTCAGCTAAAGCACCAGAAGTCGATAAAGTGGTTGAAGCAACAAAAATTGCCCAAGAATTGGCGCCTGAGTACGAAATCGATGGTGAATTGCAATTCGATGCTGCTTACATTTCAGCTGTCGCTCAATTAAAAGCACCAGAATCAGAAGTAGCTGGTAAAGCAACGGTCTTTGTCTTCCCAGATTTACAATCTGGAAACATTGGCTACAAAATCGCACAACGCTTCGGTAACTTCGAAGCAATTGGACCAATCCTGCAAGGATTGAACAAACCAATCTCAGACCTTTCTCGCGGATCAAACGAAGAAGACGTCTACAAACTATCCATCATCACAGCAGCACAAACATTGATGGATAAATAAGATAACTAATCAAACAACCAAGCCGTTCCTTTTGTCAAGGAACGGCTTTTTGCTGCGAATCACAACGATTGGCTTGCATAGCAAGACAGAGTTGATGATGAGCAGTACTAGGCGACTAAAGGGAGCGTAGTAACCTTCAGCCTGAATCACAACGATTGGCTTGCATAGCAAGACAGAGTTGATGATGAGCAGTACTAGGCGACTAAAGGGAGCGTAGTAACCTTCAGCCTGAATCACTGCGATTGGCTTGCATAGCAAGACAGAGTTGATGATGAGCAGTACTAGGCGACTAAAGGGAGCGTAGTAACCTTCAGCCTGAATCACTGCGATTGGCTTGCGAAGCAGAGAGCAGATGATGAGCAGCGGGGACCAAAGAAAGCGTAGTAACCTCAGTATGAATCACAACGATTGCCCTTAGAGTGGCATGGAAGTCTAGTTAGCGCAACAAGCTTAGAAACAATTGCAGGCAAAGCAAGATGAGGGGCGTCGCTTCCAAAAATACTGCCCACAGCAGGATAAAAATGGTTTTTCTTTCAAACTCCTTGCGACGGTACGCTCTTTACTTTTGATTCTAAAACAAGCTATACTAACTACTAACAGCAAGTGAAAAGATAAAGGACGGATCAAACATGATAACGATCGCTGATTTAGATGCAACAGAAAAATTTGCCGAAGTGATTGGCAGAGTGGCCCTGCCTGGAGACAATTTGGTGTTAACTGGGGAACTGGGAGCCGGTAAAACGACGTTGACCAAAGGGATCGCTCGAGGTCTGGGGATCAGTCAACTGATCAAAAGCCCAACCTATACGATTATTCGTGAATATACTGAAGGTCGGTTGCCACTCTATCATATGGATATTTACCGGGTAGAATTTGGCGCATCAGACTTGGGATTAGATGATTATTTTGAAGGTGATGGTCTTTCTGTGATCGAGTGGGGAAATCTTCTGGAAGAGTCTTTACCGGAAGATTATTTGGAACTGATTTTGGAAAAAGATAATACAGAAGAGCAAAAACGTTTTGTGAAATTGCTTACATTTGGTCCGAAAGCTGAGGCTTTCCAACAGCGTATTTTGGCGCAATGGGAGGCAGATAATGAGTGACATTCATTTGACATTGCGTGAGGCTCGGGGCGAAGATGCGGCAGAACTCTTGGCAGTCAGTCAAAAGATTGGTCAAGAAACTGACTTTTTGGTCATGGATGAAACAGGCCTCGCCCTGCCTGAAGCAATGTTGGCACAGCAACTAGAAAGCTTGTATGAACAAGACAATCACCTCCTATTGTTAGCCCTTGATGGAGAACGAATTATTGGTATGGCTTCTATCAAAGGTTATTCGGAATGGCGCATGGCCCATGTAGGAGAAATAGGTCTATCGATTTTAAAAGACTATTGGGGAATGGGACTAGGGTCACTTCTTTTAGAAGAATTGCTTGAATGGGTCAGTGAAGTAGGGTTGTTGACACGCTTGGAGTTGACGGTCCAAGCGCGCAATGAACGATCTATCCATTTATATCAGAAGTACGGATTTGAAATTGAAGGTTGTATGAAACAAGCCGCCCAAACAAAAGATGGGCAACGAATTGATGTTCTAATGATGGCAAAATTAGTTGATGAGGAGTGAGAAGGATGATCCTGCTTGTTGAACCGGCCCTAGCAGACAAAGAACAGTTAACAGCTTATCGCGCATCATTTTTAGAAGACAATGAAACTATTCACGGAGGTTCTGGGCTAGAAACAGCGGAGACAATCGAAAAATGGCTTGAACTGCAAGAAGCCTACAAATCACCGGCAACTGTTCCTGCTAGTCATGTCATTAGTCGGGTTTATCTTGCAAAACAAGCAGATACAGTCATCGGAATCTTGAATCTGCGGCTAGAGCTCAACGACTATTTGCTGCAGCAAGGCGGTCATATCGGTTATTCTGTGAAAAAAACGTATCGCCAAAAAGGATATGGGACAGCAATGCTTGCTCAATCCTTGTCGATTGCCAAAAGCTTCGGAATAGAAAAAGTACTGGTGACATGCGATGCTCACAATCAAGCATCTGCTAAGGTCATTGAAAAAAATGGTGGTCAATTAGAAGATATATGGATCGATCCGGTAAATGGGAATAGTACTCGTCGTTATTGGCTTTCAACAAATAACTGAAAGACAAAAGAGTAAGAAAGTAAGAAGAAAAGTAAAAAACTGATACTCATTTTACGAGTACCAGTTTTTTTAATGGGTCGATCCCGAAATCGTTTTCTTGACGTAATAAGATCTGAGCACAGGCACGACTATCTTCAAGGGCGTCGTGGTGATTCAGCAAAGGAATCTGCAGCTGTTGGCAGACAGTATTCAGCTTGTGATTCTCGAATTCAGGATAGAGTTTGCGGCTTGTACGTACTGTACAGAGTGAAAGATAATTTGGCTGTTCTATCCCATAGTAATCAAGACATCCAGCTAAAACGCCAGTATCGAAACCAGCATTGTGGGCAACGATCAGACTGTTGAGATTATAATATTGCTGGATTTGTTTCCAAATGTCAGGAAATTTAGGAGCATTGACGACGTCTTCCGGATGAATGCCATGGATTTGGATATTTTTCCAAAAGAAATCTGTCTCCGGCTGGATCAACGTGTAGTATTCTCCAACAATTTTACTGTCCCGAACCATGACTAATGCCAATGAACAAGCACTGTGCTTTTGATAATTGGCTGTTTCAAAGTCCATTGCGATAAAATTCATTGCCTTCACCTCAAAGCTATTCTAGCACAAATCTTTGAAATGAAAAGATACAAGATTTTTTTGGCAGGATGGCCGATAGGACACAGCGAAAGAATATGGTAAGCAATTAGTTTAACTGCAATTCGACGGGGCAATGATCACTGCCTAAGATTTCTGTATGGATTTTTGCATCAACCAGGCGGTCATTTAAATCGTCTGAAACAACGAAGTAATCGATGCGCCATCCAGCATTATTTTTGCGCGCATTAAACCGGTAACTCCACCAAGAATAAATCCCTTCAGCATCGGGATAAAAGTAGCGGAAAGTATCCGTAAAGCCTGCTGAAAGTAAGGTTGAAAATTTTTCCCGTTCTTCAGGAGTGAAGCCGGCGTTTTTTTGGTTGGTTTTCCAGTTTTTAAGATCAATGTTTTGATGAGCGACGTTCAAGTCACCGCATAGGATAACTGGTTTTTGCTGTTTCAGATCGGTCAGATAGGCACGAAAAGCATCTTCCCATGTCATGCGATAATCGAGACGACGCAATTCATTTTGGGCGTTTGGTGTATAGCAAGTGACTAAAAAGAATTCGGGGTATTCCAGGGTGATCACCCGGCCTTCGGCATCATGTTCCTCGATGCCAATCCCATAATGGGCAGCAAGTGCCGGTTCTTTAGCAAAGATCGCTGTACCAGAGTATCCTTTCTTTTCTGCATAATTCCAGTATTGCGTGTATCCTGGCAGATCCAACTCGATCTGCCCTGCTTGCAGCTTCGTTTCTTGCAAACAAAAGAAGTCTGCATCGAAGGTCTCAAAGGCTTCTAAAAAGTTCTTTTTGACGATTGCTCGTAAGCCATTCACGTTCCAAGAAATAAATTTCATATTTGTCCTCCTCGGTTCAACTATATTTTCCATTCTACCGAAAAAAAGTGTAAGATTAAAGCAAGACGTAACGTTTAGGAGGAATCAGTCATGAAGATCGGTGTTATCGGGTTAGGAAATATTGCACAAAAAGCATACTTGCCAAGTTATATTGCATTGCAGGATCAAGCGGATTTTTATTTTGCCACCCGGCGTGAATCCGTTCAGAAAGAATTGCAGCAACGTTATCGGTTGGCGCATATGTACACCAATTTAGACGAGCTGATCGATCAGGGAATCGAGGCTTGTTTCATTCATACAGCTACTGGCAGCCACTATGAGTTGATCAAAAAATGTCTGACAGAAGGAATCCATGTCTTTGTCGATAAACCGGTCAGCGAGAATTTTGCTGAAGTAGAAGAATTGTTTGCTCTAGCTAAAGCAAAACAAAAGTTGTTGATGGTCGGCTTCAATCGCCGCTTTGCCCCGATGGTCGATCAATTAAAACAAATTCCGGATAAGCGGATGATTTATCTGTCAAAACACCGGCAAGCTGCTAGTCATGATACCAAGTATGTGATCTATGATCTCTTCTTACATTTGGTGGATACTGGTGTCTATTTATTGGATGAACCGATCATCGCGCATACTAGTCAGATCAAAGAATCAGCGGATGGATTGGAGACGGCCACACTGATCTTGGAAACAGCACATACAACGGCGATTTTGACGATGGATCTCAAGAGTGGTGCCAATACGGAAGATTACCGGATCACCGCCAAAAGCGGAACCTATGATGTGAGGAATTTGACTGCTCTTACGGAGTATGTGGAGGGGAAAACGGTGGAACATGAGTTTGGCGATTGGGAAACAACGTTGAACAAACGAGGGTTCTATCCATTAGTTTCGGCATTTATTGCAGCAGTCGCCGATCCAACGGCTATCGATCTGCGCCAAGCGCAAGTGATAGACAGTCACCAGCTTTGCCAAGAAATGATCGCTGCCAATCATCGGGCAAAAAGTGATTCTTTAGAGAAGTAGCAACTTTTCAATGAACATGCTAAAATAAGGAAGATGTTTAATGTGAAAGGACTCTTTCTTGTGAATAAAGAATTAATGATCAAGCAATTTCCAGAAATTGCGTTACTAAAAGATGAAGCTTTATTGAATTATACGTATACGAAAACAGGAGGGCCTGCAGATATCCTGGCTTTTCCCAAATCAGCAAAAGAAGTAGAACAAATTGTCGCCTATTGTCGAGAAACTGATACTCCTTGGTTGGTCTTAGGCAATGCTAGCAACTTGATCGTTCGTGATGGTGGGATTCGCGGTGTTGTGATCATGCTATCAGAAATGAATCAGATAACGGTAGAAGATACCACTTTGATCGTCGAAGCAGGCGCGAAGCTGATCGATACAACGTATGTGGCACTCCATGAATCGTTGACAGGATTTGAGTTTGCTTGCGGGATTCCAGGAAGCGTCGGGGGAGCGGTATTTATGAATGCCGGTGCTTATGATGGTGAGATTCAAGATATTTTTGCGTCCTGTGATGTCTTGCTCGCAGATGGACGCGTCGTGACTATGATGAAAGAAGAGATGGCGTTTTCTTATCGCCACAGTACGCTTCAAGACCAACATGCGATCATTCTGTCGGCTCGTTTTGATTTGGCGCAAGGGGATCAAGATCAAATCAAGAAACGAATGGATGAGTTGACGGAACTCCGTCAGCTGAAACAACCATTAGAATATCCTTCTTGCGGCAGTGTCTTCAAGCGGCCTGTTGGTCATTTCACTGGCAAGTTGATTCAAGACGCCGGTTTACAAGGATTGAAATGGGGCGGCGCGCAAATTTCTGAAAAGCATGCTGGCTTCATCGTCAATGTCGATCATGCTACAGCGACGGACTATGTGGAACTGATCGCTCATATCCAACAAGTGATCAAGGAGCGATTTGATGTCCAGTTAGAGACAGAAGTGCGTATTATCGGAGAAGAAGCAAAATAATTCAACATGTTCGTAATTGTGACAACGTCTGATGACAAATCGATATCTGAAGAATGAATGTATTGCAAGGCTTCGTAAGGCATCGTTGCGATGTATCGAGAACCTATAGCATTACTTGAATCTTTCAGAACGGTTGTTTATTTGGACAGTTGTCACATTTTTTATTAAAAAAGGCAATGGGAAGGCTGTACTATTTGTCTACCCATTCCGTCTTGGCTACAATAAAGAAAAGGGGAAAATGGAGGGATAGTATGAAAAAGTGGTTGGGTATTGGCTTGTTGGTTGGGCTATTCTTTTTAACCGGTTGTACGAAATTACCGCAGGATCAGTTTGCTGATGGGTTAACAGTACAAAAAGATATGAATGCTGGTGACTTTAGCGTGACGATCGATACATTTGAATTTGCTGGCGAGGACAGCCAAAATTCACAAGAAAGCATGATCGCAGGGATGATTTTCTCCCAGTTGGCGGGAACCAAGATCACAGGAAATTTTGTTGAAGATCCAAAAAGCAAAAATATTCGTTTGGATGCCTCACTGTCTTCTGGAGAAATCGATGTTCCACTGAATCTTTTGATCGATGGCAAGAGCCATGACACCTACCTTTCAGCAGAAATCGTTGAGGCAATGAGCAATCTGTTTGCATTTGATACATTCGGTACATCGGATACGTTTGCATCGGATACATTTGATAGTAGCGAAACGCCAGATACGATGGGGAAAGATAAATATATTCGTCTGTCACCAGATGAGATGTCAGATCTTGACACGGACCAGCTATTGAACAATAGCTTATTTTCTTCTGAGACATTGGCAGAGTATGTCAAAACGTTGGATCGTGAATCTTTTAAAAGAGATGGTGACACCATCACGCATACATTCACAAAACAAGAGCTGTTGGACTTTGTTGACTATGCCAAAAAACAAAAGGCAGACACTAGTGAGATTACGCAGTGGGAAGATCTGCTGAAAGACAGTGAGCGTATTGATTTGACTGTATCTGTCAATGCAAAGAAACAAAACCAAAAAGTTGTGATGAACATGACCCAATCTGGCGAGCTGCCTTTGGCTATTGGGATCACGTTTACTATCAGCGGCAAACAAAGTGATGAAAAAGTCCAGTTACCTGCTTCAGAAAATGTCGTTGATCAGCAAGAGTTTTTTGATTCCTACCAAGAAGACTCTTTTTGGGATGACAGTTATTACGGCGATGATCCCCTCTCTGATGAAGATTGGACAAATTATACGCTAACAGACGAGGAGTTTGACCAATTATTAGAGATGGTTGCCACTGATCTACAGGGCATG
Organism: Enterococcus sp. DIV0574; assembly: GCF_051711125.1. Classification (NCBI taxonomy): domain Bacteria; kingdom Bacillati; phylum Bacillota; class Bacilli; order Lactobacillales; family Enterococcaceae; genus Enterococcus; species Enterococcus sp. DIV0574. The sequence goes on from NZ_JBIOMA010000001.1 coordinate 664,301, forward strand.
ACGGATGAAGAAATCGTTGATTTTTTGTTGATTTATGAAGACTTACTGACCGAAGAACAGGACCAGCGTTTGGCTGAGGCATTGCAAGTAAGCCAAAATTTATGAGCAGCATAAAGGAACACTAAAAAAAGAGCCATTGAAGCAAGCTTATCAAGCTGCTTCAATGGCTCTTTTTATTTGAAGTTCTTTCAAATGAATCAAAAACGTGGCTTTTTCGTCAATCTCAGTAATACAGAAGCAACAGCCATGGTCGCAATTCCTGCAACGATCGCCTCTGGGATACCTTGTGTCAAAATAACGCCAAGGATGGCGGTATAGACGGCAGTTCCGGCATTACCGATCGCAGCGGCATATTCTTGTTGGAATAAAAAGTAGATGAGGTTCATCACGAGAATCGTATTCGTCAATCCTCCAGCGATTCCAGCAATCAGCAACGAAGTGCTTTGCCGCTTGTTTTGCCACATTTTCTGGCAGGCTTTAAAGACAAAATAAGGGACGATTCCGATCAGAATGCGAGGAATCAGAGCAACCAAGATCGCTTTCCAACTTCCATGATCCATGCCATAGACTGGGACAAATGGCGAGAACACAAAAGAAAGCGGCGAGATGATCCACGTTGAACGGACCATACTAATGATGCCAAAAGCCCCTCCCAGAAAGCCGCCGATCCGTGGTCCTAAAATGATGGAAGCAATGATCACGGGAATGTGCATCGTAGTAGCATTGATCGGACCTAAAGGAATGAACCCTAGAAAAGGAACGGATGCTAAAAGAATCAAGATCCCCAGGAAAAATGCAGTTAAAACTAAATCAAAAGTGGCTATTTTTTTCATGTTAGACTCCTCGTACTTCCAATGCTGCAACAGCTTGTTCAACGATCGCTTCCACGGTCGCCAGCGCGCCGCGGCCGAAATCCCCGCAAGCCAATAAGGCTTCGCGAGGAGCGATCTCTTGATAACCGACCTCTTTCAAAATGGCTAGATTTCGTTGCACGATTGGATTTTGATACATATTGGTATTCATCGCTGGTGCAATCAGTTTTGGTACCTCCGCAGTCAATGCCAAAGCGACCGTTGAGATCAGATCATCTGCTAAACCATGAGCCAATTTACCAATCAAGTTGGCACTGGCTGGCGCGATCAAGAAAAGGTCCGCTTGCTTCGCTAATTCGATATGGTTGATCCGGTCAGGTTGGCGTTCTTGCATCACATCCACATGGATTGGTCGCTTAGATAATGACTGGAGAGTCAATGGTGTGATGAATTGCGTACTATTAGCAGTCATCATCACGTCGACTGCATACCCTCGTTTTGTCAACTCATTCGCGATATCCGCTGCTTTATAAGCGGAGATACTTCCGCTAATACCTAATAATACATGTTTTTGTTTCATTTTAATTCCTCCTTATCCAAGGGGCTCTTCATTTTTCAATAATGTATCTACGATCAATGCGGCAATTTCTGGCTTAGTATGGCCGGTACCGATTTTTTTATCGGCAGTTAGTAAGTGACCAATATGCTGATCTTCTTTGATCGTAGTCAAGTCATTGGCCAAGACATAATCTGCTTGATTTTTAGCTAGACTATCACGGGCTACTTGAAAAAGTGTTTCTTCCGAAACATCGACTAATAATTTGAAACCCACCAACTTTGTCTGAGGTTGTTTTGCTTTGATTCGCTGGATCACTTTAGGTGTTTTCTTTAAGACCATCACTAGATGATCAGTATTCGAAGAGAGTTTGCCTGACTGTTCCATTGACTGTGCTACTAATGTCTCTAACAACTCAGGAGATACTTGGTTGTCAAATTGTGGAAGCAGCTGATTGATCGCTGTCAAGAATGCTTCTTGTGACCAACTGTTAGCAGGTGTGAAATCACTGACCGCCATGCTGTGGATCACTGCAAAGTAAGTATGTGCCGATAATAAGGACTCAAGACAATTCAGTAATCCAAGAGCGCCTTCGATAGAGTGGACCGTCAATCGTGAATCGTTAGCTGGCTGTTTTGCTTGACGAGTTGTGACATAATCAATTTCAATCCCTTTTTCTAATAACGCTTCAGCGATGGCTTTGCCTAATGAACCTGTTGAATGATTCGTGATCGACCGTACTGAATCAATTTTTTCGGAAGTTCCGCCGGCAGTGATCAATATTCTCATGCTTCTGATGCCACCTTGACGATCGTCCGACCTTGATGGGTACCGGCTAATAAGGATGCGAGTGTTTCCGGCAATGTTTCAAAGGTAATCTCATGACTATGCAGCTGATCTGCGACATACCAGCCTGTTGCTAGACGTTGCCAAAGTTCGTTACGAGTGGCAGTGTCAACATTGACCGAGTCAATACCGATCACGCGGATGCCGCGAAGAATAAAGGGTAAAACCGTCGTTTCGATGTTGATCCCCCCAGCATTTCCGCATAAAAAGGCACCGCCGCCGTAACGGATTTGCGGCAATAATGCGGAAAGAAGGGAACCACCGACGGTATCAATAACTGCCGCTACTGTCTGCTTCGCCAGCGGTTTGATTTTTTCTGGTTGCCAATCAGCTGGATCAGTGATTTTGGTTGCTCCTAATGCCAATAACCAGTCTGCCTCTTTTTTACGAGAAAGTGCGACGATGTTTGTATAGCCTAACTTATGCAACAATGCGATGCTGATACTTCCGACACCTCCGGAAGCTCCGGTAATGACGATCGGCGCTTCTTTTTCAAGGGCAAGTTTTTCAAGTTCGGTGACAGCCAGTGCCGCAGTAAAGCCAGCAGTACCATAACACATACTATCTTTAGCCGATAAAGTTTCTGGTCGTTTGATCAGCCAATCAGCCGGTACCCGTTGGTATTGGCTGAAGCCACCGGGATGAGAAACACCTAGGCCGTAACCTGTCAGCAGTACTTGGTCGCCGGTTGAAAAATCCGGACTTTGACTTTCAATGACTTCACCAGCCAAGTCGATGCCTGGTGTCATCGGATAAGTACGGATAACACCGCCATTTTCTTTAGCTGCTAAAGCATCTTTATAATTGACATCGGAATAAGCGACTTTGACAAGAACGTCTCCCTCAGGTAAATCTGTCAGTTTGCAGGTCTTTAAAGTGGCAGTAAATGTTGGTTCATTTGTTACGATATAAGACGAAAATTCTGTCATTCAAGGCAACTCCTTTAATGGTTTGAACTCATGATACCATAATCTGGTTGATTTTTAATCATTGTTGCGAAACAGATGATTATTCATGAGACAATTTCTTCGTTAGAATGAGAGAAGAGCATTGAGAGCTACTGAATGAAAACGGCTAAATAAAGGCATTATGTGACAGCTGCCCATTGGCTGCAGCTCATTTAGTCAATAAGAAAGCTTCGAAAAATTCTCTTCAAAAAAGGTAAAAAAAGACTTGTTTTTTTTAGAAAAGTTTGTATACTGGAAAAAGTGAAATTAAACTTGAAGTTTACTATTAGCAAACTTTTTTGTGGGAATTTTTTACTATATTTTTGATCGAGGGGGAATGTAGATGGAGATTGGCGAGAAGCTCCGCAATTTGCGGGTCCAAAAAAATCTGACACAAGAAGAATTAGGGGAACGAACCGATTTATCCAAAGGGTACATCTCCCAATTAGAAAGGGATTTAAGTTCACCTTCAATGGAAACTTTTTTTACGATTTTAGAAGTCCTTGGAGTGACCCCGGAAGAATTTTTCCGTCAAGAAAATGCAGACCATCAAGTGGTCTATCGAGAAGAAGACAGTACGAGTTATTATGATGAAGAAAATGGCTATGAACTGCGGTGGCTGATTCCAGACTCGAATGAAAAAGAGATGGAGCCAGTCGTGTTGACTTTTGAGAAAGCCGGCGAGTATAAGACATTTGAACCTTCTTTAGCGGAAACATTTATTTATGTTTTGGAAGGAACGATTGCACTGAGCCTCGGGGAATCAGAATACAAAGCACGTAAGGGACAGTCCATTTATTACCAAGCAACAGAACCGCATCAATTGAGAAATATCGGCCGGCAAAAAAGTCGCGCCTTGATCGTTGTAACTGATTCTTATTTATGATTTAGGGGGAAAAAGTGTGGGAAAAACAATTATTTCGTTCAATAACGTGGTCAAGCGATTTGATGACGATGAAACCGTCTTGAAAAATGTTAGTTTTGATATTGAAGAAGGGCGTTTTTATACGCTTTTAGGTCCTTCAGGATGTGGGAAAACCACGATCTTACGGATCATTGCCGGATTTTCCGAAGCAACAGAAGGCGATGTTTACTTTGATGGCCAGCGTATCAACGATGTTCCGGCAAATCAGCGACAAGTTAATACTGTCTTTCAGGACTATGCGTTGTTTCCACATATGAACGTGTTCGAGAATGTGGCTTTTGGCTTACGGATCAAGAAGCTGCCGAAAGACGAAGTCACAAAGAAAGTCAAAGAAGCATTGCGATTGGTCCAACTTCCAGGTTACGAAAATCGTGAGATCAGTGAAATGTCCGGTGGACAGCGTCAACGGGTGGCGATTGCGCGAGCGATCGTCAATGAGCCGAAAGTTTTACTCTTAGATGAGCCTTTGTCAGCTTTAGACTTGAAATTACGAACAGACATGCAGTACGAATTGCGGGAACTGCAGCAGCGATTAGGAATTACCTTTATCTTTGTGACCCACGATCAAGAAGAAGCATTAGCGATGAGTGATGAGATCTTCGTCATGAATAAAGGAAAGATCATTCAAAGTGGGACACCGGTAGACATTTATGACGAGCCGATCAATCATTTTGTGGCGGACTTTGTCGGCGAAAGTAATATCGTGAATGGCACGATGATCGATGATAATTTAGTCGAGTTTGTCGGCAAACGCTTCGAGTGCGTGGATGGCGGTATGCGGGCGAATGAACCCGTTGAAATCGTGATCCGCCCAGAAGATCTAAGTTTGACCACCGCTGAGAAAGGGAAATTGATCGTTGAGGTAGACACGCAATTGTTCCGCGGCGTACATTATGAAATCATTTGTTACGATGAACAAGGCAATGAATGGATGGTCCATTCGACTAGAAAAGCCAAAGAAGGCAGCAAGATCGGTTTGTTTTTTGAGCCTGAAGACATTCATGTCATGCGTTTCAATGAATCAGAAGAAGATTTTGATGCTCGTTTAGAGAGCTACGAAGATTAGGAGGGAGCACATGACGAAAATGCGTCGTTTCTATGCAATACCCTATGTCTTTTGGTTATTGCTATTTGTTATCGCACCAGTATTATTGATCGTCTATCAGTCCTTTTTCGATATGGATGGGAATTTTTCACTGGTCAATTATCAAAGTTATTTAGGTTCCGGCAAGTATTTGATCATGACATTGAACTCCGTGTGGTATGCCTTTTTGATCACATTGATCACGTTGGTCATCAGTTATCCTACGGCTTACTTTTTGACAAAACTACGTCATAAAGACTTATGGTTACTGCTGATTATTTTACCTACATGGGTCAATTTGCTGTTAAAAGCCTATGCCTTTATTGGTATTTTTGGAATTCATGGCAGCGTCAATCATTTTTTGGAGATCATGGGTGTCGGACCAAAACAGATTTTGTTCACCGATTTTAGCTTTTTAACGGTAGCGGTCTATATTGAGCTGCCCTTTATGATCATGCCGATTTTCAATGCACTAGAGGAGATGAATCCTTCATTGATTAGTGCGAGCCGTGACTTAGGAGCGAACAGCTATGAGACTTTTCGCCGGGTCATTCTGCCTTTGTCATTGAACGGCGTCAAAAGCGGCATACAAGCAGTTTTCATTCCTTCTCTTTCACTCTTCATGCTGACACGTTTGATTGGAGGAAACCGTGTAATCACGTTAGGAACTGCGATTGAGCAGCATTTCCTTGTGACACAAAACTGGGGCATGGGTTCGACGATCGGTGTGATTTTGATTATTGCTATGTTCTTAGTGATGCTCCTGACAGGTGAGAAGAAAAAAGGAGGACAACGAAAATGAAAAAATTCCGCTGGTCAAATCTTTATCTTGTCGTTGTCTTTATCCTATTGTACGTCCCAATTTTTTATTTGATTTTTTATTCCTTCAATGATGGCGGTACAATGAATGACTTTACTGGGTTTACCTTTGAACATTACCAGTCCGTCTTTCAAGATACACGTCTGATGATCATTGTATTGAATACCTTTATGCTGGCATTTTTATCCGCCCTTTTAGCAACAGTGATCGGCACGTTCGGTGCGATGGGGATCTACTATACGAAAAAACGGCGAACACGAACAGCGTTGTTAAGTTTGAACAATGTCTTACTGGTTTCTCCAGATGTCATCATTGGTGCCAGTTTTCTGATTTTCTTCACGATGATCGGAAATTTGTTCCGCGGCTTTAGCCTAGGTTTTTTTAGTGTGTTACTGTCTCATGTGGCCTTTAGTATTCCCATCGTTGTTTTGATGGTTTTACCAAAGCTACAAGAAATGAATGATTCCATGATTGATGCCGCTCGTGACTTAGGTGCCAATAATCTGCAAGTCATCAAGAACATTATTTTGCCGTTTCTGACACCGGGGGTCATTGCCGGCTATTTCATGGCTTTCACTTATTCACTGGATGATTTTGCTGTGACGTTCTTTGTAACAGGGAATGGCTTTAGCACACTTTCTGTAGAAATCTATTCTCGTGCCCGTCAGGGGATCAGCCTAGAAATCAATGCCTTGAGCACATTGGTCTTTTTATTCTCAATGATTCTAGTCGTAGGGTACTACTTTATCAGCAAAGAAAATGTGTCGAAAAAACTACGTAAAAATCGGCGAGCGGAGGTGGCAAATCTGCGATGAAAAGATTACAATCTTTGGTCATAGGAATTGTCGCCATCATTTTGGTACTGCTGTTTGGTGTACGGGAGTTGGAACATTCTTCAGGAATGGCGGGCGCCAAAGTTTTGAATATCTATAACTGGGGTGATTATATCGATCCAGATCTTTTGAAGAAGTTTGAGAACGAGACCGGCTATAAGGTCAATTATGAAACCTTCGATTCCAATGAAGCGATGTTTACGAAAATTCAGCAAGGAGGAACGTCCTATGACATTGCCATCCCAAGTGAATATATGATCCAAAAAATGATGGAAGAGCACTTGCTGAAACCTCTTGATCACAGCAAGATCAAAGGGCTAGACAATATTGATCCCCGCTTCTTGGATTTAAGTTTTGATCCTGACAACCGCTATTCGATCCCATATTTTTGGGGGACTCTTGGTATCGTCTATAATGATAAATTTTTTGCTGAAGGTGAAATCAAGGAATGGGATGATCTGTGGAAACCAGAACTAAAAGACAGTATCATGCTGATCGATGGCGCGCGGGAAGTCATCGGTCTAGGGTTAAACAGTTTGGGGTATTCATTGAACAGCAAAGACGACAAACAGCTTACAGCAGCCTTCAACAAATTGCGCAAAATGACGCCAAACATCAAAGCAATCGTAGCAGACGAAATCAAAATGTATATGGCAAACGAAGAAGCCTCTGTCGCTGTGACTTTCTCGGGAGAAGCAGCCGATATGATGTATGAGAATGAACATATCCATTATGTGATCCCATCCGAAGGATCCAATCTTTGGTTTGATAATATGGTTATTCCCAAAACGTCAAAAAATGAAGAAGGGGCCTATGCATTTTTGAACTTTATGCTTGAACCAGAAAATGCTGCTCAAAATGCTGAGTATATCGGTTATTCCACACCAAACAAAAAAGCACTCGCGTTATTGCCAGATGAAATCACGCAAGACAAACAGTTCTATCCTTCAGATGAGCTGATGAAGCATTTGGAAGTCTATGAAAATCTAGGCGCCCAATATTTAGGCATTTATAATGACCTATTTTTGGAGTTGAAGATGTACAGGAGATAATGGTAAAACTCAGTAAGAATGGGGATTTATCAAAGTTCTAAAGAGCTAAAAATCGTCCTTTTTCTATCTGAGTTTTCCAATTTTCTACCAAAAGCGGCTGAAAAGCCGCTTTTTTTGTGTTATTTTATTTTTTCTACCAGAGATACTTTGCTAGAAAAGCTTTGCGATAGAGATTTTTACCAGACGATGTTGAAAATAAAAAGACAGAAACGCTTGACCGTATATAGACGTTCATCTATATTGTATATAGATAATTATCTATATACAATTCAATAGGAGGTCCTCCATGGAAAACTATGAACAGATTGCTACCATCATGAAAGCCTTAGCTGATCCAAAAAGGCTGAAAATTGTTGACTTACTTTCTACAGCTGACTCTCTTTGTGCATGTGAAGTGTTGGAGCATTTTGACTTTACTCAACCGACATTATCACACCACATGAAGCTTTTAGAGAAGGCAGGAATTGTCAAAGTAACGAAAAAAAGTCAATGGCATCATTACGCTTTACAGGAAGATTTTGTTGAGGATTTCCTAGTAATTTTGAAGGAACTTCTTATCAAAGAAAAATCAATTAGCTGGTAAACGATAGGAGTCTTATGAATGAACAATGTATCTACGGAAGTAACTGAAAAACCTGCAATAAATTTTTTCGAGAAGTATCTAACAGTTTGGGTATTGTTATGTATGGCAGCAGGCATGCTAATCGGAAAGTTTTTACCTAGTGTCGCAGACCGATTAGAAAGCTATCAAGTATTAAATACAAATATTCCAATTGCCGTTTTAACTTGGGTTATGATTTTCCCAATGATGATGAAAATCGATTTTAAATCAATACTGAACGTCCGAAAAACATATCAGGGGATTATGATCTCTAGCATTACAAGCTGGCTAATTAAGCCGTTCTTGATGTTTGGCTTAGCCTCTTTCTTCTTTTATGTTGTTTTTAGCAATTTTATCCCAGCAGACTTAGCAAAAGACTATGTGGCTGGAGCGGTTTTGTTAGGGGCAGCGCCATGTACCGCTATGGTATTTGTTTGGTCAAACCTTACAAAAGGTGATCCAGCACATACCTTGGTTCAAGTATCAATTAACGATTTATTAATCATTGTCCTATTTGTACCAATTGTTTCTTTCCTTTTAGGAGTAAATAATGTGTTTGTACCATGGAATATTCTCTTTGCTTCTGTACTACTATTTGTGCTAGTACCGTTAGTTGGTGGGGCATTGACGAGATACTTCATGATAAAACGTAAGGGAATTGATTACTTTAACAATCGCTTCTTACCAAAGTTTGACTCCATTACAACGATTGGCTTGTTATTGATATTGGTAATCATTTTTACTTATCAGGGGGATATTATTTTAAACAATCCGTTTCACGTTCTCATGATTGCCGTGCCTTTAGTCTTACAAAATATTATTACCGCAAACTTTGCTTATTTTACTTGTAAATGGACAAAACAGCCTCATAATGTGGCAGCTCCAGCAGCTTTGATTGGTGCTTCAGACTTTTTTGAGTTATCGGTTGCCGTAGCAATTACGCTTTTCGGTGTCAATTCACCAGTTGTGCTAGTGACAACAGTTGGTGTTCTGACAGAAGTGCCTGTTATGTTGTTATTAGTAAAATTGATCAATGGAACGAAAGATTGGTTCCCGACAAAAGGAGAAAATGAATGAAAAAAATCTATTTCTTATGTACGGGCAATTCCTGTCGAAGCCAAATAGCGGAAGGATTTGCTAAAAAATACTTAGATGATTCTTGGGAGATTCGAAGTGCTGGCGTTGAAACTCACGGCTTGAATCCTAGAGCGGTGGCTGTAATGGAAGAATCTGGAATCGATATTTCGAATCAAACATCTGACTTGATTGATTTGGACTACTTTAATCAGTCCGATATGATTATTACTCTTTGCGGTGACGCAGCAGATAAGTGTCCCATGATTCCAAAGGAAAGCACACACCTTCATTGGGATTTAGTAGACCCTGCCAAAGCGAAAGGATCTGAGGCAGAAATTAGAAGTGCCTTTCGAAACACAAGAGATGAAATCAAAAAGAGAATGATTGAATTATCGCAGCAGTTAAATGTGTAATTCAAAAAGGGAGCGGGGTAAGGTATGTGGACTTGGATTAGCGACCAATTACTAAAAATGGTTTGGCTAAATGATTTGATGGGGAAATTAATTGAGCGTTTTGGGCTTTCGCTAGACATGTTGCATTTCTAATTGAGCAGAATATTCAACCGCTATCTATTCAAGAACGATTGGGCCATGCGAATATTCAAATTACTTTAGGAACTTACGGTCACTTATATGCAAAGTCAGATCAACAAGTAGTTAACGCGATTGATAATGTTCAAGAGGGCGCTATTCTTTCGAAAAATGACGATTTATTGCCAGTCTGAGTTTTCCACTACGCTACCAGAAGACAGACAAATGCTTTCGTACCAGTGTTTTTGGTTGAGTTGCTCCTGTTGAAGATGTATCGAAAGTAAGTATGCAGCTGATTGACTGATACAAGGGAAGGAAGCAAGTTTCAAAAATATCTTTCCCCATTATGTTTTAAAATAGTTACAGCTTCCTAGCGACCTGTAGAGAGACAGCAAAAGTCTTTGTCTACAGGTTTTTTTGTCTTAGAAAAGAGTCGCTGAGACAATTGGAAGCAGCTGCCCTGCAGAAGAAATACTAAGCAGTACTAGGTCGAAACAAGAAATAGTCCCAAACAAAGCGCTATCCTATAAAAACTAAAAATACAATGCGTCAGTTACAGTAACTTTTTTTGAAAAGGGTCATGGGTTTATAGCCGTAGTTTTTAGAATGAATCAGCTAATTCGAAGATAATAATATGGAATTTTTCTAGAAATTATCGCATGAAATGACCCTTGATTGAGAACGCCATGAAAGGTGGGAGAAATGCAGTTGTGTATATAAGCGAAAGCTGTCTCTTCTTTCCAAAGAAGACTGGATGATTTTGGAATCTGATTTTCTTTGGCTTAAAGGGTAAAATAGTTTGTTTTTTTGGGAGATTAAATTTATACTAATTTTTATAGCTAATTTAGTGACTTGTTAAGTAGATACGAAACAACTCCTGAATTAGAAAACAAATGAATGGGAAAGCGAATGTTTGATGACAGCTATCATTCGCTTTGCTGAACCGTTTGCCTAAGGAGTGGAATGTTGTGCCAGATTTAGTAAAGTTTGTATTGGTTATCTTAGTTATTTGGGTTATTTATCAATTGGTTACTTCTGTTTTATTTAGCTTGTCGCAAAAAGCCGTTAAAAAACGACTGAAGAGTAATAAGATGACAGATCAACAACTTGTAAACTTGTATCATTCTGTTGCAAAGTCAAATCAATATAATACGATGCAAGCCATATTTTCTTATGGAATTTTTTACAAAAGTCATGAAAAACAAAGTAATGAAGTGTACAAGTTGTATCGAGATGAAATGGAAAAAAGAAACTTGCTATAAAAGAAATTTTAAGGTCACTTATTTTTCTGATAAGTAACATCAAACATAGATATGGCTAAAAATAGATCCTTCTTTGCAATTTTGTGAGGAGGGCTCTATTTTTTTGAGCAAACAAAATAAATAGGTGAATAAAAAGGGACTCTTTTTTTGATGGAACATCGTCTCTGCGTTTCTACTGGTAATAGTAGTGTAACAGTAGAATTTTTAAAGAGTCTAGCTAGATATGCAATGCTGCTTATCAAAGACAGGATTTCATAAAAATCTATGAATCTAGTTTGTTTAGGGGTATTATAAATATAGCAACAAAGTGGATAAACAATCTGGAGGAGGAAGCATGATTCAACAATTTTTGCAAAAATTTACATGAAAAACTGGGAAAGTAGAACAATCATTCGAAGTAGTGTCTAAAGAACACAGAGAAATAAAAGGGCTTTCTTTTGAACAAAACGAAGATGAATCGATCGTTATGGACTTTTTGAATCATATGGACAGAGAGTATGACACAACACCTGCAGGACGGAAACAGCAAGGAGATGCCTTTGAGCAATTTTTGGCAGCGGTCTTTCGGCTAGCAAACTACGATGTTGAGATCACCAGAAAAAGCTATCTGCAAGGCAAACAGGTCTACACTGGTGATGACAATGTAGACTTGATTTTAAGCAAAGATGCGGAACGGATTGCTGTTCAAGCCAAACATTACCGCTTGAACACGAAAGCACCCAACTTGATCACGAAAGAGTTTGTCAATAAATATTCAGGAATCTCAGATGAAAATTGGACAAATAAACTTTTTATCACAACATCTTTATTTAATCCCCATGTTTATTTAGAGATCGAGAAGAATGAAAAAGCACAAAACATTGAATGGTATGACAGGTACGGGTTATTGCAGTTGTTGAACACATTGATCCCAGAAACAATGGAAAAGCACATGTTTTTAAATAGTTTGCCAGAACAAGTAGTCAAATGTCCGGAATGTGAATCAGGGTTTATTGTCCAAAAATGGAATAAGCAAAAACATAGCTATTTCAAAGGATGTACGATGTTTCCAGAGTGTGCACATACGGAAAGTGTTTCATTCAGGCACACACGTAAAAGTTTTACTACGTCCTCAAAAGAACTAGATAATAGCATTTCTTCTTAGGATAACTGGTACTCTAAAATGCTCATTTGTTGAACGAATCAGACACTTAGTAGAAGAAAGGAATGAAAAGATGTTTAATCTCGCTGTTCGTGGCCACGACTTAACCAAGGTTTGTGATCCACAAGATCTCGCTTGTCAAATCGCTGAAAAAGGCATCAAAAATGTTCAATTTGCACTAAATGCTTCATTTCCGGAACTTAGTGCTGCTGCCCAGATCAATCCGGGAATGGGGACTTTTTTTAAAAATGAATTTGGGCAACAGAATGTTCAAGTGGCATTGTTGAGCTGCTATAGTAATTTGATTCATCCAGATCCTCATGAACGAGAAAAGATTCTGCAGAAATTTGAACGCTATCTTTTTCATGCACGCTATTTTGGGGCGTCAATGGTTGCTTCGGAAACGGGTTCCGTTATTCCCACACTTGGTTACAGTGAAGAAAATTTCACAGATGAAGTTTTTGATGAGCTTGTAACTGTTGTCCAGCGGTTGGTAAAAACCGGGGAACGTTATCAAACAATGGTTGGGATCGAAGCGGGATTAAATCACCCCCTATTTTCCAATGACCGAATTCAGGAATTGATCGCAAGAGTTCCTTCTGATTTTCTGGGCATCGCCTATGACCCTACCAATCTCATCACTCCAGAAACGGCAAGTAAACAAGTAGAAATCGTTGCAGAGGCCTTTGAGAAGTTTGGTGAACGAATTGTCTGTCTCCACTTGAAAGACTACGTGATTGAAGAGGACCGCATTGTTTCTGTCCCTTTAGGAGAAGGAATCATTCCTTATCAAGCCATTTTACAAATCGTTGACCAATACAAACCTTATTGCTATGTCGTATTGGAGGGAACAAAAGATGAAGGAATCAAACGGGCGGTTGCTATGATAGAGGGGCTAAGCTGAATCGAATGAACCCATTGGCAAAAAAATCATTTGACGTCAAAGAAGTGATTGCCTCTAATCGCGAACACATTTAGAGAGCACGCTTATTTAAAAGAAGCGACAGCATAAGTTAGAATGGGACAAACAGACACTAGCGCATAATCCTGCCAATATTCTGAATTAACGCTCAAAATATGCGATGAGGATGTTTGTGTTCTGTCCCGTTAAACGTTAATCTGTCGCTTCTTTTTTTGTTGGGAATGATACGTTCTAATTGAGGCTGTTTTATTCGTTGATCTGCCAATGACGAATCCTATGGATCAGCTGTTCTTTCTCTTTTTCACTGGCAAAGGAATGGCGGGCGGCGGTCTCATTCAATAAGCGCAGCTCACTTTCCGACATTTGGCAGTGACGGGTCATGTGTATGTATTCATCAGTTAATGTTGTTTTAGAAACGGTGCGATTATCTGTGTTTAAGCAAAAAGGGACCCCAGCTGTCAGCCATTCCCTGAAAGGATATTGGTGATAATCCGTGATGGCTTTGGTATGCACATTACTAGTAGGACAACCTTCAATACAGATTTGATTGCGGGAGACAAAATCTTGGGCTTTCTTATCCCCTTTCAAAATGATACCGTGGCCAATGCGTTTTGCACCGCTTTCGATTGCTTGATAAACATTACGGATACAGCCGCATTCACCGGCATGCAATGTCAATTGCACGTTTTGACCGTCTATGAAAAGTTGGTAAGTTTGCGCTAATTTGGGAACATAGTCATCTTCTTCAGGACCAGCTAAATCGATGCCAACGACTTTCTCTTCAGAAACAGACTCCGAAAAAATCTGGGAGATTGCAGCAGCAGACTCTTGCCGCATCCCGATGATCAAGATATTCCCTTTTAGCGGATAGAGGGACTCCGCACGAGCGATTCCTCTAGCTACTGCTTGAATCGTTTGTGGGCAGGAAAGACCCTGTTCCATTGACTGACTAGGAGCAAAGCGGATTTCGATATACGCGACACCATCTTCAAACGCTTGTTCCATGACATCAAACGCTGCGGCTTCTAATGCAAATTCACTTTGGAGATAAGGAAGAACGAAATCAAAGCGTTCTAAGTACTCATTAAGATCAGAACAGTCTTGGGGGGCTTGCATCCGTTCTTCAAGGATCGACAGTTCTTGTGGGATAGGCAGATTTTGCTGATTGGCGATCTTAAGTAATGTTTCTGGACGAATCGATCCATCCAAATGGCAGTGCAATTCTACTTTAGGGAAGGCTTGGATTTGGCTTTTCGTTAACACGTCATTCCTCCTCGCATACGCAGGGTACGCTGAATTTTTTTATGTATGAATATAGCATAGATACGGGTTATGTGCTAGTGAAAAAAGGAAATTCTCATGATAAAAACTCTCCCTCTCAAAAAAGCTTCTATAAAAAGCCGCTATAAAAAGCCTCTATAAAAAAGCTCCGGTCAAAAAAAACCGTATCAAAAAAGCTCGTATCAAAAAAGCCGCTGCCATGGGACAATCCTCCCATGGCAGCGTACGATTTTGTTGAGGTGGCACTTTTTTGCTGAGAAAACTAAATCAGCTCTGAGAGTTCGACGGCATCGATCGCCAGATCTTGTGCGGCTTCCTTCAACGTGAAGTGACCGTCAAATGCGATGACACCACGCGCCAGTGCAGCGTTTGTTCTTAATGCCTTTTCAGGATCGGCAGCCAATTGTTTAGCGTAGGGTAATGTGGCGATACTCAATGCCAATGTAGCAGTCTGTGGAACTGCGCCAGGCATATTGGCAACAGCATAATGGATCACATTTTCTTGGATGTAGGTAGGATCGTCATGAGTAGTGACACGATCTTCTGTCTCAAAAATGCCTCCTTGATCAATCGCAATATCTACAATCACTGATTTTTCTGCCATGGTTTTCACCATCTCACGAGTTACTAGATTTGGCGCTTTTTTGCCTGGCAGCAAGACGGCGCCAATCACCAAGTCTGCTTGTTGAATAGCGGCTTCAATGTTGAAACGATTAGAGAAGAGTGTCTGAACTTGTCCGTCAAATAGCTGGTCTAATTCTTGTAAGCGTGGGATGGATACATCGAGAATTGTGACTTGCGCACCAAGCCCTAACGCCATTTTCGCGGCATTGGTTCCGGCAACGCCACCGCCAATAATCGTGACCTGACCTTTTCGAACACCCGGAACACCGGACAGGAGGACTCCTTTGCCGCCATAGATTTTTTCTAAGAATTGTGCGCCGATCTGAACTGCCATTCGACCAGCAATTTCACTCATTGGAGAGAGGAGAGGCAGCGTCCCATTAGCCAGTTGGACATTCTCATAGCCAATCGCTCGAACCTTGGAGAACATGAGCGCTTTTGCTAATTCTGGATTGGCAGCAACATGTAGGTAAGTAAATAACAGCAATCCCGCTCTTAAGTAGGAATACTCTTCTGGCAGCGGTTCTTTGACTTTCATCACCATGTCAGCCGCCCAGACGTCTGCAGCGTTAGCAACGATCGTTGCGCCGACTGCTCGATAGGCTTCGTCTGAAAAAGTTGATCCGATACCTGCATTTGCTTCAACCAAGACCTCGTGCCCTTCTTGAACCAATTCATAGACGCCAGCTGGCGGCAAAGCTACACGTTTTTCATTGTTCTTGATTTCTTTAGGAATTCCGATTTTCATATGCGTCACACCTTTCTTTCTTCTATTATAAAGGAAAGCGGATCCATTGTAAGGAGAAAGCGAAGATTTCTCAAGGTAGCCGTCAAGAGGCGCGGTCATTATCAACATGCATTGATGAGGACTATTTATAAAAAAACTACCTATAGAGTGTCAAGAAAGAGGTAATCGTGCTTGATCCTTCCTGACAACTTATAGGTAGTTTCTTTTTTATAAATTAGTACTTTCGTCCTCTGTAAATGTCCAAAAATGTAAACTTTGAGCAGCGATTTCTTCCAATGAATAGGACGTTAAATAATGTTTTTTTTCCGGCGTATCGTTTGGATCTAAAACAACCACATTTTCGTCTTGCATAGCAGCCAACACCATGATATGACCAGTATCTGTGAAATCTCCACTGGTCACAGAGACGATCACTGGCTGTCCAACTGCCAGATAATTGGCTACTTGCGCTGTGTCTGTGCCCAAATCGTGATACGAGTAACCAAAGGAATCCGCAAAATCAGAGAAAATCCGCCAATCGGTTCCTTGCCCATCGACATAGTAGCTATCTTGTGCCCAATCCAAAACTTCAAGCGGCGAAACATTATCCTCTCGCAAATAAGCGAGTACCATTGAAAGAGAGAGCAGGGCACAGCCATTATCGCTTAAAGTTTGCGTACCATCTGAACCATAGGAATAATCAGCCCATTCTTCATTTGTTTGTAGGTAAAGAGGCGTAGTCACTCCATTTTCTTGTAAATACTCGTTCGCTTGTTCATTGTAAGCTGCTTGATCAAAATCCATTTCATCCATCATGGGATATTCTTCATAATCTTGGCTGGAATAGCTCACATGAGAAAGTCGGATAAATGCAGCAAAAATCAATAATAAACCCAACAAAACAAGAAAAACATAACGCTTTCTTTGTTTCCCTTTTTTCTTCATAGCTTCCCTCCTGAAGTAGCGTGCCTTTTTTGCCTTACTTCAAGTAAAGCAGAGGGAATGAAGGTTGTCATCCGCCTGTGGACTGATTCGTGTCAGTTGTTTCTAGTTCTTCCAATTCCAGACTCGTGTTTTCCCAAGCTTCCATCAGCTGTTCTTGGGTGGCTTGGACAGTCTCCATTGCTTGATTCAGCGAAGACAAACGGACGTGGTCGTTCAATGCGTCAGGACGAGTCATCGCTTGTTCGATTTCTTCAAGCTCTGCTTCGGTTTTGGCTAGGTCTGCTTCAATTTGAGTGACTTTACGCTGCAATGAGCGAATGGCTTTTTGTTGTTCTTTGCTCTGGAAGAAAGATTGTTTGCCTTGTGAGATGGCTTTCTCTTGAACATCAGATTGCTGCATCGCAGCTAGTTCTGTTTCTTCCAGTTTTTTCTCCACGTAATAATCATAGTCCCCTAAATACAATTTGCTGCCGGTTTCAGATAATTCAATGACTTTGGTCGCGATTCGATTGATAAAGTAGCGGTCATGAGAAACAAAAAGCAATGTGCCTTCATAATCAATCAAGGCATTTTCGAGTACTTCTTTGCTGTCGATGTCCAAGTGGTTAGTCGGTTCATCTAAGATCAGGAAGTTGTCATGATCCATCGCAAGTTTTGCTAAAGCGACCCGTGCCTTTTCGCCGCCACTGAGCAATGTGATTGGTTTTTCAACATCTTCACCAGAAAAAAGGAAACTTCCTAAAATTGTGCGGATCTCTACTTCTGGCGTAGTGGGGTGCTCATCCCATAATTCTTTCAAGATTGTTTTTGTTGAATGGAGATCTGATTGGGTTTGATCATAATACCCAATTGAGACATTGGCACCTAGATGAACGTCACCGCGAATCAAAGGAATCTTGTGGATCAGTGATTTTAATAATGTCGATTTGCCAATTCCATTAGGGCCGACTAATGCAATGGCATCTTTCCGGCGAACATCCAAATCGATCGGCTCGGATAGAACAGTCTCTTGATAACCGATGGCTGCGTTGGCTACTTGCATTACCACATTGCCAGAAGGTTTACTGATTGAAAAAAGGAAATTTGCGGATTTTTCATCTCCTTGAGGCCGATCGAGCCGCTCCATTTTTTCTAATTGTTTGCGCCGGCTTTGCGCCCGTTTAGTTGTGGAGGCACGAACTAAATTACGCGCTACAAAATCTTCTAATTTATTGATTTCTTCTTGTTGTTTTTCGAAAGCTTTCCATTCACTTTGCAGCTGCTCGGCTTTCAAAACCAGATAACGACTGTAATTCCCTTTGTAATGGTGCATTTTCCGTCGGCTAAGCTCATAGACCTCATTGACGACTTTATCTAAGAAATAACGGTCATGAGATACAATCAAAAGAGCACCGGCATACCCTTGAAGATAGTTTTCAAGCCAAGACAATGTCTCAATATCCAGGTGGTTAGTCGGTTCATCCAAAATCAAAATATCTGGCTTTTGCAACAGCATCTTTGCTAGTGCTAGACGAGTTTTTTGACCACCAGACAATGTTTCAATGGATTGCTCATAAAAAGTGCCGTCGAACTTAAAGCCGTGTAGAACAGAACGGATCTCATTTTCATATCCGTAGCCGTTTTTTTCGGCAAATTCATGTTGTAGCTGGTCATATTCTTTTAATAGACCATCATAATTGACTGCTGTCGGGTCTGTTTCTGAAATGGCGACTTCTAATGAGCGCATCCGCTGTTCCATCTGTCGAATGCCGGCAAAAGCCGTCAACATTTCTTCCCAGACTGTAGCAGTACTGTTTAAACCAGTGTCTTGGGCAAGATAACCTAGTGTCGCAGTTTTATTTTTGGCGATCGTTCCTTTATCGGGGCTTTCGATCCCGGCAATGATTTTTAACAGGGTCGATTTTCCGGCGCCATTTCTTCCCACAAGCGCGATCCGGGAATGGCTAGCAATCTCTAGGTTGATATTCTCAAATAAAACTTCAGCGCCAAATAGTCTGGCGATTTGATTTGCTTGTAATAGTATCATATGTATTCATTCCTATTCTTGAAGTCACTTGTCTCCTTGGTTGCAATACTATCAGTCTATCACATTTTGTGATAAACAGCGATTATGAAAAAAGAATGATTGTATCATTAAATAAAAAAAATTTCAAATTGTGAGCAATCAAATTGATTTTTGAGCAAACTATTTGATATGATAGCTACATCACACGTGAATTTTTCACAATGGGGGAGTATTTCTTGAAAGATCATCAAATTCCAAAGGCAACAGCGAAACGTTTGCCTTTGTATTACCGCTATTTACGCATCTTGCACAATGCTGGAAAGTTGAAGGTTTCATCTACTGAATTAAGCGAAGCTGTCCAAGTGGATAGCGCAACGATTCGTCGCGACTTCTCTTATTTTGGGGAATTGGGAAAACGCGGCTATGGCTATGACGTGGAAAGTCTGATGCAGTTTTTTGCTAAAACGTTGAATGAAGACCATATGACAAATGTCGCGCTAGTAGGTGTTGGTAATCTAGGTAGCGCACTGTTAAAATATAAATTCCATCAGAGCAATAGCATTCGGATCAGTGCTGCATTTGATGTGAATGAAGATATCGTAGGACGAATCGTGGATGGCGTTCCTGTCTATCCAATGAGCGATATGAAAGAACAAGTGAAGATCCAACAGATCGATGTCGCGATCTTGACGGTTCCCGCACAACATTCGCAAGACTTAGTCAATGAGCTTGTGAAAGCAGGGATCAAAGGAATTTTGAACTTTACGCCTGCGCGCATCACTGCACCAAAAGGTGTGCTGATCCAAAATGTTGATTTGACCAATGAATTACAAACACTGATTTATTTCTTGCATTCTGGCAACGTCTTAACGACAGATCAACCGGAAAACCACGAAACGACTGAATCAGAATAAAACCCAAAAACACTGTCATTCCATCAACCTTCGCGTCTAGTAGGTGATGGAAAGACAGTGTTTTTTTATTCCATCAGTTGATCAAAAAGATCGTCATAAGAGATGGTCTCGGTTTTGGTCAAGGCAGTCCTATAGCGATCAATAATAGCAGCCAGCCTATTAAAATCAATGATTCGTGCTTCTCTGTGGCGTTCATCTCCTTGAAAATAAAGAAGGACGACAGGAGCAGTCAATGCTGAAAATTGGCCAGCCGCCTCTGGGACTTCCGCTACATTGACAGCATAAAGTGGAACATGCTTTTCTAAAGCTAATTTATTAAGACGAGGTTTGTCTGCTAAGCAGACACTGCAAGCCGGCTGTGAGAGATAAATAAGTGCCAATGGGGTTTCTTTTATCTTCGTCAGCAGTTCATCTAATGTATTCATTTGTATCATGCAAATTCCTCCAAGCAGATTCTCTGTCTAATGTACGTTTTGAGGGACAACTTGTCAAAGAAACTGCTGGAAAAGAATAAAAACTAAAGCAAGCTTTAAGGTGCCAGCAAAGACTGTAAAAAACATTGTGCATTGAGGCAAAAAAACGTATAGTAGTTCCAGCGCAATTATTTTTTTATAAAGAAGGTTGAATATATGTTACAAAGCTTACCTAATTCTGTTTTGCAGATGAGCGTGATCTTTCTCTCCATCGTCATTGAAGCCTTGCCTTTTGTCTTATTAGGCTGCTTGATTTCAGGGGCGCTGCAAGTTTTTCTGACGCCAGAACGAGTGACAAAAATCCTGCCAAAGAATAAATTGGCCTCCATTGCAATGGGGTGTGGTTTAGGCGTTTTCTTCCCGTCTTGTGAATGTGGAATCGTTCCGATCGTCAATCAATTCGTCAAAAAAGACGTACCAGTCTACACGGCTTTTGCTTTTATGCTGACAGCCCCTATTGTGAATCCCATTGTAATTTTTTCGACATTCATCGCATTTGGCAATTCAGCGAAGTTTGCCTTTTTGCGAGTACTTGGCAGCTTGTTGGTGGCAATGGTGGTAGGTGTTTGGCTGGCTTATTTCAGTAAGAGAGAGATTTTGAAAACCCAATTGATCACAGCTTCAGAGGATACCCATCAAGGACATCACCATGGGCATGCTCATGATACAGGTTCTGAGAAACGAAAATGGTCCCATCAAATACGGCATTTGTTGCAACACAGTATTGATGAATTCTTCGATACTGGTCGGTATTTGATCATTGGCGGATTGATTGCAGCAGCGATGCAGACGTATTTGCCAACGGGAATGATGTTGACTTTGGGTTCTACGAAATTCTTGGCGGTATTGGTCATGCTTGTTTTGGCATTGACGATGTCGCTGTGCTCTGAAGCAGATGCGTTTATCGGTTCTTCGCTGCTTAGTCTGTTCGGCGCCGGTCCAGTCGTGGGTTTTCTGGTCTTTGGTCCTATGGTGGACATCAAGAATCTTCTGATGATGAAACGATATTTTACCGGTCGTTTTATTGCAACAATGGTGGGATTAATTGCTGTTGTAGTCTCAATTTATGCATGGGTGGTGTAAACAATGATCCGTTTTTTGATTTTATCTGGATATTTTGAGTTGATGATGTACTTGCAGGTATCAGGAAAACTGAATCAGTTCATCAATGTCCACTATCGTTATCTAGCGATTCTTTCGATGATTGTCGCTTTATTTTTGGCATTAGTCCAGTTGTATTTTTGGGTCAAACAAACGCCTGATGAACATGAAGATGAGCATCACCATGGACTCGAAAAAAAATCTCAGCGCCTCATTGCGTATTTCTTATTAGCATTGCCAATCATTGTTGGTTTGTTTTTCCCAACAGTCAGTCTGGATACGACCATTGTTGAAGCAAAAGGGTTTAATTTCCCGCTGAGTGAAGAGTCTGTCGGCGATCCCGAAATGAATACCCAATACCTTAAACCAGATACTAGTCTTTATTACAATAAAGATGATTATGACGAGCAAATGACGACTTCGTTAGCGAAGTATGCCGATAAACAAACGATTGCTGTCACCGACGAGAATTATTTGGAACTCATGGAATTGATCTATACGTATCCAAGTGAATTTATCGGGAAAAAAATCAGCTATGACGGTTTTGTTTATCATGCAGCGCAAGATGATCGTAATGAAATCTTTCTGTTTCGTTTTGGGATCATTCACTGTGTAGCGGATTCAGGTGTTTTTGGATTACGTGTTGAGTTACCTGAACAAACGGTTACCGAGAATGACCAATGGCTGCACATTGAAGGAACCATCCAGTCGCAATACTATCAACCCTTTAAACGAGATTTGCCAATGGTAGTCGTTGACCAAGAACAAACCATCGAGGCACCGGCTAACCAATATGTTTATCGATCATTCTAGCGAAATGAGAGAAATATCGGTTTTTTTGAAAAAGTTCACAAAAATATCATAAAGCTTTGTTATAATAAAGATAAACTAGTGCAGATGTTTGTAGTTTTACAAAACGTCGAGTACAATAGAAACGTACAATGTGCTAAAAAACAATATAAAGAGAGGTGTCGTGAAATG
This sequence comes from Enterococcus sp. DIV0574, assembly GCF_051711125.1. Classification (NCBI taxonomy): domain Bacteria; kingdom Bacillati; phylum Bacillota; class Bacilli; order Lactobacillales; family Enterococcaceae; genus Enterococcus; species Enterococcus sp. DIV0574. The sequence continues at coordinate 686,760 of NZ_JBIOMA010000001.1, forward strand.
GGTTTTACAGATGAAACAGTACGGTTTGATTTTGATGATAGCCGCAAGAAAGAAATCAGTGAAACACTGGCTATCGTGTATCGTGCATTAGAAGAAAAAGGTTATAATCCAATCAATCAAATCGTCGGTTATCTCCTTTCTGGCGACCCGGCTTACATTCCTCGTTATCGGGATGCCCGGAACTTGATTCGTCGTCATGAACGCGATGAGATTTTGGAAGTTTTGATTCGTTATTACTTAGGAAATCACGGGATCAACCTATAATGAGAGTCATGGGTTTAGATGTCGGTTCACGAACAGTTGGTGTAGCTGTTAGTGATCCTATGGGATGGACTGCGCAAGGGATCGAGATCATTCGAATCAACGAAGATGAAAATGACTTTGGCTATGATCGTCTTGGAGAATTAGTCAAAGAGTATGAAGTGACTCGTTTTGTGGTGGGACTGCCCAAGAATATGAATAACACCATTGGTCCAAGAGCAGAGGCTTCACTAGCTTACGGCAAGGCCATCGAAGAACGTTTTGATTTGCCTGTTGACTACCAAGACGAACGCTTGACGACTGTTCAAGCAGAACGAATGCTAGTTGAACAAGCCAACACATCTCGTGCCAAACGTAAGAAAGTCATTGACAAATTAGCAGCAGTAATGATTTTGCAGAATTATTTAGATGGTGCTGGAAAACAACTGTTTTAGTTTACAGAAAAGAGGAAAAAAAATGTCAGAACATACGCATGATCACAATCATGATCACAACCACGACCATGAAGGTCACGAACACATTACATTGGTCGATGATCAAGGCAATGAAACATTATACGAAATTCTTTTGACAGTAGATGGACAAGAAGAATTTGGACGCAACTACGTGTTGCTTTATCCAGCTGGAGTCCCAGAAGAAGAAGATGTCGAATTACAAGCCTATGCCTACGTTGAAAACGAAGATGGTACAGAAGGCGAATTAGAACAAATTGAAACAGAAGCTGAATGGGACATGATCGAAGAAGTCTTTAACACATTCATGGCGGAAGAAGAAGAATAGTCTTAAAATGATGGCTGAACCCTTAGCGAATAAGGGTTCAGCTTTTTTGTGTTTTGTTTTGAATACGAGATTGAATACGTTCCGCTAGAAATTTAGGTGTTCTGCAAGCTTTTCAACGGTTTTTTCTTTGGTTTCTTTAGTTAGATGAGCATAAGTATCCATTGTTAATTTGATTGATGAGTGTCTAAGGCGTTCTTGAACTTCCTTCATGGAGACTCCTGACTCTAACAGCATACTAGCATGAGTGTGTCTGGTTACATGGTTTCCTAGAAATGGAATACCGGAATTCTTGCAGATTGTGATCATACGAGAATAAATAGCGTGTTTAGTAATGATTTCCTTGTATAATCCACAAAAAATCATTGTTGGATCAGTAATACCAAGGGTTAACATATATCTTTTTTGATTGATTTGCCATTTCTTTAGCCAATTAATAGTTTTATTGTCTAAAGATAGAGAACCATAACTATTTTTCGTTTTTGGACTTGAAATTTTGTACCCATATTTTGTTTGGCTTAAGGTTTTGTTTATAGTTACGGTGTTTGAATCAAAGTCAATATCTGACCAGTTCAAAGCTAAAGCCTCACTAATTCGACAACCACTAAAAAACAGAAAGCGAAGTAGCGTTTTATCGTAATCTGCTCTATAGGTACTTCTTTTTGATTCCAAGTATTGGAAGAGAATTTCTAGTTGATTCCGTGAATAAATTTTGACAGTATCTTTCTTTTTTTCAACATTTCTATTGGGCATGATTACAAGTTCACAGGGATTTTTAGTAATTAGCCCCAAAGTCATTGCGTATTTGAAAATACGGCTTACGGTAGAATGTAGGACTTTATATTGATCCGTCATTTTCGCCCATTGATTCAATATTTTCTGAACGTGTTTTACAGTGATTTCTTTGATCCTGAATTTACCATATTTTGGAAGAATCCATTTATTGAACTTGATCTCAATTTTTAATTGAGTGACTTCCTTTACAGTGGTTTTATAACTTTCATACCAAAGTTCATAGATTTCTTGAAAAGTCTCGTTCGTGTCTTGTTTAAGTCCGTTCTCTTCAAAGTCTACAAGTAGTCTATTAAGCTCGATTTGAGCTTCTTTTTTTGTTTTAAAATTTCTACGTGTAGTACGGACTTCTTTACCAGTTAATGGATTGATTCCAAGGTAGGTTTGAAACATCCATGCTTTGGCTCCGTCTTTCTTTTCATATTGTTTAATTATTGCCATTGCTTTTCCTCCTATCAGTTGCGTGGCGTGCTTTTGATAGGAAAAAGATTTTTAAGTAATATAATACTTGCCTTTAAAATTAAAAAGTTCTTTTTGAAAATCTGCTTTATTAGAAAATATTAGGCCTTTCCAAATAAGAATAGCCTTTTCATTATTTGAAAGTAATTTAATCTGAGCAACAAAATTATTTACAATTTCTAAAGCAAGTTTAGAAATAAATAGTTCATCATAAAATGTTCCAAGATACTCAAGAACTTGGTTTTCATTACCCTCAAATGCTTCAATAATAAAGAGAGTGATGTTTTCTAAGTATTTGACATTAAGTTGTAAAGATATGAGATCATATTGAAATCCATTAAAAAATCTAATATCATATTGTCCAGTTGTCTCGGTCAATATAGCATTTTTTATTGAAAAATTCTTTTTTGAACTATCGCTCAATAATGTTCCTATTTGAACGTCTAATGCCCGTGCTATGGAGTCTAAAGTTTCAATACTAGGGTTATATCGATTTCCTTCTACATCGGCAAGATAAGAGCGAGAGATGTTAGCTTTGATTGCTAAATCATTTTGCGTCATTTTTTTTTGTTTACGTGCAATTTTAATGTTTCTACCAATATCCAAAAAATCACCTCCATATACATATTAAATAAAAAGTGTCGGAAATACAAGAAATAATTGTTGACGGTATTTAATAGCCATGGTAAAGTAAAAGTGTAAAAAATGTCGGAAATACAAGATGGAAAGTTGGTGCTAAAATGAAATCTAGGAAGAAGTACCTGAAACGTTTATATGTAGAAAGAAAACGTCTTGGGTATACACAAAACCAAATGGCTAGGTTGATTGGAATTTCTAGAAGTTATTATGCAGAAATTGAAAGTGGTAAGGTGTTACCCTCATCTAAAGTTCTTTTTAAAATAAATGATGTAGTTAAAATTATTTTTTTTAACAATGATGTCGGAAATACAAGTAGTTGCGAAGGGGAGATTTTTAATGGTTCAAAAAGAAATACAGGTGATTCTACCTCCAAATCTTGATCATGAACTAAGAAATTACTTTTATCATGTTGCAAAAGAGGCGGTAGATCAGATCAGAATTGAAACTTCTTTTAACAAAGAAATTTTTAGGCTGGGAGAAGCATGTGAATATTTAAGTGTGAGCAGAAGTACATTAAAGAAATTTATACGTGAAAAAGGATTGAAAGTCAGTATTATCAATGATTGTCAGTTTATTAGAAAAGAAGAATTAGCAAGATTTATCAAAGAATATGAAGTATAAAAAAAGTTGCGTGGCGTGCTTTTGATATGAAAAAAGGAAGTGAATATATGAGTGATGATGAAGTAGCAAAGTTGATTAAAAAAAATCGAGATTTATCTTCAATCCAATTCGATTCAATATAATGTGTATATGCAGAAAAGGGTATTAAAAATGTTAAAAAAAAATAAAAAAGAGTGCTCCCGAAAGTTTGCAGACTGGGGGAACACTCGACAATAAAGTTCTGAGAAAACTTTATTTATAGATATTATATCAAAAAAGCAGGTGAAAAAATGTTGTCCTCTGGAAATGTTGTAGTCGACAAACTTAGAGAAATAAATTTAGATGGAAATGTAATTCCACATTCGTGGTACGGCCAATTAAGAAAAAAAACGAAAAAAGGTGTTGAGAAGCCCTATCTGAATGCAATAGTTATCTTAGCAGAAATTACTTACTGGTACAGACCCAAAAAAATTTTTAACGATGAGGGCCAGTTAATTGGATATAAAAAGAAATTTATTGAAGATATTTTGCAAAAATCATATAAGCAATTAAGCAAAAAAACAGGGTTATCAGAAAGAGCTATAAAAGATGCAATTGTGTACTTAGAGAAAAAGGGGATTATTAAAAGAGTTTTTAGAAATATTTACTATGAGCAGAGAGCAGTTACATTATCAAATGTTATGTACATTGTTTTAAATGTACATAAATTGATAGAAATTACTTTTCCTTCTTTAGATTGCGAAAAAAAGGAGTATGTGTCGAAAATTCGTCAGAGGGGGATCAAAAAAAAGAGATATGTCTCTTTAAAAAAAGGTAGAGGTATGTACAAATTCGTATATACGTATACAAAGACTACTTCACAGAACACATCAAAGACTACTCCCACCATAAAAGAAGAGGATATTAATATAAAGATAATTTACAGTAAGATTAGTGTTCTTTATGAAGCAAATAGCGAAGATGGTCGAAAATTATTTCAAGTGTATCACTATTTGAAAAACACTAATGTAGATATAAAAGATATCAGAAAAATCATTGAATTTTTATATGAAAATATCCAGTATATTAACGCTCAATGCATTACAACACAACATAAAGCATGCGTTTTTCAAGCGAAAACAGATGAAGGACTATTCGATTACACAAAATTTTTTCTACATGGACTTCAAATTAGATATAAAAATCAGCTTTTAGAAAATATAGAGACTACAGATCAATTCAATAAAGCATTCGGAATTAAAGAGTTACCTAAAATCTCTATGCATAATTGGTTAGAGGGAGAAAAAACATGATTAAAAATCGTCTAATAGATCAGATTTTGTGTCTTGATCAAAACACTGATACTCTCGAACTAATCGAGAGTATCTGCTTCAACACAGTAGTTCTCGATTTAAGATCTGAAAATGATAAATGTGTAACTCATATCATAATTGACAGAAAAACAGCTCAGAAACTCTCTGAGAGTCTCAGAAAATGGGCTGAGGGAGGTAACGATGAAAATAATTAAAAAAAAGATTGCTAATAGAAAAATAAATTGGTTGGCGGTTATTTTTCTTGTTCTAATAGCTATGATTCTTTTTAAGTGTGATGTTACTCACGCAAGTATTTTCAGCTGGTTTGATGATACTGAGAGTCAAACTGATTTTTTAACTAATCCACTCTATCAGAATTATCTAAAAAAATATAACGGAAATTTTTACAGTCAGTTTGGATTATGGATAGGATGGTCTGTTATAAAAGCAACGTTCGCTGTTGTCGATAGTATTCAAAATATGATTCCCAAGGTTTTAGATTTGTTTAGCTTTGTAGAAAGTACCGGATTGAATAAAGTCTATCAAGCAGTTTTAAGTACCATTGTTGTTGGCTTAATGGTACTTTCACTAGTGATTATTGGTTATAAAATGATTACAGGTAAAGGAACGGTTGATCTAAAATCTGTTGGAATGAATGTTGTAATGTCGATTGCATTAATTCTTTTAATGCCAACGATGATTTCTAGCGGTATTCAATTTTCCAAAATACTTTACAATGATGCTACTACGATTACAAATTCAGATGACGGAGTCGCTTGGTCATTGATAAAACAAGGAGTAACAGATTTGGCATATATTAATAAAACAGATCAGTACTCAAGCATTGATAAAACGGAGGATCGGAATAAGTTAACACGAAAAAATTTTCAACAGACGGATCTCACACAAGTGTTGACGGATAAAGTGATTGATAAATTGGAAAAAGAAAATCCAGTTGCGGATAATCTTCGCTATGAATTAGTTGAAAATTCTAATAATGAATTTGTTGCCACAAAGTTTTCTGATAACTTTTTATCAACATTTTCTGATAGCTTGAAATCAGGCTATTATCGCTATCAAGCAAATCTTTGGGGAATTTCGATTGGGTTGACAGCGTTGGCAATCGCATACGTGTTTAGCGCGTTTGTCATTATTACAGCAATACTAGAACTGGCATTTAAGCGTGTGTTAGGGGTTCTTGTTTTTGCATCAGATATTGAGACAGGACAGCGTTCAAAACAAGTTTTGTCAGATATTCTACAGTGTTATTTGACTGTCGGTTTTCAGGGATTTGGATTGTCTATGTTTGCAATGTTCATAAATTATCTAAACGCTGGCGAAGGTATCTCAACGAATATTTTTATAAAAACAATTGCTTATATCTGTGCCGTGTTCGTTCTAATAAAGGGTAGTGGAACAGTCATGCGTTACTTTGGCGTGGATATTGGTTTAAAAGAAGGCTATGGCCAGCTTGCTTCAGCATTTGGCATGGGCGCTATGCTGTTTAGAAAAGGATCAAATGGATTTAATCGAGCGAAAGGAAGTGGAAACGGAAATGGATCATACAGCAGGGAAGGAGAAGATCGAAAACCTGAAAAGAATTTCGGCGAAAGTTTATCAAAAAAAGCTGGCAAAACTGGAAGATTTTTGGGATATGCCCATGAACGTGGAATATCAGGTTTAGCTTCAGATGGAGCTACAATGGCTAGTGAAAGAGCAACAAAACCATTTAAGAGTATGCGTAATATGGCTAATGATACTAAGAATAAGTTCAAAGAAGGTTTAGATGATGGTACAGTGTCCGCTATTAATAAAAATAGCAAACCTATGTTAGCTAAAAATAAAGAAGATGAAACTGGAAAATACGCTGATTCCATGCCAACACGTCTTTCGGATAGAAAAGATGGTGCTAAGGTTGAAAATGCCGATAGAATTATGTCTAGTTCTGAACGTATGCGTGAAGCAATGAAAAATAATGCTGAATCGAATAATAATCCTGTAAGTGCAATTCAGCAAAAAGTTCAACAAGATATTGAAGAACGTAAAAATGCTATGCACGGTCAAGCTAAGTCTGCTGAAGAATTAATTAATCAGAAGCGACAAGAAGCTAAATACACGCCTGAAGCAATGAATCGTGAGGAAATGTTAAGGAAACGTGTAGAAGGGCGTACAGGAACTAATACGGACGAAAAAGAAGCGTTGACCAAAGAAAGAATCCAAGAAGCTAAAAACTCAAATACCGGATTAGAAAAATTGGTCAAAGAAAATCTACAAAATTCTACAAGTAGTCAAGGTGGTCGATCAGTAGATGTCCGAGAAAATATTCAAGGTTCATTGAATGGTCATGTCGGACGGAATGTTGATGTAAGAGAGAATTTACAAAGTTCTTCAAATGGTCAAGGTACTAAGACAATTGGTGTTCGAGAAAATCTGCAAAGTAGCAGTACAAGTCAACCAAAAACAGTAGATGTTCGAGAAAATGTACAAAATTCTACAAGTAGTCAAGGGTTTAAATCAGTGGATGTTCGAGAGAATGTGCAAGGTAGCAGTGCAAGTCAACCAAAAACAGTAGATGTCCGAGAAAATGTACAAAGTTCTACAAGTAGTCAAGGATTCAAAACAGTAGATGTTCGGGAGAACGTTCAAAAAGATAGTGGAGAAATGAAAGAAAAAACACAAAAAATCAATATCGTTGAAGACAGAAAGTCAGCGAAAAAATTTGATTCAAATCATGAAACAGTGATTATTGATAGTGAAATCCGTGAAAATGATAAGGGATCAAAACCAAGACGAAGATTCACTTATGAAGATAACGAGTTGTTCAGAGATACATTTAATGATCCTAATCCACTTTTCGATAGTCTATTAAAAAAATAAAGAGGTGATTGTCATGCAATTAATTCTGCAGATTAGTACGCATGATTTCTTAGAGCTTGACGAATTATGTGAATCAGTAAAGAACGCGACAAATGAAAAAATCACGGTCACTAATTATATTGAACTGATGATTCAAGAAGAATTGAAGATAAAACATGAGATAAAAAACAACCTGAAATATTGTTATCTAGAAAAAAGTTAAGAGAAAATCCATGAATTAAATGTTTTTTGAAAATAGTATTTGACATGGATTTATGATAAAGAATTATTGGGGATTAAGCTGTTATTCTCTTCCACTTCAGTGAAAGAATGGGTAAAAGAGTTAGAATATGTAGAGCAATATTGACAACATATAAAGGAGCTATTGTTTAAAATTGGAGTAACAAAAAAATAAAGAGAGGTTTACATCTGTCAGATTAAAAGTGATAGTATGCCCCATGAAACTTGCAAAAGAGTTGAACCGTTATACACTAGGTTCAACTCTTTTTATTTGTAAATTGAAAAAATATCACCGAAGTGACGAATGAAACTGTGACCAATGTAAACAAGAAAATAAATATTGTAAATAAAATAAAGTAATATAAAAAGATATTGATGAAGCCAATCAAAATTTAGAATTTCAAACGCTAGATAATCAAATAGATAAAAAAATGAAATCAGTTCTATGCGTACGACTAATAAAAATAATAAATTTTCAATAGAAGAAAATGGAAATGAAATCAAGTAATTATGAAAAAAAAAACAAAGCACTTAGAGAAGTCTGCAAGCAAATTTGAGTAATCGAGATCCATTTTTTTTAAGGAAGTTTAGCAAAAATATGTAATTCTATTGTCACTATTAAAGAGAAAGTTGGAGCGGAATATAAAGAAAAGAGAAAAGCAATTAAACTCAAAAAAATGTAGAACTTAAAAAATATAAAGAGGAACAACCGTTAAAATTAGGAATGGTGTAGTGTAAACATTATAATTGCTATGATATAAATGAAGTGTTAAAGAAAGCAAATTTAAACCAATTTTGTGAATAGAAAAGAGAATGGCAAGCTTTATTTTGCCACTCTTTTTTTGTGCGTAAAAGCCTTAGTCACTATGACCAAAACTATGGACGAAACTATGACCAAAAGTAGGTACTATATTATGACCGAAAATAGGTCGAAAATGGATTTTTTGTGATAGCAAAAAAATATGAAGTGATTTTGAAAGAAAACCAGTTGGCACAGCCAACTTAGCCACCTTCCTTTAGGAAGGTGCTATCAGTTTTCCCTTATGCTCTTTTCTTTCTTTTTTGTTTTATAGTTTAAATACCATTTTGAAATGTACCATCTTAAGAAATTTATCCTTGAAAACAATTGCGTTATTGGATAAAAAAATGCTAAATTATCTTAAAAAAGGAATCAAATATAATGAATTTAGTGGCTAGCATATCGTGTGATTAAGATACTTTATAGTGTAAGTTAAAGGAGAAAAAATATTTAAAATATTCTTCCCATTTCAGCGGGAAATAAAGGAATCTTGTTGTTTCTACTAGTAATGTATCTTTTTGGAAACTATGTAATGATGTAAGCAAGAATTTTTTCAGAAGAAAAAACGATAAAAGTTGTGATAAAAGATTAAAAAAATAGGAGAAAATCTATCAACCGTATGGTATGAAACGCACATTTAAAAAATATTCGACTAACTAAAAAAGTTTACAAAACATGGCCGTGTATTACAAGTAATCTATGCACTGAAAAATGATAGAGAGAATCTGACACGTCCGCAATAATGGACGATTTACAACGAAAAATTTATGCTTTAGTCGTTAAAACGACCGTTGCCATGTTTTTACCTGATTACTTGTATGAAGAAACCAAGATACAAACGAAAGTAGCTGATTTGCTGTTTCAATCGATCGGAAAGACACCAAAGCAAGAAGGGTGGAAAATTCTTTTCAAACAACAAACCAAAGAAGAAAAAGAGGACGTTCAAACGTTACCACTCGTTATCATTGGCGAACGTGCCGAAGTTGGTGTTAAGAGTGTTGAAAAAGAAACGCAACCGCCAAAAGCTTTTACAGAGGGTACATTATTAACTGCTATGAAAACGGCGAATAAAACGGTTGATGATGAAGAAGCAATCAAGATTTTACAAGAAGTTGAGGGGATTGGAACAGAAGCGACAAGAGCAAGTATTATTGAAGCGTTAAAACAAAAAGAATATATCCAAGTGATTAAGAATAAGCTTGTTGTAACTGAAAAAGGAAAATTATTGTGCCAGGCAGTTGAAAGTCAGCACCTTTTAACGAGTGCTGAAATGACGGCTAAATGGGAAACGTATTTAAAAAAAATCGGTAAAAGAGAAGGCAATCAAGAGAACTTTATTACGAATATCAAAAAATTCATTGTTCATTTACTGGAAGCTGTACCTAACGATATAGAAAAACTAAATTTTTCTGATTACCAGGAACAGAAAGAAAAAGAAGCAGAAAAAAGTATTGTAGGAAAATGTCCTAAGTGTGGCAACAATATTGTATTAAAAAAATCGTTTTATGGTTGTTCAAATTATCCTGAATGTAAGTTTACTTTAGCTGAACATTTTAGAAAGAAAAAACTAACCAAAACGAATGTAAAAGAATTACTGGAGGGAAAAGAAACCCTGGTAAAAGGAATCAAAAACAAAGAGAAAAAGCCCTACAATGCCGTTGTAAAAATTGGGGAAAAGGGATATATTGATTTTATATCTTTCTCAAAATAAACATAAAAGCCCTTTAAAGAGGGCTTTTATATATTAATCACAAATCACTTATCACAAATCACTTATCACAAATCACAAGTGATTTGTGATTGTTGATGATAAAATAAGAATAAGAAGAAATAGAAAGAAGTGAGTGATTGTGGGAAATTTAGGCGCACAAAAAGAAAAACGAAATGATACACCAATCAGTGCAAAAAAAGATATAATGGGAGATAAGACGGTTCGTGTTCGTGCTGACTTGCACCATATCATAAAAATCGAAACAGCAAAGAATGGCGGAAACGTAAAAGAAGTTATGGAAATAAGACTTAGAAGCAAACTTAAGAGTGTGTTGATAGTGCAGTATCTTAAAATTTTGTGTATAATAGGAATTGAAGTTAAATTAGATGCTAAAAATTTGTAATTAAGAAGGAGGGATTCGTCATGTTGGTATTCCAAATGCGTAATGTAGATAAAACATCTACTGTTTTGAAACAGACTAAAAACAGTGATTACGCAGATAAATAAATACGTTAGATTAATTCCTACCAGTGACTAATCTTATGACTTTTTAAACAGATAACTAAAATTACAAACAAATCGTTTAACTTCTGTATTTATTTACAGATGTAATCACTTCAGGAGTGATTACATGAACAAAAATATAAAATATTCTCAAAACTTTTTAACGAGTGAAAAAGTACTCAACCAAATAATAAAACAATTGAATTTAAAAGAAACCGATACCGTTTACGAAATTGGAACAGGTAAAGGGCATTTAACGACGAAACTGGCTAAAATAAGTAAACAGGTAACGTCTATTGAATTAGACAGTCATCTATTCAACTTATCGTCAGAAAAATTAAAACTGAACATTCGTGTCACTTTAATTCACCAAGATATTCTACAGTTTCAATTCCCTAACAAACAGAGGTATAAAATTGTTGGGAGTATTCCTTACCATTTAAGCACACAAATTATTAAAAAAGTGGTTTTTGAAAGCCATGCGTCTGACATCTATCTGATTGTTGAAGAAGGATTCTACAAGCGTACCTTGGATATTCACCGAACACTAGGGTTGCTCTTGCACACTCAAGTCTCGATTCAGCAATTGCTTAAGCTGCCAGCGGAATGCTTTCATCCTAAACCAAAAGTAAACAGTGTCTTAATAAAACTTACCCGCCATACCACAGATGTTCCAGATAAATATTGGAAGCTATATACGTACTTTGTTTCAAAATGGGTCAATCGAGAATATCGTCAACTGTTTACTAAAAATCAGTTTCATCAAGCAATGAAACACGCCAAAGTAAACAATTTAAGTACCGTTACTTATGAGCAAGTATTGTCTATTTTTAATAGTTATCTATTATTTAACGGGAGGAAATAATTCTATGAGTCGCTTTTTTAAATTTGGAAAGTTACACGTTACTAAAGGGAATGGAGATAAATTATTAGATATACTACTGACAGCTTCCAAGAAGCTAAAGAGGTCCCTAGCGCCTACGGGGAATTTGTATCGATAAGGGGTACAAATTCCCACTAAGCGCTCGGGACCCCTTGTAGGAAAATGTCCTAAGTGTGGCAACAATATTGTATTAAAAAAATCGTTTTATGGTTGTTCAAATTATCCTGAATGTAAGTTTACTTTAGCTGAACATTTTAGAAAGAAAAAACTAACCAAAACGAATGTAAAAGAATTACTGGAGGGAAAAGAAACCCTGGTAAAAGGAATCAAAAACAAAGAGAAAAAGCCCTACAATGCCGTTGTAAAAATTGGGGAAAAGGGATATATTGATTTTATCTCTTTTTCAAAATAAACATGGGGCTGACCCAAAAGTAGCTCCTATATGAAAAATAGAGGTCTTTCCATTTAGATAGTAGTGGAAAGACCTCTATTTATCTTTTGAAAGTGAATACAAAAATAAAGCACACTCTGCTATAATATAGGTGATTAATCCATTTGAGAGAGGTGCTTTATCATGTATCAAAATTATACCATAAACCAACTTTGTTTGCCTATAGATCTTGAAATTAAATTAGAAGAAAATGATTTTGCTCATGCCATTGTGCAGTTTGTTGACTCTATTCCCGATGAAGTCTTTCTTCCTTATTATCAATCTATGGGTAGACCCCAATATCATCCTCGTATGCTACTTTCCATTATTCTTTGTGCCTATATTCAAGGGGTTTATTCGGGCCGCCAAATACAAAATATGCTGATAGATAGTATTCGGATGCGCTACTTATCTCAAGAGCAATTCCCTAACTTTCGTACTATTAATCGTTTTCGCGTTCATCCGATTATGAACGATATTCTAGATCATTCATTTGTTCAATTTCGTGAGCTACTGGTTCAAAGTGGCTTAATCAGTGGCAGTGCTCTATACATTGATGGTACAAAAATTGAAGCGGATGCGAATAAATACTCTTTCGTTTGGAAAAAAAGTATTTTAAAGTATAAGGATAGCCTTGATCAAAAAGCCCTTGAAAACTACCAACAAATGGTGGAAACAAAAATCTTACCTGAGTTAATAGATGATTTAAAGGATGAACTTTCTATAGAAGAGATTGAAAGGATTCGTCAATCTTTGGAAGAAAAGGAAAATCAATTAATTGAAGCGATTGACCAAACCGAAACAGTAGAAGGGGGCTGACCCATTATTAATAAGGAGTGGACAACATGATTGATGTAAATGAGCTATTGGAAGAAGCTATTAGAGAAACTGAAAATCTAAATGATGGCGAAGTTTTTCTTGTTAAAGATTTATTCAAGGGATATGTGGGGAATAGGATACCCAGAAAGGATCGACTTCTGCTTGGAACGTTATTTTTAAACCATGTTAGCAAAATGAATGGTAATTTAAAGGCTATTGAAAAGACTTCATCTAATCAGCAGAGGTATAAAAAGACAATTGATAAGTTTTAACTATCTTTTGTGAAATTAAAAAAATTATAAATATGTTGAGTAGAAGCAAAAGATTTGGCTTGGAATTTTTACAGCAGTGAATCGATAAAAGGAGCATGCTTGATGGTAGATAATATTATTAAATCAGTAGCAGAGAAATTATCCTCTCTGTCTTATATAGAAGGTATTGTTTTAGGTGGTTCACGTGCAAGGGGCACCCATACAGAGGATTCGGATATAGATATCGGCATCTATTACAATTCAGAATCATTTGACATAAATACTATTAATCAATTCGCTACAAAGCTGGATGATGAGCATAGAAATAACCTTGTTGTACCTCCCGGAGCATGGGGTGATTGGATTAATGGCGGCGGATGGTTAGTCATAAACGGGTATCATGTGGATTTAATTTTACGTGATATTAAACGTGTGGAACAAATAATGAAAGATACAGAGCACGGAATTGTTACTGCCAATTATCAGACTGGGCATCCCCATGGTTATATTAGTGCAATGTATCGAGGAGAATTAGCGATTAGCAAAATACTATATGCTAAGAATGAAAGCTTATGCGAATTAAAAAAACAGGCAGAAACTTATCCCAATGCTTTGCAGAAAAGTTTAGTTAACTTTTTTATGTTTGAAGCAGGGTTCTCTTTAATGTTTGTAAAAGCAAATTCGGGAACAGACGATAAATATTATATTGCGGGTCATGTTTTTCGTATAGTTTCATGTTTAAATCAAGTGTTATTTGCATGTAATAATGCTTATTGTATCAACGAAAAGAAAGCTATAAAACTGCTTGAAACTTTTGAACATAAACCTGAAAAATATACCGAGAAGGTAAATCATATTTTTGAAGTACTCGGTATCTCACTTTTTGAATGCTACGACATGACCGAGAAGCTTTATAATGAAGTGAATGAAATTGTATCGGAGATAAATAACTTTTTAAACGAGGAGAGTTCAGATGAAAGAAAACAAATATGATGATAATATATTTTTTCAAAAATACAGTCAAATGAGTCGCTCGCAGAAAGGACTGGCTGGTGCGGGAGAATGGGAGACTTTGAAAAAGATGCTACCTGATTTTAAGGGTAAGCGTGTGCTTGATTTAGGATGCGGCTATGGATGGCACTGTATATATGCGATGGAAAACGGTGCTTCCTCTGTAGTAGGTGTTGATATTTCTCATAAAATGCTCGAAGTAGCAAAAGGAAAAACCCATTTTCCACAGATTGAATATGAATGCTGTGCCATAGAAGATGTGGATTTCCCAGAGGAGAGCTTTGATGTAATACTAAGTTCGCTTGCGTTTCATTATGTAGCAGACTATGAGAATTTAATAAAAAAGATATATAGGATGCTGAAGGCTGGTGGCAATTTAGTTTTTACAGTTGAACATCCTGTTTTTACTGCTCATGGAACACAAGACTGGTATTATAACGAAAAAGGAGAAATACTGCATTTCCCGGTGGACAATTATTATTATGAGGGCAAACGGACAGCTATGTTTTTGGAAGAAAAGGTTACAAAATATCATAGAACACTGACCACATATCTAAATACACTGCTTTCAAATAGTTTTATAATAAATCAGATTGTGGAGCCACAGCCGCCAGAGAACATGATGGATATTCCGGGGATGGCGGATGAAATGCGACGCCCAATGATGCTGATTGTATCGGCAAAAAAGAAGATGTAATAATATAGAAAAAATAAACGAGGAGTATGTAAATGAGATCAGAAAAAGAAATGATGGATTTAGTACTTTCTTTAGCAGAACAGGATGAACGTATTCGAATTGTGACCCTTGAGGGGTCACGCGCAAATATTAATATACCTAAAGATGAATTTCAGGATTATGATATTACATATTTTGTAAGTGATATAGAACCGTTTATATCTAATGATGACTGGCTTAATCAATTTGGGAATATAATAATGATGCAAAAGCCGGAGGATATGGAATTATTCCCACCTGAAGAAAAGGGATTTTCCTATCTTATGCTATTTGATGATTACAATAAAATTGATCTTACCTTATTGCCCTTGGAAGAGTTAGATAATTACCTAAAGGGCGATAAATTAATAAAGGTTCTAATTGATAAAGATTGTAGAATTAAAAGGGACATAGTTCCGACTGATATAGATTATCATGTAAGAAAGCCAAGCGCAAGGGAGTATGATGATTGCTGCAATGAATTTTGGAATGTAACACCTTATGTTATTAAAGGATTGTGCCGTAAGGAAATTTTATTTGCTATTGATCATTTTAATCAGATTGTTCGCCATGAGCTGCTGAGAATGATATCATGGAAGGTCGGCATCGAAACAGGCTTTAAATTAAGTGTAGGCAAGAACTATAAGTTTATTGAAAGGTATATATCCGAGGATTTGTGGGAGAAACTTTTGTCCACCTACCGGATGGATTCCTATGAAAACATATGGGAAGCATTATTTCTATGCCATCAATTGTTCAGGGCGGTATCCGGTGAGGTGGCGGAAAGGCTTCATTATGCCTATCCGGAGTATGATAGGAATATAACAAAATATACCAGGGACATGTATAAAAAATACACTGGTAAAACCGGCTGCCTGGATAGCACATATGCCGCTGATATAGAAGAGAGGCGGGAACAGTGATTACAGAAATGAAAGCAGGGCACCTGAAAGATATCGATAAACCCAGCGAACCATTTGAGGTGATAGGTAAGATTATACCGAGGTATGAAAACGAGAATTGGACCTTTACAGAATTACTCTATGAAGCGCCATATTTAAAAAGCTACCAAGACGAAGAGGATGAAGAGGATGAGGAGGCAGATTGCCTTGAATATATTGACAATACTGATAAGATAATATATCTTTACTACCAAGACGATAAATGCGTCGGAAAAGTTAAACTGCGAAAAAATTGGAACCGGTACGCTTATATAGAAGATATCGCCGTATGTAAGGATTTCAGGGGGCAAGGCATAGGCAGCGCGCTTATCAATATATCTATAGAATGGGCAAAGCATAAAAACTTGCATGGACTAATGCTTGAAACCCAGGACAATAACCTTATAGCTTGTAAATTCTATCATAATTGTGGTTTCAAAATCGGCTCCGTCGATACTATGTTATACGCCAACTTTGAAAACAACTTTGAAAAAGCTGTTTTCTGGTATTTAAGGTTTTAGAATGCAAGGAACAGTGAATTGGAGTTCGTCTTGTTATAATTAGCTTCTTGGGGTATCTTTAAATACTGTAGAAAAGAGGAAGGAAATAATAAATGGCTAAAATGAGAATATCACCGGAATTGAAAAAACTGATCGAAAAATACCGCTGCGTAAAAGATACGGAAGGAATGTCTCCTGCTAAGGTATATAAGCTGGTGGGAGAAAATGAAAACCTATATTTAAAAATGACGGACAGCCGGTATAAAGGGACCACCTATGATGTGGAACGGGAAAAGGACATGATGCTATGGCTGGAAGGAAAGCTGCCTGTTCCAAAGGTCCTGCACTTTGAACGGCATGATGGCTGGAGCAATCTGCTCATGAGTGAGGCCGATGGCGTCCTTTGCTCGGAAGAGTATGAAGATGAACAAAGCCCTGAAAAGATTATCGAGCTGTATGCGGAGTGCATCAGGCTCTTTCACTCCATCGACATATCGGATTGTCCCTATACGAATAGCTTAGACAGCCGCTTAGCCGAATTGGATTACTTACTGAATAACGATCTGGCCGATGTGGATTGCGAAAACTGGGAAGAAGACACTCCATTTAAAGATCCGCGCGAGCTGTATGATTTTTTAAAGACGGAAAAGCCCGAAGAGGAACTTGTCTTTTCCCACGGCGACCTGGGAGACAGCAACATCTTTGTGAAAGATGGCAAAGTAAGTGGCTTTATTGATCTTGGGAGAAGCGGCAGGGCGGACAAGTGGTATGACATTGCCTTCTGCGTCCGGTCGATCAGGGAGGATATCGGGGAAGAACAGTATGTCGAGCTATTTTTTGACTTACTGGGGATCAAGCCTGATTGGGAGAAAATAAAATATTATATTTTACTGGATGAATTGTTTTAGTACCTAGATTTAGATGTCTAAAAAGCTTTAACTACAAGCTTTTTAGACATCTAATCTTTTCTGAAGTACATCCGCAACTGTCCATACTCTGATGTTTTATATCTTTTCTAAAAGTTCGCTAGATAGAGTTCTATATTAGAGATGTAAAGAGTTTTGGTGAAGAGGTTTGTGAGTATGGCTTTTATAACCAGGGTGCAATGAGAAGCACTAACAGCAGCTAGCTTAAGAACGCATAGGATATACTTTTTATGGAAGTCACAGAGGAGGAATAAAATTTGAACAGGATTAACAGAGTAACCTCTATTCTTATTCAGCTGCAATCAAAAAAAATAATTCCTGCCAAAGAAATTGCACAGCGATTTAATATAAGCTTAAGGACAGTTTACAGAGATATCCGGACACTTGAAGAAGCCGGAATACCAATTGGATCTGAGGCCGGAAAAGGATATTTTCTTGTAGAGGGCTTCCTACTTCCGCCGGTAATGTTTACAGCGGCGGAAGTGGGTGCATTGATTACAGCAGGGAAATTTTTAAATTGCCATGGAGATGAATCATTTATAAAGGATTTTGATTCAGCTATGTATAAAATCAAATCTATTTTGAAGCATGGTGAAAAAAACTATGCACAGGAGTTGGAGAACAGTATTAACGTGTACAGCACATCTGGACAGAAAAATACATTGGCGGATAACGTTATTGCAGCAATTCAGACTGCAATCTGCAATAAAAGGGTAATATCAATTCAATATCCTGCATCAGGAGGGCAAGAACCGGAAAGCAGAATGATAGAGCCTATATCACTGGGGTTTTATGAACAGAACTGGTACTTAATCGGTTTTGCAGGCTAAGAAATGAATATAGGAATTTTCGTGTGGATCGGATTAAAAGCATTTGCATAGAAGAAGAGCTCTGTCAAAGCCATGATGGCTCTTTGGAACAAATATTAAAACAAATGCTTTCATATAAAAAACTATATAATGTAATTCTTAGAGCTGAAAAAGGGGAGACATACAATTCTATCAAGAACAGGTATTCTCTCGGCTTCCTTGAAGAAACCGATTTGGGAAGTAAAATGGAAATCGAATTCCAGACAGATTCCTTTGAGATATTGAGCAAGCAGCTGATTGAATATGGATCAGGCATTGAAATAGTCCAACCTTATTTATTAGTTACGGGGAAAGCAGGAATTGGGAAAAGTCATTTGTTAGCTGATTATGCTAAGAAATTTACTGGAAGAGGGCATTCAACTTTTTTATTCTTAGGGTCTTATTTTTATAAAAATGCTGATCCTGTCAGTCAAATTATGGAATCTTTAAGAATTCCTAATTCTTCTTTCAAGTCGGTTTTGGAGGAGCTTGAGAGAAAAAGCGTAGAGACTGGAAACCGATCAATAATTTTTATAGATGCTTTAAATGAAGGCGCAGGTTTAACTTTGTGGAAAGAGCGTCTAATAGGCTTCATAAAAGAAATTCAAGAATACCCAAATATAGGGATTGTTTTATCTATTAGAACTGAATATGAAATGACTATTCTTCCAGAAGATTTTAATAAATTAAATTTTAGTAAGTTGAAGCATACTGGTCTGGAAGGGACGGTTAATGATTCAATTAAAGCATTTTGCCAATACTATAAACTGGCGTATCCTACCGTACCCTCTTTTAATGAGGAATATAATAATCCGTTGTTTTTAAAAATGGTATGCCAGTTGCTCATAGATTCAAATATAAAGCAATTTACTTCAAATTTTTCAATAGAAACCATTATGAAACATTATCTAAATAAGTTAGAGTTGAATCTATCTGCAAAAGACCGAATGAACTTCGATCCTAAAAGAGGTATATTAAATGAATTAATACTGTCTATTTCAGAATTAAAAATTGAAAGTAAATGGTCAATGCTAGAATATAACACCGTGTACGACAAATTAATAACTGTTGGACATAAACTAGCTATTGATAGTCCCGGTATTTTACTTAAGGAATTAATTAATGAGGGACTACTACAAGTTATTGAAGCAGGCGAAGAAAAAATCTTTTTAGATTTCCAATTTGAAAAATTCAGTGATTTTTTTATTGCAGATTATATTTATCAAAAATATATAAGAACTAAAAAAATTGTAGATTTGGAAAGCGTTCCAGAATTAGCTTCATATTTTAAAGATGATTTAGCCTTACGCAATAATTATGGAGTATTGATTATGCTTTCCACCCTCATTGCAAATCATGAAAAAAAAGAAATATTTTCGTATTTTCCTAAATTAGGAATGAGTTATTTAATGTTTGAAATTATTTTTGATAGTTTTCCTTATAGAAATTCAAGTGCAATTTCATTTGAACTGGTAAAATTTATTGAAACTGATGTATCTATGATAAATGAGTTAATGATGTATTTTGTAACATCTCAATTTCAGTTATCAATAAATCACAATTCTCCTATCAATTCTAGATGGTTGCACAATTTTTTATTGAAAAAAAATCAGCAAGAAATTGATTTAGTTTGGACCATGAATATATCAAAGTATTATAGAACTTTTGTTGGTCAGTTTACAAAATGGTATAGAGAATTTTACGAATATACAAATAAAAAAGATGCTGAGTTAATATTACTTCAATTAGGATGGATACTTTCAAGTACTAATAGATATTACAGGGATCAGGCAACTCTTGCAATTGTTAAAATATTAAATTTTGATTCAGAATTGATAAAGTTTTTCATTTCGAGCTTTGTAAATGTAAAAGATCGATACGTTGTAGAGCGTGCTATGGCTGCTATATACGGAGCAACAATTAATTTAAATGATCCTAAGAAAATCGAAGAAGTATCAAAACAGGTTTATGATTCATTTTTCGATGTTGAAGATTTGATTCCCAATGTGTTAGCGAGGGATTATGGGCGTCAAATAATTAATTATGCTATCCATCATAATGCATTAAACGAAAAAGTAGATTTATCTAAAGTATTTCCCAAATATGAAGGTATTTGGGAATACGAAGAAGTGACTGATGAACATATTTTAGAGTTAAAAAAAATATATGAAAAACATTCTGGTTTTAGCAGTATCACACGTTCAATGATGACAAATTTTGGAAGAGCTAATGGAATGTATGGCGATTTTGGTAGATACACTTTTCAATCAGCTCTTTCTCCTTGGGAAGAACAATTTGATATACAAGATTTGAGTAATATCGTTGTTAAATTATGCTTAGATCTTGGCTATTCTCCGGAGTTGTTTTCTGAATTTGATACTCTGGATGGTCGTTACTTTGATAGATTTTCAAATAAAGAAGAACGAATTGGGAAAAAATATCAGTGGATTGCTTTTTATGAGATATTAGCAAATATCTCAGATAATTTTATTCCTTATAATCTTAAAGTCACTTTTGATGATGAATATAATCAATATATAAAACACAAGGATGAGTTGTGGATTTCTGCAATTACAAATAAAGATTTTTCAGGATTATATGAATATGAAGAGGAGCTGGACGAAAATGACCATATAATAAATATAGAAAGGGATTATCAAAAAAAATGGACTGTTAGTGACTCGTATATACGAAACATAGACGTATCAGTAACAGATGAAACACCTCCATTATCCAAAAAAAGAATATTTGATTTTTCTTTACCCGATTATTTAACTGATATTTGGATGAAAGAAAATATAGATGTAAAAATGCTTCGTTATTATATATCAACAGAATTTGAATCTGAAGAATACTATGCTTTGTCGTTTTATAATGATGATAGAAGACAAAAGGATGGTTCTCAAGGTTTTACACAGGATAAAACTGAAAATCTAACAATAATGGGAAGAGCAGTATTTGTTAAAAAATCTGAATTAAAAAAACTTCATCAAGAAGCCATGAATGATATTGGTAATGTCTCTTCACCAACTACTTACAATATTTTTTTAAGAGAATATTATTGGCATGAAGCATATATTAACTGGGAAAAAGAGAGAAGTGAGTACGATAAAAAAGTATATATACATTCAAGTCATTGCTATGGGTGGGAAAAAGCTGATCAATATACTTCACTAGATGAGGATAAAACTAATGAGTCTCTTTCTTTACTAATGCCAAGCAAAATTTTGGTAGATTTTGGACAGTTGAAAATGGATTCAGACTATAAATGGAAAAATGATAAGAATGAATGTGTTTGTTTTGATGGAAGATTTATTGGTGGAGAGAGAGTACTATTAGTAAAAAAGGATTTTATCGATGAGTTTTGTTTGAAAAATGAATACACAATTGTTTGGTTTTGTTATTATGATAAGATTGGACTAAATCAATACCATGATTCCCATTATTATTTTGTCAAAGAAGGTAATCAGTACATCTATTTTGAGCAAGACAACAAACATGGATATTATGATCGATAAAACCTATAATAAATGGAGAATATCAAGTATTTATTGTATCTCGCAATAGAAAACTTGTTATTAAAAATTTTAAAAAATATCCGTGCTTTTTAATTAAAACTAACTACAATTGTCAAAAATTAGCGAGATACAGAATTATTCATTATAAAAATAAATACTGTTATATCAACGTTGAGCACCTGTTAGAGCCACTAAGAAAAGCTAACTTTCTGCTGGAAGAGTCAGTTTGTTAAGAATTAAATCTTTGCTCGAAACGTTGATATTGTAGTACCTCGAATTTTTTATTCCCAGTTTTCTTAACGAATTGTGGTGTGACGTTAGCATAGATATTCATAGTAGATTTAATATTTTTAAAACCTAAACGTTTTTGTACTTCTTTTATTAAAGCCCCACTTTCAAACAATAAGCTACAGTGGGTGTGCCTAAATATATGTAGAGTGATTTGAAGTTCCATCGGTGTCCTTTTGTAAATCTATTCTAACCAATGTTTACTACTTGAGTATAGTGAAGCTTGTTTTAGTTTGTAGTGAATAAGAACTATCATGATGAATACGTATTATAGCCATATAGAATCATTATTTTCATTCTATTATCTGCCACAAGAAGTTTTTTGACTATTTAGAAATCAGATTATACATTCAAGTAATATTGCAAATTGAATCAATAAAAGAAGCGTTGAAGAAAATTTAATTTTTTCAACGCTTCTTTTTTTAGAAGATTTTAATGACCATATCAGCTTCATTTTCAGGTTTAGGTAATTCATGGAAGCATGTGTTTATAGTGCTTAATTGATCAACTAACCATGTTTTACTTTTTGACTCGTAGACAAATCTAAAATTAATATCATTGTTCTCGTGTTGAAGAGGTGTCTCCAAATAATCTGGTGAATATTCATAGTCAACGTAACCTGCTAATACAAAAGAGAGTAATCCATTATTTAGTGTCAGATTTAATGGATGGTCGTAAGCTTTTATTTTTTTTAACGTCATATTGTACATATCTTCAGCCATCAAAGTTGAGTTCGTGATTTCATCTTGGGTTTCATTAAAAAAATTATCCGAATAATCGCTTATTTTTGAAAAGTCTTTATTGGCACCAGCCTCAAAAAATTGTTCAACTTTTTTAGTATAAAGTTGTGCTAACGCTCCTTTTTCAATATTAACTTTGATATTTTCATGTCTATCAATTTGTGTGCTGTTCAGTAAGGGAAGATCAGCTTTTAGTTTAATATCGTCTTGATTTCTTTCAATTTCAATTGGCAAAATCTTTTCAGTAGATTCAGTTTCTGATAAAGGAACATCTAGTTTTTTATCATGATAATAAGCTTCAAATCCATCTGGAACCGGAAAAAAATGTATTGGGTAATTTTTTTCTGAGGTTGTTGTACTAGTTTCTGTACTTGTAGAACTTGTGTCAGAAGTGTTACACCCGCTTATAGTTCCGATGAGTAAAGCGTAGGTTAGAATGATTGCAAATTTCTTCAAAAAAATTCCTCCTTAAAATCGTACGTGGACTAATACTAGTCCCATTGTAGCATACCAAATCTTTAATATTAATAAGAAAAAGGACTAATTTTAGTCCAAAAGGTGTGCTATTCTTGAAAGAGGAAAGAATTAATGATAGAGAAAATGTAATCGGTAGCAATATTAGACGAATCCGATTAGAAAAAGGAATTGGTCAGACCGAGCTGATTAGAGACCTACAGCTCAAGAAAATCGCTATAACTAGGGAAACATTGGTTAAGATCGAAGGCGGCCGCCAACACATTAAGTTGGATCAATTGAGAGCTATTAGGGATGTTCTGCAGGTGTCTTATGAAGATTTGCTTCAATGACTACTTGTAGTCATTTCGTTTAAAATTATTATGGTACACCCTTATGTGTCACGAAGAAATACTGGTATAATAATGATTGATATGTGTAACGTTAGGGTATACTTGGATGTTACAGTTAGTCTGTTGTATACTAGCTTATTGAATATACTCGGGAATTATTGTAGCTTAAGGATGAATAGAAAATGAAGGAGGGGTCTAACTATGATAGAGGTCTATTGTGACGAAAGTCGCCCAGAAACTATATTTGGTGATGAATCAGTCGATCAATATATGGTTATTGGCGGTATTTGGTTCCCGTCTAGTGAACGAAAAAAAATAAAAAATAAAATAAAATATCTAAAAAAAACTTACAATGTGCACGGTGAATTTAAATGGAATAAGGTGAGTCCTTCTAAAATTGAATTTTACAAGGAACTAATTGATTATTTTTTTCAAAATAAACATATTCGATTCCGATGTATTGTTGTGGATTCTAGCGCAGTTGATTTAGAAAAATATCATCAGTCAGACGGTGAATTAGGATTTTATAAATTTTACTATTTTATGCTCTACAAATGGTTTGATTGGGACGAAACCTATAGAATTTATCTTGATAATAAACAAAATAAAATGAGCTCAAGAATTCCAGATTTAGAACGGATTTTAAATTATGCGAGCTTTGCAAAGGTAAGCTCTGTTTTATCCATTGATTCTAAAGAATCTGTATTTGTTCAGTATGCTGATTTATTGATAGGTGCCGTAGGCTATGTATTTAACGAATATTATAATGCAGATTATTCTAGCGATGCAAAAAATGAACTGATTGAACTGATTGAAGAGTACTTAGATCATGCAATCCAACCAACATATGGTTCGGAGAGAAAATTCAATGTGTTTAAGATAATGTTGAGGTGATTGTATGGCATTCTATAGACCACTAAAGAAACTACAGACTATGGATGAATATCGGATGCATTATGAAAAGAAATATTGCACTTCGACAATCCTGACTCACCAAGGATTACCTGTTCGTTTTTATCCAGAGCGTTTTGATCATGCTTTTTATAAAAATAGTAATCGGCGAACAAAAGATAAGTCGTTGTTTTCACTAGAAAGAGCTGAACGGATTGACTGGATTGAAGAAGTTTTGAAGGATCCCAATGTTACGATTTATGCTGGTTGGGACAGTAAGAGAAAAAGACATGATTTTAGTCATAGAGCTTCACTTATAACGCCTGATGGCTATGTAGTAGTGATAAGGAAAATTAATGATTCGAAGGCAACATTCGTTACAGCTTATGTGATTGATGATCTTTCAGTATTCGATAAGATAAAATCAAATCCTATCATATATGAATTATAATTGTTGACACTAGTAGATTTGTGGATTATGATAAATATGAAATATCAGATAGGTTGATATTGATTGTCCTCTACCTATGGTTTGGGATCCGCAAAGGTTTTGTGTAATGAACCCGATAATCAGTGCACCAGTAATCTCCCTATACGGGAGATTTTTCTGTTTAATAGATAATATGGTTTCGTTGCTAAGTGAATAATTTAGAGAAAAAAATGGTGAGTTATAATTTTACTTTACAAAGTTCCGGATAAAAAAGTTTTATGATTTTCCTATCAAAAGCACGCCACTTGAATACGTTTTTGAATACGATAAGAAAGTAAATCAAGATGAATTATCATCAATAAAATGATTAGCTCTATTCAAAAATCATTGAAATGTCAACTATCTTCAATTATCGTCAATGAACTTAACTTCATGGCTGAAGAAGAATCTGAATAAAGAATTGATGGCTGAACCTTTGATAGTCAAGGGTTCAGCTTTTTTATCTAAAAAACCGTCAGAAATGAAATAGCTTATTTCTGACGGTTTTTTTTTTGAATTTTACCACAGCCAGTTTTACATAAATCAGTTAACTAGAAAACAAAGTTTGTAGTTTTTGATGATGGACTTCTAGAAGGCGTTGATATAAATCAGTTTCGAAATCACTGTAATGGCAATAATCAAGGACCGTATATTTAAAAGGATCTAGGCCCTTCGGAATCAGCAAAGGTGACCCCAAGATGATAAAGTCATATTCTTCAGTGATTGGAAGTGTCAGCTGTTCGATAGCAACAAATGGGATCTTTTTGCCTAGGTTTAAGATCTCAGCGGAAATCAGATGCTCAGAAACATTGACAAAACCAACTTTCAACTTATAGTTTTCGTCGATTTCTGAATAATACGGATAAAGCAAACAAGCTTGGATGAAAGCTAATTCACTTACACAAGATTTCAGCCACGTATAATTTTTCCGTTGGGAAAATTTTTTCCAGAAGCCTTCGATTTTGATTGTCAAGATATGTAAGAGTGGGTACTTTTCTTTGATATACGAAGAAATAAACAATGTGGTCAAAGGGATTTTTTGTTTGAACAAGCTAAAGTTACCAATCGATAGGTAGATGTTCAAATATAGAGCTGGCTCATTTTCAAAATGAAACGTACCGATAAACGTCTGACAATGGTCTTGGAATTCGTCCAAAATCTCCTTGGGGTCATTACTTGGTTGCTGATAAGAATGTTGGATGATCGGCAGACGAATGTCTTGGTTGGAAGTCAGAAACGGCCAATAATAAAACAAATAGAACAAAGAGTTTACCTCCAAGAGGTCTAAACGCAGATTGGCGATCTTGAAGAAATCGTAAAAGAAGTTGAGGTCTGTACCACTTGGAATGAAAGAATCCCTTGATAAGTGATAGATATCAGTAAAGTGGCTGTTTTTGATCCTCAGCAAACAAATCAGACAATGGAGACTGGCTTGTTTTTTTCCTAAGTCAAACTTGTTCTTATGCTGTGCTTCTTCATGTTTATAAATCAATGCTCTCACTTCTTGGCTATAAGGAACTATGTCCAAACTTTCACCTAATGATACAAACCAAAAGAAATTAAAAAAGAGGATACGAATCAACATTTCGGAACCTGACAAGGTCAGATTCGATAAATTCAAGTTGATATTGTATTCCTTCAAATATTCAACCAGCTTTTTTGTTTGACGAAAACAGGTCGAGCGACTGATATAGTGCCGGTTACAAAAAGCAGCGAGATCGTCGTCCTCTTCTATTAGCATACTGAGCAACAATTTATAAGGAACACTTTCAGTTGAAAGGTAATGTTGGTATTGGGTGTATTGAACAAGTTGTTCATTGACGGTTAACTTATTTTTACTATGTAATAGCTTGATGGGAGTAAATTTTTCTAAATCATCTTGGATTGCGCTCAAGATTTTTTTGAAGCGTGCAGGGCCGTAATAAAAATCCAAGTTTTCCCGCACCTGATCTATGCTGTATTCCCCGGGTGAGAGTGTCATCAACTTGCCGTAGACACTCAATTTCGTTCTGGCATGATCATCTAACAAAATTTTTTCAATCAATTGATCACCTTCCTTTTTTTGTAATTATTATTATTAGCGTATTTAATTTCTCTTGTAAATACGTGTCTCAGATTTCTAACAAGTCTATACAAGGTTTAGAAATATTTCTATTTCACTTGTCTCAAAAATAGCGTTCAGCGAGTATGTTTTTTGAGAGAAAAGAAATAACCCACAATTTTAAATAACGATATCAATATTTTTTTTGCTTCCTTGTTAGTGTGTTTAATGGATATAAATAACTATAATTGAATATTTAGAAGCTGAAGGGGAAAGAATTAGAAATATTAGTGAATCTTTTCTTTTTTTTTATTATCTATTTGAATTTTAAAAAAATTTCGAAGGAGGCACTAAAAATGAAAAAGGGAAAGCATCTTGTCCTTCTTAGTTTGTTGGCCATCTTTTTCATCGCTTACTTATATTCTCAACACATAAACAAGGTAGTAGCAAATGATGAAGATGTTGTTGATGTAGTAGAGGTGTTGAAAAATGATTATGGAGAAGTGAGTATCAAGCAAACAGATGATCATTTGATCCTCTTTTATCGCTTAAATGAGTCAACACAAGAAAGACGATTTTTATTTCAGCTGCATGCCAAGGATGCAGCTGAAAACAATTTGCTTACTTCTTACACTTCTCAGGAATACCAAGAATATACAGATGAGAAGCAACAGAAATACATGGACGTCAGACAAATCAAAGGCGAAACACTTTGTCAGCGGCAATCGTTATGAAATAGGAGAAGAGGACTTTGTCGAGAGTGCTGCGGCTAAAGGACAAATGATCGTCGCTGGTTTAGAGGTCGGAGAGTATGTATTGGAGGAAGTCAAAGCGCCTGAAAATGCTGAGATGATTGCCGACCAAACAACTACGCTATTTACCATCATTTCAGGAAGTCAAATGCCTGTAGCAAAGACGGTAAAAAATGATACGACTAAAGTAGAAAAAGACACGCCCCAATTAGAAGGACAAGATGTAGCCATCGGTGAAGCAATCAACTATGAGATCACTGTCAATATACCTGATGGGATTGCCGATAAAGAGGAGGAGAGCAACAAGTATACCTCATTCAAATTGATCGATAGCCACGATCCTGCATTGACATTTATGAATCAGTCCAAGGGAGAAACAAGCTATGCACTCTATGATGGTGAACGTCTCATTGATACTAATAATTATCAGATCACTGAACATGCCAATGGTTTTACAGTAGCAATTGCGCCCACATATATCCCTTCCCTGACTCCAGGTGGAACGTTGCGATTCGTTTATTACATGTATTTGAATCAACTAGCAGATCCGACGAAAGGTTATAAAAACGAAGCAAATGTCGATAATGGTCACACGACAGATCAAACACCACCGACTGTTGAGGTTCTGACAGGGGGAAAAAGATTCATAAAAGTAGATGGGGCAGTGATTGAGCTACGGCCATTGGCAGGTGCATCGTTTGTCGTACGCGACGAAAATTCGGCGACCGCGAACTATTTGATCATTGATCCAGTCACAAAAGCAGTGGCGTGGACGAATTCTCCGGAGAAAGCAACAACTTTCAATACAACGAACGATGGATTAGTAGACATTACAGGATTAGCTTATGGAACCTACTATTTGGAAGAAACCAAAGCACCGAATAGCTATATCAAATTAAATGAACGAATTGCTTTCAAAGTAGATGCACAATCTTATGCGGTGGCGAATGAATTGGTTACTCCAGAAAAAGTACCAAACAAACAGAAAGGAACATTACCAGCAACTGGCGGCGAGGGAGTTACTTTGTATATTGGTTTGGGTGTCGTTTTATTGACGATAGTAGGTGTCTACTGGATAAAAAGATATAAGGCTTAGTGTCAAACGAAGAACGAATGGATAGCTGAGGAGAATGAAATGAAGCAAAAAAAAAGGCATCCTTTAGATCTAATCATGCTATTGGTATTTTTTATCGGTATCCTCAGCTTGGCGTATCCCTTTGTTAGCGATACATTGAATGACTATCTCGATCAACAAATCATCAAAAACTATCAGAAAAAAGCAAAATCTGAACATGCGTCAGTGATTGCTGAGTTGAACAAGCAGATGCGTGAAGCAAATGAAAAAATGGCATCAAATGAACCTAAGACAGAAGCAGACCCATTTTCCAAGGAAAAAAAGGAAAAGCAGAACTCGCTGAAATCTTATATAGAAGCACACACGATAGGTGTTTTGACGATCCCAAAAATCAATGTCAATTTACCAATCTTTGATCAGACGACAACAAAACTATTGGAGAAAGGGGCCTGTCTGCTCGAGGGAACTTCATATCCAGTCGGAGGAGTATCGACGCATGCGGTACTTTCTAGTCACCGAGGATTACCACAAGCAAAACTCTTTACAGATCTACCTCGGTTACAGATAGAGGATCGCTTTTATATCGAAATCAATGGTCAATATCTTGCGTATCAAATCGATCAAATACAAACTGTCGCGCCGACAAAAACAGAAACACTTCAGATCCAAGATAACCAAGACCTGGTCACACTAGTTACTTGCACCCCTTATATGATCAATAGTCACCGTTTGCTGGTTCGCGGACACAGGGTCGCAGTTGAGCAAGAGGAAATAAGCGCGTCATTGTCAAAAGTGCAGCAAGCAAAACGAACGACCTTTTTACTCGTGACTGGTTTGATCGTTGTCCTTTTGATGCTGTCTTTGGTGATGGTGATAAAACATTTTACAAAAGTTAAAAATACATGTAGTTTTAAAAACTAGATTCAAAAGTTTTGGTAATCAGATAGTTTTTCGAGTATAATGGAGTCGAAGAAATGAAACGGAGTGGATCAAGATGGAGATAGAATTTAGTCGAAAGTATCAAATCATCAATGAAGTATTAAATGCAGTGACCCATGGGATCGCAGCGTTGTTAAGTTTGTTTTGCTTTAATTTGCTGATGGATCGCGCCCATACCACCTTAGATTATGTCGCTTTTGCGATTTATGGAAGTTCGCTTTTTCTGCTTTTCTTTTCCTCTACGTTATTTCATAGCCTGATTTTTACGAAGGCAAAGAAAGTTTTCCAAGTATTCGATCATTGCTCGATCTATCTCTTGATCGCTGGTACGTATACCCCATTTTGCCTCTTAGTCGTACAGGGAATGGCTGGGTTGATCTTGCTTAGTGTCATTTGGACCACCGCAGTAATAGGGATTATTTACAAATCTTTGACGTTGACAAAAACGAACAAAGTATCGAAAGTTTCAACGATCATCTACAATGTGATGGGGTGGGCAATCATTGTTGTCTTACCTAAGCTCTATCAGAATATCGATTTGACCGGATTACTACTGTTAGTTGCTGGAGGAATCGCTTATTCTGTAGGCTCGCTCTTTTATAGTATGAAAAATAGACGATTCACCCATGTAATCTGGCATTTGTTTGTCATGTTAGGTGCAGCATTGATGTTTTTTGCGATTTACGTAAGTAATTAAGACGTTGTGCATGATGAAATAAGAATGAACAAATTGTTGGGACATAGGTTCGTTACACTCTCAAAAAAATAGAAGCACTCGAAAATGGTTTATTTTTCGAGTGCTTCTTGTTTGAAAAGGGAATGCGAGGAAATCCTTTATGACTAAAGCAAAAACGTGCCGAGCAATTTAGCTCAGCACGTTTTTTTACCTTATTCTTCTACTATTTTAGCTGATGCAGGCAAGCAGCGGTTGACGGCAATCGCAACGGCCATCCCAATGAAACTATCGATCACCCGGTTAAAGGCATAAAGATAGGATTCAGTTTGGGGAACCATAAATAAAATCGTCAATAGGGTAGCACAGGCACCGACCGTTCCTTCGTGATAGTCGAATTTCACTAATAATGCGATCATCAGCATGATAACGAAAGGAATCGATAGCAGCTGAACAAGGTGTGTGTAGCCAAAAAATTTAAAAATTCCGATACAGATGATCGATGCTAATGCGCCAAAGGTATTTCCAGCAATCCGATGCCGGCCGTATTTGACAGTAGTCCCATGATCTTCTCTTAAGGTAAAGACAGCGGTGATCGTTGAAACAACGTATGTCTCACGCTGTAGAAGAAAACTTAGAAGAATACAAATGAAGACGCTGATCCCCGTTTTTAGATTTCGCAAACCAAATTTTAATCCGAATAGATTCAATAATGCCATCCTTTCATAAGAAATCATCTTAACCCTTTCAAACGAATCATATCATACCATAAGCTGTATTTGCTAGTGAAAAAAAGTCCGAAAGGTTGCTGCAAAGGCTTTTCTTTGTGAAAAACCTTCGTGGCTCTCCTGGAGAATACATCAATTAGCTTGAGAGTGATCAAAAAAGAGTGAATACCATCGTTGGAGCGAATCAGTTGCTTGGCTGACCAAACAAGCGTAACATAATATTGTAAACGTTATCTTATTGGAGAGCAGGGATAGGGATGGAAAAAATTTATCAAGCAAGTACGGCAGAAGGCGCAGTCGATTTTATCAACATGCGTGATTTAGAAGAGGCAGCAAAAGAAGTGATTCCCAAAGGAGGCTATGGCTACATCTCTAGCGGTGCGGGAGATACCTTCACTTATCGAGAAAATGAACGCGCATTCAATCATAAGCTGATTATTCCTCATGTCCTCAAAGACATTGAATTACCAGACACCAGGACTAATTTTTCCGGTGATACATTAAATGCACCGATTATCATGGCTCCGGTGGCCGCTCATGGCTTGGCCAATGTCAATGCGGAGAAAGCCTCGGCAAAAGGAGTTGCGCGCTTCGGTACAATTTACACAGCTAGTTCTTATGCTTCCTGTACGCTAGAAGAAATTCGGGCAGCCGGCGGAGAACAAGCACCTCAGTGGTTTCAATTCTATATGAGCAAAGATGATGGCATCAATCGGGATATTTTGGCGATGGCGAAACGCAATGGTGCCAAAGCGATTGTTTTAACGGCGGATGCCACAGTTGGTGGCAACCGAGAAACGGATCGCCGTAACGGCTT
The DNA here is from genome assembly GCF_051711125.1 of Enterococcus sp. DIV0574. Taxonomy (NCBI): domain Bacteria; kingdom Bacillati; phylum Bacillota; class Bacilli; order Lactobacillales; family Enterococcaceae; genus Enterococcus; species Enterococcus sp. DIV0574. The sequence goes on from NZ_JBIOMA010000001.1 coordinate 718,751, forward strand.
TACCTTTCCATTGGCTATGCCAATTGTGCAAGCTTATCAGTCTGGAATCGGACAAACAATGGATGCGGTATATGGCTCCTCCAAACAAAAACTGAGTCCTCAAGATGTGGCGTTCATTGCGAAGGAATCTGACTTACCTGTTTATGTCAAAGGGGTTCAATCAGAAGAAGATGTAGCACGTGCGTTAGATGCTGGAGCACAAGGGATTTGGGTCTCAAATCATGGTGGCCGTCAGTTAGATGGTGGACCAGCTGCTTTTGATTCTTTACAGATCGTAGCAGATGCCGTCGCTGGCAGAGTTCCGATCGTCTTTGACAGCGGTGTTCGCCGTGGGCAGCACGTCTTTAAAGCAATCGCCTCTGGTGCTGATCTAGTGGCGATTGGACGTCCAGTGATTTACGGATTAGCGTTAGGCGGTTCAACAGGCGTTCAGCAAGTGTTCGATTTCTTCAAAAAAGAATTAGAGATGGTAATGCAATTAGCAGGGACTCAAACGATTGCAGATATTCGCCAAGCGAAACTACGGGACAATCATTATATGTAATAAAAAATAGTAATAAAAAGAGCCTTCCTCTGCCGCACGCAGCCAGAAATTCAAAGAACTGAAACCTTTGAAAGCCACGGCAGCGGGGCTTTTTTTATGGCTTTTTTGTATCTGGGTTGATTATAGGAAATCACCGGTATCAAGAACGAACTGCTACGATTTATTTGATAGTAACAGTGTATATGATTTTGAAAAGGAGAGAAAACCCTGTACACTTAAATTAACGAAATCAAAAAGGAGAGGGGAAAATGATTCCAAAAATCATTCATTATTGCTGGTTTGGGGGCAATGAATTAGGGGAAAGCGAACAGAAATATATCGAAACCTGGCGCAAATTTTGCCCAGACTATGAGATCAAACGCTGGGATGAATCAACGATCGATCTTTCAAAATTTGGTTCTTACTTACAAGAAGCCTACAAACAAGAAGAATGGGCCTTTGTTTCTGACGTTGTTCGTTTGTATGCATTAGTGACAGAAGGCGGCATTTATATGGATACCGATGTCGAAGTGGTGAAACCATTAGATGATCTATTAAACTATGAGGCATTTATGGGATTTGAGATCGAAACCAAAATTTCCACCGGTATCATCGGTGCAGTGCCTCATCATCCTTTCATGGAAGAATGGTATCATGACTATGATGATCGTGAATTTGTGCGAGCAGAAAAAACGGAAGATGTAGTAACCAACGTCATTCGAGTCACTGAATTGTTGCAGGAATATGGTCTGCAACTAAACAATCAGCGTCAAACGGTTAAAGGGGTAGAAATTTTCCCGCAAATGACTTTCTCTCCAAAAAGTTATATTACCGGCGAAGTTGAGGAAGATCCAACTACTATGGTGATCCACCAATTTTCCGGATCTTGGCTATAAACAGTTTTTTACTGATCCGATAGTTCGTCAAGCAGAATCCCAGCAACAGTTGAATGGGCGCCTGCTGACGAACTATTTTTTATTGTCTTTGGCAATGAATTATGCCACAATAGAACGAAATGAAATGGATCGGAGTGAGAGTTTATCATGGGAATTATCCAATGTACACCGGCTGACCTTGTTGAGTTGAAAGCCATCAGTATTGAGACGTATCAGGACACATTTGCGCCATATAATACGGAAGAAAATATGCAAGCTTATTTAGAGGCTGCTTATCATTCAGAAAAGTTGCACAAAGAACTGAAAAATCCGCAGTCTGCTTTTTTCTTTTTGCAAGAAGAAGCAATTGCTGGTTATCTAAAGCTTAATTGGGGAACAGCTCAAACTGAGCCGATTGCACCAGAGGGACTTGAAGTTGAGCGGATCTACATCCGAAGTGACTACAAACGCCGCGGCTATGGTCAGCAATTGTTGTCTTTTGCGGAAGAGTTTGCCAAGGCAAAACAAAAGACGTCTTTGTGGTTAGGCGTATGGGAACACAATGCCAATGCATTGGCTTTTTATAACAAGATGGGCTTTCGACGAGTAGGCAGTCATTCTTTCTTCATGGGGGATGATGAACAGACCGATTATTTAATGGAAAAACAAATATGAAGAGAGTCACTCTTCTTCGATTCGTTGTTGTTGAAAAATCAAAGTCGAAAACCTGTCGATGAGAGATGCCATTAGTGACTTCGAAAGAGGGAGCAAGAGGAGGATGAAAATTCCTTTTCAATTAATAGAGCTTCCAGTATAGTAGTAAATGACTAACTAAAAAATGAAAATTATGGTGACAGATGAAGGAGACAAGAATGGGACAACAAAAAACTGAAAGTGTATTATCACGATTTTTAAAAGGAGTCGTTATTGCTTTAGGATTTATTTTGCCGGGGGTCTCCGGTGGAGTTCTAGCAGCAATTTTAGGGATCTATGAACGAATGCTGCGTTTTATGGCACATTTAACGAAAAACTTCAAAGAAAATCTGCTCTTTTTCTTGCCAGTAGGGATCGGCGGGATCGTTGGGATCGGGCTTTTATCGAAACCGTTAGAATGGCTGCTGCAAAATTATCAGATTGTCGTCTTATGGGGATTTGCCGGAGCCATTATTGGTACATTGCCTGCACTTGCAAAAGAATCGACTCTTAAAAGCAAACGAACTATGGGGGATTTGTTTTGGTTCTTTGGTACAATGATCATCGGTTTCTTATTTCTTTATTTCATGGGTGATATTCTAGGAACGATCCCAGCAAACTTTTTAGGATTTGTTTTGGCCGGCGGATTGATTGCATTAGGTGTGTTGGTGCCTGGATTAAGCCCATCTAACTTATTGCTCGTATTAGGTTTGTATGATCCGATGTTGAAAGGCTTCAAGGGGTTCGACATTTTAGGCGTCTTCTTGCCGATCGCAATTGGTGGTCTACTCGTGATGCTGCTGTTCTCAAAATTGATGGAGTGGCTCTTGGAGCATTATCATTCGAAAGTCTATCACTTTATTTTGGGAATTGTGATTGCATCAACAGTATTAATCGTCTTGCCACCAGTGGCTGATTATAGCGGATTTACTTGGCTGACTGCGGTCAGCGGTGTGATACTGTTTGTTTTAGGGTACTGGTTAGGGGCTTGGATGAGTAAATTAGAAGAAAAATATAAATAACCACTGCGTGGACAAAAAAACAATCGGTCAGATGATCGATTGTTTTTTTATGGAATAGAAACCGAGGCAACCTTTGTCTGAATAGCGACGTTCACACGTACTATCCTCACTCCCCCTTGGAAGATAATCATGAAACGTCGCTGGAAAAAGGGGACAGGATCGAACGGGACAACTTACATCTGATCGCTAAGCGCCCAAATTTAAAAAAGGATATATATATAAAAGAGGTATCGGACGATCCTGCCCAATACCTTTGTCATAGTGAAATAAGCAGACCAAAGCGTGTTGATTTACCTAAAAAGAGGTAGAAATCACCCAGAAAATTGGGTACAATAAACACGTTGATGTACTGCATTGACTATGGCAAACTTGATGGTCAGTTGCTGCTGACAAATCAAGGCCCTATTCCTTAGTTGCCGCTAAGGGATGGGGTGCCTTTTTTGGTTTCTATTCGCTTTTATTTTATAGAAAGCGAGGGTATAAATCAAGGGAACGTTTCCATATTTAATGAAAAAATGCAAGTGTTTTATTAGAAAAACGTGAAAAGATAACAGAATTCTGTGAGATTTGTCAATAAAAGTCAATATTTATTTATTGATATGAGAAAGACTGAAAAAATAAATTTTTTCCTGGGAGAGCCAAGCCATCAAAGTGATGATTTGGCTCTTTTTTGTCGCTTTTTTAAGGGGGGCACTTACGAGTCCTTTATTGTGTTAGGCGCAAAAGTTTACCAACTTAACATGAACTTTTCATAACGCTTACTGGATGTTAACGATTGCTTGATAGGATGGAGTAAATGAGTAATGAGGTGAAAAGATGAATCATGATAGGCTAAAGGTACTTATTGAAAAGAGACTGCCCCATATCCCTGCAAGGGATTGTAAACGAAACACCTCCAAAAGCAAACGGATTTTGGATCCTCAAAAAAGTATCCGGTTCCAACGTGGACTTGCTAAGAAAAAGATGCTAAATGGGCTAGCTATAATAGTAATTAGGAAATGGCTTTTGAGAATCAGCAAAGACCGACAGATGGGGGTGACAAGCTATGTCCATTAAATCGCAAATAACCGAAAAGCTGCTTTTACTGGTTTTGGATGGCTGCCGATACGATACCGCGGTTGAACAGATGGGGATCTTGAATCATCATGTGGATTATAAACAAGCACAACTGATCAAAGTCCATGCTGAAATGCCTAGCAGTTCTCGGCCATTGTATGAAGTGTTGGCTACTGGTGTACCAAGCTACCGGAATGGGATTCTGACCAATGCTGATGGTCAACATTCCAAAGAACTCTCGATTTTTGATCTTGTCAAAGCTGCCGGCGGAAGTACTGCAGCTGCAGCACATTATTGGCAAAGTGAATTATTCAATCAAGCACCTTATGAAATCAAACGAGATCGTATTCAACACGACCACAAAAAAAGTATCCAACATGGAATCTTTTATAGTGAAAACCAGTATCCCGATTCACATGTGTTTGCAGATGGACATTATTTACTGCACACGTATCAGCCGAATTTGTTACTGATACATTCCATGAATATCGATGCCGCGGGACATCGTTATACGGCTGTTTCAAAAGAATACCGAAAAGCCGTAAACCAAGCAGACCAATTGATTGGCCTGTATTTGCACGATTGGTTGGCTGCAGGTTATCAAGTGATTGTTACTGCGGACCACGGGATGGATGAATATGGGTTGCATGGCGGAAGCATGGCTGCTCATCGCGAAGTCCCCCTCTATATTTTTTCAGATATTTTTCCGCCAGACTGTGGGATCGAAAAAATGAATCAATTAGAGTTGGCACCACTGATTTGCAGTTTATTAAAAATCGATACTTCTGAACGCATGCAGATTGGGCGCAGCTGATTTGTAGAAACGAACAAAGCCGCTAAAGTCAGGTGCTCAAATTAGGGCATCATTGCTAGAGGTCTATTTGGTTTGGCTTAACGGGCATAAATAGATGGCTTATATCAGATGAATAAGCAAAAAAGTAATCGATTGTTGTTCCGCTACAGAGAACTGTGCCATGAGTGAAAATAAACGGACATTGTAAATGAGAGAAAGTGGCTGCCGCGTCTTGGAAACTGTGAGAGTGCCTAGGTACTATAGCAGCAGTTGCGATCGTTAGAATTTATTGGGTTTTGTTTAGATCCGGTCGTTCCGTCTGTTTGTTGACTGTTTATGGGACCGTCTTTTTTAATTAGAACAAGGCAACGAAGTGCTGCTATTCTTTGCACTTTTAGACAAACGACTTTATTTGTCTAAATCTGTGAAAAATAGCGGTTGTTATTTTTGTCACAAATAGAAGATACTGCTACCATGGATTTGTACCAATATTAGGAGGGGATCATATGAGATATACAAACGGAAATTATGAAGCTTTTGCAAGAAGCAGAAAACCGAAAGATGTCGAAAAGAAACAGGCCTATATTGTTGGTGGCGGATTAGCTGGATTAGCAGCAGCAGTCTTTTTGATTCGTGACGGACACATGGAGGGAAAGAAAATCCATGTGCTGGAGGAGCTGTCTCTTTCAGGCGGCTCACTCGACGGCAAATTTATTCCTCATGATGGCTTTGTCACTCGAGGCGGCCGTGAAATGGAAAATCATTTTGAATGTTTATGGGATTTATTCCGTTCGATTCCATCATTGGAGGTAGAAGATGCCTCCGTCTTAGATGAATTTTATTGGTTGGATCATGACGATCCAAACTCATCCAATTGTCGGATCATTCATGATCGTGGCCAACGAGCAGCAGATGACGGAGAATTCACTTTATCAGCAGCAGCCCAAAAAGAGTTGGTCCAACTATTTATGACTTCAGAAGATCAGCTTGTTGGCAAACGGATCGAGGATGTTTTTGGAGACGAGTTCTTTGAATCAAACTTTTGGCTTTATTGGTGTACGATGTTTGCTTTTGAAAAATGGCATTCTGCCATCGAAATGCGTAGATATGTTTTAAGATTCATTCACCATATCGATGGATTGCCTGATTTCACGGCTTTGAAATTTACTCGTTACAATCAATATGAATCGTTAGTTAAACCATTATTAGCTTACCTTGATGCACAAGGTGTCGATTTCCAATATGAAACCAAAGTCATGAATATTGACGTGAAGATCACTGAAGGAGAGAAAATCGCCCAAAGTATCACACTGATGAAAAATGGCAAAGCCCAAGAAATCACTTTGACAGCAGATGATCTGGTGTTTGTAACAAACGGCTCAATCACGGAGAGTTCGACTGAAGGGGATCACCATACACCTGCCCCTATTACTCATGAATTAGGTGGCAGTTGGAATCTTTGGAAGAACTTGGCTGCTCAATCTCCTGAATTTGGTCGCCCAGAAGTCTTTTATGACAATCTGCCAGCAGAAAGCTGGTTTGTATCAGCGACAGTCACATGGCAAAACTTTGATATTGAACCTTATATTTCTCGTTTGACAAAACGGAAATTACGGACAGGAAGAGTAGTGACCGGTGGGATCGTCACTATCAAAGATTCAAATTGGCTGATGAGTTTTGCGACCCATCGTCAACCTCATTTCAAAGAGCAAGGCGATCAACAAACGGTGACTTGGGTTTATGGTCTATTGTCTAATACACCAGGAAATTATATCAAAAAACCGATTGAACACTGTTCCGGACAAGAAATCGTTCAAGAACTATTGTATCACTTAGGTGTTCCAGAAGATGAAATTCTACGGATCTCTAATGAATCATGTTCAGCGATCCCTGTGTATATGCCTTTCATCACTTCTTACTTCATGTTGCGGGAACCTGGAGATCGTCCGCTTGTGATACCGAATGGTTCACGAAACTTAGCCTTCATCGGCAACTTTGCCGAAACGCAACGTGATACCGTCTTTACGACTGAATATTCTGTACGAACGGCGATGGAAGCTGTCTACCAATTGTTAGCTATTGAACGAGGCGTTCCAGAAGTCTTTGCTTCCGCCTATGATCTGCGTACATTGGCCAATGCGATTTACTATTTATCGGACAAGAAAAAATTGACTGAGATGGAGCTGCCATTTATCGAACGCAAATTAGTAGAAGGATTTGTTAAGAAGACGAAAGATACCTATATCGGCGAAATCCTTGAAAAAAATCATTTAGTTTAACACACTTGAATGCTGTGACATCCGTTACTTAAAGACAGGATACCCGAAAGAACCAGAGAGGCCATTAAACGGCCTCTCTTTTCTTCGAGGTTACGTATGTCTGACGGATGGCACTGTTTTTTTGGGAACGATTTCCATGCTGTAGACCCCCCTGTGTGATGTACACAAGAGTAGCGAAAAATAAGGGAACCGCTATCAAACAAATTGCTTCTTTTTAATAATACAGAGTGTTATTCTGTTATATTTCTATTGAACTTTTTCACTCTGTTTGGTATATTGGTTGTTAATTAAAAGCTTTTTTTGCTTTTAGTACAGAAGCTATAATTGTTACGATGAAAGGCGGGAGATTTATGGAAGATGCGACCTATTGGGCAGAGCAATTAACGCAGAAGAAAATCAGTTTTTCGGAATTGACAGCTAGGATCGAAGAAAAAATTCAGCAAGTTGAGCCAACGTTAAATGCGCTTGTTTCTTTTGATCGGCAAGCAGCAATTAAGCAGTATGAACAAAATCCGCAAACAAAAGCGGCTTTATTCAGCGGGCTGCCAATACCACTTAAAATATTGGGTCAAAGTAAAGCGGGGTGGCCGGCCACATCGGCGGCTGCATTGTTTGCAAATGCAAAAGCAGAGCAGACGAGTGCATTTGTCAACGGGCTGGAACAGCTAGGATTGATTCCTTTGGGACAAACCAATGCTCCGGAATTTGGTTTCAAAAATGTTACCGATCCAGTATTGTACGGTCCAACACGCAATCCGTGGCAGTCCGCCTATTCGGCAGGGGGATCCAGCGGTGGAGCGGCGGCCGTCGTAGCGGCTGGACTATTTCCATTAGCTGCTGCTAGTGATGGAGGCGGTTCCATTCGTATCCCAGCTTCTTTCAACGGACTAATTGGGTTAAAACCGACGCGAGGAACTATGCCAGTGGGACCTCAAGAATGGCGTAGTTGGCAAGGTGCTTCGATCAATTTTGCATTGACGCTTTCTATGAGAGATACGGAACGTTTGTTTTATGGATTACGAACGTCTCAACCGGCGGCTCCCTATCAGGCACCTAGAATCGAATGGAAACATCATGGACCCAGTCAGAATCGAACACTGAGAGTTGCGTACACAACCGAGTCTCCAGCCGGGAGTCCAGTTTCACAAACTGCTGTCTTAGCTGTCAAGAAAGCTGTCGCATTTTTGGAAGATCAAGGACATCAGGTTACAGAAATCCGTTATCCTGTTGACGGTCAAACGATGATGGCAAGCTATTATCGTATGAATGGTGGAGAGACAGCAGCAATGTTTGCCGAGATCGAGGCAATGCTGCAACGACCAGTGGAACAGAAAGATATGGAGCTGATGACTTGGGGGCTGTACCAATATGGCAAAAAATTAGCGGCTGCCGATTATATCCAGGCAATGCAATATTGGGATCAGCTGGCAGTAACGATGGAAGCTTTGTTTGCAGATTATGAGTTGTTTTTGACCCCTGCAACAGCACAAACGGCGCCATTGATTGAAGAGGATTTGCAAAGTGATACGATTCGAAGCGAACTGCAAGAGATAGAAAGACGAACAGCTGCTGCTGCCGGAGACTTGATTTATCAGATGTTCGACAAAAGTTTGGCACTGACGCCCTATACGCAATTGGCCAATCTAACGGGCCAACCTGCAATCAGCCTTCCAACAGCTGTTAGTGAGGAAGGTTTGCCATTGGGAATTCAGTTTATGGCATCAAAAGGCCGTGAAGATTTACTTTTTCAAGTGGGTGAATTGTTTGAACGATGGGAGCAATTTCATTTACCCAAAAAATAACTGTCGATGAATGACGGTTCAAGAATGATTTTCTAGGGGGATAAAGATGGAAACAATCAAAATAAACAAGTGGAAAAATATCGTTGTACTAGGTGCCTTTGTGATGTTGTTAGGTGCTTGCGGAAGTAAGGCTAAAGAGGACAATAGTTTAAGTCGTGTTCAAGAGTCAAAAGAATTGACTGTTGCTACGTCAGGTACGTTATTTCCTTCCTCTTATTACAATGATGACAATCAATTAGTTGGCTATGACGTAGACGTTGCAAAAGAAGTAGCCAAGCGGATGGGTGTTTCGATCCAGTTCAAAGAATACAATGTAGACGGACAAGTGGCGTCCTTGACTAGAGGTGAAGCGGACTTTGCCGCAAATGATTTCGGTCTCAGCGGAGACCGTGGAGATAAGTTTCGTCTGTCTGAACCAATCAAGTATTCATTTGATAGTATGATCGTGCGAAAAAGCGATGATTCTGGCATTGCCTCTCTAGATGATTTAGCAGGCAAAAAAGCAGCGGGAGAACCCAATACAGGCTACATGAAGTTAGCCGAAGAATATGGTGCGAAACTTGTGACCTATGATAATGCCACGAATGACCAGTATCTGACAGATGTGGCAAACGGACGGACCGATGTGATCCTTAATGATTATTATCTGCAAAAGATGTCGGTGGCAGCTTTGCCAGATATTCCAGTTAAAATCTTGGAAGATGTCTACTTCAATCCGAACGAAACAGGCTTTCTTTTTGCGAAAGACAACCAAGCACTGCATGACGAAGTCGATCGTGTTTTAAAAGAGATGAAAGCAGACGGGACGTTAAAAGAAATTTCCGAAAAATACTTCCAAACAGATGTATCTGTACCATCTGACAAAGAGATCCAAAAGGTTGAAAAGTAATGTATATCCCAACTCTTGATCTTCCACTGATGTGGGAGTCGCTTCCTTTTTTACTGACAGGGTTATCCTATACGTTAGGGATTGCCATTGCTTCTTTTCTCGCAGGAAATGCGTTAGGTTTATTGCTGACTTTTCTGGGGATGCTTCAAAACCCTTGGGTAAGAAGGATCGTTCGAGGCTATATCTCCTTTCTGCGAGGAGTACCCGCATTGGTGCTGTTGTTTTTGCTCTATTTCGGATTGCCGTATCAATTACCCGCATTGACAGCTGCCATTATTTGTTTTAGTTTGACTAGCAGTGCTTTTATTGGAGAAATTTATCGAGGATCGATCGCCGGAGTGGATCGCGGGCAATGGGATGCAGCGTATGCTCTGGGATTGAGTTTTTCTAAAACATTACGGTTGATCATTCTGCCTCAGGCATTTCGCATATCGGTCCCAGCATTAAGCAATGTCGCGATGGACCTGTTGAAAGGAACCTCGTTAGCGGCAATGATCACGATCCCGGACATTTTTCAAAAAGCCAAAATTGTTGGCGGCCGGACGTTTGATTATATGTCGATGTACGTGTTAGTGGCGATCATTTACTGGTTGCTGTGTATCGGGATCGAAGCGCTCCAACATCGCTTAGAAAAACGATTTGCTGACCGCTTTGAAAGTCAAAAAGGCTGATCGTCAAAAAAGCTGATCGTCAAAAAAGCTGATCGTCAAAAAAGTAGCTAAAAAAATTCGCTGGTTGGATTATTTATGAATCAATCTCTTTGTTTGTGGTACACTTTACAAAAAAGGAGTTTGGACAATGAAATATGAATGGCGAAAACAAGAAAAAGCTTACTATTTACCAAAAGAACCACAGCTGATCGAAGTGCCTGCTTATCAATTCATTACGTTGACTGGCGAAGGAAACCCTAACCGTCCTGAATTTTCCGAGCAAATCAGTGCACTTTATATGATGGCCTATGGATTGCGCATGGGATTGAAAAAAGGCTCCTTCGGCAATACGCCTTTTGAGTATACGGTATACCCGCTAGAAGGCGTATGGACTTTACCTGAAAAACCACAAGGACCGATTGCTAAAGAAGAGTTGATCTATAAAATCATGATTCGGCAACCGGAACAAGTAACTGCTGATTTAGCCGCCGAACAGTTGACACAAATCATGAAGAAAAAAGAAAATCGTTTTTTGGAACGAATTCGTTTCGAAGAATACCAAGAAGGCTGGTCCGTGCAAGCTTGTCACATCGGTCCTTTTGACACAGAAACAGAAACGTTTGCGAAAATGCAAGACTATTGCGAAGCCCACGATCTATCAATTGTTCCCACGATGGGCAATTATCAGCATCGGGAGATCTATCTGTCAGATCCGCGAAAGACAGCACCAGAAAAAGCAAAAACAGTCTTACGCTGGCGGGTAGCCAAAACAAACAAAGAATCCGCTTGATCCATTTAACCGTTGGTGTACTTAATGAAAACACGTAATGAAAAGAGAGAGAACCGCGCTTAAGCGATTCTCTCTCTTTTACTACTCATCTTTTAAGTAGTCTTCACTGGTGAATTCACTGTGAAAATACTTGCCTTCGTCGCCGTAATAGGTATTGTACCGTTGCTTGAATTTGCGGAATCCATACACCACTAATACTTTTAAGAGACAGTAGATCGGTATTCCGAAAATGACACCTACGATCCCCATCAAATCCCCCATAACTAATAAAACAACGAGAATCGTGATCGGATGGATCTGCAGACGATCTCCCATTACACGAGGAACGACCAAGTCACCATGAAGCAGCTGTACGGCGAACCAAGCAATCAGGAATTTGATCAGCATTCCTGTTGAATCTTGTGCTGCGATGAAAAGGGCCGGGAAGAAGACGATAAATGGACCGATATATGGAATGATACATAAAATTCCGGCAGCGATCGCCAAGATACTTGCATATTCTAAACCAATCAGCAAAAAAATCACCCAATAAATTCCGCCTAAAATAAAGGAAGAAATAATCTGTCCTTTCAGAAAGGCACCAACTTGTAGGTCAGCGATCTTTACGATCGTGTTGAAATCTTTACGAAATCGCGGTGGTACGATTGACAGGAGAGAATAATAAAACTTGTTTGGATTTCTTAGTAAGAAAAAAGCAATGATCGGACCTGTAAACAATGCGATAAACAACGTTGAGATCGTCGAAAAGATACTGCTAAGCCCTGCAGCACCGGTTTGCCAATAGTCACCAATGAAATCCATGATATTGTTGGCAACTTTTTGAAGAGTATCCGTGATCTGATCGATCTGAGCACCAAATGGCGTATTCGCTAGGAATGAGTCAGCGTTTCGCTCGAAATCAGCAATCAAATCTGGGAATTGATTGATCAAATCGGTTGTTTGTTTTTGGATGATTGGATAAAGCTGAAACCCAGCCAAAACGATCACTAAAAGAATCAGAAGATAGATCCCGCCAATGGAAACAATGCGGGGAATCTTTTTCGTTTCTAAGCGATCAACTAACGGATTGAACAAATAATACAAGATCAGGCCGAATAAAAATGGTGGAATAAGAGTAGAAATAATGACAAAAAAAGGATCAAAAAGAAACGAGATTTGTTTAAGTAAAAAAGCAGCGATCGCACAGAGAATGATCAATCCCAGTACATAATAGCTGGTTTTTCCTCCTAAAAATTGGATTAAACGGTTTTTTTTCATAGAAGAGCCTCACTTTCTTAGCCTCATTATAACGAAAGCAGCACTTTCTGTAAAAAAAGAGCGAGTCAAACCAATTTTATTTTTTACTTTTGCTTATTTGATTCGTTTATAGATATGTAAGGGCGCCACTTACGAAGCAATCAAAATACAATAGAGGAGGAAAAGAAGCGATGAAGACCAAAACCACCACAAGGCTGACGATTCGAATCCAAGCACCAGATGCAGAAAAAACTGTCAGTCAGACCGTCAATCAAGTCATGAATGCTCCAGAGGAGGCTAAGATGTTAGCGTTTGGTGAAGCCATGGCAGGATTTTCTAAGAATGCGTCTTTGGCTGGCGTGGTAGAAACGATCCAGAATGAGTACGTAAAATAACGAAAGGAGAGAAAGCGATGAAAAAGCTTCATGCATTATTTTTGACTAGCGAGGGCAAAAAACACACATTGCAGCCAAAAGTTTTTGATGAAGAGATAACGGCAGAAGCAGCACGAACAGCAATGGAGAATATTACAAAAATCGGTATCTTTGAATCAGATGGTGTCCGTTATTACAATGAGCTGTCTGGCGCCAAAATCGTAGAGACGATTGAGACGCCATTGTTTTGAAATAAGTTGAAGTAGAACGTTCATCAAGAAATGCTCGACAATCAAAAGGGACTGTGCCATAAGTCAGTATCCAACAAGTTAAACCGAATAATAGTCTGTTGCTAGCATAGATTCCTCTGACTTTTGCGACGAGGAGTCCCTGCACCGCAGGAGCAATAATCATTAATGTTCGGCTAGTGTTACTTGTAGGAGACTTATGGCACAGTCCCTTTATTTGGTGACGGCAGTTAATGTACAACGTCCGACAGCCGTTTTCGTGCCATCGGATTGTCTGATCGTAGCTTGCCAAGTTTGGATCTTTCCACCGATTCGATCAGGGACAGCTTCCACAGTAACAGTTCCTTGTTTGACCGCTTTTAAATGATTGACTTGTAGATCAATCGCGGCGGCAAATTGGTCTTCAGCTACGGCTTGATTTGCCCCCAGACTACAAGCTGTTTCAATCAAGACGGCATTGATACCACCGTGCAGAAGACCAAAAGGTTGTTTATGCTGATCGGTGACCACTAAAGATAACCGAACCTGAGTAGCGGTTGTTTCTTCGATCTGGATGCCTAAATAGTCAAGTAAGTTCATAGAGTTCCTCGTTTTCTGAGAATTTGATGATTTGATTATAACAAACGTTTGACAGAAAGCAATTTCTAACGAAATTCGCTCAGAAATGTGTATAATGGAAACATGTGACATAAGGAGGAACCTGTAATGAGAGAATGGAAAACCTTAAAAGAATACGATGAAATTTTATTTGAACAGCATGGTAAAGTGGCGAAGATCACGATCAATCGTCCAGAAGTCCACAATGCCTTTACACCGAAAACGGTGTTTGAAATGATCGATGCTTTTTCAATCAGTCGCGATGAACCTGGCATTGGTGTGATCATTCTAACAGGAGCTGGCGACAAAGCTTTTTGTTCTGGCGGCGACCAAAAAGTTCGCGGACATGGCGGCTATGTTGGTGAAGATCAAGTTCCTCGTCTCAATGTGCTGGACTTGCAACGTTTGATCCGGACATTACCAAAACCGGTGATCGCTATGGTCAAAGGTTGGTCTATTGGAGGCGGAAACGTGCTGCAGCTGGTTTGTGATCTAACGATCGCGGCAGATAATGCGAAATTTGGTCAAACAGGACCGAATGTCGGCAGTTTCGATGGTGGCTACGGTTCAGGCTATCTTGCTCGAACGATTGGCCACAAGAAAGCCAAAGAAGTTTGGTTTATGACGAAACAGTATACAGCAGAAGAAGCTTTAGCAATGAACTGGATCAATACAGTCGTTCCTCTTGATCAAGTGGAAGATGTGACGATGGAATGGGCAGAAACGATGCTGCAAAAAAGCCCATTGGCTTTGCGCATGATCAAAGCCTCAATGAATGCCGATACAGATGGGCTAGCCGGAATCCAACAACTTGCTGGCGATGCGACCTTATTGTATTACACAATGGATGAAGCAAAAGAAGGCCGCGATGCGTTTAAAGAAAAACGTCAGCCTAATTTCGACCAATTCCCTAAATTCCCTTAATGAATGGTAGTTGGCTGCAACGGCAAGCACAACTTCATCCAGAACGACCAGCTTTTTATTGGCAAGATAAAAGCTGGTCGTTTGCTGCCTTGCAAAAAGAAGTCACGGCTTATGCTTGCTATTATGAACATCGGATTCCTCAAACAATCGAGCGAGTAGCGATTTTAAGCAATAACTCTCCTGAGATGTATTTCACGATTTTGGCACTTTGGGAATTAGGAAAACAAATTCAGTTCTTAAACACTCGATTGACTGAAAAAGAGCTGTACTATCAATTAACCGATGCTGCCTGTCAGTGGGTAGTCACCAATCGATCGCTTTCCTTGCCGAGAATCAAGTTCCTGCCTTTTGGCAAATTGCAAGAACGTTTTTTTTCTGCGCCGATTTCGATTTACCAAAAAACACAAGTTGCATCGATCATGTACACTTCTGGCACGACGGGTAATCCCAAAGGAGTGCCTCAAACATTTGGCAATCATTTTGCCAGTGCACAAGCCACGCAGATCAACTTGTCGGTGACTGCTGACGACTGCTGGTGTTGTGTCGTTCCGTTGTATCATATTAGCGGTTTATCAATTTTGTTGCGTTCCTTGATTTTAGGGATCAGTGTTCGATTATATGATCGATTCGATGCGCAGCAAATCGCATCAGACCTAGCTGCTGGTAAAGGAACGGTGCTCTCGTTAGTGACCAAAATGCTGATCGATCTTTTGCCTTTGACTGGAGACAATGGTTACCCTTCATTGCGCTATATTCTTTTAGGTGGTGGTCCGATTGCCAGATCAGTCTTGATGCAATGCCAAGACAAGTGCTTATCAGTTATTCAATCCTATGGGATGACTGAAACTTGTTCGCAAGTCGTTGCTTTGCCTCCAGATAAAGCCGAGGAAAAAATTGGTTCTGCTGGATTACCATTAGCCCAAGTCAATTTGCGGATTCAGTCGCAGTCTTTGAAAGAATCTGTTATCGAAAAAGAAGGAAAACTGGGGGAAATCCAGTTGCAAGGACCTGCGATCGTTACGTGCTATTTGAATGATCGCGGGTTGGAGCAGTGGACGCAGGATGGCTGGTTTGCCACCGGTGATCTTGGCTATTTGGATTCTGAAGGGTATTTGTATGTGGTATCTCGTTTGAGCGAATTGATTATTTCCGGTGGCGAAAATATTTATCCAGCTGAAGTTGAACAGGCATTAGTTAGCCACCCTGCAATTGAAGAAGCGGCAGTGGTGGGCGAGCCAAGTGGAGTGTGGGGACAAGAGCCAGTTGCTTATCTTACACTCAAAGAGCCGATTACATTACCAGAATTGATCGCCTATCTAACCCCACAGCTTGCTCGGTACAAACACCCCCGTCGCTATTATCAAGTAAAAGAAATGCCGCGTACCGCTAGCGGGAAAATAGTAAAGCGTGTATTGCTGACAGAAGAAAGAGTGAACTACATTGAACAGCAAATCAAAGAATGAGTATCAACATGCATTAGCTGCTGGCAAAAAGGTGTTTAGTCATTATTACCCACTTGCACCTTGTGATTTTGTTCAGTTATATGCTGCTGCCAGTCAATTTATTGGTGAACGTTATTTTTGGCGATCATCAGATCAAGCAACCTGTTTTTTGGGTATCGGCAGTGTGAAACGGTACGCGAACCCATCATTGATTGATTTTGAGCGGCAGCGTCGAAACCTTAAAAAGCAGCATTTTCAACCAAATACGGACCAAATGGCTGCTACATTATTAGGGGCTTTTGCTTTTGATGAACAAAGCCAAGGAGCAGCAGAATGGGGCACAATCGGCAATGGTCTTTTTGTGTTGCCGAAAATTCTTTTTAGAAAAATAAATGATGTGTATGGTGTGATCTTGACCGTCGAAGCGAAGGATACGAATGACGTGGAAACGCTGTTCGGACAGTTTGCTGATTTACAACAACTCGTTGAGCAATGGGGAAAGCAAGCACAACAGCCTGTAGGGGCTTGTTTGTTGCAGCAAACAGAATTAGACGTACCACAATGGGTAAAAGCGGTCGATGAGACAGTCGCTGCGATCCGCTCTGCAAAAACGCCTTTGGAGAAGGTTGTTTTAGCTCGGCGAATGAAAATCACTACTAAGAAGGAGATTGATTCCTTTGCGGTGTTGGCCCGTCTTGCAGAGCAACAAACCAATACCTATCTCTTTGCTTTTGAAGACGAGGTTTCGTTTATTGGTGCCACACCGGAGCGCTTGTTAAAGGCGACTGCCAGTCATTTCGAGACAGTCAGCATTGCAGGGTCTGCGCCTCGAGGCAGCACACCAGCAGAAGATCAGCAAATAGCTGATGCATTATTAACTGATCCCAAAAATACCCA
The DNA here is from genome assembly GCF_051711125.1 of Enterococcus sp. DIV0574. Lineage (NCBI taxonomy): Bacteria > Bacillati > Bacillota > Bacilli > Lactobacillales > Enterococcaceae > Enterococcus > Enterococcus sp. DIV0574. The sequence continues at coordinate 735,841 of NZ_JBIOMA010000001.1, forward strand.
TGAGCATCAAGTAGTTGTCAATCGTCTGGAGCAGGCGTTGTCTTCCTTATTGGCGGAAGGGTTCCATTCAGAGGCGCGATCGATCATCAAGAATCGCGACATTCAGCACTTATTCGTGCCTTTGTCTGGCAAGCGGAAGCCCGCTGTTTCTTTTTTAGAAGCAGTGGCTAAGCTGCATCCAACACCAGCCCTAGGTGGGGAGCCAAAAGCTGATGCGCTGGCATGGATTCGTAACCACGAACCTGCGCGTCGGGGATTATATGGTGGACCAATCGGGTGGCTAGGTATCCAAGAAGATATCGGAGAATTTGCAGTAGCGATTCGTTCTGGTGTTTTTCATGGGACAGAAGGCATCCTTTACGCAGGATGCGGGATCGTCGCCGATTCTGTTGCAGAAGAAGAGCGCCAAGAGACAGCCTTGAAATTCCAACCTATGCTAAGAGGAGTGATAGAGAATGAATCAGCAAGTCATGACTGACTACTTGTTGGCAGCAATCCATGGGTTTAAAGCCGCTGGAATAAAGCGAGCGGTGATCAGTCCCGGATCGCGGTCGACACCGTTGGCATTGCTTTTGCATCGGGATCCAGAAATCACTTGTTGGATCGATGTCGATGAACGTTCAGCAGCTTTTTTTGCGTTGGGAATGACCAAAGTCGATTTGCAGCCGACACTTTTACTATGTACATCAGGTACTGCTGCAGCCAATTACTATCCAGCAATTTGTGAGGCGGAAGCCACAAATTTGCCATTGATCGTCTTAACTGCTGATCGGCCACCGGAACTACGTGGTGTTGGTGCACCGCAAGCCATGGATCAGCAAAGTCTGTATGCTTCTCATGTAAAAAAAATGGTAGAAATGACTGTGCCGGAGAATACACCCAACATGCTGAAGTACAGCTTTTGGCAGGCTGCCACGACAACGATCGAAGCATTAAAGCAGCCACGTGGTCCCGTACACCTGAATTTTCCTTTGCGGGAACCATTACTGCCTGACTTCACGCGGACTTGTTCGATCCAACAAAATATCGCTTACCTCCCTACACAGCAATCGCTACCTGCAGCTGTATTGACAGAACTGGCACCATTGTTTATGAAAAAAGGGCTCCTAGTGGTGGGTGAAAGTTTGACACCTTCTGAAGCAGAAACGCTGCATGCGCTTGCCAATCATCTTGGCTGGCCGCTAGTGGGGGATCCACTGACAAATTTGGCCACTTGCGGGGAAACGTCGGCTCATTTTCTCCCACAGGCTGATTTGATTTTTCCACAACTAGATGCGGACTTTATTCCCGAAGTCGTTATTCGTTTTGGTCGCTTGCCAGTGACCAAAAATGTCTTGCTTTGGTTAAGCGGTCTGCCGGAAGGCATCGACTGGCTTTTCGTGGATGAATCTGGACAGTGGCAAGATCAATTGCATCGCTCAGCCTTTTTGCTACAGCTTACGATAGAGGATTTTGTGGAGCAAGTAAGCAAGTTGCCTAGCAGACCACAACCAGAATGGTTTCAGCCATGGCAAAAGCTGCAAGCCGTCGCTGAGGAAGCATTGGCAACGACTCATTCTTTAACGGAGTGGAATGAAACTGCTGCTGTACGGATCTTGCAACAAACATTGGGACATGATGCCCAATTGCTCTTAGCAAATAGTAATGCGATCCGCTTTGTTGATCGATACGGAACGGTTACAGGTAGTGCTTACCAAGTATTTGGCAATCGCGGTGTGAATGGTATCGATGGGTTGATATCGACCGTTGCTGGGATCGCAGCTGCCAGCCAAAAACCGACCTATTTATTGATTGGCGATCTAGCTTTCTTTCATGATATGAATGGGCTGCAATTGCTCAAACAATATCAGCTGCCAGTCACGATCATTTTACTGAATAATAACGGTGGGGGGATTTTTTCCTTCTTATCGCAAAATACCTTGTCAGAAAGTGACTTTGTGCCGCTATTTGGCACCCCGTTGGATCTTGACTTTCAGCAAGCTGCAAAACTTTATGGCGCGAAATGGCACGCTCCAGCAACTTTGACTGATTTTGCCTCCCAAATCGAGCAATCATTAACGACGCCTTGTTTTCAGATCATTGAAGTAGTTGGCCTGCAAAAAGATCCTGTGATCGCTTGGCAAGCGTTGCAACAGGAGTTTCAGAAAAGGATCTCCAATGAAAATAAACGTTAACGGTGTGAACTATTTGTATCAGTGGTATCGACCTTATCTGGCTGATCTGCCGACCCTCGTAGTTCTGCACGGATTTACTGGCACTTCAGATTCTTTTCGCCCAGTGTTTGCTCAAGAAACGTCCTTCAATGTCTTAGCAATCGATTTGTTGGGTCATGGTGGTTCCGCCAGTCATGTGCACCCGTCACGCTATGAGATGATTCAGATGGTAACGGATCTGGCAGAATTGGTGGATCGTTTAACGGTTGACCGTTATTATCTTTATGGCTATTCAATGGGTGCTCGTACGGCATTGGCATGGACGGTTGCTTTCCCAGACAAGATCGCTGGCTTGATCATGGAGAGCGGCTCTCCGGGACTGGAATCAGAATCTGCCCGCAGTCTTCGCCGACGCAATGATCAACGTTTGGCGATACGATTGATTCAGCAACCGCTGGTTGACTTTGTTGATTATTGGCAAGAACTGCCATTGTTTGCTAGTCAAAAACGGTTACCAAAGGAAATACAGCAGCAAGTACGAGCGACGCGTTTGAGCCAACAGGCGTTTGGTTTGGCGATGAGTTTGTACTATAGCGGAACAGGAACACAACCTAGCTTCTGGCAAAATTTGGCAGACATTCAGTGCCCATTTCTGGTTCTCACTGGGGAATGGGATGAAAAATTTTTCCTGATCGCTAAAAAAATGCAGCAGCAACAACCAGCGTTGACTATCCTCTCGGTGTCAAAAGCCGGTCATTGCGTGCATTTGGAACGTCCAGATGTAGTGGCAAATGAAGTGCATGCTTGGTTGACCGCACACTGATATTGGAAAAGGAGAGCGCGTATGAAAATCGTCAAAGCAGAACGGATTGCTTGTCGACTCCCATTGAGGCAGCCTTTTGAGACGAGTTATGGTCGCTTGACGGAAAAAGCATTTGACCTGCTTGTACTGACCGACCAAGACGGAACCGTAGGTGTTGGAGAATTGGTGGCTTTTCAGCAACCAGATTATATTGAAGAAACGTTGGCTTCAGCTCGAGAAGTCATTAGCAAGTTCTTATTCCCATTGCTGACAGGAAACATCGATCATCCGCGAGATGTTTGGACGTTATTTCAAACAGTTCAAGGAAATTTTATGGCCAAATCAGCAGTTGAAACGGCGATTTGGGATTTATATGGCCGCCAAAAACATTGCAGTCTGACCTCTTTTTATCCTACAACAAGAGACAAGCTTGCTGTAGGGGTCAGTGTGGGGATTCAAGCATCCACAGAACAGCTAGTCGCACAAGTCGCTGATTATGTAGCGCAAGGATATCAGCGAGTAAAAATCAAAATCAAGCCGGGAGTCGACTTAGAGCCGTTGACAGCCGTTCGGGAAACCTTTCCCGAGCTAGTGCTGATGGCTGATGCGAACGGCGCTTATGAAGATCAACCGGAAAAGATTCTCGCATTAGATGAATTGGGGCTGGCAATGATCGAGCAACCGTTGAAGATCCGGGATCTAGTGGGGCATCGCCGTCTGCAGAAGCAGTTAAAGACGCCGCTATGTTTAGATGAAGATATACGTACTGCAGAAGATGTCGCTGTTGTTGCCTCATTAGATAGTTGCCGAGCAATCAATCTAAAAATTCCGCGAGTGGGAGGAATCACCGAAGCGATGCGAATTGTTTCAGCCTGCCAACATTATGGATTGGATGTCTGGCTAGGTGGAATGTTCGAATCAGGAGTGGGACGAGCGTTGAATCTGCAGTTTGCCAGCCAAGCTCCCTTCCACTTCCCTGGTGATCTATCTGCTTCTGATCGTTATTTTTACGATGACATCGTCACTGAACCTGCGAAGATCAAAAATGGCTGTCTTCAGGTGCCTGTTGGTGTGGGAGCGGGCTTCACACTAGATGAAAAGAAAATAGCTGACTATTGTGTTTCCCGTACTCGTTTGTTAGGTTGAACTTTAGAAATAGTTTTTGATCAGCAGATCAATTATCAAGCAGCAAAAAGCACCTTCTCGCTTTTAGAGAGGGTGCTTTTTGCTGTTATTTGGATAAAAGGGCGTGCAAGCGCCTGTTGCTAAGCCTGTTCTTTAAATTCTTTCTCAATTTGCAAACGGCGAACTTTCATTGTTGCTGTACGAGGGATCTTTTCAAAGTCCCAGAGAATTGGCTGATTCAAGCGAGGAAGATCTTCTACTGCTTGCCACCAAGCTGTCCAATCCATTTCACGGTTTGGTGCTAAGGCAATGATCGGTTGCGGTGAATTTTCTTTGTCACGAACGATGACCACTTCAGCTAGAAAATCCAATGTATCTAAAAGCAGATCTTCTAAAGCTAAATTACTATCGATGGATTCAATCAGATCCACTTGGCGGTCTTTCAAGAATAAATGGCCTTCTTCATTCATGCTGCCATAATCGCCGCTATCCCACCAATCTCCATAAACATTCTCAGTAAAACGCTGATCTTCTTTATAATAAGTCAATGCCCGTCCTTTGGATAGGAAGTGGATATGTCCGTCTGTATTTGCAGGCAACTCATTGCCGTCAGCATCTGCGATTCGTGCTTTGGTCAAATCGCCTAAACCAATCCCCATATCGCGAGCATCATTTGATTGTATACTTTCTAGCGTATGTGCTTTCAGGATCATTGGGCCGCACTCGCTTTGGCCGTATACTTGCAAGAAGATGGCATCTTGATTGGCAGAAGTTTGTAAGAAAGCTGCCATTGTTTGATTATTGATGGCATCGAATGTGGAGTGATAATACCGTATTCCAGCAAAAGCTTCAGGATGTTCTTCTGCAACGAATCGCCATTGCACGAAGTTATTTGGGTGTGTCTCTAAGGCAATCGGTGGATTCTCTTTCAACATCCGAACGATATGAGGACCATTCGCACTAGCAAGAGGCATCATTGGAAAGCCCATAGACATCAAAGAAGAGATCCCAATATTGAAGCGAGAATGAACCGGTGAAATATGGAACGCCACTAATTTTGTTTCTGCGATTTTTGTGAAGACAGTTCGCTGCCACTTTGTCCGCCACCCCATAGAATTGGCCGAGTGACAAATCAATTTTGGTATTCCTGTTGTGCCTGAGGTGTGGGTCATATAAGAAATTTGATCGTGAGGCAATTCGGTTTGGCCAACAGGTTCAGCTGGTTGCAACAATAGATTGCGGACAGCAATCTGCTTGTTCGGGCTGCTGTTTTTGACAGCTGCCACTCGGTTTTCTGTCTCTTCATCAAAAAGGATATAAGGATCTTCTAAGCGGTCAACAAAGACTTCGATCGTTGAAGCTGGAAAATGATAAGAAATCATTGCTGGGACAGCGCCTAAATAAGCAGCAGCTGTAGCTAAAAGATACGTATCAAATTTTGATGATTTATAGATAATGATTTTATCTCCGGCTTGAACGCCAAGGTGGGCAAGTTGATACGCCCGCTTTAAGATTATTTCATGACTTGAATGATATGTGCTGCGGTAACCCAATTCAGGAAAAGCTGGCAAGATCTCATCATGAATGATTGGGACGTCTGGATAAGCCTCCGCCGCATCGCGGTAATTGGTATAAAGATTCAATGGTTGATACGCTAAAATAGACAAAATAACACACTCCTTTAAATTGATGACGGTGTTTTGTTAACTTCGATGGTTAATAAAGTCACCTTTCTCAAACTATGGTTCATTTTAACATAGCGTTTTTTTTAAGAATAGTTACTTTGGGATTTTTTTCACATAACGTCTTAAATCAACTGACTTACAAGCCGGGTAGGGCTATTTTGAGACAATCAAGTTTGATTAGTGATACTCGATTGGTATGTTTTGATTGGCACAAGGGCAACCGAGGATAGTTAGAACAAAAGATTCTATTGCGAACATCAGCAGGACGATAGTTGTCAGTATGTCTTTTTATTGCTATCATGAAAAAAAAGACAAAGGAAGATCCCGATGGCCAAAAAGATACAAAATAAAAAACATGTTTCGCTTCCTCGATACCAGCAGATCGCTGTGGAGATCGCGGAAAGAATCGTGGAAAATCGCTACGAAGTTGGACAAAAGGTTCATGCCCGTTCGACATTAGCCAGTAACTTCAATGTGTCGCCAGAAACAGCCCGTAAAGCAATCAATGTCTTGGTCGATTTGGGGATAATGGATGTCCGTCATGGGAGCGGCGCGTATATTGCCTCAAAAGAAAAGGCGCAATCTTTTTTGGATCAGTACAAAGATGTTCAATCGATCCAAGAGATTCGTAAAGACATTTTAGAAAGCGTTGAACGGCAACAACAAGAGCTGGATAATTTTTCGGAACTATTGAATGTTTTGGTTCGGCAAACGAAAAAAGTGCATAATATGAGCCCTTTTCTGCCATTTGAATTGTTATTGAAAGAAGATGCCCAGCACTTAGAGAAAAGTGTCCACGAGCTGAATATTTGGCAAGTAACGGGAGCAACCATCGTGGCAATCCAAACGGAACAGGAGTTATTGCTCTCACCAGGCCCTTACGCCAAGTTTAGTGCCGGCAATACGATTTATTTTGTCGGAAATGAGTTGGCACTACAACGTATGACGAACTTTTTTTATCCACAAGACTCCGCTAATTGAAGAGCGAAAGATTCCATTTCTAAGAAGAGATGGAATCTTTTTTTGACAAAGTGACCACATGCTGTTAGTATAGTATGGTCACTTTCGTGAAATTTTTCAGAAAAAGGAGTCAGTATAAGTGAGTAAAGTTAAAGTTGCACATTTAACGAAAATCTTTGGCAAGAAGAAGCAACAAGCGTTTGCCATGATTCAAGAACAACGCAGCAAGAATGAAATTCTAGAAAAAACTGGGGCCACTGTTGGCGTCTATGATGTGAATTTTGAAGTCAATGAAGGAGAAATCTTTGTGATTATGGGACTTTCTGGTAGTGGGAAGTCAACCTTGATCCGTTTATTGAATCGGTTGATCGAACCATCCGGTGGGGACATTTATATTGATGGGGAAGACATTGCGAAGATGAGTAAAGAAGAATTACGTGAAGTCCGACGCCATAAGATCAACATGGTTTTCCAAAGCTTTGGTTTGTTCCCTCACCGAACGATTCTTGAGAATACAGAATATGGCTTAGAGGTGCGAGGGGTTCCCAAAGAAGAGCGAGTAGCCAAAGCCGAAAAAGCTTTAGCTAATTCTGGGCTATTATCTTTCAAGGATCAATATCCTGATCAACTGTCTGGTGGGATGCAACAACGGGTTGGTCTGGCGCGAGCATTAGCAAATGATCCAGAGATCTTATTGATGGACGAAGCATTCTCAGCGTTAGATCCGTTGATTCGTCGTGAAATGCAAGATGAGTTGTTAGAATTACAAGCCAATGTCCAAAAGACAATTATTTTTATCACTCATGATTTGAATGAAGCCTTGCGAATTGGTGATCGCATCGCTTTGATGAAAGATGGGCAAATCATGCAAATTGGGACAGGAGAAGAGATTCTGACCAATCCTGCGAACCAATATGTGAGAGATTTCGTCGAAGATGTCGATCGCTCGAAAGTTTTGACGGCTCAAAACATCATGGTACCAGCACTAACGACAAATATCGAAATCGATGGGCCAAGCGTTGCGCTAAATCGAATGCGTAAAGAGGAAGTTAGTATGTTGCTGGCGGTAGACAAAAAACGTCATCTAAAAGGTAGTTTGACAGCTGAGTCGGCTCGCGAAGCACGCAAAAACAATTTGACCCTAAAAGAAGTCATCGATAAAAATGTACAAAAAATCGACAAAGATATGCTAGTGACGGATATTTTCAATTTAATTTATGATTCCCCGACACCGTTAGCGGTGGTTGAAAATGATCGTCTGATCGGTGTAGTTATTCGAGGCAGTGTGATCGAAGCACTGGCAGAAACGGATTCATCAGTGACAGAGGAAGGAGTGGTCGTCAATGGGTAATTTTATTCAACAAACGATTCCAGTTGCTGATTGGGTAGAGTCCTTTACAGATTGGCTAACAGGAACTTTTAGTGGGCTCTTTTCCGCATTGCAGTCTTTTGGTCAGTTCGTGATGGATGGAATGACCAATACTTTGCTTTTTGTGCCACCACTAGTCATGATCCTGCTGCTGACAATCGCTGCATTTTTTGTTTCAAGTAAAAAATGGGGGCTGACGGCATTTACATTTGTCGGGCTACTGTTTATCTACAATCAAGGTTTGTGGACTGATTTGATGAATACTGTCACATTGGTTCTGCTCTCTAGTCTGGTATCGATCATTATCGGTATTCCCCTCGGAATCTTAATGGCAAAAAGCGAAAAGGCGCAAAGCATCGTTACGCCAATCTTAGATTTCATGCAAACGATGCCTGGCTTCGTCTATCTGATCCCAGCAGTCGCTTTCTTTGGGATCGGCATGGTACCAGGGGTTTTTGCCTCAGTGATTTTTGCATTGCCGCCGACTGTACGGATGACTAATTTAGGAATCCGTCAAATTTCTCGTGAATTAGTCGAAGCTTCGGATTCCTTTGGGGGAACTGGCTGGCAGAAATTGGTCAAGTTAGAATTGCCATTAGCGAAAAGTACGATTTTAGCAGGTGTCAATCAAACCACGATGCTTGCTCTTTCAATGGTAGTGATTGCTTCGATGATCGGTGCCCCTGGTCTTGGACGAGGTGTCCTATCTGCACTGCAGCGGGCACAAGTCGGAAATGGATTTGTGAGTGGGGTTTCATTAGTGATCTTAGCGATCATTATGGATCGGTTTACCCAAAACTTGAATAAACCCGCTCATAAGAAAAAAGCCGTGTCCGCGAAAAGCCGCAAGCAAAAACGTCTCTTTGGCGGGATCGCTGCCGCAGCTGTTGTTGCGCTGATTGGTGCTTCTGTAGCTTTTGGTCGTGTTTCAGACAATAAAGGAACAGTCAACTTAGCATATGTCGAATGGGATACAGAAGTGGCTTCCACTCATGTGGTAGCTGAAGTGTTAAAAGAAATGGGCTATGAAGTCAAGACGACACCATTAGACAATGCGATCATGTGGGAATCTGTGGCTAAAGGCGAAGTTGACGGGATGGTAGCTGCCTGGTTGCCTTCAACTCATCAAGCTCAATATGAACAATATAAAGACCAAGTAGAAAATCTAGGACCAAACTTAGAGGGAGCTAAACTGGGAATTGCAGTTCCTAGCTACATGGCAGTTGACTCTATCGCAGATCTATCTGATGAGGCAGGAAAAACGATCACGGGAATTGAACCAGGTGCAGGTGTGGTCGCTGCTGCTGAAAATACAGTTGCAACATATGATAATCTTTCTGATTGGAATGTGGCGACATCTTCTTCCGGGGCAATGACTGTGGCGTTAGGACAAGCCATCAAGAATAAAGAAGACATTGTGATCACTGGCTGGTCGCCTCATTGGATGTTTGCAAAATATGATTTGAAATATCTAGATGATCCTGAAGGAACGATGGGAGAAGCAGAGAGTATCAATACGATGGTACGCCAAGGATTAGCTGATGATCTGCCAGAAGTTTATGAAGTACTGGATAAATTCAATTGGACACAAGAAGATATGGAAGAAGTCATGCTGGCAATCAACGATGGAACTTCTGCTGAAGATGCTGCAAAAGATTGGGTAACCAAACACCCAGAAGAAGTGGCAGCTTGGACGAAGTAAGTCAATGAAGCATGAAAGGATCAGATAAATAAACAAAAAAAGAAAGTTTCGCATCTAGACTCGGTGTCCGAGTTCAGGTGTGAGACTTTCGTTTTTTTCACTGTCTACTGACTGTCTACTGACTGTCTACTGATAGTAGCCAGCAATTTTTTGTGCTTTTTCAGTATTGGCGAAATGCAGTTTGGTATACTTTGCTAATAAAGGCATTCCGCCTTTTTGCAAAAGCTGAGCAGCGACCTGATCGGATTTGCTGCCGGCACCCGAAGGAAGCTGTAATCCAACTTCTTGTGAGGCCTTCTCTAGTTCCTCCAGAAAAACAGTGCGGCATAGAATGGAGGCCGCAGCCACTGCTAAATGATATTGCTCCCCTTTTGTTGCAAAAAACAATTTTTCTGTGATTTGATTTTTTTCTGATTTTAGATAGGTACGGTAATTTTTTTCGCTAGTGAATTGATCAATCAAGATAGCATCCGGTGTTTTTGGTGCGATTTTTTGCAACAGTAGCCGAATGGCTTGATTGTGTAGCGCAACTTTCATTCGAACGGTGTTGTATTTAGGTTGGATCTCATTGTATTTAGTTGGTTCAACTGTCAGTAATTGATAAGGCACAAGTTTTTTTATTTTTGGGGCCATTGCCCGAATTTGTGGATCAGTCAACATTTTGGAGTCTTTGACACCTAATGCTTTCAATGCGGGTAGCTGATCTTTACTGGCATAGACAGCGCAAACGACTAAAGGACCAAAATAACTGCCATTGCCAACTTCATCACTACCAACGACACTCCACTGTGAAAAGTCAGCAGGCAAGGAGGATGAAGGAGCCTTGTTGTTCGCATTTGCTGTTTTGGACAAGTCGGCAGAATTGCTCCAACGAGCTGCTTCAGCTTCTGCACCACTGCCTTGAAACATCACTTTACCAGAAGTATAAGCGGTGATGGTCGTTTGTTCTTTTTTGGCAACAAACACGGTATAAGGAACTTTTTTATTCAACAGCGCTTGCTGATAGAAGTTCATCATTTCTGCGATAGTTTTTTGAGATACTTTAATGACGATATTACTCATTGTCTTCCTCCGATATACATACTGGTTATTTGAATAGAACATCTTCTTAGATTCTACCATAGGTAAAAATTTTACGAAGCCTCTTTCTAAAAAAACGATTGGCATGGAAATTACACTAGAAATCACGTATAATAGGTAGGAGTTTGCGATACGCGTGCAGAAAGTGATAAAATAGTACAGAACAGCAATGGGAGGAATCTTTCCTATGACGGAGCAAAAGAAACGTTATAAAGCAGTAATCGCCAATCAAAGCTACACGATTATTGGGCGTGAAAGTAAACAACATATGGATATGGTAACGAAATTAGTCAATGACCAATTGACAGAAATCATGGGGCTGTCTTCTCAAGTCGATAAAGAGCAAGCAGCAATTCTATTAGCAATCAATGCGATTTCTGATCAGTTGAAAAAACAAGAGCAAGTATTAAGTTTGCAAAATAAGGTAGAAGAGTTACGCAGTCAAGCGATTAAGGCGACCGAACTAGAGAATCGGATTAAGCGAATCGAAGCGATTGAGTCTGAAGCGCGCCAAGTATTGGATGAGACAGGTCGCGGAGATGTGGAGATCCATAATCATGTGGAAGCTCAACAAATACTAAATGAACAACGTAAGCGCAAAATCCAAGAAAAAGCAGCTCATGGTTAAGTAGGCGCGGAAAGGACTCTGAAATGATAGGATTTTTGGTTCTGATTCTTTTGTTAGCGGCATTTTATGGTGGCGCGCGGCGAGGGACTTCATTGCAGCTGGTCTCCGTTTTAGGATACCTTTTTTCTTTTTTAGTTGCAGTGGCAAATTACCAAGCTTTGGCAAAAAAAATTGAATTATATGTTCCTTATATGTCTGTGACCGCAGACTCAAAGTTGGTCTTTTATAACCTAGATCTTGCTCTAGACCTAGACAAAGCGTACTATGCAGCTGTCGCTTTTATTATGATCCTTTTTGCTGGCTGGTTAGTGACAAAATTGATTTGCATTTTTGCAAATGGACTGCGTTTCAAACGTCTGCGTTTTTTGAAAGGCTATGATTGGGTCGTAGCAGGGATCTTGAATACGCTATTAGTTTACCTGAATATCTATTTCTTTTTTATGATCCTCTCGATGATTCCTTTAGCGACTATCCAAAATTTGTTTGATAAGAGCAGCACGGCACACTTTATCGTTGAAAGTTCGCCAATCATTTCTGATTACTTTTACCGTTTGTGGATCACTAATGTGATTGGTTAGTATAAGGCAGCTGGTCATTAGACCCATGCTGCTTTTTTTCTTAAGTAAAAAAATGAAAAAGTAGGTGAGACTATGAATAAAAAAATTCTTGATGTTTTAGCTTTCGATCAAGTAAAACAATTGGTTGGGCAGTATCTAGTGACCGCCCAAGGGAAAGAAGAATTAGCTCAATTAGCGCCATCAGCAGATGCTCAGCAAATTTCCACTTGGCTGGCTGAAACAGAAGATGCGTTAAAAGTACAGCGATTGCGGGGCGGTATTCCTGTACCAAAAATTGAAAATATTCGTCCGCAAATGAAACGAATCGAAATCGGAGCGGACCTTAATGGTTTAGAATTAGCGCAAGTAGGTCGAGTGTTGGTGACAGCCAATGAATTGAAGCGTTTCTTTGAAGATCTATCAGACAGCGAAATCGAGTTCGAGCGACTGTATGAATGGGAAAAGCAGTTAGTAACGCTGCCCACGCTTAGCCGTCGCCTGAAAGAAGCAGTGGATGAAGACGGTCGGTTGACTGACGAAGCATCTCCAGAGCTACGTGTCATTCGACAAAATATTCGTCGTTCTGAACGAACGATCAGAGAAACGTTAGATAGTCTCGTACGTGGCGGAAATGCCAAGTATTTGAGCGATACCATTGTCACGATGCGAAATGAGCGCTATGTGATTCCGGTGAAGCAAGAATATCGTGGCGTGTTTGGCGGGGTCGTGCATGATCAGAGTTCTTCTGGGCAGACATTATTTATTGAACCAAAACAAGTGGTGGATCAGAATAATCGACTGCGCCAACATCAAATCGCTGAGCGTACGGAGATTGAACGAATCTTAGCGGAACTTTCTGCAGAGCTAGCTCCTTATCAACGCGAAATTCTGCACAACGCCTATGTGATCGGGATGATGGACTTCATGAATGCCAAAGCACGTTTTGGGAAAGAATTGCAGGCAATCGTGCCGGCTATCAATACAGATAATCATGTCGTTTTCAAACAAGCACGTCATCCGCTGATCGATCAAGAAAAAGTCGTACCGAATGATATTGCTATTGGTGAAGACTATCAAGCGGTGGTAATTACCGGTCCGAATACTGGTGGGAAAACAATCACCTTGAAGACGCTGGGATTGCTTCAAATCATGGGGCAATCTGGATTGCCGATTTTAGTCGATGAAGAGAGCCAAATGGGCATTTTTCAAGAAATTTTTGCTGATATTGGGGATGAGCAATCCATCGAACAAAGTTTATCTACCTTCTCTTCTCACATGACGACGATCGTCGATGTTCTCAAAAAAGTGGACCATACAAGTTTAGTTTTATTCGATGAACTGGGAGCTGGGACCGATCCGCAAGAAGGCGCGGCGTTAGCGATTGCTATTCTTGATGAACTTGGTGCACGCTCTGCCTATGTGATGGCGACGACTCATTATCCGGAATTGAAAGTGTACGGTTACAATCGTGCCAATACCATCAATGCTTCAATGGAGTTTGATGTCGATACCCTAAGCCCAACATATCGTTTGCTGATCGGTGTGCCTGGTCGCAGTAATGCTTTTGAAATCTCCAAACGTCTGGGCTTGGACACCCAGATCATTGAGCAAGCCAAGCAAATCATGGATGGCGAAAGTCAGGACTTGAATGAGATGATCGCCGACTTAGAAAACCGGCGCAAGATGACCGAAACAGAGTATTTGGAAATGCGGCATTATGTAGAAGAAGCGGAACGGCTGCAAAAAGAATTGAAACAAGCATATAACTTTTTCTTTGAAGAACGCGAAGCAGAACTAGCAAAAGCCCGCAAGAAAGCAAATCAAATCGTTGAAGAAGCAAAAGAGGAATCGGAAAAAATCATTTCGGATATCCGCAACATGCAATTGAGCAGCGGACAGAGCCATGTCAAAGAACATGAGTTGATCGCAGCCCGCACAAAATTGTCTGATCTTCATCAAGAAGAACATTTGCAAAAGAACAAGGTCTTGCAAAAAGCCAAAGCTGCGAAAACATTGAAGGTCGGCGATGAAGTGTTAGTTACTTCCTATGGTCAGCGAGGAACTTTGATCAAAAAGATGGGACAATCACAATGGCAAGTGCAATTGGGAATCTTAAAAATGACGCTGCCTGAATCAGATCTACAGCCGGCAGCACCTGTCAAAGAACCTGTGCAGCGCGTCGTTCATACCGTCCGTTCAGCGGAGTCTTCGCATGTTCCTAATCAGCTGGATCTTCGTGGCAAACGCTATGAAGAGGCATTGAATGAAGTTGATCAGTATCTCGATGCGGCGATTCTTGCTGGTTACCCACAAGTGACGATCGTTCACGGAAAAGGGACGGGGGCATTACGGCAAGGAATTACGGAATATTTGAAAAATCATCGTAGTGTCAAAAGTTTTGAGTTTGCACCGGCAAATCAAGGTGGCAATGGGGCGACCATCGTAAAATTTAAATAATCGTTAAGGCTTCTTACCTTTTGTAAGCAGAGGATTTCAAAAAAGCACGTGAACATGCTATACTTTTTTTAGCAATCAAATGGAGGCGAACAATATGGCAAAAGAAATTACAGATAAAACTTTTTCAGAAGAAACCGATAAAGGCTTAGTCCTTATTGATTTTTGGGCAACATGGTGCGGTCCATGTCGGATGCAAGCACCAATCTTGGAACAATTAGCAAATGAATATGAAGAAGACGAATTAAAAATCGTCAAAATGGATGTGGATGAAAATCCTGAAACGCCAGCTTCATTTGGTATCATGTCGATCCCTACGCTATTGTTGAAAAAAGATGGCCAAGTGGTAGATAAAGCCGTTGGTGTTCATACCAAAGATCAATTGAAAGAAATGGTAGCAAGCCACATGTAAGAAAATTTTATTTTAAGCAGCGATCTTAAGCGATCGCTGCTTTTTTTGAGTAGTTTTAAGCGAGGATTTATTCTTGCAATGGTATAATGAAAGTGTGAATATGGGGAGCGTTTACTTTCTATGGAGTGCTTTTATTTGAAAAGGGGGATGAAAAATGAAAAAGAATAGAGGATGGGGGTACCGGCTGCTCTGTATCATTTCCTTGGTCAGTGCACCGCTTGTATCTGCAGGTGCGACCTACGCGGAAACAATTGATACAGGAACTTCTTCAGTCAATCAAGTCACTGAATCAACCACCAATACCAGTAGGACGACAACCGAAACGACTGACTCAACAACTGCGACATCGTCTACAATAGACACGTCAACTTCCGAAGCGAGTACCAACAGTTCGACTGATAGCTTTGGGGAAACAACTACAAGTAGTTCAGAAATAACTGTTTCTTCCACAGAAGAAACGGATACTTCAGAAGTGAATCCAGTCATCACTGTTAAGGAATTAGCCAATTCAAATCGCTATGTCAAAATCAACACTTTCACAGCGACTACAACGGAGTCGCAAGCAATGGATAGTCGTCAGGTTTTATATACCCTCAATCAATCGCAACTAACAGCCACAGGATCAATTACTGAACTTGCGGGTCACGTTTATAAAAGTGTCAAACAGTACCAAGATACAGCGACGAAAAAGAAGTATAGTGAACTACTTGATGAACAGAATCACGTGATTGGTATTGTTGAAGCAGAGTCTGTCACGACAGCAGATGGGGTGTTTCAGTCAGAAAAAAAATATGCTACTGTTCAAAGTGGCAATTATCCTTTATGGGAGTCAATTTTTTTTGATAAACAGTTAGGCACGACAAAAACAATCAATCAACAAACGTTTCAAGTAAAAGAAAGTTTCAAACACGGAAACGGCTCGACCTATTATGCTCTGTACACGGATAAGAACCAATTTATTGGTTGGATTAATGCCAAAGGAGCCGCGGATGCCAAATCACCTGGAGGCATATGGCAATCTGAATCAAAATACGCCACGATCATCAGTGGCAACTACACATTATGGCAAAATTTTGATTGGTCAGCCAAAAAAGGAACGACAGCTGCTTTAAATGGAAAGACCGTCAAAGCCACAGGAAAATACCGCCATGTTAATGGTGCAACGTATTATTCGTTGTATGACAATAAGAACAAGTGGTTAGGTTATATCAACGCTGCCGGTGTCAAAACGACATCAAATGCACAGGGAGCTTACCAGGCTTACGGTAAATATGTTACTCTAACAAAGAAAAATTATACAATTTGGGGTAATTTTAACTGGTCGAGCAAAAAGAACACTACCTCTTCATTGTATGGAAAAACTTACCAGGCTAAAGGAAAATATGAACATTGGAACGGATCAACTTACTACTCATTGTCTGATTCTACTGGCAAATGGATCGGCTATTTGAATGCTGAAGCCGCTACTGTGGCTAATAATCAAGGTGGCATATGGCAGAGTGAAAACAAGACGATCCGGATGAAAAGTAAGAACTATACATTGTGGCAAGATTTGAATTTTTCTAAGAAGAAAGCTTCGAGTGGCAATTATATGAACAAAAATATCAAAGTCACCGGAAAATATCAGCATTATAACGGTGCGACCTATTACTCATTGTATTTAAACAATACATGGATCGGCTATATCAATGCTACAGGTGTCACAAATGCTCATGTAATCCATTCGCAGAGCAATATTAGCCGTTATGTGATCGTCAACAATGCCAGCGGGAATTTTCTGAATGCTGCTGATCCTAACAGCAGCAAATTAGGAAAAAAGAGTAATTATAAAGGGTATATGGCGAAAGCAACCAAATTAGCCAAAACGAGTGATGGCAATTATCTGTATCTGGTTTCACCAGCAGGGAAAATCGGGTGGATCAAAGAGAATCAGACGTATAGCGTGAATGATAAATTCTGGATGTACACTACTGGTGGCAAGTACCCCTCGCTAAATGTCAAAAATTTAAACATTCATGTGTCCATCAGTAAGCAGCGAGTTTACATTAAGTCAGGCGACAAAGTCATTTATACCATGCTTTGTTCCACGGGGACAGTTTTTACGCCGACACCGTTAGGTAATTTTAGAATTCAGCAGGAGAAAGGCTCCGCCTTTTCAGGAGCGGCTTATTACCGTTCTTTCAAAGATCATGGTGTCTATCTATTCCATACCGTTCCAACAAGCATTGCTTGGTCAACCAATTCATTTAGTTCGGTGGAAGGCAAAAAACTAGGACAGCGAGCTTCTCATGGCTGTATTCGATTAGCAGTCCCTGATGCTAAATGGTTCTATTACAACATGCCTTACAACACTCCCGTAAAAATCGTTAACTGATTCTAGCTGCTGCATCCTTTGAATAAGGATGCAGCAGTTTTTTTGTAGCGAAAAGAGTTGTTGATTTGCACTTCACTAATTAGAGTTGAAAGTTTTTATCTTCTGAATAGAGATCAAGGCCTTTTTGATATTTTACTTTTTGATATTTTGATAGAAGTTAGATTTGTAAAGTGGGTCAATTGACTAAAAACTGCCCTTTGAAAGCTGTGTCGCCCGTTTGGGAAAAGGATTTCTCTTTTGAATGACTGACATGTCCGTTCGAAGCTTGATAGGGAGCATCAATCTCGAATCCCTAGTTGCTAACTAAGGTAAGTATAAAGCGGTCAACTAAGTGTAAATAGTTCTGAAATACGCCGATAGATAATCAGAAAACTACCCAAATCCGGGAGAAAATTGCTTACAAAAAGAGATTGACACTTATTATATCATTCGATAATATATCAGTAAGTGATATAGTTTCCTAGGATGGGGGAAAACACATGGATGAACCATTGACCGATTCAACTTATTTGATTTTGTTAGCTTTATTAAAGCCAAAACATGGCTATGTGATCATGAAGCAAATCAATGAATTAAGCCAAGGTACCTATGAAATCGGTCCGGCAACAATGTATACTATATTGAAAAAATTGACCAAAAATGAAATGATCAGTTTAGAAGAGACGACAGATCGTAAAAAAATCTATCAGATCACAGCCAAAGGAAAAACGGCTTTAGAAAAGGACATTCAGCGACGAAAACATTTCTTTGAGATTGGTGAACAGATTATGGGTGAGTTGGGGGGACTGGCAGATGAGCAAACGTAAGACAAAATATTTGTATTCATTAGGTGTTGCCTATTATCCAGAAAAAGAAATGATGCGGCTGCAAGAGCAAGCAGCAAAAGGTTGGCAGTTTGTGCATATGAATCAGTTCGGTTTTTTGAAGTTTATTCAAAGCCAACCACAAGAGAAGAAGTTTGCTGTCGATTTTTTTCAAGGAGACAAATCTGATGTTGATGAATACTTGGCAATGTATGAAGCCGGCGGATGGGAGTATATTAGTTCCTACAAAAGCCGTTACTACTATTTTCAGGCTCCTTTAGAGACACCAGCTATTTTTAGTGATCAGCAAAGCTATCAAGAACGAATCGATAGTGAGGCACGCTATCTTATGAAACGTTCTTTTGGCATAACAGGTGTTGGCTTGGTTATTCTGCTTTTGATTTATCTCCTCGCTCGCTGGCTAGTACTTACCTATAATGAGATACTAGGTTTCTCATATGGTGTTGCAGTTGGGCTGATTTGTGCGCCTCTTATCATCGGTGTGGTGTCATTTCTCATGCGTCGCTTGTACAAGAACCGCGCCTCTTTTTACAAAGAACCAGAGAAACTAGCTAAGCGGCAACACGTGTTACGGGATACGCTGCTCTTTATGGGAGTCGGCGCATTAATTGGAGGAATTATCGGCTTTTTAGCCGGTTATTTATACTAACTTAAAAGACAAGGAAGGTGAAATTGTGTTAGAAGCAAAGAATTTAGTGAAAACATTTGGGGACTATCGGGCAGTGGATCAATTGTCCTTTCAAATCAACGATGGCGAGATCATGGGGTTGATCGGTCAAAATGGTGCTGGTAAAACCACGACATTCCGATTGATTCTAGATTTCTTACGGGCTGAACAAGGAGAAGTACTATGGAATGGCCATCAAATCACAGAAAAGGAATACAATTTGATTGGTTATTTGCCAGAAGAACGGGGACTTTACCCTAAAGTAACCATCCAAGATCAACTGATTTATTTTGCACGCTTGCGTGGAAAAAAGAAAGAAGAAATTGAACCTAAGATCGACGAATGGATGGAAAAATTCCAAGTAAAAGGGAAAAAGACAGATAAAGTTAAATCATTATCGAAGGGGAATCAGCAAAAAGTCCAATTGATCGCAACATTGATTCATGAACCTAAATTAGTCATTTTGGATGAACCATTTAGCGGATTGGACCCTGTCAATGCTGAGTTGCTGAAAGATGGCATTATTGAACTAAAAGAAAAAGGGTCTTGTGTCATTTTTTCTAGTCATAACATGGATAATGTTGAGAAAATCTGCGATCATTTGATCATGCTAAGAGATGGTCAAACGGTTCTCAACGGAAAAGTTCATGAGATCCGTGAATCGTTTGGACGGACAAAAGTCTTCTTGGAATCTTCATTGTCAAAAGAAACCATCCTAGCAGTTGAAGGTGTCGAAAAAGTTCTTCATAAAGAAGATGGGAGTTATGACATTACATTATCGCATCCTGAAGTCGGTCGCACATTGTTTGATTTGGCCACAGCTGATGGCTATATCCCGATGTTTAACCAACAACCGCCGACATTAGAAGAAATCTTTAAGAGAAAGGCGGGAAAAGACAATGAGTAAATTTTGGGTGATCGCGCTCGATGTGTTTAAGAAAAACGTGAAATCGATCTCATTTTTGATCATGATATTGATTCCATTTATTGCATTGGGCATTATTTATGTGGTAGGAATTTTTACCGATGGAATGAACAGTGCCGATAAAATTGCTGTTTATGCGAATGAACCAGCTATTGCACAAACAATCGCAGCTCAGAAAAATGAAGACTATCAATTTGAAGTGGTGGATTCTGAAGAAGCTGGAAAAAAACAATTAGCGAATGAAAAGGTCGATGCATTCTTGATCGTTACTTCAGAGGCCGACAGTATCAAAGGTGAATTATTGAGTGAATCTTCTATGGGACAAACCACAGAGTTGACGGTTCAGCAATTATTGTCTGGATTGCAAGCCTCGGGACGGGCCGCAGCACTCGGATTAAATCAGGAGCAAGTGGCTAGTTTAAGTGAGCCAGCAAACTTCAGTAAACAAAAAGTTTCTTTCACCGAAGATGGCAAAATGGAGCTTGGGGAAGACAATAGTTCGATCCAATACATTGTGAGTTATGTCGGAACAATTATTTTATTCATGTTTATTTTGACTTACGCTCAAATCATTGCCCAAGAGATTGCTTCCGAAAAAGGGACCCGGATCATGGAAGTTATTTTGTCCAGTACGAGAGCACAGGTTCACTTTTATGCCAAATTAACCGGTGTAATTATGGTCGCATTAGCTCAGTTATTGGCTTACGCCGGTATCTTTGCTATCAGTTATTATTGGATCAAAGACATTTCAATGGTCAAAGATGTATTAGCCAATTTCTCAATTGATGGATTATTCGGTCCATTCTTGATTTACTCGGTCATCTTTGTCCTATTAGGAATTTTGATTTACTCTGTCCTGTCTGCTTTGTGCGGTTCATTAGTCAATAAAGCAGAGGATACTGCCAAGGCGATCATTCCTGTCACTTACCTTTCTTT
Organism: Enterococcus sp. DIV0574; assembly: GCF_051711125.1. Taxonomy (NCBI): domain Bacteria; kingdom Bacillati; phylum Bacillota; class Bacilli; order Lactobacillales; family Enterococcaceae; genus Enterococcus; species Enterococcus sp. DIV0574. The sequence goes on from NZ_JBIOMA010000001.1 coordinate 756,494, forward strand.
AGCCGGTTATATGTTAGGTTTGATTCTAGGCGGTACAGATCCTAACAATATCATTTTGCGGGTCACTTCTTATATCCCGTTTTTATCTTCATTTATCATGCCAGTCCGATTGGCTAACGACACAGTAGGTATCGGAGGCGCGGCAGTCTCTGTAGCCATCTTAGCAGTAAGTACATTGGCATTGATGCTGATCTCAGCAAGAATGTATAAGTCAAACGTACTGATTTATAACGATAACGGCATTTTGGCTTCATTGAAACAATCTTTCGTTTTGATGAAGAATGAAAAATGACCAGCCAACAAATTCTCCGATTAGTTAGGCTTCAATAAAGAAACCGATGAAAAGCTTGTGCTTTCTGATTACCAAATGGTATCCAGAAAACCCTCTGCTTTTCATCGGTTTTTTTCTACGTAGAATTAGGTAAAGTAGCTTTAATGAGTCAAGACCGCCAATTGATCAAGCTAGTATCCACTCAGCCTTTAATTACTAACTATTAAAGTTAAACGAGTCATTTAAACTACTAGTTTCAAATATAACCAAGTCTTTTTTCAATCAGGCATTGCCTCTGCTAGCGAAATCTTTGTTGGCATAATGTCAAAACTGATGAACAAAGTAGTCGAAAATTTGCTGTTCTGAAGCAATCTCTTGTGCGGTTAATTCAGGATGCCATTGGATCCCTAAAATCGGCGCCGCAAAGGCAGAAGTTTCAATGGCTTCTACGATACCGTCAGGGGCAGTTGCGATCACTTGGAAATCTTTTGCAACATCTTTAATGGCTTGATGGTGAAACGAATTCACTTGATAGGTGGTTCCTAATAATTTTCCTAAACGACTGTCAGCAACGATCTCAACGGCATGAGTAGGAAAGCGAAAGGGTGTCGGTGCTTGCACATGCTTGATGGTTGGTTGTTCGACCAATGACAAGTCTTGATAGAGGTTGCCGCCGAAAGCAACATTCAATAGCTGCATGCCACGACAGACACCAAAAATTGGTTTTTCTTGTGCGACAGCTTCTTTGATCAACGCCAATTCAAATGCGTCTCGTTCAGGATGTGTACCTTGGATCAGTGGATGCATCTCTTCGCCATAATAGCGAGGAGTCACATCATGCCCCCCTGCCAAAAGTAATTTATCAATCTGGGCAACATATTGGGCGGCATTTTCGGGAGCTCCCATGGGTAAAATAAGGGGAAGGCCAGAGGCTTGTTGAATCTGTGTCACAAAATTTCTCGGGGTATATGTAATCCAATGGGCTTCCCCATCAATCATCGTTCGTTCGTTACCAGCAATTCCAATCACTGGTTTCATAAGCATTCTCCTTCCAGCTGTTTTGACAGCAGTAATGAATAAAAAACTGTGACAAAAGGAAAACAAAGGAAGCTATCCGAACTGACTTTTTCCACGAAATTGCGAGGACCTACTAGAGAGTAGATGCAATTTCGTTATCGTTCGGATGGTCCATTTGTTGCTGCACTTAAGTCACAGTACTTTTTTATTTTTCGCGAATCACTTCTATTTTGTAGCCATCTGGGTCTTTCACGAAATAGTAAGAAGGAGAAGTACCAGGCAAGCCTTTTAAGTCAGTAACATCAAAACCAGCTGCTTTATGCTGCTCGTGAAGTTTCTCTAAATCATCGGTACTGATCGCGATATGACCATAGCCGTCACCTAGATCATAGCCGGGATGATCATAGTTATAAGTTAATTCTAATTCATAATCATCTCCTGGTAATGTCAAGTAAACCAACGTAAATTTGTTTTCTGGAAAATCACGACGGCGCGATTCTTCAAAACCGAATGCTTCTTGATAAAATGCAAGTGATGCTTCAAGATCTTTCACTCGCACACAAGTATGTGCCATTTTCATTTGTCATTCATCCTTTCAATTGTGGTAAGCCTATAATAACATAACCCGATTTTTTGTGGTAAGAAAAGTGCACCCCGTCAAGTTGCAGCTTGTCGCCAGTGGCTTCCTAAGGTAGAATGGAAAGAAAGAGATGATGGAGGGAAACATGGGGAACAAGGAGAAAGTGTTTGGGCAAAAAGAGCCGGGGGCTGACTATATTTCACGATTCGGTGCCTATGTCGTGATTCCGAATGAACACCAACAAGTGATTTTGGTCCAAGCGCCAAATGGCGCCTTTTTTTTACCAGGAGGGGAGATTGAACCCGGTGAATCGAAGGAACAAACGATCAAACGGGAATTGGTCGAAGAAGTAGGATTTGCAGGAAAGATCGCCAGTTATTTAGGGGAGGCGGTTGATTATTTTTACTCGCGACATCGAGAAACGTATTACCATCATCCGGCTTATTTTTATTTGATGACCGATTGGCAAAAAATAGGTGAGCCAACAGAACAACACAACCAACTTTCGTGGCATACACCAGAAGAAGCCATTCATTTATTGAAACGCGGCAGTCATGCCTGGGCAGTGAAACAATGGGTAAATCAAAAAGACAACGATCATGCATAAAGGCAGTGATCGTTGTCTTTTTTACTCTTTTATTTTAGTTCATTTAACACATAGTCATTGATAACTTTAGCTACACCATCTTCTTCATTGGAAGCAGTGATGACGTCGGCCGCTTGTTTGACGTTTTCTGTTGCATTAGCCATTGCAACGCCAAGACCCGCATATTCGACCATCGTTAGATCATTTTCGTTATCACCAATCGCCATGACTTCTGCTTGTGAGATACCTAGTTCCTCAGCTAACTTCTGAACCGCAGCCCCTTTATGAGCTTTCTTATTCAAGACTTCTAAGAAAAATGGCGCACTTTTGACGATATTGAAACGCTCAGTCAATGAAGTTGGCAATTGCGGAATAATAGCATCGATCAATTCAGGCTCATCGATCATCATCATTTTGATGATATTCAGATCCGCAGTCATTTCTTCCGGTGTACGATATTTCAAAGGCATATTGACCAAAAAGGCTTCATAGACGGTATAAGGACTGATGTCTCGATTCGCTGTGTACATCGTATCTTGGGTTTCCACATGCAAATGAACCCCTAATTTACGGGCAGTCATTTCTACTTCTAAGTATTCTTCATGCGTCAATCCGAATTCAGAAACGATTTCTTTTGTTTTAGTCTTTTGTACGAGAGAACCATTATATGTGATTACGTAGTCCGTTTCTGAAAACAAGTCTAGTTCACTTAATAAATCTTGGACACCTGTTAAGGGGCGTCCAGTACATAAGACGATTCGAACACCCTGTGCCTCCGCAGCTTTTAGTGCTTGGTACACTCCAGGTGTGATTTTTCGATCATTGTTCAGTAACGTGCCATCGATATCGATAGCAATCAGTTTGATGCTCATAACTTCCTCCTAGTTGTTCGTATTGATCAAGGCACCATTGCGAATATGTTTCGCAAACTCTTGATACGTATCCCAAAATAAATCATAGTGATTTTGTAGTGCGGGGTCAATCATTTCTTTTGGGAAATAAAAGCGCTGGTCTCCTTGTGTTTGCCCAGCAAGTGCAGCTACTAGTTGACTAGCCTTGGATAATTCCACTAGGGAGCCGTCTTTTTCTTGCAGTTCGATTTGTGTCCGATGCATGCCGGAAGTTGGGCGATAAAAGTCATAAGGTAAATCGAAACTAGAATTGATTGCTGTGTAATAGTCGGGGTTAAAACCGACTTTTTCGACAAGAGATTGCAGTTCATGAATCAATGGCAATTGAGTGTCTTCTTCAAAACGTGCAGACTTCAGCGGTTTGCGGTTCAAGAATCGTTTGGCTAAGTCACTAAGAATCGGATCATTTTCTTCCGTCCACTGAGTGAAGTACGTATTCAAGACGCCATCGTCTAGTTTTAGGTATTCTTCCAAAGTAAAGTGCTGTTTAAGAAAGGGCAGCAAAAGCTGGGAATGCGATTGGAAAAGTTCTTCATGCTCTTGATACAATTCGGCAGCGCGATTTAGTAAATGTGCCAAGATAACTTCCATTCCCCGAGAACTGGCATGGAAATAGACTTGGACATACATTTGGTAGCGGCTGACAATATAATCTTCTACCGCATGCATGCCACTCATAGAAAATGCGATCCCGCCAGCATAGGGACGAATGACTCGCAGAATACGTGTCAAATCAAATGTGCCGTATTCCGTTCCCGTGAAGTATGCATCCCGCAGTAAATAATCCATGCGATCCGCATCGATCTGACTGGAAATCATTTGCACCACTTGTGGGTTTGGGTATGTCTTAGTAATGACACTGGCCACTTTTTCAGGAAAACCTTCTTCCACACGATTGAGGATTTGATAGACTTCTGTTTCTGGAGAAGTAATGATCGCTACAGTGATGGCTTCGTGATCGGTATGAAAAATATGTTCAAAAGTGTGAGAATAAGGGCCATGGCCAACATCATGCAACAAAGCAGCACAAAGCGTGACCAATCGTTCCCGGTCATCCCAGCCATCAGACCCAACTTTTTCAACTGGGAAATTTCGTTGAAACAAATCACAGATGCGGCGGCTAATTTCGTAGACTCCTAACGAATGTGAGAAGCGACTATGTTCAGCACCATGAAAAGTAAACGAAGAAGTTCCTAGTTGTTTGATCCTTCGCAGGCGCTGTACTTCTTTCGAATTGATCAAGTCCAAGATCACTTGATGCTGCACATGCACATAGTTGTGTACAGGATCACGGAATACTTTTTCAATAGCAAGTGTTTGATACTTATATGGGATGCTCATTGTGAACTCTCCTTTATCGGTTGATTTCGTTGATACATACTGGTCATACGAGCCTCTAGTAATGCCGCTTGATCATTTTTTTCAACCCATTCGGATGCAGTCACAGGGCTGAGAGAGGACTTAGATAGCCGCATCAAGGCCTCTTGCAGTCGTGAGGCAGCTTCTGATACAGAGAAAGAGCGCTGAAGCACATCTTGGAGTGTTGTCATACTGGTAGGTTCAACGGCGGGATAGCCATTAGTACCAAACTGCTCTTTCAAGCTTCTTTGATAAAACGTTCTTACTACTTCTCCTCGATAGTGTTGGTCGCCGTTGACACTAAGGTACATCATGACTGCAATTCCTGCTTTGATCCTGCGCTGGGCAGTCCCTGCGATTTTCTTTCCGTCCATACTCAAGTCAAAGGTACCGGGACAATAAGAGTTTGGGATTTCATAGGCAGCAATTTCTTTTTCGGGAAATGCTTCTCGCATCAAGTCGACCATTCGCTGATAAGCCGCATCTGTAGTAGCAGCTAACGTTTTTGGGAAAATCCACGATACATTCAGAACACCGGCATCGTTGATGACCCCAAGCCCGCCTGAGTTGCGGATGATTGGTTGAAAGCCAGCAGTCGTCAAAGCGGATATTCCTTCGGTGAAATAAGGCACTCGGGTATCTTTCATTCCTAAAATCATAGTATCAGGCAACTGCCAAAAGTGTAAAAATTCCTGATGATGAACGCCTGCATATTCACTCAATACATCGGTCAATGCAAACGGTAAAAAACGATTCTCGGTAGTTTGGGGATCAAATGGCAACATTTGATCAATCATTTCAATGGTCACGGTAGGCTTAGATTCTCCTTCAATAATAAGATCTCCTACTATTATATATGAAGATCATGAAAAAACTTAATCAAAAAGCTAAGAAAACGTTCTATAGTGGATGTTTTAGCTGAAATGATTGACAAAAGAGGGGAAAAAAGGAAAAATGGAACTGAAATCTGCTAAGGAGGCACACTATCATGAGGGAATTGTCACAAGGAATTCCGATTTCGATCCATTTAACGACAAAGGTCGAACAAGCGGGAGAAACACAAGATTTTTTGTTTGATTTACAAGGACAGGCGGTCAAAATCGGCGATACGCTGTATCTGAGATACAAAGAGATTCAGCCAGAAGGAGCCGAAGTACCAGTGACGATGAAAATTATGCCAGATGGCGTGATCCAACTGATTCGCTCGGGAGAAATGCGAACACGCTTGAAATTCGCTTACAAAGAGCGTTTAGAAACAAGTTATCAAACGCCTTACGGCACGATGCATTTCCATACATATACAAGTCACTTACATGTCAGTTTGAAAGATCGTCCTTATTCAGGTAAAGTCGATGTCCATTATGATTTATTTATGATGGAAGACAAAGTGGGAGAATACAAACTTTCTTTGGAGTTTACTGCTTAAATAAATGCAAATTTTGAAAGAATAAATTGCAATTTGTCTCACATTTTTGTATGATTAGGAGTAGACTGTGAAAGGACGTGTCCCGTTTGGAAATTAATGTATTTGAAGGTGTAAATAAAAACGAATTGTCAATGATCGAAGTTGCCCATGCGATTTTAGAGCAACGCGGTGACGTGATGGATTTTTCTGATTTGGTCAACCAAATCCAAAACTATCTAGAAACTTCGGACAGCGAGATTCGTGATTCTTTGGCGCAGTTTTATACAGACTTGAATATCGATGGCAGTTTTATTTCTTTGGGAGACAATCGCTGGGGATTGCGTTCATGGTATGCGATCGACTCAATCGATGAAGAAGTCAACCACGGAATCGATGATGAAGATGAAGATACACCGCGTCGTCGCAAACGTAAGAAAGTGAATGCCTTTATTAGTGACGATGAAGACGCGATCGATTATAACGATGATGACCCAGAGGATACTGATTTGTCTGATGACGATGAAGAGGATCTTTTTGACGATGATGACGATGAGGATGAAGAAATCTCCGCATATAACTCAGATCTGCAAGAAATTGGTGCAGACAATAACGATGATGACGAAGAGGAACTACCAGGGAACATTGAAGAAGATCTAACGATCATCGATGATGATGAAGAAGACGAATTTGATGACGAGGAAGAAGAGGAATAGGCCTCTTCTTTTTTGTGTTTAGCAAAGGCAACAGCGTATGGAAGATGGCAAGAGCTCAATCAAAATAAAAAAAACGGAAGTGCTGTCAGCACTTCCGTGGTTTTTTGAATTATCCCTTGAGATAAAGTATACTATAAATGAAATGAAAAACGCGCCTTGAGGGAATCGAACCCCCGTCTCAAGAACCGGAATCTTACGTGATATCCACTACACTAAAGGCGCGAAGCACAAATAACAGTTTAACCAATTTTCTCAGAAAAAACAAGAGGTAAAATGATGAAATTTCAACAACAATTTTCGCAACAACAAAAACAGACACAAAAGTTGGCGATGACGCAGAAATTACAGCAGTCGATCCAAGTGCTGCAATTTTCATCAGATGAACTGCTTGCTTTCGTAGATAATCAGGCATTAGAGAATCCCCTGATCGATTTAACGGACCATGAATATCCGACGAGTTATACTCAAGGCAGTGGGACATCTGAGCAATTCAATGAATATTTGAATCAGATCCCAAATAGAGGAAGTTCGCTCTTTGAGTATTTGATCGATCAAATCCATTTAAATTACCGAGATACCTTTCTACGCACTGTCGTGTTATTTCTAGTGGAATATATTGATTTGAATGGATTTTTGACCATTGATTTGGTGAAGGCTGGTCAAATGATCGGAGCTTCAGAGATTCAGATGCTCGATGCCTTGACACTGATTCAGCAGTTGGATCCAGCGGGTGTTGGCGCACGAGATCTACGAGAATGCCTCATGCTTCAAACTGAACGGGACGATGCTGCGCCAGAACTCGCCTATATCGTTCTTGAAGAATGGTTCACGGAATTAGCAGAGCGTAAGTGGGACAAAATAGCGAAAAATCTAGCAGTTTCGCTTTCAGAAATTCAGAAGGTGTTTGACTATATCCAAACGTTGACCCCAACACCAGGGGCGGCCTTTGGGTCTACAGATGGTTTGTATATCATCCCAGATTTGCGAGTTACGATTACTGAAGGCCAGCCAGTGGTTACCTCTAATCGACGAGCAATGCCGGAAGTCCGTTTCCAACAACACTATTTTGATCAATTAAAACAAAGTGGCGATGCTGAGGTAAAGAAATATTTAGACAACAAAGCCCAAGAATTTGAATGGCTAAAAAAGACTCTCCAGCAGCGAGGAGATACCATCTATCGAGTGGGAGAAGCGATCGTTCATCATCAGCAAGCCTTTTTTTTACAAGCTGACCGACCATTGAAGCCATTGATCCTCAAAGAAATCGCTGACGAATTAGGTATTCACGAATCGACAGTCAGTCGTGCCGTCAATGGGAAATATTTGGAGACAGAATTTGGTGTTTTTGAACTGAAGTCCTTCTTTGGTCAAAAAGTGTCCACCCAAAGTGGAGAGGATGTCACCACGGAGGCAATCAAGCGACGTTTGGCAGCTTTGATCAACGAAGAGAATAAGCAGAAGCCGCTTTCTGATCAAAAATTGGCTGATTTGTTAAAAGCGGAAGAAGTGGAAATTTCTCGCCGGACTGTTGCCAAGTATCGTGAGGCTCTTAATATTCCTGGATCTTCTAAACGAAAGCGGTTTGATTGATTTTTCGATACAGTTCTTGTTCTGGTCCAGCTATTGAAGAAAGATTCAACAAGAATGACGGCAAAAAGTCCAATGACCCCACCTCTTATACATAAGAAGACAGGTAAGCAATTTGGGTTTCATATAACCGTAGCAAAGGCAGGGCTACTTGTGATAAATAGCTCTGCCCGCTTTTCATAGGCGGTCGCTGATCCTTTTGATCGAGTTTTTCTTTGTTGATTTCTTTTACTAGTTTGAAAGCTATTTTTGGCTGTGATAAGAATCCGCTTTACGGTTAAAAAAGTTTGGAGAATCATTTTTTATAATTGAAATAGTTGCATGAGGCGTCCAGAAGTGCTACTATTATTGGTGTAAGAGATGAATTAAATTTTTTTTGGAATAGATGGGTCATTTTAAGTCATTGTAGGACAAAAAAAGTCCAACGGGAGGATGCAAAATGCTCGATGAATTGAAATTGATTGAGGCAATCACCCCGGATATCCTCGCGGTGCTTCAAGAACGTTACCGTATTTTACGGACTATCTATTGGATGCAACCAGTAGGGCGGCGGACATTGTCTGAAAGCTTAGCAATGACGGAACGTGTGTTGAGGTCTGAAACGGATATCCTCAAAAAACTTAAATTGATTGATTCGTCTAAAAGCGGTATGCAATTAACGGCCTATGGCGAAGAAATCTATACAAAAATCGGCAGTTTGATGGATCAATTGTTTGGCATGCATCAAACAGAGAAGCGGTTATCCGAGTACTTCGGGATTGATCGTTGCTTGATTGCCAGCGGTGATGGGGACCGTCAACCGAAAGTGATTGCTGAATTCGGTCAGCTGCTTAATGAGTCGTTAGACTTATTGCTGCCAGATGGTGAGAATACGATCGCTGTGATGGGCGGTACGACAATGGCAAAAGTTGCCGAAGAACTAGGCAATCTTGAAACTGGCAAACGCCATAACTTGTTTGTCCCAGCCAGAGGGGGCATCGGAGAAGCAGTCAATGTTCAGGCAAATTCAGTCGGATCAGTGATGGCGATGCGTACCAATGGTAATTATCGTTCCCTATTTGTACCGGAACAATTAAGCACTAACACCTATGAATTTTTGTTGAAAGAACCAGCAATCCTTGATGTCTTAAACTTGATAAGTCAAGCAAATTGTGTTATTCATAGTATTGGACGAGCATTGCATATGGCAGCTCGAAGAAAGATGTCAGAAAAAGAGATCCTGATGCTGAAACAAAAGAATGCAGTAGCGGAATCCTTCGGTTATTTCTTTAATGAAGCAGGCGAGGTCGTTTATAAGATTCCTCGTATCGGACTGCAGTTGAAGGACTTGCAGAACGTGCCGATCATTTTCGCAATCGCAGGCGGTAAATCAAAAGCCAAAGCGATCAATGCATACATGAAAAATGCACCAAAACAAACATGGCTCATCACAGATGAAGCCTGTGCCAATGAGATTTTAAAAGGGGCAACCCTTTAAAATAAATATTTTTATGATTTTCATAAGGAGGAAATCTTAAATGACAGTTAAAGTAGGTATTAATGGATTTGGACGTATCGGACGCTTAGCATTTCGTCGTATCCAAGAAGTAGAAGGAATCGAAGTTGTGGCTATCAACGACTTAACAGACGCTAAAATGTTAGCACACTTGTTAAAATATGATACAACACAAGGACGTTTCAACGGTACAGTTGAAGTTCATGAAGGATCATTCAACGTGAACGGAAACGAAATCAAAGTTCTAGCAAACCGCAACCCTGAAGAATTGCCTTGGGGCGAATTAGGTGTTGAAATCGTGCTAGAATGTACTGGATTCTTCACTTCTAAATCAGCTGCTGAAAAACATTTAACAGCTGGTGCAAAACGTGTAGTTATCTCAGCTCCTGGCGGAAACGATGTACCAACAATCGTTTACAACACAAACCACGAAACTTTAACAGGTGATGAAACAGTAATTTCTGGTGCTTCATGTACAACTAACTGTTTAGCTCCTATGGCTAAAACATTGAATGACAAATTTGGTGTGATCGAAGGCTTGATGACTACGATCCATGCTTACACAGGTGACCAAATGACTCTAGACGGACCACACCCTAAAGGTGACTTCCGCCGTGCGCGTGCTGCTGCAGCAAACATCGTTCCTAACTCAACTGGTGCTGCTAAAGCTATTGGCTTGGTAATTCCTGAATTGAACGGTAAATTAGACGGAGCTGCTCAACGTGTTCCTGTTGCAACTGGTTCATTAACTGAATTAGTTACAGTTCTTGACAAAGAAGTAACTGTTGACGAAGTAAACGCAGCAATGAAAGAAGCTTCAAACGAATCTTACGGTTACAACACAGACGAAATCGTTTCTTCTGATATCGTTGGTATGACTTACGGTTCACTATTTGATGCAACTCAAACAAAAGTTATGACTGTTGGCGACAAACAATTAGTTAAAACTGTTGCTTGGTATGATAACGAAATGTCATACACTGCACAATTAGTACGTACTTTAGAATACTTCGCTAAATTATAAGATTTGCGTCGTACATTCATTTAAACCATCGCAAGAGAAAGCGGGGAAGCAGCGCGCTTCTCCGCTTTTTTTAACAATTACATTAGGAGGAATCTGTTCATGGCTAAAATGACAGTTCAAGATATCGATTTAAAAGATAAAAAAGTTCTTGTGCGTGTGGATTTCAATGTTCCATTGAAAGACGGTGTGATCGGTGACGACACTCGTATCAAAGCAGCACTTCCAACAATTAATTACGTGATCGAAAATGGCGGAAAAGCAATTCTTTTCTCTCACTTAGGTCGTGTCAAAGAAGAAGCAGATAAAGAAGGCAAATCTTTAGCACCAGTAGCAAAACGTCTAGGCGAATTGTTAGGCAAAGAAGTGACTTTCGTTCCTGAAACACGTGGGGAAAAATTGGAAGCAGCAATCAACAACATGAAAGACGGCGATGTTGTTGTTTTCGAAAATACTCGTTTTGAAGATGTTGACGGCAAAAAAGAAAGCAAAAACGATCCAGAGCTTGGTAAATATTGGGCTTCATTAGGGGATGTTTTTGTCAATGATGCATTTGGTACAGCTCACCGTGCCCATGCTTCAAACGTCGGAATCGCTTCTACAGGAATCCCAACAGTTGCTGGATTCTTAATGGAAAAAGAAATCAAATTTATTGGTGAAGCAGTCGAAGAACCAAAACGTCCAATGGTAGCGATTCTTGGTGGTGCGAAAGTATCTGACAAAATCGGTGTCATTGAAAACTTGATTCCTAAAGCAGACAAGATCTTGATCGGTGGCGGAATGACTTATACATTCTACAAAGCAAAAGGAATGGAAATTGGTAACTCTCTTGTTGAAGCGGATAAAGTTGAGTTGGCAAAAGAATTGATCGAAAAAGCTGGCGATAAACTTGTTTTACCAGTTGACTCAATCACAGCTGCTGAATTTTCAAATGATGTTCCAACAGAAGAACATACTGGTGATGTTCCTGAAGGTCAAATGGGCTTAGATATCGGACCTGAAACAATTGCATTGTTCGCTGAAACATTAAAAGGTGCAAAAACAGTTGTTTGGAACGGACCAATGGGTGTGTTCGAAATGTCAAACTTTGCTAATGGTACCATCGGTGTTTGTGAAGCAATCGCAAACCTTGAAGATGCAACAACAATCATCGGTGGTGGAGATTCAGCTGCAGCTGCAGAACAATTAGGTTTTGCTGATAAATTCACTCACATCTCAACAGGTGGCGGTGCTAGTTTAGAACTTCTAGAAGGTAAAACTCTTCCTGGATTAGCAGCAATCAACGACAAATAATCAAGCAATGACGCGGCTGCGTTGCAATAAGCAGCCGTGACCCTTAAATAACAAAGGAGTGCCAGAAAAATGCGCAAACCAATTATTGCCGGAAACTGGAAAATGAATAAAACTGCGAAAGAAGCAAAAGAATTTGCTGAAGCAGTCAAAACAAAAATTCCTAGCAACGATAAAGTAGATTCTGTTATCGGAGCACCAGCGTTGTTCTTGGAAACATTAGTAACAGCTGCAGAAGGTACAGAATTAAAAATTGCTGCTCAAAACAGCTACTGGGAAAATGAAGGTGCCTTTACAGGAGAAACTTCACCAGCTGCTTTAGCTGACTTAGGTGTTGACTATGTAATCATCGGTCACTCAGAACGCCGTGAATATTTCCATGAAACTGACGAAGACATCAACAAAAAAGCGAAAGCAATTTTCGCAAATGGTATGATCCCAATCCTATGTTGTGGTGAATCTTTAGAAACTTATGAAGCTGGAAAAACAGCTGAATGGATCGAAGGACAAATCACTGCCGGTTTAGAAGGATTGACAGATGGCCAAGTCAGCAATCTAGTCATTGCTTACGAACCAATTTGGGCGATCGGTACAGGTAAATCAGCAGATGCACAAATTGCTGATGAAATCTGTGGTGTTGTACGTCAAACAGTTGAAAAATTATACGGTAAAGAAGTTTCTGATGCTGTACGCATCCAATACGGTGGTTCTGTAAAACCTGAAAATATTGCAGAATACATGGCAAAAGAAAATGTAGATGGAGCATTAGTTGGCGGCGCAAGCTTGCAAGCTGATTCATTCCTAGCATTGTTGGATGCAGTAAAATAATTTCATTCTCATGAAAATATTGTTTGCAGAAAACAGCTTTTTTCACTACAATTAAGATGTTCGCAAGGGAGATTCCCTTAAGATAAAACAAACTCAAAGGAGAGACAAAACATGTCAATTATTACTGATGTTTACGCACGCGAAGTCCTAGACTCACGTGGTAACCCAACTATCGAAGTAGAAGTCTACACAGAATCAGGTGCTTTCGGCCGTGGAATGGTTCCTTCAGGAGCTTCAACAGGTGAACACGAAGCAGTTGAATTACGTGATGGCGACAAAGCTCGTTATGGTGGTAAAGGTGTAACGAAAGCAGTTGACAATGTAAATAACGTCATTGCTGAAGCAATCATCGGCTACGATGTACGTGACCAAATGGCTATCGATAAAGCAATGATCGCTTTAGATGGAACTCCTAACAAAGGCAAATTAGGTGCTAACGCAATTCTTGGTGTTTCTATTGCCGTTGCTCGTGCAGCTGCTGATTATTTAGAAGTACCTTTATACCACTACTTAGGCGGATTCAATACAAAAGTATTGCCAACACCTATGATGAACATCATCAACGGCGGATCTCACTCAGATGCTCCGATCGCTTTCCAAGAATTCATGATCTTGCCTGTAGGCGCACCTACATTCAAAGAAGGTCTACGTTGGGGTGCTGAAGTATTCCATGCATTGAAATCAATCTTATCTAAACGTGGTTTAGAAACATCAGTAGGTGACGAAGGTGGTTTCGCTCCTCGTTTTGAAGGAACTGAAGATGGTGTTGAAACAATCTTAGAAGCTATCAAAGCTGCTGGTTTAGAACCAGGTAAAGACGTTTACCTAGGATTTGACTGTGCTTCTTCTGAATTCTACGAAAATGGCGTGTACGACTACACGAAATTTGAAGGCGAAAACGGTGTGAAACGTACAGCTGCAGAACAAGTTGACTACTTGGAAGAGTTAGTTAACAAATACCCAATCATCACAATCGAAGATGGTATGGATGAAAACGACTGGGATGGTTGGAAACTATTGACTGAACGCCTAGGCGACAAAGTTCAATTAGTTGGTGACGACTTGTTTGTTACAAACACTGAAATCCTTGAAAAAGGAATCAAAAACGGTATCGGTAACTCAATCCTAATCAAAGTAAACCAAATCGGTACATTGACTGAAACATTCAATGCGATCGAAATGGCTAAAGAAGCTGGTTATACTGCCGTTGTTTCTCACCGTTCAGGTGAAACAGAAGATTCAACAATCTCTGATATCGCAGTTGCAACAAATGCTGGCCAAATCAAAACTGGTTCTCTTTCACGTACTGACCGTATTGCTAAATACAACCAATTACTACGTATCGAAGACCAACTTGGTGAAGTTGCTGAATACAAAGGCTTGCAAGCTTTTTACAACTTGAAAAACAAATAATCTTTCGATGATTACATTGCTCTGAAAGAGCAGCGGTTGATTTAACAACCGCTGTGATTTCAGAGCTTTTTTGCTGTCTGGATTAAGTGATTTGAATCAAGACTTATTTTTCTCATGGAACAGAGAGCAGTCTTTTCTTCTTTATTTTCTTTTTCTAAAAAAAGAAATTATAGTTCTGGTTTAGCGAAACTCTATAATAAAAGAAAAAATAAATTTAGGAGAAATACATGGTGTATGATTATCTAATCGTTGGTACAGGACTATTTGGCTCGGTTTTTGCTTATGAAGCAGCTAAACGGGGACACTCGGTGAAAATGTTGGAAAAACGAGCACATATTGGTGGCAACTGTTATACAGAAAAACAAGTCGGAATTGACATACATAAATATGGTGCGCATATCTTTCACACATCGAGCAAAAAAATTTGGGACTACGTCAATCAGTTTGCTGATTTTTATCCCTATATTCATGAACCTATTGCAAACTATAAAGGTGAGCTATATAATCTCCCCTTCAATATGAACACGTTTTACCAATTATGGGGAACCAAAAGACCAGATGAAGCTCGCATCAAACTAATGGCTCAAATTGAAAAGACAGGAATAAAAAGACCCCGAAATTTAGAAGAACAAGCTCTTTCTTTGGTGGGGACAGATATTTATCATAAGCTGATCAAAGGCTATACGGAAAAACAGTGGGGACGAGGATGTGCTCAGCTACCTTCTTTTATTATTAAAAGACTGCCGGTCCGGTATACATTTAACAACAATTATTTTACGGATACTTTTCAAGGCATTCCAAAATTGGGCTATACAGAAATGATTCAAAAAATGCTTTCAAATCCACTGATTGAAGTTTCTTTAGAAACTGATTTTTTTGCAGACCGTACGCGTCATGAAGCATCAACCAAGAAGATTGTTTATACTGGAATGATTGACCAATATTTTGAATATTGTTACGGGGAGTTGGCCTATCGTTCTTTACATTTTGAAACTGAAACATATGATACAGATAATTATCAAGGAACAGCAGTCATGAACTTTACAGACAGTCAAACGCCCTATACGCGAATCATTGAGCATAAACATTTTTGTCCAGTTGTGACAAAAAAAACAGTTGTCACGAAAGAATTTCCAAAAACTTGGCGGAAGGGAGACATTCCTTACTACCCAATTAACGATCAAATCAATCATGCACTGTATCGCAAGTATGAAAAATTAGCGCATCAGCAAAAAAAATGTTTATTTGGTGGGCGTCTAGCAAACTATCGTTATTATGATATGGATGATACGATTGCAGCCGCTTTAAAACTAGTCAAACATGAATTTCAAGCAGAGTAACTTCTTTTATGGAAGAGGTTGCTCTTTTTTTGTCCCGATTCTGGGACAAAACGTAAATTTTTTACTAGTTATGAAATAATGAATTGTCCTATCTTTTAAAAATAGGACTAGGGGAAGCTTATAAAAATAGTTTTATGAAAGGGGAGAAAAATAAACGTAATGAGTAAAAAGAATAATTATCGAAAGTTGCTACGCTCCAATAAAAGTGAACGCTACAAGATGTATAAAAGCGGAAAACATTGGGTCTATGCAACGATCACTTCTTTTACTGGCATTGCTGGATTGAGTATCACACCAATCGTGGCGCATGCTTCAGAAATCACACCGCCTTTAGATGCAAGTAAAGAAGCAAATGCCGAGAACGTCTTGGCAAATAAAACGAATGCCAAAATTCCTGCTTCATCGACGCAAGAAAGTGAGGCTACTTCACAATCTGAAAGCATGCGTCCATCGGAAAGTTTTTCTGAATCCGAAAGCAACACCCAGTCACAAAGTGCGACAGAGTCAACGAGTGTAACAGAATCACAGAGTAGGAGTGATTCAGAAACTGAAAACAAAGCTACCAGTATCGAGGCATCTCAAAGTGTTTCTGAATCAATGAGTCTTTCGGAAGAGAAGAGCGGATCTGAATCAGAAAGTTTGAGTATCTCTGAAAGTGCCTCGATTTCTGAAAGTGGCTCATTGTCGTCAAGTGCCTCAGAATCGACAAGTCTATCGTTGTCACAATCGACAAGTGGCTCTCATTCAACTTCAGTAAGTCAAAAGAACCAACCAAAACAAACTGTTTCCGAAAAAAATAAAGTGGAGTCACAAAAAGCACAAGATCTCTTCGATCAATTAGTACCCAAGAAAGTACAAGCGTCGGTTGACACCACGACGAATGCATTAGAAATTGTTGTCAAAGATGGCAAATCACCAAGCACATCTTTGATTCGGGCAGCACAACAATATGCTAGTGCCAATAATTTGATTGCTAGTTTTGCCATCACCACCCAATCAGGGCAGATTGTTAAAATCAATGTTTCTGCGGATCCAGATATGGGCCGAGAAGAATTTGAGCAGGCAATCAACGATGGTAACAAAACCAATTCACCTTCTGGGGTGACGGTTGATGTTCCGGACCAAGTGAAAAATAAGGAATTATACAAGCAAACAGCTATTGCTAATGGCACTTATGCAGCAGTGAATGACTGGGCTACGCTGAAAGCAGCATATGGAAATGCTTCGATTACCTATATTGAGGTAACCGCTAATATTACGGCAGCTACCAATGTGGCTACCCGTGATTTAGGATGGCGGGCAACGAGTGTGATTATTGACGGTAATGGGTTTACAGTCAATATGGCAGGAGCAGCATTTAATGTAGGGACAAGTTCTACAGTTCGCGGTTCTATCTTTACGATCACAGATGTGAATTTGATTCATTGGCAATCAGGTACCAACTCAGGAGACAGTGGCACAGGTAATGCAGATGGAGTGATCGATTCACGATCAGCAACCGGAGGTTATGGGTACTGGTACTTCAATATCAATAATGTGACTCTCGAAGGTCGAGATGGTGTTAGCGGGACAGATACCGCTTATCAACCACGACGATTGCTGGATGCAGAGGACAGTCACGTTACTTTATCAGGTAAAGTCATCGCAAATGTCAAACAAGAATTGATGCAAATTGGTGAAGTAGCAATCGCTAACGGAGCCCATGTAGAGTTGAATCGGACAGCTGGTACTACCGGCTACTCCATGTTTTACTATATGGCAATCCGTGGCAATAATGCGAGTGATACAGGATTCAATCACACCTTTAAAGTGGGCGATGGCGCGACAATTATTGGAAACGAGCTAAGTACCTATAACAGCAACAACTATCCCCTTGTCTATTATGGATTTAACTCAATTACTGTCGGAGATGACGTAACTTGGAAACAAGACGGTTTCCAAATGCTACTCGATTTTTCTCGTTACTCGGGAAGTCAATCAAATGACCGAACCGCAACTTTTGGTCAAAATCTGCAAATGACGGCAACTCGTACAGTAGGTTCCAACTCGCTAAACGTCACGAATAGAGCGGTTGTTACATTTAATGCAGGAACAGTACTTGATCTGCAACAATGGAATGCCAACACTGTTGTGAACGTGGCTTCCGGTGCAACAGTTCGCTTTATTTCACCGCGGGCATTGCACTTAGCCCGTCTAACTTCTTCAGGAGCTGTTTCGGCAGGTCGATTGATTACCGGTTCGGGAACATTTGTCATGAATAATTCTCAGATCAGTACATGGCAAGGCAGCAGTAGCCAAACCGCTGCTCCAGAAGGCAACCGTAACTTAAAATTCGTGGAAATGACTATTTCAGGTTCGACAACAACTATTAAAGATACGGCTGGAAATGTTACTACATCTAACATTGTAGACACTTCTACCCGTGAATTAGCGACTGTTGCGATTGCGCCAGGAACCGTAACCGTAAATTATGTTGATCAGTACGGCAATATTATTAAAACTGTTGATATGCCAATTGATCCAGACGTTAATTACATTGGTGAGTATCTTGATTTGCAAACATTGGAGTATGCCAATGAGTTAATGCCTGAAAATTATATGTGGGCAATCGGTACCCAAGTTGCTAGTTCAGCTAAAAATGATGGTCAAAGCGGCGGAGATAGTACGACTAATGCCGATAATGGGGACAGCTATGGGCAAGCGACGGTTGCGATTGTTCCAATGGAGAACACAAATTATACTTATAATATTTATGTATATGGTGTTGCCAATCATTCGGTTCAGTACCAATATGTCGACGTTAAGACTGGTCAAGTAATCTCTTCTGAGTATATGAATGCTGGTACCGAAGCTTCCGGAACAGATAGAATTCCTGCAAACTATGGGAATGTTATCGATTGGACAAATAGTTACTATACTTCGACTAATTTGCCTCCGGGTTACTATTATGCAACAGGTGCCGTATTGAATGGCAATGTACAGCCTGGATCTACTACAGTCGGAACTGAAGCGAGTCTGACAACCATTTACGTTGCAGCAGACACACAAACTGTCAATGTAACTTTTGTTAATTCAGATGGCCGTCCATTACAAAACCAAGTTGGCACAGTTGCTATCAATGGGACGACTGGTCAAGAACTAAGCTATTCTGACTTAATCGCGGATTACCTAACTCAAGCTGGTTATTATGCAGATCAAACTGGAACATTTGTTTTTGATAGTACTAGTAATAATGGCAGTACAACAGACAGTGATCAACAATTTATTACGATCACTCTTTATCCATCCTATCAAGAAGTCGGTGTCGTTGGTAATAATCAACCTGAATCAGATCCTGCTACAGGGGAAGCATTTGAGCAAATCCCAGGAACTGTCACTGTTGGAAAATATGGTACTTCCGGTGTTTCAAATGAAAGTTTCACTCTTGGGGTGACTGATGCAGATTTAGAGAGAAACGGGTATATCTATACGGTTACAGGACCAGATGGAGTAGTCTACAATACATTAGCGGAAGCTATGGCTGCCAATCAAACTTTTGATACTACCAGCAATGGAGCATCTCAAACGGATTCTTCGCCACAGATGTTTACGGTCAATTATGAACAAGACCCGGTATCATTGTCTACGTCCGAGTCTATTTCGGGAAGCGAATCATTATCAGAATCCATTGTTACTTCTACTTCTGAGTCAGAAAGTGTTTCTCTTTCTCAATCAATTTCAGAAAGTGACTCATTATCAGAATCAATTTCTACATCAATTAGTGCGTCTGTTTCAGTATCAGATTCAGAGAGCAACTCAGTGTCATCGTCTATTTCAGAAAGTGAATCTGACATGAATGACTCGACTTCTGAATCATTGTCAACATCAATCTCTACTTCAACTTCTTTAAGTGATTCAGAATCGGTTTCGATTTCATTGAGTGACTCAGAGTCAACGTCTCTTTCTATCAGTGAATCTGTTTCGGTATCAGACTCAGAAAGTGGTTCGTTATCTACATCTATTTCAGAAAGCGAATCAATGTCTCTATCAATTTCTATTAGTGATTCAGAATCGTTGTCAGAATCCCTATCTGAAAGTATTTCAACATCTATTTCATTATCGGATAGTGATTCAATGTCAGAAAGCCTTTCGGCATCAGAATCGTTATCTATATCAGCTAGTGTATCAGAGTCTGATTCGGAAAGTGATAGTTCCAGCTTAAGTGCGTCTGTTTCTGGATCATTGAGCAACAGTACAAGTGATTCTGAAAGTTTATCTTTATCAGAGTCAGTATCAGTTTCACTCTCGGAATCACTAAGTGAATCCACGTCACTATCTCTGTCAGAAAGTGACTCAGTATCAGAAAGTATTTCAGCATCAGAATCATTATCTGTCGCTATCAGTGAATCGGATTCTTCTTCCCTCAGTGAAAGCATTAGTTTAAGTGAATCTATTTCTGATTCGTTGAGTGCAAGCATGAGTTTATCCGAAAGTTTATCGGAGTCAGAATCGATCTCAAATTCAATTAGTACGTCGATGTCATTGAGCATTAGCGATAGTAATAGTGAGTCTAGTAGTGAATCAGCCAGCTATAGCGGCAGTACGAGTGTAAGTAATAGCGATTCAACAAGTGAAAGTATTTCTGCAAGTAATTCACTATCAGTAAGTATCAGTGAGTCAACCAGTTTGAGCACATCAATCAGTGATTCATCCTCATTGAGTACAAGTATTTCTACCTCACTAAGTGCGAGCGAATCTGCAAGTTACAGCAGTAGTACGAGCGTAAGTAACAGTGATTCGACAAGTGTGAGTACGTCAGTTAGCGAATCAACATCTACAAGTATCAGTGACTCAATCAGTGCCAGCATATCAGCTAGTGATTCTTTATCGGTAAGTATTAGTGATTCAACAAGCTTGAGTACCTCACTTAGTGATTCATCCTCAGTGAGTGTCAGCGTTTCGACATCACTAAGTGCAAGTGAATCAACAAGTTACAGCGGCAGTACGAGTGTAAGTAATAGCGATTCAACAAGTGAAAGTATTTCTGCAAGCAATTCACTATCAGTAAGTATCAGTGAGTCAACCAGCTTGAGCACCTCACTTAGTGATTCATTGTCATTGAGTACAAGTATTTCCGCCTCACTAAGTGCGAGTGATTCTGCAAGTTACAGTGGCAGCACAAGCGTAAGTAACAGTGATTCGACAAGTACAAGTACGTCAGCAAGTGAATCAACATCTGCAAGTATCAGTGAGTCAACAAGCTTGAGCACGTCAATCAGTGATTCATCATCATTGAGCACAAGTATTTCTGCATCATTAAGTGCGAGTGATTCTGCAAGCTATAGCGGCAGCACAAGCGTAAGTAACAGTGATTCGACAAGTACAAGTACCTCGATCAGTGAATCATTATCATTGAGTACAAGTATTTCAACATCATTAAGCGCGAGCGACTCTGCAAGTTACAGCGGTAGTACGAGCGTAAGTAACAGTGATTCGACAAGTGCAAGTACGTCAGCTAGTGAGTCAACATCTGCAAGTATCATTGACTCAACAAGCGTAAGTACATCAATCAGTGAATCATCCTCATTGAGTACAAGTATTTCGGCATCATTAAGTGCGAGCGAATCTGCGAGCTATAGTGGTAGTACGAGCGTAAGTAACAGTGATTCGACAAGTGCAAGTACGTCAGCTAGTGAGTCAACATCTGCAAGTATCAGTGACTCAACAAGCGTAAGTACATCAATCAGTGAATCATCCTCATTGAGTACAAGTATTTCGGCATCATTAAGTGCGAGCGAATCTGCGAGCTACAGTGGTAGTACGAGCGTAAGTAACAGTGATTCGACAAGTGCAAGTACGTCAGCTAGTGAATCAACATCTGCAAGTAACAGTGACTCAACAAGCGTAAGTACATCAATCAGTGAATCATCCTCATTGAGTACAAGTATTTCGACATCATTAAGCGCGAGCGATTCTGCAAGTTACAGCGGCAGCACAAGTGTAAGCAACAGTGACTCGACAAGCACAAGTACGTCGACTAGCGAATCAACATCTGCAAGTATTAGTGAGTCAACAAGCGCAAGTACGTCGATCAGTGATTCGTTATCTGTAAGCACAAGTATCAGTAATAGTGAATCCGCAAGCGTAAGTACATCAATCAGTGAATCATCCTCATTGAGTACAAGTATTTCGACATCATTAAGCGCGAGTGATTCCGCAAGTTACAGTGGCAGCACAAGCGTAAGCAACAGTGATTCGACAAGTACGAGTACGTCAGCTAGCGAGTCAACATCTGCAAGTATTAGTGAGTCAACAAGCATAAGTACGTCGATCAGTGACTCTATGTCATTGAGTACAAGTATTTCCGCATCACTAAGTGCGAGTGATTCTGCAAGCTACAGCGGTAGCACGAGCGTAAGTAATAGCGATTCAACAAGCGCAAGTACGTCGATCAGTAATTCATTATCTGTAAGCACAAGTATCAGTAATAGTGAATCCGCAAGCGTAAGCACATCAATCAGTGACTCATCATCACTAAGCACTAGCGTAAGTATCAGCGAGTCAGCAAGCTTGAGCACGTCAATCAGTGATTCATCCTCATTGAGTACAAGTATTTCTGCATCACTAAGTGTGAGCGATTCTGCAAGTTACAGCGGTAGTACGAGCGTAAGCAACAGTGATTCGACAAGTGCAAGTACGTCAGCTAGTGAGTCAACATCTGCAAGTATCAGTGATTCAACAAGCTTGAGCACATCAATCAGTGATTCATCCTCATTGAGCACAAGTATTTCTGCATCATTAAGCGCGAGCGACTCTGCAAGTTACAGCGGTAGTACGAGCGTAAGCAACAGTGATTCGACAAGTGCAAGTACGTCAGCTAGCGAATCAACATCTGCAAGTATTAGTGACTCAACAAGCGTAAGTACATCAATCAGTGATTCATCCTCATTGAGTACAAGTATTTCTGCATCATTAAGCGCGAGTGATTCCGCAAGTTACAGTGGCAGCACAAGCGTAAGCAACAGTGATTCGACAAGTACGAGTACGTCAGCTAGCGAGTCAACATCTGCAAGTATTAGTGAGTCAACAAGCGCAAGTACGTCGATCAGTGATTCGTTATCTGTAAGCACAAGTATCAGTAACAGTGAATCCGCAAGTGCAAGTACGTCGATCAGTGATTCATCCTCATTGAGTACAAGTATTTCGGCATCATTAAGCGCGAGTGATTCTGCAAGTTACAGCGGTAGTACGAGCGTAAGTAACAGTGAGTCGACAAGCGCAAGTACGTCAGTCAGTGATTCATTGTCAGTAAGCACAAGTATTTCCGCATCACTAAGTGCGAGTGATTCTGCAAGCTACAGCGGTAGCACGAGCGTAAGTAATAGCGATTCAACAAGCGCAAGTACGTCGATCAGTAATTCATTATCTGTAAGCACAAGTATCAGTAATAGTGAATCCGCAAGCGTAAGCACATCAATCAGTGACTCATCATCACTAAGCACTAGCGTAAGTATCAGCGAGTCAGCAAGCTTGAGCACATCAATCAGTGATTCATCATCATTGAGCACAAGTATTTCTGCATCATTAAGCGCGAGCGACTCTGCAAGTTACAGCGGTAGTACGAGCGTAAGCAACAGTGATTCGACAAGTGCAAGTACGTCAATGAGTGATTCATCATCACTAAGCACGAGCGTAAGTAATAGTGATTCAACAAGCGTAAGTACGTCAATCAGTGATTCATCCTCATTGAGCACAAGTATTTCCGCATCACTAAGCGCGAGCGATTCTGCAAGTTTCAGTGGTAGTACGAGCGTAAGTAACAGTGATTCGACAAGTACAAGTACGTCAATCAGTGATTCATCCTCATTGAGTACAAGTATTTCTGCATCACTAAGTGCGAGCGATTCTGCAAGTTACAGCGGTAGTACGAGCGTAAGTAACAGTGATTCGACAAGTACAAGTACGTCAGCAAGTGAATCAACATCTGCAAGTATCAGTGAGTCAACAAGCTTGAGCACGTCAATCAGTGATTCATCCTCATTGAGCACAAGTATTTCTGCATCACTAAGTGCGAGCGATTCTGCAAGTTACAGCGGTAGTACGAGCGTAAGTAACAGTGATTCGACAAGTACAAGTACGTCAGCAAGTGAATCAACATCTGCAAGTATCAGTGAGTCAACAAGCTTGAGTACGTCAATCAGTGATTCATCCTCATTGAGTACAAGTATTTCGGCATCACTAAGCGCGAGTGATTCTGCAAGTTACAGCGGTAGTACGAGCGTAAGTAACAGTGATTCGACAAGTACAAGTACATCAATCAGCGATTCGTTGTCTCTGAGCACAAGCATTTCTGCATCACTAAGTGCGAGCGATTCCGCAAGCTTCAGTGGTAGCACAAGTGTAAGTAATAGCGAATCGACAAGTACGAGTACGTCGATCAGTGATTCATCATCATTGAGCACAAGTGTAAGTAACAGTGAGTCAACAAGTACAAGCACTTCGATCAGTGATTCATTATCAGTAAGCACAAGTATCAGTAATAGTGATTCAACAAGCGAAAGCACGTCACTAAGTGATTCTTCGTCGCTAAGTACAAGCGTAAGCAACAGTGAATCAACAAGTACAAGTACGTCGATCAGTGATTCATTATCTGTAAGTACAAGTATTAGTAACAGTGAATCAGCAAGTGTGAGCACGTCAATCAGTGACTCTATGTCATTGAGTACAAGTATTTCAACATCACTGAGTGCGAGTGATTCTGCAAGTTACAGTGGCAGCACAAGCGTAAGTAACAGTGACTCGACAAGTACAAGTACGTCGATCAGTGATTCATTATCTGTAAGTACAAGTATTAGTAACAGCGAATCAGCAAGTGTGAGCACATCAATCAGTGACTCCATGTCATTGAGCACAAGTATTTCAACATCACTGAGTGCGAGTGATTCTGCAAGCTATAGCGGCAGCACAAGTGTAAGCAGTAGCGATTCAACAAGCGAAAGTACGTCAGTCAGCGATTCGCGGGCTAGTGAAAGTCAAAGTTATAGCAGTAGTACTTCAACCAGCTTGAGCCTGAGCACAAGTGTCAGCACTTCAGTCAGTGATTCTGCTTCAATTAGTTCAAGTATCAGCAACAGTGAATCGAATAGTATGAGTACGTCAATCAGTGATTCACGTTCTAGTATGAGTGAAAGCTATAGCAGCAGTACTTCGGCAAGTATTAGTCAAAGTACTAGTGACAGTTCTAGCTACAGCAGTAGTACCTCAGCAAGCATTAGTGCAAGCACTAGTGATAGTACAAGTATTAGTAATAGTGCTTCTGTAAGTATGAGCGAAAGTTTGAGTATCAGCACATCAATCAGTGACTCGTTGTCAATCAGTGCAAGCTTGAGCAATAGCGATAGTCTTTCAGAAAGTAGATCATTTGCAAGTGAAAGTCAAAGCTACAGCAGTAGTACTTCTGCAAGTCTGAGTCTCAGCACAAGTACTAGTATTTCATTGAGTGATTCATCGTCAACTAGCATGAGCAACAGTACCAGCTTGAGTACTAGCTTGAGCCAATTGACAAGCGACTCGCTTTCCGAAGGGATTAGCTTAAGTAATAGTCTAAGTAATAGTTTCAGTAATAGTACTTCAGCTAGTACGAGTTTGAGCTCTAGTACAAGTCTAAGTGAACAACTATCTCAATCAGTAAGTGCCAGCGAGTCACGGAGTGATAGCGTCAGCTATAGCAGCAGCACGTCAATTAGTACGAGTGAAAGCAGCAGTACTAGCTTGAGCGAATTACTATCTCGTTCAGCCAGTGCCAGTGAGTCGCGGAGCAATAGCTTAAGTCAAAGCACAAGTACTTCCTTTAGCGGAAGCAGCAGTACTAGCTTAAGTTTAAGTGAAATGAACTCTCAATCAACAAGTGCTAGTGAGTCACGGAGTGATAGTGTAAGCAACAGCATGAGCACTTCAATCAGTGATAGCTTGAGTGCAAGTACTAGCTTAAGTGATTTACTATCTAGATCAGAGAGTGCGAGTGAATCGCGAAGTGACAGCCTGAGCTATAGCGGCAGCACATCGATCAGTAACAGCTTAAGTTTAAGCACGAGCCAAAGTGATTTAGTATCTAGATCTGAAAGTGCAAGCGAATCACGTAGTTTCAGCACGAGTGATAGTGCTAGCACATCGATCAGCAATAGCGCTAGTGCAAGTGACAGCTTAAGTGATCTATATTCAAGATCGAATAGTTCTAGCCTTTCAACAAGTGACAGTACAAGTACCAATGATTCTGTCTCAGCAAGTGCTAGTGAAAGCACTAGCACCTCACAATCAATTAGTACGAGTCTAAGCGAATCGGCATCAATCAGTACGTCGCTTAGCGAAAAACAGGAAGTGATTGAGTCTCAAAGTGTGAGTGCTTCAACAAGTGATTCACAAAGTTCGAGTATAAGTGAATCAGTTAGCGTCAGCATCAGTACTAGCGAAAGCGAGCGGAATAGTACGGTGGTTTCACCTAGCGAATCAACTTCGATTAGTGAAAGTATTAGTACGAGTGAAAGTTTCCGAGATTCTGAATCGGTTAGTGCAAGTGACAGTACAAGTTTGAGTCAATCAATGAGCACTAGCGACCAAGTCTCTGCTTCTGAGAGTATAAGCGACAGCTCCAGCACTCGTAATTCTGAGTCTGAAAGCGCAAGTATTTCTACGGAAGAAAGCCGCAGTTTCAGTACAAGTGAGTCAATTTCTGCAAGTGAAAGCACATCGATTAGTCAAAGCGAAAGTGCAAGTATGAGTGAATCAGCCAGTGAAAGTACAAGTACGAGTGACAGTGAACGTGACTCAATGTCGAATAGTGCAAGTGTAAGTGATTCGAATTCAATGAGTGAAAGTACAAGTACGAGTGAATCCGTTAGCGAAAGCACAAGCATTAGTGATAGTGAGCGTGATTCAATGTCGAATAGTGCGAGTGTAAGTGATTCGAATTCAACGAGTGAAAGTACAAGTACGAGTGAATCCGTCAGTGAAAGCACAAGCATTAGTGACAGTGAACGTGATTCAATGTCGAATAGTGCAAGTGCGAGTGATTCGAACTCAACAAGTGAAAGCCTGGATGTGAGTGAATCAGCTAGCGAGAGCACAAGTATCAGTGATAGCGAACGTGATTCAATGTCGAATAGTGCAAGTGTAAGTGATTCGAACTCAACAAGTGAAAGTCTAAGTGTGAGTGAATCAGCTAGCGAAAGCACAAGCATCAGTGATAGCGAACGTGACTCAATGTCAAGCAGTGCTGAGACAAGTGAATCTGGCTCTACAAGCGATAGTACAAGTGCTAGCAACTCTGCTAGTCTGAGTGAAAGCTTTAGTGCTTCTGATCGGGACTCCGTCTCTATGAGCGCAAGCGAATCAATCAGCGAAAGTACAAGCGTTAGTGAATCTGCTTCGTTAAGTACAAGTACAAGTGATGTCAACTCTGAAATCGTCAGTGACTATCATAGTAATAGTTTGTCTGAAAGTCTTTCAGAACTACAATCACAATCAACTAGTCAAGATCATTCACTTTCAGAAAGTGCATCAATCAGCGGATCTACTTCAACTCCTACAAATTCCGAGCAGAATAATGCAACGAATGGAAATACAGGAACGTCACAAGGCAACATAGGAGTGGGGGGACATGCGACTGGAGCCACTCTTCCTAAGACTGGTGAATCTGATGCAAGCGGTAGTCAAATGTCTCTTGCTGGAATTGCCGCGCTGTTAGCTGCGATTGCTTTAATGAAAAAGAAAAAAGATGCAGCAAAGCGTGAAACGGATTAATCAGTTCCTTTCAGTTTATGAAGGGCTGGGATAAATTTCCTAGCTCTTCTAAAATGATAGAAGTGTTACTACTCAATAAAAAAGCGTCACAGTTAGATTTGCCTAACTGTGACGCTTTTTTATTCGCTATAGCCGATTATGGAAATTCAACATCGAATGAACCATCTTCTGTTTTTACCAACTCGGATAATAATAAATTTCTGATTGCTTCTAGATAAATTGCTTCACGCATTTGAGTGAAAGAACGGTGTGCCTCTACTTGAAACTCATAGATGGGACGGTGTTGTCCCCAGTTTCTTCCATTGATGACTGTTTTCAATTGCTGCAAGTTGTCTGATTGTTCGATCCAAAGAGTATCCAACGCTTTTAAAAGAACAATTCGCTTGAAGAACAGCTGCTGGAAACTGTCTGGCATGAATTGCTGAATGTGAGTCAAACGATCTGAAATCAGAGCTAATAAGAATTTTTTGACGGTTCGTTTATTAAATTTATCCAGTTTCTCGATTTCAAAAATATCAAAATTATAGTCCAAATTATTAAAGATGAAATCAAGGATCGCTTGTTTATTTAGATTCTCTTTCTTAGTGATGAATTGATTGATTACTTCTTCCATGCATTTGTTGAAGATTTTTTCTAACTCAACTGGCGTGCCTGTCATGATACTGTTCCTCATGCTGTACATTTTGTCTCTTTGAATGGTGATGATTGAGTCAAATTCTAGCGTTGTTTGACGTCCAGCAATTTCTTGATTTTTGCGATTGCTTTGAGACTGATTGATCAATTTATTGTATTTTTTCTTTTTTAATGGCTTGAAACCATTGGCTGATTTTTCTTGTTCAGTTAATAGTTCTCGTTCCTGGGCTGCCCATTTAGGTGCACTTTCAACAACGATTTTATCCTCCATGGATACATAAAAAATGCTATCACCAGGGTCTCCTTGACGTCCGGAGCGCCCCCGCAGCTGATTATCGATTCGGTCACTGGTCATTCGTTCGGTTCCAACTACTAACAGACCGCCGTTTTCCCGCGCGTCTTGTTCAAGTTTAATGTCTGTACCGCGTCCAGCCATTGAAGTGGCTACTGTTACGGCCCCTTTTTTGCCCGCTTCTGAGATGATCCAGGATTCTTTGGTCGCTGTTGTAGCATTTAAAAGGTTATGAGGAATTCGATGCTTTAAGAGAATCAGAGAGTATAAAGTCGACATTGAGACCGATCCTGTTTCAATCAGAACGGGACGTTCTTGGATCAAAGCATTTTTTACTGCTTCTAAAGAAGCCATGATCTTTGACTGATTGGTAACATATACGAGGTCCTGATGATCTTTTCGGCGAATGGGTTTATTCGTTGGAATTTCGATTACGTCAATATTATAAGTTTCACGAAATTCGTCAGCGTCTGTTTTGGCTGTCCCGGTCATTCCGGATAAAATCTTGAATTTTCGGAAGAGATTCTGATAGGTAATGGAGCCCATGGATCGGCTTTCCGTGGTGATCTCTACCCCTTCTTTGGCTTCGATTGCTTGATGAAGCCCAGCTTGTAGTTTTGTTCCGATCAACTTGCGCCCATTTGCTTCGTCAAGTAAAAGAATTTCATTGTCTTCCACAACATAGTCTTTGTTTAAGTGCAAGAGATAATTGGCTCGCAAGGCAATGACTAAATGGCGGTAAAGATTTTTCCATTTTTCTGAAAGAATGTTTTCGATACCTAAATAGTCTTCTGCTTTTTGAATACCTGTTTCTGTAAACCAGACGTGGCGCTTATTTTCGCTCCTTAGGTAGTCTTTCCCTTCAATCAGGCTCTTTACAAACCAATCAGATAGCGTAAAAAAGTTGGACTGGACTTTGGGAGCTCCTGAAATGATCAATGGTGTTTGAGCCATATCGAGTAATATTGCATCGATTTCATCAATCAGTACATAATTGAAGTGGGTAACGTATTGTTCATCTGGAGAAACGGCCAAGTTGTCAAACAAGTAGTCAAATCCCAATGCGCTATGGGTAGTATAGACAATGTCTGCTGCATAGACGACCTCTTTGTCGACTTCTTCTCCTTCATCTTCATGTTCGGGGACTCCAGCAGCCACGGTTAGTCCTAGAAAACGATAGACTTTCCCGGTTTCCTCAATATCCCGCAATGCTAAATAGGTATTGGAAGTAATCAAAAAATTTCCTTTGCCTCCCAGACCGTGTAAGTACATCGGCATGGTGGCTGTCAATGTTTTTCCTTCACCGGTTTTCATCTCAGCAACATTGCCATAAAAAAGAGCAATCGCGCCAAGAATTTGGACAAAATAAGGTTCCATTCCTAAGACACGACGGTCTGCTTCGACAACTACAGCATAGGCTTGTGGGAGTATACTCTCTAACTTTTTTCCTAGTTCGAGTTGTTGACGAAAAAGAATAGTTTGCATTTGTAATTCTTGATCCGACAATTGCCGATACTTGTCTGCGAGATTTTGAACCTTTCTCGCTAACCGCATATATTTGCGAAATTTTTTATCTTTCATTTTTGCTGATCCTTCCCCCAAAAATTGATAGTGTTAGCAGATTAATTTGTGTTACTGGCTAATTTAGCACGAATCATTACGTCCTCTAGTTCAAAAAGATAATCCCGCATCAAATCATTGGCTTCTAAAAAAAAGACGATTTTTCCCTTCGAAGCAGCTAGTTTCATTTTTTTGGACGCAATAAGTGGTTCCTTGTTTTGATCAAGTAACGCTTCACCAGAACTTGTTACGAAGTGAAGGGAAAACGTATAGGTTTTGGTGGTGTCCATATTATAGTAGGGAAATTCCCCATGATAGATGGACTCTTGATCAGCTACCTCCAAAGTATCTTCAGTCCGTAAAACGACAGCTTTCAAGTCTAATCTAGGACTAGGTTCATTGTCAGGAGTCCTTGATTCTACAGTCTGTGTTTCATTATTCGTCAAAGTATCTTTCAAAAAAAAGATACCTCCTAACAGCAAAACAAGAGGTATGATGAGTTCAATTAGTTTCTTCATATGAAATCCTTCTTTTTGGGGATGTTTCTACGGAATTTTCTCCCCTTTTTTTTCCAATCCTCGTCATTCTCAGATGATCATCTAAAAATGAAGCGTTGTTTTCTTATTTGAATTTAAAACGATGATACCACAATGACTAACACCACCTTTTCATTTTTTTTTTCGTTTCAACAAAAAAACAAATAAAAAAGGGGGATTTAAACTTGCTATTATTTTGTTAATCCTTACAGATGAAAAAAAAGTAAGAAAAATTGGAGATGAAAATGAAGAATCAAAAAGAACTCATTCGTAGGATCATCGCGAGTTTCTTCCTGTTGTTCATCGTTGAGATAGGAAAGCATATTCCGATTCCTTTTTTTATTTCAGAAAAGATACCAGAGGAATCAACTAGCTTGATTCTGAAATTCTTAGCAACATCAACCGGTGGAAATTTCACTGTTCCAACGCTTTTTTCTTTAGGAATGGGACCGTATATGACTGCTCTGATCATCTGGACAACGATCAGCATGATTGATACAGAAAGTATCGGAAATCTTTCCACAAAAAGAATCGGCTATATTCAACGTTGTTTGACTCTTTTATTTGCTGTCCTTCAAAGTTGCGCATTAGTGTTAAAATTTCGTTCATCAATGATCGATCAAAAAGCTGTTGGGGGATCCGTTGTCTTGTTGTTTTTAGGAGCAGTCCTTATTTTGACTGCTGGAGGATTGTTCGTTGCGTGGCTAGCCGATATCAATATCGACAAAGGAATCGGTGGTCAAAGCTTGTTTATCGTTCCAGGTCTATTGATGAACATCCCAGCTATGTTAATTTCGGGACAAACAGAATCCGTCCACTTGAGTCAAAATTTTATGATTGGTTTGGTTATAGTGACTTTAATCTTTATTTATCTAACGCTTTTCCTTTACAGTGCAGAATACCGCATCAATATTGAACGGACAGGTATTGATAGTCGCTTCAACAATTCGTATATTCCCATTCGTCTTTTGCCTGCAGGAGCGATGCCGTTTATGTTTGCGGTAACCGTCTTTTCAATGCCGCAGCTTTTACTCTTGAATGAAAAGTGGGGAGACACAGGCTTTTCGAATTTTATTACGACTTACTTTTCATTTAATAATGTGCGGGGTGTTTTCACTTATGGTCTGATTCTCTATGTTTTAGGTTATGGATTTAGTTTTATTAACGTTCGACCTTACGATATAGCCAAAAATCTTAAAGAGACAGGAGACTATATTTTAAATATTGCACCTGGTAAACAGACGGAGAGATATATATTGAAGCGATTATCTACGGTTGCATTGCTTGGCAACAGTTATCTTGTGATCATTTCAATGATTCCGTTATTGATTGGGTTGCAAAATCAGATCATTTCCAACTTAGCTTTTTATTTTGGAAGTATTTTTATGTTGATCATTATTTTAGAAACTATCACAAATGAAATACGCTTCCTCTTTTCCAGACGCACTTACCGGATTTTTTAGAGGATGTTAGGAGGCAATTCTTTGAATTATTTTATTCCCGATTGGACGACCAGCAGCGGCAATTTAGAAAGTGACTACATGATGAATGTCATTCAGCTTTTCAAGAACAATCGAGAACCGTACCACTTATTGTTATTGGAACATATCCCGTTTTTGCGCTATAAAATGCATGCGTATGGGTTAGAAGCAGCTCAGATGACTTCGCTTTACGATCGCTTGCAAGATATTCACAAGATCAATGGGTTTCCTTTAGATGTAGATGACTTGCCTCTTTCTCACAATGTGGAGAAAGTCTATACGCCTTTTGGTATCACGTTGATCAAGGAAGATCAACCATTTGGTGAAATTCGTTTCAATGCTTTTGGCTTTGCGGAACAAATGTATTTAATGACGGACCCTTACCGACAAATTCTCTTCTTCGATGATCGAGGATTTATTTCTGCAAAATCATTGCAGACAGACAATGGGGAACAAGTAAAGAGGATTTACTATAACGAATCGGGAATGGAAAAATGTGTGGAATACTTTGGAGAAAATCCGCATGTTGAGCTGATTGATTCTCAAAGAATTGGACTAAAGAAAAGTCAGTATCGAAGTATGGAGGATCTTCTCTTAGAAATGATGAATCAATTTCAATGGAATAGTGAATCCGAAGATCAACTGATCTGTTTGACAAATGAGCGGAATCTGCGATTGGTCAAAACGAATGAGCAACGAAAGCGAGTGATTCAGATCGTTTCTGATGCTCACCAACTTTCAAAGTGTGCACCAGAGGAAAAAGCAGAATTGTGGGCAGCCGAAAATAAAATTATTACTGATTCCACTAGTAATCAAACAGCGCTCTTGTCTTTAATGAGACATTCCGGTGTCAATGACCCATCTCGTATACAGCGCATACCTATTTACACAACTTCTTTCCATCTAGGCAATAGCAACTCCATTCCGCAGCTGGTTCTTTATTGGAACGCCGGTGAGCTTAACGAAGACGTTCTGAGAATCCATCACTTATTGCTGCAAAAAGTCATTCAAAATGATCGTTATGACTTAATTATCGAAACGACGACATTCCAAAGCGAAGTCGTTTTACGTGAAGCACAAAAAGAAATGGTTGATACTCACTTTGGTGTCGATAGTGAATCTGAGGAGTATCAGAAGGTACTGAAGTATTTTGAAGCAAAAAAAGCCAAGAAGTTATTTAAAACAGATGAAGAGGCGATTGAAGAGATCCGAGAAAGCGAAAACTGGAGAAATCTGGTAGAAGCAGTTGATGTCAACTTCAGGATTCACTTTCGATTGGATTCTCACCTCACGACGATTCGACAGGATTTTAATGAGACACGTTTGTATATTGATTTGTCTGCTGAAGTTGATGTGCAGAAACAAGCATTGGCAGTAAGCGCAGGAATTCCTCAGCTCGTTCGGAAGAAAACCGATTATGTTGATGACCAAAAGAATGGGCAAATCATTGGTCAAATCAGAGACCTAGATCCAGCAATCGCTTTTTATATGGATGATTTAAACAATTGGAACCAAGCACTAGTAGAAAATATCAGTTATATTGAACGATTTAGCGAAGAAAATGTCATCAAACAATGGAGGGATCTGCTCTATGGCGTCGTCTAAACAAATAAAGATATTCCATATTGCGGCTGCAGCTGTTTCTTCAGAGTGGCAAAAACAGCTTTCTTCTTTGTTTGTTTATCAATGGCTTCCGTTAGCCTATGATTTCAGAAAAGATGAGCAGGAACTGCAGCTGTTCGAGAAAGACAAATATAACAGCAAGTACCATCGAGCCCTTTTTCTACTAGAGAAAGATGCGTTGATTTTTGAAGACAAGGAGCTATTGGAACAACTGCCAGCCTATCAAATCTTTTACGAAAAAAACTGTCAGCTATCTCCCGAAGTTCAAGCGCTCTTCACATTAAAAGCAGCAAAACTGTTTGATGAACAACAGTTGGAAAATGTTTTTAGTAGCATCAATGAACAATTTTCAGCGAAGCAGCAAGGATATAAGTTATCGATGGATCACATGAAATTTAATAAAGATGTATCGTTGCAAATCACTAAAGAAGGACATGCAGCTTGTCAGGTAAAGGCACAATTGACACCAGATTATCAGCAAATCACTACTTGGAAAATGACGAACCTGATCCCTAAAGAGGAACGGACATGTTTTTATCCCGAGATCGCAAATATCCAAGGAGAGGTGATACTGAAGATCAAACTTTTTTTCATCAAAGAAAACACAAATCAGGTCATTCAAGTGATTGAGATCGCCCACGATCGCATCATAAATGGGGATCCGATTTACTTCAAATTGGATCAACAGGCATACATCAACGTCTCATTGTATGCCAAAGGAAATCAAGGACAATTTACGATCGGACAAATGCACTTGCGACGAGCAATGGCAGATGAAAGTGTCATGATTCCAGGGGGCGGCCGGATCCGGGATGATGAGCATCTGGGCGGAGAAGTGATCTATTACTTTAATCCAGGAGACCTAAAACCTCCATTAGCGGTTTATTTTTCCGGATATCGCTCTGCTGAAGGATTCGAAGGACGTGGAATGATGGGGAGCATGGGCTGTCCTTTTTTGCTGATTGGTGACCCCCGTCTAGAAGGAGGAAATTTCTATCTAGGCAGCCAGAAATTTGAACAAGAAATCGTAACAATCATATTAGAAAAACTAGCATTGTTGGGATTTCAAAAATCGGATCTCATTTTATCTGGATTGTCGATGGGCACTTTTGGCGCTCTTTATTATGCGAGTGATTTGAGTCCAAACAGTGTCATCGTGGGGAAACCGTTGACGAATCTTGGATCTATTGCACTCAATGAACGCATCAATCGGCCAACAGGATTTCCAACCTCATTGGATATGCTGCTTTACAATATTGGCTTTGTTTCAGAAGAAGCAAGTAGTCAATTGAATGGACGTTTCTGGGAAAAGTTTAAAAGTGGAGACTACAGGCAAACGACATTTGCTATCGCCTACATGAAACAAGACGATTATGACATGAAGGCATTTCCAATGTTATTTGAATTTCTAAAAAACAATTTTCCCATGACTCGTGTTCTATATAAAGGCATGATAGGCCGTCATAACGACAATAGTCCCGCCATCAACAATTGGTTTTTGAAACAATACAAGAATATTCTTGTGCATACATTTCATCGGAATATCAAGAAAATTTTATAAGAAATGGGGGAGTCGATGAATAGCATGTACCGTATCAAGTGGGGGATCGACTTTAATGATAATTACAATTATGGCGCAAAAATAGCCTACACATCCTCTGGTGACGTCGCTTATTCTTCACCTCTGATGCCTCCTGGCGTCAGTATTAAGTCCTGGTATTCGAAAACAGAATTTCACAGTAGTCGAAAATCACCTATGTTGCCGATGTTGCTGCCTGGACACGAGTACGAGTTAACACTTCATGCTGAATTCGATCGTAAAGAAGCAGTCCAGCTGCTGGTGGAATTTTTTGATAAAGACGGCTTTTTTCTTGAAAAACTGGTCTTCGAAACAACCCAGGAGAGCTTCCGTTTTCCACAAAACGCCACTGATTACCAAATTCATATGGTAAACAAGAAGCACCAACAGATTCTTTTTAAGGAATTGGTTTTATCCACTAAGGAGAACCAAGCTTTGGCGGTGGTTCCTATAGGCGCAAACTCAGGCTCAAACTCAGGAGCAAACATTGTTGCAGTTACTCCGTTGGTGGGGGAAAGTGCTGCATTATCGGTTGTATTCGAAAAACAGAATAGTTATGTCAAAGAATATTCACTTCCTGATTGTGAAGCGGGATTATTTATTGAACCCGGTGTTACGGCTGCTTCATCGTTTTTGGAAGTTTTGCTTGAACAAATCTATCAGCGAATCGATAATCCTGATCAAATCACCCTTAAAATGGGACAAAATTTTTCTTTACTGGAATCCTGTTATCACGATGATTTTTCTATACTGGCTTTATTATTTGCAAAACCAAACAAAGAAACTGAGTCAACTGAGCTTATGCATCGTTTGCAGAAAAAAATCGTACTTAATCGAAGGGCACTGAATGTATTAGAAAATTTAAAAGAAAATAGAAAAAAATCAACCTAAATAAAAGGGGGACATCATGAATTTTTTTGTAAATAAAGCAATGGGAATCGGCAATTCTGGTGTGGAACATGCACAGTTCTACCGTGCTGCTTGTTTTGATAGAAAAAATATTCCGTATAAATATATTTTTATGGAATTAGTAAAGAATCTTCATGAAGCGATGGCAGCTTGGAAGATACCAGACAATAAAGTCATCTCCATGTGGGAATATTTTGCCCTAGAAGGTGACTATTTAAGACAAGGAGCTAAAGCGAATTTTACCGCGAAACAGGACCTCTTGGTAGACGCCACGAACACGCATAGGATTAAAGAAACCATCACATCATCAGGATTGAAAATCGTTGAGCACATGGAAAAATCCCCTAGCCGAAAAAAAGAAGGGTTATTGCTAGTTTCAGATTATCGGGTAGAGATTTTTGACTATCGAACGAATCAAAGAAAAATCATGTACAGCTATCGCAATGATCCTCATCGAGGAAGAGTGATGACGAATATTCACTTGTTTGCTTTTAAGGGCAAACATCGCTTCTTTAGAAATGAAGTCTTGCTGCAACGCTTTTTCTTTAAACAATTGATGGAAGAGTTCCCAGAAACCAAAACTATCATCATTGATCGAGGAGAAGAAAGTGAGGCCGCCTTATATGATCATTGTCCTCCAGAAATCAAATTGATCGAAATAGTACATGCTGATCATTTATCTGATCGTGATGTACCTCGTGCGCCTCTTTGGAACAATTATTATGAATATGCATTGACGCATTTAGAGCAAGTTACTCACATCGTTGTTGCGACAGAATTGCAGAGACAAGATCTACTGATCGATTTTCCAAACGAATCCGAAAAAATTGTGACGATCCCTGTGGGGGGGATTCGCGATATGACAGAAGAATCATTTGAAAAAGGCAAACAACAGGCGGAGAAGTTTGTGACGGTCTCTCGCTTGGCATCAGAAAAGCACATTGATCTTGTGATACGTGCAATTGCTGCAGCAAAAAAAGAACATCCAACACTCTCTTTAGATATCTATGGTCAAGGCGGAGAAGAAAGCAAGTTGAATGCAATAATCAAGGAGCTAAATGCAGAAGAATATATTCAATTAAAAGGCCACTCCCATGCGATCAATGAGGTATATCCCAATTATGATGCCTTTATTTCTGGCTCTTTTTCAGAAGGATTTGGATTGACCTATATCGAAGCATTGAATGCGGGATTACCAATTGTGACGTACAAGGCACGTTTTGGGGCGATGGAGTTGATCAAAGAAGGGGTCAATGGGTATTTGAAAGACTTTTCCAGAAATGATGATACCTACAATGTCCAGCAACTAACAGAAGGAATTCGTCAGTTAGTCGCTACTGATTTAAACCAACTTAAAGCCAACACCCGCAAGTCTGTCCGGATGTTTCAAGACTCGATAATTGCAGAGAAATGGAGTGAGTTGATCGATGCATTATGAATTAGTCACTGTAATCCGACCCAATGACCGGATATGGATGACACAAAAATCACGAATCAAAGAAGGAAACCAAGTGTTGTCTATCTCACCAAGTCCAAATTTTCAAGCGATGCTTCAAAAAGAAGCGGTGCAGGGAATAAATATTTTAGATCAAGTCACACAACGGAGCCACGATCCAGAAACCTTTTTATTTTTTAACCAAGTCCCAACGGCTTATTGTACAGAAGTCTATATGAACGAAGATCGTACCATTTCGTTGATTACAGACGGGGATGAAATAGGCAAAGTGAGCTTATACCCTATGACTAGAAGACATGTCAAAGAGGTACGGTACTTCTATCCGGATGGCACGATAGACTTCATTGAAGAATATGCCGCTGACGGGAAATTGTTCTCAACTATTTATTATTGTAACGATCAGGTTCAAGAGATTGCTTTTTTCAATGATCAGCAGCAAAGCATCTTGAATTATTACTTTTATCAGGGAGCAATCAACTTGGTCACGATTCGTGATACTGCAACATTGAAGGTAACCCAGAAATTTAATACAACACTTGATTTCATTCGGGAACAGTTAGCTTTGCGGTTAACAGAAAATGATACCGTGGGAATTTCATACATGGGATTAGAATTGTTCGCTTTAGCAACATCTAATTCAAGAAATACCCTGTATCTGGAAGAGTCGCCTCTTGATGGCAAAGGGAATATCAAAGGAAATTTAATGAGTATTTTAGATGATCACATCCCTTACATCCATAGGGTGGAAGTGGATCAGAAGAATTATCAACTATTGGCAAATAAGAATGTTTGCATGGACAAAGTTGTCTTGAAAGGATGAAGACGAAATGAAGAAAATGAAGGTCAATGAATTGTATGAGCAAATCATGTCATTAATCAAAGAAAACAGCGGATCCATGCTCTCTTTTGAGAATGAGCAGGAGGAGGCAAA
Organism: Enterococcus sp. DIV0574; assembly: GCF_051711125.1. Taxonomy (NCBI): domain Bacteria; kingdom Bacillati; phylum Bacillota; class Bacilli; order Lactobacillales; family Enterococcaceae; genus Enterococcus; species Enterococcus sp. DIV0574. The sequence continues at coordinate 795,088 of NZ_JBIOMA010000001.1, forward strand.
GCGCATCCTGCATCAACAAAAAGAATTGATTGATCAATTGATTCAGATCAATCAAGAGATGAAAGCAATGATCAATAAGTCAGAAAATGACATCGATCTAAATGAGATCCAATCGTTAAAAAAACAATTCAATGCGTCTTTTGAGCAGCAACAGGAAGAGCAAAACAGATTGCAAATGATTTATGAAAAACTCTTTTCTGCTTACGAGGTTGAAAAGCAAATGCTTCGGACGTATTTCTTGAATGAAACCGATCAGATCATTGATATGTTGACCTCAACCGTAGAAAGACAGGATAGCGAAGTGAGTCAATTGAGTCAAGAGCTGATTCATGAATTGCGTTCATTAGAAGAAACAGAAGTAGAAGCTAATACAGGTGCAGAGGAAAACGAACCAACAGAAAACGTTGCAGAAATGAGTGAGTCGCTATAGCTGGCAACTGATCAAATCCAATAGTTAAACACTGTATTCTTCATAGTTGTTAGCTGGAAATAAACTGGGGAGAGGTGATTTCGTTGGCAAATAATCAGTTAGATAAAACGATTCAAGCAGGATTTCAAGAAGAACGAGAAAACGTAAGAGATCACTCGGAAGAGAAAAAAAAAGGGAAAGCTGTCACCATCGTGCTTTCCTTGGTTATGTCGATCGTGATCCTTGGATCGTTGGTCTATTCTTTGTTGGAAGCATTACAGAAGTAAAAATTGGAAATAGGTCCTGCATTTTAGAAAAAAGGATTTGAAAAATATGGAAACTAGATTACTAAGCGTTTGTCGATTAATCAGTACGATCAACCCAGACTTAAAGATACCTGATACATCAGTAGTTGCTGTCAATATTGATCGCGAGAAATTAGAAGAAATCCGCAAATGTAAAGGTCTATCTGTGAAGTCTTTTGAAAGAAAGATTGGGTTATCTCGCTCACGATACTATAGGTGGGTACAATATGAAATCGACCTGCCTTTCGAAATGGTTGTTGGAATCAAGAAAATGTTGAGCATATCAGATACCGAATTGTTAGACATGTTTGCTATGTCAACAGATGAACAACTTCATCTATTAAGTGTACTGATTTATAGCTCTTTATCAACGAAAGAGGACATGTTCGTCACCTTTCTCAAAGTCAGAAAAGAGTTAGAAAAATTTCGTCCTGCTACTGAGGATAATGTGATGTTTAAACTTATGCTGGCCTATTCTGACCTCGTGTTCGGCTGTATGAACCAGAAAGTCCCACAAGCAAGTTTAGAGATGCTTGAAACATTTTTTCTCGGAACTGATTTTTATACATTGTTTGATAGTCTCTTATATTTGGCTACGTTGCGCATCAAACATCGCTATGGATTGCAATCCTCTTCTTTAGAAAAACAAATTTTTCTGTTAGAAAGCTGTCTATTAAAGAAAATAAATGCAACTGACTTTACTGAACTCCGACCAGTTTTAGTAGGAGCCGTATTGGATTTGTCGGAATGTTTGGTAGATATGCAACGCTGTGAAGATGCCATTCAATTGCTTCAACATGCGAGTCGTTTAATGGAAGAACATTGGCATATTGATGTCTACAATCAAACGGTTCTAAAGCTAGTCAAATATCTGATCCTTACAAGGAATACTTCGCAAGAAGATCCAGCTGTGCAACTGTTTTCCAAAAATTTGAAAGGTGCAGAATGGTGCTTACCAAAAGATGAAGTGATGTTTGTGCGAGCAATGATGGAAAAGGAGATGGGGCAAGCGTGAATCGGTGGGTGACGACGATCATTGAATCGAATGCAGCAGATTCAGTCAAAAAGGCGAAAGCAGATGTTTGTGACATTGCCAAGGGGATGGATTATCAGCCTTTATATATTTATCGTTATATCGATGAGAATGAAGATGATTACGCACTTACCTCGAGGATCGATGGCATTACAGCTGGTGTTGCCAATCAAGATATGGTGGTCTACCAATATCCAAGCTATAACGGTGCCCATTTCGATCGGATGTTTTTACAAAGAATGAAGCAAAGAAGGATCTATACGATCTTATTCATCCATGATGCTGAGATGTTGCGAGGGAAAGTCGACTTTGATGAAGCTGCTCTTTTCAACGAAGCCACATTATTAATCGTTCATAGTCAAGCTATGCAGACAGCCTTAGTCGAACGAGGAGTGACCCGAAAAATGGTCCAAAAACCGTTTTTTGACTATCGACACAAGGAAGTAAGTGTCAGTCATGAGCGGCCAGAAAAACGAGTTGTCTTTGCAGGGAATTTAGCAAAAACCCTTTTTTTACAGCAATGGCCCAATCGCACTGAAATTCTCGTATATGGTGAAAAGAATGATCGCCCTTTTGGCGCAAATGTCCATTATTGTGGTGTATTTGAGCAAGAAGAATTGATTCGCAAGATGGAGAAGAATGGCTTTGGTCTTGCGTGGGATGATAAATTGCCAGCTGGTGGTGACTATCAACAGTACACGAAGTATAATGCGCCTCACAAAATTTCATTGTATCTCTCATTAGGCATCCCTGTCATTGTATGGCAACAAGCAGCCATAGCAGAGATGGTACAGAAACTAGGACTTGGGATTGTTATCGCTGGGATTGAAGAAATTGACCATAAATTAGGTGAGTTAACAGATGAAGAAATGCTGCGAATGAAGAACAATGTTCTTTCATTTAGTTGCTTACTGCGATCGGGAATATTTACTAGGACTGCACTAGTGGATTCAGAAGTAAAAATACTCCTAAACAAAGGGGCAAATCAAGAATGACACAATCGATGATCACAAAGAAATTATCCGCAATCGTCCAGATCAGCGAGCTAGACCAGATGCTAGCAGAGATGAATCAAACGATCGAACAACGGGATAGTAAAATTGAGCGATTAAAGCAAATGATCTCAGAAAAAAAACAGTCCACCATTGGGTATCGCGATTTTTTTATTCTGAAGAACAGTCAAGATGAGCTGAGAGATCTCTGCCAAAAAATTGACTTGCAGCGGGTCAAAGTCAATGATCTTTTGGAACATGTACGCAATACAAAAGCGATTTTCAACGATTTGTTTTTTTTAGAAACAGAAGTCAACGAACAGGCGAAGAAAATACAAGAACTGTCAAATGCATTCTTTATTCAAGCGGAGACAAAAGAGTAGCGGCTGAAACAACAACAGAATGTTTGGGGAGCAAGAAATCATGACAAATAGGGAAGTTAGGAGGATTAGTGTGGACAAAATCATTGCATTAGACATTGATGAATTTCGAGTAGGCGTCGTTGGCTATGGTTATCAAGATGTCAGAAGTTCTGTTTATTCAGAAGTCAAAAAAAATAATCTGCAGTATCTTTTAGGAAAGAATAATGAACCGACCCACTCCAAAAACAAAGTTGGGGAACGAATTCTTCTCGGGGGAAGCGAGCAAGAAATTACTTGGGGCTTCGACAAGTTATATAGTCGACGTTCGAAGGCTTACCAAACCTTTGGAAATCCATTGGCAGCCATTGGAGACCAAAATTTTAAGACATATATCAAAACGATACTTTCTTATTTAGTAGAGAAGAGAACCTCGCTTTTCACTGAAATTGCAAAGGATTGCTTTAGCTGCTCATTGTGCATTGGCGTAGCAACAGAAAGTTTTGACCAGCTGGCAGAAATCGAGAGGCAACTGGCAGATGAATTCGAGACAGTCGTTAATGGTACCCACTATCGGATACGAATCGAACGAGTAAAACTGATTCCCAAATCGTTGGCTGTGATTTTTGAAAGTAGACGAAACGATATTCATTTAATGTTAGGCGTTGAAGAAATTCTGGCGGGATTGACTTATGTGTTTGAGATTAATGATCATTATCTAACTTGTGACAGTTATGAAAATGGCGAACTGATCAAAAGTACAAAAGTTACAGACGGCTTGTATGAATTAGCCGGCAACGTGGTACAAGCTTACCAAGAAAATGAGGGAAATCATCCCACGCCAACTTTTGATTTGGATGCTGGGGTAATCTACGATATGCTGGTCACAACGAAGAAGAACAATCCATTTATTGTGACGATCAATGGACGTCAGACCGTCGATTTAACCGAAATCGTTAAAAAAGAGCTGACGGCTTTGACGGATCAATTCATTGATTATGTCAATAGTGATCAGGATGTTCAATATGCGGATACAATACTGATCCGGGATATTTCTGCAGGAACGATCAATGAAAACACAGTGAATCAGGTATTAGCTAAAATGGGGCTATCTTGTAAAGTGTTTAATAATAAAAATGCGCTGGGAATGTATTTATTTGGGGAATTGTTCTGGCAAGACCAACCGAAGACTTCGGCTGATCGCTTTGAGGATAGCCGTCCATCAGCTATGAATCATGGTTTTTCAGAACCGGAAGTGCGTGCAGAATCTGCACCAATCGAAGAGTACGTCGAATCAACTAACCAAATTGATTCCGAGCTATCAGAAGTTACCGAGCAAAAGAGTCATTATCGAAGCTCATCTGTGGAAGCAATTTTTGCAGAACAGTCAGAATTGCTTAAATTCTTGATCAATGATGACAAGGAGCCTTCCATTTAGCAATGAAAAAGAGAATTTTGATCGATAAACGATCAAGATTCTCTTTTTCTCGTGATTGGGTTTTTTTGCTTAAATCCGATACTCGAATAGGGCAAGAATTGGTCATCGGCAATCATCTGTCAGCCAAACTGTCGCAGATGAATGAAGAATCATTCTGTGCTTTAATCTTCTTCGGAGGTTTGCTCCTTCTGATTGCTGGTATCTTCAGCTACCGTCACCGTAAAAAAAATCTTTGGGGAAAATCAATTTATCTGGTTCAGAAATGTTTTTTCTCAAAGGTTTTTGATTACTGGTTATTTTATAAGGACACCTAAAATCTGTTTAAATTTTTGGCTCATTTGCTGTGCAGATGGTACACTAGAGTCAAGGGAGGGATCCTATGCTTTGGCTGATAATTGTACTTATTGGACTGATTGCTGGGTTATACTATATTTACCGAACTGCAGTCCTAAAAAAAGGTGTACGTTATTTTGTATCTGCTCTGATCATGCGCAACAACCATTGGTATGAAAAAGAAGGCAGAAAACAACTTGTTCCTTCGGGACAGCGATCACAGGAAGCACCTTCAACTTTCTGGCAAGAAGGGTCCGAATGTACCCTTACTGCAACGGATGATGTTCTGTTACATGCACGGGTCTTTGATCAGTGTGCCAAAACATGGGTGATTTGTCTTCATGGCTATCGCAGTTCTGGACAAGTCGATTGTCAAGATGCCGCGGAACGCTTGTGGCAAGCCGGACACAATGTCTTAGTGCCAGATCTTCGCGGACACGGGCAAAGTGAAGGGCTTCAAATCGGGTTAGGCTGGTTGGATCGCTTAGATCTGATTCTCTGGATCGAGAAATTAGTTGAAAAAGATGCACAATGCCAGATTTTCTTGTATGGTCAAGGGATGGGGGCCGCAACAGTCCTCTTAGCGAGTGGAGAAGTATTGCCTATTCAAGTTCGAGGATTGATTGCAGACAGCAGCTATACCTCGATCTATAGTTTGATACGAGCCAATTTACCGCGTCTTTCTGGATTACCCGTCAAACGGTTCCTGCGTATGGCAAATCGTTACAGTAAACAATTAGTAGGGTACCCATTTCTACAGATCTCTGTCACACGCCAACTAGGCAGTAACCATTTACCTGTTTTATTTTTACATGGTTCTGAAGATCCATTTGTCTCAGCAGAAGAAACAGACACATTGATGGAAGCAACTGCTGGGGAAAAAAAACGAGTCATTTTTCCAAAGATGGGCCATCTTCAAGCGGTCACAGAAAGTCCAGAATATTGGCCGACTATTCTACAATTTATCCAGGCAACAGAGTAATAGTGCATTTGAATTTTTTTAACTAGAAAGGAATGTGAAAAAATGGAAATCAAAGAAGAAAACAAACGTTTTGCCTTATACGATGACGGCAAGGAAATAGGAGAAATCACCTGGCAAGAGGCGCCAGACGATGTGTTGGTGGTTGATCATACATTTGTTGATTCTGCGTATCGCGGTCAGAAGTTAGCACAAAAATTACTGAATGCGGTGGTAGAAAAAGCGCGCCGCGAAGATCGAAAAATCATGCCAGTTTGTTCATTCGCTGTCAAAGAGTTCAAAGAAAAATCAGAATATGATGATGTATTGGCTCGCTGAATTTCGGTAGAAAATGATTGAGACAACAGTCGTGCAACAACGATTTTTATGTTGCTGTACGGCTAGTGTCTTTTTTTGTTCCGGGATTTAGTAGTTGTCTTGTTTGGATGCAGGGAACATCGCCATAGCATCAATAAAATATACTGGAAAAAAGGTCCCGAATGTGGTAGAGTTAGAAGGACGATTCTAGCAAGCAAGGAGGAGCTATCGTGTACAATATATTATTAGCAGCAGTGATTGTGATTTCTGTGATCATGGTTATTACGATTATGATGCAACCAAGCAAACAAAATAGTGCTGCCAGCGCGTTTACGGGTGGAGCAGACCAATTGTTCGGTAAACAAAAAGCGCGTGGATTTGAAGCGGTAATGCAACGTTCAACTGCCATTTTAGGCTTTGTATGGATGGTCTTGCTATTTCTTTTGGCCTATTTGTCATCAAAATAATTGGATGAAATTTGGAACCTCTCGGCTGCGAGGGGTTTTTTCTTTGCCAAAAATCTTATGAACGCATTTATCGTTGAAATCATCGAACTATGGTAGAATTGGACGTGAGGTGAAACGAAGAAATGAAGAATTTTAACCAACCAAAACCAGTGTTTGCTCCCCACGGAGATCGGGCAGTGATTTTGTTCCATGCTTATTCTGGTAGTCCCAATGATGTGCGGATGCTTTGCCGGTTTTTAGAACAAAAAGAGTATACTGTTTATACACCGATGTTTTCGGGTCATGGGACAACAAACCCTGAAGATATTTTGAATCAAGGAATTCAACAATGGCGAGCAGATGCCAAAGCAGCGATTGAATTTTTGAAAGAAAAAGGTTACCAAAAAATTGCTGTGTTGGGATTGTCAATGGGAGGCATCTTTGCCATGAACAGTTTGACACAAGCGGAACCTGCGCTAATCGGTGGTGGGCTATTCTGTTCACCGCTCTTTGAAACAAAGAATGATGTGCCGCGAAATTTTGAAAAATATGCAGAGATGATTCTGGAATACTCTTCTTATTCATCCGAAGAGCAGCAAATGATTTTGGCTCGCGTACCGCAACAAGTCAGAGCTCAGCTGCTAGAAATTGAATCGATTGGGCAAGAAACAGCAACTAATCTTGACACGATCGATGTGCCTGTTTTTCTTGCACAAGCAGGAAGAGACCGTATGATTGATCCTCAGACGGTTTTTCGCACAGCAGCAGCATTGTCTCATGTGCCCTACACATTACAGTGGTATCCACATAGTGGACATGTAGTGACTGTCGGCCCAGAACGAAAAAAATTAGAACAAGATGTTTGGGCTTTTCTGGAAAGCCTCGCTTGGGAAGGGTAAAAAATGAAAGAGACGATTAAAACAAAAATTATTCAGTTCATGGAAGAAAGCCGCAAGAAAAGCTTTTCCATGGAAGAAATTGCCGAAGCATTGCAACTGCAAAAAAGCGAGGATTTCAAAAATCTTGTTCAAACAGTAGCCGCAATGGAACGAGAGGGGAGCATTCTCTTCAATAAGAAAGGCAAAGTCAAATTGCCAATGCAGCGAGTCTTAGTTGAAGGAACATTCCGAGCAAACGAACGAGGCTTTGGATTTGTGAGTATCGATGAGGAAGAAGAAGACATCTATATTCCTAAAGAATCGACTGGCTATGCGATGGATGGAGATACAGTTGCTATCGACATACTTCATGCTGCTGATCCTTTTTCCGATAAAGGGGCAGAGGGCAAAGTCGTTGAAATCCGCAAACGGGCAGTCACACAAGTTGTCGGTGAGTTTACACTCTTTGATGAAGCGGAGATCCAAGAAACAGACCTCTATGGAGTCGTTCAGCCAAAAGATAAAAAAATGAATGAGTTAAAAGTATTCATCGGTGCAGAAGGCGTTCGTCCGGTAGATGGCAGCATTGTGATCGTTGAGATCACTCACTATCCGGAGAAAGGCTACTCTAAAAGCTTGGAAGGACTAGTCAAAAAAGTAGTTGGTCATAAAAATGATCCTGGAATGGATATTTTGTCGATCGTCGTAGCTAACGGCATTCCGACAAAGTTTGAAGAAGCAACATTAGCGGAAGCTGATGCAGTTCCTGATGCCATTGATCCAGCACAATTCCCAGAACGTCGTGACCTGCGGGAACAATTGATTGTCACGATCGATGGGGCAGATGCGAAAGACCTTGATGATGCGGTCACCGTTCGTAAATTAGCCAACGGCAACTTTTTCTTAGGGGTCCATATCGCAGATGTTTCTTATTATGTGACAGAAAACAGTGCCCTAGACAAGGAAGCTTTTGAACGAGGCACCAGTGTCTATCTGACCGATCGGGTCATTCCTATGATCCCTCAGCGGCTGTCAAATGGTATCTGCTCACTGAATCCTCACGTTCCGCGGTTGACAATGAGTTGTGAGATGGAAATCGATTCTTCAGGTAAAGTGATCAAACATGAGATTTTTCAAAGCATCATTCAAACAACAGAACGAATGACTTATCAAGCAGTAAATGAAATCTTGGAAGACCAAGAGCCTGAGACAATGGCTCGTTATGCCTCGCTTGTTCCGATGTTTAAGGAAATGGCTGAATTGCATCAAATCTTAGAAGCGATGCGCGTTCGGCGGGGGGCAGTTTCTTTTGAGGATCGTGAAGCCAAAGTATTGGTTGACGAAGCAGGGCATCCTCAGGACATCCTTCTTCGCGAACGAGGAGTTGGCGAACGATTGATTGAGTCCTTTATGCTGGCTGCTAATGAAACAGTGGCAGAGCATTTCAACAAACGTCGATTGCCGTTCATTTATCGGATCCATGAAGAACCAAAAGAAGAAAAAATGCGGCGCTTTTTTGATTTTGCTTCTGCGTTAGGAATTGTTGTCAAGCAGACAAAAGGCTCCATCACGCCCAAAGATCTACAAAAAGTCGTGGAAGATGTTGCAGATAAACCTGAAGCGATGGTGGTCAACACCATGCTGTTGCGAAGTATGCAACAAGCAAAATATTCTGAAGATAACTATGGGCATTATGGACTGGCTGCAGACTACTATACCCACTTCACATCACCGATCCGCCGATACCCCGATTTGATCGTTCATCGGCTGATTCGTTCATACAGTACGGATCCGTCAGAAAGCAATCAAGAAAAGTGGGAGCAGAACCTTCCAGATATTGCTTTACACAGTTCACAAATGGAGCGAAGAGCAGTGGAAGCAGAACGTGAAGTAGATGCTCTTAAAAAAGCTGAATTTATGGCCGATAAAGTAGGAGAAGAGTTTGACGGGATTATTAGCTCAGTAGTAAAATTCGGACTTTTCGTGGAGTTGCCGAATACCATCGAAGGGTTAATCCATATTACTGCATTGAAACAAGATTACTTCCATTACTTGGAAAACCACCTCGCATTAGTAGGTGAACGTACTGGGCAAACGTTTAAGATCGGACAAAAAGTCCGCATCAAAGTGATCAAAGCGGATCCAGAGACTCGCGAAATCGATTTTGAATTGATTGAAGCAGAAGAAGTCATACGAATCCAACAGCCTAAAAAAAAGCAAAATAAAGAAAACAAACAGCGAAGACAAACCTCAGATCGACAGAAAAAAGAAAATTTACGGGGAAAATCTTCTCGTAAAAAGAAAAAAAACGGAAATTCAAAAAAGAAACCTTTCTATAAAGGAATTAAGAAAAAGTAGGAGGGATGACCGTTGCCTAAGGGAGAGGGCAGACTAATTGCCCAAAACAAAAAAGCTCGTCATGACTACACGATCCTTGATACGATCGAAGCAGGGATCGTGCTGCAAGGAACTGAGATCAAATCGATCCGCAACAGTCGGATCAATCTAAAAGACGGCTTTGTTCGTATCCGTAATGGAGAAGCCTATTTGTATAATGTTCATATAAGTCCTTATGAACAGGGGAACATTTTTAATCATGATCCTTTGCGTACAAGAAAATTGTTACTGCATAAAAAGCAGATTGCTCGGTTAATCGGTGAAAGCAAAAATACAGGAATGACCATTGTTCCGCTAAAAGTTTATATCAAAGATGGTTATGCCAAAGTTTTGATCGGCTTAGCCAAAGGAAAACGCGAATATGACAAGCGAGAAACCCTAAAACGAAAAGATCAGGAACGGCAAATTGATCGTGCTCTTAGAAACTTTTAATCTTCTAAGAAGTTCTTTTAGAATCATTTAAAGTGTATTGCTTTGAGATTAGGGAAAAATTTGGTAGCATTTAAGGCAAAGGTACTGATGTACCAAGCTTTTCATGAAATTTCACGACAGTGTTTCAATTAAGTTTTTTTTCGAATTTTGGCAGAAAAACTTTTTTGTCTAATTTTCTTGAAAATACTTTGAAATTTTCTTGTCGTGGTGGTATGATACCGATTGTTATGAGAGGAAACGCATTGTAACACCAGATATTTTCTGGAGATGACAGGAAAAGAGGTGAGAAAGATTGGATGAAAAATCGCTTATGTTTCACATCGGTCCGATTTGGTTTGATGGAACTGTAGCAATGATGACAATCATTTCTTGTATAATTGTTTTTTTGGTGGTGTTCATTTGTACACGAAATTTGCAAATGAAGCCAAAAGGAAAGCAGAACTTTATTGAATGGGTCATTGATTTTGTTCGCGGAATCGTAGCTGACAATATACCAGGATCGCAAGTGAACAACTTTCATTTGCTGGGTGTAACAATGTTTCTTTTTGTGTTTGTGGCGAATGAAATTGGGCTGGTCACAAAGATCGTGACAGCTGATGATGTCTCTTTATGGAAGAGTCCCACAGCGGATCCTTTTGTCACCTTGACACTTGCACTTATGGTTATTAGTTTGACACATTTCTTTGGTATCAAAACGCTTGGTTTCAAAAACTTTATGATCAATTCTTACTTGAAACCAGTTGGTTTCTTATTACCATTGAAAATTATCGAAGAATTTACAAATGTTATTACTTTGGGCTTACGGCTTTATGGGAATATTTTTGCTGGAGAGGTCTTGTTAGGGTTGATAGCGAATATGTTCACAAGTCTAGGTTGGTGGTCATTGCCTATCGCGATGCCGCTTGAAATGATTTGGATTGGCTTCTCATTGTTTATAGGCGCCATCCAAGCCTATGTATTTGTCACATTGACCATGGTATTTATGAGCCACAAAATCGTGGCGGAACACTAATCAAAACAAACACTTTTAGGAGGAAAAACAATATGAATTTCATCGGAGCAGGATTAGCAATTATCGGAGCAGCAATTGGTGCAGGTTATGGTAACGGACAAGTAATCGCCAAAACGATCGAATCAATGGCACGTCAACCTGAAATGTCAGGTCAATTACGTTCAACAATGTTTATCGGGGTAGCGCTAGTCGAAGCTGTGCCTATTTTGGGGGTAGTTATCGCGTTGCTATTAGTCTTCCAAGGCTAAACGTGAAAAAGGCAGAAACGAACAATGCACTCGTTTTTGCTTTTTTAAATGAGAGAATTACTTTCAGAAAGGAAGAGTCGTTATGCTAAATCACTTGGTTCTAGCAGAAGTAAAAAATGCTATGCTTGGCAATATTATTCTTGTCAGCGGCTCAATTCTTCTTTTGCTATTCTTGTTGAAACACTTTGCATGGGATGCCATTAGTAGCATGATGCAAAAACGGGAAGAAAAAATCGCCAATGATTTGGATTCAGCGGAACAATCCCGCTTGAATGCAGCGAAACTGGAAAAAGAACGCCAAGAAAAATTGGCCAATTCCCATTCAGAAGCTGCGGAGATCATCAAAAGCGCCAAAGACAGCGGAGAATTGAGTCGCCAAAATATTTTGAACGAGACCAAAGAAGAAGTTTCTCGTTTGAAAGAAAAAGCTCACTCAGATATCACGCTTGAAAAAGAAGCTGCGTTAAAAGAAGTCAAAGATGATGTTGCAGATCTTTCACTTCAAATCGCAGAAAAAATCTTGGGCCGTGAATTGACTCCCGAAAATCATGAATCTTTAATTAATCAATATATCGAAGGATTAGGTTCAGTCAATGAAACTCGATAAATTTACTGTAGGTAAACGCTATGGCAAGGCGTTGTTCGAATTGGCGATGGAAGAACAACGAGCTGAAGCTGTTTATCATGAGTTGATGACACTACGTCAGATTTATCAAGAGATTCCGATGTTTGGCCAAATCGTGACCGATAATCGTTTGGATCTTCATGAAAAAAGAAAACTTGTTGATCAGTTATTTAATAACTTTGATGGATTAGTCAAAAATTTTCTTGAGATCGTGTATGAATATAATCGTATGAACGACCTATTGCTGATCATTGATGAGTATGAACGCCGCTATGACGAGCAGCAAGGTTTAGTCAGTGGTACGGTGACCACAGCAGTTGCATTGTCGTCAAGTCAAAAAGAACAATTGTCGAAACAAATCGCACAGACGCTCGGCTACCAGAAAGCAGTGCTTTCAGAAAAAGTTGATCCAGCCATTTTAGGTGGGGTCATCGTGGAAGCCAATCATCAAGTGATCGACGGTAGTATTAAGAGCCAACTGGATTATCTGCGACAACAGATCGGCAGATAAACAAGAGATAAGAGGTGAATCGGATGGCCATCAAAGCAGAAGAAATAAGTGCCTTGATCAAAGAACAAATCAAAAATTATCAAAATGAACTTTCTGTAGAAGAAATTGGAACAGTCACATACGTAGGGGATGGGATCGCCCGGGCTCACGGATTAGAAAATGCGATGAGTGGAGAATTGCTTGAGTTTTCAAACGGTTCTTACGGTATGGCCCAAAACTTGGAATCCAACGATGTAGGGATCATCATCTTAGGTGAATTTGAATCCATTCGTGAAGGTGACAAAGTAAAACGTACTGGAAAAATCATGGAAGTTCCTGTTGGGGATGCTTTGATTGGACGAGTAGTGAATCCGTTAGGACAACCAATCGATGGCTTAGGTCCAATCGATACAGATAAATCTCGTCCGGTAGAAGCAGCTGCACCTGGTGTTATGCAACGTAAATCCGTTTCAGAACCAATGCAGACTGGATTGAAAGCCATTGATGCTTTAGTTCCAATCGGACGCGGACAACGTGAATTGGTCATTGGTGACCGTAAAACAGGGAAGACAACCATCGCAATCGATACGATCATCAACCAAAAAGGTCAAAATATGATCTGTATTTATGTAGCGATCGGTCAAAAAGATTCCACGGTTCGTGCACAAGTAGAAACATTGCGCCGCTATGGTGCGCTTGACTATACGATCGTGGTATCAGCCGGTGCTTCTCAACCTGCACCACTATTATATATCGCCCCTTATGCTGGAGCAGCAATGGGTGAAGAATTCATGTATAACGGTAAACACGTTTTGATCGTTTTTGATGATTTATCAAAACAAGCCGTTGCTTATCGGGAACTTTCCTTACTACTTCGTCGTCCGCCAGGTCGTGAAGCTTACCCAGGGGACGTTTTCTACTTGCATTCTCGCTTATTGGAACGGGCTGCAAAATTAAGTGATGAACTAGGCGGAGGCTCAATGACTGCCTTGCCATTCGTTGAAACCCAAGCAGGAGATATCTCTGCTTATATTCCAACCAACGTGATCTCCATTACAGACGGACAAATTTTCTTAGAAAATGACCTGTTTTATTCAGGTGTTCGCCCTGCCGTAGCTGCCGGACTTTCCGTTTCACGGGTTGGGGGTTCTGCACAAATCAAAGCGATGAAGAAAGTGGCTGGAACATTGCGTTTGGACTTGGCAAGTTACCGCGAGTTAGAAGCCTTCACGCAATTTGGTTCTGATTTAGATGCCGCTACTCAAGCAAAATTGAATCGTGGACGTCGGACTGTTGAAATTTTGAAACAAAAACTGCATGAACCATTAGCAGTTGAAAAACAAGTGGTTATTTTATACGCATTGACGCACGGATTCCTTGACAGTGTGCCAGTAAATAAAGTATTAGACTTTGAAGCAGAATTGTTTGAATACATTGAAGCAAATCAAGCAGATGTGTTTGAAACGATTCGTGCAACGAAAGACTTGCCAGAAGAAAGCTTATTAGATGACACAATCAAAGCATTCAAAGATATTTTCATGGCTGCAAATACATCACGTGTTTCAGCACAAGACAAAATGTCAACAATGCAAAATGCATAAAAGAGGTGAGAATGAATGGCTGCTTCATTAAATGAGATCAAGCAACGAATTGCCTCAACCAAGAAAACCAGTCAGATCACAAACGCCATGCAAATGGTTTCGGCTGCTAAATTGACTAAATCAGAAGCACACTCAAAACAATTTCAAGTCTATGCAACGAAAGTGCGTGAGATCGTTACTCACCTTACTGCGCAACAACTCTCAGATCTTGCAGCTGCTGGACCTAAAGAGGGCGTCAATTACAACAGTATGCTTGTTAGTCGTCCTGTAAAGCGCACTGGCTATATCGTCATTACTTCAGATGGCGGTTTAGTCGGTGGCTACAACAGTTCGATTTTGAAACAAATGATGACGATGCTGGACGAAGATCATGCTCAAGATGAAGAATATGTTATGATCGCCATCGGTGCGACAGGAGCAGATTTCTTTAAAACACGAGGAATCAAGTTAGCTTATGAGTTGAGAAATCTTTCCGATCAGCCAAGTTTTGACGAAGTGCGTAAAATTGTTACCTTAGCTACAACGATGTATCAAAATGAAGTATTTGATGAACTATATGTTTGTTATAACCATCACATCAATTCGTTGACGAGCCAATTTCGCGTGGAAAAAATGCTGCCTATCTCAGATTTGGATCCAGAAGAAGCAGAAAGCTATGAACAAGAGTATTTGTTTGAGCCTTCAAGAGAAGCAATTTTGGATCAGTTGTTGCCGCAATATGCTGAAAGCTTGATTTATGGTGCCATTGTCGATGCCAAAACAGCAGAGCATGCTGCTGGAATGACTGCGATGAAGACGGCAACAGATAATGCCAAAAATATTATTGGGGATTTGACGATTTCTTATAACCGGGCGCGTCAAGGAGCAATCACCCAAGAAATTACTGAAATTGTTGCGGGGGCATCCGCGTTAGAATAATTTCGAGAACGAATGGAGGAATACGAATGAGTTCAGGCAAGATTGTTCAAGTCATTGGTCCCGTTGTCGACGTGGAATTCTCTCTAGACCAATCCTTACCAGATATCAACAATGCGTTGATCGTTTACAAAAAAGACGAGAAAAAAACAAAAGTAGTATTGGAAGCCGCTTTAGAACTAGGGGATGGTGTGATCCGCACCATCGCAATGGAATCTACAGACGGTTTGCAACGAGGAATGGAAGTCATCGATACAGGTGCCTCAATCTCTGTCCCTGTAGGAACAGATACTCTAGGCCGAGTATTTAATGTACTAGGCGATACTATCGACTTGGAAGCACCATTCCCAGAAGATGCCAAACGTAGTGGCATCCACAAAAAAGCTCCAGATTTCGATGAATTGTCAACAAGTACAGAAATCCTTGAAACTGGGATCAAAGTTATCGATTTATTAGCTCCTTACTTAAAAGGTGGTAAAGTCGGCTTGTTCGGTGGTGCCGGTGTTGGTAAAACCGTATTGATTCAAGAATTGATTCACAATATCGCTCAAGAGCATGGGGGAATTTCAGTATTTACCGGTGTTGGCGAGCGGACGCGTGAAGGTAATGACTTGTATTATGAAATGAAAGAATCAGGCGTTATCGAAAAGACAGCCATGGTTTTCGGTCAAATGAATGAACCACCAGGTGCCCGGATGCGGGTTGCTTTGACTGGTTTGACCATTGCTGAGTATTTCCGTGACGTTGAAGGTCAAGATGTGCTCTTGTTTATCGATAATATTTTCCGTTTCACACAAGCGGGTTCTGAAGTATCTGCCTTGTTAGGCCGGATGCCATCAGCCGTTGGTTATCAACCAACTCTAGCAACTGAAATGGGTCAATTACAAGAACGAATCACTTCTACGAAAAAAGGATCTGTAACATCGATTCAAGCCATCTATGTGCCAGCCGATGACTATACTGACCCAGCGCCAGCAACTGCATTTGCCCATTTGGATGCGACAACGAACTTGGAACGTAAATTGACTGAACAAGGGATTTATCCTGCGGTAGATCCATTGGCTTCATCATCAAGTGCATTAGCTCCTGAAATCGTAGGGGAAAAACACTATGAAGTAGCAACCGAAGTTCAGCATGCGTTGCAACGTTACCGTGAATTGCAAGATATCATCGCGATCTTAGGGATGGATGAATTGTCAGATGAAGAAAAGACTCTCGTAGCGCGTGCGCGTCGAATCCAATTCTTCTTATCACAAAACTTCCACGTAGCGGAACAATTTACAGGACAACCAGGTTCTTATGTGCCAGTTGAAGAAACCATCAAAGGATTTGCTGAGATTTTAGAAGGTAAATACGATGATCTTCCTGAAGAAGCCTTCCGAAGTGTAGGTCGAATCGAAGATGTAATTGAAAAAGCAAAAGCACTAGGTTATTAATAAGCAACCATAGAGAAAGAGGGGAACCTCATGGATCAATTTTTAACGGTTAATGTGGTGACACCTGCTGGTTTGGTGTATGAACACCATGCCAAAATCGTGGTTGCACGAACGACAGATGGAGAAATCGGGATCTTACCGCAACACGCGCCGATCATCGTGCCTTTAGCTATCGATGAAGTTCGAGTGAAACGGATCGATTCCGATACTCACGTCGATTGGATCGCTGTCAATGGCGGAATCATGGAAGTGCGGGACAATGTAGTTTCAATTGTAGCCGATAGTGCTGAACGTGATCGTGATATCGATGTTTCTCGTGCTGAACGTGCCAAACAGCGTGCCGAAAAGCAAATCGAAGAAGCAAAACAAGTGGAAGATATCGACCAATTACGACGTGCGACTGTTGCTTTGCATCGTGCAATCAATCGAATCAATGTGTCAAAACATTCCTAAGCGAAGACCAGTGGTCTTTGCTTTTTTTTATCTCAAAAACGTTTTAAAGTCTTTTTAAAGTCTTCCAATGAAAGTTTCAAGAAAGAATATTTTGGCTCTTTTAAATTTTGTGGTATGATAGTAACGTTCAGATGTGAAAAGGAGAATCGAGGATGCAAGTTTATGGAGTAGATGCGATTATTCGTATCGTCAGTCATTTAGCATTTATCTATTTAGCGTTTTGGGCGTTGCAGTCTTTGCGGATCGATGCTTTTTTTAAAGCCTTACAAACGACGCAAATACGGATGGTCATGGTCTTTTTAGCAATTGCTTTAGGCTATACTGCTAGCACTTTTTTCCTTGAACTGATTGCATTATGCCGTAATTTATTTTTAATAGGTTTTTAAGAAATTCAATAATACATGCAGGTTGTGCGATTGTATGCTATAATTGTCAAGATTTTGTGTATGATTCAACTGCATTATTTGGAGGGAACAAAATGGAAGAGATTATCGTTCAAGGTGGTAATCGTTTAATTGGAACTGTCAAGGTTGAAGGTGCAAAGAATGCCGTTTTACCTATTTTAGCAGCAAGTTTGTTAGCAGAAGAAGGAACAACGACTTTAGAGAATGTACCGATTTTATCTGATGTTTTGACAATGAATGAAGTGATCCGTCATTTAAACGTCGAGATTGCTTTTGATCAATCAAAAAATACCATTACAATGGATGCTTCCCGCGAATTAGCTATTGAAGCACCGTATGAATATGTTAGTCAAATGCGTGCATCAATCGTTGTTATGGGACCTTTATTAGCCAGAAATGGTCATGCGAAAGTTGCAATGCCAGGAGGTTGTGCTATTGGCAAACGACCAATTGATCTGCATCTCAAAGGATTCCAAGCTCTGGGAGCTGAAATTATTCAAAAAGATGGCTACATAGAAGCGATTGCTAGTGAGTTAAAAGGAAATACGATCTACCTTGATTTTCCGAGTGTAGGCGCTACTCAAAACATCATGATGGCAGCAGTCAAAGCCAAAGGAACGACGATCATTGAGAACGTCGCTCGAGAGCCTGAAATCGTAGATTTAGCGAACATTTTAAATAAAATGGGCGCAAAAGTCTTTGGTGCTGGGACAGAAACCATGCGCATTGAAGGCGTCGACCATTTGCATGCGGTCTCTCATGCGATCGTACAAGACCGTATTGAAGCAGGAACTTTCATGGTAGCTGCTGCAATGACAGAAGGCGATGTGATTATCAAAGATGCAATTTCTGAACACAATCGTCCACTGATTTCAAAATTAACTGAAATGGGTGCTAAAATCACTGAAGTTCCAGAAGGGATTCGGGTAGTTGGACCTAAAACAATCAAAGCAACTGATGTAAAAACGATGCCTCATCCAGGTTTCCCAACAGATATGCAAGCGCAAATGACTGCGATTCAAATGTTGGCTGATGGGACTAGCATCGTGAATGAAACGGTTTTTGAAAATCGCTTCCAACATTTAGAAGAAATGCGCCGTATGAACGGTCATGTTAAAATTGACGGAAACATCGCTGTGATCGAAGGCGGCCACGAATTACAAGGCGCGCTGGTTTATGCAACGGATCTACGAGCGGCAGCAGCTTTGATTTTATTAGGCTTGCGTTCAAACGGATTGACTCGTGTCCGTAATCTGAAGTATCTTGACCGTGGCTATTATAAATTCCACGAAAAATTGCAACAGTTAGGTGCTTCTGTTGAGCGGGTAACAACTTCTGAAAAAACAGCACCAGTAACCGTTTAAAGAGGAGATGCGACCTTGAAGCTTAATCGATATATTTTAACTAGTTTGGTAAAAATTTTGTTGGTTATCTTATTGGCGATCCTGCTCTTTATTGCCGGCACTATGATCGGCTATGGTATCATTGGAGACGGTATGCCGTTAAAAGTGTTCTCGCCTCATCTATGGAACCATATATTGGACTTCATGAAGTAAACAAAGCTGAAACTAGAATGGAGCACATTGCTTTATTCTAGTTTTTTTCAATTCTATAAATAGAAGAGAGAGGAGTATGAGATGTGAGTAAGCTTTTGATTGGATTTGTTCGGCTGTATCAGCGATTCATCTCTCCCTTATTTCCCCCTAGCTGTCGCTATTATCCTACGTGTTCGTCCTATATGATTCAGGCGATCCAAGTACATGGGGCAGGTAAAGGAAGTTTGATGGGAATCTCGCGAATTTTACGTTGTCATCCGTTTGTAAAAGGGGGAATCGACTACGTACCTCAGCGCTTTACATTAAAACGAAATACCCAAGATCAGGAGCAGCCTACTTATCACTATCGCAAAAAATAAACCCTTCAAACTGCAGGGGTAGGCAGGAATGAACGGAGTAAAGGAGCAAAACGATGATTCGAGCTTTATCACCAAAAGAATCTTTGCCATGGCCGCTATTACTGGATGCTGATCCAGAAAAAGAAGCGGTAGATCGATACATACAAGCCAGTGAGATTCTTGTTTTTGAAAATGAGCAGCAGATCGTAGGAGTGATTGTTTATCAACTGCAAACAGCAGGATGGGAAATCATGAATGTTGCTGTTGCACCGGAAGCACAGAATCAAGGAATCGGTGGTCGTTTACTGACCGCAGCGTTAAGTAAGATTGCTGCAACAAAAACTACGGAAACTCTTTGTGTAACTATCAAAACTGGTAATCTTCCTTCCGCAGCGTTAACACTTTATAAAAAAATGGGTTTCATTGAAAAAAAAATAGTCAAAAACTATTTTGTCGATCATTACAAAGAGCCCATTTATGAGAACGGCATTCTACTTACTGATCAAGTGATTTTAGAGAAAATTCTCTAAAAAGCATCTCGCGCACTTTGACTTCATTTGAAAAATGGGTTTTGTCCGCCATTCATGTTACTCTGAATCAAATCATTTAGAGCGCGTTATTGTCCTTTTCAACGAAATCAACAGAAATCGCTTTCTTAACTGAGGAAAGTACAGTAAAATAAGGGAGACAACTGAGTGAGAAAGGAATGTTGAGATGACATTACTAGTATTTGATATGGGCGGTTCTGCAGTGAAATATGGATTATGGCAGGACGAACAATTAAGTGACAAAGGACAATTTGCGACGCCTGATACTTGGCAAAAAATGAAAGAAGAGCTCAAAGCAATTCGAGATAGCATTAAAAAACCTCTTGAAGGCGTTGGCATTAGTGCGCCAGGAGCGGTGAATGTTGCACAGCAGCAGATCAATGGGATCAGCGCCATTCCATATATTCACGGATTTAATATTTTCGCTGAATTGGAAGCGTTATTTCAATTGCCAGTCACTATTGAGAATGATGCCAATTGTGCCGGAATGGCAGAATTTTATCAAGGCGCTGGGAAAGATTTTGACACGGCAGCATTCATCGTGATTGGTACTGGGGTCGGCGGAGCACTTTTTCAACAAGGAAAACTGATCAAAGGCGCCCATCTTTACGGCGGCGAGTTTGGTTTGATGGTTCTTGATAAAGGCAAATCTTTTTCACAGTTAGGGACGGCTGTTCAAATGGCTTGGCGTTATTGTGACCGAATCGGTGTGGACCGCAAAACGATCAGTGGCGAGGAAGTCTTTCGTCGAGCAGAAGAAGGTGATATTATCGCCAAAGAAGAGGTAGACAAATTTTATCGCTATTTGACTGAAGGGTTATTCAGCATCCAATTTGCTTTTGACCCTGAAGTATTGATTATTGGTGGCGGAGTCAGTGCAAAAGCAGGATTGTTGCCAGAAATCAATCAACGAATGAAGAAAATGCTGGCAGCACAAGACTTAAATGACTTTGTTCCACTGATTAAGCTTTGTGATTATCGAAACGATGCCAATCTAGTTGGAGCGGCAGCTAATTTCACCGCACAAGTGCTGAATTGATTCAGCGCATTGTTGCTGCCATTTTTTTCAATTTTAAACATAAACCTTGAATCAACAGATACACAAGTTGTGATCACTTTGGAAGAGTGGTCACAAC
This sequence comes from Enterococcus sp. DIV0574, assembly GCF_051711125.1. Lineage (NCBI taxonomy): Bacteria > Bacillati > Bacillota > Bacilli > Lactobacillales > Enterococcaceae > Enterococcus > Enterococcus sp. DIV0574. Next base: position 816,148 of record NZ_JBIOMA010000001.1, read on the forward strand.
TTTTTTTTCGGAAATCGATTACAATCGCGACGCATCAATCTTTATTTTTTTTAAAATAATTTAAAGTATCTGAATAAAGAAAATATTCTGATAATTCGTTGACATTTTCCCTATTATTAAGTATATTTGATAACATATCCATGGGAGTAGGGGAGGAATAATGATGAAAAAGAAATTTGCATTTTTATTTGCTAGTTTATTTTTATTATCGGCTTGTAGTGCGGGACCAACTGGTGGTTCCACTAGCGGTAGCGGTTCTGCTAGCGGTGGCAACAAACAAGAAGGTGATACGATCAAAATAGGTGTCAATTTAGAATTATCGGGTGCTGTTGCAGCTTATGGAACGGCGGAAAAAGAAGGAATTGATCTGGCGGTTGAAGAAATCAATGAGAGTGGCGGTATCTTAGGAAAACAAATTGAAATTGTTTCAAAAGATAACAAATCTGACAATAATGAGTCAGCGACAGTCGCAGCCAATTTAACGACCAATGATAAAGTGGTAGCAATGATCGGGCCAGCAACTTCAGGTGCGACGAAGGCGGCATTGCCAAATGTCACCAAAGCACAAGTTCCGTTAGTGACACCTTCCGGAACAGATGATGCGATTACTGTCAGCAGTGACAAAGTTCAAGGATTTGCTTTCCGTTCTTGTTTCCAAGACAGTTTCCAAGGAACGATCTTAGCAAAATATGCTGCAGACAACTTGGATGCTAAAAAAGCAATTATTTTAGGCGATAATTCCAGCGACTATGCGAATGGATTATCAGCAGCCTTTAAAGATAGCTACAATGGCGACATTGTACTCGAAGAGAATTTCACAGAAGGTGACAAAGATTTCCAAGCGGTGTTGACGAAAATCAAAAATGCTGACTTTGATGTATTGTTCATTCCTGGCTACTACACCGAAGCTGGTTTGATTATCAAGCAAGCCCGAGAATTAGGAATCGATCAGCCAATTATTGGTGCGGATGGCTTTGGTGATGAAAAAATGGTCCAAACAGCAGGCGCGGAAAATGTATCGGATGTTTATTATACAGGACACTTCTCAACTAAAGCTCCTGCCAATGACAAGGTAGAACCTTTTGTCGAAGCATTCAAAGCAAAGTATAGCAAAGAACCTTCCGCATTTAATGCATTGGCATACGACGCTGTCTACATGATCAAACAAGCCATTGAAGATCAAGATTCAGCAGACTCAACTGCGATTGCTGAAGGACTATCTGCTTTGAAAAACTTCCAAGGTGTGACGGGAGAGATCACCATGGACAAAAATCATAATCCAGAAAAATCAGCAGTTGTATTAGGACTAACTGAAGGTAAAGAAACGTCAGCTGATACAGTAAATCCTTAAATAGAAGGACCGTTCTTTACACGATCAAATAGGGACTGAGACAAAGTCGAAGGTAAGCGAACAAAATGATGAACGATAAATGAAAAAGTCGTAAATCTGTGATCCTATCAATCATGGCAGATACTCATTTGACTCGTTGCTGCAGACTTCTGTCGCGGTTCCTTTTTCTTAGACAAGTATCAAGAATTTAAGGTATTGGAAGTGAAAACATGGAAATGATGATCCAACAACTAATCAACGGTTTATTTCTAGGTAGTATCTATGCCTTATTAGCGTTAGGCTACACGATGGTTTACGGCATCATTAAACTGATCAACTTTGCTCATGGTGAAGTGTATATGATCGGCAGTTTTATTGGTTATTTTTTGATCAATCAATGGAATCTGGGCTTTTTTCCTGCACTATTCATCTCAATGATCGCTAGTGCAGCGTTAGGCGTGACAATCGAGTTTCTGGCCTATCGCCCACTCCGGAATTCCACCCGGATCTCGGCTTTGATCACCGCTATCGGTGTTTCCTATTTATTGCAAAATGTCATGATTTTTTTCTTTTCACCAGATGTCCGACCATTTCCACAAGCGATTGCCCGCAAAACTTATAGTATTGGTTTTGTGGAGGTAAGTAACATACAATTATTGATTTTAGCAGTCTCATTGGCGTTAATGATCCTTTTACAGCTAATCGTCAAGAAAACCAGGATGGGAAAAGCGATGCGTGCTGTTAGCGTGGATGCGGATGCCGCACGGTTGATGGGGATCAATGTCAATCGGACGATTTCCTTCACATTTGCTCTTGGTTCTGCGTTGGCAGCTGCTGGTGGGATGTTAATTGGATTGTATTACAATTCGATCGATCCTACGATGGGGGTTGTGCCGGGACTAAAATCTTTTGTTGCGGCTGTATTAGGCGGTATAGGAATCATTCCTGGGGCAGCATTAGGTGGCTTCGTGATCGGACTAATTGAAACAGTTGCTACTGCATTAGGTTTTTCTGATTATAAAGATGCTTTAGTCTATGTCATTTTAATAATTATATTGTTGGTCCGTCCGGCAGGAATATTGGGCAAGAACCTGAAAGAGAAAGTGTAGGTGTCAGTGATGAAAAAGAATTTGAAATACAACATTACTTGGTTAGCACTCGCCGCTGTTATCTACTTCGGTTTGTTTGCAGCTTATAACGGCGGATTGATCAATCTATTTTCAGACGCGATTATCGTCAATATCGGAATCAATATTATTTTAGCAGTAGGGCTAAATTTAATTATTGGTTTTTCGGGACAATTTTCTTTAGGTCATGCAGGTTTTATGGCGATTGGTGCTTACGCTGGGGCAATTTTAACAGCCAACAATCCTACATTTGGCGGATTTCTTTCTGGTCTGATCGTGGGGATGTTCGTTTCGGGGCTGATCGCACTAGTTGTCGGGATTCCAACATTGCGCTTGAAAGGAGACTACTTAGCGATTGCAACGTTAGGTGTTTCAGAGATTATCCGTATCTTATTAGTCAATTTACGAGGATTGACGAATGGACCTGCAGGGATATTCGGGTTACCGCAATTCAGTAATTGGCAAATCGTCTTTCTTTTTGCTGTCGGCTCCATCCTGGTGGTCTCTAATTTTATCCATAGTGGACCAGGACGAGCAACATTAGCGATACGAGAAGATGAGATCGCTGCGGAAGCAATGGGGGTCAATACAACGAAATACAAAGTGATTGCTTTTGTGATGGGTGCTGTCATGGCTAGTATTGCCGGTACATTATATGCAAGTTATCAACAATCGGTATTTCCGAAAGATTATGGCTTTATGAAATCGATCGATGTCTTGATCATCGTTGTGTTTGGCGGGATCGGTAGCACGACAGGAGCAGTGGTTTCAGCGGTCGTATTAGGTATATTGAATATGTACTTACAAGGCTTCTCAGATTTGCGCATGATTATTTACGCACTGGCATTGATCGCCATTATGATTTTCAAGCCAAGTGGACTTTTGGGAACTTGGGAATTTTCTGTGAAGCGCATCTTTGATAAATTTACAAAAAAGGGGGATGACACGAATGCCTCTATTGGAAGTTAAGAAGCTGACTAAGAACTTTGGTGGTTTGGCGGCAGTTTCACATGTCGATTTACATTTAGAAACTAATGAACTAGTTGGCCTGATCGGTCCGAATGGTGCAGGGAAAACGACACTCTTCAATCTGCTGACAGGCGTCTATGAACCAAGTGAAGGCGACGTTCTTTTAGAAGAACAAGGACAATCCAAGAGATTGAATGGGGAGAAGCCCTATCATATCGCAGCTATGGGATTATCCCGCACCTTCCAAAACATTCGGTTGTTCAAAGATCTTACAGTGATGGACAATGTTCTGATTGCCATGAACAGCAAACAAAAAGAAGGCTTTTTTACGAGTGTGTTGCGGTTGCCAAAGTTTTATCACAAAGAGGCTGCAATGAAAGAGAAAGTCATGGAATTATTGCGTATCTTTGACTTAGAAAATAAAAGCCAAACACTAGCAAAAAATCTTCCTTACGGTGAACAACGACGTCTTGAGATCGTTCGGGCATTGGCTACTGAACCAAAGATCCTTTTTCTTGATGAGCCAGCCGCCGGGATGAACCCTCAGGAAACAGCGGAACTGACTAAATTGATCTACCGTATCCAAAAAGACTTTCAACTGACGATTTTATTGATCGAACATGACATGAGTTTAGTCATGGAGGTTTGTGAACGCATCTATGTACTGGAATATGGGCAAGTGATTGCTCATGGAAAGCCAGAAGAGATCAAAAATGATCCGCGAGTGATCGAAGCCTATTTAGGAGGGGAACTCTAATGCTGCGTATTGAAAATTTAAGTGTCCATTACGGCATGATCCAAGCGGTTCATGATGTTTCCTTTGAAGTCAATCAAGGAGAGATCGTCTCGTTGATCGGTGCCAATGGTGCAGGGAAAACGACGATTTTGCGGACGATTTCCGGTCTGATCCGACCCTCTAAAGGCACGATTCTCTTTGAAGGCAAACCCATCCAAAAAGAAGCTCCACAAAAAATCGTTGCTAATGGATTATCACAAGTACCTGAAGGACGTCACGTTTTTCCAGGACTCTCCGTTCAAGAAAACCTTGAGATGGGCGCTTTTTTGCGAAAAGACAATCAAGTCAAAGAGGACTATCAGCAGGTCTTCACGAAATTTCCTGTCCTAAAAGAACGACTAAGTCAAGATGCTTCAACGTTATCAGGAGGAGAACAGCAGATGTTGGCAATGGGACGTGCACTGATGTCCAAGCCTCGGTTGCTTTTACTCGATGAACCATCCATGGGCCTAGCCCCAATATTCATCAAAGAGATCTTCTCGATTATCCAAGAAATCAAACAGCAAGGAACGACCGTTTTATTGATTGAGCAGAATGCCAAAATGGCTTTGTCCATTGCTGACCGCGGGTATGTTCTAGAGACCGGCAAAATCGTCTTGCAAGGAAGCGGGCAAGAGTTATTGGAAAGTGATGAAGTCAAGAAAGCCTATCTAGGCGGTTAATAGCTTACAACAAGGAGGATGAAAAATGAGCGTACGTGATTTTATGACCAAGAATGTCATCACTGTTCATTCGGCAATGCCAATATTTGATGCGATAGACTTAATGAAAAAACATGACATCCATCGATTGCCGGTTGTTGATCAGCAACGGTTAGTTGGCCTGATTACAGAAGGCACGATTGCAGAAGCAATGCCTTCAAAAGCGACAAGTTTAAGTGTTTATGAAATGAATTATTTATTAAACAAAACGACTGTAGCAGATATCATGCTGAAGAAAGTGACCACCATCAAACCGGAGGCGCTGCTAGAAGACGCGATTGCAGTCATGCGAGAAGAAAATGTCGGTGTGTTGCCTGTTTTAGCAGATGACGAACTAGTAGGGATCATTACGAATAATGATATCTTTGATGCTTTCTTGAAGATCACAGGTTATTATGAGGGCGGTACAAGAGTAGCTCTTGAGATTATTGATGACCACAGCGGTGTCTTAGCGGAAATCACGCAGTTATTAACAGATCATCAATTAAGTATTTTAACGATCGTGGTCAACCGAATGGCTTTGAAAACGATCGTAGAGATTCAAGTTGAATCCAGACAAGTGTCAGAAATCGAGAAAATTTTTGCCAATGCTGGGTATACGGTATTGAGTGCGGTATTGACCAATCAAAAATAAGCAAAAATCATGCAAACACAATCAGTGATTGCATGATTTTTTTCTGGATGAATGGTTGACTAGATTTGCTTTTGCTTTGCGGTGTTTTCTGGTAGAATAAACAAGGTATCTGAAAGAGGTGAGTATGATGTCGAAAAAAAATAAAGATATTGAAGTCCGTGTGGAAGAAACCGTTAAGGTGATCCAAGGAAAAGAATATGAAGTCCATCAACTAGTATTAGGGAAAAAAGTGATTGGTGAAATTCTCGCATCCGGTCCGAAAGAATTCCAAAGCTTTCTGGGCGAAGAAGATTTAGGTGCAAGCCGAACTTTGGATGCAGCAATTGAAACGATTTTGCGCCAATGGAACTTACATGAATAATTTCTTAAAAAAAATGACATTTTGCTCTTGCAATTTGTTATATTTTTAGGTATTATAACTGAGTCAGGTTTTTTAAAAGCCGTTTGGAGGAGTAGCGAAGTGGCTAAACGCGACGGACTGTAAATCCGTTCCTTCGGGTTCAGTGGTTCGAATCCACTCTCCTCCACCATTGGGGTATAGCCAAGCGGTAAGGCAACGGACTTTGACTCCGTCATGCGTTGGTTCGAATCCAGCTACCCCAGTCAATGAACAATCATGAAAAGTCAGCAAGCATGTCTTGCTGACTTTTCTTCGTTATTTATAGCAAAATTCTAAGGGTTAAAAGTTGAAGATTTTTTTTATTTACGATAGGCTATAGGTAAATAACTCAGGAGATGAGAAGATGAAATTTAAATTGAATCTAAAAGAAAAAGTCACCGAAGCAGCTGAACATGTGTATGATGTTGTCAAACGTGAAGATTATGCTATTCGTATTGCACCAAAAGGTATCAAAGTTACACAATTGCGTAAAACAAAAGATACGATCAAATGGCGGTCAAAGAATCATTGATTGCGAAAAGACATTGAGTAAAACAGCCCAATAACAAATAAACCGGACAAGAGTAGTCACCCGTTTCACGTTTTCCTGATTTCTGAGAGGAAGTACTGGGGGAAGCAACTCTGGTTCGGTTTTTTGATTTATACGATATACTCTCCTTCTCGTATGTTACCCTTCGATTTCGATACCGAGAACGGTTAAGTGTCCATTGGCGACTAATTTAATGACCAGTTTAGCTAGTTGGTCAGGAGTCATTTGACTATCGGCAGTAAGCCACCAGTGCAGAGTACCAACAAAAATCGATGTCATATACTCAATAACGAAATCCAGCGGTACTTCGATGGAGCTTTCTGTAATTTTTAATTTTGAAAAAATATGGTCATATTGTTCATAGAGAATCTCCGCGATTCGTTGCCGGACTAATTCGATGGCCGCGCCATCCATGATGGTCAGATAAAAAAAGCGATTGTCCTGAATGTGCTGATAGATTTTTGTCATCGCAAGTTCGACTCGTTTGATCTTGATTCGATTTCCCTGGACTAAATCTTCAAGGGACAAAATCGAAGTAAAGGAGTCGATTGCCATATCAAAAATTTTTTCATATAAATCTTGTTTGTCTTTATAATGAGCATAGAATGTCGCACGATTGATCATGGCTTCGTCGGCAATATCTTGGACAGTCACTTGATCGTAGCCTTTTTGCTCTACGAGTCGGATAAAAGCCTCCATGATATGTTTATTCGTGCGTTGAACCCGCAAATCAACTTTTTTCATTTTTGTGAACTTCCTCTCAATTTAAACGACATTTTTACCGTTCCTGTTGCTTATCCCACACATCCCATGAATCTGTTTGTTGAAATGTCAATAGATTGTTCTTAAAATAGACATAAGTATTATAACAAACAGTTTGTAAGATAATCAACAAAGTGTTGGATAAAGCGGAGGCACCCTATGAAAAAATTAAGTGCTGGTATTGATGTAGGATCGACGACTGTCAAAATGGTGGTCTTGAATGAAAAAAAGCAGACCCTCTTTGCCAAGTATGAACGCCACTATTCGGATATCAAAACTGCCACAAAAAAAGTTTTACTGGAAGCTCAGGAAGTCATCGGTAATCAACAGGTCGCACTAGCAATCACTGGCTCTGGAGGGATGGAACTGGCCGAAGTTTTAGCGATCCCTTTCGTGCAAGAGGTCATTGCCTGTACTAAAACAGTTGAGACACTGATTCCTGAAACAAATGTTGCCATTGAATTAGGGGGAGAAGATGCCAAAATCACCTTTTTTGAAGGGGCGTTGGAACAACGAATGAATGGTAGCTGTGCAGGTGGGACGGGTGCGTTTATCGATCAAATGGCGGTATTGTTGAAAACCGATGCTAATGGTGTAAATGATTTAGCGAAAAATTATCAAACGATCTATCCTATCGCTTCCCGTTGCGGGGTATTCGCAAAAACAGATGTGCAACCTTTGATCAATGAAGGAGCAGATAAAGCCGACATCGCCGCCAGTATTTTTCAAGCAGTGGTCAATCAGACGATTGCAGGGTTAGCTGCTGGTCGTAAAATCAAGGGGAAAGTGGCTTTTTTAGGGGGCCCCCTTTATTTCATGTCTGAACTACGGCGCCGCTTTGTGGAGACACTGCAAATTGCTGAAGAAGACATTATTTTTCCAGAAAATCCCCAGCTGTTTGTTGCGATCGGCGCCGCTTTATATGGAGAAGAAACAGCTCAACTCAATACATTATTAGCCCGGTTATCAACCGATGATTCAGCGAAATTACAACCGTCTCACACATTGGCGCCGCTATTTGCTACGGAAGAAGAGCTCGCAGTTTTTAGACAGCGTCATGGCCAATCTTCGGTGGAAGAAAAAAAACTTGCTTCTCATACAGGAGCAGCCTTTCTCGGTATCGATGCGGGTTCAACGACAACGAAAGTCGTATTGATCGACGAAGTGGGTAGGATTCTTTACTCTTTTTATGGCAACAATGAAGGGCAGCCATTGGAAACCACCATGCGGGTATTACAGGAAATGTATCAGCAGATGCCACCAGCTGTGTTCATTGGGAAAGCTGCGGTCACAGGATATGGAGAACAGTTGATCAAAAATGCACTGAAAATTGACATTGGTGAAGTTGAAACGATGGCTCATTATAAAGCCGCCGAACATTTCCAACCGGGGGTCGATTTTATTTTAGACATTGGCGGGCAGGATATGAAGGCCATGACTATCAAAGATGGTGCACTCTCTTCGATCCAGCTGAATGAAGCTTGTTCCTCAGGCTGCGGGTCCTTTATTGAAACCTTTGCGCGTTCGCTGAAATACGAAGTCAAAGAATTTGCGTTAGCAGCCACTACTGCCAAGAATCCAGTCGATCTTGGTTCTCGCTGTACGGTATTCATGAATTCAAAAGTGAAACAAGTCCAAAAAGAAGGTGCATCTGTCGGGGATATTTCTGCGGGTCTCTCCTATTCTGTGATCAAAAATGCCTTGTATAAAGTGATCAAAATTCGTCGCCCAGAAGATCTAGGCGAAAAAATCGTCTGCCAAGGAGGAACTTTTTATAATGAGGCAGTGTTACGAGCCTTTGAAAAAATCAGCGGCAGGGAAGTCGTGCGGCCGTCAATTGCTGGCTTGATGGGGGCTTATGGTGCAGCACTGATCGCGTTAGAAAATTACGAGATTGGTGAAGTCACAACCTTGCTTTCAAGTGATGAATTGAGTCAATTTACTGCTGAAAAAGAATTCACTCATTGCGGGTTATGTGAAAATAATTGTATGCTGACTGTCACTTTATTCTCGGATGGACGCAAATTTATTACCGGAAATCGCTGCGAGCGGGGTGCCCGCATCAAAATCAAAAAAGAAGAGCGCAAGATAAATTTAGTCGATTACAAATACCGCCGCTTGTTTAAGTATCGCCCGCTTCGCAAAAAAGAAGCGTCTCGTGGGCGTATCGGCATTCCTCGTGTATTGAATCTATATGAAAACTATCCGTTATGGCATACTTTTTTTACAGAACTGGGCTTTCGCGTTGAATTGTCCCCACGATCAAACAAAGAATTGTATGAGAAAGGTATCGAGACGATTCCAAGTGATACCGCTTGTTATCCGGCCAAAATCGCTCATGGACATATTCAAGCGTTGATCGACCAAGGGGTCCCATTGATTTTTTATCCAGGAATTATTTTTGAAAGACCAGAAACAGCGCAGGCTGAGAATCATTTCAACTGTCCCATCGTACAAAGCTACCCAGATGTTATTCGCAACAATCTGGATGATATCCGCGCTGGTCGTGTGGATTATCGTAACCCGTTTCTAAATTTGGCAGACGAAACTTCAATGGTCAAAGTGTTGTCAGAAGAATTTCAAGATTTGGGTATCACTGAGACAGAGATCGCGCACGCATTGCGGCATGGTTTTGAAGAATTGGATCAATTTAAGCTAGATGTTTGTCAGCAAGGGGAAAAAACCTTACGGATGCTGACCGAAACCAATCAGCGAGGCATCGTACTTTCTGGCAGACCCTATCATTTGGATCCGGAGATCAATCATGGGATCGCGGAAGTGATTACCCAAGAGGGCTTTCATGTATTAACAGAAGATAGCATTGCGCATTTGGGAAATGTCGGTCATTTACGGGTCGTTAATCAGTGGGTTTACCATTCTCGTTTATATGCCGCAGCACGGGTCGTCGCTAAAAGCAAGCAGTTGGAATTGGTCCAACTAAACTCATTTGGTTGTGGAATCGACGCCGTCACAACAGATCAAGTAGAAGAGATCATGGAACAATATGGCAAATTGTACACTGTATTGAAAATCGATGAAGGGGCTAATTTAGGCGCCATTCGGATCCGTTTACGTTCTCTTAAGGCAGCTGTCAATGAAAGGGAGAAAAAACATTTTATTCCTACTCAACGTTTTGAAGAACCAGCCAAGATCACATTTACTAAAGAAATGCGTAAACAACATACTTTGTTATTACCCATGCTAAGCCCAATCCATCAAAGCGGGTTAGTCGATGTGGCACTGCAAGCTTCGGGATACAATGTGATCTGCTTGCCGGCGGATGATCGAGAAGCAGTCAATGTGGGCCTGCGTTTCGTAAATAACGATGCTTGCTATCCAGCCATTATTTCCATCGGTCAATTGATCGAAGCACTCCAAAGTGGAAAATATGACTTGCAAAACACTAGCGTATTGATGACACAAACGGGCGGGGGATGTCGGGCAACCAATTATATCCCGCTGCTGCGTAAAGCATTGAACGAGGCGGGTTTTCCACAAGTTCCCGTCGTTTCGGTCTCCATGGGAAATCAAGGCGTGGAGTCAAATCCTGGCTTTAAGTTTACATTACCAATGCTCAAACGCGTGGCTGTTGCATTTTTGTATGGAGATTTATTTGAACGAGTTGTTTATCGAACGCGGCCTTATGAAGCCATCTCTGGTTCTGTAGATCGGCTTCATGAAACGTGGCTTAAAAAAGTTGAAAAAAATGTACGCAACGGTTCTTTTACTTTGTTCAACCACAACATGAAAAAAATCATTGCCGATTTTGATACGATTGATCTGCAGGACATCGTGAAACCAAGAGTCGGTGTGGTAGGCGAGATTTTAGTGAAATACTCTCCTACAGCGAATAACGATATCGTGAGACTTTTGGAAGCAGAAGGGGCGGAAGCGGTAGTACCAGACATGGTTGGTTTTATGAATTATTCGCTTTATAATCAGATTTGGCGCTATCAAAACCTAGGAATGGCCAAAAAAAGCAAATGGATCGCTGAATTTGCCATTGGATTGATCGAACGGATCCAAAAACCGATGGACCGTGCGTTGCGGGCTTCTCAGCGATTTGAAGGATTACACTCGATTTATCAATTAGCAGATGATGCTAGCAAAATCTTATCTATTGGTAATCATACGGGTGAAGGGTGGTTTTTGACTGGTGAAATGATTGATCTATTGAAATCTGATGTGACTAATATCGTTTGCATGCAGCCTTTTGGTTGTTTGCCAAATCATGTGGTCGGTAAGGGTGTAATCAAAGAACTGCGGCACCAATATCCTAAAGCCAATATTGCTGCGATTGATTATGATCCTGGAGTCTCCATGGTCAATCAATTGAATCGGATTCGTTTAATGTTGGCAACGGCCAATAAAGCTTTGCAAAGCAGCAACTAACATTCAGCGCTTTAACTATCCAATAAGACTGTACCAATTTGAGGGAACTTTTTTTCTTATTTTGTCTTTTGCAAGAAGAACAGAATGAAAAAAAGGATTTTTCCCTTAAATTGACAGTCTTTTTAGTTTTTTCATTGGTTATTTAGGTATATACCAGTTATAATAGAAACTGAATGGAGGAATAGACTATGGCAGAGAACTTACCCGTATACATACAGATACATGATCAAATCAAAGCAAACATCGAGAATGAAACCTACAAAATCGGTGACCGTTTGCCTTCTGAGCGCGAGTTAGCGAAACAATTCGGTGTTAGTCGCATGACATTGCGCCAAGCTATTCAGACACTAGCCGACGAAGGGATTTTGGAAAGAAAAATCGGATCAGGAACTTATGTGGCTCGTCAGAAAGTACAGGAGAAAATGAGCGGAACCACGAGTTTTACTGAGATCATGCGCTCACTTGGACGGGTGCCTTCTAGTAAAGCAGTGGCCTACTTCTTGACAGCCCCAAGTTCGAGTGAAATGGAAAAGTTGCAATTAGAAGGACATGAGACGATTTTACGGATGGAACGCATTCGTTATGCAGATGATGTACCTATTTGTTTCGAAGTGGCGAGTATTCCAGAGAAATTGATTCACAATTTTAGTAAAGAAGAAATCATCTCATCTTTGTATCATGTGTTAGAAGAAAAGGGCGGTCATAAGATCGGAGCTGCCTCACAAACGATCTCAGCAATGATTGCTTCGGAGCAAATCGCTGATTACTTGCAAATCAAACGCGGGGATGCAATTTTAAGAATGCGGCAAATTACCTGTTTTGAAAACGGACAACCATTTGAATACGTGCGTACACAATACGTAGGGAATCGTTTTGAATTTTATTTAGAAAAATAAGACAGGAAATAGAAAATTATATTGACCAAAGTGAAAGACAAAAGTGAAAGCTAGTAAACGAGGTGAAAGAGTAGCAAGAATTGTCAGAAATGATGCCTCAAGCAGATTCATGAGGCATCGCTTGACAGTAGCTATCTGAACAATCATTCTGCTTCACCAGCAAGTAATGACAACATAAATTCGATCTGTTTCTCAGGAAATCGGTCGTTCCACATAGCTGACAGGGCCGTGTGCGATCTCTAGTTGTCCTTGTAACAGATCTGTTAGATCGGCTTCTACCGCGGACAAGGATATTTCGGGAACCATCAGCGTTACTCGGATTTTATCCGTATAGTCAATGGATGCTAAGTGAATGTTTTGGTGCTCTAAGTGATTTTGCAGCTTTCCTAGCTGAGGATAATCGATGGTCAAATAAAGTGTCTGGTTAAGTGTCCCTTCAACGATACCGATTTCCTTTAAGGCAGCGGCAACAGTGCTTGCATAAGCGCGGATCAAACCGCCAGCGCCTAACTTCGTCCCACCAAAGTAACGGGTCACAACAGCAACCACATTGATTAATTCATTTTTTTTGAGGACATCTAGCATGGGGACACCAGCGGTACCGCTTGGTTCCCCGTCGTCGCTGCTTCGTTGGATCTCATTGTTTTCGCCAATAACAAAAGCACTGCAATTATGATTGGCCTTCCAATGCTCTTTTTTGAGAGCGAGGATGAATGCTTTGGCTTCCTCTTCGGAAGTGACACGTTTAAGGGAACAAATGAATCGGGATTTCTTGATTTCTTGTTCACTTTGTCCATCCTCACGAATGGTGCGATAACTATTCTTCATAGGCTCCTCCTTTTATTTTCAGTATAGGTAATGTGGAAAAAAGTTTCAATGAAAGAAATCAGTAAAGAATAAGTGAACGGATAAAAAAGGAGGCGTTGCCATTGAGTAAACGCAAGAAATACGATATCATCACTCATTACTTAAAATCTAATGGCGGTTCTCAAGTCACATTGACTTTCACACAATTTGATGAACTGTTATTTCCGGCGACAGGGCTGCCAAAGAGTGCCCGCAAGAGCATTGATTGGTGGGCCAATGATTATCGACATCCGGAAAACGGGGCCTATGCGTGGTTGAATGCAAGATATGAAGTGGTTCACGTGAATTTAAAGAAGGAATATGTTGTTTTCAATCAATTGGTCAAGTCCAATTGGTTAATAGACAGTAAGCGTTGACAAATTTGAAACTTGTTCTATACTAGGAATAGGTAATGTTATATTATTTAAAATTTTAGGGAGTGTTCGATATGGCTAAAAAAACGATTATGTTAGTTTGTTCCGCAGGAATGAGCACCAGCTTATTAGTGACAAAAATGCAGAAAGCTGCTGATGCAAAAGGTCTTGATACAGATATTTTTGCTGTTTCCGCTTCAGAAGCAGATCAACATTTAGAAAGCAAAGATGTGAACGTTTTATTATTAGGCCCTCAAGTTCGTTTCATGAAAGGCGATTTTGAAAAACGTTTAGCACCAAAGGGAATCCCATTGGAAGTTATCAACATGGCTGACTATGGTATGATGAATGGTGAAAAAGTGTTGGATCAAGCATTGACATTGATTGGTGAATAAGCCCAATCCATTTTCAACGATTACTTAAGACTATTGAGTAGAACCTTACAGGTTTCGAATTTCTCTGTTTTGGCAGAAAATGAGAACGAGTAAGGTTCTTTTTTTGTGGATGGCGTACTTTAATTGTGTCGAATGTCCAAGGCTTTCGAAAAAACTAGAGAATGTACCTGCTTTTGAAGGCTTGATCAGTCATATATAACGAGAGGAGGGATACGATGGAAGAAGGCGGTCGTCAAATTTTAGTATCCGAAAGGGAACGCAACAACTCCGACCAACTCAAAGGTGACATTCGTCCAGCCGTCTTAATCAAAGAGGGACAAATTGAATGTCAGCGTTGTGGCAGCTGCTTCAATAAAGAGGAGGTACAACTGCCAACAGGGATTCACTATTGCCCTGCCTGCATCCATTACGGACGGGCAGATACGTCTAAAGTTTTTGTGACAGTTTCGGAACAAAGCAGCGTCAGTTTTCCGAAAATTCATTGGCCTGGTCCACTAACGGTTTTTCAAAAAAGAATCTCACAAGCGTTGGTAAGAAATTATCAACAAAAAAAAGCAACGTTGGTTTGGTCGGTAACCGGCTCTGGCAAAACGGAAATGATTTTTGAAGTGATACAAGCGGCAAGGCTGCAAGGACATCGGGTAGCTGTCGTCTCTCCGCGAATCGATGTGTGCCGCGAACTGTTCCCTCGGATCCAACAGGCATTTCCCAAAGAATCTTGTTTACTGCTTTACGGAGATTCAGAGGAAGACTATCGGTATACAGACTTGCTTGTGGCGACCATTCATCAACTGCTGCATTTTTATCGGGCATTTGATCTGATAATCGTTGACGAAGTAGATGCTTTTCCTTATGAAGGGGACCAGCAACTAAGGTTCGGGTTAATGAATGCATTGAAAGCGACCGGCTGTCTGATTTATCTAAGTGCTACACCTTCAGATGCGTTACTAAAAGAAACAACAAATTTTGCAGTGGAAAAAATGCCGCTGCGTTTTCATCAGCGACCGCTGATCGTTCCTCAACTGATTTGGTATGAAGGTTGGCGTAACATGTATCAAACAAAAAGAAGACTATGGCGCTTATTGTCTCATCTGCAACGCCTATCTCAAACAAATTTTGTCTTAGTTTTTTGCCCAAGTATTGTTTTTATGGAACGGCTAGAAAAAGCTGTTCGATCATTCTTAAAAGAGGAGACGATAACCAGTGTTTCAGCAAAAGACCCTGCTCGAATAGAAAAAGTAGTCAAGGCGCGCAATTCAAAGTATCAGATTCTTTTCACAACTACCATCTTGGAACGAGGTGTTACCTTTGAAAATGTTTCTGTAGTGGTGATGGGAGCAGATCATCCTGTTTTTTCTAAATCAGCACTGGTCCAGATTGCTGGACGAGTTGATCGAAAAGGTCCATTCAATCATGGAGAAGTTCTCTTTTTCTATGATCAAGCAACATCAGCGATTCGTAAGGCGATCTTGGAAATCCAAGCGATGAATCGATTAGCAAAGGAGTGGCTGGCAAGTGAAGTGTAGCTGGTGCCAACAGGAGTTTGCACGAGAACTGTGGCTGCGGGAGATTTTATGGCCATTAGGAATTCCTGCTTCAGAGAAGTGTCCAGACTGTAGGAGTAAATTGCAGTTTGTTGATTTGACTAGCTGCTGCAAGACATGTTGTAATGAAAGCCAAAATTGTCGGGATTGTCGCTATTGGGGGCAACGTTATCCAAAGTTTCAGCTACAGCATCGTGCTCTGATGACATACAATCAAGGAATGCAGGAGTGGCTCCATCAATACAAATTAATGGGCGATTTTCGTCTGCGGGCTACCTTTCTCCCAGAGATCAAGCAAGCTTTCAAAGGATTGCTCTATGATCTGGTCATCCCGATCCCCCTTTCTCATGAACGCTATCAGCAGCGTGGCTTTAATCAAGTGACAGCAGTATTACAAGCTGCCGGGATTGATTACCGATCCTTACTAAAGAAAAAGATCCATTTACCTCCTCAAGCAGCAATGACTAGAAACGAACGATTAGCAGCTCCGCAACCATTTATTATCGAAAAGGCTCAAGAAATCAAGGACAAACGTGTGTTGCTGGTGGATGATGTGTATACGACTGGACAAACAATTTATCATGCTGCAGAAGTACTTTTGACTTGCCAGCCGAAAACGATCACGTCCTTTTCTTTTGCCAGATAAGGAATTGTAAACGCTTAAAAAAATCTTAGCGATTCGCTTTCCAAATGCAAGATACTTCGATATAATAGAGTTAAGAAGAAGAAGAGAGTGGTCCTTTTCCTTCTTAGTGTGGTAGACGAAAGGGGTAATTTTTATGTTTAGATATAATGTACGTGGCGAAAATATCGAGGTAACTGAAGCGATCCGCGATTACGTTGAGAAAAAAGTAGGTAAACTAGAGCGTTATTTTAATGATGTGCCTGAAGCAACAGCGCATGTTAATTTGAAAGTATATACCGAAAAAACAGCAAAAGTTGAAGTAACCATTCCGTTACCATTCCTAGTCTTGCGTGCGGAAGAAACTTCTCCTGATCTATATGCAAGTATTGATTTGGTTGTTGATAAATTGGAACGCCAAATCCGTAAATTCAAAACGAAAATCAACCGTAAATCTCGGGAAACAGCTTTAGTGGCTCCAGACAATGGCGACTTATTCACAACGGATACAAGCGAAGAAGAAACCAATGGAGCAGAACTAGACATTGTACGTACAAAACGTCTTTCTCTAAAACCGATGGATAGTGAAGAAGCCGTTTTGCAAATGAATATGCTAGGACATAACTTCTTCATTTTTGAAGATGCCGAAACAAACGGCACAAGCATTGTTTATCGCCGTAAAGACGGCAAGTATGGATTGATCGAAACCGATTGATCAAAGAATGACTTGTCGGAAATCCCCAAAAAAGTCTTTTTTGACAGAGCAGAGTGATCTGCTCTGTTTTTTTGAATAAAAAAGCTGTGATAAAAGGGGCAGTTAAACAAAATGATTCGCTGAGTGAAATAAAATTGCCCCATCAATCCTGCAGGTGTAAATCCGATCTGCGGGATCATAGGGGCAATTTCATGGCCTTTCGGCTGCTGTGTTTGCTAAAGTCTTTTTGACATAGTTCTTTGCTGAGAAATCAATAAATCGTTGGTACTAAACCACCGTCGAGTCTCAAGGCGGCTCCAGAGAAAGAGGATGCGTAAGGACTAGCAACGAAAGCTACAAAGCGTCCAATCTCTTCTGGACGAATGAGCCGTTGAATTTGAGACAGTGGGCGATGCTTTTTCATAAAATCTTCTTCCCACATGGACTCCGGCAAATCACTTTCTTGATACATCGTTTTCAGCATCGTTTCTACGCCTTCGGTCAGTGTTGAACCAGGCATGATCGTATTTACAGTGACCTGTGTCCCAGCGGTGAGTTTTGACAAACTTTTAGCCAAAGAGAGGTTCATCGTTTTTGTCATGCTGTACTGCGGCATTTCTCCAGAAGGCATAACGGCTTCTTCACTGGCAATAAAAATCACACGGCCGAAGTTTTGTTGGAGCATATGAGGCAAATAAAATTTTGCTAAAGCATTTCCCGACAAAACATTCACATGGAAAAAATGTTCCCAAACTTCATCGGTAATTTCCATGTAATCCATTGGTTCGAAGATCCCCATATTATTGACAAGAATATCTACTTTAGGGAAGTGGTCAAAAAGCTGTTGGCGAGCTGCTGCATCGGCTAGATCATATGGAGCCACTTGGGGATTCGTCTTAGGAAATTTTTCTTTTAATTCAGCAACGACAGCTTTGACACTGTCCTCTTGCCGTCCATTGACGATGACATCCGCGCCTTCTTTTGCCAGCTCGAAAGCAATTGCTTTCCCAATACCTTTCGTAGAGCCAGTGACCAGTGCTGTTTTCTTTGTTAATCCTAATTCCATTTCCTTCACTCCATTTCCTTAGTTAAAGTTAAATTGATCCGGATCGGGACCTACCCGGTGATCTTCATTCAAACGATTAAGTTCACGCATATCTTCTTCCGATAAAGAAAAATCAAAGAGTTGCTGATTTTGTTCCATTCTGTCGGGATTAACTGTCTTAACTACCAGTAAAATATCTTGCTGGATATGCCAGCGTAAGGCGATTTGTGCAGGGGATACGTGATGGCGTTGAGCCATCTTTACGAGGATCGGATGTTGGAGAATCTGACCTTGCATCAATGGAGACCAAGCTTGGATCTTGATTGCTTGTTGCTGACAATAATCACGCAGTTCTTTTTGAGCTAATTTTGGATGTAGTTCCACTTGATTTAACACAGGTTTGACTTTTGCTGCAGCGAGCAATTCCTTCAAATGATGGCTCTGAAAATTGCTGACGCCGATGGCTTTGATCTTTCCAGCTTGATGGAGGTCTTCAAGTGCCCGCCAAGATTCTTGATACGCATTTTTGCCAGGCCAGTGGAGCAAATAAAGGTCTAAATAATCCAATTGCAAAAGCGCGAGGGACTTTTCAAAAGCCGCGATCGTTTCATCGTAGGTCAAATAATTGTTCCAAACTTTAGAAGTGATAAAGAGTTCTTCTCGTGTAAGTCCCGTTGCTGCTAGTCCTTCTTTGATCCCTTGGCCTGTTCCGCTTTCATTATCATATATTTGCGCGGTATCAATCAAACGATAACCTTTTAAAATGCCGTTTTTTACAACAGTAGCTACTTCTTCATCAGGAATTTGAAAGACGCCCAAACCAAAGCCAGGAATGCTGACTTGTTCGTTCAATGTAATTGTGTCGGTTAATGAATGAATCATATAAATTTCCTCCTTGATTTTTGGTAAATATACCTTATACTAAAAAAGTTCAGATGAATAGTACCTACTTTTTTGTGCTATAGTGTCAAAAAAGTAACTTTTTTGAATTTAAAGGAAGTGTTTAAAGTATGACTCCAAAAAAATACAACATTGGTGTGGAAGCTACTATGGATGTGATCGGTGGAAAATGGAAACCGATTATTCTGTGTAATCTGCGAGATGGCGCCTTGCGTCCGAGTGATTTGAAGCGACGGATACCTGATATCAGTCAAAAAATGCTGACGCAGCAACTAAGAGAGCTGGAGACAGACGGCATCGTTTTGCGAACCTCTTATCACCAAGTTCCACCAAAGGTTGTCTATTCTCTCAGCGACTATGGTCTGACATTAAGCAGCGTATTGGATGCTCTCTGTCATTGGGGAGAAATGCATGTTTCAACATTGAAAGAACAAGGCGTTGAAGTAGCGTTAGCTAGTCAAGAGGCGTAGGGAAGATCAAAAACATAAACTAGCAATCGTCGAGTCGAGAGTCACTCAGCGATTGCTAGTTTTGCTTAAAAAAAGTGAGGTAGGAAGAGGGTTATTTCACTGAACCGGAAGTAATTCCTTGTACATAATATTTTTGCATATAGATAAAGAGTAGAGTGATTGGAATAGCGATCAGCACACAGCCAGCTGTAAAGGACATAAACAACGAATTGGCTGTTGTTTTTGTCATCATAGAATAAAGTCCGATCGCAACGGTATAGTTTTTGACGTCATCACCCATGATGATTCGAGCAAAGATGAAATCCATCCAAGGACCCATGAAGGCCATCAAAGAGGTATAGACGATAATTGGTTTTGATAACGGCAATGTGATCTTGGTAAAAATATGCCATTTATTGGCACCATCGATCATGGCAGACTCATCTAGCGCCATTGGAATCGTATCAAAGAACCCTTTGGCAACGTAGAATCCCAGTGCCGCTCCAGCCGAATAAACCAAGATCAGCGCTAATAAGCTTTGTGTTAGGTTGAGGGCTTTTAGAATATAATAAACGGCGATCATGCTCATAAAGCCTGGGAACATATTCAATACCAAGGCAACTTTCAAGAAAGGTTTACGAAGTCTAAAGCGCAACCGTGAGAGAGAGTAGGCCATTGCGATTGTAATAAATGTGGACAAAAGACAGCTGCAGACAGCAACAAACAATGTATTCAAGAACCAGCGGACAAAAGGGTAGCTGCCGCTATCATTGGCTAATAGTTGTCGGTAATTTTCAAAAGTGAATTCTTTGGGAATGATATAAGGAACGAAGGCCCCACCTTCTCCTCTAAAACTTGTCAAAATGATCCAAACGATCGGGAATAACCAAAGAACAGAAAGAATGATCAAAATCGTATAAATCAGAAAACGGGTTTTTGACTGCCCTTGTTGGTAGCCGGATTTCTTTTTCTTTACAGACATTGTTACCCCTCCTTATAAGAATTTGTTCGCGTGTACGCAAACAGGCTAAAGACAGCAGATAAGATAAAGATCAAGATACCGATTACGGAAGCTAAATTGTAATCCATCGTGTTGACTGTCAAGTTGTACAGCCACGTTACTAACAGATCGGTCGAGCCAGCACCATAGAAATTAGAGTTAGATGGGCCGCCGCCAGTCAATAAGAAAATAACATTAAAGTTGTTGATGTTGCCGATAAACTGTTGAATCAATGCGGGCATCATTACAAACAATATCTGAGGAAATGTGATGGAGCGGAAAATTTGGAATTTATTGGCGCCATCGATTTCGGCTGCTTCTAGTTGTTCCTGATCAAGATTTTGTAAGATTCCTGTTGTTACAAGCATCGTTGCTGGAATCCCGATCCACATGTTCACAAAGATAATGCTGACTTTCGCAAAGAAAGGATCGGTCAGAAACGGGATCGAAGAAGAGATCCATCCCCAATTCAGTAAGAGTGAGTTAATCGGACCAGAACCGTTTAGTAAGTTACGCATGATCAAAAGTGACACGAATTGAGGAACTGCCATCGTCAAAACAAAAATGGTGCGCCACAATTTTTTGTAACGGATCCCTTTCGCGTTGATCAATAAGGCTAAGATCACGCCGAAGAAGAAACAAGTGATCGTTGCGAGTACAGCCCATGTCAATGTCCAAGCTAGTACTGGGAAAAAGGTGGACGCCATATCACCAGTGATGACATTAGAGAAATTCTTCAATCCTACCCAAGTAAACAGATTTTTTGGGGGTAAATTTTTGTGATCATAATTGGTGAAGGCAATCGAAATCATATATAAGAGCGGTAAGATAGTAAAAAATAAGACACCAATCAATGGGATTGTCATCAATGTTGCATGAAAGCGTTCGTTCACCAGACTATGTAAATCGTCGCGTGTCGTAGGGATTTTAAGTCCTTGTTGTTTTAATTCGTACAAATGACGGGCGCTTTTCAAATTAATGATATAGAGAATAATCAAGAGTGCACAAACGAGCAGGGAAGCAATACCGAAAAGCAATAAGAGCATTGAATTGTCACCTTTTTGCAAGATTTCAATACCAAGTGCTTCGTTATAGACCAACCCTTGTTTTTGTGTTCCTAATGTTTGCAGCATCAGAAGAGCGTGGAAACCATTTCTTATGAACCAAGCGATAAAACCAACTTGTGATACGATGAAAATAATTCCTTTCAGCCATTGTTTATTGGCGAAATTAGCGCTTCCCATCAAAATAAAAGATAGTTTTGTCGCTAGATCGCCTTTTTTGAATAATTCTCTAAAAGTGATATGCGACGCATGTTTTTTCCTGAACATATCCTCTCACCTTGCTTTCGTAATTAACTAGAAAAGGGAAAGCAGGCTTTCCCTTTGTCATGTATAGTGATGTGTTGTTGATTATTCGGTTACTTTTGAAATATCGGAAACAAACTTATCGAGTTTATCTTGGAACTGATCTGGTTTGATTTGACCTTTATAGGTATCGTTGATTAACGCATCCATTGGTGGCCAGAAAGAAACCATCTCAGGCAATTTAGGCATCACGACAGAGTGTTCTGCATCAGACATTTCCATCACAGCTTTTGCTACTGCATCAGCTTTTACTGCATCAGATTCTTGTGCATCTTTATTTGAAGGGACAACGCCGTTTTCAGTAAATTCGATTTCTTGTGTTTCTTGGTTGCTTAAATATTCTGCTAAAGCCATAGCTGCTAATGGCGCTTCGGTTTGTTGGTTGACAGCATAAAGTTTTACACCTAAGAAAGCTTTCATTTGTTTCGCACCACTGCCGAAGTCGATCGTTGGATAGGCGGCAACACCCATGTTGTCTCCAAGCGCTTTTTCTACGTCATTTTTTGACCAAGGACCTGAAAGGAAGGCATCTGATTTACCAGATTGCAAATCAGACAACGCGGATTCACTGGCTTGAAGGACACCGCTATTATTTTTTTGATCGGCGATCCATTGTAGGACTTCAACACCAGCTTCGTTGTTGAAATTGGTTCCATTAATATCTTCACCGTCTTCTCCATAAAGAACATTTCCGTTGCTCATAAATAGAGGGCCAAAAATGTAGTTTGCACCGTCTTCTGCAAAGTTGGTACCGATTTTTCCAGCGGAAGTCAATCCTTCCCAAGTTTTTACATCATCTGCTGTCAATGTAGAAGTATTGTAATAAAGCACTTGAGATTCAACACCGTAAGGATAGCCGTAAATTTTGTCTTTCCAAGTCACGGCATCAACTGCTGCTTCCACGTTCGTATCTTTGATTGTTGCTGCTTGCTTATCACCGATTGGATAAATCAGACCAGCTTCAGCCATTTGTCCTACTTGGTCATGAGGCATCATGAATACATCGGCTGCTTGTTCAGGGTCTTTTGAGACGTCTGCTTTGGCATCGGCAGAAGAGCCAGCTGCAACTGTTACTTTTACATCAGGATACTCTTTCTCAAATTTGTCGACTTGCCCTTGTAAGGCATCAATATGTTCGGTATCTACCCATAATTTAATATCACCTTCGACTTTTGCACTAGACTCCGCTGCACTGCCATTGCTTGAAGCAGCATCGTCGTTGCTGTTGCCACAAGCGCCTAGTACGATTGCAGACAAGCTTAAAATACTTCCCCCAATAAGTAATCGTTTTACATCTACCTTCATTCTTGTTCCTCCTAAAAATTAATTGTTTGCGTTTACAGACCTAATTATGCAATCGATTGCAATAATAGTCAAGCAGAAAATGAACAACTTTTTTGGTTTTCTATTGCTTAAAAGAAAAATTAAGAATCAGTCTAACACAAAACCTTTCTACAATTGGAATGATAAAGTCGAAATTTTCAGTAAATAACTTAGTTATTCTATTCACATTTGAAAAGCGAATGAAAATGTGGCAGATCATTTTTCCGTCCGTTGTAAAGCAAACGATTGCTTTCTGTTTCAGAGATTGTTTTAAGGAGCAAGAGAAGTAGAGTTTCTTTTGGACACAAGAAGCAATGGGCGTAAAAGAAATCTATTTAAAGCAATTGAAAAAAGAAAAAAAGAGTTAAAAAATCATGGAGAAACATGAACTACGCCGAAAAATATTTCCTTTATGATGAACTAGTGATAAAATAGTTAGGAGAGTTTCCAGTTAGGAAAAGTAGAAATAAAAGGAGAATTATATAGGCATGGCCAATTTTTTTAGAAAATTAATCGAGAATGATAAAAAAGAATTAAAACGTCTTGACCATATTGCTTCACAAGTTGAATCTCATGCGGACGAAATGGCCGCTTTATCTGACGAACAATTGCGCGAAAAAACAGATGAATTTCGCGGTCGTTTTCAACAAGGTGAAACGTTAGACCAATTATTGCCAGAAGCCTTTGCTGTGGTTCGCGAAGCGGCAAAACGCGTCTTAGGGCTGTATCCTTACCATGTCCAATTAATGGGGGGGATCGTGCTTCATGACGGAAATATCCCTGAAATGCGTACCGGTGAAGGAAAAACCTTGACTGCGACATTGCCGGTTTATTTGAATGCGTTAAGTGGTGCCGGTGTACACGTTGTAACGGTCAATGAATACTTGGCAACTCGTGACTCTACAGAAATGGGTGAGTTATATAATTTCTTAGGATTGACTGTTGGGCTAAACATCAATTCGAAGACAGCAGAAGAAAAACGGGCTGCATATGCCTGTGATATCACCTACAGTACGAATAATGAACTAGGCTTTGACTATTTACGCGACAATATGGTGGTTTACCGCCATCAAATGGTTCAACGGCCATTGAATTATGCCATCGTCGATGAAGTCGACTCAATCTTGATCGATGAAGCCAGAACACCATTGATTATTTCTGGACAAGCAGAAAAATCGACTGCACTATACAATCGGGTCGATAATTTTGTGAAACGATTAAAAGAAGAAGAAGATTACAAAATCGACATCCAATCAAAAACAATTGGATTGACTGAAAAAGGGATCGAGAAAGCCGAAGAAACATTTGGCTTGGAAAACTTGTATGATATCGAAAATACAGCGTTGACCCATCATATGGACCAAGCGTTGCGGGCGAATTATATCATGATCCGCGATATCGACTATGTCGTACAAGAAGGTAAAGTCTTGATCGTCGACCAGTTTACTGGACGGATCATGGATGGACGTCGTTATTCTGACGGATTGCACCAAGCGATCGAAGCAAAAGAAAATGTTGAGATCGAAGATGAAACCAAAACGATGGCTACAATCACTTTCCAGAACTATTTCCGGATGTACAAAAAACTTTCTGGTATGACTGGTACCGCAAAAACAGAAGAAGAAGAGTTTCGTGAAATCTACAATATGCAAGTCATTCAGATTCCGACCAATCGACCAATCGTTCGTGATGACCGTGCAGATTTACTTTATCCAACGCTGGAAAGCAAGTTCCACGCAGTGGTGCAAGATATCAAAGAACGGCATCGTAAAGGGCAACCAGTTCTTGTTGGTACAGTAGCTGTAGAAACTTCCGAGCTGCTTTCAAGCATGTTGGATAGAGAGAAAGTCCCTCATGAAGTACTGAATGCCAAAAATCACTTTAAAGAAGCTGAAATCATTCTGAACGCAGGACAAAAAGGTGCTGTAACGATCGCAACGAACATGGCTGGTCGGGGAACAGATATCAAATTAGGCTTAGGTGTTGCTGAATTAGGTGGATTAGCGGTCATCGGTACGGAACGTCATGAATCTCGCCGGATTGATAACCAATTACGAGGACGTTCTGGGCGTCAAGGAGACCCAGGGGTTTCTCAATTCTATCTTTCGTTGGAAGATGATTTGATGAAACGGTTTGGTTCTGAGCGGATCAAAGTGTTCTTGGATCGGATGAAGATTGATGAAGAAGATGCCGTGATTCAAAGTAAGATGTTGTCTAAACAAGTAGAATCTGCGCAAAAACGAGTAGAAGGTAACAACTACGATACCCGGAAAAACGTTTTGCAATACGATGATGTTATGCGTGAGCAACGGGAAGTCATCTATGGTCAACGTCAAGAAGTCATCATGGAAGAGCAGGATCTTTCACAAACATTGATGAATATGGTCAAACGATCGATTGAACGAGTTGTCGATAGCCATACCCAATTAGAAGAAAGCAATTGGAATTATGAAGGGATCGTCGACTTTGCCGGAAATGCTTTAGTGCATGAAGATTCCATCTCTGTTGATGATATCAAAGGCAAAAAACCACAAGAAATCAAAGACTATCTCTATCAACGGGCAGAAGAAGTTTTCGAGCAGAAAAAAGCCCAATTAAACAGTCAAGAACAATTGTTAGAATTTGAAAAAGTAGTTATTCTGCGAGTAGTGGATACGAAATGGACGGACCATATCGATGCGATGGACCAATTAAGACAGTCAGTCGGTCTGCGGGCATATGGGCAGAACAATCCATTGGTTGAATACCAAACTGAAGGATACAACATGTTTGAAGATATGGTGGGAGCGATCGAATATGAAGTGACACGCTTGTTTATGAAAGCCGAGATTCGCCAAAATGTACAACGAGAACAAGTCGCTCAAGGAGAAGCTCAAGAAACTGAAACAGTCCCAGAAGAAGATCCTAGTTTCAAAAATGTTGGCCGTAATGATCCGTGTCCTTGCGGCAGTGGCAAAAAATTCAAAAACTGTCACGGCAAAAAATAGAAGAATTGATACGTTAGGAAAAAGGCTGGCAGCTTTTCTTGTCCAGCCTTTTCCGTTCATTTACAATACGCGTGAAGAAAGAAGGAATTCAAATGGAAATCGCAGATATCCGGAATCAATTGAATCAAATGAATGAAAAAATAAATAGTTTTAGGGGGTCTCTTTGACTTAGATCAGTTAGAAGAGGCAATCGCTGAAGCAGAACACCAGATGGCGGACCCTACGTTTTGGGATGATTCTGAGCAAGCACAGAAAGTGATCAACGAGAACAATGCCAATAAAGAAACCTACGATCAGTTCAATCAATTGGCAGAAGAATTTGAAGAGTTGGAAGTTCTTTTGGAAATGATCCAAGAAGAACCAGATGCAGAAATGGAAGCAGAACTAGCAGAACGTATCCAAGCTTTGAATGAAAAAATGGGAACTTATGAACTGTCTATGCTGTTAGATGAACCATATGATCGAAACAATGCAATCATCGAACTGCATCCAGGTGCTGGCGGCACCGAGTCCCAAGATTGGGGCAGTATGTTGTTGCGGATGTATACTCGTTTTTGCGAGCAACATGGATACCAAGTCGAAACATTGGACTATCAGGCAGGAGACGAAGCCGGAATCAAGAGTGTCACTTTGTTGATCAAAGGCCATAATGCTTATGGGTATTTGAAATCAGAAAAAGGCGTCCATCGCTTAGTTCGGATTTCACCATTTGATTCAGCCAAAAGACGGCATACCTCTTTTTGTTCGGTAGATGTCATGCCAGAGCTAGATGGTGCGATTGATATCGAAATCAATAGTGATGACTTGAAAATCGATACTTATCGAGCGAGCGGTGCGGGCGGTCAGCACATCAATAAGACGGAGTCTGCTGTACGAATCACGCACATTCCAACTGGTACCGTAGTGGCTAGTCAAGCACAACGTTCGCAGTTGAAAAACCGGGAACAAGCAATGGGAATGTTGAAAGCAAAACTTTATCAACTAGAAGTAGAAAAGAAAGAACAGGAAGCTGCAGCGCTTCGCGGAGAACAGATGGAGATCGGTTGGGGTTCACAAATTCGTTCCTATGTCTTTCATCCGTATTCCATGGTCAAAGATCACCGGACTAACTTTGAAACAGGAAATGTACAAGCAGTAATGGATGGTGATTTAGACGGCTTTATCGATGCCTACCTCAAGTTGAAATTAAATCAAAAATAACTATACTGGGCTATTAAACAGATTGAAATATAATTGTAATCTGTTGAAAGCATTGTGAAATATATTCATGCTATAATAAGCCAGTATGAAAAAAAGTGAGATGGAGAGATAGCTGCATGATTGAAATGAAAGAAGTAATGAAAAAGTACTCTAATGGTACGACTGCTATCCGTAATCTTTCGATTTCAATTGATCAAGGTGAGTTTGTTTATGTCGTCGGACCTTCCGGTGCAGGGAAATCGACCTTTATCAAATTGATGTATCGTGAAGAAAAAGCAACGAAGGGTGTTCTTAATGTAGCAGGGTATGACCTGTTGACGATCAAGAATCGCGAAGTGCCATTGATGCGCCGCGAAATCGGTGTTGTTTTCCAAGATTATAAATTGCTTCCGCGAAAAACGGTTTATGAGAATGTCGCTTATGCGATGCAAGTTATTGGCCGCAAGCCTCGGGAGGTCAAAAAACGGGTAATGGAAGTATTGGACCTTGTAGGATTGAAACACAAAGTACGGGTCTTCCCAAGTGAGCTTTCAGGCGGAGAGCAACAACGGGTTTCTATTGCACGAGCAATCGTGAATACCCCGAAAGTATTGATTGCAGATGAACCAACAGGAAATTTAGATCCTGAGAATTCTTGGGAGATCATGAAGTTGTTGGATCGGATCAATGCACAAGGAACAACAGTAGTGATGGCGACACACAATAGCACGATCGTCAATACGATTCGTCACCGTGTAATCGCAATTGAAAATGGTCGGATCATTCGCGACCAAGCGGAAGGAGAATATGGTTACGATGATTAGAACGTTTTTCCGTCATCTCCTTGAGAGTATTAAAAGTTTAAAACGAAACGGCTGGATGACGATCGCGTCACTCAGTGCAGTCACGATCACGTTGACGTTAGTCGGTATCTTTTTGGGTGTTATTTTAAATGCAACGAAGTTAGCCGAAGACATCCGTAAGAATGTGGATGTTTCTGTCTTTGTGGATATCGGAACAGAACAAAAAGACATGGATACTTTGGAACAATCGCTTAAAGAATTACCGAATGTTTCAGACGTTCGTTTTTCGAGTCGTGATGATGAATTGAAAAAAATTCAGGATGCGATGGGGGATTCTTGGAACTTATTCGAAGGGGACAGCAATCCGCTTTATAACGTATACGTTGTTAGTGCCACAGATCCTGAATACACGAAAAAAATTGCAAAACAAGCTGGAGAATTGCCAAATGTTTTCAAAGCAGACTATGGTGGCGATTCTTCTGACAAGATCTTTGCTCTATCAGCTGCGGTTCGTACTTGGGGACTTGGGGCTGCTATCCTATTGATCTTTGTGGCAATGTTCTTGATTTCAAATACGATTCGGATCACGATCTTGTCTCGTCAAAGAGAGATTCAAATCATGCGCCTGGTAGGTGCTAAAAATGGTTACATTCGCTGGCCTTTCTTCTTAGAAGGCGGCTGGATCGGATTGCTGGGATCAATTGTCCCTATCGCTATTATGTATTTTGGTTATCACCAAGTTTACTTGTTAGTCAATCCAGCACTGCTACGTTCCAATTATAGTTTGATTGCACCAAATCAGTTTCTACTGCAAGTTTGTGGTGTCATGGCTCTGATCGGAATCGTGATTGGTTCATTAGGATCGATCATCTCAATGCGCCGTTTCTTAAAAGCGTAGAACGTGTTATTGAAACAGATCTGCTGACTAGCAGGTCTGTTTTTCATTTGCCGACACCTTTACTTTAGACTGCAAGTTCGCTATTCTTTTAGGAGAGGTGAGGGTTGGTATGTTAGTTATGGATAACCTGTTCACGATCATTTTCTTCGTGAACATTTTGTTGTCGATCGTGATTATTTTTAGAGAAAGACGGCAAACGGCTCAGACATGGGCGTGGTTGCTTGTTTTATTGTTTATACCAGTCGTGGGATTTGTACTCTATTTTTTCTTTGGTCGCGGAATCTCCAAAGAAAAAATTTTCGATTTGAGGACACAAGCCAAAATTGGTTTGAACGTGGAGCTGGAAGAGCAAAAGCAAGCGCTGCAGCGGAATCTTTATCCCCATCCGCCCACTGCGCAAGTAGAAGTCAAACAGCTCGTTTATTTATTGACGATCTATGGTCAGTCGTTATATACCACTACAAATGAAATGACTCTTTATAAAGATGGCCGAAAAAAATTTGATGCATTACTCAAAGATATTGAAGGCGCCACAGATCATATCCATATGCAATATTATATTTATCGCAGTGATACATTGGGGGGAGAAGTACGAGATGCTTTGATCCGTGCAGCCAAACGAGGAGTGAAAGTCCGTGTGCTTTTGGATGCTTGGGGCAGCACCCAGGTTTCACTGAAATTCTTCGATGAATTACGGGTTCATGGCGGTCAAGTTGCGTTCTTTTTCCCGTTGTTCGTTCCTTATCTCAATCCTCGGATCAATTATCGCAATCATCGGAAAATTGTCGTGATCGACGGCAAGATTGGTTATACCGGTGGTTTCAATGTTGGAAATGAATATTTAGGTGAGGTAGAAAAATTTGGTTATTGGCGGGATAATCATCTGCGAATTTTGGGACCAGCTGTTTACTCACTACAAAACCGGTTTTTGATGGACTGGAATTCACAACATGCTATCGAAATCAAATATGAAGCAGCGTTGTTTCCAATGATCGAAACAAACGGAACGATTGCTGCACAGGTAGTGACTAGCGGTCCTGATTCAGAACACGAAGAGATAAAGATAACTTATTTGAAGATGATTAATTTAGCCAAAAAAGAAATTTTGATTCAAACTCCCTATTATATTCCTGATGAATCGATCCACAATGCCTTGAAACTGGCACTTTTGTCCGGTGTTTCTGTTCATTTACAGATCCCTAATAAACCAGATCATCCACTTGTCTATTGGGCAACTTACTCTTTTGCTGCTGAGTTATTAGCCTATGGTGCAGTGGTAGAGACTTATGAGAAAGGTTTTATGCACGCCAAAACGATGATTGTTGACAGTGGGGTCGTTTCGATTGGTTCTGCGAATATTGATGTTCGTTCGTTTCGACTTGACTTTGAGGTCAATACAGTTGTCTATGATGCAAAAGTTGCTGAGGAAGCGCGCCAAGCATTTTTTGCTGACTCCAAGGATTCAGAGGACTTGACTTTGGAAAAATACCGGAATCGCCGATTGTTGATCAAGGTCAAAGAGGGATTAGCACGACTTGTTTCGCCGCTTCTATAGAAACTATTTAGTAAACGTAGGTGAAAGTTGGGTAACAAAAAAACAGCAGTAATGCTGAAGCACCTCTTCTAACGTTTGTTTTTTGGATCAACGTTAGAAGGTGATTCATGCAACTGCTGTTTTTTATTATTTCATGATACTTGTGTAGGCTGCCAGAAAAACTGACCCGACTGTCAAAATAAGCATTGTCCAAATAACTACTTGAGTGATTTTGGCGAAGGTGCTTTTTGGTTTTTTTTCGTTCATCATGATCCACCTTTTAGATTGATTTCTAGTCACAGTTTACCTCCAATTACCAAAGAACTCAAGCTGCTATTCTTATAAATTAAGAAATCTTGAATATTTTGCAAGAGCACAAAAAGTTTTTTCAAAGATTCTCTTGTTGAAGGGTGGTTGTTCTGTTTTAATTAGTAAAGACATAGAGAAAAAATAAGTAGAAAATAAGCAGGATGCTTGAGTAAGGAAAGTAAAAGATTGCAGACTGTCTTATTGGACCGCGGATTTTTAAACGAACTGAAACATAGATGTAAAGAAAATAAAGTATAGTTACACTAGCTGTTAGAAAGGAATTGTTTGTATGTCTGGATTTGGGCCTGCTGTTTTATTTTGGTATATCTTTCCATTAGTCGTTTTTTTTGCTTGCAGATTTTTAGTTTCTGCGTTGTCTTTGAAAGAACGGTTTGGACTGAAGGCACCCGACTTAGCTGTGCCTTTTTTGGTGATTGGGATTCATCAGTTATCAAAGAATACCTTTGAGCAATCGATCACTCCCTATTATTTGATCTCTATCTTATTACTGGGGATTCTCTTAGCTGTCTTTCAAGCGTATTATTACGAAGAGATCCAGTATGGCAGATACATCAAAATGTACTGGCGGAGTATCTTTTTGTTTACATTGATTTTCCATGTTGTTTTGATCATTTTAAATATCGTCAAGTATTTGTAATTTGTGACAAGGAGAACCCTTATCCCATCGAGATTTTTCTGCTTAAAGTTTTTTTAAAAACTTTTTAAGAGAAAGAAACTCCTGTTTTTTCGTTTGGTAAAAATTAGTCAAAGAACTTCACTTTTAAATTTCACGTTAAATGTGGTAGAAAGTGGGGGATTGTGGTAGACTGTGATTATCAGGTGGAGATCGGGGGTTATTTATCGATGTTTATGGGTGAATTTCAACATTCGATAGATGCAAAAGGCCGACTAATCGTTCCTTCAAAACTGCGAGAAAAACTCGGAGAAAAATTTGTTGTGACACGTGGATTAGATGGCTGTTTATTTGGCTACCCCTTATCTGAATGGGAAAAACTAGAAGAAAAACTGAACGAAATGCCCTTGGCGAAGAAAGATGCTCGGACATTCGTACGTTTCTTTTATTCCGCTGCCACGGAGTGCGAGATCGACAAACAAGGTCGTATCAATATTCCGGCAACCTTGCGTGAACACGCGTCACTTATGAAAAGCTGCGTGATCATCGGCGTTTCCAACCGGATTGAGATCTGGGATGAAGCGCGTTGGCAAGCATTTACCACTGAAGCAGAAGAAAATTTTGATGAAATTGCTGAAACAATGATTGATTTTGGCTTATAGGAAGAGGAAAGCGCATGGCAGAATTTCAACACTACACCGTAATGTTGAAGGAGACAGTGGACGGTTTAGCTATTCGTCCGGATGGAATCTATGTCGATTGTACATTAGGTGGAGCGGGTCATAGTGAATATTTATTGTCCCAATTATCAGAAGAGGGACACCTCTACGCATTTGACCAAGATCAAAAAGCGATCGATCATGCCAAAGAACGCTTAGCGCCTTATGTGGCTAAAGGAATGGTCACGTTTATAAAAAGCAATTTCCGCTATTTAAAGGAAGCTTTGCAGCAACAGGGTGTCGATCAAGTAAGTGGTGTGTTGTATGATTTAGGCGTTTCTTCGCCGCAATTAGATGAAGCAGAACGTGGGTTCAGTTATCACCAGGATGCACCATTAGATATGCGGATGGATCAGTCGGCTGCTTTGACTGCTTATGAGGTAGTGAATCAATTTGATTATCACCAACTTGTAAAAATCTTTTTCCGTTATGGAGAAGAAAAATTTTCAAAACAAATTGCTCGTGAAATTGAACGGACACGAGCAAATAAACCAATCGAAACGACTGGAGAATTAGTCGAGATTATCAAAACAGCGATTCCCGCTCCGGCGCGGCGCAAAGGCGGACACCCGGCCAAACGGATCTTCCAAGCCATTCGGATTGCTGTGAATGATGAATTAGGTGTCATTGAAGAATCTTTGGAACAGGCCATCGATTTATTGGAAAAAAATGGACGAATCAGTGTTATCACTTTCCATTCTTTAGAAGATCGAATCGTCAAGTCTACGTTCAAAGCTTACAGCACCCCAAAAGATGTGCCACCAGGGTTGCCGATCATCCCCGAAGAATTTCAACCAGTACTAAAATTAATTACTCGAAAACCACTTCTTCCCTCTGAAGAAGAAGTATCTGAAAACAATCGTTCCCGTAGTGCTAAACTGCGGATCGCGGAAAAAATGAAGGAAAGCGAAGGTTAGCAATTATGGCAGAACTAAAAGTTCATGATTATGAATTTGAAGAAACGTCTGAACAAGAGTTTTATGCTCACTCTGAACCGACAATTGAACAGCTGCCAAGCGAACCTGAGCGTCCTGAGGTTATCCGTGTACCAGCATCTCCTGCTCGCCGGTTAAAAAGTATCTCTAATTTAGAAAAACTGATTGCAGCATTTGTGATCATTGCCGTTTTGACATTAGCGATCCTGACGATCAATATTCGGACTACGATCAGTCAAGTCGAACATGATATTTCACTGATCCAATCAGACATCAATGAAAAAAATAGTCAAGCAGAACAATTAGAGCAAGAAAGAAACGAACTTTCTAAAACTGAGCGTATCAAAAAGGTTGCTGAGGATAATGGATTGTCGATCGATGATGACAATTTAAGGAAAGTGGATTAAATGAAGCTAACAGATAAATTCAAGCAATACTTGAAAAAGAAAAATCAAACTACAACGAACAATCGCAAAAAAGTAGGTATTATTCTCTTTGCTACGAGTATTGGATTGTTCTTTTTGTTTGTCACGCGTTTGAGCTACATTGTTATCGTAGGTAATGTGGCAGGTACTTCATTGGCTGAGAAAACCAAGAGCCTTTATCAAGGAAGCGAAGTTGTCAAAGCAAAACGCGGGACAATCTATGATCGCAACGGGATCGCGATCGCAGAAGATGCAACTTCTTATTCTGTTTATGCTATTTTGTCAAAATCCTACGTTAGTGGGAAAAAGAATTTATATGCTGAAGAGAAGAACTTTGATAAATTAGCTAAAATTCTGAATGAGCAACTAGGTATTGATCAGAATGAGGCTGTGCAAACATTGGAAAAAGGTCTAAAAGAAGAACGTTGGCAAGTGGAATTCGGTAGCCAAGGAAGTAAAATGACGCTGGAGAAAAAGACAGCGATCGAAGAAGCAATGAAAAAAGAAGGAATCGCTGGCCTTTATTTTACAGATCATCCTTCTAGAATGTATCCTAATGGAATTTTCTCTTCTCACTTTATCGGCTATGCTCTAGCAGAAAATGAGGAGAACGACTCTTCTGGCTTAGTAGGAAAAACTGGTCTAGAAGCTGCTTATGATGATGTATTATCTGGAACAGACGGGAAAATCGTCTATCAAAAGGATAACAATCAAAACCCGCTACCGGGAACGGTGGCAGAATCAGTGGCAGCGGTAGATGGCAAAGATATCTATACAACGATTGATAGCCGGATTCAAAGCTATTTAGAAACGCTCATGGATAAAGTGTTCAAAGAATACAAGCCAGAAGATCTGACTGCCACATTAATGAATGCAAAAACAGGAGAAATCGAGGCGATGGCACAAAGGCCAACCTATGATCCTGATGATTTAAGTACCATCAAGACCTGGCAGAATTTATTAGTCGAAGACAACTATGAGCCAGGATCGACCATGAAAGTCTTAACCACAGCTGCTGCTATCGATCAAGGGATATTCGATGAAAATGAAACTTTTACACCAAGTCCGGATGGATTGAAACTGTATGATGCGACAATCAATGACTGGGACTTTGGTCAAAAAGGAACATTGACGATGCGTCAAGCTCTTTCTTGGTCAAGTAATATTGGGATGGTTACTTTGGAACAACGAATGACAGACCGTTGGCAACAATACTTGCAACAGTTTGGATTTGGTCGCAGTACGTACTCGGGTCTGCCAAATGAGAATACTGGGATCATGCCGGAAAATAATCCGGTCAGTCAAGCAATGACTTCATTTGGTCAAGCAATCGGTGTGACGAATTTTCAAATGATGCAGGCTTTTACCGCAGTCGCAAATAACGGCACGATGGTCAAGCCGCAATACATCAGCAAAATCGTGGACAATGAAACAGGTGAAGAGACTGTAACACAGCCAGAAGTTGTTGGACACCCTATCACGGAACAAGCAGCGACGAAAGTTCGAGAATATATGCGTGATGTGGTAGAAAGTGAAAACTACGGAAGTGCGTATGGTGTCTATAGTGTACCTGGTTACAATATTTCAGCAAAAACTGGGACTGCCCAAGTAGCTGATCCAAAAACTGGGAAATACTTATCTGGGGATTCCAATTACTTGTACTCAATCGTAGAAATGGTTCCTTCAGAAGACCCTGAGTACATTCTTTATCTAACAATTAAATTACCAGAACACCACGACAGCGAAGCATTGGCAAAAATCGCCAATCCGTTGATGAAACGCGTGATGGATTTAAAGAAAGCAACATTAGAAGAAACAGCAACAGAAAATAGTCAGAAAGTAACCGTCAATGATTATCGTAAATTAGATACAACTACCGCGGCAACTGATGTACAAAAAATCGGTCTAGCGCCTGTAGTATTAGGGGATGGAAAAACAGTTATCGATCAGTCTGTGGACAGTGGATCGAAAGTACTGCCAGGAGAACGACTTCTTTTGCTAACGGATAGTGACAAAATTTATATGCCTGACACCACCACATGGTCAAAAGCTGATTTAGTCAAATTGGGCAACATGTTGGATGTTGATGTCAAATTTGAGGGCGACGGGTATTGTGTTTCCCAAAGTCTTGCACCTTATGAGGAAATCACGGATCAAACAATCACCTTCAAATTGAGCGAAAAAGAATAGGGAGAGAACACTATGGAATGGACAGAGATGATATTGCCACTTGCCAGTAGTTTTGCAATCGTTACTGCTGCAATGCCGCTGTTTATCGGCTATTTTCAAATGAAAAAATACGGACAAGAGATTCGAGGAGAAGGGCCAAAATGGCACAATGTCAAAGCTGGCACTCCTACAATGGGCGGCTTCGTATTTTTGATTGCGGCATTGATCACAGCAGTTTGGGTTGGCGCATGGCAAAAGCAGTTGACCGCATCGCTGTTCATTTTGTTATTTATTATCCTGGTTTATGGTGCGCTTGGATTCTTGGACGATTTCATCAAAATCTTCAAGAAACGCAACATGGGCTTAAACTCTTTACAAAAATTGATTGGACAAATCATCGGTGGGATTGTCTTTTATCTGGTCTTTTTATCAGAAGGCAATGCGAATGTTTTGAATCTCTTTGGATTTGAGCTGCCGCTATCGATCTTTTACGGCGCATTTGTGATTTTTTGGTTAGTTGGCTTTTCAAACGCCGTCAACTTAACAGATGGGATTGACGGCTTGGTTGCTGGACTCGGTACGATCTCATTTGCAACTTATGGCCTCATTGCTTGGCGTCAAGATCAAATCGATATCCTGATCGTCTGCTTAGCGGTCATTGGAGGATTGATCGGCTTCTTCCCTTACAATCGTAAACCAGCTAAAATTTTCATGGGTGATGTGGGCTCCCTTGCATTGGGCGGTCTTTTAGCAGCAGTTTCAATACTGCTTCACCAAGAATGGACATTATTACTTGTCGGACTTGTCTATGTGATTGAAACAGCAAGTGTCATGCTGCAAGTCGCTTCTTTCAAATTGACTGGTAAACGGATTTTTAAAATGTCGCCTATTCATCACCATTTTGAAATGAGTGGCTGGTCGGAATGGAAGATCGATACAATTTTTTGGCTGATTGCTTTAGGATGTTCGATCATCACATTAGTGATTGTATGGTAGGAGAGAGGAATCATATGAAAAATATAAATGAATATCAAAATAAAAAAGTTCTTGTGCTAGGATTAGCAAAAAGTGGGTTCAGTGCGGCTAAATTGTTACATGATTTGGGCGCACTTGTTACTGTTAATGACGGGAAACCCTTTGCCGAAAATCCAGAAGCACAGGATCTTTTGGCGTTAGGCGTTAAAGTAATCACCGGCAGTCACCCAATTGAACTACTGGATGAGGGTTTTTCACTTGTGGTCAAAAATCCTGGGATTCCTTATGATCAGCCTATTGTCCAAAAAGCGATCGAGAAAAATATCCCAATCATTACGGAAGTAGAGTTAGCTTACAAAATTTCGGAAGCACCGATCATTGGGATCACTGGAACGAATGGAAAGACCACGACCACTACGATGATCGCTAATGTTTTAAATACGGGATTTAGTGAAGGCCGGGCATTGTTGTCTGGAAATATTGGCTTTCCAGCAAGTACCGTCGCCCAAACCGCTAGCGCTAAAGATCGCTTGATCATGGAACTTTCCAGCTTCCAATTGATGGGGATCGAAACATTACATCCCAAGATTGCAGTCATCACGAATATTTATGAAGCTCATCTAGATTATCATGGCAATCGATCCGAATACGTGCGGGCTAAATGGCGGCTGCAGCAAAATATGACAGCAGAAGATTTTCTAGTCATCAATTGGAACCAGCCAGAATTAGTCGAACTTTCTCAACAAACAAAAGCAAAAGTGATTCCATTCTCGACACAACAAAAAGTGGCTGGTGCGTATCTTTTTGAAGAGCAGTTATATTTCAAAGATGAGGCAATCATGCCTGTTTCTGAACTGGGCGTTCCCGGCAGTCACAATGTTGAAAATGCATTAGCTGCAATCGCAGTGGCAAAATTAGAAGGGATAGCAAATGAGGCTATCGTTCAAGCATTGCATACATTTAGCGGTGTACCTCACCGTACTCAGTATGTTGATACGATTGAAGGGGTTCGCTTTTTCAATGATTCGAAAGCCACAAATAGCTTGGCGACAGAGATGGCTTTAGGTGGTTTCCAAAAGGATCAGTTGATTTTGTTGGCTGGAGGGTTGGATCGCGGCAACTCCTTTGATGAGCTGATTCCATCACTGCAAGATCTCAAAGCGATTGTTTTGTTCGGACAAACAAAAGAGAAACTTGCTGAAGCCGCACGTAAAGCAGGAATCAAAACGATTAAATTGACAGAAGATGTAACTACAGCTGTTCCTTTGGCTTATCAATTAAGCCAACCGGGAGATACCGTTTTATTATCACCGGCCAATGCAAGCTGGGACCAATACCCGAACTTTGAAGTACGGGGGGATAAATTTATGGCGGCAGTAGCAGAACTTAACAGAAATGAGCGAAGTGAATGAAAATACTAGTAACTGGCGGTGGAACCGGCGGGCATATCTATCCGGCATTGTCTTTTGTCGATTATGTTCGTTCCATTGATCCAACAGCTGAATTTTTATATATTGGGGCTACCCGTGGATTAGAGAACAAAATCGTTCCACCAACCGGGATTCCTTTTAAGACATTAGAAATACAAGGCTTTAAACGAAAACTTTCATTGGACAATGTCAAAACAGTCCAACTTTTCCTGAAAAGTTATCGTGAAGCAAAGAAAATACTCAGAGAATTTCAACCGGATGTAGTGATCGGGACAGGGGGCTATGTCTCTGGTGCTGTGGTCTACGCGGCATCAGCACTTAAGATCCCAACGATCATCCATGAACAAAATAGTGTTCCTGGAATCACTAATAAATTTTTGACCAGATATGTGGACAAGATTGCTATTGCTTTTCAGGATGCAGCGCACTATTTTCCGGATAAGAAGACGGTCTTGGTGGGGAATCCCCGCGGGCAAGAAGTAAAAAACAGTCAGAAGTCTGCGATCCTTGCTTCCTATGACCTTGACCCTAAGAAAAAAACTGTTTTAGTCTTTGGCGGCAGTCAAGGAGCACTGAAAATCAATCAAGCGATTATCGAAGCAATTCCACTTTTTGCAAAGAAAGATTATCAACTGTTATATGCTTCTGGTGACCGTTATTACCAAGAAATCGAAGAGAAGATCGGTATGTCGAAAGATGCCTTTCCAAATATCAGCATTCGCCCCTACATCGATCAAATGGCAGAAGTCATGGCGAATAGTGACTTGTTAATCGGACGAGCTGGCGCTACATCGATCGCTGAATTTACTGCATTGGGATTACCAGCGATTTTGATTCCTAGTCCTTATGTGACGAATGATCATCAAACAAAAAATGCGCAAAGCTTAGTCAATGCTGGGGCAGTCAAGATGATTGCGGACAATGAGTTGAACAGTCAAAATCTAATTGAGTGTGTCGATGCGATCATGAGTGATGAAAACGTACGGATGGAAATGGCAAAGGCGTCGAAAGAGCAAGGAATCAGTGATGCATCTGAGCGACTATTTCGACTTGTGCAAGAGGTAATCAAATAGTACAATGTGTTGGATAGAAAGGAGAGATTGTCATCAGTAAAGATAAGAAATCTCATGATAATCAAACCACCCCCACGACAGAAGAATTGACCCCTTGGCAGAAAGAAAATCTGCGTTATCAAAAAGAAAAAGGCGATCAACCTGTATGGTCACCCTCTGTCATTTCCGGGATTCACTCAGATGAAGAACAATCAGAAGACCAAACAGAAGAAAAGCACGAAGAAGGCGCAGAGACTGAAGATTCAGAACAAGCTCCCCGCTCTTTTGCTGATCGATTGCCCAATTTAAAAAAATACCGTAATCGAGTATTGTTGCGCCGATTGCTGTTGATTATTGGTGTTTTGCTGATCCCGTTGTTATTTATTCTGTATTACGTCTCCCCGTTGAGTAAGTTAGCGGATGTTAAAGTCGTGGGCAATGATCAAGTGTCCGCCCAATCAATTATCGAACATTCGGAATTAACGACTGGAGAAGAAATATGGCCGCAGTATTTTGACCGCGAACAAACGGAACAAGCCATCAAAAAAGCGTTGCCTCGTGTCAAAAATGTTCAAGTAACGATCACTTCTTTAAACCAGTTCAAGATTCGGGTATCGGAGTACCAAGAGGTGGCATTGCTAGCAAGCGATAATCATTATTCACCTATTCTTGAAAGTGGTGTCGTGATCAATGAACCGAGTGACCAGCCTCTGGAAGGACTACCTATTTTAGAGAGCTTTTCGGATCAGTCAAAAATCAAAGAAGTACTGACTGCTTATCAGAAGCTCAGTCAAGAGATTCGTGAAGGAATTTCTCAAATCAAGTACACGCCTCGGGACAGTAATGACGAGTTGTTAACGATCTATATGAATGATGGTAACCAAGTGATTGTGAACATTTCAAATATGGCTAGTCAAATGCAGTATTATCCGCAAATCGCAAAAGATTTGAAAGAAGACAGTATCATCGATATGGAAGTGGGCATCTTTACCTATCCGATTTCCAATACAAAAGACAGTGACTCGGCAACAGAACAATCGACCGAAGGGGATTCTTAGGAAAAATTCAAGAGTTTTTTTCATTAACTTGTTTCTAAAAATCGCTATTATATGGTAGAATTGGTAACAGTGAACAAATTATTCTAATTAGATATAAATACGAACTTTTCAAGGTTCGCGATATATGCAAATTAAGTAGGAGGGAACCCCATCCATGGCAAAAACGGGAATGTATGTTGGCCTCGATATTGGTACGACATCTGTGAAAGTTGTTGTAGCTGAATACGTTGATAGCCAAATGAACATTATTGGTGTAGGAAATGCAAAATCAGAAGGAATCAACCGCGGAATCATTGTAGACATTGACAAGACGGTTCAAGCCATCCAAAGAGCAGTAAGACAAGCAGAAGAAAAAGCGGGTATCCAAATTCGCAGTGTGAGCGTGGGTGTGCCAGCCAATCTGTTAGAAGTTGAAAATTGCCAAGGGATGATTGCTGTCAACAGCGAATCAAAAGAAATCACAGATGACGACGTGCGTAACGTAGCATCAGCAGCGCTCGTTCGATCTACACCTCCTGAAAGACAGATCATTGCCATTTTACCGCAAGAGTTTACTGTGGATGGCTTTGAAGGGATCAAAGATCCTCGCGGAATGATCGGTGTCCGCTTGGAGATGTTTGGGGTAGTTTATACAGGCCCTAAAACGATTTTGCACAATATTCGCAAATGTGTTGAAAAGTCCGGCTTGATTGTCAACGAACTTGTAATCACACCACTAGCTTTGACTGAATCGATTTTATCAGATGGCGAAAAAGACTTTGGTACGATCGTGATTGATATTGGTGGCGGTCAAACAACGACTTCGGTAATGCATGACAAACAGTTGAAATTCACCCATGTCAATCAAGAAGGTGGAGAATTTGTAACAAAAGACATCTCTACTGTGTTGAATACTTCTTTCAATAATGCAGAAGCGCTAAAAATCAATTATGGTGATGCTTATCCTGAACGTACATCGGCAAGCGAAGAATTCCCAGTGGACGTCATTGGTAAATCTGAACCTGTCAAAATCGATGAACGGTATCTTGCTGAAATCATCGAAGCACGGATGGAGCAAATCTTTAATAAATCAAAAGATGTCTTGAATGAAATCGATGCGTTTGAATTACCAGGCGGAATTATTTTGACTGGCGGAGCTGCTAGCTTACCTGGCGTTGTCGATTTAGCACAGGAAGTCTTCGAAACAAATGTGAAATTATACGTGCCAAACCATATGGGATTGAGAAATCCGGTTTTCACTAATGTGATCAGTATCGTTGATTATTCTGCTAATTTAAGTGAAGTTTATCAGCTTGCTAAAAGCGCGATCACGGGTGAACGTACGACGCAACAACCTGTTGCTGTTCAACAAGAGATTTCTTATGAGCAGTACGAGGCTCCAGAAGAAACTTATGAAGAACCAGAAGAAGAGAAGAAAGGCGAATCGATCACGAATCGTGTCAAAGATTTCTTCTCAAATATCTTTGAATAATCTAAAACGATACTCAGGAGGAAGATAAACTATGGAATTTTCAATTGATAACAATATCAATGATGGCGCTGTAATCAAAGTTATCGGTGTCGGCGGCGGCGGCGGCAATGCTGTCAACCGTATGATCGAAGAAAACGTTAAAGGTGTCGAATTTATCGCTGCCAATACAGATGTGCAAGCATTGAAAAATTCAAAAGCTGAAACAGTGATCCAATTAGGCCCTAAATATACTCGCGGTCTAGGTGCTGGCTCTCAACCTGAAGTTGGAGAAAAAGCAGCAGAAGAAAGTGAAGACGCAATTCGTGATTCCTTGCAAGGCGCTGATATGATCTTTATCACTGCCGGCATGGGTGGAGGTACCGGAACTGGGGCAGCTCCGATTGTTGCAAAACTTGCCAAAGAAATCGGCGCATTGACAGTCGGCGTAGTAACTCGTCCATTCACATTTGAAGGACCAAAACGCGGCCGTTTCGCAGCTGAAGGAATTGCAAAACTAAAAGAAAACGTCGATACATTATTGATCATCTCCAACAACCGTTTATTGGAAGTTGTTGACAAGAAGACACCAATGCTGGAAGCATTCCGTGAAGCAGACAATGTATTGCGTCAAGGGGTACAAGGAATCTCTGATCTGATTACTGCACCAGGCTATGTCAACTTGGACTTTGCTGACGTGAAAACAGTAATGGAAAATCAAGGAACAGCATTGATGGGTATTGGTGTTGCTAGCGGCGAAGAACGTGTCATCGAAGCAACGAAAAAGGCGATCTCTTCTCCATTGCTAGAAACATCTATCGATGGTGCAGAACAAGTCTTACTGAACATCACTGGCGGATTAGACATGACTTTATTTGAAGCACAAGATGCTTCTGATATCGTAGCAAGTGCTGCAACAGGCGACGTAAACATTATTCTAGGAACTTCAATCAATGAAGACTTAGGAGATGAAATCCGTGTGACTGTGATTGCAACAGGTATCGATCCTTCAAAAAAGGAACGCTCTTCTCGTACAAGCAGACAAAGTCAAATCCATTCAATTCCACAAAAACCAACGTTAGATATGGATCAGGCGAAACCTTCACACGTAGAAGATGATCATGGCTTTGGTGATTGGGATATTCGTAAAGAACAAAACGTTCGTCCTAAAGTAGAAGAAAGCCAATTTGAGAATGTTGAAAAAAAAGAATTTGATACATTCAATAGAGATGAAGTAAAAACAAATGACGACGATGAATTAAGTACACCACCATTCTTCCGTCGCAAACGCTAGGAGGCAGAGCACATGATTTCTGAGAACTTGCACAAGATCCAGCAAGAGATCCAGGATTCTTGTGCTCTTGTTTCTAGAAAAGCAAGTGAGGTTCGTCTGGTTGCTGTGACAAAATCTGTCGATAGTGAAAAAACACGGAAGATCATCGAAGCCGGTGTCACTGACTGTGCGGAAAACCGAGTAGAAAAACTCCTGGAAAAAAAGCAGCAACTAGCAGATTTTTCAGAAGTAAACTGGCATTTTATTGGTAATTTGCAACGCAGAAAGGTAAAATCAATTATAAATGAAGTTGATTATTTCCATGCGTTAGATTCGCTGAAATTGGCGCAAGAAATTCAAAAACGAGCAGCAAAAACGATTGCTTGTTTTGTAGAAGTCAATATTTCAGGTGAAGCAAGTAAACAAGGAATTGCACCAGACGACGTTGTTTCATTTATTGAAGAGTTGCAGCCCTTTGATAAAATCAATGTCATCGGCTTGATGACCATGGCACCACTTGCTTCTTCAGAAGCAGAGCAGCTCCATTATTTTCATCAGTTGAAAGAATTACAAGAAAAAATCGCAGCGCTGCACTTGGCACATGCTCCATGTACAGAAACAAGTATGGGAATGAGTAATGATTTTGCCGTTGCGATCCAAGCGGGTGCGACAGTTGTTCGCATCGGCACCGCATTATTTCAGGAGTAAAGGAGGTTGACATATGTCTTTAAAAGAGAAATTGACCAATTTTTTTGGATTGACAGATGAAGAAGATTATTACG
Organism: Enterococcus sp. DIV0574; assembly: GCF_051711125.1. Classification (NCBI taxonomy): domain Bacteria; kingdom Bacillati; phylum Bacillota; class Bacilli; order Lactobacillales; family Enterococcaceae; genus Enterococcus; species Enterococcus sp. DIV0574. The sequence continues at coordinate 859,852 of NZ_JBIOMA010000001.1, forward strand.
AAGAAAGCGTGGTAGCTCAAGAATCTGTGCGATCCCCGCAAAATATCGCCGTCAATCAAGGTAGTTCTTATGTTGCACCACGCACGACTCGTGCTGAAAATCCAACGAATACATTTTCACGAAGCCATATGCCATCACAGCAAGCGCAAGCGCAGCGTTCAACAGCATCAAGTGCGTCCCTTGAAAGACAACAACGCCCTGTCCAAAAGACAGAGGAAAAGGTCGTTTCTATGGCCCAACAACGCAGTAATCCCAAAACAAAAGAAATAAAGTCCAAGGCTGCAGGCAAGATTACTATCGTAGAACCAAGAGTTTATTCAGAAGCGATGGGAATCGCGAAACAAGTGATCAATGGCGATGCAGTACTTGTTAATTTTCATTTAATTGAGGAGTACCAAGCACGGCGAATAGTTGATTTTTTGACGGGAACAGTGTACGCTGAAGATGGCGATATCAAGCGTGTTGGAGATGAAATCTTCTTATGTACGCCAAAAGGAATGGAGATCGAGGGAACTGCTCAAACATTAGCAGATAGTAATTTCTTCGATATCTGAGTCAAGGAGGAAAGCATATTTTAGTCTTTAGGTTATTAAATCTATTCAGTGATGCAGTATATCTCTATACAGTATTATTAGTGATCTATGCCTTGCTTTCTTGGTTTCCGGGAGGATACCAATCAGCATTTGGACGTTTCTTAGCAAAAATCTGTGAACCATATCTAGGTTTGTTTGATCGTCTAAATCTGAGTTTCGCTGGCATCGACTTTACGATTGCATTTGCCATTATCGTTCTGCAGCTAGCAACGCAAGGTCTGTTCGTTCTTCTACAAGCAATCTTATTCTAACGTAAGGGGTGAATATCGGTGAACGCAAATGTCTATCAGCATTTTCGAAGCGATGAGCACCCTTTTATTGATTCTGCGCAAGGCTGGATCGAACAAGTGCAGATGCAATACGCACCCTATTTAACAGATTTTCTTGATCCGCGGCAAGCCTATATTTTAGAAAGTCTGATTCGGCAATCAACCGATTTGAGTTTTCATTTTTTTGGCGGATATGAAGCTGCTGAAAGAAGACGGTGCCTGATCTACCCAGACTATTACCAACCAGCAAGTGAAGAATTTGATTTGGTATTATTCACCATTATCTATCCAAAAAAATTCACGGTTTTAAGTCATGGGAAGGTTTTAGGAACGTTAATGGGCACAGGGGTCAAAAGGGAATACTTTGGTGACATCATTTCTGATGGGGAAAATTGGCAAGTATTTGTGGCAAGCGAAATCAGTCATTTTGTCCAAACACAGGTCGATAAAATCGGGAATGTCTCAGTTCGCCTCGAAGAAACGAAGTACACGGAATTGATCGTACCAAAAGACGGCTGGAGCGAAGAACGAGAAACGGTCAGCTCTCTCCGTTTGGATACTGTCATTTCTGCTGTCTATAATATTTCGCGCCAGCGTTCCAAACAACTCATCGAGTCTGGCAAAGTGAAAGTCAATTGGACAGAAACATTACGTCCGGATTTTATGTTGGATCTACTGGATATCGTATCAATCAGAGGATTTGGGCGTATCCAGATTCAGGGGTTAGAAGGCACGACAAAAAAAGAAAAAGTTAGATTGTTATTAGGTGTATTACGTAAATAAAACAAAGAGGTGTAAACTTATGGCATTAACTCCATTAGATATTCAAAACAAAAGCTTTTCAGTAAAAATGCGCGGTTACAATCAGGATGAAGTCGATGACTTCTTAGATATGATCGTTCGTGATTATGAAGAAGCTGTTCAAAAGAACCGTGAACTAGAAAAATCATTGAAGCATGCAGAAGAAAAACTTGAGTATTTCAATGAATTGAAAGATGCATTGAACCAATCGATCATCGTGGCTCAAGATACCGCAGACAAAGTAAAAACGAGCGCAAGCAAAGAATCTGAAGTGATCGTTACTTCTGCTCAAAACCGTGCAGATGAATTAGTAACGAATGCCGAAAAACGCGCTCATGCATTGACAACAGCTGCAGAAGAAAAAGCCAAAGAAATTCTGACGGATGCAACCAATAATGCGCGTCAATTGGCAACTGAAACCAATGATTTGAAGAAGAAAACGCGTGTTTTCCACAACAATCTTTTGGTTATGCTGCAAACACAATTAGAGCAAGTAAAAAGTCCAGAATGGGAAGAAATTTTGGCGCCATTTTCTAGCTATGTAAAAGATTCTCATCAAGTAATCAAAGAAGTTTTATCAAAAGAACTTGACAGCGAAAATGATTCTGAAGTAAACTCAGAAGCAGTGGAGAGTCCAGTAGAAATCGTGGAATCCAGTGAGAAAGAAATTGATGTAGAAGAAAATCCAGAAGTGAAAACATTGGATGATGCACGTCAATTACTAGATGAATTAAATAAAACAAATGACTAATATACAGAACAGAAAAATTTCTTATACTTTTAAAGCGAGTCTGGGAGAGTGGAAGCCGGATAAAACCCTGTAAGAAATTAGATCATCTGTTAGTCTTGGTCTTGAACAGTGGTAGAGTCCAACGTTTGATCTCGTTACCGATCAACAAAGAATTGTCACTGACAATAAAATTTGGGTGGTACCACGAACACGTTCGTCCCTTTCCGGGATGGATGTGTTTTTTTTTATAGCTTCATAGCCTATGGGCTTATTAGAAGGATTTAGTCATTTCAATGAGTGAATTCACTGAAATTGAGGCAGGATAGACAAAATTGTTTGATCGACATGTGCTTGCACATGCCATAATCATGAGTAATCAGTAAAAGGAGCGAATACAATGAAGATGAAAGAAACATTGCATCTGGGAAAAACGGCTTTTCCGATGCGGGGAAATTTGCCTAATCGCGAAATCGAATGGCAAAAAGATTGGGAAGAACAAAATATCTATCAACAAAGACAAGCACTGAACGAAGGGAAACCAACATTTGTCTTACATGATGGCCCTCCCTATGCGAATGGCAATATCCACATTGGTCATGCATTAAACAAAATCAGTAAAGACATTATTGTACGTTCTAAATCAATGTCAGGATTCCGCTCACCTTATGTACCAGGTTGGGATACGCATGGATTGCCGATCGAACAAGTGCTGACAAACAAGGGCATCAAACGCAAAGAAATGACACTTGCGGAATATCGCAAAAAATGCGAAGAGTATGCTTTGACACAAGTAGATACCCAACGTGAGGACTTTAAACGTTTAGGAATCTCAGGTGATTGGGATCATCCTTACATCACTTTGACACCTGATTACGAAGCTGCTGAAATCCGTGTATTCGGAAAGATGGCAGAAAAAGGCTACATCTATAAAGGATTAAAGCCAATCTACTGGTCACCATCCAGCGAGTCTTCATTGGCAGAAGCCGAGATCGAATACAAAGATGTCAAATCACCTTCGATCTATGTCGCTTTTCCTGTAGCAGATGGAAAAGGAATCCTTGATGAAGATACATCTTTCGTTATTTGGACGACGACACCTTGGACATTACCAGCAAACTTAGGAATTTCAGTAAACCCAACGTTTACTTATGTTCAAATCATGGCAGATGGCCGTAAATTTGTGATCGCCAAAGATTTGTTGGAGACTGTTCAAGCAGCTATTGGATGGGAAAGTGTTGAAATCTTGCAAGAAATTGCTGGAGAAAAACTAGAATACATGACTGGCCAGCATCCTTTCTATGATCGGACTTCATTGGTGATGCTAGGTGACCATGTCACGCTGGAAGCAGGTACTGGATTGGTTCATACTGCTCCTGGGCACGGGGAAGACGACTACATCGTAAGCAAAAAATACAAATTAGATGTCCTATCTCCTGTCGATAGTCGTGGGATGTTTACGGAAGAAGCACCAGGATTTGAAGGAATCTTCTATGATAAAGCGAACCCAATGATCACCGATTTGTTAGCAGAAAAAGGTGCATTATTGAAACTTGATTTCTTTGTCCATAGTTATCCTCATGATTGGCGGACCAAAAAACCTGTTATCTATCGGGCAACACCACAATGGTTTGCTTCAATCGATCAATTCCGTCAAAACATCCTTGATGAAATCGAGAAAGTGGACTGGATCATTCCTTGGGGCAAAACACGCTTGTACAACATGATTCGTGATCGAGGCGATTGGGTTATCTCACGTCAACGTGCCTGGGGGGTACCACTGCCGATTTTCTACGCCGAAAACGGCGAAGCAATCATTACGCCAGAAACGATCGAACATGTTGCAACGCTATTTGAACAACACGGATCAAATATCTGGTTTGAAAAAGAAGCCGAAGAATTATTGCCTGCAGGCTTTACGCATCCGGGTTCACCAAATGGCAAATTCTCTAAAGAAACAGATATCATGGATGTTTGGTTTGATTCTGGTTCTTCTCATGAAGCAGTCTTGCGTCAACGTCCAGAGTTGACTTTCCCAGCTGACATGTATTTGGAAGGTTCAGATCAATACCGTGGATGGTTTAACTCAAGTATCACCACAAGTGTGGCGATCAATGGGGAAGCACCTTACAAATCAGTCTTGTCTCAAGGGTTTACCTTGGATGGTGAAGGCCGGAAGATGAGTAAATCTCTTGGAAATACCATTGCTCCAGAGAAAGTAATCAAACAAATGGGTGCCGATATCCTTCGCCTATGGGTTAGCAGTGTAGATTATGAAGCAGATGTCCGAGTTTCAATGGATATTTTGAATCAAGTCTCCGAGGTTTACCGTAAGATCCGTAATACAATGCGTTTCTTATTAGCCAATACGGCTGATTTCGATCCAAAAACGGATATGGTTTCTTATGAAAACTTACGCTCTGTAGACAAATACATGCTGGTTCGATTAAACGAAACGATCAAAACCATTCGTGAAGATGGATATGAGAAATACAATTTCTTGCATATCTATAAGACGATCATCAATTTCTTGACTGGCGATCTTTCTGCTTTCTATTTAGACTTTGCGAAAGATGTTGTTTATATCGAAGCGGAAAATGATCCACAACGGCGAGCAATGCAAACTGTCTTTTACCAAACGGCAGTGGCTTTGACAAAATTGTTGACGCCAATCATTCCTCACACAGCCGAAGAAATCTGGTCTCACTTAAAAGAAGAGGAAGCCTATGTTCAACTAGCTGAATTGCCAAGTTATGAATCATTTGCGAATCAAGCTGAGTTGCTTGATATGTGGACGGCATTTCTTTCATTCCGTGACAATGTCCTGAAAGCACTAGAAGAAGCACGGAATGAAAAACTGATTGGTAAGTCATTGGAAGCAAAAGTGACCATCTATCCATCACAACCGCTGGCAGACCTATTAACGGCTGTTGATGCTGATTTGGCCCAATTATTGATCATTTCACCAGACTTCTTCGAAATCAAAGAGGCAGGAAGTGCTGCTCCAGAAGCAGCGCTACAATTTGAAGATGGTGCAATCTTGATCGAAAAAGCCGATGGTGAAGTTTGCGACCGTTGTCGGCAAGTGCGGACAGATGTCGGAGTGGATGAGAAACTGCCAACACTTTGCGGGCGTTGTGCTCATTTGGTGGAAGAATATTATCCAGAAGCCGTTGCTGAAGGCTTTGAGAAATAAAAATTAGCTGAGAAATAAAGGTAAGCCAAAAATTATTAGTGTGCCGTTGGACGATCTAAGTAGATCGTCCGATGGCACACGTTTTTTGTGATCATTTCATTGTGCTGACTTAGTTATCAGCTTTTGTGTCTTTTTCATCGTTTTCTCCTAGCAATAGCAACTAGACGACAGCAACTGATGATAAGAAGCATAGAAGTGACAAAAATGCAGCGCTAGGCAATCGTGCTTTCTTTGTCCCAATCGGTTTTACCCGTTCAGCGTTTTTGAGAGGAAGCTAGACCAACTTGCAGAAAAAGATTGCAAGATTTACATAGAAAAGGTAAACTGTTAAAAATTGGAATATTCAGAATATTTAAAGAAAGGATGAGGGGATGAGGGAAAAAGAGACATTAATGTATGATCCTCGTTTTGAAAGTGATGCTTGTGGCATGGGCTTTATCGTACAAAAAGATGGATTATACTCGAGAAAACTGATTGAAAATGCGTTGACGATGTTAGAACGAATGAATCATCGTGGCGGAACAGGAGCCGAACCAGATACAGGGGATGGGGCTGGTGTGTTGATGGCATTACCTGATCCTTTTTTTCAAGCAATTGCTTTAGCGGCAGAGATTGTTTTACCGCCGAAAGGTCACTATGCAGTAGGCATGTTTTTTTTGCCGCAAGAACGAGAATCCGCAGTCAAATTAAGAAAGGCCGTTGCTCAGGATATTCAGCAAATGGGATTTCGGGTGTTGTGGCAGCGGGAAGTTCCCTATGACTATTCGCAATGTGGTCCAGGAGCACAAAAAGTGATGCCTAGTTTTTGTCAATTCTTTATTGAAAAACCTCTCGATGTGACAGTCGGCAGAGATTTTGAGGACCGTTTGTATCATTTGCGGCGACAATTAGAAAAAAACTATGCAGCCAAGGAACTAGCCATCTGCAGTCTTTCTAGCCAAACAATCGTCTATAAAGGCATGTTACATGCTTATCAGGTCGGACTGTTTTATACGGACTTACAAGATCCGCGTATGACTTCCAGTATCGCATTGACTCATTCTCGTTTTTCAACCAATACTTTTCCTAGCTGGAATCGCGCGCAGCCTTTTCGTTTTTTAGCCCATAATGGGGAAATCAATACGTTAAGAGGAGCCGAAAATTGGATGCATAGTCATCAAATCGAAGTCTATGATGAGGAAAATTCGGACTCCGCAAAACTTGAGAATTGCATGGAATTCTTGTATCGCCAAGGGAGAGATTTACCTCAGGCGCTTTTGATGATGGTACCTGAAGCCTGGTCGAAAGAAGCCGGTTTGCCAGAAGAACTAGTTGCTTTTCATGAGTACAATGCTAGTTTTATGGCACCATGGGATGGACCGGCAGCGCTTTGTTTTACGGATGGTGAGCTGGTGGGTGCTGCTTTGGATCGCAATGGGTTGCGGCCTTCCCGCTATTCAATTACGAGGGATGGCTTAGTTGTCGTAGCATCCGAATCAGGGGTGGTTGATCTACCCGCAGCAGAGGTAATTGAAAAAGGGGTTTTAGGTCCAGCCAATATGTTTTTGGTCGATACCAAAAATGGCTTGATTTTGAGAAATAAAGAGATCAAAGAAAAATACGCGCAAGCTCATCCTTATCGCGAATGGTTGACAGAAAATTTGTTAACGATGGATGACTTACCAGAACCTCCTTTTTCTGATGGATTATCGACAGAGACATTACAGCGGTTATGGAAACTTCACGGGTACACCGACGAAGTCATCCGGACACTGCTGATCCCTATGGCTCAGACAGGAGAGGAACCGGTTATCTCCATGGGATTTGATTCACCATTAGCAATCTTAAGTGAACGTCCCCAGTCGCTTTTTACGTACTTTAAGCAACAATTCGCACAGGTAACGAATCCACCAATTGACGCGATTCGCGAAAAGCTAGTGATCGGTACAGAATTATTTCTGGGACGAGATGGCGATGTTACAAAAGATCTTAGCCAAAATTGCCATAAATTAAAAATCGCTAGTCCGATTTTAGCCACAAGCGAGTATCTGAAGATCAAACATCTAAATCAGAAACAACAATCGGCGGCAGTCCTCTCTACTCTTTATTCTGTGACTGGCAATGAGCAACAAACACTGCACCAAGCTTTGGATACTCTTTTTAAAGAAAGTGAAGCCAAAATTGATCAAGGGGCTACGATTCTCGTGTTAAGTGATCGCGAACCCATTGCACCACAACTAGGTAAGATGGCAATTCCTGTCTTGTTGGCTGTTTCGGGTTTGCATAATTACTTGGTGCGAAAAGGAAAGCGAGCGCTTGCCTCACTCATTGTTGACACGGCTGAAGTCTGCGAAGTTCATCACTATGCTATGTTAGTTGGCTACGGTGCCAGTGGGATTCATCCTTACGGGGCTTACGAAACGCTGCATTATTATGACATGAGTGATCATGTCGAAAATTATCGACAGGCCTGTGAGAAGGGACTCATAAAGATTATGTCTCGTATGGGAATTTCAACTATTGCCGGTTATCATGGTGCTCAGCTCTTTGAAGCTGTCGGTATCTCACCACAAGTCACTGAGGTTTATTTTACGGGAACTGTTTCTCGGATTGGCGGACTGTCGTTGAAACAAATCGAACAAGAGTATTTTGAGCGATACGAAGCTGCCTATGGTGAAAAACAACAGGATTATCTAGATTCGGGAGGCAGCTTTCAGTTTAAAGCAGAAGGTGAGCATCACCTTTTTAATCCCAAAACCATCTATCACTTTCAAAAAGCGGTGCGCACAGGAGATTATCAGTTGTACAAGGAGTATGCAGCTGTCATGAATCAAGAGGCTTTAAGCACACCCACGACACTTCGTTCACTATGGGAGTTCACACCTTCGCGTCAGCCAATTCCATTGGAGGAAGTAGAGCCTGCTGTCCAAATCGTCAAACGATTCAAAGTAGGAGCAATGTCTTATGGATCGCTAAGTGAGGAAGCTCATAAATGTATTGCTGAGGCAATGAATGCCATCGGAGCTAAATCAAATAGTGGAGAAGGCGGGGAACATCGCGAGCGTTTCAAAGCGGTCAACGGCAAAAATTACAATAGTCGGATCAAGCAAGTTGCTTCTGGACGTTTTGGAGTTAATGCGGAGTATTTGATGAGTGCCGATGAGTTGCAGATCAAGATGGCTCAAGGAGCGAAGCCAGGTGAAGGCGGTCAACTGCCTGGAAATAAAGTTTTCCCTTGGGTCGCTGAGATTCGCGGATCAACCCCTGGGGTTCGCTTGATTTCACCACCTCCTCATCACGATATTTATTCGATTGAAGATTTGGCACAATTGATCCATGATTTAAAGACCATCAACCCTTATGCGCGAATCAATGTGAAGCTGGTTGCCAGTACGGGTGTTGGAACGATTGCAACCGGTGTTGTCAAGGCAGGTGCTGATGTTGTTGTAATATCAGGCTATGATGGCGGTACTGGTGCTTCTCCCCGCAATTCCATCAGAGATGCGGGCTTGCCTTGGGAAATGGGGTTAGCAGAAGCTCATCAAACATTGGCACTCAATCATCTTCGTCAGCGGATGACCTTAGAAACGGATGGTAAATTGATGACGGGAAGGGATATTGCGATTGCGGCACTTTTAGGTGCTGAAGAGTACAGTTTTGCTTCATTGGCCCTTGTTGCGATAGGCTGTGTGATGATGAGAGTCTGCAGTCTGAATACTTGTCCCGTGGGTATTGCCACCCAAAATCCAGCTTTACGAAAGTTTTTTGCTGGTAAACCGGAACATATTATTCATACTATGTTTTTCTTAGCAGAAGACCTCAGAGAAATCATGGCAGAACTGGGTTTTCGTACCATTGATGAGATGGTGGGGCACACAGAAGTCTTGGTACCTCGTTTCATTGCCAAAGGGAAAGCAAAATCATTGGATTTCGCTCGCATCTTGGGTACGACACTTCCGATTGCACGTAAAGTGACGGATCCTTTTTTGGAGAAACGACAATGGCCAGAATTGGATAGTTTTGCCAAAGCAGCAATTGAAAAACAACATCCTGTTGCTATCAGTCAACCGATCAACAATATTCAACGTTCTGTTGGTGCCCGCATAGGGGGATGGATTGCAGAACGCTTTGGGAACTATGAACTTCCTCCAGGATTGCTGCAATTCAATTATCAAGGAATTGCGGGTCAAAGTTTTGGTGCCTTTGCAACGCAAGGACTTGAGCTGAGATTGGTTGGAGAAGCCAATGATTACGTAGCCAAAGGATTGAGTGGTGGCCGTTTGATCATTGTACCGCCAGCAGATGCTAGTTATGATATTGAACAGTCGCCCATTGTAGGTAATGTAGCTTGCTTTGGGGCAAATCGAGGAGAAGGATATTTCAGAGGTCTGGCAGGAGAACGTTTCTGTGTTCGAAATAGCGGAGCCAAAGTGGTTGTAGAAGGAATCGGCGATCATGGCTGCGAGTATATGACTGGAGGTGTCGCTGTTATTCTAGGCAAGACAGGCCGCAATTTTGCTGCTGGCATGTCTGGAGGTGTCGCCTATGTGTACGATCCGGAGCAAGCGTTTGCTGCTCAATGCAATTTAGAAATGGTGGAATTGTTTAAGGTAGATGAGAGCGGGGATGATGCGGTATTGAAAGAATTGATCGAGAACCATTTTGCCTATACAGATTCCTTAAAATCAGCCGAGATTCTAAGCGATTGGCTCTATCATAAGCAGTTGTTCATCAAAGTTTATCCTAAGGAATATCATCAAATGGTGGAAGCGACTCATCAATTGGCGCAACAAGGTCTCTCAGGAGATGAACTGATCGCTAAAGCTTTTGAGTCAGTTGTCGGTCCTCAGATGACGATCCCAGGAAAGGAGCATGACTAGTATGGCAGATCCTTTTGGTTTCTTAAAATACCCTCGAAAAGAAAATCCGTATCGTCCGGTAGCAGAGCGGATCACTGATTGGCAAGAACTGCAAGAACCATTGCCAGCAAGTGAGCGGCAAGAACAAGCAGCAAGATGTATGAATTGTGGCATTCCTTTTTGTCATACCGGTTCTTTCTATGGTGGGCAACGGACAGTATCTGGATGCCCCAACGATAATTTGATTCCTGAATGGAATGATCTTGTTTATCAAGGCAGGTTTCAAGCGGCTTTTGAACGGTTAGCGAAAACGAATCCATTACCTGAAATGACCGGACGGGTTTGTCCAGCTCCTTGTGAGAAAGGCTGCACGGAGGCACTAAATGGGAGCGGGGTCACGATTCATGACAATGAGCGTTTCATTATCGACACTGCATTTGAGAATGATTGGGTCCGAGCATCGGGAGAACCGCAAGCAGCAACGGGTTTCAAAATCGCCATCATTGGCAGTGGACCAGCTGGTCTATCCGCTGCTTGGCGCTTGAATCAGTTAGGTCATCAAGTGACGGTTTATGAACGCAGTGATCGTTGCGGGGGGTTGCTGATGTATGGCATCCCTAATATGAAACTAGATAAAACAGTGGTTCAGCGCAGAATCGATTTGATGGCAGAACTAGGCGTGACGTTCCTAACGAATGTCGAAGTCGGCCGCGACATTTCTGCTGAAGAATTAGAAGCTGCTTATGATCGTGTTATTATTTCTACTGGCGCCAGTGTTCCGCGGGATTTAAAGATTCCAGGAAGGTCTTTGACAGGGATTCAGTTTGCTGTTGATTATTTGACAGCAGCAACCAAAGAGGTATTGAACCATGGAAAAGCTGCGAATGAATCCTTGGCAGGCAAACACGTAGTCGTGATCGGCGGCGGAGATACCGGAAATGATTGCTTAGGGATTGCGATGCGCCAAGGGGCTGCTTCTGTTCGTCAGTTGGAAATCACGCCACAGCTTCCACCACAACGTTTAGCTGAAAATCCATGGCCTGAATACCCAATGACAGCTAAAATCGGGTATGGTCAGGAAGAAGTTGCTGCGGTTCTACAGGAACATACGTATCACAGCATTTCGACGACTGCTTTTGTAGGAGCGGAACGGGGACAGGTGATTGGGATCGAAACAGTCAAAGTAGATGAGAATTTTCAGCCAATCTCTGGTACAGAGCAAGTGATGAAAGCCGATTTAGTTTTGTTGGCAATGGGCTTCTTAGGTCCAGAAACACACTTGTTAGACACCTTCAATGTCCGTGAAATCTATGATGATTATACAACCAATAATGAACGGGTTTTGGTAGCTGGTGATGCAAAAAGAGGTCCTAGCTTAGTGATTTGGGCAATTCGAGAGGGGCGGCTCGCTGCGGAGAAAGTCGATCAATCGCTGAGGGCCTTGATTTATCAACAAATTTAGCAAAAACAACGGGAAAAATGCGACAGATAAGACAAATAAACCGAAGGCTATCTCTGAAAAGCGATGCGCAATCTTGCGCGAAGGACGAATCGTCCAAGAAGCTTAGCAGGTATCCTTCGGTTTTGTTGAATCTTTCGTCACATAGCAGATACTTTGTACTGTGCCCGCGGTCCGCCGATATATTTGGGGCGTGAGCCTAATGCAGTCACATGAGCTGCACCTAACGTTTTGATACTTGGCCGAATAGGGATCTGTACGTGTTTGACATGCATGCCGATGGCAGTATCACCAATATCGATGCCAGCTTTCGCAACGATATGCTCCACTTCAACGGGATCATCAAACAAGCGAAATGCCGCTACAGAACAAGCACCTCCCGCATGAAGTGCAGGGACAACTGCCACTTCTTCTAATTGATAATACTGAGCAGTGCTACGCTCTACAGCTAATGCACGGTTCAAGTGTTCGCATCCTTGAACCGCTAAGCGAATGCCAAGCGGATCCAACACCTCTTTAATGGTCTTAATAATGACGTAGCCTACTTCTTCGCTGGAGTTTTTGCCGATCATCCCGCCAACGACTTCGCTAGTAGAACAGCCTAAAACAAATAAATCATTTTGCGTTAAGTGTGCTGCGTCAATTACTTCAGTTGTGATGGTTACTAAGTCATTTTTAAGTTGATGAAAATCATTCATTGGAATCTTACCTCTCATTCAAAGAAAATTTTTGCGTTCGTTTTAAATAATTGACAAGCGGAAATGCTACCAATATACCAAAAACATTTTGAAGGCTATTGCTGAGAATCGAAGCAATGCCTGCTCCAAAGCCAAACATGATGGTCGTTGCTGCGGCATAGCCTAAAATCATCGTCACGCTTCCCAAACAAAGTGCCAGCAGGGGATAGTGACGAAAACGACCAGTAAAGTAGCCTTGGCAGCCATGGATCAAAATAGAAAACAATGCCCATTCTGGATAACCGGACAAAAAGTCGATCATTCCGCCGCTCAAGCTGCCGACGATCGCACCTGAAGGACCGCCTAATAAAAGAGCCGTGGTATAGATGCCGGCTTCGCAAAGGGTCACGACACCTTTTGTCTGAGGAACTGGCAGGACAAATAATAAAGAAAGAGCGGTAGTCAGTGCTGTCAGCATAGCTAACGTTGTTAGTTTCTTGGTAGACATGAGGTAACTCCTTCCCTAAAATAAGCAAGTTGATCGACATTTCCTAAAGATTTTGTCAGCTGTAGCCCATTTTCAATGCCGGCAAAAACAAAGTCTTTGGCTTGCTGTACAGCATCTGTCATTGAGCGGTCAGTAGCCAAAAGCGCAGCGATGGCAGCGGATAACGTACAACCGGCGCCGTTCGTTGTCTGTTTGGGTGATTTTGGTGTCTCAAAAAAGAAAAAGTCATCCCCATCATAGAGCAGGTCGCAGGCTTGCTGCCCGTTCAGACGAGCGCCACCTTTGATCAACACAAAAGCAGGCCCAAGTGCTTTGATTTTTTTGGCAGCTATCTTCATTTGTTCCCGAGTAGTAATGGCTTGATTTGCGAAATATTCTGCTTCAACCAAATTGGGAGTAACGATAGTGGCTAAGGAAAATAAGGATTGCAGGGCGTGTTGATACTCTTGATTGGCTTTTGTCTGTCCTTCTTTAAAAGCTAAGACTGGATCTAAGATGATCGGGCAGTCTTGGGTCACTAGGAAATTTTTCACTAATTCGATCGTTTCCAGTGTATGTAATAGGCCGATTTTGATGGCTGCTAAACGGGTGAAAGCTGTAACTGAAGCTAATTGGTCCTTCAGCGTTGCAGGAGGGATATCATAAATGGTGATTTCCTCATTGATGGCTGCGACACAAGTGAGCACCATGTGACCAAAGGTATTGAATTCTTCAAAGGTCTTGATATCTGCAGTGGCACCACCACCTGCTAAGCTGTCTAAGCCAGCAATGGTCAATACTTGTTTCATTGATTCACATCCTTTAGTCTTTCGTTTTATTATAGCGAATGGAGCAAAAATAAAAACAGCCAATTGGCTGTTTTTTTACCCATCCAATTGGCTGCTGCTTATTGATTATTTAGTAAGTTCCGTTCACGATACCATTCATCTGGTTTCCAAATCCATTCAAAGCCATCAGCTGCTAATAGATCATAGGCGGCTTTTGGTCCCATGGTCCCTGCTGAATAGTTCGGAAAATCAGGTGTTTCTTTATCCCAAGCATGTCGGATGACATCGACGATGCGCCATGATTGAGCAACTTCGTCCCAATGAGTAAAGTTGGTGCCGTCCCCATTCAAAGCATCTAAGAGCAATTTTTCATAGGCTTCTGGCGTATTTTCTACGATTTCAGTACTATTGCGGTAATCTAGTTTAACAGGAAGGGTGTCGAATCCTTGACCGATTTCTTTGCCATTTAGAGAAAGTGAAAAGCCTTCCGTCGGTTGAATATAAATCGTCAAGACATTAGGTGCTAATTTCTTCTTGCTTTCGCAATCAGTCACATCTTTCTTGAAAACATTCACTGGGACTTGCTTGAAAACGATATTGATACGGGTGCCTTTCTCTGTTAAACGTTTCCCTGTGCGTACATAAAAAGGGACTCCTGACCAGCGGAAGTTGTCGATCAAAAACTTGCCTGCGACAAATGTTTCGGTGGCAGAATCTTCCGCAACATTCATTTCTTCACGATACCCAGCAAACTGCTGATCCTCTAATTGCCCGTGAGCATACTGTCCGCGGACAAAATTGGTTTTGACTTCTTCTTCTGAATAAATGCGAATCGCATTCAATGCTTTGATTTTTTCTGTACGGAGTTCTTTTTCTGAGAAAGCGACTGGTGGTTCCATAGCTAGCAAAGAGAGAATCTGCAAGATGTGGTTTTGGACCATATCCTTTAAGGCACCACTCTTATCATAATAGCCGCCGCGTTCTTCAACGCCGAGATCTTCAGCGATATTGATTTGAACATTGTCGATATAGCGGTTGTTCCATTGCGATTCAAAAATATTATTGGCAAAACGGATTGCAGAAATATTTTGGATCATTTCTTTTCCTAGATAGTGATCGATTCGATAGATCTCTTGCTCACTGAAAACTTGATTGATTTCTTCGTTCAATTGTTTCGCAGAGGCATAGTCACTTCCGAAAGGTTTTTCAATCACCACACGATGGTAGCCTTCGGTTTCAAGCATGCCTTGTGATTTTAAATGTGAGACGATGGTACCAAAGAAGTTTGGAGACATTGCCAGATAAAACAGTTGGTTTCCTTCAAGCTGATACTTCTGATCTAGAGAATCTGCCAGCTCTTTCAATGAGTCATAGTGAGTGGTATCTGTTACATCATGAGACTGATAATAAAAATGTGAAGCGAAAGTCTCAGCTTGTTCTTTTGACTCGATCAAATCTTCGATCGTTCCCATAACAACTTCACGGTAATGTTCATCTGACCAAGGACGGCGAGCCGTACCGATTACAGCAAAATCTTCTTTAAGATCGCCTTTTTTATACAAACGGAAGAGGGAAGGGTAAAGTTTGCGTTGTGCAAGGTCACCGGTTCCGCCAAAAATAGTAAAAAGCACCTTTTTTTCCATCGTTTTCACTCCTTACAATTTATCTACAAAAATCGTACTAGCTGCTTTATAACTGACAGCAATTTCTTTATCCGCATTTTTAATGGTGATCGGTCCTTCGTAGGCAGCCGTATCAATGATCTCAAACTCTTCATGAATATTCAGGTCGATGGCTACCAGATAGTCCAACAATTCCCGTTCATCCAATACGCGAGCAATCCGGATCTTTGTCCCGACAGGGTAAGCACTCATCGTCGTTTTTTCTCCTTCGTGGACGGGTTGTCCCTGTTCGGGGATCATTCCGCCGTGAGGACAAAACTTAGGATGTCCTAGATAGGCTTCTAAATGATCAGCCAATGTCCCTGATGTGACATGTTCAAGTACCTCCGCATCATCGTGGACTTCATTCCAAGAATAATTCAAATGCTCCACTAAAAATACTTCCCATAAACGATGTTTACGAATGAGAGCACTTGCCGAAGCTAGTCCGCTTTCGGTCAATTGAACGCCTTGATAAGGAGAGTGTTCCACTAAGCCTTCTTTTAAAAGCTTAGAAATCATCTCGCTTACTGAAGCAGCAGACACATCCAGACCAGAAACGATTTGTTTGTTGTTGATTTTCTTCTGATCACCGCCCAATTCCAAGATGAGCTTCAAATAATCTTCGCGGTTTGGTGTCATGGTATTCATCCTCTCTTATCAAAGACTATCAAACTAAATTCTATCAAAAAAAGCCACAGATTACTACGGAAAAACCGTGGGAAGAAGAAGGTTTTTTATAAACCGCTTTACTTTATTCGCTTATTCTGACAGTCAGTTTTTTTAAGAAGAAGAAAACTGAGAGAATGATTCATCCTCTCAGCCTTTTTAGTGTGTATTAAGCCCAATCGCCATTTCTGAATACTGGGACTGTTGTGCCATCTTCTTTGATTCCATCGATGGACATTTGGGCAGATCCTACCATAAAGTCAACGTGTGTTTGGCTGCGGTTGAGACCAGCAGCGGCCAATTCTTCTTCGCTCATTTCTGTTCCGCCTTGTAAGCTGAATGCATAAGCCGAACCAAGAGCTAAGTGGTTTGAAGCATTTTCATCAAAAAGGGTGTTGAAGAAAATGATTCCGGATTGTGAGATTGGTGAAGGATCAGGAACAAGGGCCACTTCGCCTAAATGTTTTGCGCCTTCATCAATGGCTAATAATTTTGCTAAAACTTCTTCTCCTTGTTCTGCAGAGAAATCAACCACTTTCCCATCTTTAAAGGTGAACTTCATCCCAGAGATGATCGTTCCCGCATAGCTTAATGGTTTCGTACTTGAGATATAGCCATCGATGCGGCGGCTATCAGGAGCGGTAAAGACCTCTTCTGTTGGCATGTTTGCCATAAACTTTTCGCCACGGGCATTGAAGCTGCCGGCACCTTCCCATAAATGGTTCTTTGGCAAGCCGATAATAATGTCTGTGCCTGGGGCAGTATAATGCAACGCTGTGAATTGTTCTTCGTTGAGTTCATTGGCTTTTTCTTGCAACGTTTTATCATGATTCTTCCAAGCTGCCACAGGGTCTTCTTCATAGATGCGCGTTGTTTTGAAAATTTGATCCCAAAGCAAGTCTTGCGCTTCTTCTGGTGTTGCATCAGGGAAGACTTTTTGTGCCCAATCTTGACCAGCGGCTGCCACAACCGTCCAGCTCACTTTGTTGGCTTGGGTTGCTTTTCGCAAGTTAATCATGGCTTTCCCCGAGGCGGCTTGATAAGTCGCTACGCGGTCTGAATCTACACCTGCTAATGCATCGGGATTGGCTGAAACCACACTGATACGGCTCGCACCTTTTGCTACCCAATCGTCTGTTTGATCGATTTTGTATTGAGGAATCGTTTCCAAGCGATCGCTGTCGGCGTGGGCAAGAAATTCTTTTTGAACGACATCATCTGTCCATTGAACGATGACTTCTGCTGCCCCTAATGCATAGGCTTTTTTTGTCAAAAGGCGAGCCAAAGGTGCTTGATCAACAGCGATTTGGATGACGATCGTATGGCCTTTTTGAACATTGACGCCAACTTCTGTGATTAGTTGGGCATATTTCTCAAGATTTTGATTAAAATTTGGTAAAACCATTAAAATTCCTCCTAATTTTTCTAACTATAACTTTCTCTATGATAGCACTATCTTTTTTTGAAAACAAATGAAATCGAAGTCAAAAAAACAGATTTTTTCATGCTGAATTGGAAGCAAATAGGGACTAGGACAATCTTAAAAGTTGTTTTGCAATCTTAAAAAAACATGATACAATGAATAAAAGGTTTTTCTGAAAGCGATGTATAGCAGAATTAAGGAGATTAAAAAATTATGGCAAGAAAGAAAACAATTACTAGAGACCAGATTTTAAAAGCTGCCTATGAAGTTGTCGCAACCGAAGGATTCACACGTTTTACCGCACGTAATATTGCAGCGAAAATGAAGTGTTCAACCCAACCGATTTACTTAGAATTCAAAAACATGGATGACCTTAAAAGTGCCTTGATCAATCAAATTTATGATTATCTAGCAACAGAAGTATTTCCCATTGAGAGACGTGGGGACGTGATCGTCGATCTGACTTTGAATTACATTGGTTTTGCGAATAAAGAAAAACGCTTGTATCGCGCGCTTTACCTGGAAGAGTATGGCGGTGGCGATTCCATGCAAAAATTTTCTTTTGATTTATTCGTCAAATCTGTGAAAAAAGATCCGAAATATCAGGATTTAACAGAAGTCGAACTGAAATCATTGCATACGGGTGTATGGATCGTTGCCACTGGATTAGCCGCATTGATGTCTTCGGGAATTCTTCATCCGACGGAAGACCAAATTGCAAAATTGATGACCGAGACCGCAGAAAATATCATTCATCGAGAAACACCGATTGATATTTCATACAAGTCATTCGATCAATAATTAAATCATACGTAAAGAGAAAAAAAGCATGTACCCAGCGTGGGATACATGCTTTTTTATGTATGCGCATCAAAGAGATGCAACGATTTTTTTCGCAAAGTCTTCTAAGTTTTGAATGTCTTCTTCTTCGGCAGCCAAATCAACTTTGACGCTTTCTGCTCCTTTGATAGCACCGGTCTTGGCAAAAGCTGCTTCAAAATCATCGACAGATTTGCAAAAATCATCGTAGAACGTGTCACCTGAACCGCAAACACCAAATGTTTTTCCACTCAGGTCTAATTCTTGCAAGTCTTCATAGAAATCAACGATCTCGTCTGGCAGTTCACCATCACCATAGGTATAAGTGGCTACAATGCAAATATCTGCCTCTTCGAATTCATCGGCATCTACTTGCGTACATTCATTGATATCTACCTCAATAGCCAGATTTTCAAGTGCTTCTGCAACGATATCAGCTATTTCTTCGGTGTTGCCTGTCATGCTTGCGTAAACGATTTTAGCTAAAGTCATAAATAAGTCCTCCGATCCTTTAACGGTCAACAGTAAAAACCCTCTCTGATTATAGCAAACCCAGTCAAGAATAACAATTCTTGAAAAAAGTCTTAGGTGAATCAGCAGACTTTGTAAAATTCTTGCTTTCTATGGTAAAATAAGAGGAATTTAAATAAGGGAGACGAGAAAATGATAACATTAAAATCTGCCAGAGAGATTGATCAAATGGCTGAGTCCGGCGCATTACTTGCGGACGTTCATAAACAACTTCGTACGTTTATTAAACCAGGGATCACTAGCTGGGATATCGAAGTATTTGTGAGAAATTATATTGAAAGCCATGGCGGAATCGCTGCACAGATCGGCTTTGAAGATTATAAATATGCGACTTGCTGCAGCATCAACAATGAGATTTGTCATGGGTTTCCCCGAAAAAAAGTATTAAAAAATGGTGATCTGATCAAAGTAGATATGTGTATTGATCTAAAAGGCGGAATCTCCGATTCTTGCTGGAGTTATGTCGTAGGTGAATCGACCCCAGAAATCGATCGTTTAATGGAAGTAACGAAAAAAGCGATGTATTTGGGAATCGAACAAGCACAAGTTGGGAATCGAATCGGTGATATTGGTCATGCGATCCAAACGTATGCGGAAGGTGAAGGCTATGGTGTTGTCCGTGATTTTGTCGGTCATGGCATTGGTCCAACGATCCACGAAGCACCAATGATTCCTCATTATGGCGAAGCAGGGAAAGGCCTGCGCTTGAAAGAAGGGATGGTCATCACGATCGAGCCGATGATCAACACAGGAACTTGGAAAATGAAGATGGATCCAAATGGTTGGACAGCGTACACACTTGATGGTGGATTGAGTTGTCAATATGAGCATAGCTTAGCTATCACAAAAGATGGTCCACGGATCTTGACTTCTCAAGGAGAAGAAGGAACCTACTAGAAAAGAATGGACGGATGTCGGAGGAACCCCAAATGAAATGGATCGATAAGGCGAAAAGCAATCAAAAGCTTATGCGATTTATAGAAACGACACAAACGCGGATCACGGAATCTGAAATGGGAACGACCTCAGTTGTCGTAGCCTATTATTTATTACTATCCTTGTTTCCATTGCTGATCGCGATCGGAAACTTGCTGCCTTTTCTTTCAATCGCTCCTAGTAACGTGCTGCCCTATGTCCAAGAATTGATTCCTGGTCAAGTGTATGAATTTATCGGACCGGCCATTGAGAATCTGCTGACTTCTGGTTCCGGCGGCTTGTTGTCTATTTCGGCACTTGCAGCTCTTTGGTCAGCCAGCCAAAGCATCAATGCATTACAAATTGCCATGAACAAAGCGTTTGGTGTCGATCAGCGTTCGAACTTTATTGTTGTTCGTGCGGTCTCTTTTGTCATTATTCTCTTGTTTATGATTGCAATCGTAGGTGTGACGATGGTTATTGGTTTAGGGAAGATCATTTTGGACTTTCTACAACCAATCTTCCATATTCAAGATGATTTGATTGCTACCTTCCAAACTGTCAAATGGCCTTTGACGATCATTGCGTTGCTGTTTATCTTGATGCTAATCTACTGGTTGGTGCCTAATGCCAAAGTAAAACTTCGGTCAACGCTTCCTGGCGCAGTATTTGCTACTGCGGGCTGGATGCTGCTGTCGCAAGTGTTTGGCTTATATGCCCGCTTTTTTGCTGCTAGGATCAGCGGCTATCAAATCATCGGGAGTTTCATTGTGTTGATGATTTGGCTGAATCTGGCAGCAACGATCATTATTTTAGGCGGCATCATCAACGCAGTTGTGGAAGAATATTTATCGGGACAAGAGATCAAAGAACGAAAAGATCCCGTGGAACGTATCTCATCAAAACTTGAAGATACATTTTCCAATAAGGAGAAATAAATGAAAGTGAGAATGAGCGATGGAATTTGCATTTAAATTTATTGTACGTCTTTTCATCACGATGATCATATCTTTGATATTGACGCCCATCATTAAATTGATATCCTTTAAAATTGGTGCAGTCGATCGCCCAGGAGAACGACGAATCAACACCAAAACAATGCCTACAGCAGGAGGACTTAGTATTTTCCTGTCCTTCTCTTTTGCCTTGCTTTGGGAATTTCGCGAAATGATCCCATTTAACTATGTCTGGCCAATGCTCTTAGGAGCCGCGATCGTTGTAGTGACTGGTTTGCTTGACGATATCTTTGAGCTCTCTCCATTACAAAAGGTCTGTGGGTTAACGCTAGCGGCTTTGGAAATCTATTTTGTGGCGGGGATCAAGATCAGTACTGTGTCGATTCCTTATATCGGTGTATTCGATTTAGGGTGGTTAGGCCTGCCAATGACAATTTTATGGATATTGGCAATCACAAATGCTGTCAATTTGATTGATGGGTTAGATGGACTGGCTAGTGGAGTATCGATCATCAGTTTGATAACGATTGGGATTATCAGTTACTTCTTTTTGCCTGATTCAGTAGCTGTTTCAATGGTGATCTTTACTTTAGTCGCTGCCATCGTGGGATTCTTTCCCTATAACTTTTATCCAGCAACGATTTTTCTGGGTGATACGGGTGCTTTATTCTTAGGGTTTATGATTTCCGTTCTCTCATTGCAAGGGTTGAAGAATGCGACGTTTATTACCGTGATCACGCCTATGCTGATTCTGGGCGTACCAATCACCGATACTGTCTATGCGATGATTCGACGGAAGTTCAACAAACAAAAAATTTCTTCTGCTGATAAAATGCATCTTCATCATCGCTTGCTTTCTTTAGGATTTACTCATCGGGGAGCAGTATTGACAATCTATGCGTTAGCAATGGTATTTTCTTTTATTGCACTGTTGATGAACTATGCCAGTAATACGGCAATTATTCTACTGATCATTAGTACCGCATTTGGGATTGAATTATTTATTGAATTGATTGGTTTGGTGGGAGAGAATCGCCAACCATTGATGTGCGCCTTGAAATTTCTAGGTAATCGGCGCTTTCGTCAGGAAGTTTTGACTAAGAGAACAGGCGACTCACTAGAAACAACCGAGGAGCCAATAAAGGAACCAACAGAATCAAAAACCCCTCAGCGGACCTCGCGCAGAAAACGACGGGCTAGGCATGAAAAATAATCTCGGTCCATCAGTAAAAGAACGATCCTCACATGACATGTTCAGTTGAAGCTGAAAGTCACGTGTGGGTCGTTCTTTTTTTGTATCTATCCCTAAAAGGATTGTTTGCGCAAATCGATTATTTCAACGTTACGATCGACAACGCCAGATTCTGTTTCTAACACAATCGATTGGAAACGCTCATTTAAATTAAGCTTTGGTTCTTGGTCGAAATAATTGGCTGTATAGTCTTTGATATAAATAGGTCCAACCGCAGATGAGAGAGTAATGGTGTAAGGTGCGGGAACCTCTTTGTCTGAGACCAGCAAGAAACGAAAACTTGTATCGAGAGAACAGATCCCTAATTTCGAATAAGGTCCGACACCGTCATCCAGATCCAGCAGTAAAGCACCCTCATTGCTATGATATCCTTCTAGTTTGTTGATGACTGCTTGTGACATTTTTAGTTCCATCATGTGTTCCTCCTTCTTTCTCTTCAATTTCATTCTAAGAGCATTTCCCTCAGAACAAAAGTAATCTGCTTTCAGCTTATTGACGTCTTGAGGCTAAAACGTCTATACTGAATGAGAAGTTATTTCAGTGAAGAAAGAAGGATGGTCAATGCCAAGTGTACAGCAACGAGAAACAGAAAAAATGGGAACAGTTTATGAAGTTGAAAATGATAGCGGTGTCAAACTTGTAACAAGCCCGGAAGGAGCACGCTTACTGGATTGGATCGTGCCGATTGATGGCGGCCGAGACTTAGTTGTTGGGTATGATACGATCGCAGGACACCAGAAAGCGCGTTATTATGGCGCAACGATTGGGCCAGTTGCCGGCAGAATTGCAGGAACCCGATTTACTATCGATGGGAAAGAGTATCAAACAGAAGATAATGATAATGGCAATACATTGCATGGCGGATTTAAGGGATTGGATACCGATACTTGGAAAGCTGAAACATTTGAAACAGAAACTGCAGCTGGCGTAATTTATCGGACAGAACGCAAAGACGGCGATAGTGGATTTCCGGGCAATGTTTCATACACAGTGACTTATACATTGGAAAATGATGATTCATTTACGATTACTTACGATGCCACAACCGATCAGCCTACACTATATAATCCCACGAATCATGGCTATTTCAATTTGACTGGTGACACTAGAAATCCAATCGATGATCACATGGTTCAAATCAATGCAGAATATGTGGCTGAAACGAATCCTGATGTCACAACAACAGGAAAAAAACAACCTGTTGCTGATACGAAGTTTGACTTTCGTGTAGCACGAAAAATGGGCACAACATTACTTGATGATCCATTCTTATTGGATCATACTCAGGACTGGGACTTGAAAGTGACGAGCCCTGATGAAAAAGTTTCCCTCACAGTTACAACGGATCGACCGGCTGTAGTCATCTATACCACACGAGATGGCGAAGAAGGAGCACCAATGAAAACTGGACCTTTTGCAAACCATGGCGGAATGGCTATTGAGACCCAAGGCGTTCCTGGAACAGAAAAATATCCTCAGTTTGGGGAGATCCTCTTACGTCCAGAAAAACCTTTCCATTCTGTGACTCGTTATCGTGTTTTTTATTAATCATAGATAATATATGACCTCTGTCAGTTGATCTCAAACACTGCAGAGGTTTTTTTTGACAATTTTCGATTACAGATGTAAACTTAAATCGTAAACAAGCAAGGAGGAAAAAATATGCGATCATCAAGTGCTCCTATAAAAATCAGTGATTCCGAATGGGAGATCATGCGAGTGATTTGGACATTAGGAAAATCCGATGCCCAAGAAGTCACGGCACTTCTTAGCGAATCCAAAGACTGGAAAACAGCAACCGTTAAAACATTACTAGGCCGTCTAGTGAAAAAAGGCGTATTGCGGACAGAAACCCAAGGAAAAAAATTTGTTTATTATCCTTTGGTTTCCGAGGATGCTACGATTCAAAGTGCCACAGAGAGTTTATTCTCTCATATCTGTGCAAAAAAAATCGGCCAAACATTGGCAGAAATGATTCGTGAATCGGAACTAACGAATGAAGATCTAACAATGTTGGAAGAGGCACTGGCGCAAAAAGAACCGGTAGCCGCTATTGCTTGCAACTGTATACCGGGACAATGTCAATGTACAATGAATGCAGGAGAATAAATCATGAAAAAAATCTATCACATTGAAGGAATGAGCTGCGACCACTGTGTTGCTCGGGTAGAAAAAGCAATGTCTGAAGTGCCAGGTGTCAAAAAAGCAAAGGTAAATTTAAAGAAAGCCAATGCCAAAGTCAAATATGACGAACAACTTGTTACAGATGATGACATCATCGCTAAAGTAACGGAGGTGGGGTACACAGCCACGGTTGAATAAGTCTCTCGCTGCTGTTCTTGAAAGATATGGAATGAAAAAAGTTCATTTAATTGTTTGCGGAAAGACGGTAGGCAACTTCTGTCACCCCCCAACGCGTTCCAGCAGGGCGCAAAACTTTCCAGCAAAAAGGAGGAATTTGAGATGAGCCATAACGAAATGGACGGAGGACATTCGGAAATGGATCACAGTAAGATGGATCACAGTAAGATGGATCACAGTAAGATGGATCACAGTAAGATGGATCACAGTAAGATGGATCACAGTAAGATGGATCACAGTAAGATGGATCACAGTAAGATGGATCACAGTAAGATGGATCACAGTAAGATGGATCACAGTAAGATGGATCACAGTAAGATGGATCACAGTAAGATGGATCACAGCAAGATGGATCACAGTAAGATGGATCACAGTAAGATGGATCATAGTAAGATGGATCACAGCAAGATGGATCACAGTAAGATGGATCATAGTAAGATGGATCACAGTAAGATGGATCATAGTAAGATGGATCATAGCCACATGGATCATGGCATGAGTGGAATGGATCATAGTATGCATATGGGGAATTTCAAACAAAAGTTTTGGCTTTCCTTGGTTTTAGCAATCCCGATTATTCTTTTATCCCCTATGATGGGGCTTGAATTGCCTTTTCAGTTCACTTTTCCAGGGTCTGACTGGTTAGTGATGATTTTAGCCACGATTTTGTTCTTCTATGGCGGTCAGCCTTTCTTGAGCGGAGCGAAGATGGAACTGCAGCAAAAGAGTCCAGCAATGATGACGTTGATTGCTATGGGGATCACAGTCTCTTATGTCTATAGTATTTACGCGTTTATCGCGAATCATTTCATGCATGGCGCACATGTCATGGACTTCTTTTGGGAACTGGCTTCATTGATCGTGATCATGCTTTTAGGACATTGGATCGAGATGAACGCTGTGTCCAATGCAGGGAATGCATTGCAAAAATTAGCTGAATTATTGCCTGATGAAGTAACTCGCAAAAAGGCAGATGGTTCTGAAGAAAAGATACCACTGGACACAGTGAAGAAAAATGATCGTTTGATCGTACGAGCGGGTGACAAAATCCCTACAGACGGTATCATCAAAGAAGGGGCAACCACGATTGATGAATCCGCAGTTACGGGTGAGTCCCGTAGAGTAGCGAAAGAGTCCGGTTCGAAGGTAATCGGGGGTTCCGTAAATGGAAATGGAACGATTACTATTGAAGTAACAGGAACCGGTGATGAGAGCTATCTTTCAAAAGTAATGGAAATGGTTCGTCAAGCGCAGGCGGATAAATCAAAATTGGAAGCTTTGTCAGATAAAGTGGCAAAATGGTTGTTCTATATTGCATTGGTCGTCGGAATTACCGCATTTGTAATTTGGGTGTTCGCAGCGGATTTGCCAACAGCGCTGGATCGGATGGTAACTGTTTTTGTCATTGCCTGTCCTCATGCACTTGGATTAGCCATTCCGTTGGTTGTCGCACGTTCGACATCAATTGCTGCTAAAAACGGCTTATTGTTAAAAAATCGTAATGCACTGGAAAATGCCCATGATCTAGACTATTTGTTACTTGATAAAACCGGTACTTTAACACAAGGAACTTTCTCGGTCACAGGAATTGAAAGCTTTGGTGACTATACAGCAGATGAACTACTAGCCTATCTAGCAGGGCTGGAACAATCGGCCAATCATCCTATTGCTGATGGCATCTTAGCGCAAGCAAAAAAGGAAAATATTCAGCCGAAGGAAGCGACTGGAATCCAAGCGCATTCTGGTATCGGGATCGAAGGGATGATTGCTGGGGAGAAATGGCAGATCGTCAATCAAAAAGGGATCGAAAAGTATCAGACAACCATTGATCCGGACCAATTGAATAAATATCAAGAACAAGGGAACACCATTAGCTACTTGGTGAAAGGCAATCAAGTCGAAGGGCTCGTAGCTT
Organism: Enterococcus sp. DIV0574; assembly: GCF_051711125.1. Classification (NCBI taxonomy): domain Bacteria; kingdom Bacillati; phylum Bacillota; class Bacilli; order Lactobacillales; family Enterococcaceae; genus Enterococcus; species Enterococcus sp. DIV0574. The sequence continues at coordinate 886,189 of NZ_JBIOMA010000001.1, forward strand.
TGGGAGACAAAATCAAACCAGAGGCGGTAAAATTCATCGAAACATTGAAGAAACAGGGGATCACACCAGTGATGTTAACTGGAGACAATCAAGCAGCTGCTAAGGCAGTGGCAACTTATCTAGGCATCGATGAGTATTTTGCTGAATTATTGCCAGAAGATAAAGAACGAATCGTTGCTGATTATCTGAATAAGAAACAACGGGTAGCGATGGTTGGTGATGGTATCAATGATGCACCAAGCTTGGCTCGGGCAACGATCGGTATTGCTATCGGCGCTGGAACAGATGTCGCGATTGATTCCGCAGATGTTGTTTTGACCAATAGTAACCCTAATGATATTCTGCATTTTCTTGAACTGGCTCATAAAACTAGACGAAAAATGATTCAAAACCTTTGGTGGGGAGCAGGGTACAATATTGTGACGATTCCCTTAGCTGCAGGAATCCTAGCACCAATTGGTATCATTTTAAATCCCGCTGTCGGCGCCGTTTTGATGTCACTAAGCACAATCGTAGTAGCAATCAATGCTATGACACTCAAAATTGATGAGTGACAAAAAACCGAATCGTTTGTTTCCATTGATTCTCTTGTAAGCAGGAGAACGACCGAAACAAACTGATTCGGTTTTTTAGTCAGTTGAGAATCGAAGATTCTTTGGTGATTTAACGGCAAAGCCGTCGAAATAAACCTACAATCGACCAGTGACTTTATGCTATAATGTGTTCGTTGAGACAAGGAGGACGTTGAGAATGGAACTGAAGAAGTTAGAGGTTCCCACTACTTCGATCACTGAAGTAAAAAAATCTCCGATGGATGTATTTAATCAAGCGAGAGAAGCGGGAACAGCAGTATATGTATTCAATCGTGAAAAAGTGGCGGGGGTCATGCTGACACAAGAGCAATATGAAACACTCTTACAGGAACTGGATCAACGGCCATTAGCGGAAGAAGAGCCGGATCAACCAGCTGTGGCGGGATTGGAAGAATTCTTACAGATTATGCGGCAAGCATTGATCACAGGGGCAACGATTTCTGCAAAAAATTTGGACGAACGAATGGTCGCATTAGGCTTTATTACCCGCAAAACAGGCTTTGGCGGTGTAGTTGACATGATCAATGAATTAAAAGAAACCGGAAAGATTGTCTATCAATTGCGCAAAAAGCCCGATGGAAAATCTATCAGTGCCGAAGTCATCGGCGAGCAAGACAATCAAACGCAGCTTTTTGATAAATTGATCATCAAAAAAATATTCCTTAAAGAAAACTAACAGTTATGCTGCAGCATAACTGTTTTTTTGCGTAAGTGTAATAGTGTGAGTTTAGTCGATACCGATAGAAATAATGGCTGAGACAAAAGGTGTGAAAAGGATACTCCTGATTAGGATCAAAAAGTACCATCAGATAACAGCTAAGTCTCAGCCTTTTTCAGCGACCCACTAAGCAACCGTCAACCAATAGGTTTTACCATCTTTGGTTCGCTGCATGAATCCGTATTCGATCAAATAGCGGCGAACAGTGACGTAGTCAGCAATAAACTGTTTCAAAATATCATTGACGGCACTTTCGGAATAATTTTTTTGAGAATCAAATTTTTGAGCCAAAACACTCAATACCACGATTTTGCGTTTTTCCTTACTTGGGAATTGATGAATCACCCCATCTTGATCGAAGTAAGTCGCAATGATTTTTTCTCTTTCTTCGCTGGTGATTGCATAACGATCATCCAACATGGTTGCTCCTGTATGGGGAAGAACAAAATCTTGTTCCTCTAAATGTGCCATAATACTTAAAAAGACTTTCGCTTGCCGTTCTTTTTCTTTTAATTTAAAGCGGTGATTTCGTACTGTCGAATTAGAGATACCTAGACGTTGCGCGATGACGGCATCGCTGAGTCCTTGCGCAAATAATGATAAGATCTCTTGTTGGCTTTCTGACAAACCTGTCTGCTCGCGACTTAATGACAGCAATGCATTCAGTAAACCACCATGGACCTCATTTAGATGTAATAAGATGCATTTTTTGGCGGTATAAAAGCGATCAGAGGTTGGATAAATTTGTCCTTTTTCATAATTAACATCGCAGAATAGGCATTGATAATGTGTTTTTGTGGAACGATACCCATGTTCATAGTCAGACAAAGAGGTGGCGGGAATAGTATTCACTTTAATCATCTCCTTTCGTTTGTTTATATACTAACATTTACAAATATCGTTTGCAAATATATAAACAGATGGATTTTTTATTTTTTGTTTTAGCGAAAGTATTAAATTACGGATCAAAATGTGATAGGATTAACAGCAATAACAAAAGGTAACTTTGTGTGGATAGGAGTGATACGATGACAGATGTCAGTCAACGTTTTAACAAAGAAGTCTATCAAATTGCTGTTTCTTTGATTCGAAAATTTGATGAGCGGGTATCTGGTATACCAGATATTTTGAAATTAACATTAGGCGAACCGGATTTCAATACACCGGATCATGTCAAAAATGCTGGTGTTCAAGCAATTGAGCAAAATTACAGCCATTACTCAGGAATGGCCGGGTTAACGGATGTTCGAGAAGCCGCAAGCCTTTTTTTAAAAGAAAAATATCAATTGAGTTATGATCCGTTATCAGAAGTATTAGTGACTATCGGTGCAACTGAAGCAATCTCTGCTTCTTTATTAGCAATTCTGGAACCAGGAGATAAAGTCCTTTTGCCAGCACCTATTTATCCCGGATATGAGCCCGTGATTCAACTAGCTCACGCTACCCCCATTTATTTAGATACCACAGCGAACGATTTTGTATTGTCACCGGAGATGTTGGAAGCGGCTTTGATTGAGCATGGGGATCAGGTCAAGGCGGTTATCTTAAATTATCCTAGTAATCCAACCGGCGTGGTTTATTCTCGTGAAGAAGTTCAAGCACTTGCGGAAGTTCTGAAAAAATATCCTGTGTTTGTCGTTAGTGATGAAATTTATAGTGAACTTTCTTACGACGCACCCCATGTATCGATCGCAGAATATTTACCGGAACAGACCATTTTGATCAATGGGTTATCAAAATCACATGCAATGACTGGCTGGCGGATTGGTTTTATCTTTGCTCCCGTTGCCTTAACTGCCCAAATTATCAAAGTTCATCAATATTTAGTAACGGCAGCCTCAACGATTTCACAAAAAGCAGCTGTAAGAGCGTTAGTTGAAGGAATCAATGATGCTGCAGTTATGAAAGCCGAGTACCGTCAGCGACGTGATTTTCTCTATGAAAAAATGACAGCATTAGGTTTTGAAATCGCCAAGCCGTCAGGAGCTTTCTATTTATTTGCAAAAATCCCAACCGGTTATGAACAAGATTCGATGGCATTCTGTGTTGATTTAGCAGAAAAAAATCAATTAGCAATCATACCAGGGATTGCATTCGGACCCGAAGCCGAAGGATATGTACGCCTAAGCTACGCAGCCAGCCAAGAGAACCTGCAAGAAGCCATGAAGCGACTAAGTAATTATATGAAGAAACAACCAAATCAATAAACACATCAGAGCGTCCCAATGGGACGCTCTTTTGCTGCGAATCACTGCGATTGACACTCGAAGAGTGGCAGAGTAGATGATGAGCAGTACTAGGCGATCAAAGAGAGCGTAGTCACATTCAAATGAATCACTGCGATTGACACTCGAAGAGTGGCATGTAAGTTCGTCTTAGCGCAAACACGCTAGAAGCCAGTGCGAAGCAAAGTAAGTGTAGCCCCAATATGGAGTCATAAAGAACAACACACAGCGGCACTTGTACCTTTTGCTTTTTAAGAAGGAACCAGGCAAGCTCTTTTCACTTCAATGAAAAGAGAGGAACAATGACGAGCGATACATTTTAATGTTTACAAAAGATTTACATGGGTTTATCTATTCTTTACTTTAAATCAATCATGGGTTTACAAGGGGTTGCTAAACTAAGCATATAACGAAAGGAGATTTAACAAATGAAAAAACTGGGATTCTTAATTTTAGCAACAGGACTATTACTAGCTGGCTGTGGAAATAGCGGATCAAATGCTGCTGATAGCGGTCAAGCATCAAATGAATCAAGTGCTTCAGGAGCAGCGTCTGGAAATGTAGAAATTTTGGCTGTTGGATCAACTGCACTACAACCATTAGTTCAAGCTGCACAAGAAAGTTTCACCTCTGAAAATCCAAACTATATGATTACTGTTCAAGGCGGCGGTAGCGGCACAGGACTGAGCCAAGTAGAAGCTGGTGCTGTAACAATCGGTAATTCTGATGTTTTTGCTGAAGAAAAAGACGGAGTAGATGCTAGCAAATTGGTAGACCATAAAGTCGCCGTAGTTGGGATGGCTCCTGTAGTGAATAAAGAAGTTGGTGTTAAAGATATCAGCAAACAGGACTTGATTGATATCTTCACTGGTAAAACCAAAAATTGGTCTGAACTTGGTGGAAAAGACCAAGAGATCGCAGTGATCAACCGTGCCTCTGGTAGTGGTACACGGGCAACATTTGAAAAATGGGGACTTGACGGGGCCGAAACAATTCAAACCCAAGAACAAGACTCTTCTGGAACGGTTCGCAAAATCGTTGCAGAAACACCAGGAGCAATCAGCTATCTTGCTCTATCTTATCTGGATGATTCTTTACAAGCATTAACGATTGACGGTGTTGAAGCAACTCCAGAAAATATTGCTACAAATGACTGGAAAATTTGGTCTTACGAGCATATGTATACAAATGGCGAACCAGATGCAAACGTCAAAACATTTCTTGATTACATGTTGAGTGACGATATTCAACAAGGTGTGGTGAAAGAATTAGGATACTTACCAATCACAGAAATGAAAGTTGAACGTAGTGTTGAAGGGGAAGTTACGAATATAAACTAAGAAACTATAGTTATCAATGAATAGTCAGAGACGAAAAGGGCAAATAAATGCCCTTTTTTTCTGTATTTTTATGCTTTTTTCCTATAAAATGAAAAGGAGTAAAATTGAAAGGGGAAAAAAATGTCAAAACAGACAAAATACTTTATATATATTTGTGCACTTTTGCCGCTACTGTTTTTAGGAAATACAGGAACTGTTTTAGCTATAGAAAATGGAAGCAACAGTCAAATACTAACTACAGGAATAACGGAAGAAACCAGTACTTCTGAAACCTCATCAACGGAGAGCTCAAGTACCGTGTTGTCAGATTCAGAGGGAGCTTCGAATACCAGTAGTTCAGAAAAGAGTAGTCAAGAAAGTACAAAAGAAGAAACACAAGCTTCAGATGAATCACAGCAAGAAACACAAGAAGAACCCGAAAAAATTTATGATGTTCAAGGTGGACTTGATCCATCGAGCAGAAATCGTTCCGATTTGAAAGAACAGGTGGGCATTCAGCGGCGTTCTCTGCGTTCAGCAGACGTCGCGTTTATTGAAGCCGGAGACCCATCGACTCCTAGTCAGGATTTTATTGATGTCTCTTCTCACAATGGCATCATTAGCGTGGAACAATACAAGATTATCAAAAGTTATGGTATTTCTTCCGTGGTTGTGAAATTGACAGAAGCTACTTCTTATCGCAATCCATTAGCAGCATCTCAAATTGCGAATGCTCAAGCGGCAGGACTGGTAGTACATGCTTATCATTACAGTTGGTTCACGACAGAAGCGCAAGCTAAAGCAGAAGCCGAGTATTTTGTCAAATATGCCAAAGAATTGAAGCTGCCAACCTCAGCTTTGATGGTTAATGATATCGAGGACAATCAAATAATGGGAAAAGCAGATCATACTGCACTTTCTAAAGTATTTGCCAATCGTATCAAAGAATTAGGCTATAGTAATACCCATCATTACACTGGGGTACTTTGGGTCACTCAAAAAGCGATCGATCCTGCTGCACTTGGCTATAGTAATGTCTGGATCGCGAATTATCCGTATGTTCCTGCAGGACAAAAATTCACGGAATATAGTGCATGGCAGTGGACCTATAATCTTTCTTTCCCAGGAGTCAGTGGGACCTTCGATATGTCTTCTGACTATAAGAAATACTTTACTGGTCAGGGGCAAGGAGGAGCAATACCAGACAACCGCTACGCTACGATTACGAAAGATAACTACACGATTTGGCAGAATTTTTCTTGGAAGAAAAAAGCAGATTCAAAAGATTATTTGGGTCAAACGTTACAAATAAAATATCGTTACGAGCATATCAATGGTAGTACGTATTTTTCTGTGTACGATAATCAAGGTACTTGGATAGGTTATATTAATGCTGGTGGAACTAAGACAACTGATGGCGCACAAGGAAGTTGGCAGTCAAAAGAAACGTATGTAAAGTTTCGTTCGACCGGAACGGTTTATCGCAATTTTAATTTCGATTCCACAGCAATAGTATCAGAAGAAATGTTGAGGAATCTTTACAAGGTAACAGGCACCTATCGTCATTTTAATGGTGTCGTATATGATTCAGTATATGATCTCAATGGTAAATGGATCGGTTATATCGATTCTGCAAAGCTTAGTGTGGAGAATCAAGGTCCAGCTATTAGCGACGGACGCTATACAACAATCACTAGTGCAAATTACTCGATTTGGCAAAATTTTTCTTGGAAAATGCGTGCGTCAAGTAGTTCTTATTTGCACCAGACGCTAAAAATTAAATATCGTTATGAGCATTTGAACGGCAGCGTTTATTTTTCATTATATGACAATCAAGACAATTGGGTGGGTTATATTAATGCAAATGCCACGAAAGTTGCCGACAATGCAGCGGGTGCTGTGTTATCCAGTGGACAATACGGAACGGTTACTAGTAAAAATTATTCAATATGGCAAAATTTTTCTTGGAAAGAAAAAAATAAAAGTGCTAACGTTTATGGACAGACATTGCAAGTGAAACGCTATTATAATCATTTTAATGGCAGTACCTATTATTCTTTATATGATAATCGAGGTACTTGGCAAGGATATATTAATAGTGGTGGAATGAAGATGGCGGATAATGCAGCTGGGAGTGCACAAAGCTATCATAAGAAAATAAAGTTCACACAAAATTTTCCTTTGTGGCAAAACTTTAACTGGAAAAAGAAAAGTACCGTTACAGATGCAATGAAACAAGAGACGTATGAAGCAAGATATGTATATCGTCATTTTAACGGAAGCAATTACTTATCAATTTATGACAACAAAGGCATTTGGCAAGGTTATATTAATGAATCGGCCACTCGCCAAGTAAACTAAAAAATTCAGGACTTGCGTATAGATTACGCAGGTCCTGAATTTTTTTTGGTCTCAAGAGGAAGTGTGATCGTAAACGTTGAGCCAGCCCCTGGGAAACTGTCAACTGTGATAGTGCCGCCTAACAGTTTCGTATAATCTTTAACGATGGCTAGTCCTAAGCCGGTTCCTCCTGAATTACGCGTACGAGCTTTATCTACGCGATAAAAACGTTCAAAGATCCGAACTTGATCTTCTCGATCTATACCGATCCCTTGGTCACGAACTGAAAGCTGTAATTGTTTTGCTCGATACGAATAGTCAACTTGGATGGTCCCTTGTGATTTGGAATAATTGACTGCATTTTCAATCAAATTTTTTAAGATTGGTTGCAGTAGCTCTCTTTTTGAGATGAAAATCAATTCTTCAGGACCATTGATGATAAAGGACAACTGTTTTTCTCGTGCAATTGGTTCATAGGAACGGATGATTTGCTCAATCAATGCTCGAAGGTTGATTTCTTGTGCGGTGTAATCAAATGAATGACTATCTTTGGATAGGAGAATAATCTCTTGAATCAAATTTTCTAGACGATAGGCATCTTTTTGGATGATTTTAAGGAACGAAACCAATGTTTCTCGATCTTCTAAGGCACCATCCAATAATGTTTCCGTAAAACCAATCAAAGAAGTGACTGGCGTTTTCAATTCATGAGAAACATTACCGACGAAATCTTTTTGCATTTTTTCTAATTGACGCACCCGAGTCAGATCATAAGAGATCCCTAACAACTCATTTTCATTAAAGAGACGCAATGTTACATCAAGAACTCGCGGATGATCATCACTCAAAGCAATTTCTTCTTGTAAAGAAGGGGTCTGCTCGTTCATGTGATAAATTAATTGAATCAACTGTGTATCATGAATCACTTCAGTGAATGGTTGTGGCAACTGAGGCAATGCTTCGATCCCTAGCTGCTCTTGCATGGTAGGGTTCAGCAATAACAATCGGTCATCCTGATCAATGATAAAAACCCCGATCATCAGTTCATTCAACAGGCCATACAATTGTTGCTCAGAAGCGGCATAAGCTTGATAGGTTCGACTCATTTGTTCACTCAATTGATTGATCGTCTGGTATAAGTCATCATGCTCAGGTGTTTCTTGCATAATGATCGCCTGTTGATCAGGAGAAGAAATCATTTTTTTTAGAACAGGCAAAATAGTCTGCACAGGACGATTTCTTTGACGTAACGCATGAAACGTCAAAAAGCTGACAAATAAACAAAATAGGAGATAAACGAAAAAGATCGAACGCTGAATGGTTTGGCTTTTAGCAAAAAAAGGTGCCGTTGGTTCAGCGATCCGCAAAATTTGCTGCAAGTTGCCATCTTCTTTGACAGGGATCGCAACATACAGCAATTCTTCATTCAATGTATCACTTTTTCGCAAAGACTGGCCCAGATTACTACCTTTTAAGACTGCCTGCACTTCAGGCCGGTTGGCTCTGCTTTCTTTTAAAGACGAATCGTAAGTATCGTAGATGATCCGCCCATCCTTGTCCAATAAAGTGATCCGGCTGGAACTATCCTGTACATAGGCATCAGCAAATTGTTGCAATGTCGCTGGTTGATTATCAGAAAGGTTCAAGAAAATCGCCGCTTTTTCTTCCAAGAAGTCTACTTGTTGGGCAATCACTTGCTGGCGATAGAAGCTGCTAAGAAACTGCCAGCAGATGATAAACAGTACGGCTAATAGCAGACTCCATAGGCCATAGCCAAAGCGTTTCATGAATGAGGCTCCTGAAATTTATAGCCAAATCCGCGAACTGTTACTAAATACTCGGGATGTTTCGGGTCACGTTCCAGCTTTTCGCGTAAATGACTGATATGCACATCAACGATTCGGCTTTGGCCATCAAAGTCAAAATTCCAAATGCGATTCAGCAGCGTATCGCGGTCGATCACACGGCCTTTCCGTTTCATGAAGTATATTAGCAGTTCAAACTCTTTTGGAGTCAGAAAAATCTTTTCTCCCTTGACGCTTACTTGGTAATTGGTCAAGTCTGCTAAAATGTCACCAATTTGCAACATTTCTGCTGGCTGATCCGAAAGATCTGCAGTGCCTCGCGGTTCCAACCGTCTAAAGATTGCTTTCATCCGAGCAAGCACTTCTCTAGGGCTAAAGGGCTTGGTCAAATAATCATCTGCTCCGATTTCAAGCCCAAGAATCCGATCAATCGGATCATCTTTAGCGGTTAAAACTAAAATAGGGGTCTCGATTTTTTCTTGTCGTAGTTTCTTGGTGATTTCGATACCGTCCATTTGCGGCAACATCACATCTAAGATAATGAAGTCAAAATCTTCAGATAGTGCCAGATCAACCCCCATTTTACCGTCGACAGCCGAAACGACTTGGTATCCTTCTTTTTCTAAATTGAATGTAAGTAAAGTAACGATAGATGGTTCATCATCTACCACGAGAATTTTTTTCATCATGAACTCCTTTCTTAACAAAGGAACAATCATTTTACGTTGTTCTAGCTATATTTTAGCATGAATAAAGAATTGGTACTATTGTCTACCACAAATAAATGCTATAATAAAGGACGATTTGAGAAGAAAGCTGAGGGTGTTCGATGATTGGAATCAGTGCATGTTTAGGTGGGGTCATGTGCCGCTATGACGGGCAGCATCAAGCGGTTGCTCAACTGGTTGAACTCGTTCAAACTGGTCAAGCAGTGATGGTCTGTCCAGAAGTCCTTGGCGGGTTGCCAATTCCTCGTGAGCCAGCAGAAATTGTTGGTGGGGACGGTAGAGATGTTTGGTCACAAAAAGCCAAAGTCATTACTGTCACTGGAGAAGATGTCTCAGAACAATTTATGATCGGCGCAAACCTTGCCTATCAAAAATTACGCGATCTTGGGATCACGCAACTGATCTTAAAAGAAAAAAGTCCTTCTTGCGGCAGTCGGATTGTTTACGACGGCAATTTTTCAGGAGTCAAAAAAGAAGGTGTTGGTGTCGCCAGTGCTTATTTTCAACAACAAGGAATGACCGTGCTGTCGGATGTCGACTGGCTTGCTGAGCAGGAGGAAAATAATGGAGATTGAAAAAACCAATCGAATGAACGCGTTGTTTGAATTTTATTCTACACTGTTAACTGAGAAGCAGATGAATTATATGGAATTGTATTATGCAGATGACTTCTCATTAGGTGAGATTGCAGAAGAATACCATGTAAGTCGGCAAGCAGTGTATGATAATATCAAACGAACGGAAAAAATTCTTGAAGACTATGAAAAAAAACTACACATGTTTTCGGATTATATGATGCGGGAAGACTTGTTGGAGCAATTATCTGAGTACACCAAGACGCACTATCCCAAAGATGAGACATTGCGCTCGTTGATCGAAGAGATCCAAGAAATCGAAGAATAAAGGAATGAAAAAAGATGGCATTTGAAAGTTTAACAGAACGCCTACAGCAGGCGATGAGCAAACTGCGTAAGAAAGGGAAAGTTTCTGAAGCAGATGTAAAAGAAATGATGCGGGAGATTCGTTTGGCTTTATTAGAAGCCGACGTTAATTTACAAGTAGTCAAGGAATTTACCAAAAATGTTCGTGAACGTGCAGTTGGAGCAGAAGTCTTAGACAGCTTATCTCCCGCGCAACAAATCGTCAAGATCGTTGATGAGGAACTGACCAAAACATTAGGTTCTGAAACAGTTGGTATTGAGAAATCACCAAAAATCCCGACTGTTATTATGATGGCTGGTCTGCAAGGGGCCGGTAAAACGACATTTGCTGGGAAATTAGCCAACCATTTGATCAAGACAGAAAATGCGCGGCCTTTGATGATCGCAGGAGACGTGTACCGTCCAGCAGCGATCGATCAGCTGAAAGTTTTAGGCCAACAATTAGATGTACCAGTTTTTGATATGGGAACCGATGTCAGTCCTGTTGAGATCGTTCGTCAAGGGATGGCATTGGCAAGAGAAAAGAAAAATGATTATGTCCTAATCGATACTGCCGGTCGTTTACACATCGATGAAACATTGATGGATGAATTGAAGCAGATCAAAGAGTTAGCACAGCCGAATGAAATCCTCTTAGTCGTTGATGCGATGACTGGACAAGATGCCGTGAATGTCGCCGACAGCTTCAATCAACAATTAGGTATTACTGGGGTCGTTATTACGAAACTAGACGGGGATACTCGTGGGGGTGCTGCGCTTTCCATTCGACAAGTGACTGGTGCGCCAATCAAATTTACCGGTACTGGGGAAAAACTGACAGACTTAGAAGTCTTTCACCCTGATCGGATGTCCAGCCGTATTTTAGGTATGGGAGACATGTTGACGCTGATCGAAAAAGCCCAACAAGATTACGACGAGAAAAAAGCAGAAGAATTAGCGCAAAAAATGAAAGAAAATTCCTTCGACTTCAATGACTTTGTTGAGCAGATCGACCAAGTGATGGGCATGGGACCTATCGAAGATCTTTTGAAGATGATTCCAGGAATGAGTCAAATGCCAGGTATCGAAAACGTCAAAGTCGATCCGAAACAAATCGCGCGTCAAAAAGCGATGGTCTATTCAATGACGCCTGCAGAACGGGAGAATCCTGATTTGCTGAATCCAAGTCGTCGTCGTCGGATCGCAGCGGGGTCTGGAAATAGCGTGGTCGAAGTCAATCGGATGATCAAACAATTCAAAGAATCCCGAAAAATGATGCAACAAATGACCAAAGGGAATATGAATATCCCGGGTATGGATCAAATGTTTGGCGGCGGTGTTAAAGGAAAATTAGGTAAAATGGCCATGAACCGAATGGTCAAAAAACAAAAGAAGAAAAAGAAAAAACGTAAATAATTAACTGAAATAAGCAAGCAGCCGTTATGCTGATCACCATGAGAAGTATCGAAAAGATTCCAGGATCATTTCTGATACTAGAAGATGGTTTGGTCGACAACGGTTGCTTTTTTCGTTTGCGGTCTTCTGTTCGTCAGTTGCTTGTTTGGAAAAGGGAATACCTATCAGTTGGATCGATAGCTGAAACGTAATATAGCGACCTTTGAACATGTATCGGCTGAGCAAGGATAGATGGTTTAACTAGCTGATCCAAGTAGATTCATTAAGTACTTGAACGCGTTGCAAGGCAAAATATTCGTGCTTTAGACGGATAGATGCTACTATTTATTTATAGTAATTGAAAGGAGCAAGTGACGATGACAAACAAAGATCGAGTTGAAGGTAAAATTACTGAAACAAAAGGGAAAGTTACGGGCGATGACTCCGAAGAATTAAAAGGGAAAACCCAAAACGAATACGGTAAAGTGAAAGATAAAGTAGAAGACTTTGCAGATGACGTTTCTCGCAAAGTGAATCATTTCTTTGATAAACATGACGATAAAGATAAGCCTAACCGCTAATTTAACTGAAACAACCGTTAACGATTTCGTTAACGGTTGTTTTTTTCTTTTAAAAAGGAAGACTGTCAAAGAAGTGCTAGCTGACAGTCCGGCTATTCATAAAGCGACGAGCATGCCACCATTTTTTGATTGCTTTCGGATAAACCAATAGGAAGCTGACTACAAGACAGACCACTAAGTAAATACAAATCGAAACGATAGTTCTCGTTTGAGAGAAGTCATCATAATAGAGTTGGACCAGCAACCAATTCATATTGATCAAGTAGAACCAAGTACCAATGGCCATCACTAAAAAGACGGACAATCGAAAGGCGGGAACCGTCAGATAGTCGCCGTCATTTTCTAAGGAGATGCGGGCGAACACTTCTTGAGCAGCAGCAATCAACAACAAGGATAGGAGTAGTGTGGCGAAGACTGCCCACCAATTGACTGGTAAGCCATTGGGCCAGTCATTCCAAAGATTGTTCAAGACTAAGTGCCCCCCTTTTCCATAGAAGAAAAAGCTCAGAAATTCTTGCAGATTATAGTAAAAACTGTAAAAACCGCTCATCAAGAAAAAAATCAAAACGATCGTTAATGGACCGAAAAAGAGATTGCCCAAAAGCACCCCTAATAAGGATCCGATGGCTGTCACTGCCAAATTTCCTACAAACGTACCAACACCAGATGCGAATAGATCTGATAGCGGAATTTGGAAATATTCGGAGGGAATCATCAAGTAGCGAATGCAAATATTGCTCAAAATACCAATGATTAAAGCGAAACTGATCGGTGCAAATAAGAAAACCGCTTTTTGACGGAAAATCTGTCGTTTTTTAAACGGCAATGAGAATAAAAAACGATTGAAATTTGTCTTTTGATCAATGAAAAAACTAAGAAAACCAAAAACAAACAATAATGGAAGAATAAAATAAGCGCCTGAGGTATTGAAATTAGCAATATACGTATCCTGTCCATTACTTTCTGGTACCGGCCTATTATAAATGAGCAAGTTTTCATCCTTGTATTCATCGATCGATGAGTAATAGACTGGTTTTTCTCCGTTATAGTCCTTAATATAGTAATCAGGATGCTCTTGGAAATCTTTCTTGAATTCTTCTGAATCAAAATAGTTCTTTTGATTGTGCCAAGAACGTTGGGTATCCCAGCCCATTCCTGCATAAATCAAAACCAAGATCAGACAAAAGCCAAGCAACAGTTTGCCATATCGCTGGCAATAAATTTGTTTTAACATTTTCTTTCACCTCTAACCTTTCAACAAGGATTCTTGACTCAAATTGGCTTCAAATAAATCTTCCAAGGTCAATGGGAGTTCTTCAAAGAGCAACGGCTCTAGTTGCCGGATCTGTTCTTCTAATGCCGCGTCGTATTCTTCGAACAAAGCAACAATCACCCGCCCTTGACGATTGATCAATTTTGAATGCTGTTTGATCATTGGCGGTACCTGTTTCCCACGAAAGACGAATTGAATTTTACGGGCATTTTCCCGCATCGTTTCTAACCGATAATCTTTAGCGATTGTTCTTCCTTTGATTAAAAGGGCTCGGTCGATAATGTTCTCAAGCTCATTTAGATTATGAGAAGCGATGATGGCTGTGCGATTAGATTCACTCAAGTTTTCTAACAAAAGGCCAATGACCTTTTTGCGTACAATAATATCTAAACCGTCAAAAGGTTCGTCCAATAGCAAGTAATCGGCATTTGAAGCAATGGCTAAGATCATTTTATACAATCCTTGCATGCCTTTAGACATTCGGCGATACGAATGGCCAAGCGGCAATCCATTGCTCTGCATCAGCTCAAGATAAAGGTTTTGATTAAAGTGGGAATAGGCGAGACGATAAAAGGCATTGATTTTTTTCAATGAATACGCCGCTAAAAAGTTCTCTTTTTCATCGATATAAAATAAGTTTTCCTTTAGTTGTGGCTTCTGAGCCAATGATTGACCATCAATCATGATTTCGCCGCCGTCTAAAGCGTACTGTCCTGAGAGTGTACGGAAAAGCGTGGTTTTTCCAGAGCCGTTGCGCCCAATCAAGCCAACGATTTCATTTTTGCGCAATGAAAATGTAACATCTTCTAGAATAGTAGTCCCTTCAATTTTCTTTGTAACGCCTTCTAGGTTCATTTATTGATCCCTCCCAGTTCTTCTTCAAAAACAGTGACCCAAGCAGTGATTTCTTGGATGCTGATCTGCAAATGTCCTGCCTCGATCACTAATTCTTTCAATCGTTCTTTTAATTGTTGGATGCGCCGCTCGTCGCGTGGAACACTGTCCAGTGCTTTGACAAACGTTCCTTTGCCTTTGATGGTGATCAAGACCTGCTCATTTTCTAATATTTTGTAGGCCTTGCTGACGGTATTTGGATTCATCAACAAGCGTTTGGCCATCTCACGAACCGAAGGAATTTGATCACCCGGTCTCAAAACACCATGCAAGATGTCTTCTTTGATGCTCAATATCAGCTGCTCGTAATAAGGTTTGCTGCTTGTCTTGTTGATCATGACCATGTACTCAGCCCCTTTCATTTATGTGTACTAGTATACGTAGTACACTATCAAAAGTAAAGAACTTTTGCTAAAATAAGACAAAAAGGAGGAGTGACTATGACTCGTTGTGGTTGGGCAACAAGTAGTCCCGCAATGCAAGAGTACCATGATCATGTCTGGGGGAAACCGGAGTATGATGATCAGCAGTTGTTTCGTAAGTTGGTTTTAGATATGAATCAAGCAGGGCTGAGTTGGCAAACGATTTTGAACAAGATGTCAAACTTTGATCAAGCATATGATCACTTTGATATTGAGACAGTAGCCAATTATTCGGAGGAAAAAATTCTAGCACTGATGGATGATCCAGGTATTATTCGTAATCGCAGAAAAATAGAAGCGGCAGTTCATAATGCACAACTCGTATTAGCGATTCAGCAAGAAATCGGCAGTTTTTCTGATTTTTTATGGCGTTATGTCGACCATCGACCCGTCATCAATCATTTTCAAACACAATCAGAAGTACCCACCCATTCACCAATTTCTGATCGCTTGGCGAAAGATTTGAAAGCCCGTGGCTTTAAGTTTGTAGGAACGACGACAATCTATGCATTCATGGAAGCTGTAGGAATGGTTAACGATCACCTGACAAGCTGTATCTGTTACGAGGAACGTTAGAAAGAAGACGAGAAAAATCGAGGAGGAGTCATATATGGGAAAACTGGTTTTTTATGGCGCTATCAGTTTAGATGGCTATTTAGCTGGAGCAAAGGATCAATTGGACTGGTTGTTGGAGACCGATACGGGGACAAGTACTACGTATGAGAAATTTTTTGAAACGATTGATGCAACAGCGATGGGCCGTAAGACGTACGAAGAAGCCAAAAAAATGTTGGCGACGGAGAAGCTCTATCCAGAAAAAGAAAATTATGTGTTTTCCCGTCAGATGCAGACCGATTTAACGGACGCAGTAGTTGTGGATCAAGACCCGGTTGCTTTTTTATCACAATTGAAAAAAGAGAAAACGGTTTGGTTGGTTGGCGGTGGAAAGTTATTGCACCCTTTATTGGAAGCAGATCTGATTGATGAATGGTATGTACAGATCGCTCCTGTGTTATTAGGAACAGGCAAGCGCTTGTTTGAGCCAGGAGAGTATACTACTCGTTTACAATTCGTGGATATGACGCAAATGGGTGAACTCGTAGAGATCCACTATCAACGGAAATAGATGGCTTGCTTTCTGAGTTTCTCTTTTTCTGTGTTGCAGATACTTCCTTATGATTCACTCAGAGTTTACATTGAACCATCCAGCAAAAAAACGCACACTCACTGGTTTCCCTTATGGGATAGATCAGTGAGTGTGCGTTTCTTATCTGACTGTCACAAAATCGTGACCGGTTTTTAGTTGTAACGGTTAAACAAGTCGATGTAGTTATCAACGATTGTTTGGAAGAAGTTGACGGTATCTTCTTTGATCGTATTGTTTTCATCGATCAAGTTCATGATTCCACCGATATAAGCTTCTGGTTGTTGCAAAGTCGGCATATCTAAGAATACCAATGATTGACGCAGGTGATGGTTCGCACCAAAACCAGCGATCGCACCTGGTGAAACACTTACGACTAAAGCAGGTTTCCCGCTCCAGCTGCTTGCTCCGTAAGGCCGTGAACCGACATCCAAGGCATTTTTCAATGCTGCTGGTACAGAACGATTGTACTCTGGTGTAAAGAAGAATACACCGTCCACACTTTGCAATTCATTACGGAATGTTGTCCATTCTGTAGGCACTTTGCCTTCTACTTCCAAGTCTTCATTATAAAATGGGAGATTGCCGATTTCTAAAAAGACAGCTTCGAAACCTTCTGGCAATAATTCTGCAAATTTCTTCGCTACCAGCTTGTTATAAGAGCCTTCGCGTAAACTACCAACGATAAAACCAATTTTTTTTGTCATGTTGAATTCCTCCTCATATCTTTTACATGTTTTATCTTACCAAAAGTAAGTAAAACTGACAAATAAAAAGCATTTGCCTAAAAAATCCAGTCATAAAGCGATGTCTCAGCTATAATGACTGTCTCTCTCTAATGATACGCGTTGCAGGAAAATCTGGCAAAAGATAACCTATAGAAGAAAGAAACAGAAAAAAAGAGACTGTAAAGAAAAAACTCTTTACACCGTCAGTAAAACCTGTTAAACTAGCTCTTGTGATTAAAACAATGGAGGTGTAAATAATGGCAGTAAAAATTCGTTTAAAACGCATGGGTTCTAAAAAGAAACCTTTTTACCGTATTGTCGTAGCAGATTCACGTTCTCCTCGTGACGGACGTTTCATCGAAACAGTAGGTACTTACAATCCTTTGCAAGACCCAGCTGAAGTGACAATCAAAGAAGATTTGATTCTTGATTGGTTATCAAAAGGTGCGCAACCTTCTGATACAGTACGCAATATTCTTTCAAAAGAAGGCGTAATGAAAAAACACCACGAAGCTAAATTCACTAAGAAATAAGGTGACGACGGATGAATGATTTGCAAGAATTAGTCTTAACGATCGTTTCACCATTAGTGACCAAACCTGAGGAGATCCAGCTTGATGTGGTTGAATCAGAAGATTTCTTTGAATATAATCTTACAGTTGCTCCGGAAGATATCGGACGAATCATTGGTAAACAAGGTCGGGTGGCTAAAGCAATCCGGACGATCGTTTACGGGGTTCGCACCAACGGCCCCAAAAAGGTCCGTTTAAATATCATTGATGGAAAGTAATTGATCGCATCACTCATTGAGTGATGCTTTTTTTCTATCCTGTTAGTTCATGCTCAAGACCTATGACAGATCGGCTGATTTTTGAGATAATAAGAAAAAGGAGGCGGGAGTATGTCACAAGTGATTGCATGGATCCTATTTATTTTTGTTTTGATCTTTATTTATAAAGTGGGGTCATTTATCTGGCGCACATTAGGCGTATTGTTTTTGCTATTTTTACTATGGATCTATCGGGATGTCATCTTTACACAAGTTAGTCAATGGACACGAGATTTCCGCTGGGACCAACTACCAACTTATTTGGACCAAGGAATTCAATGGGTAAAAGACGGCTGGCAAGCCTTGCAAAGCTGGATTTCGAATAGGATTAGCTAGGAACAGGAGACAAGCAAAGTTGTTTGTCTTTTTATTTTGGAAAAGGTATGCTCTATAAAAAGGGGGAATCATCATGAAAAAAGAAATAGGTCTCCTAGTGACAGTATTGGCCATTGGGGCATTAGCAGGATGCGACACGAAAAATAATACGGATAAGTCTGAGTCAACCCATTCAAGCACTCATACTAGTACAACCATTTCTTCTGAAAGCAGTAGCAGTAGTAGTGAGGCAGCCTCCAGCAGTGCCGCGCAAACTTCAAGTAAGACAGTTACCCAAGCAGGAACACTGGATCAGTTGTCAGCTGCTTTTCCGCAGGATCGCTTGCCATCAGAGGTGCCGCTGACGGAGCAAAAGACCTTGAATGCTGCAACCGACGAAGGGACAGATCAACTCTCTATCCTCTATTATCAGTTAAATGATCAACGAGAATTGAATGATCCATCATTGAACAATGAGACACCAATCGCTAGCTACAAAAATGCTGCTTACGAAAATGAAGACCAAGCGGCGGAGGCTGTACATGCGAACCTTGATGAAGGCGGACAGGCGGTCGATCTAGGACATAACATCACTGGTCATATGCAAGGTGCAGCTGGTTCCAGTTATCTAAGTTGGCAAGAAGGCAATTGGAACTTGACGGTACGAGCAGTCAATCAAGAAAATCAAGATCCCGTGCCAGTAGCAAAAAAAATCGTGGCCTATTTAGAAGAAGCTATGCTGCCCGCTCCAGGAATTGGTCAAATCACCATTGATATGGGAAAATCAGATTACACGGCTAACAGCGTTTCTTGGCAAGACAGTAAGATCACTTATACCTTGCAACATCAAGATCCTTTATCCGCATTGAAAATGGCTGTCTCAATGAATCAATAAAAGAGCCAATCTAACGTGTAGGAGGAAGTCATGCAAATTACGTATTTATCTGATCCTCAAGAAAAGAAACAGATCGCACAAACCATTCTGGCTGATTTGCCGGAATGGTTCGGTCTGCCTGAAAGCACTGCCGATTATATTGAAAAAAGTGCCTATCAAGAAATGATCGTAGTAGAAAACAAAGGTTTTTTGACCCTTGTAAAAACAAGTCCAGCGACTGCTGAGATCTATGTTATGGGCGTATTGAAAGCCGATCACCATCAAGGAATCGGCAGCCAATTGATCCAAGAAGCCATCCGTTGGTGCCAACGAGAAAGTATGGCCTTTTTACAGGTTAAGACATTGGCAGAGACGCATCCAGACCAATATTATCAGCGTACACGAAACTTTTATCGATCTATGGGATTCTTGCCGGTGGAAACTTTTCCCACCCTTTGGGGAGCGGAAAATCCATGCTTGTTGATGATCCAAGCAGTTCCTCCTCGGGAAAACACTAGAATTCCTTAACTGCCCATGCTAAAATGAGAAGGATTATAAAGGAAATGAGGACCAATCGTGACTGAATTTTTAAATGTAGGAAAAATTGTCAATACCCACGGAATCCGGGGAGAAGTACGAGTGATCTCGCAAACCGATTTCCCAGAAGAACGCTACCGTAAAGGGCAACGATTAACACTGTTTCGAGAAAATAAAGCACCGCTGGAATTAACCGTCGCTGGTCATCGTAAACACAAGAATTTTGATTTATTGACATTCGAGGGGTACCCCACGATCAATGATGTGGAACCTTTGCGAGACGGTATTTTAAAAGTTTCAAAAGACGAATTAAGCGAACTAACAGAAAATGAGTATTACTATCATGAAATCATCGGCTTGACCGTCATTGATGAGCAAGCCAGAGAACTAGGAAAAATCAAAGAAATCCTATCTCCCGGTGCCAATGATGTTTGGGTAGTCCAACGCAAAGGCAAAAAAGATGCGTTGATTCCCTACATCGAATCAGTGGTAAAGCAAATTGATTTGGATAAAGGCGAAGTGCATATTGAGATCCCAGAAGGGTTGTTGGATGATGAGGATTGATGTTTTAACCTTATTCCCAAGAATGTTTGACGGCCCAATGGGGGAATCGATCATTGGAAAAGCTCGGGAAAAAGAGCTTCTAGAAATCAATGTCTCAAACTTTCGCGAATTTTCGGACAACAAACACCAAACAGTAGATGACTACCCTTATGGCGGAGGGGCAGGGATGCTGCTGAAAGTTCAGCCGATCTATGATAATTTAAAAGCGATTGAAACTGCCACCCCGCAAACCAAAAAACGTATTATCTTGTTAGACCCTGCCGGTAAGAAATTCGATCAAAAAATGGCCGAATCTTTTTCGCAAGAAGAGCATCTGGTATTTATCTGCGGACATTATGAAGGGTATGATGAACGAATTCGTTCGCTAGTGACGGATGAAGTTTCTCTCGGGGATTATGTTTTGACTGGTGGCGAATTAGGCGCGATGGTGATGATCGATGCGACCGTTCGTTTGCTGCCTGAAGTGCTAGGAAACGAGACGTCTGCGCAGACTGATTCCCACTCCACAGGGTTGCTTGAACACCCGCAGTACACGCGACCAGCAGAATTTCAAGGGATGACGGTCCCACCAGTCTTGATGAACGGCAACCACAAACTGATCGAAGAATGGCGCTTAAAAGAATCCTTGAGACGAACTTATCATCGGCGACCTGATATGTTGGCGGATTATCCCCTAACAGCAGAAATGAAAAAAATGCTACAAGAGATCGCCGAAGAAGCTTCGGCAGAGGATGAATCAAAGTAAGAAATCTCAGTATCTAGAATCGCACCTGCAATCAAATGAAACCACCACAACGGATACTAGAAGCACCAGTCTAGTCCGTTGTCTTTTTTATAGAGACAAAATAAATGTCGGGAAAAAAAGCTGGTGACAAGAAATTTGTCTTTACATGAGCTGGAAAGTTATGGTAAGATATTTCAGTGAGTGTAAACTCAACTATTACGATATTCCGCTGGAGCAAATTGCTTTAAGAATGTTTGGGAATAAGGAGAATGATAAAGATGAATCCATTGATTCAAGAATTAACTCAAGAACAATTACGTACTGACATCCCAGCTTTCCGTCCTGGGGACACTGTTCGCGTTCATGCGAAAGTTGTTGAAGGAACGCGCGAACGTATCCAGTTATTTGAAGGTGTTGTTATCAAACGCCGCGGAGCTGGTATTAGCGAAACTTATACCGTTCGTAAAGTATCAAATGGTGTAGGTGTTGAACGTACCTTCCCATTGCACACACCACGTGTTGCACAAATCGAAGTTGTTCGTTACGGTAAAGTACGTCGTGCAAAATTGTACTACTTGCGTGCATTACACGGAAAAGCAGCTCGTATCAAAGAAATCAGAAGATAAACACGGAAAACTTCCTTGGAAATCTGAAATCTGTGAAAAGTCCTTGTATATCAAGGACTTTTTCTTTTTTCTCTATCACATTTTTAATATGTTTTGGGCCTTTTTTTCTAATGTTCTCTCAAATTGTCCTGAATCTCCCAATATTGACTACTATTATCGTCAAAATACCGAAAAAATTAGTAGTCATTTTGACGACAAATTTAATACGAAAAATACCTAAACACTTACCGAATTTAGCAATTTTTGAACCCGAGTTGCTAAAAAGGTTGAATGCTTTCGAAAAAAGCAAAACATATACGATTGTGCTAAAAAGTTTATGTGATAGGTTTCTATTTAAATAATTTTAGGAGTTTTTTGTAATGGGAAAAGATAAGCGTATTGTTTGGAAGGATCAAAGCGATTTAAAAATTATATTAACAATTAGTCAGTTTATTGAAACTTACGAAATAAAATCTAGTCGAGAATATCAGAAACAGTTATCGAAAAATCCACATTCAGCTCCCAGCATGTGGTTTATTATTAATAAATATGGCTCGTGGAATAATTTGCTGAATAGCATTGGAATTGATAATAACGGATCTAAAAAATGGGCTAGAATGGAGACCGATGAATTAATAAAAGTGGCACAAATATTTATTGATTCAGAAAAAATAAAATCACAACGCGTTTATGAAAAAAAGTCTGCTGGTAAAGATGTTCCGTGTTTAAGCACTTTAAAGAATAGATTGGGCGACATTCGTTTTCTTTTTAAAAAGGAAGTGAATAAGGGATTAACTAATTTTGAGATACTTTTAGAGCTTAAGAATGAAATAATTAGACTTAATATGGAAGATGATTTATCTATGACAAAATTTCAAAACTATTCAAAATCCAAACATCTTCCATCTGTATATACAATTATGAGACGGACAAATAAGACATGGGAAGAATTGATGAGCGAAATTGGGTATGATTATAAAGAAATAAAAATAAAAAAACAGAGAAATAATTTGCGTTGTAGATCAAAAAAAATATGTTCAAGATATGAATAAACAAAGTATTTTTCAGCATATTTTTATCTGTACCATTATTTTAAATATCCATAGCAGTTTATTCATGATTTATGAGGTTTAAAATACAATACTGAATTCACTGCTTATTTTCATGTTACTGCTTAAACTTTGTATTTTAATAGAAAATAGAGATGTGAACGAAAAATATTTATTTCTATTACAAAAGGTAAAAAATTTGATTTAAAAGCTAAATGTACAGATGAGTTTTGAATTTTTCTCCTTCAAATTCAAAATGAGAGTAGTAGGTATGATAGGAATATATCAAATATTAAGATAGATACAATATGCATAATAGGCTATGCTTCTTTAGATTTTTTGATTAAGAACACAATAAATAGTTTACGTCGATACTTATTAAGTTATCGACGTTTTTTTTATAAAAAATTTATAAAAGGAGGTTTCTTGATATGATAAGAAACAAAAAGCTTTGCTTGAAAGTTGCTTTATTGGCAGCTTTTTGTCAAGTATTTTTTTGGGTAGGCTCACTGACAACACAAGCAGAAGAAATAACTCAAGGAACAACTGTTTCTCAAGTTTCTCCTACTTCAAATGAAGTTGAAGTACAATCCGATTTACCAAAAGAGACTGCCAAAGAAGAGATATCGACAGAATTTGTTCCACCAACAGAAGCACCTTCAATGAACGAAAAAAGCGTACTCGATGAAACCATCGGTAAAAGCCAACAACCAGGAGATAGTCCAGTTGTGGCAGAAGAAATACCAATAGAAACACCTGAAGTTCAAACAATTTTTGAAAAGGAAAATTCATCAGAAAAAAGTTGTTCTACTGTAATAAACGAAGGAACAGAATCAGTTCAATCAGAAGATTCAAAAGAGGTAACGACTCCGATTGAATCAACGAAAGAAGAAATGGATTCTAATACTTCTCTTTCTTCTGAGAAAGAAGAGAAAACAGTTCTTTTGACAGAACCTCGTGAACCTGAATTGAAAAAAGTCGAGGAATTTGTTGATACAAAAAAAGAAGCTGTTTCTCCTACCTCTTCAAAAGAAGATACATTGATTGTACAACAAACCGCTCGAAGTGCACGGGTGCGACGTGCAACCAATACAGCAGTTTTGGGTGGTCGGAAAATTGATTGGGGCGAAAATATTGGTGTTATTTCTAGTGCCAATAATCCCAATTTCACTTTAAATTACATGGTTCGTTTTGAGATTAATGGACAAGTAGCATTTTGTATTGAACCTGGTGTCGCAGCCGCAGAAGGTCAAGTTTATACAGCTACTGCTTTAGAAAACTATTTGAAAGATTTAAATATACGAAAAAAAACAAGCTTGATCTCTTATTTAGGATATGTCACAAGCAAAGACAAATCCGATGAACAATACATTGCGGCACAATTTATGATTTGGGAAGTTTTGGGCACAAAAATTCCAATTAAAAATATCCGTATTGACTATGATCGTCGAAAAGCAGAAATTCAACGTTTGCTTAATAATTTTGATGTAAGAGCTACTTTTCATAATCAAACACATACGGTAAAAATTGGCGAAACGTTAAAAGTAAAAAGTGGCAATGACTTTCTACAACGTGTAAAAGACATTCAAAAGCCAAAAGGTGTTAATGTATCTATTCATGATAATGAAGTATGGATTACAATCACAAAAGAGGCACCAGAAAAGGCAAAAATTCATTTCAATCAAATTGAAGCATTAGGCGTGCCATTAGCGTATCGTCGTCCAGGTGCTCAAACAATTGGGGTGCTGAATCCTTTTGTACCTGGTGACTCTGTTGTCAATTTGACCATTTTGAAACAAGGAAACATTCGTGTCTTTAAAGAAGATGCAGAAACCGGTGTGAAAGCACAAGGTGCAGCTTCTTTAGAAAATGCAGTGTATGGCTTGTATCAAGCAAATGGGAAGAAAATCAAAGAAATTACATTGAAAAATATCAATGGCAAAGTACAGGCAGAAATCAAAGATCTTGATCCTGGTAAATATGTTTTAAAAGAGATCAAAGCACCAAAAGGTTATGTACTTTCTGATGAAGCAATTGAAATCGTCGTTGAACCTGGAAAAACTGTCAATACGATCGCAAAAGATCAAGTGATCAAAGGAACCATTGATTTAGTCAAAGTCGCAAATAAAGATTTAGTCGATTCAACCAATCCAGACAACAAACCCAAATTAGCTGGTATTGAAATCTCTTTGACGTCAAAAACAACTGGAAAAGTGGTGAAAACAGTTGTGACAGATAATGATGGTTACGCTACTTTTGGTAAAAATACCGTTGTCTTTGATACGTACATTCTTTCTGAAACCAAAGGAAAAGAAGGATATAAACTATTTGAACCATTCGAAGTCACAATTTCTGAAAATGGACAAACCTTCCATTATGTTTTAGAAGACAAAGTAATCGAACAACGTCTTAAAGTGGTGAAAGTGGATCAAGAAACAGGGAAAGTCATTGCTCTAGCTGGTACCCAATTCAAAATTTGGGATAAATACGCAAACAATGGTAAAGGTGGCTATGTATCGATGGCATTACCGAATGATACAGAGGTTTCAGACATATTTACAACAAACGAGAAAGGGTACTTTGTCACAACGGATACATTGAAATACGGAAAAAATCGTTACGAGTTGCGAGAAATCAAAGCACCTGAAAAATATGTTCTAAATAAAACGCCTTATGTCTTTTCAGTAACAGACGACACCAATACGATTCAATTAATCTACTTCGCTAACCGTTTAGCGAAAGCCAACGTAGAGGTTTTCAAATATGATACTAGTACGAATTTTGATCAAAAAACGGCGATTGCTGGTGTTGAATTTGACCTATTCAAAAAAGATGAAACAGGCACAACCTTTGTTGGTACATTCAAAACAGACAAAAAAGGTAAAATCAATGTGAAAGACTTATTGGTTGGCGATTACTTCTTTAAAGAAGTGAAACCATTAGCAGGGTATCTGGCCTTAGATAAAGACGTACCATTTACTGTAACGGTTGATAAAGACGGTACAGTGATTGCACTAGAAGTGGAAAACAAACGGATTCCACCTAAAATTGGTACTACAGCTATCGGTAAGTATACAAACCAACAAAAAGTGACCCCATTGAAAAAAGTAACGATTACAGACACTGTAAAATACAGTAATCTAATCATCGGAAAAACTTATACCGTCAATGGTGTTTTGATGGATAAGGAAGAATCTATCACAGCAGGAAAAGACGTACCGTTGTTAGTAAATGGTAAACAAATTACCGCAAGTAAAGTGTTTGTCGCAAAAAATCCTAACGGAATGATTTCCCTTGACTTTGCCTTTGATGCTAGTGCATTAGCTGGAAAAGAGATAGTCGTATTTGAAAATGTCTATCGTGACGGACGCTTAGTTGCGTCTCATACAGATATTCACGATAAAGGACAAACGGTTCGTATTGTGAACCCTATGATTCATACAAAAGCAACAGGTCAAAACGGCGAAAAACAATTACAAGCTTTACCAAATCAAAAAGTGAAAGAATGGGTACAGTTGAACGACTTAATTGTTGGTCAAACGTACAAAGTGCTCGTACAAGGTTATATTACACCTGATGGTGTGAAATTAGACGGTACAAGTGCTGAAAAAATTTTCAAAGCAGATAAGACAACTTTAGAGTTCTTATTTGAATTTTTGGTAGATGGACGTAAGCTAGCAGGCAAAGGATTATCTTTTGCAGAATGGTTAGAAGCCCAAAGTGAACCAAAAGATGAAAACGATTATGAAGTTCGATTTGAACAAATCGCAAACCACAACGTAGACTTAAAATCAGAAGATCAAACGGTTTATTTTGTAGAAGTTCCAAAAGTACCGGAACCAAAAATTCCTGAAAAATCACAACCTTTTAAAGAGGTGAAACAAGCTTCAGTAGTACCAATGTTGCCAAAAACAGGATCAGAAGATACTGTATTATGGATGATCATTGGTGTGCTATTTGTTTTAGCAGCAGGTCTTACATTTTACGAGTTACGCAAAGTCAAAGACTAAGTAGGACAAACAAGCGGTTAGATGCCTAATCGCTTGTTTGGTTTTAAAAAAGTTATTGCATAAGTAACCTTTGAAAAGATAAGAAATGATCTTTGTTTTATGAAGAAAAAAGAAAGGAAAAAGAGAATGAAGAAGCTATTTTTCGCATGTTTATTTAGTTCCGTAGTTCTTGCTGGTGGAATAAACGTTTTTGCAGATGAAATAGGTATTACACCAGTTACGCCACCTGTGATAGAAGAAACAACACCTGTTGTTCCAATTCCAGATATTTCTAAAATAGATGAGTCTGTTCCGGATCAACCAACTCCTGTTGATCCGGATATATCTTCAGAAGTAACTGAACCAACAACACCTGTTGTTCCTGATATAACGGAAAATTCAGAAAATGAAACACCAGTTGTATCGCCTTCTACTGGAGAAACAACGAATGATAAAGATACTACACCAACTACCAGTGAGTCTTATTCGGGAACTAGTTCGGTAGATAATGATTCAAAAATAGACGATTTTAGTTCTTCATCTACTACAATAGATACACCAAAAGAAACAGAAAAGAAAAATGATTTAGGAGCTCCCAAAAATTTAACACCTGAAAATCATATAAAGACTGTATCGGAAAAGGAAATGACTGTTTCAGTCAGTTCAGATGGAAAAATTGTACAAGGAACGGGTACCGAAAAATCAATTCCTATTGTGACAAGTAATTTAGAAGAAATTAATCATGTCCCAACACCTGAAACTCCTTTACAAGTAGCGATTGGTCAAGCGATTGTTGGGGTACAAGATGGTGTACCACTTGTACAAGATAATCAAGGGAATTTGGTAGAAGATTTATCCATTCCTGTAAAAAAACTACCTAGCGGCAATATTGAAATCAAAACAATCGATGGGAAAACAAAAGTATTGCCAAAAACAGGTGAAGAACTTCAAATTAGTTTAACTATCCTTGGTTCTCTTTTAACAGCAGTAACCGGGGGCATTTTTTATGGTAAAAAACAATGGCGTCATTTGCGTCATATGTTTAAGAAAACTATTTAGTAAGGAGAGAGTAAAAATGGGTTTATCTTATGTTGCAATTAGTCAGGAAGAAGTATTGGGAAAGTGTTTTAATCAAAAACACGTTGGCTCGACAGGTGAACGAGATCGTCGAGGAAATATGAAGAAAGTAGAGTGGGAGATTTTTCAGATGAACTCTGAAAAGATGGGAGAAATTGAAGTACGTGTAGCTGTCGGTGGTGCGCCTAAAGCCATGCGATACAATGCAGAAGTGTTACTGGCAAATCCTAGAATTTCTCGTCGAGCAGATGTACGAAATATTGGAAATGACGGTGAAACAAACAAAATAGCACGTAATAGGTTTTATTTGTTAGTCGATCGTGTGGAAGTAAAAGGGGGAAATGACTAATGGCACTAGAATTTGATCAAGGAATTGTTTCAGGATTGGTAAAAGAAACATTAGGAGAAATCTATTTTGTTAAGGCACAACGTCCACGTATGTTGTATGAAGATAATGAAAATACAGGTGAGATTAAGGAACGTCCAGTGGAGTTTTCAAGTGCTGCTCAACAAACAACGTTTGTGGTAAATTTTCCACCAGAAACGAATTTGGATGAATTAAATTTTGGTGATGTGGTGGAATTAGAAGAGGTTGAATTTCGATTTTGGATTTCTATTGATCGCGAATCAATGAGTAACCGAGCAGAGAATGATCTGAAAGTATCTGCGCTTCGTTATAAAAAAACGGGAAAAAACGTTTTTCAAACGTCTTCCTCTACTCGTGCAACATATGTAAAAGAAAAACAAGACTCAAATAAAGAAAGTGCAAAGAAAGAGTAATGGTTTCCATTGCTCTTTCTTATTTTAAAGCTAGAAGAAGTAGCTGATGTGGAGAAAATTGAATTGGCTGGCTATATTATTGGGATAAATTTTTGAATTTTTAAGAATTTAGATAGTGGTTAGATACGATTGATTCTTTGTGTATTTTGTATTATTTAAGTATTGTGTGGTATTTACATTAAGTTAATATTGATGTTGTTAGTGTTAATGAAGGTTTTCTTTTATCCAATACATTAGTCACTCTATGATGCGAGGAGATGAGAATAAGTGTTTCAATATAAAGGTATTCGTATTCGAAATCGACATAAATATGCTTCAGAACGATTTATTTTTTATCTTATGTTGCCGGTTCTGTTGCTAATGAGTGGATTTTTTTCTCTCTTTTATACAACGATCACATGGGAATGGTGCTGTATTTATTGGATAATCGCATTTGGTTTAGCTGGTCTATTTGCGTATATGTGTTTGTATTTTTACTTTTATAATGTTTATCAGCGATTGGTTCATAAAGGAAAATTAGCAAAGATGATACATAGTCGTCGATTGATTCTTGAAAGAGTATTGAAAAATGGACGGCGGAAAGTGGTGTATTATCCAAAAATTTTTTATCACTATAAAAATGGCTTAATTCATGTTCGATTGCCATTAGATTTAGGTCCCTTTCAAGATCGGTTTAATGAGATGGCTGGGCAACTAGAAGAAGCCTTTTTTTGTGATTTAGTAGAAGAGCAACGAGAGAAAAACTATATTTGTTATACCTTTTTATACGATGTGGAAAAAAATCGTATTGGGATTCGAGATATAACCGTAAAAGATGGCATAATCACCTTAATGAAGAATGTTCAATGGGCATTTAATAAAGCACCACATGCCATAATTATAGGAAGTACTGGCGGTGGGAAAACGTATTTTATAATGTCTTTGATCTATGCATTATTACCGTATGGTACGTTTGATATTTGTGATCCAAAACGTGCAGATTTGGCTAGTTTAGAAAAAATACCAATTTTTAAAGATCAAGTTTTTTATGGTGGTGGTATTTTATCTTGTTTAATAAATCTAGCTAAAGAAACTGCTAATCGATACGATTTTTTAAGAGAACAGCCCGAGTATGAATTAGGGTACGATTATACTTATTATCATCTAACTCCTCATTTTTTGGTGATTGATGAATGGGCAGCATATTATGCATCGTTAGATACTAAAGAAAAAAAGAAGGCAATGGGATGTTTGAACCAAATTGCTTTAATGGGTCGTCAATGTGGCGTGTTTTTAATTTTAGGTACCCAACGTCCAGATACAAAGTATTTGGACGGCGCGATACGAGATAATTTTGGTTTACGTGTAACACTGGGAAGAGTATCCAAAGCTGGGTATAAGATGATCTTTGAACATACAGTAAAATCATTATTTAATAAGCCGATTAAAGGTCGTGGTTATATTGATTCGGGAACCGATCAAGTACGAGAATTTTATGCGCCATTTATCGATATAACAAGATTTAACTTTTTTGCGGAATTTAAACAACTATCTGATCAATTAATGGCTGAAAAAATCAAGGAGACGAAAGAGGGAAAAAATGTATGAAGAAATCCCAGCTACATGTGGAACTCGATTAGGAATAAAAGATTTAATGATTGACTCTTTTTTGGCAATTGTTTTCAGTGAGAAGAGATTAAGCTTCTTTATCAATAAAAAAGTAGAGAATCGTTGGAGATTAGAACGTATGTATCCAACGAGTTAACCGATTGGTTACAGTTGCCTTATGACAATTATCGAAGGCGAATATGACGGGTTTTTACTTCAAATAAAAGTGCTCGATCCTATAGTGACCAAATTGTCGAAAAAGCAGCGGA
Organism: Enterococcus sp. DIV0574; assembly: GCF_051711125.1. Taxonomy (NCBI): domain Bacteria; kingdom Bacillati; phylum Bacillota; class Bacilli; order Lactobacillales; family Enterococcaceae; genus Enterococcus; species Enterococcus sp. DIV0574. The sequence goes on from NZ_JBIOMA010000001.1 coordinate 916,473, forward strand.
ACAGCCTGTTTTTTATGGACGATTCAAAGGACTTTCCTGTTCTTATGTTAAAAGTAAAGACCGGTCTCGACTGTACCTACAAGTAGAGGATATTAACTTGTCCTTTGCGTTGTCAGAAAATTAAATTTGTCCTCATTAGAATACGGAAGATGCTGTGCGTGTGCTCCACAAGCAAACAAGCCTCAGGGCGGAAGGACGCGGAAGCGTCCTAGCGTTAGCGAAAGCCCTGAGGTGCAGGGTGCGTTGTGGGGCGTGCGCGTAGCGCACGCCTAAAACCCCCATATTCTAACAGGGGGGTAGAATTTATATTCGGTGGCAAAGATGGGTGATTGAAACATTGATATAACACTATTTTGCTTCAAAAATTTTGTGATATTTTTCTTCGCTTTGTAACATAAAATATCACAAAAGAAAGGAAAGATATATTTGGATGGGACACAATTAAAGCAAATGCGGTTAAGTCGGAATTTGACGCAGAAATTAGTGGCAGATACATTAGGATGGCCACAATCTTTTTTATCAATGATAGAAAATGACCAACGAAGTTGCTCGAAAGAACAAGAAGAAGCACTTTGTGAATTTTATGCGAATTTTTCAAGTTTTACGAGTTTAGAAATTAAATTTGATTATGTCCGTGTACGAGTTCCGACAAATGATACGAAAACAGTTGTGGAAGAAATTTTGGGAATGGATTTTAACTCTTTTTTTTATGCAGAAACCCGCTTATATGGTTATATTGAAATGTATCAAAAAGGCATGATCCGTGTATTAAATTCTAAAAAAGGTGACGATAAAGGAGTGTTGATCGAATTATCTGGTCAAGGCTGTCGGAATTATGAAAGTGTACTGGATGAACGAAATGATAGTTGGTATCAATTCTTTACACGATGTGTCTCTTTCAATGGTGTGCCTCGAAGAATTGATATTGCGGTAGATGATTTTGAAGAACTATTTTCTTTACATGAATTTGCACAAAAACTAAATCGTGGCGAATTTGATTCAAAATTTCGAACCTGGCGGTTTCAAGAAGAAAAACAGTTGTTAGATAATCTAAGTAGTGGCTTATCTGTTTATTTAGGTAGTTCACAAAGTTTGATGTATTTTTGTTTTTATCAGAAGAATTATGAAATTGCAAAAAAGCAGAAACTTCCGTTGGAAGAGGTCGAGGTAAAAAATCGTTATGAAATTCGCTTACGTGATGCAAAAGCGGTCAGTTTTATTGAACAATACTTAAATAAAGTAGATTTTTCAGATTTAACGATGGGGATTTTAGCCAATCAGTTAATAATGTTTGAGGGAGAGAAAAACGCAAATGTGTGGAAACCATGGGGAAAATTGATTCAGAACGTTGGAAAAGTCAATTTGACAATAACACCAGAAAAGCCAAATTATAATCGGAAATTGATGTATTTAAAGACACAACCTGCTCGTACAATGAAGATTGTAAAAACTGTGGATGAAATTTTAGGATTGAATCGATTTGGAGAAATTTTAGAAGAAACAGAATTACGGGAACAAGATGAAAAAATTGTAGAAGATGAGGTGCGTGCTGTATATGAATATATACAAGAAAATCCAGACGCGATTCATTATTTGCTATAAAGCTTGCGATAAGATGGGTGAAACATGATTAAAACAGAAGACCAATGATGGGGAGAGTATATGATTGCTTGTTAACAATTAATAAAAGAAACGATCCTATGTGTTGTAAATGATCTACAGTTATTTAAAGAATATTTAGATTATCAACAATCAATCAAAATGTTACATGTAGAAATAGGGGAAGTATTAAGCTACCGTATTAGTGATTCGTTAAAATATTCGTTGACAAAGATTTATTTATATGCAACACAAGTATGTGGATATACGAAAAAGCAGTAAAAACAATGATGAAATATGACGATTTGCCAAGCAAGACATCCTAGATTTACAACAAGTATTGGAAGAAAAACTGTATCTATATATGAAAAATAGAGGGGAAAAGAAATGATTCGATTTTTATTTTCTGTAGGTTGGCATTTTTTGAAATTACTGTTTCTTTTAGTTTGTATTGTCTGTAGTATTATTTGGTTATTAACACTTTAAAGAAAGGAATATGTTGGAAAAATGGGACAGTATTTTCTTACCGGTGTTTGGTATGTATTGAAATTAGTGATTATTTTAGGTATTGCCTATATTTGTTTTAGAATTTTATTATCGGGAGAAGGAATGCCAACGCCAAAAGATTTTATCATAAGCGTGTTGAATTTTGTGGCGGATCAAATACAAGTGATAATTCATTGGGCGCAGCAACGTTTTGGATAAAAAAATATATTTAAAAAATTTAATGTTTAGAAGTGGGCTATGTGATAGAAAATTTCGAGTATAAGTTATCTAGATTGCCAAAGAAAAAGGGAGCTACACAAAAAGAGCTGGCTAATAAATTAGGTGTCAATGTACAAAGCGTTTCTAATGTTGAGGAAGATAAGAGCTAACTACATTTAGTAATTTAGAAAAAACAGTTTCTTTCTTTGATGCTTCATCGATTGAATTATTTGGTACGAATAGGGATCGAATAATTGCAGATGTTCCATTAATATTAGAAGATATGGATAATTTGTTTGAAAAAATTCGAATGATCTTTATGACTGAAAAAGTAATCAAACAATTAAAAAAAAGTTTCTGTTTTTGATAGCCTTTATTTCGTTGATGGAATCCATTTATTAGCTGTTTCAACAATCGTTGTTGTAAAAAAGAATTGTTTTGGATGCGTAATTCTGGATAGCCTTCAATGGCTTGATTTTGCTTTTCAAATGCTTGTTTTGCATGATATGCTTCACGATCTAAAATAAATAGATAATCTGTTTGAAATGCTTCAAATGTACAGATTTTTTGAGTTTTTAACAAATGAAGATAGGTATTGACAAAGTGTTCTACACACATAAAGTTTTTTGTGTGTGAGGCAAAAAGATATTCTTTAGCTAAAAAGTTAGTAGTAAGTGTATCAGATAAATAAAAGTAATCTGGTGCGCGATCATACATTTCGACAAAATAGTCATAAAGTAAAGCAATTTTTTGTTTCTCTGCTAGAAGATACTCTATTTCTTTGGAATAAAACTCATCAATTTGATGAGTGTGTTTAATAACTTGAACAAATAATTTCATATAGTGTTGAATGAATTCTGTTCGTTCGATTGGTTCACCAAAGGGTTGAAGTATGGCCATCATTCTTTCTCCTTTCACTCAAGGGAAAAATCCCTTGAGAATGAATACATGTATTTAGTAAAAAAATATTTTGACTGCTTCGATGGTTTTTTTTCCAGTTTGTTTTGCGATAAGTTTAGGTAAAATCTGTTGTAACCATTGTTGGTCAGATACGTGATCGAAGAAGTAGCCGATTGTTGTTAAAATGAGTGTATCTGTTGTATGTTCAACTAAACGTACAGATTGAAAAGGACTTAACCCAGCAACATAGTTCAAAATATTTTCATCTGTTTGTTCAAAAGATCCTAAATAGTTATTGGTATTCCGATCGTAAGAATCAACGATAGGAATAGCATTTGTTCTTAGCATTGCAATCTCTCCTTGATTAGAAATACTCAGTTATCATTTTTTATTGATAGATTTAGAAGCAAGAACTCTTAATTTATGCGTTGTTGGTAAATTGTCAGACCGTTCTTCACCTAAGATTTCATATAGAGTTATTGGTTTCATTGTTCTTGCTCCTTTTATTTTTGTTATTTTTAACATTGACTAAGAGGGAAATTCCCTCTTAGTAATAACTGCTTTCATAAACCGGTTGATTATCATAGCGGTAAAATGTATCCCAACTGCGATTACCGTATAATTCATTGGGATATAAGGCTGGATTAATTCGTTTTCTAACAATGCTGTCTTTGGTTCGTGCAAGCGGATAATCGATAAATTCATTTGGTATTGGCATAGTTTCTCCACTCATAGAAGTATAGGTTTTTACAGTTTGCTTTTTGATGGGTCGAAACCATGCTGTTTTTTCGGTTAATTTAATAATTTGCCAAAAATTAACGTTGGTTTGTTCATAGCCCCAACTACTATAAAAAATGTCTCCTACTTTGTATGGTGTATTTGCTTTCATGATCTATTCCTCCAATAATGTTTGATTTGCCTTATTTGATACTTAGCCGAATCAACCAACCATTTTCGGCAGCAAGTTGTCTCCGAGGTGGGCGACCTTTTGGGAGATTTCAATTTCTTTTTGTTTCTATTCACCTCACTTTTTGTTTTTGGTTGGTCATTTTCGTATAGCTAAGCGTTCGTCGGCGTGCTTTGGGTTCACAACGTGTGGTAAGAGAAAACAAGGGAATGCTGTAGGAAAAAGTTTTTTATGAAATGATCAAAAAAGTTTTTCCGCCCCTTGTTTTGTCTTACCATCCGTTGTAAAAGCACCGTCGCCGATGATCGCTTAGATTGGGTATATGAAAGTGACCAACAAAAAAAGTATGGGAATAAAAAGAAATCGCATTGAAATTTCTCAAAAGGTCAAGATGGTTTTAATAAAAACTTTCTTTTAATACATTTGTTATTTTGATAATGTGGTGATATAAAATAGATCAAATAGTTAAATGAGGTGTTTATATGAAGAAAAAAGTTATTCCTTATTGTCCAAAACCTAAAAATGCTTTTGAAAGAGGTTTGTTTAAATATTTTGAAGGCAAAAAAGGACAAGACCATAAAGAGGAGAATCAAAAAAAGAAGTCTAAGAAAAAAAGTGAGGAGTTTTTTTAGAAAGAATAAAACTGGAACGTAAAGATTTACAAGTAATCAGTAACCCGTACCTTTTATTTTTAAAGAGGTCGTTTTTCTGTAAATCGTTGTAAAGAATGACTAAGTTGTATTATTTTTTCACAAAGATTTATATTATAATGTTTCTTTTTAATAAAAAGCTTGTTTTTAAGCTAATTATTATATGTGTTTTATTGAACTAACTCTTGACAGATCATCAAAAAGAATTTATAGTTGTTACCGTAGTAGCTACTAAAAATAAAGTGAGGATTAATCAATGGAAACGATTATTCAAATCATGAAAAAATATGATTTTTCAGAGATGGAAACAAGAGTGTATACCACACTATTAGAAAAAGGTAATCTTACAGGATATGAAGTAAGTAAAATCTCAGGTGTGCCACGCTCGAAAGTATATAACATTTTGGAAAAACTATTAAAAAAGAATTTGATTGTCGTTAATAAATCAGAACCTAAACTTTATCATGCCATCTCGGCAAATGAGTTTTTAGAGAAATTAGAAAAAAGTGTTAAAAATGATCTTTCTTTTCTTACCAAGAATCTAGGGATGATCAAAGAAAAAGATGAAGAAGAAATGCTGTGGAAAGTTGATGGCATCGAGTATGTTCTGGATAAAGTAGAGCATTTGGTGAAAAACGCAAAAGAAAGTTTGCTCATTCAAGTTTGGCATGAGAACCTCACGGATTCACTGCTAAAGACATTGCAGCAAGCTGAAAAAAGAGTTGATAAGTTTGTACTAATTTTATTCAGTTCTACCCATGAATATGATCTTCCCTTAGAAAAATATTATATTCATGGCTTTGAAACAGACAAACTTGCTGACTTTGGAGCAAGATGGATAAACATCGTCGCCGATGAGCAAGAAGTCGTGTTTGGCACCATTAACGAAGAACTGCAATCAACCGATGTCACTTGGACAAAAAACCACGCCATGGTCAATCTAGCAAAAGAATATGTCAAACATGATGCATATACACTAAAAGTGATTGCAGAATCTTCTGAAGAACTTAAAGCAAAATATGGTGAGGACTTTGAGGGAATCAGAAAGATTTACTAGTAGGAGGAAATTTTTATGATTCGGAATATTTTGCTGACACTAATTGTCGCAATCAATCTATATTTTATTATTTACTTTCTAAGAGACCTTTTCAAAAACAAACAAAATTTCAAAGAAGAACCTGGGGATATGCGTCTGTTGCCCTTCACGTCATTTATCATCTTCTTTCTTTCAACATTTGGCGTTTCCGACTTTGCTATCGGAACCGTTCTTTATCCAAAGTTGAAATGGGTCAGCATGAAAAAACTACCCGGAACGTTGAATACCCAATGTGTCGTACCGGTAGCCGTCATGGCATTGTCTTATATCACTGCCATCAACGTAGGGATCAAGACACTAGCTGTTTGTATTATCTGTCAAATTATCGGTGCATATTTAGGACCAAGATTTGTCGTGAAGTTACCAGAGAAAACGATCAAAGTGTTTGTCGGCATAGGATTGGTCATTGCTGCATTATTGATTTTTGCAGGACAAATGAACTGGATTCCATCAAACGGAACAGCCAGTGAATTGTATGGCGGAAAATTAATCTTGGCAGGATTTTTACTCTTTGTCTATGGCGCATTGAACAATATCGGCATTGGTTCTTATGCGTTAACGATGGTAACTGTCTACTTGCTAGGCTTGAATCCAGTGGCAGCCTTTCCTATCATGATGGGTGCTTGTACATTCTCAGTACCGATCGGTAGTGTTCAATTCATTAAATTTAATGAATACAGCAGAAAAATCACACTTTTCACTTCAACCTTCGGTGTATTGGGGGTATTGGTCGCTGTATTCCTAGTCAAATCTTTAGATACCTATGTCTTGAAATGGATCGTAATTTTGGTCTTACTATACAGTGCATATACAATGTTGGGCAGTCAATTAAAAAAAGTTTCAGCAGCTAATTAAGGAGCGATTCAAATGTTATTTCTTAAAAAAGAAGATATTATCAAAAGTTTCTCAATGAGAGAAGCCATCGATGCAGACAAAAAAGCATTGTCATTGTATTCAGCAGGAAAGGCAAGTGTGCCTCTTCGCACCAATATCGATGTGCCAAAAAGCAACGGACAAAGCTTATATATGCCAGCTTATGTAGAAGGTGGCGAAGGTGCGTTAGGTGTCAAAATCGTTTCCGTGTATCCTGAAAACATCAAGAAAAACTTACCAAGTGTACCAGCAACGATGATCGTCCTTGATCCAGAAACGGGTATGGTATCCGCTTGTTTGGATGGTACCTATTTGACACAATTAAGAACCGGCGCTGTTCAAGGTGCAGCAACAGAACTTCTTGCAAGAGAAGATGCTAAAATCGGCGCACTGATCGGAACCGGCGGACAAGCACAGTCGCAATTAGAAGCGATGTTGACCGTTCGTAAATTAGAAGAAGTTCGGATTTTTGATATTGATTTTGACCGTGCCAGCCGATTTGCTGAAGAAATGATGCAACAGTTTTCTGTAACGATGCGCCCAACAAAAACCAGTCAAGAATGCGTTGAAGGAGCAGATATCATTACAAGTGTGACCACTTCCAAACGTGCGACATTCTCTGCTGAGTGGGTCAAAAAAGGTGCGCACATCAACGGAGTCGGTGCTTACACACCGGAAATGTGTGAAATTCCACGAGAAATAATCAAAGCCGCAGATGTTGTTATTTTTGATACCATGGACGGTGTTCTAAAAGAAGCTGGGGACTTCATTTCACCGCTGCAAGATGGGTATATTCAAAGAGACAGTTATCATGGGGAACTAGGCCAACTGATCAATGAAGAATTGATCGGTCGGACAAGTGGAGAACAAATCACAATCTTCAAAACAGTTGGTTCGGCTGTATTAGATGTGGTAGTTGCGACAGAAATCGTTAATAAAGCTAAAGAAAATAATTTGGGAAAATTGATTTATTAAATAAAAAGACCGGAAGTAAACCTTTAATTAGTACATTTATAAAAAGAGAACAAAAAAGACTGTAATCAAAATGCGATTACAGCCTTTTTTTGTTTTATTTGGGAGGAGATAGATCGTGTTTATGACTGTATCAGATCATTTAAAGGTACTTGGTTTTATCCCTTTATCTAGTAGAGGGAAGTATCAATTGTATTTGTTAGATTTACCACCCTAGCTTTTCACTGGTGATTGAAGGAACATACGATAAAAAAAGTGGTAAGTATTTTTATGATTTCTATTCTATGAAACTTGATCCTAAAACAAAGAAAAGTACGCAGCACCGGATTTATTGTACGCATGTTCCTGTAAAAGTAATGTATCGTCGTGTGAGAAATTATTTATACTTCTTACGTAAAAAACAGCAATCAAGGAACGGAAAAAATGCATAATGAGGAATATCAAGTGAAATTTTTATCAGTTTTGCTCTGTGGTATTGTGTATCGTCATTAGTTCAATGAGTATTAACAGGGAGGAAAAAGCAAATGAATTTTTTTCAAAATGTGTTTACTGATTTTGTTGGGGATTTTAAGTATTTGATTATGTTGGCGATGCTTGGTGGTGCGGCATATATTGCCTTTGAACGGAAAGTAAGCAAAGCCATTCCATTGATTCTTGTGCTAGCAGTAGCTGTTTGGTTAGTTGGAGATACGTCTGGCGTATTCAATTGGATTTTGGATCGTATGCGGTCATGGGGGCGATAAAATGAACAAAATACGCAATTGGACAAAGATTTGGTATATAGAGCGAGTGTTTTATAAATTGTGGGATGGGGTCGCGTTACCTCGTCCCGTAACACAAACATTTGCGATATGGTTTGGGATTGGCTTTTTTGGGGGGATTTTTCGAATTTTTCCATTTGTTATGGAACATACGATTACTCGACAATTTTTTTGTCCGTGGTTATTTGCTTTTTTAATGACACGAAAACAATTTCAAGGAAGGAAGCCTTATAATTATTTGGCTTCTTTTCTTTTATTTCAGTGTCGTTCAAAAGAATCCTTTCATGGCCAATGGGTAAAGCCAATAGAAAAAAAAGAAATCAAACGAGGAATTCGTTGTGTAGTACGTTATGGAGGTGAAAAGGATGCGACTACCAAAACTAGTGCCTAAGATTCCTTTTTATTATTTAGAAGACAATTTAGTTTTTGGAGAAGAAGATCGTGTGTACGCTTATTATGAATTCCCAATGTATTCATATAGCTTCGTGGGAGAAGATCAGGCGTATCAACTCCAACAAGCAATCATGCGTCTGATTCGTCAAAGTCATTCTTCGCATGTTCGGTTCTTTTTTTGTACAAACGAAGAAAAAATTGAAAAAACGATTAAAGCCTCAAAAGAATTGGTGCGTTCTGAAGGGGAATTAAAAACGATTGCCTACCAACATTTAGAAGGTGTTCAGCACATTTTAGAAGAGCTACATGGAAAATATATTCAAAATGTTTGTTGGTATGTTGGGATTGAGCTGGTATTAGAAGAAAGTGCTCCCAAAGAAGCTCATTGGATGAAAGAATTTCGTATTGCGACAAAAGATTTTTTTCACCGATCCAATGCCCGTTTGTTTGGAGACTTTGAAACCATCCCAAATGAAAAAATTCAACGATATAAGCGATTGGAGAATTTATTGTATAACCGGATTAGTAAATACTTTCGGTTACGAAAAACAACACCAGAAGACATGGTGTTTTTAGTGGAACATTTAGAAGGAAAAAAAGAACAATCCTTAGATGAAGTGATGTATCGACCCAATAGCTTTAAAGAAGAAACGAATACGTATACGTATCACTATGATGTATTGAATTTGGCCAGTGCAGGAATCACAGAAAAGAAAAATTATCTAATTTTAGAACAAGGGACAGAAAAAGAATATATCACGTATTTATCTCTTTCACGTATGACCCGTGATTTGGTATTTCCATTTCAATCAGAGATTTATTATTTTTTACAATCGGAATTGGATTTTCCAATCGATTCTTGGTTAGATGTGAATCTTTTAGACAATCGTTTGGCCTTGGCGAAAGTACGTGGCAAAAAGAGTGATTTATCTGATATTTATGAAAGTGGTATGTCGGTTGGAAAAGATGTAGGAAACAATGTACGCGAAGCGTACCAATCAGCCAATGAGTTGGAACAAAAATTAGAAGATACGCGAGAAGATTTGTATGTATTATCACTAAACGTTCGCGTGTCAGGGAAGACCTATGATGAAATGTTAAAACGTGTGAGTGATGTTCGCAATTTTTTTGATGTCTATTCTATGTATTTAGAAGTACCGTGCAATGTACAGCTGTTTTTACATTTTGGAAGTTATCCAGCAGGAAGGCGAGTGATTGAGGATTATCGTCAATATGTAGGCGCAGAATTTATTGCTAGTCTTGGCATTGGTGCGACACAACAACTAGGAGATGGCTGTGGTATTCCGATTGGATTTAATGCAGAAACAGGAATCCCAGTGTTTATTCAACCATGGTTAGCGGCACAAGGAATAAAAGGAACGGTTACCAATACTCTTGCCAAAGCATTAATTGGTTCGCTAGGTGGTGGGAAATCCTTAACTGAAAATCTCTTGTTATTTTGGTCGGTGTTGTTTGGCGCCTTGGCTTTTTGTATCGATCCAAAATCGGAACGTTCAAATTGGTCCGAAGATTTGCCATATTTTGCCCCCTACTTAAAAACAGTTAATATTACCAGTGAGAAAGAAAATATTGGTTTACTTGATCCATTTCAATTGATGAGAAGAAAAAAAGATCAAGAAAGTTTAGCCTTGGATGTGCTCACCTATATCACGGGTGTAAGTATTCGGGACGAAGACCGGTTTCCTTTGTTACAACGGGCAGTAAAAACTGTTTCTGATTTTGAGGGAACAAAAGGATTACTTCTAGTGATTCAGGAATTATATGCACAAGAAGCAGCGATCGCACAACGCCTGGCAAAGCATATTGAAAGCTTCAAAGAACTATCTATTGCAGGCCTATTATTTGGAGATGGCACGAATCAACAAGGGTTAAATTTGGATGCCAAATGTAATCTCGCACTGGTTCAGGATTTAACGTTACCAGATAGTGAAACTGCACCAGAGGACTATAACTCTTCTGAAATTTTAAGTATAGCAATTATGATGAGTTTAGCTACATATGCGCTAGATTTTATTAAACAAAATCGAGATATTTATAAAGCGGTTGGCTTAGATGAAAGTTGGGCGTGGTTGAATGTTGCGCAAGGAAAAATTTTAGGAAATAAATTGGTTCGTGAAGGAAGATCTCGCAATGCAGGGATTGATTTTTCAACACAAAACACAGATGATTTAGGCGATGAAAAGATGAGAAGTAAAATTGGGTTGAAATTCATTTTTCGTTCGAATGATCGCGAAGAAATTACCAAAGCATTAAACTTTTGTGGAATCTCTGTCACAGAAGAAAATATCCAGCGTGTAAAAAATCTAGAAAATGGAGAATGTCTGTTTTGTGACATCCATGGTAATATTGGCATTTTGTATGTGTATTATTGGTTTGAAGATTTATTCCATGCATTTGATACACGACCGCCAATGGAAAAAAACTACGAAGAGGAAGAATATAAAGACGAGATATTAGAAAAACTGGTTGAAGAAATTGAGGTGAATTAGATGAAACAGTGGTATTCAAAGGTTTCATTTTCAATTACTCGCCGAAAACTGGTTTTCATAAGTCTAGTCATAATGATGGGTGTTTTTTTCTTTCACCCAATATTCGTAGAAGCAGCTGGTTGGATAAAAGAAACCCTAGGCGGCAAAAATGCCGTATATGATTTTGAAACATATCCTTTAGATAATTATAATTTAGATTTTTTTGTGGATACGTCGTGGAATTGGTTGCCGTGGAAATGGGGTGAAGGAATTTCTAATACAGTTATTTATGGGATATTTGCCGTTACCAATATTTTATGGATGTTAAATGTCTATCTGTGTTACTTTTTAGGGTTTCTTGTCCAAGAAGCCTTTGAATTAGATTTTCTTTCAGAGTTGATTGGTTCGTTAAGTCATTCAATTCAGAATATTGCTGGAATGAACCGTGCAGGGACATTGAGTCATGGATTAGTCCCTTTCTTTGGTGGATTGTTAATTGCTTTAGCAGGTTGTTCAGTAGTTTATCAAGGGATAGTGAAACAACACCCTACGCAAGCGATTCAACAAGCAGTGACATTTTTATTTACGTTTATCTGTTGCGGCATTTTCTTTATGAATACGCACACATATTTAGAGAAAGCCAATGAGGTACAAAAAGAAATCAATAGTGAAATGTTAACCATTGCCAAAGATCTGTTACCTGAACAAAAAGGAAAACCAGATGCAATTAAAGCCATTCGTGAAAATCTATTTGCCATTCAAATCAAGCAACCCTGGTTAGTATTGCAATTTGGGGATAGCGATATAAAAACAGTTGGTGAAGAACGTGTAATCAATTTATTAAAAGAATCTCCTTATGATGAAGGAGAGCAGCGAAATAAGCTTGTTGAAGAAGAAGTAACCAAACAAAAAAATGGCAATCTTTCGGTACAAAAAGTGTATTTGCGTTTTGGTATGGTATTTTTAACGCTCATCGTCAACATTGTCATTAGTATGAGTGTTTTGGTACTAGTCGTTATCTTAATTGCGTCGCAAGTATTATTCTTGTTATTTATAGGATTCTTACCTGTAGCGATGATTTTCTCGTTATTTCCAAATTCAGGATCGTTATTAGGTAATGCCTTACAGAAAGTCTTTCAATTATTGTTTACAAAAATGGGCATTTTACTCATTTTAACCATTACTTTTTCTATTAGTCATGAGTTAAACCACTTATCCAAGGACAAAGGAATGATTTGGACCAGTTTCTTACAGGTGACGTTATGGTTATCTGTCTCGACACGTGTCAATGAATTATTAGGTTGGATGAAAATTGGTGGCGTACAAACACGAGCTGGGGATCGAACTGGACGTTTCTTACGTGGCATGATCTTAGGTACAATGGGTCAAAAAATGATACGAGGAATTGGTGAAAATTTTGTTGGGGGTACTGCCGGAGGTGTAGCTGGCCAAATGATTTCCAAATCTATGAGTGGTCAACGAAGTATAGCTTCTACACCTCTTATAGAGCGAGTAGGAAAAAAAGTTTCAGCTATGACAGAATTACCGGCAACTATTGAAAGTAGGGCAGAACAATGGAAGCGGACAATTCAGTATGTCCCAACCAATGCCCAATACAAAGCACAAAAAATGAAATACGATTATTTCTCTGGGCGAATGAATGAGTCGGAACGACAAACACGAGTGCGTAACCTTGCGAATGAGCGACAGAAGAATTTTTATGAAGCACGAAAAGATGCATTGCAATTAGAGCAACAAGAGAGAAAACAACGAGCGATGCGTTCAATGGCGCATCAAACAGGAAAAACACAAGTGACTTCTGGTAAATTACAAACACGGAAAAGTGCAATGATTGGTCGAACAGAACAATTTCCTACGATAGAAAAAAGAAGTAACATTTCAAATGTAGCTAAAAATAAGAAATTGTCGAAGCAGGAACATCCGATTCATGAACGAAGTACGAATCGAAAGATTGAAACTCCGGTTCGTTGGACTTCGACTTCTCGTCAAAACGCGAGAAAAGGTAGAACTAAAAAAGAATGAGGAGGAGGGCTATGTTTCCTCGGAAGAAAAAACTGTCTATTCTCTCTGAACAAGAAACAAGACTAAAAGGAAAGAAAGACAAGAAAAAAGAAAGCTATAAGGGAGCGCGAAAAAGGCGCTTCCTTTTTTTTGCAGGCTGGAGCTTTTTGGTTTTTAGTGTTTGTTTTGGAGTTTATAATAATTTAACTTCTCAAGATACGCATATAATCCATGAAACAAAAGTCATTGATAAACAACTAAAAGATATGACTGGAATAGAAAGTTATGTGAAAAATTTTGCATTTTTGTATTTTACAGTGAGTCTTGAAAGCGACCAACAAATAAATCGATCAAAAGCAGTAGAAAGTTATTTAGCTGATGGGCTGCAAATGGATAATGAAATAGATAAAGACATAGAAACGAATGTAAAAGTTAAAAATGTCTCGATTTGGGCAATAGAGGAACATGAATCAAAAAAACATACATTTGTGGTTATGTTTCATGTCTTATTAGAGATAGAAAAAGAATTCAAAGAGCGTGTGTATAAGGTGGAGGTATATCGAAACGAATTATCATATGCCATAGTGAAATTGCCTATTGTAGCGAGTAATGTTAAAAAAGCAACGATTAAAGTAGACACTCGGTTCGAAACAACGAGCATTTCTCGAAAAGAACAGGAAGAATTAGAGAAATTCTTATATACCTTCTTTCGTATTTATCCTAAAGCAAACGCAGAAGAATTAAAATATTATGGGACAACTCTTTTACCAATTCAACAGCCTTTAGCCTTTGAAGAACTATCGAATTTGCAAGTTGCAAAAAAAGAGGGTAGATATGAGATTCATTGTAATATTTTGTATCAAGATCAAGAAACGCACCTTTGGTTTACCATGTACTATGAAATGTCTATGAAACAATTAGAGAATGGGAACTTTCGAATTGAGGCGATTCACTAGTGAAAAAGATTTTTTTATTTAGTGGCATCTGTATGATGAGTTGCCTGTTTTTATTATTTGCGATAATTAGCATGTCTAGTGGTGAATCGAAGCACATGGATTCAGCAGTTGGTGTTACTCATACGGGAGAATATATCGAAACCTTACCTATTTTTTCAGAGATCAAAGGGCGTGGTCCGATAACAGATGAACATGCCCAAGCAGCAGTTGGTGCAGCTGTAAAGTATCAGTTATTACCGAGTGTGATTCTTTCTCAATTAGGATATGAATCAGCTTATGGGCAGTCACAATCTGGAAGAAACGATACGAACTTTTTTGGGATTACGTGGTTTCCTGGTTGTCCCTATCCACAAGGTTCTGCACGTGGGATTGGTGGCTCTGAAGGTGGTTTCTATATGAAGTTTCCGAACCTGAATGCTTGTTATGACTATTATGGATTTATGGTGGCGAGTCAAAGCAACTTTAATCAATGTGTGGGCAATAACGATCCTGGAAGTTGTTTATTGATTCTAGGTCGTGGAGGTTATGCGGCGGCAGGTATCACCGAAGGCAGTCCGTATTATCAAGGCGCAATGAGTATCATAAAGTCCTATAACTTAACGGAATATGATGCCTTTGCGATCAAGCATTGGAATAGCCTACCAACCAAAAAAACTTCGCTTATTGCAGGAAAAAGTAAAGGCAATGCGAAGGTTTTGGATCGGATCATTGGACGACCCGTAAATAATGGGGAATGTTATGGTGGTACGGCATGGTATGTATCTCAACTAGGTGGCCCACAGTTAATGGGTTCTGGACACATGTTTGCGATGTTAATAGGGGAAGATTATAACTGGGCAACCTATGGTTGGCAAGTGATCATGAATCCAAAGCCCAGTGACTTACAAGCAGGAGATGTGGTCAATTGGCAAGCAGGTGGTGCATTGTCTCCTGGAATCTATGGCCACACGGGTATCATAACAGATGTCTCAAATAGTGGACAAAGTTTCTCCACCGTAGAACAGAACGCCGAGCAGGGGCGAATTATGGCACGGTATCAACGCAGCTATAACCAAGCGAAAATTCGAAGTCTGGTTCGGAAAGTGAAATAAAAGAATTCTTTCGATGAAAATTTTTAGTAGAAAAGGGAGAAGGATCGATTGTGAAAAAGTATTATTTTTTCTTTCTAAGTTGTTTTTGTTTGTTTGGACTTACTAGTTGTGGGTGGATTTTTTCTGAAGAAAAAACAGAAGTTTCCTTAATATCAAAAGAAAAGATGATACAAGCAGAAAGTTCAAGTAAAGAAAGCAAAAGAAATCAGGAAGACAAAACAGAATGCAATATTTCTGAAGAAATCCAATATTTGTTAAAGAATTTTGGAAGAAAATGGGTGAATTACACGGATATATACGAACGAAATCAATCTGTAAAAAACTATTTAACCGATCGTTGTATAAAAGAAAATGGGATTGACAACGATCCACATGTACAATATAAAACAATTGGCCGTATTCATACTATCACACAAGATGTAATCCAATCGGATCAATATTTATTATTTGGAGAAGAAACAACAAATGAGATAACTCGGTTTGTGTTACTTCAAATCAAGGTGGATCAAGAAGTGCAGAAGATTGATAAAATCAAGATTTATTATGTAAGAAGTGCATATTAAAATAAAAAAGGAATTATGGAAATTGTTTGTAATTAAATCGAACAGTGATTATTTATTTTAAATTGAAAACAGAGATAGGATGAATACTTATTCTATCTCTGTTTTCTTTTGGACTAATCTAGATATTTTTTTGTTTTGAATTTAATTTAATACCCACTGCAATAGAAGCTAATAAAATAACTAATCCAGCTAAAACTCCTGATGATTCTTTTTCACCAGTTTGGGGAAGAGTATTATTTGACTTTGAATTAGTATTTGAAACATTCTTCTCTGATATTAAAATTTTAGAGTTAGTGTTTTTTAAAGACACTGGTTTATCAGGCTCAGGATTCTCAGGTGTTACCGGAGTTTCAGGCTCAGGATTCTCAGGTGTTACCGGAGTTTCAGGCTCAGGATTCTCAGGCGTTACTGGAGTTTCAGGCTCAGGATTCTCAGGTGTTACCGGAGTTTCAGGCTCAGGATTCTCAGGCGTTATCGGAGTTTCAGGCTCAGGATTCTCAGGCGTTACTGGAGTCTCAGGCTCAGGATTCTCAGGTGTTACCGGAGTTTCAGGCTCAGGATTCTCAGGTGTTACCGGAGTTTCAGGCTCAGGATTCTCAGGTGTTACCGGAGTTTCAGGCTCAGGATTCTCAGGCGTTACCGGAGTTTCAGGCTCAGGGTTCTCAGGTGTTACCGGAGTTTCAGGTTCAGGATTCTCAGGTGTTACCGGAGTTTCAGGCTCAGGATTCTCAGGTGTTACCGGAGTTTCAGGCTCAGGATTCTCAGGTGTTACCGGAGTTTCAGGCTCAGGATTCTCAGGCGTTACCGGAGTTTCAGGCTCAGGTGATATCACACTACCGTCACCACTTGCATTTCCATCTGTTAGTTTTACATAATTATCCCAGTACCAGCTAGTATTGCCTAATTGATAAGGAGAGTAACCATACATAACTACTCTAGTAGCAATATCTTTTTTATCTGTATAAGGAGAAGTATATTGAACGACATAAGTTTCGTTATCAATATTGCTCGGAAAACTAATACTAATTTTATTATCATAAAAATCAATATAGCATTGATTAGTCACGTCTTCTAGTGAATCATTTGTAGCAATAGAAAAACTGTCGGTTAGTCTTCCGTCTGATTTTACTTTATAAACTTTTATTTGAGTATTTGTCTTATCGTAGATAATTTCAGAATTATATCCATTTTCTTCTTTTCTTTGATTTCTAATTTCAATACTTTTATTTCCTAAAGTTTGTTTTAAAGAATTGACATAGATAGTATGAGAAAAATTATGGTTATTCAAGTCTACATTAAATATGTTACCAGCACCATTAGCATTATATTGAGGTCCTACATTTTTAGAATAATCCACTAACAGACTCAAATCTTTTTTACTATTGCCTATACTCGCAGTAATAGTTTGATAAGAAGTATTAGTTACTACTTCTGGATCAATAAAGATCGGTAAAGAAATTTTTCCACTAACATTATCATGCTCTGCTACATAATCCGTAAATTCGTATTGAATACGATTAGTATCAATATCGTATTTTCCAGTTGCTATAATTGAATTATCTGGAGCTAAGAGATTAGGCATTGTGACAGAGTTAGCTTCTGTAATTCCATAAAAATTAGCATTTTCACTCAAATCAATATAAAAATAATCTTTTGGATTAACTGAGTCAGGGACTTTGAATGCATAATTTGAAGTTAGCGATTCTGCATTATGTGGAAATATGACTTTCTCTTTATTATTAGATATTGAAATATTAATATTTGTTAATTGATCACTAACATTTTTAGATTGGTCATAATAAGTAGTAGTTACTGTTTCTTCTGCTGAAACAGTATGTAAAGGTATAAAAATAGTAGAACTTAATAATACCCCGCTAAATATGACAATTGATGCAACTCCTGTTTTCAGTCGACTAATTCTCCACTTTTTGATAATTGGATTGCTTTTTAATTCTAATAACTTTTTATTGTTTTTTCCAACCATAAAATTATCCTTTCTACATAATTTATTCGAACGATAAAAATGATCGTTCATTTTTATTATAATAATATTTAATGGAAAAACAAGTTAAAATCATTGTTTGAATAGTAATTCCAATTATTTCTATAATATTTGTTAACTGTAAGATACCACTAGACTAAAATCCATTTTTGTTTTTTTAAGTAAGTATAGTATATAAATTAAAGGTGTTCCTTACATTATTCTATATGATTTGAATACTATAAGAAACAACAATTGATAAAATTATTGACAAAGTTTTTAAAGGTATTACCATTGATATTGAACGCTTATTTTTTTAGGGGGATGAGAAATGAATGTCTTTGATGCTACTTTAAAGAGATTAGAATACATATTTGAAGAATTTGACAAGGTGTATTTTTCATTTAGTGGTGGTAAGGATAGTGGGATAATGGTTCAGTTAGCTAATCTAGTTGCAGAAAAATTAGATAGAAATTTTGATCTATTAATATTAAATATTGAAGCAAATTACACAGCAACTGTTGATTTTATAAAAAAAATTGAACAGTTACCTAGAGTAAAAAATATTTATCATTTTTGCTTACCTTTTTTTGAGGATAACAACACTAGTTTTTTTCAACCTCAATGGAAAATGTGGGATCCAAGCGAAAAAGAAAAATGGATTCATTCTCTTCCTAAAAATGCCATAACTTTGGAAAATATTGATGACGGTTTAAAGAAATATTATTCATTATCAAATGGTAATCCCGACAGATTTCTTCGTTATTTTCAAAATTGGTATAAAGAACAATATCCCCAAAGTGCTGTATCATGTGGTGTAGGTATAAGAGCACAAGAAAGTTTACATAGACATAGTGCTGTTACAAAAGGTGAAAATAAATATAAGAATCGATGTTGGATAAATATAACTTTAGAAGGAAATATTTTGTTTTATCCTTTATTTGATTGGAAAGTTGATGACATTTGGGCTGCAACTTTTAAATGTGGACTAGAATATAATTATATCTATGAGAAAATGTATAAGATTGGATATAAGTACCGGGACATGAGAATATGTCAGCCTTTCGGATTACAACAAAGAAAAGCGTTAAATCAATTTGCTGAACTTGAACCTGAAACATGGGATAAATTAGTAAAAAGAGTAAGTGGAGTTAATTTTGGAAATATATATGGTAAAACTAGTCTTTTAGGATTAAATACTTCTCAAAAACCTTCATTTATGACTTGGCAAAGATATTCTATTTTTTTACTAGAAACATTAGGATTATATTCTCCTCTTTTAATGAATCATTATTACAGAAAGATATGTATTCTTTTTGCTTATTACAAGAATAAATATAATATGGATATCCAAGATATGCCAGATGAATCAAAAAGAAAAGATTGGATAAAAGATGAAAGACTTTGGAATGACTGGAAAGGGATAGCTAAAGCTTTAGAAAAAAATGACTTTGTTTTATCTACTAGAAATTATAGTTTAACGAAAAAAGATGAAGCTGAACTATATGAGATGTTTAAAGAATATAAAGACTTTTTGGGAATAAATCAATTAAAAGGAAAGAGGTACGAAAATATTGTACAAAAAATAGGAGGAATGAAATGAGCGAAATAGATATTAAAGTTTATATACCCCCATACAATAAACAAAATTTTTACAGTTTAATGGGGAAATATTTTGCTGAAAGAGTATATAGAAGAAAATTACCTTATTTAATAAATACACCTAGTACTATTTGGTTTTTGTTAATGAACAAGGAAAGGATAATTGGATTTTCTTCCATCCAAATTTCCAATGAGTTTATTGATATTGGAGATGTTTTTGTTGAAGATGAAAATGACGATACTCGAAAGTATCTATTGGAGAAGGTTTTATTTTTCATAGACAAGAAATGTGAAAGAAAGTGTGTACGAATTTCTTTAAAAAAAGATCAGTACTTAAATAATCTGAAACATTATTGTTTTAAACAATATAGAGAGACAAAGAATTATTTATTTTTTAGGAGAGAAATCAATGAACAAGATTGATATGCCTGTTTTAAATGTAAAAATGGTTCCAGTAGAGAAAATAAAAAGTAATAATTATAACCCAAATCATGTCGCTGAACCTGAAATGGAGCTTTTAGAATTTTCGATTTTAAAAGACGGATATACACAACCAATTGTTTGCTATTATGATGATAAAAAAGACGAATATATTATTATTGATGGGTTCCATAGGTATTTAATTGGAAAAAGCAAACTTGATTTAAAAGAACTTCCTTTAGTTGTAATTGATAAGCCATTGGAGCAAAGAATGTCAAGTACAATTAGACACAATAGAGCTAGAGGGAAACATGAAATAGATAAAATGTCCGAATTAGTTCTACTGCTTGTCAATGAAGGATGGGACGATCATAAAATAGGGAAAGAACTAGGAATGGAAAAAGAAGAAGTTCTTAGATTAAAACAAGTAACAGGGTTGAAAAGTGCCTTTTTGAACCATGAATTTAGTGAATCATGGGATGAATTTGTAAAAAAAAATTATCCTAAACAAAAGGATGAATAAGTGGTAAAGATTTTTATAAACACGATTTTAATATAAACGTTCATTTTATTGTTGACAAGATATATTTGTTATATTAAATTATGTGTAAATCGGAATTATTTCTTTTTAAAAAATTTAAATTAGGAGTGATATTATGAAATTTTGTGAAACAAAAAAAGTATTAAATCAATTGGTAGCCGATTTAAGCGTATTTTCAGTAAGAATACATCAAGTTCATTGGTATATGCGTGGAGAAAGGTTTCTATTTCTACATCCTAAAATGGATGATCTCATGGAGCAAATTAATGATCAGTTAGATGTAATTTCAGAACGACTGATTACACTTGATGGATCTCCGTATTCAACTCTAGAAGAGTTTTTTACAAATTCCAAATTAGAAGAAGAAAAAGGCTCTTGGAATAAAACTATTGATGAACAAATTGATTATTTATTGGAAGGTTATAATTATCTTGTTTCGACATATGAAGAGGGGATTGAAACTGCAGGAAAGGAAGGCGATGACTGTACAGAGGATATTTTTATTGGTTCTAAATCAGAGCTAGAAAAAGAGATTTGGATGTTAAAAGCAGAGTTAGGTAACTCACCTGAGTTAGATAAATAGATACAGAACTTCAAGTGAATGGTTATGATATTTCCTTGTGAATAGGGAGTGTTTTTCAGTGTTTCTATGAATACTATAAGTGAGATTGATAAAAAAACAAAAACATCTAAGGAGAGATTTATTTCTACCTTAGATGTTTTTTCACTAAGTGATCTGTTTCAGTCGATAAATATAAGTGCAGGTAGATTTTAACAACTAATTATATCAAAGAAATAAGTATATAGTACTGTAAAAATATATATTATAAATTATCTTAACAAAGAGTTGATGGGAACATACGCAATCTAATAGTATGTCAGATATGTATATAAAATTAGAAAACTGAGCGAAAGAAACATTGGAAGAATATTTTTTAACTATGCTCTTTTATATCTATATATAATATGAAAATATTATTTGGAGAAATAGATTCTGATGGACTGAGAAAAAGTATAAAAAGCTATAAAAAATATAAAAAGAAAAAATATGCTGATACACGTTGTATCTATTTTCATCCCGAAATTCCCATAAAGTGACAGCATACTTTATTCATTTAATCATGGTATAAGAAGCAGCTATTTCTACTTTTTGAGAACTTAATTTTAAGCTTGCGCTATATTTTTCGCTACAACATTATAAAAAATAAGTTAATATGCTTATTTTTTGCTTTGATAATTCTAATATACATTTTCAGGGGCAACTCCTTCCCCTGAGTTGCCCTTAGAGAGTGATATTGGGATATCCCTGAACCTATTATAGAAATACCAACATCTTAGCTCAACAAATTTGCTTTATATTGCAAAAAATGATCTAAATTATCTCTTTTTTATCTATAGATTATTAAATGTATGGAAGAATTAAAATAAGATAATAAATTTTGGAAAAGAAATCATATTTCAAGTCCTAAGATTAACAACAAAGCTTATTATATATAAATAAAAACTGTTCAAGAATATTTTCTTAAAAATAGTTTTATCTTATTTACAAATATAATAGAACTCAGTGGACTTATTCCCAGATAGTTTTTAGATAACACTGATAGTGAAATGTTGAAGCAAAATTAGCATTGATTACCTGTCTAATTTTAATGTTTTATAGTGAGTCTACCTGAAAATAAAAGTGCCTCATCATAATTGTTTCTTAAAAAATAAACGATCATTTTTATTGAAATTTCCGAAAAATTAATTTATACTTTTATCGAAAAACATTCTAATTTGAATGCTTTTTCTTTTTGTCTATAAAACATGATCGTTCATTTTGTGGTAAGGAGAGATGGGAATGTTTACTAGTTGTAAAGAAAAAAGATTGAAATTTGCAATTAGAAAGAAGAAAGGTGGTGGTGCTGCGTCCTTTATAATTGGCTGTTTAATTTTTGGAAACATATTTCTCAATGGCGCTATTGCTAATGCGTCTAGTATAGAAAATAGTTATGCAATAAGTGGTTTTGGTAATCAGACAAAAGGTGGGTATTTCTTATATAATAAGGGTATTAAAACTGAAAGTGTTATTGATAACCAAGTAGCTTTTTGTTTTGACAAAAACGTTATAGCTAAACTGAATGATCGTGGGTTTTCAAACCCTGGTTATCAATTATACAATGAAAAAGACGAACAACTCTTGAAAGTATATAGTAATGAAAAAATTGATAAAGTAAGAAATATCATGGCTTACGCTTGGGATAATTTTATTACTAAATATCCCTATTTAAATACTTATACAGCCGCTTCTAATGATGATCGTGCTTCTCTTGCCAGAGGAATTAGTCATGCTATTTGGGTAACCTTGGGACAAACAACAGAGAAAAAATCAAGAAGTGATTTAGGTGGCGTAAATACTAATGCTTATAAATTTTATAAAGAAGCTCTAAATTACAAGCCACTTGCAAAAGATATTAACAATTATGATATTAGTTTACTTATTCCAACTGACGACAATAATATTTTGCAGGTAAATGCTTCTCAATCATTAATAACGGTTAAAAAAATCGATCCAGATAAACCAGTAAATCCAGATCCAGAAACTCCAGTAACGCCAGAGACTCCAGATCCAGAAACTCCGGTAACGCCAGAGACTCCAGATCCAGAAACTCCGGTAACACCAGAGACTCCAGATCCAGAAACTCCGGTAACGCCAGAGACTCCAGATCCAGAAACTCCGGTAACACCAGAGACTCCAGATCCAGAAACTCCGGTAACGCCAGAGACTCCAGATCCAGAAACTCCGGTAACACCAGAGACTCCAGATCCAGAAACTCCGGTAACGCCAGAGACTCCAGATCCAGAAACTCCGGTAACACCAGAGACTCCAGATCCAGAAACTCCGGTAACGCCAGAGACTCCAGATCCAGAAACTCCGGTAACACCAGAGACTCCAGATCCAGAAACTCCGGTAACACCAGAGACTCCAGATCCAGAAACTCCGGTAACGCCAGAGACTCCAGATCCAGAAACTCCAGTAACGCCAGAGACTCCAGATCCAGAAACTCCGGTAACACCAGAGACTCCAGATCCAGAAACTCCGGTAACACCAGAGACTCCAGATCCAGAAACTCCGGTAACACCAGAGACTCCAGATCCAGAAACTCCGGTAACACCAGAGACTCCAGATCCAGAAACTCCGGTAACACCAGAGACTCCAGATCCAGAAACTCCGGTAACACCAGAGACTCCAGATCCAGAAACTCCGGTAACACCAGAGACTCCAGATCCAGAAACTCCAGTAACGCCAGAGACTCCAGATCCAGAAACTCCGGTAACACCAGAGACTCCAGATCCAGAAACTCCGGTAACACCAGAGACTCCAGACCCAGAAACTCCGGTAACGCCAGAGACTCCAGATCCAGAAACTCCGGTAACACCAGAGACTCCAGATCCAGAAACTCCGGTAACGCCAGAGACTCCAGATCCAGAAACTCCGGTAACACCAGAGACTCCAGATCCAGAAACTCCGGTAACGCCAGAGACTCCAGATCCAGAAACTCCGGTAACACCAGAGACTCCAGATCCAGAAACTCCGGTAACACCAGAGACTCCAGATCCAGAAACTCCGGTAACACCAGAGACTCCAGATCCAGAAACTCCAGTAACGCCAGAGACTCCAGATCCAGAAACTCCGGTAACACCAGAGACTCCAGATCCAGAAACTCCGGTAACGCCAGAGACTCCAGATCCAGAAACTCCGGTAACACCAGAGACTCCAGATCCAGAAACTCCGGTAACGCCAGAGACTCCAGATCCAGAAACTCCGGTAACACCAGAGACTCCAGATCCAGAAACTCCGGTAACACCAGAGACTCCAGATCCAGAAACTCCAGTAACGCCAGAGACTCCAGATCCAGAAACTCCGGTAACACCAGAGACTCCAGATCCAGAAACTCCGGTAACACCAGAGACTCCAGATCCAGAAACTCCGGTAACACCAGAGACTCCAGATCCAGAAACTCCGGTAACACCAGAGACTCCAGATCCAGAAACTCCGGTAACACCAGAGACTCCAGATCCAGAAACTCCAGTAACGCCAGAGACTCCAGATCCAGAAACTCCGGTAACACCAGAGACTCCAGATCCAGAAACTCCGGTAACACCAGAGACTCCAGACCCAGAAACTCCGGTAACGCCAGAGACTCCAGATCCAGAAACTCCGGTAACACCAGAGACTCCAGATCCAGAAACTCCGGTAACGCCAGAGACTCCAGATCCAGAAACTCCGGTAACACCAGAGACTCCAGATCCAGAAACTCCGGTAACGCCAGAGACTCCAGATCCAGAAACTCCGGTAACACCAGAGACTCCAGATCCAGAAACTCCGGTAACGCCAGAGACTAGTAATTATAAAACTCTACAAATACAAAAGAGTAAGGTGAATTATAAATCTGAAACAAATAAAACTCTTCCAAAAACTGGAGAGGCAAAATCATCTGGAGTATTTGTAGGTATAATAGTTTTATTGACTTCTATTTTTGCTGGATTTAAATTAAATTTGAAAAGAAAAAAAGGATAGAAAATAGATCTGAGATAGAATACTTAGTGTTCTATCTCAGGTTGTAATTATGTTTTATATCACTCAAGTATTAAGGAGGGATTATGATAACTTTAGAAGAGAAATATATATAATCTTTAGGCAAGAAATGTATAAGAAAAGAGTCTATTTAAATCATAAGTATATTCAAGATACTGAATCTCACGCCCAATGTTTAATATGCTTGGCCGAAAAAACGTATTATATTATTCATTATTCAGAAATACTTATTGGTTGATTTTTTATTTTTTCTAGGGACAAAGACTTGTAATTAAAGAAACAGGAAATAAAAAACGAAAAATTAAGTCTTCTTTAACAAAAAAACATTGGAAGATAAGAAATTTTCAATAGAAAAATCTCATCTCTCAAAAAAAATATTATATACAATCGAAAAAAATTTTTTATATCGATGATAGTAATTTTTTGTCTAGTGGATTAAATAATGCTAGTGTGAATTTTCAAATATTGTTAGTTAATAGTTTTTATGGTTTCTAAAAGGTTTGGAGGTAAGAAATAATATGTTCGTGAGATAAGAATCATTATTTAGTACATCTTCTTATAAGCAGGGAACTTATTTCTAGAATTAAAAAACTTGTATAAAAAAATAAATTGAACATTCATTTTTATTTGACTTGAGGATTTTTACTTGATAATATTATATCGTAAACTATTTTAATTTATAAAGTGAACAGTCTATTTTTTTTATACAAGTTACTCACTTTGATAGTTTCAGATATAGTAATTGGTTAAACTTATCGTATTAGTTTAACTAAAGTTAGTGAGATAAATGAAATGAAAGGAGAATATTCTAGAAATCAAACTGCCAAAATCTGTGTCAAGTTTAATTTATAGGTTTTGTTTAATTGTAAAGTTCCATAGAATAATAAAATAAAGAATTATATTCACAACGTAATCTAAGAGGTGGAATATGCGAAAAAGCTTGAAACTACTATTAACTATTGTTTTACTGCTGTTTTTTTTTCCTTTAGCACATACGTTAATTACAATGCAAAGTGTGGTTAGTTTACCATTTTATTTACTACCATTTACAAGTTACCCATATATTGGTAATAACATGGCTCAATTTTTGTTTTGGCTTAGTGCCGTTTTGCTAACATTCTTATTTATTATTTTAATTATTGTATTATTTTATCCTAGGATAAATAATTATATAGAAAAAAAGACCGATACTGGAAAAATAGCAATTCAAAAAAAAGCAATTGAGAATTTTGTATTAATCGCAGCAAAAGAAGAGCCTTTTATTGTTGATCCAACGGTAAAAGTTGTAATTAAGAAGAAAAAAATAAAAATCTATGTACGGGGAAAAATACGTAAAGCTTTTCAAACAGGGGAGCGACAAACCTCCTTTATAAGGAAAGTAAACACTAATTTGAATGCCTTATTTGGTGCAGAACAAACAATACTAACTGAAATAAAATTCAATGATTATCATGAAAGAAATAAAGAAACCAAATCAAAAGTTTTATAGGAGAAAACAATGAAAGAATTCATAGAGAAATATAAATATCCGCTCATTTTTGCATGTGTAGGACTACTATTAGGATTATTAATTCTCACGTTAGGACTTTTTAAAATAGTGATAATAACAATACTTACTGTATGTGGTTTTTATTTAGGTATCTATTTAGAAACTATTGGATTTTTTGACAAATAAAACTAGTTAATAACCGTTTTTACGGTAAAAAATAAATTTTTATTTTTAGGAGGAAAACTAATGGATAATAAAACAAACAATACAAAAACAGAAATTAAAAAGAATGATATATCAAAAGCTTCTGAAGCTATTAAAGGAGAATTGGTTTTTGAAGATAAAGTAATTCAAAAAATAATCGGTATTGCATTAGATGAAATTGATGGGCTTTTGACAGTTGATGGAGGATTCTTTTCAAATATAGCCGGAAAATTAGTAAATACAGATAACACAACTTCTGGAGTCGATGTTGAAGTAGGTAAAAAACAAGTTGCAGTAGATCTTTCAATAGTGGCTGAATATGGTAAAGATGTAACTACAATTTATGATAAAATTAAGCAAGTAATCTCAAATGAAGTTAGGAAAATGACTGGCTTAGATGTAATTGAAATTAACGTAAACGTCGTAGATGTAAAAACAAAAGAACAATACGAAAAAGATTCAGTTACCCTACAAGATCATCTTACTGATGCAGCTTCTGCTACTGGAGAATTTGCTTCAAAACAAATTGAGAAATCAAAAGAAGCTTTAGGAGTAGCAAGTGAAAAAGTTAATGATGGTGTACAAAACGTAAAAGAAGCAACAGAACCTCGTGTAAAATAGTAACTTCCTTTCTGTAATATACAACATATAAAATTGAAAGACTAAATTTAAGGCTCTTAGATATTTTAATGTAGATATAGAAGAAAGAACTGAAATATAATAAAACCAGTTAGGTATAGGACTTAACTGGTTTTAGTTTCTTTAAGTGGGAGATCAACATCTGAATAAGCATTTTGTGAAAGATGTAGAAATCTTTATAGCTGTTGGTTACTCATTTTGTATTTCTTATTTAGTTCTTTTGTCTCTTTCTAGTAAATCTTTACAATATTTTAGTTCTTAATTTATATTATTTAAAAATTTTATTATCGTATAAACCATTATAAAAGCTGTTAATCAAAACAGTTATCATTATTGAAAAATCTTTCTGATTTAATTTCAGAGGAAAAGAAAATCAATAGCGTTATTAGGAAATCCTAGTGACGCTATTGACTTTTTTATAGATAGAAGGGTTAATTATTTAGTTCTTTTATAATTGTTTTAACACAAGAAGCTTTATTGCTTCTATTTTGTTATTTATCATACTATATCGTGAAATACTGTATTTTATTTGGTTGATTGTCAATAGATATGGTGTAGTAGAGGAATTTAGTGAAATGGAAGAAGATAAAAAATAATAAGATTATCTGAAATAAAATATAATCATAGATAATCTAATAAATAAAGAAGCACAAAAAGCTGAAGAATAGAAGAATATAGTTAATATATAACTAATTAATGTTCACATGTAAAACCTATTTTCGAAAATACAAAAATATAAAACAAATATATAACAAATATATAACACCAGAAGTTGAATAATGGTATTACTTGGAATAACAGTACCCTTTTCCTTTTTTAATTTTTTGGATAACCTAAGTTGTGTTTAAGATATGTCTCTTTATTAAAATAAATGTGTCATTTGTAAAATATAAGTTTTATTTTCAATTATCTGGCTACAAAGTAAGCAGGAAAAACATATCATTATGAAGAGTAATTAGATAATTAAAGAAATCGATATTTACCGTCTCTTTTTTATAACTGATTTATTCTAATGGTAAAGTCTTTTTTCTTTCTTTAGTCATATTCGCAAACTATAAATGAACAGTCATATTGAATTTTTTTAAAATTATTTTAACATATATATTATGAAATATAATGATATTATTTCTCTTATTTTTATAAAATGAACGTTTGTTTTGTAAACGAATAGAGTGAATGTGTTTTACTAAATCAGAGATAAGCAGATAATTATGCAATAAAAAGGATCAACAGTGGTTATAGAGTAGGATCTTTGTTAATAAGATAGCCAAGACAATCTAAAGAAATCTAACTAACTTTGACTCAGAAGAAATCATTACGAAAGTAATTAAAAAATTTATTTATTCTTTGAAGAATGCTGTATAAAAAGGGGGAGTATTTAAAAGTAAGCAAATATCCGGGTATGATTATCTGACTCATTTCACAATATATATGAACAAATCCAGTAAATTTATCTTTTTTGAAAAAGAGTATGAGTTTAATAATTATAAGAGGGTGAGAATAGTGTGTGTTATAAGTAAAGAGTATTTTTTCGAAATCTCAGATATTGCTGCATTTATTGAAGTAGAGAGAAAAAAACAGGGTAATTCAGCAAAACTAAATACGCATGACTATTTTTTGATTGATATCGTAAAACAATTAAGTGAGCAACAAAAAGAATTAATTCAACTAATAAATTCAAAAAATTTTAAGACGATATTAAGAAGTTTGATTGAAATGGATGCTAAAATTTCTGATTATCTTTTTTTCTTAATCAATTGCAGGTTTGAAAATGATAAAGAAGTAAAAGATTGTATAGAAAGTGTAGAAAAAGATGGTCTTGATGATTACTATTGCGGATTAAATTATAATGACAGCTTAAATGACTTCAAATTGATAGTTCATAAATTTTGTTAAAAAATATGTACAGCCAAGAAATGTTCCACCATCAGTTATTGAAGACGCTATAAAATTAGGAAAGATGATTTTACTTTAAAGTTCTTTATAAGAACCTGTGAAAATCAAATTAGTGTGTTCTTAAACTATAAATAAAAAGATATTTTTTATAGATTTTATATTAGAAATATTTTGAAAAGTTTCAAAGAAGAATGCGTAATAGATGAAAAAATAATAGCTACCACATTAAAGGTAAATTGTAGATAGAGAAAGTGAGTTTTACAAGCAGGAGATTTAAAAATAGATTTATCTGATGGTAATGTTTCTATGGATATTAAAGAAAATGACTAAACAGAAGTAAATATTTCGATAATCGATATTTATTAGAGATTAGAGGATAGTGAACATCCCCCGTGAAAATGGGGGATGTTTACTGAATTTGTTTAAGATTTACAATTTCGCCTTTAGATAAATCGCCGTTTAAAAAAGCTTGAATATTTTTAAAGTTATCTTGAACTCCCTGAATAAAGGCTTCTTGTGAATAAAAAGCAATATGTGGGGTTAATACAACATTATCCATTTGCATAAATGGTAACTTATTCAAATCTGGATTTTCGTTATGCACCACATCTAAAATCGCATATGAGAGTTTTCCTGATTGCAAAGCCGCCACTAAATCCTCTTCATTTACAACACCACCACGTGAAGAATTAATAAAAACTGGGTGCTTTTGGCACAAATTAAATAAGTTTACATTTAATATTCCTTTTGTACTATTATTTAAAGGCAAGTGCGATGAAATATAATCACTTTGCTCAAAAATTTCTTCTAGACTAGCTTGTTTCACATTTGATTGTTCAAAGATTTCTGAAACTACAAAAGGATCATAAGCAATCAATTTACAACCAAAAACCTGTAAACGTTTTGCAATTAAACGTGGGATATTTCCAAATCCAATTAGACCAACAGTTAAGGAAGATAAACGACGCATATCTGGAAATAACTCATAATTCCATTCGTGATCAACTTTTACCGATTGATTGAAATCAATAATGCGACGATTATGAGAAAGAATAGCTGCTATCACATAGTTAGCCACCTCATCAATACAATATTGAGTAATATGAGAAACCGGCAATCTATGTTCATTTGCATAATCTAAGTCCACAGAATTAAAGCCAATCGAACGATAGACTACTAATTTTAAGTTGGGTAACTGTGATAAAACTTCCTCCGTTAATGGTTCATACACGGTAATAATAATATCTGCATCATGGGCATTTTCAATAATATCTGTTGGAGTTTGACTCGGACGCACTGCCATTTCTAGATCTAAATTCAATTCTTTAATGGCTTTTAACTCATGTTCAAACATATTATCTTCAAATAATCTGACTACTTTCATAAGAATTCTCCTATCTAACAAAAAATTTCGCAATTAAAATGACAAAAAATAGTGATAAAAAAGTACGCTCTAAAAAGATGACAATCACATGCCAGAATTTCATGTGCTTATTCGTTGAAATCAGTAAAGTTGCTGTTTCAGATAAATATATAATTTGAATAATACTCATCATCGCAATAATCACTCGACTTACGGTAGATTCAACAGATTGACCTAAAATAACTGGTAAATAATTATCTGCCAAACCAGACATAATCGCACTAGCAGTTATATCTGGGCTTGCAATTCCAAATGCCATTAAAATCCATTCAACTGGCATGGAGATGATTTTAAGTAGCGGTGTATATAATGAAATCACTAAGGCTAAGGTGCCCCAACATACAATGATTGGTGTTAACCAAAACACATAGAAAGTCATATTATCGATTTTAGCAACAAAATTTGAAAGATTAGATTCATTTGCACGATCAACAGCATTATTGAGTGCACGTGTAAACCAATTACCAGATTTTTCTATTGTGATTTTGGATGCAATCGAACCATTCATATAAGTATCTGGAAAAGTTGATAGGGGGGGAATACGTACACTAATTGCTGCAACAATTACGCTCACTATTGCAAGTCCAGCTAAAATTAAGCCAAAGTAATCAATGACATTTAAAACCGAACTGACTAATACAATCCATCCAATACTTCCTGTCGCAAACTGGGAACCAATAACTGCCATTTCACGTACAGTAAAGTATCCTTTTGCAAAGAATTCCTCTGTTGCCATGATTGCCACATTTCCCGGACCGACCCAAGCACTGATGATATTCACAGCACAAATTTCAGAAACTTTAAAAATCGGTTTAACAATTCCACCCACGATTTCACCTAAAAATTCCATCGCTCCGAACTCTAAAATAAAAGTTTGAAATAATAACATCATTGGTACTAACACCGATAATTGGGTCGCTAAAGATAACATCGTACCACCAGTATCAGGCGAAGCGATAAAGTTCGGGCCAATTTTAAAATAAACTAGAAGGGAAATAATCGCTCCAATCACACGGTTTATTGTGTAAAATAAACTAGTAGAAAAAAGCTTATTTAGTAGACGATGACGACGAATGATTGTGTCTT
This sequence comes from Enterococcus sp. DIV0574, assembly GCF_051711125.1. Classification (NCBI taxonomy): domain Bacteria; kingdom Bacillati; phylum Bacillota; class Bacilli; order Lactobacillales; family Enterococcaceae; genus Enterococcus; species Enterococcus sp. DIV0574. The sequence continues at coordinate 948,310 of NZ_JBIOMA010000001.1, forward strand.
TTTTCACTTGATCGAATACAGCTAAAATCGCACTTAAAACAATCAAGACTACCATAATCCCAGTTAACGGTGCTTGGAACGTTTTTACAAATATCTTTAAATAGTGGAAAAGAATTGTGTCCACTGACCCATCAAAACTAAAGGGCACAAGTACTAAAATCGTCCCAAGTATCGTAAACACAACAAATTTTATAAGTCCCAGTAAATAATGCTGATCTTTTCTTTTTTTCATATCATTTCTCCTTATGCTAAATTCGGAACATCGTTCCGGAAAAAATTGTACAGATTTTAATTTAGTCTGTCAATATAGTATAGTTAGTTTTATTACAAAAAAATCTGCTATAATTGCTATAAAAAAAATAGAAAGAGAGGGATCCGATGAATAAGGAAAACGATTTGATTAAATCCGTTGATAATGCCTTTACTCTATTAGATTTATTGAGTGAACAGGGCGCTTTAGGAATTTCTGAAGTAACTAGATTATCTGGTCTAGCTAAAACAACGGTCTTTCGTATTTTGAAAACTTTGGAGTACCGCGGCATTGTCATACAAATTGAAGATGATATCTATACATTAAGCTATAAAATTTTAAAATATCACCCCAAACCTTTGAATGAACAACAATTAATCAAAATTGCCAAACCTTATATGCAAAATTTTTCGCAAAAAACTGGCGAAACCATTAATCTATCGATTTTATATCGAGATGAAATATATATTATTCATTCGGAAAGCGGCGAAAGTTACATGTTGCAATCGTCTTTAGCACCAGTCACTGATTTATACTGTTCTTCCATGGGAAAAATCTTTTTAAGTGAAATGTCACCTACTGAATTGGAAAAATACTACCAAAAAAGGTTAGTGAAGCGTACCATCAATACTATTATTGATTATTCGAATTTTTGTGAAGAACAGAAAAAAATCAAGGAAAAGCAGGTTGCCTTTGATCATGAAGAATACGAATATGGTCTTACTTGTATGGCAACTGGACTCTATCAAAACGGTGAATTAGTTGCGGCACTCGGTTGTTCCGGACCTACCACACGGCTAGGATTCAAAGGATTATCCCAATTAGAAGATGAGCTAAAAAAAAGTGGCGAGATTATTAATCAATTGCTAGAAGTATAGTAAATATCCACCCGTTTTTATGGGTGGATATTTCAGTCTGTAAATAAAGTCAATTTTATGGATGCTGTCTACAGTCTTTTCTTTTATAATAAATTTATAAAATAGTAAATTGCTGTCTTTTTTACGTGGAGTTTATCATGGATTTAATTTGTTTGATAGTTTGGTAAAGAAGGCTAATAATTTTGGATACTAAATGCTTTTTAATATATTCAGCTATGATCATGATCTTTAAGTTTTTATTTAAAAGACTAATTATAGATTTAGTGAGGGATTTTAATTAATAGGATGAAGTAATAGTTCTAAAAATTCATTGTTAGTGCCTATCATTATAATTTATTGACGTGTTATAGCATTAAATTTGGAAATCTTATGTAAAGTCTAATTAGTGATTCAATTCGTAATAATTTTTTTTATAGTTTAGGGAGTGGAAATTCAAGCTACATATAATTATTTTCTTTTTTATTAATGAAAGTAGGCAGTGAAGGTTCTAGTACTGAGGAGTGTCCTGAAGAAGCTCTAATTAATGAAATTGTCCATTTAAATACCATTTTTTCCAATTATATATAGTTCCTCTTCCTGAGATATTGAATTCTTCTCGAAGAGAAGAGATGACTCTCCTTTCAATAAACGCTCAACAATTTGAATTTTTAGTGTATCAGGATAGTAATTATGCTTTGACGTTAGAAAAACTCCTCTAAATTTATTTTACTAAATTTGAAGTTTTCTTTTTTATTGTATCCAAATTATAGTGCCAGTTCCCCTGAGTGGTGTCTTTTAATGTTGAAGAAAGAGTATTTATCATGAAAGTTTTCTTAATTAAAAACATGATTTAGAGGAAGCAGTTGTATTAATTGTACAAAAGTTTATTTTTGAAAAAAAGAAGCGATTGAGTATTGTTGCTTCTTTTTCTTTCTACATCTAGAGTTATTTTATATCCCCTTGAAAGTCAGGAGTCTTGTAAAGAATAATGAAAATATTAAGACTTCTGAAATTAAGTCGGGTCACACTTCTGTAAATAGTTCAGACGAAATTATTAGTAGTAGAAAAGTAAATGGTTGGAAAATGATTCAATTAGGAGAAGCTTTAAAAAATGAGCGGTCGTTTTTATAAGGTTAATATGGTATACTTAGTTATAATATCTTTTTTGAGGAGATAGCTATGTATAAAACAGCAAATGAATTATTTAATCGATTAAAATCAGAAAAAAAAGAACTCATTTTAAACTATATCTTAGAAGAATTTGGAAGAGTTGGTTATGAATCTGCTTCAGTTCGTAAGATTGCTGATAAGGCAGATTTAAGTGCAGGATCATTATATCAGTACTTTAACAATAAAGAAGGAATGCTAAGAGTAGCAATAGAACACGTTTTTGTTATTTTAGATGAATATATTAATAATATAAACAATGCTCCTTTAAAATTAGAAAATCGTTTAGAAGTAATGTTCGAAACAATCTTAGAATTAGGAAGAAAACATCCTGAATTGATTGTTTTTTATAATAAAATTCCTGGTGACGAACAAATGACAAGCGAGTGGGTTAAACAATTTTACAATAACACTAGTTTTTTCAAAGTATATTGGCATACCGTAAATGAATTAAAAGATGAAAAAGAAATAAGTGATAAAATTGATCCAGTTGTCTACACGTTCATTATTGATACGATGATGTTATCCGGAGAATTACTTCAAAATACGCAATATCAAGAAATAAAAGCCAAAGTTTTTCTAGAAGACTCAATAAAAAGTTCATTAATATTAAAAGAAAATGTTATCGAGACGCTAACTGTACTTGCAAGGGGGTAAGAGTCTATGACAATAAGTAATAAGAATAGCATGCGAGAAGAAATTATAATTATTGCTATAAAGCATTTTTCTAAATTTGGTTATGAGAAAACAAGACTTTTAGATATTGCTAATGAAGCTAAAACTAGTACTACTACTGTATATAGTTTTTTTAAAACAAAACATGATCTGTATGAAGCTGCAGTGGAGTATGATTTAAATATAATAAACCTTGAACTTGAAAAAATTGTTAAGGAAAGTTCTACACTCGATGAATATATTATAAATATAGTTGAAAGAGTACGATTAAATTCTGAAAAGAAACAATTGTTTTTGAATTTTTTTATGCTTATTTCGACCAATTCTGGCCAAATAAAAAAAATAGATATTATAGAAGAATTTGAAAGAAAAAAATTTTCTTTCTATTTTAAATTTATAGAATCCCCTAAGGTAAAAGATCGCTATACATTATTGTTTATAGATAATTTAATTACTATTTATATCTATTCATATTTTAATGTATTTTATCGAAAAAAATTATTGCTTTATCTATCTTTATATCAACAAGATAAACAATCTATAGAATTTGAAGAGGATCTGCTAAAACATCTGAAAATATTGATAAGAACAAGACTTTTTATTGATAAAAACTGATGTCCTTTTTTTCTCTGTTCATTGAATTATATAGATGATAAATGTAAGTGGTTAGACATCTCTTTTGTCTAGCCGCTTTTTTGCTTTATGAAATAGATTTGTTATATTTAGATACTGACTAAAAAAGTGTTTTGTATTTTATTGCTAAAAGTTGTCAGTTATCTTTGATAATGATTATTGTATATTGAAAGCTGTTCATCATATTCCTATAAAAAGAATTTTTTCAAAGTATTGATGGTTGATACTTTTCTTTCTAACACTTCATCTAAAGGTAAGATGAAAGTTATTTGTGCAAATTGTGAGTCCCACTAATTAATTGATATTTCACCTAAATATAAATTGCTTCAATTAATACTCTATTTAATCTAAGCTTTTATCTAAGATAGAGCGTAATACTCTTTCACGCAGTTCCACTGCATTAATATTGTTTTTCTGTTCATAACCTTGTACAAGTAAATCACAAAGGTACAATTGAGAGATTTTCCCTGCCAAAGAACCACCATTTAAAAATTCTTCGATTGCTGTTTGTAAAACAACATCTGCTGTCTGTCCTATTGGAGAATGAAGGTAATTGGTAATTGCTAAGATCTTTGCACCATTTTTTTTTGCAATTTCTACAGAATCAAAGGTATCTTTTGTTTTTCCGGATAATGAAAAAGCAATAATCACATCGTCTTCTTCCATCAAAGAAGCTACTTGAGCTTGAAAATGAGGATCCAGAACAGCTTTTGCTTGAACTCCTACTCGTAAGAACATACTTTCTAAATCAAGGCTTGTATTTCCACTAGAACCCACCCCAAATATATAAAGATTTTTTGCTTGACTGATGAGTTGGATTGCCTTATCTAGTTTTTTTTCATCTAGTAAATGTGCTGTAGAATAGAGCGCCTCAGTTAGATGAGTAGCAATTATATCGTAATATTTCTCGCTTGACGGATATTCTTTTTTTTTACTGAAATCTTCTTTTGCAATTTCGATCTTCAAATCAGAGAAACCAGAAAATCCTAATTTTTGGCAAAAACGAATAATCGTTGCATCCCCAACTGTGGTTTTTTCTTTGATATCGCTCATTGTACTATAAATAATTGCTTTCCCAGAATCTAAGATTAAATCAGCTACTTTTTTTTCAGATTTAGTCAATAAAGGATAATGCTCTTTAATTAAATAGATGTAATTCATATGAACTCCTTTACAGTAAAAAATTTTACTCCATTATACTCCAAAAAGATAAAAAAATCTCCAAATTTATCCATTTTTATACTTTACATCAATGAAAGCGCGTGCTATATTTTATTTGGAGTTATTATCCGAAAATTAATTTAAAGTGGAGTGTTTAGGAGAATGAAGAAACAAATATTTTTAGATGCAATTTCAGGTGGACTGATTGTTTCTTGTCAGGCATTACCTGGTGAACCATTTTATAAAGAAGAAGGAGGTCTTATGTCCTATTTTGCTCTAGCTGCTGAAAGAGCTGGTGCAGTTGGTATCCGAGCAAATTCTGTTCGAGATATTTTAGAGATTAAAGAAAAAGTTTCTCTACCTATGATTGGGATAATTAAGCGAGATTATCCTCCTGAAGAACCATTTATTACCGCAACGATGCGTGAGGTCGATGAATTAGTTGCTACTGGTGTAGAAGTTATTGCGCTAGATTGTACGCTGCGCAAACGCCATGATAATTTGTCTATCAACACTTTCATTACTCAGATCAAAGAAAAGTATCCTGAACAATTATTAATGGCAGACATCTCTACCTTTGAAGAAGGTAAAAATGCCTATGAAGCTGGCGTTGATTTTGTCGGAACCACGTTATGCGGATATACTAATGAAAGTAGAAAGCAAGAAGGGCCAGCGATTGACTTGATGAAACAGCTCGTTCAAGCAGAAATTTGTGTTATTGCAGAAGGAAAAATCCATACCCCAGAGCAGGCAAAAAAAATTAGGGAATTAGGTGTTTCTGGAATCGTAGTTGGTGGCGCGATCACTCGTCCACAAGAAATTGCAGAACGTTTCGTCAATGCATTGAAGGAGGAAGAGAAAAATGTTTAAAAAATTTTCACAACTAGGTCGGGCATTTATGTTGCCGATCGCTATTTTACCTGTTGCTGGTTTACTTTTAGGTCTTGGCGGTGCACTGACAAATGAAAGCGCCATAAATGCTTATCCCATATTAGCTCAACCGTGGCTTCATACGATTTTGAGTATCATGAGTTATGCTGGTAACGCCGTTTTTGCTAATTTAGCATTGATATTTGCGATTGGTATCGCAGTGGGGCTTGCAAATGGTGACAAAGGAACTGCTGGTTTAGCTGGTGGTGTTTCTTACTTAGTTTATACAGCAACAATTAGTGGTTTTCTTGAATTATTTTCTGTCAAAGATGCAACTCTTGATACTGGAGTTGTAGGTTCAATTGCCATTGGCGGAATTGTCGCATTTTTACACAATCGCTATAGAAAAATAGAATTACCGCAATTTTTAGGATTCTTTGGTGGTTCACGTTTTATTCCAATTATTTCTAGTTTGGCTGCAATTATTATTGGTTCCTTCTTTTATCTAATTTGGCCACCGATTCAGAATGGATTAGTTGTTGCTGGAGAGCATATTGCTCAAATGGGGAGTCTAGGAACATTTCTTTATGGATTTTTACTTCGTTTAACTGGTGCTGTTGGTCTTCATCATACAATTTATCCACTTTTCTGGTACACTTCGTTAGGGGGAACTGAGAGTGTAGCGGGAATTACAGTTTCTGGGGCACAAAATATTTTCTTTGCTCAATTAGCTGATCCGAATCACACAGGCTTATTTACTTATGGGACTCGTTTTTTTGCTGGAAGATTTGCCACGATGATGTTTGGCCTTCCTGCTGCTTGTTATGCGATGTATCGTGCAATTCCTAAAAAAAACCGTAAGAAAAATGGCGGTCTTTATTTCAGCGGTGCATTAACTTCGTTTTTAACAGGAATCACTGAGCCTGTAGAATATATGTTTCTGTTTGTGGCTCCATGGCTTTATGTCATCCATGCATTTTTAGACGGCCTATCTTTTTATTTTGCGGATATCCTGAATATTCGAGTAGGAAATTCTTTTTCAGGTGGACTAATTGATTTTCTATTATTTGGTGTACTTCAAGGAAATGACAAAACTAACTGGCTTAAATTGATTCCTTTTGGACTTGCTTGGGCTATTATTTACTTTATCGTTTTTACTTTCTTTTTAAAAAAATTCAAAGTAGCGATCCCTGGTATGATAGAAGAAAAAGAGGTAGTCTCTGAAATTACCTTGAATAAAAATACTTCTTTGCATGAAGAATCTTTAATGATTATAAAAGCACTTGGCTGTGAAGAGAATATTGAATCTGTTGAAGCCTGTGCAACTCGCTTGCGTGTTGCTGTGAAGAATGGACAAAATGTTGACAAACAAGCTATAAAACAATTAGGTGCTACTGCAGTTTTTGAGGTAAAAGGTGGGATTCAAGCAGTTTTTGGAGGAAAAGCTGATTTACTTAGTCAAGAAATCAATCAAATTTTGAAAAGAGATAATTAGGAGGAATTTATATGATTAAGTTTTTAAGAAAGAAAAAACAAGTGGAACTATTTTCTCCATGTTCGGGAAAAGTTATTCCTATATCAGAAGTAAATGATCCAGTTTTTTCACAAAAATTATTAGGGGAAGGTTTTGCTGTTATTCCAGAAGAGCAGACAATTTATGCTCCTTTAGCTGGTCAGGTCACAACTATCTTTCCAACAAAACATGCTATTAGTATAAAGAGTAATTCAGGAATTGATTATTTGATTCATATTGGGATAGATACAGTAGAATTAGAAGGAAAACCTTTTTCAATTCTTGTTGATGAAAATGAATATATAACACCTGAAAATCCACTAGTTAAGGTTGATTTTAAACAGCTTGAATTGGCTAAAAAAGACTCATCAGTAATCATTTGTTTTACTGAATCTAGTCAAATTGATAATCTCGATTTATATACAGGAAGAGTTTTACATGGTGTTCTTTGTGGGTATTTAAATTTATCATAATGATTAATAGTTAGATTAATAAGATCTAATTATTAGAAACTCATTGGTGAAGTTTTAGGGTTTAAAGAAGTAGTATATAAGTTGTAACTTTCTCAATGTATAATAATTTTGATTGACAAGAGATTAATGTGATAGTTTTGAAAAATGAAATATGATTGGAGTGAACCTCGTTTTATTAAGTTTTTGATTATATGATTTTAGTCAGCTCGCCCACGTGTAGAAACAAAAAGATATACGTTTCTATACGTGGGCGAAGCTGTTTTTACTTTTAATAGCGATAAAAGTTTAGTATATAATTTAGATGAAATTGTAAAATTTTACCCTAAAGTATAGGCCAAATGGATAATATGCAAGCATGCTTTGATTAAACAAAAAGACAATTGAAAAAATTGAGAATATTTGATAGATTATTGAGTTAGAAATAGTTTAAGTAATAAGCATTGTATTAATTTTTTTATCTCTTGAAAAAGAGGTAGAGCGGTGAGAAATTCATAACTATATAAAAAGCTCTTTTTAAGGAGAGAGTACTGGTGAGCCGTCTAGTATGTTAAAATTTCTCCATTTCACATACTAGTTTCCACTAAATTAAATTAATTTTTTGCATAAGAGCTGAGTTTCAACTTTTCAATATTTAAAAATTTTTGAATTGAAAACGAAATTGCTCCACTAAGAACAGGATTCCACTCTATAGGACTGTTAATGATATGAATTTCTTTTGTATATTGATTATTCAAAAAATTTTTGATTATATTAATTATGTTCGGAATTTTTTTTGTTAAAGGACTGTTAAAAATCACTAACTCAGGAGCATAGAGCATAACTATATTGTTAATTCCTATCGATAAATAGTATGCATATAGTTCAATCATCTCTACAACCTTTTGATCCTTGTTGCTATAAAGATATTCCACTATATCCGAATTAATTTTATCTAGTTTTTTTTCTTTGGAAATCTCTTGGTAAATTACTTGAGTAGAGCAATATTTTTCTAAACAACCATAATTACCACATTCACATTTTCTGCCATTTGGAAATAGAATTGTATGTCCCAACTGACCAGCATATCCTTTATTACCAATGTCAAGTTTACCATTTTTTACTACTCCAACGCCTATTCCACTATGAAGACTAATTGATACTAAATTCTCGATATCAGAAGAAAAAGTATATTCACCTAATGCAGATAAGTTTGCCTCATTTTGTAAAAAAACAGGAAAGCTATACTCTTGATTTAATAATTTTACTAAATCAATTTCCTCAAGACCGTTATAAGTTGTACTAAGTACTTTATTATTTAGAACTTGTCCTTGAACAGCAATTGTCATACCGATTATTCCATGTCGCGTATAAGGAAGATTATCGGTGAGTTTTTTTATAATTTTACGAATTAACATTTGTATGTTGTCTTTACTAACATAAGTATCAGTAAGCTGTATTCTTGCAATTTCTTTTCCATCTAATGAAGCTACCATTCCATCAATGTAATTATATCCTAGATCAATTGCAATTGCTAAGCCCGAAGATACTCCATTAAAAGTTAACATAATGGGTTTTCGGCCACGATTTGTTGCTTCTCCAATTCTATTTTCAATTACAAGCGAGTCATCGATCAATTTATTGATAATAGAAGATACAGATGCTTTGTTTAAAGAGGTTATTTTACTCAATTCAGCTCTAGATATTTCTTTATGTCTAATTATTTGATTAAGTATTTTTGCCTCGTTTTGTTCTCTAATTGTATATTTACTTGAAATCATTAATTTCTCCTCAATTTAAAAATAAAATAGCCTATGCAAAAAAATATAGCGTTTACAGTTGACATTTTAAATAGCTTATTTTATATTTTATTTATTAATTAGTTTAACGTACAAACAATTTTAGTTCAAGTAATTAAGTGTTTTTTGTTATTAGTTTTTTTTTTGATAATTAGTTTATCGAGAAAACAAATTAAAAAGCAGAATTCTAGTCAAAATACTTAAATTAAATTGATATGTATATGTATGCGATTACAATTGCTAGTGTTGTAATAAGAGTTAACTAATTAAGAAGAAAAGGAAAGTGGGATGAAAGAAGTGATAAACATTGAATCAAATTATTTTTCAAGAAAATTTGATGATGAATTACTGATTATTGAAGCATGGGGGGAAAATGCTATTAGAATACGTTCATTTGTAGACATGAACTATGAAGACCGACAAAACTCCTTAATTGATAAGCCTAATTCCCTAAATAAAGTGATAATAAATCAATATGAAAATAAAACAGAATTAATTAACGGGAAAATAAGAGCGGTACTAGATCATCGTGATCGTTTAACTTTTTATAATGAAAAAAACGATGTCTTACTAAAAGAATATATTAGATTAAGAGCTGTTAAACATGATGATGGTGGTGAAGATGCTGGTTCAGTTGAAGTTACAAAGGATTTTAATTCTACATTGAAATTAAAGTCAAGAGAATATCGGTCCAATATGGATGGTAAATTTCAAGTAACTACTAGATTTGAATCAGATCCAAAAGAAAAAATATTCGGAATGGGTCAATATCAACATTCTTATCTTGATTTGAAGAACACTGTTTTAGAATTAGCGCAAAGAAACTCACAGGTGTCAATTCCATTCTATATATCTAGTCTTGGATACGGTTTTTTATGGAATAATCCTGGTATTGGAGAAGTTTCTTTTGCTAAAAATATAACTCGATGGAAAATGTATTCTTCTGATTATATCGATTATGTAATAATTTCAGGAAATGAACCAAAGGAAATACTTAGAAACTATAGTAATCTAACTGGAAAAGTCCCTAAAATGCCAGATAGTTTATTAGGATTATGGCAGAGCAAATTACGATATAGATCACCAGAGGAAGTGATGGATGTAGTAGAAAAGTATCATAAACGTGGAATAAAGCTTTCAACTATCGCTATTGATTATTTTCACTGGCCAAAGCAAGGAGAATATTGTTTTGATGAGGAATACTGGCCTAATCCAGAAAAATTTTTAAAGACTTTGAAAACTGATTACGGAGTGGAACCAATAATCTCAATTTGGCCTACAGTACAAACTGATGCAGAAAATTATGAAAAATATTTAGAAAATGGTTATCTAGTAAAAGTTAATCGTGGAGTTCGATTAACCATGCAAATTCAAGGAAACACTATTTTTATTGATATGACAAATAGTGAAGCTCGGAAATATGTTTGGAGTCTAATTAAAAAGAATTATGTTGATAAAGGGATTAATTATTTCTGGTTAGATGTAGCTGAGCCGGGATATTCCGTTTATGACTTTGATAATTATCGTTATAAAAAGGGGACTGATTTATATAGTGGTAATTTATATCCAATCGATTATCTTTCAATGATTTATGAAGAATTAAGTAATGAACAGCCTGTAATTACTCTTGTTAGAGGAGGATGGGCTGGAGCACAAAGATTCGGTGCATTATTGTGGTCTGGAGATATTGATTCTAGTTTTGAAGCATTTAGAAATCAAGTTAATACTGGACTAAATGTAGGTTTAGCAGGGATTCCCTGGTGGACAACTGACATAGGTGGGTTTCATGGCGGAAATCCAGAAGATCCGGAGTTTAGAGAATTGCTAATTCGTTGGTTTCAATATGCTACTTTTTCACCAATTTTAAGAATGCACGGTGACCGATTACCCCATAGTAAACCCTTATCGGATCATGGTGGAGGTTCGATGGTTACTGGTGCACCAAATGAAATATGGTCATACGGTATAGAAGTTGAGCAGATATTAACTAAGTATATAAAAATACGTGAAGCGTTGAAACCGTATATCAGTACTTTGATGGATAAAGCTCATAGATTCGGAGATCCGATCATGAGGACGCTATTTTATGAATATCCTTCAGATAATAATACTTGGGCTGTAGAAGATACTTACTTATTTGGAGATACGTTCCTAATTGCACCGATTGTAAATTATAAGGAAACAGTAAGAGAAGTTTACTTACCAATAAATGAAAACTGGACCAATATATGGACAGGTGAAGAATATGATGGTGGACAAACGTTGGATGTTGAAGCAGATATTAGTATGATACCTGTTTTTATAAAGACAAATCAAAAAGATAAATTTTCAAAACTATTAAGTATAATTAAGGAGGAGATCTAATGGAGATAAGTGTTATTCAACTTGGTTTAATTGTGTTATATGGTTTTTTTATTAATTTTGAGAAGAATTCAACAATGTTCGGAACCTACCAACCTGTAACAGCGGGATTTGTAACTGGTTTAATACTTGGAGATATAAAAACTGGGCTTTTTATTGGGGGAACCTTACAATTATTGTCTTTAGGAATTAGTAATTTTGGAGGAGCTTCTATACCAGACTATCAAACTGCAAGTATTGTCGCAACTTTTATCACCATAACAACTGGTCAGGAATCTTCGGTAGGGATTTCTATTGGTATACCAGTAGCACTATTAATGGTTCAATTAGATATTATTAGAAATACAATTGGTATTTGGATGGTTCATAAAGCAGAAGCAGGTGTAAAGCGAGGAGATTATAGTATGATCTCCAAGATGCAAATGTTTGGAGTATTCTTAACGGCGGCAACAACGGGCATACCGGTTGCGTTGGCAGTAATTTTTGGACCATCTTTAATTAATACTATTCTTGCTCATACTCCTGAATGGTTAACAAATGGGTTAACAGTTGCTGGGGGATTATTACCAGCTGTTGGTATTGGTTTATTGCTTCGATACTTACCTGCAAAAGAATATTTCAGTTATCTTGTTATAGGTTTTGTAATGTCTGTTTACTTAAAAATGCCATTATTAGGAGTAGCATTAATAGGCGCTGCTATAGCTTTAATTATTTATAAAAAAAATAGTCAGAATGTAATTAATAATACCGTTGTTAATACAATAGGAGGTATGGATGAGGATGAATAGCTTGGAGACGACAAAACTTGGTGTTAATTCCAAAATTAAAAAGAGTGTATTATGGAGATGGTTTTTTACAAGCTCAGTTTCTTCAAATTATGAAAAGATGCAAGCTCTAGCATATTGTTACGCTGTATTACCATTCTTAAAAGTTACTTATAAAAATAAACCAGAAGCGTTACAAAAAGCAGTACTAAATCATTTACAATTTTTCAATACAAATCCTTGGGTTGCACCGTATATTTTAGGTATTAATATAGCTATGGAAGAAAATTCAGATGAAAATACTGAAGAAGCAGTGACATCGATTAAGACAGGACTTATGGGGCCAGTAGCTGGATTAGGTGATAGTCTATTTGTAGTTATTCCATGGACTATATTTGGGGCTATTGCAGCAAATATGGCAATTGATGGTAGTCCAGTAGGAATTATTTTATGGATTGCTGTAAGTGTAGCTTTAAAGATGATAAGTATACCATTATTTCGCATAGGCTATACTTCAGGTACGAAATTAATTACTACTATTGAAAAAAGTTTAAAACTTTTAACTGAATCGACTTCAATTTTAGGATTAATGGTTGTTGGAGCATTAATACCATCTGTTGTTAAAACAAATGTAGTCTTAGATTTTAAACAAGGTGATTTTTCTATGAGAGGGCAAGAAATACTAGATCAAATAATGCCAGGATTATTACCTGCACTCTTAGTTGGTTTAGTTTACTGGTCTTTGAAAAAAAATGTAAAACCTATTTATTTAATTCTTGGTGTGATGGTTCTGTCTATTGTTTTAGCTACTCTAGGCATTTTAAAATAAATGATAGGAGGAAATTTTTGTGGAAATGAAGGGTATAAAAAATATTAGAATTGACGATCGATTAATTCATGGTCAAGTAGCTACAATGTGGAGTAATAAATTAGGTGTGACTCGTTTGATGGTTGTAAATGATACTGTTGCAAATAATGATATACAAAAACAGGTGCTAAGGATGGCAGTCCCTGCAGGAATCAGTTCTTCAATTATAACTGAAGAGAAAGCGATTACCAATATCAAAAATGGAAAATATGAAGGGCAAAATGTGCTTTTAATAGTCAAATCCCCAGTAGACTTATTATCGTTTATCGAAAATGATTTACAGATAGATAGGATTAACGTTGGCAACATGTCTAATCGAAAAGGAACAACGGTTTTACGTCCTAATATTAGCGTTACTAATGAAGAAAGAAATGCCTTCGAGAAGCTATTAAATCTTGGTGTTGAAATTACTACAATTATGACACCAGACGATAAAAAAACTTACTTAAAAGATATTTTATAAGGGGAATAAGTGCGATGACTAATGAAATAATTTTAATGAGTCATGGTTTAATGGCTGAGGAAATATTAAATTCAGCTAAAATGATACTTGGAAACCAGATTAATTATCCGGTAGTTTCTATGGCACAAAATGACGGTATTGAAGGAACAATAAATAAATTGAATAAAATACTGGAAGAAACAAGTGACATACGAAATATTATTATATTAGTAGACCTAATGGGAGGAACACCTGCAAATGTAGCTATGATGAAAGCAAGTATGGATAAAAGAATTCAAGTAGTAACTGGAATGAATCTAGGGATGGTATTAGAATCATACTTTAAAATTAATGAAGAAAAACTTGCTGAGCATTTAATAGAAATAGGTAAAAGTAGTATTAAAATACCTGAGATACAGATGGATGGTGGAGAAGAGTAATTATAATGAAGGAAGAATAGTTCTGTTAATCTCAATTGAAAAAGTTTAAATCAAAACAAAAGGAAAGCTATTTTCGATATTAATATGATTCGTTTTCTACATAATATCAAAATTAGATACGAAGCCATAGTAAGAAATATGTTTTTTTCATTATAATCTTAAATAATTAATACTAGCGAAATAGAGGAATGTTAAAAGGGCTCTTTTTGGAATAGCACGGTATAGCTAGTGCTTGAACTGCTATAAAAACCAAATAGTTAAATAGTAAAGCAATAATGGTTCGAGTGTACTATTTGGAGGACAATCTAAGATTGAAGATGCTTTCAAGTATAAGTGGTATTTTCAATGAGACGGTTAGGAAATTAGTGCCAGAGTAGGTACTAATTCTAGATGTAACAATCTTAACAGCGGTGGGATATGATCTATATGCAAATATTATATAGTTGTGTTAAAGTTTTTTTGATATATATATGAATGTTGTCCAATCAAATTCTAGAAATGCTTTAGACTATAAAATTTATTATACGGGGAAAATGCAACTTTTTAGCTAATAAAGCTGAAGTTGCATTTTTAACTATCTGAAAAAAATCGAGTTGAATTTTATATTAATCTATTTTTGGCACTTCAATAAAAAATGAACCTTCATTTTTATTGACATTTTTTAAGTAAATTTGTAAAATCGTTTTTATAAAACGTAATAGTTACGTTTTATAAAAGCTAATTAGAGAGGAGATAGGGACATGTTTCTATTCAATAAAACAATGGTTTCCTTTTGTAGTATTAAGAATTTTAATAGCTAGAATATTAACATAAAAATTATTTTTTGAGCTTAATAAATAGAATTTAAGGAGAATGATATTATGAAATCAAAGATAATTCTTGGCGGTTTGCTACTATCTACAACAGCTTTCGTTTCACTACAATCCCCACAAATTACTAGTGCAGAAAGTTTAACAAATTCAGCAGAAATTATAGTACCGCTTAATTTAAAGGTGAAAGCACATTACACAAATGGATTACCACTTGAAGCGGGAAAAGAAGTACGGTTAAGAAATTTAACAGATGGATCAACGGAAGTACTTAAGAAACAGGTAGACGCTAACGGAGAGGTAACATTTACCGAACAAGATGGCATTAAAAAAGAAGTAAATTATGGCATCGAAACAGACGGAGTAAGAAATGGCTATACAGTAAGATACGATCTTGGTGGAGAAAAAGAGAAGGACATAACAGTGAATTTGCCAGGATCCGAGTTACCACTTAGTTTAAAGGTAAAAGCACATTACACAAATGGATTACCACTTGAAGCGGGAAAAGAAGTACGGTTAAGAAATTTAACAGATGGATCAACGGAAGTACTTAAGAAACAGGTAGACGCTAACGGAGAGGTAACATTTACCGAACAAGATGGCATCAAAAAAGAAGTAAATTATGGCATCGAAACAGACGGAGTAAGAAATGGCTATACAGTAAGATACGATCTTGGTGGAGAAAAAGAGAAGGACATAACAGTGAATTTGCCAGGATCCAAGTTATCACTTAGTTTAAAGGTAAAAGCACATTATACAAATGGATTACCACTTGAAGCGGGAAAAGAAGTACGGTTAAGAAACTTAACAGATGGATCAACGGAAGTACTTAAGAAACAGGTAGATGCTAACGGAGAGGTAACATTTACCGAACAAGATGGCATTAAAAAAGAAGTAAATTATGGCATCGAAACAGACGGAGTAAGAAATGGCTATACAGTAAGATACGATCTTGGTGGAGAAAAAGAGAAGGACATAACAGTGAATTTGCCAGGATCCAAGTTATCACTTAGTTTAAAGGTAAAAGCACATTATACAAATGGATTACCACTTGAAGCGGGAAAAGAAGTACGGTTAAGAAACTTAACAGATGGATCAACGGAAGTACTTAAGAAACAGGTAGATGCTAACGGAGAGGTAACATTTACCGAACAAGATGGCATTAAAAAAGAAGTAAATTATGGCATCGAAACAGACGGAGTAAGAAATGGCTATACAGTAAGATACGATCTTGGTGGAGAAAAAGAGAAGGACATAACAGTGAATTTGCCAGGATCCGAGTTACCACTTAGTTTAAAGGTAAAAGCACATTATACAAATGGATTACCACTTGAAGCGGGAAAAGAAGTACGGTTAAGAAACTTAACAGATGGATCAACGGAAGTACTTAAGAAACAGGTAGACGCTAACGGAGAGGTAACATTTACCGAACAAGATGGCATCAAAAAAGAAGTAAATTATGGCATCGAAACAGATGGAGTAAGAAATGGCTATACAGTAAGATATGATCTTGGTGGAGAAAAAGAGAAAGACATAGCAGTCAAATTACCCGGAGTAACGAAAAATACAAATTCTAAACAAAGTTCGGATAGTAAAGCTAGCTTTAATCATCCTTCTACTTTTTTTAACAACAACAAAAGATCATCTAATCTAAATTATAATAATAGCAATAAAAAAAGGGAACTAATGAATCAAGAAAAAAATAAAGAAGGCAATCGAAATAAAAATACTATGGAGTTACCGAAAACTGGAGAAAAATATAATGGTCTTCCTGTGTATGTAGGGTTATTCACGGCGATTGCAAGTATTATAGGGCTGAAAAAAAATAAATTTTAATGTGGGAAGTATTATTATTTCTCTAATTCTATTTGAGCAATTTAAAATATGAAAATCAATAAAGAGAAAGTTTTAAGTTGTTAAGTAAATTAAATTTCGATTGGAAGCATAGTTGAATAAGCCTAACATGTTACGAAAGATAAATAACCTACTTTTCATTTCTAGAAGAGAATGTCTTGATGCTTATAAACAGATTTAGCTCCCTATCCACTTCAAGTCTAATTCTTTTGTATGCAAATAAAGTATTTTTAGGAGAGTGTTCTCATTAGAGAACACTCTTTTTTTGTTTTGAAAACTACTTACTATACGGGTAGTTTCAAATAGTTTTGTCATCCTAATCTTCAGCAACAGAAAAAAATCCAAATTTTAAAATTTAGGCTTGACTAAAATATATTTTCTGTATACCATATAATCGTGATAATCATTATCATTTAGAAGGAGAAAGTTATGTTAGAAGTGAAAAAGCTTAATGTTTGTTATAACGATTTTTTAGCATTGAACGAGATTTCTTTAAAAATACAAGAAGGTGCTTTAACAGGTATTATTGGTCCAAATGGTGCTGGAAAATCCACATTGCTTAAAGCAATGTTAAATATTATCCCTCATCAGGGAGAGGTCTCCATTAATAATGAAGATATCAATAAAAAACTGGTGAAGATTGCATATGTAGAGCAAAAAGCTGATATTGATTTTACTTTTCCAATAAAAGTAAAAGAATGTGTATCTATGGGAACATATGCCGGAATGAAAGTTTTTCAAAGAATTAAAAATGCAGAATGGCAAAGAGTTTCAAAGGCTTTGGAAAAGGTCGATATGGGAAAATATTCTAATCATCAAATAGGAGAATTATCTGGAGGACAATTTCAACGTGTACTTTTAGCAAGATGTCTTGCTCAAAATGCGGATTTCATATTTTTAGATGAACCATTTGTAGGGATAGACTTAGTTAGTGAACGAATAATTATGGATACGTTAAAAAAATTGAAACATCAGGGAAAAACAGTGCTAATTGTGCATCATGATTTAAGCAAGGTAAAGAAGTATTTTGATAATATTATTCTTTTGAATCGAAATCTAATTGCTCACGGAAGTGTAGAATCTGTATTTAATGAAGAAAATTTAAAAAAAGCCTATGGAGATACTATATTTATTGGAGAGGGGGAATAATATGCTTCAAAATTTTATTAATGGTCTGTATGACTTTCACTTTTTACAGAATGCTCTAATTACATCTGTAGTTATAGGGATTGTTTCTGGAACAGTAGGTTGTTTTATTATTTTAAGAGGAATGTCTCTTATGGGTGATGCTATTTCTCATGCTGTTTTGCCAGGAGTAGCAATTTCTTATATTTTAGGTATTAATTTTTTTATTGGTGCTATTGTATTTGGTCTATTAGCTTCTATCATTATTACTTTTATAAAAAGCAATAGTGTAATAAAAGGAGATACAGCAATTGGTATTACTTTCAGTTCTTTTTTAGCGCTAGGAGTTATCCTTATAGGAGTTGCAAATAGCTCAACGGATTTATTTCATATCTTATTTGGAAACATTTTAGCTGTACAAGATATTGATAAGTGGATTACGATTGGCGTTTCTGTTTTAGTGTTGGTTATAGTAGTTCTATTTTTTAAAGAATTATTAATTACTTCTTTTGATCCATTAATGGCAAAAGCAATGGGGATGAACGTCAATTTTTATCATTATCTACTGATGGTTCTATTAACTTTAGTAGCAGTAACAGCTATGCAAAGTGTGGGGACTATATTAATTGTTGCAATGTTAATCACGCCAGCAGCTACAGCATATTTATATGCAAATAGCTTGAAAACTATGATATTTATTTCTGCAGCAGTCGGGGCAAGCTCATCATTGCTTGGATTGTTTATTGGTTATAATTTTAACATAGCCGCAGGATCAAGTATTGTTTTAACAGCGGCATCCTTATTTGTAATTAGTTTTCTAATCTCACCAAAACAAAAATTTTTAAGAAAGAAGGAGAGATCGTTATGATGAGAAAATGGAAAGTAGTAGTGGGAAGTCTGGGGATTTTGATTGCTCTTTTTATATTAGGAGCGTGTTCAACAAATAGTAAAGATAAAGTGGCTTCGAACGAAAAATTAAAAGTAGTAGTTACTAATTCGATTTTAGCAGATATTACTGAAAATATAGCAAAGGATAAAATTGATTTACACAGTATTGTACCTATTGGGAAAGATCCCCATGAATATGAGCCTTTGCCTGAAGATGTTCAAAAAACTTCAAAAGCAGACTTGATTTTTTATAATGGTGTTAACTTGGAAACTGGAGGAAATGCTTGGTTTACAAAATTAGTTAAAAATGCGAACAAAGAGGAAAACAAAGACTATTTTGCAGCAAGTGATGGCATAGATGTTATTTACTTAGAGGGTCAGAGTGAGAAAGGGAAGGAAGATCCTCATGCTTGGTTAAATTTAGAAAACGGTATTATTTACGCTAAAAACATTGAAAAACATTTAGCGGAAAAAGATCCTGATAATAAAAAAATCTATAAAGAAAATCTAGATAAGTATATTGAAAAATTGAATACACTAGACAAAGAAGCAAAATCTAAATTTGCTTCAATTCCGAATGATAAAAAAATGATTGTTACAAGTGAAGGATGCTTTAAGTATTTCTCGAAAGCGTATAATGTGCCTTCTGCTTACATTTGGGAAATCAACACTGAAGAAGAAGGAACGCCAGATCAAATTAAACACTTAGTTGAAAGACTACGCACAACAAAAGTTCCTTCCTTATTTGTAGAAAGCAGTGTGGACGATAGACCGATGAAAACAGTATCGAAAGATACCAATATTCCTATCTATTCAACGATTTTTACTGATTCAATTGCAGAGAAAGGACAAGATGGTGATAGTTACTACGCGATGATGAAATGGAACCTGGATAAAATTGCTGAAGGTCTTTCAAAATAAATTGGAGGAAAAAGAGTATGGTAAAAATTAAACCAACTACTATACTGATTTATTTATTAGCAATTCAGGAATTGACGAAAAGAAAAAAAAGTTAAAAAATAAAGATTTAGCAAAAATTCTAAGCATTACTCCAGCATCTGTTAGTGAGATGTTGGCTAAACTTAGATATGAAGGTTATTTAAACATAGGGTGTCAATTGACAAATAAAGGGAAAGACTTTATTGACAATTACAAAAAGAGCTTTATATAAAAGACTTTTTATTTAGAAAGGATAAGAAAATGACTATTGGAGTAATTATGATAGGACTTATCCTAATAGCTGGATATAATTTTTTTAAATCTTTCTTGGATTATTTTAGAAAAGGCGAATGATTTAGATGAGTATATTACTTCTTATAGGATTACTTTTTTTATCAGCTATTCTGTTGCTGCTCATTAGTTTAGGTTTAAGCAATGAGTTTAATAATAGACATTAATGTTTAAAAATTTATAGAATTAAAAATATCATATAAGGCGAATTTTCTCATATAGACTAGGTACTACGTGCCACTTACTGAAAGATAATAGAAAATGAACTAAGTTATTTTCAAAAGGATGTACTTCATCAAATTAAGATAGCTTTGTTTGTCTAAACAATCTATCTAAAAAAGATAAGTTCTATCGAGATGATAGGATAGGCTTATAATTAGCCTATAAATTTTTGGAATACAGCTACAATTCTTTTTCAAATTAGTTACTTAATGTTTATTTCTTATAATATAAGAATTGGTCACAATCTTACAAAATCATTAATAAACGAGTTAAACATAAAAGATTGAATAAAACTATAGTTTCTTTCATAATGCCGTTTTAAGTAGAGAAAAGCTACTTAAAACGGTATTTATGTTTTAATGGACTAATAAAAATGAACCATTATTTTTTGCACTTAAACTACAAGTTCTTTTAATTAATCTGATTATCTCTATGTATCGATAAAATCATTTTCAAATGGATATCTATTCATATGAGTTTTATTTCATGTTATTTATTGTTGACAAGAGAAATTTTTGTTGGTAAAGTGTCAATGTCAAAACGTAACGTTTACGATTTGTGACGTCTAAATCAAAACAGAAGGAGTATAAATGTATATGGCAAAAAAGTCTAAAATTGCTAAAGCAAAGAAACAAATGGCAATGATTGAAAAATATGCAGACAAACGTCAAGAATTAAAAGCCGTAGGAGATCACACCGCCCTTGCTAAATTGCCAAGAGATTCAAATCCAAATCGTCTGAGGCTTCGTGATCAGACGGATGGCCGTCCAAGAGGGTATATGCGGAAGTTTGGTATGTCCCGTATTAAGTTTAGAGAGCTTGCCCATCAAGGGTTGATTCCTGGAGTAAAAAAAGCAAGTTGGTAAGAGGAGGAAATATCATGGCAGTACCAGCAAGAAAAACATCTAAGGCGAAGAAACGGTTAAGAAGAACTCATCAAACTGTAGTAAAACCAGAAATTTCATTTGACGAAGCGAATGGTGATTATAGACGTAGCCATCATGTATCTTTAAAAGGGTACTATAATGGAAAGAAAGTAATTAAAGGAGCTTCAAAATAGTTTAATATATAACTTTTAGGAGGGAACCAAAATGGAAATTATTTACCCACCTTTAGTTGAAGAAGGATTAAAGTATTATCTTGAAACGACCCAGCAATCGCTAGATAAATGCACTTTTTATCGTTCGATGGTAGAGAGAGGAATTATTACTGAAACGGGTTTACCGACCCAACAGGCAATTGAAAATGGATTAGTCAAAGATTACTATGAGGACCAAGGCTTATCATTTGATGATTTTTTAAGAATCTATCCAATTTTTGAAGAGTATGACGAGGAGTTATTTCAATGTATCGATGGTTATTGGGAGATACCTGTTGATATGAAAGAAAATTTAGTTTCACAATTGGAATCTGGCGAGTTAACTTTTGAAGATACACAACAAATTCAAGCATATCTTGAAGATCGATAAGTATTGAAGGAGGAAGATTTATGCGTCAAAATATTATTTTGGAATGTGTCGAAACTGGAGAACGTCTGTATCTCACCAGCAAAAATAAACGGAATAACCCTGAACGGTTAGAATTAAAAAAGTATTCGCCAAAATTGCGCAGACGGGCAATTTTCAAAGAAGTGAAATAGCTAAGTGGTAAAAAGGTGACAAAATGGGCATACCAGTTACAATCGTTTCTGGGTTTTTAGGGGCTGGAAAAACAACGCTAATCAATCAAGCCTTGCAAGTCTCACCCTACCCCAGGGAAGAAATTATTATAATTGAAAATGAGTTTGGTGAAGTTGGGATTGATCACAAATTATTAGTTCATAGCGAGGAACGGGTGTTACAACTAAATAATGGATGTATGTGTTGCAGTCTTCGCAGTGATTTATTAGCAATATTGATTTCTTTACTGGAAACAATAGAAGAACATCAACAACCAATTTCACAAATCATCATTGAAACTACAGGTATAGCAGATCCCCAACCAATCATTCAAACACTTTTAACAGCGCCTCAACTAAGAGGAAGAGTATATATCGATAGTTTATTGACTGTTATTGATAGTGACAGTTTTGAATTTATTGAAAGAGAACCACAAGCCCTTAAGCAACTTGTCATGGCAGATCGCATTTTTGTGTCTAGAAAACAAAACTTGAATTTATCTGCACTAAAAAAATTACAGAGAGAAATCAAAAGTATTAACCCTTTATCCGATATTCGAATGTTCACACATAGTGAAACGATTCAAAAAAAGGATTTTTATAATTTGAAAAAATTTAATCATCCCTTAGTTTTTGAAAGTGATTCATCAGAAAATCACTATAATGGCAAACACTATCATCAACACCATCAAGTACATGAGTTTAAATCAATTCTCTTAACTTCAGATCAAGACATAAAAAAAGATTTTTTACTCCAATGGATTGACTGGTTGATTTTAACCAACCAAGGGAGCCTGTATCGTTTTAAAGGATTGATTGCTTTACAAGAGCAGGATTTTATAGTTGCCATGCAAGGGGTAAACGAACAGGTTAATTTTCAATACACCACTCGACAAAAAGACCAAACCACTATTATTCTAATCGGAAAAATGTTGGATGAAGAAAGGATCAAACAGAGTTTTGATAAATTACTGGCGGAAAGCAAATAATGATAAGTATTGATTGGGGGTAATTTCTAATGGAGAAAACGGATATATCTAGTGCATATCGACGACTTAAAAGCCCGAATATTAAAACTAGAAAAAGGGCATTAAAAATTATCAAAGAACATAAACGAAATAAAATGAAGAAATTAGCATAATTAAGGAAGGAAAAAGAATGAAGAAAATCAGTGTAGGACTTGTTGGGATAGCAGCTCTAGGATTATTGGGAGCTTGCTCCAGCACTAATGATGCAAAAGTATCGAATGATAAAGATGGAAAATTAGAAATTGTAACAACATTCTATCCAATGTATGATTTCACCAAAAACATCGTCGGCGATGAAGCGAACGTGGATTTAATGGTTCCAGCGGGATCAGAACCTCATGACTATGAGCCCTCAGCTAAGGATATGGCAAAAGCTCATGATGCTGATGTTTTTGTATATCATAACGAAAACATGGAATCATGGGTACCAAAAGCTAAAGAAAGTTGGAAGAAAGCTGGGCCTAATGTAGTAGAAGGAACAAAAGACATGATTTTATTGCCAGGTAGTGAAGAAGAAGATCATGATCACGGAGAAGAAGATCACCATCATGAACTAGATCCTCATACGTGGGTTTCACCCAAAATGGCAATTAAGGAAGTTTCAAATATCAAGGATCAGTTAGTTAAATTGTATCCGAAAAAAGCAAAAGTATTTGAGACAAATGCTGAAAAGTATTTGACTAAACTGAAACGGTTGGATGCTGACTATACCACTAGTCTTAAAGAAGCGAAACAAAAAAGTTTTGTGACACAACATGCAGCCTTTGGATATTTAGCTTTGGATTATGGATTGATACAAGTTCCTATTGCTGGACTAAGTCCTGAAGAAGAGCCATCTTCTGGTCGATTAGCTGAATTAAAAGAGTATGTTAAAAAAAATAAGATCAATTATATTTATTTTGAAAAGAATGCTAATGATAAAATCGCAAAAACTTTGGCCAATGAAGCTGGGATAAAATTGGAAGTATTGAATCCTCTTGAAAGTCTTACAAAAGAACAAATGGATAATGGTGAAGATTATGTTTCAGTAATGGAAGACAATCTAAAAGCGTTAGAGAAAACAACTATGGTTGCTGGTGAAGAGGTAGTTCCAGAAAAAGA
The DNA here is from genome assembly GCF_051711125.1 of Enterococcus sp. DIV0574. Lineage (NCBI taxonomy): Bacteria > Bacillati > Bacillota > Bacilli > Lactobacillales > Enterococcaceae > Enterococcus > Enterococcus sp. DIV0574. The sequence continues at coordinate 972,473 of NZ_JBIOMA010000001.1, forward strand.
AGCGAAGGATGAAAAGACAGTTGCTAATGGGTACTTTAAAGATGCCGATGTGAAGGATCGCGAATTGAGTGATTATACAGGCGAATGGCAATCTGTTTATCCGTTGTTAAAAGATGGAATTTTGGATGAAGTTTTCGATTACAAAGCAAAACTCAATAAAGACATGACAGCTGCCGAGTACAAAGATTATTATACTACTGGCTATAAGACAGATATTGATACTATCAACATTAAAGACAACACCATTGATTTTGTAGTCAACGGTGAACATCATCAATACACATACAAATATGTTGGATACAAAATTTTGAATTATGAAAAAGGAAACCGTGGTGTTCGTTTTAATTTTGAAACTGATGATGCAGGTGCTGGTCGCTTTAAATATATTCAATTTAGTGATCATGGAATTGCACCAAGTAAGGCAGAGCATTTCCATATTTTCTTTGGTGGAGAAAGTCAAGAAAAACTTTATAATGAAATGCATAATTGGCCTACTTTCTATCCAGCTTCATTATCTGAGCATGAGATTGCTCAAGAAATGATGGCCCATTAAAATCCAATCTTTGGAGAAAATACATGGTAAGAAAAGTATTATTGTCTATGGATTCCAAGAATATTGATGCTTATCGGCGTTATCGATTTGCAAAGCAAATGAGATTAAATGGGAGTACATTAGCTGATATTGCTGCAACTTTACATGTTAGTGTTGATACAGTTCGTAGAGTGTTAAAACAAGACCGGGATTGTTGTTTTATCAAGGTCAATACTGGAAGAAGTAGACGTTTAGCAAAACGATATAATAGTTTGATTAATTAGTTGTAACAGTAGAGCAGATTAATTTTCTTTTATTAGGATTTGATCTGCTCTTTATTATGTATAGGAATTAACATATTCGAAAAAATATTACAAAATTGTAATGCTATTATTTATAATTAATTATTTTACAATGCTAAAATTGATGATAATATTTTATTGTATCTGTTAATAAAAGTTTTTGTACTATTAATTGTGATTTTTAAATGATTGAAAAATAGAGAGGAGGAAGCAATACGTAGAAAAAATATTTTAAATTGGTGTAAGTACAAATATGTTATTTACAGTATTTTAGTTTCTCGTATTAAGTGTTACTACTATGGTGAATTCTTTAGAGACTTAATAAATAGTCTTCTTTGATAGATTGTTAAAGGGAACTTAACAAAGTAATAAGATGCATAATCAAATGCACAAAAAACAAAAAAAGAAGTTTCTTCGAATAGAAATTCTGAAATAACATCCTTTCGCCTAATAGTGAATAATTTAAATAAAGAGAAACTGGCTACACTATCAAAGCAAGTGATTCTGTTTAGCTAATTACTAATAATTAAAGTATTAAAATAGTATGTTTAATCAAATAGAACAAGATTGGATAATAGTTTATATTTTTAATCCTAGACCATTATTGGTATTTCAAAGACTACAACCATACTAATTAATCTATCGAATGGTACAATTTCAAAAACTAAAATCAAAACTAGTGATTCTAATGTTATCAAAACTGAGTTGAAAATTAAGTAGCCACAATATCTAAAGTGGTGAGGAATTAGCGATAATTACTACGCCGAAAGTAAAAGAATAATAGAAAAAACTTTCCTTAAAAATTATCTATGAATTCGTTTTCATTATAATTGCGCTGTTTTATTTTACTTTATGATGATAAATGGAGGGATAAAGTCATATGTCTGACAAAAATACCTATGCACGTCGTAGCCAACGTCACAAACAAGAACCTGATACCTGTGAAAATACAAATCAATTGAATGAAGCTGTAAAGCCCAAAACCGGAAACGAAAACAAACAACCAAAAATACCGAAGAAAAAATCTAATTATAGCAAGTATATATTCGCATTGTTTACCGCACTTATTCTAGTAATTGTCGCTACTGGCGGCTATATTGTTTATACATTAAAACAGCAAGAAGCAGAAGCTCAAGCCAAATATGAAACTGCTGCAAAAAATCTCATGGCTTCAATCCAAGAAGAGCAAGACCAAAGTGGAATTTCAACGAAAATAGATACTATAAATGACGGAGAAAATAAGTGCCTTGTTTACCGTCCAGTTGATGAAAATACTGTTCCTTTCAAAAATGCAAACCAGCTCTTAGACGAGCTTGCTCAAAAGCAACAAAAAAAGCATCGTGAAAAAGAAGTGCTCACAGTTGCCAGAATAAAAGCAACAGCAATATCTTCTAAAGTTAATCAATATAGAATTGAAGCAGATAGTTTTATCTGGGATCGCAGTAAGGAAAATTTCAAAAAGCCAGATAGTATTTCTGAGAAAGATATCTATATTTTCAAAAAAACTGGCAAAGAAATCACAAATAAGGATTTGATTCCAGATGAAGGAAGTCTCTTAGGTATTCAACAGGTGATTCAGCAATCCATACTTGATCAAGCCAAAGAACCTGAAAAAATCATTGATGCTGTATTAACAATGGATAGAATTTCTTATGATAGTAAAATGACTTATACACCTGATGAATTGACTATCGTCTTACCAAAAAATTCAACTGGAACTTCTAAAGTCACTCTAAAATACAAAGATATTGCTCCATTCATTGATACAGATCTGGTTTCGCAAGAAAGTATAAAAGATACATTACCTGCATTAGATGAAAATAAAAAGTACGTCGCTCTTACTTTTGACGATGGTCCAAATAATAGCTCAACACTTGATTTGTTGAATATACTAAAAACAGATAACGTGAAAGCTACTTTTTTCATGTTAGGACAGATGGTGGATCAAAATCCAGATGTTGCAAAACAAGTCCACGACGAGGGTCATGAGGTAGCATGTCACTCGTATTCTCATCCACAATTGAATACACTTTCGACAGATGAATTACAAAGTGAAATAAATAAAGCTAATAAAGCAATTTTCAAGGCTACAGGCGTCTTGCCTCGCAATATCCGTCCCCCTTATGGCGCTATTGACAAAAAAAGTGCTGAAACAATTGGCATGCCAATTATTCAATGGGATATTGACTCACAGGATTGGAAATCAAAAAATCCTAGAGCAATCAATAATGTTGTCAAACAGAATGTTTATAATGGTGCAATCATCTTAATCCACGATATCCATCCTGAATCAGTTAAAGCCATACCAAATATGATCTCCATGTTAAAAAATAAAGGGTACGAATTTGTGACGATCGATCAACTATTGTCAGGAAAACAAAAACCATTGCATCAATATTTTGGTATGAATGATGAGCGACTAGTAGACTAACTGTAATTAGATTGAGTGGTATTTGAAGAAATTATATTTGTAGTTTCCTTATTTGATGAAAAGTCATGTAAAACAAATTAATAAAGAGTATTAAGTATACTAACTGTTGTAAGTATACTTAATACTCTTTTAGTTATTAACTTTAGTCAGTCTCGTTCGCGTAGCGTACGAAACAAAAAAACACGCATTTCTGTGCGTGGACGAAATAGCTTTAGCGATAAAAAACTCCTTTCGATATACTAATAATGGCTACTAACCGCATATCAGATCGAAAGGAGTTTCTAATGTTTACCGACGATAAAAGTGTAGCACATACGAGATGGAATTGTAAGTATCATATTTTCTTTATCCAAAGTATCGACGAAAAGTGATTTATGGAAAGTTAAGAGTAGGTATTGGTCAGATATTAAGAAAATTGTGTGAGATGAAAGATATTGAAATCATTAAAGCTCATGTTATATTCATTTGTTAGTAAGAATAACGTCAAAAAATAGTATTTCCAGTTTTATGGGTTACTAAAAAGACGTCACTGATCAATTTAGAAAGGTAAATATATTCTGGTAATAAAGATAGACTGAACCCCGTAAAAACCTCATTGCAACGAATCAAGGAAAGACGCTTTTGCTTCTCCCTTGATTGGGCACATTCTTTGATTTTGATTTTTGATATTGATTATATCTTTTAATTCGCCATAGTTATTTATGCAATAAAGAACTAAATTTTCTAAGAATAGACTTTCTAGATTCTTTATTTTCAGCTTTTACTAAAATGAAGTCATCCTATCCATTTTATTCAAAACAAATTTTTTAATAAGAAAGATCTGTTCTTTTTCTTTGAAGGAAAAGAAAAAGAAAACGTGAAAAGAAACTTATGCAATCTATACTGCTAATAACCTCTATAAGATCGTTGTATATTGATATTATTATCATGTTTATTTTAGGAAGAATACTATGAGTTAAGTTTTTAATAAGAAATGTCGAGTTTATGAACCTTTTTTCAAAGTTGAAAAATTTCTTTATTTGATAATGGCGATCAGCATCTTTTAGAATGGATGCAATGGTTAAACTGATTGTTGAGTATATAATCACTTGTTTGTTTTTATTTATCTTTTCCCCACTATATGGTTAGTAGTCAGCCACTTTAGAAAGAGTTTTAGCTGTTTTTTACTTGAGGAACATCATTTTATTGGCAGTCTTATTTGACTTATTAAGTGAATTTATATTAAAAAAATTCGTTTTTACTCATAATAATCTCTACTAAGATTCCTCCTTTATTTGAGTATCATTCTCATTTGATTATAAATTAAATCCTTCCCTTTATTATTATCAACGAGAAAAAAGGTTAAATGAATACAAAAGAAATAGATCTTTTGTGACTAATAAAAAGTGAACGTTCATATTGAAAATATTATAAATTTAATTTAACATATAAATTGAGAAAGGGAATCTATTCTAACCTTTCTTATAAAATGAACGTTCGTTTTTAGGTTTTCTTTTTGATAACTTTTTATGTTAGGAGGATAAAGTATGTTTTATCAAAGAAGCGAGAAGAAGTTTAAGTACGCAATTAAAAAGAAAAAAGGAGGAGGTGGAGCGGCTTCTTTCATTATCGGTGCAATGTTTTTAGGAATAGGATTAATTTCTTGTCCTACAGTTTCTTTTGCTAGTGAAACAACGGAGATAAATCAATCAACTGAAATCCAATCTACTTTGAATAATTCTATTCTAAAAGAAAGTAATTCAGAAGAAAAACAAAATATTGATGTGTCGGAAGATAGTGCTATAAATAAAGATCTAGAACTAGCTTCGAAAGCAACCATTTCTGAATCAGAAAATTCATTTGGTGAAACTACTAACAATCAAGAAAATACAAATTTATCTGAAGATAGTATTGAAGTTCAGTCAGAGAGTATTATTCAAAAGGAAGTCTTGACTGATAATGATGCTATTCAACAATTAGAAGTACATCCTCATGAAGATAGCGATGATGCTGCTTTAGTTGAGAATCAGATGACAAGAGTTACAGAAGAAAGTATAAAAAGCAATACTTCACAAGTAGATAAAGATACGACAGTTTTATCTAATACAACAAGGGACTTAGTTAATTTAGAAGATACTGCTATAGAAAATGTTACTCCACAAAAAACGATCAAAAAAGATAGTATTTCTTTATTAGAGGAAAATAATTCATCATCAGCATCAAGAACTTTACGTAGAAGTGTTAGGAGTCTTGATGTTCAAACTGGAGAAAACTTTTTAGAAGATTGGGCACTACCAGACAATTCTAACATTTCTGGAAGTTTGATTACTCAGACTGGAATTACTTATGTGGGTGTAAAAACTGATGATCCCACTCAATTACATTTGAAAATGGCTTACAGAGCTGCAGCAACGCCTGCTTCAATTGATTGGATTTATCTTCGTGTGGATCCAGAGCTTACGAAATATATTGAAGAAATTAACATAAAAAATACCGTAAACATCGGTGCACAAGTTGGGTACCAACGATATTTTGAAAAAGTAGATACTAATACATTGAGCAATGTAAATACTTTTGGAACTCCGACAGGTGTAAGTGATGCTTATGCACAAGTAGATCAAAAAACTGGCGGAATCTATCGTGTGTTATTAGATAAATTTTTCATACGTATTCCGGGCACGAATCCTAAGAGTCGAGGCGCGCTATCTGGAAACTGGGGGGTATTTCCATCTGTTCCTCTCGAGGCTGAAAGATATGAAGCGAATATCTATATAAAATTATCGAAAGATGTCGCAGAGTTACAGCAAGAGCTTGGAAGGGATAAGTTTGGTGTTCAACTTCGTTTACAAGGTCAATCAAGTTCTGGTGTTGCAACTATTGCTAAAGAAAGTTTAAATAAAAATACTATTATTGATCTATCAAAACAGGAGTCAATTGAAAATAATTCAAATTGGTTAAACTCACCATCTGTGCATACAATTACTACTACTTATGAAGGAAAGCAAATGGGGAGCGATGGTCAGTTCAGTAATACTCTCGAAGGAACTGATAAAAGTCTGATTAGGGTTCAGAATACAATCATGAATAATCTTTTATATGGAACGGCACTTGATTTAGGTCGACCTGTTTCATTTAATATTGAGATTGATCCACAAATATTAAATTTAGTTTCAGATGATGATTATATTACGATTTGGCAAGTATACAGAGAAAGTAGTATCAACCATCATGACGGTGGATCAAATGCACCTGTCATGTTGAAAAAGAATATGTTTGTAGATAATAAAATTAAAATTGAAGTCAACAAAGATAAAGCGGGTCAGTATGAAAACGGAGTTTACTATGTGAATGCGGTTGAAAGTTTTATGAATACTGTGAGTTCCTCTCCATTTGTTGGTGCAAACTTTATTGATATTCCTGTTATGCCTAAACCTTTAATTGAAGATGAAGGTCAATTGGTATCAGCAGAAATTAAAACATGGTTTACGGATAAAAAAAATGATCAAGAGAGGGTAGTAAGAAACTCACTTGCTTCAAGTTATATTAATTTATTCCCTACTACTATTAATTTCTATGATTATTCAACCAAAGATACAGAACAATTATTGAAGTTACGTGAATCAACCTATTTAGTTTCTACGTTTGGTCAAGAAATTAATGGAATGGATATGGGGGAAACATACGAAATTAGTAATTATGAGTTTGTGACTGCCGATCCTGAAAGTTTAATAATTACACAAAAAGATGGAAATGTCATTAATTTATATTATAAGAAACTTTCTAGTGATGCTGAATTTTATGAACCAGAAGTAGAAAAAGAAGAAGTCAACTATGGAGAAACGATTGATCTGACGGATAATGTAACTAATCTGGAAGAGTTGCCGGAAGGCACGAAAGTGAACGATGTTACACCAGAAGGTGTCATTGATACAACCCAGCCAGGTGAGTATGAAGGAACGATAGAAGTTACGTACCCAGATGGAACAAAAGATACAGTGAAAGTTCCAGTGGAAGTAGTGGACAATCGAAATGATGCTGAAAAATATACTCCAGAAGTAGAAAAAGAAGAAGTCAACTACGGAGGAACGATTGATCTGACGGATAATGTAACTAACTTGGAAGAGTTGCCGGAAGGCACGAAAGTGAACGATGTTACACCAGAAGGTGTCATTGATACAACCCAGCCAGGTGAGTATGAAGGAACGATAGAAGTTACGTATCCAGATGGAACAAAAGATACAGTGAAAGTTCCAGTGGAAGTAGTGGACAATCGAAATGATGCTGAAAAATATACTCCAGAAGTAGAAAAAGAAGAAGTCAACTACGGAGGAACGATTGATCTGACGGATAATGTAACTAACTTGGAAGAGTTGCCGGAAGGCACGAAAGTGAACGATGCTACACCAGAAGGTGTCATTGATACAACCCAGCCAGGTGAGTATGAAGGAACGATAGAAGTTACGTATCCAGATGGAACAAAAGATACAGTGAAAGTTCCAGTGGAAGTAGTGGACAATCGAAATGATGCTGAAAAATATACTCCAGAAGTAGAAAAAGAAGAAGTCAACTATGGAGAAACGATTGATCTGACGGATAATGTAACTAATCTGGAAGAGTTGCCGGAAGGCACGAAAGTGAACGATGCTACACCAGAAGGTGTCATTGATACAACCCAGCCAGGTGAGTATGAAGGAACGATAGAAGTTACGTATCCAGATGGAACAAAAGATACAGTGAAAGTTCCAGTGGAAGTAGTGGACAATCGAAATGATGCTGAAAAATATACTCCAGAAGTAGAAAAAGAAGAAGTCAACTACGGAGGAACGATTGATCTGACGGATAATGTAACTAACTTGGAAGAGTTGCCGGAAGGCACGAAAGTGAACGATGCTACACCAGAAGGTGTCATTGATACAACCCAGCCAGGTGAGTATGAAGGAACGATAGAAGTTACGTATCCAGATGGAACAAAAGATACAGTGAAAGTTCCAGTGGAAGTAGTGGACAATCGAAATGATGCTGAAAAATATACTCCAGAAGTAGAAAAAGAAGAAGTCAACTACGGAGGAACGATTGATCTGACGGATAATGTAACTAACTTGGAAGAGTTGCCGGAAGGCACGAAAGTGAACGATGCTACACCAGAAGGTGTCATTGATACAACCCAGCCAGGTGAGTATGAAGGAACGATAGAAGTTACGTATCCAGATGGATCAAGTACAACAGTTAAGGTACCAGTAACAGTCAAAGATAAAGTAGATTGGGTAGAAATCAAACCAATTCCAACAATTGAACCAGAACAAATCATGCCAGAAGAAGTTCATAAAGGAGAAGGAGTTGACCTAACGGACAACATTCTCAATCTTCCAGAAGGAAGTAAAGTGGAAGTCGTCACCCCAGTGGACACTACACAAGTAGGTGAACATAAAGGAGAAGTGAAAGTCACCTTCCCAGATGGATCAAGTACAACGGTTAAGGTACCAGTAACAGTCAAAGATAAAGTAGATTGGGTAGAAATCAAACCAATTCCAACAATTGAACCAGAACAAATCATGCCAGAAGAAGTTCATAAAGGAGAAGGAGTTGACCTAACGGACAACATTCTCAATCTTCCAGAAGGAAGTAAAGTGGAAGTCGTCACCCCAGTGGACACTACACAAGTAGGTGAACATAAAGGAGAAGTGAAAGTCACCTTCCCAGATGGATCAAGTACAACGGTTAAGGTACCAGTAACAGTCAAAGATAAAGTAGATTGGGTAGAAATCAAACCAATTCCAACAATTGAACCAGAACAAATCATGCCAGAAGAAGTTCATAAAGGAGAAGGAGTTGACCTAACGGACAACATTCTCAATCTTCCAGAAGGAAGTAAAGTGGAAGTCGTTACCCCAGTGGACACTACACAAGTAGGTGAACATAAAGGAGAAGTGAAAGTCACCTTCCCAGATGGATCAAGTACAACGGTTAAGGTACCAGTAACAGTCAAAGATAAAGTAGATTGGGTAGAAATCAAACCAATTCCAACAATTGAACCAGAACAAATCATGCCAGAAGAAGTTCATAAAGGAGAAGGAGTTGACCTAACGGACAACATTCTCAATCTTCCAGAAGGAAGTAAAGTGGAAGTCGTTACCCCAGTGGACACTACACAAGTAGGTGAACATAAAGGAGAAGTGAAAGTCACCTTCCCAGATGGATCAAGTACAACGGTTAAGGTACCAGTAACAGTCAAAGATAAAGTAGATTGGGTAGAAATCAAACCAATTCCAACAATTGAACCAGAACAAATCATGCCAGAAGAAGTTCATAAAGGAGAAGGAGTTGACCTAACGGACAACATTCTCAATCTTCCAGAAGGAAGTAAAGTGGAAGTCGTTACCCCAGTGGACACTACACAAGTAGGTGAACATAAAGGAGAAGTGAAAGTCACCTTCCCAGATGGATCAAGTACAACGGTTAAGGTACCAGTAACAGTCAAAGATAAAGTAGATTGGGTAGAAATCAAACCAATTCCAACAATTGAACCAGAACAAATCATGCCAGAAGAAGTTCATAAAGGAGAAGGAGTTGACCTAACGGACAACATTCTCAATCTTCCAGAAGGAAGTAAAGTGGAAGTCGTCACCCCAGTGGACACTACACAAGTAGGGAAACAAGCTAAAAAAGCGAAAATGTTACCCAAAACAGGTGAAGAGGATACAAATATGATTACTATCTTTGGTGGTCTTCTATTGTTGGGAAGTTTAGGCCTAATTGATTATAAAAAGAGAGAGTCTAAAAAATCATCAAGTAGAATAGAAAGATCAAAATGATTACCCACTACCGAAAGAAGGATGATTATCAATATCAAATTTTAACTATAAAAGTAATTTGGCTTTTGCAAGGAATACTCAAAAACGATTAGTGATACTAATCGTTTTTTTTTTTTTTTTTTGAGAATGAAATTCCACCTAAAAAGTATGATTATTTTTTTAGTTTTTTCGAAAAAAAGGCACTCTCTGATTGTTGTATTAGTGGAAAGGGGAAAAGGAGCATATTTATCGTGCAACAAAACTACAATGAGAAATCTATACAACACCAATTTGATGCCTACTGCAAAAAAGTATTACGAAACGAAGCTAAGTCTATTCGAAAACGAAACACTAGAATAAAAGATAATGAGGAACCACTGAATGATGTAAATGAAGGGAAGTATCCACAAACTAATTTTGATGAACAAGATGTCTATTTCTTATTTGGAATGGAGATATTAATTTCAGATCAGAAGTTATCAGCAGCAATTGATCAGTTATCGGATATAAGAAGGAAGATTATTCTACTTTATTATTTTGCCGATTTTAATGATGCTGAAATCGGTAGAATTCTCAATATGAGTACAAGTGGTATCTGGTATCAACGAACGAAGGCAGTTGAACAATTGAAAATGGGGTATGACCTATGGTAGATAAACCCAAAAAATGGCAGTATCCATTAGTTCCACTATCTATTATCCTATCTGCTCTAGAAGAAGATCCAATTTCGATCAAGATGATACTCAAACATTATCATAATTATATAGCTAAGTTATGTTTAACAAATGGATTTAATGAGGTGGGGCAATTTATTACCTATGTGGATGAATATATGCTAAGGCAATTAGAAGTTAAATTAATAGAAGCTATATTGAAATTTAAAGTTAACTAGCTAAAAACTCCCCTTTCTACTTTTTCTACCAAAAAGAGTCTTCTAATACTTTAGATTAGCGGATTCTTTTAGGTAGAAAACCTATTGTTCATTGAAAAATAAATATATTCTATCAGTACGTTAACACTTCAAGGAGCATATTTTAGTTACGCCATGATCTCTTATTATAAAGAAGGAGCGATAAATATTCTAAAATAATTTTTATAGTCAATAAAAAGCGATGATTTGAGGTTGGGATAATGATACTTCCGTAAGGCTCGCCGTAAACTTGGGGAGAGGTGAAATTCCTATGTGCTTTTGACAAAGGCAGCTGATAGATTAATCCTTAATAATAGAAGGGAAGAGATAATCATGTCAAAGAATAACAATAAAAATAATTCATCAGAGTTAGAAAATTGTTTATTTAATCCCAAAAAGCTAGAGGATTCTATCAATAAAGTAAAGAGAATAAATGACCTACCGTTAGTTTTAACAAATAAAGATCTAAAAGAACAATTTCAAATAAGTGATAGTACTTTAAATCGTCTTATAAAACTAGATAATTTTCCAAGATGCTGGTTTGGCATCAAAGGGCATTACCTTAGAGATGATATTTTGGAGTGGATAAAAAAAGGAAAGGAAGAATACTTTTGTGATCAGTTTCGTTTATTACGAGAATTGTAGAATTTATTTTTTCGTCTGTATATTGTATAATTATTTTATAAATAGAAAGATTTTCAAGAGTTTCCGATTGTTGGGTTCCTTCATAATTGGGGGTAAAAACAAATGGAAAATATGAGTCGTTTTAAAAAACATATTACTGCAACAGGAAAAATTACTTGGTACTTTCAGGCTTTTCGAACTACGAGACGAGGTTTTAATTCTAAGCGTGAGGCTCAGCTAGCTTATCTTGAAATGGAAAAACAACACAGAAATAAGCAAAAAAGAATTGCTAGTAATGATAAATTCAATGTGGTTAGTCAAAAGTGGTTTGAATATTATCGATCACTAAACGAACAAAAGAGGGCAACATATGATAAGCGAGAAGAACAGGTAAAAATACTTAATCGATGGATTGGTGATAAAAAATTAAGCAGTTTATCTTCAGAAGAACTACAAAAATTCCTTTTTATTTTAAAAGAAAAAGGAATTGACGGCATTGATGTTGGTTATGCTAAAAATAGTTTACAATCTCTTGTTCAAGTTCTAAATATGATTTTTAAATATTGTAAGAAAAAGAATTTGATAAATGAAAATCCAATGGAGTTTGTAAAAATGCCTAAGTATCAGTTAACAGTTGAAGATTTAAAAGAGTCTGTTAATAGTTTAGAAGATAAGTTTTTAACAGTAGATGAATTGCGAACTTTTTTAAATTATGGGATCATTTATGAAGAATTACCCATGTCTGTTCTTTTTCATGTTTTGTTTTATACTGGGTGTCGTGTGAGTGAAGCACTTGCTTTACAACCTCAAGATATAGATTTTGAACGAAATGAAATCTTATTTTATAAGCAGACGGCAGTAAAAGGAAAAAGCAAAGATTTTCGAATTGAAACTACAAAATCTGTTAGTTCTGCTAGAAGAGTACCTGTCACACCGTTAGTAATGGAGAAATTGCACGAATTAATTGATGTATTAAATAAAACAAAAAGAAATAGCAATTTTGTTGTAGACGAGACTTATTTATTTGTTTATCTTGATCCTGGTAAGCGTGGAGTTCCTTATCGTCGTGAATATGTAAATGACCACGTTAAGCGCTGTGTAGAGAGATGTGGAATCAACAAAAATTTCCATACTCATCTGGCTCGTCATACGATGGCTAGTTTAGTAGCTGAGTATTGCAGTTGGGATGTTTTAAAGGATCGTTTAGGTCATACAGATAGTACAACTTCAAAAATATATCGGCATTTAACATCAAACGAAAGAATAAAGCCTTTGCTTGCTTTTGATTCATTAGAAAATTAGATTTTGGCAGAAGTGCAGGTATTTTAGAATCTAAAATAGGTGTTGTGACTATGCTTTAGTCAAAGTGTAGTCAGAAAAAGAGAAAAACTTTTATATCAATACTTTAATGACTTTTCACAAGTATCAAAGAAATTCGTCGTTAATCATTTATTATCAGATGAAGCAAAAGCCCTTGTTTTCAAGGGCTTTTTTCTTTTGGTCAGGAGGGGTCTATCATTTGCTTTAATACCTTATGCGCAAGTAAATAAGGCTGATCATGTAGCTGCATGTTTTTTAACAGTATCCCGAAAATTGTCTTTTGTTCTGACTGAGGATTCGATTGAATCCGAAGAAAAGTTTGATTAGAATCTCGAAAAAGTCATGAAAGTCGATAAAAATTATGCTATACCTAAACAAAGATAAAAATTGAAATGAGGGATGAGGATGAAAGTCACTTATTTGGGTACTGCTGCGGCAGAACGTGTTCCAGCCATATTTTGTAATTGTAGGATCTGCCGTCATGCGATGGAGAAAAAAGGCCGGGAGATTCGGACCCAAACGCAAGCGTTGTTGGATGATGGCAAGCTTTTGATCGATTTTCCTGGGGACAGTTACCTGCACCGATTGAGTGGTCGAGTGGATTATAATCGCGTCGAAGCATTATTGCTGACCCACTGGCACTCAGATCATTTTTACGGAGAAGATTTAGCTTATCGAATGTCCGGATATGCCAATGGGATCACGACTCAATTGGCTGTCTATGGCAATGCCTATGTGAAAGGTTTTTATGACCGAGCGTTCCAATTGGAAGGACGTTACGATGAACAACGCCTGACGTATCATCTTTTGGAAGCGTATCAAAAAACATGGATCAATGGCTATGAAGTGTATTCTTTACCGGCACAACATGGTCATTTTGCCGAAGATTGTTTTATCTATGTCATCAAAGATCCAACAGGCAAAACACTTCTCTATGGACACGATACAGGCTACTTGACGGAAGAGATGTTTGCTTTTTTAGAAGCAAATAAGTTTATTTTTGATTGTGTATCAATGGATTGCACGGGGCAGACCAATGCTGACCAGATGGCCAATCATATGAATTGGTCGCAAAATATTCAAATGAAACAGGAGCTGATGGATCGCAAGTTAGCGACTGAAAAGACGATCTTTGTCGCCAATCATTTCTCTCACAATGGAGGGAGAACCTATCAAGAGATGGCAGATCTCTCAGCTTCAGAAATGATCATTACCGCATATGACGGGTTGGAGATCCATCTTTAATCCGTCTGACGATTAATTCATGAATACTGAATGTCAACAACTCATAAGGGAGGCAAACAATAAAAATAGATCATGAAAATAGCGTGTTAAGTGGGAAACGATGTCCAGCGAGATTTAGGTGCTAGAGAAATGAGTAAATAAAGAGGAATGATTTTTCATGAGAAATCAGAAATTTGAATACTATATGCGAGAATTAAACCTGATTAAAAGACAAAACTGGATTGAAAATGACCTATATCATCTAGTTGCGGAAATGATTAAGGCTGGCAAAAATATGTCTAGGCTATCTTTAAGAGATGTAAGCTTGCGAAGTAGGAGTCCAAAAGGTCAGATATTCTATGGCTTATCTTCATTTCCTGATTTTGTCATCTTGGATGAACGGTTTGATAATTCAGATAATCTTGCCGGGGGAAGTGTAAATATAGCGAATAAAAATTTGATTTATGGCTGCGTTGAAGTAAAAAATGTCGATGAGAAGCTATTAGATCTAGAATCAATCGATCTAATATCAGAATTTGAGAAAGCAAAAAAACCAGGAAATGAACTGAATCAAGATTTAGGCCAACTCTTAGGACAAATACTATGGTTTAAAAAAGTTTTGTATACAAATGGTAATATATGGAAATTCTACAAACGAACAAGTCAAGAAACAGATAACTTTCTTACTGACAAATGTATAGAAAAGTTATTTGAGGATCGTATGAAAAATGAGGCCCCTGATTACAAATGGTATGCAGGACTAAATGACGATAATTTAAAGATTGAAAAAGTTTTTGAGTTTGTCTTAGAGAGTGATATAAAAAAAGAAGTATGGGAAGAATTTCTAAATAGCTTATATTCGATTAACTGGGAAGGATAAAGATGCTATTGTGAAAGAATAATCATCTTTTAGAAATGAATCAGGTTGTTTTACTTGCGGCTCAATGGATTGCAGGGGGCAGAAACATGCTGATTCAATGGTCAATCATATCACAATAGTCGAATGAAGCAAGAATGGATGGATCTCAAGGGATTGACTGAAAAAGGGATCTCTGTTGCCAATTACTTCTCACAATGGGTGAACTTATCAGCAAATAACGGATCTCTCAGCTTCAGAAATGATTATTACCGCATATGACAGGGGTGGAGAGCTATCTTTGAGCCACTTGGAAATCGTCTAGCACGTATAACGCTATCGTCAGTTTAATAAGCGAGTTGAGGACCTATATTTGATCTCCTCGATTCGCTTTTTTTGATAGTCTGAGATAAACCGCTTGCTGATGAAGGAGTGTAGCTAATAAAAAAAAGATACCAGTTGAAGTGCGAAAAAGAAAAAAATAGAAGTTGTTCTTGAATGAAAATAGTTGGAAAATCATTTTTCATTTTCTTTTATGCCTGTTAAAGTCAATGATACCAATCATATTAACAAGACCAAAAATGAAAATACAAAAAAAACTGATCTTAGTATTGACTCATAAAAAATACCACTACTATACTCGTATTGTGGTTATAACCAGTTAGGAGAGACATCGATGCAAAATACATTTCAATCAAAATCACTTTATTATCAGCTGGTAGAAATATTGAAACAACGAATCGAAAACAGTATGGTCGCTCATGATAAGCTGCCATCAGAAAGAGAGTTGACCAGTTTTTATGGCGTTAGTCGCACGACGGTGCGACTAGCCTTGCAAGAACTGGAAAAAATGGGCTACATTTATCGACAACATGGAAAAGGAACCTTTGTTTCGGAATTAAGGACAAATGCGACTGATCTAGCTGGCGCATATAGTTTTACCGAACAAATGCGGGCAATGGGCAAACATCCTGAAACCAAGATATTGGCCTTCAAGAAGATTGAAGCAACCAAGTATTTAGCGGGGCATATGAATGTTCAATTAGGTGAACCTTTGTTTCAGTTAGACCGTTTGCGTTTAGCCGACGATCTGCCAATGATGATCGAGAAATCCTATTTGCCAGTGAAGCTATTTATGACACTATCTCGGGAACTGCTATCGATAAAACCGTTATACGATTTGTTTTCTGAAGATTTCAATCAAATGGTACGATCGGCTGACGAAGAATTTTATGCCAGTATTGCCCAGAAAGAAGATAGTGAGCTGCTAAATATTCCAGAAGGATCACCAGTGCTCCATTTAGTTCGCTCAACCTATAATCTCGAGAACGAAGTAATTGAATTTACATTAAGTGTGGCACGGGCCGATAAGTTTCATTATAAGATCAGGCATCTGCGTTCCACTAACTGAATTGGAGGAAAGAAAATGTTTATGTTGTCAAAAGAAGAACTGCAAAAGCTAGGAGCAGAAAATACTACCCGAGAAATTCGACAACAACCGGAACTGTGGCATGAGACGTTTGACCGTTATCAAGAAACAGTCGCAGATCTAGATCGTTTGTTTACGGATGCGAAACAACATGCTGGAGAGCGACCGATCCGCGTCATTTTTACAGGGGCCGGAACCTCTCAATATGTGGGGGATACACTAATTCCGTTTCTTACTAGTCAAGGAAATACGAATCAGTTCATTTTTCAAAGTATTGGTTCGACCGATATCGTTGCTACGCCAAAAGAATACCTGATTCCTGATGAGACAACGATCTTGGTCTCATTTGCCCGCAGTGGAAATAGTCCAGAAAGTCTAGCCGCAGTTAAGATGGCCAATCAGCTGGTCAACAAGATCTATCATATCGTGATCACCTGTGCACCAGACGGATTATTGGCTACACAAATGCCTACAAAAAAAGAAAATCTAGTTTTACTAATGCCAAACAAAGCCAATGACGCTGGTTTTGCTATGACAAGCAGTTTCAGCTGTATGACGCTGACTGCGCTACTTATTTTTGATCAAGCAAGCAATCAGCAAAAAGAAAGATATGTTCATCAATTAAGCCGACTAGGAGAAGAAGTCATCCAACGAGAATCAGAGATCCAAGGGTATCTGGCATCAGACTTTCATCGCATCATTTACTTAGGTTCGGGAAGCTTAGGCGGATTGACTAGAGAAGCACAATTAAAAGTTCTCGAGTTAACTGCTGGAAAAATCGCAACCGTTTTTGATACATCTTTAGGATTCAGACATGGTCCCAAATCTTTTGTCAATGAGCAAACATTGGTTTTCCTGTTTGTCAGCAATGACTCATATACGCAGAAATACGATGTAGATATGCTGGACGAAATCAAAAATGACGGTATTGCCCAACGCGTTGTTGGAATTGGTCAAAAGGGTTCATTGTTTAGTGGTGATTCCTTTGAGTTAGCTGCAGATTCGTTACTGCCGGATGGCTATCTTGCTTTAGCAGATATCATGGTAGCCCAAACGATCGCATTACTTTGTTCGGTGAAGGTTGGTAATACACCAGATACACCATCGCCAAGTGGAACAGTCAATCGTGTGGTCAAAGGTGTAACGATTTATCCATATGAAAATTAGGAAAGAGTGTGAAGCATGTTAGAATGGTCCGAAAATAAAAGACAAGCAATGGAACGTTTATCGACGCCGGAAGGCATTATTACCGCCCTGGCGATTGATCAGCGTGGTGCACTGAAGAAAATGATGTCAGCTTTAGGGATGGAAGCGACGAAAGAAACGATTGAGCGGTTTAAAACCCTGATTTCACAAGAATTGACGCCCTATGCCTCAGCCATTTTATTGGATCCAGAATATGGGTTGCCTGCTGCACAAAAACGTGCAGCAGAGAGCGGTCTTTTGCTAGCATATGAGAAAACCGGTTACGATCAAACCGTTCCTGGTCGCTTTCCTGATTTGCTTCCGGATTGTTCAGTTATTCGGTTTAAAGAATCAGGTGCTGATGCGGTGAAATTTTTGCTGTATTACGATTGCGATGAAGAAGAGGAAATCAATTTTCACAAGCAAGTTTTTGTTGAACGAATTGGAAGCGAATGCATGGCTGAAGGACTGCCATTTTATTTAGAGTTATTGTCATATGATGCTAAAAATGTAGATACGAAATCGCTTTCCTATGCCAAAGCAAAACCGCGCAAAGTGATCGAAATGATGAAAGAATTCTCGAAAACCCAGTATAAAGTAGATGTCTTAAAGGTTGAAGTACCAGTAAACATGTCATTTGTTGAAGGGGGTGCAACAGGGGAGATCGCCTATACACGTCAAGAAGCTGCCGCTTATTTTAAAGAACAAAGCGACGCAACAGATTTGCCATATATCTTCTTAAGTGCTGGGGTCTCAGCGGCATTATTCATGGAAACATTGCGTTTTGCCAAAGATGCTGGGGCACGATTCAACGGTGTACTCTGTGGCAGAGCAACTTGGAAAGATGCAGTCGCTCCTTTTGTTGAAAAAGGAGAAGCGGCAACTTTAGAATGGCTGACAGAACAAGGGACACAAAACATTCGTCAATTGAATGAAGTGATAAGAGAAACTGCCGTTTCGTGGCATGAGAAAGTAGTACAACCAGTCCAATAGAGCAATTCACCTTGCAAAGCTGACTACTAATGAATGGGAGCAGAACATGGCTACGTTTGAAATAAAAGAAGAGTTTTTAATGAATGGTTCTCCTTTTAAACTACTATCTGGTGCGATTCATTATTTTCGGGTCCATCCGGATGATTGGGAGCACTCTCTTTATAATTTGAAAGCGCTTGGATTTAATACCGTCGAAACCTATGTGCCTTGGAATTTGCACGAACCGCATAAAGGGTTATTTCAGTTTGAAGGCATTCTTGATTTAGAGCATTTTTTGTCCTTGGCACAAGAGCTTGGTCTGTATGTCATCCTGCGACCTTCTCCATATATATGCGCCGAATGGGAATTCGGCGGGTTACCTGCTTGGCTACTAAAGGAGTCTGGACGATTAAGAGCATGTGATCCGAGCTATTTAGCGCATGTGGCGGAATACTACGATGTATTACTTCCAAAAATCATTCCCTACCAGTTGAGTCATGGAGGGAACATTCTAATGATCCAAGTGGAAAACGAATATGGGTCATATGGTGAAGAAAAAGCTTATTTGAGAGCTATCAAAGAAATGCTGATAAACCGTGGCATTGATATGCCTTTATTTACTTCGGATGGTCCTTGGCAAGCCGCCTTACGAGCTGGCAGCTTGATTGAAGATGATGTATTGGTCACAGGGAATTTTGGTTCCCGGGCAAAAGAAAACTTTGCAGCGATGCAGGATTTTTTTGATCAGCACAACAAAAAATGGCCTTTGATGTGTATGGAATTCTGGGATGGCTGGTTCAATCGCTGGAATGAACCAATTATTCGGAGAGACCCAGATGATCTCGCTGAATCAGTCAAAGAAGCTTTGGAAATCGGTAGTGTCAATTTATATATGTTTCACGGGGGAACTAATTTTGGATTTATGAATGGTTGTTCGGCTAGAGGCGCAGTCGATTTACCGCAGGTCACTTCCTATGACTACGATGCACCATTGGATGAGCAAGGGAATCCGACAGCAAAGTATTACGCATTGCAGAAAATGCTAAAAGAACATTTTCCAGAATATGAACAGCACGAACCGCGCAGCAAAACATCTCTATCAATGGAACTTCAACTACAAGATAAAGTCAGTTTGTTTTCTGTTATCGATCAAATCAGTCAGTCGGTCAAGACGGTTTATCCGCAAACGATGGAACAATTGGACCATCCTTATGGCTATTTGTTGTACCGCACGAAGAAACGGCGGGACGCGGAAACAGAAAAGCTCCGGATCATTGATGGAAATGATCGTGCCCAGATTTTCTTGAATGAAACATTCCTTGCAACGCAATATCAAGGAGAAATTGGTGAAGACTTATTGATTAAGCAAGCGGCAGAAGAAAATCAATTGGATATTCTAGTAGAAAATATGGGGCGAGTCAACTATGGACATAAGCTGACAGCAGAGACCCAGCGAAAAGGGATTCGTAGAGGTGTGATGGCTGATCTGCACTTTGTGACCAACTGGACTCATTACTGGCTAGACTTCAGTAAGTCATCAGCAATTGATTTTACGCGGGACTGGCATCCAGAACAACCCGGGTTTTATCGTTATTCCTTTGTGCTAGAGGAAAAAAGAGATACTTTTATTGATTTGACAGGATTCGGCAAAGGAGTTGTTCTGGTCAACAATGTCACTGTTGGACGCTTTTGGGAAGTGGGCCCAATTTTATCATTGTACGTACCAAGCGGATTTTTGAATCACGGGGAAAATACAATCATTATTTTTGAAACGGAGGGCTGCTTTGCAAAAGAAGTACATTTGAGAAAAGAACCGGTTTATAAAACGATGGAGGCGAAAAAAGTATGAGTATTATTGGTGTACGTATTGATGGACGATTGATTCATGGACAAGTGGCAAACTTATGGACGACCAAGCTGAATATTAGCCGAATTATGGTTGTGGACGACGATGTAGCAGAAAATCCAATCGAAAAGAGTGGCTTGAAATTAGCAACGCCTGCAGGGGTCAAGTTAAGTATCTTGCCGATTGAGAAAGCAGCTGCCAATATTTTGGCTGGAAGATATGATTCTCAACGGTTGTTGATTGTTGCTAAAAAACCTGACCGTTTGCTCAAACTAGTGGAATTAGGTGTGCCGATCACTGAAATAAATGTTGGAAACATGTCCCAAACAGCTGAAACAAAGTCTATTACCAAGTCAATCAATGTTGTTCCCGCAGATATTGCTGATTTCAAAGAACTTGCTAGCAAAGGTGTGAAACTTTTTGCACAAATGGTCCCTAGCGATAAAGCTGAAAACTTTATGAGCCTTTTAGAAAGATAGGAGAATCAATATGGAAATTCATTGGTGGCAAATTTTATTATTATCATTATATGCAGGTTATCAGATTCTAGATGAATTACAGATCTATTCTTCAATGAGTGCGCCCGTTTTTGCTGGTCTTTTTTCAGGGTTAGTGATGGGAGATATCACAACCGGTTTATTGATTGGTGGTAGTATGCAACTGACAGTCCTTGGTGTAGGAACTTTTGGCGGTGCTTCGCGGATCGACGCCAATTCGGGAACGGTTTTGGCCACGGCATTCTCTGTTGCATTAGGAATGGATCCAGAACAGGCAATTGCTGCAATTGCTGTACCGGTAGCTAGTTTGATGATTCAATTAGATATTTTAGCTCGTTTTGCGAATACGTATTTTGCTCATAGAATCGATACCCACGTGGAAAATATGAATTTCAAAGCCATCGAACGAAACTTTTTGTTGGGCGCAGCACCGTGGGCGCTATCACGACTTGTTCCTGTATTTCTCGCGTTGGCTTTCGGTGGCGGATTAGTCGAAAACGTTGTTAGTTATTTGAATGGTGATTTAAAGTGGTTAGGCGATGGATTATCCGTTGCCGGAGCAGTCTTACCAGCTGTAGGTTTTGCAATTTTACTTCGTTATTTACCAGTAAAAAAACATTTTCCTTATCTTATTTTAGGCTTTGTTTTGACAGCATTATTAACAACGGTATTTAGCAATATCCAACTATTGGGCAGCAGTGTAGCAAGTGTTGTAAAAGATTTCAGCGGTACCTTCAACGCATTACCAATGTTGGCAATCGCACTAATTGGTTTCGCACTTGCCGCTATCAGCTACAAAAATGGACAAGCACGTCCAGCAACTAATACCGCACAAAACGAGCAGCATTCGGAAGGAGAGATTGAAGACGATGAAATCTAATGTTAAATTAACGAAAAAAGACTTCCAACAAATCAATCGGCGCAGCCTATTTGGTTTCCAACTAGGATGGAACTATGAACGGATGCAAGGCTCAGGTTACTTGTACACCATTTTGCCGCAACTACGTAAAATCTATGGGGACAACACCCCTGAATTAAAAGAAATGATGAAAACGCATACACAGTTTTTTAATACATCAAATTTCTTCAATACCATTATCACGGGGATTGATCTAGCGATCGAAGAAAAAGAGGGATTTCAGGCAAAAGATACCATTTCAGGGTTGAAAGCCGGGTTGATGGGACCTTTCGCAGCGATCGGTGATTCGATTTTCGCAGCCCTAGTGCCAACGATTTTTGGTGCATTGGCTGCGAATATGGCCATCAATGGAAATCCGATCGGCATCTTTATCTGGATCGCTGCACAAATCGTAGTCATGATCTTTCGTTGGAAACAACTGGAATTTGCTTATAAAGAAGGTATTTCCCTTGTGACAACCATGCAAAGCCGCTTAACAGCATTAACAGATGCAGCGACATTACTGGGTGTTTTTATGGTAGGAGCATTAGTGGCAACAATGGTCAATGTAAAATTTGCTTGGGCACCAAGTATTGGTGAGGTCACATTGAATATGCAAAACAATATTGATATGATTTTGCCGAGGCTCTTACCAGCAGCTATTGTCGGCATTGTCTATTGGATGTTAGGAAAGAAAAACATGACATCAACCAAAGCAATTTTCGTCGTATTGATCGTCAGTGTGGCACTGTCGGCGTTAGGAGTTGTTTCGAAGTAGATGGAAAGTAGGTAGGAAGTTGATGGAAAAGCAATTAGTCTTGATTAGTCATGGCCGGTTTTGTGAAGAATTGAAAAAAAGTACAGAAATGATCATGGGGCCTCAGTCAGAGATCCAGACAGTCCCATTATTACCAGAAGAAGGTGCCGATGATTTTCGCCAAAAACTAGCAGCTGTCATCGCTGACAGTCAAAACCCTGTGGTCTTTGCTGATCTGCTAGGAGGAACCCCATGCAATGCGGCTTCTCGGTTAATCATGGAAGGTGCGACATTTGAGCTGTATGCAGGAATGAATATGCCGATGGTGATTGGCTTCCTCAACCGCACATTGACAGGAGATCCATTGGATTATGAACAATTTGGTAAAGAGAATATCCAACATGTCAACACGCTTCTCACTGCAGTAGCAGATTTTGAAGAAGATTAAGCAGAGACAAAGACATTAGAAGTTGATCAGCAAAGAAAAACCGGCATTAGCTGTACTTCTTACCTATCACCTATTTGCCTTAACCAAACGACAAAAAGCGCTGAAAAGCCCCAACTCTTTGAACAATTCCCTAAAAAAAGGTATGATAACTAAAAGTATATTTTTGAAGGGACATCAAAGGGATGAAGTACTCAACGAAATACAGCGATGCCATTCATATTCTGGCCTATATTGAAATGTTGAAGGGAACCGATCTATCCAGTGATCGAATTGCTCAAAGTGTCGAGACCAATCCAGCCTATGTCCGCCGAATCATGAGTGATTTGCGAACAGCTGGCTTGATTGAGAGTCAACGGGGAAAAGCTGAACCTAAATTACTAAAAAAATCCGAAGAGATCACTTTGCTAGACATTTATTCAAGTGTTGAAAAGGACCAACGATTGTTGCATATTGACAAAAAAACCAATCCTAATTGTTTGATTGGCGGTAGCATTCAGGAAGTTCTAGATGAGACCTATGAGCGTCTGCAAAAAAAAATTGAGTTAGAGATGCAACAGATCACACTAGCAGATATCATAGATAAACTCAATGTGGCTGCTGAAAAATGAAGAGAGACAGCTCCGTTTCAAAAGCAAATGCTTGACGAAAAGGAGCTTTCTTTTTATAATCAACATGTAACCTTAAAAGTTACATGTGTTTTTCTACATGTACAAGTTTAAAGATGAAAGGAAGAGAGCAATGAAAATTGGAATTATTGGTGCAACAGGAAATGCTGGTTCAGCGATTTATCGGGAAGCAAGCGCACGAGGACATGAAGTCGTAGCTATCGTACGCAATGAAGAAAAAGCAAAGGAAATGTTTGGGAATTCTGTCAAAACAATAACCAAAGACGCGTTTGAATTGAAAAGAGGCGAGTTGGAAGGTTTTGATGCTATCATTGATGCGTTTGCTACTAGCCCTGATCAAGCCTATCTACATGTCGACTTAGCAGCCCGTTTGATCCATCTTTTCCGTGGAAAGAAAACTAGATTGTTCTTCATTTTAGGGGCGGGTAGTTTACTGAATGATTCTGGCGACTTGAATGTTAATGACTTGAAAAAAGCACCTGATAGTGAAAGCTGGATCGCGATTCCAGAAAATCAATTAGACGAGTACAATTTTTTATTAACTGTTAAAAATGTTGATTGGGTAGGAATTTCTCCAGGGAACCTTTTCCAAGCTGGGGAAGCTAAACCGGCTATTTTAGGAAAAGATCACTTGCTTCAAAATGATGCCGGACAATCTGTCACATCTAGCGGAACATTGGCAAAAGCTATTTTGGATGAGTTAGAAGTCCCTCAATATCAACAAACAAGATTTACAGTTATTGATGCCTGATTTTTTTGACGATCGGGATGGTCTTGAGGAGCAAAGGAGCGGAAAGAACAGTAATGCTTTCATAATGTTTCTTCCAAGAAAACAGGAAAGAAACCATTTTAGAAGAAAGAGTTTTCGAAATTCAAGAATTCTACCAAGACAAAACTCTGCGAGTTGCTTATAATCAATAGCAGAGGTGATGGATATGGAGAAAAAAGAAGCATACGAGCTGATGCTCCTTCAGTTAAAAGGATTGTTAGAAGCGGAGAGTAACTGGTTAGCGAATCTGGCTAATTCTTCCGCATTGCTGAATGAAACGTTACCAGATACGGTCTTTGCCGGCTATTATCTGTTTCAAGAAGGCGAATTGATTCTAGGTCCTTTCCAAGGTCGCGTGTCTTGTACCCGCATCCAGTTAGGAAAAGGGGTCTGCGGGGAGTCCGCTGCTGAGAAAAAGACTATGATCGTCGATAATGTCAAAGAACATGAGAACTACATATCTTGTGACTCGGCAGCAATGTCAGAAATCGTTGTGCCAATGCTGGACAATGACCAACTGATCGGAGTATTAGATATCGATAGTTCGAAAACAAGTAGTTATGACGAGATCGATCAACTTTTCTTAGAAAAATTTGCCGCTTCGCTAGTAGCTGCACGGCGTAATTGATAAAACGAGCAGCGAATCGTGTTCGCTGGTACAAAAGAAATACCCAAACGATAGAAAGCGCAACTTTAGTTCTTGAAGTTGCTGAATTGCCGGCTTGTTTCTGAGGCAACTTCTATTCGTTTGGTTTTTTTGTCTGTACTGGTTTTTTGTGCGAATCAATGCGTATTACTTTTAATTATTAAAAAACGATGATATTATGATAACATAATTAGAAAAATTAAATTTGAAGGTGGAAATTATGAATTGTGATAACATTGTTTTAGGAAAAGCGTATGAATGTAAACCGGTAGGTATGCAAAGGAGGATCATCGGTGAGGTAATCCGAAAAATGGAAAATTGTGTGGTGATGAGTGTCGTAAGATATGATGGCATTGATCATGACGAAATCGAGGAACGATGTGGAAGAGTCGTTGCTCGGTATAATGAAATCTATGGACCAGCTTTAGTCGAATGTTTTTTTAGTTAAAAAAAGACAGAAGCTTATTGTTTAAAAACAGGAAAATAATGAGCTCAACAATTAAAAATAACAATTTAATCAATAATGTTTACGATGTTAGCCAAATTTTTTCAGCAAAGAGTATCCTTTGCTGTCTGGGACAGTAACTTTCAAGGGCAGAATACTTGCCTAATAGTTAAGGCTCCTATTTTCTGCTATCATCGTTTTTTGTATGCTGCGATAAACTGTTAGGCGGCCAATAAATTTCAATAAAGACTTAATGATGGTACAATAAATTAAAATCGTACGCCTGGAGGAGAATGTTATGAGAGCTGAATTAGTGATCTTAGAAGAAGAGGAGTTACTGTTTAAGCTTCCCAATGAACAAGGTTTATTACAAATTGCAGATCATGATCGTGTGACACAGCTTGATAATACTGTGTTTTTTCTTGTTAAGAATCATGCGGTAACAGCTATTACAACGGATACATTGCTGGACTTGACTCAGCCCCATGATCGAATCATTAGTATTACTCCTAGCTGGGAAATCCAGGCACCTTACCTTGCACATTATTATCAGGAGAAGTATGGTTTGTTGAAGAAAAAAAGTGAAGCGATCCCAGGTGAGCAAAGTGAGCTCATTGCAACTTGCGCAAAAAATTTTGACTTATTGTTAGATAAACTTGGCTATTACCAAAATACCACTTCCCTTGATCCAGTGAAAAAAACAAAAGCAAGGCATCAATGGAAAAAAGAATTGCAGGATCGACCTTTCTATATTGACTATCAAGGAAGTCAGGCAACTGTTTATTGGCAAAAGCGCAATGAAATGCGAATCGAAAAAGGGGCAAAATTAGCCGAAGAAATTCCATATAATAAAGACGGTTCCTTGGGATTTTCTGCTCGCTTAGGAGAAAAAATCCGCCAAGATCATCAAGCAGCGATTAAGGATCATTGCACGATAGAAGAAGTTATTTTAAAAAGTGTCAATGAGGTTGGTCTGTTTCTTTACTACGGAGGAACCAATGGTTGGTTGCAGTTAAAAGACCCATCCGGGCAGACACTCCACGAACTAACCGTGGTGGGCTGACACGACAAATACGCGATACGCAGTCGAAGGACAACGCTTGTCAGATGAAATGGATTCTCATCGGCAAGCGCTGCCCTTCTTTTTTAGCTGAACTTTCTTGAAATAAGTTTCAACTCAGTTCTTGCTGAAAGATACAAGTGAGTCGTCAAATAAGGAATAATCTTGTCCACTCTTGTTTATTACTACGGAAGGTTTTCCGTTTCCTTCTTTTTCTGCACGATAAGCTTCACTGTGTTTTTGCAAGTGTTCGGGCCGCTTTAGCCAGGCTTGGAAATGTTTCTTTTCTTGCCATTTTGAGACGAGTTGAAAATCGACTGATGCTTTTTTTTCGTTGATCCAACATTCAGATTGGAGACAGCCTTCAAACGTTTTCATCGAGGCGATATCTTTGCGGATCTTTTCTGAAAATGTTTCTTTTGCTTCTGCTAAAACTTCAAATGTCACAGTTTTGATATACATGACCAACACTCCTTTTTGTGGTAAATGCACGATTTGACTTTGCATCATCATTTTCCAATTAGTATAGCTGTAATTGAGAATGATTGTCAATTAGGTCGGTATTTTTCTTAGAAAATACTTGCTTAGTGAAAAAAGATGTTTCTTTCCTACCTAAGAACAGCTAGGAAAGATCTCTCCATAGGACCTTTCTCTAGGTATCTTTGAAGATTCTTTCAAGTAAGGGAATTTGACAGAAAGATTCGAATCACGGTAAACTTCACTTAACAAAACAGAATTTTTAGAATTATCTGAAAAATAGGAGGCGTCAAGAATGACAACCAAAGCAAGAGTTATCGGATCACTCATCGTTTGTAGCTTTTTTCTAGCAGCCTGTCAACAGCCGTCATCGAAAACCACAGATTCAACCAAGTCAGCAAATGCCAATCAGCCAATGCTGAATGTTCAGTTTTCTGCTGAAATGGGGAGCGCCGATTTGTCGTTAGCAACCGATTCTTACAGTTTTATTACCTTGAACAATGCCTATGAAGGACTTTATCGCCTCGATGAAAACAATGAACCCGTGATTGCCGGTGCGAGTGAAGACGCAATGGTCAGTGAAGATGGGGTGGTGTACACGATCAAATTACGAGAAGATGCCAAATGGTCCAATGGGGAACCTGTCACAGCAGAGGATTATGTCTTTAGCTGGCAACGAACGGTTGATCCTGCTACCGCCTCCAACTATGCCTACATGCTAGCACCAGTCAAAAATGCTGCAGCTATTTCCGATGGAACGAAGGATAAAAGTGAACTAGGGATCGAAGCCGTCACGAGTCATGAATTGAAGATTACATTGGAAAAAGCAACGCCTTATTTTAAATCTTTACTCGCTTTTCCTACTTTTTTCCCGCAGAGTGAAGCGGTTGTTCAAGAACATGGGGATCAATATGCCTTAACAAGTGCGAATGCAGTCTACAATGGTCCTTTCACATTGGAGGATTATGATGGTCCAGGTACAGATATTCAATGGACACTCAAGAAAAATCCTGAGTATTGGGATGCAGAGTCAGTGAAGTTATCCGGAGTTCAGTTTGATGTCGTCAAAGAATCTTCAACTAGCTATAATTTGTATGAAAGCGGGCAAGCAGATGACATCACATTGAGTGGAGAACTGGCGATGCAAAATGTAAATCACAAGGATTATGTTGTTCAACCGAGCGCGACGACCCAGTATTTAGAAATGAATCAAGCAGCGGAGGACTCACCGTTTCGGAATGAAAAGTTGCGGCAAGCAATTTCCTATAGCCTTAATCGTCAGCAAATCGTTGATCAGATTTTAGGTAATGGGTCACTTCCAGCTGTTGGATTTGTTCCTTCTGATCTAGCCTTTAATCCTGAAACGAAAACAGATTTTGTTAAAGATGCAGGGACTTCGCTGCCTTATGATGAAGAACAAGCCAAGAAATTGTGGGAGCAAGCAAAATCCGAACTAAGAAAAGATACCCTCACCTTTGAATTACTCACCTCAGATACCGATCAATCAAAAAAATTAGCCGAATACATTCAAGGAACGCTTCAACAGACCCTTGAAGGATTGACTGTAGAAGTGACCAATGTTCCTTTTTCTGTGCGATTAGATCGTTCCAATAGCGGAGATTTCGAAATGGTCATGAACAATTGGATCGGTGATTATGCAGATCCGATCAATTTCTTGGAACTTTTCAAAAAAGATAGTTCATACAATCGCGGAAAATGGTTAGATGATACCTATGATAACTTGATTTCAGAAGCATCCGATGCATATGCCAACGATCCTCAAGCACGTTGGCAAAATATGGTGGAAGCTGAGCAGATTTTGAATGAAAAATTGGGCGTGATTCCATTATTTCAAAGCGCAGAGGCTCATTTACGTTCCCCTAAAATCAAAGGCTTAGTGGTCCATAGTGTCGGTGCAGCCTATGACTACAAGAATGTTTCCCTAGAGTAAAGAAACAAGCAGTAAGTTAGAAGAGAATGATCAATAAATCAGCAAAGGAGAACCTAGTGAAAAAAGCAGTCCAAGCAGCTATGACTTTTTTATGGAAACAGCCGCAGCAAAATGCAGTTTTAACAAAAATCAATGCGCAACCTTTAGAAGCAGTCCATTCGTTTTTATCAGCAGCAGATGCAATGACTCTCTATGAAGAGGACTTGGTTGATTCAGAGATTCTTTATGGGACCGTTGTCGAAGTCGTTCAAGAAAAAGAAGAATGGGCAGAAATCATTGTCTTAGACCAAGCAAGTAATAAAAATCTTCGAGGCTACCCAGGGTATGTTCCTAGCAACGTATTGACTGTCATAGACGAGAAATATGGATTGGGGAAAAATCAGAAGGTAGCAGTAATCAAACCAACTGCTGTCCTGCAATTCAAAGATCATCAAAGAATCCTTTCTTTCGGAACACTGCTGGATTGGCTTTTTGAGGACGCTGAGTGGTATCATGTGATGACACCTGAAGGACCAGCTGAAATTTCTAAAACACAAGCCCAACGAATCGATCAAGGAAACTCAACAACTCCCCGACAATTGATCGAGATGGCAGAACAATTTCTGGATTTGCCTTATGTATGGGCAGGGATCAGCAGCAGTGGCTTTGACTGCTCAGGGTTTATGTATAGTTTGCATCGGGTCAATGGTATTTTGATTCCTCGGGATACCATTGAACAAGCGCAAGCGGGTGTGCAGCGATCCTATGAACAGGCGCAGCCAGGTGATCTATTGTTGTTCGCATATGAAGAGGGAAAAGGAAAAGTCCATCACGTCGGTCTTTATTTAGGTGCAGACGAGATGATCCACTCACAGACCCCAGGCTCCAAAGTCATGAAAACAAAGATCACTGGTTCTGCTTATGAGCCGGAATTAGCAGTTGTCACTCGGTATATCGACTAGAAACAGCCGCAATAAGAAAGAATGAGGTAGAAATCGCAAGTACTAGAAACAGCCGCAATAAGAAAGAATCAGGTAGAAATCGCAAGTGATAGAAACAAAAAAATAGCAGTAACCGAGGAAAGCCCACCATTTTTGCAGAATGCAGCAAGAAATGGCGGGCTTTTTGACCGATCAAAAAAAGAGATCAGTTATTAGCGACAATAAAGTCACCCATATCGTATCGATGCCGGGATTGTGAAAATTCAAAAGGTATCCCATTTTCTAAGTAAACCGTTTGCTCGACTTCTAAAATGGGGTCATTGGGGGAACAAATCAAATGCTGCTGGTCATAGATATCTGGACGGTCGGCTTTGATCCTTCGAATCGATGTGCCAATCGGTAAGTGCAATGTATTGGAAATATATTCATAAACGGAAGCTTTGAGAACCTCTTCGGTGATGCCGGGAATCACTGCGACTGGCATAATGGTATATTCCAGCGCGACCGGGACGTCATCCAATAATCGCAAACGAACAATATCATAAATTCGATCTTCTTTACCAAGTCTCAATTTTGATTGTTCTTGCTCATCAGCCAAAAGCGTATCAAAGGAAATGATTCTGCTTGTGAGTTTGCCAGTCTTTCCTAAGCGCTTGGTTAATCCGCGGTTCACTCGGGCGTTATAATCGAAGGTAGAATAGGCTTCACTGACAAAAGTGCCAGTGCCTTTTTTGGCATAGATGATTCCCTCTACTTGCAACAAATTCAACGCCTTTTGAATGGTTACTCGGCTAGTTTTATACGTAATGGCTAATTCAGTTTGTTTAGGCAGCTTCTGATTCTTCTCATACTTTCCATGACTGATTTGTGTACGAATATCTGCTGCAATATCATGATAGTAAGCCAAATCATTTCCTCCTTTTTTGAAGCATAATCGATTTTGCTGAGTATGTAAACCTCGACGTTTACATACTCAGCTTTTTGCTTCTTTCGACGATTTACAGAATGAAAAAAATCCAGTAAATTGAGATTGTAATCGGTTGCATTTGGTTTGTTTATTTTGGTTAATCAAAGAGGAGTTAGGAGGAGTAAAAATGGAAGGGTTTATGGATCGATTGGCAAATGGCTTAGGTAAAGTTGCTACGAGAATCAATAGTTGGCGGTACATCATGGTAATTAAGAACGCTTTTGCCGCTTTGATACCAGTCATTATCACAGGTGCCTTTGGGACCTTATTTTCAGCAATGGTTTTTGATTCGGAGAACGGCTTAGCAAAAATTGATGCGCTCAGCTTTTTAGAAAATCTAAAGCCGATCTCTTCGGCAGTCAGTTATGTAACACTTAGTTTTCTAACGATTTATGCTGTTTTTTTAATTGGGATCGAACTGGCAAAACTGAACAAAATCGATGGTGTTTTCCCTGGGATCATTGCAGTGATGTCTTACTTATCGGTCAATCCGATGGTTTTTGAATTCTTACATGAAGATGCTACTGTTATTGCCGAGAATGTTTTAGCGAAACAATATACAGATACGAAAGGTTTATTCTTGGGCATGTTCGTGGCAATCCTATCAATTGAACTTTATGCCTGGCTTTGCCGCCAAAAAAGATTGCAAATCAAGATGCCGGAAAGTGTTCCTGCCAATGTCTCAGCAAGTTTCTCGGCGCTTTTCCCTACAATATTAACAGTAACGATCATTGCGACAGTTGGCTTTGCTATCAAAGCCATCACAGGAATGTATGCTTACGATATCATTTATAATATTGTGCAAAAACCATTAGAAGGGATAGTACAAGGTCTGCCTGGTATCTTGTTGTTGATGTTTATTGCACAAGTTTTCTGGGTCATTGGTATCCACGGCAATCAGATGGTCAAACCAATTCGTGAACCATTACTGCTAGCGGCTATCGCCGTGAATACAGAAGCCTTTGAGGCAGGAAAAGAAGTGCCTAACATCATTACGATGCCATTCTGGGATATGTATATGAGTATGGGAGGATCAGGTGTCACCATTGGCTTGCTGATTGCTATCTTGATTGCAGGCAAGCGTGAAGATATGCGTCAAATCACGAAGCTGTCCTTAGCACCAGGCATTTTCAATATCAATGAACCTGTTATTTTCGGTATGCCGATCATGCTGAACCCGATCTTGGCGATTCCATTTATTCTGACCCCGATTATTACCGGCACGGTGGGTTATATTGCTACATCCATCGGTTTTGCAGCAAAAGCGGTTGTGATGGTACCGTGGCCAATGCCGCCAATCGTCAATGCCTACTTAGCTACAGCAGGAGACATCGGTGCAGTGGTCACACAAATCATCTGTATTTTATTATCGATCATTATTTATTTGCCATTCGTTATCGTAATGAATCGTTCAACGAACGAAGTGGCATAAAAAGGAGAGGCTTATGTTAATTGAAATACCAGAAACATTTATCTTAGGGGCCGCTTCTTCTGCTTGGCAGACAGAAGGCTGGCAAGGAAAAAAAGCGGGTCAGGATTCTTTCTTGGATCAATGGTATCAACAAGAGCGTTTTGTCTGGCATGAAGGCTATGGACCGGCCGTTGCAACGAACTTCATGGAACAGTATGGTGAAGACATTGAGCTGATGAAAGAGATTCATCTGACACATTATCGCACATCCATCAATTGGGCACGCTTTTTTACCGACTATGAGAAGTTGATCGTCGATGAAGAATATGCAGCCCATATCGATGCGGTGATCAATGCATTGATTGCTGCAGGAGTAGAACCCATGTTGTGTCTGGAACACTATGAATTACCTGCTTACTTATTAGACACGTATGATGGCTGGAGTTCTCGGTATGTTGTCGAATTGTATAGCAAGTATGCAGCAATCGCCTTTGAACGTTATGGTGATCGGGTCAAGCACTGGTTCACTTTCAATGAACCTATCGTGATCCAGACCCGTTGCTATCTTGATGCGATTCGCTGGCCCCATGAACAAAATACGAAGAAATGGATGCAATGGAATTATCATAAAACATTAGCTTCTGCATTAGCGATAAAAACATATCATGAAAAAGGCTATCAAGGCAGAATCGGCTGCGTATTGAATCCTGAAATGGTGTATGCTCGTTCTTCTTCGAAAGAAGATCAGCAAGCGAAAAAAATGTACGATCTTTTCTTCAACCGAGTCTTTTTTGATCCGATGATTAAAGGCATTTATCCCGAAGAACTGATTGCATTATGTAAAGAGCATAATATTTATTTTGATCCTGCAAAAGAAGACTTAGAAGTGATCCAACAACATACGGTTGATTTTTTAGGAATCAATCAATACTATCCAAAGCGTGTGCGGGCACCTTATTATCAGTGGAATGCTGAAACACCGTTTCATCCGGAGCGATTCTATGAGAACTTTGATCTTCCTGGCAAACAAATGAATCGTTCTAGAGGGTGGGAAATCTATCCGAAAGTCATGTATGACATGGCAAACTACCTCAAAGAAAATTACGGCAACATTCCTTGGCTGATCACAGAAAATGGCATGGGTCGGGAGAATGAAGAGGCGTTCATGGATGAGAATGGTCAGGTAGTAGATGACTATCGGATCCAATTCATTTCCCAACATCTTTATTGGCTTTTAAAAGCAGTGGAAGAAGGGGCGAATTGCGAGGGTTATATGCTCTGGGCTTTTACCGACTGTATCTCACCGATGAATGCCTTTAAAAACCGCTATGGGCTGGTGCGGATCGAAAGAAATGCTGCCCGTACCCGTTCTTTGAAAAAATCAGCCTATTGGTATCGAGAATTAATTGATGAACGTCGCTTGTCCTATGAGGAATTGCCGCTTATTCTTTAAACTAAGTACATTAAGATTAGAGAAGCTGTGACAAATCTTTTGTCACAGCTCCTTGTGTATATTGCTTAAAAATCCAATTGATGAGGGGCTAATTTGTCCCAGTCAAAGGTCACACCAATTCCCGGTTCTTCTGGCGCGATAGCCATTCCATCCTCTGGATCAATCATCAGAGGGCGAGTGGTGTATTGATCGATCGGGAAACTATGCATCTCTAGGTATCCGGCATTAGGCATGGCAGCCAGCAGACTGACATGAAGCTCTTGCATGCCGTGAGTCGAGATACTGACATTATGCAACTGTGTCAATGCCGCAATTTTCAGCCAGCCAGTGATCCCTCCACAATTCGAGGCATCCGGTTGAGGAAAATCGACTTGACCATAAGATAACATATGAGCAAATTCAATTGGTGTTCGTAAATTTTCTCCGCCAGCAACTGCTATTTGACCTTCTTTAGCGATTCGAGCATATCCTTCGTAGTCTTCGGGAATCGTTGGCTCTTCCAAAAAGAGAATATCAAAAGGCGCCATCAATTTAGCGGCTTTGACGGCTTGTTCAACGGACCAGCTCATATTGGCATCCACCATAAAGGTAATATCGGGACCGATCAATTTACGAACGGCTTTGATGCGGGCGATATCTTCCGCCAGTGTTGCTTGCCCTAACTTGATTTTGACAGCCCGTAATCCCATATCCAAATATTTTTGATTGTTGGCTAATAATTTTTCTAATGGAAAATTCAAGTCAATGGCACCGCCATAGCAGTTTACTTTATTGCTGTGTCCTCCCAAAAGTTTATATAATGGTTCTCGTGCTTTTTTTGCGCGCAGATCCCAAAGGGCAATATCACAGGCGGCAATGGCAAAGCTTGCTAGACCTCCTCGGGCAATGTAATGGATGCCCCAATTCATCTGTTCCCAAAGAGCTTCCACACAAGCAGGATCTTTTCCTAGCAGGATATGTTTCAGTTCTTTGTCGATCAATTTAGCGATCGACTCTCCTCCGAAACCACCCGTATACGTATAACCGATACCTTCTCTACCGTCATCCGTGCGCACTTTGACGATTGGCACCTCAAAGTGAGTGTGTAATCCGTGTTTGGCATCTTCCATTAATTCTGGTAAGGGAATCCGATAGTAGGAAGTTTGGATTTCTGTGATCGTGGACATAAAATTCCTCCTTTTCCAATAATGTTAACGTGTGCATTATTATCTTAACATCCACGTGGTAAGAATTCAAGCGTTTTCATTTGTGTTTGAGTTGTCAATCTCTTTCTATTATTGTAATAATCCTGTTTTTCCAGCGACCTTTAACCAAGTGATTCCGATCTGAAAAGGAGTCAAATTTCTTGGTGGGAGCACGCTGAAATAGTTGAACTTCTGCGCAACCCAAGCTATGATGAACAAAAAGGAGATCACATATATGTGTACAAGTTTCACGCTGACTGCTCATGGACAGACTTTTTTTGCTCGGACGATGGACTTTGCATTTTTGCTAGACGGCGAACCAATCGTCATGCCACGGGGGTATCAATGGTCTTTACAACTAGAGGGACAGGTCACCAATACCTATGGCTTTGTTGGAACGGGCAAACAGTTAGAAGAATTTCTTTTTATTGATGGGGTCAATGAGAAGGGACTAACGATTGCTGAACTCTACTTTTCGAATGAAGCTGTTTATTGCGAATACACAGCGGAGAAAATAAACCTTGCACCCCATGAATTGTTACATTGGGTATTAGGAAACGTAGCAGACATCCCTGATTTGTACCAAAAAATCAGCAGGATCAATCTAGTACAGATAGAAACGGCGCTACTAGGTATCACAGTCCCATTGCATTTTATTGTAACGGATACTACCGGAAGATGTGTTGTCATTGAAACCAATCGTGGTTTTATCGAAATAAAAGAAAATCCAATCGGCGTGATGACTAACAGTCCAGAATTGGAGTGGCATGTAAAAAATATTGGCAACTATTTAGCTGCGAGACCTGCTAATTTTCCTCCCGCAACAGTCAATGGAGTAGAGGTGCTCCCCTTTGGTCTTGGAAATGGAACATCTATTTTACCGGGCGGATTGACTTCCCCTGAACGATTTGTTCGAACCGTTTATCACAAACAGTTTGTGAATGTAGGAGAGACTGCCGAAGAAACAGTCAATGCCATGTTCCATCTCTTAAATAATGCCACGATCCCCAAAGGACTGATGGTCGAAGATAATGGTCAATCTGAGTATACTCAGTATCGAGTGGTCTATAATGTCACAAATGGTACTTACTATTTCAATCCTTATGAAACCCAAGAAGTTTTTTCATTGGAATTGAAGAAAGAGTGGTTACAATTGAAACAGCCCCGGATTTTTGCGGTTGCCAAGAGTTTCACAACAAAAACGATGGTGTAATAATCGGCCACACAACGGTCGATGCAAAGATAGATAAGTAGAAAATAACTCAGTTTAACGAAGAGTCATCTCTCCAATTAAAAGATCCGCGGTGTGTCATTACCGCAGATCTTTTTTTCGTGTGATTTGCCGTCGAAATTTTTGTAGTAGGTAGCTGGGGAGTTTATCTATTCTGATGCTGAAAAAAACGGTTCAAAGGAAAAGCGTATTCTTATGATAATCGTTCATTGAAACTACGAGAAGAAAACAAGAAATAATTTTTTTACTTTCAGATATTAAAAAAAATCTTTGAAATACAATAAGTCCAGTAATTTTTTTTTATTTGAAAATAGTAAGGCATCATTGATAACAACACTGGGAACTTTTGTTTCAGAAATCGGCTGATTCGTGATGATCAAATCAAAGGATTCCAAGTCATAGTTACCTAATTGCTCACCATTAATGGGCAGGATATCTGAACGAATTTTATGCAGATCAAGAATATCTTGAACATAGTAACTGATGTATTGACTGTGATTGATCCCCATATCGCTGATCACTAAGATCTTTTTTGACACCAAAGTCTGATTGATCTCCGGAAAAGAAGTCAATAACCAGAATACATAAGAAGACAAATAACTGATCAGATTCGTTTCCAACAATTCAGAAAAAAAATGCAGTTCTGCTTTGAGTCGTGCATACAATTGACGCTGTGTAAATTTGATATGTCTTGTAAAAAAAGTGGCACGCTGTGTCAGCTCTGTCGTATCAAAGGGCAGTAATTGCGCATAGGAATAAAGACAAGTCAGCAAGTGTACAACGAAGTCGCCGACCTCGTCTGAGATTTGTTCCAACTGCAGAAAAGTATTGAAGGTCAAATTGTCACGTATCTTCTCACTGATCACAGATCTATTCTCTGAATAAAATTGCTGGAAAGCCCCTTTTTGAAAGTAGTCAATGACTGTTTGGCAAGACTCTAAACTAATACCACTCAAATGGCGTTTAATCAATGAATAGTCTTCATTACTGATTTTTGCTTTCACGGCTATCTTGGTGATAGGGCGTTGCCGAAATCCTTGACTCTCTCTTAACAAATCAACGATAAAATACATAATGAAAAAGTCATGTTCATAGCTGTTGTCCAAGCTGATACTATTCAAAATGCAGTGATTGCGCCGCATCACTTGTTTTAGTTCTTGTTTATCAAAGTGATAAGGCAAATCACAATGGCCATAATACATCAAAAAAAAGTAGGTCGTAAATATCCGCAGAGACAGCTCATCGTCCTGACTCGTTAACTGATACCCGCGATCCACAATGACCCGAAGTGAATAGGCAGCCAACACTTTATTGCAATGTTTTAGTTTTCGTGCAAAAGATGATCGACTGATATTGATTGCCTCACAATAATAATCGATCGTTTTGCCTGGCTGTTGAATAAATTCATGAAGGAGTTGTGTCGTTGTTGAAGTTCTCGCCATATCTGTGAGTATTTGAAGATACAATGTAGCATTGAAATTCTCTAGACGATACCCTAATTTATGCGATGTTTTGATGGTTAAAACATTTCCCCAGCGTTGCTTGATCTCTTCAATATATCGGATAAACGTTGATTCGCTGCTACCAATGTGTCTTGCAAGTTCTTTTTTAGTCATCCACTTATCAGAAATGGATAACACACGAATGATTTCTTCCATCTTCCGATAATTTTTCTCCAAAAACCTAATCATTTCATTTCCTCCCAAGTCCTTTACTTTAATAAAACAATCAACGAAACAATAACGCAATCTCAATAATGAAACCGCTTGGTATGAAAGCTGGTGTGATTTGATTCTTCCCTTCTATGTATACTTAGGTATCTGATTAGAATAACAAATTTCCAGCATGCAGGCTATTGGGATTTGCTATTGGTTCGCAAATGAAAGGGGAGAATGAAAATTAATATACTGAGGAAGTTGTGGGTTTTAGGAGCAGTATTTATGCTGGTTAGCTCCTATTTCACATCCATAATCGTTAGAGCAGAAACTATTAATGGGGCAGCTATTCTATCTGCCAAAATCATATCAGATGATTCTGAGCAGCCACAGCTATTACTAGATGTCGCACTCACGAATCAAACAAATGAGCCCATAAAAAAAGAAATAAGAATGGATCATGCCAAGCTAAAAGAAGTAGAAGAAAAACAAGAGGGATACGGTTATCAAATTAAACACAATACCCTCTATCTGACAATAGAGCCTCAACTAAATCAGACCATTCAACTGACGCTGCCCGTTGAGAAAAATTCTTTTTTGACCGAGCAAGCACCAGAATTAATTTACGAAGGTCAGATCCAAAAGGTCTCTGTTGTCATGCCGCAGGCAACAAAGGAAAAACCGACTGACACCCAGGACAATACTTCTAGAGCAGAAACGGATGCTGTAAAGGAAACAGCTGCTACAGATACACATTCAGCAGAATCCGAAGAGTCAAAATCAATAAATCCATCAAATACCAACGAAACGCTGACAGAAAACAGAGAAACAGAAGGACCTGAAGCATCTGAAGCATCTGAAGCATCTGAAAGATCAACAGCTGCAGATGAAGTGATAAATCCTTTTTCACTCCCTAGCGTTGCTTCTGATCCAGTGTTCGATCGCAGTCATAAAGCAATCCTGCCTCAGTATACGACAGATGCGTCAGGAACCTATCCGACAGCAAGCTGGCAACCGACTGGGAATCAGAATGTGCGCAACCATCAAGGAAACAAAGACGGAGCTGCACAATGGGATGGGCAAACGGAATGGAACGGGGAACCAACGAACAAAACCAATTCCTATATTGAATATGGTGGGACTGGTTCCCAAGCAGACTATGCCATTCGCAAGTATGCCAAAGAGACCACGACACCTGGATTATTTGATGTATACCTAAATATTCGCGGAAATGTCCAAAAGGAGATCGCACCGTTAGATTTGGTTTTAGTAGTTGACTGGTCAGGTAGTATGAATGACAACAATCGAATTGGCGAGGTCCAAAAAGGGGTGGATCGATTTGTAGATACGCTAGCAGAAAGTGGAATCACAGACAACATTCATATGGGCTATGTTGGGTATTCAAGTGATGGATACAAGAATGATTCGGTCGCGATGGGCCCCTTTGATTCGGTCAAAAATGCCATTAAGACGATTACTCCAAGCAGTACTACTGGGGGAACCTTCACGCAAAAAGCCCTGCGAGATGCCGGAAACATGTTGGCAACACCAAATGGACACAAAAAAGTGATTGTTCTACTGACAGATGGTGTTCCCACTTTTTCCTACCAAGTCAGCAAAGTTCAAACAGAAACGAATGGCAGCTATTACGGCACCCAATTTACCAATAGACAAGACCAGCCGGGCAGTACTTCTCGTATTTCTAACAGCTACTATGCTCCAGACCAAAGAAATACCAATAAATTGATCAACAGTACGTTTATCGCAACCATTGGTGAAGCAATGGCATTAAAGCAGCGAGGAATTGAAATTCATGGATTAGGCATTCAACTGCAAAGTGATACTAATGCGGGATTATCCAAACAAGAAGTAGAAAACAAGATGCGGCAAATGGTGTCTGCGGATGAGAATGGTGATCTTTACTATGAATCAGCCGATCATGCACCGGATATTTCTGATTATCTCGCGAGAAAAGCGGTTCAGATATCTGGAACTGTGGCAAACGGCAAAGTAACCGATCCGATTGCTGAACCGTTTAGTTACGAACCAAATACATTAGCAGTCAAAAGTGTCGGGTCCCTTCAAGTACAAGCCATGCCCACACTCTCATTTGAAGGAAACACCGTTCATAGTGATGAAATTTATTTAGGGAAAGATCAAGAAATTCAGATCCATTATCAAGTCAGGATCCAGACAGAATCAGCAACGTTCAAACCTGATTTCTGGTACCCGATGAATGGCAGAACAACCTTCCAACCAGTAGCAACAGCAGATGAAGTGGTAGATTTTGGAGTGCCATCGGGGAAAGCACCAGGAGTCAAGCTTGATTTCAAAAAAATTTGGGAAGAATATGATCATGATCCGAGCAGCCGCCCAGAAAATGTTATCTATGAAGTGACCAGAAAACAAGTTTCAGATACGACAAATTGGCAAACAGGCTATATCAAGATTTCGCAACCGTCAAATGATACCGGAAGCTTATGGGAACGCACTAGTGTAACACAGCTTTCAAAGTCAGCAGATGATGCCTATGCCGAAACCTTAGGTCTACCCAAATACAATAATCGGGGACAAGATTTCAGCTATCAAACGACTCGAGAGCTAGCTGTCCCCGGTTATGAGCAAGAAAAAGTAGATGAAACAACGTGGAAAAACACGAAACAGTTTCAGCCATTAGCACTTAAAGTGATCAAAAACTCTTCTGCTGGCGAAAAAAATCTGGTAGGTGCTGTGTTTGAATTAACTGGCAAAAATGGCCGTACGACATTGATCGATAATCAAGATGGCAGCTACTCCTTGCCGCAAAATGTCCGACTGCAAAAAGGTGAAACCTATACTCTCACAGAAGTGCAAGCTCCTGCTGGACATGAACGTGGGAAAACAACTTGGCAAATCGAAGTCACTTCAGAGGGAATTGTGACAATCGATGGGGATGAGGTTTCTACAGAAGAACAAGTGATCACACTGACCGTGGTTAATCAATTTTCAGAATTGCCAATCGGCATTCGCAAGTATACGCTGCAAGACGGGAATGAAGTAAATTTATCTGGGGCAACATTTTCGTTGCAAAAGAAAAATTCTTCAGACCGTTATCAAACGATCGCTACGGAAAAAACAACGGATTCAGGGG
Organism: Enterococcus sp. DIV0574; assembly: GCF_051711125.1. Taxonomy (NCBI): domain Bacteria; kingdom Bacillati; phylum Bacillota; class Bacilli; order Lactobacillales; family Enterococcaceae; genus Enterococcus; species Enterococcus sp. DIV0574. The sequence goes on from NZ_JBIOMA010000001.1 coordinate 1,013,399, forward strand.
TAGCCCATTTTATATTAGATCAGCCAGGTCAATACCGAATGGTCGAAGATTCAGGTCCATTGGGGTATGACACGATCGCCGGCAACTATGAATTTACGGTGGATAAATATGGAAAGATTCACTACGACGGCAAAAATGTGGATAAACAAAGTAAAGAATGGACGTTGAATCATCAAAACCAATTAAAAGCCTTTGACTTGACCGTCCACAAAAAGGCCGACGATCAGACGCCATTAAAAGGGGCGGAATTCCGTTTGACGGGTCCAAATACAGACATTGAACGATCAGGAGAAGAGACGGATACGTTTGTCTTTGATCAGTTACAGCCGGGAAAATATGTCTTGACGGAAACATATACGCCAGAAGGGTATCAAGGATTGAAAGAGCCAATTGAAATTGTGATCAATGAAGATGGCTCAGTACAGATTGATGGCGAAGAAGTCGCTGATGTGTTAGTTGCTGGAGAAAAAAACAACCAGATTACACTAGATGTGACCAATCAGGCGAAAGTTCCACTGCCGGAAACAGGTGGAAGTGGTCGATTAGGGATTTATCTACTCGCCTTTAGTTCGATCGCCATCGCTGGCATCTACTTATACCTCCAGCGATTAGAAAGGAGGGGGTAGCGGATGAAAAGCATGCGTTGGTTTAGTGTATGCATTTTTCTAGTTGTGTTACTAGGTTTCTCCCAACAAGTTTCAGCAGGAGAAATGCAAGCGAATGTTCGCATCACGTTACACAAGTTACTATTTCCTGAAGGGCAGTTACCCCAGGAACAAATCAATTCCGGAGAAGGTACATTGCTTCAAGCTTACCGCGGTTTAAATGATGTCACCTATCACGTATACGATGTCACCGATTCTTTCTATCAATTACGGGAAGATGGTGAATCGGTGGAAGCTGCGCAAAGAAAGTTGGCTGAGCAAGGTCCTGCAGCCGGATCCCTGATTGCCGAAGGAAAGACCGAGAAGATCCAAGGAGAAGATGGTTTACTTAGCTTCACATTAGCAGCCAAGGACAGCCAGCAGCGGGATAAGGTCTATTTATTCGTGGAAGCAGAGGCTCCTAATGTCGTGAAAGAGAAAGCCGGAAACTTGGTCGTTGTTTTGCCAGTTCTTGATCAGAAAGGGAATCAAATGACCACGATTCATTTGTACCCAAAAAATGAAGAGAAGGCATACGATTTGCCGCCTCTTGAAAAAGAAGTGCAGTCCAAAACCTCTGATTTTACCTATGGCGAGAGAGTGGGTTATCAGCTGTCAACACATATCCCAGAAAATATCTTGGATTACCAACAATTCCAACTATCGGATACAGCAGATTCTACCTTATTTCTCTTACCAGAAACGATCACAGTAAAAGTAGGAACATCCGTTATGACAGGATATACACTTCAAACAACGGATCATGGCTTTGTCCTGGATTTCTCTATTCAGCAGCTAGAAAAATTTGCCAATCAAAAATTGCAAGTCTCTTACCAAATGAAAGTAATGAATGCAGAGCCTGACACAGAGATCGTAAATGAAGGGCAATTGCTGACAGATAAACATACCATCAACAAAAAAGTTGACATACGGACTGGTGGGAAACGGTTCGTCAAAAGAGATAGTCAAGATCCGCAGCGAACATTGGCAAATGCCGTATTCGTCGTAAAAAATCAAACGGGAGCCTATTTGCATGAATCAGCCCATGGTTATCAATGGCAAAGAGAAAAAGCGGGAGCTAAACGATTCACTTCTGATCAAGCCGGAGAATTTTCCGTCAAAGGGTTAAAAGATGGCCACTATTTCTTGGAAGAAATCCAAGCCCCAAAAAATTACTTGCTTAATCAAAAAGCCATTCCGTTTGTGGTTGAAAAAAATTCCTATACAACAAATGGAAAAGCAGCTACCCCACTGGCAATCATCAACAAGAAACATACTGGTTTTTTACCAAAGACTAATGAGCAACAAGCAACAGGATTGATCTTAGCCGGTGTAGCATTGATAGGTTTTGTCATTGCTGGGCTGATTGACCAAAAACAAAAACGAGGAGAAAGAAAATGAAACAAGCAAAAAAAGTATGGTACTTACTAAGTACGCTATTACTAACATTACCTGTTTTTATCAATGGGTTGGGTACAGCAGCTTATGCTGAGGAAAATGCAAGCAATGCCCAAATCGTCATTCATAAAAAGAAAATGACCGATCTTCCGGATCCGCTCATTCAAAATAGTGGGAAAGAGATGAGTGATTTTGATCAATATCAAGGTCTTGCAGATGTCACTTTCCGCATTTATAATGTGACGTCAGAATTTTATGCGCAACGAGCAGCCGGGGCAACTGTCGAAGCTGCAAAACAAGCAGTTCAAGGTCTAACCCCAGGTTCGCCAATAGCTGAAGGTATAACAGATGCAGATGGCAATATTACCGTAAATGTACCGAAAAAACAAAACGACAAAGATGCTGTCTACGTCATCAAAGAAGAACCAAAATCTGGGGTAGCGGCTGCTGCCAATATGGTCATTGCCTTCCCGGTTTATGAGATGATCAAGCAATCAGACGGCTCGTATAACTATGGGACAGAAGAATTATCTACGGTTCATGTTTACCCCAAAAATATCGTTTCAAATGATGGGGCATTACATGTGAAAAAAAGAGGTACTGCTGAAAATGAATCGTTGAATGGTGCAGAATTCGTACTCTCAAAAAATGAAGGTTCCCCAAGTACGACCAAGTATATTCAAGGGGTAAAAGATGGTCTCCACACTTGGACAACCGACAAAGGACAAGCAAAGCATTTTATTACTGGTAAAAGCTATGGAATCGGCGAAGATGATTTTACAGAATCTGAAGAGAAAACTGGTGAACTAACGGTGAAGAATCTCGAAGTGGGTTCCTATACGCTTGAAGAGGTCAAAGCACCGAACAATGCTGAATTGATTGATGATCAAACAAAGACACCCTTCACTATTGAAGCGGATAATCAAACCCCAGTAGAAAAAACCGTTAAAAATGATACATCAAACGTTGAAAAAACAACGCCTAATTTAAACGGCAAAGATGTAGCGATTGGTGAAAAGATCAAGTACGAGATTGCGGTCAATATTCCATTAGGTATTGCTGATAAAGAAGGAAATGCCAATAAATACAACAAATTTAACTTAGTAGATACCCATGATGATGCATTGACCTTTGACAATACACCTTCAGGAGATACAGCCTATGCTCTTTATGATGGTGATACACTGATCGCATCTGAAAACTATCAAGTAACTGAACAGACAAACGGCTTCACCGTCGCTGTCGATCCAGCGTTCATCCCTTCTTTAACACCAGGAGGTACATTAAAATTTGTTTACTTCATGCATCTAAATGAAAAAGCAGATCCAACGAAAGGCTTTAAAAACGAAGCCAATGTTGATAATGGTCATACCAATGACCAAACGCCACCAACAGTAGAAGTCGTCACCGGTGGGAAACGATTTATCAAAGTCGATGGGGATGTTTCATCCACGCAAGCTCTAGCAGGTGCCTCTTTCGTTGTACGTGATCAAAATAGTGAGGGTGCAAACTATTTGAAGGTCGATGAAGCAGCGAAAACAGTGACTTGGGTGGCAAACAAAGCAGATGCAACAACATTCACGACGCAAGCTGATGGTCTAGTCGTCATTACTGGACTAAAATATGGTTCCTATTATTTGGAAGAAACTGCAGCGCCAGAAAATTATGTATTACTAACAAATCGAATCCAATTTACAGTGGATGAGCATTCTTACGGAACCACAGAAGAATTAGTTGCTCCTGAAAAAGTGCCTAACAAACACAAAGGAACATTGCCTTCTACAGGCGGAAAAGGCATCTATCTTTATTTAGGCAGCGGTACGCTGATCTTGATCATTGTGGGTTTGTATTTCATGAAACGAAAAGAAACTCGTTGAGTTTCTGTTTTGCTAGATTTTCACTTCTAGAAAAATTGGCAGCCTCAAAAGCAGATCTCAGCTATTTCGACCTAGTCAGATAAAAACGGGAGGTTGCAACAGACGTGGTCCGCTTCAAGAAATAAGAAAGGATTTTCTAAAATAGCTTTTCCCATTTTTTTGAAAAGCTATTTTTGAAGAAGCTGATTCTAACCGCTTGTTGAACCACTTGTTCGGAAAACGGAGCTGTGACAAGTCTTTTGTCACAGCTCCTTTAATTTTTTTGAGGAGGAAACGATGAAACAAAAAAGAGGACACCAGATAGTCGATCGATTGATGATCCTTTTGTTGTTGATTGGTGTAGGGATTTTTTCCTATCCATTCATTAGCGATGCACTGAATAATTATTTGGACCAACAGATCATTGCGCATTACCAAGCAGAAGCAAATCAAGAAAATGCCGCCGCAATGGCGAAGTTGCAAGCGCAGATCGACAAAAATCAACAGTTAGCCAAAGAAGGCGGCTCCCCCGGACTGGATCCATTCTCTGAAGCAGAGAAAATCAGTAAAAAACCAGATAAATCGTATTTTGAAAGCCATACGATCGGTGTGTTAACGATCCCCAAAATCAATGTACGAGTCCCTATTTTTGACAAGACCAATTCAGCATTGTTGGAAAAAGGCAGCTCATTACTGGAAGGGACTTCTTTTCCTACAGGAGGCAAAAATACCCACGCCGTCATTTCGGGTCATCGTGGATTGCCGCAAGCAAAACTATTTACTGATTTGCCAGAATTGCAGGAAGGCGATGAGTTTTATTTAGAAGTCTACGGCGAAACATTCGTTTATCAAGTCGATCAAATCAAAACTGTTGTCCCCACCGATACACAAGACCTTCAGATTGAATCTGGTAAAGATCTTGTCACATTGTTGACCTGCACTCCCTACATGATCAATAGTCATCGATTATTGGTAAGAGGACACCGGATTCCTTATCATCCGAAAGTCACTGATGACATAAAGAAAGTCAAACAGCAACAACAGCAGTTTCTGTGGATCCTCATTTTTACTGCCTGCGGCTTCCTCGTTTTTTGTATTTGGTGGTATAAGCGGCGAAAGAAAAAAACTGGGAACCCTCCAGTATCTAGCAGATAAAATGAGTTGGCTGATCAAAGAAACCCTGTTTTTAATAAAAAATTTTTTTGATTTACAGGGCATAAAGAAAGCTGATTTATTTGCTAGCCAGCACAACCTTTGTATCTCTTATGCTATCGAACCTGCCGTAAGACGTTAAGAGGATTGACAAAATATTCGTAAACGCTATAATGAGGGTGTATTAGTGGACAAGGACGTCTGCTGATCCTTTTGAAAACTAGCTATCAAAGAAGATACAATAAACGTATACTTATGAAGTGTCAGGGAAAGAGGTGTGAATCCTCTACAGACCTACCTACTGTATGGTGGATGAAACCAATAGAACCACAGAATGATTCTATTCTGGAAGGATTGGGAGTAAGAAGAAGCTAAGTCAGGATACCGGCTTGATAAGTCTATTCATTCTTTTGTAGGAAAAAGAAGGGGCTTCGACGATAACTGGCTTGATCTACTGTTAGTACTGTTAATGAACCACTTTTTCTATTAAAGGAAAAGTGGTTTTTTTTGTTTTTTGATACAAAGTAAAAGGAGGGATAGACAAACCGTAGGAAAGAAGAATAATCGATTTATCCGTAAGGGTTGGAAGAAAAAATTCAAAAAAAGTTGAATGCGAGGAAAAAAAGATGAAAAAAATTCTAATGACGATCATGACCATCGGACTAGTTGCTGGGATTGGATTAGCGGGTTGCGGCAAACAAGAAAACGAAGCTACGGCTTCAACTGAGAAAACAGAACAAAATTTGCCGACGAAAGACCGTAGTGGGAAAGAGATCTCATTGCCTAAAGAGGCAACTAAAATCGTTTCACTGGTTCCATCAGTAACAGAAGTTATTGATGATATAGGAAAAACGAATGAATTGGTTGCTGTTGACATGCAAAGCGGGTCACTGAATGAAGCGCTTCAGGCATTACCTCAAATGGATATGATGGCGATTGATGCAGAAAAATTGATTGCATTGAAACCGCAAATCGTCTATGTGAATGACATTAATTTAGCAAGTTCTGAAAGTGTCTGGCAGCAAGTAGAAGATGCCGGGATCACGATTGTCAATATACCGACAAGTACCAGTATTCAAGCCATTAAAGAAGACGTCCAATTCATTGCTGATAGTTTGTCAGAGCATGAGAAAGGACAAAAACTAGTCGATAAGATGACTCAAGAAATTGATGATGTTGCAAAAATCGGTAAAACTATCAAGAATCAAAAGAGTGTTTTATTTGAAGTAGCGGCATTACCAGATATTTATAGTTTTGGAAGTGGGACATTTTTAAATGAAATGATCGAAACGATTGGTGCCAAAAATGTTCTAGCAAACGAGAAAGGCTGGCTTCCTGTCGGAGAAGAAGCAGCAATTGCTGCAAAACCCGATGTTATCCTAACGAATGTTGACTATATTGACGATCCGGCAAAAGAAATCTTGGAACGGAAAAATTGGGAAAAAGTACCTGCGGTTCAAAACAAAGAAGTATTTGCCATTGATAATCGATCGAGCTCTTTGCCAAATCACCACATGACAAAAGCTTTAAAGCAAATGGCAAAAGCCATTTATCCAGAAGCGTACAAGGATTTGAAAGATGAATAAAAAGCGTTTTCTCTTACTATTGATCGTCATTAGTTTGGGAATGCTCTTACTTGGCATCAAGATTGGCAGTGTGCCAATCTCCAGCAGTGATCTGTTCAACATTCTAGCAGGAAAGAAGATTTCTGAAGATGGTATTTTGGAAGGGATTATTTGGAATGTTCGTTTACCGCGAGTCGTGCTGGCATACTTAGTAGGTGCTGGGTTGGCTGTTAGTGGAACAGTGATGCAATCTCTTTTGGGAAACCCATTGGCTTCTTCCTATACATTAGGCGTTTCAGCGGGGGCTTCCCTCGGAGCAGCATTGATCATGGTCGCAGGTATATCAGCCACGATCATTGGCAGTCTATTATTACCTTTTACGGGCTTTCTCTTCGGGTTAACGACTGTTTTTCTTGTTTTACTATTTACTCGTACGATGGATCGCCAGATGTCCAATCAAACAGTCGTTTTAGTGGGAATGGTCATGACTTTATTTGTTGGTGCAATTTTAACGTTGATTACGGCGCTCTTTCAAGATTATTTAAAAGAACTCGTCTTTTGGCAAATGGGGAGCTTTTCCGGCAGTAATTGGACAAAAATCGTCATTTATTGCCCTATCGCTATCCTAAGTACATTATTTTTATGGGGTGACGCAAATAATTTGGATGTTCTGGGTTTAGGTGAGGAGCAAGCCATGCTTTCAGGAGTTGAAGTGAAAACTGTGAAGTTAAGAATCATACTTTTTGCAAGTTTACTGGCAGGAAGTGCCGTGTCGTTTGTTGGTGTGATTGGTTTTGTAGACTTGATCGCACCGCATATTGTTCGCCGTTATTTAGGTGCTACCCACCGGTGGCTAATCCCCGGATCGGCTCTATTAGGAGGGACATTGATGGTGCTAGGAGATACGATAGCACGGACGATCTTATCGCCAAGAGAAATACCAATTGGTGCGGTGACGGCGCTTATTGGCGCCCCATTCTTTTTGTATATTTATTTCCAAAAAAGGGGAGCTGTAGCATGATTCAATTAGAAAAAGCGGCAGTGACTCTGCAGCAATCTCGTATCTTAACAGACATTTCTTTAACCTTTCAGCAAGGAAGCAAGACCTGTATCTTGGGACCTAATGGCTGTGGGAAAACGACCTTGCTAAAAACGATTGCTGGCTTGATTCCTTATAAAGGGTCTGTCATGATTGATGAACAAGAAGTAGGCGGATTAAAAAGAAAATTCTTAGCTGATAAAGTTGCTATGATGAGTCAGTTTACAACGGTGGCCTTCGATTACACGGTCTATGAAACCGTCTTGATGGGGGCTTATCGCCAACAGTCACATCGTTTTTTGCCTATCGTCTCTAAACAAGAAAAAGAACGGGTTCTTCATTACCTAGAGACTGCTCATCTGATCGATATCAAAGATAAAGTTGTCAATCAACTCTCTGGAGGACAGCAACAACGTGTTTTTTTAGCCAAACTATTCCTGCAGGATCCCGAGATCATTTTATTAGATGAGCCTAATAATCATCTGGATATTCGCTATCAGCAAGAATTGATTCATCAGTTGAATGAATGGGGCACTCACTCTAAAAAAACCATTATTGGTGTGTTTCATGACATTCGTTTAGCACTGACATTGAGTGAAGAAATCGTTTTTATGAAAGAGGGGACTATTGCTGCGAAAGGAGATTTTCAAGACATCGCTTCGAAAGCGTTTCTTGAGCATATTTTTGATGTAGATATCGTCTCTTATTTTCAACACCAACATGAAGCTTGGAAAAATATCCAGTAACTTTTGACAAGTATTTTTTTAACAGGTAATATAAAAGAAAACACAATGACGTGTTTCAATAAATGGCAACGGAGCCTAAAGTTTTCGTGTATGACTACACGTGCTTTAGGCTTTTTTTATGGAGGAAAGTATGAAACGAATGATTCTTATGGGAGCGATAGGTTGCGGAAAAACAACTTTATGCCAAGCGCTGCAAGGGAAAGAATTGCGTTATGCCAAGACACAAGCAGTCGAATTCCATACAACGATGATTGATACACCAGGAGAGTTTATATTGCATCGTCAGTACTACAATGCCTTAAACGTCACAGCAGCTGAAGCTGATGTCATTGGCTTAGTACAGAGTGCTCTCGAGACAGAACAGATTTTTTCCCCAGGATTTGGTAGCATATTCCCTAAAAAAGTGATTGGCATTTTAACGAAAGTGGATTTAGTGAATGACCCCGATCAATTAGCACATATTCATCAGCAACTGAAAAATGCGGGGGCAAAGGAGATTTTTGAAGTATCTTCTGTAGAAAAAACGGGTTTACAAGAATTGATCAATTATTTAGAAGAGGATGAGGTATGATGAAAATTTATACAAAAACAGGGGACAAAGGTATGACCAAACTCGTGGGCAGTACTACGGTCGCTAAAGATTCCGATCGGGTAGAAAGTTATGGGACGATCGATGAATTGAATTCGTGGGTAGGGTATATCATCAGTCAACTACCTTCAGAAAATCAAGCCGTCAAAAATGAATTGAAACTTTTGCAAAATTTTCTTTTTGATGTAGGCACGGATTTATCAACACCAATAGAAGCAAAGCGTCCGTTTAAACTACAACCAGAAAGTGTCACTTGGTTAGAAGAAAGAATCGACTATTTTACTGCCGAATCTCCGGATATAGATCGGTTTATTTTACCCGGTGGCACACCAGAAGCTAGTATGGTCCATGTGGCGCGAACGATCGCTCGTCGTGGGGAACGCGCGATTGTTCGTCTAAACTGGACAGCCAAGATCAATGAGCAAGTGCTGATTTTTACGAATCGATTGTCAGATTACTTTTATGCATTGGCACGCTATCTCAATGTTCAAGCCAATGAACCGGATATTTTTTATGAAAGAGGAGAAAAGGTTTTCCATAAAATAAAAGAGGAGGGATTGTAGACAGTTGCTTTTCTAAGTAAGATGTGGTAAATTCCAAGTAGATTAAACGAATATTTTATGAAGAATATGAATGGAAGTCAGTGAAAATCTGGCACGGTCCCGCCACTGTGATAAAGCAGGGTTGCTTTTAAGTCAGGTCTTTTCAATTTTTCATTATTGGGCATACTGTTTCGAGGCAAAACAGGATGTTTCTTTCCAACGCTTGTGTTGAAAATCCAGCCCAAGATATTTGTGTTAATCCATATGTTCGCACGAAGGCGTGCGTCTAGGGAATTTTGGGCTGGTCTTTCAACGATGAAGGAGATTTCAGGTACAACGGTGTACTGCTAGATTCCCTTTTCTTATTGACAATCATTTAATGACGTTGTACTCTATTTGTAAGGTTTGGTGTACAATGGCGTATACATAATGAAGCAAAGACGCTTCAAACAGACGTTTTTCGTTTGTTTGAGGCGTTTTTTTGCTATTTTTTGATTAGGAGGAATCCATATGGAAACTATTCATTTTCCTACCCAAATATGGGCAGGAGAAGGGGCATTAACCAATCTTGAAAAGCTTCGAGAAAAAAGAGTTTTTGTGGTTACCGATCCATTCATGGTTGAATCAGGTTTTGTGGATCATTTAACGAAGCATTTGTCACACAACAAATACCTTATTTTTAGTGACATCGTACCAGATCCGCCGATTGACAAGATTGTTTCAGGTATCAAGCAATTGGTTGATTTTAAAGGAGATACGATTGTCGCTTTAGGCGGAGGTTCGGCGATTGATGCAGCAAAAGCAATGAAGTTTTTTGGAGAACAGACGATGAACATCAAAGTGGATCAATTCATTGCTGTACCAACAACGAGTGGGACCGGTTCAGAAGTCACCAATTTTTCTGTGATCACAATTGCTGAAACTGGAACAAAAATACCTTTGGTTACGGATGAAATCCAACCGGATGTGGCCATTTTAGATACAGCTTTAGTCATGAGTGTTCCCCCGAAGATTACCGCTGATACTGGAATGGACGTGTTGACTCACGTCATAGAAGCATACGTGTCGACAGAAGCAAATCCGATTGCAGATGCTCTATGTGAAAAAGTGGTTCGATTGGTTTTTGAAAACTTAGAAATCGCCTATCATGATGGCAACAATAAACAAGCTCGAGAAAATATGCACCTAGCTTCTTGTATGGCCGGCATGGCCTTCAATGTAACCTCATTAGGGCTCAACCATGGGATCGCCCATGCGGCAGGAGCACGATTGCATGTACCCCATGGGCGTATGAATGCGATTTTGCTACCTGATGTGATTGCATTCAATAGTGGTTTGGCAAGTGGAAAAGTAACAAATGAAGCAACAGCAAAACGTTACGCACAGCTAGTTGATTGTATCTACTCTACGAAAACAACGAATGCTCGAATCGGCGTTCAGCAACTCATTCGACAAATCAAGCAATTGCGGAGAAAACTACAAATGCCAGCTTCTTTTACTGAATATGGGTTAACAAAAGCGGAAGTACGTGAGAATAGTGAGAAAATCGCGAGTGCTGCTCTGATAGATGGCTGCACGAGAACGAATCCCATTCAGCCAACAAAAGAAGAAGTCATAGAAATTTTGAACTCTGTCTTATAAGCGATTGACAGGATGTAGCCAATAAAATATAATGTGGGTAGCACAACGGCGTGCTTCAAAATTTAAGAGCAAAGAAGCTCCTTAGTAGAAAGCGAAAGTGGAATCTTTACGTTTTTTATTGAGGATTTTTTATTTGCTAAATTAAGGGAGCGAGTCTTGTTGGAAGAAAAACAACGAATGATTCAAGAATATGTTCCTGGGAAACAAGTCACATTGGCGCATATCATTGCAAGTCCCAATAAAGAGATTTATACAAAGTTGGGGTTACCTGAAGGAACAAGCAATGCGCTAGGAATTTTAACGATCACCCCGAGTGAAGCAGCAATCATCGCAGTGGATATTGCAACGAAAAGCGGGGATATCCAAATCGGTTTCATCGATCGGTTTTCTGGTTCGGTCGTTATTTCAGGAGATGTTAGTTCGGTTGAGGCGGCTTTACAAGCAGTAATCGAAGGATTGCAACAGATTTTAAATTTCTCCGTAACTTGTAAAATCACTAGAACATAGTCTCGAACGGACAAGGGCGTGAAGAGAATGGATGGACGAATTGTAATAGTCGATGATGAACCTATTACGAGATTGGATATTCGTGATATTGTGGCAGAGGCAGGATATGAAGTGGTCGGTGAAGCGGCAGATGGATTTGAAGCGATTGAAGTTTGTAAAAAGACACGTCCTGATTTAGTGATTATGGACATCCAAATGCCAATTTTAGATGGTTTAAAAGCTGGTAAGAAGATCGTTCAAGACCAGCTAGCCAGTAGTATTGTCTTTTTGTCCGCCTATAGTGATGTCCAGAATACAGAAAAGGCAAAGAAACTCGGTGCACTAGGTTATTTAGTCAAGCCATTAGATGAAAAGTCGTTGATACCTACAATTGAAATGAGCATTGAACGAGGAAAACAGACGCAATCTTTACTAAGTCAAATCGATAAATTAAGTTTGAAGTTGGAAGAACGAAAAATTATCGAAAAAGCCAAGGGGATCCTTGTTAAGGAGAATCATATTACTGAAGAGGAAGCCTATCAAATGTTAAGGACATTAAGTATGAATAAACGAGCGCGGATGGGTGAAATTGCTGAACTAATTGTAATGGATGATGAGTAGATGAAACGATTAGCGCAATTATGTAGACAATATACCAATCTATCTGAGTCAGATATCAAAGAGTTACAACGAACAGCAAACTATCTTTCTTCAACAACACTCTACCAAAGTGCGGATGTATTCATTGATGTGTATAAAGAAATGTCGCAACAAGCATTAGTCGTTTATCACAAACCACCTACAAAAGCAGACTCTTTATACAGTGGTGATGTTGTTGGTATGGAAGCATTGTTAGAAAATGAACCAGGTGTGTTGCGAACCATGCAAACAAGCTTGAACAGTATCGGCCTGCTAGCTGTGACGCAAGAAAATCGGTTGATCAAGCAAAATATTTATCCGATTCGAAATGAGCATCGAACAATTGGTGTCATTATTATTGAGATGGCAGCAGATGGAGAGATTCAAGCAGATCTGCATAAGGAAGAGCTGAATCATTGCCAATTAGCTAAAGTGGCGAAATCAACGAGTCAAGTAGATGCGTTGTTTATTGATCAATTAGCTGAAGCTGTTTTGATTTTTGATGCAGCGGGGCATCTATTGATTACCAATAATAATGCACAGGAATTGTATCGAAAATTGGGCTATCGCGATAATATTATTGGTATGAGCTATGATAATTTGTCCATTGACTACACGACATTTGAGTATGTTCTTTACCAAATGAGGTATAAAGTCAGCAATCAACCAATTGAAAGCAACACAACTTACTTGAATTATTATTTTAAAATCCGCAAAGTTTGGCTGGAATCCGAAGCGCAATTAGTGATGATCATTCAAGATAACACGGAATTCAAAGAAAAAGAAGCCGAAATCATTTCCAAATCAGTTGCGATTCGTGAAATTCATCATCGTGTCAAAAATAATTTGCAATCTGTTGTCTCTTTATTGCGTATTCAAGAACGAAGAACACAGAGCTTAGAAGCAAAAAAGGTCCTTCATGAAAGTGTGAACCGAATCATGGCCATTGCGGCCACCCATGAATTGCTGTCCAAACAGGTCAAGGACGACGTGGCATTACGGCAAACATTGGAAGCAGTGATGTATAATTTTCGGCATCTTTTTCAAGGGGCACAATCGTTAGAAATGACCATGGATGTGGATCCAGCAATTATGGTTTCCAGTGAGCAAATGGTGACGATCTCTTTGATCGTCAACGAACTGCTGCAAAATATTTTCGATCATGCGTTTGATTCACCAGCTAGCGGCGTTGTGAAAGTGATTGGAACATTAGATAACAAAATGATTACTATCACAGTGATGGATAACGGTAAAGGCTATGATGTTCATCAAAAGAATGAGAATAGTTTGGGCTTAATGATTGTAAAAAGCTATGTTAAGGACAAACTAAAGGGAAAAATTATGATAGAATCAAATGATCAGGGGACCAAAACCTGTTTTTATTTCGAACAGAACACCAGTGATGTTGTTCAGTGATTAAGCAAAGGCGCTTAAAGAAAAGTAGAAAGAAATTTTCTACGAATTCTTTAGGCGCTTTTTTGTATGCAAAAGGAGGGAAAACATGTCTAAGGAGACACTCTTGACGGTTGGGATCGATTTAGGGACATCCACAACGCAACTCGTATTGTCGGAATTGACGGTTGAAAACTTTGCTTCGGCTTTTACAGTTCCCCGAATCTCCATCTCCAATAAAAAAGTCATTTATCGGAGTGATATCATCTTTACACCTTTATTGAATCAGACAGAGATTGATGCAGAACCGATCAATGAATTTGTCGCGGAACAGTATCGTAAAGCTGGGATTAAAAAGCAAGATATCCAGATGGGTGCCGTCATCATCACCGGTGAAACAGCCAGAAAGGCCAATGCGAATAAAGTTTTAGACGCATTAAGCGGGTATGCTGGGGATTTTGTCGTCGCAACGGCAGGCCCAGACCTAGAAAGCATTATTGCTGGAAAAGGAGCAGGAGCCCAAACGTTTTCGGAGAGCAAACGAAAACCAGTCGTCAATTTGGATATCGGTGGTGGAACGACCAATTTAGCTGTTTTTAAAGATGGCGAGGTCATAGACACGGCTTGCTTTGATATTGGTGGTCGGTTGATCAAAGTCGATAAACAGCAGCGAGTCACTTATCTCGCACCAAAAATCCAAGAAATAATTAGGAAAAAAGAGCTTTCTCTTACCATTGGGGATCAGGTGACGGAAGCAACTCTCAAGCCGATTCTTTTAGAACTTATTCATGTCTTGGAAAACAGTGTGGGTTTAGGAGAAAAAAGTCCTTTCTTTGATTTATTAGTGACCAACCATCCCCTCAAAAGGAATGAAGAAATCCCGCTTGTCACATTTTCCGGTGGGGTGGCGGACTGCTTTGTTGCCGAAGAAAAGGAGCCATTCAAATTCGGGGACATCGGCTTGCTATTAGGAAAATATCTCCGCCAGTCGCTGATTTTTTCGGAAAAAGAAGTGCTTCAAAGCAATGAAACGATTCGTGCAACTGTGGTTGGCGCAGGCTCCCATACGGCTGAAATCAGTGGCAGTACGATTGCTTATCGCGAACAGATTTTACCTATAAAAAATATCCCCATTTTGAAATTAGCCAAAGAAGATGAAGAATTGGCGGCTTCCGAATTGAGTGAGCGGATTCGAGAAAAGCTCAATTGGCATACAACAGAAGGGACACCCCAAGTGGCTTTGGCCATCAGAGGGGATAAAAATCCGACTTTTGACGACATTCAGCGATATGGAAAAGGAATCGTGGCAGGTTTGGACAGTCTAGTGAAAGAAGCCATTCCTATCATTGTTATGGTGGACGAAGATATGGCTAAAGCTTTGGGCCATGCGCTAAGTGCCAATTTACCTCCAGAATATCCTTTCATCTGTATCGATTCTGTCAAGGTGGAAAATGGCGACTATGCGGATATCGGCCTACCAGTTGCAGAAGGTGCAGTCCTGCCTGTGATTGTTAAGACATTAGTATTTAATTAAAAAGGAGCGACACGGATATGATTTTAAAAACCAAATTATTTGGCAACGTATACCAATTTACGTCAGTGAAAGAAGTATTAGCCAAAGCAAATGAAGAAAAGTCAGGTGACAAACTAGCTGGCGTTGCAGCAAATTCTGCAGAAGAGCGGGTGGCGGCAAAAGTTGTTCTAGCTGAGCTGACATTAAATGATTTGTTCAATCATCCTGTTGTCGATTATGACGAAGATGAAGTGACACGGATTATTATCGATCAAGTCAATATGCGAATTTTTGAGAGTATCAAACATTGGACAGTAGCTGAACTAAGGGAGTTTATCTTGTCTTCAGAAACGACTGATTTCGATATCAAACGTATTTCTCGCGGCTTGACTTCAGAAATGGTTGCTGCTGTATGTAAGCTAATGTCGAATATGGATTTAATCGTCGGTGCCAAAAAAATTCACATCGAAAAAACTGCGAACACGACCATTGGCCGCCCGGGAACATTCTCCAATCGGTTACAGCCGAATCATCCAACAGATAATGTAGATGGCATTATGGCTTCTGTCATGGAAGGACTTTCTTATGGAGCAGGTGATGCTTTGATTGGCTTGAATCCAGTAGATGATTCCACAGAAAGTGTCAAACGAATTCTAAATAAATTTGAAGAATTTCGGAGTGAATGGGAAATCCCAACACAAACCTGTGTTTTAGCTCATGTGACCACACAAATGGAAGCCATTCGGCAAGGGGCACCTACAGGGCTAGTCTTCCAGTCCATTGCTGGTTCTGAAAAAGGGAATACCGCATTTGGCTTAAATGCCGCTATCTTGGAAGAAGCACAAGATTTGGCATTACACAGTGGGCAAGCGGCTGGACCGAATGTAATGTATTTTGAAACTGGACAAGGTTCTGAACTTTCTTCTGAAGCCAACTTTGGTGCTGATCAAGTAACGATGGAAGCACGTTGTTATGGACTAGCGAAAAAATTTGACCCTTACATCGTTAATACAGTAGTTGGTTTCATCGGACCTGAATATTTATATGATTCAAAACAAGTAATTCGCGCTGGGTTAGAAGATCACTTTATGGGGAAATTGACTGGAATATCAATGGGATGTGATGTATGTTACACCAACCACATGAAAGCGGATCAAAATGACATGGAAAATCTGGCTATGTTGCTGGCAACAGCAGGATGTACCTATATTATGGGGATCCCTCATGGCGATGATGTCATGTTGAATTATCAAACAACAGGCTTCCATGAAACTGCTACGATCCGTGAGACGTTAGGGCTACGACCAATTAAGGAATTTGAAGAGTGGATGGAAAAGATGGGCTTTATGGAGAATGGCAAGCTGACCAGTTGCGCTGGAGATGCATCTGTTTTTATTAAATAAACGAGGTGAGTACACGAATGAATGAAAAAGAATTAAAAGAAATGATCGTTGGCATTTTGTCCGAAATGGTGGACGACCATGTAGCGCCTGCAACTGTTCTTACAGAAGAAAAACCAGCAACTCAAGTGACAGAAACTGCTGAAATAGAAACAGGGATGATACCTGATATCACAGAAGTTGATTTACGGAAACAATTATTGCTAAAAGGAGCAAAAGATCCAGAAGGATTATTGAAAATGAAAGCTTACACACCAGCGAGATTAGGGGTTGGGCGTACAGGCACCCGCTACTTGACACCTTCTACACTGCGTTTTCGTGCGGATCATGCAGCAGCACAAGATGCTGTCTTTTCAGATGTCAGTGAAGAGTTAGTGAAAGAAATGGGCTTTATTGCTACAAAAACGATTTGTACGAGCAAAGATGAATAACTTACGCGACCAGACTACGGACGACAATTCGATGAAGAAAACTGTGAGATCATTCGCAAAAATACAACACCGAAAGCAAAAGTGCAAATGGTTGTTGGTGATGGCTTGAGTTCAGCTGCAATCGAGGCCAATGTCAAAGAAGTTTTGCCTGCCATCAAACAAGGATTGAAAATGTATGGATTAGATTTTGATCAAGTTCTCTTTGTAAAATATTGTCGCGTTCCAGCAATGGATAAAATTGGTGAAATCACAGATGCAGATGTTGTTTGTCTATTAGTAGGAGAACGTCCAGGATTGGTAACGGCAGAGTCGATGAGTGCGTATATTGCATATAAGCCAACTGTCGGTATGCCGGAAGCCCGACGAACAGTGATCTCAAACATTCATCGTGGTGGTACTCCAGCGGTTGAAGCAGGCGCTTATATTGCTGAAGTTATCAAAAAAATGCTCGATAAGAAAAAATCGGGTATTGATTTGAAAGAAGCAGAGTAAAGGAGGAAGGACATGAAAAATGATCGTTTAGGTGCCAACGTATTAAGCATGAAAGTCATTCCCAACGTGGATCCAGCTTTGGCCAAAGAGTTATCGTTAAAGCCAGAACATCGATCCCTAGGAATTGTGACTTCTGATTGTGATGATGTGACATACGTTGCACTGGATGAAGCAACAAAAGCGGCGGATGTCGAAGTCGTTTACGGAAAAAGTATGTATGCTGGAGCCGGAAATGCATCAACGAAGCTTGCCGGTGAAGTGATAGGCATCATTGCGGGACCCAGTCCAGCAGAAATCAATAGTGGATTAAGTGTGATAAACCAAGTCATTGAAGAAGAGGCAAGCTTTTATAGTGCCAATGACGACGATAGTATCGTATATTTTGCACACGTTGTTTCTAGAACTGGTAGTTTTCTTTCTGAACAAGCTAATATCCCAGAAGGCGAAGCAATTGCTTACCTTATTGCACCACCATTAGAAGCGATGGTTGCTTTAGATGCTGCCATGAAGGCTGCAGATGTGCAAATGGGCGTCTTTTATGGCCCACCTTCTGAAACAAATTTTGGTGGGGCATTGTTGACAGGAAGTCAATCTGCCTGTAAAGCTGCTTGTAGTGCATTTGAACAGGCAGTACAGAATATTGCCGATAATCCATTGGGTTATTAAGGATGTGTAGCAGATGAAAGCATTAGGTATGGTCGAGGTACGGGGCTTCTTAGGTGCCATCAGTGTGGCAGATGCAGCCGTTAAAGCAGCTGATGTCACATTATTAAAAGCGGAAATTATTCATGGTGGATTAACAACCGTCGAAGTTATTGGTGATGTGGCAGCCGTCAATGCAGCAGTAGAAGTGGGTGTTGAAGTAGCTAAGGAGCTGAATTGCTTGATAGCACACCACGTCATTTCTCGAGTGGATGCCCAAACAGAGATCATTTTGTCTGATTTAGAGCCAAAAAAAGAATCGCAATCAGAAGTAAAGACAGAACCACAAACAGACCCAATATCAGATCTACAAACACAAACAGAATCTAAAGTGACACTGCCAAACACTGAATCAGAATCAAGAGTGATGCCAGAGCCTAAAGATAATTCTGACGCAGTGCCATCAGTGCTAGAAACCAAAGCATCAGACAAAGTACCTGTTGTCGATGCCGCTCAATTAAAAGAACTACAACGTAAACGAGTAGTGGATTTACGCAAGCAAGCATACAAAATGAATTTGAGCACATTAAAGAAAAGTGAAATCAAATTAGCAAATAAAGAATCGTTGATCCAAGCAATTATGGCAGAAATAGAAAGAAGTGAAGACGAGTGGAATTAGTAGATAAAGATTTACGTTCCATCCAAGAAACAAGAAATTTGATCAGAAAAGCCAAGGAAGCGCAGCAAGAGCTAGCAACATTCTCACAAACACAAATCGACGCAATCGTAAAAGCTGTGTCTGAGGCCACCTTTGCCCAACGAGAAAAACTAGCAAAAATGGCCCATGAGGAAACAGGTTTTGGTATTTATGAGGACAAGATCATCAAAAATGCCTTTGCTTCAAAGGTCGTTTATGACGAGCTGAAAGATAAAGCGACTGTGGGCGTGATTCATGATGATGCGGCTAAAAAGGTCACAGAAATCGCTGTACCAGTAGGTGTGATTGCTGGACTTATTCCTTCGACCAATCC
This sequence comes from Enterococcus sp. DIV0574, assembly GCF_051711125.1. NCBI lineage: Bacteria > Bacillati > Bacillota > Bacilli > Lactobacillales > Enterococcaceae > Enterococcus > Enterococcus sp. DIV0574. The sequence continues at coordinate 1,032,597 of NZ_JBIOMA010000001.1, forward strand.
TACGTCAACAGTCATTTATAAAGCGCTGATTTCCTTAAAAGCAGCAAATAGCATTGTGTTTTCCCCCCATCCCAATGCACTAAAATCGATTGTTGCCACTGTTGAGATCATTCAACAAGCAGCAACAGCGGCAGGTGCCCCTGAAGGCTGTGTCTCGGTCATTCAAACACCTACAATGCAAGCAACAAGTGAATTGATGAAAAATAGCGATACGAACTTAATCTTGGCAACTGGCGGCAATGCAATGGTCAAAGCTGCGTATTCCTCTGGAACACCCGCAATCGGAGTGGGACCTGGGAATGGTCCAGCCTATATTGAACGAAGTGCTAATATTCCTCATGCAGTTAAGCAAATCATGGACTCTAAGACATTTGATAATGGAACCATTTGTGCTTCTGAACAATCCATTATTGTAGAAAATGTCAATCGTGAAGCGGTCAAAGAAGAATTGATCAAGCAAGGGGCTTATTTCTTGAGTACAGACGAAGCGGATAAGTTAGCTAAATTTATCTTACGGCCAAATGGAACAATGAATCCGCAAATCGTCGGTCGCTCGGTTCAACATATCGCATCCCTAGTTGGTCTGGCTATACCGCAAGATCGTCGCTTGATTGTGGCTGAAGAAACCCATGTTGGATTGAAGTATCCATTTTCAAGAGAAAAATTGGCACCAATCATCGCTTTTTATACAGTGGAGAATTGGGAAGCTGCTTGTACTTTATCGATTGAGATCCTCAAAGGTGAAGGTGCAGGCCACACAATGGGCATCCACACTGAAAATAAGGAAGTCATTCGAGAATTTGGTGCCAAAAAGCCAGTATCGCGATTGCTTGTCAATACATCTGGAACACTTGGTGGTATTGGCGCATCAACGAATTTAGTTCCAGCACTGACTCTCGGCTGCGGCGCTGTTGGAGGAAGTTCAACTTCAGACAATATTGGTGTTGAAAATTTATTCAATTTACGTAGAGTTGCTTATGGCGTTCGTGATCTAGAGGATATTCGTCGAGAATTTAGTCAGACAACGATCACACCAAACACAGCTATCACGGATAATAAAGAGGAGTTGATCAATACGATCATCGCTCAAGTAATGGATCGGCTTAAATAAGCCATCTCAACAAGCACAAAGAAATTACAAAAGAAACTGCAAACAAAATAACTTTAGGATTTAAAGTTTAAGACTGAAATCCATTTGAGGATCGTCTTGAATTTTTAAAAATAAAAACAAACATTTTAGGAGGAAAATATAATGTCAAGTACAAACGCTTTAGGAATGATCGAAACTCGTGGTTTAGTAGGTGCGGTAGAAGCAGCAGATGCAATGGTTAAAGCGGCAAACGTCACATTGATTGGGAAAGAACAAGTTGGTGGCGGATTAGTTACTGTCATGGTTCGTGGAGATGTCGGTGCTGTCAAAGCAGCAACAGATGCTGGCGCTGCCGCTGCTGAACGAGTAGGAGAATTGTTATCTGTTCACGTGATCCCTCGTCCACATACGGAAGTAGATGCTATTTTACCACATGCTGTAACTGAATGATCATCTTAAATGTTTGGGACAGAAGTGAGTATGGCTTCTGTCCTAAACATTAAGTGAGGAGGGGTGTTATGACAGTCATTACCGAAGATGAACTTCGCAAAAAGGTACTTAGTAAAGAGTTATATGAGGGAATGGATCTCATTATTCCTTCAGGAAGTTTGCTGACACCAGCTGCAAAAAGTTATTTGCGCGAGCATCATATCACTAGCGTAACGACAAGTACTCAGAAAAGAGCCGATAGTTGTCCTATTCGGACCTCCTCGATCAAAACAAAGTCACTATCACGAAAGATAGAATATGAAATCCAGCACTTGAAGCATCTTCTTTATTTTCCTATGTTGAGAGATGACACGTTTCCTGCAGAACTATGGCTGTACTTTGAGAAACAACAAGCTTGGTTGGAGAATATCATTCAAGGAAAATTCTCGGTGATTGAACAAGCGATTGATCAAGAGCAAGTAGTGATAGAGAGCAGTCAGCGAAGACAATGGGATTATTCTTCAGAGGAAATCCAACTTCAATTGAACAAAATCCTATTCTTGTTCGAAGAAAAGCCTGATAGGCGCTATCAGTATTTCCAAGAATGGGCGGATGCGTTGATCCAAACAATGACTGTAGTAAAACTGAACTAGGAGATGAACACATTGGATTCAATCAATGAAATTGTTGAAGAAGTTATCAAACGAATTCAACTACAAAATCACACATTTGAAGTAGAAGCTTCTGGACGTCACGTCCATTTGTCTCGTCGAGAAATCGATCATTTATTTGGATCAGGGTATCAGTTAACGAAAGTAAAAGATTTGTCACAACCTGGTCAATATGTATGTAAAGAACGAATCACTGTTGCAGGACCAAAAGGACTGTTCCAAAATGTCGTGATTTTAGGTCCTGAACGTAAGGAAGCACAAGTCGAAGTGTCAATGACAGATACCCGAATTTTAGGTATTAACGCGCCAGTTAGAGAAAGTGGAAAGATTGAAGGAACACCAGGGGTGACATTGATGAATGGCGCAACGACTGTTTCATTAGATCGCGGATTGATCGTGGCAAAACGACACATCCATATGACACCAGAAGATGCCCTAGCAAACAATGTGACTAACGGACAAATCGTCCAAGTAAAAGTACTAGGCACGCGACCATTGATTTTTGATGATGTAGTGATACGTGTCAGTCCTCATTTCGCGACGTATATGCATATTGATTATGATGAAGCAAACGCTTGTGGTTTATCAAAAGGTGTTCATGGTTACATCATTAAGTAAGAGGAGGTTGGACAATGAAAGTTTCTGAAATAGAAGAACTGGTTCAACAAATTACTGATCGTATCTGTCAGCAACTCCCAAAGCCTACCCTTGCTCTTGCTTTTTCGCAAGAGAAAAAAGAGATTCCTGCCGAATTATATACCCAGTTTCCCACTGTTCAGTGGAGAACCGGTGAAGATCAAGAGTCGGCTGGAATGATTGTGAAACAACTAACGATTTCTCAAATGTCCAGTATTGCTTTACTGCAAGAAAACGATCTATTGACCCGAAGAATACTTTCATTTTTGTTACAAGGAAAACCGATTCTTGTTTTAGAAACTTTGCCAGCAATTCCGAAAGAAACACCGCTTAAATATCAAGTGAAAAAGACAATTCAAGAATATCGAGACAAATGTCAGCAGTTTGGTCTGACATTCTATCGCTCCCCGCAAGACTATGCTGATTTTTGGAAATCCTGTCAGAAAAAATCAGTGCCTAAGGCATTGCCTAAGCGGACCTTCATCACCGAAAAACAATTGAAAAAAATACTAGAATACCGCATTCCTCCAATAAAGAATGCGCAATTGACACCATTAGCACAAGATTATGCGCGCACTCAAAAGTTGCTTATAAAGGGGGAAAAAGCATGCTTTTAGGAAAAGTTACCGGCAGTTTGTGGTCTACAAGAAAAGACGAGAAATTAAACGGGTGGAAATTTATGATGGTAGACATTTTGAATCAAGAAGAACAAAAACAAGGCTTTATTATTGCAGCGGATAATGCTGGCGCAGGAATTGGCGATAAAGTATTGATCAGTCAAGGCAATGCTGCTCGAATTTCTGCTGAAAATCCAGAAGTACCTATTGACGCAATGATCGTTGGCGTCATCGATGCTGCAGAGGAAGAATAAGGAGGTTGAATCTATGAGCATTAATGAAATTATTATGTATATTATGGTTCTTTTTATGATCATTGGAGGCATTGATAAATGCATCGGGAATAAATTAGGACTTGGAAAACAATTTGAAGAAGGTATCATGGCGATGGGGTCTTTAGCGTTATCAATGGTGGGGATCATCACGTTAGCCCCGGTCTTGGCGAATCTTTTAAGTCCTATCGTTGTTCCCGTCTATGAATTGCTGGGTGCTGATCCGGCAATGTTCGCGACAACACTACTAGCAAATGATATGGGGGGATTTGCTCTGGCACAGCAATTAGCAAATGATCCTCAAGCAGGGTTATTTGCTGGAGCAATCCTTGGGGCTATGATGGGACCAACAATTGTTTTCACCATTCCTGTTGCGTTGGGGATTATTCAAAAAGAAGATCAACAGTTTTTAGCCACAGGGGTGTTAAGTGGAATTATTACCATTCCTTTCGGGTTATTGGCCGGTGGTTTAACCGCAGGAATGCCAATGTCTATGATCCTTCCTAACTTGCTACCTATCATTATCGTTGCTGCATTGATCATCGTGGGATTATGGTTGGCACCAAACGGTATGATCAAAGGATTCCAGATTTTTGGTCAAGGTGTTGTCATCGTTGCGATTATCGGTTTGATTGTCGGAGCGATTCAGTTCCTTGTGGGAATTACAGTCATTCCTGACATTGCACCTGTTACAGAAGGAATCGAAGTCGTAGGGAGCATCGCATTGACTTTAGCTGGGGCATTTTGTTTGGTTGCTGTGATTACGAAAGTGTTTAACAAACCATTAATGAAATTAGGGAAAGTTTTAGGGATGAATGGAGTGGCTGCTGCCGGTATGGTGGCAACATTAGCAAATAATATCCCAATGTTCCAAATGTTGAAAGATATGGATAACAGAGGAAAAATCATCAACATTGCTTTCGCTGTTTCTGCATCTTTTGTTTTAGGCGATCACCTAGGCTTTACGGCTGGGGTAGCAAAAGAAATGATTTTTCCTATGATCATCGGGAAATTAGTCGGTGGGATAACTGCTATTTTTGTAGCGATTTTTATGGCTAATCGTATGTTAGGGAAACCAGAAATAGAAACAAAATAATGAGGTGAAAATATGACAGAGTTTAATCGTAAAATGATCGAAACTTTGGTTCGTCAAATCGTAACTGAACAATTGATGCCAACAAAACAAGTGGATCCTAGCGGTGTTGCATCGATCAAGCTACCAGAGATCACTGTTTCTGAAGAAGATCGTTTGGATACAGGGAACCCCAATGATATTGTTTATACAAAGGATTTGTTCTCACTCGAAGAGAGTCCTCGTCTAGGTTGTGGATTGATGGTAATGAAAGAAACAACATTTGACTGGACGCTCGATTATGATGAAATCGACTATGTTATTTCTGGCAAATTAGATATTATTATTGATGGACGGAAAGTCTCTGCCAGTGCAGGTGAGCTCATTTTAATTCCTAAAAATAGCAAAATACAGTTTTCAGTCGCAGAAGAAGCCCGCTTTGTTTATGTCACTTTCCCGGCAGATTGGCAGAATCAATAAATTTGTTGAAAACAAGACACTATATATTTTCTTAAGTTGATATGCTACATCAGGTGTTCCTTTTATTTATAGGGATGCCTTTTTTTTAAAAGACCCTTTAGTTAATTAAAATACGTTTGGAAGAAAAGATGTTTTTTACAAAGCATACGTGCCGATCTATAGGATAGAAACGAAGTTCTATATAAGTAGACAGGACAAAACAAAAAACAATTGAATGAGCAACTCATATCTATTGTTCGAAATAGTTGCAAAAATGGTTTATTTCAAATATCTTTAAGGAGCAACATGCATTAATCATAGAAGAGTATTAGGACAAAAGGCTTGGGGAAGACTTTTTGTAGACACCTAATACTCTTCGTTTTTGTATTTTATCATGATATCAGCTAGTTTGTATTAAATGGACGAAATTTCGTCCACCATGTTTTGATAGGATCCTCCCATGGTGAATTCTGGCGTGATCGTACAACTCAATGTTTGTTTTGTTCAGGCTGATACGTATCTTCGATCAGTGTGTGGTCAAGCTTTTCAGTCTAAATTCAATTGCTTCATCGTAATCATTTATGACAAGAGCAATATTTTGTTTCACGATTACTCTTCCTTTATAGCGATGCAAGTATCATTCTGAGCTAAAGCCAATTATTCGCCACAATAGCGGACTAAGGGAAATCTAAAAAATTATCACTAAATAAGCCAAATAATTTTATTTAACGAGGGATGTCAGCCTTAAAATAATAGCGAAATCACTAAAAATCGGCGGGATATAGTTAAAAATAAAATGGAGAAAAACTTGCCTGCTTTACGCTCGATCTCATATCTTCGATCATTTCTATCAGTTAAAACTCGGTTAGAAATCGAGCCCAAAATAGTCCTTTAGTAATTTTAAGTAAAAAAGCAAATAGTAATAAGAAAAGGGTTCCCCTAATAAAAGATCCGATCACTCCCTCACAATCTGATGAGTAAGAGCAAATGCTTGCTCTGAAAAGTTTGTTTTATCGCTATCTGTACCCTTAACCTTTAGTGAATCATTTAACTTGAAAATATTTAAGGATGGTCATAAGATAGTTTTATCAAATATATAAGGAGTGTTATCTATGGCAAACTATGAAGAAAAAGAATCAAAAGCATTGTTAAAAATCGGAGAAGTTTTGGACAAGTTAGATTCTAATTTAGCAGAATTGGATTCTCTAGAAGCAGATGCTAAAAAACATAGTATGAAGAAGTGGATTGTTGAGAAAAAAGCGATTCATGAAATCAAGAAGATCGCACACGAAGCAGGTAAATACGAAACGTATGATGAGAAAGAATTACAAAAAGAGTTGGACGAAGTAGAAAAATATATGTAAGGAAGAGACGTTTTCTTTTCGTTTTTTTCTCTTATTTTAGTTAAAATAAATTTCCAGCACACTAAGGATAAATTTGCTTGATCAAAGGGAAGCCCGCTTGCTTGTTTTGTGAGTAAGGAGGCTTCTTTGCTTATACAAGCGACTAAAAGAATGCATCTGTCGCGATGCTGGTCGGCTTGACTGTTAACTGATAATCTCAGAGAAGGCAGGTTAAAAATAAAAAAGAAGCAAGATGAACCTCGTAGAAACAAGGTTCATCTCACTTTGGAAAAACTACGAAAATCTAATCGATTTTAGTCTATGGAGATGGCGGGAGTCGAACCCGCGTCCAAACATATTGCTACCTAAAAATCTACGCTCATAGTCAGCTCATTTAAGGATTCGCTTTACAGCTTGCCGAGTGACAGGCAGTCTGTATTGCTAGTCTGATGTTCTCTTTTTTAACTTGCAGACGGAAAGTTAAAACGTATCCCACTTAGAATAGGACCCTTACTCGAGCACATGGGCGATGCCGAGAGGATCTACGCTAACTGTTTTTAGGCAGCTAAAGCGTAAGAGTTTTCGTTTTTAGCAGTTATATTTAACTGTAACGTTTTAACGTAGACGTAACCTACGAAGCGCAATTCAGGCTCAACTATGCCTGTCGAATCCGTAACATCCCCCTGATAAAAGGGGTATCGCTACCAACCATTAGTATAACATAATTTGCGCTATATGCAAAGATTTAGATCAATTCAAAATGATTCAAGGCATGCACGATGCCGCCTTCAGTATTTTTAAGAGTAACAAAATCAGCAATCTCTTTTAGTTCTGGCAAGCCATTACCCATGGCAATTTTATAGTCGCAAGCTTCTAAAAGAGCGAAGTCATTGCTACCGTCACCAAAGCCAAATGTTGGCACATCTTTGAGATTTAGTAAGTTCACCAATGTCTTAATTCCCGTTCCTTTAGAGGTGCCGCTTTTCACGACATCAATTGAAAAAGGTGTATTGCGGTAGAAAGTCAATTCAGGGAACTGTTCTTTATAGACTGTTTCATTGGCGATACCTAATACGAGCATCATATTGATCCGGTCTTTTTCATAACGGAATGGATCGATTTCTGGAAGGGGGCTGCGGACATAATTGTAAGCCTCGATCATCTCATCATTGTGTCCAGTTGCCCAGTAACCATTCTCGTTATAATATGAAAGTTCGTCGCCATGATCTCTCACGGCTTCCAACATCCGTGCGCAGAGATTTTTATCTAATGTGTCTGAAAACACTTCTTTGCCATCGATACGAATGAATGCCCCATTCATGACAATATTTGAGGTGATCCCAGCAGCCTCGCGAATAGCAAGAACTTCTGTTTCCGTTCTGCCGGTTGCAATGATTGGTAAAACATCATTTTGGCGTAAGCGATGCATGGCTTCAGAAATTTCGGGGGTGATCTGGGAGTGTTCATCTAGTAGTGTGCCATCTAAATCAAAAAATGCTAAAGCTTTATAATTCATACAGTTTTCTCCTACTCTTATTGACAGTTACAAAATCAATCTTAACAAAGATTGCTAAAAACGCAAACCTTTATGAAGAAACCGTGAAGTTGTTGGTAGATAGGAGGTTTTCGAGTATACTAGAGAAAGAATGGAGTGGGAATATGATTTTTTTAGTGATTGGAGCGATTTTCTTTTTGATCGGTTTTGTTTTTTTGATTCTCCCTTCAAAGAAAATCAATTTTATCTACGGCTATCGTTCTTATTTAGCAAAACAGAATGAACGAAATTGGCAGTATGCACAAAAGATCTGTACGCGGTATTTTCTGCTGTTTGGGGGAGTCATGACATTGATAGGAATCCTACTGAAGTGGCAGGGATGGACCAATTTCTTTCTCTTAGAAATGATTGCAATTCCTTGGTTTATTGTACCGATTTTTGGTTTGATCGAAGAAAAGCTGCAACAATTTGATGAACAACATAGGGGTGAAGACAATGAATATTCTAATGATTGAAGACAATGAATCTGTTTCAGAAATGATGCAAATGTTTTTTTTGAATGAAGGTTGGGATGCGACTTTCAAATATGATGGCAAAGAGGGACTGGAAGCTTTTGCCGAAACTCCAGAAAAATGGGATATGATCACGCTGGATTTAAATTTGCCTACCATGGATGGAATGATCGTTGCCAGAGAGATTCGCAAGATTTCTAATACAGTGCCCATTATTATGCTGACTGCCCGTGATTCAGAAAGTGATCAAGTGATTGGGCTGGAAATGGGCGCGGATGATTATGTGACGAAACCATTTAGTCCATTAACATTGATTGCTCGTATCAAAGCCCTGCATCGACGGAGTGAAATTGCTGAGAAGGCAAGTTCTGAGACTTCAGACACGACATTTGATATCGTTACCGATCACTTTAAAATGAATACCAAGACTCGGGAGGCTTATTTGAACGGCAAATTGATCGATGGTCTGACGCCCAAAGAATTTGATTTGCTTTATACATTAGCGAAAAAACCGCGACAAGTCTTTTCCCGGGAACAATTACTAGAGTTGGTTTGGGATTATCAATATTTTGGTGACGAGCGTACCGTCGATGCGCATATCAAAAAGTTGCGGCAAAAAATTGAAAAAGTGGGACCGCAAGTGATTCAGACTGTTTGGGGAGTTGGCTACAAATTTGATGATGCAGGTGCTGCCTAATGCGGTATCTTTATCAACAATTGATTGCGTTTTTTGCTGTGATTCTAGTCATTTTGATGACGATTGGAGTAGCGTTTACCCAAATGACCAGACAGACGTTGCAAGAGCGCAATTACGAGCAATTGATGGGGTATGCCTCTTCCGTAGCAAAAATTTCCCAGATCAGTGACTCAGAATTTTTTCAGCAGAACATGACGCGAGATGAATATTTGCAGTATTCACTACATCTTGCTGAAAATATTCTGAGTAATCAAGATATTTCTTTTGCTTTTTTTAAAAGTCCGAAAGAACAAATCTATCCATTAGATACGGCGGGACGAGCGGTCGACTTTAGCATTTCAGAATCAGATTGGCAGTCATTGCAAAATGGTGGTCGATTACAAATGACTTCGAATACCAATTTATTCGGCGAACGAGAGTTGACTTCCTATGTGTTGATCCCTTTTTCTGTTAATCGGACGGATTTTTATGGTGTGATGGTGGTTTCACAATCTGCCAGCAATATTTTGAATCTAGTCAGTGCTTTTAATCAGAACTTATTCAAAGTCTTCTTGATTTCGATCATTGTTTCGCTATTGATCAGTTATCTATTCGCGACTTTCCAAGTTCGGCGGATCAATCGGATGAAGCGGGCAACCAAAGAAATTACGAATGGGAATTTTGACATCTCATTACCTGTTCATAATCGCGATGAATTTGATGAATTGGCAGAAGACTTTAACCAAATGTCCCAGTCATTGAAAGAGTCGCATGAAGAAATTGAGCGTCAGGAAGAACGACGACGGCAATTTATGGCTGATGCTTCCCATGAAATGCGTACGCCTTTAACCACTATCAATGGGTTGCTAGAAGGATTAGAATACCATGCAATTCCAGAGAATCAGCGAGACAATGCGATCCGCTTGATGAAAAATGAGACCAATCGTTTGATTCGTTTAGTGAATGAAAATCTGGATTATGAAAAAATCAGAACCAATCAGATTTCTATGGTCATTAAGAAGTTTGATGCGACCAAGACAATGACCAATTTGTTGACGCAATTGGAAAGCAAAGCAGAAGTCGCAAACGATCGTTTGATTCTGGAAACAGAGGAGTCGATCGACGTCTATGCCGACTATGACCGGTTTGTTCAAATTATGGTTAACATACTCCAAAATGCGATTCAATTCACACAAGATGGTGAGATCCGCGTGCGAATCGAAAAAGGCTATCTAGAAACGATCATTGAGATTTCTGATACAGGAATCGGTATGTCCGAAGAACAAGTCAAAAATATTTGGGATCGCTACTATAAAGTTGATCCTTCTCGAAAAAATCGACAATTTGGTGAATCGGGATTAGGGTTATCGATAGTGGAACAGTTGGTTCGCCTTCACAAAGGTAAAATCGAAGTCGATAGCGAATTGGGGCAAGGAACGACCTTCAAAGTGACTTTTCCCGATATCGAAATAGAAGAATAAGCTAGAAACATACAGTATGCTTTTTTGCAGTGATAGACAAAAAGGAAACCATCGTCATCGATGGTTTCCTTTTTGTGTACCTATAAAATAGAAAAGTCTCATTGTTTTGTGATATAGGGAGTATGAGCCAAGCGTTCATCTTCATTCATTAAATAGATCGATAGCTGAAATTGTTTTGCTAGTTGACTGCATAAAGGCAGAAGGGCTTGGATGTCGGCGGTATGTAAATTTTTTGAAAGAGTCTCTAAAACTATGACCGGTTTTTCCAATAAAAGTGCCAGTAACAATTGTACTTTAACTTCTTCTAAAGAAGTGAGTTCATCTAAGGATCTTTTCAAAAAAGTCGGTTCTAAATGAACGGCAGTTAACAGCTCTTCCAAAGGTTTTTCTTTTTTATTGGCTAAGGAAAGATTATCTTTCAATGATAGAAAGGGGACATACTGCCATTTTGGCTCGATGGTAACCGCTTGGTTAGTTTGCAGAAAGTGTGCCAACGTCTCTTTCGCAGCAAGGTCATTGGCTGCAAGATAGAAAAGACCTGGGATGTTTAGTTGATTTTTTGGTTTTTCCATTGCTGATTCCTCCAATAAAAACAGTGGCTGGTGACGACGACTAACGTAATGATTGAGACTGAACCAACGAGTAGGACAAAGGTTTGGCGTAAACTTTTTAGAATCATTGACAACCATTCATTGCTGTTCAATTCAACATTCTGAATGAATGCTTGGCTTGTTTGTGGAACCGTAATGCCGAAATCCGCTGTTGTTTGGCTATTGACCGACTGCCAAATCTGCAAGGAGGCATCTTCTCTGTCGAAAGTTGTGATATGACTGGTAATCATTTCTCGTTGAAAGAAAGGCTGAAATAGAATCAGCAATGCAAAGACGAGGACGATGATTGCAAGCAGTGGCAGGAGGACTTCCAAGAGCTGCATTCCTACCCATTGCCGCGAGGAAGCTCCGCTCATCAGCCATGCCTGAAATTCCTTTCTTTTCATTCGTTGATAAAAAATAATGAAACCTGTGAAAACCAATAGGAAACTGATGAAAATCAACAGAAAAAGATTCTGATAAATAGATGCAATCGGTTGGATCTCTTGTGCGATTTTTGCCGGCATTTCTTCACCAATCAAATAATCTTTGGCTTGCGTAAATAATTGGTTCAATGAGTGGAGCAGAGTATCACTAATGATTAAACCAATCACGGCAAAAAAGGTCAACAATCCATAGAGGATCAATGCTTTTTTATGATAATGAATGCTGGCTACAGCAAAACGAAAAGTTTTCATTCAATTCACCTCATTCTACTATCTAGTATAAAAGGGGAGTTTGAATAAAGTATGAAGTTCTTGTACAAAAAAAAGAAAGTCAGCGGAGACTTCTTGATTTTTTGTGCAAAAAAGTACCGCGAGCGATCAAACGCTAGCGGTACTTTTGATTGAAGCTTATTTATCGGTCTCTTTGACCATTTCTTCGTATTCTTTATAGGTCTTCGTATGATACAAATCGACGGTCGATTTCTCACCATTTTTTGAGAAGACACTCGTTGAATCGGCACCGAGTTCTTTTTCTTTGGCACTCAGTTTTTGTAAGGCATTTTTGTAATCATAGTTATCTGGATCGACTTCTTTCAATCCGCTTTTCGCATAGAAGCGCAACAGATCTCCATTATTGATTTGATCAGAGACCGACAGTTGCTTATCGACTTTGGCTTTCCATTCATCTACTTGCTTTTGTAAGCTTGCTGAAGGACTTGGGATCGCCATGCCAGTACTGTTACTGTAAAGGACGCCTCCGTAATAAGTATACTCTGGTGTAACAAAGTCACCGTCTCTAAATGCAACGAGCTGTTCGTTTTGTTTCGAGAACAAATCTTGTCCTAATTGGATATATTTCGAAGTATCTACACCTAACAGATGAAGTAAGGTTGGTAAAGCATCCACTTGACCACCGTACGTATGATTGATTCCGCCCTTCGATTGTCCAGGAATATGGATCATGTAAGGGACACGCTGTAAGGCTGCATTATCAAAATTAGACCAGCTAGCGCTGTCTTTACCAAGCAATTCTGCTAAGTTTTTGTTTCGCGAATTTGAAATACCGTAGTGGTCACCGTATAAGACGATCACAGAATTATCATACAGACCAGATTCTTTCAAGTAGTTGAAGAATTCTTCAACTGCTCGATCCAAGTAGTTGGCAGTAGCAAAGTACCCGTTGATCGTTTCATCAGAAGTTGTTGCTAACGGGAAGCCACCTTCATCATTGGTAAATTCAGAGTATGGGTAGTGATTAGAGACAGCGATAAATTTGGCGTAAAATGGTTGTTGCAACCGTTCCAAGTATTGCGCTGATTGTTCAAAAAATGGTTTGTCATGCAACCCATATTGGAATGAGTTATCTTCGTTGACATCATAGTAAGAAGCATCAAAGAAGTAATCATAGCCAAAGCGTTTATAAGTCTCGTTTCGGTTCCAGAAGGTACCAGTGTTTCCATGAAAAACGGCTGATGTGTAGCCTTGTGTTTGTCCTAAAATATCTGGTGCTGCTTCAAAGGTATTCTTCCCGCCAAGTTGCGTGAAGAGAGCCCCTTGATTCAAACCAAAGAGTGAATTCTCAAAAAGTGTTTCCGCGTCACTGGTTTTTCCAGCTTTGACTTGATGGAAGAAATTATCAAAGCTAAATGTGCTTTTACTATGATACAAACTATTAATGAATGGCATCACTTCATGTTCTACGCCATTCTCATCTTTTAATTTATAATCGATCAGAAATTGTTGTGTACTTTCTAAATGGACATAAATGACATTTTTTCCTTTAGCGATCCCGAACATGTCGTCATTAGGTTCTGCATAATGCTGCTTGACATAACTTTCGACTTCGTTCATATCATTGGGACTAGCTTCTGCTCGAACTTGAGAAGCTTGATACGTCTGCACACCATCATAAACAGTAAATGCATTGATCCCTAAATATTTGACCAAGTAATCACGAGAAAAAGTTCTAGTCAATAATTCTGGACGATCTGCTTCGGCTAAGAATAAATTTCCTGAGAAGATCATTACTGCTAATGTTGAAATGGCAAAAGCCATCCGAGCTTTAACGGGACGCTGATCCATTTTGATTTTCTTCATAACGAGAGCGGCAATCAAAATGACGAAGTCCACGAAGTACAATAAATCGTAAGGTCTGAAAAGACGAATCGCACTTTCTCCCAGACCACTAGCAACTTTTCCGGCACCAAGCATCGTATTGATGGTAATGAAATCCGTGAACTCTCGATAATAACTGACATTTGAGAACAGTAGCAGTGTCATCAAGAAATAGATGGCGATCATGGTGATATAGGCTGCTTTTGTTCGTCTCACATACAGTGCGATCGAAAGTAAAAATAAAGTTGTTGCGATTGGATTGATAAATAAGATGAAGTATTGCACAGTGCTTTCAATCCCAAGGTGGAAGTCCACCAAATAAGCAAAGATATTTTTTAACCAAAATAATAGGGCCAATATGAAAAAAAAGCCCATTCTTGTATTCACAAAAGTGGATACTCTATTTTTTTTCAAAGGAATCTTCCTCTCTCTTTCCAGCTTAAACGAATAAGATTCGAATTTACCTCATCCTATATTCTACTAGTCCATCGAAACAGTGTCAATCGAATTCCCTGTCGTGGTGCGGAATTAAGTATTTCTTTACTTTCAAGAATACAGACAAAGAAACAGGTTTTTGCTATACTTATCAATAGAATGAATGGAGCAGATAAACGATGAAAATGAATTTAAGCAAAAAAGGAATCAAAAAATTCCATAAAAAAAACCCATTGATCCAAGAAGATGATCTCCTGCAAGTCAAAGACACACAGGATTGGGTCTCTTTTGTCGATTCGCAAGGGAAAATTGTCGGAACCGGCTATTTAGGGAAACAGAATAAAGGCATCGGCTGGGTATTGGCTTTTGAAGATTGTCCGATCAACAAGGACTTTTTTGAAGCAGCTTTTGCAAAAGCCAAAGCCAAAAGAAGTGCTTACTATGCCAGTGAAGAAACAGATGCTTTTCGTATCGTTAATGGAGAAGGCGACCACTTAGGTGGATTAACGATTGATCTCTATCGAGAATTTGCCGTATTTTCTTGGTATAACGAAACATTGTACCAAAATAAATCTCTATTGATCCAAGCGTTCCAACAAGTTTTTCCAGAAGTCAAAGGAGCGGTTGAAAAAAACCGCTTTGACTCTGATCTGCCAGAATCAGCAGCCGTCTATGGAGAGGAGGCGCCCGAACCGCTGATTGTGAAAGAAAATGGCGTTCACTATGCTACCTATCTTAATGAGGGACTGATGACCGGGATTTTCCTTGATCAAAAGGAAGTACGCGGACAACTCGCCGAAGGGCTGTCAGCAGGCATGACAGTGCTCAATATGTTTAGTTATACCGGTGCTTTTTCTGTTGCGGCTGCGATGGGCGGTGCGACAAAGACAACGAGTGTTGATCTTGCCAAGCGCAGTTTGGAGAAGACCAAAGAGCAGTTTGCAATCAATGGCTTTGATCCAGAAAAACAGAAGATTCATGTGATGGATGTTTTTGGCTATTTTAAGTATGCTAAGAAAAAAGAGCTGACCTTTGATATGATCATTTTAGATCCGCCTAGTTTTGCCCGCAACAAGAAAAAAGTCTTTTCTGTTGCAAAAAATTATGGTGAACTGGTTACGGATAGTTTGGCGATTATGAACGAGGAAGGTTTGTTGATTGCTTCAACGAATGCTGCCAACCTTTCCCAAAAGAAGTTTCAACAAATGATCGAAGAAGCAATGGATCAGGCACAAGTCACATATCAATGTATACAAGAATATCGACTACCAAGTGATTTTGCAGTTGATCCTAACTTTTTAGAAGGGAATTACTTAAAAGTATTCTTTTACCAAATCAAAAAGGAGTGAGACGGATGGTTCAAGTAAAGTCAATCGAGTTGGATGGCAAGCACCCGCGCATTTGTGTGCCGCTGACCGGAACAACTAATGAGGAGATTATCAAGCAAGCCCTAGCCGCAGAAACTTCGGATGCAGAGATCATTGAGTGGCGGGCTGATTATTATAAAAAAGTCGATAGTTTATCTGATGTTCTGGATGTACTTTCTCATGTTCGGACCACTCTAAAATCAAAAGTTTTTCTGTTTACGTTTCGAACCATCGAAGAAGGGGGACAAATCCCTTTCACTTTGACACAATATAAACATTTATGTCTAGGCGTTGCAGAGTCTGGATTAATCGATATGATTGATGTGGAACTGGAAAAAGCTGAGTTTTTAGGCAGAAACTTTATTCAGAAAATTAAAGAACATCAAGTGAAATTGGTGTTAAGCAGTCACGATTTCGACAAAACACCAGAAGATGCTGTGTTGATCTTAAAAATCGGGATTATGAATCAATTTGGCGCTGATATCGGAAAACTAGCAATGATGCCTCACAATGTGCAGGACGTTTTGCGTTTGATGGGCATTATCAATAAAGCGCGGGGATTCAATCAATTACCTTTAGCAGTCATGTCAATGGGAAATCTAGGCAAAATCAGCCGCATCAGTGGTAGTCTGATCGATTCAGTCATGACTTTTGCTGCGCTGGATCAAGCTTCTGCCCCTGGTCAGATTCCAGTGGAGCGGATGAAAGATTATTTAGCTGAGTTTTCAATCGAGACAATGAAAAATTAAACAATCGGGAACGTAAACAGAAAAAAATGGGGCAGACTAGTCCTATAGTTTCGAGCAGTCTTAAATGAGACTCTTAAAATTGAAGTCGTAAAGAAAGAACCAGAAGTTTGGATAAATGAGGAATGCGTCATGGCAAAAGTAAAAAAAACAAATGCGATTCGGATGGTACAACAAAAGAAACTCTCCTATCAGGAATATACGTACGAATGGTCGGAAGATCATTTGGATGCAGGGTCTGTTGCTCAGCAAATCGCTCATCCAGAAGCTATCTATAAAACGCTAGTAGCAGTTGGCAATAAAACGGGTCCCATCGTCGCAGTCATCCCTGGAGATCACGAATTAGATTTGAAGAAAATTGCTAAAGCCAGCGGCAACAAAAAAGTAGAAATGTTGCACTTAAGAGACCTAGAAGAGACCACAGGGTATATTCGCGGTGGATGTTCACCGATCGGCATGAAGAAGCTCTTTCCAACCTATATTGATGAAAGTGCGCAACATTTGGAAGAAATCATCATCTCAGCAGGAAAGCGTGGTTTACAAATCGGACTGTCTCCAACAGATTTGAGCAAATTAGTCCGCGGACAGTTTGTCTCGCTGACTGCTATTTCTGAAGTTGATTAAACAGGAACAGACAAAACAACAGAGCCGCTGCATTGAAGTAGGATACTTCAATGCAGCGGCTCTGTTGTTTGTTCTATGGACAATTATTCCATAACGGAAATATCAAAGACTTCAATGTTATCTAATCCACCATAAAATTCATACCATGGTGTAGCATATTCTTTTAGAATAGCATTCAGTTCTTCGACATTTTCCCGGCCTTGCGTATCTAACCAATCAAGCAGTGCTTTTTCCCCTTGTTTTCCATAGATTTCCACGCTGTCTCGCCAAGTTGCACGTCCGCCAAGAATACCAGAGAACTTTGCCCCATGTTCGCCGGCAAAGCGTAATTCTTCTCGGAAGATGTTTGCGGGAACCCCTGCACTTAAGTAAATGAAAGGACGAGTAGCGGCATCGCTAGCTTCTCTAAAGTAGTTGGCAGCTTCTTCTTGGGTATACACAGCTTCTAAGCCTTCTTTTTGAAACCCTTCAACCAAATCAAATTGTACGGGTACTTCAACTTTTAAAATATCGATATGGTATTTGTCTTTGGTCAATTCTTGAATCGTACGAATGACTTTTCCAGGTTTGATTTTAGCGAAAGCCGGTGATTTATCGTCGGTGATTTCATCGTCGTAGACGATTGGTTCGACAAAAATTGGGATATCGGCTGCTTGTGCTTCCGTACCTAAACGTTCTAGAAAAGCATGTTTCGTATCAAGAATCTCTTGCGGTTCATCAGGATTGTAATAAACCAGCACTTTAGCTGCGTCAGCTCCTTTTTGGACTAGACGTTGCAGAGATTCATTTGGCAACAGCTCCGGCAATCGTCCTGGAGTATTGACATCATAACCGGTTTTTTCATAAGACAGAATCAAACCAGCATTAGGATTTTTCGCTTCGATACCTTGAAATCCATATTCTTCATCCAATAAAATGCTGCTGACATACTTCGTCAATTCTTGTGAAACCAACCGTTTGAAGTCATAAATTTGTTCCATTTTAAAATTATCGGGCCCTGTGGCAGCTTTCATCATTTTTTTCATTGATCCTCGCTGATCAATGGCCAATGCCGCAATCACCCCATCTTCATTTGAAAGTTTCTGCATTTTTTCAAATTTGCCTCTTGAAATACGTTTCATTTGTCCAGCCTCCTTTAAGTTCTCTTTCAGTCTACGCCTTCTCACAAAAATCGCCAACTAATAAGCAATTTCTAGAAATGCAAACAAAAAAACGAATCTTTGTCACTACCCCGCTAGCAATGGGATGTGACAGCAACTTTACTCAAATGCAAGTCTGCGAAAGATTCGAAATTTCTTGTATTTCATTGTGTCAGATCGTTAAGAGAATAAAGACTATCCTTGTTAATAGTGGAAATAGCTCGCCATTTCTGCCGCATGCTTGCCGGCGACATGACCAGTACAAAAGGCAGCAGTGATATTGAATCCACCGGTATAACCGTTGATATCGAGTAATTCGCCGCCGAAATAAAGGCCATTGATGCACTTACTTTCCATTGTCTTGGGATTCACTTCTTTTAAATGAATCCCTCCACCCGTCACAAAAGATTTTTCCAGCGGAAATGTTTTAGAAATTGTGACAGAAAAGCCTTTCATGATAGCTGCTAAAGCCTGTAGCTGGTCTTCAGTTGTTTGCTCAGCCACCAGATCAGAAAGTGCCAGTCGATGGATAAAGAACTCTAGCAGACGTTCCGGCAAGATGCCGCTCAGTGCATTGACTAATTTTTTCTTCGAATGGGCTGCCACTGTTAGCTCATTCACCAATTCACTCGCTGTTTTTTCTGGAAAACAATCCAGCATCACTGTGACAGGTGTATGACTTTTCAATTCTTGATTGACAAAAGAAGAGCATCGCAGTGCAGCTGGACCCGAAAGCCCGAAATGCGTGAACAAGAGATCCATGGTATGAGAGACAACGGTTTTTCCTGTAGAATCCAAAACAGATAAAGCAATATCTTGTAAAGAGATGCCTTGCAGTGTGCGTTCTTTGATAAATGTCTCCTCTGATATGAGGGGAGACTCGGTAGGATAAAGCGGTGTGATGGTATGCCCTACTTTTTTGGCCATTTTGTAGCCGTCTCCAGTTGCTCCAGTCGAAGGGTAAGTTCGACCACCAGTCGTCAGGATCACACAGGGCGCAGTAAATTCTTCGAATTCTGTTCGAACGCCTTGGATCTGAGTCCCATCATGAAGTAATTTAGTGACGACTGTATTGGTCAATAGAGTGACTTGTTTCTCATGGAGCGCCTGTAATAAGCCTTCAACGATTGTTTTCGATTTGTCTGTGACAGGAAACATCCGTCCGTGATCTTCTTCTTTCAGAGGGACACCATGGGATTCAAAAAAGGTCATCACATCGAAATTATTGAATTGCGAGAATGTACTATATAAAAATTTTCCGTTGCCGGGAATATGGGCGATCAAATCATCGACAGAGCGATGATTGGTCACGTTACAACGACCGCCGCCGGTCATAAGCAATTTTTTGCCAACTTTTTTATTTTTTTCTATAAGTAATACGTCTGCACCGTTTTCGGCTGCTGAAATAGCGGCCATCATGCCACTGGTCCCAGCACCAATCACGATCACATCATAGGATTTCTTCATCTTCCTTCACCTCTTTGTGGATTGTACCATATTGCAGGAACAAGCGGGGAGAAAGCTGTTTGTTCAATGAATCGAAAAAAAATTCTGACAATTTCGTAAAAAATAGATGCAATTTCTGAAATTTTCTATAAAATAGAATTTAACTAAAGGAGGTAATGCCTGATGACAAATGCTTCAGAGTATGTAAAAGCGATCCAAGAGAAACTGCACGAAAAAGATCAGAACCAAACGGAATTTTTACAAGCGATAGATGAATTTTTACCAACAATCATTCCTTTCTTAGAAAAACATCCAGAATACATTGAATCGAATTTGGTTGATTTATTAACAGAACCAGAGCGATTTATTCAATTTCGTGTGCCATGGCAAGATGACCAAGGCAATTGGCAAGTCAACCGCGGTTATCGGATCCAATTTAATTCTGCATTAGGGCCTTACAAAGGCGGCCTGCGTTTTCATCCCAGCGTCAACTTAAGTATCTTGAAATTTTTGGCTTTTGAGCAGATTTTCAAGAACAGTTTGACTGGATTACCGATTGGTGGCGGCAAAGGCGGAAGTGACTTTGATCCAAAAGGGAAATCAGATGGAGAAGTCATGCGTTTTTGTCAAAGTTTCATGACGGAATTAGCAAAACATATCGGCCCTGACTTAGATGTGCCTGCGGGGGACATTGGTGTTGGTGGCCGTGAAATTGGCTATCTCTTTGGGGCTTACAAACGTCTGAAACAATATGATGCTGGTGTCCTTACAGGAAAACCATTGGACTTTTGGGGAAGTAAAAATCGGACGGAAGCTACCGGTTACGGGGCAGTCTATTTTGTTAAGCATCTGTTGAAAGATTTAAAGGAAAACTTCCAAGGGAAACAGGCAATTGTATCTGGAAGCGGCAATGTAGCCATTTATGCGATTGAAAAATTGCATGAGTTGGGCGCAAAAGCCATCACTTGCTCTGATTCTTCTGGCTTCATTTATGACAAAGAAGGTATCGATCTGGCATTATTGAAAGAAATCAAAGAAGTGAAACGGGAACGTTTGACAGCATATGCCAACGCACGCCCCTCAGCAGAGTACCATGAAGGCGCTTCTGTCTGGGACTTCGATGTTCAAGCGGAATTAGCCTTCCCTTGTGCGACTCAAAATGAAATCAATCTAGAACAAGCCAAACGGGCAAAAGCGAATGGTGTCCGGATTGTTTCTGAAGGTGCCAATATGCCAAGCTCTCTTGAAGCGGCAGAATATTTTATTGCGCAAGGAATCTACTATTGTCCTGGGAAAGCGGCTAATGCGGGTGGCGTAGCGGTTTCTGCTTTAGAAATGAGTCAAAACTCACAACGTTTGCAGTGGGAGCAGGCAGAAGTCGATCAAAAATTGGATGAGATCATGAAGAATATTTATGATGCTTGCCGTGACACTGCAGAAGAATTTGATCAAAAAAATAATTTCATGCTAGGAGCAAATGTGGCTGGATTTGAAAAAGTTGCTAAAGCAATGTTTTCTCAAGGACTTGTCTAACTCTGCCAGATAGGCGATATAATAAGGAATTACTTGAAAAAAGTTCAAAAAAAACGTAAAGTAGTACTTGTATGAAAAACTAATTTTTTCAAGGAGGACAAATCATGTCACACATCAAATTTGACTATTCAAAAGTAGCACCATTCGTGAATGAATACGAATTAAGCTACATGCAAAGTCAAGTTACAGCAGCAGATAAACTCTTACGCGAAGGTACTGGTGCAGGTAACGACTTTTTAGGCTGGATCGACTTGCCTAAAAATTATGATAAAGAAGAATTTGCACGAATCAAAAAAGCAGCAGAAAAAATCCAATCGGACTCAGAAGTATTAGTTGTTATCGGTATCGGTGGTTCTTATTTAGGGGCAAAAGCTGCGATTGATTTCTTAAACCATTCATTCTATAACTTGCTTTCATCAGATGAACGGAAAGCACCACAAATCTTTTTTGCCGGAAACTCAATTTCTTCGACTTATTTAGCTGATTTGATCGAAATCATCGGTGATCGTGATTTCTCTGTCAATGTCATTTCTAAGTCAGGAACGACGACAGAACCTGCGATCGCATTCCGTGTCTTCAAAGAACGCTTGATCGAAAAATATGGCAAAGAAGAAGCAAACAAACGTATCTATGCAACGACAGATAAAGCAAAAGGTGCCGTTAAAGTTGAAGCAGATGCTGAAAATTGGGAAACATTCGTAATTCCTGATGATGTTGGCGGACGTTTCTCTGTCTTGACAGCTGTAGGTCTATTGCCAATCGCTGCTAGCGGTGCGGATATCGATGCTTTGATGCAAGGTGCAGCAGACGCTAGTGAAGCATATGCCAGTGATGACCTTGAAAAAAATGAAGCGTATCAATATGCAGCAATGCGTAACATCCTTTACCGCAAAGGAAAAGTAACCGAATTGCTGATCAATTATGAACCAGGAATGCAATACTTCTCTGAATGGTGGAAACAATTATTTGGAGAATCAGAAGGAAAAGACCAAAAGGGAATCTACCCTTCAAGTGCTAACTTCTCAACTGATTTGCATTCATTGGGTCAATATATCCAAGAAGGCCGCCGCAACATCTTTGAAACTGTTGTTAAAGTTGAAAAACCACGTAAATCAATCACAATTCCTACGCAAGAAGCTGACCTTGATGGACTTGGCTACTTACAAGGAAAAGAAGTTGATTTTGTAAATACCAAAGCCTTCGAAGGAACGTTATTGGCTCACACAGATGGCGATGTACCAAACTTATTGGTTAAGATCCCAACGATGGATGCCTACACATTAGGTTATACAATGTATTTCTTCGAAATCGCTGTAGGCATTTCTGGTTACTTGAATGGTGTGAATCCATTTGACCAACCTGGCGTGGAAGCTTATAAGAAAAACATGTTCGCCTTACTTGGCAAACCAGGTTTTGAAGATCTTGCAAAAGAATTGAACGAACGTCTATAAATCAATGCTTTTACCACTTTTATAAATTGGTGGTGAACGAAACATGTTCGCTTTGATTCATAACTGGTGATAGTTTTGGTGATAGTGACAGATTAAAAGCACTCATTGCGAGTGCTTTTTTCTTTCATTTTCGATGTAGTTTTCGAACTGTTCCATAGACCTTTTTTTAACCTCTGGTGAAATATGGGCATAGATTTGAGTTGTTGAAATGTCCTTGTGGCCAAGAAAGTCTTTTATATCTTCTAAAGATAGACCAGCTTGTCTAGACCTTACTGCAAATGTATGCCGACCATCGTGGACTCTAATTTTCGGCAATTCAGCTTTTTCAGCAATACGGTTAAATGCGCCATTTACTGATCGATCACGGACGATTTTCCCTTTATATCTCTTGCTTGTTTGCAAGAAGATAAATTGTTCGCCATCTTCAGTGGAAGGGAAGGTACCAAAGATGTTTAAGATATGATTTCTGAAGGCAAGCAGGGCTTGTTTACTTCTTTTGGTCATTGGCATGCTTCTGACTCCCGCCGGTGTTTTCGGATCGTCTGTAATAATTGCATTGACGTTTTCGCCTTTTTCAATTGCTCCTAAACGTTCTCTTTCAATGCTTATCGTGTTTCCGCCAAAGTCAATATCTTGCCACTGTAGTCCCATTACTTCTGATTTTCTCAATCCTTGATCGAATATTAATAGGAAGAAAGGGTACCATAAGACCTCAGATTCCTTTTTTGCGAATTCCAGAAATCTATCTGCTTGCTGCAAATCGTAGTATCTGACAGATTCCTTTTTCTCAATCATTCTTGGAAACTCAACAAACTGAGTAGGATTCTCTTTTATATATCCTAATTGAATTGCTTTTTTAAAAGCGTTGCTGAGAGTAGCATTTACGCTTTTAGCGGTAGTTATGGACAAACCTTGGCCACTTCGACCTAGTCCTTTCTTATTTAGCAGCAAATTAATGAACTTTTGATGGTTGGCTCGTGTATATTTGTTTAAAGAATATTTTCCTATATAGGGTTTAATATACATTCGTATATTCGCTCTGTGTACCACACGGGTTCCTTCTTTTACAGCCTGCTTGTAATTAGTTACCCAATCCTCAAGAAATTCTTCTATAGTTAAATTCCGAGGATTTTCTTTGAAATATTCGTTGGATGCTATTTTTCCTTCAATAATTTTGGCATAACTATTTGCTTCTTCATATGACTTAAATCCTTTTTTGTGTATCTTGTTTTGTTTACCAGTTCCGGGATTAATTCCATTAGAAACGAAAACTTCATATCTATATTGTTTTGTTTTCTTCAAATAGTATTTCTTTATAGAAGCCACTAGAATTCTCCTTTCGTAATTTCGCATAATAAATTCGAATAATCGAGTGCTTTCAATCGAATAATCACTTGAATATTAAAGAATTCGAAGTTTTTTGTTAATTATCCGAACATACGTTCTTTTTTTGCTTTAAAAAGAAAAGCCCGGAGGCTAATCTTTTTTGTGTCCATTTGCTCTATTTAGTGTTGATAAGTTCTCTCTAAAATAATCACGAATAACTATTCTATCGTGTTCAGTAGGAGGATTTCCTTTATAGTCACTCGCGCTATCTAACGCAAGATCGATTAGTTTATCAGCTTTAAATTTTTCAAACTCACTTAATTCTTCATAAACTTTGTTTGACCAATCCAAAAAAGACGCCTCCTTATTAACGCAAAAAGAAAATCTCGCAGACAAATTCTTTTTATTTAATTGAAAACTCTTTAGATCCGAACGAATCACCCATAATACTACTTGCTTCTAAAGTCACTGGTGTTTCGGTATCAGTTAAAGTATAGGCAACTGCGTTTGAAACTGTTCCGCCGGGTTTTATCGCCGCAGTTTGAGATTTTAAGAATTGTTGATCTGGAAGGCTAGCGATGCTTAACTCATTAACCATATTAGGATCATTATCTTGCACAGCTTTAAAATTCATAATCCATGCGCTTGTAGGATCAATCGCTGTGGAATTATCATAGTCTTCTGCAACCATAGTATCATACCAAAAAGCAATGACAGGGGACTCCCCGTATTCATTCCCTTTTTCTCCAGGTTGGATAACTTTATGATCGGTAATCTTTATTGAATACGCATTTCCTTTTAAGGTAGAACCATCAAATGATGCCTGATCTGCAGTGTCAACAAAATTACTATCAGATTTTTCAGTAGCAGAAGAACTTTCAATTAGTGAACTCGAAACAGTTGTTTCTGCAACCTTTGTTGATGAAGAACTACTACTTGAATTATCTTTCGTTTCTCCACACGCCGCCAAAGATACTGTGGCAAAAAGAACTAACCCTAAACTTGCAAATTTTTTCATTAATACATCTCCTAAAAATTATTAAATGATTTTAAAACTGCTACAGTCCCATTCGGTTGGAATAGGAGAGTGTAGTTGTTTTCTGTTTTAATGCCGTTCCATTTTCTTGCATACCATTTTACTGCATCCTTAAATGTGACTTCAGATACTTGCAAATGTTCAGCACATTCCCAAACCGAAACACAACCCGCCTCAAAACAATCTATTATGTCAAAAGGCGATACTAGCATCACGGCACCGATATCACGAGCTCTTCTTTCTTGCTTCCTATTAAACGGATTATTTAAGTCTGATATATCGCCCACAGAAGTTAAATAGTGAGCAATCTCTTCTGAAATAGTAGTTGCCAGCTCAATTGCAGATTGACCTGGCCTCAGATATATTGTTTTCCCAATAATTAGACCATTTTGATGATCCGGCATTTTTTTTTCAAACTTGTATGTAAGTTCATCATATTTGGCCATCAATTCTTCAGAAACATTCAAATCCAAGCACCTACTCTTTGTTATGATCTCTCATTTTTATAAATTTGATGAAATCTTGAACTTCTTTTTTCTGTTTTTCAGTCAAGTCATCATCTACGTGAGTTGCAACAAGGAGGTTAGGGTCTGTGTTAGATTCGGTACCATTTAATAAGTAATCGGTAGTAACACCAAAAAGTTTGGCAAGGCTAACTAATGCTTCTGAATTAGGTTCGGCTCTGCCTACTTCCCAACTCCCAATAGTTTGCTGAGAAACATTTAACTTTTTAGCAAGTTCAGCTTGGGTCCATTTCTTTGAAGATCTTAAAGCTTTTATTCTATTTTTCAGCATGGGCAGCTCCTCCTTCACTGTGATTATATACTACATAATGTAGTAGAAAAAGGAAAAAACGAGTATTACAATAAAATGTAGTAAAAAACGTTGACTTACTACAAAAGGTAGTATATGATTACTACATAAGGTAGTTAAAGAGAGGTGATAACAATGGAAAACGAGTTGAAAAACGTTAGAACTGTCAAAGGTATTTCTCAAGAAAAACTGGCTCAAAAACTTTCAGTATCCCAAAAAACTGTTAGTTCTTGGGAAGTTGGTCGTACTACTCCGAAGCCAAGTCAAATGCAACAAATTGAGGATTTCTTTAAGGTACCTAAAGAGAAAATTTTTTTTACAGCTTTTAACTACAAAAATGAGTTAAAAAGAAAGGAGGCGACACATTGCTAAAGCAACAAGTATTAAAACCAGAAAATATCAAATCCATCGAGCTTAACGCTAACGGGTCAGATAAGTGCTATACGAATCCAATTGTGATTAACGTAATAAAAGCTGGCAAAGGTATCAAAGCAGTCAAATTAGATTTAGTAGCTGATAAAGTTCCTAAAGTGATCATTATCGGAACACCTCCACTTATTTCAGATGAAGTCAAAAAAGCGTGGGGCTTAGATGATTCTGAATGGGAAGATACTACAGACGGTACGGTAACGGTTAATGTGAAAATTGAAGGTGTACCAGAAAACACACTTCCGCTTTATTAGCTTAAAAATTGAAAGGAGTGATTATCGTGTTAGATAAAAACAAAGCGTTGAATGCATGCGAAAAATTAATTATTGAGCTGTGTGAAATGCCTGAAACAAAGAATAGCCCCGAAATGGTTGCAGCCATTGCGAAGCTATTAAATGTAACTAAGAACCTACAATCTCGACGAAAATTACGTTTGCTAAGTTAACGTAAAAACTACTTTGGGGAGACGTCGATATTGTCAGCCCTACGATGTTTTCATCACTTGGCTGGGTTGAAAGTTTTCCGTCAAAAGTTGTCCAGTTTTCGTCTACTGACTTAATTCTAACCTTTTGACCGGATTTAATAGCACTTATAATATTTGCTTTCATAATTTCACCACCTTTCATAGTGAAATTATAGCAAATTATATTGGTGTTAAACCGCAAATTTAATGTCAAATTACAACACAAGGAGGTCTCCAAATGAAAGACAAACCACAAACAATCAAAGCAAATATTGATTCTGGATTTCTTAAACGGTACGTTGAAATGATTGTTCCAGCAATCAAACGCAAATTTAATATCTCTATTGGTATTGAAGGCGAACTGTTTACAAACACTGGCGGTGTTGAAGAAATCATTATTCGTTTCTTGGCTACTGATGAAGTAGCGCAGGACATTTATTCATATATCGATGAGAAATGGCAGTTCGCCTCAACACCAAAGCTTTTAGCTTAAATTAATTTTAAACAATTATTGACCGTTTGGACCAATAACAATAACGAATATAAGGAGTGATAACGTGCCGAAAACAGCAAAAATTGGGCGATCTTTAAAGCTAGCATTATTTCTTTCGAGTAAACGTCAGAAAGAATTAGCCATCGACGCCAAAACACCAAATGCAACAATCAGTGATCATTTTAACGGAGCCAATGTCCCTATCGATAAGGCAATCGAGTATCTAGAGGCAATGAAAGAAAATGGGTATCAAGCAACTGATGAATTAACAGGAGACATCAGTTACCAATACTTAGGATTTTTCAAATCAATGGATGGCCAATTAGCAGATGTTAAATCAACGAATGATCTTGAAATCTTTCAAGAAATCGAGTCGAACGAAAGGAAAGAACGGAAAAAAGTAGTTCAGAGAATTGTTGCTGAATCTCAAGTCAGGATGCTAACTGATGTTGAAAAAACAGAGCTTAGGAGTTACACAGACGAGTTTCTTGATGAAATCATTGTTGAAATGGCGATTGTATTCTCCATCCTAAAGATTCTGAACATCACTATTCAAGAGGCAATTAAGGAGCGTATGCCTCACTGGATTAAGAAAAGATATATGAGGGGATGACCTAAAGTGAAAATTTCTCAAATGAAGAATGTTTTACCGCTTGAGAGAAAAAAAGAAATTACCGAAGTTGAGTGGAAAAAAGCCAAAGAAATTGCTGATTATCTAGGCATCTCAAGACCAACATTATCGAAACTAACACATCGGAAAGTAGATCCAATTCCTTTTTCAAAACTTAGTGGGATGCTCCAATATGATCTGCAAAAAGTGAAGGAATGGGAAGAACGTAATCGAACATACAATTACAAGGAGGCATAAATCATGAAACGGTCAGTTAAAAATACATTTATAGTCACAGCACTATTGCTTTTTGTAGTAGCTTTTACAGCAATTCATGTAATAGCAGGATTAGTTTTAGTATTTCTATGGTCTTTCGCAAATATTGTCTATGACATGGCTGCAAAAG
This sequence comes from Enterococcus sp. DIV0574, assembly GCF_051711125.1. NCBI lineage: Bacteria > Bacillati > Bacillota > Bacilli > Lactobacillales > Enterococcaceae > Enterococcus > Enterococcus sp. DIV0574. The sequence goes on from NZ_JBIOMA010000001.1 coordinate 1,060,818, forward strand.
ATTATCAAGACAAAGAAAAAAGACTTGCTAGCCGACCAAAGCAATAGCAAGTCACAAGAAATTCTTTTGAAAATATCTTTGTCTCCATTTTAAAACAGAACAGGGGAAATGACAATGAATTCTTTCGAGAACGCATTAGATCAGTATCTAACAACACCGGGTTGGGGACAACCGACTCAAAGAGAGGAGCCAGAAAACGATGAGTAAATTAACTCTTGAAATGACTCATGACGAGTGGTTGTTGGACCGCCGAAAAGGTATAGGCGGTTCAGATGTTGCTACTATCTTAGGACTAAATAAATGGAAATCTCCATATCAGTTATGGCTAGAAAAAACTGGTCAAATCGATTTAGAACACACTGAGAGCGAGCCAGCTTATTGGGGAAATGTCCTAGAGGAAATTGTAGCAAAAGAATTTCAAGAACGTACTGGTAAAAAGGTTCGTCGAAGGAATCAAGTGTTTGAACATCCACTACATCCTTTTCTACGAGCGAACATCGATCGGGACGTAGTTGGAGAAGACGCCATTTTGGAATGTAAAACAGCTAATGCATTTCTTGGTAAAGAGTGGGAAGGCGAAGAGGTTCCTTTAAGTTATTTGTGCCAAGTACAGCACTACATGAACGTTTTAAATAAAAAATATTGCTATATCGCTGTTCTAATCGGAGGACAGAAATTCATCTGGAAGCGAGTTGATCGTGATCAAGAGCTAATTGACATGATTACTGAACGACTTGTTGAGTTTTGGGAAACAAATGTCCTGGATGGACAAGAGCCAGTTATAGATGGCAGCGAAGCCACATCAGAGTTTTTAAAAGAAAAATATTCGAACACTAAGGAAGACGAAACAACGTTACCTGCTTCTTTTGATGACTTAATTGATCAAAAGCGTGAGCTGAAGAAAGCAAGGAAAGAGATCGAAACGGCTATCCGTCAGATTGATAACGAGATTATCAATGAGCTTGGAAAACGCAAAGCATGCATTGGTATTGCACCAAGGAACATCATTTCATGGAAATTGGTTTCTACGAAACGTATGAACAGCAAAAAGCTTGCTGAAAAATATCCAGAAGTAGCTAAAGACGAGGAAATCTACAACGTTACTGAATCACGAAGACTCACAGAAAAGGAGATTAAATAATATGGCCACAAATGATGCATTAAAGAGTCAGCTCGCTGAGAAACCACAAAAACAAGTTGCTGCTGGTCAGTTAGGGCTTAAAGCATTGATGAATACACCAACAATGAGGAAAAAGTTTGAGGATGTACTCAAAGATAAATCAGATGGATTTATGGCCAGTGTCCTGAATCTAGTTAGTAATGATTCGTATTTGAGTAGCACAGAGCCTATGACTATCGTAACAAGCGCCATGGTTGCGGCTTCACTTGATTTACCAGTTGATAAAAATCTTGGTTACGCATGGATAGTACCTTACAAAGGGAAGGCACAATTTCAACTTGGTTATAAGGGGTATATTCAATTAGCTCAGCGATCGGGTCAATACAAAGCACTGAACGTGATTGAAGTGTATGAAGGTGAATTAAAAGGTTGGAATCGATTAACCGAAGAATTTGAATTTGATCAGAACGGAAAGCAATCAGATGAAGTGATCGGATATGTGGGATATTTTGAGTTATTAAACGGTTTCAAGAAAACAGTGTATTGGACCAAACAAGAAATCGAAGCTCACAAACGGAAATTCAGTAAATCAGATTTTGGCTGGAAAAAAGATTATGATGCTATGGCTAAAAAAACTGTTCTAAGGAATATGTTGAGTAAGTGGGGAATCTTGTCTATCGATATGCAGAGAGCTTCAATCAGCGATGAAACTGTGGTGAATGAAGTTCAAGAAGACGGCTTTATCATATCTGAAAACGATGAGACCAATCAGCGAAAAGAGGCTGAACCAATTAATGACACAGAAACTAACGAAAACATTGAAAGTCTGTTTGATTCATCAAATCCACCGTTAAACAAATAATGAGGGAGTTTATCTCCCTCTGATTAGGAGGAATAAACGTGGCAAGACCGACTAAGAAAGGTCTTGATTATTTTCCTCTAGATGTCGATTTTTTATCAGATCTAAAAGTTCGAAGAATTATTAAAGCATGCGGTAAAGAAGCCGTTCATATACTGGTCGCCCTGCTGGCTAATATTTATCGAGATGAGGGGTATTACGTTTTGTGGGATGACGACCTTGCGTTCTTAGTGGCTGACGAAGTTGGTACGAAGGAGGGCACAGTTGAAGAACTGGTGAAAAAAGCCGTGCAAGTAAGATTCTTTGATAAAGATATTTTTGATAAATACTCCGTATTAACTTCTAAAGGTATTCAAAGCAGATACATTCTGGCCACTAAGGAACGCAAAAAAGTTGAGCTTGATTATAAGTATTTGCTGACAAATGAAGTTAATCGATCGAATATCTCGATTAATGGGCGGAATAACTCGGTTAATCAGGGGAATAATCAACAAAGTAAAGAAAAGGAAAGTAAAGAAAAGGAAATAAAAGAAGATGCTACTGCGAGCGAGAGTGCGTCTCTTGAAACTTTTCAAAAGTTATGGCTCTTTCCGAATGTTGTACAGGTCGATGATCTACTTAATCTGGTGGATATTTATGGCGATGAACTTGTAAATGCTGCAATTAAACTTGCTGGTAGTAAGGACGTTCCTAAGAATCGAGCCATTAGTTTTTTAACAGCTTCTCTACAGGAATGGGCAGATGCTAACGTAAAAACCATTGAACAGGCAAGGGAGTACCAACGGACAAGAGGTGCTAAAAAGCAAAGCTATAATCAAAAGCCGATTCGTGAAGAACAGCTTCCTGATTGGGCAGAAAATCCGGTTGAAGAACCTCAGATTTCTCCAGAGAGACAGGCTGAAATCGATGCCAAGCTAGCTGCCTATTTAAGCGAAAAGAATCAGCGAAAGGAGCTAGACTAGTGAAAATCATTATTCCTATTGCGCCTAAACCACAGTCGAGACCACGGTTCACCAAGCATCGTAAGACTCCTTACGAGGAAACAGCAATGAAATCATACAAAAATGCGGTTAAGTATCACGCTATGGCCACAAAGCCGATGCTGATTGAGAAAGGGCCTGTAATGATTGATGTCTGCTTTTTTATCTATCCACCGGCTTATATCTCGAAAGTAAAGAAAAACAGGACTTTGCTTGATAATGAGACCATGTACTGCGATAAGAAGCCAGATATTGACAATTACTTTAAAGCTGTAGCTGATGCAGTAAACGGCATTTTGTATAAGGATGATGGACAGATTGCTGTGAATGTAAGCCGCAAGGTATACAGCTTGAACCCACGCACAGAAATTGAAATTCAACCACTTTAGGAGGAAAAACCATGAGAATACAAGACACTTTTGTCATTCATCCGGAGGGACGTCGCTTTGAGATTCAACCGAAGGTCAGACCAGCAAAAACAAAAGTAAAAGTCGGCAAAATTTACAACTGTGCCATTGAAGGATTTTCGGGAATGGTTAGAGCGGAATGTCTGAAAATTTATGAGAAATCCGCACATGTGAGAATTATTGTCTGTCATAAAGAAAGAGACGAGTGGCGTCAGAAAGTTCTTGGTGATCAAACTGTTGTTAAGCTGAAAAATATGGTTTTGGCTAGATAAGGAGTTTGTAATCGGAAGATATTACGGAATGCGAGGAATTTTAATGACAGAAATAAAACGTCAAAAACTATTAGTTGATTCGGTTTTATGCACTGTTGAAAGAGAAATAATCGAAGAATGGGCTGATCTAACTGCCGAAGACTATTGGTATGCACTAACCACACGAGCAGAATATTTAACCAATATGTTAAATGCATTGAGAGATAAAGGCGTGAACGTTGATAGTATTCAAGTCATGCACTACGTAGACCAGGCTCTTAATTACATGGTCAGCAATCCACCAATATTACCAACTAAAGGAGGGAAGTCGGTGAGAGCATTATCGCTTTTTTCGGGGATTGGCGGCATGGATTTAGCAGCAGAATGGGCCGGAATTGAAACAGTAGCATTCTGCGAATACGCTGATTTCCCTAGGAAAGTTTTAAATAAGCATTGGCCAAATGTGCCAATCTTTAAAGATGTAAAGAATCTTGATAAAGCAGCATTAGAGAAAGCAGGTGTTATCGATCGAGACAAGACAATTAAACTTATTCACGGAGGATTCCCTTGCCAACCTTACAGTGTATCCGGGGAGCAAAAAGGCAAAGAAGATGACCGTGATCTCTGGCCAGAAATGTCTAGAGTTGTCGAAGAACTCAGGCCCAATTGGGTTGTTGGAGAAAATGTTGCTAACTTCGCCAATATGGAACTCGACCGTACGATATCTGACCTGGAAAACTTCGATTACCAAACAACAACGTTTGTACTTCCAGCTTTGGCCGTCGGTGCCGAACATCAAAGGCTTAGAACATTCGTTGTTGCCAACTCCTACGGCATCGATGTGGAAAGGTACAGCGAGATCCAGATACCTTGGGGGGGAGAATTATCGCGGGAGTTTCACGCAAGAAGCTTTGAGGAAATCAATCGAAGATCCGCAGTATATCAACCCAGATTATGCCGAGCTTATAATGGGATTCCCGATCAAGTGGACCGAGTTAAATCACTCGGAAACGCAGTAGTTCCACAACAAATCTATCCAATTTTCAAAGCGATTATGGAGATAGAGAGGATGATAGAAAGTTGAAAAGAATATTAAATTATCCTGGTAGTAAATGGACTTTGGCTGAAAAGACAGTAGATTTGTTTCCAGAACACGTGACATATGTTGAGCCGTTCTTTGGTTCAGGTGCAATGTTTTTCACTAAAGCACCTTCTAAAATAGAAACAATAAATGACTTAGACTGTCGAGTTATAAATTTCTTTACTGTATGTAGAAATCAGCCAAGGGCATTGGCAGAAGCTGTTTATATGACACCAATCAGCCGTTGGGAACAACGAGAAGCGCTTGAGATTCATCCGGATCCATTGGAAGATGCAAGACGTTTCTTAGTCCTTAGTTGGCAATCAATTGGGGGTATACAGCGGCATCTAACTGGATGGAGATCAAACATTACGACGTATGGCTCAAAGACGATTAACGAATGGTCCGCTTTACCAGACTTAATTATTGAAGTGGCTCATCGCTTGAAAATGGCACAAATTGAAAATCAAGATGCACTCCAGCTGTTAGAACGTTATAACAGAAGAGAAGTCTTTGCTTATGTTGATCCTCCTTACCTGATGAGTACGAGGAAAGGTAGATATTATCAAACTGAATTAGAAGATGAGCGGCAGCCTAAATTACTTGAGATCCTGAAAAGTTTTGAGGGAAAAGTGATGCTTTCCGGTTATGAAAATGAACTATACAATGATCAGCTGTCTGATTGGTGGAAGTTGCAATTTCAAAGTAATGCTGAAGCAGGAGAGAGAAGAATTGAAACAATTTGGTGCAACTATGAACCAAGCGGTCAGCTGTCATTATTTGGTTAGTCAGCTATCCGCTTGGAAACGAATCTCCGAAAATGTTGAAAGATATAAACGTTCTTTTTTGATTTTTAGATTAGTTAAAAGAATAAATGGGAGGGTTTGAACAATGTTATGGCTAGCAAACGGATATAACTAGTCACGAATGATCTTTTGGATGATGGAGTTTAGAATATATTTATTCTTAGAGTAAATAAAGTTATAAGACCAATGGGCAATTGTTTGATTGAATCTTCTAATATCTTTTCTGTTAGTTTTGAATTTATGAACGTGCCCACCACCAAGTGATAAATTTTTTGGGGTTCTGAGTATCAGAAGAAATTTTGGAGTTAATGGGAATAGCTTTACTGTGTTTATGGCACCAAAACCTATTGACCCTCTTTCAGGAATCATACAATAAGGATTATCACTAGTTATAAATTCACCTTTTTCAGGAGCTACCAGAATTTTGAAATCATGCTTCATCAATATGCTAATAAGTTCATCTTTAAAGGCAAACATATGTTTTAAACTTATTTCTTTAGGGATATTATTCCTAATCTCATCATCTTCAATAAAAATATCCGAAGTTTCGCTTTCAGATTGGGGGAGATGTTTCGAGTGAATGTTTGCATTCATTGAATTAGCAATTAAATTTGCTCGGGTCTTGTAGGATTTGACGAAATTTTCATTAATGCTGTCTCTTTGATCGGGGGTCCTCAAATACTGGAAAGCTATGAATGTTGTCAAATTAATTTTATCATTTTCTGATAACGGTTCATTGTTTTCGATTTTTTGGATAACAGGTCTGTATAAATTATCAACGTTTTCAGCAAAAAATTTCTCAATTTCATAATTTTTATTACCATCTTTTTCCAATGTATAGAAGTTACGTTGAAAAGCGGTGCTTTTCGGAGACTGCCTAATTATTTTTTTCTCCTTGTTCAAATATACATGAAAATAGTTTGATTCATCCGTAAAAAAATTTAAATATGCTTGTGGAACATAGTGCTGTTTAATTGGCTTATTCATAAAATCAGTCCTAATATATTTTTTTAATAATAGCACATGGCGATTATATCACGAATGGAGGTATAAGATGGTACCAAAATTTAGAGCGTGGGATAAAGAAAATGACAGAATGATTTATCCAAGTACAGAAGGCGTTTGTTTTGAGTTAGATGAGGATGGTATCAACATACTTGATGTAAGCGGAGATTATCCAGAAGATCATGCTTTTCCAGCAATTGATTCAGTCCTCATGCAATCCACTGGCTTGAAAGACAAGAACGGTGTGGAGATTTTTGAGGCGGACGTTGTAAAAGTATCTGACGGGGGCAACGAAGAAGACAGCTACACCAGTGTGGTTAAGAATTATGCGGACGAGGGTTACCCAGCCTTTGATATTGAAGCTCCCAGCTCGTGGTATTACGAAAGCAACGTTTTGTCTACAATTATGGGGGGAGATTACGAGACAATCGAAGTTATCGGCAATATTTGGGAGAACCCAAACCTACTGGAGCAAACCTATGAAAACTAGTTATTCTATCATCATAATACTGCTACTGATGATCGCTGGTCTAAGTTGGCTATCCTATACAATAATTGACCAGCAGAAGCAGATTGAACAACTTCAAGAACAACTGCTACACGAGCAATTCAAATACAAAATGTTATATCGTGATCCAATGGTAAAAAAAGCAATCGAGAGTGGAGGATAAGAATGACAGTTGCAGTGTTAGGGTTTACAGGATTCGTGTTATTAATGATTGCTGCAGTCGTTGTAGGAAAGAAGATGGACGAAAGAGAAGGCAAATAAAAAAGCATTAAGCAGTCGCCCAATGCCCTACAAAATAATGATTTTGTACCCGCCAAGGTAATTTCATTATACCAAATAAAGGGGCGATTGAGCAATGATGCTATTAAGAGAGATAGATTTTCGTAGGACTAGGCAGAATGCAAAAAGCATTTTGAGAAATTATCGTCGGTTGGAGCGGATTGCTGGTCGATCTAAGATTGATGTCCGCTCACCGATCATCACTGATATGCCTAAAACACCAAGTAACGGCAACAAGTCAGAAGATGCGATCATCCAGATGATGGATGCGGAGGCAGAAAGGGATGCTATTGTAGTAGCTCTTTTGGCGTTGGGAATAGATAGTCGCCAAGTTTTGTATTATTCGTATTGCACTGTTGATCGATACTCAAATGTTGGAATTGCTCAGCAAATGGGTTACTCGGTCAGGACAATCGAAGACTACAAGGCAACTGCCTTGATTGAATTCGCTGAAGCCTATCGAAAAGGAAAATTAATAGAATATTGCTGAATCGATGTGGTTTTTATGTGGAAATACTGCGGTTTTTAAATGATTTTACGTAGTATTATTGTATTATCAATTATTGTAAATAACAGGGCGCACTCCTTTATGATTGTTGGCAGACCTCCTTTCTGAATTTCATTTTCAGCGCCCTGTATTTAAACTAAGACGGCGAAAAAAAAATCTACAATAGAATGGAGTTGAATTCACTCCTTTTCTTCATTCGCTAGCCGTCTTTTTTGTATTATGTCACTGTGGCGGAATAGGTAGACGCTTCAGAAAGGCATTCCGATTTTAGGGACTTAGGTGCTATGCAGGGTGCAAATCCTTGCCAGTGACTTTGGGAGTCGTCGATTGGATTACTCACATGATCTTTGATACTTCCTACTTAACAGCCTTTCGGGGCTGTTTTTTTACATAGAATTACAAAACAAACACAGATTGCGAGGTGAGAGTAGTGAAGTTAACTGAAAAACAACGTAGATTTGCGGATGAGTACATTATTAGCGGTAATGCTACTCAAGCCGCTATTTCTGCTGGGTATAGTAAAAGGACAGCAAAGTCCGTAGGTAGTGAGAACCTGACAAAACCTGACATTAGGCAATATATTGACGAAAGACTTGAACAATTGCAGTCAGAAAAGATTGCTAGTCAAGAAGAGGTCCTGGAATATTTGAGTAAGGTTATGCGAGGAGAAGAAACTGATCAGACGGTAGTCTTTCAAGGATCTGAATATGGATCAACGATAGAAGATGTGCAAGTGGCTAACAAGGACCGCATAAGAGCCGCCGAACTTCTTGGCAAGCGGTACAGTCTTTGGACTGATAAAGTGGAGCTAGATGGCAACATGGATTTGAAGGTGGTGGTTGACTATGGTGATGGCGAAAACGAAACGCCAGATGATAGTTAAAGTACAATTTAACCGAAATTTCCAAACCTATAACACCACTAGGAAAAGATATCGATTAGCTAAAGGGTCAGCTGGTTCTGGAAAGTCAGTAAATACAGCGCAAGACTATATCATAAAACTTGGAGATCCAAAATATAAAGGAGCAAATCTTCTTTGTGTTCGTAAAGTAGCAGAATCGAACAAAGATAGTACCTATGCTGAATTAAAATCAGCGATTTACAAAATTTATGGAGCTGACTATCACAAATATTGGTCCATTAAGTCATCACCTATGATGCTTGAGTCAAAGGTTACCGGAAACCAAGTGATTTTCCGAGGAATGAAAGATGATGGCCAGCGGGAAAAAGTAAAATCTATTACTTTTGATCGTGGCAAACTTACTTGGATATGGATCGAGGAAGCGACAGAACTTTATGAAGCCGATGTTGACATTCTTGATGACCGTTTACGTGGTAATTTGGATTTTAACCCATATCTTTACTATCAAATGACTTTTACTTTTAACCCTGTATCTGCTACTCACTGGATTAAGGCAAAGTATTTTGATGTAACACATCCAGACATTTTTACTCATCAATCCACATATCTACAGAATCGATTCATTGATGAAGCCTATCATCGGCGGATGATGATGCGGAAAGAGCGCGATCCTGATGGATATCAAATATACGGACTCGGCGAATGGGGTGAGTCTGGCGGACTTATCCTTACAAATTACATTGTAGAAAACTTTAACACAGATCCAGAACGTTTTGACTACATGGTTAACGCTCAAGACTTTGGATTCAATCATGCTAATGCTATTGGTGAGATTGGATTTAAAGATGGTGAGCTTTTTTTGTGCCGTGAAATCTATGAGTTTGAAAAAGATACAAGTGAACTCATTGCAATTGCCAATGAAAAAAGAATCAATAAGAAGCTAGTTATGTGGTGTGATTCAGCTGAGCCGGACCGAATTAAAATGTGGCGTAAAGCCGGATATTATGCTGAACCAGTTGTAAAAGAGCCTGGAAGTGTGTCAGCTCAGATTGATTATTTAAAGCAGATGCGCATTCATATACATCCAAGTTGTACAAATACAATCAAGGAAATTCAGCAATGGAAATGGAGAAAGGATGAGAAATCCAATACCTTTACAGATGAACCAGTGAATTTCTTTGATGATGCAATGGCTATGCTACGATACTCTATTGAGTTAGAGAGACGGAAAGGTCAGCAAGTCAAGAAAAGACGTACAAATAGAAAAACAGCATTTTAGGAGGTGGTTTCTTGACATCAAAAATCATTAGCGGTGGAACAAAAGGATCTGTTCCAGATAAGTACATCAAAAAGGACGTTAGCATCAAGAAAAAACGATCATTAAGATTTAAATCGGAAGGCGGACTTGATCAAAGAAGAGATTTGACGCAATTGTCTCCGCCTTATGATATTGCTACTCTACGATCAATTACCGATATTTCCGACATTCTAAATCAATCTATTGAAGCTTATGTAACGAACGTGGCTGGATTTGGTTTTGGTTTACGGTATAAAGTAGATGATACCGAAGAAACAGCAGAAATGAAGGCAGAATGGAATCAATTGGATATTCTTCTTAAGGAGTTATCATTTGAACGTCCGCCGAAAGAAGTGATTGAGGAGGTCATTCGACATGTTGAAGAATGTGGGAATGGCTATATTGAAGTTATTCGTAATCTTAAAGGTGATGTTGTAGGAATTGATTCCGTCAAACCTGAGTACATGACTGTGACCAAACTAAATAGAGTGATAAATGCGGACGGATCAGAGATTAAGGTCCGCTATTTTGTATTCCGTGACTCTATGGATGATTCTGCAACAGAATCTGGTACATGGTTTAAAACTTTTGGCGATCCAACACCCTTAAACACAAACGGTAGTATTGGAGCAGAGGGAGAAGGAACTGCAACAGAAATTATTCATCTGAAAAATGGTGACTTTCAGGATCCGTATGGTAAACCTCGTTGGATTGGTCCTTTAATTAAGATTCTGGGAAATCGTAAGGCTGATGAACTGAATTATAGGTACTTCACACAAGGACGGCATATCCCACTCGCTATCACTCTGGAAAATGCCCAATTAACCGAAGAATCAGAAGCTACATTACAAGAATATGCGAATGCAATTGGCGGAGAAGAGAATCAGCATAAGTTTTTATTGCTAGAAGCTGAAAAAGTAAGTCCTGCAGAAGAAGGATTAGGATATGGGGAAGATAAATTCAAGCCAGCAATTAACATTGAGAAGTTAGCAGACATATTACAAAAAGATGCTTTGTTTCTTGAGTATGATGAAAACGTCATTGAATCAGTTCTTGGGGCGTTCAGATTGCCGCCAATCTATGTTGCTCGGTCTAGTGATTACACGAGGGCTACTGCAGAAACGGCAAAGGAGCTGACGGAAGAACAAGTATTTCAACCCATGCGAGAATCTTACGACTGGCGTATTAATTCGCTTTTTAGGGAATATGAATTCAAGTATGTTGAAGTATTTCTGAAATCATCCAATCTTGTAAACATGGAGGATGTGAAAGCAATCCTCACACCAGCTATCCAAGCAAATGCTGTCGCTCCTAATGATTTGAGGGACATCCTTTCAAAAGCCCTTAACAAGCCTCTAGAAGCTTTTGATGGAGAAGAGTACAATTATCCGCTTAATAGACAATCATCGTTATCAGCGTTTAATCTTGGTGAATTGGACGTGGCTAAGGCATATGGTGAAGGAGAAGTAAGTGAAGTTGCAGCAGGTATTCGTCGTATGATCCGGAGTGTGAAGGTTAATGAATGATGAAGAGTTAATCAAAGCCGCTTTACAGCTAAAAAAAGAAGAAGATGATGAACTGGCTAAGCTTTTAGAAAAAGTAGGCTTTTTATTTGTCCCAATATTGCTTACGTTCATCTTAAATTCAGAGGATAAGATGGATGATACCTTGCAGATTGATTACGAGGAAGTATGGGAAAAGGTAAAGAAATTCGTAGAGAATCGAAAAAAGAAACCGACCAAATTATCTATAAAAATTATGCTCCGTGGACGATCATTCAAATCAAACATGGAAGAAAGTGTTATTCCAGAACTGAGAAAAGCTTTTTTTGGCTTGTTTGATGAGTTTAATGCCAAGTATGACGGATCTGAAGACTTTGATTATCAGACCAAACACTACAGAGACATCGAAAAATGGCTTAGGAAACTGCCAAAGTTAATGGATGTCACTACAGAGAACGCTCTTGTAGGAGTGATTCAAGAATCCTTCGATGAAGGCAAAGGATTCCGATGGTTAGAAAGTAAGCTGTCTTCACTCCCTGAATTTTCTCGCAATCGTGCCAGGACAACTGCAATCACTGAGGGATTGAGGATGTACTCTGGCAGCCAGTATGAAGCGTTCATGCAAAATGATGCTGTTATTGGTATGACTTGGCGCCACACTCATGGCATCAAAGAACCGAGAAAGGGCCACGAGGCGATGGACGGTCAAACAATTGCTAAAGGCGAGTACTTCATCGTTAATGGTGAAAGTTGCCGCTATCCTCGTGATCCGATGCTATCTGCTAAAGAGTCGATTCATTGTCACTGTTTCGTGGTGCCAGAAATAAAAAAATAATTTGAAAGGTGGTGAGAAAATGCGAAAACTAGAAAACGTTCTTGTAACACATGTTTCATATGTGGATAAGGCAGCCAATAAGAAATCATTCTTTCTTACTAAGTCTGCCGAAGACCTAAAACCAAATTTTGAAACCGAAGTTAAGTTGGTTACTAAATCAGATGATCCACAAAAACTTGTATATGGTGTTGTTTATGAGCCTGATGTTGAAGATGTTCATGGAGATTTCATGGATGCTGACACAATCGAGAAGGCTGCACATGGATTCATGGCGGATTATCAACAGATTGACAAACAGCACGATTTCACTACGAATGCTGGAAAAGTAGTAGAGAGTTACGTTGCCCCTGTTGATATGACTATCGGCGAAACCACAATCACAAAAGGAACGTGGGTACTTGTCACTAAAGCTACTGATGAAATGTGGGAGTCAATACAGAAAGGTGATTTTACAGGATATTCCTTGGCCGGTACAGCTCAGGTCGAAGAAGTTCAGAAGCAGACTGCCGATAACTTTGAAAGAGGTAAAACCTATCGGGATGTTAATGCGGCGATCGATGCTTTCAGATCGGCCACTTGGTCAATCTTGGACAACTACACAGACAGCGATGCGGATAAAGTCGCCAGCATTCAGTCGGAAATCGGCGAGTTATCCACACTTATCGGCACAATAAATACAACTAAATCAATTACCAAACAAGGACTAATCGAAACGGTTAAGTCCTTTTTTAGTACAAACAAATCCGAGGAGGATGAGGAAATGACAGAAGAACAGTTAAAAAAAGCACTCGGCGAAGCGCTGAAACCAGTAAACGATCGTTTATCAGCTTTGGAAAAAGGCGATAAATCAGATGAAAAACCAGAAACAGCGAATTCAGAAGCCAGCGTTGAATTAGATGCTGATGCTATTGCTAAGGCTGTTTCAGAAGCTGTAGCACCTTTGAATGCGAAGATCGAGAATCTAGAAAAATCTCGAATCAGCAACAATGCAGAACAAAATTACACAGAAACAGTTGAGAAATCGGTTGTACCATCTTATGTGGACGCTGCTTTCCCAATTTCTGAATAAAGGGGGAAACACAAATGACAAACGTTTTATCGAACGAAACATTGATCAAACAAATGAACGCAATCTTGAAAGCTGGTAACAACGTTACCTTACGTGAAGACAATGCTCGAGCGTTCTTCTTAGATGCAGTTGCAACTGCAGGAACTATCGGGAAATTATTTGTCCATTTTGCCAAATCAGGTACAGGATCTTTGGATAAATTAGGTGTTAAAAAGCGTACATTGAAAAAACATCTAGGTATTAACACTGAAGATACTGGCACGGATATCAAAGAAGAAGACACAGTACCATTCTCTCTTGTTCCGGTTTACTTGGATACATGGATCGAGAACAGCAATACATTTTATACCGCTCGTACTCGTGGGCAAGATGTCCGTCAAGCGTTACTTTCACTAATGCAAGCTCAGTATGCAGCGGATTTGCAAGATCTAGCATTTAATGGGGATGAATCTTCATCTGATGCATTCGTGAAGTTAAATGATGGTTACATCAAAATGGCTAAAGCATCTGCTGAAGTTAAAGTAGAAGGTGCAAAATTGCCAACGATTCAAGAGCTAACAGCTGCAACTGCTAGAATTGACCCAAAATATTTGCGTCAAGGAACATTTAAGTTCTTTATGTCTCAAGCGACAGCAACAAACTATGTTGTTGAATTACAAAATCGAAATACTGCTTTGGGTGATGCAGTGCTCGTGGATGGTGCTCTACGCAATATCGGCGGATTTGGCGTCGAAGTTGTCGAGTCTATGGAAAACAATGTAATTCTGTTTACTCCATATGAAAACCTAGCTGTAGTTTCTGGTTTAACTGTTACATTGACAACTGCTGCTCAAGACAGTCGTGCCGTTGCAAAACAGGCAACATATCACTTCATGCTTGATGATATTGACTTCATCATTCGTGAACCTAAAGCACTAGCTTACTTCGGTATTGACGCTACTCCAGAAGGATAAGAAAGGGAACGGTGAAAAACATGGCAAAATACAACGTTTTAAAAAAATTCCGTGATAAAGAAACTAAAGAAGTTTATGAAGCAGGGACGGTCATTGATATGACCGTTAAACGTGCTGAAGAAGTTGCTGTAAATCTAGATGATTCTTTCTTAGAACGTGCTGAAGAAAAGAAAGATGACAAGAAAGCCGGCAAAGACGACCAGAAGGAAGACAAAAAAGAAAAGTAGGTGAAGATCATGTCTGAACCTTATGTTGATGAAGTCTTTTATAAGGATGATTACGAGGGAACCCCTGTTGATGATAAGGCCTTTTCTCGTCTATCCAAAAGGGCTTCGGACATTATTGATTCTTTGACAAGCTATCAAGTGCCTAAAATTGGTTTGGATAAATTTTCAGAACATGTACAGCTGCTGATTAAAAAAGCATGTTGTGCTCAAATTGAATACTATCAAGTTGAAGGTATAGATCTTGATGTTACAGGAAATACTTTGAGCGGCCAAAGCGCTTCTATTGGTGGGTTTAGCTATTCTAGCGCAACAACGTCAACGAGTAAGCAAGCCAATCGGGTCGCTCCAAATTGTCTTTCATATCTAGAGGGAACCGGTCTTTTGAGAAAAAGGAGTGTGAGGATCGGTGTCATTTAAGCCAATACCTAAACACTTGTTGATTCATGAGGTTATCTATCAGGCTCCAAAGCCTGATGATGATGGCTCAATGGGAAGTGGTGAACTGCCTAAACCACAAAAGATTGAACATGTAAGGTTTACTCCTAAGCGAAAAAGAATTGTAAAAATGGATAATACAGAGGTTTTGACTAACGGTGTTTTATATATAGATGCTGTTAATTCAAAACCTTTTGTTAATCCAAGCGAAGACGGAACAATCACATTTCAAAACCGCAAACTAAAAATCGTTGAATGCTACGAGGTGTTCACTGACCAATTAAATCCACATCATATTGAGGTGATGTTGCAATGAGCGGAAGATTTGAAGGTAATTTCGATCGTATTGAGAGAGCTATCGAATCCGCTCTGAATCCGACCGCAATCGCATTTGCTAAAGCGGCTAATCAGTATGTTAAGAAAGACACTGGGGCAACCGAAGCTAGTGTTTGGGTTGATAGTGATTTCCCAAAAGGAAAACTGGTATGGGGTACAGAGTATGCTGGGTACGCATATTATAGGGGAACTCCATCTAAAAACCACAATCCTCAAGCATCCATACGATGGGCTGAGGTTGCTAAAGCTCAGGATATGGATGAGGTATTAGCTGTGGCTGAGAAATCAATCAAGGAGGCGTTGTGATGGATTTGTTTACGAAAATTGCTGATCATTTGAGATCCTTGGGATTAAGTACGCCAAGATTAACAGGTGATGGCAAGCAGATCATTCAGGAAGATAAACCTCCGCAAGATAATGAACGAGATTTGGCTATTCAAGGGATTGCTACTGGCCAAGGTCAGAAAGACCTAGCTAGAAATAGACAGATCCCTTTTATGGTTCAAATTACTATCAAGAACACTGATCAAACCCAAGCATTTAATGATGCATGGAAGATTGCAGATAGCTTTGATAAATTGCCAAGAAAAGAAAATGAGGAATGGGTCACACTCCGCTCGAGTGATGGCTCATTTTTATTTGAGTCGAGCGAAGTCTATACACAACCTAGAAATCTAGGAATACAAGAACATGATGCGTATATCTATGTGCTTACTGTTCGAGTAAATATTACTAAGTAGGAGGAAAACTCATGAAAATGAATTTACAATTTTTTGCCGATAAGACTGGTTTTCTGTCGAACTGGATGAACAAATACGAAATTGGGGCAGTTCCTGTTGGGGACGCAGAACCAACCTTGTTTGAGTTAGCGGATGGAATCCAGACAGTAGATCCTAGTAACGATGAGGATACGGAAGAATATTCTTATTATGGCGACAAAGGTGGTAAGCAAACCGAAGTTACTGGATTATCTAGTGCTTACGCATTTACTGGACATCGAAAATACGCTGATGATCCAGCTCAGGAATTTGTACGTGATCGTTTAACTAAAACTGGTGTTGATCGTGTTGTTTATTTCCGACACACTGAACCGGACGGACGTATTCGCGAAGGCGAGGCAACTTTATCTGGTATTGTTCATACGGGTGGAGATGCAAATACTCGTGGAAATTTTGAATGTACAGTGACATTTAACGGATTGCCAAAAGATACAAAACCAGGAACGGTCCCTGAGGGCTAGCGTTTGCTAGCCTTTTTCTACATAAAAATTTTAGGAGGAATCATTCATGACAAATAAATTAATTGAAGTTGGTTTTAAAAAACAAGTCCAACCGGTACGAATTGCTGGATTAGATTTTGAAATCAAGACAGGCAAGAAGTATCGTGATCAGTATTTAGCAGCTTTACCTAAGATGCTTGAAGGTATTCAAGAACAAGAGAAGGCAATTAATGAAGCATCCAAGTCTGGTGACTATGGAGCTATTGTTGAAGCAAACAAGAAGGTTGAGCTAGTTGTAAAAAATGTTATTGATCTAGTTTTAGGAGAAGGGGCATTTGAAAAGTTGATGTATGCTGCCGATGAAGATATAGATTTGGTAGTTGTGGCATTCCTTGAAGTTGCTGAACGGTATAAAAAGCTTCAAACAAAACAAAAAGCACAATCCTATATCGACGGTAAAAAGAAATAGAGGTGATGCTTTATGGCATTATCTCTTGCTTGGGGAATTGATGATTCGATTATCATCAATAACAACAAATATGAACTAAATCTCGAGTTTTCTCGTGTTCTTCGATGGTATGAGATGTGGAAAGATCCGGATTTATCCGAGATGGACAAAGTTCTTTATTCTATTATTTTAATTGTATCAATTCCATGGTCAGATGATCCACCAACAAGCATTGAAAATCTGGTATCAATAATTCCACAAGATGACTTAGTACCGTTATCTAATGCAATTATTAAACGGATTGCGGGCGAGCAAGTGGAAAGTACAACAGTAAAACGTGATTTAAAAGGAAACATTTTAGAAGACGAGGAAAAGAAGTGGTACGAATTCGAACAGGATTCCGGCTACATCTATTCCTCTTTTTTGATGGACTATGGCATGGATCTGATGGAAGAAAGAGAAAAGGGATCACTTCATTGGGATAAGTTCAACCATTTATTAGCTGGGCTATCAGAGAACACCAAATTTAAAAATGTCATCAAGATTCGAATGATGGACTATCCGGAAAAAGCTACACCAAGTGAGATTGAAGAAATTAGAAAAGCGAAGCTTGCTGTGGCTTTAAAGGAAGATCGTTCAAACATTGAATTTGAAATGATGGATCTCAAACAAAAACGTGAATATATGTTGAACCAACAAGAAAAGAGAGGTGAGGTGGAGGATGAATGATGGCTCGGTAATTATTGATGTCGAATTTAATACTGCCAAAGCTCGAAAACAGTATCAGGAATTTGGGAATGAAGCGGCTCAGCAATTAGATAATACAATCGGGAAATCCAAAGCCTTCAACTCACTTTCTGAACAATCAGTAGAATTTGCAAAAAAGGCTAGTTTAAGCATTCTTGCCGTTGGATCTGCAGTTGCTGGTTTTTCAATTAAGTCAGCGGCCGATATGCAAGCGATGGATGCACAGTTTTCTCAAGTTTTTGGAAATTTAGAAAAAAATGCTCAAGGTAGTATTGATTCAATTTCAAAAGAGACGAATATACTTCCTAATCGTTTAAAACCGGCATTTACTTCGATGGCTGCATTTGCCAAAACAACAGGAATGGACACAGCCGATGCATTGGATTTAACGAGTCGAGCAACAAAAGCAGCGGCTGATAGTGCAGCTTTTTACGATAAATCAATCGATGAAGTCTCCGAAAGCTTGCAGTCATACTTAAAAGGTAATTATGAAAATGATGCGGCGCTAGGTATTTCTTCAACGGAAACAACACGAAATGCAGCTGCCAACAAGCTTTATGGCAAGTCATTTAATGATTTATCCGAAGCCCAGAAGCAGTTAACTCTTTTGCAGATGGTCGAAGATGGAAATAAGTTGTCCGGAGCATTAGGTCAAGCAGCACGTGAAGGTGGCGGACTCGAAAATGTTATGGGGAACATGAAGCAAGCTATTACAGATTTAGGCGCTGCTTTTGGTGCTCCTCTACTTCAACCATTTTTGGATATTGTTCAAAAAGTTAGTGGAGCCATGTCCAAACTTGCTCAAGTATTTCGAGAGAACCCGGCACTTGTTTATGTAGTGGTTGGAGCAGTAACAACATTGGCTGCAGCTTTCGGAACAGCTTATCTGGCAGCAAATAAATTCCAAAATTTGAGAAAAATATTCGAAGGTGTTAAAGCTGGATTAGCTATTTTAACAAATCCAGCATTTCTAGTTGTAGCTGCAATTGGAGCTTTAGTTACTGCCTTTGTGTACTTTTATAAAACGAGCGATACGTTTAGATCTAAAGTAGACGGTGTTGTAAAGACTTTAAAAACCTTTATGGCACCTATTGGAGATGTCGTTAAAGGTTTTAAATTACTTGCTCAAGCATTTAAAACGATCGTATTCAACGACTTCAGTGTTAGTGTATCTGATCTTCATGATCAATTTGTCAAACTATTTCCGGAATCATTATGGAAAGGAATGACGACTTTTGCTCAAAGCACTAAAGGAATAGTACAAGGGATTTTAACTTTGGCAAAAGCTTTTAAAGCAATAGCTTTTAATGACTTATCCGTAAGCATAGCAGATTTAAAAGCGGATTTTTTAGAAGTATTTCCTGAAAGTTTATGGAACGGAATGACCAAAATAGCTTCAGGAATCCGTTCCTTAATAACTGGATTTAAGAGTGGTAAAAAATCAATCGATCCTTTTGGAATTGCTCTTAAAGTCTTGAAAGCAGTATTTCTTGGATTATTAGGTCCTATTGGACTATTTATAAAGGCATTTGAATTGATAGCAAAAGCTCTTGGCGGTGGGGATGTTTCAAAAGGAATAGATCAAATAATTAGTGGTTTTGACTCTCTAGCTACTGGACTAGCAGATAATGCGCCGAGAATTGGAAGTTCAGCCGGGAAAGCGATTGAGGGGATTCTAACAGCAATAGCGAGTGCACTTCCAGGCATTATTGCAGGCGGTTTAAGAATAGTAGCTGCAATAGTCTCTGGAATTGCTCAAGGTCTACCTTCAATCGCTTTATCAGCTAGTCAACTAATTCTTGCATTTACTGGCTCAATGATGCTTTTGATTCCGCAAATAGCTTTATCAGCAACAGCGATTATTGTCGCGTTACTTGCATCACTAACCGCTGGATTACCTCAGATTATTGTTGCAGGTGGAGCATTGATTTTGGCTTTATTAGACGGAATCACACAACAGATTCCAGCTTTGATAGAATCTGCTGCTTCATTAATTCTGACATGGATTACTGCATTAACAGCGTATATACCAGATATCATTGTTGCAGGTATGTCATTACTAATTGCTGTTATTAACGGAATAACTCGAAAGCTTCCAGATTTAGTAACGGCTGTAGGAACTTTGATAGTGACATTTTTAAATGCGCTCTCCTCGCAACTGCCTAAAGTTGTTGTTGCAGGAGCAAACCTTATTGTCAAACTACTGAATGGACTAGCTTCAAAAATGCCTGCTTTAGTTTCGGCAGCTTTAAATCTTGTTGTTCAGTTTATTAATGGAATGGCGTCAAAAGCTAGTGCAGTGGTGACAGCTGGTGTTAATTTAATTGTTCAAATCTTACGTGGAATTGCGAATAATATAAATCGCATTGTTGAAGCAGGCATGGATATTGTTGATGCTGCAGTAAGAGGTGTTTTGAGAGCGCAAGATCGTCTTTTCAAAGCAGGGATAACTCTTGTTAATGGACTTGCGAATAATATTCGTAATAATCAGGCAGCTATGAAAGAGGCTGGAGCAAATCTGTTAAGTGCGTTAGTTGGTGCTCTGCCAGGTGGTGCATTGATTAATAACGGTATTGCTTTGGTAAACGGTTTGCTGAGTGGATTGACATCAGGATTTGAATCGGTTAAGAGAACTGTTTCTGGCTGGGCTGATACTATCGCAAGTTTGAAAGGGCCAATCCCTTATGACAAGAAAGTTTTGATTGAAAACGGACTGGCATTAGTAGCTGGCTTGAAAACAGGACTTACAGACGGGTTCTCTGATGTTAAGTCGGATGTTTCTACATGGGCAACTGAACTTCAAAGAGGTATTGAATCTGAATTTGATTCTAATTATTTCAATGATTTAATTGGCAATATTCCAACAGAGATACCAGCGATGAAGGCGTTAATGAGTGGTAGTTTAAAGCCGGAGCAAAATTCAGCTATAATAGCAAATCTAAATAAACCAGTTAATCAAGCGAAAGTTGCTCGTAATTTCGCTGATAGCACTAGCTTTCTAACTAGCTTGACCGATGCAATTGATAAACTTGCTAACAGGCCTGTTGAAGCAAGCTTTAAAATAAGCGAAAGAGAAATAGTAAAAGCCATTGCTCAACCAGTAAACCAAGAAATTTTGCGAATACAGCGTAGGCAGAAACGAAGTCAGGAGGGGATAACTTGATTACAGTAACTTATGCAGGATATGATATTACAAAGTATATGATAGTAACCTCTCTTGATCGGGGATTGCTACCAGGAATCGAATACAACACAAAAAAAGTTGGGCGGTCAGATGGTGAGAAATACGTAGATCGCTCAATTGGTCGTAAAACGATACCAATGGGATTCAAGTTACGTTATGACCTTATAAAAAAGCGGAGAGCGCTTGCCGAGATACTAGCTCAAAAAGATCCAAAGCCATTGATTTTTAGCGATGAGCCAGATAAATGTTGGTATGCAATATCTACAGGAGATATTAGTGTTGCAGAGAATAATTTTCTGGGATCCGGAGAGATTAATTGGATTGTACCAGATGGCGTTTCTTATGATGTTAATCCTCGGATATTTTCTAATATCTCGATTGATAGTGCAGAGAATCAAGTTTTAGATCCGGAATTTCGAAAGAAAGATAAGTATTACAAACAATGGACCGCTCGATTAAATGAAACGAACGGTGCTCATAATATCTTGGGTGCTGATCTAAGTGATACAAACACTATTGCTGATAAAGGTGAAGTAAAGTACAACGGCTTTTATATCATGCAAAATAGCAACAGTACAGCGCGGAATTTATCTGAGCTGAAACAAGGAGACAAGGTTTGGGGACGTGTAGCACTAAGAATAGATAAGGCATTGCAAGGAGATACAAACGGATCAAAAAGTGCGGTTGCGGTGATTCAAGAATTAGATTATGCAGGCGGTAAGGTTCTTGCTTCTCATGAAGCGAAACCTGCCGCTTTAAATTTGGGCAATTTCCAAAATCTAGATATTCATTTTACTATTTCAAATCCAAATACCAAGGCACTAAATCTGATCACCTGTTTAGCATTAGGAAGTGCAGTTTCTTATTCAAAGCCGCAGTTTAACTTAGGGGAAAAGCTCGCAGATTTTGCCGAACCAACCGCTCAATTGGCAGATTATGTTGCTGTGACAAATCACGGAACATATAAAGCTTGGCCAATTCTCAGGGCAACTATGAACGGTGAAAATGGTCTTGTGAGTGTTGTCAATCCAGACGACGGTATTCTGCAATTTGGTAATGCAGAAGAGCTTGATGTGATTGAAGGGCAACGAACAGATAAAGTCATCAGTATTCCAATGAGGAATAATGCTAGTAAATTTGAGTTGAACAGTCCTAAGGCAAAACCGGATTACCCAAACTATGGAGGAAATCCAGATACGCCAAACAAAATCGGTGGGGACGTTGATTGGACAACAAGAGCCGATGTTGTGATGCCAATCTGGCCAGAGAATCATGATGGTGTTTGGGCAGGACCAACCTTATATACTGACATTCCCAAAAATACAAGCAATCTAGATACCGGGAACTTCACATATAGAAGTCGATTTGACTTCGAACCTACTAAGACTACTTCCGGACGTTTGACATTTACTCTGCAGAATAGTTCATTGGGAAGTATTGTTTCTTGTGTTATACGTGATAGTTCAAGAGTCAGAGAAGAGCTTATCGTAGAATTCAGTTGTTTTGATAAAGTTCAGAAACGTTTGACACTTGACCGAAAAGAATGGACTGGTCGCTTCTGGGAGATTCAGATTCAAAGAACGAGTGATACAACCGTGGAATGGAAATTTTCCAAGTGGAAGGCTTTTAGCGGTGAAGGAATTATTGCCTCAAAAGCGGAGGTTTTTTCAGCAACTTTACCTGAAATTTCTGGTGTGGGTATTGATGGACTTTGCACTTGGTTTCAGAAATGGGGCGATGATCCGACTAATGAGCATGCCCTATATATGACATGGACTGATTGTAAATTTTATTGGGATAACGAAACAACGTTTACTAATATACCCAATCTATTTGATGATGGGGATGTTTTGGAAATTGATGTTTTAAATCGCAAGGTATTTTTGAACGGATTTGAAAACTTTAAACTTCATGCATTGGGCAATACCTGGGAACGATTTGCGGTGGAGCCAGGGACAACAACATTTTTACCCGTTGCTAGTAGTTGGGCAAACATTTTTGATTTTGAAGTAGAACTAAGGGGGGCATATATCTAATGGATTTTTACTTTACAGATCGAAAATTTAATTTATTGGGAATCGCCTCTACCAGTTCTGATGCACCAATTTCAATTTTCAATGATCAAGATATTCTTAGTATAAGCGCTGCCTCTCGAACGTTTGAGGGGACGCTTATTTTTTCGGCTAAAGAACGAGATCAAGTCAAATCAATGGCCAACTATGGGAACTATATTTTGTATAAAGATGAAAATGGTCAATCAATTTTTATGACAATCATGGAAATTGAACATGATCCGAAAGTGGGCGAACATTTCATTCGAGCAGAAGATGCAGGAATGGATCTGATCAATGGATTGGTCGATGCATATAGTGCAACCAAAGCGATGACATTTGCAGAATATTTCAAACTGTTTGCCGGAGATACTGGTTTTGAAATTGGTATCAATGAAATCAGTAATCTCAGTCGCACGTTGAAATGGGAGAGTGAGAGTCAAACGATTCTCGCTCGTTTACTCTCGTTAGCTACACAGTTTGATAATGCAGAACTGAGTTTTTCATTTGAAATTACAGGGACACAAGTTGTTAAGCGATTCGTGGATGTTCATAAAAAAAGAGGAGCAGATAAACGAATTACTTTGTATATGGATAAAGATATCAATAATATTGTGACCAAAGCCAATATTTATGATCTATGTACAGCTATTGTGGCAACTGGTGGTACGCCAGAAGGTAAGAATGAACCAATTAATCTAAAAGGGTATAACTACAAAGATCCAAATGGAAGATTCGTGTTAAACAAGACAACTGGTGTTATGCAGGACATGGAGTCAGTGAAGATTTGGAGTCGATTACTATCAAACAATAATCCAAATCCAAATGCCGGACATATCCAACGTGTCAAAACCTACGAAACGACTGATCAAAAAACACTTTGTGATAATGTCATACGTGAACTAGAAAAAGCGAGTCAACCAGCGATCAATTATGAAACTGACATCGCAAATTTACCTGACAACGTAAAGATGGGCGATACGATTTATTTAGTAGACGAGAATGAAAAACTGTTCTTGAGTGCTCGAGTTCTTGAACTTACGAGATGTTATTCTACTAATGAATACAAAGCTACATTAGGAGACTACCTTATTCAAGATGGCGGAGTTAGTCAATCGCTCAAAGAGTTAGCAGATCAATTAAAGCAAGCAACTACTTATGTTTGGATCCGTTATGCCGATGATGAGGAAGGGAATGGAATCAGTGCTTTACCAGCTGGAAAAACCTATATTGCGATTAAGCAAGTACTAGGTGTCCCAACAGCCAGTGACGATCCGGCAGATTATCGGGGGCTCTGGGTAAAATTTGTGGGGGAAGGTGTTCCTGGTCCGCCGGGTGAGAATGGTCAGCCAACATACACATGGCTAAAGTATGCAGATGATTATCAAGGCACTAATATGACCGATGATCCAACCGGAAAATATTATATTGGACTAGCTACAAATAAGCTGACCGCAACTGAATCGAACGATCCTAAAGATTATAAATGGCAACTTGTCAAAGGTGAAGATGGACAAGATGCACATATTTATCAAGCATACTCATGGAGTCAAGAAGGTACCGATCGATTTACACTTCAATACCCCAACGAAAATTTATGGATAAAAAGTACAGAATTTGTTGATAAGCAAGATGGTAAAATAACTAAGGACGGCAAGGTATATGCCCCTTATGGCTATGGTTGGGGATTTAATTATGTACCGTCATTTAAAGCAAATACAAAATATACGGTATCTTGTGAGGTTTACAATCCTAATACTACTATGACAACCGCAAGAATAGGATACTCAACTACGCCCAATCAAATAGGTACTTTAGATTTGCAGCCTGGTCAAATAGGTATAGTAAAGTTACAAATTACAGTGCCACAAGATACGAGCAATACTAATCTATACTTACTAACTAATTCTCCTACAAATCCAAACGTTTACTGGCATTATCCAAAAATTGAAGAGGGTAGCAATCGAACTATATGGACACCAGCACCTAGTGAAGATTTCATCAATGCATATCCTTCCTATGTAGGAACTTACACAACATTTGACGATGTCCAATCAACAAATCCTGCTGATTATACCTGGCAACGAATGCTAGGTTTATCAGGCGAAGATGGGAAGGATGGGGAACAAGGTCCACAAGGTGTACCAGGCCCAAAAGGGGACAACGGTCAAACTTATTACACTTGGTTGAAGTATGCAGATACGCCAACAAGTGGAATGTCTGACAGCCCAACTGGAAAGACCTATATCGGACTTGCATACAACAAAGCAACAGCTACCGAATCGACAAACTATGCTGATTATACCTGGTCATTGATAAAAGGATCAGATGGAGCGCAAGGCCCAAAAGGGGATAATGGACAAACGCTTTATACGTGGATTAAGTATGCTACATCAGCTACCGGCGCAGGAATGTCGGATAGTCCAACAGGCAAGACTTACATTGGATTAGCCTACAACAAAACAACTGCTAATGAAAGCACCAACGCTGCTGATTACTCCTGGTCTTTGATTAAAGGAGATAAAGGTGATACAGGGCCAACTGGACCTCAAGGACCGCAGGGACCAACAGGACCGAAAGGCGATCGTGGCATTATGGGCGTTGCCTATATGCAACCTACTCAGCCTAGCGATACCACAGAAGGAGCCACATGGTTTCAAACTGAATCGTCAACAAGTGATAAAATTATTGGTGTATATACGTATAAAAGCGGATGGCAACAAAAAAAGTATGCTAGTGCAACATTATCAGTTGAATCTTTAGAGGCAATTAGTGCAAATCTAGGTGATATAACAGCGGGTTCAATTGCTGGTGTATCGATCAAAGGGTCGGGAATTTATTCGGATTACGATAGAGCAAATGTTAGTGGTGCAACTGTTTGGACCAAAGGCACACTATCGATGTCTGACGGTAAATTTAGAAACGATTTCAAGGAATACACGAAGTCAAGCGGAGCCGTATCACGTAACGGATTTTCAGAGTTTATTCATGAGGCACTCACCATGGCAAGCTTTAATGGGACGCAAACTACTACAGCTGATAGATATTTGCAGATAACACCATTTAGGATAAACATGATAGATAGCCAGGGTCGAGGTGGGAACCTAACTTTTCAAGATTTATATAGTATAGGAAAAACAGGAATTCCTGCAGCAAGCGGTTGGTCCCAATATTCAACAAGTCCATCGAGCGGCAATTTTCCTAGCGCAACCAGATTAGGACGTATGGTCCAAGTGAGTGGAGCCTTTAAAAATAATAGTACACTACCAAATACAAACAATACTTATGTTGTAGGTGTACTTCCGGTAGGATTTAGACCTCAAGTGCAAGTAAAGTATTTAGGAAAAGGAGCCGGAACGACAATATTCATGGTCACTATTGATACGAATGGTGAAATATCAATTAGCTATCGATTAGGCTGGACGGGAAGTAGCTTCGGATATTTAACAAATAATGCAAATGATATTTTCAATATAGCTGGAGTCTTTTCAGCGGCAGACGTGTAGGAGGCAGACGATGACAGCTAAAGAAAAATATAAAGAATTGTATATCAAGCATGTTATTAAAGAAAAGAGTTCAACCACAGAGGAAATGGATGAGCTCTTTTCTATTGTTTTAGAAGAATTCGATGATGATTCAGAAAAAATGAGCGAATTTATTCAGTCTATTGTAGCTGAAAACACCGAGAGCCAACCCTCAGAGTTAGATTTATTGAGACAAGAAAACGAAGAGTTGAAACAACGGCAGGAAATGGCAGAGGAAGCGCTGCTGACTCTGTCAGATATGTATTTTAGTAGATAAGGAGGATAAAAATGAATTATTCAGCATTAGAAATGTTATACGCAACACATGTCATTGAGGGGAAACGCACCATTGATAGCGTACCAGCTTCCATTCGTAAAAATGTCGCAGAAATTGTGGCCAATGCAAAACAGGAAGAAGAAACAAAATAATCGGATCGGAATTAACAGGAGCGATCGGCTTTCTAGCCGGTTGCTTTTTTAATAAAAGAAAAGGTGGTTAATATGGTGATTATTAATAATGGAATGTTACTGAACGAATTTCGTGGATTGTTAACAAATGGATATATTCAACTTTTTTTGTGGGTTGTAGTAGGTGATATTGTTACAGGTCTGTGTAAAGGGATTTTTGTGAAAGAGGCAAATAGCACAAAAGGGTTGTTAGGAATTGTTAAACACATGTTAGTTGTCTGCTTAGTAATTATTGCTTACCCGTATTTAAAGATTATGAGTCTTGAGACGTTTGCGACTGCATTCGTCTTTTTTTATATCGCAGTCTATGGGATTTCAATTACTGAGAACTTAGGTCAATTAGGTGTACCGATTCCAAATTGGGTCAAAGAAAGATTGTCGAAGTTACAAGATACAAATACTAATCCAAGTGTTAAGAATACTAATTCAGAGAAAGATTATGGCGATGGACAGGAGTTCACAGAAAAGAAGGAGTAGCCCAAAAGGCTGCTCTTTTTAATTTGAAAGGATGATAAACATGAAAAAGACGATCAGTTTAGAAGCGAAAATAATAGGTATCGAAGAAGCTACTGAAAAAGTTGAAAAGTATATGAAGTTAGTAAAAGAAGCCAAAACATTAGCAGAAGAATTGGCTAATACGGAATTTGAGATTGAGGTTAAAGAATTGCTCCAAGTTGAAGGAAACAACAAGGAGCAACAACTAAAATTGGATAGTCTAAGTTATTCTGATTTAAATTTTTCAATATCTCCTAAAGATATTCCATCAATGCTAGAAATTCGTAATGCAAACTCTGGAATGTGAATAGTTTTATTCCCAGAAGTTGAATAAATTATGACATCTTCTAAATAAAGATATACTGGCTCATAGCTCGTTAGCTCATTTTCAGGAATATTCGAATCGAAATATTTTCCTCTAATAGCAACGATATTAGCAGCAGATGTCAAAAAAATCGAGGAATCTTTGGACAATTCTGTTTCATTCAGACGATCATCATCTGGAGAAATTACAGTACCAAGGATTAAGTTGCCATCTACAAGAAACATTGGACGAAAAGTTGTTTCTGATGAAACTGCAACCTTGGAAAGAAGCGAGCTTAACATTTCAGTATATTGATTGTCTTTATACAGCATCTTATACACCTCCTTATCAATTATTTCAGCAAACCACTTGCTGATAAGGAGAGTATATCAAAAATTAGCAATAAAAGGAGAAAATAAAATGAGTATCGAAAATATGATTGCTTGGATGACAAGTAAAGAAGGGCGAGTCGATTACTCTATGATCTATCGGTTGGGCCCAAATAGCTACGATTGTTCATCTGCGGTGTTTTTTGCGATGATAGCAGGCGGATTCTTACCGGCCGGAACAATGGGAAATACAGAAACGCTATTTGCCATGAATGGAACAGTGCTCAAGAAAATTAGTCGTGCAGAAGTGAGAAGAGGGGATATCTTTATCGCTGGAACTCCTGGGGCTTCTCATGGATCAGAAGGGCATACAGGTATTTTCCTAAGTAATAAGAGTTTCATTCACTGTTCGTATTATTGGAATGGAATTCACACAGACAGCCATGATTCATACATGAGTACCCGACTTACACATCATTTCTATCGAATTGTTGCAAGTGGTAGTGCTGATGTAAATACTGACAACAGCGCTCAAATGATTAAATTAGCAATCGATGGCCAATGGGGACCACTCGTCACTCTACGTTTGCAAGAATACTACAACACAACTAGAGATAAAGTGATTAGTCATCAATATAAACAAAAGTACAATCAAAATATCTATTCCGCAGAATTTGATATTACTTTGATCGGATCCGACGTGATCCGTGCAATCCAGATGGGCCTCAAAGCAAGAGGATATTATTCTGGTGTAATTGATGGTCTATGTGGTGAAGCAACGATCAAAGGGATGCAAAAAGCATTAGGAACGACGGTGGACGGTATTATCAGTCCGAAATCCGATATGGTTAGGGCATTGCAGCGAGCATTGAACAACAATAAACTTCCGTGGTAAACAAATAGCCCGCTTCGGCGGGCTTATAAACGAAATATTGAACGTTATTCTTTTCATTTGAATTAAAAATTATTTTATTGTAGACTTTGTAAGGCGATATTAAATCGTCAATGAAGAGTATTAGGCGGGGTAAAACTTGGGGAAGTGGGCCTAATACTCTTATTTCTATATCTTATCATCATTCTTTATTAATGATCATTATTTTTTACTGAAATATATATGAGATTTTATATTTTATGAAGGTGAATTGAACGGAACCTTTATAATTGAATTATCTGAAAATTAAGCATATAATGAACTTGTGTCCGCAAACAATCTTTTTCATTTTCAAAACCTTCTTTACAGGTTCCCACTCTCTTAAGAGAGTGGGTATTTTATTTTTTACTTATGAATTCTTCTAAGTTTTTTTTATGTCCATATTTTATAGCAGCTTCTTTGTCTTTTTCTAAAATAATGGATGTCATATCTATATTATTAACGCTAGCAATAGCAAGTACATAGTGAATGACATCTGCAAGTTCTTTTTCGAGAGAAGTGCTTGAACCGCTTTTTCTTCCGTTTAATTGATTAAAGGCCTCTGCTACTTCACCGATTTCTTCGACAAGTTTCATAAACAATCCTTCTGAAGTAACTACTCCTTTATATTTTTGGTATAGATAGTCTTGCATGTCTTGAATAGTTATGTTTCTCATAGATAACCTCCAAATGATTTATTTTTATTCTATCATTAGTAGTTAATGCATATGTCTGTAAATAATATAAAGAGACCGCTATATCAGGCTTTAAAGAATTCAAATTCAAATCATTTGCAAAAAATAATCTTTTTTAATATGTTTATATTACAACATGCATTTACTCTAAGAAGAGTGCTAGGTGATTAAGAAGATTGGGGAAGACTATCTTAACGTATGCCTAACACTCTTCGTTTTCTATTGTAACATAGTTGTGCTTGAATAGATGCTTACGACGAAATTTCGTCAATATATATATATTCAAGATAGGCTATTGAATTATCAATCGAAATCGATTACACTTTATTTACCTAGAACCTTTCATTTTTATTTCTGTGAACCCACTCTCCCCCGAGAGTGGGTGTTTTTTACTTGTGATTTTTTAAGTTGATATGAATTACTAATAAACCAATAATTAGCTAACAAAATTAGCTAATTCAATTGACGATTGTGAATCATAAATGCTATTATCTAAGTGATATTGATAAAAATTAGTATACATTGTAGATTATTAGCCAATGATTTTTAAAGGAGTGATAAAAATGATATGGTCTAATGATAGAAGAAAAGAACTCATTTCTTGGTTAATGGATAATGGTAAGAAAGAGTTTTATTCTGCTTTGAAAACGCAGAAATTTTTATTTTTCTTTGAGTCTTTTTCTAAAGTTAAAGGTAAGGATTCGGATTTTTCTAGATTAAAAGCTTACAAGAATGGTCCAGTATTTAGCGAAGTATATGGTGATTATAAATATCGTTTTGATGAATTAGTAGATGTTGTATCAGAAATCACTCCAAATTCTATTGATGAAAATCTTGCTAAAAAGGCACACTTTCTAACTAGAATAATGGATAATGTTGAACTTTCTGACTTAACACATCAATTTGATATTTGGAAAGTTCATGAGGATGAAATCCAAAAAAATGTAATGCATATTGAAATGAAGGATTCGGATTTTAGCGAGTCAGATTGTCAATTGGCTAGTGAACTTTATGAGATGTATGACGATAGTATTATTGAAAACTCGGAAGTTTTGGTTATCGGGAATAGGCATTTTCTTCTTTCTAAAAATGATTTCAGAAAACTCAGCGAAGAACAAAAAAACACGTTAGAATTAATTGCGCTTGAAGAGAGCCTTATTAATCCTGTTTATGTGGAAATTGGTTCAGAAGGAGAGTTAATTATTGACTAAGATAAAAGATGTAATTAGAGTTAAAATGCCTTTTCCAAATATAGCAGCAAAGCTGGCAACTCAATCACATATGTATTTGTGCATTCAGGATGGTAAGAATAAAAAGCTTTTGTCATGCCAAACTAAAAAGCCATCGCTACTACACAAAAATAAACCACCTTTTAGTTATGTTGATTGTAAAGCAGATATCACTAAAAATCCATTTTCTAAGGATACCTTAATTGCTTGTGATTATTGCTTTTACTTGAATGATATTCACGTAGATAAAGCCTTGCTTACTACTAGAAGAAGAGATATATGTGATGAAACCTTTTCTGAAGTGCAATCAAAAATTTCTCATCAGTCTTTTTGTCAGAAACCAATTGATGGAACAACTCTAATCTCTCTCAATCCATTACTTTCTAAAATGGCTTAAAAAGACCCTAGCGGAAGCTAAGGTCTTTTTATACTTAATAATTTTTATTTTTGTACAAAAAAGCACAGCGTATTTACACACACTGCGCAAGTGAAACTATGTTTCTACATCGTAATTATTATAGCACATTTAACGTCCTATTTAAAGACTCATATTCAATCATAATCTTCGTCTTACCAATCACCGAATACTTCTTCACAACAAACTGCTTACGATCGTTAAACTCACCAGCAACTACTATCCGCATTCCTTCGTCCACATCTGCCAAGAAGTTCAAACTATGAGCTGCAATCAGACAGCTCGTACCGTCAAGCGAGAAACGCACTAAAGGGTTCCTCGACATTTTCAACACTCGTATCTTAGAAACTACACCTTTCAATGACTTCATGATGATCGCCTCCATATGGTTGTATAAAATATCTAGTATTTGTTTTTCCTAAAGTCATGCCTACATAAAACTCTACGCATCTAGTACCAAATAAACATTCTTGCGACTCAGAAATGCTGTCTGGAAACTCTCCTAGAAACTCGGAGTAGGAGATGTACCCTTGCTCATATTGACTAATTACATTCATGAGAGATCAAACCATTTCAGTTCTCCTTGGAAAAATTCTACATTTCGAATTTCCTCATATTCAACGAGAGTAGAATCAACGTAAATTCCTATTTCATTATGCCCGGAAAGGCGGCCTACAATGTCCGGCATGAATTTGTCATTCTGGGTGTAGTTAAGCTGAACAGCAATCTTTTTATTTTTCAAAATAGCCTCTTGTAGAAATTCTCCAATCTCTTCAATTTCCATTTCTGGTTTAGGCGGATAAGTGTAAGCTCGTTCCTCTTCAACTTTATTTACACTTGTTGTATGTTCCGATAAAAAGAATCCTATCCATTTTAATTTTTTCCGGTCCTCGTAAGGTTTAATCATTCCCATAATTATCACTCCTCACGGAAATTATACGAACGTTTGTTCGTTTTGTAAAGCGAACAACTCTTTAAATTGTAACGTGAGAACGAGTAGAAAAGATGAGAATTTTTGGTGATAGTTTCGGTGATAGCGAAAAGAAAATATCGAAATGATAGAAAAGAAAAATTAGAGGGGAAACGTTGATATAATGGTATTTTTAAAATAGAGAAATACTAGAAAAAGGGTAGAATGTATAAGAAAAACATGTTCGCATTGCTTGGCAAACCAGGCTTTGAAGAGCTTGCAAAAGAATTGAACGAACGTCTATAATTTATCGTTCTAACTAAAAAGAACCAGTCCTCCGATCATTCTTCTGAGGGCTGGTTTTTCATTTACATAAGCGGATGGTTCAGAATAAGGACGCTTATTCATTTAACCATAAAATGACCGTCACAATAGGACATTGATTTGTGGTCTTTAGGAACAGTTAACCAATCAAGGAGTCATCAACGATTTTCCTTTAAACCAATCAATAATGCGACTGTCAAGAGACCAAAAATACATGTTTGGATTACTGGCATTCTGTTCATCTCCTTTCCTTTATGTTACTAGGACTTTCTGGAAGATGCACGAACACATCAGTCATAAGAAGCGAACGATTTTGTCATCTTGTCTGCGGAAATAAGTAGGTGCCAAATTTATCATAAAAGCGCTTGCATAAATCGGTATTTTTGTTATTATATTTTTAGAAAAGAAGTTCTGAGGTGGTAAGATGCTAGATGTTGAAATTGGAAATGCCTATGTGTGTCAACCTGTTGGGGCAAAAAAATCGCTAGTCGGTGTAATTGAGAAGCTGTATGAGCATACGGCTCTTGTGAAAGTGACCGATTATGAGATGGAGGATCAATCCATTGTATTGGAGTGCAATCAGCGGATGTTGGTAAAATTTGATAAGATTACCGCAGTGGCTGTGGCTTAATAAAAACAAGACTGGAACTCGCTAATAAAAATGTATTATGCCAGCATGCTGAAAAGTCAGCTTGTAGGCACTGATTCATCTTTATTGACTAGAGTCCAGTCTTTTTAGCTGGCGTGAATTAGCCGACGCCGATCACAAAGTTCAGTAGCTTATCTGAGTAAGTCATTTCATCGGTGGACTCACTGAGGGTTTGGTTCAAAATATCCATCCGATCGGTAATGATGCCGTCCACACCGTAGAACTGCATCCGACTGATCTCAGCATCATCATTTGGAGTCCAGACAAAGACATCTTTATGATCCGTTTTGGCAGATGAAACAAAGTTGCGGTTGATTGTACTATATTCCATCGTTAAAAAATCAGCACTTGTTAATGGAGGGCCAACGATGTTGAAGGGCATGATATACCCAGCAGTTAGTTCCGGAGCCTCTTGTTTCAATTCTTCCACTACATTATAGGTCAAGCTTTGTAGAATATGTTCATGTTCGGCTAGATTTTCACGGTAGCGTTCAAGAAATGAATGGACTAATGCTGTCGTATCTTTTTGCTGTGTCTTGATTTCTACTAGCAATTTCTGATTCAACGAATTCGCTAAGGATAAATAGTCATCAAATGTAGCAATCGGAGCCGTTTGTCCATTTTCAGAGACGGTTAATTTTTGTGCTTGTGCCAAAGTTGATTGCTCCGGTTTCTGATTGAAGCCAGTCAACGCTTTAAATGAAAAATCGTGATAAACAATAAAATGACCATCGCTAGTTTGTTGAACATCCATTTCAACGTAATCAGGATGGTAGTTCTCACTAGTGAAGCGCAGTGCTTCTAATGAATTTTGAACGCCTTGACCATTGCTGACGCCGCGATGCGAGATCGTCAATGGTCGAGTATTAGCGGCAGAGGTCAGATAATTCATGTTGTATAAACTTACTCCTACGCCGAAGAAGACGGCTACTACAGTAATCAAAGAGGCTTTTAGTCGTTGAAAATTTCTTGCTGGCAATGGTTCTTCACTGAACCATTGTGGTATCTCAGGTAAGAAACCTTCATCGTCCATAAAATCAACAATGATATAGAAGATGGCAACGGTAGACAAAATGATATTCAACAACAAAACGAGTTGAAGGAGCGTCATAATGAAGACTGCTGAATACAGCGCATAATCAGCGAAAAGTTCTTCAATGATCGCTTGCAGGATAATCAAAAAAGTAAATCCTACTGTTGAAATGAATAAGATCGCGCCGCCAATAAAGACAAATTGGCCAACAATCGCAAAGAAACGGCGTTTCGTTGTCTGCAAACTTTCTCGAATGGCCTGTCGAAAAGGAAGGTCACGTAAGATCATTTCTGGTAAAGCAAAAATCACACGAATCCCTAGATAAATCAAAAGTAAGTAGCCAAGAACCACGGCTCCGATAATCAATACACGATTCGTAAAGATGAAATCCATGATAAAAGCAGGGATTTTCACTTTAGAGAGCAAATCTGAGTTAAAACTTAGCCCGCCAATTGGCAAAATCAAAAAGAAATAAAACAAGAAAAACAAAAAGGTCATGGGGCGTAATTTGCGAATTTGTAAAAATGTCATTCGCAACAGCTGTCGCAATCGGACCGGCTGCTTTTTCTTGATGAAATAGACACTCAGAAGCAGGAATGTAAACTCAAAAAAAACTGCTAATAAAATCAACAACAAGATTAGAGAGAGCGAGAATAGAACCATTGGATGCTCTGTAAAAATACTACCTATATTGTCGAAAGATAAATAGGCTAATCCCCCACGACGCAGGATAAATTTTGTTGAAGAAGAAAGCAGTGGGATAACCAAAAAAAGCAAGAAACCATGCATTAGCAGAACATCTCGAAAATAAGCATCGCTTGCCTTTAGAAAATCCCAAGTGTTGATCAAACTATTTTTTAGATATTTCATGTTGTTCATCCTAACTCTAGACTATAAAAAACCGAACTATCGTGTTTGATTCCTGTAATGAAAGGAATGACCACCATCTATAGTTCGGGAATTTCCTGTATTTATTTTTGCTATTAAGCCCGGCACTTAGCCGCCTAATAGCCCTGTTAAAAACGTACCGCCATAAATCAATGCCATACTATATAAGAAAATTGATAATGGTTTTGCCAATAAAATGATCAAAGTGAATTTCTTGACTGAAATATTCGTTAGTCCAGCCATCAAACACAAGGCATCATCCGGGGCTACCGGTAAAAAGATAGCAAGTGCAAAGAGTTTTTCAAATCGACTTTGGTTATCCAACCAGCCAATATATTTATCATATGTTTTATCACTGATCATACTGAGGATAAATGGTTTACCATATCTTCTGCCAAGCAAGAAGATGATCACTGAACCAATACTAATGCCAACATAATTGTAGACAAATCCAAGATATGGTCCAAAAATCAAGACGCCAGCCGCACTGGATATCCCACCAGGAATGATCGGAATTACAACTTGTAAAATTTGTAGCAGCATGAAGATGATTGGTCCCAAAATAACAGAGTTGCCTACCAAACCACGCAGTGCATTAATATCTTTAAAGACACCTAGATTAATGAAGTAAATCGTTAAGGCAATAGATAGCCCTAATCCTATAATTGATATCGTATTAATGATACGACGAGAAGTGGCGATACTCACAGACTTTCATCTCCTTTATTCGTTTCTAATTCCACTATACGTGGTGTAATTAGAAAAATCCAGCAAAATAAATGACATTCGTCAAACAAATTTGTAAGATTTGATACCCTTATTATAAAAGAAGAATAGCAAGAAGGCATTGTACTAAAGTCTGAAATAAGAAAAATTTAGCAATTCATGTACAAATTATCACGAGTGATCGATAGGCAAGTTGTTTTCATCTCTAGTTATTGCTTTCATTTTTTATATTTATTTCCTAGTTGTCTCCTCTTTATCAAGTCGTGCTCTTCGTTTGTTTTGCCAACTTGCGATGGTCTTTTCAACGACACTCGTCATCATAAACCCGCCCGCGATTGCTCCTGCAGTGATCAAAACAATCATGAGGTTCTCTAATCCCAAAAGGTTATCTCCCAAGGCAAATTCACGAACAGCTTTATAAGCCGGACCACCGGGGACCAAGGGAACTAAACTAGGAATATTGAAGATGATCATGGGCATTTTCTTGCGTCGTGAAAAAAAGATGCTGACACAGCCAACCGCAAAGGCAGCATAAAAATTGGCACTACCAATGCCATGACCCATTTCATGCAGCTGCCAATAAATCATCCATCCAACAGTTCCAGCGATCCCGGTTGCAATCAATGCACGTTTCGGTATATTTGTTAATATGCCAAAGGTGACGGTACTTAAAAAACTAAAACAGACATGAATCAAAATGGTCATGATAACCCCCCAAACAAGGTGAAGACTGTAGCGATTCCTACGCCGATTGCGGCTGCAGTAAAGATAGCTTCAGTTCCTCGCGCAGTTCCACTGATCAGATGGCCAGCTAGAATATCACGAAATGAATTTGTGATGGCCACTCCAGGAACTAACGGCATCACGGCACCAATGATCAGGTTGTCAACATTTCCCGCCAAACCCCCGCGAACAGATAGGATCGCTAAGCAGCCAATCACTAAAGAGGCGACGAACATATCCAAAAAGCGGATATCAATCGCTTTTTTCACCCAGAGACCTGTAATGAACCCGATGCTGCCAATGAAAAAAGTAACAATGAAATCAGACCAATTGCCGCCAAAAATAATCATTAATGTACTGCTGACCACTCCAGCACTCAATACTTGTAACCAGAGAGGAAAGCTTGGTGTGACTTGATTGATCTCTTTAAGAGATGCATACAACTGCGGTAATGTGATCTGTTTTTCTGCGAACGACCGGGAAAGCCGATTGACGGCCACTATTTTCTCCAAATTGATCACACGATCATGAACATTTTCAACTTGAGCGTAGTGACTGCTTCGTAATCCCATAAAGATGCCTGTAGCGGTCACATAACTGATACTATTGGCTTCGCCAGCGTTAGCAGCGATACGATTCATGGTATCTTCGACTCGATAAACTTCGGAACCATTCTCCATCATGATTTTTCCTGCCAAGAGGCAAGTTTCTAACAATAACTCATTTGTTTCTTGCATTTTATCGCCTCTCTATCTTGAAAAGTAATCCTCCTTTAGTTTACCTTTTTCATTCCAATTCAACAAGAGAAGTATCCGGTGAGTTAAATAACTAATAATAAAGAAAATATCTTATTTTTTGAAAGCAACCATTTTATTTAAATTGGTAAAAAACTTCACAAATAGCGGTGTGGATATAATTGTAGAACAATTCAGACAGTTATAAGATAACGAAATGAGTATATTGTTTTTCAATTTGGAAAATCTCGGTTACAATTAGATAAAGGAAAAGGGGGATTTATTGATGCGAAGAAAGGTCTATACAAGAGAACATATTTTGAAGGCCGCGTATGAGTTGATCAATAAAGAAGGATTTGGCAACTTTACCGCCCGAAATATAGCAAAGCAAATGGGGATTTCAACACAACCGATTTATTTGGAATTTGAAAACATGCAGGATTTGAAAAACACTTTAGTTGAAGCGGTCTTCAAAGATCTTTCAGAAAACGTGTTTCCTGTTGAACGGACTGGTGATAAAGTCATTGATTTAGGATTAAACTACATTCACTTCGCACAAGAAAAACACAACTTGTATATTGCTCTTTTCGTAGATGACTATGGCGGAGGGAAATTGATGCACGATTTTTCGTCTGATTATTTCAAAAAATTGATCAAGTCCGAACCAAAGTATGCGGATCTATCGGAAGAAGCGATTACAGCCTTGCACAATGGTGCTTGGATCGTTGTTACCGGCATTGCTTCATTGATGTCAGCTGGAATCATTACGCCAACGGAGGAACAAATCATTAAGGTGATCGAGGAAACGATCACTGGGATTTTAGATAGAACAGACATTTTTATTTTTCAATAATAACGAATCTGCAACCATTTTTTCGGATGGATTGCAGATTTTTTCTTGACTTTTTCTGAAAAAAGTAGAAAATAAACGTTATGGAGAGTTGGCAGAGTGGTAATGCAGCGGACTCGAAATCCGCCGACCCGGTTCATCCCGGCGCGCAGGTTCAAATCCTGTACTCTCCTTACATTAACGCTTTGAAGCGTTTGGCCTATCCTTGGTGATAGGCTTTTTTTGTTTTGTAAGTAAAGACATGGGGAGGAGGGGCCCGAGGTATGAGAAAAGCATCGTACACGACTCATAAAATTTAATTAATGAGTTGATTAGTTGATTCAGGCAGCATCGAGAGCTTAGGAAACGAGTTTTGATAATGTCATGCCATTGCTTCTTTTTTTGAACGAAATCGATTAAACTAGAAGAAAGAGAACAAGAAAGCAGAAGGTGATAAAATGGCTGAGTTTGAAAAAGATTATGTCATGCGCCAAACGAAATTAGCTGTTAAGGGACTATCCGTTTTTTTGAAGGATGAATCAGTAGATGAGATCATGCAGTTGGATGAACAGCAGAGTGGACAAAAGAAAGAGCCAGAAGAGGAAAAGCAGTTGGAGTAGCTGTTTAATTTCATAACAAAACAAGAAAGCACCTGCTATTAGTCTTAGCGAGGTGCTTTCAGTACGAATCGGTATCCTTCATTTGGATGAACTCCTTATGCAGTTTTAGTCAATTCTTGTACAGCTTGTTCGATCGTCACACCAGTTGCAAAACGGTTAGCATCTTTTTTATCAAAAACGATAAAAAGGTTCAGTTTTGTATCTAGAGTAACTCGATATTGTAGTTCTGTGTTATAGAATGTCATAGTCATTCTCCTTTCAGTGTTATTCGTAACGAAAGGCAACGGTTAAGTTGATAACGAAATTCCATGATCAGAATAACACGTTGCTTGGCGTCTGTCCAATAATAACTGAATGGTAGAGGAAGTTTACTAAAAATTTATTAAGGAGAACAGAAGTTATCTAAAAAAATCAAATAACAAATTTGTAAGGAAGCTCCTCTAGTGTCTGAGTAAAAAGCGGTATGAAGCGGTTTTGCTTGAAAAACTCTTTTTGTTGGGTTAAATAATTAATTTATTATATTTTTTTTAAATTTAATTTTACTCAATTTATGGTAAGATAATATTTGTTTCAGGGAAAATGAAAAAGGAAAATGAAAATGGATGTGAAAATATGTGCGGAATTGTAGGTTTCGTTAATACTAAAGACCAAAAAGCCGAAATCATTGAACAGATGATGGATCGAATCATTCATCGCGGTCCTAATAGTTCTGGAAAATTCATTGATGACCAAGTTGCTCTTGGCTTTCGGCGTTTATCGATTATTGACTTAGAAGGCGGTACGCAGCCTATTTATAATGAAGATGGAACGAAAGTAATCATTTTTAATGGTGAAATCTATAACTTTCAATCTTTAAGAGAAGAATTGATCCAAGCTGGACATGTCTTTACGACTCATGCAGATACTGAGGTTCTTCTTCATGGGTATGAAGAGTGGGGAACTGATTTATTGCAAAGAGTTCGCGGCATGTTTGCTTTTGCCATTTGGGATCGCGAAAAGCAAGAACTCTTTGGGGCAAGAGATCATTTCGGAATCAAACCTTATTATTACGCGGAAATGAATGGTACATTCATGTTTGGTTCAGAAATCAAGAGTTTTTTACCACATCCAGATTTTGAAAAAGAATTGAATAAGGATGCCTTAAAACCCTATTTGACTTTTCAATATTCGCCACTAAATGGCGAAACATTCTTTAAAGGCGTTTATCGCTTACAAGAAGGTCACTATTTTACTTATAAAAATGGCGTCATGGACATTCATGAATATTGGGATGCAGACTACAGTCATAAAGAAAACTATAGCAAAGAAGATTGGGTCCAAAAAATCGATGATACCGTTCAAGAATCGATTGCTGCACACAAAATCAGTGATGTAGAAGTAGGGTCATTTTTATCAAGCGGTGTCGACTCAAGTTATGTTGCCGCTGTTCTGCGTCCAGATCATTCTTTCTCAATTGGATTCGATGACAAGACCTATAATGAAG
The DNA here is from genome assembly GCF_051711125.1 of Enterococcus sp. DIV0574. NCBI lineage: Bacteria > Bacillati > Bacillota > Bacilli > Lactobacillales > Enterococcaceae > Enterococcus > Enterococcus sp. DIV0574. Next base: position 1,101,075 of record NZ_JBIOMA010000001.1, read on the forward strand.
CAATTGAAGCTAGAAAATTGACCAAGATGCTGGGATTGAACAATACAGCAGCGGTGATTGATGGCGAGATGTCCTTCAACGCTTTTCCACTGATCCAGTATCATTTGGATGAGCCTGACTCCAATCCGAGTTGTGTCCCGCTCTACTTTTTAGCTAATCTCGCATCGCAACATGTTCGTGTTGTACAATCTGGTGAAGGCGCAGATGAATTATTTGCCGGCTATGCTGCTTATGGTTGGCATACGAACTCCAAGATGATTCGTGTATTTGCTCAAGGATTGAAAAAATTACCTAAGAATATTCGATTCAAATTAGGCCGGACAATTGGTAATATGAGAAACTTCCATGGACGAATTCATCTCTATGAAGCCACCGCACCTGCAAAAGATTTCTTTATCGGGCAAGCACTGGTCTTTGAAGAGCAAGAAGCCACTGAGATATTGCATCCAGACTATACTAGTGGACCATCAGTGGCGGAAATCGTCGCCCCATACTATGAAAAAGTCAAAGATCTTGATGAAGAAGTCAACAAAATGCAGTATTTGGATGTTCATCAATGGATGCCCAAAGACATCTTATTAAAAGCAGATAAGATGTCAATGGCTAGTTCTTTGGAATTACGGGTGCCATTACTTGATATTGAAGTCATGAAAGTAGCACAGACGATTCCGACAAAATATTTGATCAATCAGTACAATACGAAAGATGTCTTTCGTCAAGCAGCAAATCGTCACCTCCCAACAGAATGGGCCAATCGGGAAAAATTAGGTTTTCCGGTCCCTATTCGAGCATGGCTGAAAGAAGGGACTGGTTACAAAACCGTCAAAGAACTATTTACAGCGGATTTTGCTGCAGAATTCTTTGACCAAGAAAAGATTTTGCAATTATTGGCTGATCATCGCGCCGGTAAACAAGGACTTCAACGGAAAATCTGGACGATCTACACTTTCTTGACCTGGTATAAAGTATTCTTCATTGATGAAAAAATTCCTAAGGCAGAAACAATCATTTACGAAACAATTTAAAAACACGAGGACAGATGTAGTCCCTCTAAAGTCCATTTTCATACAGACTTTGGAGAGGAGAGACATCGAATCCTCGTGTTTCTTTTTGTCTTTTTATAGGGCTAATAAATTTTCCAAGTAGTCAGCTAAGCCGTCCTCGGCATTGGTTTTATCCGTTACATCATTGGCAATAGATTTTAATTGTGCGGTTCCATTTGCCATAGCCACACCCCAGCCGGCATATTCCAACATTTCTAGATCATTGTGTTCATCGCCAAAGGCAATAATATTTTTGGGATCAATCTTCAGATAATCGGAAATCACTGATAGACCTAATGCTTTATGGACCCCTTTTGGAACAATCTCCAAAATTGCATGAGGACCGCCCCATGTACGGACATCAACCGTGTCATTGAATTGATCGTTGATTCGTAAAGCAACAGACTCAGCGAATTCATTTTGTGTTTTGACCAATAAAGAAGTCGGATCAGATTTCATGTTCTTCAATAAGTTTTCTTCAGTAATACTATCGGAAGAAAAGAAACGCTGATCAAAGCCTTCAAGTTGATCGATAAAAAAGGTTTCCCGATTTTCTGCAGCAACAAAATCTAAGTTCAGGTTCTCTTTTTGAGCCATTAGTTCAAAAGCGATTTCTTTTGACACAGAGAATTCTGTTTCATTTGCCCATACTTGACGAGGTTTGTGTACCAAACCTCCATTAAAATTGATCATAGGTGTTTTTAGGGCTAATTGACGATAAAACTGATCACTCATTCGAAAAGGACGACCGGTTGCGATGGTCACATAATGTCCAGCTTTCGTTGCTCGTGTCAAAACATCAAATGTCCGCTTTGAAATTTGGGACTCTGTATTTAAAGTAGTGCCGTCTAGATCGATGGCAATTAATTTTTTGTTCACTCAACTCGCTCCATTCTCTTTTTCTAGTTGTTTAAGTGTAACACATTTTACTGATTTCACAAGAGATGAAAGGGGGATGGTAAGTTTCTGGAAAAAATCAGTTTCTTGATAAAACACGAACGTTCGGATAAAATATTTGGTTTTTGTTAATTTTTTTATTGTGGAATAGGGGGGGGTCGCCTATAATTTGTAATTGTTCGATGGAAAGTGCAATTATTCTTTTCTTTTCAGAAACACTAACTAATCTTGTAGGAGTGAACGATTTACATGGAAAAGTTTTTCAAATTAAAAGAAAATAAAACAACTGTTTCAACAGAAGTGATGGCTGGGGTAACCACCTTCTTTGCAATGAGCTACATTCTTTTTGTTAATCCTTCGATTCTTTCCGCATCTGGTATGCCTTTTCAAGCAGTCTTTCTTGCAACCATCATTGCCTCTGTCATTGGAACGCTGGTCATGGGACTCTTTGCAAACGTACCGTATGCGCAAGCACCAGGAATGGGATTGAATGCCTTCTTTACCTTTACAGTTGTCTTTGGGTTAGGCTATTCTTGGCAACAAGCATTAGCTATGGTCTTTATCTGTGGTGTGATCAATATTTTGATCACGATCACTAAAATTCGTAAATTGATTATTCACGCCATTCCAGAGAGCATGCAACATGCCATTGGTGGTGGGATTGGGATCTTCGTTGCTTACGTTGGGTTGAAAAATGCCAATCTATTAAGTTTCAGCGCGGATACTGCAGCAGTTACTGGATCAACTGTTGATGGTGATACGATTGTTAGTGCTTCATTTAATGGAGGCATCGTGCCGGCACTCGCTAACTTTAATAATGCACCAGTTATCTTGGCAATCATTGGCTTGGTTTTAACAACGTTATTAGTGGTTAAAAACGTCCGAGGAGCAATTATTATCGGTATCTTAGGGACAACGATCATTGGTATTTTGATGGGTGTGGTCGATTTAAGCACGATTGATTGGCAGGGAAACTCTTTGGGAAGTTCAATTAATGAACTTGGAACAACTTTTGGCGCTGCGTTTGGCCCAGAGGGAATGGGTTCATTGTTTAGTGATTCTGCTAAAATTCCTCAAGTGATCATGACGATTATTGCCTTTAGTCTTTCAGATACATTTGATACTATCGGCACATTTATTGGAACAGGGCGCCGTACTGGAATCTTTTCTCAAAAAGACGAAGAAGCGTTGGAAGATAGTAAAGGGTTCAATACAAAGATGGACAAAGCCCTTTTTGCCGATGCAATTGCAACTTCGATCGGTGCGATCTTTGGAACATCTAATACCACTACTTATGTTGAATCAGCTGCCGGGATCGGTGCTGGGGGACGAACAGGATTGACTTCAGTGGTAGTAGCAGCTTTGTTTGCCATTAGTAGTTTCTTTTCACCATTGATTTCCGTGGTCCCTGCTCAAGCAACAGCGCCGGCATTGATTTTAGTCGGTGTGATGATGCTCGCTTCATTTGCGGATATCAATTGGTCGGATCTTGAAGAAGCAGTTCCAGCATTCTTTGCTTCGATCTTTATGGGACTTTGTTACAGCATTTCTTATGGAATCGCAGCTGGTTTTATCTTTTACGCAATCGTTAAAGTCGTAAAAGGAAAATTCCGCGAAGTATCTCCAATTTTGTGGGTCGTAAATATTCTCTTTATTTTGAACTTCATTATTTTAGCTGTGATCAGCTAGTACCAATCAATAAAGAGCACTGATTTCTGGTCGTGCTTTTGACAATGAACTATCCAAACTATAACGGATTCTTTCTTTGGTCGATGAGCTGCTTTATGTGGGCTGTAAAGAACAAAGAAGGCGAAATCAGTTGTAGTGGGGATAGTTTTATTTTGCAGACAGATCACACAATCTTCTGTCTTTTTTAATTTTACTATTTTAAAAAATGCGGTATAGTTTAAGAGAAAGAGGGTTTTGACATGAAAATTGATTGGAAACGAAATCTCCTAATTTCTTGGATTGGCTGTTTTTTTACTGGTGCAAGTTTTAGTTTAGTTATGCCGTTTATTCCGCTATATATTGAAGAGTTGGGGGCGCCAAAAAGCCAAATCGAGCTGTTTTCAGGTCTGGCAATCTCAGTGACCGCGTTTGCAGCTGCAATCATTGCGCCGGTTTGGGGGAATTTAGCAGATCAGAAAGGTCGCAGATTGATGATGATTCGGGCGGCTGCTGGTATGACAGTCACCATGGGCTCATTAGCCTTTGTACCGAATGTCTACTGGCTATTGATTATGCGCTTCTTTACGGGGATCCTTTCGGGTTATATTCCAAATGCGACAGCATTGATTGCTTCTCAAGCCCCGAAAGAAAAGAGCGGCTGGGCACTAGGAACATTAGCAACCGGAGCTATCGCCGGAAACTTGATCGGGCCTTCTATGGGTGGTGCTTTAGCACAGTGGTTTGGTATGAAGAATGTATTTATCATCACAGGGGTCGTTCTTTTGATCACATTGCTGCTAACGATCTTTTTGGTTCAAGAAGATTTCGCACCTGTTGAAAAAGGGGACCTTCTATCTGTCAAAGAAGTTTTTGGACAAATCAAAAACCTACAACTATTGATTGGCTTATTTATTACTTCATTGATCCTGCAACTTGGTGTAACAAGTATCAGTCCAATTTTGACTTTATATATCCGTGATCTAAGCGGCAATACAGGAAACCTTTTATTTGTCAGCGGGTTGATCGTATCGATTGCCGGTGTTTCAGCTATTATTTCTTCGCCAATATTAGGTAAAGTAGGGGACCGCTACGGAAATCATAAAGTGTTATTAGGAGGACTACTGCTTTCATTCCTTTGCTTTATTCCAATGGGCTTTGTTACGTCACCATTCCAATTGGGCGTTCTACGCTTTCTTTTGGGCTTCTCTACTGGTGCGTTAATGCCATCGATCAATACGTTGATCAGTAAAATCACCCCAATGGAAGGTGTTAGTCGAATTTATAGTTACAACCAAATGTTTTCTAACTTTGGACAAGTGCTTGGTCCAATGGTCGGTTCAACCGTTGCCCATAGTTTTGGCTACCCAGCCGTGTTTTGGGTAACCAGTGCGTTTGTCTTTTTGAATATTTGTCTTTCTACATTTAATTTCCGTAAAAATTTTCATAAGCACGATCTCAGTTGAAAAGAAAAAAAAACCAGTTACAATGAAGGTAACTGGTTTTTCTTCTATTAATGACTTGTCTTTTTTGGCGAAGGTGCAATCAAACCAAGAAGGATAATTAGTACACCTGCTACCAAAGAGATGATTGAGGTCAATTGGAAATCATAAGTAGCTCCCGCTAGTGAGCTGCCTAGATAGCCGACAACTTGGCCTAAGATAAATGTCCAAAATAATGTTGCTAAGTAGCGCATGACGACACCTCTTTTCTGCGTATCTTGCTTTTCGACTTTAGTTTATCACAAAAAATTTCAATGTAAAGATTTTCACATTTTCATTTATTCTTTTCAAATTAGAAATAAAGCAGAAACAAACGGAATTATCATTTTCGGAGGGATTTTCTATGTATCATCAATTGACAACCTTAAGCGCGTATTCCTTACTTCAAAGTACGATCAAAATTCCTCGTTATATTGCTGCTGCCAAAAAAGCTGGTTATAAAGTTTTGGGGCTGGCAGATCACAATGTGTTATATGGAGCCTTAGAATTTTATCAGCAATGCCAAAATGCCGGAATCAAACCTGTGATTGGTGTATTATTCGATTGCACGTTTGGCACGTCCACTATGCGTTTTCCATTGTATCTTTTTGCAAAGAATCTATCAGGCTACCGATTATTGATGCGCCTTTCCAGTGAGAAAATGATCAACGGTCACTTGGATCTATCTGAATACTTAACGTTACCAGATCTGTTTGGTATTTTGCCGCAAGGGCAAGGTTTCTCTCCAGATCAATCGGAAGACTTGGCACAGCTTTCTCGAGCATTGACAGACTTTGTCGCTCGTTTTGATCAAAAGAGTCTTTTCCTGGGTGTTCAAAAAGCAGCGGCAACGCCAGAAAGAGAGTGGTTTCAACAGCATGGTCTTGAGCTGTGCGCTTATCAACCCGTAGCAGCATTGGAACAAGCAGAACTATTTGCTGTTCAAGTCATGGAACATATTAAGAACGGTACTCAGATCGAAGATTTTCGTAAAGCGAAGGAACAATCTTCCGAAACGTATTATTTAGAACAGCCTGCGGAACTGATTCAGGCATTTGGAGAGAATTCAGAAGCATTGGTAAATAATCAGCGAATTGCAGAAGAATGTACTCTGACGATTCCTCTCCATCAACGTTTGCTCCCGCATTTCCCTTTAGAAGAAGGGGAAAATGCGGCTGATTTTCTTAGAAAACTGTGTTTTGAAAAGTTGTCTGAACGTATTACGCAGGTCACAGATATTTACCGTCAGCGTTTGGATTATGAACTATCCGTTATTCATACAATGGGATTTGACGATTACTTTTTGATCATTTGGGATGTGATGGATTTTGCTCACAAGAACGAAATTGTTACCGGCGCAGGGCGGGGCTCAGCAGCAGGTTCATTAGTAGCTTTCGTATTAGCCATCACCGATGTCGATCCAATTGAATATGACTTGCTGTTTGAGCGTTTCTTGAATCCCGAACGCTATACTATGCCCGATATCGATTTAGATATTCCTGATAACAGACGTGATGAGATTTTGCATTATGTCCGTCAAAAATATGGTCAGGAGTACATGGCGCAAATTGCTACTTTTGGAACGATGGCGGCCAAAATGGTGCTGCGGGATGTTTCACGAGTGTTTGGTTTGTCACAAAGCGAAGCCAATCGCTGGTCAAAAGCCATTCCTAACGCATTAAAAATGACATTGGCTTTAGCTTATGAGCAATCCAATCAATTACGAGAATTGGCTACCTTCAACGAACGAAATGAAACGATGTTTGCAGTGGCTAAGGTACTGGAAGGATTGCCTCGACATGTTTCCACCCATGCAGCTGGTGTGGTGATCAGCGACAAGAATCTCTTGGATCTAGTCCCCCTTCAACAAGGAAGTGATGAGATCCTCTTGACTCAGTTCACAATGAATGATGTGGAAACAGTGGGATTGTTAAAAATGGATTTTTTAGGATTACGGAATCTTTCAATCATTGACAATACTTTAAGAGGGATCAAGCGAGTTACAAATGAAACAGTTACCCAGAAAGCTATTCCTTTAAATGACCCAGCTGTGCTGCGACTATTTCAGCAAGGCGATACTGCCGGAATCTTTCAGTTTGAGTCAGCGGGGATCAGAAATGTTTTGCGAAAACTTGGACCTGAAAGTATCGAAGATATCGCAGCCGTCAATGCGTTGTATCGGCCAGGACCTATGCAAAATATCGATACGTTTATTCGACGGAAAAAAGGACAGGAAAAAGTCGTTTATCCGGATGCTGCTTTAGTGCCGATTTTACAAAATACCTATGGAATCATTGTTTATCAAGAACAAATCATGCAAGTTGCTTCTAAAATGGCAGGCTTTTCTCTTGGTCAAGCAGATATCTTGCGGCGAGCCATCAGCAAAAAGAAAAAAGACGTCCTAGATGAAGAACGGCGCCATTTTGTTGAAGGAGCCGTAGCCAACCATTTTTCCGCGGAGAAAGCAGAAGAAGTTTATGATTATATTGAGCGTTTTGCCAATTACGGGTTCAATCGTTCTCATGCGTTTGCCTACTCATTTATCGGCTTCCAAATGGCGTATTTAAAGGTACATTATCCAGGACCATTTTTTGCTGCATTATTGCACTCGGTTAGGAATAATCCAGGTAAATTAAAAGAATATTTGAATGAAGCGACTCGGTATGGTGTAGCAATCTTACCGCCGTCCATCAACAAGAGTGGCTATAGTTTCTATCTTCAATCGGAAAAACAGATTCGTTTTGGCTTTAGCAGTGTTAAAGGAATACGTAGAGACCTGATTCAAGATATTTTAGATGAACGAAAGGAGAATGGAACATTCTCCTCCTTAGATCAATTCCTGTTGCGCCTGCATCAAAAGAATAACAAATGGCTGAAAGAAGATTATATCCGTCCGTTGTTAAGTATTGGTGCGTTTGATGAATTGGTCACTAATCGGAAGCAAGCACTTATCCAATTAGAAGGGAAAATCCAAAATATCACCTATAGTGGCGGCAGTCTCGATTTGTTAGAGACAATGGCTCTCAAAGAAGCCGAAGTCGCTGATTATGACTTAGAGCAAAAGTTAGCGTTGGAAGAAGAATATTTAGGGGTTTATTTATCAGGTCATCCTGTCCAACAATATCAGAAGCTGCAACAGTTGAAGCAGACGATAGCAATCGCTGACTTAGTTCCCAACGAACGTGTCCGGATACTATTTTATGTGCGTCAAATTCGAGAAATCCGTACAAAAAAAGGAGAGCAAATGGCGTTTCTTGAAGGAACAGATGCTAGTAAAGAAGTCTCAATCACTGTTTTTCCCACATTGTATCGTCACATACGATCTGACGTTGCAGAAAACGCCGTCTTGTATGTTGAAGGAAAAGTGGAAGTAAGTCGTTACAATGGTGAAATACAACTGATTGCTGATAAAATAGAGCTAGCTGAAAAAGCGCAAGCACAGCTAACAGATCAAACGTGTTATCTGAAGATCACACGTGATGTTGAGACGAACCATTTGCAAGAATTGTCGCAGTTGCTGAGAAAGCATCGAGGCCGGGTTCCTGTGGTGTTGTTCTATGAAAGCAACGGGAAAAAAGTGTTGCTGACGGAAGAGAACTGGCTAAAAAAAGACGAAGAAATGGAAAGAAAGCTTGGGCACTTGTTGGGAGAGGAAAATGTTATTTTCAAGTAATTTTCCGAAAACGTTAAATTTTACTTACACTTTTTTCAACTTTTTCCCACTATTTCAAGACATTTCTCTGGAATAATGGTAAAATACTACTCGTGGTTATTACTTGAAAAGTATCAAATAAGGGAGTTCCAATTCCCTAAACAAATCTACTAATGAGGTGAATGGATAATGAAACGCATTGGAATTCTAACCAGTGGCGGCGATGCGCCGGGGATGAACGCAGCGGTTCGGGCAGTTGTAAGAAAGGCTATCTTTGATGGGCTGGAAGTATATGGAATCAATTACGGCTATGCTGGTTTGGTAGCTGGAGATATTCGCCGTCTTGATGTGGCAGATGTAGGTGACAAGATCCAACGAGGCGGTACATTCTTGTACTCTGCGCGCTATCCTGAATTTGCGACACAAGAAGGTCAGTTGAAAGGGATTGAACAACTGAAAAAATTCGGTATTGAAGGGTTGGTCGTTATTGGTGGCGACGGCTCTTATCATGGTGCGATGGCTCTAACACGCCATGGTTTTCCGGCGATCGGTATTCCAGGAACGATTGACAATGATATTCCTGGGACGGACTTTACTATCGGTTTTGATACAGCAATCAATACAGTATTGGAATCAATCGACCGAATTCGTGACACTGCAACTTCTCACGTCCGGACATTCGTAATCGAAGTAATGGGTCGTGGTGCAGGTGACATTGCGCTTTGGTCAGGAGTTGCCGGTGGGGCAGATGAGATCATCATCCCAGAACATGACTTTGATATGGCCGTTGTTGCGAACCGAATTCGTGAAGGACGGGACCGCGGTAAGAAACACTGCTTGATCGTCTTAGCAGAAGGCGTGATGGGCGGAAACGAATTTGCTGATAAATTATCTGAATATGGCGATTTCCACACGCGGGTATCGATTTTAGGACACGTTGTTCGTGGCGGATCACCAAGCGCAAGAGACCGCGTTCTAGCAAGTAAATTTGGTGCTTACGCAGTTGAGTTGCTTCAACAAGGCAAAGGCGGATTGTGCATCGGTATCGAAAACAACCAGATGGTTGCTGCAGATATCATCGAAACGCTTGAAAACAATCGTCACAAACCAGATATTTCTTTATACGACTTGAACAAGGAAATTTCCTTTTAAGTTTAGGAAGTATGAAACGCAACAGTAATTTTGTAAAAAAAGCTTATTAAGCTATTTTAAATAAATGAATAGGAGCGTTTAGTAATGAAAAAAACAAAAATCGTCAGCACATTAGGACCAGCAAGTAATAGTGTAGAAATTATTTCTGAACTGATCGAAGCCGGTGCAAATGTCTTCCGTTTCAATTTTTCTCATGGAGATCATGAAGAACAATTAGGACGTATGACAATGGTGCGTGAAGCGGTCAAGAAAACTGGTAAAGATGTAGGGATTCTTTTAGATACTAAAGGAGCAGAAATCCGTACAACCGTTCAAGACACAACCGAAGCAGATTATGGTCGTGCCGGCTATATCCAATTCAACGTTGGTGACCAAACACGTATCTCAATGGACCCAGAACACAAAGGAACAAAAGAAAAGATTGCAGTGACCTATCCTGGATTATTTGATGATGTATATGTAGGCGGCCATATCTTATTTGATGATGGTTTGATCGATATGGAGATCATCGAAAAAGACGAAGCAGCACGTGAATTAGTTGTTGTTGTTAAAAATGCAGGAATGTTGGGTTCTCGTAAAGGGGTCAATGCACCTGGCGTATCAATCAGCTTGCCTGGTATTACTGAAAAAGATGCTGACGATATTCGTTTTGGATTAGACAATGATATCGACTTCATCGCAGCTTCATTCGTACGTAAAGCTCAAGACGTTTTAGAAATTCGTGAAATTCTTGAAGAAAAGAACATGACTCATGTACAAATCTTCTCTAAAATCGAATCTCAAGAAGGTATCGACAACATTGATGAAATCATCAAAGTTTCTGACGGTATCATGGTTGCTCGTGGAGACATGGGTGTTGAGATTCCAGCAGAAGAAGTACCAATGGTTCAAAAACGAATCATCAAAAAATGTAATGCGGTAGGTAAATCAGTTATCACTGCAACTCAAATGTTAGAATCAATGCAACAAAATCCTCGTCCAACACGCGCAGAAGCTTCTGACGTTGCCAATGCAGTCTTTGACGGAACAGATGCAACCATGTTATCTGGAGAATCAGCAAACGGAGACTATCCTGTACAAGCTGTTGCAACGATGGCTCGTATCGATATCGAAGCAGAAAATGCTTTAGCAGAAATGAGTACTTTCCAAATCAACCAATTTGATAAAACTGATGTAACAGAAACAATTGGTCTTTCTGTGGCACGTGCAGCTAAAAATCTTGGCGTAAAAACAATCGTTGCTGCAACTGAATCTGGCTATACTGCGAAAATGATTTCAAAATATCGTCCAGATGCAGATATCTTGGCAGTAACTTTCGACGAACGTACAAAACGTGGTTTGATGTTAAACTGGGGTGTTTATCCAACAGTTGCTGAAAAACCTTCAACAACTGACGAAATGTTCGAATTAGCAGCTAAACAAGCTGTGGATCTTGGTTTTGCCAAAGAAGGCGATTTGATTTTGATCACTGCTGGTGTGCCAGTTGGAGAACGTGGAACAACGAACGTGATGAAAATTCAAATGATCGGTTCTAAATTGCTTGAAGCACAAGGAATCGGTGAAAAATCAATCGTTTCTAATGCCGTTGTAGCCAACAGTGCAGAAGAAGCAATTGCTAAAGCAAAAGATGGCATGATCTTAGTTGTTCCAACAACAGATAAAGAATATATGCCTGCAATCGAGAAAGCAGCAGCACTTGTTGTTGAAGACGGCGGTTTGACTTCTCATGCAGCAGTTGTCGGCATTGCGAAAGACCTTCCAGTGATCGTTGGGGCAAAAGATGCCACAACAACGATCAAAGATGGTGAATTGATTACTGTGGATTCTCGTCGTGGAATCGTCTACCGTGGAGAAACAACAGCTATCTAATCTTCTTTCGAAAGATTGATTAATGGAGGCAACAGGCTCGTGCATAAGTAGCGAGTCTGTTGTTTTTTTCTCTAAAAGCAATCACTTTTTTGTGCGTAAAATTACAGCTGTAGAAATGAAAAAGGTGTCAAGAAAATTTCATTGACAAAGGGAAATAACCCCTGTATAATTGCTTTTGTTGCTTAGGGGTGATAAAAATGAAATGGTCTTTATTGGAATTAAAAAAATACCAAGAGACACCGCTAATGTTCGACGAAACGTTGAACTTAAAAAATCAATTGATAAAACGCGATGGACAGATCATTGATTTGTCTCCTGTGAAAATCACTGGCATGATGTCTGTTGGAAAACATGAATATCTCCTACATTACCGAGTGGAGACAACCATCACGTTACCTTCAACACGCTCATTGACTCCAGTTGCTTTGCCAATGGATTTTACAGTGGATGAACTCTTCATGACACCAGAGCAATTTCAGCGGCGAGATGAAATGATTCCAGAAGAAGATGTCTTGATCATTGAAGGTCAGACGATCAGTTTGGATGATTCAGTTGCTGATAACCTATTACTTGCGATTCCCATGCAAGTCCTTACTGAGGAAGAGAAAAGTAGCACAGAAATGCCGTCAGGAAATGACTGGGCTGTTTTATCAGAAGAAGACTATGCAAATCAAAAAGAAGCGCAAGCCCAACAAATTGATCCTCGTCTTGCAAAATTATCGGAACTGTTCAATGATTCAGAAGATGATAACGCGTAGGATTGGAATAAATTGCAGCCTCAAGGTTGCTTTCATTTACAAGGAGGTGTAGCAAAATGGCAGTACCAGCAAGAAGAACTTCTAAAGCGAAAAAAGCAAAACGTCGTACTCATTACAAATTGACAATCAACGGTTTGAACGAATGTGCAAACTGTGGTGAAATGAAAAAAAGCCACCATGTATGCTCAAACTGTGGTCATTACGATGGAAAAGATGTAGCAACAAAAGAAGCATAATCCTTTTTTACAGAAAAATGGATTTCAAAATCCTAAGGCTAACCATGGAGCCTTAGGATTTTTCTTTTTGTTTCAGATTAGTTTCATGAAAACTAGAACTTTTCTGAAATAATTCTTACTCTTTGAAAGAGAATAGTTCAAAACAACTATCTTTTGCGCTATAATGAAACAGATAACTGAATCTTAGGAGGATGAGTGATGACAAAACAACAAATCGGCGTTGTCGGTATGGCAGTCATGGGAAAAAACTTAGCGTTGAACATTGAAAGCCGCGGTTATTCAGTTGCCCTATTCAACCGTACAGGATCTAAAACAGAAGAAGTAGTAAAAGAACATCCAGATAAAAACTTTAAAGCAACCTATACGATTGAAGAGTTCGTACAATCGATCGAAACACCACGACGCATTCTTTTGATGGTCAAAGCGGGTTTTGCGACAGACGCAACCATCCAAGAATTATTGCCTCATCTTGAAAAAGGGGACATCTTGATCGATGGAGGAAACACATTCTTCAAAGATACGATCCGTCGTAATGAAGAATTAGCAAATTCTGGTATCAACTTTATCGGTACCGGAGTTTCTGGTGGAGAAGAAGGCGCATTGAAAGGCCCGTCAATCATGCCTGGCGGACAAAAAGAAGCGTATGAGTTAGTGGCTCCTATTTTGGAACAAATCTCAGCAAAAGCAGAAGATGGCACTCCTTGTGTTACCTACATTGGACCAAATGGTGCAGGACACTATGTAAAAATGGTTCACAATGGTATCGAGTATGGAGATATGCAGCTAATTGCTGAATCCTATGATTTGATGCAAAAAATTCTAGGGCTATCTGTTTCTGAAATGGCGGAGATCTTCTCTGAATGGAATAAAGGCGAATTAGATAGCTACTTGATCGAAATCACAGCAGACATCTTAACACGCAAAGACGATTTAGGTACTGGGAAACCAATCGTTGATGTGATTTTAGATGCTGCCGGCAACAAAGGAACGGGGAAATGGACGAGTCAAAGTGCATTAGATCTTGGTGTTCCACTGCCGTTGATCACAGAGTCTGTTTTTGCGCGTTATATTTCTGCTTATAAAGAAGAACGAGTGAATGCTAGCCAAGTCTTACCAAAACCTAAAGGATTCGAATTTACAGGAGACAAACAAGAATTTGTTGAGAAAATTCGGGAAGCATTGTATTTCAGCAAAATCATGAGCTATGCACAAGGTTTTGCGCAATTACGGACCGCATCAAAAGAGTATGATTGGCAACTGCCATTTGGTGAAATTGCTAAAATCTGGCGTGCAGGTTGTATCATTCGTGCGCAATTCTTGCAAAAAATCACCGATGCTTATGAAAAAGATACGGATATCGAAAACTTATTGCTTGATGACTATTTCAAGGAAATCACAAAACGCTATCAACAATCCGTTCGTGACGTCGTAGCATTGGCAGTCCAAGCTGGCGTACCAGTCCCAACATTCTCTTCAGCAATTGCTTATTTTGATTCTTATCGCTCAGATCGTTTGCCTGCAAACTTGATCCAAGCACAGCGGGATTATTTCGGTGCCCATACGTATGAACGTACGGACAAAGAAGGAATTTACCACTACTCTTGGTATGAGGAAGAATAAGTCGAACAATTGAGAACAAATTAAGAGAATGACCGAACAGTGAGAACTTTCGGTCAATCTCTTTTTTATTTTTTAGATACATGATAAAATAAAGCAGATAGTGTCTAACTATATGCAGAATAACCGATAAAGGAGCTCTAACTAATGAGTAATATTCTAATCATTGAAGATGAAAAGAACTTAGCTCGATTCGTGGAATTAGAATTAAAGCATGAAGGCTATAATACCGAAGTACATTATAATGGCAGAACTGGATTGGATGCAGCGTTGAACAATGAATGGGATGCCATCTTACTTGATTTGATGCTACCAGAACTAAACGGATTAGAAGTTTGCCGTCGTGTGCGCCAGACCAAAAATACGCCAATCATTATGATGACAGCAAGAGATTCAGTGATCGATCGGGTCTCAGGGCTAGATCACGGAGCAGACGATTATATTGTGAAACCCTTTGCGATTGAAGAGCTACTAGCTCGTTTGCGTGCTCTGTTACGTCGAATCGACATTGAAGGAGACAAAAATGTTGCCAAACAAACGACGATCACTTATCGTGATTTAACCATCGAGAAAGAAAACCGTGTGGTGCGTCGAGGCAGTGATGTCATTGAATTGACGAAGCGTGAGTACGAGTTGCTTCTTACTTTGATGGAGAACGTCAATGTCGTCTTAGCCCGTGATGTTCTGCTGAACAAAGTTTGGGGTTATGAAACAGAAGTAGAAACAAACGTAGTCGATGTGTATATTCGTTATCTACGGAATAAGATCGACGTACCTGGAGAAGAGAGCTATATCCAAACTGTTCGGGGGACAGGATACGTGATGCGTTCGTGAGCTTAAAAAAAAGAATGAAAAAACTAAAAGAACTGAAGGGGCCTTCTTTGACTGTGAAGTGGGCCTTCGCAAGTTCTTTCTTTATATTTGTTGTTTTTACAATTTTTGCAGTCATCACCTACAAAACATCTATCAACCTGCTTGTGGCTAAAGAAGAAAATAACGTGGAGCGTACGATGTCGGAAGTAGCTTCTAGGTTAGCCAATTCAGACCAAGAATTGACATTGGTGCGTACCTATCGAAATTTAACTAAGAACGATAGTGGTGATACGAGCATCTACGACCGAACTTCAACAATTGATGGGAACTTAATGAAGATCGACTCGTTTATTTCCGAGTTAGGCCAGTCTCCTTTGAGCTTATTTGTTTATAATCTGAATCAGGAATTGATTTTCAAAACCCATGAAAATAATCTTTCTCTGATCGATGTGCAGCGAAAGCCGCCCACGATCGTGACATTGGACAATATTACAGGCTTTTTGTCGATCCAGCCAATCTACTCAAAAGAAACGAGAGAAAAAATTGGTTATGCTCAAACATTTTATGAACTGACCTCCTTTTATGAAATTCGCAGTAAGCTCTTGTTAACGCTAATCATACTTGAAGTCGTTTCCTTGATTCTCAGTAGCGTTTTAGGTTTTTTCTTATCTGCTTATTTCTTGCAGCCACTGAAAGTTTTGCGGGATACAATGGAAACCGTTCGAAAGAATCCCCAATCGACCGTGCATATGCCTGAACTGAATACAAATGATGAATTATCTGATTTGGCAGACATCTTTAATGAGATGCTCGACCGTATGCGGCTATATATCGAGCAGCAAGAACGGTTTGTAGAGGACGTTTCTCATGAATTACGGACGCCAGTGGCAATCATTGAAGGACATATGAGCCTGTTGCAGCGCTGGGGCAAGGACGATCCAGAAGTATTAGATGAATCGCTTGCAGCCAGCATGCAAGAAATCAGTCGAATGAAGACACTTGTGCAGGAAATGCTCGACCTTTCCAGAGCTGAGCAAGTAGATGTCCACTATGCGAATGAAACGACAAAAGCCAAAGAAGTCGTATACCAAGTATTTAATAATTTTAAAATTCTTTACCCGGAATTTGTTTTCACATTGGATGATGATCTTTACCACGAATTGACTTTAAAAATTTATCGGAATCATTTCGAACAAATTATTATTATCATCTTAGATAATGCCGTCAAGTACTCCACAGATCGCAAAGAGGTCCATTTATCTATTTCTTCTGATCGACAAACGTTTGAGATTGCAATTCAGGATTTTGGTGAAGGAATCAGCAAAGATGACTTGGATAAAATTTTCAATCGATTTTATCGAGTGGATAAGGCGAGAGCAAGAACCAAAGGGGGAAATGGGTTAGGACTATCCATTGCTAAGCAATTATTGGAAAGTTATAAAGGGCGCATTACTGCAGAAAGTGTGATTGGGCAAGGAACGATTTTTAGAATATATATTCCTGTGGTTCAATCTAGTAAGGATGTTTTGAAATAGCGCAGATCCTCTGCGAAGAAACCAGCTGGTTGTTGTAGGTTAGCGACAATCAGCTGGTTTTTTCTTTATAAGGGATCTTACTTAATGGACAGCGTTTCTGCTTGTTCATATAAACAGGAACGATTGAGGAACACGAATAGTTATAAAACGCAATTATTGCTATAAAAGCGAACGATGAGATAAAGAATAGAAGAAAGATTCGGCTAAAAAAAATGTTGAGAAAAAGCTTTGTTTTTTGTTGATTTTTCGCAGTAGAATTGCTATATTAGTATTTGTCTTTGTGATAGTCACTGTTTAAACCTTTCAAATATTTTTTCAAAATAAATGTTGACGAAGATCAAGACAGATGTTATTATAACAAAGTCGTCAGAAAGCATTAGGTAAAACAACTTAAAAAGTTAGAAAAAACTTTCAAAAAAGTTGTTGACACAAAGCTTTCGAGATGATAAGATATAAAAGTCGCTGAGAGATAAAGAGCGATTAAATAACAATCGCTTGAAAAAACTTTTAAAAAAAGAGTTGACATTCACTTGTCGGTCTGATATGATTTAAAAGTTGCTAACGCAGCGCAGTAGACCTTTGAAAACTGAACAAAGCAAGCAAACGAACCAATGTGTAGGGCGCTTCATTTATGAAGCAAAATACATGCAAGCAATAGCTAGCAAAGTTAATTTTATTTGAGCTTAACGATCCTATGGATCGTTCAAACAAATCATTATGAGAGTTTGATCCTGGCTCAGGACGAACGCTGGCGGCGTGCCTAATACATGCAAGTCGAACGCTTTTTCTTTCACCGGAGCTTGCTCCACCGAAAGAAAAAGAGTGGCGAACGGGTGAGTAACACGTGGGTAACCTGCCCATCAGAAGGGGATAACACTTGGAAACAGGTGCTAATACCGTATAACACTATTTTCCGCATGGAAGAAAGTTGAAAGGCGCTTTTGCGTCACTGATGGATGGACCCGCGGTGCATTAGCTAGTTGGTGAGGTAACGGCTCACCAAGGCCACGATGCATAGCCGACCTGAGAGGGTGATCGGCCACACTGGGACTGAGACACGGCCCAGACTCCTACGGGAGGCAGCAGTAGGGAATCTTCGGCAATGGACGAAAGTCTGACCGAGCAACGCCGCGTGAGTGAAGAAGGTTTTCGGATCGTAAAACTCTGTTGTTAGAGAAGAACAAGGATGAGAGTAGAACGTTCATCCCTTGACGGTATCTAACCAGAAAGCCACGGCTAACTACGTGCCAGCAGCCGCGGTAATACGTAGGTGGCAAGCGTTGTCCGGATTTATTGGGCGTAAAGCGAGCGCAGGCGGTTTCTTAAGTCTGATGTGAAAGCCCCCGGCTCAACCGGGGAGGGTCATTGGAAACTGGGAGACTTGAGTGCAGAAGAGGAGAGTGGAATTCCATGTGTAGCGGTGAAATGCGTAGATATATGGAGGAACACCAGTGGCGAAGGCGGCTCTCTGGTCTGTAACTGACGCTGAGGCTCGAAAGCGTGGGGAGCGAACAGGATTAGATACCCTGGTAGTCCACGCTGTAAACGATGAGTGCTAAGTGTTGGAGGGTTTCCGCCCTTCAGTGCTGCAGCAAACGCATTAAGCACTCCGCCTGGGGAGTACGACCGCAAGGTTGAAACTCAAAGGAATTGACGGGGGCCCGCACAAGCGGTGGAGCATGTGGTTTAATTCGAAGCAACGCGAAGAACCTTACCAGGTCTTGACATCCTTTGACCACTCTAGAGATAGAGCTTCCCCTTCGGGGGCAAAGTGACAGGTGGTGCATGGTTGTCGTCAGCTCGTGTCGTGAGATGTTGGGTTAAGTCCCGCAACGAGCGCAACCCTTATTGTTAGTTGCCATCATTTAGTTGGGCACTCTAGCGAGACTGCCGGTGACAAACCGGAGGAAGGTGGGGATGACGTCAAATCATCATGCCCCTTATGACCTGGGCTACACACGTGCTACAATGGGAAGTACAACGAGTTGCGAAGTCGCGAGGCTAAGCTAATCTCTTAAAGCTTCTCTCAGTTCGGATTGTAGGCTGCAACTCGCCTACATGAAGCCGGAATCGCTAGTAATCGCGGATCAGCACGCCGCGGTGAATACGTTCCCGGGCCTTGTACACACCGCCCGTCACACCACGAGAGTTTGTAACACCCGAAGTCGGTGAGGTAACCTTTTTGGAGCCAGCCGCCTAAGGTGGGAT
>NZ_JBIOMA010000001.1:1125000-1590000 GCF_051711125.1 Enterococcus sp. DIV0574
TTTATTTTCACTAGCTGAGAGTATTCATAAGCAGTAACATAAAACTGTAAAGAGTATTCATAAGAAGGAGTGGAAATGAATGAAAAAAGTTGCATTAGTTACCGGTGCTGGTCAAGGTATTGGCTTTGCCATAGCTAAGCGTTTGTACAAAGATGGCTTTGACGTGGCAATGGTGGATTACAATGAAAACTCTGTAAGAGCGGCAGCGAAAGAGCTTGGTGAACATGCGATTGCTATCAAAGCAGATGTTTCGAAACGGGATGAGATTTTTTCAGCAGTTGATAAAGTAATAGATGTCTATGGTGACTTATCAGTGATTGTAAATAATGCTGGGGTAGCACCGACTACACCGATAGAGTCTATTACTCCAGAACAGTTTGAAAAAGTTTATTCCGTGAATGCCGGGGGCGTATTATGGGGAACACAAGCGGCTTCTGAAGCATTTCAAAAGTTGAATCATGGTGGAAAAATCATCAATGCTTGTTCACAGGCAGGTGTTGTGGGTAATCCTAATCTCATGTTGTACAGTAGCTCAAAGTTCGCTGTTCGTGGTATGACCCAAATCGCTGCGCGAGATTTAGCTGACTATGGTATTACTGTAAATGCTTATGCACCAGGTATTGTTAAAACACCGATGATGATGGATATTGCGCATCAAGTAGGTGCTAATGCTGGTAAAGATGATGAATGGGGGATGCAAACTTTTAGTAAAGATATCGCATTGAAACGTTTATCTGAACCCGAAGATGTTTCGGCAGTCGTTTCATTTTTGGCCAGTGATGATGCCAACTATATAACTGGACAAACAATCATTGTGGATGGCGGAATGCAGTTCCAGTAATCAATAAGTTGTTGATCTAGGATTGGGCGTTCGGATAGTCCCGCAGGTTTTCAGTTGATTGAAACTCACCAAAATAGTGGCATTTTCTTGTTCAATTGTTACTGTAAGAAAAACTAAATGATAGTAGTTATGTAATTTGCTGTTTCATGCAAATCATCGAATGAATGACCCGATTAGATAGATTCTAATCGGGTCATTCATCTGTATACGAAGGAACGATCGAAAAAGTCTAAGAATGGAGTTATCACAAAGAATAGAACAAAAGATAAAGCAATTCTTTAGCCCTTGGCAAATTTGATGATTTCAACTTCCATGGGGGCGAGGGTGAGTTCACAAACTTTTCTTTTTGATAATAATGCTGTACCTTCCGATAGAAATTGTACTTGTTGTGAATCGTTTGTATGATTAAGTAGGAATAAGAAGATATGGGTTGGTCCTTGTCGAACAGTGACAGACAACTCGCTGTTTTCTTGCAAATACCTCTCAGCAACTTTTTTTAGTTTTGCATCACTAAAAATGTCGTTCAATAAGTCGGTCAACCCATCTTGGTCTAACTCGGTTCCTAAATAATAAGCCAGTCCTTTGCCAAACCGATGTTTAGTGATGGCTGGTGAATCTTTAAGGAAATCACTCGTGAAGGTAGCCAATGGGATAGCGCCTTGTAAATGGATCAGTTCTTCCCACCGACGATTTTCATAAAATTTATTTTTAAAATGCACTTGTTGCTGGATTTCCGGTTTTAAAGGCTGAAATTCTTCAACTGTGATTCCCAATACTTCTTTAAAAAGTCCTGGATAGCCGCCAAGATAGACTTGATCGTTTTCGTTGACGATTCCGCTGAAGAAATTTGTCAAGAATGTTCCACCATTTGCTACAAATTCTTTGACTTTATTGCCGAATCCTTCTGATGCAGAGTACAAATTATACGCAATCACAAGGGGATAGCCGTCTAGTGATTCAGATGGATGAATGAAATCAACAGCAATGTTCAACGCTCTTAGAGCGGCATATAACGCCCTCATTTGGTGAATATAGCGAATATTGGTATTCGGCTTCGCATCTAGCTCAAGGGCCCACCAATTTTCCCAATCAAATACGATAGCAATATCGGCAACAAACCGGCTGGCAACGATGTCATTCAACTGTTTTAATTCATTTCCCAGAGCAGCACATTCTCGAAAGGTGCGACTTGTGTGTGGATCACCATGAGGGACTATTGCACTATGGAATTTCTCTGCCCCTCCTTGTGATTGGCGCCATTGAAAGAACATCATGCCATCGGAGCCATGAGCAAGTGCCTCATAACTCCATAAGCGCATTTGACCGGGTTTTTTGACGCCGTTTACTTGGCGCCAGTTGACCGCACTTGGGGCTTGTTCCATAATCAAAAAAGGTTTCTTTTTTAAACTTCGCATGAGATCATTGGCTAAGAATTGGGGATAGGGCAGAGATTCAAACGGATTAGGATAGGCATTCCAGCTAACGACATCCATTTCAGAAGCCCATTTGAAGCCATCGACATATTTATGAAGACCCATCAAATTCGTCATGAATGGGATGTTTGACGAGAATGTTTGAATTGCCTTTTTCTCGATCTGATAAATTTCCAGATTCATATCAGAAATGAAGCGACGATAATCAAGCTGTTGACAAGGATTCTTAAAAGTCGGCATTTCTTCTGGTAGGAAAATCTCATCCCATTCTTGATAGGTTTGGCTCCAAAATTTTGTTGACCAAGCCGTATTCAATGCTTCAATTGTTTGGTATTTTTTTTCTAGCCAATTTTGGAAACTGGCACGACAGTTCGGGCAATAACATTCATGGATGTGACAAGTATATTCATTATTGATATGCCACATCACAACTCCCGGATGTTGGCTGTATCGTTTGGCAACAGCTTCACTGAGCCGACGGGCATATTCCCGATAAATCGGTGAAGTCGGGCAATAGTGTTGGCGAGAACCATGTACCAACCGATTGCCATGAATGGTCATCGGCATCATTTCAGGATATTTTTTGACTAACCATGCAGGGGGCGAAGCTGTTCCATTGGCTAAATCGATGGCAATATTGTTTTCATAAAGGAGATCCATCAGCCAATCCAAAAAAGTGAAATCAAATGTTGATTCATTTGGTTGAATGTTTACCCAACCAAAAATATTGATGCTGACATAATTGACTCCAACTTCTCTCATTAAGCGCATGTCTTCCTTTATCGTTTCTTGTGACCACTGTTCAGGATTGTAATCTGCGCCGTAATAAATTTGTTTTTGATCAACCATCTGTTAAACTTCCTTTCTCGTAGTAAGACATATTTGTTTCAATCATAACAAAAAACGTAAAAGCTGAAAGCGTTAGCAAAAAAGGTGCATGAAATAATACAAATATCTGTAAAATGTTCAAACCGATCTCAATACACGAGAACCATATTACTTGCTGTTTTTTTATTTTCAACCTACAATTAAATATAATTGATAACACTCAATTCTTAATGAAGATGTATTATTATTAGATGTTTTTTTATATTTATGCACATCTTCAGCATTTTTGAAATGAGCGAAAGGAATGGTTGGATATGTCAAAATCTATACAAATATTTTCAGAAATTGAACCGTTAAAACGGGTGATGCTCCATCGTCCTGGTGCAGAACTTGAAAACTTGATGCCGGATTATTTAGAAGACTTGTTGTTTGACGATATTCCATTTTTGGCACAAGCCCAACAAGAACATGATTTTTTTGCAAAAGTTTTAGTGGAGAATGGCTGTGAAGTGGTTTATTTAGAAGACCTGGCTGCTGAAACATTACAGCTTTCAGGGTGTAAGGAAGCTTTCTTGGATGATTATTTGCAAGAGACGAAAATTCAAGATCAAGATGTATTAAATGAAGTCAGAGACTATTTTCTTTCGATTAAAGACGAACGAGCGTTTATTGATCAAACGATGGCGGGGTTAAAAAAACAGGATCTTTCCATATCGAAGACTGCAAGTTTGTCAGCAATGCGGGAAAATGATTATCCATTTATTATTGATCCGATGCCAAACCTTTATTTTACAAGAGATCCGTTTGCTATTATAGGACATAGCATTTCTCTTAACCGGATGTTTTCGGAAACTCGTCGAAGAGAAACGCTTTATGGACAGTACATTTTCAAGCACCATCCGCAGTTCGCCAAGCCATCGGTCAATTTCTTGTATGATCGAGAAGAACCTGCACGTATCGAAGGTGGGGATCAGCTTGTTTTGTCCCAGCATGTATTAGCGATCGGTATTTCTCAGCGTACAGAAGTGCACTCTATCGAAAAAATTGCTGAAAACATTTTTTCAATGGAACCGTCATTTGAACATATTTTAGCATTTGATATTGGTTCTGAACGGAAATTTATGCATCTGGACACAGTCTTTACCATGATTGATAAAGACAAGTTTACGATTCACCCTGAAATAGAAGGTGAACTAACCTTGTTCTCTATTACAAAGCAAGGACAAGAAATCAAAGTAGTTGAAGAAAAAGATACGTTAGATCACATTTTATGCCGTTATTTGGACTTGCCGGCAGTCGAGTTGATTCGTTGTGGCGGCGACGATATCACGGCAGCTGCCAGAGAGCAATGGAACGATGGATCAAACACATTAGCCATCGCGCCTGGCGAAGTGATCGTCTATGACCGGAATACTATTACGAACCAACTTTTAGCAGAGGCCGGTATTAAATTACATCAAATTCCAGGTAGTGAATTAGTAAGGGGCCGTGGCGGCCCCCGCTGCATGAGCATGCCGTTTATTCGTACAGCTGATTGATAGAATGACTAGCTGATTTAAGTGTTTTTTTATCAGCAAAAAACAGGTGGCATCACAAATTAGAACGTTTAAAAAAGATGAGAGGAAGTCATTTTTCTTTCATCTTTTTTTTATTTGATTAAAAAACCTCCATTATAATGAAAGGGATTACTTTTCGTGAAATTGTGCAAAAAATTTAAATTTTATATGTAATGATTATAAAAAAACAGATGAAACCTTGTTATACTACAAAATATATGTTACGGTTATATTAGTGACGCGGGTAAGTGTGAGTAGATGACACTTATTAAATTTTAACACCATACGAACAGCGATCGCTTGATTCGTAATGGTTTTTTTTCGCGAAAAAAAGTAGAAAGTAGGTGAGAGAATGTCTGTAGATGCCATTCGTTTGCTGCAAGAAGCAGAAGAGTTTGCAGAACAAAAAAACACGAAAGCGGAAGCTGAAAAAAAACAACTGATCCATGAAAGTCAAACAAGAATTTCAGCATTCCAGAAAGAATTGGTACAAAAAGAACGTGAAGCACAACGAATGATTGAAGAAAAAGTTGCAACGGAATTTGAGCAATCAAAACAACCCCTTGTGGCAAAAACAAAAGAGGAAGTTGAGACATTGCGCACGATTTCAGCTGAGTTGAAAGAACAAGCATTGGCAATAATAATAAATAAGGTTGTGACATAGATGGCGATTGCAAAAATGCAAAAATTCAGCCTGTTGACCTTTTACGAACAAAAAGATGCCGTTTTACAGCAGTTGCAAGACTTTCAAGTTGTCGAATTGCTTTCTTCTGAAATGTATTACGAGTCAGAGGAAACCACAGGCGTGTTAACACCCGTTCGTGATGAACAGAAACAGACTGAAGAAGTAGAAAACCAATTTGATCAAGTAAATTGGGGCCTGCAATTATTAGAGGAATATGTTCCAAAAAAAGGAATGCTGGAAAAACTTCGGCAACCAATCAAGCGCTACACACTTCACGAATTAGCGCAAGCCGCTCATACTTATCCTTGGCAAGAAGTTTGTCAAACACTTCGAAAACAAGACAAACGTTTACGATTGATCGAACAAGAAAAACGAGAGCTTTTGGCTCAAGAAGCAGAACTGAATAGATGGAAATACTTTGAAGACCGTCCTCAGATTTTGAATGAATTAAAAAAATCAGGTGGCCTATTAGGTTCGCTCCCAAATTCAGAATTTGCGGCTTTCACAAAGGGGTGCGAAAAACTGCCCCTCGTTTATTTTGAAACAGTTTATCAATCACAAACGACTACATACTTATTCGTTCTTTTCCATAAAGATGTTAAAGATAAAGTAAGTTCCCTTTTAAAAAAGACTGCATTCGAGCAGTATACCTATCCCTATTCAGGTCTGCCAAAAGATGACCTGCAACATGTAAAAGAAAAATCCCACGCATTGATTGAGGAAGAAAAAACAATCAAACACTCCTTACGTGCAATGAGCGAAGAGCAGGGACAATTGCGTCTCGTAGCAGAGTATTTAGATGGCGCGATCAAACGAGCTCAGAGTAATGAAAAGTTGCTTCGTTCGGCTCATGCCGTAGCTATTTCAGGCTGGATCCCTGTTGAGCAAGCAGCAGAACTGGAGAAAAGGATCCAACAGGCCAGCAAAGATGCTTTTTATCTTGAATACCAACAAGTGAAAGAACAAGAAATCGAGGATGTTCCGATTTTGTTGAATAATTCGCGGTGGATACAACCCTTTGAAGGGTTAGTGCGGATGTATAGTTTGCCCCAGTATGATGAATTAGATCCTACACCGTTTATGGCGCCATTTTATATGGTTGCATTTGGAATGATGGTTGCAGATTTTGGCTATGGATTATTACTGTTTTTGGCAACATTCTTGGGCAAAAAATTCTTTCATTTAAGTAAAGGATTGGAACAAAATTTGACGCTGTTTCAGCTTTGTTCGATTCCCACGATTATTTGGGGCTTGATTTATGGTAATTTCTTTGGCTTTGAATTGTCATTCCAATTGTTATCAGCCCAAGAAGATGTCAATCAGATTTTGGTCTTGTCGATCATTTTCGGATATATCCAAATCATGTTTGGATTAGCTTTGAAGTTTTATGTCCTTTGGAAACGAAAAGATCAGAAGCTACAGGCTATTTTTCAGGCTGGATCTTGGATGGTCTTTTTGATCAGTGTTGTTCTATTGGCAGCAGGAATGTTGCTGTTGCCTGATTCGCCTTTACAAACCATTGGTTTGATCATGATTATCGCTAGCTTAGTGGCAGTTGTATTTGGCGGTAGTTTAGAAGGCAAAACACTAGCTGGTAAAATCGGCTCAGGACTATATGGATTAATGGATGTTACGAATTACGTAGGGGATATGATCAGCTTCACACGACTCATGGCGTTAGGAGTCGCAGGGGGCAGTATCGCATCCGCATTCAATTTGATCATCAGTTATTTACCAATAGCTGCGCGTTTCACAGTCGGTATTTTGCTTTTTGTGGCGCTGCATGCATTAAATATCTTTTTAAGCTATTTAAGTGCGTATGTTCATGGTATTCGTTTACAGTATTTAGAATATTTCGGAAAATTTTTCACCGGTGGGGGACGAGCATTTGTACCTTTCAAAACCGATGAAAAATACGTAGAGGTTATCTCAGAAGAGAAAATGCAGGAGGAAAAGAATGGAAAATTGGATTAGTTTCTTTTATGAAAATGGCGGGTTAGTTTTTGCCGCATTAGGTGTAGCTACAGCGACAATTTGTGGTGGGATCGGCTCAACGATCGGGGTCGGTATGACCAGTGAAGCCGCTGCAGGATTGACTGCAGAGCAACCAGAAAAATTTGGACAGGCCTTGATCTTGGAACTGTTGTCAAGTACCCAAGGACTATACGGTTTCGTTATATCATTCATGATTTTTGGTCAAATGAGCGGAACGATCTCCCTTGATAGAGGAATGTACCTATTTATCGCTTCTTTACCTATTGCGTTGACAGCAATCGTTGCCGGAAGATGGCAAGGACGTGCTGCAAGTGCCGCTATGCAGATTTTAGCCAAGAAACCGGAGCACGTAACAAAAGGGATCATTTATGTAGCGATGATGGAAACGTATTGTATCTTAGGTTTCGTTATTTCCTTCTTGCTAGTTTTAAATTAAGAGGGGGAGAAAGATGTCTGATATTACGCGATTAACCGAAAAAATCACAGCAGATGCTGAAAAGAAGTATCAGTTGGTCCTTAATGATGCACAAGTAGAAATTGAAAAACAGGAGCGTCTCAAACGTTCTCAACTAGAAGAACAACTTTCTGATCGTTTGGCCCAATTTGAAAAAGAAAAACGGGCAGAAATGTATTTGCAGATTTCCGATATTCACATTCAGTCTCGCAATAAAGTGCTTGCCGCGAAACAATCCGTTTTGGAAGAATTGTTTAGTGAGGCACTTGAGCGCTTGAACCAAATGGAAGCCGCTGATTTTCAAGCATTCGTCACAAAAGGAGTACAAGAAGCACAGGTTTTTGGTGAAGTTGAATTGGTATTGGGAGAAAAAAGTGCGCATCTGCTGACAGAAGGTTCATTGAAAGAGATTCAACAAACGATTCCTGAATGTCGACTAACAGTTGCAAAACAAGTTTTGCCGCGAAAAGGCGGATTTTTACTGCGCCAAGGCGATATTGAGCTGAACTTTACGTTTGATGCGTTGTTGGATGCCAGCAAAGAAGAGTTGAGCCATACATTACTGCAATTGATTTTTGAACAGTAAGAGGGTGTAAAAATGGAAGATATCAAATACAACACGCTGAATACACGAATACGAACCTATGAAGCGGAATTGATCAGTCGCAGCCGTTATGAACGTATGCTTTCTGCCAACAGTGCCGAAGAAGTTTATGCTCTTTTGCGAGAAACCGTTTATGGTGATTTTATCAATGAAGAAGATCGAGTCCATGATTTTGAACAAGTATTGACCGCAGAATTAAAAAGAGTATATGAAAACTTGTATCAGCTAACACCTGATCGTTCTGTGGTGGATTATTTTGCCCTTCGCTATGATTATCAAAATCTGAAGGTGTTAGTAAAAGCTAAATTCATGAAACAAGACTTTTCTGAATTTTTGGTACCGATCGGAACCATGCCTTTAAATGAATTGAAAGATTTGGTCAACACAAGAAAAAGTGCACACGCAGAGAAGCCAATGATTGCTTGTATCGATGAAGTATTTTCCTATATCGAAAATTATCATGAGATTCAATCCGTAGATATCATTTTTGACAATCATTTTTGGGAACATCTTTGGTCAATCGGTAAGCGATATGATGATCCGTTTTTACAAAGGATCATTCAACGGCAAGTAGATATTTTTAATATTTCGACAGCACTACGTAGTTACGCCATGAAGCGTCATCGAGGCTTTATCAGCGCTGTTCTAGCAGATAATGGGACTCTCCCTGCAAAAGAGCTGTTGGAAGCAATCACGACGTCTTTGGAAGTTTTTGTCCAGTATCTGCAAAATACACCTTACAAACATTTGATTAATCACAGCTATGAAGAACTGCTTGAGAAGAAGACCCTCAATACGTTTGATCTGCGAAAAGATAACTTTTTGATGGCAAAATTGAAAGAACAAAAAATCGTACCATTCGGTCCAGCTGCGATGATCGGTTACTTGTATGCAAAAGAAATCGAAAGTAAAAATTTACGGATTATTTTGATTGGAAAAATCAATAAAGTACCGGAAGAGATATTAAGAAGTCGGGTGCGTGATACGTATGAATAAAAAAATAGCAATGATGGGTGGCAAAAACTCAATTTTGCCCTTCAAAGGTCTAGGAATTGATATCTATCCTGTAGATGATCTTGAAGAAGCCGCACAACAGCTGCAGGAAATGGCAGAAGACTATGGGGTGATCTTCTTGACCGAGCGATTGATTGAACAGTTGGAGTCAATCATTCGACAATACGAAGAACTACCCACGCCAGCCATCATCCCCATCCCCAGCAGTACAGGGAGTCTAGGGATCGGAATGGCACGGATCCAGCAGAATGTCGAGAAAGCTGTTGGAATGAATATATTAGATTCTTAAAAGAGAAGTACGGCAACTAGGAGGAATGCATGTGGCATTTGGCACAATAGAAAAAGTATCTGGTCCCTTGGTCACGGCCTCAGGTTTATCAGGAGCTAAGATCCATGAAATCTGTAAAGTCAGTGAAAAAGGCTTGATTGGAGAAATCATCGAGATCAAGAAAGGTCTCGTGTCGATCCAGGTATATGAAGAAACAGCAGGAATTGGACCGGGCGAACCCGTTGAATCAACAGGGGCTCCGTTATCGGTTGAATTAGCCCCTGGCTTGTTGACAGAAATGTTTGATGGTATTCAACGTCCATTAGATACCTTTATGAATCAAACAGAGAGTGATTTTTTGGAACGGGGGGTGACCATTGACCCGCTAAATCGTCAAAAAAAATGGACGTTCATGCCGCAAGTAAAAGTAGGGGACAACGTACATGCTGGAGACATTCTAGGACTTGTTCAAGAAACAACAGCCATTGAACACAAAGTGATGGTTCCGCCAGGTGTGAAAGGCACTGTAAAGGAAATCATGGTAGGTAATTATGCTATTACTGAACCGATTTGTCTTTTAGAAACGGCAGAAGGCGAACAGCGCTTGACTATGATGCAAAAATGGCCTGTCCGTAAGCCTAGACCGACTGCAGCAAAGTTAAATCCGGGTGAACCATTAGTCACTGGTCAACGGGTGATCGATACCTTCTTTCCGGTAGCTAAAGGTGGATCGGCAGCTGTGCCGGGACCTTTTGGTGCAGGAAAAACCGTTGTTCAGCATCAAATCGCGAAATGGTCGGATGTCGACATCGTTGTGTATGTTGGTTGTGGCGAACGCGGCAATGAAATGAAAGATGTTATCAATGAATTTCCAGAATTGATCGATCCTCACACGGGTGAATCGATCATGGAACGAACCGTTTTGATTGCCAATACTTCAAATATGCCAGTTGCAGCTCGTGAAGCTTCGATCTATACAGGAATCACTATTGCTGAATATTATCGGGATATGGGATACAGTGTAGCGATCATGGCAGATTCGACTTCACGATGGGCCGAAGCATTACGAGAAATGAGCGGTCGTTTACAAGAAATTCCTGGAGATGAAGGATATCCAGCCTATTTAGGCAGCCGGATCGCGGAATACTATGAGCGTGCTGGTCGGTTCCGTTCGTTGGGATCGGAGCCTCGAGAGGGCAGTATTACAGCTATTGGTGCTGTTTCGCCAGCTGGAGGGGATATCTCAGAACCAGTTACTCAAAACACGTTGCGGATCGTGAAAGTTTTCTGGGCATTAGACAGTATGTTGGCACAAAAGCGGCATTTTCCTTCTATTAATTGGCTGAACTCCTATTCTTTGTATGAAGATCAAATCAATTCTTATTTAGATCAGTTGATGGGACCTCGCTGGTCGGAGATGGTCAATGAAGCAATGGCGATCTTGCAAGAAGAAAGCCGCTTAGAAGAGATCGTTCAGCTAGTGGGAATGGATTCTCTCTCTCAGAAAGATCGTTTGACGATGATGACGGCTCGTTCTTTACGTCAAGATTATCTGCAGCAGAATGCTTTTGATGACGTGGATACCTATACGTCAAGAAATAAGCAATTTAAAATGCTAGAAAATATTTTATATTTTGATGAACAAGCAAAACGGGCCTTGCAGCTAGGGGCGTATCTGGATGATATAACCAAAGGTACCACCGATCTGCGAGAACGGATTGCCCGCAGTAAATATATTCCTGAAGAAGAACTAACACGTTTAGATGCAATCAAGCAGGACACGAAAGCATTATTACAAAAAATCGTAGAGACTGGAGGAATTCATTAATGCTAAAAGAATATCGAACAGTCTCGGAAATCGCTGGTCCTTTGATGGTGGTAGAAAATGTCAAAGGCGTCAAATTTGACGAACTTGTCCAAGTGCGAATGGACAGTGGCGAGGTTCGTCAAGGGCAGGTTTTAGAAGTCAGCGATGATTATGCCGTTGTACAGGTTTTTGAAGGCACTAGTAACCTGAGTGCAGAAGAGAGTAAAGCCCGCTTTTTAGGAACGGGTTTAACGCTTGGTGTATCGCCAGATATGATGGGGCGTGTCTTTGATGGACTAGGTAAGCCTAAAGATGATGGACCGCAGATCATTCCAGAAAAACGAATTGACGTCAATGGCGAAGCCATCAATCCAATGGCCAGAGATTTTCCAGATGAGTTCATTCAAACGGGGATCTCAACGATCGATCACTTGAATACGTTGGTCCGTGGTCAAAAACTGCCGATCTTTTCTGCGTCAGGATTGCCTCATAAGGAAATTGCAGCACAGATCGCCCGTCAAGCGACTGTGCCAAGTCAAGAAGGTAACTTTGCCATCGTTTTTGCGGCGATCGGCATTCCTTTCGAAGAAGCTGAATTCTTTGTAGAAGAGTTTTGCAAAACCGGTGCATTGGATCGCTCGGTATTGTTCATGAACTTAGCCAATGATCCAGCCATTGAGCGGATTGCTACACCGAAAATGGCATTAACAGCAGCCGAGTACTTAGCTTTTGAAAAAGGAATGCATGTATTAGTTATCATGACCGACATGACAAACTATTGTGAAGCGTTGCGGGAAATTTCAGCTGCTCGCCGAGAAGTTCCTGGCAGACGCGGTTACCCTGGTTATTTGTACACCAACTTAGCGACTCTTTATGAACGGGCAGGACGTTTGATGGATAAAGAAGGATCCGTCACTCAAATTCCGATCTTGACGATGCCGGATGGAGATAAGACCCACCCAATACCCGATCTGACCGGCTATATCACGGAGGGACAGATTATCCTTTCCCGTGATCTTTACAAGAGAAACATCAATCCGCCAGTGGATATTCTACCTAGTTTGTCCCGACTGAAAGATAAAGGAACCGGAGAAGGCAAGACTCGGCGGGATCATGCGGCGACGATGAACCAAATCTACGCGGCATATTCTGATGGGAAGGCTGCCAAAGAACTGTCGATCGTATTAGGGGAATCCGCACTTTCAGATATTGATAAGAAATTTGCTCGTTTTGCGGATCTTTTTGAAAAAGAATACGTAAATCAGGGATTTGATACCAACCGAACGATTGAAGAAACATTGGACATTGGCTGGAAATTGCTCGCTACATTACCGAAGCAAGAATTGAGCCGAATCAAAGAAGAATTTATTGAAGCCTATCTTCCTACTGGGGAGGATGTGAATCCTTCATGGCAATAATGAATGTCAATCCGACTCGGATGGAATTGAGTCGGCTTCGCAAACGCTTGACGACGGCAACTCGGGGGCATAAGTTATTGAAAGATAAACAAGATGAGTTGGTTCGCCAATTTATTCAGTTAGTCAAAAAAAATCAAAAATTGCGCCAACAAATGGAATCAGCGTTACAAGCTGGAATGGAAGAGTATGTTTTGGCATCTAGTAGTATTCCTGATGTGATCTTGCAAGAAGCTTTTATGATTCCTTTGAACAAAGTGACGTTAGATGTTCAAAGCCGCACGGTGATGAACATGGAGGTACCGGTACTCAATCCTGTTTATGAAGAAGAAAGTTCGGATGATGATTTTTCATATGGTTTTGTTAGTACGACAAGTGAGTTGGATCTTTCTCTGTCCCATCTGGATCAGATTTTGCCAGTCATGCTGCAATTAGCTGAAATTGAAAAAACTTGTCAGCTGATGGCAAATGAAATCGAACGGACTCGTCGGCGAGTCAATGCACTAGAATACATGACAATTCCGAAGTTGACAGAAACCATCCAATACATTGAGAGCAACTTAGCAGAGGATGAACGAGCAACATTGACACGCTTGATGAAAGTGACGGATATCATTGCCGAAAATGAAACGCGCTAGACGCAATGAGAATTCACCCTTTTTTTCAACTATTTTCTGTCATAAACAGAAAGATTTTTTAGTTGAGAAGTCAGTAAAACTGGTTTATTTTTTCTTTGGGAACAACATAAGCTTACGGCAGCTATTTTCAGTATAAATCTGAAAATAGCTGCCGTGTTTGTGTTATTCGTTTGTTGAAAGAGTGATATCACAGTTTTTTATATGAAAGTTGATACTAGAGATTTTTTAAATCAAGAGACGTCAGCTGTTGGCAGGTTTTGGCAAGCGAACGTTAAAAATGATGGTTTCGTCTTTGCTTTCTGCCGAGATATCCCCGCCAGATGCTAACAGAATCTCTTTTGCAATCGGAAGACCAAGACCAGTTCCGCCTGTGGCTGTAGCTCGGGAAGAATCCATGCGATAGAAAGGTTCAAAGAGACGTCCGATCATCTCTTCTGGAATTGTTTTTCCACGATTCGTCAGACGAATGTGAATACTGTCTGATTCGACCAATTCAAGAAGTAAAGACGAATCTGGATAGCTGTAGTTGATGGCATTGCGAATGAGATTATCAAAGACACGAGCTATTTTTTCGGTGTCTACTGTTGCAAGAACATTTTTTTGTAAGTTGAGTTGCCAATTTAGATTCTTTTCTTCCAAGAGAGGTAAAAACTCAAAGGTCAGCTGTTCAAGCATTAAACTTAAATCAGTCGTTTCTGTCTGCAAAACGATCGTGGTCAAATTGAAGCGTGTGATCTCGAAGAATTCACTGATCAATAGTTCCAGCCGTTGGGCTTTTTGTAAAGCAATCTCCGTGTAACGATTCCGCATCGCATTGGATAATTGTGGTTCTTCTTTTAGAAGAGTCAGATAACCTATGACACTTGTCAGAGGCGTCCGCAAATCATGGGCGAGATAAACGATCAAATCATTTTTCCGCTGTTCCGCTTCTTTAGCGGCACGTTGATCTTGCAGACTTTTCTCCCGCAGTTGATTCATTTCCTCTTGAACATCAATCAGGTGGCTCGACAAAGTGATGCGTTTGGTTGGTTCTTCTATCAGTTGAGTCGTGGCTTGGATCGTTTCATTCAAATAACCGATGGCTTTGGTCATATAGTAAATGGTGGTACCAAACCATATCAGTAAAGCGCCTATCGCAACACAAAACAACCAGCGATCCGCAAAAAAACGTAAAATATAGTAGATAGGTTCCGTTCCATACCAAGTCCGGGTTCCGGCAATAAAGCGAATGACTAATGGAATCATTACAAGGAATGCCAGCAAGATTCCAGTGGTGACGAAGTATTGGGTCAAGAGCTTTCGGATCAAAGGATTTCTATTTTTCAATGATATAGCCGACCCCCCATACGGTTTTGATTAATTTAGGTTTACGAGGTTCTTCATGCAATTTTTCTCTTAAACGAGCAATGTGTGCCATGACAGTATTATTGTTATCTAAATATTTTTCTTTCCAAACCGCTTCGAAAAGTGTTTCGGAAGAGACGACGGATCCTTGGTGCTCAAATAAATAAAGCAATATTTTGAACTCAATGGGAGTCAGGAAAACTTCTTTGCCGTAGAGAATGCATTGATGACTGTTGATTTTGAGTATCAAGCCGTCTTTTTCATATTCTTCTACTGTTGGAGAAGCAGTGGAATGATTGTATCGCTGGTAGCGCCGCAATTGGGTTTTTACCCGAGCCACAACTTCTAAAGGATTAAAAGGTTTGGTGACATAGTCATCCGCTCCCAAACTCAATCCAGTGATTTTGTCTAGATCCTCTCCCTTGGCAGTCAGCATCAACACTGGGAAAAAATGGGTCTTGCGGATCTGCTGTAACAGTTGAAAACCATCAATGTCCGGCAACATGACATCTAAAACGGCCAAATCAATGGCTTCTTTTTCAATATAGGCGATGGCACTAGTACCATCATAAAACGGCTGCACACTAAATCCTTCGTTTTGCAAAAAGGTCGTGACTAAGTCCGCAATTTCTTTTTCATCATCAACAACGACTATTTTTTCTGACATACTCTCTCACTCCACCTAAACATAGTTTCGGATTCTCACGTTTCCATACCCCCATCATACCTTACCTGGTAAACTTATGCATCGTTTTCTATTTGATCCTAGCACTGACTCGTGGACCGATCCGACAAATCAACTCATTGGTTATAGTTTGTACTTGCTCGGCAGTATCGCTCCAATCTGTCAGAATTTCAATTTCACTTTCAATTGGGATCGTAGGACAATGGCTCAAGTCTATCAAAAGCATGTCCATGCAGATCAAGCCGATCTGCGGCAAGGACTGACCGCGATAGGAAAGACAAAACTCTTGATTTGATAGAGAACGGGGCAGTCCGTCACAATAGCCGATGCTCACAACACCAACAGTTGTTTCTTGATTCGCGACGGCGGTTTGCCCATAACCGATCGCTTCCCCTTTGGCAACGACTCGCTTAGTGATCAACTGTGCTTTGAGGGTCAGAATAGGCTGTAAGCTTACTCGTTGTTTTGTAGGCTCGTTCGTATCACTGAGGGATCCTGTCAATAAAATCCCCGGACGCACATAATCATAGTTTAAGTCTGGATAATTCAAAATACCATAACTGCTTTGTAAGTGTGTGATACCATAAGAAATCTGTCTCTGATCCAACTCTAGGAGAATCTGATCGAAGCAGGCAATCTGCTTCTGAGTGCGAATCATACTATCAGGATTTAAGCGATCTGCCGAACCAAGATGAGAATAAACACCACTGATCGTCAAGAAGGGCAAATCGAAAATCGAAAGAATCGAATCGATAGTCGGTGTTACACCTAACCGATGCATCCCAGTATCGATGGCTAAATGACAGTCAATCGCTACTTTTCTTTGTGACAATGCTACAGCATGACCTTCGCTGATGATCGATTGGGTCAATGAGTAGCGACGAAGTTCTTTTATGCGTTTTGGAGAGGTATATCCCAAGACCAAGATGGGGCTTTTGACAGCATTTTTCCGCAATTGAATACCTTCATCAATCGTAGCCACCGCAAAAAAATCAATTCCGGCTTGTTCTAAAACAGGAGCAACTTCCTTGGCACCACAGCCGTAGGCATCGGCTTTAACGACTGCCATCACTTTTGTTTTCGGTGAGATGATCCGCTGGATCTCCTGTAGATTATGCAAAAGGGCTGTCTTTGAGAATTCTTTTACGGCCCTTTTAACGGGCGTTGTTTGTTTGTGTCTAAACCATGAGTGTTGTTGTCTTAAAAAGAGGCAAATGAATCCAATCGTCAAGATCAAAACAACCAAATAGTTGATTAGATTGTTTTGCAGAATGCTGATTTTTTGGCTCAAAAAGTGTGTGCCGGCAATTGTATAAGGATGCAAAAGGTAAAGCCACAAAGATAGCTGTCCCGGATGCTTCCAAGTCCTGTGGGGATGCCAGCGCAAGATCAGTGGAAATAAGAAAAAGAGTACAACAGGCAAGAAGAGATACATACTGTCATGTTTAGGTATAGAAAACCCATGCAAGTACGCACTCTCAATAAGCAATCCGATAAGACTGATCAAAAAGAAGAGAGCTGTTTTGGATAAACTTCTTTTCACTGATTGTTTTCTGACCAGCACACCTAAGCACAAAAACAATGGTGTAAAGAAAATACCGTTGCGGGTACCATCTAATAGGTGGAACACAGCAGTATAGAATGGTTCGATTGGTGTCTGTTGGATCAGTCCAAACCAACTATCACCACCTAATCCAATCAGGTACAATCCAGCCGCAAGCCAGAACACTTTTTTGAAGGAGACATGTATCAGCAAACTTGTTAGGAGCAGGCTCCCAGTAATCAAAGCCGGAAAGTACCAAAGATGATAAAGAATGCCATTGACCAAAAGTGATTGTACTAATGTTCCAACTGGTAGATCGAAGCCGATCGTTTGACTGTAGAGTGCTAATGGTAAAAACATTAGTGTGGCTAATAGATAGACTTTTAGCTGTTTTTTGATAAAGTTGAATACTCGTTGTCGCGAAGGATAACTATTGGCCACAGCAAGTTCTGCAAACACATAGTAACCACTGATCATAAAAAAGAAAGGAACAGCTACTCGAAAAATCGTCAATGTGATTAGGATATCGCCTTCTGGCCATAAATAGTGAAGGGGAAGACAATGGATCGCAACCACCATCATGGCTGCAATCACACGAAATTGATCGATTCCTTTATTTTTCATGCGAACTGCCTCACTGTCTGAGCCAAGTAATCATGGTATTCTTCCAGAGTCCATTTTTGGGCAGTGATGACTTGGCTATGGGGAAGCCCGACATAACGAAAATGCCAAGGTTCATAACTGATACCGGTGATCTCTTGTTTATCTTCCGGATAGCGTAGAATAAAGCCATAATTCATCATCTGCTGCATAAATAAATCAGCAGCAGCACTATCTCGAAAATGAGGGCAGATAAGATCATCATCTTCTTGTTTCTTTAGTCCTACATCAATGGCCAGACCGATTTGATGTTCACTGCAACCTGGCAAAGCAACGAATTGTTTGGTATAAGCTAACCCGTTTTCTTTTAGAGAATACTCCCACAAGCGTCGCTGTTCTTTTTCCGTACGATACCCATCTACCAGACGAATGTCCTTTTCTAGTCCGGTTGCTCGTACGAGTCGTTCCCATTGTTTTGCCACTTCTGGCTGCAGGTAAACATCGTGATCGCTAAAAGGAGCTAGCACTAAGTGCGGGGGCTCTTGATTTTTTTTCAATGGATGGTTTTTATTGATCAATTGTAATGTGTTCATCGTTTGTCCTCCTCTGCCAGTGCAATCAATTGCTCTACTAATATTTCGTAGGATAACCCGACTTCCGCCATCATAGCTGGGTAGCGGGAGTGCCCAGTAAATCCCGGCATGGTGTTGATTTCGTTTAAATAGACCGCTCCTTGATTGGTGACGAAAAAATCGATTCGAGCCAGACCCGTCAACCCCAAGTTTCGATAAAGCAGCTGTGCCTGCTCCTTGATCTGTGATTCAAGCGCGAGAGGCAATGGTGCTGGGACAGTGATCGTGGCGCTGATTAATTGGTATTTCTCTTCAAAATCAAAAAAACCGTCGACAAGAGAAATCGCATCACAAGCACCAATCGTCAATTGCTCATTTCCTAAGATGCCGCAGCCAATTTCAATACCCGCTATCGCCTTTTGGATCAACACAGTAGAACCGTAAGCAAAAGCAGTCGTTAATGCAGATTGGAGCGCTGTTTTGTCAGTTACTTTTGTGATCCCTTTTGAAGAACCGGCTTCATTCGGCTTGATAAAGATCGGGAATCCATGGTCTTGAATAAAACGATCGATTGTGGCAGGATCGTTTTCATAGCGGGATAAAAGCAAAGTGGGAGCACTAGCGATTCCCATGGTATCAGCAAGTTGATGCAAGAGCCATTTGTTCATACATAATGCGGAGGCAGCGACATGGCAACCAACATAAGGCAGGTTCATTAGTTCAAGCAGTCCTTGAATACAGCCATCCTCGCCATACTTCCCATGCAAGACTGGAAAGAGGACATCAGGGACGATTCGTTTTTCTCCTAATATAAATCCTTGGCTAGAAAAAGTCAGCTGGTGACAGTTTTTGTGATCTTCTAGCCAAGTATCATTGCGAACATTCGCGAGGTTTCCTTGATACAAATACCAATCCATTGTTGGCGCGATGCCAATGGTCATTACTTCATATTTCAGCGGGTCAATAGCTTGGATCACACTTGCTGCTGAGGCTAGTGACACTGAGTATTCTGGAGAATTCCCTCCAAATAAAACGGCAATTTTTTTCATCATTTTCTTCCTTTCCTTTTTTCTTTTAAGGTTACATTCAGTGTACCTAGGAAAAGAAAAGAAAATTTGCGGTCTTCCTGTTGTCTTTCTCGTATTTTTATGATGAAAATCTAACGATTTTATGACAAAGGGCTTGAAGAAAGCAAGGGAAGCTATTGTTAGTGATCAAATGGACAACAACTCTTGGTACAGAAGTGCGTTGAAGGAAGAGCTCACGCATGCAGGAAAGCGTACAAAAAAGGAACCGAGCTGAACTATTTTCAACTTAGTTCCTCTGTATTCATACGTTAGTTCTTTGGCGTAGTGTGATGTGCCCAATTGAGGCAGCTATAGCCAAAGAAGATACAGTTAAGTGTGCAACAATAGCTGATCATCTTTTAGCTCAGTCCCACTATTTTGATGGAAGAGTGCCATCAAATCCGGTACCGTTAAGGATTGTTTTTCCTCACCTACGATATCGACAACGATTTTGCCTTGATGGAGCATGATCAAGCGATTGCCGTAACGGATGGCATCTTCCATATCATGAGTGACCATAAAGGCCGTCAACTGCTGTTCTTGAATCAACTGATCAGTCAGTGCCATCACAGTCATGGAGGTTTTCGGATCTAAAGCTGCAGTATGTTCGTCTAGCAGGATCAGTTTAGGCTGTTGCAAGGTCGCCATCAATAGTGTGATCGCTTGCCGCTGTCCTCCGGAAAGCAGCCCAATCTCAGTCGTCAGTCGATTTTCAAGACCAAGATTCAAGCGAGCTAACTTTTCTTTGAAGAAGGCCCGATGCTTTCCTTTGACACCGGAGGAAAACCCGCGAACCTGGCCTCTTTTATAAGCAAGGGCTAAGTTTTCTTCGACTGTCAAACGAACGGCTGTCCCCATCCGCGGGTCTTGGAAGACACGACTGATTTCTTTGGAGCGTCGTGTGACTGAATGACGTGTGATTTCTTTGTCACCTAAGATGATCTTACCTTGTTCTGTTGGGATCGTTCCAGCAATACTATTGAGTAATGTTGATTTTCCTGCACCGTTTCCACCGATAATCGTAATGAAATCACCGCTGTTCATGGTGAGATCGATCCCGCGAAGGACATGATTTTCGTTGATGGTTCCTTTTTCAAATGTTTGGTGTAAATCACTGATCGTTAAAACAGGTGTCGTCATGATTGACCTCCTTTGGTTTTCGGAAGAAATTTTTGCAATCCAAGTTTCGTTCGAATTTGCGGCAATGAAAGACAGATAACTAAAACGATGGCAGAGGCAAGTTTTGAATCTGAAGCTTCCACGTTGAATTCAAAGACGATGGCCAGGATTAGACGATACAAGATCGCACCAATCACAATCGTGATCAAACGAACCCACAAAGATTTATTGCTGAAAAGGACTTCCGCGATAATGATCGATGCTAATCCGATCACGATCGTTCCTACACCTGAGTTAAGATCAGCAAAACCATTGTTTTGAGCTAAGAGGGAACCAGAAAGAGCAATACAGCCATTGGAAATCATATAGCCAATTAGTTTCATATTGTCCGTATTAATTCCGTTGGCTTCACTCATCGCGAGATTGTCTCCCGTTGCTCGCACTGCTAGTCCAATCTCTGTGCGGAAGAAGAGAAACAGCAACAAAATCACGACAGCAGCAAACAGGAGGCCTGTACAAATGACTGCGGTATTTTTCGTTAAGCCTAGTGTTTGAAACCAAGTAAAAACAGTATCTTCCCCTAACAAGGCAATATTGGGTGCCCCCATGATCCGATTTGTAATAGAATACAATCCAGTCATGGTAATGATTCCCGCTAATAATGCGGGAATTTTAAATTTGGTATGCAAGATCCCTGAGACAAATCCGGCAGCTAAACCGCCGCAAAAGCCCAACAGACTTGCCGTAAAAGGGGAAAGGCCATTGGTGATGCTGACAGCAGCAATGCCGGCTCCTAATGGAAAGCTTCCCTCAGCTGTCAAATCGGCAATATCTAAGATTCGGAAGGTCAAATAAACCCCGATCGCTAATAATGCCCACAACATACCTTGAGAGGCAGCTGATTGAATAAGTATGAAAAATGTATTGATTAAATTCATAAGGTTTCCTCAAATCATTTTTAGGTTTTTAGTTTCAAGTTAGTTTTCATCATTTCATCATATAGCAGCAAAATTATAGTAGATAGTAGATAGTAGCAAAATTACTCAGGAGCCACGATGCTTTCTGGATCAATTCCTAATGCAGTTGCCATTTCCTGGTTCACAACTAGCTCTAGTTTATTCGCTGTTTCTACAGGTGTTGTAGCGGGCTTTTCATCTCCATCAAGAATTTTTGCAGCCAATTCACCCGTTTGTTTGCCTAGTGACTTGTAATCGATCCCGAATGTAGCTAAAGCGCCATCTTCCACTTGCTCGACAGAACCAGCAACGATCGGTGTTTTGGTTTCTTTGGCTACTTCACCAACGACTGCCGCAGCAGAAGCAAAGGTATTATCTGTTGGCACATAGATACCATCCACATCTTTAGCTAAACTAGTAGTTACTTGTTGGACATCATTTGTCGTGTTTGCTGTCAAGACTTTGACGTCTACACCTGCATCTTTCAATGCTTTTTCTGCCAAATCTGCTTGGATTTTTGAATTTGCTTCTCCAGCATTATACATAATACCGATTGTTTTAGCGTCAGGGACAATACTCAATAACAATTGAATCTGTTTATCGATAGGGACCATGTCAGATGTACCAGTGATATTGCGTCCAGGAGCTTCATTGGACTCCGCTAATTTTGCTTCAACTAAATCAGTGACTGCAGTTACAACGATCGGAATATCTGTTGTTTCATTCGCCAATGAGACAGCAGCTGGTGTCGCGATCCCTAAGAGAAGATCAGGAGAATTTTTTACAAGTTTTTCGCTCATACTCTTCAGATTGTCTTGGCTGTTTTGGGCATTTTGGTATTCTAAAGTAAGGTTTTCGCCTTCTTTATAGCCGCCTTCCGCCAAACCTTCTTTGAATCCTTCATAGGCAGCATCTAACGAACCATGTTCCACCAGCTGCAAGATACCAACCGTTTTTTTGCCATCTTCAGTGGCATTGTTGGTATTCCCGCATGCCGCAAGTCCAAGTCCTAAGGTAGTTGCCAATAGGCCAGTTGTGATCCATTTTTTCATTTTCATCAAATATTCCTCCTAAAAAGTCTTGATTTAAACCCAACGGAACAAAAAAATCCATTCAGACAATCGTCT
The DNA here is from genome assembly GCF_051711125.1 of Enterococcus sp. DIV0574. NCBI lineage: Bacteria > Bacillati > Bacillota > Bacilli > Lactobacillales > Enterococcaceae > Enterococcus > Enterococcus sp. DIV0574. Next base: position 1,147,552 of record NZ_JBIOMA010000001.1, read on the forward strand.
AAATGGATTTGAACTTACCAAAATTCAGAAATTCAGTGCGGCCATTTAGAAGATTCTCTACATGGCTGCTGTTCACGTTAAACTGCTCTAGCCATTATAGATACAAACAAAGTGTTGTGAGGTTTGTATCCACAATGTTATGAATACAAACTATCTAAAATAGCTAAAGTAAGCAATATTCAGTTGTGGGGATAGCAATAATTTCATGATTCTTCCTCCAAACTTGAATTGTTTTCAGTATAGACGAAAGTTCTGCCATCTGTCAATTGAAAAACGCAATATTCTGAAAATTTTTTTTATAACAGATAAAGAGATGTATGCAAATAGTAAAATAAAATAAAAAAGCAGCCAGATTAACTAAGCTGCTTTTATTAAATAGGTTTAGCTTTCTTTATAATAACGGATCGTATTTTTAATTTCTCGAATACTATAAGGAAGATCATCAGAAAAAGCGGCATCTTCATCGATTTCCAATGAATCAGTAAAGATGGCTTCATATTCCTCAATACTTAATTTTTGTCGCTGATCCAATAGCTGAGTGTGGGCTTCTTTGTTTAATTGATTTTCATAACCAGCTACCAAACGACCACTGAAAAATTCAGAAACAGCCCCAGAACCATAACTAAAAAGACCAATGCGATCTCCTGCGCTTAAATGAGACGAATTTTCTAATAACGAAATCAGTCCCAAATACAGAGAGCCGGTATAGAGATTGCCGATTCTGCGACTATAGACGATGGATTCTTCATAGCGAGCCATCACTCGTTCCTGCTCCGTTTCTACTTCATCGGCAAAGACTGCTAACAATGCTTTTTTCCCCATTTTTGTATAAGGAATATGGAAACTGATTGCAGCATAATCGCTGATGCTGGCTTGATTGCGTTCACAATGAGCTTGCCACACTTTTTTGAAAGAATCGATGTAAACTTGGTTAGATAGATGCCCATCGACCATTGGATAAGCGTGGCCGAGAGGACGCCAAAAATCATAAATATCTTGAGTCAACATCAAATTGTCATTTTCAAAAGTTAGAATTCGTGGGTTAGCTGTAAGCAACATGGCAACAGCACCTGCTCCTTGTGTTGGTTCACCACCGGAACGTAAACCATAACGAGCAATATCGGACGCAATGACTAGAACCTTGCTTTCTGGATTGGCTTGAATATGGGTTTTCGCAAATTGAATCCCTGCGGTTGCTCCGTAACAAGCCTCTTTGATTTCGAAAGAGCGGGCGAAAGGTTGGACGCCAAGCAATCTGTGTAAGACTACAGCAGAAGCTTTCGACTCATCGATTCCAGATTCTGTACCGACAATCACCATGTCGATTGCCTGCAAATCTTCAGGTTCTAAGATTTCTTTTGCTGCACTAGCCGCAAATGTAACGATATCGTGTGTTTTTTTGCTGACTGCCATTTGGTCTTGACCGATACCAATGGTAAATTTATTAGGATCTACCTCACGAGCGTGAGCGAGATCAACCATGTCTATATAGTAAGGCGGAACAAAAAAATTTATTTTATCAATACCAACGTTCATTATGACGCTCCTTTGGGTTTAACTTATGTTATAACTATCGTTTATACGGTATCATATTTTTGTTTAAAAATGAAAAAAATTCTATTAGAATTTAAACTTTATTTAAGAATGGCTGATTGGAACAGAATGCAAACTCGTGGGGTATTCTTTTTTTGTGGAAATAATGATATATTTCTGTTGGAGGTGGCATGGTGGAAGAAGTTGTTATTATCGATGCACGAAGAACTCCCATCGGTAAATACCATGGGTCATTAAAGAAATTTTCAGCAGTTGCCTTAGGTACTGCTGTAGCGAAAGATATGTTTGAACGAAATCAAAAGATCAAGGAAGAAATCGCGCAAGTGATCATCGGCAATGTCCTACAAGCAGGCAATGGCCAAAACCCTGCCCGACAAGTGGCCCTACAAAGTGGTCTCTCAGTGGACATCCCGGCATCAACGATCAATGAAGTTTGTGGGTCTGGATTGAAAGCCATTTTAATGGGAATGGAGCAAATCCAGTTGGGCAAAGCGCAAGTTGTTTTAGCCGGGGGGATCGAAAGCATGACGAATGCTCCGTCCCTCAGTCATTACAATAAAGCAGAAGATACTTACAGTGTCCCAGTCTCAAGTATGACATTAGATGGCTTAACAGATGCTTTTAGTAGTAAGCCAATGGGCTTGACAGCTGAAAATGTGGCGCAACGCTATGACATCTCACGAGAGGCTCAGGACCAGTTTGCCTATCAGTCACAAATGAAAGCTGCTAAAGCGCAAGCAGAGAATAAATTTGCGAAAGAGATCGTTCCGCTGGCTGGCGAAACAGAAACGATCACCGCAGATGAAGGGATCCGCAGTCAGACCACAATGGAAAAACTGGCTTCTTTAAAACCAGTTTTTAAAACTGACGGTACCGTAACTGCAGGAAATGCTTCTACGATCAATGATGGTGCAGCATTGGTGTTGTTAGCATCAAAAACCTACTGTGAAACAAATGATATTCCGTATTTAGCGACGATCAAAGAGATCGTTGAAGTAGGGATCGATCCTGAAATCATGGGGATCTCGCCTATCAAGGCAATTCAAACACTTCTTCAAAATCAAAAAGTTTCATTAGAAGACATCGGTGTGTTTGAGATCAACGAAGCATTTGCTGCATCTTCGATCGTGGTGGAGTCTGAATTGGGATTGGATCCAGCAAAAGTCAATCGCTATGGTGGCGGAATTTCTCTTGGACATGCGATTGGTGCTACAGGAGCCCGCTTAGCAACTTCTTTGGTCTACCAAATGCAAGAGATCCAAGCCCGTTATGGGATTGCTTCTTTATGTGTTGGTGGCGGGCTAGGGCTGGCTATGCTGTTGGAGCGGCCAACAATTGAAAAAGCAAAGCCGACGGATAAGAAATTTTATGAGTTGTCCCCCGCTGAGCGGTTACAAGAGCTTGAGAATCAACAAAAAATTTCTAGTGAAACAAAACAACAACTGTCACAAATGATGTTAGCGGAAGACACGGCGAACCATTTGATTGAGAACCAAATCAGTGAGATCGAGCTGCCAATGGGTGTAGGCATGAATCTGAAGGTGGACGGCAAAGCATATGTCGTGCCAATGGCTACAGAAGAACCTTCTGTGATTGCAGCAATGAGTAATGGAGCCAAAATGGCTGGTGAGATCCATACGCAAAGCAAAGAACGATTGTTGCGGGGACAGATTGTTTTTTCTGCAAAGAATCCAAATGAGATCGAGCAACGGATTGCGGAAAACCAAGCTGTGATTTTTGAACGGGCAGAACAAAGCTATCCTTCGATCGTCAAACGAGAAGGAGGATTGCGGCGCATCGCTCTGCGGCACTTTCCAGTAGATTCTCAGCAGGAATCTGCTGATCAGTCGACGTTTTTATCGGTGGATCTTTTCGTGGATGTCAAGGATGCGATGGGAGCCAATATCATCAATGCGATCTTAGAAGGCGTTGCCGCACTTTTCAGAGAATGGTTTCCTAATGAAGAAATCTTATTTAGTATTTTAAGCAATCTTGCTACTGAGTCATTAGTCACGGCTGTTTGTGAAGTACCGTTTTCCGCTTTGAGCAAAAGAGGTGGCGCCACGGTTGCACAAAAAATTGTTCAAGCTTCTTTGTTTGCCAAAACGGATCCTTATCGAGCCGTCACTCATAATAAAGGCATCATGAATGGGGTGGAGGCAGTGATGCTGGCCACTGGAAATGATACCCGGGCAGTTTCTGCTGCCTGCCACGGCTATGCAGCACGTACTGGCAGCTATCAAGGACTGACTAATTGGACCATCGAATCAGATCGATTAGTAGGGGAAATCACGTTGCCGTTAGCTATCGCTACTGTTGGTGGTGCCACAAAGGTCCTACCAAAAGCACAAGCAGCATTGGAAATCAGTGATGTTCACTCTTCTCAAGAGTTAGCTGCGCTAGCTGCAAGTGTGGGACTTGTCCAAAATTTGGCAGCTTTGCGGGCGCTTGTCTCAGAAGGGATTCAGAAGGGACATATGAGTATGCAAGCTCGTTCACTAGCGATCGCTGTTGGAGCGGAGAAAGCGGAAATCGAGCAAGTAGCTGAAAAACTACGGCAAAATCCTCCAATGAATCAACAACAAGCGTTACGGTTTTTAGGAGAAATTCGGGAACAATAAAAAACTTGTTTCAACGGTAGCAAATGCTACTGTTGAAACAAGTTTTTTTGTCATAGACAAATTGATGAGTGTTTCTAGAAGCTGCTAAAGCTCATCTTTTTAAGTACATCCCAATACTTTTGGGGGCTGTCTCCACAAAACCAAACTGCTGATAAAGATTTTCAGCTGGACAATCAGCAATCAGGTTCACGTAAGCTTGGGGATCTACTTCATTATGTATATGGTTCATTATGGCGCTCATGATTGATTTTGCCAATCCATTGCCTTGATCTTCAGGAAGGACAGCGATGTCTAGGATTTGATAGGCAGTACCTCCGTCACCAATCAATCGGCCCATGCCGACTAAGGTTTGATCGCTGGTTCTTCGAACAGTCACTGCAAAAAGACTATTGCTTAAACCAATCTTACTCGCAGCTGTTCCACGAAGAGAAAGACCGCAGGCTTTTCGTAGAGTTAGGTATTCAGCTACTTCAGGAACTGTATGTTTTAGGAGATATTTAGAATCGTTCATCATGGTCCTCCTTGATACAGAGTAGAGTTGTTTAGTCCTAGGGAATTTGATCAATACCCTTTAGCAGATGGCTTTTTGGTAATGGGCAAAGACGTCTTTAAAAGAAAGAGACGATGATAGAAGGATTCCAACAAATGAAACAGCCAAACCCCAACAGTTGAGCTGTTCGTTTTTTTTCTATCATCGTCTCTTTAGCTTAACGTTCAGTTAGTGGGGTATTCGCATACTCTTCGATCAATGGAATCACATCCAGCTTCAGTTTGTACTTACGAGCTAAGGCAGGTTCAACAGTGAATTCGCCAACTTCAGTCGCTGATATAGTTGCCAATAGGCGTTTTTCTTTCGCTGTATCTTCAAAAATCTGCACATTCTCGGCATTTCTTTCAACAGAGAATTTAGGAAATGCAGTCATTTTTTCTTCAAAAGCGGCAAAACCATCCGTTGTTTCCGCTGCTTCCGTCTGAGATTCTGAGACTGGTTCGGTAGCAGAGGCTTCTGGTTGATTGACAGCTGATGTTGCTGGTAACCAATAAGCGGCGATTTCTTCCACTAGATTATCACTAAAACGATCTAATAGACCTTTTTCTTGTTTTTGGATTCGTTTCACAACGATTTTGAAATTCTCGTCTAAAGGAACTGCGATTTTTTGTTCTTTGGTCGTTGCCGTTTGCAGTTCAATCAACATTTCCTCACGGTTTTTAGGGTTGATATAAACGGTGGTCTCTAGTCCAAAATTTGCAGCTGTCTTGTGTTGGATCGCTGAAAATAATTGTTGACGTGCCATTTCATAAGATGGCCGAAATTGTTGTTTTAACTTGGCTAATTGTTTCTTTTTCATATTCTTCTCCTCTCAATCAATCTCGATTATAAGGAATAATGACGAAAATGAACAGGGGTTTTCATGAAAAAATGAGGAATTTCTTTTGATTATCAGAAAAAATGGCTTTTCCTTAAATGAAATAAAAGAAACAGCCAAGATCATACCCAATGAGTAGGGGATGACTTTGACTGTTTCTGAGGGCAACAACTTACTTCTAAAGATATACCAGGTTCATCGCATAGTGCTCAAAGCGTCGATTTGCTGATATTTAGGCATCAAAATAAACGAATCATTTTTACCGTAGGCGACCAAGCAATTTTCCCATAGAAAAAAGCTTAGCGGCATCTTCGCTTTTTCAGCAAGCATTTGCTGATAGTCTGACTGATCCCATTGACGTGCGGGAAAATGTTGAACGTAGTCGGGAAAAATCAGAAATACAAAATCAGGATGCAAGGCTCGCTTGACGGCAGTGGGCAGTTGATCCAAACGTGTAGAATCCATCGGGTTTTCCCTCATTAGAATCCTGTTGTATCCGGATTAGTTGCTTTCCCAACGACTCCATCTAGTTGGTCGATTCGCTGCATATCTTCATCAGAAAGCTCAAAATCAAAGACTGCTAAGTTTTCCTCGATACGACTTGGTGTAACAGATTTAGGCAGCGGCAAGAAACCATGTTGTAAAGACCAGCGAATCGCGATTTGAGCAATCGTTTTGCCGTACTTGTCAGAGAGTTCCTGCATTTCAGGAACGTCAAAGATCTTTCCTGTGCCTAAAGGACTGTAAGCTTCCAATAAGACATTGTGCTCTTGGCAATAAGACACTACTTCTTTTTGTAATTCACCAGGCGCTAAGAAAATCTGGTTGACCATTGGGAAAATAGTGGCTGTTTTTTTCAGTTCTTCGAAATGATGAGGCAAGAAATTGCTGACGCCGATGGCTTTGATCTTACCAGCTTGATAAAGCTCTTCCATCGCGCGCCATGTCTCTGCATTTGCTGACTGCCAATTGTCACGGAATTTCACTGGATTTGGCCAATGAATCAAGAAAAGATCGATATAGTCGGTTTGTAATTTCTTCAACGATTCTTCAAAGGAAGAAAGGACCAAGTCGTAAGAGTGATTTTCATTCCATAATTTTGTTGTCAAAAAGATTTCTTCTCTAGGAATGTCACTTTCTTTAATTGCTTGTCCAACACTGTCTTCATTTTTGTAACCTTGCGCGGTATCGATATGACGGTAACCAACTTCCAATGCTTTTTTGACAGCAGAAACAGCAACGTCACCATTTGGTGTTTGCCAAGTGCCAAAGCCAAGTTCAGGAATCGATACATTGTTCGATAAAGTATAACTGTTCATTTTCATTCCTCCATTTCTTTGTTTTTAGTTTAGCAGAGAAGGGATTTTTTTCCAATGGAAGATACTTCTGATCAAAATAATGCACAAAAAAGATGTAAAAAAACTTGTGTTTTGAACCAGTTTTTTTGTACACTTGAGAAATGGATAAGGAGAGAGAATATGGATATCTATTTAAAGCGTGCGATCATGCACATTGTGGATCGACAAACGGGTGATCCCGTATACTCGCAAGTGGAATTGGATCTGACAACGGAATACATCCGAGATTATTTAACGAAAAAAATTCAAAAATTAGCGACACCTCAGACAAAGACCGGCCGCTTGCTGGAGGACTCTGAGATGGCTAGATTCGTCAAACAAGCGCCGGAAGCATTTGTAGAAAGCAGTGAAGCAATCCTGCGACGCTGGTATGAAGTTTACCATCAAAGTGAAGATGCACCAAGTGCGGATGCTTTCATTGTTTTGTATGAATTAGATACCAAACTGCAATTAGCATTTTTGAAGGTTAACTATACAGATGGCTACACGCACTTTATCGACAGTACTGAAACAGGTATCGCCAATAATCTGATTTTGCATCGAGCACTTTTAGCTGGCAAAACCCAAAAAGCAGATGAAGGAATAACGATCGATGTCGAGCAGCTGACTTACGAATTAGTAGAGAAAAAATATACCTTCTCCGGAGAAAAATATTTCTATTTCTCCACGAAAGTGATTGATTCTGAACCGCTGCCTTCTCTAGAAGAAAATGTCAAAGTCATCAAAAAGGTAGCTGAAAAAATTGGTCAAAAGTTTGAGACCCCTTCTTATGATGTCATCGCCGATGTCAAAGAGGCTGTTTACGATACAATAGAAGAAAATGGTCAGCTGCATGTAGATTCGATTGCCCAAAAAGTATTCAAAGATAATATTACGGCTCAGATGGCCTTTCAAGAAGAAGTAGCAGAAAAAGGGTATATCGATCAAGCCCCTATGCTGCGAGAGGTCAGAGAAATTTCAGAAAAAAAATATGGCAAACAAAAGCTAAAACTTTCCAATGGTATCGAGTTGATCGTTCCATTGGATGTCTATCGAGATCCGAATTTGATCGAATTCATCAACAATCCCGATGGCACGATTTCTGTAACCATCAAAAATGTGGAAGAAGTCATCAATCGCATATAAAAATAGCTGCCAGGCTCTTCTCAAGGAGTCTCTGGCAGCTATTTTTATTTATTGTTGAGTTGATCCAAAGCGGGTTTGGGTACATCTTCTTGTGAGACTTCTTCCCAACTGAGGACACCTTTGCGGGGATTGACTAACAGTTTCAGATAAGCTCCTTCTCGTAGGGGCTTGGAGCGGTGTTCATTCATTTTAACGATCTTCTCTTCACCTGATTCATTATAAGCCGCTTGTTCATATTTATAAATATCTTGAGCCACACCATCACTGGCAATTGATGTTGAGTGGGTACCGCTGGTAGTGATTTCGGTGTAGTAAGCAGTGCCGCCATAGTAATAACGGTAGGCAAAGAAACAGCCGCCTAAGAAAACGCCAAAGACGATCAAACTCGCAATGATTTTTTTCATTCCTGTTCACCTCATATCTATTATTCTATAAAAAAGCAGACCCGTCCAACTATTTTATCAAAATCAAAGCAAATCTTAGAAATTTTGAATAAAAACGGCAAACAATGAAGGAGACAATATTCTTGACTTTGACTAAATTTGACCTATAATAGAGATAGATTTAAACTTACAAAAAATAAGTAAGAAAGAATTTTTTACTTTTGTAAGGAAAAGTCTATAATTGATAGTAGAGCCGATCCAACGGCGCTACATCTCATTTAGGAGGGAAATTATTATGGCAAAACAACATTATGATCGTAGTAAACCACATGTAAACATTGGTACAATTGGACACGTGGATCATGGGAAAACGACACTGACTGCTGCCATTACGACAGTTCTTGGTAAAAAAGGACTCGCTAATCCGCAAGATTACGCAAGTATTGATGCGGCTCCTGAAGAACGGGAACGTGGTATCACGATCAATACCGCTCACGTTGAATATGAAACAGAAAAACGTCATTATGCTCACATTGATGCTCCAGGACACGCGGATTATGTTAAAAATATGATTACCGGTGCTGCCCAAATGGATGGTGCGATTTTAGTTGTATCCGCAACAGATGGTCCAATGCCTCAAACTCGGGAACATATCTTGCTTTCGAGACAAGTTGGTGTGAAACATCTGATTGTTTTCTTGAACAAAATCGATTTAGTCGATGACGAAGAATTGATCGATTTAGTGGAAATGGAAGTAAGAGAACTACTATCTGAATATAATTTTCCAGGTGATGACATTCCTGTTATCAAAGGTTCGGCATTAAAAGCGTTGGAAGGAGACCCTGATGCAGAAGCTGCCATCATGGAATTAATGGATACAGTAGATAGCTATATCCCAACACCAGAGCGGGATACAGACAAACCATTACTCTTACCAGTTGAAGATGTCTTTTCGATTACTGGACGAGGAACAGTTGCTTCCGGACGGATCGATCGGGGAACAGTTCGGGTAGGCGATGAAGTAGAAATCGTCGGTATCAAACCTGAAACCCAAAAAGCTGTAGTGACAGGCGTCGAAATGTTCCGCAAGACGATGGACTTTGGGGAAGCCGGCGACAATGTAGGTGTCTTGCTAAGAGGGATCACTCGTGACGAAATCGAACGCGGACAAGTGTTGGCTAAACCAGGTTCGATCACACCACATACAAAATTCCAAGCAGAAGTTTATGTATTGACGAAAGAAGAAGGTGGTCGTCATACACCATTCTTCAACAACTATCGTCCACAATTTTATTTCCGTACAACGGATGTGACAGGGAACATTACATTGCCTGAAGGAACAGAAATGGTGATGCCAGGTGACAACGTGACCATCGATGTGGAATTGATTCATCCAATCGCCGTTGAAAATGGAACGACGTTCTCTATTCGTGAAGGTGGCCGCACAGTTGGTTCCGGTATCGTTACTGAAATCGAAAAATAAATCAGTGTTTCAACAAAAATGAAGCAGTGACTAGAGCCTTTTAGGACAGTCACTGTTTCTTTTTCTAAATTTCTTTGTGATTTTATTAAGGATTTTAGATGATGGAAAACAAACCTAGTCAGCAAATAAGTTTCATAGTAGGATAGAAGCTGACACTAAAAAGATAGGATGTTTTTCCATGAGAAAACTGCGACGATTTTTTATTTTTATAGCAAAAATAGCTGGAGTCCTGTTGCTTATCGGCGGGCTGTTTTTAGGCTATAAAAATTATACAGCTCTAAAGAAAGTGTATTCTTATGAAGAAACAATCGCTGAGCAAACAGAAAAATATGGCATCAGCGACTATCAGGAATTAGCGATGAGTATTATGTTGACTGAATCAAAAGGGGAAGGAAACGACCCGATGCAAAGCTCAGAGAGTGCTTACGGAAAACAAAATCAATTTGAAAATGCCCAAGACAGTATCGAGCAGGGAGTGGCTTATCTGGCTAAACTGATCAAAAAATCTGCTGACATGGACTGTGATCTGTGGACCGCCGTTCAAGCCTATAATTTTGGGACAGACTATATTGATTATGTAGCCAAGAATGGTGGCGAAAATACGCTAGAACTGGCAGAGTCCTATTCAAAAGAAGTGCTTTCTCCTTTGTTAGGAAATGATAATGAGCAAACCTATCGTTACTGGGGGTGGCAGTCGATCACTTATAATGGCGGTTATTTGTATCACAATGGTGGCAATTTATTTTATGCAGATGTGGTAAAATTCAATCAATGGAAGATAAAAATGGGTAGTATTTTGTTTTCTTGAAAGTCTCTGAAATCAAGCAGGTAAAAGACTTGAAAAAACAATAAAATATGATAGAATCAATATGAGTGATTCTGTCTAATTATTCGTCGCACTGATTCTGATTGGTGCGATTTTTTACCTAATGAATACGGGAATACTTACCGAATGGAGGTGAGTGGATGGCACGAATACCTCAAACGGTCATTGATGATATTCGAGAACGAAGCAATATCGTTGATATCGTTGGTCAGTACGTCCAGTTGAAGAAATCTGGGAAAAACTATTTTGGATTATGTCCCTTCCACAACGAAAAGTCACCTTCTTTTTCTGTGGCAGAAGACAAGCAGATCTACCATTGTTTTGGCTGTGGCCGCGGAGGCAATGTCTTTGGTTTTTTGCAAGAGTTAGAAGGATTAAGTTTTCCAGAATCTGTTTTGAAAGTTGCAGAAATCAGTGATATCCCTTTAGATGAGCAATACAAGCAAACCGAAGCAATTGATGCAACCTCTTCTCAGCAAAATCAATTGATCGCGTTGCATGAAAAAGCTGCTGAAGTCTATCATCACATGTTAGTCAATACGGCTGCCGGGCAAGACGCATTGGATTATTTGCTGGAACGCGGATTGACGATGGCACTGATTGACGAATTTCAGATTGGTTTTGCGCCTAACGAGCGTGCCTTTTTGGAAAAAGTTTTTTTGAATGAAAAAGCAAATGCGGCATTTTTTGCGGATACAGGTCTCTTTGTACAAAGGAACGATGGGCAACTTGCTGACCGTTTTTATCAAAGAATCATGTTTCCGATTCGGAACCCTCAAGGAAAGACCATCGGTTTTTCTGGACGCTGGTTTCAAACGGAACAGGATGATAGCAAAGACCAGCCCAAGTATTTGAACAGTCCGGAAACAATGCTTTTCAATAAGCGTGAAGTACTTTTCAACTTTGATAAAGCCCGGCGATCAATCCGAAAAGAAGGCCAAGTCTTTCTATTTGAAGGCTTTATGGATGTAATCGCAGCGTGGCAATCAGGAATTGAGAACGGGATCGCTTCAATGGGAACTAGTTTGACGAACCAGCAGATTGCCAATATTGAACGTGTCGCTACAGAAGTCATCCTTTGCTATGATGGTGACCAGGCAGGAATCAATGCAACGAATCGCGGGATTGATCTTTTACAAGAACATAGCCGCGTGAATCTCTCCGTCGTTCGAGTCCCTGAACGTCTGGACCCGGATGATTATGTGCGAAAGTATGGTACAGAGGCCTTTTTCAAACTGGCCATGCATGGCAGAGAAACGGTGTTTGCATTCAAAATGGACTTTCATCGTGCCAATCGCAATTTGGCCAATGAAAAAGAACAGATCGATTATGTCCAAGAGGTCTTGCAAGAATTACAGCATGTAGATTCTTTGCTAGAACAGGACCGATACTTGACACAACTTTCAACTGAATTTCATATTAGTCGAGAAACACTACAGACGCAATTGCGTCAGTTAAAACAGACGCAGCCGACCCCAACGCCTTCACCGCCAGTTCGTGAAGCAGTGAGTGTAGCACCACCGCCACCACGACAGCAACGGAAAACTCAGGTAGAAAAGGCGGAGGAATTACTGTTATATCGTCTGTTCCATGACAATACGCTGAATCCTCGTTTTAAAAGTACCGGTGTTGCGTTTATTCATGATAAATACCAACAAATCTATTTTTTATACGATGCGTATATGGAAACCGAAGAGCAATTTATCCTAGCAAAATTCTTGGATTTTTTGAAAGATGAACAAATGAAACAACAAGTGATCGAGATCGCTGATATCAAGGCTTCTGAAGAGGGGACGGAACAAGAATTCCAAGACCTTCTGCAGGTATTTCGTAAGTCGGGCATTGCTGAAGAAATCAATCAAAAACGAATCCAGCAGCAAGAAGCACGACAAAAAGGAAACCAGCAATTAGAGTTGGAATTAGCAATTGCGATCATTGATTTGACCAAACGGTTGAAACAAGCTAAATAGCGAACTGAAAGGGGCTTTCTTTCATGGCAGAAGAAACAAAGAAAACATATGACAAAGCTGTTGCCGAATTTATCAAAGAAAACAAACCAAAAGGACAAGTCGTTTATGACGAACTAACCAATCATTTAGCGACCCCTTATTCTTTAGATGCAGACGCAATGGACAAGCTGATCCAAAAACTGGAAGACTCAGGGATCAGTGTAGTAGATGAGAATGGGGAGCCTTCCGTTCATAGTTTGAAGAGCAATGAAAAGCAGCAAGCAACGCAACCACAAGAAGATCTTTCCGCTCCTACGGGTGTCAAGATCAATGATCCGGTACGGATGTATCTGAAAGAAATCGGACGCGTACCCTTATTGACTGCCGAAGAAGAAGTAGCCCTTGCTTTAAAAATCGAAGAAGGCGACCAAGAAGCGAAACAACGGTTAGCTGAAGCCAACTTACGTCTCGTTGTAAGTATTGCGAAACGTTACGTTGGTCGGGGGATGCAGTTTTTGGACTTGATCCAAGAAGGAAACATGGGCTTGATGAAAGCTGTTGAAAAATTCGATTACCGCAAAGGATTCAAGTTCTCGACTTATGCCACTTGGTGGATTCGTCAAGCAATCACTCGTGCTATTGCCGACCAAGCACGGACGATTCGGATTCCAGTCCATATGGTGGAAACAATCAATAAATTGATTCGAATCCAACGGCAATTACTGCAAGATCTAGGTCGCGAACCGACACCGGAAGAAATCGGAGCAGAAATGGATCTGCCAACTGAAAAAGTACGTGAAATCTTGAAAATCGCACAAGAGCCAGTTTCATTGGAAACACCGATCGGTGAAGAGGATGATTCCCATCTAGGCGATTTTATCGAAGATCAAGATGCGACAAGTCCCGCCGAACATGCAGCCTACGAATTGTTGAAAGAACAACTGGAAGACGTACTAGATACGTTGACCGATCGTGAAGAAAATGTTTTGCGATTGCGTTTTGGTATCGATGATGGTCGGACACGTACTTTAGAAGAAGTCGGAAAAGTTTTTGGTGTAACGAGAGAACGGATTCGTCAGATCGAAGCAAAAGCGTTACGTAAATTACGCCATCCTTCCCGCTCAAAACAATTAAAAGATTTTCTAGAATAAAACTGAGACCACAAAGACTTTTCCAAGAAGTATCCTTGGAGAAGTCTTTTTCTTGTGGTTTAGCCAACTTTCGTAGGAAAAGTAATGAACTTAATAAAAACGTAACGAAGCAAGTGTTGGCTAATTGCTTTGAATATGATAAATTTAATTTTGTGAATCATTTACACGAAGGTGAATCATTTTGGTACAGAGAGTTTTTTCACCAAAGCCAGTGAATAAAGGGCAAGTCTATAAGTGTGATATTCTGTAGTAAAATGAAACCTTTCAACGATGAACAGATAACTGCCGAAGCAGGTTCAAAATAAAAGGAGCAAATTCGAACAAATGATGAAAACATGTCCTCAATGTGGATTTGAATCAATTGATGCACAAAAGAAATGTCCAAACTGCGGCTTTGAGTTTGTTAAAGCGGATGAGGCAAATGAAAAAGAAGCCCCTCATACGAATGAGACGGTATCCGAAAAGAATCCGCAGCAAAATGATGATATCCGCTGGTCTGATTTTAAGGATGTTCCCTTAGGTGAATTAATTGAACATTTCGAAGACAAGAATGAAACTGATGAGTCAAAGAACAATCAGTCAGAAGACGACGTAAACGTGCAAGAGCTGATAACGAACCCAAATATAGAACAGACACCCGTTTCAAAAGAAACGCTATCAGATGCGTCCGAAACGATCGAATCACAGTCACTTGAATATCAGTCAGCAGAACAATCGATGCACAGTGGAAATGAAAGCAATGAAGTGTCTGGATCAGACAAAGGAATCCAATCGATCGCAGAAAGTTCCGCAGAGCCCAATGATTTAGTAGATTCAGCCGAGGTCCCTGAAGATCACGATTCGGCTATTTTATCTGCTTATATTCGTCAACATAAAAATTCAGAGATGGATGAAGATGCGACAGATGTTCCAGTGATACCGGAAGTCACGGACGATAAAGAGGCTCTTCCTCTAACGGAGGAACAATCTCAATCTGGATTAGAAGATGAACAAACTGATACTGCAGCGATTACTGAATCTTCAGAAAGCCCTCAATCAACAGAGAGTCCGCAACCGGAAATTGAAGCAGAAGAAACAAAGCTTGCCGAAATTCCAGAAAAAACAGCGGTATCTGAAAATACGAAGAGTAAAACCGATCCACTGCCCAAAAATAAAAAGTCACGCAAAAAATTCTATGTAGCGGCTGCGGCGTTGGTACTTGTTTCTGCAGGTGGCTGGTATTATTACGAAGAGACCGCTCGTCAAGAACAAATTGCGACAGCAAGTGAGCTGGACCAGATCGAAGCGGATCTAGCCGATTTTTATACCGACGATAACCAAGAATTTATCAAAGCAGACAAAACAACTACGCAATTGACGGCATTGACTGATCGACTAGCCAAGTATAAAACGGAAAGCCGTTACCCGGACTTGTTGGCTCAGTCTGAAACAATCAAAGAAAAGATGGCGACTCTTTCGGAAATCAATGGGTATTTCACTAGTCCAGTGATCATTGAAGATCAATTGCAGAAGGTTTCCTTAAAAGAGCCTTCGGCAGTGACTATGTCAAAAAGAACATCTGAAACACCATTCGATCAATTAGTAAATCGGGCGATTGATCAAGGGCAAAAAGAGTATGCCCAGATCGAAGAAGTACGAAATGCAGTCAAAAGCATGGTTGCTTTGAATAAAGAGGGTGAACTTTCTGACAAAGTCACGCGAAAAAGCTACAATGATTTAGTGAAGAAGATCGATGCATTGCCGATTGCTTCTTTAAAAGAGCAATTGACTGCTGAGATAGCACCGATTGATTCTGCACTGAAGAAAAAAGAAGCTGCCGAGAAGGCTGCTAAAGAGAAGGCGGCCCAAGAAGCAGCTCAGGCACAAGCGGAAAAAGCCGCCGCAGCTCAAGAAACAACTACGGCTAACAATAGCCAGTCTTCTGAAGCTGATTATGTATTATCGCCGAATACACCAACGAATACCAATAATCAACCAATCATTCCAGCACGTGAAAGTGATTTGGCAGACTCTAGCAATCCGGCTTGGAATTGGGCGCCTGGTGTCCAAGAAAAGATCATTGCAACCGCAATTGCTCGCGGCTATGTCGTTGAAGGGGGTTATACCTTTGAGCGCGTACGAATCGTGAATGGAGAAGGTTACTATAATTTTTATGCGACCAACAACCAAGGCTCCTTGTTGAAAGGAACCGGTGATTCCGCTTTTCCAATGTATCTCTTTACAGTGAATGCCAAAACCGGGTATTTCCGTGGAAATGGAAATGATCATACGATTCGGTGATGGGTGACACTTAGAAAATTTTCAGCATAATTACATTATTGAATCAAAAAACAGCTTGTTTCTCCTCCGGCTTTTCGATATGATGGATGATAATCAATCGGAAACGGAGGTTTTTTTGTTGCAGAAAATTGAAAGATATGAACAGTTCAGTGATGGAGTTATTGCCTGTATTCCAACGATTCTGGGTTATCTAGGCATTGGTTTTGCAATGGGAGTCGTGGGGAAAGGAATCGGCTTGACGGTCATTGAAGTCCTCTTGATGTCGATCATTGTCTATGCTGGAAGTGCCCAGTTTATCATCTGTGCCCTTTTGGCTATTCAAGCACCGTTTACTTCGATCGTTGCGACAGTTTTCTTAGTAAACTTACGCCACTTTTTGATGAGTTTATCGGTAGCACCTTATTTCCGTTCTGCTTCATTAGTGTCAGGAATTGGCATCGGCACATTGCTGACAGACGAATCCTATGGAGTTTTAACGACAGCTTTGCAACAAAACAAACCAATCACTACCCGATGGACTCACGGATTGAATGTCATGGCCTATTTAAGTTGGATCTTTGCCACTTTCTTAGGAGCGTTGTTAGGGTCATATATTCCTGATCCTGAAGCATTAGGACTGGACTTTGCACTAGTGGCTATGTTTGTTGGCTTATTCCTTTTTCAAGTAGAGTTGCCTTTAAAAAAGAAGACCAAGCAGACGGTGCTGGTGCTAGCCGCTGTGGTAATTTCATTGGTCCTTTTTATGCGAATTTCAACAGCTGAAGTAGCCGTGATTGCTGCCACTTTGATTGGATGTTTGATAGGGACGGTGACACATCATGATTGATTTTGTTATACTGATGATAGCTTGTGGTGTCGTTACTTGGATACCTCGGGTGCTGCCCTTTTTATTTTCGAAGAAATTAGTTTTTCCTGAAAGATTCACGATCTTTCTAAGCTACTTGCCCCTTTGTATTCTTGGGGCGCTGCTTGTTCAAAATCTGTTGGTTTTTCGTGAAGGACAATTTCCATTGCTTAAAGTCAAAGAAACCGTTGCTTGTTTACCAGCGCTAGTGGTCGGTTATTATACAAAAGATTTGATGAAGATCGTTGTTACAGGCGTTATCACGATGGCGGCGATTCGATTCTTTTTCTAGTAAATCATTTCTAAGGAGAGAAAAAATGAAAGACTTATTGGCATCCGTTTTTAGCGGATTGATCATTGATGAGAATGATCAAAATTACTTTGTACAAAAAAATGGTCTGACTTTTCGCTTATCAAAAGCAGAAGGAGAGCACCATCTTGGAGAAGCTGTGGAGGGTTTTGGTTATCAGAATCAAAAACAAGAACTCGTAATCACTACGGAGATTCCTAAAAGCCGCCAAGGACATTATGCTTTCGGAACTGTCACGGACAGTCGTCGAGATCTAGGCGTCTTTGTCGATATTGGTCTCAAAGATAAAGATATGGTGGTATCATTAGATGAATTACCAACAATGCGGGAACTTTGGCCAAAGAAAGGCGATCGCTTGATGGTCAGCTTGACAGTGGATGAAAAGGATCGAATCTGGGCTTCTTTAGCGGATGAAAAGATTTTTAAAGCATTGAGTAAACGTGGTTCAGAGACGTTGAAGAATGCTGACATTACAGGGACAGTCTATCGCTTGAAACTTGCGGGAACTTACTTGCTCACAGATGATTTCTACATTGGCTTTATCCATCCTTCCGAAAGATACCAAGAACCACGTTTAGGAGAAGTTGTCTCAGGACGAGTAATTGGTGTTCGCCCGGATGGTGTTCTGAATTTATCATTGAAGCCTCGTGCTTATGAAGCAATTTCAAATGATGCCGCTATGATCATGACATTCTTGGATCGAGCTGCAGATCATCGTATTCCTTTTACTGATAAATCGACACCAGAAGAGATTCTGCAGACATTCGGTATCAGTAAAGGCCAATTCAAGCGGGCGATCGGTACCTTGATGAAACAGCGTTTAGTGGAACAAAAAGACGGCTTCACCATCAAAGTCGAAAAATCCAATTGAGAATGCTTGTATCTTTTCTCATTCTAATTTATAATGATTACAATATTATCTAAGAGTTGACGTCTCTTAGATTAGAATCGTTATAAATTAGCGATGTATGGAGGCCTGTATGAATACAACTGCTGCTTTAAAGAAGACAAAAAAACAACTTCATGAATCAGGATTTAAATTGACTCCACAACGAGAAGCTACCTTGTTGGTTCTTTTGGAGAATGAGAAAGATCATTTATCTGCAGAAGAAATTTTCTTTTTTGTGCGCAAAAAAAGTCCAGAAATCGGACTAGCTACAGTGTATCGTACATTAGAAATCTTAACTGATCTAAAAATCGTGGACAAGGTGAGTTTCAATGACGGTGTTTCTCGTTACGATCTGCGCAAAGAAGGAGCAAAGCATTTCCATCACCATCTGCTTTGTTTAGAGTGTGGCAGTATCGAAGAAGTAGAAGAAGATCTGCTGACAGGTGTCGAAGACATCGTAGAGAAAAAATACCATTTTCTAGTAAAAGACCACCGATTGACTTTTCATGGAGTGTGTCAGAAGTGTCAGACAAAAAATGCAGCGAAGTTGAGTGAAGCGTAATTGCTCCTCAGCTTTTTTTGTGGTTGAACTACTATCATATCAAGCTTTAATTTGTTATGATAAAGAGGTTGAAAGTAGGGGGGACGTGTATGAAAGAACAGATCATCGATTATTTGCATTATCTGACGATTGAGCGGGGGCTATCCCAAAATACCCGTAAAAGTTATGAGCGCGACCTAGAGCAGTACCTTACATTTTTGACGGAACAGCACATCAAAGATTGGCAGGCGGTGGATCGTGTCTTGATCCTCTCTTTTTTGCAGCAATTGCAGCAATCAGGGAAATCCTCGGCGACCATTATTCGAATGGTATCAAGCTTGAGAAGGTTTCATCAATTTCTCCGTCAAGAACGCTTTACGGATCATGATCCTATGCAGCACATCGATTCCCCAAAAAAACAACAGAAACTGCCTGATACATTGAGCCTTTCTGAGGTTGAGCGCTTGATCGAGACACCGGATACCAAAGAAGTGTTGGGAATCCGCGATCGTGCGATTTTAGAAGTGATGTATGCTACCGGCCTTCGGGTCAGTGAACTGATCGGGTTGCAACTGAAAGACCTTCATTTAAGCATGGGTCTGTTGCAGACGACAGGGAAAGGTGACAAGGAACGAATCGTTCCTTTAGGAGATCTGGCGATTCAGTGGATCGAAACTTACTTGGAAGAAGCACGCCCTTTTTTGACTCGGAAACATCCAGAAGAGAGTCATCTTTTTGTCAATAATCATGGAAAACAACTTTCTCGTCAAGGAATCTGGAAAAACTTAAAGGCCCTCGTGCGCAAGGCAGGCATTACAAAAAATGTGACGCCACATACGCTAAGGCATAGTTTTGCCACCCATTTATTGGAAAATGGTGCCGATTTGCGTACCGTTCAAGAATTATTAGGGCATGCAGATATATCCACGACACAGATCTATACTCATATTACGAAAAAAAGGATGACGGAAGTGTATAAGCAGCACTTTCCTCGTGCCTAGAAATAGAGGAAGACATGGAAGAAATCAATATCAAACTAGATGTCTTTGAGGGACCGTTGGATCTGTTGCTGCATCTGATCCAAAAATTGGAGATCGATGTCTATGATATTCCAATTGCAGCGATCACCGAACAATATATGCAATATATTCATGCAATGAAAAGTTTAGAGTTAGAGGTTGCCGGAGAATACTTGGTGATGGCTGCTACACTGATGGCAATCAAAAGCCAGATGCTGCTGCCAAAACAAGAGATCTTGATTGAAGAAAACGATCCTTATGAAGAAGATCCAAGGGATATGCTGGTTGCTCAGCTATTGGAATACCGTAAATACAAATACGCAGCCGAACAATTATCCGAAAAAGCGGAAGAACGAAGTTTATACTTTACGAAAGATCCGATGGATGTCGATGCCTATAAAGAAAAAAGTGATGAATTGGCAGCCAACCGGTTCAACACGATCGATTTATTCTTGGCTTTTCATAAAATGCTTGAAAAGAAAAAGAGTCGGAAAGTACTGGAGACAAAGATCACACCAGATGAAAGTACCATTGATGAAAAAATGGCGACGATCCAATTGGAAATGCAGCAACGAAATGCCAAAAAGGGACGACGTTTTGATTCTTTTTTCACCAATTACAGCAAAACAGAAGTCGTTACCACTTTCATGGCATTATTAGAATTAATGAAAAAAGGATATATTCGAGTAGAGCAAGAAGGAAACTATGAATCGATCTTGCTTTACCCAGCAGGTAAAACAGATGAGTAAATATAGTGAAATAGAAGCGATTCTCTTTGTCGTAGGAGATGAAGGGATCGGATTAGAAGAATTAAGCTACTTAGTCAATAGCAAAACTGCGGCTGTCTATCAGTACTTGCAAGAATTGAATCAGCGTTATGAAGAAAATGAAGATTCAGCCTTGCATATTTTAGAAGTTGGGAATCATTTTGTTTTGTCCACAAAGAAAGAAGTCGCACCGTTATTAAAGAAATACGCAGAATCGCCAATGGGCAACTCTCTTTCGCAAGCTGCGTTAGAGACATTGTCGATCATTGCCTACAAGCAACCGATCACACGAATCGAAGTAGAAGAGATTCGTGGGGTCCAGTCCAGCGGCTCCGTACAGAAATTAGTCGCAAAACGATTGATCGAGGAAAAAGGCCGTGTTGATGGACCAGGTCGAGCAATTTTATATGGAACCACTGAATACTTCATGGATTACTTTGGCTTGAAATCATTAGCCGAATTACCTGATATTCAAGCAATGGAAGACGAACTCGAAGAAGATGGACCAGTGGATCTTTTTTATGATCGTTACAAACAAGAAGGAGACTCATAATGGAACGTTTGCAAAAAGTAATCGCACATGCTGGAATCACTTCTCGCAGAAAAGCAGAAGAGTTGATTGTGGCAGGTCGTGTCAGTGTCAATGGTCAAATTGTTAAGGAACTAGGAGTACAGGTGAGTGCCAAAGATCGCGTGGAAGTTGACGGTGTCCCAATTGAACAAGAATCGCCCGTCTACTATATGCTCTATAAACCACGTGGCGTAATCTCAGCAGTAACTGACGATAAAAAAAGGAAAGTTGTTTTAGACTTTTTTACTGAAGTTCCAGAACGTCTCTACCCAATCGGACGGTTGGATTATGATACTTCAGGTTTATTATTGCTGACCAATGACGGCGATCTTTCACAAAAACTGATGCATCCAAAACATGAAGTGGATAAAGTCTATGTGGCAAAAGTGAAAGGAATCGCTGATAAAAAACAACTATTGCCCTTGTCTAGAGGAATTCGGATCGAAGGCAAGAAAACCGCACCTGCTCGCTTTGAGATTTTGTCGACAGACGCTGCTACTCAAACAAGTATCGTCCAATTGACGATTCATGAAGGCCGTAATCATCAAGTGAAAAATATGCTTAAAGCAGTTGGTTTACCGGTCCAAAAATTGAAACGGGAAATGTATGGTTCGTTGACATTAGCTGGGTTGCGCCCTGGAGAGTATCGGGAGTTGACGAAAAAAGAAGTCAATGAATTAAAAAACCAAGTGAAATAACCAGTACACAGCAAAAGATGCTTAAAAAATTTGTCAATCGAGAATTTTTGTGTATAATGAAACATGTATTATAAATAAAAGGTTCGTCTTCAGGGGCAGGGTGCAATTCCCGACCGGTGGTGATAGTCCACGACCTACTTCTTTTGAAGTAGCTGAATCGGTGAAATTCCGATACCGACAGTAAAGTCTGGATAAAGAAGATAGAGCGTATTTGATTTGCCTATGGTTTTTCAAATGCCCTCTTTTTCCCTGTGGAAAAGAGGGCATTTTTTACTTTGTCTGGCGCCGACAAGTAAGGAATCAAGGAAATTTAATAGGTTCGTTTGAAGAGGAATCCTGAACTTAGGAGGATTTGTATTAATGAACAACAAAACAAGAAAAATGGTAACAATAGCAATGTGTGCAGCAATGGGAACAGTCTTACAGTTTATTGCGTTTCCCATCATCCCGGCGTTTAGCTTTTTGAAAATCGATTTTAGCGATATTCCAGTAATGATCGTCATGTTTTTATTCGGTCCTTTTGCTGGCGTGGCAACCGCGTTTCTACGTTCTCTCTTACACTTGTTTCTATCTGGTTTTTCACCAGCAGATCTCGTGGGAGACACGGCAAGTTTCTTGGCATCCTGTGTCTTCACTTTGCCAATGTACTACTTTTTCCGTAAAGGGATCCATGCGAAAAATAAATTCGTGGGAGTGGTCACAGGAATCCTCGCATTAACTGCTTTTATGAGTATTGCCAATCTATATGTCATCACACCATTGTACCTGCGCTTCTTTGGTGTTACAGCAGATCAATTCCTTGGCATGTCATTAGCGCGTTATGTCAGCATCGGTATTATTCCTTTTAACTTGATCAAAGGAGTTATCGTCAGTGGGGTCTTCTTGATCCTTCATGCGAAGTTGTTGCCTTGGTTGGCTCGTAAACAACCGCAACATTCACCAGTTGGAAAATAATAAAAAAGATCGTGTGTTGCTTTTGAGCAAACGCGATCTTTTTATTTTTCTAACAGTATCGCCCGAGTAGGACACTTTTTATATGCAGCTAAGACTTTTTCTTGCTGATCTTCTATGATAAACTGTTGCCGAGCGGCTGGTTCTTGAGCAAATAAGACGATACCATCTTCATCATAATCAAAAATATCAGGGGCACAGACCGCGCATAGTCCACAAGCGATACAGCGCTCAGGAATGATTTTGCAGCGTTGAGACATGGAATTGTTTCCTTTCTGGAGGTAAGTATAGACATATGGATGCTTTTATTTTAGCGTTGTTTCATCATTCTGACAAGTTGCGTCCGTCAACCATTTATCAAATACTTTACGGCAAACGAACGAGTTCAGTATTGAGTTATGCTTTTTTTTATGATCGCTTAGGTTACTTTCAAGCAATGCCGAATCTTGAAGAGGATGAATTTAATAAAAGAATCACGGCGCTGATTGCTGCCAAACAACTTGTAGCAGATGAAAAAGGGTTTCTCCAGACAGTTGCACCTGCAACGCTTACTGAAGTAGAGACACTCTGCCGTCATTTAAATTATTTTCAATTCGGTCGCCGGGGGGAACAGATGTGGCGCTTGGTACAGCTGCTTGTTCAAGCGGCTGCTTTTCAAGAAATCAGTAATCGATATATTCCTGTGGAGAACACTCCTATGTTCACAGAACCGGTTCGGCAGCTGATTCGGCAGCATCCAAAATTGAAGCAGGCGTTGTTTACTGAGCTTTGGACAGTCTTCGAGCAGATTCCGGGAGAATTTGCCGACTTTTTGGCAGGGACGTTGACAGGACCTGAGCAAATTGGTCAGACTTTTTTTCAGCTGTTACCAGATAACTACCAAAAAATGCCTTGGAATCAGTTTTTTCCAGCGGCAGCGATCCACTGCTTTTTATCAGTGGCAAAGAAGCAATCTCCTCTTTTAGCAGCAGGGTTAAACCCGTTTTATCAAGAAAACCTCAACCAAAGCATGCTGAAGACCCGTCGCTTATTTCTCAGCGGGAAGTCGATTGAGGAAATCATGGCACTTAGACAGATCAAGCGAGGAACAGTCAACGATCACTTGATCGAATGGGCGATCATCGATGATCAGTTTCCTTATCACTATTTTGCCACAAAGCAGCAGTTCCCTCCATTGTCATGGAAATTGCCTTATCACATTCTTCAAAAAGAAGTGCCGCTGGATTTTTTAAGTATCCGAATCAATCAAATTGCACAAAAGCGAGGGATCCTATGTTAGAACAGGCGCTCAAACACTATTTTGGTCATTCCCATTTTCGGACAGGTCAAAAAGAAGTGATCCAATCGGTTCTGAATCATCAGGATACATTAGCAATCATGCCCACTGGTAACGGCAAAAGCTTATGCTATCAACTGCCGGGTTATTTGCTGGAAGGGTTGGTAGTAATCGTATCACCATTGCTTTCTTTGATGGAAGATCAAGTGTATAGTTTGCAAAAAAATGGTGAGAGACGAGCGATCGCTTTTAACAGTCTCTTATCATTCGCTGAACGAAAATTTGTTCTTAGCCATCTACAGCAGTATAAATTTCTATTTATTAGTCCCGAGATGCTTGTTCAAAAGACGATTCTCCAAGCATTGGCAAATAGTAGAATCGCAATGCTGGTCGTAGATGAGGCACACTGTGTTTCTCAGTGGGGGATCGATTTTCGACCAGAATACCTTCAGCTAGCTGCGGTCAAACAACAATTAAAAGCACCAACGACTCTGGCTTTGACTGCCACGGCAACCGAACAGGTGGCACGAGATATTCAACAAAACCTTTTAGGAAAAACGCATCAAGTTTTTCGCTATGGAATGGATCGCAAAAATATTGGACTGATCGTTGATAAAAGCGGCGAAGAAAAAGACACGCTTTTAATGCATTACTTGCAGCAATTGTCAGGTGCGGGAATTATTTATTGTGCCACTAGAAACAAGGTGGAAGAACTTTATCAAAAATTACGCGGCAAGTATTCTGTGGGGTATTATCACGGTGGATTAGCCAGTGATCAGCGTAAAGTCCTTCAGCAGCAGTTTAGTCGGAACGAGCTGCAGTTATTGATCGCCACAAATGCTTTTGGAATGGGGATCAATAAACAAGATATTCGCTTTGTGATCCATTATGATCTGCCGGATTCGTTAGAAAACTATAGTCAAGAAATTGGCCGAGCAGGTCGAGATGGCAAGCAAAGCTATGCGATCTTACTCTATCGTCCTGGAGACGAAACCATCCATTATTTCTTTCAAAAGGAACTAAGTGCAGAAAGAGAACAGCTGGAAATGACGCCGCAATCTTTGATGCTTTCCCCATTGCAGGAAAAATGGCAAGCAAAAATCAATGAGTATGGTGCCAACAAATGGTTTGCTATTTTAAAGCAAAATGAGTGGGAAAAAAAGCAGCAGCTAAAAACGATGCTCGAATACATTCACTGTACTAGTTGTCGACGGTGTTTTTTATTGGCTCATTTTGACGAAGAAAAACAACCGCTTGACCAGTGTTGTGATATCGATGGTATTGAAATTCGGCTTGACCAAAAGGAATTCAAGCCGCAAAGAAAGAACTCGTGGCAGGAACGTTTACTAAAAATTTTTAAAGAAACAAATTGAATCGTTTTTTAAAAGACAGTTCGATTCAAGCTATGTTATAATACATCGGAAGGATATTAGGAGGTAATACGAGTGAGCAAGAAAGACAAAAACTATAATTCAGAAAATCAAGAGCCGTGGGAACAACCAATTTATGATACAGAATATGAAGATTCTGCCTCACGATCACAACAGCGGAAACAAAAACGCGGGAATTCACTCTTTTTGACGATCGTCTTAGTTTTACTTTTCTTGATCGTTGCAATTCCTGTTGGCGCGGGGATTTGGGTCTTAAACCGCTCAAATGATACAGCGACTGTTGCCTCATCAACAAGTAGCAGTACAGTTGCCAGCACAGAATCATCGACTGTTGAGTCATCGACAAAAGTCAGTGAATCATCTACTTCCAGCAGTAGTTCGTCATCGTCATCATCATCTTCTTCCTCATCTGAAAGCAGTGAGTCTGAAGAGCCAGCGAACAGTGAAGCAGAAGGAAACAACACCCAGAACAATCAGGGAAATGCAGACCAAGGAACGACGAATCAAGGTGCAGCGAATCAGGGAGAAACCAACCAAGGAACAGAGCAATATACGACTGTTCAAGCTGGTGAAGGTCCAGAACAAGTAGCAGCACGTACAGGTATTTCTGTCGAGACTTTGTATCAATTAAACGGGATCGATCCAAGTAATTTCATGCTTTACCCAGGCGATACATTACGAATTAAATAAAAAACCGCTTTGGCGGTTTTTTTTCTTGAAAGTTAAAAGGCCGTTGATCGGTAGTTGTTGAGAAGGAGTAACAAATGAAAAAAATCAATATTGCCATCGATGGTCCAGCTTCATCGGGCAAAAGTACAGTGGCAAAAATTTTAGCTCAGCATTATGGATATGTTTATACGGATACAGGGGCAATGTACCGTAGTATCACTTATTTAGCTCTTAAAACAGGGTGTTCATTAGAAGATGAAAGCGGGCTTGTGGCATTGATCGATACTTATCCAATCACTTTTGCGCCAACTGAGACAGGACAAGATGTTTTTGTAGATGGAACAAAAGTGACAGAAGAGATTCGCCAGCCCGAGGTAACCAACGCTGTTTCCAAAGTTTCTGCTTATCAAAAAGTTCGGGAAAAACTGGTCCAACAGCAACAAAAAATTGCTGAAAATGGCGGTGTTGTAATGGACGGCCGCGACATTGGCACCGCAGTCTTACCTCAAGCGGAAGTAAAGGTTTTTCTCGTGGCGAGTGTAGAAGAACGAGCAGAAAGAAGATACAAAGAGAACCAGCAAAAAGGAATCACCACCTCCTTTGACACATTAAAAAAAGAAATCGAGCAAAGGGATTATTTAGATTCTCATCGAGAAATCTCTCCCTTGAAACAAGCCGATGATGCAGTTCGCATTGATACGACAGGAATGTCCATTACAGAAGTCGTTGCAGCGATTCAGCAAATCGTTGATCAAAAAATGGAATAATCAACCACTGGCGCTAGTCGACCTAAAAAAACAGAACCGAACGATTCTCATGAGAAATTTCATTAAATATCGGAATTTTCGCGTAGAAATATTGTTCGAACTCTGGGGTTTTTAGGTCGGAGGGGCCAGTTTTTTTTGTATGAAACAGTGATTTTGAAGCAAAATAGTGAAGGAAACGTTTTTTGAGAACAATTATTGACAGTTTTTTGTGAAAATAAGCGAAATCGCTTTATTTTTTTGGCATTCTAATTTAAACTAAGGGATGTAGTGCATTTACGTACAATTGTTGGTTAGGAGGACACAAGACATGACAGAATTTGAAAATAATCAAGTGGAAAATGGGAATGAATCAATGGAAGCTGCTTTGGATAACTTCCAAGAAGTGAACGTTGGCGATATTGTCAAAGGTGAAGTTTTAGCCATCGAAGACAAACAAGCGATCGTTGGCATCGAAGGAGCAGGTGTAGAAGGAGTCGTTCCAGCAAAAGAATTGTCTACATTGCCTGTTGAGGATATCAATGAAGTAGTCAAAGTGGGCGATGTTTTAGAGTTAGTTGTTATTTCTGCAATCGGTAAAGATAAAGAAAACGGCAGCTATCTACTTTCAAAACGTCGTTTAGACGCGAAGAAAGTTTGGGAAGATATCGAAAAAGATTTCCAAGCAGGTAAGATCATTGAAGCGCCTGTAACAAATGTAGTCAAAGGTGGCTTAGTTGTTGATGTTGGCGTACGCGGATTTGTGCCAGCTTCGATGGTTGAGGACCACTTTGTAGCTGATTTTGAAGATTATAAAGGCAAGACACTCACCTTTAAGATTGTTGAGATCGAACCTTCTGAGAACCGCTTGATTTTATCCCATAAAGCAGTGGTTGAGGCTGAAAAAGAGAAACAAAAAGAAGCCTTGCTAGCTGATCTTTATGAAGGTCAAGAAATCGAAGGGAAAGTTGCACGATTGACCGATTTTGGGGCTTTCGTTGACTTGGGTGGAATTGATGGTTTAGTACACGTTTCAGAAATTTCTCATGCCCATGTAGGCAAACCGAGTGATGTTTTATCTGTTGGTGATACTGTCAATGTCCGTGTCTTATCCGTTGATCCAAATAAAGAACGCGTATCGTTATCGATCAAAGATACATTGCCTGGACCTTGGAGCAATATCGAAGAACAAGCACCCATTGGTAGTGTTTTAGATGGTGTAGTAAAACGACTAACTAGTTTTGGTGCTTTTGTGGAAGTCTTCCCTGGTGTAGAAGGATTGATCCACATTTCGCAAATCTCACATAAACATATTGCAACGCCTCATGAAGTGTTGCATGAAGGTGATCAAGTGCAAGTGAAAGTTCTTGAAGTGAATCCAACCGATCATCGGATTGCTTTGAGCATCAAAGCACTAGAAAAAGCCGAGGAAGCGGAAGAAGCGCCTGCAGAAGATGACTATGAATTACCAGAAGAATCCACTGGTTTTACCATGGGTGATATCTTGGGCGATGCGTTGAAAGATAACGACGAAGAATAATCTAGCCTAGCAGCTTATAACGATTCGTTTTTTGAATTTGTTATAAGCTGCTTTTTTGTTTGTCATCAAGACTTGCAAGTTAGTGATGCATTAGGTAAACTAAGAAAGATTGAAAAGCAGAAGCAGCTGTATTCAGCAGTTCGCTTCTTATAAATGGAGGGTAAAAAATGTCAAATCCAACAATTGCGATCGTCGGACGTCCGAATGTCGGGAAATCGACTATTTTCAACCGGATTGCCGGAGAACGAATCTCGATCGTTGAGGATACTCCGGGTGTGACGAGAGACCGAATTTATGCAACAGGTGAATGGTTAGGTCGAGAGTTCAGTATTATCGATACAGGTGGAATCGACTTAGGCGATGAGCCGTTTATGGATCAAATCAAACATCAAGCAGAAATTGCGATCGATGAAGCAGATGTGATCGTCTTCATTACGAGTGCCAGAGAAGGTGTGACGGATGCAGATGAACTTGTTGCTCGCCTTTTGTATAAGAGCAATAAGCCTGTGATTCTAGCGGTCAATAAAGTCGACAATCCAGAAATGCGTGCAGATATTTATGAATTCTATACATTAGGATTAGGTGATCCGTATCCAATATCCGGCAGTCATGGATTAGGGATCGGAGATGTACTTGATGAAGCCGTTAAGCATTTTACAGAAGAAGCAGAGGAAGAGGACGAATCGATCATCAAATTTAGTTTGATTGGGCGACCAAATGTCGGGAAATCTTCGTTAATCAATGCGATTTTAGGTGAAGAACGTGTCATCGTTTCGGATATCGAAGGAACGACCCGGGATGCGATCGATACTCATTTTACAAGTGAAAATGGGCAAGAGTTCACTATGATTGATACTGCAGGAATGCGTAAAAAAGGAAAAGTTTACGAATCAACAGAGAAATACAGTGTCATGCGAGCGATGCGTGCCATCGAACGTTCCGATGTGGTTCTAATGGTCTTGAATGCGGAAGAAGGAATTCGTGAACAGGACAAACGAATCGCTGGCTATGCTCATGAAGCTGGCCGTGGGATCATCCTAGTTGTCAATAAATGGGATCTGCTAAAAAAAGAAACCAATACCATGCGAGACTTTGAAGCGGAGATTCGTGATGAGTTTCAATACTTAGATTATGCCCCGATCATCTTTGTATCAGCGGCAACGAAACAGCGGTTGAATCAGTTGCCAGCTTTGATCGAAGAAGTCAGCATGAATCAAAACATGCGTATCCCTTCTGCATTATTGAATGATGTGATCATGGATGCAGTAGCCATCAATCCAACGCCAACGGATAAAGGAAAACGATTGAAGATTTTTTATGCGACACAAGTTGCGGTCAAGCCACCAACATTTGTTATTTTTGTTAATGAAGAAGAGTTGATGCATTTTTCTTATGCGCGCTTTTTAGAGAATCAGATCCGGAAAGCATTTACTTTTGAAGGAACTCCGATTCGAATCATTCCAAGAAGACGAAAGTAGCGATTTTATCATACTTTGCTGCTTTTGACAAAGAATTCTATTCTTTTGACAGAAAAACGATAAATCCTAAAAAAAACAGTAGTAAAAACGTTAAAATCCTTGATATTACAACGTTCTTATGATAACGTTATATCAGAATATTGATGGATATCAATATTTGACAAAAAACTTGGACCACTCAAGATTTTTGTTGATGTATGACATCAAAAAAATAATCAGGAGGTGAAACCATCCATGGCAAATAAAGCAGAATTAATCGAAAAAGTTGCAGCAGCTACTGACTTGACAAAGAAAGACGCTACAGCAGCAGTAGACGCTGTCTTCTCAACAATTCAAGACGCTTTAGCTAACGGTGAAAAAGTTCAATTGATCGGCTTTGGTAACTTTGAAGTTCGTTCTCGTGCAGAACGCAAAGGACGCAACCCACAAACTGGTGAAGAAATCAAGATCCCTGCTAGCAAAGTACCTGCATTCAAACCAGGTAAAGCTCTTAAAGACGCAGTGAAATAATTGAGTCTTCCAAACCCTTGAGTAATCAAGGGTTTTTTTGTACATAAATTTACTTATCCCTATTTTCATCAAAATCCAATGTAGATCCGTCTACTAAAAGTACATTTATCGGATCAATTGCAAAAAAATTCAGAAAATTCATTGACAAGAATTTTTTTTCGCGCTATATTATTAAACAATTACAAGAAAACAGCAAATATTTTAATGAAGGAGCCATTTTTTATGCGCAATTTTAATCAATATTTATTAGTCATTATTATTGAGACCAGGACTTAGAACACGGAAGCAAAATTTATCCGTTTGTTTGAGTCCTATTTGCGTAAGTAAAATGGGATTCTGGCAAAGCATCCCAGTTTATTATAAACCGGGGTGCTTTTTTTTATGAAATAGGCGGGAGATGATGGAATTGAGAAGTGATCAGATAAAAAAAGGCATTGAAGCAGCTCCAGCAAGGAGTTTGCTTTATGCAACAGGACAAGTAAAAAATATCCAAGATATGAATAAGCCTTTTATTGCCATTTGCAACTCGTATATCGATATCGTACCTGGTCACGTCCATCTGCGAGAACTGGCAGATATTGCCAAAGAAGCCATTCGAGAAGCCGGGGGGATCCCTTTTGAATTCAATACAATTGGGGTAGATGATGGAATCGCCATGGGACATATCGGGATGCGTTACTCATTGCCAAGTCGTGAACTGATTGCTGACTCAGCTGAAACAGTCATCAATGCCCATTGGTTCGATGGTGTTTTTTACATCCCCAACTGCGATAAAATTACGCCTGGGATGATCTTGGCAGCTATGCGTACCAATGTGCCAGCAATTTTCTGCTCTGGGGGACCTATGAAAGC
This sequence comes from Enterococcus sp. DIV0574, assembly GCF_051711125.1. Taxonomy (NCBI): domain Bacteria; kingdom Bacillati; phylum Bacillota; class Bacilli; order Lactobacillales; family Enterococcaceae; genus Enterococcus; species Enterococcus sp. DIV0574. The sequence continues at coordinate 1,178,698 of NZ_JBIOMA010000001.1, forward strand.
CGGGATTGATCCTAGGGGCCATCAGACGACATTATCTTCCATGTTCGAAGCAGTAGGCGCCTTTAAAGAGGGCGAAATGTCACAGGCAGATTTTGAATTCATGGAAAAAAATGCCTGTCCCACCTGTGGTTCCTGTGCCGGCATGTTCACAGCCAATTCCATGAACTGTCTTTTGGAGATTTTAGGGTTGGCATTACCAGGAAATGGGACGATTCTGGCAGTTTCGCAAGAACGACGGGAACTTGTTCGCAAAGCGGCATTCCATCTGATGGATCTAGTGAAGAATCAAGTCAAGCCCCGGGATATCGTAACAGAAGAAGCCATCGATGATGCGTTTGCTCTTGATATGGCTATGGGGGGCTCTACCAATACCGTCTTGCATACATTAGCTATTGCGAACGAAGGGGAGATCGATTATGACTTGAGGCGGGTCAATGAGATTGCCGAACGAGTTCCTTATCTCTCAAAAATTGCGCCATCTTCCGCTTATTCCATGCACGATGTCCATACGGCTGGCGGCGTCTCTGCCATTATACGGCAATTGGTCGATATCAAGGGGGCGATCCATCCAGATCGGCTGACAGTCACAGGCAGAACTTTGCGGGAAAATGTCGCTCAGGCGACAATCAAAAATGAAGAAGTGATTCATCCAAAGGAGAATCCGTACAGCCCTGTCGGCGGCTTATCGATCCTTTACGGCAATCTTGCGCCTCAGGGAAGTGTCATCAAAGTGGGGGGTGTTGACCCAAGCATTCAGCTTTTTAAAGGAAAAGCAATTTGTTTCGATTCTCATGATGAGGCAGTAGCCGCGATCGACAATCATACGGTCCAAAAAGGGCATGTCGTGGTGATCCGCTATGAAGGACCTAAAGGAGGTCCCGGGATGCCGGAAATGTTGGCGCCGACTTCGAGTATTGTTGGACGAGGGTTAGGCAAAGAGGTTGCACTGATCACAGATGGACGCTTTTCAGGAGCCACGAGAGGGATCGCAGTTGGGCATATCTCTCCTGAGGCGGCAGCCGGTGGACCGATCTCTTTGATCCGTGATGGAGATGACATCGTGATTGATCTGCAAAATCGCTCATTGGAAGTATTAGTCTCAGAGGAAGAATTAATGCTGCGCGCACAAACACGTCCGAAGTTTCGGGCTAAAGTGAAGAAAGGCTGGCTGGCACGTTATACGGCATTAGTCACATCAGCAAATACCGGGGCGATCATGAAAATCAGCGAGGAGGAAGTTTAATGGAGAATATCCAGTTGAATGAAGTAACTAGGACCGGTGCAGAAGTGTTAGTCGATAGTTTGCAGAAACAAGCAGTAGAACTGATTTTCGGATACCCTGGCGGTGCTGTCTTGCCTTTATATGACCAACTCTACGATGCTGCGATTCCGAATATTTTAGCGCGTCACGAACAAGGTGCTGTCCACGCTGCAGAAGGGTATGCCAAAGCCACCGGGAAAGCCGGCGTTGTCCTAGTGACTAGTGGACCAGGAGCAACCAATGTGGTAACAGGCATCGCTGATGCCATGAGTGATTCCGTTCCATTAGTGGTGATCACCGGTCAAGTAGCAACAGCCGGTATTGGCAAAGATGCTTTTCAAGAGGCGGATATTCTAGGGATCACATTACCGATCACTAAACATAATTACCAAGTTAGACATGTCGATGATTTGCCGCGAGTGATCGCAGAAGCTTTTCATATCGCTACCACGGGTAGAAAAGGTCCAGTGGTGATCGACTTGCCAAAAGATGTCACGTTTCAGCGGACAGCCGCAGTCATTGAACTGCCAATTGAGCGAAAAAGCTATCAACCCACCGTCTTTCCATCTATTTTGCAAATCGAGAAATTGAAGAATTGTTTAAAACAAGCAAAACGTCCAGTTGTCTTGGCGGGAGCAGGGGTATGTGCCGCCAATGCAGCCGAAGAATTGCGTCTGTTTGTCGAAACCCATCATTTGCCGATCGTAACCACGCTCTTAGGTCTTGGATTGGTGCCAGCAGATCATCCCTTATTCTTAGGAATGGGGGGCATGCATGGCACGTATGCTGCGAATATGGCATTATCTGAAGCGGATTTGATCATCAATATTGGCTCACGTTTTGATGACCGATTAGCAACAGCCGGCAGTCAATTTGGACAACAGGCAATCATTGCTCATATCGATATTGATCCTGCAGAAATCGGAAAAGTCGTTCAAACAGCCATTCCGATCGTGGCGGATGCGAAAGCAGCTTTGACCCAGTTGCTGCGCTATCCTGCGGAGGAATTAGATTGCAAGGAATGGCTCAATCGTTGTCAAAAACGGAAAAAAGAACATCCTTATCGGTATGACCGCGAGGAAACAAAGGAAATCAAGCCGCAAAAATTGATTGAAGAAGTGGGACGCTTGACGAAAGGGGAAGCCGTTATTGTTACCGATGTTGGTCAACACCAAATGTGGGTCGCTCAATATTATCCTTTCCGATTTCCCAAACAGCTGATCACTAGCGGAGGTTTAGGGACAATGGGGTATGGCATCCCCGCAGGCATAGGGGCAAAATTTGCTTGTCCTGAAAAAACGATAGTCGTTTTTGTAGGCGATGGCGGTTTCCAAATGACCAATCAAGAGTTTGCTCTGCTAAATGATTATGGTCTGGATGTCAAATTCATTTTGATGAATAACCGCTCTCTCGGGATGGTACGGCAATGGCAAGAAACGTTTCATAATGAACGCCGTTCTGCTTCTGTATTTGCTAAACAGCCAAATTTTGGCCAATTAGCAGAAGCATATGGCATCAATAGTGTGCGGATCGAAACCCCAGATCAATTGACCAACGATTTGGCCAATGCATTGCTAGAACCTGGTGCACGACTAATCGAGGTACTGATCTCGCCAACGGAACATGTGCTGCCAATGATTCCACCAGGAAAAGCCAATCATGAGATGATAGGAGTTTAAAAGACTATGAAACGTATCCTTGCTGCCATCGTGCATAACGAAGCTGGTGTTTTAAGCCGCGTCACCAGTGTGTTGAATCGTCGTCAGGTGAATATCGAAAGTATTTCAGTTGGGACCACCGAACAGCCGGAATTTTCGCGAATGACGATCATTATCAACGCAGAAAACCCACTGGAGACAGAACAAGTGATAAAGCAATTGAATAAGCAAATCGATGTCTTAAAAGTTTCAGATATTACAGAAGACCCCCATATTGAACGGGAATTAGTGCTGATCAAAGTGAACGCGCCAACGACTACACGTTCGGAGATCCAAGCTGTGATCGAACCATTTCGAGCCCACATCGTTGATGTTGCATTGAAGACTATCGTGGTTCAAGTAGCGGGAGACTCAGAGAAAGTAGCAGCCTGTATTGACGTGTTGCGGCCTTATGGAATCAAGCAAATGGCTCGTACCGGTGTGACAGGTTTCACTAGAGGTTAAATGCAAGAACAGTTGCTTTTAATAAAAAAAGATTTCGGAGGGAAGCATACATGGTAAAAGTATATTATAACGAAGTGACAGACAATTTAGGAGATAAGACTATTGCAATCATTGGTTACGGTTCTCAAGGACATGCCCATGCACAGAATTTACGGGATACAGGGCACGACGTCGTGATCGGGATTCGTGCAGGAAAATCAGCTGAGAACGCAAAGAATGATGGATTTACCGTGCTTCCAGTTTCTGAAGCTGTACAACAAGCAAATGTTGTGATGATCTTAGCTCCTGATGAGATCCAAGGAGAACTTTACGAGAAGGAAATTGCGCCTAATCTTTCTGCAGGGGATGCATTAGCCTTTGCTCATGGCTTTAATATTCATTTTGAGGTCATCACGCCTCCAAAAGAGGTGGATGTCTTCCTGGTGGCACCTAAAGGACCAGGCCATTTGGTGCGCCGGACCTTTAGCGAAGGATTTGCTGTCCCTGCGTTGTTTGCTGTTTATCAAGATGCTACTGGCAATGCACAAGAGACAGCCTTGTCCTATGCCAAAGGAATCGGGGCTACAAGAGTCGGTGTACTAGAAACAACGTTCAAGGAAGAGACGGAAACAGACTTGTTTGGGGAACAAGCCGTATTATGTGGCGGACTGACAAGTATGATCGAGGCTGGGTTTGAAACGCTGGTAGAAGCCGGCTATCAGCCAGAACTAGCCTATTTTGAAGTTTGTCACGAAATGAAACTGATTGTTGACTTGATTTATGAAGGAGGATTCGCCAAGATGCGTGATTCAATCTCCAATACAGCAGAATATGGGGATTATGTCTCTGGTTCACGAATCATTACCGAACAAACAAAAGCCAATATGAAGAATGTCTTGAAAGATATTCAAAACGGCACGTTTGCCAAAGGTTTTATTGCGGATAATCAAGCTGGTTTTCCGGAATTCAAAAAAATGCGGGAACAAAACGGGAATCATCCAATCGAAAAAGTTGGGTCAGAATTAAGAAAAATGATGCCTTTTGTTACGAAAGATTAAGGAGGAACAGTGATTGCTGGTATCTGTCGATCAAATAGAACAAGCACATGAAAGCTTGCAATCAGTCGTTTCAAAGACTCCTTTACAGCATGATCGGTTTTTATCCGAGAAGTATCAAGCGACTGTCTTACTGAAACGGGAGGATCTTCAGAAGGTCCGATCGTTTAAATTGCGGGGGGCATATTATGCAATCGCACAGCAAGATCCGGCTATACTGAAGCGGGGGGTTGTCTGTGCAAGTGCCGGCAATCATGCCCAAGGGGTCGCCTATACCTGTCATGAATTGAAAGTGTCGGCGGTTATCTTTATGCCGACGACGACACCGCAACAAAAAGTAGCGCAAGTTTTGTTTTTTGGCGGTGATTTTGTCCGTATCGAACTTGTCGGTGATACCTTCGATGCTTCCGCCGAGGCAGCCCAACACTATGCCGAAGACCATCAAATGGCGTTTATTGATCCCTTTGATGATCCCGCCATTATTGCAGGCCAAGGAACATTGGCAGTTGAACTGATGGCAGAAGCAAAGCAGCGCAATTATTCTATCGATTATGTTGTGACAGCAATTGGCGGTGGCGGGTTGATCAGTGGTGTTGCAACTTATTTGAAAGCAAAACAGCCTACAATCTCAATGGTTGGTGCTGAACCTCTAGGCGCCGCTTCGATGCAGGCGGCTTTTGATAATCATGGTCCGACCACATTAGAGCAGATCGATAAATTTGTAGATGGAGCAGCTGTCAAAAAAGTCGGTCAATTGACTTACCAGCATGCATCCCAGTACGTCGATCGATTAGTAGCGGTAGATGAGGGTTTAATTTGCCAAACTATCTTGGACTTATACAGTAAACAAGCAGTTGTGGCAGAACCAGCGGGAGCACTGAGTGTCGCCGCTCTGGAATTGATCAAAGAAGAGATTAAAGGGAAAACCGTTGTTTGTATTATCAGCGGCGGCAATAACGATAGTACTCGAATGGCAGAGATTGAGGAAAAGTCCTTGATTTATCAAGGCTTAAAACATTATTTTGTGGTCAATTTTCCTCAAAGACCTGGGGCGTTGAAAGAATTTGTTAGCAATATTTTGGGTCCTACGGATGATATCACTCGATTTGAATACACCAAAAAAATCAATCGCGGAACAGGACCAGTACTGTTAGGGATTCTGCTAAAAAGGCAGGAAGATCTGCCCCCACTACTGGCGCGAATGTCAAGATTTGATCCACAATATATTGATTTGCGGGACAATCAATCTCTCTATACTCTTCTTGTTTGATTTTATGAACCAAGCGTTACGAAACAAACGACCTTTTTAAAAAAAAGAGGTCGTTTGTTTTTTGATTTCAAATCCATGACTTTCCCTCATCCTTTCGCTAGTTAGTAGGTGAAATGGTTGATTCTTGTTATAATAGAAGTAACAAATCGTAGATGGGGGGCGGATGTATGGAATTTGTCTTTTCTAGAAAAGAACAGCAGACGCAAATCTTGTATGGGGAAACATTGAATGCTGTTTTACGGACGCAGGAAATTTCCAATGATCAAGTCATCATTCTCACAAACCAGCGGTATTATGATCGTTTCTCTGAAAAACTGACCCGTTTGTTTTTACCCAAAGAAGTCAGCTGGTATATTTGTACCAATCAAATGTATTGCAATAATTTTACGGAATTTCAGGCCTTTATGTCCTTCCTAAGCCGCTTTTCGAAACAGGAGAACTATTTGATCGTGGGTTTCGGCAATGAAGGTGTGCTGGCGTTAAGCAGTTTTATTCACTACACGTCGATTCTGACTAGCGATCTTTGGTTGATCCCGGTGTCTTTACGGGCGTTAGCTAAAAGTGTCAAAGAATCTGCGATCATTGTTAAGAAACCAGATATTCCTGTTTTGCAAAGTCCCAATGTACCGCAAGTGGTCGTATACGATCAAACGATTGCTGAAAAACAAAAAGATGGGAAGTTGGTGGACTTACTTGTATTGATTCGTTGCGGACTGCTCACGGATCAAGCTTTTCTGCGGGAACTCTTTCGCACGTTTCTGACAGAAAAACAAGTAAACAATCGTTCGTTTGCAGCGTATACAGATCGGGTGATCCAAGCCTATCAAGCAAACGGTGCAGCACTTGAAGAATATGGACAAGTCTTTACAGATGCTTTTTATAAGACTGAAAATGGACATTTGCTGTCTGATGCAATGAAACTTTTTTATGGCCTACTCTTTCACTTAATCTGGAATGTTCAACAACAGCAGTTAGCAGTCAAATTAGATAAGCTTTGCTTGTGGCTTGACCAACTAGGGTTTCCTTTAGTATTGCCTGACCAACTATCTTTAAGCGACTATTTTCAGCAAGTTCTGCTGTTACAGAAAAAAGAGAAAAAACTGCTTTTTTTATCAGAAATTGGTACAATAGGGGGCAGAACCAGCGCATTAGAAGAGGATCTCGTCCAGACAATGAGCGCTTACCAAACAATAATCAATCAGATAAGAGGAACTTAGATGGAAACATACAGTGAAAAAATGTTACAGGCATTAGCAGCCGAGAATTTAGCTGATGCGCAATTGAATTTTGCAAAAGCCCTGCAATCAGATCAAAATGAAGTCTTAGCCGAATTAGGAGAAGAATTGATCCAAATCGGCTTTTTAGAAGAAGCAAGAGAAGTATTTGATACACTGCAAGAACGTGACCCCGAAAATGAAGAATGGTTGCTATCGTTAGCAGAAATTGCTATGGAAAATGATCAAATCGACGAAGCTTTTGATTATCTAGATCGGATCACACCGCAAAGCTCTTTTTATCCACGAGCGTTATTGATCAGTGCTGATCTCTATCAATTGATTGGGATCCCCGAAGTCAGTGAAGCAAAATTATTGGAAGCCCAAAAGCTGCTGCCCAAAGAATCGCTGATTCGTTTTGCACTAGCGGAATTGTATTTTTCAACCGACCGTTATCAAGAAGCGGCAGTGTTTTATCAAGGATTACTAAAGGAAAATATCCAGGAAATCACAGGTATTTCCTTATTGGAACGGACCGGAGCCGCATTGAGTATGGCTGGGAAATTTGAAGAAGCCATCGAATATCTGGAAGCAAGTCTAGCTGAGGATCAAACAGATGACCGTCTATTCCAAACCGCTTTAGTTTACTTACAATTAAAAGAAAATGAGCATGCGATTCGATATTTGCAGCAGTTGCGGGCACTGAATCCGCAATACCGTTCCTTGTATCTCTATTTAGCAGAAGCATTACAAGAAGAAGAGCAACTGGAAGAGGCACAAACTGTCATTGAAGAAGGAATCCATGAAGATCCATTTCAAGTGGATTTTTATCATTTTGCATCAGAAAATGCGTATCGGTTGCATGACAGCGAAGCAGCCGAATCCTTCTTATTAAAAGCCCTTGAGACGGGGGAAAAAGAAGATGAAACCCTGCTTACACTGAGTAATCTTTATTTGAATGAAGAGCGTTGGCAAGAAGCTGTGTTGGCTATCGAGAAGATGGAAGACAATGAACAACCCCATGCTCTATGGAATTTAGCACAGGCTTATAACGCGTTAGAAGAGTTTGACCAAGCAGCGAGGTTCTATGAACAAGCGAATGAAGGATTGCAGCATGAACCAGCTTTTATGAAAGAATATGGATTGTTCTTAAGAGAAGAAGGACGATTATCAGAAGCTCTACCTTTACTGAGGCATTATCTGGCTCACGAACCTGGTGATCTGGAAGTGCAATCGATCGTGGAGGATCTATTAGAAAGATAGGTGAGGGAAATGAACATCAATGTACAAGAAAAGAAAAAATTTCTCAATTGGTTAGTTTCTACTGTATCATTCAGCCGACGAGAAGTTTCTTGGGTTCTGAACTACCTAGCAAATCATGAAGCCATTTTGACAAATGTTCATATTGTTGAAGGGGCGATGCAGACAGATCGGGGGTTGAGTGTTCGCAGTACAGAGATTGGCGGCGAGCCATTTGTGTTGACGATCCAGAATCAAACCTTTTATGATATTGATCAAATTTTTCACGAAATCAGGATGAATTGGAAACAGCCGCTTTATTTAGAATGTATCTTTCCAAATCCTTGGGAAAAACCACTTTATTTAGCTGTTCTGGAGGACAATCCTTTTGAACGGTGGAATGACCATGTTGACGAAGAAGTACAAAAAAATGTGACAGAATATCTTGATAAAGAAGCTATGCAGCTAAAAATTGAGAAATTATACCGCCAAATCGATCTTGCTTTGGAAAATGGGGATCGGGATGCTTTTTTGGAATTATCGGATGAAGTCAACCGCTTCAAACTCGATCAAAAAGAAAAAAGTCATTAATAAAGCTATTAAGAAGCGCGATGTGAAGTAATAAAAACTAGTGGAACAGAAAAGAACCGCAAGAAAGAAGAGGACTCCCAGCACCGAGCGTTCGTCGTTTGCAACAGTGTGCGGGAGAAATCAAGTTTCTTGCGGTTTTTTCTTTATAATTAGATAGGATGGAAGAATGGGGTTATCCTTTTGATTTTGCTGCCTTGCGTTGCAAAAATCGTGATTTAGGACGTAAATAAGTGAATCCTTCCCCTTCGACTTCATGGACATTGATCACCGACACGAACGCTTGTTGATCGAAGTCGGCAACGATCCGTTTGACCTCTGAAATTTCCCGGCCACTTACTACCATATAAATGATCCGTTTGTTACCACCGGAATAGGCTCCTTCCCCATTTAAAAAAGTGACGCCTCGTTCCAATTCATTCATTAAGACAGGGGCAATTTCTTCACTATGATTACTGATAACAATGATCCCTTTTGCTGAATAGCCGCCATCTAGGATCGAATCAATCACGCGAGCGAAAACATAGGAAAAGATTAGCGTGTACATCATGCGTTTCAAATCGATATAGGTTAAGGAAAGCAATAGAACGAAAACATCAAAGATCAAGAGAGAACGACCAATCGTGATCCCAAAGTTCTTTTCTAGGATCCGGGCTAATACATCCACGCCACCTGTTGTCCCACCAACTTTATAAACAACACCACTGCCGATCCCTGCAATTAGTCCTGCGAGTAACGCAACGATCAGTAAGTCATGCTGCAGATCGATCAATAATGGAACCGTCTGCCAGAAACCTAACCAAAATGAAAGACCAAAGGTTCCAATCACTGTATAGACTAGCGAACGTCTGCCAAGAATCTTACCTCCTAGCAAAATGATTGGGATATTCAAAATCAGTGTACTGTAAGCGGGATTGATGCCCCACAATGCGCGCATGATCAACGTGATTCCGGTGACGCCGCCTTCAGCTAAATCATTAGGTATATTTAAATAGACGAGACCAAAACCATAGACACTCGTTCCTAGAACAATTAAGGCAATATCGCGGACTGTCCGCCACGAAAAAAAAGATCGCATCCTGTTTCCCCCATTTCTATATCTCACAAGTACCAATTTAGCACGAAATTTGGCATTAAACAATATGAGCAAGTCGATCCTCTATCTAGGCAGGTGCGTTTTCTTTTGCTAAAATGTGAAAGAAAGGGTGAAGAGGATGACAGAAAAACGTTCACTATATGAGATGCAAGAAGAAGTCGATGCCTATATCCAACAATTCAAGGCGGGGTATTTCAGCCCTTTAGCACAGATGGCCCGACTTACTGAAGAAGTTGGCGAGTTGGCAAGGGAAGTCAATCATCACTATGGGGAAAAGGCCAAGAAGAAGACGGAAGTCGAGAAAACAGTTGCTGAAGAACTAGGTGATGTCCTTTTTGTCACCATGATCATGGCAAATTCCATGGGTATCGATTTGACGGAAGTTTTTGAATCCAATATGAAAAAGTTCAACCGCAGAGATGCGTATCGCTTTGAAAGAAAAGATGGGAAAATGAATGAAGCTGACTAAGTTACCACAAGAATTTGAACAAGCAATCCCTGTATTGCAAAGAATCGAAGCAGCCGGGTTTGATGCCTACTTTGTGGGAGGAAGTGTCAGAGATACAATCTTAGGACAGCCAATCCATGATGTAGATATTGCAACAAGTGCCTTTCCAGCTGAGATCAAAGAACTTTTTCCTCGTACCATCGATTTGGGTATCGAGCACGGAACAGTCCTTGTTTTATGGGAAAATGAACAATATGAGATCACGACTTTTCGGACAGAAGAAGCCTATCAAGATTTCCGTCGGCCAGACAAAGTTGCTTTTGTGCGCTCTTTGGCTGAAGATTTGAAGCGCAGAGATTTTACAATCAACGCTTTTGCTCTGAAAAAAGATGGTGAAATCATTGATTTGTTTGATGGACTGGCAGACTTGCAACAGAAAATTCTGCGAGCAGTGGGTCAGCCGCACGAACGATTTCATGAAGATGCACTACGTATGATGCGGGGCTTACGCTTTGTCAGTCAACTGGGCTTTACATTGGAACCACGAACATTTGAGGCAATTTATGACAATCATCAGCTATTGGCAAAAATATCCGTGGAGAGAATCACCATTGAGTTCGTCAAATTGCTGTTAGGGGCACATCGCAATTCAGCTTTAAAGGCTTTTGTAGCGACTGAATGTTATCTCTATTGTCCAGGACTGAAACAAGCCGGTGAAGCTCTGTTGCGAATGGCTGATTTACCGGAGAGACCATTGAACAATGAAGCTTCTGCCTGGACACTATTGATTGACCAGATTGGACTTTCTACAGCAGAAGTTCGTCCTTTTTTGAAGCAATGGAAGTGTTCCAATGAATTGATTCGGATGGTCCAATCGTTATTCGAGGGAGTATTGCTGCGGAAAGCAGGGCCGTTTAGTGATGAAGCATTGTACCATCTGGGCAGCGAGGCCGCTCGACTATCAGAAGAATTGCTATACTATTACGGACAAGAGGTAGATCCCTCTGTTAGTCAAGCTCGCTACCAGGCGTTGCCAATCCATTCACTTAAAGACTTGGCCATCAATGGGCGCGACTTGCTGAGCCACTTTGATCAATCCGGCGGTCCTTGGATGAAAGAAGTGCTAGCAGCTGCCGAAAAAGCGGTGATTGAGAAACGAGTCGCAAATGAAGAGAAAGCATTATTGGCTTTTGCCAAAACAATCGTATTAAATAACCTATAAATAAGCAGGTGAGAAAACAATGATCGAAAAAGAATTTTTGGTTACCGAGGAAGATACAGCTCTTGCAGTTGGATCGGGAGGACTGCCTGTCTTAGCGACCCCTCGTTTGGCTGCCATGGTAGAAGCTGTCTGTTTTGAAGCATTGGAATCGCGTATAGCGTCTGGTAAGACAACAGTAGGAACACAATTTACGATCGAGCACCGGGCGGCTTCAGGAATCGGTGCAACCGTTCAGGTATGCTGTGAAGAGATCTCGAATGAAAAGACGTATGAGTTTACTTTTCGTGTCTATGAAAACGATCAACTGCTAGCGACAGGTACGCATCATCGAGCGGCGGTCGATATCGAAGGTTTTTTAAAAAAAGTGAGCGAGAAAGAAAGTTAATTTGTGCTCCTTAGCAGACAATGTGTTAAAATTGAAATGTATTATTAAAAAAAAGGAGCGTTATGTCATGGCAAGAGAAATGAAAGCATTGAAATTTTATTTCCGTAATGGAGAAACATGGACGATTGAGCGCCGTTATATTGGAGATTTGTGGATCAAGCAAATCACTACTAGTTTTGGCCGCATCCACGGAAGCGAATTTGTTGAGATCCATCCATGTGCAGGATTCAAAATTGAAATCTTCCAAGAAGGGGATCATGTTGCAACACATGATATCAATTTAGGTGGATTGGAATTAGGCATGTTCGCCCGCGCTTTGAAATACGAAGATATTGAACGAATGGAAATTCTTTACCGTAATGGAACACCTGATCTTGTGTACTTCCCATACAAAGACAAAGATACTGAAGGATTAGATAACGTTTATCAATCAACAAAAATCAGTGAAAAAACAAAAAGCCTTTATATTGTGATTGATCCAAACCAAACAGTCGAAGACGTTTACCAAGAACATTTTGAAGAATAAAAAAAAGCAGAACTGAGAGCTTCTCTCTGGTTCTGCTTTTTCATTACAATCACTGATAAGTGCGAAAAAAGTCGGTATATTTTTTTAATAAAAGATAGTCTTGACTGATGGCATCTTTAAGTATGATTTTGTCTCCAAGCAAGCTTTTACGAGCATTTTGGATGATGCGGTGTTGAATATCATGATCGATCAAGTAATCGATCTCAGTACGTTTGATTTCCGGAGAAGCACTCTCGCGATTTTTTTCAAGATACTGCAAAAGATCATATTCAAGATGTCCGGCATCATTGATTACTCGTTTGTATTCGATTTTGTCTACCTTCACACGATCACGCTCCTTTATATGATAAGTTACCTTATTTCCGGAGTAATGTAAAAAAAATCTATATGAATTAGTAAATTTTTAAACACCTGTTTGGTATTGCATCAAAACTACTTTACGCTTAGAAGAAACAGCTAGATGTGTCGCAAGACTTAAACAGAAAATGAAAACAAAGGAGAAACAGATGAAAAAAGCAAGAGTTATCGTTGTTAGTGGAGTGACTGCTTCAGGGAAAACCACCTTTATCCAAAAGGTCGCCAATCTATGTCCCGGTACAGCAGTTTTATCTTTTGATGATTATAGTATCGATGCATTGCCTTCTGCACCATCCTCTGAGGCTCTGTTAAAAGAACCCTACGAAGCAATCAATCAATTTGATATTCAACCATTGATAAATGACCTAAAACAAATCATTCACCACTGTGCGCTGATCTTGATCGATTTTTCGTTTGGGTATGTCCATCAGCAACTCGCACCTGCTATCGACAAGGTCATTTATTTAAGAACACCTCTGGATATTGCCTTGGGTAGACTAATCATTAGAGACTTTCAACAACAGCCAGAGAAAATTATTAATTGGGTCACGGGGTATCTAGAGGAAGCGCGACCGCTTTTTTTGATGCACGAAGAAATTGTTTCTCCACAAGCAGATTATATTCGAGATGGGACGATTAATTTTCAAGACCAAATGACTTGGTTCAAAGAAGAAGTTCTAGCGGAAAAAACGATTTTCGCAGAATGATTGTTGGAATTGGGAAAAATACTTGTCACGTAAAGAATAAGGTCATCTTTTGAGAGATAAAAAAAGGGGATCTTAATTTTCTAGGTAATCAAAGGGAATATTGGGGTAAGCAAAACTTTCTTTGATTCTATACTTTCCCTTGCTGTATTATTATTTATACGCATATTTAGTCTGTAGTTAAAAAATAGCATTAGTAACAATTAAAAACAAGTTACGATTTTGTCATCTATCTATTTTAAAGTGAACATATGGGTATAGCACAAAAATAAAAAGCCGACTGCAATGCTTGTTTATCAGCAAATGCAGTCGGCTTAAAATGAATTATTTTGTTTCACGGTGTAAAGTAACTTTTCTTTCACGTGGGCAATATTTTTTCTTTTCCAAACGATCAGGATTGTTACGTTTGTTTTTGTTTGTTAAGTAGTTGCGTTCTTTACAAGAAGTGCACTCTAATGTGATGTTTACGCGCATGTTTTTCCCTCCCATATATTCAAGAATCCTCTAAGATTTCTCTCAGACTAAAATATAATAGCATGTTTGGCAAAGGAATGCTAGTAGTTTAATGAAATTTGTTAAGTAATTTTACTTGACGATTTTTTGAATGAAATCAACCATTTTCATCCAATTTATTTTTCACGTCTTCGATCATTTTTGTATAAGCAATCGGTCCGTTATACAGCCAGCTGGATTCAGGTCCAAACTCCCAAAGATTTCCTTCTTTGACCGCTTTAAGATTTTGCCAAACTTGGTCTTTAAAAAAGTCGGCTCCTTGATCGCTGTTTACTAGAATCAGGTAATCAGCATCTAATTCAGCTAATTTCTCCAAAGAAACGGCAGACCAGTCAGCTGTCGCTGTTTTGCTGATCTCAGAAACAAGTGGCGGTACGGAGAATCCTAGTTCATGATAGAGGAGCTGACCGCTGGAACGATCGTCAGCAACCATAAAAGCGGAATTGTTGGTGACCCAGAGAACAGCCACCGACTTCCCATTGATTTTACCTGAAAATTCTTGCTTAGTTGTTTTTACTAAGTCATCATAGTCTTTTTCTACTGTTTTTGCTTGATCTTCTTTATGAAGAACTTTTGCGATATCTGTCAAACGGTCTCGCCAAGAGACATTTTCACCATTTTTGACTACATAAGTAGGGGCGATTTTGCTGTATTGTGCATATTTATCCCCTTCAACCATCGTATTGCTGTCGATCAGCAACAAGTCTGGTTCATAACTTAAGACGTCCTCATAGGGCAAGTCGTAGCTGATCCTTGGTACATCACTTAGTTTCTCTTGCAAATAGCCTTGATCACTGTTATTACCAACAGTCCATTGTGCTACTGGTGTGACGTTCAAGGCTACTAAGTAATCTTCTAAATAACTGCCGATGATTCGCTTTGGATTATCGGGGATTGTTACTTCATGTCCAGCCGCATCTTTCAGCGTTGCCGTCTCAGCTGAGGAAGATGACTTGGTATTATTGGAATTAGCTGAACAAGCACTCAATGCTGTTAAGCTGACTAGGGTACAAGACAGCCAAAAAAGTGTTTTTATGGTTCGTTTTTTCATTAGGTTCCTCCTTATAGGATAAATGAGAATCATTCTCACTTTCTTTTTGTCATTATCACGAAGAAAAAGTGATTTGTCAATCCCTGGTTTTTTGCTTTGAAGCATTGACGGATAGAAGGAAAACCGTCATAATTGATAATCATTATCAATAGAATTTTGAGGGAAAGATATGGCAAACTTACGCACGGTCGATTTGACTGTCGGCTATCAAAAACAAAAAATTGTGCAAAAGATAACAATCGACATCCCAGAAGGGAAGATCATTGGTTTGATTGGACCTAATGGGAGTGGCAAGTCGACTTTTCTAAAAGCATTAGCCCGAATCCTGCTACCTATGGAAGGGGAAGTTTATCTAAATGAACAGAATCTACAAACGATCAAAACGAAGGAAGTCGCAAGCCAGATTGCTTTGTTGTCACAAGTCAGTGATTCTTCCATCGGATTAACCATTCGAGAGATCGTTTCTTATGGTCGTTTTCCTTATCAAAAAGGGCTAGGTCGGTTGACCGCAAAAGATTATCAAGCCATTGAATGGGCATTAGCTGCGACAGATTTGACCGAACTAGCGGATGCTAGTATCCATACGCTTTCAGGAGGTCAGAAACAGCGGGTTTGGATCGCTATGGCTTTGGCACAAGATACAGAGATTGTTATCTTAGATGAACCGACGACTTTTTTAGATCCGGCACATCAACTAGAAGTGCTGTTATTGTTAAAACGAATCAATGAAAAATATGGGAAAACGATCATTATGTCGATTCACGATCTGAATCATGCATCTCGATTTTCTGATTATATTTTTGCCTTAAAAGAAGGTCAATTAATGACTTGGGGGACACCAGAAAAAGTTTTGACCCATTCATGGCTCCAACAATTGTTCGCTATCGAAGCTGTTTTAGGTACGTTTCCCAATAGTTCGAAACCGTTGCTTTTGACCTATGAATTAGGAGCCAACACATGAAAAAATTTACGATTCTTTTGCTTGTTCTAAGCGGATTATTGGTCGCTGTGTTTTTTCTGGCATTGACGCAAGGGGCAGCTGATATTCCCTTAATAACTATTAAAGAGGCCTTTTACGCATTTGATCCAGAAAATCAAACCCATCAAGTGCTTAGAAATATCCGTTTGCCGCGGATCTGTGCTTCGTTTATTGTTGGCAGCAGTTTTGCTGTAACTGGTGCCATCATGCAAGGAGTCACCAAAAATTCGCTAGCAGATAGCGGTTTACTAGGAATCAATAGTGGGGCTGCAGTCGGATTAGCCGTTGCATTTATCTTGTTTCCCTCACTACAACCGAATCAGGCAGCGTTGTTTTCTTTCTTAGGCGCTTTTCTAGCTACTTCTTTTTTATTTTTGTTGACGAAGTATTCAAGGATCGGTATGACGCCGACTGGATTGATTCTAGCAGGTGTTGCATTGAGTTCTTTTTTTTCTGCGATTAGTCAAGTATTATCTTTACAATTTGATTTGAATCAAGACTTGGCCTTTTGGTTTATTGGCGGTGCAGCAAATGTAACGTGGACACAATTACAAGTGATCACCCCTATTTATCTGGTGGCGCTCTTCATCATCCTAGGACTCGGAAAATCTTTGAATTTGCTGGCTATGGGAGATGAGACGGCAATCTCTTTAGGCAAACATCCTGAACGGATTCGACTTGTTTCTTTAGCCGTAGTTGTTCTATTAGCTGGGATGGCTGTTTCACTGGTGGGACCGGTCAGCTTTATTGGATTGATGGTCCCTCATGTGATTCGCGGACTGATTGGCAAAAATTATCATATGATCTTACCTTTGACGATAGTGGCGGGGGGAATATTGGTAATCTTGGCAGATTGGGTAGGACGAATCATTCAGCCACCTTTTGAAACGCCTTTTGGAATCATGATGGCTTTGATTGGGGTTCCTTTCTTATTAGTGAAGATTCGGAGGGAACAGCTATGAAGAAAAAAATCGGTTTCCTTTTTGTTTTGGTTCTTCTGGCGTTTTGTGGCAGTATCATGGTGGGAAAGACGTTCTTTTCTTTTGATCTCTGGCTCGCTCTTTGGCAGCAAACTCTAACAGCTAGCCAGTCATTGATATTCTTCGATTTCCGACTTCCTCGAGCAGTACTGGCACTGATTGCTGGAAGTGCGTTTGGCTTCTCAGGTTTTTTGTTACAGGGAGTAACCAGAAATGAGTTGGCGGATGCAAGTATTTTAGGAATCAATAATGGAGCTGGCTTATGTGTCATGCTCTACTTAGGCTTTTATGCCCAGGGCTCCCAGCTGTTACCACTAATTGGTATGATTGGCGGACTATTAGCTGCACTGCTAGTCTATGCTATCGCTTATAAACAGCGACAGCTGCTTTCAATGGAGCGAATTTTATTATCTGGAATTGCTGTTAATGCTGGACTTGCTTCTGCGTCGTTATTATTGACTGTTCAATTGTCAAAAGAACGATATAGTTTTGTTACGGCATGGCTTTCGGGGACTATCTGGGGAACTTCGTGGACGCAAGTACTAAGTTTGTTGCCTTGGTTCTTGATTCTAGGATTGTTGGCATTCATGATTACACCTTTGATCAATTTACTGGGTTTTGGAGAAGAACAGGCGATCAGTTTAGGTGTTCCCCTAAATCTTTTGCGCACCGGTTTGTTGTTCGTAGCGATTGGCCTGGCCGCAAGCAGTGTTGGCTATACTGGAAACTTATCTTTTATTGGTTTATTGGCGCCCCATATCGCTAAACGATTGATTGGCAAAGAATCTCGTTGGGCATTGATAGCAGCGGGAATGATTGGTGCTATTTTGGTGCTAGTCAGCGACACAGTCGGCCGTCTTTTACTTCAAAGTGGCGAAATTCCTGCTGGTATCGTGATTGCGATCATTGGTGCTCCGTACTTTTTGTTTTTGCTGATTCGTCAAAAAACGCAGTCGTGAGAATTTTTTCACGATTGCGTTTGCTATTTGAGTCCGGTTTTTGGTACTATTCGGAGTAGGAGTTGGTTAATTATGGATAAAAAAATTTTGCGTGAACAAGGGCTAACCCGACTCAAGCAACTGGATCCACGAACAAAGCAAACCAAAGAGCAGATCATTCAGTCTTTGTTGTTTGCTTCCGAAGAGTGGCTCGAAGCAGAATCCATTGGCGTGATTCGGTCATTGCCGTTTGAATTTGATACAAAGCCGATTTTTGAGCGCGGATTTCACTCTGGCAAACAAATTGCCGTGCCACGTTCTGTGAGAAAGAAACTTCACTTTTATCAAGTGGAACCACAGACTGAATATCAGCTTTCCAGTTTTGGGGTAGAAGAGCCTCTTTCTCAAAAAAAAATCGATGCATTGGACCTGGATCTTTTGATCGTTCCTGGTTTGATTTTTTCTCATGAGGGATATCGGATTGGTTTTGGCGGCGGTTATTATGATCGGTTTCTGGCAGATTTCCAAGGGAAAACTGTGTCATTGGTTTTTGCAGAACAATTTGATGTCCGGTGGCAACCTGATTCTTTTGATATTCCGGTCCAGAAAATAATCACTGATAAAGTTTCTTTCGGAGAAAAAGGAGTAGACAATGAATAAACAAATGAAACGCTGGCTTAATCGTCCAATCTTTACTTATACGTTTTTAGCCATCCAGACGTTAGTCTTTATTATCGGCTATATTAGTCCGATGACTCAAGTGATGGGGGTGATGTTTGGCCCTTATGTTGCTTATATGAACGAGTATTGGCGTTTTGTAACGCCGATTTTCATTCACTTTGGTCTCGCTCATTTTGCAGTGAATTCTGTTATTCTTTATTTTATGGGTCAACAGGTGGAAGCGATCTACGGTCATGCTCGTTTCTTCATTTTGTATTTGATGAGTGGGGTTATGGGGAACGCGATGAGTTTTGCCTTTAATCAGGCCGGTGTCCAATCTGCAGGTGCGAGCACGTCATTGTTTGGTCTGTTTGGTGCTTTTCTGATTTTGGGACTCCACTTTAAGAATGATTACCAGATCCAAGCGATGGTTCGTCAATTTGCATTGTTCGTTGTCTTGAATTTCGTATTTGGTCTATTTGATCAATCGATTGATATTTGGGGACATGTCGGAGGAATCTTAGGAGGATTCATCTTAGGCAATGCATTGGCTTTACCAAAGAACTTCGGGAAATATTCGATTCATACCCGCATTCTTTCCGCCATTGTTTTTCTTTTTTTACTGGCAGTTTTTGTGATATATGGTTTAAAAAAGTATCAAATACTTGTATAATAAGCAGGAAGTGTGTTTATGGAAACGTTATATGACGTACAACAACTATTGAAACAATTTGGTGTCTATATTTATGTTGGCAAGCGAATCTATGATATCGAGTTGATCCAGATGGAAGTCAAAAATCTTTATGACAGCCGTTTGATCGATCGAGATACCTATTTGACCGCTTGGCGCATTTTAAAGCGTGAACATCGGATTGAAGAAAGCCGGGAGGAAAATAAGTGATGGACAAAAAAATCATCGGGATTGATCTAGGAGGAACAACAGTCAAGTTTGCTGTGTTGACTTCTGAAGGAGAGATTCAACAAAAATGGAGCATCGATACCAATATTCTTGATGAGGGTTCTCACATCGTACCAGAGATCATTGCATCAATCAATCATCGTCTGGATTTGTATGGCATGAAAGCAGAAGACTTCATTGGGATCGGTATGGGGACTCCAGGAAGTGTCGATCGCAAAAAAGGAACAGTTATCGGTGCTTACAATTTGAATTGGAAAACGTTGCAACCTGTCAAAGAAGCGATTGAAAAAGGGACAGGGATTCCTTTTGCTATCGATAACGATGCCAATGTTGCTGCGTTAGGCGAACGCTGGAAAGGCGCAGGTGACAACAATCCCGATGTGATCTTTATCACCCTCGGTACAGGTGTTGGCGGTGGAATCATCATGGAAGGACAACTTTTGCATGGTGTAGCAGGCTGTGCAGGAGAAATCGGGCATATTACTGTAGATCCAGAAGGATTTGAATGTACTTGTGGGAAGCGTGGTTGTTTAGAGACCGTGTCAAGTGCGACGGGTGTCGTTCGGGTAGCAAGGCATTTGGCGGAAGAGTATGCTGGCGATTCTGAATTGAAAAAAAATCTGGATAATGGCGAAGATATTTCCAGCAAAGATATTTTTGAAGCGGCCCAAGCGAAAGATCCGTTTGCATTGATGGTAGTAGATAAAGTCTGCTTCTATTTAGGCCTTGCTTGTGGAAACTTGGGCAATACACTGAATCCTTCAAGTATTGTACTGGGTGGCGGTGTCTCAGCAGCAGGTGAATTTTTACGTAGTCGTGTAGCAGCTTACTTTGCAGAATTCACATTCCCGCAAGTAACGGAAAGCACGGTAATCAAATTAGCTGAGTTAGGGAATGATGCTGGTGTGATCGGCGCTGCGTCATTAGCATTACAATTTGCAAAGTAGAGAGGAATAGGTAAGATGTCTGTTTGGAACTGGATTAATATTATTTTAGGATTGATTTTATTGGCAATCGCATTGAATTGGGCGTACTTCCAAATTATGGGAAGACGATCAGCCAAAATCATTTCCGAAGAAGAATTTAAAAATGGCATGAAAAAAGCACAAGTGATTGATGTGCGGGAGAAAAACGAGTTCGATGCCGGTCATATCTTAGGTGCACGAAATATCCCATTTACGGTATTAACCAATTCGTTTAGCGCATTTCGGAAAGATCAGCCCATCTACTTATATGATACCCGTAAATCTCTAAGTATCCGTGCTGCGAATAAACTTCGCAAAGAAGGGTTTAAAGAAATTTACATTCTAAAAGAAGGCTATGAAGGCTGGAGCGGAAAAACGAAAAAGAAAACTAGTTAATCAATCAAAAGACTGAGATCAATGATTAAACAAGATGTTCCTAAGAGGCGCGAGAATGAATCGTTAGAAACCATTCAGCAGCTGTAACTGAGAATCTTGTCATCATGGACTCGGTCTTTTTTTTTTGAAAGAATGTGTTAAGGTAGATTCAAAGGAGTGGAAGGAAATGATTAAAGTAAAACGTGTATACGAGGCTGCAGCACCCACAGATGGTTATCGGGTCCTTGTTGATCGAATCTGGCCAAGAGGCGTCAAAAAAGAAGTGGCGGCGATTGATTCTTGGTTGAAAGAGGTTGCACCTAGTACGGAATTGCGTAAATGGTTTGGTCATGATCCAGAGCGCTTTGATGCGTTTTGTCAAAGATACCTAGCAGAACTAAAAAAGAAGCCAGCCGATGATGCCTTTAGTGCATTGCAGCAAATAGTAAAAGACCATAAAACCGTGACATTGGTTTATGGTGCAAAAGATGAAACACATAATCAAGCGGTTGTATTAGCTGAAGAATTGAAAAAACTGCCATTGAAGTAAAAGCTTCAATGGCAGTTTTTGTATTAACGAGAGACACTTTTACGCATAGCTCGTTTTCTTTTTTCTTCATTTAGTGCTTGTTGTTCGTCAATTGGATCGATCACTTGTTTTTTGACAGTCATGACTACGCTAGCAGCTGCTGCGATAGTTGCTACTGTACCAACTAAGAAACCTGAAAGAAATCGTTTCATTCTTCTCCACCTCGCCTTTATCTATTTATTTCTATTATGAAACAAAAGTACAAAAATATCAAAAATAAGCCCTTGTATCGAGAGTAAAGGATTGATAAAATTTAGTAAATATTTTATAATAAATTTACTAAATGAAATGAAGGAGCGAAAAAGATGGAACAGCTACAACAAATTTTTGCAGAAAAATTCGGTGAAAAAGGCACAGGATCGTATTTTGCACCAGGACGAATCAACTTGATCGGGGAACATACAGATTATAATGGCGGGTATGTCTTTCCAGCCTCTATCACGATAGGAACGTATGGTGTAGCACGAAAACGGGCAGATAAGCAAATACGTCTTTATTCGGAAAACTTCCCTGAAAAGGGGATCATCACTTTTTCCTTAGACGATTTGGAGTACCGCAAAGAAGACGACTGGACCAATTACCCTAAAGGTGTGATTCGCTATTTGAAAGCAGCGGGTCATGCAATCGACTCTGGTATTGAAATCGCTTTTTATGGCAATATTCCTAATGGTGCCGGCTTGTCTTCTTCAGCCTCCATTGAATTATTGACAGGAGTGATTCTTGATGATTTGTTCGGATTGGCGATCGAACGTTTAGAGTTGATTTTGACAGGGAAAAAAGTTGAGAATGAATTTATTGGGGTTAATTCAGGTATCATGGATCAATTTGCTATAGGAATGGGGAAAAAAGATCATGCATTATTGCTAGATACCAACACTTTAGCTTATGACCTTGTACCTGCAGAATTTGGGGACTATGTCGTAGCTATCATGAATACAAACAAGCGGCGGGAATTGGCAGATTCAAAATACAACGAGCGCCGTGGGGAGTGTGAAGAAGTATTAAAACGACTTCAAACGAAACTGAAAATCCAATCGCTTGGTGAATTGGACGAAGCAACGTTCTTTGCACATACTTCACTGATTGAAGATCCAACCTTGATCAAGCGCGCAAAACATGCTGTAACTGAGAATCAGCGTACCTTAAAAGCTAAAGCGGCATTGGAAGCGGGAGATTTAGAATCTTTTGGTCATCTGTTAGATGCTTCTCATGCTTCTTTAAGAGATGATTATGAAGTTACGGGTATCGAGTTAGACACTTTGGTGGCAGCGGCACAAGAACAGCCAGCAGTTTTGGGAGCCCGAATGACAGGGGCTGGATTTGGTGGTTGTGCAATCGCTTTGGTGAAAAAAAGCGAGTGGGAAGCTTTTGCAACGGCTGTCAAAGAAAGCTATCGTGAAAAAATCGGCTATGAGACAGATATTTACCAAGCAAGCATTGATGATGGCGCGCGAAAACTGTAGAATGTAAGACGGATTCATTGAATAAATGAAAGAAAAGGATGATTAAGAATGGCTATTTTAGTATTAGGGGGCGCCGGATATATCGGCTCTCATGCAGTTGATCAATTGATTACGAAAGGATACCAAGCCGTTGTCGTGGATAACCTTTTAACAGGTCATCGTCAAGCAATCCATCCAGAGGCTGTTTTCTACGAAGGAGATATTCGAGACAAAGCATTTTTGCAAAGCGTTTTTGAGAAAGAAACGATTGATGGCGTGATCCATTTTGCCGCAAGCTCTCTTGTCGGTGAATCAGTTGAGAAACCGTTGAAATACTTCAACAACAATGTGTATGGGATGCAGGTATTATTAGAAGTAATGAAAGACAACAACGTTGATCATATTGTCTTTTCTTCTACTGCAGCGACTTATGGCGAGCCAGAACAAAGCCCAATCACAGAAGAAACACCTACAAATCCCAAAAATCCTTATGGGGAAAGCAAACTCATGATGGAAAAAATGATGCGTTGGTGTGATGAAGCTTACGGCATGAAATACGTCGCTTTACGCTACTTTAATGTTGCAGGAGCTAAATCAGATGCTTCAATCGGGGAAGACCATGATCCTGAGACTCACTTAGTTCCAATCATCTTGCAAGTCGCTTTAGGTCAGCGTCAGGAGCTAGCAATTTTCGGTGATGACTATGATACGCCAGATGGAACTTGTATCAGAGACTACGTACACGTAGAAGATCTATGCAACGCCCACATTTTAGCATTAGAATATTTGAAAAAAGGCAATCCTAGCAATGTTTTCAATCTTGGCAGCAACAATGGCTACTCAGTCAAAGAAATGTTGGATGCCGCGCGTACTGTTACGCAAAAAGATATTCCAGCGAAAGTAGCACCGCGACGTGCCGGAGATCCGGGAACATTGGTCGCTTCTAGTGATAAAGCAAAAGCGGTGTTAGGTTGGGAACCTAGTTACACCGATGTGAAACAAATAATTGAAACAGCTTGGAATTGGCACGTTAGCCATCCAGAAGGTTATCAAGACTAGGAGGCAACAAAATGACGCTCAGTCAAACAACCTGTGATTTCGTGACATTAGCGATCCAGGCTGGTGGATGGATGGAAATGGATCGTATTTATTTACAAAATAGGATCCTTGGTATGATTGGTGAAGAAGCCTTTGAATCAGCTACTGTACGACCGGTCGAAGAATCAGCCGTGGTATTGATGGATCAATTGGTCACTCAAGCAAAAAAAAATCAGGTAATCGGCGAGGCACTTGCTGAAACCGAAATCCTTGAAGCGCAATTGATGGATTTCTTGACGCCACCGCCTTCTGTGGTCAATGCTTTCTTTGCCCAGCACTATGCAAAAGACCCACAAGAGGCAACGGATTATTTTTACCATTTATGTCAGCAAAATGATTACATCAAGACTCGAGCCATCAAGAAAAATATTGTTTTTCCGGTAATGACCGAGTATGGAGAATTAGAGATCACGATCAATCTATCCAAACCCGAAAAAGATCCGAAAGAAATCGCTGCGCAGCGAGCAGCAGCAGCGATCGATTATCCTAAATGTCTCCTTTGTTTGGAAAATGAAGGTTATAAAGGGCGGCTGAATTACCCGGCTCGAACAAATCATCGCATTATTCGGATGAATCTGGACGGCGAAGCGTGGGGGCTTCAGTACTCTCCGTACGCTTATTACAATGAGCATTCCATCTTTTTGTCTTTAGAGCATCGTCCGATGAAGATCACGCGCAAAACCTTTGATCGTCTATTGCAAATCATTGAGGTTCTGCCTCACTATTTTGTCGGTTCAAATGCTGATTTGCCAATCGTAGGCGGATCGATCTTGTCCCACGATCATTATCAAGGTGGACGGCATACATTTGCGATGGCAAAAGCACCCATTGAGAAAACATTCAAACTAACTGGTTTTGACGAGCTAACGGTGGGAATCGTTAAATGGCCGCTTTCGGTTATTCGGATTCAAGGTCGAGACAAGCAAAAAGTGGCTGCTGCTTCTGATTATATTTTGGCACAATGGAAAGAGTACTCAGATCCTTCCGTTTCGATCAATGCTTATTCAGAAGATGGCACACCGCACCACACCATCACACCAATTGCTCGAAAACAGGGCGAATACTTTGAAATGGATCTTGTTCTTCGGGATAACAATGTTTCTGACGAACATCCTGATGGTATTTTTCATCCTCATAAAGATGTTCAGCATATCAAAAAAGAAAACATTGGGTTAATCGAGGTGATGGGATTAGCGGTCTTGCCTCCACGTTTAGCAACGGAGTTAGAAGAAGTGAGGGCCTATCTTCTTGATCAGCCAAATCAAATTGCTGCTTATCATATTCCGTGGGCACAAGAGATGAAGGAAACCTACACCATCACTGAGGAGAATGTAACAGAGATTGTTTATCAAGAAGTTGGTGGGATTTTTGCAAAAGTTTTGGAATACGCAGGAGTTTTCAAGCGAGATGCATCCGGTCAGGCTGCATTCATGCGTTTTATCAATAAACTTTGAAGTTATTGAGATGAATTTGAAAGAATGGAGGCGCGGGAATGGCTACAATTAAAGATATTGCTGAACAGGCAGGCGTTTCACCAGCGACTGTTTCTCGTGTCCTCAATTATGACAGTGAGTTAGCCGTCAGTTCAGAAACCAAAGAAAAAATATTCAAAACCGCCGAAGCACTGAACTATACAAAACATAAAAAGAAAAGCCAAGTCGAAAACGGTCGGATTCGTTTGATTCAGTGGTTTGATACCGAAGAAGAACTGGCCGATCTTTACTATTTAGCTATTCGGCTTGGGATTGAGAACAAGACGGAAGAATTGGGGATTCGCTTGTTAAAAGAATCGTTTGCTTCTATCAGTGAGACCCAAGTAGATGGAACGATTGCTTTAGGAAAATTTGATGCCCAGCAGATCGCACAATTAAAAAAGACGCAGCCTCATCTGCTACTCGTTGATTTTGACGGGCTGTCGGCTGGAGTGGATTCATTGGTAGTCGATTTTCAGCAAGCAGTGGATTTGGTCATTGATCATTTTGTTGCTAAAGGACATCAAAAAATCGGTATCTTATCTGGTATTGAATTTACAAAAGGAAGTCGACAAGAAATTGAAGATCCGCGGCTGACGCTATTCAAGGAACGACTGACACGCTTGCGTCTTTATGACGAAGGGTATCACATTGCAGCAGCGTTTACTGTCGAAGATGGATATCAGGCAATGAAACAGTTCTTGCAAGACGCCTTGCCACTGCCTACTGCGTTATTTGCTTCCAGCGATGCTTTAGCCATCGGAGCACTGCGGGCACTGCAGGAAGAAAAGATTCGTGTGCCAGAAGATATCTCCTTGATCGGCTTTAACGATGTCAGTGTTGCCAAGTATGTTTTTCCAACCCTTTCGACAATCAAAGTTCATACGGAGTGGATGGGAGAGTTGGCTGTAACCACACTACTTGAGATCATCAAGAATCCAGCTCCTGTTCCGCGAAAGGTCACTATCGCAACGGAGTTGATTAAACGTCAATCTACGAATCAATGATGGGAAAGTTCATCTGCAACAAATAGAAATGTCCTGAGAATCTATGGGAAAAAGTCTCCAGTAATGGAACAGTTTTCCGTCGCAGTTAGAAACTGTCGCGGCTGCCATAGATTCTTTGGCCATTTTTTTAGTTCACCAGTAACCATGCACCTATGAAAGCAAATAAGCAAAGTTTGGCATTTTATCAGAATATGGTAAAATATGAGTGAGTTTTTTGATTGGGGAGAAAAAGCAATGAAAACATTAGCGATCGATACATCAAATCAAACATTGGCCATTGCAGTCATGGATGGTCAGGAGATCCTAGGACAAAGTCAGACGATGGCTATCAAAAATCACAGCAGTGCATTGATGCCAGCAATCGATTTATTGATGCAATCTGTGGGGGTATTGCCGCAGCAGTTAGAGCGAATCGCAGTTGCCCAAGGTCCGGGATCTTATACAGGATTGCGGATCGGTGTCACGACCGCTAAAACATTAGCCGATACATTACATATCCCATTGGTGGGCGTGTCGAGTTTGAAGAACATAGCTGCGAATTGTGTTGGGGTTTTGAAAGTGATCGTACCATTATTTGACGCACGTCGCAACAATGTCTATGCTGGTGGCTATCGTTGGCAGGAAGGGAAGCTGCAGTCAGTGATCCCTGACCAGCATGTGGCATTACCGACATTGTTGCATGCATTAGCTGAGTTGCACACAGAGGTACTTTTTGTTGGCGCTGATGCTGCAAAATTTGCCCCGCAAATCACTGAAGCAATGCCGTCTGCACAGATCAATCACGTTTCTTTGTGGAATTATCCGAATGGCGTCGTGTTGGCAGAATTAAGTGAAACAGAGGAACCCGTTTCGTCGATCCATGATTTTGTGCCAGAGTATTTGAAACTTGTTGAAGCGGAAGAAAAGTGGTTGGCATCTCATACTCCAGGAGCGGATACGTATGTTGAAAAAATTTAAATCTTTCAAAGGAAAGCTGACCCTTTTTCGTAAAGTTCAATACCCGGAACAGACGAAAACGATTCAGGATGAAACGTATGTGATTCGTGAAATCGTCGGCGAAGATATCAAAGAGTTACTGCAAGTGGAACGATTGGTGTATGCCGGGGAGCTGCCTTGGACCAAGAGCGCGTTTCTTTCAGAGATTTATTCGCGATTTAAGCATTTGTACTTGTGTATCTTACAAAATGAGCGCATGATCGGTTTTGCGGGCGTTCGTTTGTTGGGAGAAGATGCTCATATTACCAATATCGCTGTTATACCTGAATATCAAGGCCGAGGTGTCGGCTCTTTTTTGTTGACTGAAATCGAACAGTATGCGCGAAAAAACAAATGTGACCGAATTTCGTTAGAAGTGCGTTTAAGTAATCGTGACGCTCAGCGGCTTTATCGACAGCTGGGCTTTGTCTCACGAGCGATCAAAACTGCCTACTATACAGAAGGAAATGAAGATGCATTGGATATGGTGAAATTTTTAAATGAATAAACTGTTGAATAAAGAAGAGTTGCCTGCAAAAAGCGAAGAGCTGTTATGGCAATTGGCAGAAGCGAGTTACCAAGATGGCTCTCCCTGGACTTGTGAACAATTCAAGCAGGATTTGGCTGCTGTTGACAGTCACTATTTAGTACTCCAGCCAATGGAGGCATTTGTTAGTTACCGTCGGGTTTTAGACGAAGCTGAAATCTTTAATCTCGCAGTCTTACCGGAAAAAAAAGGACAGGGATTGGGGAAACTCTTGCTGCAAGCTGTTATTCAGTCTTGTCAATCTGCTGGCGTTGAAAGGATTTTTCTAGAAGTGCGGGTCCGTAATTTTCCAGCACAAGCCTTATACCTGCGAATGGGTTTTGAAATCATTGGGCGGCGCAAAAATTATTATAGTCATCCTCAAGAGGATGCATTGATCATGGAAAAGAAAGTGAGGCCAGCATCAATCAAATGAATGAATTGATTTTAGCCATTGAAAGCAGCTGCGACGAAACAAGTGTCGCTGTCATAAAGAACGGGGACACGATTTTAAGCAATATCGTGGCTTCTCAAATTAAAAGTCATCAACGTTTTGGTGGCGTTGTCCCAGAAGTAGCTAGTCGACATCATGTGGAGCAGATTACTCTTTGTTTAGAAGAGGCACTGAAACAAGCAGAAGTGACACCAGAAGACTTATCCGCTGTAGCGGTCACGTACGGTCCAGGTTTAGTAGGGGCGTTGCTGATCGGTCTTTCGGCAGCCAAAGCGTTTGCCTGGGCGCATGGATTACCCTTGTTGCCAGTCAATCATATGGCGGGGCATATCTATGCGGCCCGTTTTGTCAAACCTCTGACCTTTCCATTGCTTGCCTTGCTAGTGAGCGGTGGTCATACGGAGTTAGTTTATATGACAGAAGATGGTTCCTTTGAGATTATTGGCGAGACACGTGACGATGCTGCAGGAGAAGCATATGACAAGGTAGGACGAGTCTTAGGACTTTCTTATCCTAGCGGAAAAGAAATCGATCGTTTGGCGCATTTAGGTGAGGACACGTACCATTTTCCCAGAGCAATGATTCATGAAGACAATTTTGATTTTAGTTTTAGCGGATTAAAGAGTGCCTTTATTAATTTTGTCCATAATGCGCAGCAACGAGGAGAAACATTGGACGAAGCCAACCTTGCTGCTAGTTTTCAAGCAAGTGTCGTAGAGGTTTTGGTCACTAAGACGATTCGCGCCTGCAAGACTTATCCTGTCAACCAATTGATTGTTGCAGGTGGCGTTGCTGCAAACCAAGGCCTGCGTCAGGCACTAGATGAAGCAATGAGTGACCTGCCTGAGATTGACTTGATTATCCCACCTTTGCGTTTATGTGGCGATAATGCGGCAATGATCGGGGCCTTTGGGC
The DNA here is from genome assembly GCF_051711125.1 of Enterococcus sp. DIV0574. Lineage (NCBI taxonomy): Bacteria > Bacillati > Bacillota > Bacilli > Lactobacillales > Enterococcaceae > Enterococcus > Enterococcus sp. DIV0574. Next base: position 1,208,062 of record NZ_JBIOMA010000001.1, read on the forward strand.
ATATTTTGTTAGAAAAAAAACAGTTTGCCCCACTATCTTTGAATGCTGTGCCAAGCCTAAGTTTTGGTCATGAAATGAAATAATCAAGCATTTGCTGCTCAACATTACAGAGAAGACCGTGGCGTCATCGGGATACGAATCCGAATGGCAGCCCACGGTCTTTTGTTTAATTATTTGGATAAAATTGATTAAAAATACGTAAAACTTGTATATATTGAATAAAAATTAGAAAAGATGTATACTGGCTAAAAAACATAGGCAAGAAAGGGTGCAAAAGAAATGAAATCCGTTTTTAAAGGTCGCAGTTTTTTAGCAGAAAAAGATTTTACCAGAGATGAATTGCAGTATCTGATCGATTTTTCATTACATGTAAAAGAATTAAAGCAAAAGAATATCCCGCATCGTTATTTGGAAGGAAAAAATGTCGCTCTTTTGTTTGAAAAAAATTCTACTCGGACACGAGCTGCCTTTACCGTTGCTGCCGTTGATCTAGGAGCGCATCCGGAATTTTTAGGAGCAAACGATATCCAGATGGGATCAAAAGAATCTGTTGAGGACTCTGCAAAAGTATTTGGTCGGATGTTTGATGGGATCGAATATCGAGGATTTAGCCAAAGAATCGTTGAAGACTTGGCGAAATATTCTGGTGTACCTGTCTGGAATGGATTGTCTGACATGTGGCACCCGACACAGATGATCGCAGACTTTATGACGATTCAAGAAAATTTTGGCAGTCTTGAAGGTCTGACGATCGCTTACTGCGGCGATGGAAGAAATAACGTTGCGCAATCCTTACTTGTGACTAGCGGGATTCTCGGTGTTGCTATTCGAATCATCGCACCAAAAGAATTACAGCCGGAACAGCAAGTCATCGAGCTGGCAGAGCAATTTGCCCAAGCATCACAAGCCGAAATTTTGATTACAGATGATGTGGCATCTGTAGCAGGAGCAGACGTCGTTTATACCGATGTATGGGTTTCAATGGGAGAAGAAGCAAAATTTAAAGAACGAATCGACTTGCTGATGCCTTACCAAGTAAATGCCGAATTAATGAAAAAAACCAATAATGAACAAGCTATTTTCCTTCATTGTTTACCAGCTTTTCATGATACACAAACCAAATATGGGGCCAAAATCGCTGCTGATTTTGGCTTGAAGGAGATGGAAGTGACGAATGACGTTTTTCACAGCAAGCAAGCGCGCCAGTTCGATCAAGCAGAAAATCGCCTTCACTCTATCAAAGCCATTATGGCTGTCACCCTAGGAGATCTTTTTATTCCAAAGGTTTAACTAGCGAAATCCATACAAAGGCGAAAAACCGGCTAGCCAAACCGATTATTTTTTGTTATACTTTCTGGGAACAAAATAGTAGATAATCGATGAGCAAGAAGAGTAGCTTTTGTTTTTCAGCGAGTTCGGGAAGGTGTGAGCCGAACAATCAAGAAAGTGAAGCGCACTTGTGAGATTTTGCCTAGCAAACGGAATTCTGCCGTTATCAGAAATAAGTAGGTCTTTTAAGAATCATTCCTTAAAGGACAAATAGAGTGGTACCGCGGGAAATCTCGTCTCTAGTGCATGTGATGCACTAGAGGCTTTTTTTAGTTGTTCCGCATGTACATTCGCTGGGCATTGCTTTCGTATCGAAACAAATGGAGGGAAAGAAAATGAATAATAAACAAATCGTTGCACAAGCTATTTATGCCGCTGTCAAAGAAGATTTGACTTTAGAACAAGTCAGTCAATTGTTAGAAAATCCTAAAACTGCTGAACACGGAGACGTTGCTTTTCCTGCCTTTGCTTTAGCCAAAGTCTATCGCAAAGCACCGCAACAGATCGCTAGCGAACTGGCGGAAAAAATTGATCCAGCTTCTTTTGAAAAAATCGAAGTCGTGGGTCCATACTTGAACTTTTTTATGAATAAAGAAGTGATCAGCGAACACGTCTTACAAACCGTCTTGAAGGAAAAAAATCATTATGGAGATCAATCAATTGGCAATCAGCAGGCGGTTCCGATTGATATGTCTTCACCAAATATTGCGAAACCAATCTCCATGGGCCATTTGCGTTCGACGGTGATCGGTAATTCGATTGGCTTTATTCTTGAAAAAATCGGTTATCAGCCAATTCGGATCAATCATTTAGGAGACTGGGGAACTCAATTTGGGAAATTGATCGTTGCCTATAAAAAATGGGGTTCTGAAGAAGCAGTTAAAAAAGAACCAATCAATGAACTCTTGCGTTTATATGTTGAATTCCATGAACAAGCAGAAAATGATAAAGCGTTGGAAGATGAAGCTCGGGCATGGTTCAAGAAGCTAGAAGACGGTGATCAAGAAGCAACCGAATTATGGCAATGGTTCCGCGATGAGTCATTGCAAGAGTTCAACAAAATCTATGACATGCTGGAAGTAAGTTTTGATTCATTGAATGGGGAAGCCTTCTACAATGATAAAATGATGGAAGTCGTTGAACTTTTGGAAGAAAAACATTTATTACAAGAAGATCAAGGCGCAGAAATCGTTGATTTGACTGCCTATGATCTCAATCCAGCGTTGATCCGCAAATCTGACGGCGCAACATTATATATCACTCGGGATATGGCGGCAGCATTGTACCGCAAACGGACTTATAACTTTGCTAAGTCTCTGTATGTTGTCGGTAACGAACAAAGCTATCATTTTAAGCAATTGAAAGCAGTTCTTAAAGAAATGGGCTTCGATTGGTCAGATGATATGCACCACATCCCATTTGGTTTGATCACCAAAGATGGTAAGAAGCTGTCTACTCGTAAAGGAAAAATCGTTTTATTAGAAGAAGTATTGAATGAAGCCATCGAATCTGCGAAAGAACAAATCACAGAAAAAAATCCAGGCTTAGCGAACAAAGATGAAGTGGCAAAACAAGTGGGTGTCGGTGCGGTCGTCTTTCATGATTTAAAAAATGATCGCCTGAACAACTTCGATTTCACATTGGAAGAAGTCGTTCGTTTTGAAGGAGAAACCGGACCTTACGTCCAATATTCTCATGCACGGGCGATGAGCATTTTAGAAAAAGCACAATTTGATCCTGCCAATGCGCAAGCTCTTGCTTTGAATGATGCAGAGAGCTGGGAAGTGATCAAGTTGATCCAACGCTACCCAGAAACTATCTTACAGGCTGCAGATAAATATGAGCCATCAGTGATTGCTAAACATGCGATCAAATTAGCGCAAGCCTTCAATAAATACTATGCAAATGTCAAGATTTTAGCAGAAGATGCGCAAAAAGATGCTCGATTGGCATTGGTTTACGCTGTAACAGTCTTGTTAAAAGAAGATTTGCGTCTGTTAGGATTACATGCACCTGATAAAATGTAAATAAAAAAAAAGATACCAACGGCAGCCTATATGCTTGCCACTGGTATCTTTTTTTCGATTCTTTAGAGAATAGCATGGGACTTGATATATTCAGTCAGCTTGATGGCATCTTCATTTGTACGGGAAATAACGGCTACTGTATCAAAGCCGGCGAGAGAACAAACTTTCTCAGGCATCGAAACTTCATCTAAAGCCGCTGCCAATAAAGGTGCATTGTCAGGGATCGTATTGATTAGCGTCATAAATTGAACACGATCCACTTTGGTGACGACATCTTCCAGCATGTGAATCAGCCGTTGTTCTTCCGCTTTTTCATTTTCTTGAGTATTCATTCCTTGAAAGAGAACAAATTTTGTTTGTCCAGTCTCATCAGGCTGTTTGACAATTTTTAGATCACGGATATCGCGGGAGATCGTTGCCTGCGTAGCGGTTACTCCTTGTGCTTCGAGCAACTGCAACAGTTCTTCTTGAGTTCCCACACTATGTTCTGCAATAATCTGTTTGATCAATAAATGCCGGTCGGATTTACGCATAAATAGACTCCTTTAATTGAATTCTTCAGCATTATCATAGCAGAAAAAGGATTAAAAACCTAGGCTTTAGTCAGACTGAACACCCGTTGTTTGTAAGAAAAAAATGTAAAAGTAAACAGCTAGGTTTATGAGGAAAAGCAGTTGCAATTCTTTAGTAGCTACTGTATACTGTTTAAGGCGTGAGTTTTTTGACTCCGCAAATCCACATCTTGTTCCATCTGCGAAGCGGTGCTGATAATCAGTTCTTCGAAGAGCTAAAGAGCAAGAGAGGAAATCAAAAACCAAATTGGAGGAAACACATCATGGCAGTAATCTCAATGAAACAATTGCTAGAAGCCGGCGTACACTTTGGACACCAAACACGTCGCTGGAACCCAAAAATGAAGAAATATATCTTCACAGAAAGAAACGGTATCTACATCATCGACTTACAAAAAACTGTTAAGTTAGTAGATGCAGCATACGACTACATGAAAAACGTTGCTGAAGAAGGCGGAGTTGCTTTGTTCGTAGGAACAAAAAAACAAGCCCAAGAAGCAATCAAAGAAGAAGCAATCCGTTCAGGTCAATACTACGTAAACCATCGTTGGTTAGGTGGAACATTGACGAACTGGGAAACTATCCAAAAACGTGTTGCTCGCTTGAAACAAATCAACAAAATGGAAGAAGATGGCACATTTGATGTCCTTCCTAAAAAAGAAGTCGTTGGTTTGAACAAAGAACGCGAACGTCTTGAAAAATTCTTAGGCGGTATCGCTGATATGCCAAGAATTCCAGATGTAATGTACGTTGTTGACCCACGCAAAGAACGCATTGCGATCCAAGAAGCACGTAAATTAAATATCCCAATCGTAGCGATGGTTGATACAAACTGTGATCCAGATGAGATCGACGTAGTTATCCCATCAAACGACGATGCGATTCGTGCCGTTAAATTGATCACTGCTAAAATGGCAGATGCATTTATCGAAGGCAACCAAGGCGAAGACCAAGTAGTTGAAGAAGATTTTTCTGTTGAATCAACAGAAAATGCTACTTCAATCGAAGAAATCGTTGATGTTGTCGAAGGCGACAATGTATCAGCTGAATAAGAAATGATGGAGCTGTTTCAAAGGCTAGGCGCCAAGCCTCACTCTCCTTTGAAACAGCTTTTTTAAAAGGCAAGTTCAGGCTTGTTAAATGACATTTAGGAGGAAAACAAAAAATGGCAGAAGTAACAGCTAAATTAGTAAAAGAATTGCGCGACATGACTGGTGTAGGTATGATGGATGCAAAACGTGCCTTAGTTGAAGTCGAAGGAGATATCGAAAAAGCCGTTGATCTATTACGTGAAAAAGGAATGGCTAAAGCTGCAAAGAAAAATGATCGGATTGCTGCTGAAGGATTGGCATCTGTTGCTATCAACGGGAATGCTGCTGCAATCGTTGAAGTAAACTCTGAAACAGACTTCGTTTCTAAAAACGAAATGTTCCAAGATTTAGTTAAAGAAATCGCAGAAGTAATCGCTGCAAACAAACCTGCTGACATGGAAGCTGCTTTGCAGTTGGAAACATCAAAAGGTAAAATGGAAGCAGCATTGATCGAAGCAACTCAAGTTATCGGTGAAAAAATCAGCTTCCGTCGTTTTGAAGTTGTTGAAAAAGATGACAACTCTGCTTTCGGTGGCTACTTGCACATGGGCGGACGTATCGCTGTCTTGACTGTTCTTGAAGGAACAACAGACGAATCAGTTGCAAAAGATGTCGCTATGCACGTTGCTGCAATCAATCCTCGCTATGTGAATGAATCTCAAATCTCACAAGAAGAATTGGATCACGAAAAACAAGTTTTGACTGAACAAGCATTGAACGAAGGCAAACCAGCTAACATCGTTGAAAAAATGGTTGAAGGCCGTTTGAAAAAATTCAAAGCAGAAATCGCTTTGGTTGACCAACCATTCGTTAAAGATCCTGACATGACTGTTGAAAAATTTGTTGCTTCAAAAGGCGCAACAGTGAAATCATTTGTTCGTTTTGAAGTCGGCGAAGGTATCGAAAAACGCGAAGATAACTTTGTAGAAGAAGTTATGAGCCAAGTCAAAAAATAATTCTGTTCCTCGAACAGATGGGAACGCATGGAAGTGCGCTCCCTTTTTTTAAGCAAAAACCGATTTTCAAAAAAATTGCACAAATTCAAACAGAATGGCGCCAATATGCTACAATAGTATTGGAGAATGTACGGAGGAATCATCATGGGTAAACCAAAATATCAACGTGTTGTGTTAAAATTGAGCGGCGAAGCATTGGCAGGGGATGAAGGATTTGGTATCAAACCGCCAACGATCCAAGAAATCGTCAAAGAGATCAAAGAAGTCCATGAACTTGGTGTTGAAATGGCGATCGTAGTAGGCGGTGGTAACATTTGGCGTGGTCAGATTGGTGCACAAATGGGCATGGAACGAGCGCAAGCAGACTATATGGGAATGTTGGCAACTGTCATGAATGCATTGGCGTTGCAAGACACTCTTGAGAACGCTGGCGTACCGACTCGCGTCCAAACATCGATCGAAATGCGCCAAATCGCAGAACCTTATATTCGCCGTCGGGCAGAACGTCATCTAGAAAAAGGGCGTGTAGTGATCTTTGCTGGCGGCACAGGGAATCCTTATTTCTCAACAGATACTACGGCTGCCTTAAGAGCAGCTGAAATCAATGCAGATGTGATCTTGATGGCAAAAAATAACGTCGATGGTGTCTACTCAGCAGATCCAAAAATCGATCAAAGTGCAGTGAAGTTTGAAGAGCTTACGCATCTAGAAGTGATTTCGAAAGGATTGCAAGTCATGGATTCCACTGCAAGCTCATTAAGCATGGATAATGATATTCCGTTAGTTGTCTTTAATTTAAATGAACAAGGAAATATTCGCCGTGCAATCTTAGGAGAACATATTGGAACGACAGTAAGGGGGAAATAGAATGGCTGACAAAATTTTAACAGAAGCAAAAGATAAAATGAAAAAAGCAGCAGAAAACTTGCAGCGCGAGTTAGGACAAATTCGTGCTGGTCGTGCGAACGCAAGTATTTTAGACCGTGTGATGGTAACCTACTATGGTGTTCCAACACCACTAAATCAAATGGCATCAATCACGATTCCTGAAGCGCGTATTTTGATGATTACGCCTTTCGACAAAACAATGATCCAAGAAGTCGAAAAAGCGATCATGCAAAGCGACATCGGTATCACACCTGCTAACGATGGTACAGTAATCCGTTTAGTCATTCCGCAATTGACGGAAGAGCGCCGGAAAGAATTGGCAAAAGATGTGAAAAAAGAAGCGGAGAATGCGAAAATTGCTGTCCGTAATATCCGTCGTGATGCGATGGATGCTTACAAGAAGCAAGAAAAATCTGGCGATATCACGGTCGATGATTTAAGAGAATCAGAAAAAGAAGTTCAAACATTGACAGACAACAGTATTAAAGAAATCGATCAGATCGCAGCTGAAAAAGAACAAGAATTATTAGAAGTATAAGAAGCAGGGGCGCACAAGCGCCCTTTTTTTATTCCTAACAAAGAGAAAATGTTTTTGTTTTTCTTTAATATAGATTTCTTTTTTTACTTTTCATAGGCAAGAAATATGATTATTGTTATAATGAAAAAGATGAATTTTACGAAATGGAAGAGGAGCGAATCATATGTTGCGTTTTTTTCCACAAAAAGACAAATATGTTAAGGAAGAAACTGAATACGAACTTGATCCGGCATTACCTGTGCCTCAGCATATCGCGATCATTATGGACGGAAATGGCCGCTGGGCTCAGAATCGGCGTCTACCACGGGTGGCAGGGCACAAAGAAGGGATGGAGACAGTGAAGACGATCACGACCCATGCCTCGCGGCTTGGAGTCAAAGTCTTGACATTGTACGCATTCTCAACGGAAAATTGGAAACGACCAAATGAAGAAGTCGATTACTTGATGCAATTGCCAGTTGATTTTTTTGACACGTTTGTACCAGAGCTGATCAAAGAAAATGTGAAGGTCCATGTGATGGGCTTTACCGAATATTTGCCTGCTCACACTCAAGATGCTGTCAATCGTGCCATCGAACAGACCAAGGAGAATACAGGAATGGTCCTGAATTTCGCTTTGAACTATGGCAGTCGTGCTGAAATGCTGCAGGCGATCCAAAAGCTGTATGAAGAACTAGACCACACACAGGAGACGGTAGAAATCACCGAAGAAATGATGGACCAGCATCTCATGACTGGCTTCTTGCCTGCTGCACTTCGCGATCCTGAATTGGTGATTCGAACGAGTGGTGAAGAACGGATCAGTAATTTTCTTCTTTGGCAAATTGCTTATAGCGAGCTCTTTTTCACTAAAGCATTATGGCCTGACTTTGATGCCCAATTGTTAGAAGCTGCCATCGGCAGTTTTCAACAGCGAAATCGGCGTTTTGGCGGGTTGAACAAGAAGGAGGACAAAAAGTGAAACAACGTGTGATCACCGCAGTGGTGGCATTAGCATTTTTTTTACCAGTTATTTATGTCGGGGGAATAGCCATCGAGTTGACGGCAGCTTTACTTGCCGGAATTGGTGTGTTTGAATTATTTCGGATGAAAGGATTAGCGGTTCTCAGTTTTGAAGGGGTGTTATCGATTCTTGGGGCTGTGATCTTAGTCTTACCTAAAGATCCTTGGTTTGCTTTCTTACCAGCAAATACAGATAAAAGTGCCTTGTTTTATCTGATTGTCTTGTTGTTGCTAGGGATCGCTGTCGTTTCCAAAAATATGTACACCATTGATGAAGCAGGTTTCCCCGTTTTAGTCAGTCTGTATGTGGGTGTCGGCTTTGAACGTTTCTTGACGGCTAGATTAGTACCAAACGGATTAGTTGTGCTGATTTTTGGCTTGTTTATTGTTTGGGCGACAGATATTGGTGCTTATATGGTTGGCCGCCGATTCGGCGCACATAAGCTATGGCCGGAGATCTCACCGAACAAGACCATTGAAGGGGCATTGGGCGGAATTGTTTCGGCAGTCGTTGTGGCAGCTCTTTATTTGTTGGCATTCCCAGGCAACGATTACTTTGGCCATGGAAGTCTGATCATGATCGTATTGACGATTATTTTTTCGATTGCTGGTCAGTTTGGTGACCTTGTCGAATCAGCTATCAAGCGACACTACGGAGTAAAAGATTCAGGCAATATTTTGCCTGGCCACGGCGGGATTCTTGATCGTTTTGATAGTATGCTGTTTGTTTTTCCAATCATGTACTTATTAGGTGTTTTCTAAAGCAATCATTTAGTTAGTCTAGATAAACGAGCAATAATCACTTGCTTGACTAGATAAGTGCTAGGTCATTAATTTGTTTGATCAGCTCCGCAGAAAGAAGACACTTTTTAACCTCATTTTAACCTTATTTCAACCTCTAAATGAAGCCTGTTTTCACGGGACCAGACATTTAGAGGTTTTTTAGTTCTCGACTATTTGGCGGTTGAAGCTTTTTTGACGGACCACTGTGAAGAATGCGAGGATAAGGAAAAAAGAACACTCTTCCTGTTAAGGAATGTGTTGTGAGAAAGAGCCACAGTCTTTTTATGCGTGTTAGAGCTTGGTTCTTTAAATTCTTGTTACAATAACGCCGGAAGTTCCTCATTAGGTGTGGGTGTGATAAAATAAAGAAAGGTTTCCCCTTTAGCAAGAGGGAACAGTGAAAGCGAGGAAACAGAATGAAAACGATTCTTGTGTTTATTATCATATTTTCTGTTGTGGTCGTAATCCACGAATTTGGACACTACTTCTTTGCCAAACGTGCAGGGATTTTAGTTCGGGAATTTGCCATTGGAATGGGTCCAAAGCTTTTTGCCCATCAAGGAAAAGATGGAACGACTTACACGATTCGAATGTTACCATTAGGTGGCTATGTTCAAATGGCAGGCTGGGGCGAAGATGAGACAGAGCTGACACCAGGTATGCCGATCTCACTTGTGCAAGACAAGGATGGAAAAGTCATCAAGATCAATACTAGCAAAAAGGTGCAGTTGCCTCATGCGATTCCGATGGAAGTGGTAGACTTTGATCTCGAAGAAAAGTTGACGATTGCAGGGTACATCAATGGAAATGAACAAGAAAAAGTCGCTTATGCGGTCGATCATGATGCAACCATTATTCATGAAGACGGTGTTGAAGTAAGGATTGCACCGAAAGATGTTCAATTTCAGTCAGCGAAACTTTGGCAGCGAATGTTGACCAATTTTGCTGGACCGATGAATAACTTCATCTTAGCTTTTGTTTTATTCACAGGGTTAGTGTTTGCACAGGGTGGTGTACAAGATGTGAATACGACCAGCATCTCTGGTATCCAAAATGGTTCACCAGCCGCTGAGGCAGGCTTGAAAGATGGCGATGAGATCTTAGCAGTCAATGGCAAGACAGTATCCAACTGGCAGGAATTGAGCAGTGAGATCCAAAATTATCCTGACACGAAGATCCCCCTTGAAGTGAAGCGGGGAAGTGATACATTAACGATTGAAGCAACGCCAGAAGGGAAATCTGCTGAAGGAGAAAAAGTAGGATTTATGGGAATCAGTCCTGGCTTGAAAACAAGTCTTGGTGACAAGCTATTAGGTGGCTTGAAATTGACCTTCAACAATGCTTTACTGATTTTCCGAGCTGTCGGTAATTTGATCGTACAACCAGATCTGGACAAATTAGGTGGTCCGGTGGCCATTTTCCAATTGTCCTCACAAGCAGCCTCACAAGGGGTAGCCTCTGTCGTCATGATGATGGCGGCGATCTCCATCAACTTAGGAATCTTCAATTTGTTGCCTATTCCAGGATTGGATGGCGGCAAACTCGTTTTGAACATTCTTGAAGGTGTCCGAGGTAAACCGATCAGTCAAGAAAAAGAAGGAATCATCACGTTAATTGGGTTTGGTTTTTTGATGTTGCTGATGGTGTTAGTGACTTGGAATGATATTCAGCGCTTTTTCTTTTGATTAGAGGAAGCAGCTGATACGGGCCAAGCAGGGTGTATGGTATAGCAAAGTGTTTGCAGCAAAGGAGAAAAAAATGAAGCAGTCGAAACTGTTTATTCCGACATTGCGGGAAATACCAAGTGATGCGGAAACATTGAGTCATCAACTTTTAGTTAGAGCCGGTTATATTCGGCAAGTGGCAGCAGGCATCTACATGTATTTGCCTTTAGCCCAGCGGGTGTTGGAGAAAATCAAAAAATTGATGCGGGAAGAATTAGCCAAAATTGATGCAGTAGAAATGACGATGCCAGTTTTATTGCCCTTGGAACTATGGCAAAGTACTGGGCGAGATGGGCTTTATGGGCGCTCACTGTATCAGTTAACAGATCGAAACGAGCGGGAGTATGTCTTGGGGCCAACCCATGAAGAGCCTTTTACGGAATTGATCAAAAGTGAGATCTCTTCCTACAAACGTCTGCCGATCAGTTTGTATCAGATTCAGTCAAAATACCGAGACGAACAACGTCCGCGCTTCGGTTTGATTCGCAGTCGCGAATTCATCATGCAAGACGGCTACTCATTTCATGCCGATGAGTCAAGTTTAGATACGACTTATCGTCGGTATGAAGCAGCCTATCACGCGATTTTGCAGCGTTGTGGTCTGGAGTATCGCGCAGTGATTGGTGATAACGGTCTGATGGGAGGGCATGATTCCAAAGAATTCATGGCACTGTCGCAGATTGGTGAAGAACTAATTTGCTACTCAACGGAAAGCGACTACGTGGCGAATTGGAAAATGGCCACAAGTTTGTATGTATCAAAGAAATCTCACGAAACCTTTCTTGAGCGCGCAGAGTTGCAGGTTGATCCATCTTATTCTCTGGAAGAAGTAGCTGCAGCTTGTGAGAGTGACTTGACTAAGATCGTTCAGTCCTTTCTTTTGTTTGCTGATGGAGAACCGGTCATGATTCTTCTACGTGGCGATCATCAATTGAACGAAGCAAAAGTCAAAAATTTTCTAGAAGCCGATCAATTGAAAATAGCTACACCAGAAGAATTACGTTGTCATCTGCAAACTGAAGCAATCAGTCCCATTGCGCTGCCGGAAAATGTCCGCTTATATGCTGATCAGCATGTACAAGATTTAGCAAATGTGATCGTCTTTGGAAATCAACCGGGCCATTACTATCAAAACGCAAATGTAGGACGAGATTTTTCCCCATTGGCATTTGCTGATTTTCGATTGGTGCAAGAAGGTGATCCTTCTCCAGATGGCAAAGGGGTCCTAACTTTCACACGAGGAATCGAAGTTGGCCACATTTTCAAGCTAGGAACCAAATACAGTGAAAGACTTGGTGCGACAGTTGTCGATGAGAACGGTCAGGAGACGCCAGTCATGATGGGGTGTTATGGCATCGGTGTATCTCGTCTTCTATCAACAATCGTTGAACAGCACGGCAATGAAGAGGGAATCGATTGGCCGAAAGAGATTGCACCCTATGATATCCATATTATTCAAACCACAATGGAAGACTCGTATCAAACTGCTTTGTGCGAGGAAGTAGAGCAAGCGATGCTTGCTGTCGGTTATGAAGTTTTAGTAGATGATCGCAACGAACGTGCTGGTGTCAAATTTGCGGATGCGGATTTGATAGGCTGTCCGATTCGATTGACCATTGGCAACAAAGCGACAGAAGGGATTGTCGAAATAAAAATCAAACACACAAATGCAACCGTTGAAGTTCGTAAAGAGGAAGTGGCTACGACATTAACGATCTTGTTGACTGCATCTGAATGATCCGTGACAAAAATCGAGGAAGGGGGAGCCCTTTCTCGATTTTTTAATGAAAGACAAAAGAAAAAGAGGTATACTAATTAATACTGAGAAAAAGGAGGATGGTCAATTGTCAAAAGAAAGAGAGACCTTTGAGATCTTATTAGAGCAAATCAATGCTGGTCCTAATTTACGCCAACATCCTTTGATACAGACCGCTCAAATCAAACAAGTCGTGGTCCATCGCCAGTCAAAAGCTTGGACATTTTACTTGCAGTTTGATACATTGCTACCCGTTATGGTGTATCAATCGTTCAAACAACATTTGGAACTGGCCTTTAAGGAAATCGCTGCGGTGCGAATGATCATTGAAGCCAAGGATAATGCCTTCGATCAACAACTGATCCAAGAGTACTGGCCATTAGCACTCGCAAATCAAAACTGTGATCGTCCACTAGTACAGCAAGTCATTAAGAATCAGCTACCGGTAGTGAATGAGAAAAAAGTGATCCTGCCTGTTACCAATGAAGCGGTAATCGCGATTTTGCAGCAACAATATTTACCAATCATTGAAGAAAACTATCAAACATTTGGTTTTCAAAAATTTCGTATCATTCCTGAAATGGATGCCGAACAAGCAGAAGAAGCTTTAAAAGAATTGGAAGCTCGTAAAGAAGAACAGACTGCTGCTTTCCAATTACAGGCTGCTGAGAACTTGATCGCCCATGAACAGCGGAAAAAAGAAGTGAAAGCTGTTGAATTTGACGGTCCGATTGCATTGGGAAGGAATATTCCAGCCGATGAACCCGTTACCCCAATGATTAATATCATTGAGGAAGAACGCCGTGTGACGATCCAAGGATATGTCTTTGATAAAGAAGTTCGGGAATTACGTTCAAAGCGGAAGATCTTGATTCTGAAAATCACGGATTATACGTCATCTTTCAGTGTCAAAAAGTTCTCCAATAATGAAAAAGATGAACAAATCTTTGAGGCAATCGCCAAAGGCAGCTGGGTAAAAGTTCGCGGAAGCGTGCAGGAAGATACCTTTATGCGAGATCTTGTTATGAATGCTCAAGACTTGATTGAGGTAAAACACGAGATTCGGAAAGACTATGCACCTGAAGGAGAAAAACGGGTGGAACTCCATCTTCATTCAAATATGAGTACGATGGATGCCACGAATAATATCAGTGATTTAGTTGCACAAGCTGGAAAATGGGGACATAAGGCGATCGCTATTACGGACCATGGTGGCGCGCAAGCTTTCCCAGATGCCCATCATGCGGGTGAAAAAGCTGGCGTTAAGATTTTATATGGGGTTGAAGCCAATATCGTTGATGATGGCGTTGCAGTGGCTTATAACCCTAAACCAGTTCCTTTGACGGATGCCACGTATATTGTGTTTGACGTGGAAACGACGGGGCTATCTGCCGTTTATGATACAATTATCGAATTAGCGGCTGTCCGCATGCATAAAGGCAATGTGGAAGGCTCATTTGATGAATTCATTGATCCAGGACACCCATTGTCTCGAACCACCGTAGAGCTTACAGGGATCACGGATGAAATGGTTCGCGGTTCTAAATCAGAAGAAGAAGTATTGCGACTCTTTAGAGAGTTTTCTGAAGGAGCAATCTTGGTTGCCCACAATGCTTCTTTCGATATGGGCTTTTTAAATACGAGTTATCGAAAATATGGGATTCCAGAAGCCGAAAATCCAGTTATTGATACATTAGAACTGGCACGTTACTTATATCCTGAGTTCAAACGTTTTGGTCTAGGCGTCTTATCTAAAAAATTCGGCGTCAGCTTAGAACAGCATCACCGAGCGATCTATGATGCGGAAGCCACGGGCCATTTAGCTTGGATCTTTGTCAAAGAAGCGATGGAAAAGCATGGCATGCTGCTGCATGAAGACTTGAACCGCCATGTGGGAGGAGAGAACTCCTTCAAAGCGGCGCGATCATTCCATGCGACGATCTTGGCGAAGACGCAAGCCGGATTAAAAAATTTATTTAAATTGATCTCGATGTCGAACGTGAAATATTTCCATGACAAAGTCCCAAGAATTCCTCGCTCGGAATTGGTGAAGCTGCGGGAAGGATTACTTGTAGGAACCGCCTGTGACAAGGGAGAAGTCTTTGTCGCCATGATGCAAAAAGGGGTGGATGCTGCCCGTAAATTAGCAGAGTTCTACGATTATATTGAAGTCATGCCCAAAGAAGTTTACGCTCATTTGATTGAGACCGAACTTGTTAAGAATGAATCAGACCTAGAAGACATTATTCGCAACCTGATCGAGATTGGCAACGAATTAGGCAAAGTGGTGGTAGCTACAGGGAATGTTCATTATTTGAATGAAGAAGATGCGATCTATCGTAAGATTTTGATCAATTCAATGGGGGGAGCCAATCCTCTGAATCGCCATAGTCTCCCAGCTGTTCACTTTCGGACGACAGATGAGATGCTGACCGCTTTTCAATTTTTAGGCCCAGATACAGCCAAAGAAATCGTCGTGACGAACCCCAACAAAATTTCGGATATGTGTGAAAAGGTCATTCCAGTTAAGGATGATTTGTATACGCCAAAAATCCCAGGTTCCGAACAAGAAATCACAGATCTAAGCTACAATCGTGCCAAAGAATTATATGGGGATCCTTTGCCTGAGATCGTTGAAAAGCGATTGAAAAAAGAATTAGATTCCATTATCGGAAATGGCTTCTCCGTGATTTACCTGATCTCCCAAAAACTGGTACACAAGAGCAATGAAGATGGCTACTTGGTGGGCTCGCGGGGATCTGTCGGTTCCAGTTTTGTCGCAACGATGACCGGGATCACTGAAGTGAATCCATTAGCTCCTCATTATTATTGCCCAGACTGTCAGTACTCGGAGTTTTATGAGGACGGGTCTTATGGCTCCGGCTATGATATGCCAGAAAAAAAATGTCCGAAATGCGGCACCCGACTAAACAAGGACGGTCATGACATTCCGTTTGAAACCTTCTTAGGTTTCCATGGAGATAAAGTCCCCGATATCGATTTGAACTTCTCTGGGGAATACCAGCCCGAAGCGCACAATTATACAAAGGTTCTTTTCGGAGAAGATTATGTTTACCGTGCAGGAACGATCGGTACGGTAGCAGACAAAACCGCATTCGGTTTTGTAAAAGGGTTTGAGCGGGATCACAATCTTCATTATCGTGCAGCAGAAGTGGACCGATTGGCCAAAGGGGCTACCGGAGTGAAGCGCACCACCGGACAGCATCCAGGGGGGATCATTGTAATCCCCGATTATATGGATGTCTATGATTTCACACCGATTCAATACCCAGCCGATGATATGAATTCTGAATGGAAGACGACACACTTTGATTTCCACTCGATCCATGACAATATTTTGAAACTGGATATTTTAGGACATGATGATCCGACAGTGATTCGGATGTTACAGGACTTATCTGGAATTGATCCAAAAACGATCCCTACCGATGATCCAGAAGTTATGCGTATTTTTGGCGGAACGGATGTTTTAGGTGTAACAGAAGAGCAAATTTATTCTAAAACTGGTACCTTAGGGATTCCTGAATTTGGGACCCGTTTCGTACGGGGGATGTTGGAACAGACCCATCCGTCCACCTTCGCAGAGCTGTTGCAGATTTCAGGGCTTTCCCACGGAACGGATGTTTGGCTGGGAAATGCCGAGGAACTGATTCGGCGCGGTGATGCCAACTTGGCAGAAGTCATTGGTTGTCGGGATGACATCATGGTCTATCTGATTCATGCAGGATTAGATGACGGTATGGCTTTCAAAATCATGGAGACGGTTCGTAAAGGACAATGGAACAAGATCCCGGATGATTTGCGAGATACGTATCTGCAAGCGATGCGGGAAAATAATGTCCCTGAATGGTATATTGATTCTTGTTCTAAGATCAAGTATATGTTCCCCAAAGCCCATGCGGCAGCCTATGTATTGATGGCATTGCGGGTCGCTTACTTCAAAGTATATTTCCCAATTCTGTATTACTGTGCCTATTTCTCTGTTCGTGCGGACGACTTTGATTTGATCGCCATGTCAAAAGGCAAAGAAGCGGTAAAAGAGCGGATGCAAGAAATCAATGACAAAGGCATGGATGCATCGACAAAAGAAAAAAACTTGCTGACTGTTTTAGAATTGGCCAATGAAATGTTGGAAAGAGGCTATGAATTTGGCATGATCGATTTATATAAATCGGATGCTGAGAATTTTGTGATCGATGGCAACAAGCTGATCGCACCATTTCGAGCTGTACCAAGTTTAGGTCTAAACGTAGCCAAACAAATCTGTGAGGCCCGGAAAGATGGTCCGTTCTTGTCCAAAGAAGATCTGGCCAACCGAGGAAAAGTTTCCAAAACATTAATCGAATATATGACAGACAATGGTGTCTTGAAAGATTTACCGGATGAAAATCAATTGTCGTTGTTTGATATGCTATAAGGAAGAAATTTATTATCAACTATAAAAACGATTCGCAGGCACTATCTTTCTCAGAAATGATAGGTCCTCGAATCGTTTTTTTGTTTTTATACATCGACACTTTTGCTGCATGTCATAATAAAACCATCAACAATAATGGAATGTAAATCATATAAATCAAAACGGAGTAGCCTAATGAAGAAGCAGCAAACTCTTCATCTCCCTGGTAATTTCTAACCAGGATCGGCACAGAATTTTGAACAGGCATCGATGCTTGGATGATAAAGACTTGCAGCATCAATGAAGGAACCTGTATCCATTGACCAATCAGCCACACGATCAATGGAGAGAGGAGAAAACGACCTGCGAGGACGCCGGCAAGATCCTTGGTCATACGTAAATTCTTGATACCACTATAGTAAACGATGATCCCAATGATGAACATGGATAGAGGCGTGGTTAACTCAGAAAGATAGCCTCCTAGGCCTGCAATAAATTTCGGTAAAGGAAAATCGAAGAGCATCCAGATCAATCCAATAATAAACCCAATCAATGCAGGAGAGAAGATTTTTTTCAACACAACTAAAGGGTGAAAGGAGACTTTTGCTTCTTCGAAACTAGGGCTGTCTCGAGCGATTTCATAGATCCCAACCGTCCAAAACAAACTAGTGTTGACAATATAATAAAGCAAGACATAAGGAACAGCCTTTTCGCCAAAAATAGCCAGGTTGATCGGTAATCCAATAAAAATTGTATTGGAAAAAGTAAACATGGTGGAGAAGGATCCATGATGAGTGGGAGCTACTTGAAAGAAACGCTGCCAAAGTTTACTGATCCCATAAGTAATGACAATGGATAATAATGGAATGATCATTCCAGAAAACAGTGAAAGGAATTCATCGCGGGTAAAATTCTTGATGATATTCAAAAACATACTTGCCGGCAGTGAGAGATTCAAAACAAGTTTTGAAAAGGTATCTGCTGTACGATTTGAGAACCATTGCTTAAAAGACAACCAGTAGCCAATAAACATCAAACTAAAAATCACAAAAATATTGCTATATGCTTGGAACATGAACTCACCTCTCTTTCACTATAGCGAATCTTGATTCCATAATCAATTCAATCAGAAAAGAATACCCCAAAAAAGCAATCAAAAAAACTATGACCGAGAAGAGTCGGTCATAGTTCTAAATTTATTTTCGTTGTTGTTTGCCGGCATTACGGCCTTTTGCATTTTTATGATTCAAGTTTTTTGGCGTTGTAGGCTGCGTCTGCTGCGTAGGAGTGACATCTTTCCGAGGCGTCACGACCGTTTTAGGCGGATTGGCTTTCATTTCTGCTTCAACTTGCGCACGAATCTTAGGTTTCATGATGACATTTGTAATAAAGGTTTGCAGGCAGCTGAAGACCCCGCCGACAACCCAGTACAACGTTACACCAGCAGGTGCACTTAATGACATGAAGACAATCATCAATGGCGAAACGATCAACATTGTTTTCATCGTTTTTTTCTGTTCTTCTGGGATTCCAATGGTTGAAATATATCCTTGTATGAGATACGAAATACCAGCAATGGCTACAAATAGGAAACTTGGTTGTCCTAAGGAAATCCCAAAGAATTCCGAATTTTGAATCCCTTGTGTGTAACGAGCAGTAAAATATAAAGCTGAAAATATTGGCATCTGAATCAGCAGCGGCAAGCAACCGATTCCGCCAAACATGCTGACATTATTTTCAGAATAAATTTTTTGCATGTCTGCTTGTGCTTGCATTTGTTCTTCACGAGTGGTCGCTTTTTTCAAGTTGGCTTGTGCGATATCTACCTGCGGTTTCAAGAACTGCATTTTTTCACTTTGGATCATCGTTTTCTTCGATTGATGGATCCCAAGCGGTAAGATAATAAGGCGTACAACGATTGTCACAGCGATAATTGCCCAACCATAAGACCAATCGAAGTTTTCTACCAGCATGGTGATCAAATTACCTAATGGTTTCACTAAGAAACGATAGATCATGCCGTTTTCATTCGGTGTTCCATCAGAGTTTGTGCTGACACATCCGGATAAAGTCAGTAAAAGTCCTAACAATCCAGACGAGAGCAGCCATTTATTCATTTTTGACATTCTTTTCTTCCTCTTCACTATAAATTTAGACAAAAATAACTATACTAAAAAAGACCGACTATTTCAATGTACAAAAGGAAATTCATTGAAAAATCAATCTTTCGTCGTAGATTTAGTAACCATATTCAACATCAAAACTTGTTCTTTCCTTGATAGAAGGATCTTCTTGGATCTTTGTACTTGTCACTTTACCAGAAGGAGACGGTGAATCTTTGACTGCTTCAACAAAAGCGTCTACCTGTTTCTCTTCGCCGATAGCTTCGATCGTTACTGAACCATCAGATTCATTTTTGACGGATCCTTGGATCCCCATCCGGTCCGCTAACAATTTTGTCGTGTAACGAAAACCGACTCCTTGGACTCGGCCTTGAACTTGAATGCGTATTTTTTTCATCAAATCACCCCTCGTTTCAGTCAACCTCTATGGTATATGATAGCGTTTTTCTAACGAAAGAACAAGTTTCATCCTTTGACTCATGCTATAATGAGGCGAGGTGAACAGGATGAGGGAAATTCTTTCAAAAAAAAATACATTGATCAAAGAGGTCAAAAAACTCACACAAAAAAAATACCGCAATCAAACCAATACGTATATAATCGACGGTTGGCATTTGGTACAAGAAGCCATTGCAGCATCGGCACCGATCAATTATCTATTTGTTACTGATAAAGGAATCCAAGAAACCGGCAATCAGTTAAAAGACTATCAAGACAAAGTATTTCGTATCTCCGATGAAGTAGCTGCTTTTCTATCAGATTTACCGACACCCCAAGGGATCTTTGCAGTGATCGAAAAAGAGACGGTTCAAGAAACGATTCATGGAAATTGGCTGATTTTAGATAATGTGCAGGATCCAGGGAATGTTGGGACCATGATTCGTACAGCCGATGCTGCGGGTTTTGCTGGGGTCTTTTTAGGAACAGGCACAGCTGATCGTTACAGCACAAAAGTCTTGCGTAGTATGCAAGGCAGCAACTTTCATTTACCGATCCTTGAAGGGGATGTGCCAGCATTCATCCAAAAATTAAAAGTCCAAGGGACTGCTATTTACGGGACTGAGTTGAATAAAGAGGCGGTTTCTTATACGGAGTTATCTAAGAAAGGAACAGCTGCGTTTATTTTAGGGAACGAAGGACAAGGCGTCCATCCAGATATTTTAGCGTTGACCGATCAAAATGTTTATATTCCTATCTATGGGCAAGCAGAATCACTGAATGTAGCTATTGCTGCCGGTATTTTGATGTACTTTTTTGTCAGTTAGACTTTTTTAAGGAACTGTTAAACTCAAAGCAACTCTTTGGATTCTCCTAGAATTCTGTCTGAGCAGATGCTATACTTCTATTTGTAAGAAATAAGCAGTATCAAAAAGGTGGCAGGCATAAATCTATGACAGAAAAATGGCAAGAAGATAGCGAGTATATGTCTTATGTAGCAGATTTGTTAGAGACAGAAGCTGTAAAAAAATTAGCCAATTATGTTCAACATATGAGTTCCACACGTTTAGAACATTCGATCAGCGTTTCTTATTACAGTTATAAATTGGCAAAAAAATGGGGCGGCAATGCTCGTGCAACAGCTCGGGCTGGATTATTGCATGACCTTTTCTATTATGATTGGCGTACAACCAAATTCGATGAAGGAACACATGCCTATATGCATCCGCGAATTGCCGTTAAAAACGCAGAGAAAATTACTGAATTAAGTGATCTCGAGCGGGACATTATTTTGAAACATATGTGGGGAGCAACCATTGCACCACCCCGATATAAAGAAAGTTATATCGTAACCATGGTGGATAAATATTGTGCGGTGAAGGAAGCATCAGAACCAATGACTCAAGCCATGAAAGCAAAATGGCAACAACGGTTTTGGCATAAACAACGACCAACACATCTCTAATAAAACAGGCAAGCGCCTAGAATCTGTAGTGATTTATCAGATTCCAGGCGCTTTTTTTGTATGGTGGTGAAACAATTGGATCGTGGTGCTCATGATTCCATTCAAAGGGCATACTTACGCTAGTTTCCAAAGAAAAATTCGAGAATAGTCATCAAAAAGATGATGATTGCAATTCCGCCTATAGCTAACGCATGTCTTTTTTTGTGCATGAACAAAATGGCGATATATTCTCGTAAAAAAGCATTCGGCAAGTAATAGAAGGCTGTGTGTGAGCCAATCCCATCTGCTTTGACATGCGCTTGGTCGGCGTACATCCCTGCCCGGAAAATATGATAGTTATTGGAAGCAAAGATTGCGTGATATCCTTCTGGACGTAACGAATCCATGATTTCTTTGGAGAATTTCATATTTTCGTAAGTCGTTGTCGAATTGGCTTCCACTAAGATTTCACTTTCAGGGATTCCTTGAGAAACGGCATATTCTTTCATGGCCACTGCTTCAGGAATTTTTTCGTCGCTGCCTTGACCACCGGACATCAAAAGACGAGGGGCTGTTTTCTTCGCACGAAATTGAAGATGATAAAATGCGATGGCTTTATCGATCCGTTGGGCTAATAATGGAGAAACTTTCTCGCCATTAAGGAGACCTGCCCCTAAAACTATAATGAAGTCCTGGTCATAGCGGGGATGATTGAATTGATAAATAACCGAGATCGACAAAAAGTTAAGAAAAACCACAAAAAAATAAAGCAGCGATGCCGGAAAAATTGTAAATAAAACACTGACCCAACTTGGTAAGGCATGTAAAAAGGAATCCGATACCAACAAGATCGTTAAAACGATAGCTAAAACCAATGTCAACAGGTTGGCCAATGAGTGGGATTCTCGGCGTAAAACGACGATTGAATTCCAATAGAGGAAAATAATCAATCCATACAAACCAAAAAGAAAAACGAATAGAAAGCCAACTAATGCAACAGCTAAAATCCCGCCGACTAAAATATCTTCTGTCCGATAAAGATTAACGAGCAAATAAATCCCAAAGGTCAAGATGAAGACATTAAAAAGCAAACCATTCACTAAACGATGCTTGTTTTTAAAATAGGAATATAAAAATAATCCGGCCAAACTAAGCGGGGCTAAGATAAAAAAACTGCCAGTACGTAATTCCGAAATGGACAAATAGGCCAATAAAGCGGCAATCGTCCAACAACACTCGAAGAAAAAGATATCTGGGTCATCTTTTTTCTTGCGGTACCAAAAAACAAAAATCGCTCCTAAGATATAAGCGATACTGAAAAGCCCAATTTGTGTAAAATCCATTCTTTTCACTCCTTTAAATCTAAGAACAGTATACCTAATTTTCGAAGAAAAAGCTTGCAGATGTGGTCAAAGTTGCTGAATTTTCTTGAATTCGCTACAATGGATAGAGAAGAAAGAAGGAGGCACTAGCATGGAATTAGGTGAAGTGATCCGAGTAACACTCCCAGCGTTTTATGTTGTCGGAAAAGAAGGAAAAGGTCTTGCTGAAGAAGGCCCTTCATGGGTACCGGCACTATGGGATCTTGCAACGAAAGATTTTGAAGAAATCGAGTTTTTGCTAGCCGATCAAGAAGCGGAAGATCTGCAGTTCTGGGGATTGATGAGTGACGGAGAGAACTGGCTGGAACCATGGCAAGAGACAGGACGTTACCTTGCGGGTGTCCAAGTCACTACGGATAATTTTCCACCAGTAGATTGGGTCCGTTGGCAAATGCCAGAGATGGAATACATGGTCGTAAAAACAAATGAATCCAATCTAAACATGATGACAGAGAAGATGTTGAGAGAAGTTCTTCCAGAAAATAATGTTCAACTGGCAGCAGCTATTCAGGAACACTACCTGCCTAATTTTCAAGAAGGGGAAGTAGAACTGTATTTTCCTATTGAACCGATTGCGCCTGTTGTGACCAAAGAAGAGTTACTCTCTTAACAAAAAACTTCCAGTGTTTCAGTGATCACCGGTCTTACCGGCAACGCCAAACACTGGAAGTTTATTTTTGATTAAAAGAGATTTGTAAAGAAATTGGCAACTGATCGCCAGCCGATAACAAAAATATTTGCTTTTTCAACGGCTTTAGTAGTGATCAGCTCAGTAGTAGGGACTTCTTTACTACCATCCATATAACCTAATGTATCTGCAGGAATCGTTGCTGTTACTTTTCCTAAATCCGTTGCTTTGGCAACTGGTGCAGAGACGGTTTCTTCGTTCATTGTTTTGTTATAATCGATTGTTGTGGTGAAGTCTTTTGGATCCATATCTTTACGTACCCAAACAGAAAGATCATTTTTTACCGCTATGGGAACAGTAAGTTCTTTGCCGTTTTTAACAGCGACCGTTTTTGTATCTGCTAACTGATCACCAGCAGATAGAATAGGAACTTGCTCCCACGCATCAAATGAGTAATCCATCAGTTTGCCTGTTTCGGTGAAACGTACACTAGGATTCTCAGCATGACCGTTGACGTTCAACACTACGGTGATAATACGCTGGCCATCTCGCACAGCCGTTCCAACAAAGCAAGCACCTGCTAAATCAGTGGTTCCGGTTTTCAAACCGTCAACACCATCTTTGGCGTTGATGAAACCAGGTAGCATCCAGTTCCAGTTGACCATCTCAACTGGTGAGTAGGAACCTTCACCAAATGTTTTGGTAACCGTGCTGGTGACTTCTAATACTTCTGGGAAGTCTTGGAGCAAATGTCTCGCTACGATAGCGACATCTTTTGCAGATAATTCATTTTCATCAGTGGAAGTGGAACCAGGGTAAAGGTTTTCTCCCAGATAGGTGTTATTCAGTCCGGAAGCATTGACAATCTTAGCATCTGTGATTCCCCATTCAGTGAGTTTGTCTTTCATTTGATCGACAAAGGCTGGCTCCGACCCGGCAATTTTCTCTGCTAGGGCAACGACCGCAGCATTAGCTGATTGAATGTAGCTCGCTTCATAAAGGTCTTTAACGGTGTATTGAACATCACGATGCAAAGGAACATTGGACAAGTCAGGTGTGACACTGAGGTCGGCTGCATATTGTGAGATTTCAACAGGGTCTTCCCAAGTCAATTTGCCTTCCTTGACTTGTTCTGCTACTAGATACAGACTAATGATTTTTGTCACTGAGGCGATGCCCATCGGGGTTTCTCCCTCTTGGTCATATAAAATCTTGCCTGTATCGAAATCCACTGAAAAAGCAGCTTTTGCATCGATAGAAAAGTTTTTGATTTCTTCAGCGGTAAATGTAGTCTCCTCAGCGTGGGAGATCATTGGTATTCCGGCAATAAAAAAGAGGGTTGCTAGACCCGCAATCAATGAATACCAGATTTTGGATAATTTCTGCATAGGTAAACTCCTTCGTTTCTGTATCTAAATCAAAAGTTTAACAAAGAGTTTCCTGAGTTGCAATACTCTAACAGAAAGTTCAAAAATTCGTAAGAACCAGCTTTTTTCTTCTTGCCGAATCACACCAGTGATCGCTTTGTCTTGAAACAATAGTTGTTTTTAGACATAAAAAAAGCTTTTCTTTAACGAACAAAGAAAAGCAGTTTTTTTATCTAATAAAACTATCGGCGAATATGATTTCGGGGATCCTCACTTTGCACTTTTACAGGTACTTTCACTGCTCTTGTTTCTTGCTGCATCAATTGGCGGGCAAGAAACAGCGTTCCTCCAAGTAATGCGGCTAAACCAAAGATTGAAAAAAGTGAAACAAACGTCGCTAACATAGAAATCCCTTCTTTCTGTTTTTAATTAATGTGGAAGGTAGGAATCGAACCTACACCTTAATCTATGAACGATCATCTATCACTCAACGGAACACCTTGTTCAACCACTTCTTATTACTATCATAGCATGAACTGTCTAAAAATGCTGGTAGAAAGTCTGAGCATTTTCAGAGGAAATCAAGAATAAATAATGAAGAAACTTTGAAGAAATCATTCGATCTTTGTCAAAGGATATTGCCAATCTTCTGCTTCATCATAAAGGGTGAAGCGCTGGTCCTTTTGTTCAATGATCAAATGGTAACCCAATGAATCTAGTAAAACCAATCTTGATGGGGTCAGCTCAACGATCACAGTAGGTGAATGTTTCCCATCAATTGTCAGTGAATGCTCCTCTGTGATCTCAATGGATACAGTGTCTTTCATTTTTGAAGTGAACTGCCATTTCCCCACGAATTGTTGGCGGGGCTCAGTTTTTTGCTTTTCTTTTCTTAATATGAGCGAACTGGCAACACCGGTCAAAAGTGACAGACCAATCAACAGTGAACGTTTTTTCACATTTTCACATCCATTCCTACCTATGATGGAACTAGTATACCATGGGGAACAAAGAAATCCTCCTACTTTGGTCGGAACTTTAAAAGTTTTTAATTGACCGTATAATCCATTTATCAAATCTTGCAGTTCTCAGAAAATACCAGAAAATTGCAGCGGCAGCGGATAGCTGCAGCAATGATGCTGACCCAAAGCATTGTTCCATAGCTTATGGTAAAATCAGATAGAAAGTTTTCTGCTTTCTCCTACTTTAATTGAAAGAGAGTCTTTCACTGAGAATCAGAACATCATCAATTACTAGATCAACTGATTTAGCGTTTATTTAAGGAAGTCCGGCTGTTTTAAGGCCGAGGTATTAATGGAGAGGGAAAAAGATGGAATATCCAAATAGTCACTTAGCGATATTTATTATTCGGGAAAATCGCTTTATTGCCCGCTGTCGATTGATGTCAGGGGAGGAAGTAATCGTTCACGTCAAAAATACTGGTCGAGGAAAAGAGGTACTTGTTGCTGGTGCGTTAGTCACTTTGCAATACTGGAATAGTCCAAAGAGAAAAACTAATTATGATTTGATCGCAGTAAAAAAGGGCGACCAATGGATCAATATCGACAGTCAAGTCCCAAACCGTTTGGCCTATGAATCCTTATTGGACGGAACGATTCTTTTACCGCAGATCACAGGCAATCTAACTTTACTAAAGAGAGAAGTGACGTATCACCGTTCAAAGTTTGATTTTTATTTTGAAACAGATGTCGGAGAAAAGGGCTTTATAGAAATCAAAGGGATGACTTTGGAAAACAAACGAGTGGGTGCTTTTCCAGATGCGCCCACCAGTCGCGGATTGAAACATGTAAGTGAACTGATAGATGCTAAGAAAGAAGGGTACTATGCCGCGGTATTGTTTGTCGTCCAATTTGAAGACATTGATGTCGCGACGATCCATCGTGCCATGCAACCAGAGCTAGCAAAAAAAATCGGACAAGCAATTGCAGACGGAATCCAAGTTTTCGCGTATAATTGTCTTGTGGATGAAACCAGCATTTCCATTAATAAAGCAGTACCTTTTGATCTTACGGCTGCTTTTGAAGACCCAAACTTATAAGAAAAGAGGGAATATGAATGATTCATTTAGGGATAATCGGTACAAATTGGATCACGGATCAATTTGTACAAGCTGCACATGAAACGGGACGCTACCATCTAACGGCTGTCTATTCTAGAAAACTGGCGACTGCTCAGTCTTTTGCAGAGAAATATGGAGAAGTGACTTGTGTAGATGATTTAACGGCTTTCTTTCAACTAGAAGAATTAGATACGGTATATATTGCATCTCCCAACAGTTTGCATTTTGAACAAGCAAAACAAGGGATTTTGTCAGGAAAAAATGTGATCGTCGAAAAACCTGCCTTTTCGACACCATCAGAAATGGCTGAGATCATTGAATTGGCCAATGAAAATCAAGTTTTATTTTTTGAAGCAGCGCGCAACATTCATGAGAAAAGTTTTGACACCATTGCGTCTGTCTTAACTGAACATGGCAATATCATTGGTGCAAACTTTACCTATATGAAATACTCTTCACGGTATGATGCAGTGTTAGCAGGAGAGGAGCCAAATATTTTTTCTCCCCATTTTTCTGGCGGCGCATTGGTAGATCTGGGTGTTTATCCCGTTTATGCAGCACTAGCTTGGTTTGGCAGACCACAAAATGTTTATTATTTTGCCCGGAAAATCGTGACAGGAGTCGATGGGATCGGTACGATCATTTTACGTTATGAAACTTTTGACGTAACCATTCAAACTGGAAAAATCGGCAACTCTGACTTGAAATCAGAAATATATTTTGAAAATGGAACACTGGAACTAAATGCAGTCAATGCCATTGAACAAGCGGTATTTTATGACCGTACAAATAATGAAACGGTATTACCGGTGACTGCGCAGGCAAATCCGATGGTCGAAGAAGCTGTAGATTTTGCAGAAGTCATCGAAAATAAAGCAGATCCCCAATTGGGTGCGCGCTATGAAGAATGGATCGAATTAGCTCGTGATGTCAATGAAGCGATCTATCTCATGAGAAAACACGCAGAAATCTCCTTTGACGCAGACAAAGAGTAAGGAATGGAATGTATGACAGCAACTTATTTAGCAGAAGTTTGGCAAGAAAAATGGCAAAGCAGCGGCTTTTCTGCGCCATCACTGATTCAAGAACGGGTTTACCCCCTCTTGAAATCAGGACAATCAGTAGTAGGCGTTTCGCCGACAGGTTCAGGGAAAACATTAGCCTATTTACTACCTTTATTGGAAACTGTAAAAGTTGGTGAAGGCAATCAGCTCCTGATTTTGACCTCTTCCCAAGAACTGGCCATGCAGGTCACACAGGTCGCACGAGATTGGGCCCAGCTTTTAGATTTGCAGGTTTTACCACTGATTGGCGGCGCAAATACTAAGCGACAAATTGAAAAGTTGAAGGCCAAACCAGAAGTTTTGGTGGGGACACCAGGACGAGTATTGGAATTGATCAAATTAAAAAAAGTCAAAACGCAACAGATTCACGGGGTAGTCTTGGATGAAGTGGATCAATTACTGAAAGAAGGGGCCTTTGGGCTCGCTAGCAAAATCTTGACGCTTATTCCAAAACAGGCGACTCGCAGTTTCTTCTCTGCAACTGCCAATGAGGTTCTAAAAGAAATTCAAGAACTGGCTTTTGAAACACCACAGGTCATTGATGTGACAGAGGAAGACCAGAGCAAAGGGGTGATCCATCATTATTATTTGAATTACCCGAGTCGTAAACTAGTGGATGCTTTGCGCCGGTTGGCTTACTTACCAGATTTTCAGGGATTGATTTTTTTTAATGAATTAAGTGCATTAGGTAATGCTGAAGAAAAACTGCTCTTTCATGGTTTGCCAGTCGCCTCCCTTGCTTCAGACCAGAACAAACTGACCCGCCGTGCTTCGCTTGATGGGTTCCGTCAGGGAAAGATTTGTGAATTACTAACGACAGATGTTGCTGCCAGAGGATTGGATGTCGATCAGCTGGGGTATGTGGTCAACACCGAGGTTCCTCAAGAGAAAGAATCTTATCTTCACCGAGCAGGTCGTGTGGGACGGATGGGAAATGAGGGCACAGTGATCACGATCGTCCAAGACCATACATTAAAGGATCTAAAGAAAATTGCCGCACAGCTGGATGTAACGCTGCAAGAAGTTTTCTTGCATGGAGGTGCGCTTCACACAGAGCGTCCGGAAGTTAAAAGTGAACCTAAAAAAGAGCAGAGTGTGCAGAAAAATTCCAGAAAAACTTCTGAAAAATTACACACTATGCCAAAGAAAACGAAGAAAAAGCAAAAAAACCAAAAAGATAAAGGCAAAAGACGCCATTGAGCGTCTTTTTGTGTTACCATTAACGGTGGTTAATTACTAGTGTGTAATATTGAGGAGGCATTTTCGTGAATTCAAGGAAAGAAGAAATCTTTCAGACGATCGAACTGCACAAACAAGGTCTGACAGCCTTAGAGGTTGCGGAGATTTTACAAATCGATCGCAGTAATGCAAGCCGTTATCTCAGTGAATTATTTAAAGAAAATAAAATCAGCAAGCGTGCTGGTCGACCAGTAATCTATGAACCATTGAATGAGGAAGTTCATGTGGATGTGTCCTCCGAGGTTAGCTTTGAAAGTCTGGTGGGCGTTCAAGCTTCTTTGAAAGTCAGTATCCAACAGGCGAAAGCGGCCATTCTATATCCGCCCCGTGGACTGCATACTATTATATTCGGCGAAACCGGGACCGGGAAATCATTATTTGCGGAGTGTATGTATCATTTCGCTGTGGAATCAAAAATGCTGAAAAAAGATGCCCCATTTGTTGCGTTTAATTGTGCGGACTATGCGCAAAATCCCCAATTGCTATTTGGTCATATCTTTGGGATCCGCAAAGGCGCATACACTGGCGCTGCGGAAGATAGTCCCGGACTAATGGCGAAAGCCGATGGCGGTATTTTGTTTCTGGATGAGATTCATCGTTTGCCGCCGGAAGGCCAGGAAATGCTCTTTACCTTTATCGACAAGGGAGTCTATCGTCCTCTAGGTGAAAGCAATCAAGTGTACGAAGCTTCTGTGCAGATCATCGGTGCTACAACAGAATCTTCAGAAACATTTTTGACGACATTCAACCGAAGGATTCCAATGGCCATCACTTTGCCGAATGTGGAGAGTCGTTCACTGGATGAACGATATGAAATCATCTCCTTATTTATCAAGCAAGAAGCAACTCGGCTCAATCAACGGATCGACGTTGAGCGAGATGCGATTTTGGCCTTTATGCTGTATGAAGCAGAAGGCAATATCGGTCAAATCAAACGTGATTTGAAATTAGTCTGTGCCAAAGCATTCCTCCATTATCGGACCTACGGCAAAAAGCATTTATTGATTCGTAAAGAAGATTGTTCACTGCAAGTCCAAAAAGGATTGTTGAAAATCAAAGAAATGTCGGAACGTCTCGATCGATTTTTAGAAGGCAAAGGCGATTTTTTGAGTTTCGAGCCTGGGGATCAAGATGTTGTTTGGTCACAAGATCCTCAAAGAAATATGCAGGTTTACAATGAGATTGAAGAGAAAGTCAGCAGCTTGATCGAGACAGGTGTTGCAACGATCGATCTGGAAAATCTGATTTCCAAGGATGTGGATGCCTATTTTGAAATGTATGTAGAAGAGCTGACGCAAAATCCCGTTCACAAAGAGTTGATTCCAGAAGATATTTGGAAACTGACCAATCACCTTTATGATATCGCTGAACAAAAATTGGATCGTACATACAATGAAAAAGCACGTTTTGCCTTTGCACTTCATCTTCAAAGTACATTAGAACGCGTAAAAGAAGGCCACATGATCGTTCATCCAGACTTAAATACGATTCGGAAAAATCTGAAATCAGAGTTTCAGGTGGCGATGGATCTATCAACTATTATTGAAGAGGAACGACACGTGGAGATTCCCTTCGATGAAATTGGCTTTATTAGTATGTTTCTAGCTATTCAGGTGAAAAAACAGATCATGCCGCTTGAGAAGGTAGAAGTCGTCGTCTTGATGCATGGAAGAGCAACAGCTAGCAGCATGCTGGAAACCGCACAGGAGCTATTGGAAACCACTAGCGGTTATGCAATGAATATGTCATTGGATACAGAAGTGGGCGCAATGTACGAAAAGTTACTGGCCTATGTTTCTAAGAATAAAGATAAATTAAGTAATGGTCTATTGCTTCTCACTGATATGGGATCATTGAACTCTTTTGCAACACTTATTTATGAAGAAACGGGCATTCGGACGAAAGCAATCTCCATGTCCAGTACGATGATCGTGCTGGAAGCTTTGCGCATGGCAGAGAGTGGACGCAGTCTCGAGGATATCTATCAAAACATCCAGCGTTCCTTTGAGACGATCGTTCAAGAGCAATTCCGCACGGTTCGGGAAGCCAAAGGCAATAAAAAGGCAGTAATCGTTACGTGCTTTACGGGAGAAGGTGTCGCTGCCAAGCTGTATCAGCGCATCTATCCGGTCGTCGACCAAGAGAAGGTCGAAATTATTCAAATGCAATTTATTGAGAAAGAAACCTTCAAGAAACACATCGATGGGTTGCTAGAAGAATATGAGATCAAAGCCATCGCTGGCACAGTAGATATCGATTATCAAAATATTCCTTTCTTTTCGGCTTATGATGTCTTTGATGACGAACGGTTGAATGTGCTGAAGCGAATCGTTTCTGATGAAGTTCCCATCGAGAAAATTGTACGCTCTCTTGAAAATACCCTTACGCATGTCGGGTCTGTCTACCATTTGATCGAGAGCTTGCAACGAATCGTCCATCAGGTTCAGAATCAGCTGCATGTGACACTAGAACCGACTGTAGATGCCGGGTTAGTGATCCACCTTGCTTTTCTTGTGGAGAGCAATTTGAAAAAGGAACCTTCCCGAGCATTTAAGGATTTAGCAAACTTCCAAAAGCGGTATCGAATCGAGACCGATGTGTTGCGAACGAACTTGCTGCAAATCGAAAAAAATTATCAAATCAAGATCTCTGAAGATGAGATTGCGTATCTCACACAGATGTTCTTAGAAAATGAAATAAAAAAACATCATGAATCCGCACACAATATTAGTGTGTAATGAGAAAAAGTAAAAGTGTGTAAGCGTTAAATTGGTGCAGACCATTGTTAAATCAAGGTTTGCACTTTTTTTATTTTGGCACGCTTTTTGCTTTATAGTTAAGTGTAAATAATAATTTAGAAAGGAGTGACAATGATGGCGAAAAAAACGATTATGCTCGTATGTTCTGCTGGCATGAGTACTAGTTTGTTGGTAACAAAAATGCAAAAAGCAGCTGAAGCAAAAGGAATGGACGCAGATATTTTTGCAGTTTCCGCTTCAGAAGCAGACCAACATTTAGAATCAAAACCGGTGGATGTTCTATTGTTAGGCCCACAAGTACGTTTTATGAAATCACAGTTTGAACAAAAATTAGCACCTAAAGGGATTCCTTTAGAAGTCATCAACATGGCTGATTATGGCATGATGAATGGCGAAAAAGTTTTAGCACAAGCAGAAAGCTTAATGAAGTAGTGAAGTAAGAGGAGGATTTTTTTGATGGACGAGCAAAATTTGGAAGCCATTATGGGTTTGATCATGTATGGCGGAAATGCGAAAAGTGATGCAATGGAGGCAATTGCGGCAGCCAAAGAAGGAAATTTTGAATTGGCAGACCAAAAGATTGCGGATGCTGAAGCATCTTTAGTAGAAGCACACCACTCACAAACTGGTTTGTTGACACAAGAAGCACAAGGCAACCATATGACAGTGACCTTGTTGACGGTTCATTCGCAAGACCATCTAATGACATCAATCGCATTTACAGATCTAGCGAAAGAAATCATTGATATTTATCGACGTATGAGTAACGAATAATCTTTGAACGGATAGAAGTAGTTATTTGTTGATTTTATCTCTTAGAAAAATCTTCTTTGGCGAATAGAACTTATAGGAGGACATAAAAATGGATGGATTAACGAGTTGGATGGAGAAATACATTCTCCCCGTAGCAGCGAAGATCGGTGCTCAAAAGCACTTAGTAGCGTTGCGTGATGCGTTTATTGGAACAATGCCCGCGACAATGGCTGGTTCGATCGCTGTAATGATCAATGCGATCATTCGCGATCTGCCGCCACAGTTTTGGCCTAGTTATGATGCAAGTACAATTCCAGTTATACGTGAAATTATTAGTATTAATGGGTTTGTTTGGAATGGTACACTAGCTGTAGCTGGATTGGTTTTTGCTTTTTCTTGGGGGTATAACTTAGCCCGAGCATACCGCGTCAATGACCTTGCCGGTGGGATCGTCGGAATGGCGACACTGATCCAAGGAATCGCTTTTTCATATAGCACATCTGTTGCGACGACAGTTCCTGCAAATTTGATGGATGAAATCAATGCTGGTACAGCAACAACTGGTTGGTCAGCAACAGCTGAAGGAATTACAGCTGGCGGCTGGGGCTGGTTGAATTTGAACCATCTAAATGGGAATGCATACTTTACTGTAATGATCATGGGAGCAATCTCAGTCATCATTTTCTGTAAATTAATGTTAGCCAATATTACAATCAAAATGCCGGATTCCGTTCCACCAGCAGTTTCGAAAGCTTTTGCCGCAATCTTACCGGCAACGATCGCTTTGTATGTTATTGCTATTATTAACTTTATTGTTGGACAATTGACGGATGGACAATTGATTATCGACCTTGTTCAGAAATATATTGCTGAACCATTCTTGGGTCTTTCTCAAGGAATAGGTGCAGTCTTGATCGTTACTGTTTTTGTGCAAATCTTCTGGTTCTTTGGTATCCATGGTCCAAACGTATTGGCACCAGTTTTGGAAGGTATCTGGGGACAAGCACAGTTGATCAATATTGATATTTTCCAAAAAGGATATGATGGAAAAACTGGAACAAGCGCGGTATTAGCAGCCATTGAAGATGGAAAAGCGTATATGTGGGTTCGTGGATCATTCGATGCATTTGCATGGTTTGGTGGTTCAGGTGGAACGATCGTTCTTTTGATCGCCATCTTAGTTTTCTCTAAACGTGCAGACTATCTGACAGTTGCCAAATTATCAATTGGACCTGGTATCTTCAATATCAACGAACCAGTCATGTTTGGTTTGCCAATCGTATTGAATGCGATCATGTTCATTCCATTCATTATTGCACCACTTGTTGCTACAACAATTGGTTGGTTAGCTACTTACTGGGGATTAGTCTCACCAGTTTCTCAACAAGTAACTTGGGTTGTGCCGCCAATGTTATTATCATTCTTAGCAACCGGTGCAGACTGGCGTGCGCCAATCGTCACTTTAGTATGTATGGTGGTCACCTTCTTCATCTGGGCGCCATTTGTTATCTCAGCAAATAAAATTGATCCAAAATTAGGCGAATAGCCCTTTAATCGAGAGGAACTGCTATCGCTTCATAGTTGAGGTAGCAGTTCTTCTTTTCATTCATTAAGAATACAGTTAGAAAACAGCAGCAAGAAAACTGCTCAAGGAGGAATAAAAAATGATCTCAATCGCAAGTGCTATGCAGCAAGATGCAATCAAAGAATTATTAGAAGGATACAATGAAGACGGTGTGTCTTACACATTTAAAGAAAAACAAGGGATCAAATTGATTTTTACTACCACAGCTGACGATGCAGAAGCAGCAGCTAAAAAAGCGAAAGAATTGATTAAGGCCCAACCATGGGGATCTGTGCTATACTTTCAAGCAACCGCTGTTTGATGTCGTAATACAACTGATGTCAGGGACGATTAAATAGATAGGGATGAATCAAAATGATAAAAAACGGCTTATTTTTGTGCAGTATCGGGTTGCTTGTGATTTTGTATAGCATGAACCCAAGCAATATGCGTTTAGACATTTTCAGTTTTACTACTGGAATTGCTTTGCTGATAGGCGGCGGTTTGTTGTTTATGAAAGGCAAGAAAAAAGCTGATCAATCAAATGGAGGACAGTCTAAATGAAAATTGAAAAAACATTGAACGTTCCAAGTCCAGTCTTTTTCGATAAAATAATCGACTCAGTGATATTTGATATCCGCAAGGCAACAGGCAAAACGGTTTCCCGCAAACAGTTAGCCGGATATGAGTACGTCAAGGAATTTTCAGCTTCCAGCCGTGCAAAAATCAAAATTGAAGAAGTCATTGAGAATCAAGTCTATCAGTTTCGGACAGAGACAACCAAAAATGAGTTTGTCGTTCGCTATGAGCTGGAAACGATAAATGAAAAGCAGACAAAGGTAATTTATACGGAAACGATGAAGTCATTCGGTATTTTGCAACAAATGAATGATATGCTGCTTGGAACGATTCTAGGTTATTTTAAACGAAAACAATTCAAAAAAATGCTGGTTATGATGGAAGAATCATATTAAAGGGGTCCTGTGACGCCTTTTTTGTGTTTTCCAGGTAGGTAATAGGAGGAAATCGGATGAGTGATGTACGTAGAATGGATGAAGCAGGCCCACAAGAAGTTTTGGATTTAGTGGCTTATGCTTTCCAATGGGAATTAAGTGAGAAAAATAAGGAGCGTTATCGCTTACTAGCAGAGAATTCATGGAACTATGGTTCGTATGATGATCAAGGAAAGTTGGCTAGTCAAATCATGGCCACACCTTTTGCCATTGATTTTCATGGAACAAGCTATCCGATGGCAGGAATCGGTTTTGTTGCGTCATATCCAGAATATCGAAGTCAGGGAAGAATCGACCGCATCATGCGCCGCATCTTGGAAGATTGTTATGAGCAGGGAATTGTCCTTTCCTATTTAGCACCTTTTTCTTTTCCCTTTTATCGTCGCTATGGGTATGAATACGTCTTTGAACGTATGGTCTATGACGTTGCTGCTCATGAATGGGCCGATAGTCCCAAAGTAACAGGTTCGATTCAGCGTCTGCCATGGTCAGAGGCTAAAAGTGTGATCCACGATATTTATCATGCTATGCCAAGACATAAAAAAGGCGGATTGCTGCGAGCAGATTGGTGGGAAACGATCAAATTCACGTATCGTAAGCCGTATACATTTGCCATTTACCGCGATGAAGCTGGGAATAATACCGGTTATCTAGTTTATACGATTCAAGAAGGCAAATTCATCATTGAAGAGTGGGGTTACTTAAATATTGAGGCTTATCACGGATTGAATCGATTGATTGTCTCTCATGCCGATTCTGTTGCCCGAATCATTTATCAACCAGGTTATGACAATGATATTCGCCAGGCAATTGCTGCCAAACCAATAGCACACTATCAGGTGAGACCGGATATGATGGCGCGAGTAGTCGATGTTCATCGCTTTTTGACGCAATATCCCTTTACTTATCAGCTAAATGGAGCTTTTGCTATTGAGATCCAAGAAGATAAATATGCGCCTTGGAACAATGGGATTTATGAAATCTCTATCAAGGACGGTCAGCATTCAATCGAAAAAGTAACGCAGACGCAACAACCAATAGTAAAAACAACCGTGCAGCGTTTTGTCCAGTTATTTATGGGATACCAAACAGTTGATACAATGGTTTTCTTGGAACAATTAGTGGCAGATGATGCAGCAATAAACTGCATCAAGTCTAATCTTCCAATAGGAAAACCAATATTAGAAGACTATTTCTGATTTATCGAGTCGTCCAACCAGCAAAATACCTGATGGTCCCCTCGCGGTTTAAGTAGGAATCCTTTAAGAAATGAGAGCAGTGATACGGACAGCTGATGGACCAGATCTGTTTTATCATCTTTGGTTTTAACTTGCTTCTTAGTCAAGTGTTCTGTTGCAGCTAAGATTTTTTTATCTGATAAGCAAAAAAACTCTTGTCCAGCAAGAGTTTAACAGGTTCTTTCAACGTTCCCTGCCGGAATCGAACCAGCAACTAATCCTTAGGAGGGACTTGTTATATCCATTTAACTAAGGGAACACAACAATCCCATTTTACCTGTAAATTCATCTTCCTGCAACCCTAAGTCATAGTTATTTTTGTTGCGGGATAAGGGAAGATGAGGAATAGAAACCCGATTTATGCAATCGTTTTGCTTTATGGATAAAAATAGGCATGGTACACTTTAGGTGTAACCGATCAAGTAGGAGGTAATGTTGAATGGTAAAATTTGGGAAAGCTTTTTTGTCGCAATTAACAACTGACGGAATCAATGGACCATTTGTCACGATCATGCTAAATACTCACGTAGGTCACCAAAATGTTGAGAAAGATCAAATCAAATTCAAAAATTTTGCTAAAGAAGCAAAACGCCGATTTGAGAAGAGATATCCCGACCACTCATGGAACAAATTCCAGGAAAAAATTGAGACTCTGCTTGCTGATCAGGCATTTTGGCGCAGCAGCACCAAAAGTGTGGCAGTGATCTTAACAGCAGAAGAAACATTGATCCATCGCTTGAGTATTCCCGTGGATGATCAATACTATGTCGGAGATACACCTTACCTGTTGGCGATCATCAAAAATGCCCAATTCAATTATGCCTTTTATTTACTTGCATTGAATCGGGATTCCATGAAAGTATACCATGTTGAAAACAAGCAAGTCACTGAAGTGGCATTGCCTGAAGACGCTCCTGTTGACATTGAGACTGCTCTTGGTGAAGAAATCAGCGGTGGTGGAGATTTCAATTACAGTGCACAAGGTGCACCAAACAGTTCTGGTGAAGGCGTTGCCTACCACGGCTTCAGTGCTAAAGACGAAGAGGTTGAGATCGATCATGTCAATTACTACCAAGCTGTAGACAATTATTTTAAAAATGAATTTCCAAATGAGGAAAATTTACCGCTTTATCTTTTTGCACTCCCTGAAAATCAAACATTATTTAAGAAGATTGCAAAAACAAGTTACTTCAAAAAAGATGCTTGTATTGCGTCATCGCCTGCTTCATTATCCCCACAACAAATTGCCGAGTGTGCGCAAAAATTGATGGACGATCTGATGCAGAATGAAGTAGCTTCTTACAACAAACTGCTTGACCGCAAATTTATGGATCAATTAGTGGACATCGTACCAGCAGCGAAAGAAGGACGGATCGCGCAGCTCTTTATCGCCACTTCAAATTTAGTGGATGGCTTCGGAGAAGACCCGGATACTGAGTATGATCGTCGGCAAGTGCTGAATACATTGGCCAAAAATGTGTTGGAAAACAGTGGAGAAGTCTCTATATTGGAGCAAAAAGATGCGCCGGATGAGAAAAGTTTAACTGCGATCTTGCGGTACTAGTTTCCTAGATATCCGTAAAGCACCAGTTGAATAAATTAGCCTGTGACATAAACAACAAGAAGAATAATCTGAACGATTTACCAGGATTGCGTATCCCTTGTATAGTTGCTTCTAGAACTTACAAACTGTAGGAGCAATCGTAGAATTTTTCGGATTAGTCCCTTTGTTGTAGAACATATGTC
Organism: Enterococcus sp. DIV0574; assembly: GCF_051711125.1. Taxonomy (NCBI): domain Bacteria; kingdom Bacillati; phylum Bacillota; class Bacilli; order Lactobacillales; family Enterococcaceae; genus Enterococcus; species Enterococcus sp. DIV0574. The sequence goes on from NZ_JBIOMA010000001.1 coordinate 1,245,983, forward strand.
ACAGGCTTTTTCTCTAAAAAAGTGCCTTCTTTGTGGAGAAAGTTAAGAAATAATTGCGTTTTCATTTTTTTTAAGTTTGCGATAGTCAAGAAGCAAAAACTGTGCTATAATACGAAGTGTAGTTTTTGTTACGGTAATTTATGGTAGCTTGTTTCATTTTAAAACATCTCCCACATTTTCACCATATACAAGTAATTGCAAAATATGTGTTTTAACACAAGGAGGATTTTTATTATGGAAACAGGTACAGTAAAATGGTTTAACTCAGACAAAGGTTTTGGTTTCATCACTGCAGAAAACGGAAACGACGTATTCGTTCACTTTTCAGCTATCCAAGGTGAAGGCTTCAAAACTTTAGAAGAAGGTCAAGCTGTTACTTTCGATATCGAAGACGGACAACGTGGACCACAAGCTACTAACGTAAACAAAGCTTAATTATTGCCTATCAGAGCAGCCTAGCTGCTCTTTTTTTTGTGCTTTCATTCAAAAGAAGGTAGAGTCTAAATTTGTTTGCATTTTCTGTATTTGTTATACTTGAAAAAAGGGGGACTCAGGATGGGACTGAATGAATTTATTTTGGGACTGGCGAATTTGGAAAAGATTCAACGGGCGCCGGGGTTCTTTAAGTTTACAGAACATAGCGTCGCGGCGCATTCTTTTCGAGTCGCAATGATTGCTCAGACATTGGCTGATATTGAAGAGCAGGCGGGAAATACGATCGATTGGCAGATTCTCTATGAAAAAGCATTAAATCATGATTATACTGAACGATTCATTGGAGACATCAAAACGCCTGTCAAATATGCAAATAAAGAATTGCGGCAAATGCTTTCGACAGTAGAAGAAAAGATGACAGATACATTCATCGAAGAAGAGATTCCAGAATCATTTCAGCCGATTTATCGTCGTAGATTAGCGGATGGTAAAGATGATTCCCTGGAAGGCCAATTGTTGGCGATCGCAGATAAAATTGATTTGCTTTATGAATCTTTTGAAGAAATTTCAAAAAGCAATCCAGATAAAGTCTACAAAGAAATGTTTCGCGAAGCAGTAATGACGGTCAAAAATTTTAATCACCGTCCTAGTGTGTCTTACTTCTTTGAAGCGGTCTTTCCAGAACTATTGAATGCAGATTTCTATGGAAAAGAAAATTTTCTAGAAGAAATCGCAAACCTAATCAAAAATTGAAATGGTCTGTGAAACAAGTTTACCTATGAAAAAAACATACTAAGAGCAGAGGAGAAACTCATCCGTCGATTAGTTCCTCCTCTGCTCTTAGTATCTTGTATGTTTTTGAAGACTTGTTTCACAGGCTATTTTTATTATAACAATGATTCTGCTCCATCAACATAGACTTCTGTACCCGAAATGTTTCCTGCATCTTCAGAGGAAAGAAACAGCACGAGGTTAGCTACTTGTTCCGGAATACCAGTCTCCTGACGCAAAGGACGTTCCCGTTCCGGAAAGACGATTGGGATTTTGATTTTTTCAACAGCCTCTTCGATAGCCGTATTCTCATCAATATTTGTTGAAATCGCTCCTGGACAAATCGCATTGACTCGGATGTTGTAGCCGGAAAGCTCGAGTGCCGCCATTTTCATGAAAGCAACTTGACCAGCCTTAGATGTGCTGTAGGCACTAGCGCCGAAATTTTTGAAAATTCGGTTGCCGTTAACCGAACTTGTGATCACGATACTGCCGCCGTTGATTTTTAAAAAAGGAATTGCTGCTTTAACTGTGACAAAAGTACTGCGAAGATTCGTTGTAATGGTCGTATCCCAATCATCTAGTGAAAGCTCTTCGATAGGGGTCCAGGTTCCATTGATCCCTGCATTAACGTGGAGAATATCGACACCACCCAACTCTTGTGCCAACGCTGTGACTGCCTGTAAGAGCTCTTCTCCTTTTGATACATCAACCACACGATAAATCGATTGACCTTCAGTAGCTTCTACAAATGCCTTCAATTCTGTTTCATCAATGTCTAATAGACCAACGACTGCTCCTTGATCCAGAAATTGCTGGGCAACTGCTTTGCCAATGCCGGATGCTGCACCCGTCACGATAACCCTTTTATTTTCAAACCGTTTCATTTAAACGCCTCCTTCTTAATTAAATTATAAAAAAGTTCCTGACCTTTGTCGAAAGATACGGATGGTCCATTGATTTTTGATAGGATGAACGTATGAGGACTTTAGTCCTAAAATCAAGCTTCTCGTCTGATTGATCTCAAAATTTGATTTCCTCGTTATTGGCTAAAACAGATGTAAGAGGCAAAGATTTTGTAGTATAATGCAAGAAGTGCGTAAGGAGGAAGCGAAATGAAACCCATATACGCTGTGGTCGACCTTGAAACAACGGGGACTGATCCTGCCATTGATCGAATCATCCAATTTGGCTGTGTTTTGATCCAAGATGGTCAGGTCATTAATCGATTTGCAACAGATATCAATCCGGATCGAAGAATATCAAAGCAGATCCAGAATTTGACTCATATCACCAATCAACAAGTGAAACGAGCACCGTATTTCGAAGATGTTGCTCATACGATTTATAATTTGTTAACACAAACAGTCTTTGTGGCTCATAATATTTATTTTGACTATCATTTCTTAAGTCAAGAATTAATCCGATGCGGGATGCCGCCCCTTGAGATTCCAGGAATCGATACCGTGGAATTGGCGCAAGTTTTTTTGCCGACAGAAAGCAGCTTTCGTTTGGGAGATCTGGCTGAAAGTATCGGATTTGTTCATGAGAATCCACATCAGGCGGATAGCGATGCGGAAGTGACCGCGGCATTATTGCTGTACATCGAATCGATCATGCGTGAACTGCCATGGGTGACTTTAAAGCAAATCGCCCAGTTGAGCGGTCAAATGGGGATGCAGACCAGTCAATATATTCAGCGGATCGTCAGTGAACGTACCGAAGAGCCGCTTCCTGAACATTTGGAAGAAATCGATGGATTGGTTCTGCGAAAAAAGAGTGTGCCATTGTTTGAATCAAGCTATTTTCAAGGAGAGTATCCTAAAGTTAAAGCGGATAAGATCAAATGTTTTGATGGTCGCCTCAGTTATCGAAAACAACAAGCGCGGTTGATGAATGCTGTTTATGATCACTTTTCTCATGAAGAAAAAAATCTGATCATTGAGGCAGAAACCGGCATGGGAAAAACCATCGGGTACTTATTTCCTGCAAGCTACTTAGCTACTCCAAAAAATCCATTAATCGTCAGTACCACGTCGATTTTGCTACAGAATCAGATATTGGCTAAAGACATCCCATTAGTCAATCAAGTACTGGAACAACCGTTGCAGGCAACTGTTGTGAAAAGCCATCAACACTACATTGATCTCCAGCGGTTCAAAGCAACATTAGAACAACCGCTTGAACAAAAACAGTATGCCCAGTACCAGATGGGACTTTTAGTTTGGCTGACCAAAACTGAGACCGGAGATTTTGATGAATTGAATCTTGTGCGTCTTGATCATCCGCTGTTTTTGGAAATCCGTCATCGAGGGGTGGATTTTTTGGCAAAGAATCAAGCTTTTTATGAGCAGGATTTTGTGCGCCATCTCTATAATAAGATGACACAAAGCAATGTGCTGATTGTCAACCATGCATTTTTGATGCAGGAAAATCGGCGTCAGTATCCACTACTGCCAACGAGTGACTTTCTGCTGATCGATGAAGTCCAGCATTTGCCGGAGATTGCCGAAAGATATTCGCAAAATTCCTTTGATTCCCAACAGTTCAAACGACAATTTTTGCAAATGAATGAAGAAGGTTTGTTTGAAGAGATCAAGCAACTCGTCGCTGAAGAATTCGATCTTTCCCATTTATTTTCATTGTATATCGATGCCATCAAATTGATTATCGATACGCTAGAAGCCTATTTTGAAACACTCGTGATCGATGGGGAAGAACTGACACTTGTCCAACGCAAGGATCTTTACGATGGCAGCTTGCAGCAAGATCGTCTCCATCAAAAAATTCATTTGTATTATAAAGAAATTTTAGAAATCCAACAGCGATTGCAGACAACATTCATGGCGACAGAAGAACGGCGATTGGCTCGGGAGCGCATCCTGATTGCCCGCTTGTTCGATTATTTCCATGATATGGAGGTACAGGCAGCGACGGTTCAATCGTGGCTGATGAATTGGCAACCTCGGTATGTCCATTGGATCAAGAAAAAAGCAGGGACTGCTGCAGCGATCATTGAAGTGGCAGACCTGCAGGGAAATCAAATTATCGAAAGCAAATGGTATTCAAGGTACAAACATATTCTTTATTTAGGCGGTACATTGAAAATTCCTGGTAACAAATCTTACTTTGCTCACCGATTAGGCATTCCTGAAGTGACGGTCAAAACGATTCCGGCATTTTATGATTATGAAAAGCAAGCACACCTGTTTATTGTCAAACAAGGAATCTCGATTCAGCAAGCAACGAATGAAGAATACGCGCAATATTTGGCCGATGCATTAACACCGTTGCTATTTGAAAATTTGCAGCCAACACTTGTATTATTCACTGCTCATGAAACATTGAAACGGGTCTATGAAAAACTGCATAAAAAAGCCTTGGAACAAGGACGAGAACTTGTAGCACAAGGGACTGGCGGTAGTCGCGAGAAAATCATCAAGCGCTTTTTACTGGCAGAAAATGGGATTCTTTTTGGAACAGATAGTTTTTGGGAAGGCATCGATTTACCCGGTCAAGCGCTCAAAATCGCGGTTGTGACGCGCTTACCATTTGAGAACCCCAAACGACCGCTTGTTCAAGCACGTCATGCTTTTTTAGCATCGGAAGGTATTGATCCTTTCAAGGAGGATGCATTGCCAAAAGCAATTATCCGAATGCGTCAGGCGTTGGGACGTCTGATTCGGTCGGAAAATGATCAAGGAGTAATGGTGGTTCTTGATCGTCGGATTCTTTCTACGAAGTATGGCAAGCGAATACTTAAAGGTTTGCCAAAAAATCTGCCGGTCAAAGAAGCTACACCACAAGAAATGACCGAGGACATACGGGCGTTTTTTGATTCTGGAGCAGAAGAAACACCAAAAAAACATTTTTCTTAAAAGATAGCTGAAATCTGCTATAATAGAGCATATTATTTTTATGGAGGATAACGAGTGAAAACGAAAGACAAAGAACAACGCCGTGTGATGATTTTACTGGGTGCGATCGTTTTTTTATTGATCGTTATCATATTCTCATCGATTTTCTACATCCGTTCGACTCGTCCGATGCGACAGGCACGCAATGAAGCAATCGAAATTGCCCAAAAGTATACGGATTTGAAAGAGGTCGATCAATTTTATTGGTTTAATCGTCAAGCCTCTTCTTTTAGTTTAGTTGGTACAGATGATAAAGAAAATAAAATCGTCGTCATTATTCCTAAAAGCGGTGAAAAAGTGTCAGTTTTTAAACAATCAGATGGTCTAACGGAAGAAGCCGCTCGTCAATTGGTTGCCGAAAAACATCCAGAAGAAACGATCCAGAAAGCTACTTTAGGATTGTTTAAAGAGCAAGCTGCTTGGGAAATCATGACGAAAGATGCTTCTGGTGAACTTCATTATTATTTGCTAGGTTTTAAAGACGGCAAGGAAATCAATGCCATCAATAATATTTGATTTAGAGAAAGGATGGTTGACATGACACTCTCCAAACGAGCGTATCAAGTAGAGCCCTCAGTTACATTAGCTGCAGCTGCCAAGGCTAAGGCGTTAAAAGCGCAAGGCGTTGACGTATTGAGTTTGACGGTAGGAGAACCCGACTTTATTACTCCTGAGAATATTCGTCAAGCCGCTATCCAAGCCATTGAAAATGGGAAGGCAAGTTTTTATACCCCGACAGCTGGGATCCCTGAGCTAAAAGAAGCCATCCTACGCTATCTGCAGGAGTTTTATGGCGTAACGTATGACACCAACCAAGTGATCGTAACAGATGGCGCTAAATTTGCGCTTTATGCGTTGTTTCAAGCAGTGATCGATCCAGCAGATGAGGTGATTATTCCTGTGCCATATTGGGTCAGCTATGCAGAGCAAGTGAAACTAGCAGGAGGGCAACCAGTCTTCGTCTATGCTGCGGAAACCGAGCAATTTAAAGTAACGGTTTCTCAACTAGAAGCTGTTAGAACAGCCAAGACTAAAGCCATTATTTTGAATTCGCCCTCCAATCCAACGGGGGCAATTTATTCGAAAGAAGAACTACAGGCTATCGGAGAGTGGGCAGTTGAACATCATATCTTGATTGTTTCTGATGATATCTATGGTCGTCTGATTTACAATGGGCACTCCTTTACGCCGATTGCTAGTTTGTCTGAGGCTATTCGTAAGCAAACGATCATCATTAATGGTGTCTCAAAAACATATGCCATGACTGGTTGGCGGATTGGATTTGCCGTTGGCGATCAGACAATCATTCAAGCGATGACGGATATTGCTTCTCAAGCAACTAGCAATCCTACAGCTGTCAGTCAATATGCTGCTGTTGAAGCACTGTCAGGGAATCAAGACTCCATTGAAATCATGCGTCAGCAATTCGAAGACCGATTAAATAAAATCTATCCGATTGTTGCAGCCATTCCAGGTTTTCAATTAGTAAAACCGCAAGGCGCTTTTTACCTTTTCCCAAACGTCAGGGAAGCAATGAATATGTGCGGATATGAAGACATCAATGCTTTTGTGGAAGCAATTCTGGAAGAGACCGGAGTAGCAGTCGTTACTGGTGCTGGGTTTGGTGCACCAGACAATTTACGGATCAGCTATGCAACCGATTGGGCAACCTTGGAAGAAGCCGCAAAACGTTTGCAGGATTTTGTTGAAAAGAAAAGCCGAAAAGCTTAAAATGCTTTATGGAACCCTTATTATCAGATTGGAGAGAAACGTGTGGAATCTATTCAAATTTTAGATGCAAAAAAACATGTTGGCGAAACAGTACAGATTGGTGCTTGGGTCGCAAACAAACGATCAAGTGGAAAAATTGCCTTTCTGCAATTACGTGACGGCACCGCATATTTTCAAGGTATCGTGGTAAAAACTGAAGTGGGCGAAGAAGTCTTTCAGCTTGCCAAAAATTTAAATCAAGAAACGGCAGTTCTAGTAACTGGTGAGATTCGTGAAGATAGCCGTTCGAAATTTGGCTACGAAATCGGCATCAGCGGCATTGAAGTAGTGGGCGAAAGCCATGAATACCCAATCACACCGAAAGAGCACGGCACCGACTTCTTGATGGATCATCGCCATTTATGGCTACGTTCTTCAAAACAACATGCCATCATGCAGATCCGTAACGAAGTGATTCGTGCTACCTATGAATTTTTCAATAATAATGGCTTTATCAAAATTGATCCACCAATTTTGACAGGGTCTGCACCGGAAGGAACAACGGATCTTTTTGAAACCAACTATTTTGATCAAAAAGCATATCTATCTCAATCTGGTCAATTATATATGGAAGCTGCAGCGATGGCATTTGGTAAAGTCTTTTCATTCGGACCGACTTTCCGTGCAGAAAAGTCTAAAACGCGTCGTCATCTAATCGAATTCTGGATGATCGAGCCAGAAATGGCTTTCATGCATCAAGAAGAAAGCTTGGAAGTACAAGAACAATACGTTGCTTTCCTTGTACAAAGCGTTTTGGACAACTGTGATTATGCATTAGATGTTTTAGGCAGAGATCGTGCCATTCTTGAAAAGTATACGAAATTACCATTCCCTCGTATTTCTTATGATGATGCCGTAGAACTATTGCAAAAAAATGGCTTTGAGGACATTCAATGGGGTGACGATTTTGGTTCGCCACACGAAACATTTATTGCAAACTCATTTGATCAACCAGTCTTTATTCTTAACTATCCAAAAGCCATCAAACCTTTCTATATGAAACCACATCCAACAAGAGATGATGTCGTGATCTGTGCAGATATGATTGCACCAGAAGGCTATGGGGAGATCATCGGTGGCTCAGAACGGGCTACAGATTATGAATTCTTGCTAGAACAAATCCGTAACCACGGATTAGATGAAAATGAATACTCTTGGTATTTAGATCTTCGCAAGTATGGCTCAGTTCCACATACCGGTTTTGGTCTAGGTCTTGAACGGACCGTTACATGGCTATCAGGTATCGAACACGTGCGTGAAGCCATTCCATTCCCACGCTTATTGAATCGTATTTATCCATAGAGGATATTAAAAGCCAGCTTCTGGGTAGGAAGCTGGCTTTTTTTGGTAAAAGGAAGCAAGGAATCTTAGGGGAATGAAGGTGCGAGTTTTTGGATTTATCAAAAGATCACCATATGCCGGAAGGTGTAACTTTTATTGAAATATAACGGTTTTGTTACATTTATTTTCTTTTTGCTTATTATCAGGTAAAATAAGAACTAATGTAAATAAATAGAGGTTATTTATGATTAAACAAATTGCAATTTCGTTTTCAAAAATCGTTTACTTGTCCTTAGTTAAACTTTTTTCACTAAGGAGACGTCCTAAAAACAATAAAATCGTCTTTTTGTTAAGTTTTCCATCCACAAGTACCTATGTTTTGGATGCTTTAGTTGAAAGATATGGTAATCGTTTGGTTATTTGTTATACCAGCAATGCGCAAGAAACGATTAAACGATTTAATCAAGAAAGAATAGACTGCTATCCTCTGCAGTCATTTTATATCTTGTGTACTAGAATCATCCCGATTATTAAAGCGTCGCAAATGATTATATGTGATAATTATTTCGCCTTTCTGGGTGGGATGTCTTTTGATGAACAAACAAAAGTTGTTCAAATATGGCATGCAAATGGGGCAATCAAAAAATTTGGTTTGCAAGCCCAATATGCTAAGAAAGCAACTGCTAAGGATCAACAACGTTATCAAAAAGTATATGATACGTTTACGCATTTTGTAGTAAGTTCTCCGACAATGGCTGAAATTTTTGCTGAAAGTTACAATATCGATCCTATCTTTTTAAAATTCGGTTATCCCATGACGGATTATTATTTCAATCGGAACGAAAAAAACATTCTTAAAGAAAAGAATATTTTATCAAAAGGGACTAATAAAAAAATTGCTCTCTATGTTCCAACCTATAGAGAAAACGACTATGAGCTTCCGTTGGACCTCGAGCAAATTGAAGAACAAATTGGTGATGAATGGGTATTCTATATCCATGCCCATCCCCATGATAAAAAATTAAAAAGCTTGGCTAAGAAATATCCATCTTATTTTATTGATGAAATGCAACATGATCTAAAAAATTTACTTATTGTTGCAGATTGTCTGATCACGGATTATTCCTCAGTTCCATTTGAATTTTCATTAGCGAATCCAAATGGAAAAATAATTTATTTTTGTTATGACTATGAATTATATGATGATCTTGTGGGGATACAAGAGGCCTTCAAAGATACTCTGGATTCTTCAATCGTGAAAACGCCAGCTGGATTATTTGAAGAAATAATGTCCTCCGAAAAACAGGACTTAGTGGATTTTAATGCGAAGTGGAATACGTTTGTTTCTGGAAATGCAATGAACTATTTATTTGAATGGATTGATGAACAATATGAAAACTGAAGAGATAATGGGAATTTTTGTGGATCAAATTACCTATGAGGATGTAATCAATGATTTACCAAATTATATCAATAGTAATCGTAAAATGACTATTGTAAGTGTAAACCCGCAAATCATCACTGAAAGCAATAAATTTCCTGAAATCGTGCGATTTATCAATCATAGTACACATCGCATACCTGACGGGATTGGCGTAGTCTTAGTTTCGAAATTAACTGGTGGAAAAATCAAGGAAAGAGTCACTGGTTACGATTTAATGTTGAAATTATTGGATTACGCAAATACTCATAAGAAAAGTGCTTTTTTTTATGGAGCAAAGCCAGAAGTCCTTTCTGATGCAGTTAAGAACATCAATCAGCAATACCCAGATTTGATTGTTGCAGGCGCAGTGGACGGATATACTAAGATGGACGATGGAATCTTAGTTGATCAAATAAATGCTGCTCAACCTGATTTTCTTTTTGTAGCGTTGGGGTTTCCTCGGCAAGAGAAATGGTTGGCTAAAAATACAAATGCGCTTGAAGCATCAGTTTTTCAAGATGTTGGAGGGAGTTTTGATGTTTTAAGCGGTCACGTAAAAAGAGCTCCTGCTTTTTTTATTAATTGTCATTTAGAATGGTTGTACCGTTCTTTGAGCAATCCAAAGAGGATTGGAAGAATTCTACAGTTGCCAGTATTTATGGCGAAAAGTATTTATTGGAAGATGGTGCATAGAAATGATAAAACAAATTATTAGTTTTATTTATCGAACGTTATTCAATATAGTCACAGCAATCTTTCCAGTAAATAAAAAAATAGTTTTATTTGAAAGTTTTAACGGGAATATCCCTTCAGATAATCCTTTAGCGATTTATAATGCTATGGTTCAAGACGAAGAGTTTGCAAACTGGAATCTTTATTGGGGAATAAAAAAAGCAAATCTATTAGAAGCAAAAGCTATGTATCCAGAAATGAATTTTCTTTCTCGCTATTCAATGAAATGGTTATGGGTAGCTTCAAGGGCGGGTTTTTGGATTTTTAATGCACGAATGTCAAACTGGTTTAAAAAAAATAAGCAAACAGTCTATTTTCAAACATGGCATGGGACCCCTTTGAAAAAATTAGGATTAGATATCAAAAATGTTGTCATGCCTGGTACAAATACTAAATCCTATCAAGATAGCTTTATCAAAGAAAGTAAGCGTTGGGATTATTTAGTCGCACCTAATGAATACTCAAAAGAGATATTTAAACATGCATTTGCTTTCGAAAATAATTTTTTAGATATCGGATATCCTAGGAACGATCGTTTAGTGCAAGCAAATAATGAGTTTATAGTCAACCAACTGAAAAAAGAACTCCTAGGAGAAAAACGAGGCAACGTTTTTCTATATGCACCAACTTGGCGAGATGATTATTTTATTTCCCAGGGGAATTACAAGTTTAACATGCCTTTCAAATTAGAAAAAATGATACAACTTCTTGATAAAGAAGATTTGCTAATTATCAGACCGCATTATTTAGTAAAAGATTCAATAGATATAGATGGGTATGAAAATCAAGTTAGGGTCTGTGTTGATGAGGATATAAATGATTTGTTTCTGATTGCTGATTGCTTAATAACAGATTATTCATCAGTTATGTTTGACTTTGCGATATTAAAGAAACCAATGATATTTTATGCTTATGATTTGGTTCATTATGAGAATGAGGTTCGTGGATTTTATTTTGATTATGATAGTTTACCTGGACCAATTTGTAAAGATGAAACATCATTCTATAATGCGATAAAAAACTTTTATACAGAAACCAGTAAAAAAAATCTCAATGATAAAAAATATCTAGAATTTTATAATAAATTTTGCTCTTGGGAAAATGGAGAAGCTTCTCTAAAAGTGGCAGAATTGATCAAGGCAAGTAATTAAGGGGATACTATATGAGTGCAGTAGGGAATATTAAGTTGCTGATTAACAAAGTATTAAACAGTTTTGTTTCAAAAAATGGTAGTATAGCGTCGTTTTATGCAAAATTAAGTACAATCGATATAAAGAAAAATACGATACTATATGAAGTCAGGGATGGTCAATCAATTGTAGACTCTCCTTTTGCAATTTTTAAGTATTTAGTGAATGATCCCGACTTCGCTCATTATCACCATGTGTGGGTAATCAATGATTTAGATTATCCTACTGTTAATAAAATAAAAGCTTCTTATAAGAATGTTGATTTTGTAGTGAGAAACTCAAAAGAATATTTGAAATGGCTTGCGTCTGCAGAATATTTAGTGAACAATGCTACTTTTCAATCTTTCTTTGTTAAGAAAAAAGAGCAAATTTACATAAATACTTGGCATGGGACACCTTTAAAATATATGGGATTTGATATCCCAGGAAATCCTGCTCATTCGCAAAATGTTGTAAGAAATTTTTTAATGGCTGATTATATTCTATCGCCGAATGCTCACACAACTGAAATTTTTTCAAAAAGCTATCGATTAGACGGAATTTTTCCTGGAGTGATTTTAGAAGGAGGCTACCCTCGAATAGATTGCACTAATTCTATTCAACGAGAAGTCATCAAAGAAGAATTAGATGAGTTAAACCTCGTTTTTGATGATAATTTGCCAACTATTTTATATACGCCAACATGGAAAGGATCTTCTATATTAAATCCCTCAAATGATGAAGAACAAATTATAAGAGAAACCTATCTTTTAAAAGACTATTTTAAGGGAAAATATAATGTATTGGTCAAGGTACATCCTTATATTTACAAGACATTAAGCAGAAATGAGCGAATCAAACATATTTTGATTCCAGATAGTTTGGATCCAAATGAGGTATTATCAATTGTTGATTTATTGATCACTGACTACTCTAGCATCTTTTTTGATTTTTTGGTTACAGACAAACCTATTATTTTTTATGTTTGGGACAGAGATTTGTATGAAGCGGATAGAGGAATGTATCTCCCAGAAAGTGTATTACCCGGACCTGTTGCTGAGACAGTCGATGAGCTTATTGACCTGATAGAAAAAAAAGATATTTTTGTGGATCAATATAGACAAAATTATCGTTTAATGAAAGAGAAAATTTGCAATTACCAAGATGGTAATGTAACTAAGCGTTATGTTGAAAGGATTTTCAAAAAAAGGAAATCAAAAAAAATTAAGGAGATACTTCTTAGAAATGATCTGAAAAAACTTATTATTTATCCTGGTGGCATGAAAAATAATGGAATCACAACAAGTTTTATTAATCTAAGTAACAATATAGATTATAGCAAGTATGATATTTCTATTATTCTGAATAAACCTGTTTCCAGTGAAGAAATAAAAAACTTAAATAAGATCAATAAAAATGTTCGAATGCTATTTCGTCCAGGAAATTCACTTTTTACTAGAAATGAATTAATCAGAGATTATTTTATTCAGCTCTTTTCATTGAAGAAAGGGTGGCGCTTCTTGCTACCAGAGAAAGCTTATAAAAGAGAGGCTGCGAGGATTGTAGGAAATATTGCGTTTGATGTTGCAATTGATTTTAGTGGGTATAGCTTTTTCTGGGCAAAATTGATTGCATTCATGAACAGTAATAAGAGAATTATTTTTCAACATAATGATTTATTAAGTGATTCAAAAAAAATCATTAATGGAAAGGCTCCGCATAAAAAAAATCTACCTGCAGTCTTTTCCATTTATTACTTGTTCGATCGTATTCTTAGTGTTTCAAAAGAGACCATGGAAATTAACAGAAAGAATTTAAAAGAATTTATCACGGATGGACAAATTGGTTACACGACAAATACAATTGATATATCTAAGATCATGACAAGTGGATCTGTAGATAGTAGTAATCCAAACGCCAATAATCAAGAAATATCTAATTTTAGATTTACAGGAAACATCATTGCCGCTAAAACCTATCAAGTATATACAAGCCTATCACTGCTGGAAAAAGGAGTATATTTTTCCAAAACAATTACAGAAGATGACGAAATTTATGTACTTGCATCAACTTTTTATAATATGAAAGAGTATGCAAAAATTACAGTTAATGGCATTTATACAGGTTGGATTGAAAAAAGATTTATTCAGGCTTCTAACAAAGGTATCCAAAAGGAAGAAACAATAATAGAAAACCGCTCAATGATTGCTACAATTAACTGCAGCAATGATGAAATGATTTATTATTCAATGAGTGATTTGAATAGTATTCGCTCACCACTTAAATATTTAAATAATACGTATGCTTATATTAGTAAAGAGCAGAAAATTAATGACACCAGCTACTGCTACATTGAAAACAGCAATGGAGAAATCGGCTGGATTAACAAAAATTGTCTTTCAAATTTTCATCAAACGTTTCATCTAAGGGCTTTAATAAATTATTTTTTGAATAAAAATGTCAAAGAAAAAACAATTGTGTTAGATAAGTTTCAGTCTATATTTATTCAAGGTCAATTCAAAAATAAAACAACAATTGGATGGACTGAACCAGAGCCAATTGCTGGAAGCGAACAAGTAGCCATTATGTTTGAAAAAGACGATGTAGCTTTATTTACAAAAAAAGCAACAATTAATCAGAAGGATTACTATTGTACTAATTCAGCAGAAGGAAATAAAATATGGATTGAAGCAAAAAACATTGAGGAAGCAAGAGTCAACTCAATGGAAATTCAAAGTAACTTAATTGATGAAAGAGCCAAGAATCAGAAGTGGATAAGCGGTCCTACCATCTCATCTGACTCTATCAATTTAGTTAATATGGGCAGATTATCACCAGAAAAAAATCAAATCAATTTAATCAAGGCTATCAAGCAAATTATTGAAGATCAAAAAAATGTACGTTTGTATATTTTAGGAGAAGGTCCTTTAAAACTTGAGATGAAGCAGCTAATCAAAAAACTTGAGCTTGAAGAACATGTCTTTCTGTTAGGACATCAAGAAGATCCTTTTTCGATTATGAAACAATGTGATTTGTTTGTTTTTCCTTCAATCTATGAAGGGCAACCTATGGTCTTATTAGAGGCTTTAACGTTAAAACTTCCTGTTCTAGCTACAAATATCCCTGCAAATGTTTCAGTTTTGGGAGAGTATTCTACGACCTACATTGAAGGATTTTCTGCAGAGGATATTGCACAAGCTATACAAAGAGAAATACCAATGATAGAACAGATAATAAAATTTGATCCTAATGATTACAATACGAAGGCAATTACAAATTTTTATATGGAAATTGATGGATAAAGTTAGGTGAGTACTATTATGCATAAAATTGAAATAAGAACAGAAAAAGACGAATGCTATTTTATCTCTAGAACGTTTAATTTTGTTAAACTAGTTATTGCAAAAGGAAAAAATGAGATTAGATTCATAAAAGTAGACGATTTTACTTGGAAAATCACAGGTAAAGATATTGCTAGTTTGATGAAAGAAAAACAAGAGGATAGGGTTTTTATTTATTACGGAATAAAAAAGGAGCAAATTTCAGTAGATGATTTTGATATTTCATTTATAAATTCTCCAAAAATGAAAATTTATAATACTGAAATTTATATATACCTCACTTTAGACAACAAAATAAGATTTATATGGAATCAATTTCCTTCAGCTAAGAGTTACATCCAGAATGCTCAAATAACTGATATCAGGATGCAAAAAAAACAGAACTTGATATTAAATTTTCAAGTTGTTACAAAGTGTATACCAATCGATAAATTAAATATTGTAACTATCAATAGACAGAAGCAAGCTACTCATACGATAGAAACCAAGTATATAAATAGTAGAAAAGGAGAAAACAGTACCTTTATTAATAGTTTCTCTGTGACTTATGATATTGTAGAAGCAATAAAAAAAGTTACTGGAACTATTCATTATGACCAGTACAATTATGATATTATTGATTTTGGATTTACTATTCAATCAAAAATTATTCCTTTAACGTCATATATGGCACAAATAAGTATTCCTTCAATAAAGAATAATGAGATATGGCTAAACTTTTCAGAGAGCAAAAAGATAATGATAAGATTTTTTGAAAATGCAAAAAATAAAGTTTCTGCTAGATTTGGTATATTAAAAAAAGAAGAATTCACTTTCTTGAAGAGCCTTGAAAACGATCATATGTTATCTAAATCATCCGATAAAAACAATATTATTTTAATTATGGAGTATCCACATAAAGCACAGGAAAATGGTTTGGCGTTTTTTAAATATCTGATGGATAAACAGAAAGAGTTTATTCCGTACTATATCATTACTAAAGACTCGAAAGATTTACTGGAATTAAATAAATATATGTCCAATGTCTTGTTTTATAAAAGTAAGGAACATATCGAAAAACTCTTTCAAGCCAGTTATCTCGCTCATACGCATACCCCAAATAATGCAGCCCCAGTATTGACAAGTACTATTGAGAGAAAGATAAAGAGTTTTTATAATATATTTCTACAACATGGTATTATAGGTGTGCGAAATTTAGAATATATGTATGGGAAAAAAACAAATCCCGAACTAATTAATAAATTTGTTGTTTCATCAAAAAGAGAATTTAATATAGTTAGGGATGAATTGTATTATCCTGAGGGAGATATTATCTTAACTGGTCTTCCAAGGTTTGATTATTTACTTGAACCTTTTAATCAGGTCAAAACTATTATTAATAAAAAAAAGATCTTAATCATGCCTTCTTGGAGAAAGGGGCAGGAGAATTTATCGGATGAAGAATTTAAAAAGACATCTTTCTTCAAAGCCTTTAATTCGTTAATAAATAATTTGTTTTTTGAAAATGAAGTTAATAAACGGGATTTGACTGTTAATTTATACTTGCATAATAATTTTCAGAAGTATAATCATTTGTTTGAATCTAGATTTGTTCAAGTTGTTGAAGCTGGAGAACATACCGTCCAAAACATGTTAAAAAATCATGGAATATTAATAACTGATTATTCAAGTGTAGGGCTTGATTTCTCAATTTTATATAAACCAGTATTGTATTATCAGTTTGATAATCAACTTGTTGAACAGAGAAATTTTGATCCATTAGAGCCAGATTTTTTACCTGGAAAGATAGTCAATAAAGAAGAAGAGCTATTGAATGAATTATTCAAAAAGATTGAACATTATAAAATGGAAAAAGAATTCAAAAAAATTGTTAAAAATGATATTTACCAATTTCGTGATAGAAGAGCTTGTCAAAGAGTTTTTCAAAATTTGCAACATTTACATGAAGAAAAAAAATCCTTTTAGTAGCCGAATATTGCACTTGTAGAGAGAAATTGTTTTTAAAGAGAAAGGTGTTTGGATTGAATATATTAGCTAAGGTTAGAAAAAAAAATAATTTATCTTTTCAGCTAGCCACCTGGGCAGCGGAGTATTATGAATTTTGTGAACAATACTCAAAAATGATTTTTTATGAATCCAGAGATGGAAAAAATATGGTTGACTCCCCAAAAGCAATCTTTGAATATATGATGAATCATGAAAGATATAAAGAATATACTCATGTTTGGAGCTTTGATCCAGCAGTAGATAATTGGGAGAATATAATCGATTTCTATCAAGAACAAACAAATGTGCTTTTTGTGGAGAGAAACACACAAGAATACGTAAAATATCTTTATGAGAGTAAATTTTTAATTACAAACGCTACTTTTCAATCTTTTTTTATACCTAGGAAAGATCAGGTAGTAATTAATACTTGGCATGGTACTCCACTAAAAAAAATGGGATTTGATATCAAAGATTCTAATCCAGCCGGTCCGCAAAATGTTATCAGAAATTTTCTTTTTTCAAATTACTTAATTAGTCCAAATAGACATACAACTAATATGTATTTGAACAGCTTTAAATTGGACGGATTGTATCAAGGTGAGATTTTAGAAGCAGGCTATCCAAGAATTGACTTAATGCATAAAACTACACTCGAATCAGAAGTAAAGAAATTAAAAGAGCTATCATTGAATGTTAACCTTGACAAAAAAACAGTTCTATATTGTCCTACTTGGAAGGGAAAAGACGTAAATAACCCTACTTCTG
This sequence comes from Enterococcus sp. DIV0574, assembly GCF_051711125.1. Taxonomy (NCBI): domain Bacteria; kingdom Bacillati; phylum Bacillota; class Bacilli; order Lactobacillales; family Enterococcaceae; genus Enterococcus; species Enterococcus sp. DIV0574. The sequence continues at coordinate 1,263,576 of NZ_JBIOMA010000001.1, forward strand.
AGTTGAATCAAATAATTAGTGAATCTAAGTTTTTACAAAGTCACATTGGAAGTGAATATAACTTACTTGTTAAGGTACATCCGTTTATTTATGATGCAGCGAAAGAAATTGATGAGTTTCGTGGGTTTTTAGTACCAGATTCTTATGATCCAAATGAATTAATGGTGGCTATTGATCTATTGGTGACAGACTATTCTAGTATATTTTTTGACTTTATGCTGACTGATAAACCAATTCTATTTTATTGTTGGGATAAGGATCTTTATGAAAATGATAGAGGGCTATATATTAGTGAAGATAAATTACCTGGTCCGGTTGCTACGACAATTTTCGAAATTATTAATTATATAAAAAGTATTGATAGAGTGCAGAAAGAATATAGACAAAATTATGAAGCTCTCAAAAGCGAATTTCTAAAATACGAGGATGGAAATGTAACACACAGAATTATTTCATATATTTTTGATAAACATGAGCTAAATTTGGGTGAAAGCATAGTTTCAAGAAATAATAAAAAGAAATTGTTGTTTTATGTGGGAGGAATGAAAAATAATGGAATAACATCAAGTTTAATCAATTTACTAAAAAATATCGATTATTCAGAATATGATGTTACTTGTTTCTCAGGCTATCCTCATTCTTCAGAAAGTATTTCTAATATCCACGCTATTCCTGATGAGGCAAGATTTTTGTTCAAGCCAGGATATGCTATGCTAAGTAACAAAGAACAGAAATTAGTAGCAAGGTATAATGAAAAGCCATCTGAAAAAAACTCAAGCTTACTTCCGTGGGATGGGCTCAAGAGAGAGGCTTCTCGAATTTTCTCTAATCAAAAATTTGATGTAGCAATCGATTTCAGCGGGTATAGTTTCTTTTGGTCAAAGTACATTTTGGCGGCTGATTCAGATAAAAAACTTTGTTATCTCCATAGTGATATGCTAGAAGATAAAAATCGTACAGTTAATGGAGTACGCATTCATGAGATGAACCTATTAAGGTTGTTTTATCAATACAAAAATTTTGATAAGTTAATCACTGTGTCACCTATTATGCAAGAAGTAAATCAGGCTAAATTATCAAAATTTGTAGACAAAGATAAGTTTACTTACGCATTAAATACTCTAGATACGGAAAAACTTTTTTCAACAAGCAAAGAGCTGAATGAAGAAATTAATATTCTTGAAAGTAATACAGATTTAGTTAATATAAGAGAATCAATAGAAATATTTAAATCTCCTTTTGATTTAGAAAGTAAAAGTCAGATAATTAAGTCGACTGATTTGTTAAGATCAGTAGCTCAGGTTAAGTTCGCAGATGAAATCAGATATAAGATTTTGATTAATAATATTTTTGTTGGATGGACTTCTTCAAAAGATGTCAATATACGGTTGCCAGAAATAGTGAGTATAGAGAACGTCGATTATTTTTGCTACGTAAAACGAAATAAACGTAGAATCCTATGGAAAGACCTTCCCACGATTGAGGAAGCAAGAGTAGTCGGGAAAATATGGGATTATCGCTACTTGATTGTTAAAGTTACTAAAGAAGCTTATTTGAGTACAGATCAAGTATATGTTCACATACAAATAGATTCTAAGGATTTGGGCTGGATTGAGAAATCTGTTCTAAATCCTATCAACAGTAACTTAATGCTTAGAAAAATGAAGAATCATTTATCGAATAGAAACCGTATAAGAACTTTAAATAACAGAACTCTTGAAACTGTCTATGAAGAAGGGTTTGCTAGAATCATTGCACTTCCAAGTAATGATCCATGGAAAAGCGCCTTAACAAAGGATTATGAAAAAGAAGACATCAATATAATCAACGGAAAAATTTTGAAGTATACTATGAAAATTCAAAATCAGAACGGTTGGTACTATCGTCTTTGGGATCGAAATAAGTTTATCGGTTGGGTAAATGAGAAAAATTTATTAATAATTGATGGATTTCACATTGTTTCAACTGAAAATATATTATTGAAAGCACAAATAATATCAGACTATGCGTTTTCTTCATTAGAGGAACAAAAAACTATTGAAGTAACGACAAAAGAAGTTTTATTAACAGAGAAGTGCATTACAACACTAGGCATATATTTCAAAACGAATACAGATATTTTTGTGGAAGAGTCTAAGATTAAAGTGATTAAAAGCTTCGGAAAAGTTGATTTATTAGGAAATTTTGTGCTGTATCCTCAACAAGAAAATTTTAATATCGTTACCATGGGGCGGCTATCTCCAGAAAAAAGACAAGCTGAGTTAATTGAAGCCTTTAATCGATTTGTCACTTCCGTTGACAATGCTCGACTTTATATTTTAGGTGATGGACCTTTAAGACAAGAGCTAATTGATCAAATAAAATCTTTAAATATAGCTGACAAAGTTTTTTTAATGGGGCATGAGAAAAATCCTTTTCAGTTACTATCTGAAGCTCAATTTTTTATTCTAACTTCGGAATATGAAGGACAACCTATGGTTTTGCTAGAAGCAATGGCCTTGGGAGTTCCAGTAGGAGCTACAAATATACCGGCTACACAATTTGTATTACAAAATGGTAGATTAGGAATTTTGGCCCAAAGTAATAACGTTGAAGGCATAGAAAATATGCTTATAAAGGCATATAATGAAAAAGTCCAACCAGCTACTTTCAATGCACAAGAATATAATAAAAATGCGATCAAGATGTTTTATAAACAAATTGAGGAGGTATAAGCAATGAGATATCTTGTTACAGGCGGTGCCGGCTTTATAGGCTCAACATTAGTAAATAATTTAGAAAAAAATAACAATGAAATAGTGGTCGTTGATAACTTATCGATGGGAAAAAGAGAAAATCTTAATAGCAGTCCTAAAATCACGTTCTTTGAAAAAGATGTAAGAAACCGAGATTTTGTAAATAAATTATTTGCTGAATATCAGTTTGATTATATTTTCCATCTAGCTGCAGTTGCAAGTGTTGCCGATTCGATAGAGAGACCATTTGAAACACACCAAGTTAATATGGAGGCTACACTTGACTTACTGGAATTAGCAAAAGAGACCCAGAAAAATCTAAAAAGGTTTGTTTTTGCTTCTTCTGCGGCTGTTTATGGAGACGATCAAGTCTTACCTAAATCAGAGATTTCGAGAATAAAGCCGTTGTCTCCGTATGCAATTGACAAATACTCGTCGGAACAATATGTATTACTTTATAATACTCTATATGGGTTACCGACAAGTGCTGTACGATTTTTTAATGTTTATGGTCCAAATCAAAATCCTTCTTCTCCATACTCAGGAGTGTTGTCTATTATAACGAATCATTTCAAAAAAATAAGAAATAATGAAAAAGATGTGTTTACAATTTTTGGAGATGGGAGTCAAACTAGAGACTTTGTCTATGTTGAGGATGTTTTGCAAGCTCTAAAATTGGTATCAGAAAAAGAAGAAGCACTAGGAGAAGTGTTTAATGTAGGGACTGGCGCTCCTAGTTCGATTAACGATGTACTTGGTATATATGAATCCGAAATGAACATCAAGCCTATAATTCAGTTTGAAGAGTCTAGAAAAGGTGATATTAAGGATTCGGTTGCAGATATATCAAAACTTAAGAAAATTGGGTTTTCACCTAATTATAGTTTAGATGAAGGAATAGCTGAGTATTTAAAAGAAGAAATACAATATTGATAAATGTTAAATAGTTGTGGAATGGAGTAAATCTCAATGAAAGTGACAAGGTCCAATAGTTCGAAATCTCTCAATACGGAAAAGATATTCTCCTTTATGCTAGTACTTCTTTCATTTGTTTTAATTTTACTAACTTTGAATTCAAATGTTTTTTCAAATAGGATAGACGCTCATGATTCTTCCATGTTTCTTTATTTCGGAAAAGGAATATCGGAAGGATTAATACCTTATAAAGATATGTTTGATCATAAAGGGATAGTATTATTTTTTATTCAATATATAGCTAATATTGTTGGATTGGGCAATATATTTTTGGGAATATTTTTAGTGGAGGCAGTTTTTTTATTAATTGCTTTAATTTTTCTTTACAAAACAAGTTATCTTGTTTCAAGAAATCATTTGATATGTGGAGTTGTAATATTGATTTCTTCTGGATTATTTTCTGAATTATACGAAGGTGGAAATCTTTCTGAAGAATATGCATTAACTTTTATCTCTATCTCAATGTACTACTTTCTGAAAGAGATAATCGGTGATTCATTAAAAAGTTACCATTACTTTCTTTTAGGTCTAATGGGTGGTTTAGTATTTTTTATACGTCTAAACATGATTTCTCTTTGGGTAGTCTTTTGCATAGGAATAGCCGTAAGAGAAATTATAAAAAAAAGTTTTGTTTCTCTTTTTAGAAAAGCTTTTTACATTTTTCTTGGTGGAATGTCTATTGTTTTGCTCATTATTGTATTCTCTATAATGACAAATTCAGTTGAGGAAATGATTTTTCAAACATTCACATTGAACATGCAGTACTCTTCAACATCTCTAAAAGAACGAGTGGCAGCGTTTATATTCTTCTTCGGTTTATTTTCAGTATATGGTCTGCCTATTTGGTTTACAGTTTTGTTTTCAAAAATTGTTATTAAATATAGAGAAATAGAGGTGGAGAAGCGGTCTGTTATTGTTTTAATCCTAATAGCACTGATTTTAAATCTATTTACGATTGTTGTCTCTGGTAGAAATTATCGTCATTACGGAATCACGGAAATTCCTTTTCTGATTGTTTTACAGTGCATCGCAATGGGATTTTACTCAAAAAAATTTAGTAGGAAGAAAAATCTTATAGTTATGTTTGTATTTCTTTTTTCCATGCTACCTATATTCTTGCCAACCGTAGGTGAACGTATTAATAATGTTAATAGAAAAGAAACGCCTTCATATCAATCGGAACAATTAGATATTGCCAGATATATAAAAAATCATTCGAACGAGGATGAACAAATTTATGTTCATGCAATTGATGCAAATATATACTTACATTCTAATAGATTCTCTAATTCCAAATTTTTTGTGCTTCCTTCGCTGAATTATGAAGAATTTCCAAAGTTAAAAAATCAATTTACAAATTCTTTACAAAAAAATCCTCCAAAGTTTATTGTTATTTCAAAAAATTCATTCTTAGAGGAGCATCCAAACGATAGAAAACTAAATAAGATTTTAATTGAAAAAATCAAACAAGATTATCACAAAGTAGACGCATTCGATAAGAGCTACTATGTTTTTGAAAAACAGTAGCTTAAAATCGGTGAGATTTTCATCAATACAGCTTACAATAATGTTAAACTAGAGTACGAAAAATATTTATTTTATTCCACTCCTCCTAACTTTCGTGTATAATGGTACAAGTCAGTATTACGAAAGTTAGGAGGAGTTGTTTTGAGTAAACAACATCCAGAAGAGAAGTCCTTCAAAGACGAAGTTTTAGGTGCTTTGAAAAAACCTCAAACCAACGAATCGTCTGAACAAAAACGATCATCTGTTGAGGAACCTATAGAAAGTCGCTCTGCGACCCGCAGTACAAAAAAGCAGAGCAGTACCCAAAAGGGCCAAGCCAAAAATAAAACTGTTCAAAAAAACGCTCAAAAAGCGAAGCGCTCAGCTCCTAAAAGGGAAGAAGCTGGTTTAGATGAAAAGTCAGATACCGTTCGTAAGTTACAGCGGAAAAGAGAAGACCGTATCGTCAATCGCATCGTCACAATTGTTGTAATCGCATTAATCGTTATTGGCGGCGTCCTTGGTTTTTCAGTCTATCGATATGTCACTTCAGGATTGCAGCCGTTAGATCCAGAAAAAACAGAAAAAGTTGCTGTTGAGATTCCAAGCGGATCATCAAATAAAATGATTGGCGAGATTTTAGAAAAAGATAAGATCATCAAAAGTGGTATGATCTTTAATTATTATACGAAATTTAATAATCTGACTGGTTTCCAAGCTGGTAATTATCAGTTTTCTCCAAGTATGACTCTGGATGAAATTAGTGCCCAGTTACAGCAAGGAGAAGGGTCAGTGACATCAGATGCGAAAGTGACGATTCCTGAAGGGTATGATATAGACCAAATCGGAGATGCGCTTGCCAAAGCAACAAGTATCTCGAAAGATGATTTCTTAGCTTTAATGAAAGATGACACCTTCTTTAATAAAATGCATGAAGCATATCCAGAGTTGTTGGATAGCGCAGCAAAAGCAGAAGGCGTTCGATACAAGTTAGAAGGATATCTCTTCCCGGCAACTTATGACTATTATAAAGGAAACACTTTAGAAGAAGTTGTGACCCAAATGATTGATAAAACAAATACTGTTATGTCTAAATATTACGATCAGATCGCAGAAAAAGAAATGACAGTGCAAGAAGTGTTGACCTTGGCTTCTCTTGTCGAAAAAGAAGGTAGTAAAGAAGATGACCGTAAGAACATTGCCCAAGTCTTCTTTAACCGTCTGGCAGTGGATATGCCATTGCAGTCAGATATTTCTATTCTCTATGCGTTAGGCGAGCATAAAGAGTTGGTAACTTACGAAGATACTCAAGTAGACTCACCATACAATTTGTATGTCAACACAGGATATGGTCCAGGACCATTCAATAATCCAAGTGAGCAATCTATCAAAGCAGTGTTGGAACCAACACCAAATAATTACTATTATTTTGTGGCAGACATCAATACGCAAGAAGTCTATTTTGCAGAAACCTATGATGAACATATGCGTTTAGTTGAAAAATATGTAAACAATACTTCGAATTAATTTTTATTAGGATATTAGTTTACATTTAAAAAAAACCATGGTAATCTTTTGTGGACTATTCGCAAAAGATTACCTTTTGCAGTTGATACGAAGTTAAAAGGAGAAATTAAAATGGTAGAAAAAGTATACCCAATGACATTAGAAGGAAAAGAAAAATTAGAGCAGGAATTAGAAGAATTAAAGACAGTCAAACGTGGAGAAATCATTGAAAGAATCAAAGTTGCCCGCAGCTTTGGAGATCTTTCTGAGAACTCTGAATACGAATCCGCAAAAGATGAACAAGCCTTTGTAGAAGGTCGTATCACCACATTAGAAAATATGATCCGTTTTGCTGAGATCATTGATAATGAAGGCGTAGACAATGATGAAGTATCGATCGGAAAAACCGTCACGTTCATTGAATTACCTGATGGAGATGAAGAAGAATATACAATAGTTGGGAGTGCAGAAGCGGATCCATTTTCTGGTAAAATCTCAAACGATTCACCGATCGCTCGTGCATTGATTGGTAAAAAAATCAATGATGAAGTAACAATTTCAACACCAGGCGGAGATATGCTGGTGAAAATCACAGAAGTGAAAAAAAGCTGATTTTTTCGTAAAAGTATAAGCAGAAGATCCTGATGATCACTTTCTCAAAGAGAAAAGGACCAATCAGGATCTTTTTTCGGACTCGCGACGGATGTATGCCATCGAAGAATCCGTTATGATAAAATAGAATCATTGGGAGGAGGAGCTTACATGAAAAGCCCTTGGCGTTTTTTCTTTGTCGTAGAAGCATTATTATTTCTATTTGCGGTCTGGCAAATTTTATCGAATCCACCGTTATTGATTTTATTGATTTTAGGTGTTGTGACGATCTACTTTGTTTCTCGCAGAGAACGTAAAACAAATTTTAATAATTTTTTGATGGTTACCGGTGGTATCGCCATCTTTATCAGTCTTTTAAATAGTCCGGCTTTGTGGCTGATGTTGATTTTTGCGATCCTTTTTATTGGATTGAAAGGTGTGGAAATCACTGGTGTAGATTTTACAAAAAACACGTTTTGGCGCAAAAAACAAATGATCATTTTAGAAACAGAAGAACCAAAGCAGTTTCATCCTCATAAAACGAAACAACAATGGATCGGCAATGAGCGGATCGGGAATCAAGTGTATGAATGGGATGATATCAATATCGATATCTTTTCTGGAGATACGATCATTGATTTGGGAAATACATTATTGCCGAAAAAAGAGAATGTCGTGATTGTTCGTAAGGGATTCGGCCGTACGAGAATTTTAGTTCCTGCTGGAGTTGCTATCAAAATGGAACATAGCACCTTTATCGGGACAGTGATTTTCGAAGGCGAGGCAACAGGTCTGAAGAATGAGAAAGTTACGATCTACAGTCCGGATTATGAGGAAAACACCCGCCGACTAAAAATTTTAACGAACACTTTGATTGGGGATATCGAGGTGATTCGGGTATGATTGCTAAATTTTCTCGAGGAATGATCGCTTTTTATAGTGCGGTCACTAGTTTTTTGATGATGATCTTGATTCTTTTTTCGTATCTTTATGCTAGTGGAAAGAAGAATTGGCTGCTAGAAGTCTTTCAGATCAAACTATTCTTTATACCGATCATTTTTCATTTATTAGTTGTTTCGCTGATGGTGGGCCTGGCTGTCTTTCTATTGATTTCTCTTTTCAGAAACCGCCAATATGGGCCAATCGAAGAGAAGCTGCGATTGCTTTCAAATGGAGATATTGATAGTCCACTACTTGACACACCTATCCCTCATGCGCAAGAAAATCGGTTGATTGAAGATGTCGATCGAGACATCAGGAAATTACAGGTCAAAATGAAAGATATGTCAAGTGAGCTTCAACAATTAAATGCTCGGCCGCAGCTAGTGGATGGCAGTACAAAAGAAGAAATCCTTGAAGCCGAACGACATCGTTTGGCCCGAGAATTGCATGATTCAGTTTCACAACAATTATTTGCCGCAATGATGATGATGTCCGCATTGAACGAACAAGCCATCCGGGACGATGCCCCGGAAATGCAAAAGAAGCAGTTGGCTATGGTAACGGACATCATCAATGCTTCGCAGTCTGAGATGCGAGCGTTATTGTTACATCTGCGTCCGGTCACATTGGAAGGGAAAAGCCTCAAACAAGGAATCGAGCAATTATTAAAAGAATTGGAAACAAAAATCAAGATATCCTTGAAATGGGATATCGAAGAGTTTACTATGCCAAGCTCTATAGAAGATCAATTATTTCGAGTGATTCAAGAATTACTATCGAATACACTGCGTCATGCCAAAGCGGATGAACTTGAAGTCTACTTGAATCATATTGAACACAACGTGCTGTTGCGCGTGATCGACGATGGTGTAGGATTCGATGTCGACAATCAAAAAGCTGGCAGTTATGGACTGATGAATATCCGTGAGCGAATCAGTGCCGTTGGCGGCACATTAAAGATTATCAGTTTTAAAAATCAAGGAACAAGTATTGAAATAAAAATCCCGCTGCTTAAGGAGGCATAAAAATGATCAACGTTTTGTTAGTAGATGACCACGAAATGGTACGTTTGGGGGTTTCTTCCTACTTATCCATTCAAGAAGATATAGAGGTGATTGGAGAAGCTGAAAACGGCAAAATCGGCTACGAAAAGGCATTGTCTTTATGTCCCGATGTCATCTTGATGGATTTAGTGATGGATGAAATGGATGGCATTGAGGCAACCAAAGCCATTCTAGCAGATTGGCCGGAAGCAAAAATCATCATAGTTACTAGTTTTATTGATGACGAGAAAGTATATCCTGCAATTGAAGCTGGTGCTGCCGGTTATTTGTTAAAAACATCCACTGCACATGAAATTGCGGATGCCATTCGTGCGACTCAAAGAGGCGAGCGGGTGTTGGAACCGGAAGTAACAACGAAAATGATGGATCGTTTAACAAATCGCACGCCGATTTTACATGATGATCTGACAAATCGAGAAAAAGAAGTGCTGCTTTTGATTGCTGAAGGGAAAAGTAATCAGGAGATTGCGGATGAGTTGTTTATTACACTCAAAACAGTTAAAACTCATGTATCAAATATATTGTCGAAACTAGAAGTGGAAGATCGAACACAAGCAACCATTTATGCCTTTAAGCATGGCTTGACAAAATAAGAATCTCATCATAAGGGTACCTCCTCATAGTCAGTTGAGGAGGTTTTTGATATACTAGAGTAGGATTTGTAAGGTAAAGGAGCGTTTAATGTGAAGCAGAATTACGCGATTATTGGTCTTGGAAGGTTCGGCGGCAGTATTTGTCGAACATTGATAGAATCCGGACAAGAAGTATTAGCCATTGATAGCAATGAGGATCGGGTCAATGAGTATATGAATATTGCTACCCATGCGGTGGTGGGCAATGCACAGGATGAAATGACGTTGCGCTCATTAGGAATTCGTAATTTCGACCATGTGATCGTAGCAATCGGTGAAGATATCCAAGCAAGTATTCTTGTGACTTTGATGGTCAAAGAGATGGGGGTACCGAACGTTTTAGCAAAGGCGCAAAATGAATATCATGCTCGGGTTCTTGAGAAGCTTGGTGCTGATCGAGTTGTCCACCCAGAACGGGATATGGGGATTCGTATCGCTCACAATCTAGTATCAAAAAATATCTTGGATTATATTGAGCTTTCAGATGAATTTTCTCTGGCGGAGATTCGTGTCTCAAATCCGCGTTTCTTTAATAGGTCCTTACTTGATTTGAATTTTCGTCAAAAATATGGATTGACCGTTGTTGCTATTCGTCGAGGACCTGGACAAGTGATCGTGTCTCCCGCAGCTGATTCGATTGTGCGTGAGAATGATAATCTACTCGTGATTGGGAACACGGATGATGTGGATATTCTTGATGAACATATGAATGATTAGGAGTGAAAAATGATGAATATAACTATTACAGAAGCCGCAATTGATTGGTTCAAAAAAGAACTGACAGTCGACCAAGGAAGCGGCGTTCGCTTTTTTGGTAAAATCTATGGGAAAACTCAGATCCATGATGGTTTTTCAGTAGGAATGTCAGTAGATAAACCTGAAAATCCTATCGTTCAAAAGACAGTTTCAGACATGCTTTTTTTTATTGAGGAGGCCGACGAGTGGTTCTTCAAAGGGTATGATCTGCAAGTCGACTACGATGAAAAGCTAGATGAACCTAAATATAGTTTTACTGAAAACAATTAACTAAAATAAAGATACAATGCAACAGTATGAGTCTATGACTGAAGTTTAGTGGATTCCATATCGCTAGCTTTGATCATAGACCTGTTCGTTAGGAGATGAAACCATGTTATCAATTATCGTACCTTGCTTTAATGAAGAGAGTAGCTTACCACTTTTTTTTGAAGAGACTGAAAAAGTAAAAGATCAGGTAGGCATGCCTTTTGAATATTTGTTTATCAATGATGGGTCATCCGATCAAACACTCGCAGTGATGCGCAAGCTGCATCAAGAGCATCCAGAAAGTGTGCGGTACCTTTCGTTTTCACGTAATTTTGGAAAAGAAGCAGCCTTGTATGCTGGCTTAAAAGCAGCAAAAGGGGATTTTGTTACCGTAATGGATGCAGATTTACAAGATCCTCCAAGCCTTTTGCCTCAGATGTTTGACTTGCTCAACACAAAACAATTAGACTGTGTTGGAACGCGCAGAGCCGATCGCAAAGGAGAGCCTAAAGTTCGTAGTTTCTTTTCAGAAGCCTTTTATGCATTGATCAACAAAATTGGTGAGGCACATATGGTCAATGGCGCACGAGATTTCCGTTTAATGCGTCGGAATATGGTGGATGCAGTTTTAGAACTTTCTGAATACAATCGGTTCTCCAAAGGAATCTTTAGTTGGGTAGGTTTTGATACAGAATACATTGCCTACGAAAATCGTGAAAGAGTAGCTGGAGAAACTTCTTGGTCATTCTGGAGCTTATTCAAGTACTCGATTGATGGCATCGTCAATTTTTCTGATACGCCATTAAATATTGCTTCTTTTGTTGGCGCGTTGTCTTGTCTAGCTTCTGGAATTGCACTGCTATTCATAATTATTCGTACTTTTATTTTTGGTGATCCTACCTCAGGCTGGCCTTCTTTAGTTTGTATCGTATTGTTTGTTGGTGGTTTGCAATTGCTTTGTCTAGGTATTATTGGAAAATATATTGGAAAAATTTTTCTGGAAACAAAAAAACGTCCCCTTTACATTTTAAAGGAGACAGAAAAAGATCAAAAATAATTTTTGGGAATAAAAAAGCAGCGCTGGTTGATGATCAATACCCTTTTGTTACATTGACTTGATTTCGAACCAATTTTTTCTCGTGGATAAAATTGCGGAAGTTATCCATAAAGATGGCCATGAATGCTTTTTGAAAATGTGGGGTCAACCCGGAAATATGCGGGGTGATCAACACATTTTCCAGTGTCCATAGCGGATCATTTGCGGGTAAAGGTTCTTCTTCAAAAACATCAAGAGCCGCAAATGCGATTTCTTTTTGGCGGAGGGCTTCTGTCAACGCTACAGTATCTACACTAGGTCCACGCCCAACATTATAAAAAGAAGCGGATGATTTCATACTATTAAAAAAATGGCTATTATAGATTCTTGTAGTTTCAGGTGTCAATGGTAAGATATTAATCACACAATCAGCTTTCTGACTTTGTTCAATCAACTCTTCAAGTGGATAAGTTTCCTTGAAACCATCAACGGCATGCCCCGTTGTATTTATGCCGACAGGTTGGGTGCCAAAAAAATTTAAGGCCTTTGCTAAAGCCTGCCCAATTTTACCTGTACCTGCGATCAGTATTTCTTTATCAGATAATAATGAATAAGGAATACCATTGGGCTGCCATTGTCTTTCAGCCTGTTTTTTGATGGCGGTAAAAATTCCTCTGGATTCCATGAATAATAAAGCAATTAAATGATCAGTGATCGATTGTGCATGAATGCCGCTACCATTAGAAAGTAAGATGTTCTTTTGGGCAAACTGTGCTAGAGGTAGCGTATCCACACCGGCTGAAATGGCTTGGACCCATTCAAGAGAAGCATTAGCCAGTAACTTTCCGGCCCATTCTTCTTTCCAACCAATCGTGATTGCAACATTTGACCAGTCGATGGAAGTTGCTTCATCATAGTGGATAAACTGATATTCATCACTGATTTCATGAATTTGTGTGATAAATTCATCACGAAATTCTCTGCTAGATAAAATATATTTAGTCATATTTGTTCCTCCTTTATTTTAGTGTATCAAAGAACGAAGAAAAAACCATGCGCAAAGATCTATGCATGGTTGGATAGTTACTAGCTTTTTAATTGGATTTTAGGCGAACCTTTGACGCCTTGAGTGAATAGAAACAGTGCTGCGAATAAGATAAATGTTGTCCCATCAAAATTTGGTACGAATAGTTGGATCAGCACACTCAAAATTGTTGGTAAAGCAGCACTAACGATTAGTATCTTAAGGTTTTCAAAAAAGCTGTAAGAAAAAAGTTTTAGTTTTGTATAGATAGTTGCAATAAATGTACCCACGATCAATGTGATTAATAAATTTAAAAATGTAGGGTAGAGCGCTACTAAGAAAACAATAAGTTGTAGCCACCAAGGAATTTGATTGCTGCTCAGAGTTTCCCGAATCTTTTTGCCATCTAAATTTTTAAATGCTGGTTCATTATAAGAAAATTTTAATTGATTTGTATCTAAGAATGATGTGGAAAGTCCTGTTCCAGGGAAACTGACAACAATTTCTTTTTTTAATAGTCCCACACTCAACACATTTGCAGTGGCATCTGAAGCAATATCGGTAGCGTTGCGCTTTCCTTCAGGGTCGAAAGTAAAAATGATAGAGTCGGTTTGATAGATAAACCCTTCTCCTTGTCCTTTCGTTGTTAATTGCCCATTTTCAATCGAAAAATTGGGGATTTTTTGCGCAATTTTTTGACTATCTCGCTGGAAATCCTGAAAGATATCATTGACTTGCAAAGTGATTGGTACGGCTAAAATAACGGTAGCTCCAAGTAGAAAAAGAATCACTTTTGAAAAAGCAGCGTCTTTTACATATTTGAGATTTGGGATTCGAATAAATGCACTTTTTAGCATTTGTATGATTGTCATTTGTTTAACTCCTTTTATGTAACTAAAAATAATTGTAACGAAGGCAGCAACAGAACACAAGGACTTATGACAGAAAAGTCCGATTATCTCTAAAGTGTTCTTTGCTGATTAATGAGTAGAATTGGAGATCGAGTATGGAAAGTTTAAAAAATGTGAAAAATAAACTACAAGAAAAAAAATTATGGGAGCCGTTAACGTATTTAATTTTTGGTGGATTAACTACTTTGGTCAATTTAGTTGTTTATTTTCTCTTTAGAGAAATCTTTGATTTTCATTATATGATTGCCAATGTGATTTCTTGGGCAGCTTCTGTGTTGTTCGCATTCTTCACGAATAAGATTTGGGTCTTTGAAGCAAAAAGTGAAACAAAAAAAGAATCATGGCTTGCCTTTTGGAAGTTTCTTTTCTTTAGGGTCCTTTCGCTGGGATTGGATATGGCTTGTATGTATCTATTGATCAGCGTACTAGGAACCGGCGATTTTATCGCTAAGCTTGTTACACAAATCGTTGTCGTCCTAGCAAACTATGTTTTCAGCAAGTTTCTGATTTTTGCACCAAAAAAAGTTGATAAAAAGTAAGCATATGTTTTGATGAACCACTTTTTATCTGATAATGTTACTTATGTAATCACTATCACTGAGGAGGAATTTTTTATGTCTTACACATTACCAGATTTACCTTATGCTTATGATGCATTAGAACCTTACATTGATGAAGAAACGATGCATTTGCATCATGACAAGCATCACAATACTTACGTCACAAATTTGAATGCAGCAATTGAAAAACATCCTGAATTAGGTGAAAAATCAGTTGAAGAATTACTTGCTGATTTTGATTCGGTGCCTGAAGACATCAAAACAGCTGTCCGTAATAACGGTGGTGGTCATGCAAATCACAGCTTTTTCTGGGAAATCTTGGCACCAAATGCTGGTGGTGAACCAACAGGAGCCATCAAAGAAGCCATCGAAGAAACATTTGGCAGCTTTGCTGATTTCAAAGAAGAATTCAAAACAGCAGCAACTGGCCGCTTTGGTTCTGGCTGGGCTTGGTTAGTCATCAAAGATGGTAAATTAGCGATCACTTCAACTGCGAACCAAGATTCACCATTAATGGACGGTCAAACGCCAGTTTTAGGCTTAGATGTTTGGGAACATGCCTACTACTTGAAATACAAAAATGTACGCCCTGATTATATCAATGCTTTCTGGAGTGTTGTTAATTGGGATAAAGTAAATGATTTTTATGCGAAAGCAAAATAATCATTAAGTAAGGGAATTATTTTTAATCAGAATAAAACTATCCCAACGATAAAAGAAAGCACGTTGCATCTTAGCATCAGCTTCGTGTTAACCATAAGTTCTCACTGCTACCTTTGATTCGTTGGGGGTAGTTTTATTTTTTGAAACATATTGCTAACGCTTTCATTTTCAGCTATAATATTGAAGACGGAAGCGTCTTATTTTAATTACTGGAGGATTTACACGCATGGAACATGGAAAAGTAAAATGGTTCAATAATGAAAAAGGTTTTGGGTTTATTACAGTTGATGGCGGAGATGATGTCTTTGTTCATTTTTCTGCGATCCAAGGAGATGGCTTTAAGTCTTTAGAAGAAGGTCAAGAAGTCGAGTTTTCGATTGTCGAAGGCGCCCGAGGACCGCAAGCGGCAGAAGTCACGAAAATCTAAACTAGAACAAGCTGAGGGGGACCTCAGCTTTTTTTAATTTGCTATTTTCGGCCAAATTTGTTATCTTCAGTGTATTATAAATAGATTAAAAATGAGGGATATTTGATGAAACGAGTAATTACGTATGGGACATTTGATTTGCTCCATTATGGTCATATCAATTTATTGCGCCGAGCAAAAGAACAAGGAGACTATTTGATCGTGGCATTGTCTACGGACAAGTTCAATTGGGATGAAAAACAGAAGAAATGCTACTTTTCTTATGAAAAACGTAAACAGTTATTAGAGGCTATTCGCTATGTTGATTTAGTTATTCCTGAAAAAAACTGGGAACAAAAAGTTTCTGACGTCAAAGAGTACCACGTGGATACTTTTGTCATGGGTGATGATTGGGCTGGTAAATTTGATTTCATTCAAGAAGAAACAGATGCCGAAGTTGTTTATTTAGCTAGAACGCCTGAAATATCAACGACACAGATCAAAAAAGACTTAAAATTAAATAATTAATACTTAAAGCATAAAAGGTATCTTTAAATGGTGCCTTTTTTTGTACACTATTTCCGTTTTTTTCTTAAAATTTATTAGATGTTTTTCGTTGTTTATTTTGTCTTAGAGGAAAATATGATATGATGTAGCTTGAGTTGTAGCAAATGAATAGAATTTCTTTGAGAATGGATGAAGAAAGTGGAAAAAGAAATAAAAGTTCGTAGTACTTTGGTTACAAAGGAATATGACCTATACAAAAAGAAATCAGACAAAGTGAAAGCATTATTCAAATTTTATCATCGAAATGTTCCGCGTTTTTGGGCATTAAAAGGCGTTAGTTTTGAAGTGCGTGCAGGAGAGTCTGTAGGGATCATTGGGATAAATGGTTCTGGAAAATCAACGCTTTCAAATGTGATCAGTGGCATTATTCCTCCAACATCAGGCACAATGGAAGTCAATGGCGATACGTCGATTATCGCAATTGGAGCCGGATTAAAATATCAATTGACAGGTTTAGAAAATATTCGTCTAAAAGCATTGATGTCTGGAATGACCAATAAAGAAATCGATAAAAAAATGGATGAAATCGTAGCATTTGCCGATTTAGGTGATTTTATTAATCAACCTGTAAAAAGCTATTCCAGTGGGATGAAGTCACGTTTAGGGTTTGCCATTGCTGTTCATAATGATCCAGATATTTTGATCATTGATGAAGCTTTATCTGTTGGAGACGAAACTTTTTATCAAAAATGTGTGGATAAAATCATGGAATTCAAAGAGTCCGGCAAGACTATTTTCTTTGTCAGCCATGCTTTAGGACAAGTTGAAAAATTATGTGACCGTACAATCTGGATGCATTACGGCGATTTGCGCATGTTTGGTCCGACTGAGGAAGTAATGGCGGAATATCGCAAGTTTATCGACTGGTTCAAGAAGCAACCGAAAAAAGAACAAAAAGCTTACCAAGATAAATACAAAGAAAATCAAAAGGCATTTAATCTAGAAAAATTAGCTGAAAAAAGCCAAGATGATAGCTTGCTGAAAGAGCAGCATCTATCTGAACAAATGATTCAGAAGAACCTTAAACGAACTCCTTTAGGTGAGAAGATGACGATTCCAACTAAAGGACTTTTGACTCTTGCGATAGTAGGAACACTGTTTTGCTCTCTTGTTTCTTTCAGTGGCAGATCCATTAGCTATGCGCTAAAGCATCCAGTTGATGCAATTGTACAAGTTTTCAAGTAAAGATAACTATTTCTTTATTTAGTTTAGATAGAAAAGGAAGAGTTTAGTGAAAGAAATTGCTGCAGTAATAAAAGAACAATTTAATCATGCGGGAATTATTTTCCGTATGTCTCGATACGAGGACAAAGCAACCTATCAAAGCCACTATCTTGGTCTTGCATGGCAAATCTTGAACCCTGCGATTCAAATTGGTATCTATTATTTAGTCTTTGGGCTAGGAGTCAATGGTAATCGGAAAGTAGATGGCGTACCATTTATTATTTGGATGTTGATTGGGATCACAGCTTGGTTTTATATCAATTCTTCGGTACTTGGAGCGTCCAATAGTATTCACCGACAAGTTGGTATGGTAGCCAAAATGAAATTTCCAGTAAGTATCTTGCCGTCAATCAATATTATCAGTAACTTGTCATCTTATATCCCTATGGTAGCTATTGTGATTGGCTCGCTCTTATGGGCGGGAGTAACACCGTCCGTTTATTGGTTGCAATTTATTTATTACTTTATTGCGATGGTTATTTTCTTATTTGCTTTCGGATTATTAAATGCGACCATTACAGTATTGATACGTGACTATCATATTTTCTTACAATCAGTATTACGTTTGTTGTTTTATGTTTCAGGACCAATTTGGGATATCAATAATCGAAATATGCCGGAATGGTTAATTAAGCTATTACGTTTAAATCCCTTTTATTATTTGATTGAAGGCTTTAGAGATGCCTTTTTATCACGTGGTTGGGTTTGGGAAAAAACGACCTACACCTTAATTTTTTGGGGAATGACTTTAACACTATTGATAATAGGTAGTCATCTACACATGAAGTTTAGAGCGCGATTTGTGGATTATATTTAAGTATAAAAAAACTATTTTTCAATTAATACAAAAAACTATCCGAAGGAATGAAGGGGTCTGTTAAAGCGAGTCTCTTACTTTCCTTAGGATAGTTTTTTTAGATGTGTTAATGAATAGGGATGTACGCCGTTAAAAGTTAAAATAACAAATTCTTTATCGTTTCATTTTTGTTGCAATCGTGTTAAGATTCTGTAATAAAACAGAAGCAAGATTGCTGAATTTGTAAAATTGTGGCAAAATTTAAACGATTACCTAATAATGTTGTGATAGAGGTGTAGGATGCGTTTATATCAAAAAGTAATTTTAGGATTGTTGGGCTTGGTGGCAGTAAGTATTGTCGGTGTCACTGTCTATGGAATGAAAGTATACGATGATACGAATAAAACGTTCAATAATATTACGCAAAGTGCGGATCGTAAGACGAAAAAACGTGAAACGGCAGTAAGTATTGAAGATAGAGAACCCTTTTCGATTCTTTTGCTTGGGATTGATACTGGAGCGTTGGGGAGAACCGAACAAGGGCGTTCAGATAGTATGATGGTCGTTACGGTTAATCCTGCCAAGAAACAATCAACGATCGTTAGTCTTGACCGTGATATCTACACTCAAATTGTTGGGTATGGCACGTTGGATAAGCTGAACCATGCATATGCCTTTGGTGGCGAAGCAATGTCGATGGATTCCGTTGAAAATCTGTTAGACATTCCTATTGACCATTATGTTACGATTAACATGCAAGGTATGCGAGATTTGATCGATGCAGTTGGAGGTATCGAAGTCACTAATAAAATCGATTTTACTCTGGAAGGGGTGCATGTGCCTAAAGGAACCATTACTTTAGATGGGAAAACCGGTCTTGCCTATGCACGCATGCGAAAACAAGATCCGGAAGGAGACATTGGACGTCAAAAACGGCAAAGAGAAGTTGTCACTAAGATCGTTAAAAAAGTAATGAGCTTGGATGGCGTCAGCAATTATCAAAAAATATTAAAAGCTGTTGAAAAGAATTCAAAAACAGATTTGACTTGGGATGACATGATGGATATCGCTACCAATTATTTGCCTGCGTTCACGACAATCGATCAAGAACAATTGCAAGGTGAAGGCCAAATGATGAATGGGGTCTATTACCAATTATTAGGTATCAATCAATTGCTGGAAATGCAAAATAAATTGAAAGAACAACTGAATCTTCCTACCAGCGAGACTTTGTCTCAAGGAGATGAACATACTGATGGTTATACAAACTATCAATTGTACGACGATACGAATTACAATAGTGAAGAAAACTCAAATGAGAATCCAGGTGAACCGTCAGACATTTATGATGATGGAGCCGGGTATCAGGAAGATACTGGCGATTACTCTGGATATTAATAATGAAAACCCAAGCAAACGGTCATTGATCGTTTGCTTTTTACTTTTCCACAGATGGAAGTTAGAAAAATGTGTTTCACGGGATTAAAATTGGAAAAGATTAAGAAAGCTTAAAGTGTAGCAGATTTTTTCTCAACAAAAAAATCTTTTTGCGTAACTGTGAAACATTACAGTGGATGAGAACGAATTCTTATAATTTTCTCTAAGGATACTTGGATAATTTTGATTTCTTCTGTTTATATTGAAAATTTTTGGTAAAATAAGATGGTAAGCAGTTTGTAATGAGAGGATAGAAGAGATGAAGAATCTAAAAGATAAAGTCATTAAGAATATACGAAAAGGGCCTGAGGAGCCTAAGACAAAATCTTATCGCAAATCCCATGTTCCCTTTCGATTGAATTTTCTCTTTTTTGTGATTTTTGGTCTTTTTGTTGCGTTGATCGTGCAATTAGGTTATTTACAAATCGTGAATGGTGATAATATTGAGAAGCAATTGAAAGCTTCATCCGTGGTAGAAGTCAATGGCAGCTCTCCACGAGGAATGATTTATGATGCATCTGGCAAACCGCTTGTCAAAAATCAAGCCAATGCAGCCATTACCTTTACAAGAGGAAATAAGATGACAGCTGAAGATTTATTGAAGACTGCACAAAAACTAGCTACATTGATCGATATTCCAATCGATAAGAATCTGACAGAGCGGGACCTGAAAGATTTTTGGTTAGCAGATCCTGAAAATTTGAAGAAAGCGCAAGATCAATTAAGTTCCAAGCAAAAAGCGCTCGGGGCTTCTGAACAGTATGCGGCAACTGTCGATAAAGTAACGGATGAGGATATTGCCTTTAATGATGATCAGTTAAAAGTAGCTTCCATTTTTAAACGAATGAATAGTGCACAATCTTTAAGCACTGTTTATTTAAAAAATTCTGATGTATCTGATGAAGAACTAGCAATTGTGGCTGAGAATATGACCGAACTTCCCGGAGTTTCGACCGGCACAGACTGGACTAGAAAAATTGTTGAAGGCAGTTCATTGGCAAGTTTGATCGGAACTGTGACAACAGAAGAACAAGGGATCCCTGAAGAAAACTTGGATGAATATCTAGCGAAAGGGTATGCTCGTAATGATCGTGTAGGACGAAGCTATTTAGAGAAGCAATATGAAGAAGTCCTTCAAGGATCAAAATCAAAGTCTCAAATCACATTAGACAATAGCAATAATATTGAAAGCCAAAAAGAAATCTATGCGGGCTCTAAGGGAGATAATCTTGTACTGACGCTAGATGCCAAGTTCCAAAAAGAAGTTGATGAAATCTTACAAGATAACTTTAAGTCTTTGATGGATTCAGGAGCTGCAGAATACTCGCCTGGAGTCTATGCTGTTGCGATCAATCCTAAAACTGGCGGGATTTTGGCAATGTCAGGTTATCAACATGAGGCAGAATCAAGCAAATTGCAAGAGAATGCAATCGGAACCTTCATCAATGCTTTTGTTCCAGGGTCTGTAGTCAAAGGTGGTACGTTAGCAGCTGGTTGGGAAAATGGTGTCTTGAATGGGAATGAAGTCTTATATGACCAACCAATCCGCATCGGCTCTGATGTCAAAGCTTCGATCTTTAACCCGACAGGAGCAAACAATCGCAATTTGTCAGCTGAACAAGCCTTAGAAGTTTCTTCCAACTCCTACATGATGCAGGTTGCTTTACGCTTGATGGGCATTGAGTATCAGCCTGGAATTTCAATTCCAACAGTTGATCGTCAAACAGAAGCCTACAGTAAGCTGCGTACAGCCTTTGCCTCTTTTGGGATGGGGACGAAAACAGGGATCGATCTTCCTGGCGAAGCAACAGGGATCAGCACACCTGTCGACAAATTAGATACGGTCAGTGATGGCGGTAAGATCCTGGACTTAGCCTTCGGACAGTTTGATACCTATACGACATTACAATTGGCTCAATATGCAGCAACTGTGGCCAATGGCGGCCAACGATTGCAGCCACATATCGTTTCGGGTATCTATGGGAATGATGAAACCGGTGGTTTAGGAAGCTTGAAATCAGCGGTAGAACCTACCGTTTTGAACGAAGTTGGTTTAACTACTGATCAGATGAAAATCATTCAAAATGGATTTTATGATGCCGTTCATGGAACAGATGCTTGGGCTACAGCAACAGGACTAGCTTCTGCTAAAATGGAACTTTCTGCGAAAACGGGTACTGCGGAGACACCGATTGTCGATGAAAATGGCAAAACCATCAATCTGGTCAACCTAAATATTGTTGCTTATGGACCAAGTGATGATGCAGATATAGCAGTTGCAGTGGTTTTACCACAGGTTAAATCTTCAACTACTTCGCATCCAAACGTAAAAATCGTGAAAGAAATCATGGATGCTTACTATGATTTATATATGAAATAAGCAAGGCATAATCGTTGAATGAGTAAGAGGGAGTTGATGAACGGTTCGTTCGCTGATGATTTTCCAAATCAGTGAAGGACGGTTCATCAACTTTTTTTATAGCAAAATACTTTCTATCGGAATTATTAAGAGATTATCAATAATTCGGAGAGAAACCTCTTTTTTAGTAAGAGGGTCTTGCTATTTTTGGTTGAATGGCATAGAATACTCTCGGTCAACAAGAAATGAAAAAGCAGGATTGGTTTCAATCATTTTTCATTTTAACTGACTTCTATTATAATTGACTAGAATTGCAGGGGGCTATCATGACGAAGCAATGTTTAACGAAACAAGAATTGATGGAACGCCTAGGGGAGTTCTCACCAGCAGAAAAAAAAGAAATCCGCGAATATTTGCAACGGAAGAATCCATTGCTGTTTCGCAAATTTGAACGCATGAAACATGAATTATTTCGTCTAGAATCAAGACGGATTCAATGTGAAATCGAAAAAAATGAAAAGGAGTTGAATCAGCTCGATCATAAGATTCTCATGAAAAAAGAACATTTTCTTGAGTTATTAATCGCAATTCGAAAGAAAAGAGGATAATGGATGGAATTTATTGAACTTATCATCATCATCGCGATCCTCGTGACCTTTTCAAATATTGTCAGCAAAATACTGCCATCAGTACCGATTTTCTTCATTCAGATTATCTTAGGCATTCTGCTAGGATTGACTGAAATGGGACAAGAAATCGCATTTGAACCAGAGATGTTTCTAGTGATGATCATTGGACCGCTATTGTTTCGAGAAGGAGAACGAGCCGATGTTCCGGAAATCTTGAAGAACAGTAAGATCGTTTTGTTTCTGGCCTTTGGCGGTGTTTTGCTGACCTTATTTGCAGTGGGAACGACACTGCATTGGCTGATGCCATCGATTCCTTTGGCTGCTTGTTATGCTTTTGGCGCTGCCTTAGGACCAACAGATGCGGTAGCCGTCTCATCTTTAGCGAAACGCTTAAAAATTTCCAAGAACATCATGCATATTTTAGAAGGCGAAGGTCTTTTGAATGATGCTTCCGGGGTAACAGCGCTCCAATTTGCTATCGTTGCTTTAGTCACTGGTAGCTTTTCTGTTATGGGGGCTGGCTTTCAATTGCTTTTTTCGAGTATTGGCGGCGGCTTGATTGGTTACTTGATCGTTTGGTTAAAACGGCGGATCATTCGCTTTATTGAAAAAATATCTGCCCAAGATGTCACTGTTTATCTGTTGATCGAACTACTATTGCCTTTTGCAGCCTACTTGATTGCAGAAATGGTTGGAGTATCTGGTATCATTGCGGCAGTTGTTGCCGGTGTAGCGCAAGCACAAAGAAGACGACGAGTCTCTTTGTTCGATGCGGAACTAGCCAATATCTCTGAAAGTACGTGGTCAACAATTGTATTTACGTTGAACGCCCTTGTTTTTTTATTTTTAGGGATTGAACTTTCGCAAGTATTTTCACCCATTTGGGAAAGCAATTCTTATGCAAATGGTCATTTAGTCTTGACCATCGTAGTAGTAACACTCGTTATCTTCTTCATTCGTTTCTTATTCCTTCTTTTTTATTATCAGTTTTTACAATCAAAAAAAATCGTGGACTTGAAGCAAGTAGCTTTGTTGACCTTTGGAGGGGTCAAAGGAACGGTCAGCTTAGCGGCAATTTTTATCTTGCCTGTAACGATCAACGGTGACCAATTTGAAGCCCGCAGTTTGCTCTTATTTTTGACGGCTTGTGTCATCTTAGCGACTTTAGTGATCAGTGTACTTGTCTTGCCTTATTTGGCAGATGGTGAAGCTGCCGAATCTGTTGATTTCAATCAGTTGCTGATTTTAGAAGAAGTCATCCAGATCTTGGAAGAAGAAGAGAAAGAAACTACGGATGCCAAAGAGCGCTTAGCGACAGATGCAGTAATCAATACTTATGAAAATCGACGCTGGGAATTGTATCGCAATAGTTTAACTGATTCTGAAAAGCAAGAGATACAGGAAATTCAAGGATTGATTCTATCCATTGAACAGGATGGTTTGGATGAAGCCTACCGAAAAGGTGAGGTTAGCTCCAATGGGTATCGCTTTTATTCCCGGTTCATTTCGCAGCAGCAGCATTCGTTAGCAAAACAGTTCTTGTCTTTTTTCAGTTTTTGGCTTTTGATCATTCAACGTTTTGTACGGATCATTTTTCATCCCAAGCTGTTTTGGCAGCGCCAGCAGCAGCTGAAGGATGCATTGAAACAAAGAGATATATCAGAAGTACAAAAAATCTATATCAAAAACAGTGATTATATTTTTCATAGTTTAAGCAACTTAGAAGATGTCTACGATTCATCTTTGATCAACTTCTTTATACGTCAAAGGGAAATGAGCTTAAAGCGTTTTGAGCATAATAACTTCATTGAGACTATCATGATTGAACAAGAACCGATTTTTGTCAAAAAAGTTTTACGAGGCTATTATTTAGAACGAAAAACGATCGATGAATATGAGGTAGCCGAAAAAATTCCAACGATCTCTGCAAACGAATATCGACGCAACGTAAATCTCTTGGAATCTTATGCGATGGCTCGCTCAGATGAACAGCCGAAACAGCGAATGTTTCGTAGATAAAACAACAACTTCTTCGTCTCAGGGTTGAGATGGAGCGGTTGTTTTTTTCTTTTTTCTTAAAGACCCTGTCATGCTTATGTGGTACAATGGGCGAAGAAAAATAGATCTCAGGAGGGATTCTGTGAAAGAATTAAAAGTAAGTGAGCTTACAAAAACTTACGGCGATAAAACATTATTTGATCAGCTTTCTTTTCTGATACATGAGAAAGACCGGATTGGCTTGATTGGTGTCAATGGGACAGGCAAATCAAGTTTACTGACGATCTTGGCTGGAATTGAAGCCGGAGATGGCGACCGTCCCTCTGTTTTTAAACCACAAGATTATCGAATCGGCTTTTTGGCGCAAGAAAGTCAATTAAAAGAAGAATTATCGGTTGTTGATGCGGTCTTCCAAGGAACAAGTCCATTAATCAAAACCGTTCGTGACTATGAGAAAGCTTTGATTCAGCTGGAACAAAATGGCTCAGATCCTACAGTGCAAGCTGCCTACAGCAGAGCAGAAGAAGCTATGAATAAAACAGATGCTTGGAATACGGATACAACGGCAAAAATCATTTTGCAGAAATTAGGGATTTCAGATTTAAAACAACCAGTCAATGAACTTTCAGGTGGGCAAAAAAAACGAGTGGGGTTAGCGCAAGTGTTGATCGATGAACCGGATTTACTATTGTTGGATGAGCCGACGAACCATCTTGACTATGAAGCTATCCAATGGCTAGAAGGCTATTTGAAAAACTATCGCGGCGCACTGATGATGGTCACTCATGATCGCTATTTTCTTGACCGGGTAGCCAATCGCGTGTTTGAACTCTCTTTTGGTAAACTTTATGAATATCAAGGAAATTATGAGGACTATTTATTAGCCAGAGCGGAAAGAGAACGTATTGAAGAAACCCAAGAAGAAAAACGGCAACAGTTATATAAGCACGAGCTGGCATGGATTCGGACAGGCGCCAAAGCGAGAACGACTAAGCAACAAGCGCGAATCGATCGTTTCGACGATTTGAAAGAGAATATGAACCAAGTCAAACGGAATGGAGAAGTGCAGATTGATGTTGCGACCTCACGTTTAGGTAAGCAAGTGTTGGAAATCAAAGAAGGTAGTTATGCAATTGAAGGCAAACCAATTCTATCTCAATTTGATTTATTGATTCAGTCGCGAGAACGTTTAGGCATTACTGGTGAGAATGGTGCAGGTAAATCAACCTTGCTGAATGTGTTGGCGGGACGTCTCTCATTAGATTCAGGAAGACGGATTATTGGCTCAACCGTCAAATTAGCTTATTATACGCAAACCAATGAGACGATGGATCCGGAACAGCGGATGATTGCTTATTTACAAGAGGCAGCAGAAGAAGTAGAAAAAACAGATGGTGCCCATGTCAGTGTAGCGGAAATGCTGGAACAATTTTTGTTCCCCCGTTTCATGCACGGAACAAAGATCGGTAAATTATCTGGTGGTGAAAAACGCCGCCTATTCTTATTGAAATTATTGATTGGTCAACCAAATGTTCTATTGTTGGATGAGCCAACGAATGATTTGGATATTGATACATTAACTGTTTTGGAGAACTATCTTGAATCATTTCCTGGTGCCGTAATTACAGTTTCTCATGACCGTTACTTTTTAGATAAAGTTGCTGAAAAATTACTTATTTTTGAAGGCAATGCGCAAATTCTTCGCTTTTATGGTTCGATAAACGAATATTTACAAAAGACAGCAACGAAACAGGGCACAAAGAAAACTGCAGCCTCACAACCTGACAAAGGGCTACACAGCAAATTTGTTTCCGAAAAGCCAGTCAAAAAGAAACTAAGCTACATGGAACAAAAAGAATGGGCAACGATCGAAGATGAGATTGCTCTGTTAGAAGAACGAGTCGACGCACTAACTGAAGCGATGAATCAGCAGGGGGATGACTTTACGAAATTACAGCAGCTCCAAGCAGAAGTTACAGAAACAGAACAATTGTTAGAAGAAAAAATGACACGCTGGGAATATTTAAGCGAGTTTTCAGACGACTAATAAGGAGGCCCATTATGGAACAAGCATATCTTGATTTAGGGAAAAAAATTTTAGAAACGGGAAATGTCAAAGGGGATCGCACAGGGACTGGAACCAAAAGTATTTTTGGTCATCAAATGCGATTTGACCTCTCTCAAGGATTTCCATTATTGACAACCAAGCGCGTACCTTTTGGTCTGATCAAAAGCGAGTTACTCTGGTTTCTTAAAGGAGATACCAATATTCGATTCTTACTGCAACACAAGAATCACATTTGGGATGAATGGGCTTTTGAGCGGTATATTAAAAGTGAGGACTATACAGGTCCTGATATGACTGATTTTGGCCGTCGCTCATTAATTGATGAAGAATTCAATGCCAGCTATCAAGAGGAATTGCAAAAATTTTGCGAACGTATTTTAAATGACGAAGCATTTGCAGAAAAATTTGGTGATCTAGGTCATGTTTACGGGTATCAATGGCGTCATTGGGAAACTACTAAAGGGGAATTTATTGATCAGATCAAAGAAGTGATTGAAATGATCAAAACAACGCCAGATTCTCGGCGCTTGATTGTTTCCGCATGGAATCCAGAAGACGTGCCGTCGATGGCGCTGCCTCCTTGCCATACCATGTTTCAGTTTTATGTTCATGAAGGTCGACTAAGTTGTCAGCTTTATCAACGAAGTGCCGATGTTTTTTTGGGGGTGCCTTTCAACATTGCTAGCTATGCGTTATTGACTCACTTGATCGCTCACGAGACAGGACTCCAAGTCGGCGAATTTATCCATACTTTAGGGGATGCCCATCTGTATAGCAATCATATGGAACAAATGAAAGAGCAGCTTTCCCGAACAATTCGTTCTGCACCTACGTTGCACTTAAATCCTGAGAAACAATCGATTTTTGACTTTGAGATGGGAGATATCACGATTGAAGGCTACGATCCGCATCCCACGATCAAGGCACCGATCGCTGTCTAACTTATTACAGTTGGGAGTGAGAAGATAGATGACAAACGATTTACAGCGGGGAATCGTCGCAACGCTGCATATTACGTCAAAAGATACCATTTCATTATCAGATGTAGAAAAAACAATTACGATCCTTCGTTCTTATTTTTCGCAAGTCATTTTAGCAGTTTCTGAAGTAACGAAACCTGAAATCAAGCGGTATTTATGGCAGCTGCCGCCCCAGATCTATCTCTTTGAATTGCCAGCAGTCGGTGCTGGTCCAGCACGTCGACAAGCTGTGGCACGCGCTGGAAAGGCATTTCCGCAACTCGCTTCCTTTCAATTATGTGATTTTGATCGTTTGATCACTTGGTGTGAGGAATACCCAGATGAACTGTCAGCTTTGAGCTGTCAGCCATTTCCTACGAACACTTTCTGTATATTAGGACGTACAAAGAAAGCCTTCCTAAGCCATCCAACTGCTTGGCAGCGGACAGAAAAGCTGGTCAATGAAATTGCAGCGGAAGTTTTTCATATCAAGGGTCTTGATATTACCGCCGGCAGTGTCTTGTTTTCTGCGGAATTGATTCCTTTACTAGTATCCGCAGATTCTTCAAGATGGACGGATGGCGAATGGCCAACCAAAGTGAAGCATCATGGAGGGCATATTTTTTATCAAGCGTGCGAAGGCTTGTGTTATAAAGAAAGAAATACCGATCATCTGCAAGCACAGCCTGCTTATCAATTAATGAGAAGGCTGCAGATTGCAGCGGCTATTGCAGATTCACTTTATCTAGAAAGGGAGTTTTGAAACATGTTGATTGCACTTTGGGCACAAGACAAAAATGGTTTGATTGGAGAAAACGGCACATTGCCATGGCATTTGCCAAACGATCTGAAATTCTTCAAAGAACAAACTACTGGAAATTCGCTCATTATGGGGCGAAAAACGTTTGAGGGCATGAAGAAAAAAGCATTGCCAAATCGAACAACAATCGTTTTGACCAGTGACACAGCATATGAAGCAGAAGGCGTATTAGTTATGCATGATCGACAAGAAGTCTTGGATTATACTGCACAGCAAGATCATCCTGTGTTTCTAACTGGGGGTTCTGGAGTTTTCGAATCGATGATCGAAGATTGCGATCAGTTGTATCGAACAGTGATCGACGAGACATTTACCGGAGATGTCTACTTTCCTGAGATCGATTGGTCAAACTGGCATTTGGATAAAGTCATAGAAGGCGTAGTGGATGAAAAGAACATCTATCCGCACCGGTTTGAGTTTTATAGTAAGCAGAAAAAATAAATAAGGCAGCTGTTACAACATATGGTTGTAGCAGCTGCCTTATTTAAGTAAAAGTGGGTTAGATCATGTAAACCAAAGAACGGAAAAATACATAAGTCCAGCTCCGAGCATAACAAACAAATGCCAAACCACATGCATGAAGCGTACGGATTTGATACTGTAGAATAATGCGCCGACGGTATAAGAGACACCACCGCTTGCTAACAGAAAGGTACCCCAAAAACCCAGCGAAGCAATCAATGGTTTAAATGCAATCACGCAGAGCCAGCCCATAATAATATAAATTAGTGTGGATATTTTTGAAACCGTCTCTTTTTTATGCAGTGTGAGTGACTTATAAACGATCCCGCTGATGGCTAACAACCAAATCAAAATGAAAAGTGTCCAACCCAACCAACCTTGAATACTCAGCAAGCAAAACGGCGTATAACTGCCTGCGATCAATAAAAAAATCGAGGCGTGATCAAAGACTTGGAAAACTTTTTTTGCTCGTGTGAACATCAAACTATGGAAGAGCGTAGAGAATAAGAATAACAAAATCATCATAGAGCCATAAATCGCATAGGAAATGATGTGAATAGGGGAATCTAATCGAGCCCCTTTAATCAAAAGAATAACGAGTCCAGCTATACTTAATCCAAATCCGATACCATGGGTCACCGCATTGAGTACCTCATTCAGAATCAAGTAGCGTCGTGTAAATTTCATATGATCCATCAAGCACCTTCCCTTCGAATTTAAATAAGATGAAAAAATTTTTTCTCTCTGTTATACTGATTATAAATGGTCTATGGTTATTTTACCACGAAAAGAGACTTGATTTAAAGAGAGAGTGAATGTATGATGGCAAAGCTTAAAGTTGTAACGGATTCCTCCTGTACGATGGAGCCAACCGTTCGAGACCAATTGAATATCCATGTAGTTCCGTTATCTGTAATGATCGATGGGATGGTTTATCCGGATGATGATTCATTGCCCGGAGAACGATTCATGCAAATGATGGCACAAGCAAAAGAACTTCCAAAAACGAGCCAACCACCGATTGGCCATTTTGTGGAACTGTTCGATGAATTAGGAAAAGATGGTAGTGACGTTTTATCGATACATATGACGAAGGGTCTGAGTGGAACTGTCGAAGCTGCCAGACAAGCAAGTAATTTGTCGAAAGCAAATGTGACAGTGATCGATAGTGATACGACAGATCAAGCATTGTCGTTCCAAGTGATTCGGGCAGCTCAATTAGCACAAGAAGGTAAGACATTAGCTGAAGTTTTGCCGGAAGTTGACAAAGTTCGAGAAAATACCAAATTATTTATTGGTGTCTCTACATTAGAAAATCTGGTAAAAGGCGGTCGAATCAGTCGTGCCAAAGGGTTATTATCCAGTTTATTAAATATGAAAGTGATTATGGATTTCGACCATTCAGAATTGATTCCAATCGTAAAAGGACGCGGTGTAAAAACATTTAATAAGTGGTTTGAAGAATTGAAAGACGAATTGAAACGCATGCCGAATGTGAAACAAATAGGGATCTCTCATGCAGAGGGGTTAGAGATCACAGAACAATTCAAAAAAGAATTGCAACAACTCTTCCCAGAAATGAATATTCCACTACTTCATACCACCCCAATCATCGCTACCCATACCGGCAAAGGCGCATTCGCCATTACGTATTACACCGAATAATTTTAATGACAGTATCCAAGCGATTCGTAAACACGAATCGCTTTTTGCTGCGAATCACAATGATTGGCTTGCGAAGCAAGACAGAATTGATGATGAGCAGTACTAGGCGAGCTGAGCGAGCGTAGTAACCTTGAAAAGAATCACAATGATTGGCTTGCGAAGCAAGACAGAATTGATGGTGAGCAACGGCGAGCTGAGCGAGCGTAGTAACCTTGAAAAGAATCACAATGATTGGCTTGCGAAGTAAGACAGAATTGATGGTGAGCAACGGCGAGCCAAACGAGCGTGACCTTGAAAAGAATCACAAAGACTGGCACACGAAGAGTGACAGAGCAGATGATGAGCAACGGCGAGCCAAGCGAGCGCGACCTTGAAAAGAATCATTATGGTTGTCACTCGAAAAATGACTTTTACATTCTTTTTAATGTAAGTTTAGAAGCAACTGCAGACGAAACAATGAGTACAATGAGTAGCCGAGCAGTTGATGAAGCGGGACCCGAATCAAGCAGATGGGTAGAAATTGCTTCATGCTTCGCTGCTCTTCGTTGATTGAGTTTCTCGTCAATCAAAACATTTCGACTATGAATTTAATGAGAATTTTGATAAAATAGCTTAGATTATAGGTTAGGAGATTGAAGATCCGTGAAGTGGAAAAAAGTAGCAATTTATCTTTCAGTTGTATTGATCGTAGCTTTAGGTACTGGAATGCTCGGTCATTTTTTGATTCCAAAAGCGCAACCATTGCTCACACCAGTTGCGAGAACGGCAGAAGAGGGAAAGACCAAAAATGTGATCAATTACATGGCCTTAGGCGATTCGCTGACTGAAGGAGTCGGTGATGAGACGCAACAAGGAGGATTTGTGCCCATCGTTGCAGCCGATTTGCAAGATCGGTATCATTTAGCAAATGTTGTGACGACGAACTATGGAATTGCTGGAGAGCGCAGCGATCAAATCTTGAAACGAGTGAACAAAGACAAAGAATTGCGCAGTGATCTAAAGAAGGCTGACTTGATTACATTGACCGTCGGCGGGAATGATGTATTAAAAGTGATTCAAACTAATTTTTTTGGTTTGAGTGTCGATTCTTTTACCAAACCCATGGCCGACTATCAAGAACGATTAGTAGAGATGTTTGAGCAGATTCGTCAACTGAATGAAACAGCACCCATTTATGTGTTAGGGATATATAATCCTTTTTATTTAAATTTTCCAGAAATTACTGATATGCAAACGATTATTGATAATTGGAACAAAGCAACAGAAACATTTGTCAAACAACAGCACAATGCTTATTTTATCCCAATCAATGACTTGCTATACCAAGGACTAAGTGACGAAGTTGGGATCGCAGATACGGATTCTTCTGAAGCAGGCGCTTCAGGATCAGCAGAAACTTCGGATACCACAACTTCCACCACCAATGGTATGACCGGTACTTCAGAAACTGGGGGAACAAAAGTGACCAACAATGTACTGTATGATGGGGATCGTTTCCATCCAAACAATCTAGGGTATCAGCTAATGGCGAATGCTGTTCGTGATGAATTAATCAAAACCCAAAATGTTTGGCTGATGAAGGAGGAAAAATAATGAAACAAGAAACTAATGATGTGGATAAAAAAAGTCCAATCAAAAAAATGAATTACTGGAAAATTGCTTTTCTAGTTTTAGTAGGCATTCTGCTGGGAACAACTGTCTTTTTTGCTTCACGGGTGTTTCAACAACGTGAATCTGGGATCTCAGAAAGTGCAGAACTAGTCAAACGAGACGGTAATCCTGTTTTGACCATCAACAGTAATAAGAGTCAAGTCAATCAATTGATCGATTTCTATTTAACTGATTTTCAGAAAGATCAAGAAGTAAAATACAATTTCGAGTTGAGAAATGAGGCACTACTGACAGGTCAATTTAAAGTGCTGAACTTTCCAATCACATTTTACTTATACTTTGATCCTTATGTCACCGAAGAAGGCAATGTTCAGTTAAAAGCCAAAAGTTTATCAATTGGTACTTTAGATCTGCCGACCAGTGAAGTGTTAAAAATGATCAAGCGCAGCTTCAAGTTTCCAGAGTGGATCGAGGTCAATGCGGATGAACAAATTATTTTGATTCGCTTGGATCAATTCCGCATGCAAAACGGCTTGTTTATCAAAGCGAATAAAATCAATCTAGTAGATGATGAGATCCAAATGAGTCTCTATCTGCCAGCAGAAACGGAGGACAAATAATGGAACGAGCAATTTTTGCAGGAGGGTGTTTCTGGTGTATGATTCAGCCTTTTGATGAGTTAGAAGGAGTACAGTCCATCTTTTCCGGGTATACGGCTGGACACACGGTTGACCCGACCTACGAGGAAGTAAAAAGTCATAAAACCGGTCATACAGAGGCTGTTGAGATCATTTTTGATCCAGAAAAAATCAGTTTTGAGGAATTATTGACTATTTATTGGCAACAGACGGATCCCACGGATGCTTTTGGGCAGTTTGAAGATCGAGGAGACAATTACCGACCAGTCATCTTCTATTTCAATGAGGAACAAAAACAAAAAGCAGAAGCAAGCAAAGCCGCTTTGCAAGCATCGGGTCGCTTTAATGCCCCAATCGCAACGAGTATCGAACCTGCACAACCTTTTTATTTGGCAGAAGAAGAGCATCAAGAATACTACAAAAAGCATCCTGAAAATTTTGCTCGCAATCATGCGAGACGAGCAGCTTTTCTTGAGGATCACTGGGAGAATACGCATGCGTAAAAGTTTTTATACTTATTTAATGGCCATCAAAGGGCCTAGTCATACTGATGAGGCACAGATCTTTGCGACACATGCAAGTCATGATATTCAATTCCCAAAACATACCGACGATTATGATGAAGTTTCTTCTTATTTAGAATTGAACGTCGATTATTTGCCTTCTATGGATATTTTTGATCGTATTTGGGAACAGTATGTGGAGGATAATAAATAAGAGAGAGTGGAGTGGAAACTTCCTCTCTTTTTACACTAGAGGCTAAAAAATTAATGGACAGAAAGGTGTCTTTCTATGAAAAATGTTTCTTTTCACCGTTATGTGATCTCACTGATTTGTGTCGCGATCCTCTCGGGAGGCGGTGTCTACATTTGGCAAAAAAGTACGGCTGCAACACAATCCCCACAGAATCAGCCCACAGTGGCGACATCAAATGAACTGGAAAAAGTTCAAACGCTTTTTGACCAAATTCGTGCCAATTATTACCAAGAAGTAGATGAGGATGTCTTGGTCGAAGGGGCATTAAAAGGAATGACCGATGCATTAGGTGATCCTTATACAACGTATCTTAGTGAATCAGCAGCCAATGAATTGGATCAGTCTTTATCAAGCAGTTTTGAAGGAATTGGCGCCACCCTTACCCTTGTCAACGACTATCCAGAAGTGGCACAAGCCCCTATCAAGAACTCCCCAGCTGAGAAAAACGGTTTGCGTCTAAACGATCGTATTTTGAAAGTGGATGGGAAAGAAACGAAAGGCCTGTCATTAACAGAGGTCGTAAACAACATTCGTGGCAAAAAAGGGACCACAGTCAAGTTGACGATCCAACGGGAAAAAGAGACCTTTGACGTATCGATTACACGAGATACGATTCCAGTGGATACTGTTCATACAGACCTTGATAGTGAGAAAAAAATCGGGAAAATCGAAATTACGACTTTTGGTGAAAGTACTGCCTCCGAATTAAAAGAAGGAATTGAGTCACTGAGAAAGAAAGGAGCAAAATCATTTATTCTGGATGTCCGGCAAAATCCTGGTGGACTTTTAGATCAAGTACAGATCATGGCTAGCATGTTTTTAGAAGATGGAAAAACGATCGTTAAGTTTGCAGATGATAGTGGTGTCATAAGTGAAACGAAGGCAAGTGCTGCTCTTGATGAAGGATTCAAAGTCACAGAACCGGTTGTCGTTTTGGTTGATGGCGGCAGTGCATCGGCCGCAGAAATTTTTGCAGCTGCGTTGCAAGAATCCGCAGATATACCAGTTGTTGGTACAGAAACCTTTGGTAAAGGAACTGTACAAAATGTAAAAGAATTAGGAGACAATAGTGAGTTAAAGATGACGGTCATGAAGTGGCTGACGCCAAATGAAGAATGGGTCAATGAGCAAGGTGTAATGCCAGATCATCAAGCAGATTTTCCTGAGTATGCCTATTTAGCTCCATTACCAAGAGACAAAGAATTGAAAGAAGGGCAAAGCTCAGAAGCAGTTGATCAGTTGAATCAGTTTCTTTCTGCACTAGGTTATCGGACCACCGGAGATACATTTGACCAAACCACCGTATCAGCCGTTCAAGCCGTTCAGCAAAAAGCTGAGCTGGAAGTGACAGGGAAAGTGAATGCAGAAACAGCACAAGCAATTGAGAAAGCTGTGACGGATCAATTAAAACAAGAAGATCATGCTTATTTGAAAGCTGTCGAGTTATTATCAAAGTAGTAACAAAGTAAAAGAGGAGGGACATCATGCAGCGAAGAAAAATCTGGATCGATCGCTTTTGGTTCATCATTAAATACGCGATTATTGCATTGGCCTCTGCATTCCTGATTCGTGCATTCTTGCTGATCCCTGTACCGGTAGGCGGAAATTCAATGGAAGGTACCTTAAGACAGGGGGATATGGTTTTGATCGAAAAAATCTCACCCATCAAGCGATTTGATGTCGTCGTTTTTCAAATGCCGGATGGTTCCACCTATATTAAGCGAGTGATTGGATTGCCTGGTGAATCCATTCGTTACGAAAATGATCAACTATATGTTAATGATCAGCCGGTAGATGAGAATTTCCTAGTGAAAAATCGAAAGAATGATCACGAAAATGTCTCTTATACGAATGACTTTGATCTACAGTCATTGTTGGGCGTTGAAAAGCTGGGGAAAGACAGCTATTTCGTGATAGGTGACAATCGTCGTGCCTCTAAAGACAGCCGATCATTTGGTGCCATTTCTGGAGATGCGATTTTAGGAAATGCCCGTTTTGTTTATTACCCACTAACCCATATGCGCTTTATATAATGAAAAACAAAAACATCATTTATTCATATTTTTGCGTAGGTATCGCTACTTTCAAAATATATGAGTAGATGATGTTTTTAATAGCAGCTAGTATTTTTCTGCAGAAATCAATATTGTTGGATCCTTTGCTTGATAATAAAATGCTGTTGTTGTGTCATGTCCTTTACATAATTATTTAACACTTACTTTGTTGTTTTTCGTTATTCTATTGAAACGAACAAGCAAGAAATAATTTTATAAGTAAGCGTTGACAGTGCCATTTTAAGCTGATATACTTTGGCTGTAAGTTAGAAAAAGGAACGAGAAATAGCGCCGCAGCTGTTTCTTGAGTTATGTTACTGAGACGATCAGGCAGAACTCAGAATATATATCAAGTACACTTTCTTTTGTAAAGTTTATTTGATATTTATTCTGAGTTCTTTTTTCTGGAAAGGAGAAACGAATGAAAGTTAAAAAGATTATCAATAATAATGTTGCCTTAGTGGATAGAGGAGGGCATGAGTCGATCATCTACTTAACAGGAGTCGCATTCAAGAAAAAAGTTGGCCAACATATTTCTGACTCTGAAGTAGAGAAGACCTTTGTCTTAGATAGCCAAGATCGATTAGAGCATTTTAGCTACCTCTTATCTCGCGCCGATGATCAATTGATCCTGCTTGTAAACGAGCTCGTACAATATGGAGAAAAAGAAATCGGCAAAAGTGCCAATGATTATCTTTATTTAGCTTTGTTAGATCATTTATCCTTTGCATTGAAACGGGCAAAAAAAGATCAATATTTGAGGAGTCCATTGACTTGGGAGGTAAAAAAATTCTATCCCAGTTATTACAAAATTGGGTTAGAAGCCTTGGAAAGGATCAATCAAACCTTTCAAGTCGATTTTCCTGAAGATGAAGCCGTTGCCATTGCCTTACATTTTGTTAACTTGCAGGAAACGAAAGCAAAGTTTGATGAACAATTAGCTGATATGGAAACGTTGCGGGATATGCTGAATATTATCAAATATCATTTTACGATTACTTTAGATGAAAACAGCATGAATTATATGCGTCTTGTGACCCATCTCCAGTATTTCATCGAACGATTGCGGAACAACCAGACCTATTCCGACAATGAGTCTCAACTTTATAAACAAGTGAAAGCAATGTATCCGGAAGCATTTGCCGCGGTTGAAAAAATTGAGATCTATGTCAAAGGAAAGTTCAACAGTTACCTGACACAAGAAGAGTACACCTACTTAATGATCCACATCAATCGTGTAACAGAAAGAGGAGAATGACATGAATCAATACCATGATTTCAACGAGCAAATCATCAAATTAGTTGGCGGAAAAGCCAATATTCAAGCTGTTGTGCACTGCATGACTCGTCTTCGTTTTACTTTAAAAGATCGCTCAAAAGCAGATACAAAAAAATTGCAAGAGCTGGAAGGGGTTATTGATGTGGTAAGCAATAATGTTGCTTATCAAATTATCGTAGGAACCCATGTAAACGATGTTTACAAAGATTTAATTGACCAACTGGGAATGTCAGGAGACGAAGCAGACCAGCCAAAAACGAAGAAAAATCCGATCAAGGCGATGCTAGATGTGATTTCGGAATCAATGAATCCCATTTTAGAACCAATCATCTGTGCAGGTTTATTAGCCGCATTTCTTTCAATTATTTCATTAACCGGTTTGATTTCGACAGATAGCTCAACGTATCAAATTTTTGATGCATTACGGTCGGCTGTTTTTTATTTCTTACCTATTTTAATGGCGATGAGCTGTGCCAAACGATTAGGCGCCAGCCCTTATCTAGCAGTGGCTTTAGCAGCAACCATTTTATCTGAACCGATCAACAATGTTTCGGGATTGAGTTTATTTGGTATTGGGTTACCACAGATCACTTATTCAAATAGCTTTATCCCGATTTTATTAGCAGTATGGTTCATGGGCTATGTAACAAAGTTTGCCAAAAAAGTCATTCCTAAAAGTTTGCAGTACTTTATGTCTCCTTTAGTGATCATGCTGATTACTTTGCCAGCCACACTCCTGGTTTTTGGTCCATTAGGGTTTTATATTGGGGAAGGCATCATTGGCTTCTTCAATCTATTGATGGACACGATAGGTAGCTGGTTTGTGATGATGCTCTATTCTGCATTACAGCCATTCATCATTATGTTAGGCGCCGGCAATTTCATTATGCCTGTTGTGGCTTCATTGATTGCAGCGAATGGATATGATCCAGCGTTTATCTCATCATGTACAATCTCTGACATCGCTGTCGGCGGAGCAATGCTTGGATACTTCTTGCGTGCTCGCAACTTGAAACAAAAACAACTATTTGGGACCGTGACTTTATCCGCCATTTTAGGAGTTACCGAACCAGCCATCTATGGTGTATTCGTTAAATTCCGTCGTCCGTTTATTGCTGTGATGATCGGTGGAGGTTTAGGGGGACTGTTCGCCGGTTTAACAGGTGTCAAAGCTTATTCAATTGCTTGGGGATTATTTGGATTACCTGCCTATATTGGCGAAGGCGACTTCATGAATCTTTGGTTAATGGTGGCAGCGGTTGCGATCAGTTTTATTGGTGCGACTATCGCAGCCTATATGTTAGGGATTCCAGTAGAAAGTGATGAAGTACCGGCGGTTAAAGAGAAAGAACAACCTGTATCTTCTGAAATGATTCGTTCTACTGCTTTAAAAAGTGTAGTGGAAGGAGAAGTGGTTCCCCTCAATGAAATCAATGACCAAGCTTTTTCAACTGGTGCTTTAGGGAAAGGAATCGGTATCAAACCTATAAGTCATGTGATTCATTCGCCAATCGATGGGGAAGTGCTAACAGTCTTTCCTACCAAACACGCGATTGGTCTTCGCAGTGACCAAGGCGTTGAGGTCTTGATCCATATTGGTATCGACACTGTTTCGTTAGAAGGCAAGTATTTTACGATGAATGTGAAGCAAGGTGATCGTGTGAGGACAGGACAACCAATCGGTGAAGTAGATTTTGAAAAAGTTCGTGAAGCCGGGTATGATCCAACGACTATTGTGGTCATTACGAATACGAATGATTTTCTTGATGTGATCCCAACATCCAATAACCAGTTGGTAAAGTCGGATGATTTACTAAATATTGTCTTGCAATAGAAACCGTAATAAAGAAGATAGAAAAGGTGAGCAGATGAAGTTAAGAAATGATTTTTTATGGGGCGGCAGCATTGCCGCTCATCAATGTGAAGGTGCTTGGCAGGAAGATGGCAAAGGCCCAGCTATTATGGACTATGTCACAGTAGGCAGCTATGAACAGCCTCGTGAGATCGATAAAGAACTTCTTGCTAACAAGGTCTATCCTTCTCATACAGGCATCGATTTTTATCATCGTTATCAAGAAGATATTGCTTTGTTTGCAGAAATGGGATTCAAGGCATTACGGATTTCTATCGATTGGTCAAGAATTTATCCTAAAGGGGACGAAGCAGAACCAAATCAAGCCGGTATCGATTTTTATCATCGAGTCGTTGACACGCTATTAAAACATGGTATCGAACCGATCATTACGCTCTATCACTTCGAAATGCCGATTCATCTAGTGACAGAATATGGTTCATGGACAAATCGCAAAGTCGTTGATTTCTATTTGCGCTTTTGTCGCACGATGTTTGAAGCATTCAAAGGAAAAGTCAGATACTGGGCCACATTTAATGAGATGAACCATATCGATCCTCAAAGTGAGGCTAGTGATATCTTTACCTATATCATTGCCGGATTAAAGTACTCTGAAATCGATGCTAAGGCCCAGACATTAGCCATGATTGGCTACAATATGACGCTTGCAAGTTGTGCTGCTGTCAAAATGGGACATGAAATTGATGAAAACTTCCAAATTGGCTGTGTTTTTGGTATCGAGCCAGTCTATCCAGCAAATTGTGATCCCGTCAATGTTCTAAATGCCTATAAACAAATGGATCGTGACTTCTATCAGATCGATGCAATGTGCAATGGTCTGTTTCCCCAATACAAACTGGAAGAATATGCAGATCAAGGCATAAAAATCGTGATCTCTGAGTCAGATAAAAAAGTGTTTGCTGAGGGCAAAATTGATTTTATTGGCATGAATTACTATGCGTCTTCTGTCGCAGAATATGAAGGTGCATCGGAAGGAAAAAGTGCTTTATTTGGCGGTCTGCAAAATCCTTATTTGGAAAGCAGTAAGTGGGGATGGACGATTGATCCGATTGGCATGCGGTATTTGTTAAATTACACTTATCGAAAATACGGATTACCAATCATGATTACTGAAAACGGACTAGGTGCAGTGGATGAAATCGCAGAAGATGGGCATGTTCACGATGCGTATCGCATTGATTACTTGCACAGACATGTCGAGCAATTGTTGCTGTCAGTTGAAGAGGATCAGGTAGACTGTATCGGTTATCTAACGTGGGCGCCGATCGATTTAGTCAGTGCTACGACAGGTGAGATGAAAAAACGCTATGGATTTATCTATGTCGACAAACAAGATGATGGAACAGGGTCCTATATGCGTAAGAAAAAAGATTCCTTTGAGTGGTATCGGCAAGTCATTAACTCCAACGGTGAGAGTATCAAAAGGGAGAATCATGAGTAAAAATTAGTTTTCTATTCATTTCATTTGTATTTTTTTTCATCAAAACTTGTATCGATACGCACTTTAATAAGAAATGATGGCGATCTAGAAAGAAGTAAATTCTTTCTAGATTTTTTTGTTTTCATAAATCAGTATGAGCGATGGGAACCTCTTGGTTTCAAAAAAGTTTGATCTTTTCGATTTTGTTGATCTTAGTACTTAGCTACGATACATAGCTGCATTTCGTTTTATTTCTATTACTTATATATTCAAACGAGGTAGCCGCTTGCTTGAGCAAATGTGAAAAAAATGTTCTAGAAATAACGATAAAATTTTTTACAGTGTTGTAATTCTGTCAGACTTTTGGCATTTTTTCTTCAAAATTGATAAGATGATTTGAGTAAAAGACGTAAAATGAAGTATAATTTTAACTAGGCTGAAAATTGGTCTTTTTCTCAAAAAAAGTTGGCTTCCTACATCCTGACACTCAGCTAGCTACTTTTAGCTACTTTTAGCTACTTTTGGCTACTTTTTCCTAATTTTAGCTACTTTCACAAGCCAGCAAGTTCTCTTGGACTGACACTGAGTGACAGAATGAATTGAGCCGTGGACCAAATCCCCTTATGGCATTTTTAAATTAGTCTGCCAAGTGATTCTAGTGAATGAATTAACAAGGAAAGGCTGCGGAATCAGCCAAATAATGGCATATAACAGAATAGTCAGCGTAGTTGGGCAGTTTTTGGTCATTCTTTGGATATTTGCTGGACTGTAAGAGCAGGTTGAATGAGCAAATCACCACTACAATACGCGTCTCATAGGTATAGTTGCAGGTGATTGGCAG
The DNA here is from genome assembly GCF_051711125.1 of Enterococcus sp. DIV0574. NCBI lineage: Bacteria > Bacillati > Bacillota > Bacilli > Lactobacillales > Enterococcaceae > Enterococcus > Enterococcus sp. DIV0574. Next base: position 1,304,588 of record NZ_JBIOMA010000001.1, read on the forward strand.
GTAGTATTTCCAATTAAACCAATTCGTGTTAAAATGCGTAGGATACTCGGCAATCAGGAAATTTTCTCGATTCGTCCGATACTTTTAAGAGAAAGCCAAAACAATGTCTGAAAAAGACTGGTATGAAAGGAAATTAATTATGAGTACCATTCAATGGTTTCCAGGCCACATGGCCAAAGCAAAACGTGAAGTAAGCGAAAAACTAAAATTTGTCGACATCGTGTTTGAACTTGTAGATGCTCGTCTCCCCATTTCTTCAAGAAACCCCATGCTGGATCAAATTTTACAACAAAAGCCACGCTTGATCTTGATCAATAAAGCAGACTTGGCTGACCCTCAGCAAACAAAACTCTGGGAAGGCTATTTTAGAAAACAAGGTTTCTTAGCCATGGCGATCAATGCTCAGGATAGTCAAGGAATTAAAATGATCGTTCCTAAAGCAAAGGAAGTTCTGCAAGAAAAAATTGCTCGTGACAAAGCTCGTGGGCTCAAACCACGTCCGATAAGAGCAATGGTCATTGGGATTCCTAATGTAGGAAAATCAACATTGATGAATCGCTTAGTCGGCAAAAAAATTGCTCAGACTGGCAATAAACCAGGTGTTACCAAAGGGCAACAATGGTTGCGTTTTGGTACAGAATTGGAATTGCTGGATACACCAGGAATTCTCTGGCCTAAATTTGAAGATCCTGAGATTGGCAAAAAATTAGCTTTGACTGGCGCTATCAAAGATCAACTCATCCATTTAGATGATATTGCTTTGTTTGGGTTAGACTTTTTTGCTCGCTACTATGAAGGAAGAATTGCTCAGCGTTATTCACTTTCTGCGGAAGAAGAACAATGTCTAGCACCAGAACTATTGATGAAGATCACTGAAAAACGTGGCTACAAAGACAATTATGATCGCGGTAGTGAATTAGTCGTTTTTGATATTCGACAAGGGAAGCTGGGAAGGTACACATTAGATCGTTACGAGGAGTTAGGTGAAAAAGATGAAAGAGCCGATTAAAACTATCAAAGAGCGACTATTTGCCGAGGAGGTTGACCCGGCTTATGTGGCTCAACTGATGGCAGACGAACGCTCTGGTGTCCAAAAGCTGATTACCAAGTATCAAAATCAGCAGTGTAAACAGCGACAAATGCAAGAAAAATATGCAGAAATGTCTGTATTTGAACAAGAACTCTATCAGAAAGGGCTTCGGTTTGTTGCCGGTTTAGATGAAGTCGGCCGGGGACCGTTAGCTGGGCCCGTAGTTGCCGCGGCAGTGGTTTTACCGAAGAATTGCGGGATCATTGGCTTGAATGATTCGAAACAACTTTCTGCGAAAAAAAGAGAAGAATTATTTATTGAGATCCAAAATAAAGCGGTAGCGATTGGCATCGGTATTGCAGATCATGAGGAAATTGATCGTGTGAACATTTATCAAGCCAGTAAGAATGCGATGAAACGAGCGCTAGCTGACTTATCGATTACACCAGAGCATTTATTGGTGGACGCTATGACGCTTGATACCGATATTCCTCAGACCAGTCTGATCAAAGGGGATGCGCGGTCGATCTCTATCGCTGCTGCAAGTATCATGGCTAAGGTATTTCGGGATAATTTAATGAAAGATTATCATGGTGTTTTTCCTCATTATGGATTTGATCAAAATGCTGGTTACGGTACGAAAACCCATTTAGAAGGATTAGCTGCCCATGGGATTTGTCCTATCCATCGCAAAACGTTTGCACCAGTAAAACAGTACGTAAAATAATTCATCAAACAGCCTCATTTTTACGAATCTTATTAGTGAGATTCTTTAGAAATGAGGTTGTTTTATGTACTTTCAGGAATGTACGCCCTTCGATAAAATCCTCCTTCGCTTGTCATTTGTACAAGGAGTCGGTATTCAAAGTCAGTGGCAGGTGGTCAAAGGCTGCCTCGCACAAGAAAATTGGACTATAACGGCTGAAGAAGTTATTCAAATGACAGGGATCACACGCAATATTCGTCGTTTTCAACAGTCGTGGCATCAGTTGACAGAGAGTGACTTAGCGGAAAAAATGGCCGACCAGTCATTTATCACCTTTTTTTCAAAAGACTACCCACCTGCACTGAGAAAAATCGCTGATCCACCATTGATCCTCTTTTACGAAGGGAATCTGGCATTACTCCAAAAGCCTTCACTGGCTGTTGTCGGTGCTAGACAAGCGACAAGCTACGGTCAGCAGATTTGTAGAAAAATCATTCCGGAACTAGTGAAAAAGAAGTACTTGATCGTTAGCGGCCTTGCCCAGGGATTAGATAGTTTCGCCCATGAAGCAGCGATTGAAAGTGGTGGACAAACCATTGCAGTTATAGGAACGGGACTGGATCAGTGTTATCCTAAGAGTTCGCAACGTCTTTATTCTCAGATCAAGCAGGAACATTTGCTGGTTAGTGAATATTCGCGAGGAACATTGCCGCATAAACATCATTTTCCCATGCGGAATCGACTGATTGCGGGAATCGCACAGGCAGTTTGTGTGATTGAAGCCAAAGAAAAGAGTGGCTCTTTGATTACTGCACAGTTGGCTTTAGAAAATGGGAAGGATGTATTTGCCGTGCCTGGAGAAGCTTTGACCGATCGATCAAAGGGGTGTCATCAGTTGATTCAAGATGGAGCAAAATGCACGCTGACAGCAGAAGATATCTTAGAAGAATTGCCTTAGGCTTTTGAACTTATGATGATCCTTTCTTGACAAAACTTTTTCTGAAAGCTATGATAAGCTACGATTTGGATGTTTGGAAAGCAAGTGGATTGTTTGCCGAATATATTATAGTAGGAAAAAATGAAGGAAGGAGCCATTTTTTATATGGCATATAAATATCTAGTGATCGTGGAGTCGCCAGCAAAGGCGAAAACCATTGAAAAATACCTCGGGCGCAACTATAAAGTTGTTGCGAGTGTTGGACATATTCGTGATTTGCCGAAAAGCAAAATGGGCATTGACGTCGAAAATGACTATGAACCTCATTACATCTCGATTCGCGGCAAAGGCGATGTCATCAAGAGCCTTCGTTCTGCAGCTAAAAAAGCAGAAAAAGTTTATCTCGCAAGTGACCCGGATAGAGAAGGGGAAGCTATTGCTTGGCATTTAGCTTTCTTGCTAGGACTAGATTTAAAAGAAAAGAACCGGGTCGTTTTTAATGAAATCACAAAAGATGCAGTTAAAGCTGCGTTCAAAGAACCTCGTACGATTGATGTCGATTTAGTAGATGCGCAGCAAGCTCGTCGGGTGTTGGACCGTCTGGTAGGTTATTCGATTAGTCCAATTTTATGGCGCAAAGTCAAAAAAGGGTTGAGTGCGGGCCGTGTTCAGTCAGTAGCATTGAAAATCATCATTGATCGCGAAAAAGAAATCCGCGAGTTTATACCTGAAGAATACTGGAGTATCGATGGCAACTTTAAAAAAGCAACGAAAAAGTTCAAGGCGGCTTTCTGGGGGCTAGATGGTAAAAAGAAAAAACTACCAAACGCTGAAAGCATCAAAGAAGTGACCGATCGTTTAGATGGCAAAGATTACCAAGTGACCAAGGTAGAAAAGAAAGAACGAAAACGCAATCCTTCGGCTCCTTTTACAACCAGCAGTCTTCAACAAGAGGCAGCCCGCAAACTGAATTTCCGTACACGTAAAACAATGATGGTAGCCCAACAGCTTTATGAAGGAATCCCATTAGGCAAGCAAGGAACGGTGGGGTTGATCACCTATATGCGTACCGATTCTACACGGATCGCGGATACAGCTAAAGGAGAAGCGGCGGAATTCATCGAAACAACCTATGGCTCAGCTTTTTCAGCTCATGGTGGCAAGAAAATCAAGAATGCGCAAGGGGCGCAAGATGCCCACGAGGCTGTACGTCCTACAAGCGTCATGCGTACACCAGAAGAAATGGAAAAGTACTTGGACAAAGATCAGTTGAAACTCTATCGCTTGATTTGGTCTCGTTTTGTAGCCAGCCAAATGACCCCTGCGATTTTGGATACAATGAAAGTGACGCTACAGCAGAATGGCGTCATATTCATAGCTAACGGATCCAAAATCAAATTTAAAGGATTCATGCAAGTGTATGTTGAGGGACGAGATGACGGCAAAGAAGACAAAGAGAATATTTTGCCGGAATTAAACGAAGGGGACGTTGTTCAGTCGATCTCTATCGAACCAAAACAACACTTCACACAACCACCTGCTCGTTTTAGCGAAGCAACGTTGATCAAAACTTTAGAAGAAAATGGTGTAGGGCGTCCATCGACTTATGCACCAACTTTAGAAACGATCCAACGGCGCTATTACGTTAAATTAACTCAAAAACGTTTTGAACCAACTGAATTGGGAGAAATTGTTAATTCGTTGATCGAGGAATTCTTCCCTCAAATCGTCGATACCCATTTCACAGCCGAGATGGAAAGCAGCTTAGATAGTATTGAAGCGGGCAAACAAGAATGGATCAAAGTCGTGGACCAATTCTATCGACCATTTGAAAAAGAATTATCCAATGCGGAAGAAAATATTGAGAAAATCCAGATAAAAGATGAACCCGCTGGCTTCGATTGCGATATTTGCGGTCATCCAATGGTCATCAAGCTAGGTCGTTATGGAAAATTTTATGCTTGTAGCAATTTTCCAGATTGTCGAAATACAAAACCGATCGTCAAAGAAATCGGAGTGGAATGTCCAGTTTGTCACCAAGGACAAGTTGTTGAAAGAAAATCCAAGAAGAACCGAATTTTCTTTGGCTGCACACGCTATCCAGAATGTGACTTTACGTCATGGGATAAACCAGTAGGCAGAAACTGTCCAAAATGTGACAACTATTTGGTTGAAAAGAAAGTCAAAGGCGGCAAGCAAGTCGTTTGTATCAAAGGTGATTATGAGGAAGATGTTCAAAAGTAAGCTATCGATCGTTTTTGACCTCTCAATAAAAAAAATGAAGTGAGCGCAAGAAGTATCTGCTGAGAGACAGCAGACTTCTGCGTTCCTTTTCAAAAAACAGAGCTGTGACACAAGGAATAGAATAAAAAATAAGCAGAGACAAACGGTGATCTGAAGATCAGCATCTGCCAATGTAAGGGTTATTTTTTGTTTTGATGACTTTTGGCACAGACTCTTTTACTATAAAGGAGACGAAGTATGAAAAAAATCAATGTAATTGGTGCTGGATTAGCAGGAAGCGAAGCTGCTTGGCAAGCTGCTGAGGCAGGAGTGGCTGTCAATTTGTATGAAATGCGTCCTAAGAAAACGACAGAAGCCCATCATACGAATAATTTTGCGGAACTTGTTTGTACAAATTCTCTTAGAGGAAACAATTTAACCAATGCAGTAGGTGTTTTGAAAGAAGAAATGCGCCGCTTGAATTCGGTTATTATCTCTTCGGCCGATCAGACAGCGGTTCCGGCTGGTGGTGCACTAGCCGTTGATCGGGACGATTTTTCTGAATTAGTTACAAAGCGGGTGAAAGAACATCCGTTGGTAACAGTGATCGAAGAAGAGATCACCGAAATCCCAGAAGGAATTACGGTAATCGCTACTGGACCATTGACTTCAGAACCGTTATCCAAGGCGATTCAAGCATTCAATGGGTCGGAAGGCTTCTATTTCTATGATGCCGCAGCGCCAATCATTGATAAATCAACTATTGATATGGATAAAGTTTACTTGAAATCACGATACGACAAAGGAGAAGCAGCATACCTGAATTGTCCGATGAACGAAGAAGAATTTTATGCCTTTCGTGAAGCCTTGGTAAATGCCGAAGTCGCTCCTTTGAAAGAGTTTGAAAAAGAGAAATTCTTTGAAGGCTGTATGCCAATTGAAGTGATGGCCTCTCGTGGTCCAAAGACGATGTTGTTTGGACCAATGAAACCTGTTGGTTTGGAAGATCCTAAGACAGGCAAACGGCCTTATGCAGTGATCCAATTGCGTCAAGATAACGCTGCTGCCTCGTTGTACAACATTGTAGGTTTCCAAACGCATCTAAAATGGGGAGAACAAAAACGGGTCTTTCGGATGATCCCTGGATTAGAGCAAGCTGAATTTGTCCGCTATGGTGTAATGCATCGGAATAGTTTCATGAACTCGCCAGAACTTCTGCAACAAACCTATCAATCTCGCAAACGTGATGACTTGTTTTTTGCTGGTCAAATGACAGGAGTAGAAGGGTATGTTGAAAGTGCGGCTAGCGGTCTAGTAGCTGGAATCAATGCAGCAAAACTTGCAAAAGGGGAAGAACCAATCATCTTTCCGCAGGAAACAACAATCGGCAGCATGGCGTATTACATTACGCATGCAGAAGGCAAACATTTTCAACCAATGAATGCCAATTTTGGCTTGCTTCCTGAACTGCCCGAACGAATCAAAGATAAAAAATCCCGTTATGAGGCATTGGCTAATCGTGCGCTTACAGCTTTAGAGGCTGCCAAAGAAACAGTTGCAAATTAATTGTCGAAAACTTTCTCACGAGAAATTGTTGAGAAAGTTTTTTTTTGAATTGTCTTGAAACTTGGTAGCGGTTATCATATGATTAACAGTAACAATAGCGAAGGTGGTGACGATCGTGATTGGGGAATGGGTCACATTGCTTCAAGAGTATCTGCAGCAGTTTCCATCTTATATTCAAATAGTGGGCTGGCTGATTGTACTATTTGTTTTGATATTTGCCGTTTTTCTGCTTTTCAGTTTGTTGCTAGGCCCGTTTATGTGGCTTTTCAATCGCTTGACAGATAAAAATCGTAGCAATGTTCTTGGTCATGAAGATTTTTTGATTGGTGAATTGACAGAAAAGATCGTCGGAAATACCCTCGGTGAAGTGATGGAGATTGGCAGTAAGACAGCGCGTTCTGTTTATCCGGCAAAGTTCTATAAAGAAGAGGATATTCGGGAAAAGCGAGAATTACCAGTCGGAACCAAAGTGATTATTGTTGATTTTGACAAAAAAGGTATTGCTTTAGTGGTAGAAAACCACAATTTTATTGAATAGGGAGTGTTGGAAAATGTTAGATACAGGGAATGCATTAGATTTTTTAAGTAATCCAATTTTATGGATCATCGTTTTAGTCGTGTTATTGATCGCATTTTTAATGATTCGTTACCGAATCGGCAAGCCAGATGAAGCGTTGATCGTAACGGGGTCATTTTTAGGTAAAGAAGGCATCAAGATTTTAAAAAATAGCGGAACATTCGTGATCCCAATTGTTCAAAAAGCACATAAATTGAGTTTACTGACGCATAAACTTGAAATTGGCACACCAGAAGTTTATACCGAACAAGGGGTACCGATCAAAGCAAGTGCGACGGTTTTAGTTAAAGTTGGTAACAGTACGGAATCGATCAAAACAGCTGCAGAACAATACTTAGGCAAATCAACCGGCGAGTTGGAAGATGAAGCACAAGAAGTACTGGAAGGCCACTTGCGGGCGATTCTAGGGACAATGACCGTTGAAGCAATTTACAAAAATCGAGATGATTTTGCGGAACAAGTACAAGAAGTCGCATCTACTGACTTGAAAAAAATGGGATTAGAGATCGTTTCATTTACGATCAAAGATGTTAGTGACAGTAACGGCTACTTAGATGCCTTAGGACGACCGCAGATTGCTGAAGTGAAGAAGAATGCAGAAGTTGCAGAATCAAATGCATTAAGAGAAACACGAATCAAGCAAGCCGAAAATGAACAGTTGGCACAGCACGAGGAAATTCGTCGCCAAACGGAAATCGCAGAAGCAACGAAAGATATGGCATTGAAACAAGCACAATACAAACAAGAACGGGAAGTAGCAGATGCTAAAGCAGAACAGATTGCTGTGGGCGAAAAAATGAAAGTCCAATTGATCGAACAAGAAAAGAACATCGAGATCCAAGAAAAGCAAGCTGAACTGACGGAAAAAGAATTGAATGCTACAGTCCGTAAAAAAGCAGAAGCCGATAAATATGTTGTAGAACAAAATGCCTTGGCAGATAAAGCAAGAGAAATTGCTCGTGCCCAAGCAGAGGCTGAAAAAGTGAAACTAGCTGCCCAAGCAGAAGCAGAGAGAATCGAAAAACTCGGTTCGGCAGATGCTGAAAGAATCGCTAAAGTCGGTCAAGCAGAAGCCGAAAGTCGCGAAAAAATGGCGATTGCTTTAACTAAACTGAATGAAGCAGGTATTTTGATGGAATTCATCAAAGTATTGCCTGAAATTGCCAAAGAAGTTAATGCGCCACTTAGCAACATCGATAAAGTGGTCAGCTTTGGAGGCAACGACGGACTCCACGACATGGGAGAAGCCGGCTTGGCACGGACATTTGATACTATCAAAGAAACAACTGGCCTCGATTTAGTCAATCTCATTAATCAAACCATGTCTACTAAACAAGGAAACAAAGAGTTAGTAGCAGCCATCGAAAGCCAAAAGCCAGTAGAAAATCAACCAAACACAGACAATGACACCCAACCAATCGAATAACCCAAACAACGCACTCAAACGAGTGCGTTTTTGCTGCGAATCACAACGAGTGGCTTGCGAAGCAAGGCAGAGTTGATGATGAGCAGCGGCGAGCAAAGCGAGCGTAGTAACCTTCGTATGAATCACTGCGACTGACACTCGAAAGAGCGGCAGAGCAGATGATGAGCAGCGGGGAGCAAAGCGAGGGTAGCAACCTTGAAAGAATTTTCTACGGCTGACTCTGGAAAGAGTGGAACGCAAGTTCTACTTAGTTCACAGTGAGAAGCTACTGTAGGCAAAGCATATGCCAAGTTGAATTTGGGGCAAGTCCTTCGCAAGTTTTCGTGTAAATCATAACAATCAAAAAAAGCTTCGAGAAACCTGCGGATCTTTTCTAAATTCTCCCTTAAAGAATTTTCATAATTATGTCTAAACTTTGAAATATTGGTTAAATTCTGACAATTCGTTTGTTTTTTTTAAAACTCTATGATACAGTTATTTCGAGTCATGAAATGGGGGATTAGTTTGCCGGAGAACGAACTTCAAAATGATTTTTTTCGTTATCTAATTGTTGAACGAGGCTATTCTGATAAGACCAAGTCTGCTTACCAAGAAGACATGGAGGATTTCTTTCGTTTTTTAAAAGAGTCTGGCAATGAAGACTTTCTTGCCATTGATCACCGTGACGTCAGAGTATACCTTAGTTTTTTGAATGAGCGCAATTACAGTCGCAATTCGATCAGCCGTAAAATGGCCAGTTTGCGGTCGTTCTATCACTTTTTAACGAAACACGAAGTCATTAAAGAAAATCCATTCGCTTATATTCACTTAAAGAAAAAGAACGCAAAATTACCGCGTTTTTTTTATGAAAAAGAAATGGAGGCACTTTTTGAAAGTGTAAAAGGGCACGAACCTTTGCAGCAACGAAATCGAGCTTTGTTGGAGATCCTGTATGGATCCGGACTGCGGGTCAGCGAATGCAGCAACCTAACCTTGTCAGACGTTGATTGGGAGAATGGTGTATTGTTGATCCATGGGAAAGGAAACAAGGATCGTTATGTTCCTTTTGGCAGCTATGCGCAAGAAGCGTTGCGAGACTATGTCTCAGCTGGACGCCAACAGTTGATGGAGAAACACCACAAACGGCATGAGATTGTTTTCGTCAATCATTTAGGTGACGGAATCACAGCGACGGGGATTGAGTATGTGTTGAATCAAATCATTCGCAAAAGTAGTTTGGACAGCAAGATCCACCCCCACATGTTGAGGCACACATTTGCCACTCACTTATTAAATCACGGGGCTGATATGCGGACCGTTCAAGAATTGTTAGGCCATGCCAACTTATCTACGACGCAGATCTATGCCCATGTCACAAAAGACAGCTTGCAAAAAAATTACCGCCAATTTCATCCAAGAGCTTAAAAATTGGCGACAGGAGGAAAGAATTATGAAATCACCTTTTCATTCAACAACGATTTGTGCTGTTGAAAAAGATGGCAAATTCGCAATGGCCGGAGATGGTCAAGTAACAATGGGAGAACAAGTCGTCATGAAGGGGACGGCACGCAAAGTACGCCGAATCTATAACGGTGAAGTCGTAGTTGGATTTGCTGGAAGTGTGGCAGATGCTTTCACACTGGAAGAAAAATTTGAAGGAAAACTCAATGAATACAACGGCAACTTACAACGTGCTGCTGTTGAGTTAGCGCAAGAATGGCGGACACAGCAATCGATGCAGAAACTAGAAGCAATGCTGATCGTGATGAATCAGGAAGAAATGCTCTTGGTTTCTGGGACAGGAGAAGTCATTTCACCAGATGAAGGGATTTTGGCTATCGGTTCTGGCGGCAATTATGCACTCGCTGCAGCTAGAGCGATGAAACGTTACGGCGGTGATCTTTCTGCAAAAGAAATTGCTGAAGGAGCATTGAATATCGCCGCTGATATTTGTGTCTTTACCAATCACAACATTATTGTTGAAGAGTTTTAAAGAGGGATGAAGCTATGACAAATCAAAATATATCACCAAAAGAAATCGTCAAAGAATTAGATCAATACATTGTTGGCCAAACTAGTGCCAAGAAATCTGTTGCAGTAGCTTTACGTAATCGCTACCGTCGTCTCCAGTTGGATGAGAAAATGCAGCAAGATGTGACGCCGAAGAATATTTTAATGATCGGACCGACTGGTGTCGGAAAAACAGAAATTGCTCGCCGATTAGCGAAGATCGTTGATGCGCCTTTCGTTAAATTAGAAGCAACTAAGTTCACCGAAGTCGGTTATGTCGGACGTGACGTGGAATCAATGATTCGGGATCTTGTGGAAAATGCCATCCAGATCGTAAAAAAAGAGCAATACAAAAACGTTCGGCTGCAGGCAGAAAAGAAAGCCAATCGTCGACTGGTTAAAGTACTGGTACCTGGAATCAAAAAAGAGCAAAAGAAATCCACGAATCCATATGAACAAATGATGAATATGTTCAATCCTGGTCAGCAGGCAGAAGAACCAAAAGAAGAACTGACGGACGAAATCCGCAGCAACCGTCAAGCCATTTATGAGCAATTAGAAAAAGGCTTATTGGACAATCGTGAAGTAACGATCCAGGTGGATGAACCAAAAACACAGTCACCAATGATGAACAATGGATTGGAACAAATGGGGATCGATTTGAATGAAACATTAGGTGCATTGAAACCGCAAAAGAAAATCGAACGGACAGTAACGGTAAAAGAAGCTCGAGAATTATTGATCCAAGAGGAATCTTCAAAATTAGTGAATGATGCGGATATCCATAGTGCGGCATTGCGTTTAGCCGAATCTAGCGGGATCATCTTCCTTGATGAAATCGATAAGATCACATCAAAATCGCAACAATCAGGCGAAGTTTCTCGTGAAGGTGTGCAACGGGATATTTTACCGATCGTAGAAGGATCACAAGTCAACACGAAATACGGCCCTTTACAAACTGACCATATCCTATTCATTGCTTCAGGTGCCTTTCATTTGTCAAAACCAAGTGATTTGATCCCTGAATTACAAGGACGCTTCCCGATTCGTGTAGAACTTGATGATTTAACGAAAGAAGACTTTGTCAAGATCCTGACGGAGCCAAACAATGCTTTGATCAAGCAGTATATTGCCTTGTTGGGGACAGAGAATGTGACAGTCACTTTTACGCTGGAAGCAATCCAAAAAATTGCGGAAATTGCCTTTCAAGTGAATCGCGATACAGATAACATTGGCGCCCGTCGCTTACACACAATTCTAGAAAAGTTACTTGAAGACTTATTGTTTGAAGCATCCGACATGCAAATGGGAGAAATCACTATTACAGAAGCGTACGTTGAAGACAAACTTGCTTCTATTGCCAAAGATGAAGACCTAAGCCGGTATATTTTATAAAGGGAGAGAACCAATGAAAACACTTTTAGAAAAGACACGACAAATCAATGAATTACTGCAACAAAAAAATACCTTCAATCTGGCATCTGATTTGCCTTATGATAAAATGGCGGTTATTTTAGGTGACATACTCGATAGCAATGCTTATATTATCAGTAGTGACGGTAGTGTGTTGGGATTCGTTGAGACGCATGATGTCAACAATGAACGTATCAAAAAGATGTTTGTAGAAAAACAGTTTCCTAAAAATTATACAAGTTTAGTAGATAATTTATCTTCGACAGAAGCAAATGTTCCCATCAGCAACGATATGACTGCTTTTCCTATTGAGATGCGGGAGTTATATCCGAATGGTTTAACAACAATCGTGCCCATTTATGGTGCAGGCGAACGGTTGGGCACGATCATTTTGTCTCGGATTGAAAAAACGTTCGATGACGATGATCTTGTCTTAGCAGAATACAGTGCAACTGTAGTTGGCATGCAGTTTCTTTATCAAAAATCCCGCAATATCGAAGAAGACGTTCGTAGTGCGACTGCCGTACAAATGGCGATCAATACACTGTCATACAGCGAATTGAAAGCTGTCCAAGCGATTTTTGAAGCATTAGAAGGGGATGAAGGACGTTTGACCGCTTCTAGTATTGCGGATCGAATCGGTATTACACGTTCTGTTATTGTAAATGCATTGCGCAAACTGGAATCAGCAGGTATTATTGAGTCACGTTCCTTGGGAATGAAAGGAACTTATTTAAAAGTGTTGAATAGTCGTTTCAAAGAGGAATTGAACAAACATCAATATTAGGAGATGGCGATATGACAGTTACGATCAGCGCAGGGCATTTGCAGGCAACAATTGCCGAAAAAGGAGCCGAACTGCAAAGTTTGATTGATGTGAATACCAACTTAGAATATATTTGGCAAGCTGATCCTGCACATTGGGGAAAGCATGCACCAATCTTATTTCCGATAGTGGGTGCGTTGAAGGACAATCAATACCGCTACAAAGGTGAAACGTATCATCTGCCACGGCATGGTTTTGCTCGAGACATGATGTTTGAAGTCGTGGAGCACAAAGTAGATTATGTTCGTTTACTACTAGCTAGCAGTGAGGAGACAAAGAGCAACTATCCCTTTGATTTTCAGTTGTTTGTTAGTTACGAATTAGGTGGAGACGGTCTTGTAGTCAAGTATCAAGTCGTAAATGATAGTCAGGAAGACATGTTCTTCTCTATCGGTGGTCATCCTGCATTCAATGTACCGTTAGGAGAGGATAATGTATTTGAAGATTTTTATCTCACATTCTCACCTAAGAAATCTCGTGTAAAATTGCCGTTGGTAGGCAATTATATCGATCTGGAGCAGCGGACATTGGGACAAACGAACACTGATCTACGGTTGACTCATGAGATGTTTAAGAACGATGCCTTGATTTATGAAACGAAAGGGTTGAATTCATTTTCGATCCGCAGTGAAAAATCTCCTCACAGTGTGACATTGAGCTATAATAATATGCCTTACGTTGGCTTTTGGACGACTTATCCAGTAGAATCTCCTTTTTTATGTATTGAGCCATGGGTAGGTATTGCAGATACCTTAGAGACTAGTGGCGAACTACATGAAAAAACAGGAATCCAACGCTTGGCAGCCAACGAGCAATTTGAAACGAAATATTCGATCACAGTTAAGTAAGCCTATGTGAATAAGAAAAAAAGAAGCTGGGACGAAAGTCATGAATGACTTTTCCCAGCTTCTCCTATTCTTTTTTATTAAGACCAAAAGAGATACGGCTCTCTGTGCCGTCTTTGATCCGCTTGATATTTTCACGATGACGGATAAAAATAAAACAGGTGACACCAATTGCGATACACGTCAATAACCAATTTTGTTTTGGTAAAATCATTGGTGCGACATAAGGCAATAGGATTGTCGACAAAGTGATCAAGCAGGCTGCAATCATACTTGTCAGGCTGACCATGCTGGTTATGAACAAACAAATCACAAAAATAAGCGCTGAATAAATGAAGAAAATTGGATTGTAGCCTAAAAGCATGCCTGCGCTGGTCGCCACCGCTTTCCCGCCTTTGAACTTGGCAAAAATTGGAAACGTGTGACCTAGAATAGCACAAACACCAAACCAAAGAGGATTGATTGTTGTGACTGAAAAGATCGCCGGCAAACAAGTAGCCAAGGTACCTTTCAGAATATCCATCAATAAAACAATGACGCCAGCTGATTTGCCAAGAACACGAAAGGTATTCGTAGTTCCTGTATTCCCGCTGCCAAATTGGCGAATGTCTTTTTTGAAGAATAGCTGACCGATCCAGACACCAGAGGGAATCGAACCGAGCAAATAAGCAATAAATAGTAACAGAATCGTCTTCATGATAACCCACTTTCCTTGAAAGTCTAGAGCAATTTTAGCATGAAACCGTCGCAGCAACAATAAGAAAATACTGAAGCTATGGATAAACGAGCAATGATAGATGGATCATCCAAAAGCTAAAAGTGACTTTGCCTTGTCGAACGGTAGGAAAAAGGATAAGATAGTTTAGAAAAATGTTCGCTTGAAAAAAGCCGATTTTATGTTAAGATTTTTTTTGCGAATCATTCATGTTGGGTTTCCGCGGAAACCCACTTAATTTAGTTAAAGGAGCGGTGGCTTTGGCAAAGAAAACCACAGAGTATAATGATGCCTCGATACAAGTCCTAGAAGGCTTGGAGGCAGTGAGAAAGCGACCTGGTATGTATATCGGATCGACTGACGGCCGAGGCTTGCACCATTTGGTCTACGAAATCGTTGATAATGCGGTCGACGAAGCACTATCAGGATTCGGGAATGAAATTGATGTCACTATCCACAAAGACAATAGTATCAGTGTGCGAGACAATGGTCGTGGAATGCCGGTGGGAATGCATGCTTCAGGAATCCCAACAGTCGAAGTCATCTTTACTGTACTGCATGCTGGCGGCAAATTCGGCCAAGGGGGCTATAAGACATCAGGCGGACTCCACGGAGTGGGTGCCAGTGTCGTAAATGCGCTATCAAGCTGGCTAGAAGTTTCTATCGTACGAGATGGTATCGAATACCAAGAGAAATTCAAAGATGGTGGCAAACCTGACGGTACATTGAAAAAAATCGGAAAGACGCGGAAAGCAACTGGAACAACCGTACGTTTCAAGCCGGATGACACGATTTTTACAACAACGAAATTTTCTTATGACACGTTAGCAGAACGATTGCGAGAATCAGCTTTCTTATTAAGAGGAGTGAAAATCACCCTAACAGATGAGCGGGCTGAATTGCAGCAAGAGGTCTTTTTATTTGAAGAAGGAATCAAAGAGTTTGTTGATTATTTAAACGAAGAAAAAGATACATTGACGCCTGTTGTGTATTTTTCTGGCACAAAAGAAGCAATCGAAGTGGAAGTTGCTTTCCAATATAATGATGGGTATTCCGAAAATGTCCTATCATTTGTAAATAACGTGCGTACGAAAGACGGCGGTACCCATGAAGTGGGAATGAAGATCTCTATGACTAAAGCTTTCAATGAATATGCTCGAAAGGTCGGCCTGCTGAAAGAAAAGGACAAAAATCTGGAAGGCAGTGATTTTCGGGAAGGTTTAGCGGCAGTTCTGTCGATTCGGGTACCAGAGAATCTGCTTCAATTTGAAGGTCAAACAAAAGAAAAACTAGGAACGCCGATCGCACGAAATGCGGTAGACAATGTGATTGGTGAACAACTGGGTTATTACTTGCAAGAAAATAGCGAGATGAGCCAAATGCTTGTCCGTAAAGCCATCAAGGCTCGGGAAGCGCGGGAAGCTGCTCGGAAAGCACGAGAAGAAAGCCGCAGTGGGAAAAAACGCAAAAAGGGCGAATCGTTGTTATCTGGAAAATTGACACCAGCCCAGTCTCGTAATCCGAAAAAAAATGAGTTGTACTTAGTCGAAGGAGACTCGGCTGGTGGATCAGCCAAACAAGGCCGAGACCGTAAGTTTCAAGCAATTCTTCCGTTACGTGGAAAAGTCATCAATACCGAGAAAGCCAAAATGCAAGACATTTTGAAAAATGAAGAAATCAATACTATGATCTACACGATCGGCGCAGGTGTTGGTCCAGAATTTTCGATCGAAGACTGCAATTATGACAAAGTGATCATCATGACCGATGCAGATACAGATGGTGCTCATATCCAAGTCTTGTTGCTGACCTTCTTTTATCGCTATATGAAACCATTGATCGAAGCTGGCAAAGTTTATATTGCATTGCCGCCTTTGTACAAAGTTTCAAAAGGCCTAGGCAAAAAAGCCGTAGTTGAATATGCCTGGACAGATGACGAATTAAACGCGGTGACCAAAAAAATTGGTAAAGGCTATATGCTGCAACGGTACAAAGGGTTAGGTGAGATGAATGCAGATCAACTTTGGGAGACTACGATGGACCCAGAAACAAGAACATTGATCCGTGTTCGAATCGATGATGCGGCACAAGCGGAACGACGGGTTACTACATTGATGGGTGATAAAGTAGAACCGCGGCGGAAGTGGATCGAAAGCCATGTCCAATTCAGCTTGGAAGAAGACGGCAGTATTTTAGAGAAAAAAGAAGAGACGATCCCTGGATTGGTCGAAGAAAAATTACAAGAAGCTGAGCAAATTTCAGCAATCAGCTTGTCTGAGGATTAGGAGGGGATCTCTTGGAACATAAAAACAATATACAAGAATTAACATTAGAAGAAGTGATGGGGGACCGTTTCGGCAGATACTCTAAATATATTATCCAAGAACGGGCATTACCGGATATTCGAGATGGCCTAAAGCCCGTTCAGCGACGAATTTTGTTTGCCATGAATCAAGATGGAAATACTTATGACAAAGGATTTCGTAAGTCCGCAAAATCTGTAGGGAATATCATGGGGAATTTTCATCCCCATGGAGATTCCAGTATTTATGAAGCCATGGTCCGTATGAGTCAAGACTGGAAATTAAGACAAATCCTGATCGAAATGCACGGGAATAACGGGAGTATGGATGGTGATCCGCCAGCAGCTATGCGTTATACAGAAGCCCGTTTGTCTGAATTAAGCGGAGAATTATTGAAGGATATTGAAAAAGATACCGTTGAGTTAGTTTGGAATTTTGACGATACCGAAAAGGAACCAACTGTTTTGCCAGCAAAATATCCCAATCTGCTGGTCAACGGGTCGACAGGGATCTCTGCCGGTTATGCAACTGAAATTCCCACACACAATTTAAGTGAAGTCATTGACGGAACGATTTATTTGATTGATCACCCGAACGCCTCATTGGATAAATTGATGGAATTCATTCCAGGTCCAGATTTCCCAACTGGCGGCATCTTACAAGGAAAAGAAGAAATCAAGAAGGCATATGAAACAGGTCGTGGGAAAGTGATCTTACGTTCAAAGACTAGAATCGAAGATATCAAAGGCGGCAAACAGCAAATTGTCATCAATGAGATTCCTTACGAAGTCAATAAAGCGAATCTGGTCAAAAAAATGGATGAGATTCGTTTAAACAAAAAAATCGATGGGATTGCCGAGGTCCGGGACGAAACGGACCGTACCGGTTTGCAAATTGTGGTTGAGCTGAAAAAAGATGCCAATGCTCAAGGAATTTTGAACTATCTATTTAAAAATACGGAACTGCAAATCAACTACAATTTCAACATGGTAGCCATCGATGAAATGCGGCCGCAGCAAGTCGGGTTGAAACATATCTTAGAAAGTTATGTGAAACACCGTCGGGAAGTCATTGCTAAGCGGAGCCGCTATGAGCTGAAGAAAGCGCAGAAACGTCAGCACATCGTTGATGGGTTGATGAAGGCTCTTTCGATCCTCGATGAAGTGATCGCGACAATCCGCAGCAGTAAAGACAAAAAAGATGCAAAAAATAATCTGGTCGTTCAGCATGGGTTTACAGAAGAACAGGCAGAAGCCATTGTAACATTGCAATTGTATCGCTTGACTAATACAGATATCACGCAATTACAGGCAGAAGCCCAAGAATTAGCTGAAACGATTCGCGAATTGACGAAAATTTTGAATGAAGAAACGGAATTATTAAAAGTCATCAAAAAAGAGCTAAGAGAAATCAAGAAGAAATATCACTCTGATCGGATGACCGAGATTGAAGCAGAGATCCAAGAAATCAAAATCGAGACCCAAGTACTTGTCGCCCAAGAAGATGTTGTGGTAACTGTTACGACAGATGGCTATGTCAAACGCAGCAGCTTGCGGTCTTATGGCGCTTCTAAGCCAGAAGAGTTAGGCATGAAAGAAGGCGATGCACTGCTTTATAGCGGGCAAGCAAGCACATTGGATCATTTGTTGCTGGTGACCAATAAAGGGAACGTCATTTATCGCCCCATTCATGAGTTGCCGGATCTCAAATGGAAAGATCTAGGGGAACATATTTCGCAAACGGTAATGAATCTAGCGACTGAAGAAACCATTTTAGCTGTATTCACCTATCAAGAACTTGATCCGCAAAAGAATTTCGTGCTGATTAGCAAAAACGGTATGATTAAACAAACAAGAATGACAGAATTTGAACCTTGGCGTACGTACAAGAGTCGGCCATTGACTATGATGAAACTAAAAGATGAGGCCGATGAACTTGTCAACGTGTATTTAGCGGATCAAAATGAGCCGTTGGATGTCTTTCTAGTTAGTTATCGTGCTTTTGGCCTACGCTATCCATTAGCCGAAGTGCCTGTTGTAGGACCAAAAGCTGCTGGAGTCAAAGCGATGAATCTTAAAGAAGATGATCAGATCGTCAATGGATTATTGGTTTACTCGGAAGGAGATACGCCTGTAATCATGGTCACTCAGCGAGGGGCGGTCAAACGAATGCTGGCTCAAGAAATCAGTCAGTTAGGACGAGCGAAACGAGGACTGATGGTTCTCAGAGAGTTAAAGAAAAATCCTCATCGGATTGTTTATATGGGAAGCGGTGAAAACCAATCCCTGATTTTGACTACTCAAAAGGGGCAAATGATCGAGATCGAGACGAATCAAATCCCAATCAATGACCGGACATCGAATGGGTCCTTTGTTACCGATGAAAAATCCGGCGGCTTGATCCATGAAGTTGCTCGAGTGATTGATCCTGCGATTCAAGAAGATTCTGTACTATAAGTTAAATGTAAAACACGTATCTGTACCAATACAGACGCGTGTTTTTTTCTATATAATTAATTTTTCACATTTTCAAAAAATGGACTTTAATAAAAAATTCACATTTAAAAAACGTTGATTTAAAAGCTGTTTCGTTGCATTTTATGTTTTAATAGCTAATTTTGTTAAAAATAATTCTTGTAAATGCTTGCAATGCAAACGCTTTGTGTTATACTATTCACGTAAAGCTGTTACACTTAGTGAACAGAAAATTTAAGGAGGTCCATCAAATGGAACAATGGAATGGATTTAAAGGAAAAACTTGGAAAGAAGAAGTTAACGTACGCGACTTCATCCAAGAAAACTACACACCTTATGACGGAACAGACGAATTTTTAGCTGGCCCAACTGAAGCAACTACAAAGCTTTGGGATCAAGTTATGGACTTGAACAAGCAAGAACGTGACGCTGGCGGCGTTTTAGACATGGATACTAAAATCGTTTCAACGATTACTTCTCACGGCCCGGGCTATTTAAACAAAGAGTTAGAAACAGTTGTCGGGTTCCAAACAGACAAACCTTTCAAACGCAGCTTGCAACCGTTCGGCGGTATCAGAATGTCAGAACAATCAGCAGAATCTTATGGGTATGAAATTGATTCTGAAGTTTCTCACATCTTCCGTGACTACCGTAAAACACACAACCAAGGTGTATTTGATGCGTACACTCCTGAAATCAGAGCTGCACGCCGTTCTGGTGTTATCACTGGACTTCCTGATGCTTATGGTCGTGGTCGTATCATCGGTGACTACCGTCGCGTAGCATTGTATGGTGTGGATTACTTGATCAAAGAAAAACAACAAGACTTGTTGTATTGCGGCAATGGCACGATGTCAGACGATATCATTCGCCAACGTGAAGAATTAAGTGAACAAATTCGTGCATTAAGCGAATTGAAAGAACTTGGTACAATCTACGGGTTTGATATTTCTCAACCTGCACAAACTGCAAGAGAAGCATTCCAATGGTTATATTTAGGCTATCTAGCAGCCATCAAAGAACAAAACGGAGCAGCAATGTCTCTAGGACGTACGTCAACTTTCTTGGATATCTATGTAGAACGCGACCTTAAAAATGGCGTGATCACAGAAGAAGAAGCACAAGAAATCGTTGACCATTTCGTAATGAAACTTCGTCTAGTGAAATTTGCTCGTACACCTGAATACAATGCATTATTCTCTGGTGACCCAACATGGGTTACAGAATCAATCGCCGGGATGGGTGAAGACGGACGCCACATGGTAACTAAAAACAGCTTCCGTTTCTTGCACACACTAGCAAACTTGGGACCAGCTCCAGAACCAAACTTGACTGTTTTGTGGTCAACACGCTTGCCACACAACTTCAAAACATTCTGTGCGAAAATGTCTATCCAAACATCAGCAATCCAATATGAAAACGATGATGTAATGCGTGGACATTGGGGCGATGACTATGGAATCGCATGTTGTGTATCTGCTATGCGCATTGGTAAACAAATGCAATTCTTCGGGGCTCGTGCGAACTTGGCGAAAACGTTGTTGTATGCAATCAATGGCGGGGTCGACGAAAAATCAAAAGCGCAAGTGGGACCTAAATTCCAACCAATCACTTCAGAATATCTTGATTACAATGAAGTAATGGAAAAATATGACACAATGATGGACTGGATTTGTGATTTGTATGTCAATACATTGAACATTATCCACTACATGCATGATAAATATTCTTATGAACGAATTGAAATGGCCTTACAAGATACAGATATCTTGCGTACGATGGCTACTGGTATCGCTGGATTCTCTGTAGCAGTTGACTCATTATCTGCTATCAAATATGCGAAAGTCCGCACAATTCGTGACGAAAACGGCATCGTTGAAGATTACG
This sequence comes from Enterococcus sp. DIV0574, assembly GCF_051711125.1. NCBI lineage: Bacteria > Bacillati > Bacillota > Bacilli > Lactobacillales > Enterococcaceae > Enterococcus > Enterococcus sp. DIV0574. Next base: position 1,325,505 of record NZ_JBIOMA010000001.1, read on the forward strand.
AAATCGAAGGCGACTATCCTAAATATGGAAACAACGATGATCGCGTAGACGATATTGCTGTTAACCTATTGAAAACTTTCATGAAGAAAGTAAAACGCACAAAAACTTACCGTAACTCAAAACATACAACATCGATCTTAACGATCACTTCAAACGTCGTTTATGGTAAGAAAACAGGGAACACTCCTGACGGACGCCGCGCTGGTGCGCCATTTGCCCCAGGTGCGAACCCAATGCACGGCCGCGATACACACGGTGCGTTGGCTAGTCTTTCATCTGTTGCGAAATTGCCATATGACTATTCATTAGATGGTATTTCAAATACATTCTCAATCGTACCTAAAGCATTAGGACGTGACGACGAAACACAGCAAGAAAACCTAGCAACTATGTTGGATGGTTATGCAGCAAAAGGTGGTCACCACTTGAATATCAACGTATTCAACCGCGACACATTGCTTGATGCACAAGCGCATCCAGAAAAATACCCACAATTAACAATTCGTGTATCAGGTTATGCAGTTAACTTCATCAAGTTGACAAAAGAACAACAAGATGACGTTATCGCTCGTACTATGCACGAAGCAATGTAATAGCAAAAAAAAGGCGGCGGATGGAACATTCCGCCGCTATTGTTATGAATCACTGCGACTGCGAAGCAGAGCAGATGATGAATAATACTAGGGGAACGAAGAGACCGTAGTAACCAAAGTCCGAAGGGAATCACTGCGACTGCGAAGCAGAGCAGATGATGAATACGGGGAACGAAGAGACCGTAGTAACCGAAGTCCGAAGGGAATCACTGCGACTGCGAAGCAGAGCAGATGATGAATACGGGGAACGAAGAGACCGTAGTAACCGAAGTCCGAAGGGAATCACTGCGATTGCGAAGCAGAGCAGATGATGAATACGGAGAACGAAGAGACCGTAGTAACAAAGCCGAAGGGAATCACTGCGACTGCGAAGCAGAGCAGATGATGACAAGCGTAGTTTGTTCATCAAACTATTGCCTCACTGCGAGTATGGGCGAGGAATCAATGGAATAAAACGATGCAACTTTATTTTTAGTTTCTTCAAGAAAGGAAGAGCAACATGTCAGTAACAGGACATATTCATTCAACAGAAAGTTTCGGATCAGTGGACGGACCAGGTATTCGCTTTATTGTCTTTATGCAAGGATGCCGGATGCGTTGTGAGTTTTGTCATAATCCAGATACTTGGAAAATCGGTGCCGGTATCGAACGGACGACAGATGACGTACTGGAAGAAGCACTCAAATATCGAGAATTTTGGGGAGAAAAAGGTGGGCTGACTGTGAGTGGCGGAGAACCATTGCTTCAGTTGGACTTCTTGATCGATCTTTTCCGGAAAGCCAAAGCTGCAGGGGTGAACACCACCTTAGATACGTGCGGAAAACCTTTTACTCGGGAAGAACCTTTTTTTAGCAAATTTCAAGAGTTGATGACTGTCACTGATTTGCTATTATTTGATATCAAGCATATTGATAATGATGCTCATAAGAAGCTGACCACACAATCCAACGACAACATCTTAGAAATGGCAAAATACCTTTCAGAAATCAATAAGCCAGTCTGGATCCGCCACGTGCTGGTGCCATTCAGAAGTGATTATGATGAGTTTTTGATCCGTTTAGATGCGTTTATCAAGACGTTGAATAATGTAGATAAAGTAGAGATTTTACCTTATCACACAATGGGTAAATATAAATGGGATGAATTAGGACTGAAGTATCCACTGGAAGGAATTGAGCCGCCAACACAAGATCGCGTGAAAAATGCAAAAGAGTTGCTTCATGTCGATGACTATAAAGGTTATCTTACCCGTTTACAAGCGTAGAGAAGATAACTATTGATTCTTTCCTATTTTTTGCTATCATTAGAAAGTGGAAAATGAATGAATTAGGAGCGATCATTATGTCGAAAATATTAGTATTTGGACACCAAAATCCTGATACAGATGCTATTGGAGCAGCGATTGCTTTTGCGCACTTGCAAAAGGAATTAGGAAAAGATACTGAAGCAGTTGCTCTGGGAACACCAAACGAAGAAACGCAATTTGCTTTGTCTCATTTTGAACTTGAAGCCCCGCGTGTGATTGAGCAGATTGAGGCTGGTTCAGAAGTGATGCTTGTGGATCATAATGAGTTTCAACAAAGTGCAGAAGGGATAGCAGAAGCTGCCATTTTAGCTGTAGTTGACCATCATCGTATCGCCAATTTTGAAACTGCAAACCCTCTCTACTACCGTGCAGAACCTGTTGGCTGTACGAGTACGATCGTGTTGAAATTATACCGTGAGGCAAATGTAGAGATTCCCGCAGCTATTGCCGGAATCATGTTGTCAGCGATCGTTTCAGATACATTGTTGTTCAAATCACCTACATGTACTGAGGAAGATATCGCCGCTGCAAAAGAGTTAGCAGCAATTGCTAATGTGGATTTAGATGCGTACGGTCTGGATATGTTGAAAGCTGGAACAAATTTAACAACCAAAACGGCTGCTGAGTTGTTGGATCTAGATGCAAAAAGTTTTCCGATGGGTGGAAAAAACATTCGTATCGGTCAAGTAAATACAGTGGATTTGAATGAAGTGTTTAGCCGCCAAGAAGAGCTAGAAACAGCAATGAAGGCCGAAAATCAGGCAAAAGGCTATGACTTGTACTTATTAGTCGTTACTGATATTTTGAACAGCAATTCTGAATTGCTAGTGATTGGAGAGCCAACTGCACCGGTTGAAGCGGCGTTTAACGTTGTCTTGACAGCAAATCGTGCATTCTTACCTGGGGTTGTTTCTCGTAAAAAACAAGTTGTGCCGCAATTAACTGAAAGCTTTAATAACTAATAGCTGACAGGATAATACGGGCAAAAAAGATGAACATTTGAATTTGTCGGACAATCAGCAACTGCAGTCCTTTCACTGTAATAATGAAAGGTTTTTGGCTAGCAGGGAAGCTTAAGATTGTCCGGCTATTTTTGAATGGGAAGACGGCCCTTCTAGTGGGAATGGAAAGAGAGCGAAAGACATGGAATTTTTTTATAGTAGTCATTATCAAGGAATTCAGAAAATTATTGATTCAGAGTTGTTCTTAAAACTGATTCTTTTCTTGAAAAAACAACAAAAACCACCAATCTTAAGAGAATTAAAACAAAATTTTCCAGAGAAAAATTTTGAAAAAATACTTGATCAGTTGATCGATGCTGGGATCATTAACCGAAAGGATCGTCGCTATCAAATGGCATTTTCTATCTATTCCACACAAGATCAGCAGAAGAGTCGTGAACGTTGGCAACTACCTAATACGATAATTTCAGAACAGTTGGCGTTCATTTTACAAGCGGAACTCATGAGTGACCAACGCTTTTTCTATGCTTGTGAGGAAGGGGTGGTACAAGGATTCATTTATCGGCTAATCCATGAGTCTTTCCAGCTTATTTCTCTTTCCCAAGAAAAATGGCCGGCAACGATTCCCGCTTTTTTTGCAGCAAATCGACAACTACTGTCATTGCCAATCTATCAGAAGCTTTTGTATTTGCTAGGGGATGTTGATGAGACCTATTACTTGGATCAAATCAGTGTCATCTTTGAACGGGTGGCAAAACAGCGAAAAATCCGGCCAAGTATTTTTCTGACATCACTCATAGAAGGAAATATTCTTCAGTCAGAACAGGGTTTTGATCTTCCTGTTGTTGATCCTGCGTTTCTCACTGAGCAGAATGGGTCATCGATGGAAGGATTGTCCGAATTTGATCGGCGTACATTTTTAGCAGATTATCTTGGAAAAACATCTAATCCGCAAACAATTCTCATCACGGAAATGATAAAATTTTAATAAACGTTCAGAAACACAAAAGATAAAAAAGAAAGAATTCGTTAAAACCCTCTTTGGGATAACGTTTTCTTTCTTTTTTTGCATTTTTTATTATTTGAAAATGATTAGAAAATAACGAGCGTATTAATTGATTGTTCTCATTTGAGGTGGTATGATAACTTTAGAATTTTGAAAGGGGGCGTAAAAATTGGAAGGAATCAAAACATTTCATACAGAAGTGATTGAAGAAACAAGAAGCAAAGCAGAGATGATCACTTTTGTTTCGATGGCGGAAATTGAGCATGCACGAAAAGAACTTTGCGAAGCCGGTATTGAAGAAAGCCGCTTTTCTGATGGAGAATTAATTTTTGCACTTAAACAAAAAAATGAATGTCAAGCAAATACAATCGTACCAATCGTGATCGACTGGTTGTTAATGAAAAACTATTTATTGACTCCGGCCCAAGCTGTTCGTTTTTTGACGAATAAATTAGGACAGACAGAATCAGTATCTTTGAAAGCATTAGGAGATCTTGAGTTTGACGGGGATGGAAAATACTTTTTGATTGCCTGTCAATCAATGAATAAGCAATATGAAAAAGTGTATAAAGTATATACAGATGGACAAGTGAAAGAACTTTGGCGGGCATGATCCTTTTTAGGATCGAGAGAAAGGTCATGCCTGTCTCTGAATGGATTAATCAAAGGTTGTGAGTCTCAGGTGAAATCAAATCAAAGAATCGTCTTTGCAAGTAGCCATGTGTTTATTTTTATTCTTAGTATGGTGTCGGCACTTTTATTTATTTTAAAAGTTCCTAACACATTTAATGCAAATCAAATTTTTTCAGAGAATATACATTTTTCAGACACAGTCTTTGATGTGGTCACAAGGCTTTTTTTATTGGGCATCTGTAGTTTATATACAACAGTTGCCAGCTTCTGGTCTTTTCGTTCTTGGCCTTATCTTTCAGCCGGAATTGGGATCGCTGCGGTCATAACGGCTTTCCAGATGAAAGTTCAATTCCATCCATTTTTGTTTGCTTTATTTTTGATCGTCGGTTTGTTTCAAGTAAGTGTCGCTTCTTATGTCGCTTTTGTTTCCAAAAAAAGAAGCAGCACTGAAACAGGTTGAACCAATCGTGTTCAAGCTGTTTTTTTTCTGCCTTAAATCTTTTGATTATAAGCAGAGGATCGAAATACAACGAATCAGGAATAGGAATTGTTCTATTCCGGCAATCGCCAAGGCTTTTACGTTACGAGATCTTTAATTTATGCTATTCTACATATAGGAGCAGCAATGCTAAATTATAGCCATCTACCCTGAACTATTTTCCCAGTGATCTTCCTAATATTCTGTTTTTAGATGGAAGATTGATTGGCTGAAAAAATAGGGTTGATCTAAGAGGAGGTTTGACATACGAGTGGAAAATGAGCAAATGATTACAGCAGAGAAGCAGTTTACGACCGGTGAAAATTTTTATTCACAGCATCTTTTAGGTGCACATCGTATGAAAGCAGGCTATGTTTTTCGTGTCTGGGCGCCAAATGCGCAAAATGTCTGGCTAGTAGGTGACTTCAATCAATGGGATGACTCTTTGCCGATGACGAAACGCTCCGAATCGGGGATTTGGGAAATTACCACCAATCAGCCTCAAGAAGGACAGCATTATAAATTCAAGATCAAGCAAGCCGACGGCCGTGAAATCATGAAAATTGATCCATATGCAATTTATTTCGAAGAACGTCCTGGAACGGCTGCTGTCTTGTACACCGTGCCGGCAAAAAAATGGCGTGATGGTTTGTGGCAAGGCCGCAAAAAGCGTCAAAATCAATTTAAACGACCACTTAATATTTATGAAGTCCATGCAAGTTCTTGGAAACACCACGCAGATGGAACCCCTTATCGTTTTTCTGAATTAAAAGATGAACTCATTCCTTACCTCAAACAAATGGGCTACACCCATATTGAATTTATGCCATTGATGGAACATCCATTAGGCACATCGTGGGGTTATCAATTGATTGGCTATTTTGCGCTCAGCGCTTATTACGGCACACCAGAAGAATTTCAAGATTTTGTTGAAGCCTGTCACTTGGAAAATATCGGTGTCCTAGTTGACTGGGTGCCGGGCCATTTTTGTGTCAATGATGATTGTTTGGCTTACTATGATGGAACGCCGACATTTGAATATCAAGATGCCGATCGTGCAAAAAATGTTCGTTGGGGAGCAATCAATTTTGATTTAGGCAAACCACAAGTACAAAGTTTCTTGCTATCCAGTGCCCTTTTTTGGATCGAATTTTATCACATCGATGGGATTCGCGTGGATGCGGTTTCGAACATGATCTACCGAGACTACGACCAGGGTGTTTGGCAACCAAATCATGAGGGGGGCAATCGAAATTATGAAGGTTATTACTTCTTGCAGAAACTAAATGCAGTCGTGAAACTGGCGCATCCAGAAGTGATGATGATCGCTGAGGAAAGTACCTCAGAAACGAAAGTTACAGGCCTGATTGAAGAAGGGGCTCTTGGATTTGATTACAAATGGAATCTGGGCTGGATGAACGATGTCCTGCGTTTTTACCAAATGGATCCAATCTTCCGTAAGGACCATTTGAGTTTGTTGTCGTTTTCATTCATGTACCGCATGAATGAAAACTATATATTACCCCTTTCCCATGACGAAGTCGTCCATGGCAAACGTAGCTTAATGCACAAAATGTGGGGAGATCGTTACAAGCAATTTTCACAATTAAGAAATTTGTATACCTACATGATGACCCATCCAGGGAAGAAACTGCTGTTTATGGGCAGTGAGTGGGGACAATTTTTGGAATGGAAATATGATCACGGGCTTGAATGGGTCGATTTATCAGATGAACTAAATCAGCGTATGCAGCAATTTACAAAGACACTAAATGAACTGTATAAACAGGAGCGCTCATTGTGGGAAATCGAAGATAAAGAAGAATCGCTGGTAGTCATTGATGCTGATAACTTAGCGGAAACAACATTGACCTATTTGCGACAAGGTAAAACCAAAAAAGATTTCGTGATCGTTGTATTGAATTTGACACCTGTTGAACGCCACGATTTCGCCATTGGCGTTCCGTATGAAGGGACCTACCGTGAAGTATTGAATACCGAACGCGATAGTTTTGGCGGGACTTGGACTCAGAATAATCAAGACCAACAAACAGAAGCGATTCCATTCAAAGAATATCCTTATCAAATCAAAACAATTTTGCCAGCACTTGGGGCATTGATTATAAAACCAGAAAAGATTCAAATCAAACGCAGGAAAAAATGAAAGGGGGGAGGAGCTGGCTCGAAAGTCCAATCGAAGTGACAACGTGAAAGGTGATATCGAAAAGAAGGCTTTTTGAAAGAAAAACATTCATATCGAAAATAACACCGGCATCGTGAAAGAGATTGGCTTTTTAGCGGCTCAAGAAAATGAAAACAGAGATGTTAGCGATGATCCTCGCAGGAGGACAAGGCACACGTTTAGGGAAGTTGACCAAAAATATTGCGAAACCTGCAGTACCTTTTGGTGGTCGGTATCGTATTATCGATTTTACATTAAGTAATTGTGTCAATTCAGGGATTAAGAATGTTGGTGTGGTGACACAGTATCAACCTTTGGCATTGAACAGTCACATTGGAAACGGATCAAGTTGGGGGTTAGATGGTATCAATACCGGAGTGACGATTTTACAACCCTACTCAAATTCTGAAGGTGGAAAATGGTTTGAAGGAACAGCTCATGCGATCTATCAAAACATTGCCTACATTGATGAAATGGACCCTCAATATGTATTAGTATTATCCGGTGACCATATCTACAAGATGGATTACGAAGAAATGCTGGAAAAACACAAAGAAAACGATGCGTCTCTTACTGTTGCAGTGCTAGAAGTGCCAATGAAAGACGCTTCCCGCTTTGGTATCATGAACACAGATAAAAATGACCGGATCATTGAATTTGATGAAAAACCAGCAGAGCCAAAAAGTAACTTAGCTTCAATGGGAATCTATATCTTTGACTGGGCTCGCTTACGCAGCGTACTGTTAAGCAATTATACAAAAGACGGCGAAATGGTCGACTTTGGGAAACACGTGATTCCATCTTACTTGGAAAGTGGCGACAATGTATTTGCTTATCGTTTTTCAGGCTATTGGAAAGACGTGGGTACCATTGATTCTCTTTGGGAAGCTAATATGGAATTTATCGATCCACAGATGGAACTGGGAATCCGTGATAAAAATTGGCAAGTCTTCTCAAAAAATCCGATTGCTCCTCCTCATTTCATTACAGAAACAGGTTCTGCAAAAAATTCGTTGATCATGGATGGTTGCTATGTTGCTGGAGATATTGAACATAGTATTTTATCAGAAAATGTTCAAGTCAAAGAAGGAACCAAGATCACAGATAGTGTGGTCATGCCTGGAGCAGTCATTGGGAAAAATGTAACACTAAAACGCGCGATCATTGGAGAAAATGCAGTGATCGGTGATGATGCAGTCATAGACGGAACAGATGAAATTGCTGTTGTTGGTTATTCTGAAGTGATAGGAGTGACGATTGATGAGAACTAATAAAATGTGTGCCATTTTAGGCAATCTGCACCGCTACAAAGAACTGATGCCCTTAACGGAAAGTCGTCCGTTGTCGACGCTATTGTTTGATTGTAAATATCGTTTGCTTGATTTCAACTTGTCAAGTATTGAAAATGCAAATATCAAACAAGTGTATATGATTTTTAATGAAGGAGAAACACAATCCGTATTTGACCATATCGGTGGCGGGAAAGAATGGAATCTAGATGGTGTTCAAAACCGTTTCTTCATTCATTTGTTCCAAGACTCATTAAAACAGCAAGCTGCTGGTCAAGAGTATTACTATAACGTGATCGATTATTTGGAAAAATCTAAATCAGAGCATACGGTTTATATGGGCAGCAATATTTTGTGCAACATCGATTTGCGGGCGTTGCTGAAAATCCACCAGTTACAGAATAAAGAAATGACGGTCGTTTATAAACGAATCAGCAGCGATAACGTAAGTGACAACGACTTAATCTTTTCAGTTGACGAAGAAGGCCATTTGAATGAAGCTGTCCAAGCGAAGAAATGCGAGACAGAAAGTATGGTCAATCTTTGCACTGATATCTTCATCATCAAAACAGACCGCCTGATCCAAGCTTTAAAAGAAGGACAAGCTGTAGGTGCTACTCCAGACCTAGGTCGTTTCTTGCGGGAACGAATCTCTATCGAAAATACTAGCTTGTATGAATATACTGGTTATTTAAGCAATATTTATGATATTCAATCCTATTACCAAACCAACATGGATATGTTAGATGTCCACAAATTTACCTCATTGCTTTACTCAAATCAAAAGATCTACACCAAGCTGAAGAATGAAGTGCCAACCTATTACGCTGAGACTTCGGATGTCAAAAATAGTCACTTTGCTTCTGGTTGTATCGTAGAAGGATCTGTCGAACGGTCACTTGTTGCCCGCAGAACAACGATTCATCCGAATGCCCATGTCAAAGACACGATCATTTTTGGGAATAATGAAATCAAGGAAGGTGCTGAAGTTTCCTATGCTATTCTCGATAAAAATGTTGTGATCGCAGAAGGTGTCAAAGTTAGAGGAACCAGTGACGCACCGATCGTCGTCAAAAAAAATACCCATGTCACTGAAGATCTAATTGGAGGAGCAACGGCATGAAGGTACTATTTGCCGCAGCAGAATGCGCGCCATTTTTCAAGACAGGTGGACTAGGGGATGTCGTGGGTGCATTGCCCAAAGAACTTGTCAAAAAAGGGGTAGAAACAGTCGTGGTTCTGCCATTCTTTACTAAAATGTCAGCCGACTATCAAGAACAGCTGGAAGATTGTTTTTCATTTGAAGTCAATGTGGGTTGGCGTAAGCAATATTGTGGGTTGAAGAAACTAGTTCTCAATCGTGTTACCTACTATTTTATCGATAATCTGTACTATTTTGGTCGTGATAATTTATACGATTATTATGATGATGGCGAACGTTTTGCCTTCTTTCAACTAGCAACTATCGAAATGATGGAGAGAATCGATTTTATTCCTGACGTGATTCATGTGAATGATTACCATACAGCAATGATTCCTTTTCTTCTGAAAGAAAAATATCATTGGATCAATGCTTATCAGAATATCCGCACCGTTTTGACGATTCATAACATTGGCTTTCAAGGATGGTATAGCAAAGATATTTTACCGGACTTGTTTGGCATGGGGACAGAGCGTTACGATGACGGGACATTACGATTAAATGACTGTTTGAATTTCATGAAAGCAGGTATTTTATACGCAGATCGTATCACAACAGTCAGTCCTTCTTATAGTGAGGAAATCAAAACACCAGAATTTGGTTGCGGACTTGAAGTCATTCTAAGAATGGAATCTGGGAAACTGCAAGGAATATTGAACGGAATCGATTATGAAACCAACGATCCCGCAACAGATCCATTGCTGCCCTATCATTTTACTTCCGATGAAATGTCCGGTAAAGCTGCAAACAAGCAAGAATTGCAAAAGATGCTGGGGCTGCCAGCGCGTGATGTTCCTCTTATCACAGTGGTCAGCCGCTTGACTACACAAAAAGGTTTTCATCTTGTAATGCCAGAAATGGAAAACTTATTGCAATTTGATGTTCAATTTGCGCTGTTAGGAACGGGAGAACCGGAATTTGAAGAAGGATTCCGTTACTTTGCTGCAAAATATCCAGAAAAATGTGCTGCGGTGATTTCTTTTGATATTGGACTGGCGCAAAAAATGTATGCCGGAGCGGATCTGTTCTTGATGCCTTCTGCTTTTGAACCTTGCGGGCTTTCACAAATGATCGCCATGCGTTACGGGACATTGCCAGTCGTGCATGAGATTGGCGGACTAAAAGATACGGTAGATTCATACAATCCAATCACTCATCAAGGCACCGGATTTGGTTTCCAAGAGTTCACGTCATTTTATTTGATGAATGCAGTGAAACAAGGAATCCTGCTTTATCAAGACGACCAGCAGACGTGGAAATCTTTGCAAGCACAAGCCATGAATAAAGATTTTAGCTGGGACATTAGTTCCAATCAATATATTGATCTCTACCAAGCGATCAAAGTATAATCAAGTATAAGACAGAAGTATTCATTAGTCTGAAAGTAGAGCGGGTTTGACAGAACGACCTAGCGACAAGGGCGATTGGTGCTTCTGTCCTTTTTCATACAAATTGATAGTCATAAAGGAGTGAATTGTAATGGAGAAAGCTACCTTGCAAGAATTATTAGAAACCCGGTTGAAAGATATTTTTTCGATCGAGATCGCAGAAGCTTCACCGCAAGAATTGTTTTTAGCTTTAGCTAACGTGGTCAAGAGCTGCTACGCGAATGATTGGAGCCAGACACGAAAAAATCTGCTCGTTGAACAGCAGAAACAGGCGTATTATTTCTCAATCGAATTTTTACCTGGAAAACTGTTGAAAAGTAATCTACTGAATTTAGGGTTGCTGGATACTGCGGAAGAGCTCTTCGAAGAGTTATCCTTTTCATTAGATGAAGTTGCTGAAGTTGAAAAAGATATGGCATTAGGAAATGGTGGACTGGGACGATTAGCTTCTTGTTTCATGGATTCTTTGGCTTCATTAGGGTTGCCAGGAAATGGGAACGGCATCCGTTATAATTATGGCCTTTTTAAACAAAAGTTTGTAGATGGGCATCAAGTAGAGCTGCCTGACGACTGGTTACGTGCCGGAAATGTCTGGGAGGTTCGAAAGGAGAGTAAAGCCGTGGATATCCAATATGGCGGCGAAGTGTACTTGATTGAAGACGAGAATGGGAGGCTGCGTCCTGAACGGCATGGTGGGTATGTCTGGCGTGCGGTTCCTTATGATACCGGAATGGTTGGCTATCAAAATGATATGATCAATACATTACGTTTGTGGAGCGTTGAGGTTCCTGCAGCGGAAGAAGCCAACTATGCAACCATTGAATCTCGTCGTTCTCTAGAAGATCTGACCGCTGTCTTGTATCCAGATGATTCTAATGAACGAGGCAAGAAGACTCGACTTATGCAAGAATATTTCTTTGTCTCAGCAGGCATTCAAAGTATTGTTCGCTACTATTTAAAATTGAATCATCCGCTAACGATGATGAGTGAAAAAATTGCTATCCATATCAATGATACCCACCCTGCATTATGTGTATCCGAATTGATGCGGTTATTGTTAGATGATCATGATTTGCCATGGGAACAAGCATGGTCAATCACAGTGAAAGTCATGAGCTATACCAACCATACGATTATGGCTGAAGCTTTAGAAAAATGGCCGATTGATCTATTCAAAGAAGTTATTCCTCGGAATTACCAAATCATTGAAGAAATCGATCGTCGTTATCTTGAAGAGTATGCAGAGGTTCACGAAGCTGCCCTTCTTAATCGGACGCGTATTATTATTGATGGCCAAGTCCATATGGCGCATTTAGCGATTATTGGCAGCCATAGTGTCAATGGTGTCGCAAAGCTCCATTCTGATCTGTTGAAATCCGTTGTCCTACATGATTTTTATTTGATATTCCCAGAACGGTTCAATAATAAAACCAATGGGATCGCACAACGTCGTTGGATGCAGTTAGCCAACCAACCTTTATCAAAGGTGCTTGATATGACTATCGGCAAAAGTTGGCGCCATAACCCGCAAGACTTGCAATTATTGAAAAATTACCAAGAAGATCCAACAGTATTGCAACGTCTAGCAGATGCAAAACTGACCAACAAACAAGCGTTAGCTGAATATATTCAGCAGACAACCGGGATCGAAGTTGATCCAACCGCGATATTTGATGTCCAAATCAAGCGGCTCCATGCGTATAAACGACAATTGCTGAATGTGATGCATATTTTGAAACTTTACTTTGACTTGAAAGATGACCCTCAGGCACCGATTCATCCGCGGGTATTTATTTTTGGAGCGAAGGCCGCACCTAGTTATCATTATGCGAAAGCCATTATTAAAGTGATCAATGAAGTAGCTAACCTGATCAATCATGATCCGACAATCAATGATAAGCTGAAAGTCGTCTTTTTGGAAAACTACAATGTCACATTGGCTGAGCGGATCATTCCCGCAGCAGATGTCAGTGAGCAAATTTCCTTAGCATCAAAAGAAGCTTCCGGTACTAGCAACATGAAGCTGATGTTGAATGGGGCAGTCACGATCGCGACATTGGATGGCGCGAACATTGAGATTCGAGATGCAATCGGAGATGAGAACATTGCCATTTTTGGATTAACAGAAGAAGAGGTCTATGCTTATTATGCCCAACAAAACTATTCTGCGTATGCGTTTTATGAAGAAGATCCTGTGCTGCAACGAGTTGTGAATGCATTTATTGACGGAACGATCCCAAATATAGAAAGAGAAGGTCGGGAAGTGTTTGATTCACTATTAAAATATAATGATGAATACTTCTTGTTGAAAGACTTCAAATCTTATTGCGATGCCCAATATCGCGTGGATTTAGCTTATAAAGACCAACAGCGCTGGCAAGCGATCAGCTTGATGAATATTGCGAATGCCGGCAAATTTTCCGCAGATTATACGGTTCAAAATTATGCTGATGACATTTGGCAGATCGAACCATTGTATGCACATGTCAAAGAGCCAAATTCAGCTAGTCTGACGTAATAATCTATTGCATTTGGTCATTGAATATTCCCAAAAGGCACCACAGCTTTCGTGAATTATTCACTGAAATATGATATGATTATAAAAAATCGCAACCAGAGGATGAGTGAATTGGCAAATTATTTAGATGTGAAACGCAAACATTTCCGTTTTCCAGCATATGATGATCAAGAAGGTGTAAAGCTGCAGTCCGAACACAAGGAAGTTTTCAGTCAGTCTGATGATTGGATTTTGACAGAAATCAAGGATCAACCTAGCACGAGCAGCAAAGAAAAGGATTCTGCTCACTCATTGCGTCGGAAAGTTCCTTCCAGTCACCCCAATTACGGTCATAGTGTGCGGCAAAAAGAAGAATTAGCGCAACATCGGGCAAATTTACCAAGCTATGGAAAACGACCTTTGCAGGAAAGTACACCTACCGGCAAAACAAATCTTTTTGGCAATGATCAACGACGTGCTTCTTATAAAGTGACGAGTAAAGCAGAACGGGCTGAAACGCCAACACCGACCAAGAAAGAGTATTCTGGGCGATCTTATTTTGTTCCCAAATACATTCCTGCATCGATCATCCCTGAGCAAGAAAAAGAAGAGATCACTTCACAAGAACTGATGGATTCAATGGAGAAACCCCGCGAATCCTATTTGCTCTTTGATACTGAGCCAGCAGCCTACCAAGTAAAAGAAGGCGATGATCCCACGGTCAGAAAGTTCAATCGACCGCAATCTGTAGGCATGACACGGCGGGAATTTCGCGGCATGAACAAAAAAAACGGCGATAAGCGAGCTGTTCTGGATCGTTCCTTAGAAGGAATGATCGAAGAGGGGCAGTCAGAAAGCAATAAAAATGGCTACTTTCGCTCTTGATGAGTAGGACAACTGAAATAAGCAAAGGCACTCGTGAGAATCTCTCGCTCAACAAGCAGTTGGGAGTTATTCGTTAATAAAACAAGGATAATGATTTAAACAACAAAGAAAGCAACTATCTGAATTGTAGATGAAGCTGTGGCGCTAGCTTGCTGGATGAAGTAAGCTGACAAAACCAGTCGCTATCATCTGTGATTTGGATAGTTGTTTTGTGCTTCAGAATACCGCTAGTCTTTTCAAAAAATATCAAGAAAGCTGAAGCGACAATTTCCGTTAAAGAAGCGGCAGCTGTCCTCCTTGTTTTTATTTGTTGAAAGAAAACGGTGACTAACAGATGGCAACTTCTCAATTATTTTCACTTTTGAGAAGCATTTGCTATTCTTAAAAGAGGAGGGATACGGGATGGAAATTGATTTGCAAATGTTAGCGATGATCTTCTTTATCAATATGGCTTATGTCACATTGAATACAATTCGTTTTTTATTGACGATGAAAGGGTATCGGCTGATTGCACCGCTGGTCAGTATGGTCGAGATCACGATTTATATATTAGGATTGTCGATGGTATTGGATCGCTTAGACAATCCATTGAACCTACTGTTTTATGCATTAGGTTACGCCGCAGGAGTTAGTGTTGGAATCAAAATCGAAGATCAGCTAGCTTTAGGCTATACGATGGTCACGGTGATTTTACCGACGAATACAGATGAAGAAAAGAATTTGCCAAAAATTTTACGCCAAGAAGGATATGGTGTTACTCAAAGTTACGGAGAAGGATTAGAAGGTCCGCGATTGATCCTTGAAATTCTCTCACAACGCAAAAGCGAGAAGAAACTGTTTCAAAAAATCAAACAAATCGAAGAACGGGCCTTTATCATTAGCTATGAGCCCAAATATATTTCTGGCGGCTTTTGGACGAAGAAAATCAGTCGGAGAGAAGCTCGGGTCAAAAAAGAACAAAAAAAGGAATAGCTCTTTTTCTCTCCTGTGCGAGGGTCCTTTTTTGAGATATAATAGGCAAGAATTTGGTTTGGAAGGAAGCGAATTTGAATGGAAAAACAAGCAAACGGCATGATGGCGGTGATAGCAGCACTCATCTCGAATATTTTAGTTGCCATCAGCAAGTTTGTCGGCTACGCATTGAGCGGCAGTGCGGCGATGTTGAATGAAAGTATTCACAGCGTGGTCGATTGCAGCAATCAAATCTTTCTGTTGATCGGTGATAAACGAGCAACGAAAGGGCAAAGTGAACTTCACCAATTTGGCGAAGGACGCGCGAAATACTTCTTTAGTACGATCGTAGCGATGATGCTGTTTTTTGGTGGGGGCGCTCTAGGTGTAATGGAAGCTTTTGAAAAGCTGCTGCATCCTGCTCATGAAGTTGGTAATACTTGGCTAGTGATTGGTATTTTGCTTTTCGGTTTAGTTGTAGAAGGTAGTTCTTTGTGGATCGCGATCAAAGAAATTCGGACCTTGAACGTAGAAAAGCAGCCTATTTATCGGTTTTTGAAAGAAAGTCGCCATAGTGAGATCTTGATTATCTTTACCGAAGACTTTTGTGCAGTGATTGGCTTGATTTTGGCAATGGGTGGAACGATCTTGACAATGGTCACTGGCAATGCGTTTTTTGATGCTTTCAGTGGTTTGCTGATCGGTATTTTGTTGATGATTGCTGCTATCTTTTTGGCACGAGAATTTTACAGTTTATTGATTGGCGAAAGCGTGACGAAAAGAGATCTTGTACTGATCAAAGAAGCCTTTGATCGTCCAGATGTCGATCGATTATTGGATATCAAAACCGTTCATTTAGGTCCTGCGGAAATCTTAGTCGCTGCCAAAATTGATATCACAGCAAAACAAGAGGAGATCGGTTATCAAATCATTAACGAGATCGAAGCAAAGATCCGCAGCTTCATGCCGGATAAAAAAATGTATATTTATATTGAAACGGATGAGTATGATCCTCATTATATGGAGAAACGGCGAAAACTTGTCCGATCACAAGACTGATTTTTGTAGAACAAAGCCAGTTTTTTTGATACAATAGACAAGGATTATCTAAGACGAAGGAGAATAAACCATTATGATCAATGCAAGTGATTTAAGAGCAGGAATGACATTCGTGCAAGACGGCAAACTAATCAAGGTATTAGAAGCCAGCCATCACAAACCTGGTAAAGGGAATACAGTCATGCGTATGAAATTGCGCGATGTTCGTTCAGGTTCAACCTATGATACAACATTCCGTCCAGAAGAAAAATTTGAAAAAGCTCATATTGATACGAAAGCTGTTCAATATTTGTATACAATGGACGATACAGCGTTCTTCATGGACTTGGAAACCTATGAACAATATGAAATTCCGGTTGAAGTTGTAGAAGAAGAAATGAAATACATTCTGGAAAACATGGAAGTGAAGATCCAATTCTTCGGCAGTGAAGTGATTGGGGTTCAATTACCATCATCAGTCATCTTGAAAGTTGTTGAAACACAACCGTCGATCAAAGGTGCGACTGTGACTGGCTCAGGTAAACCAGCAACGATGGAAACAGGTTTGGTCGTCAACGTACCTGACTTTATCGAAGAAGGCGAATCTCTAGAAATCAATACTTCTGAAGGTACGTACATCAAACGCGCGAAATAATCATTTTCTAGAAGAGCCAAGGTTTTATGAACTTGGTTCTTTTTCTTTTAGAAAGAAGGATCAACATGAATGTACTTGTTGTGGCATTTTTTGCATTTTTTGGCGGCATGGCACGTTATTTTCTTGCTTCGGAATTGCCGTCTTGGGGCATCTTCCCTTTAGGCACATTACTGGCTAATTTTATTGGCTGTTTTATTTTTAGCTTTTTAGTCAAGCAGATCATGACGAAAAGACACTTGAATGGACGTTTGATCTTGGGCATGGGGACCGGATTTTGCGGTGCTTTGACGACTTTTTCATCCTTTGCACTTGACACGGTGCAGTTGCTGCAAAAGCAAGCCTATGGATTAGCGACGGGGTATTTGATCCTGTCGATTTGCGGCGGGTTATTTTTTGTCTGGTTAGGCGAAGCCCTCGTTAGAAAGCAGGTGTAAGTATGGCATATATCGTTGTAGGAATTGGTGCAGCCATGGGCGCTGTCCTGCGTTATGGTATCAATCGTTATTTTGAACGAAGACCACATCCTTTTCCCAAAGCCACTTTGCTGATTAATTTATCTGGTGCGTTGATACTAGGGATTCTTGCCGGTCTTCAGATTGATCAACACTTGTATCTTTTGCTTGGAACAGGGATCATGGGCGGTTATACTACTTTTTCAACAATGACGATTGAATTATTTACATTGCTAAAGACCAATCGCCAGTACTTTTATCTTTATTTTTTCAGTACGTACATTGTAGGATTGACGGCTAGTTTTATTGGGTTGATGATAGGTGCTTATTTGAACTGAAAAGGAGTAGACGATGATTGCATTCATGTCAGCAGAAATGTGGCTTAAAAGTGAGTTTTTTTATTATTCAATCGTTCCGGTTTTATTAGTCGTTGGATTAGTGGCGCTTTTACTTTTGCTGATCCTTTTGTTGTATCGGGAGAACCGGCGGCAGGGTTTGATCTGGCTGCCTGTCGTAGTTTTGTTGCTTTGCGGCGGCGGTTTCTTGTTAGGAGATCATTTTTTTCACGACTTTAAAAATGACAATGCACAAATTACGCCAAATATCCGCGATCGGGAAAAACGCTTTATCGGATATAAATATTATGATCAGAGCACGTTGGCGGCTTATCAGCGAATCCAAAGTGAAGCCATTCCTTCTCTGGGGATCTATCAAGCAGAACCGGTTAGCCGAGAAATCCAATTTCTGGGTATTGCGCACAACTCTGTGTATTTCAAACTAGGAGAACAGTATTACTATTTGCGCCAAGAGCCAATCTTTGCGAAACAAGAACAAGCTGAGCTGCAAGGTGTCCAATACCATCTGATTGAGTCCGCTTTTGCAGACATCGGTTTTTTTACAGAAACAAACAATTATTTAACAGCCATCGTTTTGCCTGAGAGCAAAAAAGAGTTAGTCTATGAATCCATTGATGGGATCTTGCCAAAAGAGTTTGGTAAAAGTCAAACAGCTTGGGCAGTCCCTGGAAACCAATAAAAAATGTCATTACATGAGACAAAAGGATAGGTGAATCATCCGATTCATCTATCCTTTTGTGATGTCTTTACTTCCCTTTGAAGATTGAGCATTCAAAACATTTTTTTCTTTCTGTTCAGTCAAATAACGTTCTTTGTGTTTGCGCACCAGTTTTTTAAAGGCAGCTTCCGCTTTTGTGGCTTCACTACGGGTAGCAAAACTTTCCGCATGGATCATTTGTAAGGGGCGACGACTAGCTGGATGAGTGTACTTTGCTCCAATGCCTTGATTGTGTTGATGCAGGCGGCGTATCAAATCTGTGGTATAACCACCGTAAAAGGTATTGTCTTTACAGAGCAATACATAGAAGTAATGCGTATCAGCTGCCATAAAGCATCCGACTCACTTCCTCACTGTAGCTCCCATCCGCATGATAAGTGATCAGCGGTGAGGCAATCTTGAAACCATCAGCTTTACCATCCTTGATGCCCTCGATCAATAGGATATTCGCGTCTTTCCCTGCTTTGGGATAGACGAAACGGACACGTTTGGGGGCGATCCGATATTTTCTCATGCAGTCTAAAATATCCAAAAAACGATCAGGTCGGTGAACCATAGCAAAGCGCCCAGTCATTTTCAGCGCTTTACTGGCTGTGTGGACCACCTCGTCTAATGTGGTCTCGATTTCATGGCGAGCAATCGCCAGATAAGGATTGGGATTTTTAACAGCAGTGGGAACATTTTTGAAATAGGGCGGATTACAGACCAAAAGATCCACCGAATCCGGTTTGATTTTGGTAAAGATGTTTTTTAAATCCATTGGGTAAACCGTTATTTGTTCCTCAAGCCCATTCAAGCTTACACTGCGTTGAGCCATATCAGCCAGCCGGTCCTGCAGCTCGATCTGGTAAATATGAGCCGAAGTTTTACGGCTAATAAACAAGCCGACTGCACCATTTCCAGCACACAGATCAACGATTCGTCCCCGTTTGGGAATCGTTGGGAAGTTAGCTAGCAAAACGGCATCGAGGGAGAAAGAAAAGACCTCGCTGCTTTGGATGATTTTGATATCTTCCGCATATAATTGATCTATGCGTTCGTTTGATTGCAACATGAAAGCATACTCCTGTTCTAATTCATTTCCTTTGTATTATACTACGATTAAGAATAATCGGAAACGACAAAAAAGGCTTGTCATTTGAAGCGTTTTTTTGCATACTTATAAAAGAAACTGGAAAGGAAAGTGAGTATGTTTTTTAGCTTTATGCGAGGCGTGGTTCGGGTCATTTTGTTTTTGATCAACGGGAACGCCCGATATCAAAACAAAGAGGCTTTGCCGCAAAATGAAAATTACATATTGGTTGCACCTCACCGTACCTGGTGGGATCCGTTGTATCTGGCGGTGGCTGCTCGTCCCAAAAAGTTCAGCTTTATGGCAAAAGAAGAATTGTTTAAGAATCCAATCTTGCGCTTTATTTTGATTCATGCGAATGCTTTTCCGGTAAAGCGTGACAAACCAGGGCCGAGTGCTGTCAAAACACCGGTGAAAATCTTAAAAGATACAGATCTGAGTCTCATTATGTTTCCTAGCGGAACAAGACATTCGACCGCGCTGAAGGGTGGCATGGCACTGATTGCCAAAATGGCGAAGGTAAAAATCGTTCCTTCTGTTTATCAAGGTCCCTTAACGCTAAAAGATTTATTTAAACGTCGACGAGTAACCGTTCGTTTTGGGGAGGCGATCGATATCAGTGATATCAAGAAAATGGATAAAGAAGGGTTAGCAGAAGTGGAACGCCGCATTCAAGGTGCTTTTACAAAGCTCGACCAAGAAATAGATCCGAATTTTGTTTATGAAGTAGAAGAGAAGAAACGTTGATGCGTTTCTTCTTTTATTTTTGACTGTGTTTTAAATAAATATTGAACTTGATAATTTTTTAAGGATATGCTATGAGATAATCAATAACAAGGGTTTAGTTACAGGTTTAGAGGGCCTATTAGGGCAAATAGTAATTTTTTGATTTCAGATGTTCAAAAATTATTTGTGAAAGTAGAATATATAAATACAATTAGATACTTGTTTTATAGTGCAAATTAAAATGAAGATTTTTACACATCGAGGAGGTAAAATGATATGAAGCCAAAAGAAATACTTTGCCAATGGGTTGACGCATTTAATCATGCGGATGTAGAAATTATTTCAGAATTATATGATGACAATGCAATAAACCATCAGGTTGCCAATGAGCCAGTTATTGGAAAAGAGGCTATAAAGAAAATGTTTGAACAAGACTTCTCTAACGCAGAAATGGTTTGTATCGTTGAAAACATTTTCGAAGATGGACAATGGGCAATTTTAGAGTGGCGTGACCCATTAGGTTTGAGAGGTTGCGGTTTTTTTCAAATAGTAAATAATAAAATTTTATTTCAAAGAGGCTACTGGGATAAGCTATCTTTCTTGAAACAGCACAATTTGCCTATTGAATAAAATGAATAGATATCTTATATAAATAGTTTGTGAATTTCTTAAAAGGTGCATTAAGGGAAGGATAATAATTTCCCTTAATGATTGTTAGAATAGTAACACTGCGTTAAAACATAGTCTTATTTCTAATTTCTAAAGTAAGGTTGCTTCGTGCTTCTTACTTAGGAAAAGCAGCTCCTTATTGGTATGCTCAAAAAAATTTTAAAAAGGAGTCTCTGTTAGACAGAGGCTCCTTTTTTTGCTCATCAAGAGTTATTCAGTGACTGGTTGATTTTCCTTTTCCAATTCATTTTTGTCATAGATTTTTACAAATGGATAATAAATGAGGATGGAAAGTACAATCAAAAGAATGTTTAAGACGATTGCTCGCCAGTCACCGCCTGTTGCAAGAAAGGCACCAATTGGTCCTGGCAATGTCCAAGGGGCATTGACGGTCACTTTGTTGACTAAACCAGCCGAGGTGGCTACCCAGGCAATTACACCATTGACTAATGGTGCAATGATAAATGGCGGAATCAAAATTGGATTTAAGACGATAGGCGTCCCAAAAATCAGCGGCTCATTGATATTGAAAATAGCAGGGATCAATGCGGTTTTTCCTAGTTTTGATCCGAATTCGGATTTTGTACGAAAAGCAAGCAAGATCGCCAGACCGATGGTTGATCCTGCGCCGCCGATCCAAATGAACCATTGGTAGAATGGCTCAGCAGCAATGTTGGGAATCACATCGCCAGAAGCTAACGCAGTGGTGTTGCCTTCCAATAATTGCAGCCATAACGGCCGTGCCAGTGAACCAACGATCGAGGCACCATGGATCCCAAAGGACCAAAAGAATGTCGTTAAGAAAGTGATCAATAAGACACTTGGCAAGCTATCGGCTGCGCTAACTAGAGGATCAACAACTTTTGCTACGATGGTATGCCAGTCAAAGCCAATGTAATAGGTGATTGCCCCCATACCTAAAATAATGATCAATGTTGGCGTTAATGCTTCAAAAGATCGAGCAACAGCAGGAGGGACTTGTTCCGGCATCGTGATTTTAAATTTAGATTTATCCGTCAAACGATAAATCTCGACAGCTAAAATCGATGTAATGATCGCTACGAACATCCCGGCACTGCCCAAGTTTGCCATTGGTAAAACAAATCCGGCTGTTCCAGCAGCCTCCAAAGCTTCGGGGGGGATATTTATTGGCGTGAAAGTCAATAAAAAAGCTGTGGTGGCTAAGATACCACCAGAGAGACCATCGAGTTTATAGGAACGGGCTAAGCTAAAGCCGATCCCGAATGCGGCATATAAACTCATAATGTACATCGTCATGCGGTAAGGAAGCAAGATCGTGGTCGCATGGCTCGAAAGAAATTGATAGATTCCCCAGTCTTGTGGCAGGGGAGGAAAAGCCAAAATCATAAAAAATGAGCTGACGATAATCAGTGGCAAAGTAGAGACAATCCCATCGCGGACCGCCCGTAAATGCCGTTGACTCCCCAGTTTTTCCATTGGTCCAGCCAGATGACGTTCAATGAACTGTGTAAATTTATCTAACATTTTTTAACCTCCTGTGAAAACGTTCGTATGGTTGAATTGATAAAGTTATGTTGAGTGATTCCGCTCTCCTATGGGACCAAATGGATTTGGGATGATCTTTCCCAGAATCACGGATTGTTTGGCACCAGTCGCGGCAGGAGCATTATTTTTATGTCCCTGTAAGGTCTCGTATCCTAAAAGGGCAAATGCCATAGCTTCTTTCGCATCATTGGACCAACCTAAATCATTTTGGGTAATCACTGTAATCTCAACGGGTAAGTAGTTGACCAGCATTTTTTTTAGTGTTGAATTATGCGCGCCGCCGCCTGCTAAAATCACTTCAATGGGTCCGCTTTCAACAAGTGGGAAAACGAAGCGCCGATAGCTCTCGGCAATCGAGTAGGCAGTAAAATCGGTCACTGTTGCTATTAAGTCTGCTGGTTTTTCTGCAGAAAAATCTGCTAATAGTTGATCACTGAATGCTTGACCAAATAGTTCCCGTCCAGTGCTCTTAGGGGGTGCTTGATCGAAATAGGAATGATTTCTTAATTGTGTTTGCAATTTAGGAATAATGGTTCCCTGTTGAGCAATCCTTCCTTCAGCATCGTAAGGAAGTTGGAATAATTGATGCATCAGTTCATCGATGATCATATTTCCAGGACCAGTATCGAAGGCGACAAGATCACTTAATGTGCCATTTTTCGGCAGGACCGTCACATTTCCAATCCCACCGATATTTTGCAATAAGCGGGTTTTATCAGGGGAACGATACAAGAGATAATCAGTATAAGGTACAAGCGGTGCTCCTTGTCCACCAGCAGCCATATCCATCGCGCGGAAATCGGCAACCACAGTTGTTCCGAGTCCGTAGGCAATGATTGACGGCTCTCCAATTTGAAACGTACTGGAAACAAGCGGGTTTTCCGAGGGTGCATGCCAAATAGTTTGTCCGTGGCTAGCAACAAAGTCAATGCTAGTTTCGGTTACTGCTGTTTCTTGGCAGACCTGACGACAAGCAGCGAGAAAGGCATAGCCTAGCTCAACATTTAACTGACAGATCAAGGAAACAGAAGAGTCCTCCGGGTCACAGGCTTGTTTTATTCTTTGGCGCAGCTCGGGGGAAAAAGCAGTAGTCGTCAGATGCAACAGACGAATAGATGGCTGTGAATGATTATCGATTTCTACTAATGCGGCATCAACACCATCTAAACTAGTTCCAGACATGAGTCCAATTCCAAGCATTGTTTCTCCTCCTTTCTTTTGTGTTTGTCGAAACCAAATTAGATGAACTTGGGCAGAAATGTATTCGGTTTCAACCTCGTCTTTATTGTAGTGTATGTGTAATTGCATTTCAATGATTTTTTTGTAAAAGGAAATTTAATTTCATTAATTTGACAAATCAGTGTGAGAACCCGTTTGGAAAAAGAAGGACTCAACTGTCTGGGAACGAGAAGATCACGTTGATACATTCAATTCATAATCGTAAAGTGGTATAATGATGGGAAGGATATTTTTAAGAGGGTGGGTATATGCGTTTTTTACATACAGCAGATTGGCACATAGGTAAAAAATTACACGGCTATGATCTTCTCGAAGATCAAAGTTACATTATTGACCAGATAATTGATCTGGCGGAAGAACAATCAGTAGATGCAATTATCATTGCTGGGGATCTTTATGATCGCACGGTGCCAGCCGTTGACGCAGTGAAATGTTTAAATGAGAAAATAGCGAAAATCAATTTAGAAAAAAAGTTTCCTTTACTAGCGATTTCTGGTAATCATGATAGTCCGACACGACTTGAAACTGGCAGTCCATGGTTCAAAAATACGCAATTTTACCTAACGACCTCCATTGAAGAAAGTATTGAGCCGATTGAATTTTCTGACACCCAGTTTTTCTTGTTACCTTATTTTGAACCGATCGAAGCGCGTTTGTTTTTTGATGAAAAAATCACAACGATCGCAGAAGGGGTGACTCGGGTCCTTCAAGAGATGAAGCAGTATTTTGATTCTACGAAAAAACAAGTCCTGGTGACTCACTTTTTTGTAGCTGGTTCAAGCCAGACGGATTCGGAAACCAAAATTCAAGTAGGCGGATTGGATAGTGTACCGACAACGGCTTTTGAAGGGTTTGACTATGTCGCCTTAGGACATCTGCATGCAAATACTGCGCTAAATCATGAACGAATCCGTTATAGCGGGTCTCCGTTGAAATTTTCATTGTCTGAAATAACCAATGAGAAAGGTGTTTATATCGTAGATACTCAAAAGGACCAGCGGCATTTTTATCCGTTGCGGCCGAAAAGAGATCTTCAGCAATACACTGCTTCTTTTGAAACATTGCTTGATCCTGCCTTTTATCGGCAAGTGGATCGAGAGGCCTTCTTACACTTCACGTTAACGGATCGAGCCGTAATTCCTAATATGATGAATCAATTACGGCGGGTCTATCCTCGAATTTTATCTGTGGAGCGGCAAAGTGGGCGAACCGTCAGCAAGAAAAATTTGACATTAGCCGATGAGGAGGATCCGCAACGGGTGATCGCCCATTTTTATAAAGAAATGACTGGAGAACCGTTAAATGAGCAGCAGCAAAAATGGCTCACAGGTTTGACAGCGGGTGGAGAGAAGGAGCGAGAGCAGTCATGCAGCCAAGAAAATTAATCATGAAAAACTTTGGTCCCTACATTCATGAGGAACTGGATTTTGGCGACTTTCAAGAAGGTGGTTTGTTTCTAGTCAGCGGGAAAACCGGGGCTGGCAAGACGACGATCTTTGATGGAATGACATTTGCATTATTTGGAGAAACTTCCGGAAATTTGCGGTCCGGTAAAGAAATGCGTTCGACATTCGCTTCCCCCACAGAAGAGACGAGTGTCCGTTTTTCCTTTGACCATCAACATTTGCACTATGAGATCGAACGACGTCCCGAACAAGTCTTAGCCAAAAAACGCGGCGATGGAGTCACGAATCAAGCAGCTAAGGTACGGTTGACGATCTATGATCAGCAAGGAAAAGAGCGCAAACAAATCAGCAAAAAAAATGAAGTAGATATCTTCATCAAAGATCTGCTGCAATTGGATGCCAAACAATTCTTCCAAATCATTTTGCTGCCTCAAGGAGAATTTCGCAATTTTTTGATTGCCAGCAGTAATGAGAAAGAAAAAGTTTTGCGGAATATTTTTGGAACGGAAATGTATCAGCGCTTCAATGAATGGCTGAAAGAACAGGTCAAAAAGCAAACCAAACAAATTGAAAAACAACAAACGGCAGCGGATCATTTGGTCACACGCTTTGAGTGGACCGAACCGGCAACTCCGGTTTCGTTGGTTGAGACATTAGCGTACTGGCAGACAGATCTTGAGAAACAACGAAGTCATCAGCAAACAATTGAAGCAAAAAAATCCCAAGCGGAGCAAGAGAAAAAGACCGCACAGGAAGCTTTTTATTTGGCAAAAGAAATCCATAAAGCACTTGCCGAGCAACAGGAACTCAGCCAACAGGCAGCGAATCTAGCTGCGAAAGAAAGTCAAATTTTAGACGATAAACTGCGGCTGCAGCAGCTAGACTGGGCGAGTGAGCATCAAGAAATCTTACGCCAAAAAGATGAGCGGACAGCTGAAGTAGCACAGGCTATTCAACAACTTACATTCAATCAGCAATCATTAGAACAATGGCAAGAGTCTCAAGAGATATGGGACAAAAGCCGAGAAGTTCAGGTAGATCGAAAGGACGAACATACGGCAGCTAAGCAACGTTTACAAATACTGGCACAGTTAAAACCATTAGCCGAGCAAGTTCAGCAACAAGAAAAACAGGTCGCTTCTTTGCAGGAAACGGTGACTCAACAGGAAAAACAAGCGCAGCATCTGAAAGAACAGCAAAATCTTGCTATGAACCAGGAGCAAGGATTAAAAGAAGAAATCCAAAAGCATTCGATCTACCAAGTACAGGAAGTCCAACTGGTTCGTGGAGAAAATCTATTGTACCAATGGCAGATGTTGAAAAAAGAGGAGCAGCAGCTGACTGATACCCAACAGCAACTAACAGACCAGCAGCGAAAATTGCAAGAGGAGCAGCAGCAGTTAGTAAGTAAATATGATGAGTTAACTGAAGAATTGGTGCAAGAAAAAAGTCGAAATGCCAAGATGCAGATTGCTCGTTTGAGTCTCTTATTGGTGGAGGGGGAACCTTGTCCGGTCTGTGGCTCTTTTGAACACCCCGCTGCTCAAAAACATACAGAGTATAGTAATGAAGAAATCATTGATAGCGAGCAGCAACTTGAATCTTTGGAGAATCAGCTGCAACAAGTTGGTGAAGACCGTTCGACGAACTTGCTGCTGCTAGAACAAGTCAATGACCAGTTTCAAACAATTAAACAAAAAATGAGCGCGTTGAAGGAAAAACAACAGACAACGTATCAGACACTGCGAGAAATCCTCCAGCCGTTGATGGAAAATATGCTAGGTCAAACAGTCCTGAAAGAAGGAGCTGGCAAGGAACCAGCTGACCCATTGCTGGTAGAAGGATTGACTGAAAAGGAAATTGCCACTACCTATTTCAAATGCCAACAAATCAATCAGCAGTTGAAAGAGCAATTTGCTCTAGACAGACAGAAATTGACAGAGGTCCAAGCAAACAGCCAACATCTTACAGAAGAATTGACAGCACTTGAAGCAAGTCTCAAGACTGCTAGTGACGCTTTACGTTTGGAAGAAGGAAAACTGTCCTCACTAAAAGAGCAAACGGAGGGAGTATCTCTGGAGCAGTTGAACGAGGAACAGGAGCAACTAGCAGCACAATCGTCTCGTTTAGCAGCTCTGATTGAAGCGGATCAGTTGGAAGAGCAACGTTTGAAGGAACAGTATACGATCCTGACAGAGCAGCAACGAAATCTGCAACAGTTTCTAGCCGACAAGCAACAAGCTGCTCAGCTAGCCCAAGAACGCTTGGAAGAAGTCTTGCCTGCGGCATGTACCGAACAACAGATGCGCAGTCTGCTCAATGATCTTGAGGAACGCCAGGAGCTACGCAGTACGATAAAAACCTATGAACAACAACAACGTTTTGTTCAACAGCGACAGCTTGAACTGGCACAATTTTTGCAAAACAAAGCTGTGCCTGACTTGGAAGTCTTGCAAGAACAAGTAGACCAGTCTGAAACAGCGGTAGAACAATTACAAGAACAAGTAATCCGAGGAAAAGAACAAATCAAGCAAAATCAGCGATTACTTGAAGAATTGCAGATAATCTATCAACAAAACACCAAGCAATTAGAAAAAATCAGCCATTTACAGCAACTATCAGAAGTCATCAATGGAGAAAATGAAAAGAAGACCAGTTTGGAACGCTATGTTCTGCAACGATTTTTAACAGAGATCTTAGAAGTGGCGAATGTTCGCCTAGCTCGGTTGACAAGAGGACGTTATCAATTCGAGTTGGCAGACAAAGTGGGGAGCTATCGAAGCTCGACAGGGTTGGAGATCGATATCTATGATGATAATGCTGGCAGTCTGCGGCGAGCACATACCTTATCGGGTGGTGAAAGTTTTATTGCCGCACTGGCATTGGCTATCTCATTAGCTGATGTGATCCAAAATCGTTCGGGAGGCATCGAGATCGAGGCGTTGTTTATTGACGAAGGATTTGGCTCATTAGATGAAGAATCGTTGGAAATGGCGATGGAAGCATTAGAAATGATTGAAAATGAAGGGCGGATGATTGGGATCATTAGTCATGTAAGAGAATTAAGAGAGCGAATCTTGCAGCAAGTCGTTGTTCAAACAGATGGCAGCGGACAAAGCAAAATTCGTACAAAACTTTAGAGAAAGGAGGAATCAGAAGCATATGAAATGGAGTATTCCAGAAAAAGTCATTGAAAGAGGTCGGACCTATCTAAATGAAGGTCGCGTCCTATCGGTTATTCCAGATCCAGAGAGAAAGGTATGGCATGCGGAAGTCTTGGGAAGTGAGCTATATTTAGTCGATCTTGATGCGACGGCTAAAGAGATCGATTATTGCCAATGCCCCTATTGGGAAGAACATCACTATTGTAAACACACTATAGCTGTTGAACTTTATTTACGAAAGCAAGGTAAAACAAGACAAATCACAGAAGAAAAAAAGCCAGCAAAAGCCGCATTTTCGGCTTCGGAGATGTTTTCTCAGGGATTCAATCGATTGCAGTCTGGACAGCGGACGATCACTCCTTTGCAAATTGAATATCGTGTCGAAAATCTGACCACGAACCCTTACCACCAGGAGATGGATGTTCTAGGGATTTCACTAAAAGTCGGTCAACGGGGAACTTCAAAGACATATGTCGTCAAAAATATCTATAAATTTTTGCAAGTCTATCAAGAAAAAAAGAGCTATCTGGCGAACAAACAAACAGAGTTTCTTTTAACGAGTGAAGCATTTGACCAAACCAACAATGATATTCTGATCCGCTTACTAGGCATTGCTCAGACACAGCAGCTGATTGGACAAGCTGGCATCCAAGTGAAAGGCAAACTAGACAAAAAGTATTTGCTATTGCCAGTTGAATACGGGAAAGAACTATTAGAGAAAATGAACGCTGCTTATATGCAGTTAACGATTGGCAACGCTAAACTTCGTCAAGTGACTTTTTCTGAAGGCAAGCCGCTGCATTTTCGTGTTCAAAAAGAACACGGTCAATTTCCGTTATCTTTGACGAGGGATTTTGATCACTTGCTGAGCTATTACAATTGGGGCCTTCAAGGCGATACGATCGTTGAATTGACGATGGACCAAAAAGAAGTCTATTTGACGATGCAGCAATTATTCAAACGCTTTGAAGAACCAACGATCATTTATCCAAAAGCGGAACTGTCCAACTTGTTTATGCAAGTTTTGCCTCATTTACGCAAGATCGGCACGGTAGAGATCACAAAAGAGGTCGGAGCGGAGATCCAAGAGAGTCCGTTAGCCGTTGTTTTTTCACTGCGTAAAATCAAAGGTCAGATCGATTTGCAAATTGATTTCAATTATGGCGAAGTGACTTTTTCGACTGACGAAAAGCATCAAGTGATTCCTGAGGCCCATCCAGAGATTTTAAGGGATTACCCTCAGGAAAAGCGGATCGAACAAGTAGTTGAAAGAATGAAGTATCAAAAAAGTACCAAAAATTGGTTCAAAGCGCTACCGGAAGGGGAAGAATTGTTTGCCTTTTTCACTCGTGAAATTCCTTTACTGCGCCAACTAGGAGAAGTACGTATCGGCAAAAAATTGCGGGAACTTTACTTAGATGCACAGCAGCACCGTCCAACGATCGAAATTGAAGAAAATGGTTCCTGGCTGGATATTCACTTTGATGTCAGCGGGATCGCTGAATCGGAGATCGATGCTGTCTTGCGGAGTTTGTTGCAGGCTGATCGTTTTTACACGACAGAAAATGGGCAAGTTCTTTCACTGGAAACAGAAGCCTTTCAAGAAGCAAGCGCCGCGCTGAAAAAATTACGGACAGCCTTTGTATCTCAGTCAGGTACGTTACAAGTTCCGTTGAATCAAGGATTGTATTTGCAAGAAGAACTAGCTGACCAAGCAACTTTTAGTCAAGGATTCAAACAAATGACGACAGATTTGATTCATCCAGAAAAATTTTCTGCACCATTGCCTCATCAGCTCCAAGCGCAATTAAGACACTATCAGGAAGTCGGATTTCGTTGGCTGAAGATGCTGAGTCAGTATCAATTTGGCGGCATACTTGCAGACGAAATGGGATTAGGGAAGACAGTTCAAACCATCAGCTACTTGTTGTCTGAAAAGCAAGAGAAGCAACAGTTGAATGCTCTGATCGTTGCACCTGCGAGTTTGACGTATAATTGGCAGCAAGAAATCAAACGCTTTGCACCAACGATCCAGTCGGTGGTGATCAGTGGTTCTCGGGAGGAACGCGGCAGCCAATTACAGCTGCCGGCAGATGTCCGCATCACATCTTATGCCAGCTTACGGCAGGACATCGACCAGTACCAAGAATTAGGTTTAGCGTATTTGATCTTGGATGAGGCGCAAATGGTCAAAAACAGCGGAACCAAAACAGCACAAGCATTGCGTTCTTTAAATGTTCCCCATCGATTTGCATTGAGTGGGACACCCATCGAGAATAATCTTGAAGAGTTGTGGTCCTTATTTGAGATGATCATGCCGGGATTTTTCCCAAATAAACAACGCTACAAAGAATTGAAGACACAAGAGATCGCAAAAATGATCAAGCCATTCATATTGCGACGCGATAAAAAATCCGTTCTTCAAGATCTGCCAGAGAAGTTAGAAACGAATTATTATAGTGTACTGACAGAAGAGCAGAAAAAAATCTACCTTGCGTATTTGCGCCAAATGCGGAAAGAAATCGCACAAATGGATACAGCAGCATTTCGCAAAAATCGTATCAGCATCTTGGCTGGCCTTACTCGTTTGCGTCAAATCTGCTGCGATCCGCGATTGTTTGTGGAAGATTACGAAGGCACATCAGGCAAGCTAGAACAGGTCAAGGACCTGATTCAAGCAGCAAAAGAAAACGGCCGCCGTGTGCTCTTATTCTCACAGTTTACAAGCATGCTTTCGATCATTGAAGAAGAACTTGCTCAAGAAGGAATTGAAACCTTCTATTTACGAGGAAGCACTCCTCCTCAAGACCGTTTGAGTATGGTCGATGCTTTCAATAGTGGAGAAAAAGATGTCTTTTTGATCTCATTAAAAGCCGGCGGAACTGGATTGAATCTGACAGGGGCGGATACGGTCATTTTATATGACTTATGGTGGAATCCTGCAGTGGAAGAACAAGCCGCTGGCCGGGCACATCGAATCGGTCAGAAAAAGGTTGTGGAAGTTTGGCGAATGATCGCTGAAGGAACCATTGAAGAACGAATGGATGCTTTGCAACAAGAAAAGCGGGAACTATTCCAAAAAGTCATCCAAGGGAATGAAGCCCAGCTGAACCAAATGACGGAAGAAGATATTCGCTTGATTTTAAGCATTGGTGAAGAATAGATTCAGCGAAAACAAAACCCTTGATACAAAAGCAAGAGACAGCTAGGATGCGAAGATTTGCATCTATAGCTGTCTCTTAGTTTTTAGCGAGCCATCACAACTGCATCTGTAAAGGATAAGATACCCTCTGTCAGCTCTTCAAAAGCAGTTAACGTACAGTCAGGGTGACAATTTTTGATTTCGGGAGCTTGGCGTCGGCGATGATTCAGCCAAAGGGCTTGCCATCCCGCTTGTTTACAGCCAAAGACATCATTGTCAAAGTTATCTCCCACGTATAATGTCCGTGAGGGATCTAAATCAAATCGTTCTTCAGCAAGCTGAAAAAGTTCAATATCCGGTTTTTGGTACCCTGTTGCTTGAGAAATCAGCATGTATTCTGGATGGATCCAGCGAGTCAATTCCAATTGATCGATTTTCTTTTGTTGGTGATCTGTTGGGCCATTGGTAATGATTCCAAGCTTGATAGGTAATGAAGCCAAGGTATTGAGAGTTTCTTCTACGGCTGGATGAAGTTGGATGTTGTCTAGCTCTGTCTCGTAAGTCGCTTGAAACAATCGGCTAGCATCATTTGATAAAGGAGAGTAGCCTAAATCAATCAGCGACTGACATAGTCTAAAGGTACGAAATTCTTCTAATGTCCATTCTTTTGAGATGACTTTTCCAAAATGGTCATCGCTATGTACGCGAAAACGAATATAAAGAGGATGGAGATCTGTTGTTGCTACTTCAGGTATGATGGTTGTAACCGCATTTCGAAATGGTTGTTGTTGATCGTATAAAGTATCATCGACATCAAAGATTACCGCATTAAGCAAAAGAGACACGCCTTTCAAATGTAGTGAAAATTTTCATTTTGTTTTCGAACATATAATAGCGGATATCTTGAGAGAAAAAAAGGGCTTAAAGCTTGATAAATAAAGGTTTTATTTACTAATTTTAGAAATCCTTGGTCTCATCGCTTTTTCAAATTTGAGTGAATTTTACCCTTTTCAATCGATTTCTCATTTTGCTTTTCCAGAAAGACTTGCTTATAATGTAGATTAATGAAAAGGAGGAGGAAGTGTGTTAAAAAGGTTTTTTAGCTATTATCGGCCATACCGGTCATTGTTTGTCTTAGATTTTACTTGTGCTGTCTTTGCAGGGCTGCTTGAATTGGTTTTTCCAGTTGCCGTGAATCAAGTGATCGACAAGATTATGCCGCAGAACAATTTTCGGCTGATTTTGCTCGCTTGTTTGGGGCTATTTTTATTTTATCTGGTCAATACGATCTTGCAATATATCGTGGTCTTTTATGGCCATAAATTGGGTGTCAATATCGAGACAGATATGCGTCAAGAATTATTCCGACACTTACAGACACAGTCTTTTGAATATTATGACAATCAAAAAACTGGACGTTTGATCAGTCGGCTAACGACTGACTTGTTTGAAATATCAGAAGTTGCTCACCATGGTCCCGAGGACGTCTTTATTACGATCATGACATTGATCGGTTCATTCTTGCTGATGCTCAATATGCATGTTCAACTTGCACTTGCTACTTTTGCACTGATTCCATTGATTACGATTGCACTGGTTTTCTTCAATAAGAAAATGACGAAAGTCAATACAGAGATCTATGACAATCTAGGTGAATTCAATGCTGGGGTAGAAGCAGCAGTCAGCGGCATTCGCGTGACTCAGTCTTTTGCCAATGAGACGTTTGAACATCAACGATTTGACGGTCTGAGCGGCCTTTATCGTCGTTCAAAAATCGTCTTTTATAAAGTGATGGCAATCAGTTCTGCCTATAATTACTTTCTGATTCGACTGATCAATTTGTTTGCCTTGATTTTTGGGGCCTATTACGTGATCAAAGGGGAATTGACGAATGGACAGTTTGTTGGATTTATCTTGTTATCCAATGTCTTTGTTCGGCCAATCGAAAAGGTCAATACCATGATTGAAAGCTATCCGAAAGGATTTGCTGGCTTCAAACGCCTGACAGAAGAGCTGGACAAGAGACCGGCGATTCAAGATAAGCCAAATGCCATCGATGTACACGCACTAAAAGGCGATATCGTTTATCAAGATGTTTCCTTTGCTTATGCAGATGCGACGAAGGTATTGAACCATATTGATCTAACGATTCAATCCGGCGAGACTGTCGCTTTTGTGGGACAAAGCGGTTCTGGAAAAACAACGCTTTGCAATTTACTGCCGCGGTTTTATGAAGTAACTGAGGGTCAGATCACGATTGACGGAATCAATATCCAAGACATGACGCTTGCCTCACTACGGGGCCAGATCGGAACTGTTCAGCAAGATGTTTTCTTGTTCCCGGGAACGATTCGAGAAAACATTGCTTATGGGAAATTGGATGCGTCAGAAGAAGAAATTGCTCAAGCCGTGAAACTCGCTCATTTAGAACAAGTAATCGACCAAATGCCTGAAGGATTGGAAACAGTCATTGGAGAACGCGGGGTCAAACTTTCTGGTGGTCAAAAGCAACGGGTAGCGATTGCCCGAATGTTTCTAAAAAATCCGCCAATCTTGATCTTAGATGAAGCGACCTCTGCGTTGGATACAGAAACAGAACAAGTGATTCAAGAATCATTGAACTCATTAGCTGATGGACGGACCACATTGATTATTGCCCATCGTTTGGCTACCATCAAACATGCGACAAGGATCATTGTTGTCAGCGATAAAGGGATCTTGGAAGAAGGAACCCACGAGCAACTGTTAGCAACAGGGGGACATTACAAAGCATTATATGATGCCCAGTTCAAAAATTAGACGAAAAAAGCGACTTCGATCGCTTTTTTCGTTTATATGCAAATAAACATATTCAGTGGATATCGCTGATTTCTTCAAAGAGATTTGTTAGGATTTACTTATCAAACGCTTTCTTTGTTTGTAACATTTGTCATATTCGTTGCCGATGAAATGATTTTTCACTCATAATGAGCAACTAATGACTTGGAATAGAATACGTGATAATACAGATTTCCGCTTTTTTGAAATCTTTTAATAACAAGTTCTTTTCTTTGTTTGTAAGTTTTTAACGAGTTTTAGGTGTAAAAAAAGATTGGTAAAGACCAATGAGAGAGTACTAGTATTATAGAAAGAAACTTGTATAGAGGAGTCAGATATTATCGAATATTTTATCAAAATTAAAAAACGATAGAATTAAATCACTAGAGTGATTTAAATAAATCTATGGTTCATGATACAATTTTGACACACTGTTATACAAAAGAAATGAAATTAAAAAAAAATTTGATTTTTCTCATTTAAATTGATGTAAAGTTTGTGAAAGCTTTTGTTTGAGAGGTTTCTCTTTTAATATAACTTGAGAGTTTTATTAAAAAATACAAAATTTACACTAGATTTTTTTAAAATAGTTCTGTATAATTAAAATCAAGCAAGACAACAGAACTTGCGAATGGAATTTAAAAAAGGAGAGATGCACGTTGTTGACACTATATACTTCCCCAAGTTGCACATCTTGTCGCAAAGCTCGTGCGTGGTTGCAAGAGCATGAGATTCCTTTTGTTGAAAGAAATATTTTCTCAGAACCTTTAAATATTTCTGAATTAAAAGCAATCTTACAAATGACAGAAGATGGTACAGAAGAAATTATCTCTACAAGATCCAAAGTTTTTCAAAAATTGAACATGGATCTAGATGACCTGCCGCTAAAAGATTTATTGACACTTGTACAAGAAAACCCAGGATTATTGCGTCGTCCGATCATGATTGATGAAAAACGACTCCAAGTTGGTTTTAATGAAGATGAAATCCGTCGTTTCTTGCCAAGAGATGTTCGTCAACTAGAACTACGTCAAGCACAATTGATGGCAGGCTTATAAAAATCAAATAGTTATGAGATCAGTGAATGAAAAGCTGATCTCTTTTTTTGGCATTTTAGGATTTTCTTAAGAGGATATGCGTTTTCTCTTTACTTTTCAACAGGTTTCGTTAAAATGAACCTATAGTGATTAGCAAAAGTGAGGTGTAGCTAATATGGAAATGGAACATATCAATGAAAATACGATCCGTGTACTGATCAAGAGCGAAGATTTAGCTGCTAGGGGCATCACTTTTCTTGACCTTCTTGGAAATCACAATGAGATTGAAAACTTTTTTTATAGCATATTAGAAGAAGTAGATATTGATGAAGAATTTAAAGGCAGTGAAGCGGTGACCTTTCAAGTCTTACCTAAAGGGGATGGCTTAGAATTGTTTATCAGCAAAAATCTACCGCCTGAAGGAATGGAAAACTTTGATGATATGAGCGATGGTTCAACTGAGGACATTACGGATATGTTGAAGAAGCATGTCGCGTCACAATTACAAGAGACAGAGTCCCAGCCGGAGTTAGGCAATCGTTTTATTTTTGAATTGAACAGCTTTGAAGCAATGGTTCAATTAGCGTCCGAAGTGTATTTGGATTCAGTGACCACGAATCTTTATCAAATGAATGACCGTTACTATCTAGAAGTCCAATTTATGGATAACGATACGACAGACATCGAAGTTGAGAATGCACTGGCTTATTTAATGGAATTTGCTAACCGGACACAAGTCACTTCAGAGGTTTTGGCAGAGTATGGAAAAATCATTATGGAGCATGACGCATTGGAATTGACCCGTTACTACTTCAAAAATGTCTAATGTTCACTTATAATCGTAAAAGCGAGAAAATGGCTACAATCATTTTCTCGCTTTTTTGCGTATTTCTTTTTGAGGTGAGAAGATGATTATTGCGTATGACAACCAGCAGCAGCGGATCAAAGCTGATCAGGCGAAGAAAGATTCAGAACCCTTTTATTGTCCAGGATGTCATGAACCGGTGCACTTAAGGAAAGGCCTCCTGAAACGCCATCATTTCGCTCATTATGCTGCGGCTAACTGCGAAGTGTTTAGTGAAGGAGAGACGGAGGAACATTTGTCAGCAAAGGAGCTCCTCTACGAATGGCTAACAGATGAAACGATCGAAATAGAAGCTTACTTGCCGGATTTGCAGCAGCGACCGGATCTTCTTGTGGGCAAAACAGCGATTGAAGTACAGTGTTCGGCTTTGTCTTGGAGCCGCTTTGTCCAACGAACAGAGAAGTATCTTGCCTATAACTATTCTCCTTGGTGGCTTCTAGGCAAACATCTACAACCGCAACTCCACCATCGATGGACCGTTTTGCAAAAGGCCTGTTGCCGTTTTGCGGAGCAACCGGGGTTTTATTTGTGGATCATAGATACGCAAGAGCAACGCGTTGGTCTCATATACGAGATCAATTGGCATTATAAGTGGGGTGTTTCTTTTCGTAGACGTTATTTTCGAAAAGGAGAACCTATCGGCTGCTGCCCATCGCTAAACAATTATTCTAGAAAGTCCTGTCGAACATACCATCAAAGGTGGCAGCCGGAAGCTTACCGGGTCTGGTTATTACACAAGCTGATGCAACAGCAAAAACAGATCCTCAGTCTTCAAGCACTCCTTTACCCTCTCGGGGGACATATCGGCAATCTGCCGCATTGGTGCTATCATCCCAGTGATTATGGTTTTTTGTTGGAACATCGAATTTTAGTCCTGCGCTTTTTATTTCATCAAAACGCAAACCGGAATTTTTCTCACTGGCTGAATCAGTTGCGCAAAATGAATTGGAACTGGTTGTTTCCTATGATTGATCAAGGGCAACTATTGAAACGTATTTATCAAGAATGTTCTGATTTCCAGAAAATTCAACCTTTTTGATTCTCTTAGCTTGGTTCCCGCCAAAAGTATGTTAAGATTATTTTAGTATGTAAAGGAGTGAAGAATATGTCAGAAACAAAACAATTACCAGATCGTGCGGATCTACCGGAAGCATTAACATGGGACCTTACAAAGATCTATGCCGATGATGGGGCATTTGAAGAAGCGTTCCAAGAGATCGTGGCTGAGTTGAAGCAGGCTGACGATTTCAAAGGGACATTATCACAAGGACCAGCAGCTTTCAAGGAAGCATTAGAATATGTGTTAGCGATCTCCCGTAAACTGGAAAAACTCTATGTATACAGTCATCTGAAAAATGATCAAGATACAGCCAACACAACCTATCAAGGGCTTTATGCAAAAGCCAGCAACCTTGTTGCTCAAGTAAGTGAAGCGATTGCCTGGTTTGATCCTGAATTACTTTCAATGGATGATGCAACTATTTGGGGTTATTTCGACCAAGAGCCGGAATTGGCCATTTACCGCCATCTTATTGAAAAAACTGTCAATAACCGTCCCCATGTTTTGCCGGCTGAACAAGAAGCTTTACTAGCAGGTGCAGGAGAAATATTCGGCGCTTCTGGAAATATTTTTTCCGTATTAAACAATGCCGATTTAGAATTTCCGATCGTTGAAGACGAGAATGGAGAGAAAGTTCAATTATCTCATGGTGTTTATGGTCAATTGATGGAAAATACCGACCGTTCCGTACGGGAAGCTGCCTTTAAAGGGTTGTATGGTGTCTATGAGCAGTTCCGTAATACATTTGCCCAAACATTAAGTACCAATATCAAAGCCCATAACTTTAAAGCTAAAGCACGCCACTATGAGTCTGCTCGACAAGCTGCATTAAGTGCCAACCACATCCCGGAAAGTGTCTATGACACCTTGGTAGCTGTCGTGAATGAACATTTGCCGCTGCTGCATCGTTACATGGAGTTAAGAAAACGCTTATTGGCTGTTGATACTTTGCATATGTATGATGTCTATACACCAATTCTAGGGGAAGCTCCGATTCGCTATAGCTATGAAGAAGCTGTCGCAAAAGCCAAAGATGCTTTAAAACCTCTAGGTGAAGAATATTTAGCCGTGGTAAACGAAGCGTTTGAAAATCGCTGGATCGATGTTGTCGAAAATAAAGGCAAACGCAGTGGCGCCTATTCATCTGGCGCGTACGACACATTACCCTATATTTTGATGAACTGGAATGATCGTTTGGATCAATTGTTCACATTGGTGCATGAGATGGGTCACAGTGTCCACAGTTATTTTACTCGCAACAATCAACCTTATGTTTATGGCGATTATTCCATTTTCTTGGCGGAAATTGCTTCAACAACTAACGAGAACATCTTGACAGAATACATGTTGCAAACCGAAACTGATCCTCGCGTAAAAGCCTATGTCTTGAATCATTTTCTGGATGGATTTAAAGGAACGATTTTCCGTCAGACACAATTTGCTGAGTTTGAACACTTTATGCACGTAGAAGATGCCAAAGGAACGCCATTGACTAGTGAATTTTTGAGTGACAGCTATGGTGAGCTGAATGCTAAATACTACGGTCCTTCTGTAGAAAAAGATCCTGAGATCAGTCTAGAGTGGTCACGTATCCCGCATTTTTACTACAATTACTATGTCTATCAATACGCAACAGGCTTTTCGGCAGCTTCTGCACTAGCTAAGAAAATTTTAACAGGAGAGCCTGATGCCTTAACGAAATATTTGACCTATCTAAAAGCAGGCAACAGCGATTATCCAATTGAAGTGATGAAAAAAGCTGGAGTTGATATGACTAAAGCAGATTATATCAAAGACGCGATGAAAGTCTTTGAACAACGGTTGGATGAATTGGAAGCATTAGTCAAGGAATTAGAAGCATAAGCAAGACTGTCTTAGCCACTGAAGGATCGTTGATCGATCGTCAGTGGCTTTTTTAAGCAACAGGCTGATTGCCTTATTTTGACGGTGACGCCTAGAAAAAAAGTAAGTATAGGAAGGATTTGCTTGTCAACAGAAACCTCAATTTAAACTTTAAAGTGAGAAAATCTTTTTTTATGAGTAAGCAAATTGCAAGAAGCAAAAGTATTTCCATGTTACGATA
Source organism: Enterococcus sp. DIV0574 (assembly GCF_051711125.1). NCBI lineage: Bacteria > Bacillati > Bacillota > Bacilli > Lactobacillales > Enterococcaceae > Enterococcus > Enterococcus sp. DIV0574. Next base: position 1,364,902 of record NZ_JBIOMA010000001.1, read on the forward strand.
GAAATGAAAGAGGAAAGGGGGCCTTTGGAATGGACAAGGAAGAAATTTTTGCCCGTCGCTTGGATAATAGCAAGAAAAAACGGGAAGTTGTCACGAAAGAAGCTGTATCTGCCCACAAAGAGAAGCAGACCGAATTAGAGCAGACCGAATTGCCGGATCAAGACCCTACAGATAAAAATGAGCTTTCTAAAAAAGATCCTTCAAAGAAAAATTCTGATAGGACTGAATAGAAAAAACATCCAAACGATGGATCCACCCTTTGACGGTCTCTTGTTAATAGGAGACCACCAAAACGAGGGTGACTCGATCAGCGTTTGGATGTTTTATTGATTGTTTAAAGCAAGACAAGTCGTCGATTCAACGAGTCGATACGAGGAACATCAGCATCCCTGATATCTTTCTTTTGATAGAATAAACGATAGTTTTCCTGATCTGTTCGGCAAAGGTGTGGAATATTTCTAAGAGCTTCCATTCCTTCTAATAAGACACCATAATCTCGTTCACAACCGAAATTATACACTACAGCCGAAGGAGACATCGTAATGCCCATTTCGCGAGCAACACTTTGGTCGGATGCGAAATTCTGCTTGATCAAATCAGACTTGCGATCTTCTAAAAACATGTCAAGATCGCCGTTTGTTTCAGCGAAAATCTGTTTGACTAATTCGAAGGAATAAGGTTCTTTATTTACGCCTACTTGACATTGAAGTTTAAGTAAAAAGTCGCGGGCGATTTTTCGACCTTGAAGCTGAGCTGCTTTGTAGTCCAATGAAGCCTCATAGATTTGACTGGTTTGTTGATTACGCAATCCTAGATCGGATCGATCCATTGAAAGGTAATCCATTGAAATCCCCACAGTGTGTAAATTCATGATTGGTAATATATGCAATTGTATTTTTTTTCTTTGATCACTCAGTGCGTCCAACAAGGTCAACTCGGATTGATAACAAATTGGACCTATCGGATTCACAAACAAATAAATCTCGATCATCTGAATCTCTCCCCAATTAAGATTCTTTTTCTTTTGTATATATTAAATATAACAGAAATTATTATAAATGAGAAATGCCTAATGAGAACTATTCATACTCTTTTTTTGACAACTTCTCTTCTAAGGCACGAATAATTTTATTTTTTGCTGGACGATAACTGATATGCAGGCGATCAAGCAAAGACAAAAATGCTCGTTTTCCTGAAGAAGCCTCTGAGACTTCCAGTTCGAGCTCATAGTCATGGGATTGGCCATACCAGCTTTCATCTAAAGCAAGTAAACCTTCTGTTACGCTGAATTCTGCTCGACGAGTCGTCAACTCAGCAAAAGGTTTCACAGCTGCCGGATCAATTTGCTCTTGGATCAAGCGATCGGCAACCGCACCGGTAAATAAGATTCTTTGATTCTCACGCAAATCAGCTGCTTCATCTAACGAAAGGATATCGGTCGTTTCCAATAACCCTTCTTTAAGAGGTGATTTAAGCGTTAATTCTGCTTTATCTTCCGTCGTCCGAATCCGCAAACCAAACTTTTTTTGTTTTAATTGATGATCCAATGTATCAAAATAAAGATTTGTTTGGGTATGAAAGGCGGAGCGATCAAGCTGATAGAAGGCAATGACTCTCTGATATTCTTCACGAGTCAACAATGTTTTAAATTCGATTTCTACTTGATGTGTCATTGTTTTCCTCTTTCCTTACAGTCCATCAAGTTTACATAACGATGGGCAATAAGTCAAATGAAAACCCTTGGGAGAGTTGAAGCAAAAAAGAGCTCTGTTATTTTTCTTGCAGGTGGCACCGATTGAACATTCTGTTTTCCTTTAAGATTGTGGTAAAATAGAACCGTATGTTATGAAAAGAATCGAGGGATAGAAATGATTCGAGATTGGGAAGATTTTTTGGCACCATATGAACAAGCCGTCTCAGAACTAAAAGTAAAGTTGCGGGGAATCCGCAAACAATATCGAGAACAAAATAAACACGTGCCGATCGAATTTGTCACGGGTCGTGTAAAACCAGTCGATAGTATTTTAACTAAAAGCAAATTGCGGGGAATCCCTTTGGATCGTTTAGAAGAAGAAATGTCAGATATTGCCGGCTTGAGGATCATGTGTCAGTTTGTTGAAGACATCCATCAAGTAGTTGATCTTTTGCGCACCCGACATGATATGAAGGTAATTATTGAAAGAGATTATATTACAAATAAAAAAGCGAGCGGCTATCGTTCCTATCATTTAGTGATCGAGTATCCTGTCCAATTGATCGATGGTGAAAAGATCATTTTAGCAGAGATCCAGATTCGTACATTAGCGATGAACTTCTGGGCAACGATCGAGCATTCACTGAATTATAAATATCAAGGAGAATTTCCAGATGAAATCAGCGAGCGCCTGCGTCGGTCTGCAGAAGCTGCCTACCAATTAGATGAGGAGATGTCGAATATTCGCGAAGAAATCCAAGAAGCGCAACGGCTGTTTTCACATGGGAAAGGCAATCATAAGGAACAGCGGCAGGGGGATGAAGCATGACAGGGATCAAAGTAGCAATTATCAACAATCAAGAAGAAAAGTCGATGCTTGTCACAAAGCGATTAACAGAATTGTTGGCCCAGTCTGACAATACGATTGACCAAGAGAACCCAGAATTGGTTATTTCAGTGGGCGGAGACGGGACACTGTTGTCTGCGTTTCACTTGTTCAGTCATCGCTTAGCAGAGGTTCGTTTTTTGGGGGTCCATACAGGACACCTTGGGTTTTATACCGACTGGCGAGACTATGAATTGGAAGAATTGGTCGATACGTTGTGCAATGATCGTCAAAAGAGTGTGAGCTATCCTTTGCTTGATGTCCGCATCACTTATACCAATGGGAAATCAGACAAACATTTTCTTGCATTGAATGAATCAACGATCAAGCGGGGAAATCGGACAATGGTAGCTGATATTTCAATCAAAGAAGATCTTTTTGAGAAATTTCGTGGAGATGGCTTATCGATTTCGACACCTACAGGCTCAACAGCTTACAACAAAAGCGTGGGAGGGGCAGTATTGCATCCAAGTATCAATGCTTTTCAACTAGCAGAAATCGCTTCTTTAAACAATCGTGTTTTCCGAACGTTAGGGTCACCGATCATTGTCGGAGATCATGAGTGGGTCAAAGTCAAACTACAAGCTAGTACGGACTATCTAGTGACCATTGATCAATTTACGATTGAACAGGAAGAAATCGATGCGATTTATTATCGTATTGCAGACGAACGGATCCACTTTGCCTCCTATCGGCATATGCACTTTTGGAACCGTGTCAAAGATGCGTTTATTGGAGAAATTTAACAGTTATGGAATTTACTTATCATTATGAGCGGCAAGAGCCGCAACAGTTAAAATACTTTTTGAAAGAGCAAGGGATTTCTAAAGGATTGTTGGCAAAAATCAAGTTTCAAGGAGGCAAGATTTTTGTTAATGACCAAAGACAAAATGTCTTGTATTCTTTGGTGCAAAATGATACGGTAACCATTGTGATCCCAGACGAAGGTGAACATGAAACGGTCTTATTAGATGAGACGCCAATCGAGATCGTTTATGAAGACCAGCATCTTTTGATTGTAAACAAACCAGCAGGCATTGCCTCGATCCCGGCTCAATATCATCCTAATGGGACGATGGCTAATCGTGTCAAAGCTTATTATAAACAGCAAGGTTATCAGGATCAGGTCATTCATGTGGTCACTCGCTTAGATCGGGATACATCTGGATTGATGTTGTTTGCCAAGCATGGCTTTGCCCATGCGAAGTTAGATGTTCAGCTGCGGCAAAAGCAATTGATAAAAAAATATCAAGCAATCGTTGCGGGACAGATTCAAGAATTGGCTTCTCACGGAGAAATCACTTATCCGATTGCACGAGATCTCAGTTCATTATTAAAACGAAAAACAAGTTTGGAAGGGAAATCCGCACGTACGGAATATTGGTTGACGAAAAAGGATCAGCAAGTTGCTGTGGTTACGATTCTTCTTCATACCGGTCGTACCCATCAGATTCGCGTTCATTTTGCTGCCATCCATTGTCCATTACTGGGAGATGAACTTTATGGCGGTGCGATGGATCTTGGCATTGATCGTCAGGCCCTTCATTGTTGCGAATTGGCTTTTACCCATCCTTTCAGCGGCAAATCGCTGTATTTTAAAGCAGACTTGCCGGCAGATATGGCATCAATCAAACAAGCAATGAGTGAATAAAAGAGGTGAAGAGATTGGATGAAAATCAAGAACTTAATGAGCGCTTTGAGCAGCTGACTCAGGCGTTGAATGAAACAGATATCCAGAAATTTCGTGAAGTGTTTTTGGATCTGCATATTTATGAGCAGGGACAATTCTACCAATCTCTCGATGAGTCGCAGCGCCAAATCGTTTATACGTACCTTTCACCCAAAGAGTTGGCGGATATGTTTGACGTGATCGAAGAAGATGATGAACATATGACAGAGTATCTTTCGGAAATGCGTCCCGGCTATGCGGCTGACATGCTAGCAGAGATGTATACCGACAATGCCGTCGATCTTCTGAATACGTTAGATAAGAAGCAAGTAGCAAAATATTTGAGTTTGATGCCGGCAGAAGATGCTAGTGAAATCAAAGAGCTCCTGCATTATGAAGATGAGACAGCTGGTTCATTGATGACGACAGAGTTTGTTTCGATCGTGGCCAATCAAACGGTACGATCCGCAATGTATGTCCTAAAAAATGCAGCAGATGTCGCCGAAACGATTTACTATATTTATGTCGTCGATACGGACAACAAACTGGTCGGAGTAATCTCTTTGCGGGATTTGATCATCAATGATGATGATACGATGATTGCAGATATTTTGAATGAACGGGTCATGTCCGTGCATGTGGGGGATGATCAGGAAGATGTAGCTCAGACATTTCGGGATTATGACTTTCTAGCTTTGCCAGTTACAGATTACGATGACCATTTATTAGGGATCGTAACTGTCGATGACATCATTGACGTAATCGATGATGAAGCTGCCAGTGACTATTCCGGATTAGCCGGGGTCAACGTGGAAGAAGTCAGTGAAAATCCCCTCAAAGCCTCTTCACGACGCTTGCCATGGCTGATCACATTGCTTTTCTTGGGGATGGCAACAGCAAGCTTGATCAGTCATTATGAAGAGCTTGTAAGTGAAGCAAGTATTTTAGCCGTTTTTATTTCATTGATCACTGGTACAGCAGGAAATGCCGGTACGCAATCTTTAGCGGTTGCGGTCCGCCGTTTGGCCATCTCAGATGATAAAGAAAAAAGCTTTATGCGAACGGTGATCGGTGAAGTCCTCACAGGGTTAGTGACTGGTGCTGTCACCGGTTTAACGATTTTTGCGATCGTGGCTGTCTGGAAACAAAACCCGATCTTAGGTTTTGTTATTGGAATGGCGATGATGTGTGCCATTACGGTAGCGAATCTCGCAGGAAGTCTGATTCCAATGTTAATGGATAAATTAGGCTTTGATCCAGCCGTTGCCAGTGGTCCATTCATTACGACACTTAGTGATTTGACTAGTGTCTTGATTTATTTCAACATTGCTAGCTTATTTATGAACTATTTTATTCGTTGAAGAAACTAGGTATTCCTTTCAATCAAAGTAGATCCATTCATCAAAAGCGAGGCGCCTCTTTTCTATAAGAGACGCCTCGCTTTTTTGTCTTATTCGTATCGATGATGGGACCATGATGGTAAATTTATTTTTGCAACTTGGGAATGACTGACGAAGGAGAAACGCCAAAAAGTTTTTTAAAAGACTTGCTAAAGTGATACGCGTCTTGATAACCAACAGCAGAAGCGACTTCTTTGATCGTGAGTTTCTCGTTTGTCAGCATATCTCTCGCACGTTTTAGCCGGATCTCGATTAAATAATTGATTGGGCTGACTCCAGTAGCCTCTTTAAAAACTTTTGAAAGATAGGTTGGACTGAGAAACTGATCTTGTGCGAGCTTTTCTAAAGTGATTTCTTCTTTATAGTGGTTCTCTAAAAAGTAGATGGTGTAGTTAACGATTTGTTGGTGGCGGCGTTGGCTTTTCGTGAGATAGGGCACCACATTCAGACGTTTGTCGTTTAAGCCTCTTAATATATAGACCAGCATCTCGATGATCAATGCTTTTTGCATTAATTGGAATTCATCTTGCTCCTCATTACTCTCCCGAACGAGCTGCCACGCTTTATCTAAAACTTGGTGGTGGTATTTTCCTAAATCCAGTAACGGTTGCTTGTTGGGGAAAAAGTTGCGTTTGAATCCTTCTAAAGAAATATTCTTTAAGCCAATATGCAGTTGGTGGGAACAAGTCCCTGACTCCTGAAACTCACAATGATTGACACCAGGGTTAAACAACATGATACTGCCTGCCTTGATTTTAGTAGCTGGCGCCTCTTCAAAATAATAATTGCTTTCTCCTTCCAAAACGATACTGATTTCCAAGAAATCATGGTGATGCATTTCTCCATGACTTTCAGACTGTGTCCAAGGATCAAACAAGTAGATAATTTCGGGATTAAAGGTTCTGGGATTTACTAGATTCATTCATTTATCACTCCAATGGTGTCAGAACCTGGTAATTTCAGGTCGACGGCTTCTTAGTAATATTTTACATCAAAATGAGTAAGAAAAACCATTTTAATCGCCTAGTAAATCGCTAAGCTTAACAACGAGAGGGGGAATTAGATGAGTAACACACAATGGATCTGGCGATATGCGAAAAAAAATCGTGGCCGAATCATTTTAGCAATCCTGTTTTTACTTATTAATGCTGCGTTGATCGTCGTCAATCCATATCTAGGGGGAATGGTGATCGATGATGTGATCAATCAGCAGCAAACGCACTTATTGATTCCATTATTACTGATTATGATCGCAACGACAGTGATCCGAACCATTGTCCGCTATGCGTATCAACTATTATTTGAACGAGTTGGACAAAACACGCTCTATCATTTACGAGAAGATTTGTATCACAAACTGCAAGAACTGGATTTTGACTTCTTTAATCATACGCGAGTTGGGGATATTATGGCGCGTATGACAGGGGATACCGATGCTATTCGACACTTTGTTTCTTGGGTGACCTATAATATAGCCGAATGTTTTTTGTGGTTTTTCTCAGCCGTAGTGGTCATGAGTTTTATTGACTGGAAATTGATGCTTGCTTTAGTCGCTGTGACGCCAATCATCTTTCTATTAACGAATCAAATGTCAAAAAAAGCTCATCCATTGTTCTTTGAGATTAGGGAAAGCTTTTCTCGGTTGAATTCGATGGTAGAAGAAAATATTGGTGGTAATCGCGTCGTCAAAGCATTTGCCAGAGAAAATTATGAGATCGACAAGTTTAAAGCGTACAACCAAGATTTCAAGACCCGCAACATGGCTTCTGCCGAAGTATCCCGAACCTATTTGCCTTGGTTGGATGGATTAGCCGGAAGTTTGAATGTCATTGCTTTGGTCTTAGGAGGAATCTTTGTGATCAATGGAGACATGACATTAGGTGATCTAGTGGCATTCAACGGGTACCTATGGATGTTGAATAACCCGATGCGAATGAGTGGCTGGCTGATCAATGATGTTCAACGTTTTTCTGCCGCCTGTATCAAGATTCGTCAAATGCTCGCACAAGAGTCAAAAATTCCTGTCCATGAAAAGAAAGCCTTGGAACCAATCAAAGGCTTTGTGGAATTTAAACATGTTTCCTTTCATTTTTCCGATGATCCGGATCAAAATGTTTTGGAAGATGTTAGCTTTAAAATAGGACCTGGGCAAACGTTAGGGATTTTAGGTGAAACCGGCTCTGGTAAAACAACATTGGTCAATCTTGTAGGCCGGTTTTATGATCCTACTGAGGGTGAAGTGCTGATTGATGGCAAAAATGCGAAAGAATATCCGGTCCGCCAAATGCGGGAGAACATTTCAATGGTCATGCAAGATGTATTCTTGTTTTCTAACACGATCTCTGACAATATCGCTTTTGGAAATCCGTTGGCAGACGAAAACTTTATCCGGCAAATGGCGGTGGTAGCGGATGCCGACACCTTTATTTCCCGAATGCCTCAAGGTTATGAAACCATCGTCGGTGAGCGGGGAGTAGGCTTATCCGGTGGCCAAAAACAACGTATTTCATTGGCACGGGCTTTGGCGAAAGATCCATCGATCTTGATTCTTGATGATACCACTTCAGCGGTTGACATGGAGACAGAATCCAAGATCCAACAAGAGCTAACCAAACTAACTGGAGAAAAAACGACTTTCATCATTGCTCATCGGATCTCTTCTGTCCGTGAAGCAGATCAAATTCTGATGATGGAAAAAGGACGCGTGATCGAGCAGGGAACCCACGAAGAACTAGTTGCCAAAAAAGGCAGATACTTCGAGGTATACCAAAAACAATTGGGATTGACTGGAGGTGACGACAATGGCGCGCAATAAATTTGATGTGGATGAAGAACTGGAACAGGAGTTCAGTTGGAAAGACTTTAAACGATTGGCCCGCTATGTCGTCCCTTATAAAGCGAGTATCGGTAAAGTCCTCTTTACGATCATCTTAGCCAATTTGGCGGGAATGCTTGCTCCGGTATTTACAAAAATTGCGATCGATTCAGCTATTCCTGACCAGAATAAAATGCAGCTGTTTTTGATCGGTGCTGCGTTTGTTGTGACACTGCTGATCATTGGTCTGTGCATGCGTTACCGGATTTATCATATTACGAATATTGGCCAAGACGTCTTGAAAGACATGCGTTACGATATCTTTGAACATTTACAGCGCTTGCCTTTTTCCTATTTTGATACGCGGCCTCATGGAAAGATTTTGATCCGTGTGGTCAACTATATCAATACACTGAGCGATCTGTTAAGCAATGGACTGATCAATCTGATCTCCGATATTTTCAATGTAGTGATCACACTGATTTTCATGTTAGTCATCGACGTCAAACTGACATTGTATTCATTGGCACTCTTACCGATCTTGTTCGTGATGGTCATGGTGATTAAAAATAAACAGCGCAAAGCTTATCAAGTTTTAAGCAACAAACAGTCGAATCTAAATGCGTATATTCACGAAAGTATCGCTGGTATCAAGATCACTCAATCCTTCGCCCGTGAAGAAGAAAATGCCCAAATTTTTGAAGAAGTCAGCAATGATTACCGTACATCTTGGATGAAAGCTGTCAGAGTCCAATTTTTGATGTGGCCAGGGGTGCAAAACATCTCTGTGATCACTACTTGTCTGATTTACTTTGTTGGTATTCGTCAAATCGGTGTTGATGTCAGTACTGGCACGTTGATTGCTTTTATTAGTTACATCAATAATTTTTGGAATCCAGTAATCAATATCGGAAATTTTTATAATTCACTGATCACGGCAACGGCGTACCTTGAACGGATCTTTGAGACGATGGATGAAGTACCGGATATTGAAGATAAAGCTGATGCGATAGAATTGCCGAGCATCAAAGGGGAAGTGGCTTTCAATCATGTGACTTTCCGTTACGAAGAAGGCAAAAATATCTTGTCTGATGTTAACTTCCAGATTCAGGCAGGAGAAAGTATTGCGTTAGTTGGTCCTACCGGCGCAGGTAAAACGACGATCATCAACTTGTTGAGTCGGTTTTATGATGTGAATGAAGGCAGTGTCAAAGTTGACGGTTATGACGTTCGGGATGTGACCTTGGAATCATTGCGCTCACAAATGGGTGTCATGCTGCAGGATACTTTTATTTTCTCGGGGACGATCATGGAAAATATTCGTTATGGAAATCTGGCAGCAACCGAAGAAGAAATCATCGAAGCTGCAAAAATCGTTCGAGCCCACGAGTTTATCAAGGAGTTGAAAGATGGTTACCACACAGTTGTTGAAGAGCGAGGAAGTACGTTATCCGCAGGGCAACGCCAGTTAATTTCCTTTGCCCGAGCATTACTGGCAGATCCAAAGATATTGATTCTAGACGAAGCAACTTCAAGTATTGATACAAAGACTGAAGAGCTGCTGCAAGAAGGGCTTTTAAAACTTCTGGAAGGCAGGACGTCCTTCATTATTGCCCATCGCCTGTCAACGATCAAAAATTCCGACCGTATTTTTTATGTCGCTGGAGGAAAAATTGCTGAATCGGGCAATCACGACCAGCTGATGGCCTTAAAAGGGCTCTATCATCACTTGTACCAATCACAGTACGATTTGTTGCAGGCGATATGATAAATGGTAGTAGGCTTTGCGCAAAAAAGACATTCGTTTATCAGCGAATGTCTTTTTTTGCTTAATGATCTGTCAAATCAACGATTTTCGTTCCGTGGAGTTCAGAGACACCAAGCTGATCGGCAATTGACTGGGCATTCTTGTATGAAATACCTGCACCTGGTAAAATAATCAAGCGGTCTCCTGCATAGTCGATCAATGCTTTTAACCGTTCTAAGTTCTCTTCGATAGCTGTTCCTGCTGGCCCGCCATGTGTGAGGATGCGGTGGACGCCGTGATCAGCAAGCCAATCAATGGCTTCAAATTGGCGAGATTCCGGAATGGCATCAAATGCCATGTGAAAAGTGATCTGTAATCCTTCAGCTGTATCAATCAGAAGTTCCAGTGCTTCCTCATCGAGCCAGCCGTTCGGTGTCAGACAGCCAAAGACCACACCATCAGTTCCTAATTTCTTGGCTTCGATCAAATCGGTGTGCATGATTTTTAACTCGATGTCATTATAAACAAAATCACCGCCTCTTGGTCGAATCATTGTCATGATCGGTACACTTTTTTCACCAGCGTAACTCAGTGCTTCTTCAATCACACCCGTGCTAGGTGTGGTCCCGCCGACAGCCAAATTGTCGCATAACTCGATCCGTTTTGCTCCTCGGCCGATCGCTAATGGGATCATCGTATAATTTTCGGCACAAAATTCTTTTAACATCTGTTTCCCTCCGTTTTTCAGCTGTTATTCTATACTAGCATTTTACCATAAGTCTATGCTAAAGTAAGAAAGAGAAGAGGGATTTGATATGTTAAAAAAAATCGATCGTGGGCGACTTTTTCTTGAGGCCCATAGCGACTTATTTGAGTGTCCATTGTGTCATCAGCAGGTCTTTGCCAATGAGAGTGGACTGATTTGTCTGAATCGTCATCGTTTTGATCTTTCAAAAAAGGGTTCTTTATTTTTTTTGGATCATCCTGTGAAAACGGAGTATGATCAAGGAATGTTTGTTCCTCGAAGTCGGATGATCCAAAGTGGGATGTATCGTCCAGTCTTAGAGGCCATCTCCCACCAGATTGAACAATCCGAAAACATTTTAGATATTGGTTGTGGGGAAGGCAGCTTTTTTGCCCAATTATTAGCCGGACAAGAAAAAACGGCAGTAGGATTTGACATTGCCAAGGAAGGCGTCTATTTGGCAACCAATCATGCTGCTTCTGCCTTTTGGTGTGTCGCAGATCTCACGAATCTTCCTTTTGCCCCCGCTAGTTTTGATACGATTTTGAATTTATTTTCGCCTTCCAATTATCAGGAATTCGACCGCATCTTGAAGCCGGGCGGACAAGTGATCAAAGTTGTGCCAGCAGCAGGCTACCTTAAAGAGCTGCGGCAAGCTTTTTATCCAGATGATTCTGCAAAACAAGTCTATTCTAATGAACGTGTCGTTGATAAATTTTTTGCAAAATATCCGCAAGCGAGCCGAGAACGGATTTGTTATCCATTCTCAATCCCAGAAGACCGGCGACTGGACTTGTTGGCGATGTCGCCATTGGAGTGGGGTGCGTCAAACGAGCAAATAGCAAAAGTTCGGGAAAACCCGTTACACGAAATAACAGTCGATATTGAGTTGTTAGTCGCGAAAGTTTCTTGAAAAATTTTTGAACTTTTTTGTTATTTACCCTTGCAATCATGTCATGGGAGTGATATATTGTTCTCAAGTCATTTTTCATTGGTTTTTATCAGGTTCCTGTTCTGATAAAAGTTAGTGAAAAGAGCTTCACTAACGTAACGACTCGCAGTGATTGACACCGAGTTGGTACGTTTTTTTTTATGCTCAAAGTTTCAGTAAATCAGATAGAAGTTCGCAAAACGATTTTCGTTAAAATATGGTACTATAGAATCTATTGAGAGACAATTGGCTCGAACCAATTGAAAGGAGTCTTACCAGATGAATCACATTGTTTTATTTGAACCACAAATTCCTGCCAATACCGGCAATATCGCTCGGACTTGCGCGGCCACCAATACACATTTACACCTAATTGAGCCATTAGGCTTTTCAACAGATGACAAGCATTTGAAGCGTGCTGGACTTGATTACTGGCATGATGTTCATATTACTTATCACAAAGATTTAGCGGCATTTATGTCCTTTTTAGGTGATCGTCCACTGTACCTGATCTCTAAGTTTGCCAATCGTGTCTATTCTGAAGTAGATTATACGACTCATGAAGACCAATTTTTCCTTTTTGGGAAGGAAACAACTGGATTGCCTGAAACATTCATGCGCGAACATGCGGACAAATGTTTACGAATTCCAATGAATGATGCCCATGTCCGATCATTGAATTTATCTAACACTGCCGCGTTGATTATTTATGAAGCTTTACGGCAACAAGGGTTTCCAGAGCTAGAATTGACTCATCACTACGATAATGACAAATTAGATTAGATACAATCGATAGGAGAGACTTGTTCGATGCAATTATATTTTACTCGTCATGGCAAAACAGAATGGAATCAAGCACGACGATTTCAAGGAATGATGGGCGATTCACCATTGTTGCCTGAAAGTTATCAGGAGATCCAGCTTTTGGGTGACGCAATCGCAAATGTTCCTTTTGAAAAAATCTATTCAAGTACCTCGTTACGTGCCCGTACAACCGCACAAGGGATAGTGGAAAGATTAAAGCAACCAGTCGAGATTGTTTATACAGAAGGATTACGTGAACTTGGACTAGGCGATTTAGAAGGGCAGTTCATTGATGAAATGCAGGCAAAATACCCGCAAGAACTGGCTGATTTGCGCCACCATCTTGACCGTTATGACCCAACGATATTTCAAGGAGAGCCCATCGAAGATGCCCTGAAGCGCATTGAAACAGTGGTGATGACTGCTGTGCAAGCCCACAATGGTCCGTTACTTTTTGTCGGTCATGGGGCCTCATTGACGGCAGCTATCCAATGGTTGACCGGAAAAGAATTGGCACAATTGCGGGAACAAGGTGGTCTTGTTAATAATAGCTTGACCATTTTAGAGACAGGAGCAGATAAACAATTGCCTTTTGAGATGACCTGTTGGAATGATGCAAGTTTTCTAGAAAATCAAGACAGTTTAGATGCCTTACTATAGGTGAAAGGAGCGGCGTCGTGAATCCAGAAAGAACATTTTTTGTCGGCCATGTTGCCGCGATCTTTTTTCAAAATCCTAGCAATTTCTATAAGGTACTTTTAGTCAAAGTGACAGAAAATAATGCGGATTACAAAGAATCTGAGATCGTCGTCACTGGGAGCTTTGGTGAGATCCAAGAAGAGGAGAGTTACCGATTCTACGGTGAGTTAGTCAATCATCCTAAATATGGCGTCCAATTAAAAGTGGACAGCTATCAGCAAGAACAACCTACATCAGAGCAAGGTCTGATCAATTATCTTTCAGGAGAGAAGTTTCCTGGTATCGGTAAGAAGACGGCTGAAAAAATTGTGGGGCTTCTAGGAGATCAGGCGATCGATCGCATGTTAGAGGACCCGGTATTGTTGGAGCAAATTCCTGGATTGAATGAAAGCAAGCGAAAAATGATTCTTGATACGGTTCGACTCAATCATGGGATGGATCAAGTGATCGTTGGGTTAAGCCGCTATGGATTTGGTAGTCAGCTTTCTTTTGCCATTTACCAAGCATACAAAAATGAAGCATTAGAGATCATCCAAGAAAATCCTTATCAATTAGTCGAAGATATTGAAGGGATTGGCTTCAAACGGGCAGATAACATCGCCGATCAATTAGGAATTGAAGCCACCTCGCCCCAGCGCTATCGTGCGGCAGTTTTGCACCAGATTTTTGCCCAATCTTTACAGACTGGGAACACGTATATTCACGCACAAGATTTGCTCGAGCAAACACTTCGGTTGTTGGAAACGAGTCGACCCATCGAAATTCCACCGGATGACTTGGCAAATACGATTATTGGATTGGTAGAAGAAGGCAAGATCCAACAAGAAGAAACGAAGTTGTATGAAAACAGTCTCTATTTTTCAGAGTGGGGGATCGCCAATTCGATCCAACGATTATTAGCTCGCAAAAAAGAAATCAACTACCCCAAAAAAACAGTTGAAAAAACACTGCGAAAAATCGAGAAGCGATTAGGGATCGTCTATGGATCTTCCCAAGAAGAAGCCATCAAAGAAGCCATCCATTCCCCATTATTTATTTTGACTGGCGGACCTGGAACAGGGAAAACGACAGTAATCAATGGGATCGTTCAATTATTTGCTGAATTGAATGATCTTGATTTAGATCCCGCAAAATACACGGAAGAAATCTTCCCCATCTTGTTGGCAGCTCCTACAGGTAGGGCAGCCAAACGGATGAATGAGACGACGGGACTTCCCAGTGGGACGATTCATCGTTTGCTTGGGCTTAACGGCCGTGAGAAGACGCCTAGTGTCGCTGCGAAAGAACTTGAAGGCGGTTTGTTGATTGTTGATGAAATGTCGATGGTGGATACGTGGTTGGCTAATACATTGTTCAAATCGATCCCTACAAATATGCAAGTTATTTTTGTTGGCGACAAAGACCAACTGCCTTCAGTAGGACCGGGACAAGTGCTGCATGATCTTTTAGAAATCGAACAGATTCCAAAACAAGAATTGACCGAGATCTATCGTCAAGGAGATGGGTCAAGCATCATTCCATTGGCTCATGCGATAAAAAATGGGCAACTGCCTGCAGACTTTACCCAAAATCAAAGAGATCGCTCTTTCTTTGCTTGTGATGCTTACAAAATTGAACCGTTGATCGCACAAATCGTGCAACGGGCGAAAGCGAAAGGCTTCACACCGCAAGACATTCAAGTTCTAGCGCCAATGTACCGCGGAGCAGCAGGGATCGATGCACTAAACAAGATGATGCAGGAAATCTTTAATCCAAACGATGGGACCAAAAAAGAAGTCACTTGGAATGAAACAGTCTACCGGATCGGAGATAAAGTTTTGCAGCTGGTCAATTCGCCAGAAGACAATGTTTTCAATGGGGATATGGGACAAATCGTCGGCATTATTCCTGCCAAACAGTCAGAAGACAAAGTGGACGAATTAGTGATCCAATTCGATGCCACAGAAGTTACCTATAAGCGAAATGAATGGAATAAAATCACATTATCCTATTGCTGCTCGATCCATAAAGCGCAAGGAAGCGAGTTCAAAATGGTGATCATGCCGATGGTTCATCAATACCAACGAATGCTGCAACGAAATTTACTCTATACGGCAGTGACCCGCAGCAAAGAGCTGTTGATTTTATTAGGAGAGCCCCAAGCTTATCAAACATGTGTGACACATGAGTCCGCCACTCGACTGACTACCTTGCAAGAGCGGATCAACGGCAGCGACGAGATGACACCTTTGCAACGTCAAAGGTTGGCACAGTTTGAAGAAGCAGATGATCCTTTCTCAGAGTCTAACTCACAGACAACAGCCACAATGAAAAGTGAAAAGAAAACAGATACTGCCCGTGAGCCGGTGAGCAGTAAGCAGTCGGTTCAGAAACAGGAACTTGATTTGTTTGCCACAACACCGAGTGAATCCATCATCGAAGAAACACTACCGGAAGGAACTATCTCAAAAGAACCGCTTTCGAGAGAATTGACAATCGAAATGGTTCAAAAAAATGTGGTTGATCCAATGATTGGGATGGAAAATCTTTCTCCATATGATTTTCTCGTCTCTTAAAAAAGAATTTTTTACAGTTAATGAAAATGAGCGCTTTCTTTTGGTTTTTTAGCGAAACATGCTAAGCTAATACCAAAAGGAGGCGTTTTCAAATGGCGAAAGAAACAGATGACAAATTAGAAAAATTAGCAAAAGAATCCAGCAATAACTTCAAGAAATTGGATGAGTTGGAGAAAGAATACAAACTTGATGAAAGTCCAGATGCCGAAAACGAGCAAGGAGAGGAAACCGGGTTAGAGAAAAAATTAGACAAAGTTCCGCCAGTTTGGGCACCAAACACAAATCCGACTAACCCAACCAATCCGAATAGTTCAGGAAGCATTTAAGGCTGAAATCAAAAAAACGCGTAAGAGGAGATTGCCTCTTACGTGTTTTTTATTGTAAATGCTGGTAATAATAAATGGCTAACTGGGTACGATCCCGAAGTTCTAATTTTTCTAATAACTTACTGATATAATTGCGGACCGTTCCTTCGCTGAGAAACAACGCTTGCGCAATTTCTTTATTGTTTTTTCCAGTGGCAATTTCCTTCAAGATCATTTTTTCTCGTTCTGAGAAATGAGTAGTCAAATAAGAGTCATTATTTTTTAACAGTGTAGGAAACTTCGTGACGATTTCAGCGCCAAACACTGCTTGGCCATTGTATGCAGCTTTGATAGAGGGTACAATAGCCGAAAGATTTTGCTTGATGAGATAGCCTTTGACTCCGAGATCCAAAGCTTCTCGTATATAGGCATCATCATCAAAAGTAGTTAAGAGTAAAATGACGGCATTCGGATCCCGGGTTAAAATCTTGCGAGCAGCATCTAATCCAGTCCCATCGGGCATCCGAATATCTGTTAGTATAATCGCAGGTTTTCTTTCTTCGTACAATGCAACTGCTTCTTTGGCACAATGACCAATGCCTGTTACCTCAATTTCGTTTGAAACTTCCAAGATGGTTTTTAATGATGCGGTAACTAGGGGATCGTCATCGATGATTACTACTTGGATCATTGGTCCTCCTCCTTAGGTAAAATAATCGTAAGTTGAAATAAATTCTCTTTTTCAAGGGCATGGAGTTGTCCGTTTACCTGGTTGATTCGCTGGCGCATCGTCTGCAAACCGATCCCGTGGGTGTGATTGAGCCTATCCTTTGGTTTGTCATTCTTGATTTGTAATCGATGAAAAGCAGGTAGTTGTTTAAAATCGCAAGTCACTTTTGTTGCTTGACTGTGCTTCATGACGTTGGTCAAGGCTTCTTTTATGATCGTGATTAGGACAGTTTGTTGTGTTTGAGAGAGAATACTTGGCGGTGTTCCTATTACCTCAACTGTACAAAATTGAAAGTCTGATAGCAAAAGATCTAATGCTTGTGGAAAAGGAAGCGAGTGATGATGTAAATCGTGAACACTTTCTCGGATGCGGTCCATACCCAAGTTCATGGTTCGGTTCAATTGATCCAATGGTAAGTGAAGTTGCTTATTTTGATTAATTGCTTGAATGGCACCTAATTGTAAGATGGCACTTGAAAGCAGATGACCAACATTATCATGGATATCACGAGCGATTCGATTCCGCTCTTCAGCGATCTGTAAGGCGACTTCTGTTTCTTGAGAGCTTTTAAGGTAGTCGTTTTGCTCACGCAATCGGCTCTCATTTTCCCAATTGGCATCTTGAGTCGAGTTGAATTTTTTTTGTAACGAATGAAATTCAAAACTATCGTTTCGCAAGTAAGAAGCAGAGTAGACCAAAAGCATCAGTATAATCCGTATCGGCCAAGAAGGAACCAAGGAAAATAAGAGTATACAAAGAATGAGCAGGAGGATCTTTTCTTGCTTTTCACCAATCTGGGCTGAACGAAAGACGCATGGGAAAAAATAGCTATAAATTGGCCAAACCAAACTAAGACCTATCAAAATGCCCAATGCCAGCCACGTTCCTTTTTTGAACAGCAGACAGAGACCACTTAAGATGATTGTCGTCAAAAGATAGATTAAGTCTAGGGCTTGGAAGCCATTCAGGGACATTAGCCCTCCACAGAGAAGAAAATAAAAAACAACCTCATTAATCGACAATGGTTTATTCATATCTGGCTCCTAAATAATGACAAATGTCATTTTTGTTTTGGCGTATCCTCACTAGTTATTCTTTTCGCTTTTTATTATAGTCAGAATAAGAAGTGTTTGGAAAGGAGTTTTTTCGATGATTATTGAAATTGATAACTTGGTAAAACGTTATGGTGATTTTCTCGCATTGAATCATTTTAATTTGCAAGTCAGGGAAGGTGAAGTTCTCGGGCTTTTAGGACCTAATGGAAGCGGCAAATCAACAGCTATCAACTGTATGTTGTCCTTATTATCTTTTGATAAAGGGACTATTAAATTGTTTGGAAATAAAATGACACCGACAAGTTATGAAATAAAGCAAAAAATTGGCGTCGTTCCGCAAGATATCGCTGTATTTGAAGAGTTGACTGTCTACGACAATGTTGATTACTTCTGTGGTCTGTATGTTGCTGACAAGAAGAAGCGGAAACTATTGATCGAGGAAGTCATTTCGCTTGTGGGATTAGAAGAGTTCAAAGGATTCTATCCAAAACAATTAAGTGGTGGCTTGAAACGGCGTTTAAACATTGCTTGCGGCATTGCCCATAAACCACAACTGATTTTTCTTGATGAACCAACTGTTGCCGTGGATCCCCAAAGTCGGAACAAAATTTTGGACAGTATCAAAAAGTTGAATCAGCAAGGTGCAACAATTGTTTATACGACTCATTATATGGAGGAAGTCGAAATACTTTGTGATCAGATTGTGATCATGGATCAGGGACAAGTCATCGCGAAAGGAACAAAAGAAGAGTTGAAGGACATGGTTCGAAGTACGGAAAATCTTGTGATCGATATCCCTTTACTTCCAGATACAGCGATCGAATTTATCAAGTCATTGCCTCAAGTTCTTGAAACTGCCTATGATAAAGAGCGTTTGACGATCACAGCCAAAAAGATGAAAGAGATTCTTTTACCAGTACTAAGCTATTTGGAGGATGAACATATCGCATTTACTAAGATTCACACAGGAGAAGCAACATTAAACGATGTGTTTCTGGAAATTACCGGTAAAGAATTAAGAGACTAGGAGGGAGATTATGTTTGGACACTTATATCGGTATCGCTTGAACGTTTTAGTTCGTAATAATTCCTTACTATTTTGGACATTGATCTTCCCGATTTTATTAGGGTTGATGTTTTCTGTAGCATTTAGCGAGATTGATCAAGCTGGAACGATCGAGACGATTCCCGTTGGGATTATCAAAGAAGAACAAAATCAGAAAACAAATGAGGGACAACTGACTCAGCAAGTCGCATTTATGAATGTTTTGAAGCAAACAAAGTCTGGTGGAGAACCATTGTTTTCACTACAAGAAGTCTCTCCTCAAGAGGCTGAAAAACGATTAGATGCAGGGGATCTTGCTGGATATTATTCCTTTGAACAGTCATCGATCCAATTGGCTATTGCACGTACCGGTCTTTCTCAAACCATTCTAAAAAACATGATGGACCGATTTTTACAAAATACTGACCTGGCCAATAAGTTGGTGGCAATTGACTCTACTTTGACAGAAGACCAGCTCACATCTTTTCTAGTTGGAGAATCTTTTGTTCAGCAAGAAAATCAGACTAGAAACATGAGTATCAAAAGTTTTTATTTCTTTACCTTGGTGGGAATGGCTATTTTGTATGGATTCATGTGGGGGGTCAGAAACGCCCAAGACCAGCAAGCAAATCAGTCTTCCAAAGGGATTCGCCTTTCGATCATCCCTCGAAACCGATTGCTGGTTTTTTCAGCAAATATCCTTGCTGGATTCACGATATTTTTCTTAGAAGTTTTAGTGATTCTAAGTGTTTTTCATTTTATTTATCAAGTCGACTTCGGAAACCGCTGGCAGTGGTTATTCGTCCTATCCGCTTTGGGTGCATTGAATGCATTATTATTAGGGAATTTGGTTGGGAATTTGCTTCCTAATATGGGGCTGGCACAAAAAGAAGGATTGGGTGTGGCTGTTACAATGGCGATGAGTTTTTTTGCTGGTATGATGGGCTCCCAAGACATCAAATACTGGATCGATCTGCACATTCCGGTGCTAGGAAAACTGAATCTTGTCAACTTAATTAGTGAGAGTTTCTATCAGCTCTATTTTTATCGCTCACTAGAGGATTTCTATTTGAATCTTTTCTGGTTAGTAGCCTTTATGGTTATCTTAGCCTTTAGTAATCTAATGTTTGAAAGGAGGGTTCAATATGTCGCTGTATAAAACCGTTTTGAAAATTTTAAAAGCGAACAAAACAAATTTGTTGATTGCAGTCATTGTAACTGTGATCATCACCTTCTTCTATGCGCAAAATACAGCAGCACCGGATGCAAAAT
The DNA here is from genome assembly GCF_051711125.1 of Enterococcus sp. DIV0574. Lineage (NCBI taxonomy): Bacteria > Bacillati > Bacillota > Bacilli > Lactobacillales > Enterococcaceae > Enterococcus > Enterococcus sp. DIV0574. The sequence continues at coordinate 1,385,253 of NZ_JBIOMA010000001.1, forward strand.
TGGATCGGGGGACAATGACCATTGTTACAGAAGACAACTCCGCATTAAGTAAAGCACTGATTGACTATTTAAAAGAAGAACAAACGGTTGTGGAATTGTCTGATAAGAGCCAAAAATCGATTGATGATGCGCTGTATTTTGGAAAAATCGACTATGTTTTATTTTTGCCTAAAGATTTTACTACGAATATTGAAGCAGGTGTACCGTCAGCAATCGATGCACAATCTCGTCCCGATGCTTTTGCTAAAACATTGATTGAAGGGCAAGTAGATACCTTTTTGTCGACTTATACGGCTTTTTATCATGTAACTGGCAATAGGGAAGAGGCATTGAAAAATACGCAATCTACTTTGGCCGCAAATGGCGAAGTAACGATTAGTCGTGGATACAGTGAACGGATGAACCAGCAATTCGGCAGCTTAGTATTCAATGCACTTGCTTACGGTTTGTTTCTTTCTATTTTTAGTGGCTATGGAGTGGTCAATCTAGTGTTCAATCGGAAAGAAATCCGGAATCGCAATCAAGTATCTCCTTTATCAACACGGCGGTTGAACCGAGCCGTTTCTATTGGTATGTTGGGGTATTCACTGCTTCTGACTAGTTGTTTTACAGCGGGATTACTCCTATTTACTCGTAGCACGTGGTCCGTCATGACCGGCTATCTAGTGATTAATCTTTTGTGTTTTTTCTTGCCAATTGTCACATTTTCAACGTGTGTTACGTCATTTGTCAAAAATAGTGAGGCGTTGAATGGAATTTCGAATGTGTATATTATGGGAAGCTGTTTTTTAGGGGGAGTTTTTGTTTCATCAGATTTTTTACCAGACTTTATTAGTAAGATCGCTTCTTTTACACCGACTTATTGGTTTGTACAAAACAATCAATTGATTGGGAACACCCTCTCAGTGAATGCGGATTTCACTACGAAATTCTGGTTGAACTGCTTGATATTGGTCTTATTTGCCTGTGCCTTTTTGATAATACAGTTCGTTTTGAAAAAAGACAGCCGCTGGTTTAATCAAAAAAGGGTTGCATGAGTCATAAAAAAATGATGCCGCTGACTCAACAGCGGCATCGTTTTTTCTTCTCTCACTATTTCTAACTCCATATCAATTGTTTGGTAGTGGTTATGGTGATATCAAATGGCCGCTTACCCATTTCTTCGCCGTCTTCTTGACCATGCTGTGGTACTGTGGAGACGATTCGGAGCTTATTCGTAGATAAATGATGGAAGTAGCGAGATCTCATTTGTTTCTTGCGGGTTAGTAAGGCTAAAAGCCAAAAAATTTTGAACAAAGCGACTCGCTCAACGAGAACGAAATCGATCTTATCTTCGTTGAGGTTTGCTGTAGGGGCGATCGCCACACCGCCACCGAAGTAGGGGTGATTTGTCGTTGTGCACAAGAAAGCCTTTGTAAAATTCAATTGTTTTCCATTGGTTTCTACCAGGATGGGAAATCCTTTTTGCCGGAACAAGACATTCACTACTGCGGACAAGTAGGCAAATGAACCTAAATTGAACTTGTTTAAGTTTGATTTCGCAGCAGAATGATTTGCTGCGTAAACGATCGATGCATCTAATCCAATACCGATATTGTTGATTGCGAACCCAGTTTCATCTTGGATTTGATCATGATACTTGATGATCGTAACCGATTGAGGAGTAGCGGTCCCAGCGATTTTCCAAAATACTTGCTCTGGTTCTTTAGGTAAACGCATTCCTCTGGCAAAGTCATTCCCTGATCCTGCCGGAATGTAGCCTAGTGGAATATTTTTTTCTGATTCTTGAAGGGAGGAAACTACTTGATGTAAGGTGCCATCGCCACCGATCACCACCAGTAAGGGGTAAAGCATTTCTGAATTTTCTCGATAGATGTCATCCCATGGCAACAATACTTGTGCCAGTAAAGAAGTAGTAAGTTCCTGTTCTTGCCCAGCATATTCTGTATAGTAGAACTGATGGGGAAAACGCCGCTTCTTGACGATTGCTTCAATTTTTTTGGCTACTTTTAGGCCACGTCCACTGCCTGCTTCAGGGTTAACAACAAAATGATAATAATATTTCATACAATAAATGCTCCATCTAATCTAAAATCAATGCTGTTTATTATAGCACGATTGCTGACAAGTTTGGCTAGTGATGCTTAACTATTTTTTGACAAAAAAATAGATTCGACGAAAGGTACGTAACAACAAGCTACTATTTTCGCTGTTGTTTTTGTGATCTAAGGTTCTTATGTCCACTATGATCACATCCGTATTGCTCACATTCGCCGAATCCTATTCAATTAGTAAGGAGTAACTCAAATTCCCACATCCTTTGTCTGTTTTTCTAAGTTGACAACAATTCTTTTCTTGCAGATCCTTCATCGTCTGCTTTACTGGGAATCCTTGCTCCTTACACTTATAGTATAGCACGAAAACGGATAGAAGCAACCGCTTACATGGTCTTTGTCACTATCTTTAGATAAATTTAAAGATATCAAAAGATAGCACTCTTGAACTTATTAGCCATTAAGTCGATGAACAATGAAGGTGTACGATTCCCCTCATAAGCAAACAGGAACTTAGAGGAAAATGAACAATTGAACGATTCACAGACATCAAGTTTACATGAAGTTGGTTTGACGAATAAAGAGACGGATGTCCGTCTCTTTGAGTTCTTTATCCAAGTTTATTCAATATAGCTGATGGAACATCATTAGGCGAGACTTCTTCCCATCCCATTACTCCTTTATGATTATTTACATGTAATACAAGGTATGCATTCTCTTTTAGTGGCTTGTCTCCATAGGAATTAAAAGACACATCTTTTTCATTATTGTCTGATGTATAGCTAGCTAAGTTGTACTTGTATCTAAAGTGTTCTCTCCCGCTACCTCTACCAATCGAAACGCGTTCACCTTTCGAAGTTATCTTAGTGTAGTAATCTGTCGTTCCATAAGATTGCTCATACCAGAACCAGCCTCCACCCATCAGAAGAAGGGTTACTACAGTAAAAGATAATAGTTTTTTCATATAAAATCATTCCTTTCGAGGAATAGATTACATCTATGAATAATGAAATAAATCAATCTAAAGGCTGAGAATAAGCGAACAAAATTGTAAGGAGGACAATGAGAATTAGTAGGAGAGGAAGAACAGAATGAATTGCGAGCAAATAAATACTCAATGCTCGTCTCTGACCTGTTTTGCTGGAAGATTCCTATTCAAAGCAGAACCACCGTTTTAATGGTTATGTATTTAAAATATTCTAGTCATTTCCGGTATCCTTTTCAGCCTCGCTGATAGATAGATCGTTCCTCTTTCTTTTTTTGTTGATTTTAACACTTTGCTATTTGACAAGTGGGTTGCTTTAGAAGGAGATTGTACGACCTTGTTACTGAAGAACAGCTTGGGGGAAAATAGGTTTTTAGACTTTCATCCACAAAACATCCACATGAATTCTCCAATTTAATTGGACAATGGAAATCAATAAGAACCAAATCAATAATGTAAGCTTGATAAATCAGTAATCTTCTGTATAATAATTATTTGTGCGTAACGCATCGCGGTTCATCAACCATCCCGCGTAATCAAAACTCGGAGAAAGAAGGGATCAAATGGATAAATCATCCACTTTATCAAACCAGCGGTTGCGAGTTGTCGTCGCGAACGGTTTGATCATGGCACTGTATGTTGCAGTGACAGTCTTAGTCGCCCCAGTGGCTTCTGGTGCCATTCAATTTCGTGTCTCAGAAGGGCTGAATCATCTGGTAGTCTTTAACAGAAAACTGATGTGGGGTGTTTTTGGCGGAGTTGTATTGTACAATTTATTTTTTGGTATGGGAATTTTGGACGTCGTCTTTGGTGGAGGCCAAACCTTGCTTGCATTGTCAGCAACGGCGCTATTGCAAAAGAAAGTTCCGAATGTCTTTGTCCGTTTAGCGCTTAATACGATTTTCTTCTCGTTGAGCATGTTCTTGATTGCAATCATGCTGCATCTGACTCTCGCATTACCATTTTGGGCGACCTTTGGTACAACAGCGCTAAGTGAGTTGATTATCATGACAATCACAGCGCCTATAATGTATATCGTGAATACAGGTGTTCGCTTCGATAAGCGATTTTAATCAATCATTTGTTTTTTGCTTTGATGGTTCCCAAAAAACAAATAAAAAAAGATCATCTCTACCGTAGGTTTTGGTAGAGATGATCTTTTTTGTTATTCTGCATTCAAATCTTCAATTTCAACAACTTTGAAGTTTTTTGCCTCTAACTGATAAATGATCTTATCGCACAGCTCTTTTGACGTATTCGCTGGTAAAGTAATCAATGTCCGACGAATAAATTCATCCTTGCCGATGTCCAATGTGATACAGCTGGCAATACTGCTGTATTTCGCGATGATTTTTGAAATGATCGCTAAATCGCCTTGTGTGCCAGTTGATGCGATAGTCAGCACGTAGCTTCCTTGTTCGACATTCCAAGATTGAGACAGCATATTCAATAATGAACTGTGGGTCAAAATCCCATAGAACTCATTGTTTTCATCTAATACGGCAATGTATGGCAACTCTTTGATCGTGAAAAAGACTTTAAAAAATGAAGAATTGACATAAATAAATTTTGTCGCGTTTTTAAGCAGGTGTGTCACTGGTAATGTCATATCTCCACCATTCGATTTGTGACGATAGATGTGCATTTTATAGATGTTTCCCCGGAAGATTTTGCCGGATTCATCTAAGATCGGTACACAGCGATAGCCAGAATCTTCTAAAATTTCCAAGGCTTCTTCTAAAGTAGCTGTTTCTTTGATCGTAGTTAAGTCGCGTTTTTTGTAAACCATTGTTTTTAGTAACATAACAATTCCCTCCCAAATACCCAATTCACATCTCTATAATACCATAAAATCAGCGGAAACTATATTTTTGCGTGTCAAAATCTAAAATTGACACTTTCACTGAAAAATGGTATTTTTAACTTTGGAAAACTTTGTATAAAGGGGGAGGACATCAGAAATGGCAACAAAAAAAGCAGCTTTGGCTTGTTCTGTCTGCGGATCCCGCAACTATTCGAAATCAGTCAGTGAAGGAAAAAAAGGCGATCGCCTTGAAATTAACAAATTTTGCAAATACTGCAATCAATACACGCTACATCGTGAAACGAAGTAAGGAGGAATCTTGATGAACTTTATGAAAAATGTTTTTGCTGAAATGAAAAATGTTTCTTGGCCATCAAGAAAGCAATTACGCAGAGATACTTTTGTTGTGATCCAAACGACAATTATTTTTGCAGTGATGTTTTTTGTGATGGATACGCTGATTCAAACTGTTTTTGATTTGATTTTGAAATAAATGCTGCTGGTTTATCAGCAACTAGTCAAGTAAAACAAATCGTGGTATAATTGATTCGAGGAAAAACTTCGGTGCAACTGAGGTTTTTTTATTTTACAAAAAGATAGGGAGACCGAATACAATGGAATCTTTTGAAAAAAATTGGTATGTCTTGCATACTTACTCCGGCTATGAAAACAAGGTGAAAGCGAACTTGGAATCACGGGCGCAAAGCATGGGGATGGGCGATTACATCTTTCGTGTTGTCGTACCAGAAGAAGTCGAAACGGAAGAAAAGAATGGGAAAAAGAAAGAGATCGTTCACAAAACTTTTCCAGGTTATGTCCTCGTCGAAATGGTCATGACGGATCAATCATGGTATGTTGTTCGTAATACACCAGGAGTGACTGGTTTTGTCGGCTCTCATGGAGCAGGAAGCAAACCAGCTCCGCTTTTACAAGAAGAAATCAACTCTATCTTACGTTCAATCGGTATGAGCACTCGAACAGTTGAATTGGAAGTGGAGATTGGTGAAACAGTTAAAATCATCGAAGGTGCATTCTCTGGATTAGAAGGACAAGTCGCTGAGATCGACGAAGAAAAACAAAAACTAAAAGTCAATATTGATATGTTTGGTCGAGAAACAAGTACAGAATTGGATTTTGAACAAGTAGATAAAATCTAAGTATAAAACTGTAGTGTTTTTTGTCAAAATAAGGTAAAATAAAATTGAAAATTGGTGATAGCGGACCGTTATTGGCCCGCTGTTTTTATCTCACGAAAAGAAAGCGTTTTATAAAAAGGGGGTCCTATGAAGAAAATTCTCGCATCGATTTGTCAACGCCATTTTTTTGACCAACATTTGGAAAAAAGAGGTGTGATTTCCGTACATAATGGTTATAGTTTGTTGTTTGCTTTTAATTTGTTTTTGCTGCTTTCTGCCGTGATCTTTATGGAACCTCAAAAAGTGTTTCGTGAAATGCTTACAATCATGTTCTCGGAAAGCCATTTAGTAACGGATTACGTTGCGCTGACTTCTGTAGGTGGCGCACTGTTCAATGCGTCGATCATGACTTTTGTTGCGATCGCGGTCTGTTACCATTACCGAGTTCCGGTTACTGGAGGAATGATATCAGCCGTCTTTATGGTTACGGGGTATGGTTTGTTTGGCAAAAATCTGTTCAATTTTATTCCAATCTTCTTAGGTGTTCGTCTCTATTCCTATTTAATGAATCAACCCCTCAAAAAATATCTTCTCATTGCTTTGTACGGTTCCTCCGTTTCACCCATCGTTAGTTTTTTTGCATTCAATGACTCACTTCCCGCTTATTTCGGTAGCTTCATCGGTTATTTGATCGGTGTTTTGACTGGATTGATCATGGTTCCTTTAGCACTGCATTTTCAAGCATTATTTAAAAAAGTCAGTATCTATAGTGCCGGCTTTACTTCTGGCATGTTGTGTACGATGGTCGCAGGAATTTGCCGAATGTTTGGTTTTGATATCGAATTGCGAGCAATCGTTTCTAAAGGCTCCAATCTTCCACTGGTTATTATGATGGTGTCGCTGTCTTTATTAATGATTGGCTATGGGTTAGCAATGGCTGTTAAACGCAAGCGGTTGAACATGCGGGCAATATGGTCTCATAGCGGCAAAATCGAATACGATATTTTACGTGAAAGTGGCGTTTATAATACGATGATTAATATGGGGTTAATGGGATTGCTGTTAATGAGTTATGTGAGTATGCTAGGTGTCAACCTCAATGGTCCCATTGCAGGTGCGATGTTTTGTGTCATTGGTTTTTCTGCTTGTGGTGCCCATGTCTTTAACGCGCTGCCCTTATTTGCCGGTGTGCTATTAGCAAATACAATGAATATCTACGCAATGACTGAAACAGTAACCGTTACAGCGGCTATTTTTGCAATGATGCTCTGTGCGGTGACTAATGCTTACGGGTGGAAAGGGGGGATGATCGTGGGATTCATTCATACGTCGATGGTTTTGAATATCGATGTGCTTCATGGTGGATTGAATCTGTACAATAATGGCTTTTCCGGAGGGCTCGTTGCGATGATGATCATTCCATTGCTCGATTTTTTTTCACAAATCGCGGACACCTCGATTTTTAAACGGAAGAAACAGTCCGGAGGCAAAGAAAAGGTAACCTACCAAGCAACGAGTAAAGAATGAAGTGTTCTTGAATAAAGAGTAAACATTAGCTATTGCTTGTTTCTTGTTTCAAAAGGGATTATACTAGACCCGATTTGGAGGGACTGTAAATGAAAAAATGGCTATTTCTATGTCTGGTTGTTTTGCTTAGCGGCTGTCAAGCAGCAACTCACTCAAATGTTTCAGCACAAAAAAGTACACAGAAGCCAACGGAGACAACGACTGCTTCGGCAGAAACATCAACCACCGAACCCGTTCAGAAAACGACCACGCCAACACTCTTTATTCATGGTTATCAAGGAGGTCCCGCATCATTTGGAGGGATGATACAGCGTTTTGCCCAAAAAGATTGGGTGAGCAATGAAATGGTTCTAACAATTTCACCAGATGGGACAGTTTCAACGGAAGGAGTGCTTTCTAAAAAAGCTGTAAATCCAACCATTCAGGTCTTGTTCGCTGACAATCAAAATAATGAATGGAATCAAGCAGAATGGATCCGACAAGCGTTGCTTTATCTGAAAAAGGAAGGAATAGAGCAAGTAAATTTAGTCGGACATTCCATGGGGGGAGTTAGTGGTTTTCGCTATCTCACAACATTTGGAGAGCTGAGTGCAGCTGGGGCTGAAGCACTGGATCCCGCATTGCCAAAAGTAGCTAAATTTATAGCGATCGGGGCGCCTTTCAATGAATTTATTGATACGAGTTCACGGCAGACTATCACTGATTTAGTGACAAACGGACCAACGGAGGCTTCTCCACGCTACCAGGAATTTCAAGGACTATTGAAGCAAGGGGGGCATCGACTCCCGATTGAGCTGATTGCTGGGCAATTATCTGATGAAGAGCTATCGGACGGCACTGTGCCGACCACAAGTGCCTTGGCGATCAACCACTTATTGGCAGCGAATGGCTATTCTGTGACTGAAAAAATCATTAAAGGATCACAGGCACAGCATAGTCAGCTGCATGAAAATCAAGAAGTAGATGAAGACATTGCTGCTTTTTTATGGGAGAAATAACTGATAGTCGTCAAAAGGCTGTAAGAATAACTTTGATATAAGTTCTATCTGTTTTTTTTAGTAGTAGCAAATAGACAAAAATATCCGAATGATCGGAGATCGCTTATTCTTCTCGTGCATAGGTAACGAGGACCTGCAGAGCCGCGGGAGCTATCTAATGATCATTCGGATATGTTATTTATTGAGACTCTTACATCTTTTAGTGTTCAGCGGCATCTAAAATTTGCGCTTGTAGACGTTGTGCTGTAGGCGTTGTGGCCAACCCGCCCTCGGCTGTTTCTTTAAAAATACTTGGCATTTGCCGTCCTACTTGGTACATCGCGTGGACGACTTCATCCGGAGGAATCACACTTTCGATTCCTGCTAAAGCCATATCAGCAGAAATAAATGCTTGTGAGGAACCGAGAGCATTTCGCTTCACGCAAGGAACTTCGACTAACCCAGCGACAGGATCACAAATCAATCCCATCATATTCTTTAGTGTAATGGCTACTGCTTGAGCAGCTTGATGTCCGCTCCCACCCTTAGCACAGACGAGGGCTGCTGCTGCCATGGCACTGGCAGAACCAACCTCTGCTTGACAACCGCCTTCTGCTCCGGATATCGAAGCATTGTTCGCAATGACTAGTCCGAAGGCTCCGGCAGTAAAGAGGAAATCGATTTGTTGAGAACGAGACAGCTGCAAACGATCGCGAACAGCCATCAGCACACCAGAGACAACACCGGCACTCCCAGCTGTAGGAGTGGCACAAATCAATCCCATTTTGGCATTGACTTCATTGACAGCAATGGCATTTTGAACGGCTTGCAAGATCGTCTCACCACTTAGAAAATCACCAGCCTGTATATAATCATTCATTCGTGTGGCATCGCCACCGGTTAATCCCGTCACAGAGGTCACTCCAGCAACGCCCTCGGCAACGGATTGTTCCATGACCGTCAGGTTTTTGTCCATTAGTGCAATGACTTGCTCGCGAGTGCGCCCTGAGTTTTCGCATTCGACCGCAATCATCATCTCTGCAATCGATGCATAATTTTTGCTTTGAAGAACAAGATCTTCAATCGTATAAAACATGACGAATCCTCCTTTAATCGAAATAAGCCGCACTATAAACGTGGGGCAGTGCTTTGATTTGTTGTGCCAATTGATCATTTCGTTCATCCACTTCAATGATCATAATGGCTTTTTCTCCTTTGGACTCTCGGGTAACAGTCATCGTACCAATATTGATTTGTGCCTCAGAAAGTAGATTCGTGACACGTGCGACCATTCCGGGAACATCTTGATGAACGATGACATAGGTAGGGGTACCTAAAGTCAATGAGATTTTAAAACCATTCAATTCAGAAATTTGTATATTCCCACCGCCGATTGAAATGCCGGTAACGGACATTTTGCGGTCACCTTTTTTTAAAATCATTTTGACCATATTCGGATGTTCGGCTTTTTCGTTTTTCGGAACAAAGAGTACTTCTAGACCTTGCTCATAGGCTAACTTTAATGAGTCAGCAAGGCGCTGATCATCGGGCTCCATTCCTAACAAACCGCCGACAAGTGCAATATCTGTTCCGTGGCCGCGATAAGTTTTCGCGAAGGACTCATACAAAAGGATATCGACACTGTCAGGCTGTTCGCCAAAGATGTGGCGCACGATTTTGCCAATTCGAGCAGCACCTGCGGTATGGGAACTGCTGGGTCCAACCATAATTGGTCCAATAATATCAAAGACACTTCGGTATTTTAAAGGTTCCATTCTATTCACCTCATTTAATTGATGGGAGAAATCCAGATGTAGTTTAGCATAAAATATGGAGAAATAGAGCAATGAGTGGAACTGTATGGGATTTTTTTAATCTTTTTTTTGTTTTACCGATTTTCTCCATAAAAAGCAAAAAAATTCGCCAAGAGTTCTTGCAAATTTCTTTTGAGATGCTATAATATCTCAGTGTGCATTATTCACACGTTTTTTGTGTGCGCACATGATTCACTAAAGTGGGAGGAGAAATATGGATCTCCAATTAACCACATCACGGACTCAAGGAGGTATGTCTCGTGGCAAAAAAAGTAGAAAAAATCGTTAAATTGCAAATTCCTGCAGGTAAAGCAACACCAGCTCCGCCAGTAGGTCCTGCACTAGGTCAAGCGGGTATCAATATCATGGGATTCACAAAAGAATTCAATGCACGTACAGCTGATCAAGCAGGCTTGATCATTCCAGTAGTGATCTCTGTATACGAAGACCGTTCATTCACATTCGTTACAAAAACACCACCAGCAGCAGTATTGTTGAAAAAAGCAGCAAACGTTGAAAAAGGTTCAGGCGAACCAAACAAAAACAAAGTTGCAAAAGTTTCACGCGATCAAGTAAAAGAAATCGCTGAATTGAAAATGGAAGACCTAAACGCAGCTGACGTTGAAGCAGCTATGCGCATGGTTGAAGGAACTGCACGAAGCATGGGGATCACTGTAGAATAATTTTTACAGACCCTAAGGAAGTAGCTTCTCAGTCGGCTCTATATTGAAAAATATGGGACACGTGGGAGGTTCTACCGTTATAACCACATCAAGGAGGAAACAAAATGGCTAAAAAAAGCAAAAAAATGCAAGAAGCATTGAAAAAAGTTGACGCTGCAAAAGCTTATTCAGTTGAAGAAGCAGTAGCTTTGGCAAAAGAAACAAATATTGCAAAATTCGACGCAACGGTTGAAGTTGCTTACAAACTAAATGTCGATCCTAAAAAAGCGGACCAACAAATCCGTGGTGCGGTCGTACTACCAAACGGTACTGGTAAAACACAAACAGTGTTAGTTTTTGCGAAAGGTGAAAAAGCCAAAGAAGCAGAAGCAGCTGGTGCTGATTTCGTTGGAGACGACGACATGGTTCAAAAAATCCAAGGCGGATGGTTCGATTTTGATGTTGTTGTTGCAACACCAGATATGATGGCAACTGTCGGTAAACTTGGTCGTGTTTTAGGTCCTAAAGGTTTAATGCCAAACCCTAAAACTGGTACAGTTACAATGGACGTAACAAAAGCTGTTAACGAAGTAAAAGCTGGTAAAGTGACTTACCGTGTTGACAAAGCTGGTAACGTTCATGTACCAATCGGTAAAGTTTCATTTGAAGATGACAAATTAGTTGAAAACTTCAAAACAATCCACGAAACTTTAGTAAAAGCTAAACCATCTGCAGCGAAAGGTCAATACATGAAAAACATTTCTGTAACGACAACTTTCGGACCTGGTATCCATGTAGATCAAGCTTCTTTCTAATTTGAATAAAAAACAAAACTTTTGTTGACTTGACTGCCTTATCTATGGTAAGGTAGTCAAGGTTAAAAGTTTAACTGTACCGAAGACAGTAGGTGACGTCAGTCTTAATTTCCTACCGAGGACGTTTATTGAGAAACTTCAATAGTCCCTCTATGTCTACGGTGGCATAGAGTTTTTTTGTTTTTATCTCTTGATAAAGACAAATGAAGACAGAAATGTTTTCTTGAAACTCTTCCATCAAAATCAGGAGGTGAAATTTAAAATGAGTGAAGCAGCTATCGCTAAAAAAGCCGCAATTGTGGATGAAGTGAGTGAAAAATTCAAAGCAGCCGCATCTGTAGTAGTCGTTGACTACCGTGGATTGACTGTTGACGAAGTAACTCGTCTACGTAAACAATTACGCGACGCAAACGTTGAAATGAAAGTTATCAAAAATTCTATCCTTTCACGTGCTGCTGAACAAGCTGGTCTAGAAGGTCTTGGTGAAGTATTCACTGGCCCAACTGCTGTAGCGTTCAGTAACGAAGACGTTGTCGCACCTGCAAAAATCATGAACGATTTTGCTAAAGAGGCTAAAGCATTAGAAATCAAAGGCGGTATCATCGAAGGCAAAGTTTCTTCTTTGGAAGAAATCACAGCATTGGCAAAATTGCCAAACCGCGAAGGACTTCTTTCAATGTTGCTATCTGTGCTACAAGCACCTATCCGCAACGTGGCTTACGCTGTCAAAGCAGTGGCCGAAAAAGAAGAAGATGCAGCTTAATTGCCGCATAATCACACTATAAACTAAACTATCTAATTAAATGGAGGAAAACAAAATGGCATTGAACATTGAAAACATTGTCGAAGAGCTAAAAGGCGCGACAATCTTAGAATTAAACGACTTAATTAAAGCTATCGAAGAAGAATTTGGCGTATCTGCTGCTGCTCCTGTAGCTGTAGCTGGTGGAGCTGGCGACGCTGGTGCTGCTGAAGAACAAACTGAATTCACTGTAGAATTGACTGCAGCTGGCGACCAAAAAGTTAAAGTTATCAAAGCAGTTCGTGAAGCAACTGGTTTAGGCTTGAAAGAAGCTAAAGCTGTAGTTGACGGAGCTCCTTCAGCAGTTAAAGAAGGCATCTCTAAAGACGAAGCTGAAGCATTGAAAGCTGCTTTAGAAGAAGTTGGCGCTTCAGTAACAGTTAAATAATCATTTTTGATTTTTTTGAGCTAGAATTCCTTTTAAGTAAGGGTTCTAGCTCTTTTTTTGTTTATGATTCTAATTTCAGTTTGAGAAAATGACGCTGTCTTACTATTAGTGATCCGTATTTTTGTTGAGGCGTCGAGGACTTTTTATAAAAAAACAAGCCTAAGACTAGCGCTGAGCGCCACTGACTTAGGCTTGTTTATTTTTTTCGAAATTGCTGAACAAGAAAAATGAAGATAAAAAAGAATAATGCTTCCCATAAAGTAGTTGTCCAACTAAAGGTACGACTGATCCCAAAAAAAAGATTCCCAATATTGGATACGACCAAATAGATGACCGTAGCAATCAATGAAAAAATTAAGCGTTTTGCCATCATAATTCCCCCTTGCCTTTGATTGTAACAATTGACTGACGAGAGAGCAATTATTTTAAGAAAAGGCTCCTGTCAAAACGAAAAAAAGATGCGCCATTCTTTAATTGTTTTGGGTGCTTTCAGGCGTGAGAGCAAAGAGGGGAGCTCTATAAATTTTTTTGATTCTCCCAATCAGTTCATTGATTAATCAAGAGGAACATCAAAAATCCAGCCAGCTGGAGCCTTGCGCTCACCAAATTGGATACCCGTCAATTCATCGTATAGCGCACGAGTTTTAGGACCGACCTCCGTTTCACTGTAAAACACATGGAAAGACTCTCCATTTTGGATTCCGCCAATAGGTGAAATAACCGCAGCGGTTCCACAAGCGCCTGCTTCAACAAAGCGATCCAGTTGATCCACATACACATCTCCTTCGACAGGTATTAATCCTAAAGCATGTTCTGCAAGATAAAGGAGAGAATATTTGGTGATACTTGGCAAAATTGATGGCGATTTTGGTGTCACGAATTCATTTTCGGCCGTGATCCCAAAGAAGTTAGCGGACCCCACTTCCTCAATTTTTGTATGTGTTTCAGGGTCTAAATAAATGCAATCTGAAAAATTCCGTTCATGGGCTTCGTATCCTGGTAATAAGCTGGCAGCATAATTTCCGCCTACTTTTGCAGCGCCGGTACCATTTGGTGCTGCACGATCATAATCTGAAACAATAAAGTTCGTTGGGGCCAGCTCGCCTTTGAAATATGATCCGACCGGCATGCAAAAAATAATAAACAAGTATTCTGGCGCAGGTGCAACGCCGATATTCTCGCCTACGCCAATCAATAGCGGCCGTAAATATAGAGTAGCCCCGGTACCGTAAGGCGGTACAAATTCTTGGTTTGCTTTGACCACTTGATTGACCGCATCGAGGAACATCTCTTCGGGAACGAACGGCATACGCAAGCGACGAGCGCTTCGATTCAATCGTTTACTATTCTCATCTGGACGAAACAAGTTGATCCCGCCATCTGGTCGTCGATACGCCTTCAAGCCTTCAAAGCATTGTTGACCGTAATGCAATGCTGGAGAACCTTCATGAATATGCAGAATATTATCTTCAGTCAATGCTCCTTGTTCCCAAGAGCCATTTTTCCATTTTGCGACAAAGCGCCAAGGGGTTTTAATATACGAAAACCCTAAATTTTCCCAATCGATTTGCATAGAGTCACTTCCTTTTTTAATTTTTCCTAGTATAGCATGGAACGCCCATCAAGTCATTATTTTCTGAAAATTCATCGCAATGATTTTCATTTCTAACATCATGATGAAAGCTTATTACTAGAGGCTTTATATTCACAGAATTTTTTTTCAAGCCTATCTGGAGCTCTGCAGTTGTTGATAAAAAGGGGGAAGGATTTTGGCAGAACGTCGAGCACTTTAGATTGTATTTACGGAACAGATATGCTTCAATAAGGGTAGAAAAAAATCGATTAGGAGGACTTTCGGTGATCAAAGAAGCGGTTTCTGAAATCCAAGGTGTCCTGGATGCTTATCAGCGACTGGCACCAATCATGATCCATACACCTGCCGCACCAAGCAATATTCTTAGCGCAGAAAAGGCAGGAGAAATTTATCTGAAACTAGAGAATCTGCAGCGTACAGGATCCTTTAAGGCGCGAGGGGCCTACAACAAATTAGCAACATTGACAGAGGAAGAGAAAAAAAGAGGGGTAATTGCTTGTTCAGCAGGTAATCATGCGCAAGGTGTTGCACTAGCAGGCGCCCTGCTAGGGATACATGTACGGATCTTTATGCCGCTTCAAGCAGCGAAGACAAAAATAGAAGCAACGAGAAATTATGGCGCTGAAGTGATCTTAGCAGGAGAGACATTCGACGATACAAAACAAATTACTTTGGAAGCGATGTCACGTAGCGGTGAGGTCTTTGTCTCCCCCTTTGATGATCGAGCGGTAATGGAAGGGCAAGGAACGATTGGGTTAGAGATTTTACAAGATTTGCCTAATGTGGATAATGTCATCGTACCGATCGGTGGAGGCGGCTTGATCGCAGGCATTGCGTTAGCAATCAAACAATTACGTTCGGAAACTAATATTATTGGGGTTCAATCTTACCAAGTGCATGGGATGATTTCCTCTATATGGCGACAAGAACTGGTAGCCAATCGCAGCAGTAAGACATTGGCAGATGGGTGCGATGTGGCTTTGGCTGGAGAATTGACTTATGAAACGTTGCGCTCGCGCATAGATGAAACCGTTTTAGTTGAAGAGAAAGATATCGAAACTGCTATCCATTATTTGGCTTTAAAAGAAAAAGTGATTGCTGAAGGGGCAGGTGCTCTGAGTACGGCTGCTATCCTAAGCGGACAAATCGATCATTTGCTGAAAGGTAAACGAACAGTCGCAATCGTTTCAGGCGGGAATATCGATTTCTCTGTTTTTAAAGAAATCATTTAAAAAAAGATGATCTCAGACCAACTAGTCGTCTGAAGATCATCTTTTTTAGTCCGTTTTCGATCCAGTTTTCAGAGGAGAAGAAACGTTTACTAAAAACTGCGACCGCCGCCGCCAAATGTTCCGCCGCCGGAAGAATGAGTAGTGGTGCCACCGCCAAAACCGCCGCCGCCATTATTTTTAGGTGGACGTGGGATTCGGCGAGTCGTTACGAAGGAGTTGACCAGACGATCTTCTTTTTGAGTCAATTTGATGCTGGATTTTTCTCTGTAAGGGTATTTGTATCCACCCATTTTTAATTGGTATCTTGATTTGACAATGATGAAAAAAGCAATACTGATCACTGCAGCTACCAATAAGCTAATGCCGATTTCTAAAGGGGTCAGCACTTTATAATAAGTGATCTTGCCTGTCTCACGATCCACATGATAGTGACCGCCGGGAACCCCCGCTTCTACATAGCTGGCTGCATTCTCCAAGTAGACCCGGGCGGCTTGATAGTAATTACCCGCCGTCATCTGATCATAAATATTATCCAACATATCATCAAGACGAGCGTCGTTGATATAATCGAGCATATTTCCTGAGGTGGACACATGAAGATTACGGTTGCCCATATCGATCATCAATGCTGAGCCATTCTGATCATTCCCGATACGATCCGCGAGAAAACGGTCGGTGGTGTATTCAATATCATCAATGCCGTTATTTGTCGTTGCGATAAAGACTTCACCTTTGATTTTTTCATTCAACTGATCGGCTTGTTCGCTTAAACTCTGGATTTCAGAGGGAGTAAAAAGCCCAGCGTCGTCGGAAACAGTATTTTCTGCTGCCACGCCAGTGACCGTTGTCAGCAGAAAGCCGGCAATCATTAGGAAAAAACAGGAAAATTTTCTCATAAGAAATACCCTCCAATCATACCTAGAATCGCAATCACAGCAAAAATCGCTGCACTCGTAAAACCTAAGCGTTTGTAGCTGATTGGTAAGACACCGCTGACTTTACCGGTTTGGCCGTTCATCGCATAATAAAAGACGTTCTTATTTGGATCATCAGCGCGATAGGTGACAAGCCAGACCGGCAGCAGTACGTAATGATTGGTCTCTTTCGTAATCTCAATGTTCCGCTGTGTCCGATTGAAGCTAGTGTACCCATTAACGGTACTGCTTAGGAGGTTTTCAGCATAACCGGAAAGTTCCTGTTGTACTTCATTCTTAAGTGCTTGATACTCAATGTCGCGTTTTTCTGCTTGAAATCCTGCCAGATACTGGCTGCGAAAGTCAACGGCCTTATCCAATGGGAAAGGCTGGACCCCGGTAACCATTTTTTGTTGGACATTCTTGGATAAAGCGTTTTTGATCAGTTCATTGATACGCATTTTTCCGCGTCTGGAAACAGCAAATTGTTTGTGTTCTGTATATTCGATCTCGCCGACACGCCAAATTCTTAAAGAAGTTCCAGTTCCAGATAGTTGGCCATCTAGTTCGGCATCGATCCTCCAGTAAGGGAAATAAACACCGGTCAATTTTTCAACTTGCGCTTGATCGAAGAAGTCTCTTGGTACGAACCATTTTTTTTGTGCCCATTCCAGAAATTTAGCGGTTGCTTCTTCTTTTTCGATTGCAAAAGGTAAAACTTTGTTAGGTAAGAATTCTCCAGAAAGACGGCCGGAAAGGACGACTGGATTGTGGCAGAAATAACAGTAAGTAGCTGCTGTCGTAGCATCAGTGACGATCTCTGCGCCGCAGTTAGGACAAAGGAACAAGTCCATTTGGGCCGCCTTTTCTTCGGTTTTTTCTGTGATAGCTTCTTTTAGCGCCGGTTCCGTATCATCAGTGATCGGCTGATTTTCCGGCGCAGTCCCATCTGCAAGTTGGGCTTCTTTTTGTTTTTGTTCAAAGGCTGTTACTTCTGCTTCTGTAAAAATACTCAAACAGAAGGGGCAGTGGAATTTTTGATCACCAGGATCAAAGGTTAGCGCACCGCCGCAGTTGGGGCATTTATGCGTAATGACATCCATTTAAGTTCCTCCTTCATTTAGTCTAAAGGAACTCCCTTAAATGGCTTGCCGCAGTTGGGACAGAATTTCGGGATTCCATTTGCTAAATCAATTATTTCACTACATTCTGAACATTTCATTTGTAAACTTGGGGTTCCTGTAGGTTTTGCTGTACCGCAATTGCTGCAGAACTTACCCGTATTGCTTGTTCCACACTGAGGGCAGTCCCAACTATCGCCATTGTTTTGTTTCTGCTGATTTTCTTGGTTTTGCTGGATTTGTTGCTGATTGTTTTGAGCTGCTTGATTCAAGTAACCGCCAGTTGTGTTCATCCCCATGCCCATACCAACAAATCCGGTTGTTGCACCGGCAGCATTACTACCTGCGGATTCCATCCCACGTGCGATCGAACCTTGAACATACCCTTCACGAACATTTGGGTCACCCAACATGGCACCTTGATTACGCATGTTGATTAGTTTCACTGAATCATCCGTATAAGAGATGCTTGCAACAGCGACTGAAACGATTTCCATTCCTCGCAGTTCGCGCCAACTGTCGTCTAAAACCTCACCCATGTATTTGCTTAATTCCATACTTTTTGATGGAACATAGGAGATGCGCTCGCCATCCGCTGACATTTTGTTGATGGCTGTCTGTAAAGCAGTCAGAAACTCTGCTAAATATTGTTCGTTAATGTCATTGATGTCAACTTGTGTTTTATTTTTTGGAATCGCGTTGGTGTAGAATAAGATCGGATCAGTAATTCGCAATGAGTAATTTCCATGGGCTCTTAGGAATAATTCTGCATTATAAAAGTTGTCAAAATAATTTAATGGAGAAGAAGTCCCGAAGCGGATTCCTTTGATTTCTTGCAAATTGATATAGAAAACTTGTTGTTTTTGAGGTGTTACGCCACCAAATTTGAAGCGATTAAACGTTTCAGAGATGGCATCCTTTAAGGAACCGTTGAACATGGAAGGAGCCAAGTCATTTTTGACGGTATAGTAGCCTTCCTCTGCTGTATAATCAATGATTTTTCCACCATCGACCAGCAGCATCATCATATTAGGGTAGACGTGGATTACAGAGCCATCTGTTATGACATCCTCCGTTCCTTTTCGGTTCGAACCGCGTTTGTCATTGCGCCGTACCTTCACACCTTTAGTCATCACTGTCGTGTCGCCCATATTGTCAGGTTCGAAGACCTCTAGCCATTGGTCGGCAAGACCTCCGCCAATCGTGCTTGTTGCAGCTTTGATAATACCCATTTTCAGTCCTCCTTACAAATTTTCATCATCCAATGGATGAATGTACATTCATTATACCATAGCTCCGTATTTTCTATGTATTAGACCAAAGTTGTAGAAGTGTAGGCAAAAGTTGAATAAAAAATCGTCTATAAAACAATACTTTTTTCAAAGTATCGTTCTCTAGGATGTGCGGATTTTTATTAAAAGATTGCTCCCTTAAAAAATCATTTCTTTTTCAGCAGATAGGCAACTCAAGGTAGTTTTTTTTGTAAATATTACGTATAATAGATAATAGCGAATTTTGAAAAGAGTGAGGAAAAATATGGCCTATCAAGCATTGTACCGTGTATGGCGATCCCAACGGTTCGAGGATGTCGTTGGACAAAAAGCAATTACGCAAACCTTGAAAAATGCGATCGAGCAAAATCAAATTTCGCATGCTTATTTATTTACCGGTCCTCGGGGAACGGGAAAAACGAGTGCTGCCAAAATCTTTGCAAAAGCAATCAATTGTCCAAACCAAGTCAATGGAGAGCCCTGCAATGAATGCGAGATGTGCCGTTCGATCACAGCTGGTACGCAAGAAGACGTTATCGAAATCGACGCAGCCAGCAACAATGGGGTCGAAGAGATCCGCTTTATCCGAGACCGTGCAAATTATGCACCAACACAAGCTGAATATAAAGTATATATCGTGGATGAAGTTCATATGTTGTCGACCGGCGCCTTCAACGCGTTACTGAAGACGTTAGAAGAACCACGAAAAAATGTGGTGTTTATTTTGGCGACGACAGAGCCGCACAAGATTCCTGCAACGATCATTTCTCGAACGCAACGATTTGATTTTAAGCGAATCAATACGCAAGATATCGTTGATCATCTAAAGACAGTTTTAGACGGCAGTCAAATTGCCTATGAAGAAGAGGCGCTGCAAGTGATCGCACGAGCAGCAGAAGGTGGGATGCGGGATGCGTTAAGCATTGCTGACCAAGCTATTGCCTTTAGTGATGGCAAAGTCACGACTCAAGACGCATTAGAAGTAACCGGCAGTTTGTCTTATGAGATGATGGACCGTTTGATGCAATTTTGCGAAGACCAAGCAGTACCAGATGCATTAGAGACATTGCGCCAGCTGCTGTCTTCGGGCAAAGAAGCACGGCGGTTGTTGGGGAACTTGCTGGTCTATTGTCGTGACTTGCTCTTATATCAGCAGGCACCACAATTATTAGAAGAAAAATCACTGCAGATCACACCAGGCTTCAAAGCTTTAGCTCAGGCAGCTACTGCAGATCAAATCTACCATTGGATCACTGTTTTGAATGAGACGCAAAACGAGGTGCGATTTACCAATAATCCGACCATTTATTTGGAAGTAGCAGTTGTTAAACTAGCAAATCAGAGGAGATTGCCAGCTTCAGGAGAAGTTTCGGTGTCGAATCAAGAAGTTCAGCAGCTTCGTCAAGAAATTCAGAAGCTGCAGTCAGAAGTACGAAAACTACAAGAAAACCCATCGGCGGCCAGCAGTGAACCGGTCAATCCACCTGCCAAGAAGACCAAAAATAGCAGCACTTTCCGAGTGCCGAAAGAACGGGTCTTTCAAGTCTTGAAAGAAGCCACAAAAAAAGATCTCGCAAATGTGCGGAACATTTGGGATGATCTGTTGATGTCATTGTCGGTGACACAACGAGCAATGCTCCACGCGAGCGAAGCAAAAGCAGCCAGTGCATCTGGTGTAGTGATTGCCTTTGATTATGAGATTGTCTGTCAACGGGCAGCTAATGACCAAGACTTGCAGCTGACATTGCATAATCAAATTTCACGAATGATATCTGATTATGCACCGCAATCCGTGTTTATCACGAAAGAAAGCTGGCCAATCTTACGACAAGAATTTATTGCTGGCGGACAAACCTTCAATACAGGCGAATTAGATGAAGGGGAAGCTGAACCAGAACCAACTACGGAAGAACCTGAAAATGAAGTCGTCGTTACCAAAGCCCAAGAGCTTTTTGGTGAATTGGCGAGCATCGAAGAAAATTGAGAGAATTGGAGTGAAGAACAATGATGCGAGGCATGGGAAATATGCAAGGCATGATGAAGCAAGTACAAAAAATGCAAAAAGAGATGGTAAAAGAACAAGAAGCCCTAAACAGTAAAGAATTTATCGGCGAGTCAACAAATGGCTATGTGAAGGCAACTTTTACAGGTGATAAAAAATTACGCGATCTTTCGATCGATCAAGCAATCGTCGATCCGGAAGATGTCGACATGTTACAAGATATGCTGATCTTGGCAGTAAATGATGGATTAACTAAAATTGAAAAAGAAACCGAACGGACTATGGGTAAATACACTAAAGGAATCCCCGGTTTATAAAAGGAGAAATGTGGCGTGCAGTATCCAGAACCGATCGCACGATTAATCGACAGCTACATGAAGCTGCCAGGTATCGGACAAAAAACAGCAACTAGATTGGCTTTTTATACGATCGATATGAAAGATGAAGTCGTCAATGAGTTTGCTAAATCACTGTTGAGCGTCAAACGTGATCTGCATTTTTGCAGTATTTGCGGAAACATTACAGAAGGAGATCCCTGTGAGATCTGCAGTGACCCTTCACGAGATAAAGGCACGATCTTAGTAGTAGAAGAACCAAAGGATGTCATGGCGTTAGAAAAAGTCCGTGAGTACCATGGACTCTATCATGTTTTGCATGGTGTTCTGTCTCCAATGGAAGGGACTGGACCAGAAGATATCAATATTGCTCCTTTGATTCAGCGCCTGCATGATGACCAAGTGAAAGAAGTGATCATTGCTACGAACGCCACGACAGAAGGCGAAGCTACCGCGATCTATCTTTCCCGACTGATCAAACCAGCGGGGATCAAAGTGACGCGGTTGGCTCACGGCTTATCTGTCGGCAGCGATATTGAATATGCGGACGAAGTGACATTGCTTAAAGCAGTGGAAGGAAGACGTGAATTATAAGAAATTGGAGGCAACAAGGGTGAGTGGACTG
The DNA here is from genome assembly GCF_051711125.1 of Enterococcus sp. DIV0574. Classification (NCBI taxonomy): domain Bacteria; kingdom Bacillati; phylum Bacillota; class Bacilli; order Lactobacillales; family Enterococcaceae; genus Enterococcus; species Enterococcus sp. DIV0574. Next base: position 1,407,311 of record NZ_JBIOMA010000001.1, read on the forward strand.
TTCATAACCATTGAAGGACCAGATGGCGCTGGCAAAACCAGTGTTTTAGAAGAACTATATCCTCGTTTGCAGCTAGAAGCCAAACGAGACATTGTCAAAACGAGAGAACCAGGCGGTGTAAAAATCGCAGAAAAAATTCGGCGGATCATACTGGATCCCAAAAATTCTGAGATGGATGAACGGACTGAAGCATTGCTGTATGCTGCTGCAAGACGCCAACATTTGATCCAAGTGATTTTACCAGCATTGAATGAAGGCAAAATCGTGATCTGTGATCGATTTGTAGACAGTTCTTTAGCTTATCAAGGGGCAGGGCGCCGGATCGGTATTCCTGAGATTGCACGTATCAATGAATTTGCCACCGAAGGCACGGAGCCTGACTTCACCTTGTATTTGGATGTCGATTCGGATACAGGTTTAAGAAGGATTCAAGAGCATCGGGCTCATCAGTTGGATCGCTTGGACGCGGAAGGATTAGAATTTCACCAACGAGTTCGTCATGCTTATTTGAAGCTGGCAGAAGAAAATCCTGTACGCATCCATAAGGTTGATGCTAGAATGGGATTACAAGATGTCGTTGAGACAAGTTTTTCAGCAATCGTTGAAGCATATCCTTCCTACTTCAAAACAATGTGATCGCTGACGACAATAATAAGGAGATGATCTCATGAAATTGATTATGGCAATCGTGCAAGACAAAGACAGCAACCGATTAGCAAATGAATTCATCGATGCCAACATTCGCGCTACGAAACTTTCATCTACCGGCGGATTCTTAAAAGCCGGCAACAGTACATTTATTATTGGTCTTGAGGATGAGCGGGTCCAAGACGCATTGGAACTGATCAAGAAAACCTGTCAGTCTAGAAAACAATATGTTTCCACACCAATGTCGTTAGACATCTCACTTGATGGGCAAGTACCTTATCCAGTGGAAGTAGAAGTTGGCGGTGCAACGGTTTTTGTTCTACCAGTCGATGGCTTCCATCAATACTAAAAAGGAGCAGACCATGGAGGAACTTTTTTTACAAGAATATCAACCTCTGGTTTTTGCCCAACTGAAGAAAAGTGTCGAGCATGGGCGGATTGCCCATGCTTATCTTTTTGAAGGCGATGCAGGAACGGGCAAACATGAGATGAGTTTGTGGCTGGCGAAACGTCTCTTTTGTACGAATGTTCAATCAGATGAACCTTGCGGATCTTGCAGTAATTGTTTGCGGATCGCTCAAGGGGAGCACCCGGACGTACTCATGGTGGAACCAGATGGACAGACGATCAAAGTAGATCAAATTCGTCAGTTGCAAGAAGAATTTTCTAAGAGCGGCTTCGAAAGTCGCTTGAAAATCTTTATTCTTTCGCAATCAGAAAAAATGAATACAAGTGCAGCAAATAGTTTACTGAAATTTTTGGAAGAACCTGTAGGGAATTTCTTAGCGATTTTAGAAACGGAAAGTGTTGGACGGATCTTGCCGACGATCCAGTCCCGTTGTCAAATCATTCATTTTTCACCATTGGCGAAAGACAAATTGCAGACAAAGCTGCAAAAAGAAGGACTTTCTCAAGAGAGTAGCCGTCTTTTGAGTTACTTGACAAATAGTTATCATAAAGCAGTTGAAATCTCCCAAGAGGAATGGTTTAATGAAACTAAGGATGCTGTTGCACAATGGGTGAAGTATCTCTTGAAGAAAGATCCGCAAGCGTTTATTTTCGTTCAAAAAAAGCTGCTCGCTTTAGCAAAAGAAAAAGAACAGCAGAGAGTTATTTTTTCGATTCTGTTATTTTATTTGCAGGAAGAACGAGACCAGTTATTGGCACAAGGCTTATGGGGAAAAGAGATCAATCTTGCCATCGAAGCTGCCTTGCAAGCCCAAAAGAAACTGCAAGCGAATGTAGCTTTTCAAGGCGTTGCTGAACAATTTTCAGTGAAGATCATCTATGGCATAACAGTACCCTAAAGGGGGAGCAATGTTATGATAGAAGTAGTCGGTGTACGCTTTCGCGCTGCGGGACAAATCTATTTTTATGCGCCTGAGAAGCGAGATTACACGTCGGGGGAACGAGTGATCGTTGAATCACAAGAAGCAAAGTTTATGGCGACCGTCGCGATTCCTAAGCAGTTGATCGATTCGCAAGATTTGCCTTATGACATAAAGCCAATCATTAGACAGGCCACGCCTAAAGATATCGAGAAAGAAAAGAAAAATCGTCAAGATGCTGAAGAAGCGCTGATCATTGGCAAGCAGAAGATTCGAGCGCACAATTTACCTATGAAACTTGTTAGGGCAGAATATACATTTGAGCGGTCAAAGATGCTGTATTATTTTACAGCGGATGGTCGAGTTGATTTCCGCGAACTAGTCAAAGATTTGGCGAGTCATTTTCATACAAGGATCGAGTTGCGACAAATCGGTGTACGAGATGAAGCAAAGGCGATCGGCGGAATTGGTCCATGCGGCCGCAAGCTCTGCTGTTCGACGTTCTTAGGCGATTTTATCCCTGTCTCGATCAAAATGGCCAAAGATCAAGGGCTGTCTTTGAATCCGACGAAAATTTCCGGGTTGTGTGGTCGTTTGATGTGCTGTTTGAAGTATGAGAATGATGAATATGAACAAGCAAAACGAGAATTACCGGATCGCGGCAAAGAAGTTGTGACTCCGGATGGAAAAGGAAAAGTAGTCGGTCTGGATTTATTGCAGCGCATTATCAAAGTCCGTTTGTACGATCGACAAACGCCCATAGACTATGAATATGAAGAACTAGTGACAAAATAAGTAGGTGACCATAATGAGCATGGACAAGCGATCGATTTATGATGGATTGAATCAGTTAGAAAATGAACTGCAAAATTCGTTGAATAACTTAGCAGAGATGAAACAGTCTTTGCAAGAAATCGTTGAAAAAAATACGACGCTAGAATTAGAAAATCAACGTTTACGGGAACATATCCGTGAATTGAATCAAGTGGCCGAAGCGCCCGCAGAATCGGTCAAACAAGAATTGTCCAAATCGCGAATGAATTTGGAAAAGATATACGAAGAAGGATTCCATGTTTGTTATGACTTATATGGATCTAGAAGAGAACATGATGAACCGTGTGCTTTTTGTCTTGAAGTGATCTATCGAGAAAGCGGACGATAATAGGAAATGACCAGCGCAGGTGGCTGGTCTTTTTTTGAAAGTAGGGAAAGTATGCAGAAACAACAAAGCTATAAACAATCGAATGGAACGCTTTATTTAGTGCCGACACCAATCGGAAATTTGGAAGACATGACCGTTCGTTGTGTCAAAATTTTAGGGGAAGCCGATTTGATTGCCAGCGAAGATACTAGGAATACCCAGAAATTATTGAACCATTTTGAAATAACGACACCGCAACGAAGTTTGCATGAACATAATTTCAAGGAACGTGTGCCGCAACTCATCGATCAATTGCTAGCTGGAAAAATAATTGCACAATGTAGTGACGCAGGGATGCCATCGATCAGTGACCCTGGTCATGAATTAGTCAAAGCGTGCATTGCAGCTGATATTCCAGTGATTGCCTTGCCTGGTCCTACAGCAGGATTGACTGCTTTGATCGCTTCTGGTTTGTCTCCGCAGCCCAATCTTTTTTATGGCTTCTTACCTCGAAAAAAGAAAGAGCAAAAAGAAGCATTGGCTGAGCTGGCGAACCAGCCGGCTACGATGATCTTTTATGAATCACCTTACCGCTTGGCAGCGACGATCGAAAATATGATTACTGTTTTTGGTGCAGAACGTTCTGCAGTCATCTGTCGAGAGTTGACAAAAATCCATGAGGAATACTTGCGAGGTTCTTTAAAGGAACTGTTGGACTATCTAGGGGATAATACAGTCAAAGGAGAGTGCTGCCTTTTGGTTGAGGGATCGACGGACTCTGTCGAAATCGTTTATGACGGAAGCCTTAAAGAGCAAGTAACAGCTCTGATGGAGACCGGGATGTCTTCTAAGGAGGCTATCAAGGAAGTGGCGAAACGCAATCAAGTAAAAAAACAAACGGTCTATCATGCCTATCACTTAGACGCTTAACCGATGCCTGTGCATCGGTTTTTTTGAATAATGAGTTTCATTTTTAGTGGCATGGATGATTGGGTGAAACCGTCACAAAAGGACATGATATACTAGTTTAAAAAGGAGAAAAAGATGAACATACGAGACATGCAAAAAGCGATCTATCAAAACAAAATCGATCATCAATTTAATGTCACCAATATTGAAAAGGAATTTTTGTCATTATATGGTGAAGTGGCTGAAGCTTTTGATGCTTATCGAAAAAAACAAAATGTGGGGGAAGAATTGGCAGATGTAGCCATCTACCTTCTCGGTTTAGCGGAGATCTTATCGATTGATCTAGACGGAGAGATTCAGAAAAAAATGAAAATCAACCAAGCCCGCCGCTATACCAGTTATGGCAATGGGTATGCAAAACGAATCGATGAATGATGGTTCGTCATTCGATTGAACTGACAATGAATTGTTAAAGGAAGTGGGAAACGAAATGACAACCAACTTAAGCATGCGTGAGCTAACAGAAAAAGATTTAAAGGAAGCTGTTGAAATGTATATTGCAGTCTTTTCAGCGGAACCATGGAATGATCAACTGACCGTTCCTCAAATTACAGAATATGTGTCATCCATGATGGCGATGAATACTTATATTGGCTATTTTCTAACGGACTCATTGACCAATGAAAAGATAGGGTACTCGTTAGGCTTTATTAAGCCGTGGTACCAAGGAAAAGAATATGTCATCGATACCTTTTTAATTGCTGGCAAGCATCAAGGGAAAGGTTTCGGCTCTGCTTTTTTAGAAATGATCAAAGAAGAGTTGGTCAAAAAAGGCATTCCCACGATACTATTAGATACAGAAGAAAAGATGCCAGCTGCCGATTTTTATAAAAAGAATGGCTTTAAGCCTTTGACGGATAATGTGACTTTTTATGCGTCGTTTTGATCGCCATTACCCAAGAAAGCCATCACTCGAATTGTGAATGTCAGATTTCATAACATATAAAGTGAGCTTTTTTCAGAATAATTGCAAAAATTTTAAAAAACACTAGCGATCTCCTGGATATGATGGTAGGATATCTAACATAAAAGGGAGTGATTGGAATGGGAACAGGCAATAGTGGGTTTATTTTGGTTTGCAGTGGGATGGTTTTTTTAATGACTCCTGCGCTAGCTTTTTTTTATGGTGGATTGGAAAGGCGAAAAAATATCTTGAATACAATGATGATGGTGATTTGCACCATGGGACTAGCTTCAGTTCTGTGGGTGGCGGCTGGGTATTCGCTTTCTTTCAGTGGTACCGGTGCGTTTATCGGCAACATCGATAAGTTATTTTTCCAGCAAGTTTCCATGACGGACGGAGAAGGGATTCCTGAAGGATTGTTTGCGGCTTTTCAAATGATGTTTGCACTAATCACAACAGCGATCATTACCGGATCAGTCGTAGGACGAATGCGTTTTTCAGCTATTTTCTTATTTATTGGCTGCTGGCTGTTTTTGGTTTACTTTCCGATGGCCCATATGGTTTGGGGTGGCGGCTTCTTAGATGCTATCGGTTCGATTGATTTTGCAGGAGGCAACGTTGTCCATATTAGTTCAGGAATCAGCGGTCTCGTGCTAGCATTAGTCGTGGGTAAGAGACGCGAGTTTCATCAAACGGAGTATCGTCCCCATAATATTCCATTTGTCGTATTAGGTGCAGGGTTGCTATGGTTTGGCTGGTTTGGCTTCAATGCTGGATCAGCATTAGCTGCTGACGGGATCGCCATTCAAGCGTTGTTAACGACCAATACGGCAGCCGCAGCTGCGATGCTCTCCTGGATGTTGATTGAAAAAGTTCTATTAGGGAAGCCAACCATTGTCGGAGCTTGTACCGGAGCTGTCGTGGGTCTGGTAGCAATTACTCCTGGCGCAGGTTTTGTTTCCCTTTGGTCATCCTTTGTGATCGGGGCATTAGTGAGTCCGTTTTGTTATTACTTTATTTCGGTCATCAAGCATCGCTTAGGTCTGGATGATGCTTTGGATGCTTTTGGTTGTCATGGGATTGGCGGAATCTTTGGTGGAATCATGACGGGGATTTTCGCTGATCCTGCTGTCAATCATCAAACTGGGTTGCTCTATGGTGGAACAGAATTGTTCATTGCGCAGATCATTAGTATCGTATTTACGATTCTTTTTGCGGGGGGCATATCCTTTCTATTGATCCATGTGATCAAACGCGTGCTACCGATCCGGGTCACAGAACAAGAAGAAGCTATTGGAATGGATCGCAGTGAACATGATGAAACAGCTTATCCAACGTTCATGGGGCCGGATTCATAGATGGAGGAATGCAGATGAAAAAAGTAGAAGCGATCATTCGACAAGAAAAATTAGAAGAATTAAAGGCAGCTCTTGATCAAATAGATATGGCTGGAATGACGGTGAGTCAAGTATTGGGCTGTGGTAATCAAAAAGGGGTCAAAGAATTTGTTCGGGGACAAGCAGTGATTACGACACTTTTGCCTAAAGTAAAGGCGAGTTTTGTTGTAGCAGATGAAGAGGTTGAAGCAATCATTGAACTGATTTTGTCTATCTGCCATACAGGTGAAGTAGGTGATGGTAAAATTTTTATTTACCCAATCGAAGAAGCAGTACGAATCCGAACCAATGAACGAGGCCCATCAGCGCTGTAAGTCTAGACGTTTTTAACGAAGCGAACCAAATTTGAAGTCTTAAATCATAACGGGAAGCAAAAAGAATTTCTGTCTTTTTTACAGGGATTCTTTTTGTTTGCAACAATCGCCGATGCTTGGAATGAGCCTCTTGATAGGGAACTTCTGTTCGTTTATAATAGAGGAGAATGGAGTGGTGAAGATGGCTGAGTTGCGTTTTCCGTTAAAAAACGATACTTCTCGGAAAATCATCCATATCGATATGGATGCCTTTTTTGCATCAGTAGAAGAAAGAGACAATCCTGAATTGGCTAAACATCCCTTAGTGATTGCCCGCCACCCAAGTGATACTGGGGGTAGAGGTGTCGTCACGACTGCCAATTATAAAGCACGTCAGTATGGGATCCATTCTGCAATGAGTGCGCAAAAAGCCTTTGAATTGTGTCCTCATGCCGTTTTTATACCTGGCAACCATCAGAAATACCGCGAAATTTCTCAGCAAGTCCGAGAGATCTTTGGGCGCTATACCGATGTGATTGAACCGGTTTCTATCGATGAGGCTTATCTAGATGTGACCGTCAACAAGATCAACTGTCCTTCAGCGATCAAAATTGCTCGCATGATCCAGCAAGACATTTGGCAGACGACCCAGCTTACTTGTTCAGCAGGCGTCAGCTACAATAAGTTTTTAGCCAAATTATCTTCGGATTTTCACAAACCCCGGGGGTTGACGGTAGTGATGCCGGAAGATGCCGTGGTCTTTTTAAAAAAATTACCGATTGACAAATTTCATGGTATCGGTAAGAAGACAGTGCCGAGAATGCACGAATTAGGGATTTATAAAGGATCTGACCTTTATGAGTGGAGCGAAATGGCATTGATCCAAGAATTTGGAAAAATGGGCTACTCATTATACCGGAAAGTTCGAGGAATCCATGATTCTCCGGTCAGTGTGACGAGAGAACGCAAATCAGTCGGAAAAGAACATACGTATGGCAATGCGTTAACCACAGAAGATCAAGTCATCAGTCAGCTAAGAAACCTGGCAGAAGAAGTAGAAAGATCATTGAAACGTACGCAAAAACACGGAAAGACTGTGGTGTTGAAAGTGCGTTATGCCGATTACTCCACCATCACAAAACGGGTCACGTTGCCAGAGTATATGCACAAGAAAGAAGCTATTTTTTCACAAGCTAGTTTGATTTGGGAGGAGATTCTAGGAATCGAAAAAGGGATCCGCTTATTGGGGATCACAGTTACGAATCTTGATCCATTAGCTTATGAAAATATCGTATTGCCTTTGTGGGAAACAGAATAAAATATATGGAGGCGCATAATGACGACAAACAGTCAATGGAAAGCGTTACTAGAGGAATTCATGGCGCAAGAAAATCCAGCACGAGGAGTTCAAATGCGGGCGTACATGCGGAACCAATTTGACTTTTTAGGGATTCCGTCACCTGTACGCAAACAAATACAAAGACCTTATTTTGCTGCAATGAAAAAGGCCGCCATCGATTGGGCATTTGTTGAAACCTGTTGGCAACTACCTTATCGTGAAATGCAATATGTAGCTATCGACTATCTGGTAACGATGCAGTCGGTCCTCCAACCAGACGAACTGGAGAAAATAAGTGAATTAGTCCTTCAAAAGTCTTGGTGGGATACTGTTGATGGCTTGAATAAAGTTGTTGGTGGGCTGACTATGACCTACCCGGAATTGAGCCAAAAGATGCTTGCTTGGAGCAAAGCAGAAAATTTATGGCTCCGGCGCATCGCCATTGACCACCAACTGCTTAGAAAAGAAAAAACCGATCGCGAGCTTTTAGAGACGATCCTTTTAAATAATTTAGGTAGCGATGAATTCTTTATCAATAAAGCGATTGGCTGGAGTTTGCGCGATTATGCTAAAACAAACCCTGAGTGGGTGCAGGCTTTTCTGTTAACGCACAAAGATCAGTTAGCTCCGTTAAGTATCAAAGAAGCAAGCAAACATTTGTAATGATGGTGTGTTTTATGATCAAAATAAAAGGGACTGTGCCATAAGTCTCCTACAAGTAACACTATCCGAACATTAATGATTATTGCTCCTGCGGTGCAGGGACTCCTCGTCGCAAAAGTCAGAGGAATCTATCCTAGCAATAGACTATTATTCGGTTAAACTTGTTGGATGATGACTTATGTCACAGTCCCTTTTATCTTTTGTATCAGTTTGAAATCTGAAGTTTATTCAAGTCGTCAAATACTCTTTTTGATTTGTTCATAGCTTTTTTCTGCGTCTTTGCATTTGTCCCAAATCACCGCTTCGCCTAGTGCTAGGGATTTAGGAACATCAATGATTCGTTGATTGCTGCTACCGCGAAATTGCAGATTCAAGTTGCGTTTGCTCAATTCGAAACGGCCATCAACTAGGATATCGATGCGAGACAGCAACTCAAGCTTATCTTCTGTTTCCAACAGTAGTTCCTCGAAGGTGTAACCAGACCAGCTCCAAATATCTTTGCCATGACCGAACTCGGAACGGACTCTGTTTACCACTTGCAGACATACTTCAGTATTCAAAAAAGGTTCGCCGCCCAATAGTGTTAGTCCCTGAACATAATCGTGCCGCAAATCTTCAATGATCTGTTCTTCGAGTTCTGCTGTGAATGGGGTGCCATAGCGGAAATTTTGGACTGCTTTATTGAAACAGCCTTCGCAAGCAAATAAACAACCACTGACATACAGGCTATTGCGGATACCTTCGCCGTCAACAAAGTTGAAGGCTTTATAATCTGCAATATGATTTTGACTATACTCTTTTGCTTGCCATTCTTTGGGGCGAGGATTTCTCATGTGCAAAACTTCTTTCTAACTATTCGATTATTCGATAAAAATGTCCTTCGCGACTGTAGCAAAAACCATTAGAAAGCACAAATGCGCGAGCAATTCCAGCACTCGTTTTCTGCGGACTCCTGACCAACAGTTGTCAGTTAGAAAGAAGCAGAATTTGCTTACGCTTTAGTCGCGTAGGGGACACTTGTTTCAGTCATTATTTTTCATATGTTTGACACGAGCGGAAATTTCTTTGTGACGACCGTGAACCATTGGTCGAGCTTGAGGATTTCCTAGGTAACCGCATGTTCGTTTGACGACGTCACAACTCTTTGGATCGTGATTGCCACATTGTGGACATTCGAAGCCGCGTTCAGTTGGATTGAAATCACCTTCATATCCGCATTCATAACAATGATCGATCGGAGTGTTGGTTCCTAGATAAGCGACACGATCATACGCATAATTCCAAACTGCTTCAAGAGCTTTGGGATTTTGTTGCAGAACTGGGTATTCACAATAATGAATAAAGCCGCCCGAACAATACTTTGGATAGTCTTTTTCAAAATCCAACTTTTCAAATGGCGTTGGATTTTTGCGGACATCATAGTGGAAGCTATTTGTGTAATATTCTTTATCTGTGATGTCTTCAACGATGCCGAATTTTTCTGTATCTAAACGACAAAAGCGATCGGTCAAGCTTTCGCTTGGTGTAGAATAGACGCTAAAATGATAGCCGTATTCATCGCCCCAAGCATCTGCATGGGCTTTTAACTCTTTCACGATGGCTAACGTGAATTCTTTTGCTTCAGGATCATTTTCCCATTCACCACCAAAGAAAGCAGCAGCTGCTTCATACAATCCAATATACCCTAAGGAAACAGTAGCACGTTTATTTTTGAACAACTCGTTGACACTGTCTTTGCGATCGAGGCGTTTGCCGAATGCGCCATACATGTATAGGATTGGTGCATTTGCCGGACTCGCTTCTTTGCAACGTTCTACTCGGTAAACAAGCGCATCTTTGACGATTTGCAGACGCTGCTCCAGAAGAGACCAGAATTTGTCGCGATCTCCGTTAGCTTCTAGGGCAATGCGGGGAATATTCAATGTTACGACCCCAAGGTTCATCCGTCCTACATTGACTTCTTCGCCATGTTCATCTTTCCAGCCTTGCAAGAAAGAACGGCAGCCCATCGGTACTTTGAAACTACCCGTCAATTCAATCAACTTGTCATAATTCAAGACATCTGGATACATCCGTTTCGTTGCGCATTCCAGAGCCAATTCTTTGATGTCGTAGTTTGGATCTGTGGGTTCCAGATTTACGCCGCGTTTGATACTGAAAATCAACTTCGGAAAGATTGCTGTCCGTTTTTCGCTGCCAAGTCCGTTGATCCGGATCTGTAAGATTGCACGTTGGATTTCTCGCTCAAACCAGTTTGTTCCCAGACCAAAGCCTAAGGAAGTGAAAGGTGTCTGTCCATTTGAAGTAAACAAAGTATTGATCTCATATTCCAAACTTTGCATCGCATCGTAAATGTCTTTTCTTGTCTTGTTCTTCGCGTAAGCTTCTTGGCGATCCTCGCCGTCGATCCATTCACGCGCATCTTGCAAGTGTTTTTGATAGTTCAATTCAGCAAAAGGTGCAAGTAATTCATCCGTCCGGTCTGCAGAACAACCGCCATATTGACTAGATGCCGCATTGGCAATGATTTGAGAGATCTGAGCTGTCGCCGTTTGAATCGATTTTGGTGATTCGACTTCTGCGTTTCCGATTTTGAAACCATTGTTCAGCATGCCTTTGAAATCGATTAGACAGCAGTTAGTCATCGGAGTATAAGGATGATAATCTAAATCATGATAATGGATATCACCTTTTTGATGGGCGTTCGCCACATGAGGGGGCAGCATTTTCAAGCCGATGGATTTCCCTACGATCCCTGCAGTCAAGTCTCTTTGAGTATTGAAGACATTGCTGTCTTTATTGGCATTTTCGTTGACCACTGTTTGATCTTTATTCATTAATTTATTGATCGTAAAGTTGATATCCGTCGCTTTGCTGCGTTCAAAATCGCGACGTGTCCGATAGTTGATATACTCTTCGGCCAATGCATATTCATTTTTTGCTAATAAAATATGCTCAACGATATTTTGGATTTCATAAATTTTAACGTTTTTGGTAAACCGTTCGGCGATCTCATGATCGATTCCTTCTACGATTTCTAAAATCCGTTCATGATCGAGGGGAGATAGTTCTCCTTTAACTTTTCTTTGGGCTTTTACTAATGCATCGTAAATTTTTTGGTCATCGAAATCTACTAAGCGACCATCACGTTTCACGATCTTCAATTGGGTTAATTGAGGATGGCTACCCCCGCTTTGTTCAGTATTTCTCTTTAAGTCCATCATTACTATCACTCCTTATCTTCTCCAATATCATAAAACAAAATATGGTTTTCGGCAACTATATATAGTGGCTTTTATTCGCTAAATAATTCAGTATGCACAATATGTAGTGTATATTCAAAAGCGGTTTTCAATAAAAACTTGATGATAACAAGGACTTGCATGTTTCACGTTTCACAAAATGAATAAAAATTGTAAAAAATTTTTATGTGTAAAAACGAAGCAGGGGCGATAGAGAAGAAAATATGCTACCATAAAGAAAATATGAAGAAAAGTAGAAATAGATCAAGGAGAATTTGCATGAAAAAAATGATCGATGTGAAGCACCTGACAAAAACCTATGGAACCCGCTTCAATCAAACCAAAGTCCTAGACAATCTTTCTTTTTCCGTTGATCAAGGGGAATTTGTGGGGATCATGGGACCAAGTGGTGCTGGAAAGACGACACTGATGAATATCCTTTCCTCCATCTTACGTCCGAGTCTAGGTTCTGTTGCAATCGGAGGACAAGAAATCACCCGCTTGTCAGAAAATGAGCTAAGCGATTTTCGCCGAAAAGAAATCGGCTTTATTTTTCAAGATTTTAATTTACTAGACACGTTGACTGCCAAAGACAACATTATCTTGCCACTGGCGATCGACCGTCTTTCGGTCAATGAAGTTGACCGGCGATTGGCACATCTGGCGAACTTATTGGGAATCGCTCATTTGTTAGACCGCTACCCAGAAGAACTATCGGTCGGTCAAAAGCAACGGGTGGCCGCCGCCAGAGCAATCATCAGCCGTCCTTCCGTGTTGTTTGCAGATGAACCCACGGGATCCTTGGACTCAAAAGCGGCGACAGAGCTGTTGCGTTATTTAGCTGAAATCAATCTGCAAGAAGATATGACGATTCTCATGGTGACTCACGATCCTTTCACTGCAAGTTATTGCAATCGGATTTTGTTTATTAGAGATGGTGTCTTTTTTGCAGAGGTAGTCAAAAAAGGGTCCCGCAAAGAATTTTTCGAAAAAATCATCGATATGCAAGCGACGATTGGAGGCGGGGATCGCCATGCTCTATAAAATTGGCTGGCGCAGTTTTTTGCAGCAGTTTCGCAATTATGTCGTTTACTTTGTGTGCATGATGACGGCAGTCATGATTTTTTATTCATTTAGTGCTATGATGAATGACCGTTTGCTGACTCAACGAGTGCAGCAAGACATTCGCATCGATGGCGTATTAGGTTTTGGTAGTACGATCGTTGCTGTTGTGGTGCTTTTTTTTATGCTAAGTGCCAATCATTTCTTCTTGAATCAACGGCAAAAAGAGATCAGTGTTTATCAGCTCCTGGGTTTGCGCAGAGCAAGGTTAAGCTGGCTGCTGCTGAGAGAAACGTTCCTCCTAAATCTTTTTTCCCTTGTTGTGGGCATTTTCATGGGGATTATATTTTCGAAATTTTTCTCAATGATCTTGATTCGAGTGATGGGACTATCCATCACTAGTCATTTTTTTAATTCGCCTCGTTCGATTTTGACTACCGTGTGGGTATTTTTGCTTGCCATGGTAGTTTTGAGTGGTCAAGTGGTTTTGTTTGTCTGGCAGAATCCTTTGATCGATCTAATGAAGAACAACTATACACTGCCAGTGAGCAAAATGAAGTGTCGCCCATTTCGGATGGCAATGGGGATCATCGGTTTGCTTCTGTTAGGGATCGGCTATTACTTAGCTCTGACGCTACGAACGACACTGGAGCGCTATATTAATTATACAGAAGATTATACTGCTGTTTTATGGATTCCATTGCTGATTTTATTTTGCTGTATCACAGCGACGTATTTGTTCTTTGACTGCACATTGCCAATGTTGTTGCATGTCTTAACGCTCCCCCGCAAAAAAATCAGCAAAGGCACACGCTTGATTGCATTCAACAATATCCGGGCTTATTTGCAGCGGACATGGAAAAGTTTTTCATTACTGACGATCATTACTGCGATCGCGATTTCTTTGATTGGTGGCACGATGGGGGTGATTTCCTTGAATTATCAGGCGACCAATCGTGATTATCCCGTCGATTTTCAAGTCGCAGCAGAAAATGCGGAAGAGTTAAAGCAAGTGATTCTGGAAAATCAGAGTCAGGTCGTCGCGGAGCAGACGCTCACTTTTCGTATCGTGCCGTTAAACATCAACGCGAAATACTTGGCCAATCCGATAAATACAGGACAAGAAACCGTATTGGTCAATGCGCTTTCTTTATCCGATTACCGAGCATTTCGTCGATTGGTGCCGGATGCACCTGCGGTTTCTTTAGGAGAAAATACTGCTGTTTTGTTTGATGATGATTATGATATTGCATACAACTTGAGAACTTACCAAAAAAATATTGCGCTGGAAAATGGTAAAAAACTCCTCTTAGACAACACGTATCAAGATTATTTTGGTGATATTGCGTTGCGTTACACCTTACCCAATGTATTAGTCGTCAATGACAAGGATTTTCAGGACATGTCGGGATTTGACTATCGATTGACTTATTTCAATGTTCAAACGGAGAATCAAGAGCAATTAACTCGGACGTTAGATGATCGACTTTCAGTCGAATGGACCTATCCGTTTTATTACAAGCGAACACAGGACAAAGGCCAAGTCAAGTATCAGCTGCAAACGGAGATCTCAGAGAAGCAACAATCATCGAAGGAGTTTATTACTGGTTATCGCTTGAACTTCGCCAATCGCTATCCGAATATGCGGGCCATTAGACGGCAAGGCGGTATTATTTTGTTCGTTTCTTTATTTGTCGGGGTGATCGTTTTGATCACTACGTCTAGCAGTTTGATTGTACGGCAATTTTCTAATACGGAGCGGGAAAAAAGAAATTATCGTTTATTGCGTACATTCGGTTATAGCAAAAAAGAAATTCGTTCGATCGTCTACTGGCAGAATTTTTGGGTTTTCATGCCAGGTACATTACTCGCGATTTTACATGCCGCATTCGCAATCAACACGCTGACGCAAATCATCGTGAGTCCAGGGTATTGGGTGGCACATCTGTTTGCAGGTGTTGCAGCCGTCGTATTCTTTATTGCTTATTTGATTACAGTTAAGTTATGCTTACGGATCATTGAAGAGTAAGCTGTCAGATTTTTTTCAATTTTGAGCTGGTACAAGACACGAGGAATGGTATAATTTAAGGGATAAATGAGTAGAGGAGTAGATAGGATGGATAAAAAAGAAGAGCAATTACTGATTGATCTGACAACTGCCCGTGGTGTTCCGGGGAATGAAGAAGAAGTACGGGAAGTCTTCAAAGCATATGCGAAAGACTTTGCCGAAGATATTTTTTACGATGGGTTAGGAAGCGTGATTGCCAAACATGTAGGGGATGGCGGCGGACCTAAAGTTTTTATTTCCGGACATATGGATGAAGTTGGCTTTATGGTGACAAAGATCACCGATAAAGGTTTCATCGAGTTTCAAACATTAGGCGGCTGGTGGGGCCAAGTGATGCTGGCACAAGAAGTAGAAATCAAAACGCAAGCTGGCAAATTGGTTCATGGTGTAATCGGTTCTAAACCACCTCATGTGTTGACGCCGGAAGTTCGCAACAAGCCTTATGATATCAAAGACATGTTCATTGATATCGGTGCTTCTAGTGAGGAAGAAGCAAAAGATTGGGGCGTACGTCCTGGAGATATGATTACGCCATATATCCAATACAAACGGATGAATGACAGTAAGTTTTTGCTAGCTAAAGCGTGGGATAATCGTATTGGAACAGCAGTTTCTTTGCGTGTGTTGGAAACGTTGGCTGCTGAAGGGCATCCAAATTGCTTGTTTGCTGGCAGTGATGTCATGGAAGAAGTAGGATTGCGTGGCGCACGAACAAGTACGCACCTAGTGAATCCAGACATCGCGATTGCTCTTGATACGGGGACAGCTGGTGATACGCCAGGAATGACTCCAAAAGAAGCAGATTCTGTCTTGGGCAAGGGGCCGCAAGTTTTGATTTTTGATGCATCGATGATCCCTCATAAGAAACTCTTGAATTTTGTGATCAATGTTGCGGAAGAATTAGAGATTCCTTTCCAATATACAGTGATCACCGGTGGGGGAACAGATGCCGGTCAAATGCATCTGACCCGTGATGGTGTACCATCGATCGCGATTACAGTTCCAGTGCGCTACTTGCATTCCCATACTTCTGTCATTCATGAAGATGACTACTTAAATACAGTAAAATTAGTAACAGAAGTTGTTCGTCGCTTAGATGACAAAACCGTGAAAGAATTACGAAGCTATTAGAAGGAGTAGAGGATGAGAAAAAATAGTGAGATCCGCTCCATGGCATCACGTGCATTAAAGGGCATGTGGGGGCGGTATATTTTAGCCTTTATTGCTACGATAGCCATTCAAAGCATGGTTAGCAGTTTGGTGCTGTCATTGACAAACCATACCTTTCAACAGACACGAGAAACAATCATTGATTATATTTTGGAATACTTTGTTTTTTTCGCATTGACGATAAGTTTAAATATCATGGCACTGTTCTTGATTCGTCAGCGGGAGATCCATGTGTCGGATATTTTTCTTGTTTATGACAAGCGTTATTACGTACCTTTTCTATTGCTGAATTTGGTGAATGCTCTCGTAAATTATCTGATTAGTTTTGTGACGTTTTTACCCCATTTAGTTGTTGGCGGAATGAATCAGTACCTTGATTTAGTCTTGAATGTCAACAGTCGGATCACTGTTGACTGGAGTCTCTTCCGTTCGTCGATTTCTTTCATCATCAGTTTTCTTATTTCTGTGGTCCTTTTCTTATTTGTCTCCCAGATCATAAGCGGATTATTTCAGTTTGCGATCTATGTACGATACGACCATCCAGAAATGACGACGCTACAAGCGATAAAAGGAGCTTGGCATTTAATGAAGAATCATATCGGTCAGTATATTTTGCTGCAGATTTCTTTATTAGGATGGATGGTTTTAGGTTTGTTTGCTTTTGTTATCGGTCTATTTTGGGCGCTGGCCTACGCAAACACTGCGAATGCCGCCTTTTATCAAGCGTTGATCGAAAAAGAAAATGATCGCGTTCTTAGCTAAAGAACACATCTTGTAAAGATATGATCCACGGTTGTGACGTTGGGTGACTCAATGCAGCAATGAGAGAGAAAATCATCGATTTCTTTTGCTAATGAGCTCCAGATGTCGCAGCCGTTTTTGCTGTTTATTTTTGAGTAATCCAATGCTTTTGTGATAGCATAGGGATAAGGAGGCGGAAGTATGAAACTAACAGTTTTAGGATGTTTAGGCGCATATCCCTATAAGGGTGAGGGAACTACTGGCTATTTATTAGAGTCTGAGGGATATCATTTGTTGCTGGATGCTGGCAGCACGACACTGATTCAATTGGAAAAAATCTTGGATCCGTTAGCATTGGATGCTGTGATTTTGAGTCATTACCATCACGATCATATCGCAGATCTGGGTGTCTTACAGTATTATTGGCAGCTATTTCCTAAGCAAGCAGAGCGGAACGTATTGCCCATTTATGGGCATGGAGAAGACAGTATTCATTTCAATGAGTTGACCATGGCGGGAGTTACAGAAGGGCATGATTATTTACAAACAAAACAGTTGGAATTGGGACCGTTTTCTGTTACATTTATGAAGACGATTCATCCTGTAACTTGTTATGCCATGCGCTTTGTGGAGAATAGTACAGGTAAAATATTTGTATTCACAGGCGATTCCGGCTACTTAGAAAGTTTTGTCGATTTTGCCAAAGATGCCGACTTATTTTTAGCAGATACCTACCTCTTTGCAGGGAATGAACGCCACAAAGCTCATTTTACTTCTCAAGAGTCTGGAGAAATTGCTGCCGCAGCGAAGGTCAAAAAACTGGTTTTGACTCATCTGCCACAGCATGGTGATCTGGAGCAACTGAAAGAAGAGGCAGCAGCGGCGGCCAACGGGATACCGGTTGAATTGGCAGCAGTTCAAAAAATCTTTGAGATTTAAACCCGAGGAGGAGTAGCAGATGCTTTTTGTACCAAATGAAAACAACGACCCAAGAATCAACCTAGCCATTGAGATCTTTTTGCTGCAGGAAATGAAGGTGGATGAACCGATCCTGCTGTTTTATATCAATGAGCCGTCGATTATTATTGGACGAAATCAAAATACGATCGAAGAAATCAATAAAGACTATGTCGATGCTCATGGAATCCATGTGGTTCGCCGTTTTAGTGGCGGTGGGGCTGTCTATCATGATTTTGGAAACTTGAATTTTAGCTTTATCATGCCGGATGACGGTAATTCATTCCGTGATTTCGAAAAATTGACGAAACCAATTGTTCAGGCGCTTCATGAAATGGGCGTCGAAGGGGCACAATTAAAAGGCCGCAACGACCTAGTCATTGATGATATGAAGTTCTCTGGGAATGCAATGTACGCCACCAATGGTCGAATGTTTGCTCATGGGACCATCATGTTTGACAGTGACATTAATGAAGTGGTCAATGCGTTGAAAGTGCGCAAAGATAAAATCGAATCAAAAGGGATCAAATCGATTCGTTCTCGCGTGACGAATATCAAACCTTTCTTACCAAAAGACAAACAAGATATGACGACCGAAGCGTTTCGTGAAGAGATTCTTTTGAAGATTTTTGGTGTGGATTCAGTCGACCAAGTCAAGACCTATACATTGACTGAGGAAGATTGGGTCAAAATCAATGAAATTTCCGACAAGTATTATCGAAACTGGGATTGGAATTACGGGAAATCTCCTGCGTTTGATATTGAACGCCGCAAACGATTTCCAATTGGATCGATCGAAGTTCGCTTTAACGTTCAAGAAGGCAAGATTACAGAAGCAAAGATTTATGGAGATTTCTTTGGATTAGGAGATATTGCTGACGTTGAACAAGCTTTTATCGGCACCCGCTATGATAAATCTGCATTGAAAGATGTGATTGATCAAATTGATGTCAAAAAATATTTTGGCAATATTACCCCTGAGGATTTGTTGGAATTAGTTTATTGATTTTCCAGCAAATCAAAAAAAGATGTGGATATAACGAAAATCCATAGAATAGCTGAAATGCACTAAGAAAAAGCAGCCACAGATCGTAGAATCTGTGGCTGCTTTTTCTCTTAGTGAACATGCCGTTTTTTTTACGGGCTGCGCTTTTTTCTTTTTGCTCTTTGCTTAGTAAGCTCGGGCAATCCAAACGGTGTGTTTAGCAGGTTTCCCGCTGACGATGTCAACTGTTTTTTCCATAGGAGCTTCAAATGGGATATTTCTGGTAGTAAAGCCAGTTTCTTCTTTGATCTTGGCTTCAGTTTCTTCTGTCCCGTCCCAACCAATTAAGACAAAACCAGTGACTTTATCTTCTTTTTTGCAGGCTTCGATATGTGTTTTTAACTCTTCCAGTGTTTCGATATCGTAATACTCGTTCTCTTTGTTTCTGTTACGAGCTGCTTCAAGCAAACGTGGTGTCATCGCAGCCAATTGCTGATCCACGAAATCAGCAAGGTCATCAAATGCTACGGTTTGTTTTTCGGCAAGATCACGGACTTTGACCATTACATGCCCATTTTCTAAATCTCTTGGACCACATTCGATTCGTAAGCAAGCGCCCTTTAATTCCCACTCGTTAAATTTGTAACCTGGCGAATTGTCAGAATCGTCTAAGCGAACACGAATACCTTTGGCTTTGAAAGATGCAAACAACTCTTCCAATTTTTCTAAAATGGCAGGATTTTTCTTCCAAGGTCCGACTGGCATCAAGACGATTTGCGTAGGGGCGATCGTTGGTGGGAAAACCAATCCGTTTTCATCACCGTGAGTCATGATCAATGCGCCTAACAAACGTGTAGAAACACCCCAAGAAGTTGTATGTGCATAGGTATGTTTGTTTTCTTTCGATAAATAAGTAATATCGAAAGCTTCTGCAAATTTCGTCCCCATATAATGGCTCGTACCGGCTTGGACAGCTTTTCCATCTTTCATCATGGCTTCGATGGAGTAGGTATCCACCGCGCCAGCAAAACGTTCAGAAGGTGTTTTTTGTCCTTTGTACACGGGAATGGCTAAAAATTCTTCGCAAAGACGTGCATATTCATCCAAAATTCCTAACGTCCGCTTTCTTGCATCTGCTTCATCTTCATGGGCGGTATGTCCTTCTTGCCATAAGAATTCAGAAGTGCGGAGAAAAGGCAGTGTTTTCTTTTCCCAACGAAAAACATTGGCCCATTGATTGATTTCATATGGTAGATCACGGTAAGAATTGATCCAATCAGAAAAGGCTGAACCGATCATAGTTTCAGAAGTAGGACGCAATGCTAATGGTTCTTCTAATTTTTCATTACCGACTTCTGTCACCCAAGGCAATTCAGGAGCAAATCCTTCAATGTGATCCGCTTCTTTCATGAAAAAACTTTGGGGGATCAGCATTGGGAAATACGCATTGCGAATGCCTTCTGCTTTTAAAAAGCGATTAAATTCTTCTTGAATATGTTCCCATAGCTCAAAGCCATCAGGACGGAAGATGATTGATCCTTTAACTGGCGAATAAGCCATCAATTCGGCTTTTTGAATGGTCTGAATGTACCATTCTGTAAAATCATTTTTTTGTGTCATTGTTTTTCCTCCTTAAAAAATAAAAAAGCATTCCGTCCTATAAAAAGGACGAAATGCTTGGATTTCGCGGTACCACCTTTGTTGACTATTGCTAGTCCAACTCATGAAGGATAAGGTCTTCACACCGACCGTTTTGCGGTCACTACCATTGGCAGGTTCTTCTTATTAGCGGGTATTGGATTTCCAGCTTGCTCCAACTCTCTTTAACCATCATAAGAATACTGATCCAAATCTTACATTCATGCTAAATCGAAACTCGGAAAAAAGCAAGCTTTTTTTGTCATTTTGTTATTCATTACTGACTAGCTCTAGGAAATCTGGCAACCCATCTGAAGAAAATGTCAGAGAAAAACGAGTGGCTTGTTCCTCATGTAAGACCGAGCAAGACCCAAAATTTTGCTGGGTCAGTTTTTCAATAATCTGAAGATCAAAATAGTTTTCTTCTTCAAAGGTTTCAATATTCGGTATGGCTTCTTTTTCCGAAGTAGCCAAAGTTGGAAACTGACAGCTGACGAACAACTGATTCTGCTGTTTGATAGCACTTAGATGAATCTTCCGCAGGGCGCGATCTTTGAGTAGATACGTTTCCCGAATTGCATAGTCCATTAAATGAGCAAATAATTGTAGAAAATCTTCTTCAGCTAGTTCTTTGATTGCGGGAATATCCACATCATAAGAGAATTCAATGCTTTTTTGCTGAGTCAATTGCTGATAACTTGTCAATAGCAGGGTTGTTAGAGAATGATCTTCACTTTTGATTGGACAGGATTCTTCTAGCGTCTGCTCGATTAGGTTGATTTGATCAAAAGCTCCCAGCAAACTGTTGTCTTCCAGCATGACTTTTGCAGTATTCAACTGTTTGCGAAAACCGAGAAAAGCTTGTTGCCATTGATTGATTTGTTGTTGAATTATCGGTTGTTGTTCTTCATACAAGCGAATCTTGAGTCCTGCGATATCCTGTTTTTTTGTTTTCCCCTCATTATAGAAAAACAAACGCAGCAAATCATAGCACCAGCAGACAATAATCAAGAGTACGAAGAAAATCGTATTCCAATTGATTTTTGATTGATCGCTGTTTAGGACATCTTGAATGTAGATAAAGCAGTGACCAATCGCGGATAAAACGATCCAGGGAGAACAAAGAACAAAAAATTGATTCTTTTTAACCGCTTCATAGATGGCAGCAAAGGATGTCACAAAAGTGCTAAAAATATTCAGTAAATGGATATAATCCATAATCTCCGGCAAGTGGAGTTGATGGGAAAAGACAGATAAAATGGCTGCTGCACCACAAATGCCATGGAAGATCACCCAAATCTTGTACTTCTGTTGAAGAACTTCCATTTTCGATAAATAAAAGCCGATCAAGAACATTGGGGTAATGATCGATAAGACATTCAACATCACTGAATTTATGGTGGGGTTAAAGAGCAACCCTCCAAGAATATCGCCAAAACCGGCTTCTAGTCCAGCTGACAGTGCAAAAGCACTGAATAATAATTTCGAAACGAGTAATTTTCGTTTCTTAACTAATTTAATCCCTACATAAATCAAATTAAGCAAGCTGATAAAACCTGTCAGAAGAAGCATGAAAATATTGGGAATCGAATGACGAAAGACATAACTGACTAAAGCGTTTGAAGAACCAAGAAAGACCTCAGCGGGATATCCTGAATAATTTTTGAAAGGACTAGATACATAGATACGTAGTGTTTGGCCTTGGTAATTTTCTGGCAAGGTGACAAAAGAGAGGGTTTTCCCAGGATTCACAAGACCATCTGCTACTTCTTTTTTATTGGTATATAAAAGTTTATCATTTAAATAAACCGTCATTTTCTGATGATCGCCCACCAACAGCAATGTCGGGTAGTAGTGCTCATTGATGATTTTACGTTCCATTACCAAATTTTCATTGGTAGGAATATTAGGCAAAAAATTCACATAGTTACTGTCGAAAGTTGTTTCTGGTTCTGCTGCAGAATAATACAGCCAATCTTCCTGTTTTTCAATAGAAGGAAGACTGATCACTGGATTAATCAGAGCAGAAATATAGAACAAGATAATTCCCAGAGAAAAAGCAGAAATCGTTAAGAAGGGAATTGCATTCTTCAAGTTTAGTTTGTTATTTTTTTTAAACATATATGAATTCTCCTGTTTTTTATTCACGTCTAGAATAAAACAAAACAATTGATTAAGTCAAATGATAATGGGTGTTATACCAGAAATAATAAAATAACTAATAAAAAAATCATTTAAAAAAGCGGACTCATATTATTTGAAAAAAATCATTAATCGTTATAATATAAACGTAATATACAAAAATATCAAAAATAAAGGAGAACTGTGATGAAAAAAATTTCTAAAACAAGTATCCTTCTTTCTTTTACAACATTAATTATTATGCTTCTTTCTTTACTCATGATTGTTATTCCAAAAATGTTAGGGTTACGCATCGCTATTGTGAAGAGTGACGCAATGGAACCAACATATTCCTCTGGAAGTTTATTATTTGTTAAAAGTGTGGATGCAGAAAATTTGATTGTCGGCGATGCAATCACTTATTTTGTGAATCAAGGGGAACAAATATACACGCGGCGAATTGCTGCAATTGATCAAAATGAGCAAGTGATGTATACGATCGGAGACAATCAAGACCACATGGAAACGACCAAAATCAGAAAAAGTCAATTACTTGGCCAACCTTTGTTCCATTTGCCTCGAATCGGTCATCTAGTCACGAGCGAAACTGTTTCTATTGTAAAAAAGCTTTATTTGGTTTTCACCATTTATATTACAGCAACCACTTTTTTGGTGATGATTTCTCAGATCAAACAAGGGAAACGAATGGTAATGTAAGTTCCACTAATCAATAACAAATACCGCAAACAAGTTCAGCAAGTGCTGTCCTGTTTGCGGTATCTTTTTGTTTAGAATCAGATTTGTTGTTTATTCTATCCCTTTTTTTAGCTTCATACTGGAAGCAAAGTAAGGATCAATCCAGCGCCAAGAAGTCCAAGTCCAAACAACCAATCCTTAAGGGTGACTGAATAATTCACTGCATAGGTTCGAGGTGCATCACCGACAAATCCGCGAGATTCCATGGCTGCAGCTAGAAGTTCTGACCAGCGGATCGATTTGACCATCAGTGGAATCAGTGGTTTTAAGGATAGTTTGGAATAAGTGATTCCTCGAGATTTCAGACTAAACTGGATGTTGCGGTACTCTTTAGGAATCATAGGTGCCATATGAAAGGCTGCCATTAAGCCATAAGCAAAAACAGGAGGCAAGCGAAGTTGCTGTTGCAAAGAATAGATCAGCTCTGTTAGTGAGGTCGTAGCGGCAAAGACACTTCCTAATGTCCCAAAACAATAAACGCGACTGGCGAGACGAATGCCATAGGCATATGCCGCTGTCGTGCTGCCGTTTTGACCTTCTTGGAAAAATAATAGCCCGGTAAAAAAGATCCCGACTGCACTTAAAGACAAGAGAAAAAGTAACTTGAGCAATTTTTTCAGAGGCAGATAAACCAAGAGCAGCAACAAGAAAAATAAAGTCAAACTGCTATTTAGCAATAAATTATCTTGAAAAGAGACGAGCAAAGCCAGCGCGGATAAAGTCAGCAGCTTGACTGTTGGGTTTCGGTACTTCATTGGAAGACTCCTTTACAAAATAATTGAAATCGAATGTTCGGTCACAAAAATCTGACAGAAGACGCAAATCATGGCTAATGATGAAGACCAGTGTACCGCTGGCCGCTTTGTCTGCCAATAACGACATCAATTGCCAAGACTGCCGCAAATCTTGTCCATAGGTTGGCTCATCAACAAGCAAAATCGGGATCTCACGATCGATCAAACAGGCAACAGCTAATCGCCGTTGTTGTCCTTGGCTTAATAGGAAAGGAGAATCTTCCTGTTTCTCCCATAGTCCCAATTGGTTCAGCTTTTCAGAGAGATCCTCTCTTTCTTGACCATTGGCTAATTCTTGTGCCACGGAGGAAGCTAGAAACTGATCCTGCGGGTTTTGCATGACCCAGCTCATCCGATCGAAAGGATGACTGCGAGAGGTCAAGCATTGCTCTTGGTAATAGATCGTTCCATCATAGGGAACTTGCTGCAACAGAGCTTTAAAAAAGGTTGATTTTCCTATCCCGCTTTTTCCTGTGATGCCTATTCGTTCTCCGGTCGAAAAGACTTCGTCTTTGATCAGCAGAGAATGTCTGCCAATTGGCAAACGAAAATTTTCAAACCGCAAGAGGGGCTGCGGCTCAATAGGAATGGGGGACGGTTTAATCATAGTTTGTCTTAGTTGCTCTTCTTGCTCTAAAAGCAACTGAGAAGGAACCGACTGAAAAGCATCTGTTAATAGGAGCCATTCCTGCACCCAGTCAGCGACCGGTGCTACTTGATGGTCGATTAAAAGAATTCCGATTTTCTTTTTTTGTTGAATTTCTGTTAATTTTTCAATCAATGATTGGGCGGTCAGCGAATCGAGATTAGCGAAAGGTTCATCTAATAGAAGATAGCGGCTTTCTAAAACAAGACAGCATGCTAACGCTACTAGTTGTTTCTCCCCACCTGAGAGGGTTGTCAGCACTCGATCTTCTAAATGACGAATCTCGCAAAAATCGAGTGCTGTCTCAATACGACGAGTCATTTCGTTTAATGGAATGGCTCTGTTTTCCAAACAAAATAACAGCTCTTCTCGGGGAGTTCGCATACAAAACTGCGTATCGGGATTTTGAAACATCAAACTAACGGATGCAATCCGTTGTACAGGGGATAAATCAGTAAAATCTTTCTCATCGATCACATAGTGTCCAGATTCGAACCCTTGATCCGACAAACCGGCTAATAAGCGAAAAAACGTACTTTTTCCTGAACCAGAAGGACCATAGATCCCTTTGATTTCCCCAGGAGCTAATTCAAAGGTAGCGGTAAGTTTTTGCTCATCAATCGTAAAGACACAGGAGTCTAGTGCTAAACTCATTCTTTCACACGGCTTTGTTTGAAGCGAGTATGTTGAGCAATCGGATAGCTATTCAAAACCCCCATTTTTGCTAAGTGATCACAAACCACTTTAACAAGGACAGCTGAAAAAAGGAGCGCGGAAAGCAGACGGATCACGAAAATAGTCAGCAGTAATTGCCACTTTAAATCAAGAAAGCTGGAACGGATCATGCCCCAAATAAAACTGGTGACAGTCGCTCCCAAAGCTCCCAGGATCAAAGAAGACCAGCCGAATTTTCGATAGCGAAAAGCGGCAAAGCCAGCCTCTGTGCCGATTCCTTGAAGAAAGCCGCTGACAAAGATAATTGGACCATAAAAGTTACCCATGAAAACCTCCAACAAAGCGGCGATCATTTCAGTAATCGTGGCTGCACCTGGTTTTCTTAGTACGTAACCGGCAAATGCAGACGCCATAAACCAAATCCCAAAGAGAAATTCATTCGCTAGAATGGCGAGGCCAAATGGAGTTAACAAGGTGCTGAGTAAAACCCCCAAGTGAACGGCCCCTAAATAAACGACACCGAATACGAGAGAAACGATGCCTACCATGATCACATCCTTTAATTGCCACTTACTCATGCAAAGAGGCCTCCTTCAACGAGGGACTATTGACTGAAACGGTTCCTTCAAGAACATAATGAGGCAGCTTTTCGTGTGCATAGGCCAGTGCTTGTTCAAAATAGGCGAATAATTGAGCGGCTGTGCCAGATAGCAGCGTCACGTAATGGGCCGATTGCGGTTGTAAGCCCATGGCATCCGCCAACGAGACGATATGCGCAATTTCTTCCATATAATCTTCACGTCCAAAGACATAAAAAGAATATTTGCACTGAACGATGAACGTACCTTTTGCAGTAATTTGCTGATGGTTTGGCCGTTCATGCTTGCCGCTGAGAAAGGCATCACCAGCCAGATCTCCTGGACAGCCTTTCGAAAAAGTGAACTCACCGACCAAATGTGTTTTTGGGTCATAGGCATTGACAAAAAGAGCTGCTGCCGCATCAATCACACTGGCAGCTTCACCACGGTAGAGTGTACTGAAAAGATCTGTCTGCTGCCAAACGGCTGTGGTATCGGTCTCTTTGATGCTTCGAAGAATGTGAGAGGCAAAATCATCTTTCATTGGATAAAGACTGATGCGGCATCCCGTGATATCGATTTGATTCATTGAACAATTTTCCATAGTATTCTTCCTTTCGAATGATTTTCTGTCTACAAAAAAAGCGTTCCTCCTTTTCTATCCACGGGTAGACAGAAAAATGGGAACGCGAAATAAGCTGCGCAACCACTTCCCTACGTTGGTATTAACCAAATCAGGTTCAAAGGGACCAGACAAACTGTCTATCTCAGCATAAAGCGCCCCTAGTGGATAATTCGATTCAATTACTTTCTGAGTGTAGCACAGACGATTTGAAAGAACAAGTCAGACAGCGCGAGCAAAAAGACAAATGAATCACTGCAGATATGAAAGAATAGACATATAAAAAAACATCTTTTTAGGTGTTGACAGATTGTTTTCCCTTGTGTAAAGTAATTAATCGAAAGTAAAACGTAAGCGTTACGATTTGTGTAAAGTAAATCGTAACAGACTCTCTGGTGTTTTTTTTAGGAGAAATGATCGTTTTGCTAAATCAAAAAGGGGTGCTGGTAAAGAGATGAAGAAATTTTTTAAAATAACAGGTATTTCGCTTTTGGCTCTAGGGTTGGCTGCTTGCAGTGTGACAAAGGAATCAGCGAATGAACAGACAGAACAATCAAGTGATCCAACGATTCAAGTCCTCGCTAGTTTTTATCCTATGTATGATTTTACTCGCAATGTGGTGGGAAATGAAGGCAATGTCGAATTGTTGATGCCGGCAGGGACAGACTCACATGACTATGAACCATCGGCTAAAGATATGGCAAAAATCCAAGAAGCGGATGTCTTTGTTTACAATAATGAGAACATGGAAATGTGGGTTCCTGCCATTGAATCTACATTGAAAGAAGGAGATGTCACCGTTGTGAAAGCTACGGAGGGGATGGTGTTGCTGCCGGGTGATGAAGAGCATGACCACGATCACGAGCACGATCATGAAGAAGGGCACTCTCATGAATTAGATCCTCATGTGTGGCTAGCACCAAGCCTTGCAATCAAACAAGTAGCAAGCATTCGTGATCAGCTAAGCAGGGCTTATCCAGAAAAGAAAGCTGCTTTTGAAAGGAATGCTGCGGCCTATTTAGAAAAATTGCAGTCATTGGATGATTCTTATCAGTCAGCATTTAAGAATGCCAAGCAAACGCATTTTGTCACCCAGCATGCTGCTTTTGGCTACCTCGCTTTGGAATACGGACTGACACAAGTTCCGATTGCCGGACTGTCTCCCAATGAAGAGCCTTCAGCGGCACGTATTGCTGAGTTGAAGCATTTTGTAGAAGATACCGGGATCAAGACGATTTACTTTGAAGAAAATGCCAAAGACAGTATTGCCAAAACACTGGCAACAGAAGCTGGTGTCGATTTATCCGTTTTGAATCCGCTGGAAGGATTGACACAGGAACAAATGGATCGTGGGGAAGATTACATTTCCATCATGGAACAAAACCGAGACGCATTGATGCTGACTACTTCACAAGCCAATGAGAAAGAAGTGAAAGAAGCAGAGAAAGAAAAAACCGTTTATAATGGGTATTTCGACGACGCAGATGTTCAAGACCGCTCACTCACGGACTGGAAGGGACAGTGGCAATCGGTCTATCCTTATTTGAAAGACGGCACGCTGGATCAAGTTTTTGACTACAAAGCAAAACAGAATAAAAGCATGACGGCCGAGGAATACAAAGACTATTATACAACTGGCTATCAAACAGATGTTGCAGAAATTACGATCACAGGAGATACGATGGCATTTACCTTTGAAGATGGCACAACCAAGAAAGCAACCTATCAATATGTAGGCAAAAAGATCTTGAATTACCAAGCAGGGAATCGCGGCGTCCGTTATTTGTTTGAATCAAAAGATAACGATGCAGCCTACAAATATATCCAATTTAGCGATCACTCGATTGCACCAACTGATTCCCATCATTTTCACCTTTATTTTGGCAATGAAAGTCAAGAAGCATTATTGTCGGAAATGGATCATTGGCCAACGTTCTATCCGACTGATCTGTCTGGATTAGAAATTGCACAGGAAATGCTTGCTCATTAAAAAAAAGATTGACAATTACTGCTCTTTTCGTCAAAGTTAAACTGATAGAAAGGAGCGGTATTTTTTTGGAAAAAACATTGAAAAAATTAGCAAAAGTAATCGATCACATGATGGATCATGTCGCGTTGTTCGGCGGTCCGAGTGTTGTCAGTAATGATGATTTAGATCATTACTTAGATCCGGTTTTTTATTTGATTTTTTGTGCAGAACAAAAGACGAATAAAAGAATGCTGACAGACAAAGAGTTTGTCGAATGGGTCTATACGGAAATGATGCCTCAAGAGATTCCTTATGATTTGAATTTCCTCCCCTTTGCTAAATTAGCTATTGAAGATTTTTATTATTGCATGTATAAAGAACAGCACATCACAAAAGAACAATACCAAGAGATTATCTTTGTTCTTGCAGAAAAACAGCCTGTGTTTTACTCTCGCATGTCAAAACCGCATTTCTGGTCTTCAGAGAAGAAAGCGGCAATGCTAGAGATGCTTCATGATGTCGAACCGGAAGATCATGATTTGGTTCCGATCGAACATCCCTATGAAAATCAACGATCGCCAAAAATCGTCCCTTTTCCAATAAAAAAAGTTCCTGAAGCTAGCGAAGAAAGAATCGCTGCATATCAAATCCGTATTGATTTGGAAGGTTTCAAGCCGCCGATTTGGCGAAGGATGCTCATTCCTGCAGGCATTAGTTATGAACAACTCCATAATATGATCCAAATTGCTTTTCAATGGCAGGATTCACAGCTCTACCTTTTTCTTGCCGGCAATAATTCAATCGATGTGCCGAACACGGAACCTACAAATGCATTAGTGATCGACCATGATTTCCAAACCTGCCAAACACTGACCTACATTTATGACATGGGTGCTGACTGGACCCACAAAATAAAAATCGAGAAAATACTGACGGCTGCTGAAGCAGGTGAAACAGTCACGCCTGATTGTCTAAAAGCGGTTGGTGATGTGCCAAACGAAGAGCAACCAGAGGAACAAAGAGAATCAGTGAATGTTGAAACAATCAATGAAGAACTCCGGGATTACTGGGAATCTGATCCGTCCGACTAATTTTTTTCTCGGAATAAGTGCAATAATCGATTCATACGATGGTGTGACGAATCTGTTTAACAGTTCGTGACATCTTTTTTGATTGGTCCTTGTTTGATTAAGGTGTTGACCATTCATGAACTACATCAAGCTAGCTGACATAGAAATACTCATTTCTGTGGCGACACGCCTGGTTTGATACAAATTCTAACTTTTTAACTCTAGAGCCAATGATTCAGCAGATTGATTTTCGAGTACATTCGAGTACAATAGTTCGTAATGATACTGGACAAGCGACGATGCTCTATCTGCTGTGAGGTGCATCTTTCAATCGCTCTAGAAGATGGGCTATCTGTTCTGGCGACAGCTGAGAGCAAGTGAGGGGAGTTTTTATGAAAAAACGAGAATTTATCGTTCAAGATTTGCTTAGTAAAATTTATCAGGAAGAATTTATTGAAGGAAAATTACCGAATCAAAGAGAACTTGCCAGAAATTATGGCGTTTCCCGCTTTACGATTCAACAAGCAATCAAAAATTTAGAAGAAATCGGCATCGTTCGTGTGGTCCAAGGATCGGGAATCTTTATCCATGAGAAGTGGGTCAAAAATCCCATGATCTTTAATTCCTTGACACGGACTCCTTACGATCGGATCCACTCCAAAATGATTTCTTTGAGTAAAGCACCCGCTACCCCAGATGAACAAAAAATCTTTCAGTTAGCAGACAATGAAGAAGTTTGGACCTTTGAACGGGTGCGAATCGTCAATTATAAGATTGAACAGCTAGAAACGTCGAAGCTACCGGTAGGATTATTTCCTAATGTCACTCAAGAGGTAGTAGAACATTCAATTCAGCGCTATGTTGAGAGTTGCGGATATCGGATTTCCCACTACATCAGCAGTTATACCCCGATTGCGACTTCAATGGCCCAGTCGGCAATCTTGCTGTGCAAACGGGGGACCCCAGCGATGCAAATCACGAATCGGGCAATTTTGGAAGATGGGCGGGTCTATGAATTCAGCAACATCGTCGCCATCGACTATGCAGTCACCTATATTCGACCTTTCGATCGAGAAATCCATCGTTCACGCATCGATTGATCGGCAGAGGAAGAGCCACAAATTTCCTAGACGATAAATCAAAAAAACTCAGAGCTCTGATTCAACAATTTGAGTCAGGCTGCTGAGTTTTTTAGGATTATTATTTAAGGTGTGATTAGTGTACCATCCGGCGTTCTGCTTTGTGTCCACTCATGGGGGCGGTAAACGACCGGAAAATCAGCCGCAGCTTCTTCATCAAATGTAATACCGATCCCGCTTTTTTCCATTGGATAGAAGAAGCCGCCTTTGGGTTGGGGACTGCCAACAAACACGGATTGGGTATTTGCCGGCAACTCGATCGTTTCTTGGATCGCGGCATTGTGCAGATGGATATTCAAATGCGTATTGACTGCCAAGCCGACTGGACTGATATCAGAAGGCGTATGCCAGGCAATTCGAACCCCCATCGCATCGCAAAAATGAGCCAGCTTCAATGCTGGCGTAATGCCGCCAATCTGTGATACATGGGCCCGCATGAAATCGATCTGCCGATTTTTGACTAGTTCTTGCCATTCCATTGGATTATTGAACAATTCACCTGTTGCAATGGGGGTTGCTGACTGACTGCGTAATTGTGTCAGCCAGTGATTTTGGTCAGGCGGCAGAATATCTTCCAAGAAAAAGAGCTGATAAGGTTCTGCTGCTTTGGCAAACTGAATGGCTTGATTCGGATGGAGGCGTTCATGAACATCATGCAGCATTTGAAATTGGTTGCCATATTTTTCTTTGATCGCTGCGAACATCTTCAAAGTCGTTTCCATATAATCTGTCTGATCAAAGTAAGAGCCGGAGATTGGTTCTTCGGGTGTTTGCAGCTGGCTTGGATTCCCGCCATAGAACCCGAGCTGGCAACGAATATAGCGATAACCGGCTGCCAAAAAGCGATCGATTTCGTGATAGAGATCGTCTAAATTATCTGCTACCGCATGAGTATAAGCAGGGATCGCGGTTCTTGCTTTTCCCCCCAGCAGTTGATACAGAGGCATATCAGCTAACTGTCCCTTGATATCCCATAATGCCATATCAACACCAGAGATGGCATTGTTTGTGATTGGACCGTTGCGCCAATAGGAATTGACATTCATGACTTGCCAGATGTCTTCGATTTCATTCGCGTCTCTACCCATCAGAAGGGGACGTAAATATTCGTCAACGACTGTTTTGACTGCTAAAGGACGAAATTGAAACGTACTACAGCCTAGTCCGGAAATTCCTTTATTGGTTTCTACTTTAACGACAACAAGGTTATGGCGATCAGGTTTGATCGCAAAGGATTTGACGTCGGTGATGATCGTTGGTGTCATTTTATTCACTCCAATTTTTGTATCTAGTTGATATAGCCATTGAAACACGCAGAGCAACCGCTGTCAATTTGGTCCAAAAAAAGATGGCTATGGCTCATAAAACCAGTCCAATTTTAGATAGATTCTTATTTATTTGTTGATACATAGCCTTTTTGGTCGGTTTTTTTAATAAAAGGACTGGTTTTACAAGCGGGTGCAGCCATGCTACTATGTGTGTGAAAACGGACCCACTTGAAAAGGCGCCTCAAGATTCAAGTCCGTTAGCAAACAACAGGAGGAAAAAATGATGATGAAAGAAGACATCGTAAAACAGATCATAAAAGATGTTGGTGGATCCGAGAATATCAATAATGCTTGGCATTGTATGACGCGGCTTCGTTTTGATTTGAAGGATGAAAAGAAAGTTGACTATACTGCTTTAGAAAAAATACCTAAAGTGGTGGGAACGAAATATCAAAGCAATCAGCTCCAAGTGGTGATCGGTACAGATGTAGCGGATTATTATGCTCCATTAGCCAAAGAACTTGGTTTGGATGAAAAGAGTCAAGAGTCTTCAGAGAAAAAAGGCGCTGTCTCGTTGTTTATGGATACAGTCTCCGGTGTATTCGGACCAATTGTTCCAGCAATCGCTGGGGCAGGAATGATTAAAGGGTTGATGGCAGGATTGGTTGCCTTAAATGTGATTTCCAATCAAACAGATACGTATTTAGTCATTGATATGATCGCCAGCGGCGTATTTACCTTCTTGCCATTTTTTGTTGCTGCTTCTGCTGCGCGCATCTTTAAAACGAATCAATACTTGGCGATCGCCATTGCTGCAACATTACAATTTCCAACGATGACGAATGCAGTTGCTGAAGGCAATATTTCGGCCTTTCGACTGTTTGGGGTTTTACCAGTTCCCGTTTTCAATTATGCGGGTACCGTTATTCCAATCATTTTTGCTGTTTTAGCATTAAGCTACATTTATCGCTGGGTAGACAAGGTATTGCCGCAAGTTCTGCGGACCGTCTTTACACCGACGATTTCCTTGTTTGTGGCTGGACTGATTACACTGACAGTTATTGGTCCAATCAGTATTCATTTAGGCAATTTGCTTGCAGATGGTGTAGCTGGCTTGTTTACGATTTCTCCTGTATTGGCAGGAATTGTTGTAGGTGCTATTCGTCCAATTGCGATCTTTACCGGATTACACCATGCAATGACGCCAATCGCATTACAAAACTTTGCCAATCAAGGGTATGATATGTTGATGCCAATGATGTTCATGGCAAATATGGCGATCACCGGCGCAACCGCAGCGATCTACTTTAAAGTAAGATCAAAAGAAGAAAAATCAATCATTTTGTCCTCAGCTGTGTCAGGATTGCTGGGCATCACTGAGCCAGCATTGTTTGGGATTTTATCAAAATATAAAAAAGCATTTTTAGCAGCTACCATCGGTAGTTCGATTGCATCAGCGTTCATCAGCTTTTTTGGCGTAAGGATCTATGGCTATATTTTATCCAGTATCTTTAGTTTGCCGGCTTATATTGGTGAATACTTTATCTATGCGGTCCTAGGCATTGTCTTGGCGATCGGTTCCTCTTTTGCTCTGACTTATTTCCTAGTCCCTAATCAAGCAGAAACAGAAACCTTCACCAACGAACTTGATTTGCATGCTGTAACGCAAGGAGAATACATTCCATTGGAAGATGTACCCGACGAAGTGTTTTCAACAAAAATGATGGGTGAAGGGTATGCCATTCACTCTAAAGACGGCCAAATCTATTCGCCAGTCAGTGGTGAAGTCACTTCGGTTTTCCCTTCCAAACATGCGGTGGGAATCACCACATCGAATGGTGTGGAAGTTCTAGTCCATATGGGAATCGATACAGTTTCTCTTGATGGCAAAGGCTTTGAAGTATTCGTAAAAGTAGGAGAGCAAGTAACCCCACAATCGAAACTAGCAGCGATGGACTTGTCTTATATCGAACAACAAGGCAAAGAAACGATGGTCATCGTCCTAATCACGAACATGGAACGTGTCCAACAATTTTCAGGAACGATCGGTCTTGAAGGAAATCATCAAGCCGGTGCCCTATTAGAAAAGGTAATTTTAAACGCTTAAATTCAAGAAAAAAAGAGGTTTAACAAGAGGGGAGATGCACCTGGCAAAAACAGCTGCGGCATATTCTGTCCAATTGTTCGAAAGAAAGAGCTGCGACAAGACTTTTGTCACAGCTCCTTTTTTTTACCATCAGTGACGTTGAGTAATATAGGCAGCTATAGGTTTACTATATTTCTCAAAAAGTTTTTGCTTTTCAGAAGGGTTCTGACCTTGATTAAAATATTCAGCCAGTAAATAACCGATATAGGGACCTGTGGTTAATCCAGAAGACCCCAGTCCGCTGGCGACCACTAATCCTGGCTCACTGGGAAGCAGTCCAAAAAATGGCGCAAAGTCAGAAGTATAGGCCCGTGTTCCTACGCGAACTGTCATTGGCGCAGCAAACAATTTCTCGGGAGCTGCCAAAAATGAACCGATGCCAGTCAGCAATTGTTGCTTTGCTGCTTCAGTGGGAGTCAGATCCCAACCGCCATCATTTTCGTGAGTCGCTCCTAAAAGGATCTTCCCATTCGCAAAAGGAATCAAATCGCCTTCGCCTTCTAACATCGCCACTGGCCAATCTTTTGCTGACGCTGTCGTTTCGAAGGAGAGCAGCTGTCCTTTTTGGGGACGAACATCGACGTGGTAGTTCAAGTGTTCTAACAGTTGGCCTAATCCTGGTCCGGCGGTTAAACAAACATGATCCGCTGGGATTTCTGCGTATGTATTAGAAACGACCCAATTTTTTTCTTTATAAAGTCTAGCCTTCCCTTGGACGAAAACGACCCCATTGGTACGGGCCCGTTCTTCTAGGAACGCTAGATAAGCAGCGCCATCTAGTCGACCTCCTCCGGAAATTTTCAAAGCCGGTAGTGGTTTGAGCAAAGGTAAAGCTTGCTGCGTTTCAGCAGGAGAAAGACAGGTGATTTGACCGATTTCCGGTGCCTCTTTACGCCGTTCCTCCGCCAGTTCCGCTAATGCTGCCAACTGATTTTCTGGGCGAATGATCAATGTACCTGAGCGTTGATAAATATCTGTGGTCAGTGAGAAATCTTGTGCCAATTTTTCGAAAAAAGCAGCCCCATCTTTAGCTAATTGATACCATCGTTTGTTTCGCCGTTTCGAAAGCCAGGGGGAAATGATCCCGGCACTCGCTTTAGTAGCTTGTCCCGTAGGGTCGTCAACCACGGTCACTTGGTACTTCGTCGTATCTAGATAATTTGCTAAGGTCATCCCAATGATGCCGCCACCGATAATTACGATTTTTTCCATAAAACTGCAAACTCCTTTTTTGTTTCAATCATTGTTCCATATTCTTCTCAAAAAATCAAAGACTGAAAGTTCCTGTCGAAAGTGATTCCCAAACTGTTCCCATTTCAAATGACTGGATTTTCTCGTATAATGGACATGGAAAAGAGGATATTATGCAATCAATCAATCAAGTTTTAAGAGATAAATTCGGTTATACCAGCTTTCGGGAAGGTCAAGAATCAATCATCAATGCCATTCTTTCTCATCAAAATGTTTTAGGCATCATGCCGACTGGCGGAGGAAAATCTGTATGTTATCAGCTCCCGGCTTTATTGTTAGACGGTCTGACATTAGTTATTTCACCATTGATTTCATTGATGAAAGATCAAGTAGATGCATTGAATGACATGGGTATCCCGGCTGCTTATATCAATAGTACCTTATCAGCTCCGGAAATCAACCAACGGTTAAGGCAAGCATCGAAAGGAGAGATCAAACTCCTGTATGTCGCTCCAGAGCGTTTGGAATCAGATCATTTTCGCGAATTGCTGCGCTATGTTCCTATATCCCTACTCGCTGTTGATGAAGCCCACTGTATTTCACAATGGGGACATGATTTTCGTCCTAGCTATTTACGCTTAGCGGAAACGATCCATAGTTTTGATCAGCGGCCAACGGTGGTGGCATTGACAGCTACAGCAACGCCAAAAGTTGCCCAAGATATTGAACGACTGTTGCTGATTCCACCAGAGAACCAAGTGAAAACGGGTTTTGCTCGCGAAAATCTATCTTTTGAAGTTATCAAAGAGCAGAAAGATACTTATTTGCTGACCTATTTAAAGATGAACAAAGGGCAATCAGGGATTATTTATGCCAGCACACGCAAAGAAGTCGAACGAATCTATCGTTTATTGAAACAACAATCTATCAATGCTGGACGCTATCATGGCGGATTAACTGAAGAAGAACGTACGCAAAACCAAGAAGATTTTCTTTTTGATCGTCTTCAAGTGATGGTAGCAACCAATGCTTTTGGTATGGGAATCAACAAAAGCAATGTGCGCTTTGTGATCCACGCCCAAATCCCCGGTAATTTAGAATCTTATTATCAAGAAGCCGGACGTGCCGGACGAGATGGTGAACCTAGCGAAGCCATTTTATTATACGCTCCGCAGGATTTACAGATTCAGCAGTTTTTTATCGATCAATCTGAGTCCGATATTCAGTATCGTCAAAATGAATACCTCAAGTTGAGAGAAATGAGTCAATATGGGCATACACAAATGTGTCTTCAACGTTACATATTGCGGTATTTTGGGGAAGACGGTCCCGATTGTGGCCGCTGCAGCAATTGCTTAGATGAACGAGAACAGGTAGATATCACCGTTGAGACGCAAAAAGTGTTGTCCTGTGTGAAACGAATGGGTGAACGTTTTGGCAAAGCGTTAGTGGGGAAAGTGTTGACCGGATCAGCAGATCAGAAAGTCACCCAATGGGGATTTGAAAAATTGCCAACCTATGGTTTGTTGAAAGATTGGTCACAAAAAGAAGTCAATCAACTCATTGACTACTTAACCGCATCAGGCTATTTAGTCCCTTCGGAAGGACAATACCCCCTGCTCAGTGTGTCAGCTGCCGGTGTAGAGGTTCTTTTAGGCAAGGCAAAGGTTTACCGGAAACAAGCCAAAGTACGTCAATTGGTCGTCGATGACGAACTGTTTGACCAATTACGTTCCCTGCGATTGACGCTCGCACAAGAACAAAACTTGCCGCCGTATGTCGTCTTTTCGGACAAGACATTGCGGGAACTTGCGGAGCAGCAGCCTAAAACCCCTATCGAATTTCTACAGATCAAAGGTGTTGGTCAAAACAAGTTAGATAAATACGGTGATGCGTTTCTGGCTGTGTTGAAAGAATACCGAGAAACAACAGAAAAATAGTGCTGCTTTACGATTCAGGAAAAAACAAGGAGAAACCAAGATGCTGAAGATTCGTTATGCGCAAAAAAGGGATACGACATTCTGGTTAGAGCTAGATAATCATTTGTCAAAAGCAGGATTAGCAAAAAAGTTTCAAGATCAACAGGCGTTGATCTTGACCGATGAGGAAGAACCTGTGGGGATTCTTCGCTACCAATTGTTTTGGGATACCATTCCCTTTTGTACCCTGCTGGTGGTCAACGAATCCCAGCAGAGAAAGGGGAGAGGAAGGCACTTCCTCCGCCTTTGGGAAGCAGAAATGCGGAAACAAGGGTATGGGATGTGTATGACCTCTACTCAGTCTGATGAGAGCGGTCAGCATTTCTATCGAAAATGTGGCTACAAAGATGCCGGTGGGTTGCTTATGGACGTACCAGGTTTTGAACAGCCGTTGGAATTGTTTTTTGTGAAGCCGTTATGATCAAAAAATCGTCTATCACGTTATCTCAAGCGAGCCAATTCGAGGTTCGCTTTTTTATTTTTCTTGTGCGGAGTTTGTTAGAATGCTGAAACGCATTCCAATCTTTGCAACAGGTTGATTTGAAAGCGGTTCCTGTTCCAATGGACGCCAAACTTCCCTATAATAAACCTACCGATAAAAAAGTAAAGGAGTCTCATCAATGAAAGAAAAAGTGATGGATGCGATGCAGAAGTTTTCGAAAGCCATGTTTGTTCCGGTACTGATATTGCCGATTGCCGGAATCTTGATCGCAATTGGTAATGTTTTCACAAACGTTCGTTTGATTGAGCGTTTCCCATTTTTGGATAATCCGATCACAACTGGTTTTGGGAGTATATTATCTGCTTCGCTCCTACCGATTTTGACGAATCTCGGCATCATATTTTGTGTAGGGATCGCTCTTGGTCTTGCCAAAAAGAAAAAGGCAGAAGCCGGTTTTACAGCGTTATTAGGCTATCTGGTATTCTTATATGCCATGAATAAATTCTTGGAACTTCGGGGGATGCTAGTAGCGGCAGATGCACTTCAAGGATCAGGACAAGCACTGGTCTTAGGGATTCAAGTTTTAGACATGGGTGTTTTTTTAGGAATCATTTTAGGAATTATTGTTGCATTGATTCATAATCGTTTCATCGACACCACATTCAATAACGCCTTTCAGGTATATGGTGGTGCTCGTTTTGTGTTTATCATTTTGATTCCAGTCGTCGTTTTGTTGGCCATTCTGTCTTCGATCGTATGGCCAGTGATTCAAACAGGTATTGATGGCTTAGGTGGAATCATTCAAGAAACAGGAAACTTCGGCATCTTCTTGTATGGGACGCTAGAAAGATTATTGATTCCAACTGGACTCCATCATCTGATCTATACGCCATTTCTCTATACATCACTTGGAGGAGTCGCTGAAGTCGGTGGTCAAGTCTTTGAAGGAGCCCGTAACATTTACTTTGCAGAAATTGCGGATCCGGCAGTAAAGGTTCTCTCGCAAAGTGTCATCTGGGATGCACGAGGAATTTCAAAAATGTTTGGCTTGCTTGGTGCCTGTCTAGCTATGTATCAGACCGCAAAACCAGAGAATAGAGTCAAGGTCAAAGCTATTTTGATCCCAGCAGTGGTGACTTCCTTTATTGCTGGGGTAACGGAACCGATCGAATTTTCGTTTATGTTCGTTGCGCCAGTTTTGTTCGTGATCCATTCCGCATTAAGTGGACTGAGTATGGTTGCATTGAATATTTTTGGCTCAAGAGCGATTGGTCCGAATGGCTTTATTGATTTCCTTTTGTATAACTTGCCGTTAGGGATTGAAAAGACTCGCTGGCCCATCTATATCGCCGTTGGCGTAGTATTTTTCTTTCTCTATTATGCTCTTTTCCGCTTTTTGATTACTAAAATGAATTTGAAAACAGTCGGTCGGGAAGATGAAGGGAATGAAACAAAATTGTATTCAAAAAAAGAGTACAAAGAGAAACGGTTAGCAGGAGCTGGTGTTGGAGTGACGGCAGAAGTAATCCCTTCATCTGTACCAACGGACTCGATTTCAGCATTGATCACAAAAGGTTTAGGTGGAGACAGTAATATTAAAACGATTGACAACTGTTACACACGATTGCGTTTGAAACTAAAAAATCCAGAACTAGTGGATGAGACATTGCTAAAAGAAGAAACCCAAGCCAAAGGCGTTATCAAGAATGGTGAGAATGTCCATGTTGTTTATGGATTGACTGTACCAAAAGTACGAGAAGAATTAGAAAAGTTTCTTGGACGAGAAGGAGAGATTGAATGATGAAGAATTTTTCAGTAGTGATTGCCGGTGGAGGAAGTACCTTCACACCAGGGATCGTGATGATGCTGTTAGATAATCAAAACCGCTTCCCATTGAGAAAGCTGACACTTTATGATAATGATGAAGCGCGACAAAGAACTTTAGGTGAAGCATTGACGATCTTATTAAAAGAACAGGCACCACAGATCGAATTTTCTTATACGACGGATCCGCAAGCAGCTTTTACTGGTGCTGACTTTTGTATGGCTCATATTCGAGTAGGCAAATATGACATGCGGGAAAAAGACGAGAAGGTTCCTTTACGCCATGGTGTGTTCGGTCAAGAGACTTGCGGACCTGGCGGTATCGCTTATGGTATGCGCAGTATCACCGGAATGTTGGAAATCATTGATTATATGGAAACGTATTCGCCAGATTGCTGGATGTTAAATTATTCGAATCCGGCAGCGATTGTAGCAGAAGCCTGTCGTGTGTTGCGACCTGACGCAAAAGTGTTGAATATTTGCGATATGCCAGTGGGCACCTTGCGACGGATGTCGCAAATTATTGATAAAAATCCAGCAGACTTAGAAGTTCGTTATTTTGGCTTGAATCATTTTGGCTGGTGGACCAGCATCAAGGACAAAGAAGGCAACGAATACATCCAACAAATCAGGGAATATGTTGCACAGAATGGCTATCTCACTCAAGTTGAAGTGGACACTCAACATACAGATCCTAGTTGGCAAGAAACCCACAAAAAAGCCAAAGATCTTTTGGCTCTGACACCAGAGTATTTGCCAAATACGTATTTAAAATATTACTTATACCCAGATTACGTTTATGATCATATGAAAGAGCATCCCGAATATACGCGTTCGAATGAGGTCATGGAAGGAAGAGAAAAGCGAGTCTTCGACCATGCGAAAAAAATCATCGAACAAGGATCGGCAGAGGGTATCGCATTTGAAATCGATGCTCATGCAACCTTTATTGTGGATCTGGCACGAGCAATTGCGTTCAATACGCATGAACGAATGGTCATGATTGTTGAGAATAACGGGGCAATCGCTAACTTTCCTGATGATGCCATGGTGGAAGTTCCTTGTATTGTTGGCTCTGATGGACCAGAAGCTTTGGCACAAGGCAAGATACCATCTTTCCAACAAGCCTTGATGTTCCAACAAGTCACTGTGGAAAAATTAGTGGTGGAGGCATATGTGGAAAAGAGTTACCAAAAAATGTGGCAGGCGTTAACCCTTTCCAAAACCATTCCTAGCGCAAAAGTAGCCAAAGATCTCTTAGATGATCTGGTCTCAGAAAATGGTGATTATTGGCCGGGACTCCACTAAAATGTTTCACATGCTGAGAAACATTTCTGATCAAAAGATTTCACTTTGAAAAACCTTACAACAATTAGTGTTCGCTAAAAAGTCTGAGGATGACAGAGGAGATAGAGGATCTGAATGATAAACGAGAGGGAGTGCATCTGTGGTGCAGTAGTTGATGGCTGCAAGCTGGATGTTTGCCAACCCTCTTGTCAATCATTCGGATTTTTTTGCTGGAATCACTGACATTCTAAATGTTTATCAAGAATTCAAAGGGAGATGAGCAATGGTCTTTTTGCGGGGATCTTTTTTAAGTATGCTAAAATAGAAATGAATTAGCAGAGATAAGGGAGCGAGAGGAATGTTTTTAGGGATTGATATTGGAACGACGGCAATAAAAATCGGTTTGTTGGAAGAACGGAAAATCATTTATCAACGTTCTTTTCCTATTTATACCAAAACAGAAAAAGGTCGCACACAGTCTGCGTCAGAAATTATAGCTGTACTTTTGAAAGGGATCACGGAGATTCCCTCCTCTTTACGAGAGCAAATAACAGTGATTGGGTTCAGTACAGCGATGCATAGTCTAATGCCAGTGATAAATGAGAAATTTGAAGAAATCTATATTTGGTCAGATAATCAGGCTAGCCAAGTGATTGCAGAGTTTCGTCAATCCTCATTGTCAGAATCGTTTTATCGGCAGACTGGGACACCGATCCATGCGATGTCGCCATTTGCTAAGTTGCTTCACTTCAAATCCGCTGGCGGTTTTGATGGCAAGACAAAATGGTATGGGCTGAAAGAATTGGTGATGCTTTTATTTACCGGAGCTCCTTGGATCGACCGAAGTACTGCATCGGCAACAGGCCTCTACTCCCTTGAAGAAAAAAATTGGAGTCAAGAGATTCTTCACTATTTGGACCTCTCCATTGAACAGTTTGCGCCAATCTGTGACACGACCGATCGTTTTCCTATTGCTGCGTCCGCTGCCGCTCGCTATGGATTGAATGAAACAGTAGAGATCATGTGCGGCGCCAGTGATGGCTGTTTGGCGGCTTATGCAGGGTATGTATCGACTGGAATCAAAAATAGTCTGACGATCGGCACTAGTGCTGCTGTTCGAAAGGTGACGGATCAACCGGTGTTCGATCAGCGGCAAAATTTTTGTTATTACCTTAAAGAAGGTCAATATGTCATTGGTGCTCCGTCGAATAATGGGGGGTGCGTCCTTGCTTGGATCAAAGAAACATTGGCACAAGATCCTGACACTTTCTATGAAAGCCTCCCAAGAATCATTGAAGAAACCATAATCGGCAGCCATGGTCTGCGCTTTTTTCCGTTTATCAATGGGGAACGGGCTCCTTATTGGACATCTGATATCAAGGCGTCTTATCATGGTTTGACGATTCAACATACTCGGACAGATATGATTCGTGGAGCAATTGAGGGGATGTTGTTGAATATTGGTGTTTTAAAAGAAATGGCAGCAATTACCGATGAAGTGACGATCAGCGGTGGCGTTTTCCAATCGAAAGCCATTGCACAATTAACAGCTGATATCTTGGGCGTGACATGTTATTTGTCACCGGCAAACGAACCAATTTTTGGTCTTTATGATCTTTATTTTGGTCATCGTTTGGCAGCAAGAGACCACTTGCAGACCATTACGCCGAATCAAAAAACGAGCGCAGCCTACGCGTCGCTCGCTGAACATTATTTTGACTAGCAGAAAAGGTTGCGGCTGAAGTATCAGCGAGATTGAACAACAAGATTGAACAACAAGATTGAACGACCTGAAAGCAACTGAATGGCTTCATTTATCGATTAGATGCGAAGCGGGCCAGCCAGATAGCAGGGGTGATCCTAGAATTTTTTGGCTACTCCATATGTTGAAGCCCCGGACTCTTTTAGTTGATTTCGGCAGTAAATGCCTCTACGAGGTACTCCATTAGCAGTAAAAGCTTTCCGTAAAAACTCGTATATTGGATGTTCTGCGTATCATATGGTCGTTCATCAGTGACACCAAAAGAAAAATTTGCTAGTTGATGGGCTCGGTGTTCACCATTGCCGCAAAAAAGGACAGTGGGGATTTGATGGTCATTCGCTAGTTGCATTTTTTCTAGCACTTTCTGTGTCTCCCCCGATTTAGAAATCGTGATCAGCATACTGATGTTGTCGATATTATTACTAATGATACCGCCGGAATCAGAAGCACTCACCAGTAAAGTTTTAATACCATTAACCAACATTTTTTTATGAAGGTATTCTGCTATGATACCAGAAAAGCCAGTGGCATAAATGGTAATGAATTTATCATTGTTTTGAGCATAAATTTCTTTGATCGCATCAATAGAGGCTGCAATGCCTTCTGTGTTGATCTGATAGTCAATGGCTGCTTCAGTGGTCATTTGACGATTCAGCCGATTTTTTAAGAAATAAAGTAATTCCAAATAGCCGGAAAAACCTAATTTTTGTGCTAATCGCACCAGTGTTGCTGGAGAAGTATAAAGCTCTTGCGCGATTTTTCGCAAAGGGACGCCTTCGATTTTGTCCGTATGAGACACCAAATAAGTGAGGATGTGCTGCTCGCTTTCGGAAATTTTTTTTCCTTTGGTCAATACATTTAAGTCCATGCTATTGCTCCTTTTCGTAGTAACATCATCATACAATGAAGAGAAACAGAAAGTAAAACTTTTTTCTTTATCCTTTTTTTAAACAACCTTCTTACACCGTCTTCGCAAGAGAAGATGGATAAGTTTGGTTGTTTATTTCATTATAAGAGATTATAATTTCTTATATAGAAAAAACAAAGGTGGAATACAAATGACGAAACCCTATGGGACTGTTTTGATTAA
The DNA here is from genome assembly GCF_051711125.1 of Enterococcus sp. DIV0574. Classification (NCBI taxonomy): domain Bacteria; kingdom Bacillati; phylum Bacillota; class Bacilli; order Lactobacillales; family Enterococcaceae; genus Enterococcus; species Enterococcus sp. DIV0574. The sequence continues at coordinate 1,451,215 of NZ_JBIOMA010000001.1, forward strand.
AGCCGCGAAAATCATGGATTATCTTGCGGAAGAACCCAACAAATCGTTGCAAGAGATCGCAGCTGCTACAGACTTAACCAATTCAACCGCGTTAAAGATTCTCGAAACATTACAGCTGATCGGCTATGTTGCAAAGGACAAGCAAAAAGAATACCGCTTAGGATCTAAACTCGTCAAATATGCCAATAAAAATATTCAAGAACTTGACTTGGTAGAGATCAGTCTGCCATTTTTGGAAGAATTGCAGGAAAAAGCCGATGAGACCATCCATTTGGGGGTTTTGACAGCGAATGAAATCTTGTATGTCAATAAACTGGAACCTCAAAATCAAACTATTCGCATGTCGTCGAAGGTGGGAATTTCAAGACCTTTATATAGCTCAGCGATGGGGAAAGCTGTATTGGCAGAATTCGATGAGACAAGCTATGAAGCTTATTTAGATGAAACACCTTTACAACCTTATACTGAGAACACCATCACGAATGTTCTTAAATTAAATCAAGAGTTAAGAGAAGTGCGTCAGCTGAAGATCGCTTTTGATGATGAAGAAATGGAGAAAGAGATTTTTTGTATCGGCGCGGCTCTTTTGAAAGATGAGGAAATTGTCGGTGCTTTCTCAGTCAGTCTGCCAAAATACCGGTTGACCGAGAGCTATAAACAAACATTGCTTCAAGAAATACGTGCCACAAAAGATAAAATCGAAGCAGCTATTTGAAATACTTTTGGAAACCCCTTGCAAAAGAAAAAAGACCAGGTATAATAAAGATAAGATTTCTTTATAATAAAACTTAATTTCCAAATAGGAAATTAAGAACGGAGGGGTTTATGAAAAAAGTAGAGCGATTATCAAAGTTAAAAGCCTGTGGAATCGTTGCAGTGGTTCGAGGCACTACAAGGCAAGAAGCGCTGGAAGCTAGTCGTGCCATCGTCCGAGGCGGTATTAAAGGAATTGAATTGACCTTCACGGTTCCGCAAGCTGCTGAAGTGATTGCAGAGTTAGTCAATGACTATCAAGAGGACCAAGAAGTGATCATAGGAGCTGGCACGGTACTTGACGCAGTGACTGCCCGCTTAGCGATTATGGCTGGCGCAGAGTATATCGTCAGTCCGACATTTGATCGCGATACAGCTGAGATTTGTAATTTGTATCAAGTACCTTATTTGCCTGGCTGTATGACGATCACTGAAATGAAAGAAGCCTTGAAATCAGGCGCAGACATCATCAAGCTGTTTCCAGGAAGTGCCTATGGTCCTAGTATCATTTCCGCTTTCAAAGCACCATTGCCCCAATTGAATCTTATGCCTACTGGCGGAGTCAGCTTGGAAAATATGTCTGAGTGGTTCAATGCCGGAGTGGTCGCTGTTGGTGTCGGTGGTAATTTGTTAGCGCCAGCTGCTAGTGGTGATTTCGAGAAAGTGACAGCGGTTGCTTCACAATATGTGGCCAAGTTAAATGACATTCGAGGTAACTGAGATGACTAGAATTATTACCTTAGGCGAGATTATGTTGCGCTTATCGACTAGTTCTGGTGTACGCTTGGAGCAAAGCGGACATTTTGCTGCACACTATGGCGGTGGTGAAGCAAATGTTGCTATCTCTTTAGCTAACTATGGGCACGACGTCTCTTTTGCAAGTAAAGTCCCGGCAAATGATCTCGGAAAAGCTGTTACCCATCATTTACGCAATTACGGAGTGGATTGCAGTCTGCTTCTAAGCGGTGGTCCCCGGCTGGGTACTTACTATATGGAATCTGGTGTAGGAGAACGTGCAGCAAAAGTCATTTATGACCGTGCAGGGTCAAGTTTTGCGGAAATCAAGACCAATGAATGGTCAGAAGCGATCTTTAAAGATGTCGCACTTTTCCATGTATCCGGAATTACACCAGCGTTATCCGAGACGTGGCGGGATTTGACCCTTTCACTTGTTAAGCGTGCGAAAAAAGCAGGTTGCAAAATCAGTTTCGATATCAATTATCGTGGCAAACTGTGGACGACAAATGAAGCCGCCGCCTTTCTAAAGGAAATCCTTCCTTTGGTCGATTATTGTTCGGCGGGCAAGTTGGATGCACAAGTTTTTATGGAGATTCCAGCCTATACAGGGCAAGGAAATGAGTTGCTGTATTATTACCAACAAATGAACCAGCGTTATCCGAATATTGAACTGTTTTATTCGACAAAACGAGAAGTGCTTTCCGCCAGTGCTAATACATTGATGGGTACTCTTTGGCATAACGGCCAATATGCAGCTTCTCAAGAACACCGCATAGATCCTATTGTTGATCGAGTAGGCGGAGGGGATGCTTTTTGTGCAGGCGTCCTGCATGGCATTCTAAGTGGGTATTCCTCTCAGGAAACCATTGACTTTGCTACCGCAGCATCTGCATTAAAGCACACGATTCATGGAGATTGTAATCAATTTACAGAAGCGGAAGTAGCTGAATTTTTAGCAGCCGGATCTGGAAAAATCATTCGCTAGGAGGAACCAGCATGCAAGAAATGGAAACCCGTTATACACACAGCCCAGAAGATATTCGACACTATAGTACCGAACAATTACGCAATGAATTTTTGGTAGAGAAAATTTTTGTACCCGGAACGATCCAGTTGACTTATACCCATGATGATCGCATGATCTTTGGCGGAGTAACGCCTACGGATCAACCATTAGAGATTCAATTGAGCAAAGAGTTAGGCGTAGAATACTTTTTGGAACGCCGTGAACTAGGTGTGATCAATATTGGCGGTGCAGGAACCATTGAAATTGACGGCACCAAAGAAGACATGAAAAAGCAAGACGGATACTATATCGGAAAAGAAACGAAACATGTAGTCTTTTCTTCAAAAGATCCAAATGATCCGGCGAAATTCTATGTATCCAGTGTACCGGCACATCATAAATACCCGAATGTAAAAATCAGTATCGATCAGGTCAAACCAATGGAAACAGGTGAAGGCTTGACGCTGAATGAACGGAAGATTTATCAGTATATTCATCCGAATGTGTGTGAAAGTTGCCAGCTGCAAATGGGGTATACGATCTTAGAACCAGGTAGCGCTTGGAATACGATGCCTTGTCATACCCATGAACGCCGTATGGAAGCCTATGTTTATTTTGATTTCGCCAATGAGGACACAAAAGTTTTCCATATGATGGGTAAACCAGATGAAACCAAACATTTAGTAGTCGCAGAAGAGCAAGCAGTCATTTCCCCAAGTTGGTCGATCCATTCTGGAGTCGGAACAAGCAACTATTCCTTTATTTGGGCAATGTGCGGGGAGAACATCACATACACAGATATGGACATGGTTCCCATGGATGAGTTGAAATAATAAAAGAAAGAAGGATGAAGATGGATTTTTCAATGGATCACTTTCGTTTAGATGGCAAGATTGCATTAGTTACCGGCGCAGTTTATGGGATTGGCTTTACGATCGCCCAATCTTTGGCAGCAGCTGGTGCAACGATCGTCTTTAATAATTTAACACAAGAATCAGTCGATGAAGGCTTAAAAAATTATCAAGCAGCCGGCATCAAAGCCCATGGCTATGTCTGTGATGTCACCGATGAAGCAGCAGTCAATGAAATGGTCAAAACCATAGAGGAAGAAGTAGGTGTCATTGATATCTTAGTCAACAATGCAGGGATCATCAAACGGATTCCAATGTTGGAGATGTCAGCCGCTGATTTCCGTCAGGTAGTTGATGTTGATTTGAATGCGCCATTCATCGTTTCTAAAGCCGTTTTGCCTTCCATGATCAAAAAAGGACATGGCAAAATTATCAATATTTGTTCTATGATGAGTGAACTTGGCCGCGAAACCGTTGCTGGTTATGCAGCTGCTAAAGGTGGGCTTAAAATGCTAACCAAAAACATTTGTTCTGAGTTTGGTGAAGCAAACATTCAGTGTAACGGCATTGGCCCTGGTTATATCGCGACACCGCAAACTGCACCATTAAGAGAGATCCAACCAGACGGATCTCGTCATCCCTTTGATCAGTTCATTGTGGCAAAAACGCCAGCAGCGCGTTGGGGAGAGCCCGTAGACTTAGCCGGTCCTGCTGTCTTCTTGGCTTCTGACGCTTCTAATTTTGTCAACGGACATGTTCTCTATGTGGACGGTGGTATTTTGGCTTATATTGGCAAACAGCCTGAGTAATCCTCCTAAGTTCCTGATTTCTAAAACAGGCGAACTTAGCAATCAAAAAAGCTCCTATTCTTCGCACATCCTCAATGGATTTTGCAAAGAGTAGGGGTTTTCTTTGTCGAATTTTCCGATAAAAAAATGAATGGAAGAACCTCTTCTCTGAGAAGGCGGATCGTGGTTCTAGCCAAGTTCGATCAAGAAGAAGGGGGGAGCCGCTTACTAAAGAACCAACAGTTAGTTTTCTTGCAGCTTTGCTCTATTTTTTTCTTTATTTGATAAATTTTTTAGACTATTCAATTGTCAGTGGATATGAGTAAATAAATTAGGGGTTCTATCGATTTTCCACTAAATCAATTGATAGAAAGAACAAAATAAATTAGGAGGATTAAGATGAAAAAATGGTTTCTAGTAGCAATGCTATTTATTTGTAGTGTCTTTGTTAGTACGCAAAAGGCAGCTGCCCAAACGGAGGGCTCGATCACAGATTCCTCTTATTATCGCAACGCTTTAACCGAGAAGATTCCTGCAGATAATGCTTTTATTATGAGAAAAGGGGATGCTACCACTATCGACAAGCTATCTGGCGTAGTGACAAATGAAAGAATTGTCACTGGACTTGATTCTGTAAAAGAAAGTTCTGCCTTGATACGAAATGTTGGGTATTATCATGGTCAACGGATAAACATTAGAGTAACAGTGAAGATGCTGCAGCCTTCTGGTACAGATATGTTGCTTACAGACAGCGATTTTTTAAGATTACAAATATGGCCAAGCGGAATCGCAGAAGTCACTTATGAATTTCTCAACGAAAAGCTGGAACCAGTTACACTAAAAACGACTTTTAATGAAATGGGGTTAAATAAATGGAAAGACATTCGAATTCATCAAGCAGCTGAGGTTATAGATCATATTTTTGCCGCTTCTTTTTCTACTATCACATACAGCGAAGATGATCAAGGAATATTGACTTTAAAAGGGAAAGGCGGAGCCGGTAATTGGGCAGACGATGCTTGCAAACTTGCTATCACAACAAAACCTATCTCAAAGTTTCAATTTACTGTCAAAAACAATGATACGAGACGAGGGGAAACATATAAATCTGAATTAAAGTATTTATCCGTTTTTTTCCCAGCAGTTGAATTTCCTTATGCCTATCCACAAACACTAGCCACTCAGAACATTGAAAACAATGAAGTGATCACTCGTTTCCAACAAACAGTTCCTTACACTGAAACAAACAATTCTCGAACAACTTTATCTTACAGAATCGAAAATCCAGATCAAAATCAGTTTCAATTAAAAGGAGTCGAGATCAAAGATTTTTCTGGAACGGATCGAACAAATTGGTTTGACCAGACCATCGATGATGAGGGGAATTTGCTTGTTCATGCAAAAGCTTCTACACTAAAAAACCGGGCCTTTTATGACAATAGTTATCAGTTTATCATTCACCACACCTTCACTGGAAGTGCAGAACAACCGGTCGATCCTGCACTGATCGAGAATGACTGTTTTCAACTTCAACCAATTCTTTATGAAGATATTGGTGATGGTGAACAGTTAATCGGAAAACTTTCTGCGTCCATTTACTACTATAACGAAGTGAAGATCAATTTTGTTGATGAAAACAATCAACCGCTCTTAGATTCGGGGGAAATCAGAGGGCTGATCACCCATTCTGTTGATTTATCTTCGTTCTATCCCACCATTACTGGGTACTATCCGATCCGAGAAGAAAAAGACCACATCATTGTCATGCCAGGTTCTCAAGAAGTTTTCCATCATTACAAAAAAGGTGTCCCACTACTCTTTACATTAAAAGACCGACAACAAAGAATCGTGATTCCACGCTTTTCTAAAGAAGTCAAGTTATCTTATGACCTTTCCCATGACAGCCATCAAAGCGTCCAAGTTGTTGCCCAATATGGAGAGAAAAAACAGGTGCTAAGAAACTATGATGTGGGAAATACACAAACGGAAGACTCGGTCGTTTTCGAAGTACCAGAAGAATGGCTTAATAAAGAGGTAAATTATATCTAGAGAATAAAGAGGGGGATCAATCAGCAGCAGAAACTCGCGTGTTTGTTCCTGAGTCAGGACCAAGGCTGCAAGTGCCGGCAGTCTTATATTTTGGAACACACCCTATTCCAGCTTTTAATCAGTTTCTTTTTGCTGAAAGTCAGCCAATCAAAGTGGAAGATAACAGTCGCTTAGAAAAAAGCAAATGGACAGTGAAAGTAAAAATCGATACGCCGCTTAAAAACAGTCAGCAACAAGAGCTGCGAGATGCGCTGATTTTTGTTGATAAAACAGGGGATATTCTCTTGTCGGACAAAGCACAGCCGGTCTGGGAAGGCAGTGGATCCGCCACATTAGCTGAGAATCGATTGAAGCTGTTATTGCGACCAACGGATCATGTCGGGGAGTATCACGGCTCGCTGGTTTGGATGTTTGAAGATGCGCCTCAGTAAAAAAATTTTCTATCCGTAAAGTTCAACCTTTTTTCATAATAAAACAAAGTAAGAAACAAGCCCTTCATTCACTAAGGCTGCGACATTCACATAGCTGAAATAAACAAGCAACGTGTTTTTCTCCCTGTGGAAACACGTTGCTTGTTGTTGATTGGTAAACAAAGAATTCTAACCGAATTACAGCAATATCTCACTGCTGAGAGAAAGATTCGCTTCTTTGATTGCTTGACAAATCAAGCGAGCAACGATTAAAGCCCCTTGATCATTCAAGTGAGTATTGTCACTGATACCTTCGGGATAATTCGGATATTCGTTTTTTGAAAGATGCAAAAAAAACTGGCGAGCTTGCCTAGTTGCAAATGTGGAAAAATAGTTTTGCGTCATCGTGAATATATCCAGACAAGGAATCTCAAAGGCAGCAGTAAAATCTCTCATAGCTTCTGGATAAGGTCCCATGGCTAGGGGATTCAAGTTATTATGCTGATGGAACTTCAAGCGAGTGATAGAAGTCAGTAAAACTGGATTTGCTTGCTTTTTTGTGCAACAGCAATAAACTGTGCTAAATTTTCGTGATGTTCTTTTGGCGTCGTTACTCGTTCAGGATCTGTTTTCTGGTCGTTGTGGCCAAACCGAATCAAGAAATAGTCTCCGGGTATAAGCTGCTCGTCGGCTGCTAAGAGGCGTTTTTCTTGAATGAAGCTTTTGGTTGAACGTCCATTCATAGCTAAATGAATGACCGTAACCTCTGGGGAGAGGAAGGTTGATATTTTTCTCCCCAGCCAGTTTCCGGACGCTTGTCAGTCATTTTAGTTGCAGCAGTTGAATCACCGGCAATAATTAGTTTAACCATCATCCACCTCTAAAAATCAAAATAATCCGCTGCATTTTGGTAACAGATACCTTCAACAAATTCTTTTAACTGTCTGGTATCACTTGGTGCTTCGCCGCGAAGAATGAGTTCTCCCAACCATTCACAAAAAACTCTTCGGAAATATTCATGTCTGGTATACGAAAGAAAACTACGGGAATCAGTCAGCATACCAACAAAATTTGCTAACACGCTACCATCTGCAAACTTCGTCAATTGCCGACGCATGCCGGCACGGGTATCGTTGTACCACCAGCCAGAACCGAGTTGAAGTTTGTTGTTGCCTTCTTTTTGATAACAGCCCATCAGCGCTACCAGCACATCATAATCATTTGGATTCAATGAATACAAAATCGTTTGCGGAAGAGTCTCTTTCCTCTCCGCAGCATCCAGTAATGCTTGAAGTGAGCCAGTGATCGGCTGATCGTTGATGCCGTCATAACCTGTGTCAGGTCCCAATTGATTGAGCATATTCGTGTTGCAGTTTCTATAAGCATGAAGATGCAGTTGCATTGTCCAGCCATGGTTGTGATATTGTTCAAATAAATGAAGCAAGAGGGCAGAGCGATAGACTGCTGCTTCTGCTTCTGTAATGATTTCCTGATTTCTCGCTTTTTCAAAGATAGCTTGAGGAGACACGCTGTTTTCTAGGAAATTCAAGTGATCCAATGCGTGATCGGATAAGCGACAATTCATTTGGTGAAAAAAAGTAATTCGGCAGTCAAGTGCTGTTAACAAGTCTTCATAGCTATCGATCCTGTGGCCAACAACTGTTGCTAATTGATCGATATAGTCGTTAAATCCACTTTGTTGGATATTTAAGGCTTTATCAGGACGAAAGGTTGGTAATACCCGAAAGCGGCTTTCTTCGTTAGCCAATTTGCGATGAAATGCTAGTGAATCTGTCGGATCATCGGTGGTACAAATGAGTTGCACATTGCTGTTGGCGATGATTTCTCTTCTGCTAAAGGTCTTTGATTGCAATTTTTGGTTGACGATTTGCCAGATTTCTGGCGCGTTTTCTTCATTAATCATCAGATCGACACCAAAGAAACGTTTTAACTCCAAGTGGGTCCAGACGTAAAGGGGGTTGCCGATAATTTTAGGAACTGTCTGGCACCAAGCAATAAATTTGTCATAATCCGCTGCTTCGCCAGTAATCAACGATTCATCTACTCCGCATGCCCGCATCAACCGCCATTTGTAGTGGTCACCGGCCAACCAAGCTTCGGTGATATTTCGGAAAGGATGATCATCATAAATCTCTTGGGGATCTAAATGGCAGTGGTAGTCAATGATCGGCATTTTCTTGGCGTATTGATGATACAAATCTTTGGCAAAGTCATTCGTTAGTAAAAAATCATCATTTAAAAACATTGGCTTCCTCTTTTCTTCGTTTATAAAGTGACACCATTCTTGAAGATGGCGATTTCTCGAACGTTATTTGCTTCATTACGGGTTTTGGTCCCACTAGCGACCGCAATGATCGCTTGAATAAAATCAGCGAGAACGTCTTCCATTGGTTCATATAATAACCGACCTGCATTGAAATCCATCCAATGGGGTTTCTTCTCGAATAATTCTTGGTTGGTGGCAACTTTCATCGTAGGGACAAACGCACCAAAGGGGGTTCCTCGTCCTGTCGTAAATAAGACCAACTGACAATCAGCCGAAACGAGAGCAGAAGCAGCCACTAGGTCATTACCAGGTCCTTCAAGAAGACTGAGACCGCTTTCGCGGATTTTATCTCCGTATTTCAAGACGTCGACGACCGCAGAGGTGCCGGATTTTTGCGTGCAGCCTAAAGACTTATCTTCCAATGTGGTGATTCCACCCGCTTTATTGCCTGGAGAAGGATTCTCATAAACAGGTTCGCCATACGAAAGAAAATAATCTTTAAAGTCATTGATCAGATGAAGAATCTTTTCAAAAGTTGCTTGGTCTTTGGCACGAGACATCAATACTTGCTCGGCACCAAACATTTCCGGTACTTCCGTCAACACAGTGCTGCCACCTTGAGAAACCAAGAAATCTGAAAATGCTCCTAATAACGGGTTGGCAGTGATACCAGAAAATCCATCTGAGCCGCCGCATTTTAAGCCAACTTTTAATTCACTTAAAGGCACATCTTCCCGCCGGTCGTCTTTGGTAGCTTGCAGCAATTCGTGCAATAATGCTTCACCCGCTTCGATTTCATCTTGGCTTTCTTGAGCGACTAAGAATTTGACACGTTCTGTGTCGTAATCGCCTAGCTTTTCTTTAAATTCAGCGACCGTATTATTCTCACAACCGAGACCAAAAACGAGCACCCCACCAGCATTTGGGTGTTGCACAGCATCGATCAAAATTTGCCGGGTGTTTTGGTGATCTTGCCCTAATTGCGAACACCCGTAAGGATGTTTGAGAATCGTGATCGAGTCAAAAGTTCCTAAGTCGGGATGACTTTGTTTGAAATTTTCGACGATGATCTCAGCGATTCCATTGATACAGCCCACTGTGGGTACGACATACAAATCATTACGAATCCCGACTTTGCCATTTTTTCTCCGGTAGCCTTTAAAAGTCAATTGACTTTTTGGATACACTACTGGATGTAGGTTCGGCTCATAGGTATAAGCCAGCGTTCCTGAAAGATTGGTCTTGACATTGTGGGTATGTAGCCACTGTCCAGCTTTTACATCGGACAAAAGATGACCAATAGGGTAACCATACTTGATGACGTGATCGCCTTTATTCAAATCAATAAGTGCGATCTTGTGACCTTGAGGAATCTCCTCTGTAAAACTATAGGATCGCCCTTCAAATGTAAGCTGTGTCTCTTTCGTGATTGCATGCAAAGCAACCGCAACATTGTCTTTTGGATGCAATTTGAGAAAATCGGTCTTGTTTTTTATTTCTGTCATAATCATTCCGCCTTTTTTTGAGTCGGCTCATTTTTTAATGAGTCAACGAGGTATCGAGAACCCTTGTTTGAAAGTAGCACTACCATTTGTGAAACTTCTTTGTTGAACACGCTCAAGTCCACTCCCCATAACTTTTCTTGTCCTAGAATAAAACTGACTTGTTCAGAAGAGTCGAGGGCGCGTGCCTTTTCAAAGAGAGCTAGCACAGCTTCATCGTCTTGACAATCGGTCGTTAAATACAAGTAAATCAGTCCGGCTAATGATGCAAGGATTCTTGGCGGCAGTAACTGTTGCTGATGATGACGGAGCAACAACGGCAAGAGACGTGCTTTAAATTTTGAGACGCTATTCAAGGCGATCGACTGCAGTTGATGATGAACATAAGGATTTTTAAACCGTTCTTTGATCTGTTCCGCATACTGGATCAATTCTTCTTGCGGCAGGTCTAGCATAGGAATCAGTTCTTCATTGAATAGCTCATCAATGAAGCATGTAAAATCAGGATCAAGCATCACCTCTTCAACCGTTGCCAAACCAGCTAGAAGGGCCAGAGGGACCATGGCTGTATGAGGGCCATTCAAAAGATGCACCTTCCGTTCACGATAGGGGGTCAGGTCTTCAGTAAAGATTACATTCAAACTCGCAGCTGGCAATGGAAGTTTCTGAGATACGGTATGCGATGGGTCTTCGATCACCCACAACATGAATGGTTCGGCAGTGACCATCAAACGGTCCTCATACCCGTGTAATTGATTCAACTCCTCTGCTTTTGATTGGGGGTAGCCAGGAACGATTCGATCGACTAAACTACAGCAGAAAGTGTTTTCATTTTCTAACCAGGTATGAAAGCTGTCCTCTAGTTGCCACAGTGAGCAATATTGTTGGATACACGCTTTTAATTTTTCTCCATTTCGATCGATCAACTCACAGGGAATGATCGTGTAACCTGATTTATTCGCTTGGTACCGTTGATAGAGCAGCGCAGTTAATTTAGCCGGAAAACTTTTTGGCGGCATATCTGTCCGTTTATCTTGAGGATCAAAGGCAATTCCTGCTTCAGTCGTATTGGAAACAATGATGTCCAAGTCATCAATTTCAGCTAGAGCTAAATAATCCTGCCATTGTTCATAGGGATTCAATACGCGGCTAATCGTCGTGATGATCTCAGAGGTTTGGACAGGACGGCCGTCTGCTAATCCTTCTAAAATTACCGTATACAAATGGTTCTGCTCCGCCAATAGAGATCCTAGACCTTGTTGAATTGGTTGGACTACTACAGCGCTGCCATTGAAGAGACCTTGCTTATTCATCTGCTGTAGCTGCCAGTTAAAAAAGCCTCGCATAAAGTTTCCTTCGCCGAATTGAATCACTTTTTCCGACTTGCGAGTAGGATGAGTCATTTCAGTTATTTTTTTCATTGTAACCTCCAATATTCATTGATTTATAATGAACGTCTGCCATTTTGCACACGTTAACATTTTTGGCAACAGCCAAAAGCATTCAAGAAGCGAATGCTAGAGGGAATCTCTGATTGTTAGTTCTGTATCTAAAAGGTATTGTTTTTGTGAAACAGAACCGTTGATTGAATCTAGAAGCAGTTGTGCCCCAAGCTGACTCATTTCAAAAACGGGCTTGCTAATGGTTGTCAACGGGGGATTCGTATATTTTGAAAACGGGACATTGTCAAATCCAATAATGGCGATATCGGCAGGGATTGCAAGGCCATATTCAAGACAAGTGTTGATTGCGCCAATGGCCATGTCATCGTTGGAACAGAAAATCACTTCTGGCGGCTCTGCAAGTTCCAGTAATTGTTTGGCACATTTTCGACCGCTCTCGATAGAATAGTCTCCAGTGACAGCGTATTCTGTTGGAAACGCTAGCCCGTGCTCAGTAAGAGCCCGCATGAAACCTTTCTTACGCTCTATACTGGAACGAAAAGTTGGCTTGCCTTCAATGATCGCAACTTTTTTATAGCCTAACTGAATCGCGTAGTCAATGGCTTGATAAACGCCTTGCGCATCATTGCTTGTGACATTTAAAAATGATGGTCTATCCATTTGCCGATTGAGAACGACCACCGGCAAATCTAAGTGACTGATTTCTTCGATGAAAGTGTCATCTTGATCGCTTTGACTCATAACGATGATGCCATCCATCCTTGGCAAGTCCTCAACTGGACTGGTGAGGGTCGTCATATCGTGGACCGCTAAGCGATACTCTGGCGGTAGGGTGGTATTGATTCCCTTGATCACTTCAACCAAAAAGCGATCCGATGTACCTGCCGACAAATTAGAAAAGTAAAGGCCAATAATATACGACTTCTGATTGACTAGACTTTTGGCATTGACATTCGGCGTATAATTTAAAGAACGCGCAATGTCACCAATTTTCTTTTTTGTGGCTGGCTTGATTAGTGGACTGTCATTTAACGCTCTTGAAACCGTGGTATGGGAGACGCCTGCGATTTTTGCAATATCTTTGATAGTGACCATATGTATCCCTCGACTTTCTCATTGGTTTTAGCATATATCCTAAAGAGAGGAATGTCAATATATCAATAATGCACACGTTAACTTTTTTCTTTGAACCTGTATTCACAAGAAATTTTTTATGCTAGAATGGACATATCTTAAGAAATGATTCTGTCAGTAATTACAGGAGGAATCCCATGAAAAGGGTAGGGGCTATTCAGAAACATTCAACCTTTTTTTATAACATTTTCCTTCCATTTTCTATAATTGGAAACGTTTTAATAATAGGGTTTGGAAGTTTCATTTATCATCGCACATATAAGGATATTCAGAAAACATTGGTCCAAAATCAGCAAAATTTCGTTCAGCAAGTCAAAGGAAATCTCGATCAAAAAATTCAGATCGCTTTAAAGGATTTGCACAGCTGTGCAAACTAGCCTTTTAATAGAACCTTTAAAGAAGGAAGGGGAAAAGAATGGAAATTAGTATTGACATCAACGATTATTTAAATGGAAAGTCAGTGACAGCAACAATCCAAGGGTATATCGATCAGCTTCATCAGGCAGGAGGAGGGAGGCTGATGTTTGCCTCGGGGGTGTATCCAACAGGTTCACTGATGTTAAAAAGTAATGTTGAACTCCATCTACAACCGGGAGCTGTTCTTCGATTCTCGGATGATCCCAAAGAGTATCCAGTGGTGGTTTCGCGTTGGGAAGGGGTGAAACGGGAAGTCTATGCTTCTTGTATCTATGCCGACGGTGCCGAAAATATTGCAATCACAGGTTTTGGCACGATAGATGGTCAAGGTCAGAAATGGTGGGATGTCTTTCGCAATCATCCAGAGCAGTTAGAATATCCGCGACCAAAACTGATCAGTTTTGATTCCTGTCAGCAAATCACATTGCGAGATGTTAGTTTGGTTAATTCTCCTAGCTGGACAGTCAATCCAATCTTATGCCAAGACATCACTGTGGATAATATTAAGATCAAAAATCCTGCAGACTCGCCAAATACTGATGGCATTGATCCGGAGTCTTGCAAAAATGTTCGTATCAGCAATTGTTTGATCGATGTAGGGGATGATTGTATTGCCATTAAATCAGGAACAGAAGAGACAAAAGAACGCGTTTCCTGTGAAAATATCACGATCAGCAACTGTCAAATGCTCCATGGTCATGGTGGGGTCGTTTTAGGAAGCGAAATGAGCGGAGATATTCGCAATGTGACCATCTCAAATTGTATATTCCAAGACACCGATCGCGGCATTCGTTTGAAATCTCGTAGAGGACGCGGCGGGGTTATTGAGGATATTCGAGTGAACAACCTAATTATGGACAATGTGATTTGCCCATTTACGCTGAATTTGTATTATTTTTGTGGTCCCAAAGGAAAAGAAAAGTATGTTTGGGATAAAAATCCTTACCCAATCTCTGAGGAGACTCCTCAGTTTAGGAGAATTCATTTTGCCAATATCTCCGCGCGAAATGTTCATGCTGCTGCTGGTTTTATTTATGGTTTATCTGAACAATTCATTTCAGATATCTCGTTTCATGAAGTAGCAATTTCCATGGCAAAAGAGCCCATACCCGGAAAACCAGCTATGATGACTGGAATGGAAGAGATGACCAGTCAAGGATTCTATATTGGCTGTGCTAAAAATGTTCATTTTGACCGTTTAGAATTAGTCGATGTTGAACATGCCTTCCATATCGAGAATAGCCAGGGGATTGAAGTTGACCGTTCCCAAGAAAATGGCAAGCCTCTCGTGCTTCATGGTGATTTTTCGTGAAACAGCGGCAAACGTTGCAAAGGTTTGGATCATTTCATAGAAAGGAACCAATAGTTCTTGTAAGAAAGTTCTTTTATGAGAAAACGATTGTCTCGAAAAGTTTTTGTTAGAACTCAATTAACAAGAACCAGTGTCGGCTTATTTTTGCCTATCCTTATGAGAAAAAGCTAGTGCCTTTTGTTCTTTTCAACCACTCTCATGGAGGCAGTTTTTCTATTGGCAAAGAAGAATTACGCAGTAGCAGTCACTATTTGTAGCCAGAAAGTTTTCTAGAAACATTGATCGCTGAGGGCTATGCAGTTGGAGCAATCGATATTTGGGAATTTGGTGAGAGAAAACATGGTGAAAGTACGGTGTTTTAAAATTTTAGTTCATAGGACAAACCACTCTGGACCACCATACTCAACAACAATCAACAGTTTTGAATCTACAATAATGCGTATTGATGGATCAGAAAGTAAATCAGATATAAAAACGGCTGGCAGCCTAGAGGGGGCTTGCCAGCCGTTTTATATCGTCTGTGTTTTATAAGAACTTATTATATTAGAGAAGTCAACTACGCCAAAAGGGTTTCCGAAAAAACAATTATCAAGCCGAAAGTGGTAAAATAATGCGAATGCTGCTTAATTTCAATAAGGAAGGATTTTTGAAATGGAAATTAAATTTTTGCAAAAAGATCAACCAAACTGGTTGGCTTATGCGGATCAAATTGCCAGCGTCGATTGGAAAGCTGCTGCATTTGTAGCAAATAAGATGCGTCAGAGAAGCTATAACGACTGGGAAGGCGTTTTTGTGGCTGTTGCCCACAATCAATTAGCTGGATTTTGTACGATCGTCAAAGAGGATATTGTCCCTCTTCAAGTCGCTCCTTTTATTGCGACCGTGTATGTTGCTCCCAGCTATCGCGGCAATCATCTTAGTCAGCAATTGGTATCTGCTGCAGAACGGCGCTTGCATCAGATCGGTTTTGATACGATCTATATTGTCACTCAGCTGACAGGTTTGTATGAAAAATTGGGCTATCAAAAAATTGAGACAGCCACCGATCGCTTCGGGAGAAGGATGCGTGTTTTGGCAAAAAATGAAGAATTCTGCTAGTCAAGCAAATCTCTTTACTTACTTTAAGTTAGTGTTATTATTAAAGTAACAAGTCATCCATTCGAGATGAGAAAAGGAGCAGAAACAATGACGGTGATTATTCCAGAATTTCAACTTCATGAACAGACTCAAATTGGGAAAGTTGTCTTAAAAGTAGCCAACTTAGAAAAAATGATTGCTTTTTATACTCAAGTGATCGGACTATCATTGATCGAAAAAAATCAGCAGACAGCTCGCTTAGGTACGACAGAGAAAATACTGCTTGAACTGATCAAAGTCGAAAATCCATTGCCTCTCACAAGGAAAACAGGACTGTTTCATATCGCTTTCCTTTTGCCGACTCGCAAAGATTTAGGCAATACACTGATCCATTATTTGCAAAGCAATGCACCGATCGATGGCGCCAGTGATCATGGCTACAGCGAAGCATTGTACTTAACAGATCCCGAGGGGAATGGGATTGAAGTGTATCGTGATAAACCAAAATCTGAATGGGATATTCGAGAAGATGGCGAAATTGTTGGAATCACAAAAGAAATGGATGCAGAGGGGGTTGTCGCAGCAGCAGACAGCCAACAATCAAGTTTCCCCACAGGCACTATTGTGGGACATGTTCATTTAAAAGTTGCTGATTTAGCCCAGACAGAAACTTTTTATACCCAAGTCGTAGGACTGAGCTTAAAAAATAATTTTGGGAACCAAGCAAAATTTTTTGCGGCAGGAGATTATCATCACCATATTGGCTCGAATACTTGGATGGGCAAAGGTGTGACTCCTATGGCAGACAATGATCTAGGATTGGCTTATTATACCTTTGTGCTCCCAGACAAAGAAGCCTTTGAGTCATTGCTCACGCATCTTGAGAAGGAAAATGTATCCCTTACTCTTGAATCAAGTAGGCGTTTGGCTTTATTGGATCCAAATGGCATCCAAGTCAAAATGGAATACTAGGTAAAAATGATAGCTTTTGATGTTTTTGAATCCTTGATAGCAGTTTCAGTCTAAAGACGGATGGGGAAAGATCGGCTTTATGAGATACTTGGCATATCAAAAAAGGAGTGCAGGAACATGAAATGGTGGCATCTGATGAATACGCTATGGGTTTCATTGATTTTAACTAGTTTGCTGGTACTATTTGTTCAAGACCCATTTATGACTAATTATGGCATCGATCCAATGGCGAAATTTGCTTACTTGGCATTGATTGGTATTCTTGCGATTGGATTATATGGCGTCCAATCCGTCTGGAAACATCAATTAATGAAAGTATCAATGACAAAAAAATAAGCGGGGACCCGTCAGCGGGTCCTTTTTTGTTTTTGAAAGTCAGTTGCGGATGTGAAGCAAAAAATACCTTTTAGATGATAGTTTGCCGGGCAGCAAGTTTTGTGCACATTGATGAGGGGTGACTGGCGGGTTTGACAAAATAGATGCCAGTAAAAAGTATCAGGGCTGTGCGGACTGATTCCAGCACAACCCCATGAAAATCAGGAGATATCTATGATCTGATAAGAAAAGCCATTGACCGTTAAAAAGTTGAATACATCCTTGGTAGCAAGGAAGATCGTCTTGGTATTTGTATTAGGATGGAAACTCATTCGTGGTTTTTTAGTGATTTCGCGCTCAAAGAAAATCTGAATATCTCGCTCTGGATTGTTTAAGAGCCCAAATATGGAGACAACGCCAGGTGGCAAGTGCATTTTTTTCCACAAAAGATCAGGAGAAGCTAATTTGACTCGTGATTCACCAGTGATTTCTTTGAGCAGATTTAGATCAAGCCGTTTTTGATCGTCCATTATTAGGAGATAATAGGCGGTCTTTTTTTTATTGGTTAAAAACATCGATTTTGTTCGAACCCCATCAATTCCAGCAATAAAGCTGTCTGCTTCCGCAGTTGTACTTGCAGGCGGGTGTTCGATCACTTCAAAGGAAATGTTCAAGTCGGTCAGTCTTGCAGCAACAGATTCAAAAGGATCCAATACGATCAACTCCTAGTCTCTTTTTTATTA
The DNA here is from genome assembly GCF_051711125.1 of Enterococcus sp. DIV0574. Lineage (NCBI taxonomy): Bacteria > Bacillati > Bacillota > Bacilli > Lactobacillales > Enterococcaceae > Enterococcus > Enterococcus sp. DIV0574. The sequence goes on from NZ_JBIOMA010000001.1 coordinate 1,468,972, forward strand.
CTATATCATAAGTATAAGTTTTAAAATGCCTATTCAATCGCATGAAAGATAGAGAGAGTAACAAAAAAGCAGCGTAGCTGCTAGTGTAGGTCGTTAGGTCGTTAACTTTAGTGATCGAAATCTGAAAACAGATCTGAAAAAATTTCTCATAAAGAATTGAGGAGCAAAGAGCTTTCGTCATGCGCATGGATCGAGCGTCTGTCAGTGAGCAGAAGCTGCTTTTTACAGGCTGATTCTGCCATTAGTTGTCAAAATAACCCCTTTTGCTTGATAAAGAGCAAGTAAGCGTCTCGTTACCAAATTATTTTTCCAAAGATTCATAAGCAGAAAGTTACTGAGATTCTTCGGCTGCAAGTTTGAGACCAAATTTAGAGATCACCCACAGTAGAACAGCAGCAATCAGGGTACCAACAAATCCAAAAAACATGTCTAGGGGATCGGGGGTATTCATAACGCCTAATACCGTTTCGCTTAATAAATTGGCAATCAGCAAGAAAATAGTCAATCCGAGAGTATAGGTGAATTTGACGCCCATCAATAACCAAAAATACCCTAGCAGACCAATGATCAAGCTAATAGAGAAATTGGAAATGTGTAAATAAAAGTCGGGGTAAATCGCTGTAAAAAAGGTTATATCTAGATATTTTGATAAATAGGCAAATAGTGCCAAAAAAATCAGTAGTAAATAGAGTAAAGATGCCCAAACTTTTGGGTAATAATGTAGCTTTATTTGATTTTTCAATATGAACTCCTGTAATCGATTGATTGGCTCAAAAACGTAGCTATTGTTCTGGTATAGTTAGGGATTGTTAATAAAAAACGCAGCTAGTGTTTTTTTTATTTGTTTATAGTCTTTTGTAACAAAATAGTTGGCAGGGACATTGATGATCGGCAGATCATTTTCGTTGTCAAACGGGACAAATGGATCAGGTACAACCAAATAATCCACTTGGTCTTTATCGCGGAAATAATTGATTGAGACATCATAATCATTGGCGAAATAATTCTTAAGCTCAGAATAATCTGCAAAAAAGAACGCTGGTGACAATGTGGTATAACTGAGCCCATTACTTGCAGTCAAAACGAAACAGATTTTTTTCATCTTATTTCTCCTTTTTTATGATTTTATTCGTACGTATATGTTAAGGGGGAGATCGATGAGAATGGTGTAAAAATACTAAAGGATCAAGAAAGTGTCCTGCACGTATTTACCAAACAATGTTTAAACCAAAACAGCTCGGTTGTCTGTGTCTTTTTATAGACAAGTTCATTCTTTTTTACTGGTCAATCGAGTGCTGTTAATTAGTGAGATCTGACTAACGACGGTCTAAATGAAAAGCAATTATTTGCTGACTCTAGTTTCTTTTTTTTGGTTTCTTTTATCATAGAGAAGTTTGAGCAACTCATAGAGAGCCGTGAGTACTGCAATGCAAAAAAGTAAAGTCGTATATCTGATAAGAAAAATTAGATTGAACCATAATCCGTAGACCATCGGCATAACCACGATCAAGCAAAGATACAATTCGATTTTTCGGCGTCTCCTCAATTGCAGCCATCGTTCATCAGACATGTTCTCGCTCCTTTGATCAAGATAGAATTTCCATGCAATCTTCTATGTGTTTGACTCAACGTATAGACAAATAGAAGAAATACTTAGAAACAGTATAACCGAAAATGACAAAATCACATAACTAGGACGGCAATTTCGTCCTAATTGTGTTTTTGTCATAGATTTATAAATAACAATTGCATACAACTAATTGAACTGGAAATACAAAAAAGCAAATTACCGAAGTAATTTGCCGGTACGATGCAGACGATGGGATTTGAACCCACACGAGCTAAGCTCACACGCCCCTCAAGCGTGCGTGTCTGCCGTTCCACCACGTCTGCTTATTGTTTTTGTAGACTGACAGCTGATTGCAGCCATCACGTCTAAAAAACATGTTACCGATTATCTTCACGTTTGTCAATGCTATTTTAGGGATTTATAAAAGGACATTTTTCTTGCTTTTTATTGAAAAAAAATATTTAAGTGGCAGAATCTGGTATAATGAGAAAATAACTTTGGAGCTTTAAGGAGATTGATAAATGAACTACTTTAAAAATCTGCTGGCTAAATCGATTCGGCAGCGCCGTTTTTTGTTTACGATGATGGCAGCGTTCTTGATTGGTGTGGGGCTCGCTTTTTATCTTACATTCATGGAACCAGTGAATGTACAGGCAGAAATCACTATGCAAAAAGCGCAAGCATTACGGCTTGTAGACAATTATCAGAATTATCCAAATGAATCTCAGGACAAGCAAGAAACCTATCAACTGCTGCTGGCAAACAACACATTATCTAATCGGCAAGCCTCGAATCTAATCATGGAAGAATTTCCTCGTTTCAATCGGACCAGTGAAGAGATTGCAACAATTCAGCTGCAATTATGGGAAACCGCTTTACCAGATAAAGCCTTTTTACCATCGATCTGGCAATTGCAGCAAAATAAAGTGGTAGCAGCGCAATTAGAAGAACAGGAAAAAGCTCCTTTTCTTACTGTTGACAATGCGCAGACTGCTGTTGCGTTGACTATTCAAGTGTTATTGGGATTTGGCTTTTTATTCCTGGCATTTTTTGCTAGCGATAATTTGCTGGAAGAAAAGCGCCATTTTTCTCTGATCCATTCCTATCCACAAGTCTTCCCTATAAGGATGATCAGTAAAGTCGGGGTAAAGATGATTGGTCATCTGGCAACGATCAGCCTGTTGCTTCTAGGAATCACTGCGGCCATGTCGGTGATCGGACGATGGGGGGATTGGCACTATCCAACGGCTGTCTATTATCATCATACTTGGCATGCCGTACCTTTCTGGCAATACTTTCTATTGGTACTCGTGCTTTTGACAAGTTTGATTATTGTGACAGAGTTACTGGGCTTTGTGGCCAATGTTTTGATTCCAAATCGCTATGTTTCTTTTTTTCTCCTTTGTCTTTGCTATGGTCTCGGTACAATCGCTAGTACACCATTCAGTAAATATTCCCCTTTTGCTGTTTTTGATTTGCAAAAGATCCTCACAGGTGAGTTTGCAGTCAGATCGCAATCGACAGTCGGGTTAGGGACAGCTTTCATCCTTCTTTTCTTATGGGGGGTGGGAGCGGTCGCCTTCTTGTTGATCGCAGATAAGAAAAACTGGCTAGCGAAAGGAGTCATATAATGAAAAATTATTTTCTCTTTGAACTACAGCAATTAATCAAAAGTAAAAAAACGATCGGGCTATGGTGCTTGTTAGTAATCGTTGCTGGCGTATACAGTTTTCGTGATCGCACCTATCGGCCAATTGAGCGAATAGACAAAAATGAAATTGAACAGCGGTATTTGACTAGACAATCCTTTTTGGATGAACAAGCAGAAAATCCCTCAGATCATTGGTCCGCCGCCATGGCAGTAGCGATGTTCGAGCCATGGAATCAAGCAGATAGCTTACGATTAACTTCCCTAGCTGCCAATGATTGGCAAAAGTATGCCAAAGCAACGAGCCAATGGTATCAGCTGAGTCTCCAATATACCGATGATGAAACAATTTTCTTCACGCCTGACTATTATACTTATCAGAACTATTATGCGGCTTATGATGGGAAATACGGCTATGCCTCCACTGCAAAATGGATGGAAAGTGCCAGCCAATTACCAAACAAAAAGCTTTCCAAGTATGTGTTGGAACAAAAAACGGGTATCCAATCTGTTCAGCGGGCATTTACGAATTACTTGCCGTTTCTCTTTCTTGGCGTGACGATCTTTTTGGCAATCGATAGTCTGACCAAGGATCGTCGACACAAAAGCTTATTCTTATCTTTGCCGGTGACGGTAGATGAGATTCTTTGGGCGAAGACAGCGGCACTGTTTATTGTGTCAACACTGATGATGATCAGTACACTCGTTTTGATTTGGATCGGTGTCGGCTGCCAATTCGGCTTTGGCTCATTGGACCTACCCGTCAGTATCTTGTCTTCATCCTTTGATGCCCGTTATCCTATTTCTTCTGCCGATGTTTTTTATACACGCCCTGTTGGAGTTTTCTTACTTCAGTGTATGGGGGTAGGAATCGTGCTGCAATTGATCTATATCCGAGGCATTCTTTTGCTGAGCACACTTTGGCGCTCAGAATTAGCCAATCTCTTTCTTGCTGGTTTTGGCTTGATTAGTCCACTTATTTTTCAGAGACGCTGGTTTAGTGCATTCTTGGATAAATCAAATGATGCCTATTTGTATCAAAATTATGGTCAGATCCTTTCAGGATTCAGCCGTTTTTATTTTGGGTCCTCTGAGTTTGTCCTTGCGAAAGGACTGCTGCTTTTTGGTGTAGTGTGGCTGCTGATCGAGATCGGTCTTTTTGTTCGTGTACAGCAGAAGCAATTTAAGCTTGTTTAGGAGGTTTGGAAATGTTAGCAATGAAAAACGTAACTGTGACATTTAAACGAAATGTTTTGGATGATTTAACGTTGGCCTTTCATCCTGGAGAAATCGTCGGCTTAGTGGCGCCGAACGGTACTGGAAAATCAACACTACTCAATGTATTGATGAATTTTGTTCAGCCGACTAGTGGGGAGATCTTTCTCGATCAAACACAGCTTTACACGTCCAAGAAGTCAGAAATGGCAGCTCACCAGAAAATCTCTTTTTTCCCTGATCAGAACGATCTATATAATGATCTCAGCGGATTAGAACATTTAAAACTTTATCAACGAATGTGGCGATCAGAGGAAGCGCTGATTGATCAAACCGTGAATCAATTAAGAATGACTGACTATATCAAGCGGCCGGTTGGAACCTATTCGTTGGGGATGCGTCAAAGACTGTGTTTTGCGATGCAGATCGTGACAGACACGCCCTATATGTTGATGGACGAAGTCATGAATGGGTTGGATCCGACCAATGTGGAATTGATTTCTAACGTTTTAAAAGGGTTGCGGGAGAAAAAGAAATCGATCCTGATTGCTTCCCATATTTTGACCAATTTGGATAGTTATGCAGATCGCGTTTTGTTTTTGAAAGATGGCAAGATTATCCATGAATACCTGGGAAAGAATTCTTTAATAGATGAACCAATTTATTTAAAAGCAAAAGATCCAGAGTTTTTGGTTTCATTTCCCGAATTAACAACATTGACAATCGATCTTCAAGAACAGGTCTATTTAATCGAAATCAGTGATCCTCAGCTGCCGCAACGCTTTATTGAAGCTGGTTTTACAGAATTTTCAATTGGCCATCTCGCATTAGCTGAACGCTATTTAAAATTCTTTCCAGAGAATGACTGAACAAAAACGAATGAACGGCTAGGCAATAAAAGAGCGTTCATTCGTTTCTTTTAGAAAAGAATTTATTTAAAAGTCGTAAAGTTCTGTCAATTTGACCGTTTTTTTTCTAAACTTTTTGCTATAATAAATGCAATCTTTTAAAAAAGAATATCACTAGAACCAAGGTAATTTGCATTGATTCTACTGTCAAAGGAGAATTCGAATGAGAAAATTTGAAAAGTCATCAAAACTAGAAGGCGTAAGTTATGATGTCCGGGGACCAGTCCTAGAAGAAGCAGAACGGATGCAAGAAGAAGGCATCAGCATCTTGAAATTGAATACAGGTAATCCGGCACCATTTGGTTTTGAAGCGCCAAATGAGATCGTCCGTGACTTGATTATGAATGTGCGGGAGTCTGAAGGCTACTCTGATTCTAAAGGGATTTTTTCAGCCCGCAAAGCCATCGAGCAATATTATCAATTACAAAAGTTTCCAAATGTGACGATCAATGATATTTATACCGGAAATGGTGTATCAGAACTGATCACCATGTGTATGCAAGGGCTATGCAATAATGGCGATGAAGTGTTGGTGCCGATGCCTGATTATCCTTTATGGACGGCATCGATCTCTTTAGCTGGTGGAAAACCTGTACACTACATTTGCGATGAACAATCTGACTGGAACCCAGATATTGAAGATATTCGTTCAAAAATCACAAGTAAAACGAAAGCCATCGTGATCATCAACCCTAATAATCCTACAGGTGCTGTCTATCCAAAAGAAGTATTGCAGCAAATTGTTGATGTGGCTCGCGACCATGACTTGATTATTTTTTCTGACGAAATCTATGATCGGTTAGTGATGGATGATTATGTTCACGTCCCAATCGCTACATTAGCTCCGGATCGCTTTGTTGTGACTCTTGGTGGATTGTCTAAATCACATCGTGTAGCCGGATTCCGGGTTGGCTGGATGGTCCTTAGCGGGGATAAGAGAAACGTTAAAGATTATATTGAGGGCTTGAATATGCTTTCCTCTATGAGGCTTTGTTCAAATGTTCTTTCTCAGCAGATCATTCAGACGGCGTTAGGTGGCTATCAAAGTTCGGATGAACTGCTGCTTCCAGGAGGAAGGATCTATGAGCAAAGAGAGTATATTTATCAAGCATTGAATGACATTCCTGGTTTATCAGCTGTTAAACCTAAAGCGGCATTTTATATTTTCCCTAAGATCGATGTCAAACGCTTCAATATTAAGAATGATGAACAGTTTGTGTTGGATTTTCTGCATGAGCACCATGTGCTATTAGTGCACGGGGGCGGATTTAATTGGCAAGAACCAGATCATTTCCGAATCGTTTATTTACCGAATATGGATGATTTGAAAGCAACGACCGAAAAGATGCGGGAGTTTTTAGCCACTTATCAGCAAAAATAAGTAAGCAAAAGTAGGAATGAACAATAGTAAAAAAAACGAACAGTTGGCTCCTTATCCTGTACCTTGTAGCAAGGCATCGGACCAGATCCAACTGCTCTTTTTTTTGATTGATCGAATATCTTAAAATCATAGCGCTTATTGCATATGCTTAGTCAGCAGTCTGCTGACATTTTTTTTTACTGATGATCATTCGATCATTGAATTTTTCCAGCATTTCTTCGCTAGGGTCTGTCACTTGCACAAGAACCGAATTTTCATATTCTCTTTCGACTTTTCCTGCATAGACCTTGCCTTCCCAAGTGAAGGTAATGGTGCTGTTAATCGTCATAGAAACACCTCGTTTTAAATTGTTAAAAAATACCAAGATATTGTTGGAATTGCTTTCCTTTTTGCTATTATGTGCTAAAATGAAGAAAATTAAAAATGCGAATTCGCATTTTTTTTAATGTTGAAAAAGTTGGAGGAGAGTCATGGCAAATTCACAAGAATCCTTTGGCCAAATCATTCGCACGTTCCGCAAAAAGCGCAAGATGACACAAAAGATGTTGGCAGAAGATATCTGTTCACAAAGTGTTTTGAGCCGGATCGAAAATAATGAAGAATTACCGAATGTATTGGTCATGCATCAAATCTGTCAACGATTAGGCGTTACCTTAGATCAAGTAATGATGCTCCATGCTGAAGAGATCAATCGAACGAATCAAGTGTTCGCTCAAATGGAAAGCCATTTTGTTCATAAAGAGTACCAAGAGTTATTGACCAAACTGCAGGATAAAACGATCATGGACTATCTATATTTGGACGCAGACATGCAAATGTACTATTACTTTTTAGGGAGTTGCGAATATTTCTTGTTCCAAGATTATGAAGCAGCGATTGAAAGCCTTAAAAAAGGCTTATCCTACTCTTATCAGCAAGATAAAATCAATATCTCTGTGATGGAGATTCGACTCTTAAGTTGTATGGGGCGAGTGTATAATGATATGCAGCAATTAGAAGAAGCACGTTTTCATCTAGAAAAAAGTTACCATGGGGTGCAAGTGCTGCCGGCAGAACGGATGACCACAACCTTGACCAAAGTATTCTACAACTATGCAGTTTTTTTAGCGAAACAAGAAGAATTCACCACTGCTTTACAAATTCTAGAAGAAGGTATCGATCTTGCCAGAGAAAAGAACAGTTTCTATTTTTTAGAAGAATTATTTGAACTGAAAGGCCATGTCTTTGTCGCTCTTGACAATCAGCAAGCAGCCGATGAAAGTTTTGCTCTTTATCAAGCGGTCGTCGATATTCGAAATTCATCGAGAAATGGTGTAGACCTTTCTTGACTTCTTACTCAAATAAGAGTAATTTTAAGGAAGAAAAGAAATAAGGAGCGATCAAGATGAAAACATATATTTATGCGGACAAATTCTTTTTGAAGTCAGCTGTTCATGGGGCAGGTTATCTGGAGATCATTGACGGCAAATTTGGCGATATCGTCAATGAAGTACCGGAAGATGCGGAAGTAACTGATTATTCTGGGCAATGGATAGCTCCAGGACTCGTAGATACCCATATCCATGGGTTCATGAACCACGATGTCATGGACAACGATGCAGAAGGGATCAAAGCTATGTCAGAAGGCTTATTGTCTTGTGGTGTAACTTCTTTCTTGCCGACGACATTGACTTCCAGCAAAGAACGTCTAAGAGATGTAGCAGAAACTGTCGGACAAGTGAAAGATTCTGTTACCGGTGCGAAAATCCAAGGGATTTATTTTGAAGGACCTTTCTTTACTGAAGAACACAAAGGTGCTCAAAATCCAATCTATTTTGGTGATCCAGACATCGATACATTCCACGAATGGCAGGAAGCTTCTGGTGGGATTATCAAAAAAATTGCCTTAGCTCCTGAACGTAAAGGCGTTACCGATTTTGTGTCTCAAGTGACAGAAGAAGGTGTTGTGGTTGCCTTAGGTCATAGTAATGGGACTTTACAGGAAGCTGAAGCTGCTGTTGAAGCAGGAGCCAGTGTTTTTGTTCATGCCTATAACGGAATGAGAGGACTAAATCACCGTGAACCAGGGATGGTAGGAGCATTGCTATCATTAAAAGAAGTATTCTCTGAATTGATCTGTGATGGACATCATGTTCATCCGCAAGCGGCTGAGATCTTGATGGAAAAAGCCGGGCATGACCATGTTGCTTTGATCACCGACTGTATGATGGCAGGAGGTATGCCGGATGGAGATTATATTCTTGGAGAATTCCCTGTTGTCGTAAAAGATGGAACAGCTCGTCTAAAAGAAGGAAACTTGGCCGGAAGTATTTTGAAATTAAAAGAAGCCATCAAAAATGTTGTTGAGTGGGAGATTGCTACCCCGCAAGAAGCAATCATGATGGCAAGTCTAGTGCCAGCAATCAGTTGTAAAATCGACGACAAATGCGGCATGATCAAGAAAGGTCGGGCAGCTGACTTTATCGTGTTGGACCCTCAAATGAATCTGCAAGCGACATTTTTAGATGGTGTTTGCCGGTACGAAGCTTAAGCAGAAAAAAGACACAGATCGCCAATTGGTGATCTGTGCTTTTTTTGTAAAAACGTTTAATTGTTTTATCGATTTTCATCAATAGCTGGAAGGTAGATCAAATTTTTCTTGCCCAACAAAAGAAAACAGCAAAAACGCCTTCCTCACAAGCTGTCTTGATACGCAAAAAGCTAAGTAGTGAGAGGGCGTTTATTTTTGTTCTTGCTGCTTGGAGATTTCTTCTTGAACATCTTCCAGCATAGTTTTCAATTCCGTTTCTCTTTCCTTCAATACAACCAAGTCTTCTTTGATTTCTGCTCGTTTTTCTTTTTCGGGAGGCCTCAAGACAAAATTGATGAAGATCGCAATCAGCGTACCAATAAAAGTGTCTAACACGCGATCTAATGCAAAAATAAAAGACTCTCCTTGTGGAACACTAAGAGTGATCAATAACATCGTAGCAATCCCAGAAATAATACCGGAATTATTATTGATCCCATCCGAAAGAACGATAATGAAGGCCACTAAAGCAGGGAGCACCAATAACTCGATCAAAAAATCATTGTGGAAATATTGTTTCATGAAGAAGTAGATGATGGCAGTAGCCCCACCAATCGAATTTCCTAAAACTCGTGATTTCCCAAAAGAAAGGGTCGTTGTTAAATCTTGACGTAGTGAGAAGACAGCGGAAAGGGCAGCGATCAAAGGCTGTCCGCGATTCAAAAATCGAAACAGCAAGATACACAACATGACAGCAATTGCGGTTTTTATCGTTCGCATCCCTAGACGAAAGCGGCCAAATTGCATGATCGATTTCCTCCTTTTCTTTAATCATAACCAAAATAACCGATAAATTCTAGTGAAATCCTTTTTTGTTTAGTATACTTTGAAAGGAGGTGCAGAATGAAAATTGGAATGAGAACAGTCAAGACAGCGATTGCTTCGGGTTTATCGATGGCAGTGGCTCAAGCGATTGGGTTATTATATGCGCCAGCCGCAGGGATCATTGCGATTTTGAGCGTAGGAAACACAAAGAAAACATCGCTTTATACGGGCATTGGACGCTTGATCTCACTGGCACTGGCGACAATTCTGGCATTTTGCAGTTTTTCGCTTCTCGGATATAATCCATTAGGGTTTGTGCTCTTTTTGTTTTTGTTCATCCCAATGGCTGTCCGTTTTTCATTGACAGATGGCATCGTGGTCAATTCAGTCTTAGTAACGCACTATTTACTGGAAGAATCCTTTGCTTGGCGCTTGATCGTCAATGAATTCTTGCTCATGATTCTCGGAGTTGGCTTTGCATTAGTATTTAATCTTTATATGCCAGATGGAGAAAAAGAACTGAAAGAATTGCAGCAAGAAACAGAAAAGACGTTTAAAAGACTTTTAAAAGATATGTCTGAACACTTAAATCAACCTTCTCGATTGACCTTGCAAGGGCAATGTCAATCATTATTGGCAAAGATTCGACAAGGACAAGAAAAAGCACAGGTTCATCAAGAAAACCAATGGAGCCAAAAGAATAGTTACTATGAAGCGTATTTTGCGATGCGGCGTGCGCAAGTTCGTTTGTTGACAGAAATGATTGGTCTCTTGCGATCCATTTGGGTAGAAGAAGTTTATACAGAGAAATTTCGTGCCTTGCTGCTGTATACCGCAGAAACATTTGATGAAGCTAACGACGGCGAAGACCTTTTGCTAAGGATCGAAGAGTTGTATCAAGATTATCGACAAAAACCGCTGCCTAGAAATCGCGAGGAGTTTGAAAATCGCGCGCAATTGTTTCAATTTTTGCAGTCGTTTAAACGTTTTATTGAAATCAAAGCCGAATTTGCTGAACGGGATCATTAAGAAAAGGAAAGAATACGACTGCCCAGCGATTTGATTCGCTGGGCAGTCAATTGTTTTATTTTGTTTGCTTCCAAAATTGTTGCATCTGGTCTAAGACGGCAATGACGTCGCTTGTTAGATGGATCGATCCTTTAGAAGTCCCTTCAATAGTTTTAATCATATTGGCGATTTCGTAATTTAGTGCTTGGGTCGTATCGCCTGTTTCAATAAACTCATTGGAGCCATCACGATAGTGGATGGTTGCTTTATCAGCCCGCGGATATTCTTCGACTGTGATATAGCCTTCTTCAAAAGCAACGATTCCTGTTTTTGGCATTTTAGCTTGGAAAGTTAGGGTCACACTGGCCATTTCATCAGCTGGGTTACGCAAAATCGTCACGGATTGTTCATCAACGCCGGTTTCAAAAGGCTTCATGCTGCTGAATTCTACCTTTGGTGACTCACTCATGAAAAAGCGGGCAAAAGAGACGGCATAAGTACCAATGTCAAGCAGTGCACCGCCGCCTAAATCAGGATTGAAAAAACGATTTTGAGGATCAGGATCCTTGTAACTGCCAAAAGGTGCTTGAATCATTTTTAATTTTCCTAGTTTGCCAGAGGCTACGATTTCTTTTAGACGGTGATAAAGCGGCATGTTGTAGATGGTCATCGCCTCTTCTAAAACCAATCCTTTTTCTTTGGCTAAGGCCAGTTCTTCAGCAAGTTCATCGCCACTTGTAGTGATCGCTTTTTCGCAAAGAACGTGTTTCCCTGCTGCCAGTGCTGCCATGATGTAGTGATGGTGGATATCATTTGGTACCGCAATATAGACGATATCGATCGATGGATCAGCCAACATTGCTTCAGCAGATTCATAAGCCTGAGGAATCGAGAAACGTTCCGCAAATGCTTGGACTTTTGAGTAACGGCGGGCACAGACACCGTACAAATCGCTAGCATCGCTTGCAAATCCAGCGGCAAATTGTGTGGCGATGTCTCCAAGGCCAATTATGCCCCAACGATATTTTTTCATTTTCTATCAGCTCCTTCGTTTTTAGTATAACAAAACTTAGTGAATCTTAAAAATATTGCAAAGCCAAAGTTAAAAGTTCCATTTATGTCCAGCTTTCAGTAAAATAGATACAGGAGGGATGTATGATGCATAACGTGTCTATTGCAATTATTTTAAGTACAGTTATTGAACAATATTCTACGGAAGCTCGTTTCTATGAAACGCAGCTTGGAATCGATCGAGAACAATGGGAGGCCTGGAAAAATGGGACAGCGAGTTTGACACCTGCTGAAAATCAGAAAATCAAATTGCTGTTCTCTGATTATGAATGGATGCTGATTCAAAAAATTGTTCGTCAAACGGTGATCTATCCCGAAAAGAGAACAAGTGCGGTAGCTGAATTCAAGAAAATGAAGACACAGATTGCACGCACGTGGCTTTCAAATGATTTGGCAAAAGTGGAATTATTAACACAATCTGAAGAAAGTACCCAATACCTTGATTTAAGAGTCAGTATTACGTATGATGAATGGGGCTATGACGACATTTTGAACTTCCGTCTGCCTGCTTTTGTCCAACAACAAATCAAGAATGAGAAAATTGAGTTGTTGGCATGGGTCAAAGAGAATTTAGAAGAGACATATAATTAAAGGTAGGGTTTTTTTGAAAAAATATATAGGTATCTTAGCTGCTGCTGGCTTTCTATTAATTAGTTTGGTAGCTAGTCTGCAGCAGGAACATTCAGCGAGCAGCGAAACAATCGCAAGTAGTCAGACAGTGGCGTCTAGCAGTGAAAAAGAACAAGCAAGAGTCTCTCAGAAGAGTAAAGATTTTCCTAAAGTATCTTTAAATGATTGGGCGCTTGCTTTAGTGGGGCCCCTGAATAAAGGAACTGAAATCGATACGGGGGGATTAGCAAAATTAACCAATGGCTATCTCGTGGACAAACGAATCGTTTCTGACTATGAAAAATTAAAAGCTGCCGCAGAAAAAGCTGGTCATCCTTTAGTGATGATCTCCGCCTTTCGCTCCATCGCCTCGCAAAAGGCTGTTTTTGATCAGAATGTCACGATGCTGATGAGTCAAGGACAAAACAAAGAGAAGGCAATCGAAACAACCAAACGAACGATGACAGAACCAGGTTACAGTGAACACCATACGGGTTTAGCCGTAGACGTAGTTGATCGACAGTGGTATGATTCTTATCCAGAAACCGTATTGGACCACCGATTTGGTGAGACAGATGGCGGCAAGTGGCTGCAAGCGCATGCCCGGGAATACGGCTTTATCATTCGTTACCCAGAAGGAAAGCAGGCCATTACTCAGATCGATTATGAACCTTGGCATTTACGCTATGTTGGTGTAGAAACTGCTACATATATTGAAAAACATCAACTGACTCTGGAAGAATTTCTAGAGCAAGTAAAAGAACAGGAGGAAGAAAATGAGTAAACGACGCAAAACAACGAAGACTCGACTGCCGTTTGTCTTTTTAGGTATCCTCTTGATTGGACTTGCTTTTATTTTTTCAATGAACAGTTTAGCCGATCCCTTGCCGAAACAAGAGGATAATGAAGAAATGACTCAGCAAGAATTTATTGATCGCATTGCACCTCATGCACAGGAATTGCAAAAGGGGTACGGTATTTTACCGAGCATTATTTTAGGGCAAGCCATCTTGGAGTCTGATTGGGGCAAAAGTACACTAGCTAGTGAATACAATAATCTTTTTGGAATCAAAGCATTTGGACATAGTAAAAAAGTGACATTAGATACCCAAGAGTTTTATAATGAGCAGTGGGTAACGATCCAAGGCGATTTTCGAGTCTATGATTCGTGGGAAGAGTCCATGGATGACCACACGATGCTCTTTGTCAATGGCGTAGACTGGAATCCAGCGCTCTATGTAAATGTTTTGTCGGCAACAGACTACAAAACAGCTGCCAAAGCATTGCAAGAAGCTGGTTATGCCACAGATCCGGATTATGCAGAGAAAATCATTCGTGTAATTGAAACCTATCATTTAAATCAATACGACCAATAGACGGAAAGAAGTGGGTGCCCATGGAAGAAAAATACATGCCAAAGATCACAACGGAACTGCGAAAAGATATCGTGAAAGTTCCTAAAGTTATCAGACAAGCAAGCGGGATTCAAATTTTTGGCAAACAGATCCGCTCGATCATTTTTACTACAGATATTGCAATCATCCGCAATACCAATGCAGATGCGGTGATTGCCGTCTATCCCTTTACCCCGCACCCTGCGATTACCAAAGCGATTATCGAGGCAGCTGATATTCCCGTATTTTCGGGGGTCGGAGGAGGTTTGACTCAAGGATTTCGTTCTTCTTATATGAGCATGTTTGCAGAAGCGCAAGGTTCCATTGGTGTGGTGCTAAATGGTCCGACACCACTGAAAACTGTGGAGCAGGTCTGTAAGGTCATTGATATTCCTGTGATCAGTACCGTAACTAGTAAATATACCAAAATTGATGAAAAATTGAAGTTAGGTGTCAAAGTGATCAATATCAGTGCTGGAAAAAAAACCGCTGAGACTGTTCGTTATTTTCGCGAGCGGTATCCTGAATTGCCAATCATCGCTACTGGAGGCCCTACAGATGAAAGTATTTTAGAAACGATCGAAGCAGGCGCCAATGCAATCACCTATACACCACCTTCCAATGGAGAGTTATTCAGCAAAAAAATGCAGCACTATCGGGAAATGGAAAAACCTGATTAGTGAGCGTTGAGAAATAAAATGAGAACATTCTTATTTTGGAAGAGTTTTCTAAACTTGCCTTTTTAATCAATCTTCGGCATAATCGAACCTATCATTCATAAAATTTAACTTGTATATCGTCGTAATAAGGTCGACAGTCTCTACCCGATACCGTAAATATCGGACTATAAGTAAAAAAAGTGCCATTGATGCACCTTTTTTGCTTTAGCAAAAAAGGTGTTTTTTTGTTGATAGGCCTAAATGGAAAGGAAAGAGGTATAGGATGAAAAAGTTGATCGAACGGATCGAAAAAGACGGAAATGTTTTAGGTGATGGCGTTCTGAAAGTTGATAGTTTTTTAACGCACCAAGTGGATCCGGAATTAATGCAGGAAATCGGCACGACATTTGCCAAACGATTTCAAGCAGAGCAGATTACTAAAGTAGTGACTATCGAAGCTTCAGGGATTGCACCAGCTTTATTTACGGCACAAACATTAGGTGTGCCAATGATTTTTGCCCGTAAAGCCAAAAGTCTGACAATGGACGAAGAATTATTGACAGCCTCGGTTTATTCCTTTACCAAGCAAGTCACGAGTCAAGTATCGATTTCTCGGAAATTTTTGTCTGCGGAAGACAATGTATTGATCATCGATGACTTTTTAGCAAATGGCCAAGCAGCAAAAGGATTGATCGAATTGTGCCAGCAAGCCGGTGCAACGGTTGCTGGTATCGGAATCGTCATTGAAAAATCCTTCCAATCTGGACGAGCATTGCTTGAAGAAATGTCGATTCCTGTTGTTTCTCTCGCGCGGATCGCTTCCTTATCCGAGGGTAAAGCAACTTTCTTGGAGGGTGACGCTTAATGAACGAACAAAATGGACGCTCTGCTGTCTTAGGGTTGCAGCACTTGCTCGCGATGTATGCAGGTGCTGTCGCAGTACCACTATTGATTGGAACCGGGTTAGGATTTAATGAAGCCCAAATGACTTATTTGATTTCCATTGATATTTTTATGTGCGGGGTAGCAACATTGCTGCAATTGACCGTCACCCGTTTCTTCGGGATCGGATTGCCGGTTGTCTTGGGCTGTGCCATCCAAGCTGTTTCACCATTGATTTTGATCGGAACTAAGTCAGGGATCGGTGCCATTTATGGAGCCATTATTGCTTCTGGTATTTTTGTTGTTTTGATCTCCGGTGTCTTCTCAAAAATCAAAGTCTTGTTTCCGCCATTGGTTACGGGAACTGTCATTACAGTGATTGGTTTGACGTTGATCCCCGTTGCCATTACCAAAATCGGTGGTGGGGATGCTGCCGCAGCTTCCTTTGGCGCACCAGACAATTTACTCTTAGGTTTTGTCACGATTGCATTAATTATTGGTATTCAGATTTTTGCCAAAGGATTTCTTCGTTCGATTGCTGTTTTGATCGGTTTGATCGGCGGAACTTTGCTAGCAGCTGTCTTAGGGTTAGTTGATTTATCCGCGATTTCTCACGCGCCAGTCTTTCATTTGCCGCAGCCGTTTTACTTTGGGTTACCAACCTTTGATATTTGGTCGATTTTATTGATGATCATTATTTCAATCGTTAGTATGGTGGAGTCTACGGGAGTCTATTTTGCACTGGGAGATATTACAGGACAACCTGTTTCATCAGAATCATTGAAAAAAGGTTATCGGGCTGAAGGGTTAGCAGTGATTCTGGGCGGAATCTTCAACACATTCCCTTATACGGGCTTCTCACAAAATGTAGGGCTCGTACAGTTATCTGGTATCAAAACCCGTAAACCGATTTATTTCTCTGCGGTCTTTTTGATTATATTAGGTTTGTTTCCGAAAGTTGGTGCTTTGGCGCAAATCATTCCTGAAGCTGTATTGGGTGGCGGGATGTTAGTCATGTTCGGCATGGTGGCTGTCCAAGGGATGAGAATGTTGTCGAAAGTCGACTATTCAAATGACAAAAATTTGCTGATTATCGCTGTTTCACTGGGATTCGGCTTAGGGTTCAACATTATGCCAACTTTATTTAGCCGCTTACCTGAAACCTTGCAAATGTTTACTGGTAACGGAATTGTTATGAGCAGCATGACTGCGATTATCTTGAATCTTTTATTCAATGGCTTACCAAAAAAAGAAGCGGTCGAATCAGGAGAATTTAACGAAGTTTGATTTACGAAAGCATTCTGGTCAACAGGATGCTTTTTTTGTTTTAGAGAGAAGAAATGATCTTTTGTTAAAAGACGAACAATATATCTCGTATTTTTTCTATAGTTCGATTTTCTTTTGACTTTATGGATGTCACTTGCTAGTATTTAAGTGAATAATCGAAGGGAGTTGTCTTATGGAACAAGTAGCAGTCATTATGGGCAGTACGTCGGATTGGGAGACGATGAAACACAGTTGTGAGATTTTAGAGGAGCTTGGGATTCCCTATATCAAAAAGGTTGTTTCGGCTCATCGGACACCGGACTTGATGTTTTCCTTTGCCGAAAATGCAAGAGAAAAAGGGCTGAAAGTAATCATTGCTGGTGCTGGCGGTGCCGCTCATCTGCCAGGTATGGTCGCTGCAAAAACAACATTACCCGTGATTGGCGTACCCGTCCAATCACGAACATTAAATGGATTGGATTCGTTGCTTTCCATCGTACAGATGCCGGGAGGCGTTCCTGTGGCAACGACAGCGATTGGAAAAGCTGGTGCAATCAACGCGGGACTACTTGCAGCTCAGATGCTTTCCATGTATGATTTAGGAATAGCGGAAAAGTTGGATCAACGAAGAAAGACGTTGAAAGAAAAAGTAGTGGAAAGTAGTGATCAACTTGATTAAACCTTTGATGCCCAATGCGACGATCGGAATCGTTGGCGGCGGACAATTGGGGCGTATGATGGCAATGAGTGCCAAAGAAATGGGTTTCCGTGTCGGCGTGCTGGATCCAACAGCCAATTGTCCGACAGCACAAGTAGCTGACTGGCATATTGTTGCTGCTTATGACGATGTCTTTGCACTGGAAGAAATGGCGCGGCGTTCTGATGTGATTACTTATGAATTTGAGAATGTCAGCGTAGAGGCTTTGAATTCGATTTTGCCCTATGCAAATATTCCTCAGGGAACTGATCTATTGGCAATCACCCAAGATCGCTTGTTAGAAAAATCTTTTTTAGAAGCCAATAATATTGTTATTGCACCTTATGCGACAATCATCAGTCCTACCGATATTCAAGATGCCATCGAGAGTATCGGCTATCCTTGTGTATTGAAAACGACTCGAGGAGGCTATGATGGCAAAGGGCAATATGTTTTATACAGCACAGCTGATTTAGCGCCTTCGATGAATCTTTTGCGGGAAGGAACTTGTGAATTAGAAGCATGGATCCCTTACGAAAAAGAACTCTCGATCATGGTGGCTGGGAATGGTCGTGAAATCACCACTTTCCCAGTGGTTGAAAATATCCACCGCAACAATATCTTGCATCAAACGATTGCACCTGCTCGAATCGATGTTGAGGTAGCGGAGGAAGCAGAACGGATCGCGCGTGTGATTGCGCAAGCCCTTGATTTACGCGGTGTTTTAGCGATCGAGCTGTTCTTAACGAAAAGCGGCGGACTATATGTGAATGAGTTGGCACCACGCCCACATAATTCAGGTCATTACTCGATTGAAGCTTGTTCTATGAGCCAGTTTGATGCCCATGTACGTGGGATCTGCGGTTGGCCGCTTGCAGAGGTTAAACTGTTGAGTGATGCGGTCATGGTGAACATCTTAGGTGATGAACTCATTGAAACATATGACCTGATTGCTCATAAGCCAGATTGGCAATTCCATTATTATGGCAAAGAAGAAGCAAAGAGCGGTCGGAAAATGGGACACATTACGTTGTTGACCGAAGACATTACTGCTTCATTGGAAGAAATCTATCAAACGAATATTTGGGATTAAAGGAGAGTAACGCATGTTAGAACGTTATACAAGACCTGAGATGGGCAAAATTTGGACAGATCAAAATCGATACCAAGCATGGCTAGAAGTCGAAATCTTAGCTGATGAGGCGTGGGCCGAGCTTGGTGAGATTCCCAAAGAAGATGTGGAAAAAATTAGAGAGAAGGCAACTTTCGATATCGACCGTATCTTAGAGATCGAAGCACAGACGCGCCATGATGTGGTCGCATTCACCCGGGCTGTCTCTGAATCGCTTGGTGACGAAAGTAAGTGGGTCCACTATGGGCTGACTTCTACTGATGTGGTAGATACGGCTTATGGTTACTTGATGAAGCAAGCGAATGACTTAATCCGTAAAGATCTAGAAACATTCACAGCTATCATTGGTGAAAAAGCAAAAGAACACAAATATACTGTCATGATGGGACGGACCCATGGGGTGCATGCCGAACCGACGACATTTGGGTTGAAGCTTGCCTTGTGGTATTCTGAAATGAAACGCAATATTGAACGTTTCGAACGAGCGGCGGCTGGAGTTGAAGCTGGGAAAATCAGCGGTGCAGTAGGAACATTTGCCAACATTCCGCCATTTGTTGAAGAATATGTATGTAACAAGTTGGGGATTCGTCCTCAAGAAATCTCTACGCAAGTGTTGCCGCGAGATCTCCATGCAGAATATTTTGCTTCCATGGCACTGATTGCAACAAGCATTGAAAAATTTGCGACAGAAATCCGTGGATTGCAAAAATCAGAAACAAGAGAAGTTGAAGAGTTTTTTGCTAAAGGGCAAAAAGGGTCTTCCGCAATGCCGCACAAACGCAATCCTATTGGTTCAGAAAATATGGCGGGATTAGCACGAGTGATCCGCGGCCATATGGTGACGGCGTATGAAAATGTTTCTCTTTGGCATGAACGAGATATCTCTCACTCTTCTGCTGAACGGATTATTATCCCGGATACAACGATTTTGATTGATTATATGCTCAATCGTTTTGGAACGATCGTCAAAAATCTGACTGTTTTCCCAGAAAATATGAAACGTAATATGAATGCGACTTTTGGCTTGATCTATAGTCAACGTGTTATGTTGAAATTGATCGATCATGGCATGACTCGAGAACAGGCATATGATCTTGTTCAGCCGAAGACGGCACAAGCTTGGGACGAACAGCGGGATTTTCGACCATTGTTAGAAGCTGACCAAACCATTATGTCTACGTTAAGTGAAAAAGACTTGGATGATGCATTTGATTATCATCATCATTTAAAGCAAGTGGATACGATTTTTGCGCGCGTAGGTTTAGGTGAATAGGGAATAAACCCCGAAAAAAACAAAAGGCACGCTGCTTCAGTAAGCAGCGTGCCTTTTGGGGTAGTTTTATTATTTAGTTATAGTTTTCGGAAAGATAAGACAAAAGATCTGGGGCTAATGCTGTAGCAGAAGAGTTTTCTTGCCGATCTTCTAGCATGGACACCATCAAATACTTTTGATTCTGGGCATCGAAAGCAAATAAGAAGCTATTTTCCTGTCCTTTCTCATCTTGTTTCTCCTTGATCTCAGCTGTTCCAGTTTTGGCAGCAAGAGGCAAACCGAGAGCTGCTAGGGAATGGGCTGTCCCATTCTCATCGGTAACGACAGCTTTCAAATCCTCATTGATCAGTGAAATCGTCTCTGGTGAAATCAACTCTTTTTTCGTCTTTGTTTCTGCACCCATCACTAATCGTGGATAAACCAGAGATCCTTGATTGGCGAAAACAGAGTACATCGCTGCTTGTTGAATTGGATTGATCAACAATTCTCCCTGGCCATAGCCAGTGTCTGCCAGCAAAATCTCAGAATTGAAGGATTTGTCATTGCTGATTTGTGCAGGGTTCATGGCAATCGGCAAGTCCAATTCTTCACCGAAAATAAATTTCTCCAAACCAGCACGGAATTTGTCTTCACCCATCGCCAATGTTTGTTGAGCCATATAGATATTATCCGAATAGACGAGAGCGTTACGCAAGTTAACGGATGCGACATCGCTGACCCGAGTCACGAAGTAATCTCCCCAAGAGCTATCTTTTTGCCATTTCAATCCGTTGATTGAAAGGACGGTTTCTGGATTGATCGTTCCATTGTCTAAACCGATGGCTGCTGTGATTGTTTTGAAGGTTGAACCTGGAGCATAACCAGTTGCAAAGCGGCTGATAAATGGTAGATCTTTGTTGTTTTGGTAAGCATCATAGTCCTCTTGTGAAATTCCGTTGGTCATTTTATTGGGATCAAAACTTGGAGAACTAGCTAGAACGAGCAGATCCCCTGTGGTTGGTTCAGTGACCACGGTAGAACCAGCCTGATCCTTAAGGGAATCAAAAGCGATTTTCTGTGCTTTGGCATCGATCGTGAGTTGAATCGTTTTGCCGTCAGTTTTTTTCGTTTCGATCAATGCTTTTCGCTCTGTGCCTTTTTCATCGGTGATCGCTATCTTACCACCGTTTTTTCCTCGAAGTTCTTTGTCAAAAGCTGCCTCGAGACCAGAGCGGCCAATTTTTCCATTGCTGGCTAATGTATCATCTTTTTCAACATCTTCAGCCGTAATGTCTCCTACATAACCAATCAATTGTGCAGCGGCTTCACCTAATGGATAGGTTCTGCCCGCGGTTTCTTGAATGCTTGCACCGGTTGGGAGATCAGCTGTGGGTTCCACGATTTTCAAAGGAACAAAGTAATCGTCTTGCACCCAAGATTGATCCAATGCTTGCTGGATCGCTTTCTCAGTCAGGTCAAACTGCTTAGCGATCGCTTTGATTCTTGACTCTTTATCCTCTCCATCTCCTAATTGTCCGGGAATCACCCCAAGCTGGTACAAGGTGCCATTAGCAGCCAGTGGTGTTTTGTTGCGATCCACTATTTCACCTCGAACAGCCTCATCAACAGAAATACTTACTTTATCTTGTCCAGCCATGTCAGGGAAAATCAGGTTTGGAGCCCAATCGATTTTTGGCTGATCTTTTTCAAATTTGATGGTTCCGGAATAATTCAGATCTTTGATTTCCCCCAAGCTAGTAGTGAGAGATAACTGATACGTAAACTGATAATCTGCATCTTTGACATCATCGCTTAAAGTGATTTTGGAACCCTTGATGTTGGCAGCATCAATTCCGCTGAAAATTGTTTGATATTTTTCTGCTACTTGATCATTGGTATAACCATTTCTTTCTGCGCTATCAGAAAGAATCAAGGATGGTAATTTGTCGAATTTGTTTTTTGAAAGGTTCTCAATGAATGAGTGGACGACTTTCTCTGCCTGATTTTGTCGTTGCTGTTTTTCATAATAGCGATAGCCGAAAAAGCCACCTACTACAAGCAATAAGAGCAGAGGAAGAACAATCAGTAAAGTCTTCCGTTTTTTTGGTGGTTGATTTTGAGAGCGGCGATTTTGTCGTTCCATTTTTCTTAATTCCCTTCTTGGTTAAGTATCGGTAACTCTTCGCGATTCCGATAAAGCGGCAGCAGCAAGCGATAATCTGCTAACAGTTGCTCCATAGTGAGCGTAGAAATCTGATCTTTGAGATAGACTTTGCCAATCTGTAATTCGCTTTTTTTTACAGTAGTCAGCCGCTCTAGAGCAGCGGGCCATTCTCGGATCGGCTGATAGCCATATTGCGTATGATCCAGAGAGAGGACAAAATCTTGAGGTAGAGTTTCAAACAGTGCCGGTTTCTCTGACCAGCAGCGAGCGATTTGCTGTTGGTTTTTCGGCTGATCAATCACACTTAACCAGACAAAAGCATACTCACGAGTAATACCGATCTGGAAGTGGGCATCCATCTTATAACCTCGCTTGTTTGGTCCAAAAGCTGCCCAAGTTTCTTCTGGAGGATAGACACTTCGCCGTCGGTGCTGTGCGATATGCAGATAAAAAGGAGTGTCTAGCTTTTCTGTGAAAAAAGGGCAGACTTTTTCACCAATTTGCTGAAAAATCGGTTGGATCTCTTTACGAATTTCCTGCATTCGTTCTTCCAAGCTCGAAGCTTGGAAGACGTGAAAGCTTTTATTAGTAAATAACATAGAGTAGAATTCCTTTCTTGTATTCTAAGAGATAGTATAGCAAAAAAACACCCTTAAAATCGCAATTTAGGCGTTTTTTAAGAGTGTGTTTAACTATTTATAAAATTAGGTTTTAAAGGAGTGAAAGTCTTTTCCTCATTGAGTAAGTTTAGCAAGACATCCAAAAAGGCAGTTTGCATTTCTTCCATATTGAAATAAATACGGAAACAATAGGTGTGTTTAAAGAAAGTCTGCTGATGGATTTGATGGATAATCAATTCTTCGTTTAATCCGTTTTTATATTGGAGTACCCGTTTTCGATGTTCGGAATAATGAGGCCGGGCATGTTTTTTGAATGGACTGAATAAATAAAAAGATGTCATTTGATTTGCGGTCAACACTTGTTGAACGGCAAGTAGTTCATTATGTAGCTGTTTTCTGTCGGTGTCCGATAAATGAGCGATAAATCGTTGCGCTTGATTTTTCAGTGACCACATGAATCAATTCCTCCTTGGAGATACCAGTATTCACAAAATCAATATAACATGAAAAAAAATAAATGTAAACGCTTTATAACGTGTGAACAAGTCGGAAATCAGCAGAACAAAAAATGATTTTGAGTTAAACACGAACGTTTAAAGAAAACTTAGTTGTTAATGTACATTATTTTGTTGACCCTTATTCTTTGCGTTGTTAGAATAGAAAACAACAAGAAGAGACTAAAAATCTATGTGAAAAAACTAACTTTTGTGAGGTGTCCGGTGGTGCAAGAACAATTGATTTACGAAGGGAAAGCAAAGAAACTCTTCAAGACTAGCAAAGATAAAGAGCTCCGTGTGGAGTATCTCGATCAGGCTACCGCGTTGAATGGATTGAAGAAAGATGCAGTTTCAGGAAAAGGAGCACTGAATAATCAGATTACCAGTCTTATTTTTCAAGAATTAGAAAAGCAGGGTATTCCAAGTCATTTTATCAAAATATTGTCTAAACACGAACAATTAGTTTGTGAAGTTGAAATGATCCCGTTGGAAATCGTCGTCCGTAATACGGCTGCCGGCAGCTTTTCTAAGCGCCTGGGAATTGCTGAAGGGGAGCAGCTGCCTTTTCCGATCATTGAATTTTATTACAAAGAAGACCGCTTAGACGATCCTTTCATCAATGAAGATCACATTCGTTATTTGGGAATCGCCACCCCTGAGGAAGTTGCTCAAATCAAAATGCTTGCTCGACAAATCAACACCGCATTGTGCCAACTTTTTGAGAAAATTAAGATCCACTTGGTCGACTTTAAAATTGAAGTCGGAAAAAGTGATGGGAAAATTCTTTTAGCGGATGAGATTTCGCCGGATACTTGTCGCTTATGGGATCTGACAACGAAAGAACATTTGGATAAAGATGTCTATCGTCGTGAAATCGGGGATCTGATCCCTGTTTATCAAGAAGTATTAAATCGCTTAGAAAAGGAGTATAGTTCATGTATTTAGTCAAAGTTTATGTCACTTATAAAGAGTCGGTCTTGGATCCTCAAGGAGAAGCAGTCAAAGGAGCGGTTCATCGTTTGGGGTATCAAAATGTCTCTGAAATACGTATTGGGAAATATTTTGAGATCAAAGTTACAGACAGCAACAAAGAATCAGTAGCGGCAGAAATTGAAGAAGTTTGTGACAAGTTACTGGCAAATGTCAATATGGAGACTTATCGTTATGAAATCATTGAGATGGAGGACAAGGAACAATGAAATTTGCAGTAATCGTTTTTCCTGGTTCGAATTGTGATGTCGATTTAATGTATGCCATCAAAGATGTGATGGGCGCAGAAGCCGAATATGTGTGGCATGACGAGACCTCGTTAGCTGGCTTTGATGGTGTATTGCTTCCAGGAGGTTTCTCCTACGGGGATTACCTTCGCTGCGGAGCCATCGCACGTTTCTCGAATATTATGGCAGAAGTCATTCGTTTTGCAGAAGAAGGAAAACCGGTCTTTGGTACGTGCAATGGCTTCCAGATCTTGACAGAAGCTGGCTTGCTGCCAGGGGTTTTACGCAGAAATGAATCGCTGCACTTTATTTGCAAGCCGGTACAGTTGCAAGTCAATAACCAGACGCCTTTTACCTCTGAATACCAGCAAGATGAACGGATCACGATCCCTGTCGCTCATGGAGAAGGAAATTACTATTGCGACGATCAAACCTACCAGGAACTGGAAGCCAATAACCAGATTGTCTTCCGTTATGTGGATAACGTTAACGGGAGTTTACATAGTATTGCCGGCATTTGCAACAAGGCAGGCAATGTTTTAGGGATGATGCCCCATCCTGAGCGGGCAATGGAAGAGTTGCTTGGCTCAAAGGATGGCAAGAAGTTCTTTGCGTCTTTATTGAAAAATTTCGGGAAGGTGCCAGTACATGAATAAAGCAATCATAGCAGAGCCAACACCACAGGAAATCAAAGAAACCAAGCTTTATCAACAATGGGGGCTCACTGATGAAGAATACCAAATGATTTCAGAAGAAATGTTAGGTCGACTACCTAATTATACAGAAACGGGTCTCTTTTCAGTAATGTGGAGCGAACATTGTTCCTATAAAAATTCCAAGCCGGTCTTGCGCAAATTTCCAACCGAAGGCCCGCAAGTTTTACAAGGACCAGGCGAAGGAGCGGGAATCGTCGATATTGGTGATGGCCAAGCAGTTGTCTTTAAAGCAGAAAGTCATAACCATCCTTCGGCCGTGGAGCCTTATGAAGGCGCCGCAACCGGCGTCGGTGGGATTATTCGTGATATTTTCAGTATGGGGGCGCGGCCCATCGCGATCCTAGATTCGTTGCGTTTTGGCGAATTGACGAATGAGCGGACCAAATACCTTTTAGAAGAAGTCGTGGCAGGAATCAGCGGCTATGGAAATTGTATCGGAATCCCTACAGTCGGTGGTGAAGTTGCCTTCGATGCCTGTTACGAAGGGAATCCATTGGTCAATGCGATGTGTGTCGGTTTGATCGACCACAAAGATATTCAAAAAGGACAGGCCAAAGGCGTTGGTAACATAATCATGTATGTGGGAGCAAAAACAGGTAGAGATGGGATCCATGGTGCAACATTTGCTTCCGAGGAGTTCGTGGAGGGAGAAGAACAGCAGCGCTCGGCTGTCCAAGTAGGAGACCCCTTCATGGAAAAATTGTTATTAGAAGCTTGTCTTGAGCTGATCCTTGAACATTCAGACAGTTTGATCGGTATTCAGGACATGGGGGCAGCCGGTCTCGTTTCTTCCAGTTCTGAAATGGCTTCAAAAGCTGGTTCAGGATTAAAACTTTATTTAGATGATGTACCGCAACGAGAAACTGGTATGACACCTTATGAAATGATGCTATCAGAATCCCAGGAGCGGATGCTGATCTGTATGAAACAAGGACATGAAGCAGAAGTTGAAGCGTTGTTTCAAAAATACGGATTGGAAGCGGTAGTGATTGGTGAAGTAACCGATGATGGTGCGTATCGCTTGTACCATCAGGGTAAAGAAGTTGCCAATTTACCTGTTGATGCTTTGGCAGAAGATGCGCCAACTTATCATAAAGAAAAAGCAGAACCTGCTAGAATCCAAGCATTTCGTCAACAGCCTGATTTTGAACCAGTCATTGATGATGCAACAGCAGTCTTTTTACAATTGTTGCAGCAACCCACGATTGCTTCAAAAAAATCGATTTTTGAAACCTATGATTCTCAAGTGAGAACCAATACCGTTGTTGGCCCAGGAAGTGACGCTGCAGTCCTGCGGATCAAAGGGACCAACAAAGCTTTAGCTATGACCACGGACTGTAATGCTCGCTACTTGTACCTTGATCCTGAACGAGGCGGACAGATTGCTGTAGCAGAAGCAGCTCGCAATATTGTTGCTTCTGGGGGACGACCACTAGCGATCACAGACTGTCTCAACTATGGCTCGCCGGATAAACCAGAAGGCTTTTGGGAGTTATGGACATCGGCAGAAGGGATTGCCAAAGCTTGTGAAATTCTAGAAACTCCTGTTATTTCAGGTAATGTTTCGCTGTACAATGAAACCAACGGGCAGGCAATCTATCCAACACCAGTGATTGGTATGGTAGGGCTGATTGAAAAGGTCGAACATATCACCACACAACATTTCCAGACACCGGAGGATTTGATTTATTTGATTGGAGAAACGAAGGCCGACTTTAACGGCAGTGAACTCCAAAAATTACAAAATGGGTCGATCAATGGCCGTTTGATGGCATTTGATCTATTAGAAGAAAAACAGAATCAGGCAATCGTCTTATCTGCGATCCAGGCTGGACTTGTAAAAAGTGCCCATGACTGTGCAGAAGGCGGATTAGCTGTTGCATTAGCTGAATCTGCGTTTAAGAAGAATGTCGGTATATCTGTTCAACTAGATTTGCCGCAATCTTGGCTTTTTTCGGAAACACAATCGCGATTTGTGCTGTCCATTGCTCCAGAAAATCAAACCGCTTTTGAAGCTTTGGCAGGTGATAGCGCTTGTCTCATCGGAAAAGTTACAGCAGAACCACAACTAAAAATCCAAGGTAGCGATGGAATGATCGTAGTGGAAACAGCCTTAGCACGTAAGAAATGGGAGGAAGCAATTCCATGTCTATTGAAGTAAGAAGCTTGAATGAAGAATGCGGGGTTTTTGGTGTCTGGGGTCACCCAGATGCTGCCCGAGTTACTTATTTTGGCTTGCACAGTTTACAGCATCGGGGACAAGAAGGCGCTGGGATCGTCGCAAATCAGCAAGGCAAACTTGCCGGACATCGGGATCTTGGCTTATTAGCAGAAGTTTTTTCCGATGAACGACTTCTTCAACGATTGACAGGTGAAGCAGCAATCGGACATGTTCGCTATGCTACTGCAGGCAATGGCAGCGTCGATAATATCCAACCTTTTCTTTTTAAGTTTTTTGATCAGCAGATTGGGTTGGCGCACAACGGGAACTTAACCAATGCCAAGAGTTTGCGGAAATCACTTGAGTCTGAAGGAGCCATTTTTCATTCAAATTCAGATACCGAAATTTTAATGCATCTGATTCGCCGCAGTGGTCAAGCGAATTTGCTGGATCGCATCAAAGAAGCGCTGAATCAAGTGAAAGGTGGATTTGCCTATCTTTTGCTGACAGAAGATGCGATGATCGCTGCTCTTGATCCAAATGGATTTCGGCCACTCTCGTTAGGAAAAATGGTCAATGGTGCTTATGTGATTGCTTCAGAGACTTGTGCTTTAGAAGTGATCGGAGCTGAATTTGTTCGAGATATCTGTCCTGGGGAAGTTGTCATTGTGGATCAAGCGGGCTACCGTGTTGAAACATATACGGAAGAAGTCCAACCAGCGATTTGCTCAATGGAATTCATTTATTTTGCACGACCAGATTCGAATATTGCCGGCGTCAATGTCCATACTGCACGAAAAAATATGGGACGTAATCTTGCCCAAGAAGCACCGATCGAAGCAGATATGGTAATCGGTGTACCGAACTCATCCTTATCGGCCGCCAGCGGGTTTGCAGAAGAATCTGGCATTCCTTACGAATTAGGATTAGTCAAAAATCAATACATTGCACGAACATTTATCCAGCCCACTCAAGAATTACGGGAACAAGGCGTTCGGATGAAGCTTTCTGCCGTCCGCGGTGTGGTTGAAGGAAAAAAAGTGATCATGGTGGATGACTCGATCGTTCGCGGCACTACTAGCCGACGAATCGTTCAATTGTTAAAAGAAGCCGGTGCCAAAGAAGTTCACGTTCGGATTGCTTCACCGCCATTAAGATATCCTTGTTTTTACGGAATCGATATTCAGACGCGGAAAGAACTGATCGCTGCTCGGCAAAGTGTCGAAGAAATTCGCCAAACGATCGGTGCCGATTCGTTGGCTTTTCTCAGTGAGACTGGCTTGATCGAAGCAATCGGGTTAGATTTAGATGCCCCCTATTCTGGATTGTGCATGGCCTATTTCAATGGTGATTATCCTACACCGCTTTATGATTATGAAGAAAGCTATTTAGCGTCGCTCGAATAAATGGTACAGGAGGAACTCAAAGTGGCAAATGCTTATGCAAAGGCTGGTGTTGATGTGAACGCCGGGTATGAAGTCGTTGATCGAATCAAAAAACATGTCAAAAGAACAGAACGGTTAGGTGTAATGGGTGCCATCGGTGGCTTTGGCGGCTGTTTTGACTTGTCAAACTATCCGCTGAAAGAACCAGTGCTGGTATCCGGTACTGATGGTGTAGGAACGAAATTATTAGTAGCGATCCAACAAAATCAACACCAAACGATTGGAATCGATTGTGTTGCGATGTGTGTCAATGATATTGTCGCTCAAGGAGCAGAACCGATCTATTTTTTGGATTATGTCGCAGTGGGCAAGAATGATCCCGAAAAAATCGAACAAATTATCGCCGGGGTTGCAGAGGGCTGCGTTCAGTCGGGAGCGGCTCTGATAGGCGGTGAGACAGCAGAAATGCCAGGGATGTACTCGGAAGAGGACTATGACTTGGCTGGTTTTGCGGTGGGAATTGTTGAAAAATCTCGTCTGATCACGGGAGCATCGATTGAACCGGGACATTTTCTGATCGGGCTGCCTGCTTCTGGTATCCATTCAAACGGGTATTCATTGGTTCGCAAGATCTTTTTTGAACAGCAAGGTTTTCAAATGGCAGAGAAGTTGCCGGAATTAGGCGGAAAAACTCTCGGAGAAGAATTGTTAACACCAACGAGAATCTACGTATCCGCTGTACTGCCGTTACTTGAAAAACAATTAATTGACGGTATCTCGCATATCACGGGTGGCGGCTTTATCGAGAATATTCCCCGGATGTTGCCGCCGCAGACAACAGCAGAAATCACACTGGGAACGTGGCCGCAACTGCCGATTTTTGAGGCTCTAGCTTCTTATGGAAAAATCCCGGCCCATGAAATGTATGAGATCTTCAATATGGGGATTGGGATGGTTCTTGCTGTTGCACCAGAGAAGAAAGAACAAGTGCTAGCTTTGTTAAACGAGCAGAATGAAGCAGCTTACGTTATTGGTAAAGTAACGGAGGCTCAAGAACATGCGGTTCTTTTACAAGGAGATCCGCTATGAGGATCGCTGTTTTTGCATCAGGAAACGGCAGTAATTTTACCGCAATTGCCGATGCGATTAGAGAAGAAGAACTCAAAGGGGCTACATTAGCGCTGCTGTTCTCAGATAATGCCGCCGCATTTGTCTTGGAACGGGCTAAAGACGCGGGGGTAGCGACATTGCAGTTATCCCCGCAGAAATTTCCTTCGAAAGCAGCGTTCGAAGCCGCACTGTTGAACGAGTTGGCGGAACATTCGATTGAGCTGATCGTTTTGGCAGGCTATATGCGGATCGTTGGACCTACGTTGCTAGCCGCTTTTCCCAATAGAATCATCAATCTGCATCCCTCATTGCTGCCTAGTTTTCCTGGAAAATCCGGTATTGCCGATGCCTTTCATTATGGAGTGAAGGTGACTGGGATCACCATTCATTACGTTGACAGTGGTATCGATACGGGGCCGATCATTGCGCAAGAAGTGGTACGTATCGAATCGGAAGATACATTAGAAAGCTTAGAAGCAAAGATCCATCAATTAGAGCATCGAGTCTATCCAGCGGTCATAGCTGAAATCATTCATAAAGGAGACCATCAATCGTGAAAAAAAGAGCGTTGATCAGTGTGTCAGATAAACAAGGGATCGTATCTTTTGCCAAAAATTTAGTACAAAACGGCTACGAAATCATTTCGACAGGAGGGACAAAATCTGCTTTGGAAGCGGCTGGTCTTGAACCGATTGCGATAGAAACGGTCACAGGATTTCCCGAAATGATGGACGGACGTGTCAAAACATTGCATCCAAAGATCCACGGTGGTTTGCTGGGTCGCCGGGACCTGCCTGAACATTTAGCAGCAATGGAAAAACATGACATTGCGCCGATCGATCTGGTTGTTGTCAACCTTTATCCTTTTAAGGAAACGATTGCCCAAGCGGATGTGACAGAAGAGCAAGCCATTGAGAATATCGATATCGGTGGACCAAGCATGCTGCGCTCCGCTGCAAAAAACTTTGCTGCAGTGACAGTGATCGTTGATCCTAAAGATTATCCCCTCATTCTAGATGAATTGACGGAAACCGGTCAGACGCAGCTTGCCACGCGCAAACGCTTAGCGGCTAAAGTATTTCGCCATACAGCAGCTTATGACGCCTTGATCGCCGATTATTTGACAAAAGCAGTTGAAGAATCTGAACCGGAGAAGTTGACACTGACGTATGAATTGAAACAAACGTTGCGCTACGGAGAAAATAGCCATCAAACTGCTGCTTTTTATCAAGATGCATTGCCAGTTCCTTATTCGATCGCTAGTGCAAAACAACTTCACGGCAAAGAATTGTCCTACAACAACATCAAAGATGCGGATGCCGCTTTGCGAATCGCAAAAGAATTTACGGAACCCACTGCAGTCGCTCTTAAACATATGAATCCTTGTGGTATCGGAACAGCGACGACGATTTTTGACGCTTTTGAACGGGCATACGAAGCAGATCCAGTTTCGATTTTTGGAGGAATCATCGTATTGAATCGCCCCGTTGATGAAGCAACAGCTGCGGCACTGCATCAAATATTTCTTGAGATCGTGATTGCGCCTGCTTTTGAACCAGCGGCGCTGGATATTTTGACGAAGAAGAAAAACATTCGCTTGATGACGTTAGATTTTGTAGCAAATCCTGTCGAAACAGAAATGGTCTCTGTATTAGGTGGTTTATTAGTTCAAGAACAAGATACATTAGCAGAATCTCCTAAGGATTGGACGGTCGTAACGAAACGTCAGCCTAGCAAGAATGAGTTGGAAGCAATGGCTTTTGCTTGGAAAGCGGTAAAACATGTCAAATCAAATGCCATCGTTTTAGCGAACCAATATCAAACAGTTGGAATTGGTGCTGGCCAAATGAATCGCGTGGCTTCTGTAAAAATCGCCATTGAACAAGCTGCTGAAGCTGGAAAATTAACGGATGCAGTTTTAGCTAGCGATGCGTTCTTCCCAATGGATGATAGCGTGGAATATGCTGCAAAACGGGGAATCAAGGCAATCATTCAACCTGGAGGCAGTATTAAAGACCAAGCGTCTATCGAAATGGCAGATCAATACGGAGTAGCGATGATCTTTACTGGCGTTCGGCATTTTAGACATTAAAAGACATTAAATTCAGGAGGAGCAGATGAAGCTTTTAGTTATTGGTAGTGGTGGTAGGGAACATGCAATCGCCAAGAAATTACTCGCAGATCCGATCGTAGAAACAGTCTACTGCGCGAAAGGGAATCCGGGCATGGTCAGCGATGGTATTCAGGTAGTTGCTATCCCAGAAACAGACCATCAAAGCTTGATCGCGTTTGCAAAAGAGATGGCCATCGATTGGACCTTTGTAGGCCCTGAAGTTCCTTTGCTTAATGGCATCGTTGATGATTTCCAAGCTGCAGGATTGAACATTTTTGGCCCAAATAAAGCAGCGGCGATGATTGAAGGTTCGAAGGAATTTGCCAAAGAATTGATGGCAAAATATCAGATTCCAACCGCTGAATACCAGTCTTTTGTAGATAGTGAAAAAGCGAAAGCGTATATCCAAGAAAAAGGTGCCCCAATCGTAATCAAAGCAGACGGTTTAGCTGCTGGAAAAGGGGTCGTTGTCGCAGCAACAGTGGATCAGGCACTGGCTGCGGTAGAAGAAATGTTGGAAGAACAAAAATTTGGTCAAAGTGGTGCCAAAGTTGTGATCGAAGATTTTCTGGAAGGAGAAGAGTTTTCGCTGCTGGCTTTTGTTCATGAAGAGCAAGTTTATCCCATGGTGATTGCGCAAGATCATAAACGAGCGTTTGATGGGGATGAAGGACCGAATACTGGTGGAATGGGAGCTTACTCTCCTGTTCCGCAAATTCCTCAGTCAATGATCGATCAAGCAATCGAGACGGTTTTGATCCCGGCTGCTACAGGAATGATTGATCAAGGAACACCCTTTACGGGTATTTTATATGCGGGGCTGATTGCCACAGTTGAAGGACCTAAAGTGATTGAATTCAATGCTCGTTTTGGAGATCCAGAGACGCAAGTCGTTTTGAGTCGGCTAACGAGTGGGTTAGCTCAGATTATTGATGCATTGCTCAATGGAAGACAGCCGGAGATTACTTGGGATCAGCAGTTTTCTGTTGGTGTGGTCGTGGCGGCTGAAGGGTATCCAGAAACCTATCAACAGGGAATGATCATTCCGCGAAAAGCGGCTGAAGATGTTCAACTGTTTTATGCAGGGGTTGCTGAAAGAGCAGGAGAATTGGTGGCAGCAGGCGGGCGAGTATTTTTAGCGGAAGGGCAAGGTGCTTCTTTGGAGGAAGCGCAAAAGAAAGTTTACCAAGCGCTAGCAAAAATGCCTTTGAACAAGATGTTTTATCGAAAAGATATTGGTGCCAAAGCATTAAAGTAACCGCAACTTCTCTTTGGTTCCATCGTTTAAACAAAAGATCGCTGATGAGAGAACAGCGATCTTTTTTTCTTAAAAAGAGGTAGCGTTTTCAAACGGATATGCTAAAATAGAAGAGCAAACAGGGGAGGAAAAATACGTGAAAAAAATTAAATTTGGTTCAACCGATTTAGAAGTTTCAAGTGTCATTTTGGGATTGATGCGAATCAATAATGCAAAAGATCCTGTAGCTGTACTGACGACAGCAATCGAGAATGGTATTACTTTCTTTGATCATGCAGATATCTATGGCGGTGGCGAATGCGAAAGTATTTTTGCAGATGCCCTTGCACAAACCGAATATAAAAGGGAAGATCTTTTCATTCAATCGAAATGTGGTATCGTCCCAGGGAAAATGTTCGATTTTTCGAAAGAACACATTATTAAATCCGTTGAAGGCAGTTTGAAACGCTTGAAAATGGATTATCTTGACGCGTTGCTGTTGCATCGCCCGGATACGTTAGTGGAGCCCGAAGAAGTCGCTGCTGCTTTCGACGAGCTGGAAAAAGCGGGAAAAGTTAAGTATTTTGGAGTCAGCAATCAAAATCCTGGTCAAATCGAATTGTTGAAAAAATATGTCTCTCAACCATTGCTGGCCAATCAATTGCAATTTGGCATCATGCATACTGGAATGATCGATCGAGGCATCCATGTCAATATGACGGATAGCGGCAGTGTCGATCATGATGGCGGCATTCTTGAGTATTCTCGGCTGAATGATATGACGATCCAAGCGTGGTCGCCATACCAATATGGATTCTTTGAAGGTGTCTTCATCGGAAATGAGAAATTCCCAGAACTGAATGCAAAACTAGAAGAATTGGCTGAGAAGTATCAAACGACTGCGACAGGAATCGCATCTGCTTGGATTCTACGGCACCCAGCAAATATGCAGGTGATCGCAGGCACGATGACGCCGCATCGTATCGAAGAGATCGCTAAGGCATCTACGATTGTGTTGACACGCCAAGAATGGTATGAAGTATATTTGGCAGCTGGCAATATTTTACCTTAAAAAAAGAAAAAACCCTTTATTTAATGGAAACTATCTCAGGAATGTTCGTAAAAGACGAACATTCCTGTTGCTTTTTAAAAAAAAGATTCTAAAACACTTGTATTTATGAGTGAGCTGGTTTAAATTGTTGTGGGCATTAAAAATAGGCGACAGCCATTTGATGCTTGCTTCACTCTTATCAAGATTTGGAGGATATTTTTATGTTTGACATGAAAGTTTTTGATTACGAAGATATACAATTGATCCCTAATAAATGTATCGTGAATAGCCGTTCAGAATGTGATACGACGGTTACTTTAGGCAAACATTCATTTAAAATGCCGGTCGTTCCTGCAAATATGCAAACGATCATTGATGAATCAATCGCAGAATTTTTAGCTGAAAATGGCTATTTTTATATTATGCATCGCTTTGACGAAGCAGCCCGCATTCCTTTTATCAAAAAAATGAAGGAAAAAGGCCTGATCTCTTCGATCAGTGTCGG
Organism: Enterococcus sp. DIV0574; assembly: GCF_051711125.1. NCBI lineage: Bacteria > Bacillati > Bacillota > Bacilli > Lactobacillales > Enterococcaceae > Enterococcus > Enterococcus sp. DIV0574. Next base: position 1,503,774 of record NZ_JBIOMA010000001.1, read on the forward strand.
TGTCAAAGATTATGAGTATACTTTTGTCGAAACATTGGCTGCTGAAGGACTGGTGCCTGATTATATTACGATCGATATTGCCCATGGACATTCCAATGCTGTCATCAATATGATCCAACATATCAAAAAACATTTACCAGATGCTTTTGTGATCGCAGGGAACGTTGGTACACCTGAAGCGGTCCGAGAATTGGAAAATGCCGGCGCGGATGCAACGAAAGTCGGGATCGGACCAGGGAAAGTTTGTATCACTAAAATCAAAACTGGTTTTGGAACTGGCGGGTGGCAATTAGCTGCATTACGCTGGTGTGCAAAAGCAGCTCGCAAGCCGATTATCGCCGATGGGGGAATCCGCACCCATGGAGATATCGCAAAATCTGTTCGTTTTGGGGCAACGATGGTTATGATTGGTTCATTGTTTGCTGGACATGAAGAATCTCCCGGGGAAACAAAAGTCGAAAATGGTGTCGTTTTAAAAGAATACTTTGGCTCTGCTTCTGAATTCCAAAAAGGGGAAAAGAAAAACGTCGAAGGGAAAAAAATCTGGATCCCTTACAAAGGTTCTTTGAAAGATACTTTGGTTGAGATGCAGCAAGATCTACAATCATCGATCTCCTATGCCGGTGGCAAAGACCTCGAATCGATTCGAAAAGTTGATTATGTGATCGTGAAAAACTCGATTTTCAATGGCGATACAATTTAAGTTGCTTCGGCTGTAGAATTGACAGTGGCATGAATAAAAGTTCGATCCAAAAGATTTCTTGGTCTTGCAGCAAGCGATAGGAAAACATTCTTATCACTTGCTGCTGAGGGCAACAAGTCTTTTGGTTTTTTTATTTTCAGCGCTGACCTTCTGCTTTTTGTGGAATCATCTCTATCGACTATTTGGTTTTTCTTAATCTTTCGTTATAATAGAAGAAATGATGAAAAAAAACTAAAAAAATATTCTGAGCTAAAAGCGGATATTCAGTTGACTAAGTGAGTAAGAGCAATAACAATAAAGTAAACATGCAGAAAGAAGCAGGTGAGTGTTTGACTATCAAAGTAATGTCCGTTTTTGGGACAAGACCGGAAGCCATCAAGATGGCGCCTTTGGTAAAAGAATTAGAGGCTGATCCTCGATTTCAATCAATTGTCGTGGTGACAGCCCAACATCGCGAGATGTTAGATCAAGTATTAGAGGTTTTTGCGATCGAACCTGATTACGACTTGGATATCATGACATTGGGACAGACGTTGACCGGCATCACTACAAAAGTCTTGCTGGAATTAGAACCGATTCTCCACCAAGAAAAACCGTCAATTGTGCTTGTTCATGGTGACACAACAACGGCATATGCCGCAGCAACCGCAGCTTTTTACGCTCAGATCCCGATCGGTCATGTTGAAGCTGGTTTGCGGACGTGGAATAAACGATCACCCTATCCGGAAGAAGCCAACCGGCAACTCATCGATGTGCTAGCGGATCTTTACTTTGCTCCAACGCTTCAAAGTAAAGAAAATCTACTTGCGGAAAATCATGATCCAGAAGCCATCTTTGTCACTGGCAATACCGCGATTGATGCCATGCGCTACACTGTTTCTCAAGACTATCAGCATCCTACACTAACAGACAGAAAACAGCGAAAGATTTTGTTGACGATGCACCGCAGAGAGAATTTAGGTCAGCCGATGAAGAATGTTTTTCAGGCATTGGCTCGAATCGCAGGCGAGTTTCCAGAAGTCTCAGTCGTTTTTCCGATGCATAAAAATCCCAAAGTTCGAGAAATTGCTCAAGAAACTCTGGGTGCTTTAGAGAATGTTACATTGATTGAACCTTTAGATGTCATCGATTTTCACAATTTTGCCAACCAAAGCACATTGATTCTAACTGATTCCGGCGGTGTCCAGGAAGAAGCCCCTTCTCTCGGTGTTCCTGTATTGGTGTTGCGGGACACAACTGAACGTCCAGAAGGCATTGCGGCAGGAACGTTGAAATTGGTCGGTACAGGGGAAGAGGATGTGTATCAAGCAACGAAGCAGTTGTTGCAGGATCACGCTGCATATACCGCAATGGCGCATGCTGAAAATCCTTATGGTGATGGTAAAGCAAGTCAGCGAATCAAAGAAGTATTGGCTCAATATTACCGTCTGTCCGGAATGGCAGATCCTTCGATCCAATGATCCAAAAACTGAAAATGGAATTGAAAAAATAACAAAAGTATTTTCACATAATGGTTGACCTATATAATTAGATAGACTATAGTGAGGATAGAAATAAATAATTGTTAGGTGAGGCTCCTATATGGACACAAGCTGCTGCCGCAAAAGTATCGAGAGATGCTTAGTTGGTAGGACAGGTCTAATCGTGAAGGTTAAACCCAAAGCAGCTGATAACGTCAAGTTATCTACGCCCTATAGTGCTAAAGCTCTACAATGATCATGAGTTTTTTACGCATGCTTATTGGGAGCATGCGTTTTTTTGTGTTAATGGTCACTGATGCCTTTATTTTAGCTGATACATACAGACCTTTATGAGGTGCTGCAAGACAATTGCTGACTGCCTTTATTTTTGACCAACACTTCTGCATGATCCAGAGTTTCTTGCTTGATAAACAGAGAGGAAGATGAACATGGAATACCCCAGTCCCCAGATGAACAATAAAAAGAATGCTAGGGGTAGCAAATGCAACTCCTAGTTATAGGAGGAAAAGAAGATGTTAAAAAAATTATCTAAAGATCAAGAATTAAAATTACTTGCACAACTTTCGGAAAGAGAGTTGCTGATGGAAATGCGGACTTCGTTTAATGGACTATCAAAAGAGGATGCAGCAGAACGTCTGGAAGAATATGGACCAAACCAAGTAGATGCACAAAAACCAACACCTGCTTGGCTGATGTTTTTAAGTGCTTTCAAAGATCCTTTTGTATTAGTTTTGGCTTTGCTGATGGTCATTTCTTTTTTCACAGGTGATTATGAAGCAGTGGTCGTGATGGGAATCATGATCTTAGCAAGTGTTACGATCACATTCGTGCAAGAATATCGTTCGCAAAAAGCAAGTTTGGCCTTAAAAGAATTAATTGAAAATACATGTTCTGTCACTCGAGACGGCGAAACGATCGAGATTCCGATGGATGAAGTCGTACCAGGAGACATCGTGACATTGGCAACCGGGGATATGATTCCGGCAGATGCTATTTTGATTTGGACAAAAGATTTATTTATCAATCAATCTTCTCTGACCGGAGAATCTATGCCGGTGGAAAAATTTGTCGATGCTGGGATCAAAGATTCTAAAGAAACGATTTCCGCATTAGATATGCAAGATTTGGTTTTCATGGGAACGGATGTCCTTAGTGGACAAGGTAAAGCAATTATTTTAAAAACCGGTCAAAGTACTTTTTTTGGTGATATTGCCAAAAATGCAACGTCAAAACGAGGAAAGACTACTTTTGAGGATGGTTTGACGAAAGTCAGTAAATTGTTGCTGCGAATGGTAATGGTTTTGTTTCCCATCGTCTTTTTGATCAATGGATTGACAAAAGGCGACTGGGGAGAAGCCCTTTTCTTCGCAATCGCTGTAGCTGTTGGCTTGACTCCGGAAATGTTGCCAATGATCGTCACAAGTAATTTAGCAAAAGGTGCCATGTCGTTAGCTAAAGAAAAAGTGATCGTCAAAGAATTGCCTTCGATTCAAAACTTGGGCAGTATGGACGTTTTATGTACGGATAAAACCGGCACGATCACTGAAGATCGCGTCGTATTAGTGCAGCATCTGAATCCGTTTGGTAAAGAAGACCAACAAGTGTTGGATATGACCTATTTGAATTCCTACTATCAAACAGGTTGGAAAAATTTGATGGATATTGCGGTATTGAACTACTTCGAAGATACAGAGCGCCAAGCGCCTTATCAAGAAGTCATCAAAGTGGATGAAATCCCCTTTGACTTTTCCCGCCGGCGTTTAACAGTGGTTGTCAAAGCAGATGGGCACCAGATCATGGTCACAAAAGGTGCTGCTGAGGAAATGGAGAAAGTCTGCAAATACGTGGAAGTCAACGGACAAGTTCTGGAATTGACAGATGAATTAAGAGAAAAACTTCGTGAGGTAAATCACCGCTTGAACAAACAGGGCATGCGTGTCCTAACAGTAGCAATCAAGCGAGATGCTCACGCAGAAGCCGTCTACACAGTTGAAGATGAACAAGATATGATCATGATCGGATTCATGGGCTTTTTAGACCCAGCGAAAGAGTCCGCAAAAACAGCTATTGCTTCATTACATGGTCATGGTGTCAACGTGAAAGTTTTGACTGGTGACAATGCGATCGTGGCGCAAAAGGTGTGTAAAGATGTGGGGATCGAAGTGAACGACTATCTTCTAGGGATAGACGTTGATCGTCTCTCTGATGAAGAATTGGCTGAAAAAGCAGAAGCGGTCAATCTATTTGCTAAGTTGAATCCTATGCAAAAGTCACGCATCATTCAGTCGCTGCAAGCCGATGGTCATACTGTCGGATTTATGGGGGATGGAATCAATGATGCGCCTGCACTACGGGCTGCTGATGTCGGTATTTCTGTAGATACGGCCGCAGACATTACCAAAGACGCAAGTTCGATCATTTTATTAGAAAAAAGCTTGAATGTGTTAGATAAAGGGGTCATTGAAGGCCGTAAAGTTTTCACAAACATGATGAAATACATCAAGATGACATTGAGTTCAAACTTTGGGAATGTTTTTTCGATTCTTGTCGCTAGTGCATTCTTGCCTTTCTTGCCAATGCTTTCTATTCAATTGCTGGTGCAAAATCTAGTCTATGATATGGCACAGTTGACCATTCCTTGGGATAATGTAGATGTGGAAGAACTAGAAAAACCAGTCAAGTGGCAAGTCAGAGGCTTATTGAAATTCACCGTAAGCATTGGACCAGTCAGCAGTATTTTTGATATCTTGACATTCTTCGTGATGTGGCATGTGTTCCAAGCAAATACCATTCAAGAACAAGCGCTGTTCCAAGCCGGCTGGTTCATGATCGGTCTTGTGACGCAAACATTAGTCGTGCATATGGTCCGGACGCGTAAACTGCCATTTTTCCAAAGTATCGCATCGCCAGCAGTCTTACTGTCAAGCGTTCTTGCGATTTTGGTAGGTTTCGGTATTATCTTGTCGCCGCTGCACACAGTCTTTGATTTTGCAGCGCTACCATCTTCTTACTGGCCATGGTTTGTCGGCATTATTCTTGCCTACCTGGTAAGCGTAGAAGTAGCTAAGAGAATCTATATCCATTATACAAAAGAGTGGATCTGAGAAAAGAAACGGATAGTCATAAAAGATTTTAACTTTTATGCTATCTGTTTCTTTTTTATTCTATTCTGTATTATTTTTTTCTCATTATCAAAAAAAACTAATTTTACTAAGTCGGAACATTCACAAGGGAAAGTCCTCGAGGTGTTACGTTTCTGTTTAGTTAAAAGGCGAAGTCTGTACTATTCTTAAAAGAAAAAAAGAATTTAATAAGGAGCAAAGCAAGAAAGCGATTGCTTAAATGTGATTGTTTTCACTAATCGTTTCTTAAGAGTTGGTCTAATGGGAATCGTTTTATTAAAAAAAAATACCTTTTCACTTGTCTTATTCTCGTTTAAATGATAATTTATAGTAGTAAATGATTTTTCGATGATACAGATTTTATCCCTGTTACATTCGAAAGTGAATTTTTATATCAGAGAGGAAAGTGTGTCAAGATGGCAAAAAAACAAAAAGCACTTGATTTCCAAGCAATTTTGGAGCAAGTCAATGCAGATTTTCCAACTTATCAAGCATTAGATAAAGACGGAAAAATCGTAAATCCAGATTTAGTACCTGATCTAAGTGACGACGAATTAGTCGAGTTGATGACTCGCATGGTATGGTCCCGTGTATTAGACCAACGCTCTACTGCGTTAAACCGTCAAGGTCGTCTAGGTTTCTTCGCGCCAACAGCTGGTCAAGAAGCAAGTCAATTAGCAAGTCATTTTGCATTTGAAAAAGAAGATGTGCTTTTACCTGGTTACCGTGATGTCCCTCAATTGATCCAACACGGCCTTCCATTGAAAGAAGCGTTCTTATGGTCTCGCGGACACGTAGCTGGAAACCTTTATCCAGAAGACTTGCAAGCTTTACCACCACAAATCATTATCGGTGCGCAATACGTGCAAGCTGCTGGTGTAGCTCTTGGTCTGAAAAAGCGCAACAAGAAAAATGTTGTCTTCACTTATACAGGTGATGGCGGTTCTTCACAAGGGGACTTCTATGAAGCAATCAACTTTGCTGGTGCTTACCATGCAAACGCTGTATTCTACATCCAAAACAACGGTTTTGCGATTTCAACACCTCGTGAAGTTCAAAGTGCTGCGCCAACATTAGCTCAAAAAGCAGCTGCAGCTGGTATCCCAGGAATCCAAGTGGATGGTATGGATCCATTAGCAGTTTACACTGTCTCAAAAGCAGCTCGTGAATGGGCAGCAAACGGCAATGGACCAGTTTTGATTGAAACATTGACTTACCGTTATGGTCCACACACATTATCAGGGGATGACCCAACGCGTTACCGTTCAAAAGATATGGACAGCGAATGGCAACAAAAAGACCCATTGGTTCGCTTCCGTACGTACTTGACTGAAAAAGGACTATGGTCTGAAGAAAAAGAAGAACAAATCATTGAACAAACTAAAGAAGAAATCAAAGCTGCAATCGCTGAAGCTGACCGTGTACCTAAACAAAAAGTTTCAGATTTCTTGAAAAATATGTTTGAAGTACAACCTCAAAACATTAAAGAACAAATTGCAACTTACGAAGCGAAGGAGTCGAAATAGTCATGGCACAAAAAACAATGATTCAAGCAATTACAGATGCCTTAGCTGTTGAAATGGAAAACGACAAAGAAATTTTAGTCTTTGGTGAAGACGTCGGTAAAAACGGCGGGGTTTTCCGGGCAACAGAAGGTTTACAAGAAAAATTCGGTGAAGATCGTGTTTTCGATACCCCTCTTGCTGAATCTGGTATCGGCGGTTTAGCTTTTGGTTTAGCACTAGAAGGTTTCCGTCCAGTTCCAGAAATTCAATTCTTCGGATTCGTTTTTGAAACATTTGATGAAATCGTTGGACAAATGGCACGTACTCGCTACCGTATGGGCGGCACACGCAACTTGCCAATTACGATTCGTTCACCATTTGGTGGTGGTGTGCATACACCAGAATTGCACTCAGATAACTTGGAAGGATTGATTGCTCAATCACCAGGTATCCGTGTCGTGATTCCATCAAACCCATACGATGCAAAAGGATTGTTAATTGCTTCTATTCGCAGCAATGATCCTGTTGTTTTCTTAGAACATATGAAACTTTACCGTTCATTCCGTGAAGAAGTGCCAGAAGAAGCGTATGAAGTTCCATTGGATAAAGCAGCGGTGACTCGTGAAGGAACAGACGTATCGATCATCACTTATGGTGCAATGGTTCGTGAAGCAATCAAAGCAGCGGATAACTTAGCAAAAGAAAACATCAATGCTGAAATTATCGATTTGCGTACAGTTGCTCCTCTTGATGTGGAAACAATCATTAAATCTGTTGAAAAAACAGGTCGTGTGGTTGTTGTTCAAGAAGCTCAAAAACAAGCAGGCGTAGGCGCTCAAGTCGTTTCTGAAATTTCTGAACGTGCGGTTCTTTCATTAGAAGCACCAATTGGACGTGTATCTGCTCCAGATACAATCTTCCCATTCGGTCAAGCAGAAAATATCTGGTTGCCAAATGCTAAAGATATCGAAGACAAAGTGAAAGAAATCGTGAACTTTTAATAGTTGAAGAAGGGAAGAATAGAAAATGGCATTTCAATTTAAATTACCGGATATCGGTGAAGGGATCGCAGAAGGCGAAATCGTAAAATGGTTCGTTAAACCCGGCGATACCATCAATGAAGATGACACTTTATTGGAAGTTCAAAATGACAAATCAGTTGAAGAAATCCCATCTCCAGTCACAGGTACTGTAAAAAATATCCTTGTATCAGAAGGAACAGTTGCCAATGTTGGTGATGTATTAGTAGAAATCGATGCACCTGGCCATGAAGACAATGAAGGAGATGCAGGTGTGGCAGCGCAAGCCCAAACTCCTGCACAACCAGCTGCTGTTCCAACAACGGAAGCTGCATCTGCTGGTTCTTCAGAAGGCGAAGGCGTATTCCAATTCAAATTACCAGATATCGGTGAAGGAATTGCAGAAGGCGAAATCGTAAAATGGTTCGTTAAAGCTGGCGACACCATCAATGAAGATGATACTTTATTGGAAGTTCAAAACGACAAATCAGTTGAAGAAATCCCATCTCCAGTCACAGGTACTGTAAAAAATATCCTTGTATCAGAAGGAACAGTTGCCAATGTTGGTGATGTATTAGTAGAAATCGATGCTCCAGGACACAACAGTGCACCAGCTGCTAGTTCTGCAGCGCCAACTGCAGCGCCAGAAAAAGTTGAAACTTCTGGCTCAGCAAGTGTCGTTGAAGCTGCTGATCCAAACAAACGTGTATTAGCAATGCCTTCTGTCCGTCAATTTGCTCGTGAAAAAGATGTCGACATCACACAAGTAACTGCAACTGGCAAAGGTGGCCGCGTGACAAAAGAAGACATCGAGAACTTCCTATCTGGTGGCGGAGCTTCAGCAACTGCAGAAGCAGCAGCTCCAGCAAAAGAAGAAGCGCAAGCACCAGCAGCTGAAAGCAAACCAGCAGCACCAGCTAAAGCCTTCAAGTCTAACTTGGGTGATTTAGAAGAACGTGTAGCATTAACTCCGACACGTAAAGCAATTGCGAAAGCAATGGTCAACAGCAAACATACAGCACCTCATGTAACACTGCATGATGAAGTAGAAGTAACAAATCTTTGGGATAATCGTAAGAAATTTAAAGAAGTTGCTGCTGCCAATGGCACAAAACTTACTTTCTTGCCATATGTTGTAAAAGCATTGACTGCTACAGTCAAAAAATTCCCTATCTTGAATGCTTCAATCGATGATGCAAAACAAGAAATTGTGTACAAAAACTACTACAATATCGGTATTGCTACGGATACGGATCATGGGTTATATGTACCAAATGTCAAAGATGCAGACCGCAAAGGAATGTTTGCTATCGCTGATGAAATCAACGAAAAAGCTAAACTTGCTCATGACGGCAAACTTTCTGCAGATGACATGCGCAACGGAACGATCACTATCAGTAACATTGGTTCTGTAGGCGGTGGCTGGTTCACACCAGTAATCAACTACCCTGAAGTAGCTATCTTGGGTGTTGGTACAATCGCGCAACAACCAATCGTCAATGCTGAGGGCGAAATCGTTGTCGGCCGCGTAATGAAACTTTCATTGAGCTTTGACCACCGAATCGTTGATGGTGCAACAGCGCAACAAGCAATGAATAATATCAAACGTCTATTAGCTGATCCAGAGCTATTAATGATGGAAGGATGATTAACAAATGGTAGTTGGAGATTTTGCTGTTGAATTAGATACAGTTGTAATCGGTGCGGGACCTGGCGGCTATGTAGCTGCCATCCGCGCAGCGGAAATGGGACAAAAAGTTGCGATCATTGAAAGAGAATACATTGGCGGTGTTTGTTTGAACGTTGGTTGTATCCCTTCAAAAGCATTGATTGCAGCAGGACATCATTACCAAGAATCACTAGATTCGACAATGTTTGGTGTAACAAGCGAAAACGTATCACTTGATTTTGCTAAAACACAAGAATGGAAAGACAACAAAGTTGTGAAAACATTGACTTCAGGTGTTGGCTTCCTATTGAAAAAACACAAAGTTGAAACAATTGAAGGGGAAGCTTTCTTTGTTGATGATCACACATTACGTGTGATTCATCCTGATTCAGCTCAAACTTATTCTTTCAACAATGCAATCATCGCGACAGGTTCTCGCCCAATTGAAATCCCTGGTTTCAAATTCGGTGGACGTGTGCTTGATTCTACTGGCGGATTGGCATTGAAAGAAGTGCCTAAAAAATTCGTTGTTATCGGTGGCGGTGTCATCGGTTCTGAACTTGGTGCTGCTTATGCAAACCTTGGAGCAGAAGTAACGATTCTTGAAGGTTCTCCTCAAATTTTGCCAACTTATGAAAAAGATATGGTTAAATTAGTTGAAGAAGACTTCGCTAAAAAAGGCGTAACGATCGTTACTAATGCAATGGCTAAAGAAGCTGTTGATAATGGCGATAGTGTAACGGTTAAATACGCTGTTGATGGCAAAGAAGAATCAGTGACAGCTGACTATGTGATGGTTACAGTTGGTCGACGTCCGAATACAGATGACATGGGCTTAGAGCAAGCCGGTGTTGAAGTTGGCGAACGTGGATTGATCACAGTTGACAAACAAGGCCGTACGAACGTATCAAACATCTTTGCAATCGGAGATATCGTACCTGGTGCAGCACTTGCTCATAAAGCAAGTTATGAAGCAAAAATTGCTGCTGAAGCCATTTCTGGTAAAAAAGTTGCTGTTGATTATAAAGCAATGCCAGCGGTTGCCTTTACTGATCCAGAATTAGCTTCTGTCGGTATGACGATCAAAGATGCAAAAGATGCTGGAATTGAAGCGAAAGCTTACAAATTCCCATTCTCTGGAAATGGTCGTGCATTGTCTCTTGGTAAAACCGAAGGATTTATCCGCTTAGTAACAACAGTAGAAGACAATGTGATCATCGGTGCGCAAATCGCTGGTTTAGGTGCAAGTGACATGGTTTCAGAATTGGCTCTTGCAATCGAATCAGGTATGAACGCAGAAGATATCGCGTTAACGATCCACCCACATCCATCTTTAGGTGAGATCACCATGGATGCTGCTGAGTTGGCATTAGGCTTACCAATCCATATTTAATGATAGAAGACTCGTTCATCCTTTCGATGAGCGAGTTTTTTTATGGGATCAAGTATCAGTGAATGGCATAAAATACTGGCGATTGCCTACTTGATTGCTGTAGCAAATCTGTCTGAATTATGCTATATTAAGTTGCTATCTAAAACGGATGAAGGCGGGGATTGTATGCGTAAACAATTGGGTGGGAAAACGATTCGTCTCTATTATACAAGTCTGCAATTTCTTTATTGGATGATGTTTTGTTCAATTTATGGATTTGCCACATTATTTCTGATTTATTTTAAGATCGATCCAGCAAAAATCGGTGGGATCTTAGCACTTATCAATATTTTTTCAGCCGCGCTTCAGCCTTTCATCAGTCAAGTGATCATTAAAAGAAAAAGGATTCCCTTGATTGCTGTCCTAAAAGGGATGACACTGAGCCTGATTATCGCTCTTCTAGTAGGGTTATTACTGCCAGCACTGACGATTATCAGTTTTATCATTGGTGCAATCGTGCTAGTTTCCATGCAGTCATTTATCAATGCTCTTGCATTTGAGTATGTGAACACCGGCTATGGGATTAATTTTGGTTTTTCGAGAGCAGGCGGTTCACTAGGATATGCCGCAACCTCTTTCTTATTAGGGCAGTTGTTGGCGAGCTATTCGGCTGCGCTTCTCCCAATAATGGCATTAGTAGAAGCAGGACTGTTTTTTGTCCTCTTACTTTTGCTGCCCACAGTGAAGACAAGGGTTCTGCCGTTGAAGATAGAAGAGAAGCATTCGGGTGGGTTAGGAAAAAAATATCCTTTTTTACTTTTGTTATTCATAGGATTCAGCTTTCTGTTCAGCTTTCACACAATGATCAATAGCTTCTTGGCACAGATTTTTGCTTCGATCGGAGGCGGCAGCAAAGAAGTAGGAATTTCATTAATGATTGCTGCATTATGCGAGTTGCCAGGAATGATATTCTTCGAACGTTTGGTCAAAAGAAAGTCCAGCAAGTTTTGGCTTTTGTTTTCTAGTATCGCATTTGCAGTCAGAGGAGTAATGATGTTGCTTACCAGCACGATTGTTATGATGGAAATGACACACCTATTGCAGGGCTTTAGTTTTGCTTTATTTATCCCAGCGTCTGCTTATCTCTTCAATCACGTATTGGCAGATGAAGATCGGGTATTTGGACAAACGCTGATCATTATTGCGACGACATTAGGCGGTGTGCTGGGGAATATCTTAGGCGGCAGCCTTTTACAGAACTTCGGTGTCTGGCAGATGTTATTGTGCGGCACGTGCTTTGCTTTGATTGGAGCGTTATTGACGCTATGGGGGATCCGTAAGCTGCCAAAGGCCTCTGCTATTTCCGATCTTTCCGAATAGCAGACAAGGAATGACAAAAATAGCTAGAGCAATGTTCAAAAATGATAACGAAAAAGAGTGGCGAACAATCATCGCCACTCTTTTTCGTTAAAGTGAATCAGCCTAGCCGGGTTATTTCTTTTCTAAAACAGCGATGAATTCCCGCATATAATCGGGCAGGTCAGGTGGTCTACGGCTAGAAACGATGTGACCGTCGGTGATAACTGGTGTATCCACCCAAGTAGCTCCGGCGTTTGTCATATCGTCTTTTATGCCAGGGGTGCTAGTCACTTTTCTTCCTTGCAATATATTCGCGGAAATCAAGACCCAGCCGGCATGACATATTTGACCAATGACTTTTTCTTCTTTGTCCATTGCTTGAACAAAAGAAATGACTTGTGGGAATCGGCGCAGTTTATCCGGTGCCCAACCGCCAGGGACTAAGATGGCATCATAATCAGCCACATGGATGTCGTCAAAAGCAAACGCGGATTCTGCAGGAACTCCGTATTTTCCTTTATAGCTTTTATGGGCTTCTTCGCCAACTAAATCCACTTGAGCGCCTTCTTCTCGCAAACGGTGAACAGGGTACCAAAGCTCTAAATCCTCGAAATCATTGTCGACTAACGCGATGATTTTTTTATTTTCTAAGCGCAAATGAAATCCTCCTTTATTCTTGCTATTCTTACTGTAACATCAAGGAAAAGGAAACACCAAAAGAATGCTTTTCAAGAAAGACGACTAGCATTTATCTGTAAAGTGTAGCCGCAAGAGTAAAAAAGCAGTCGTTAAAGAAAATAGAAGATCAATGAAGGGATAGTTCTAGTAGTGTCAGCGTTGTAACGAATAATAAATTAGGTCATAATCAAAGTAACCAATAAGTCTTAGCAAGTCTTAGCAAGCCTTAACAAGTCTGAACAGATCTGAACAAGACTGAATAAGAGCGTGAAAATAGGGAACCTTTTGAAAAAGCTAGACAATCTATTTATCAAAATGCACGTCCATTGGAACTTGCACGCTGGCAGATTCATTTTGAAGACGGTAGCCGGGAGAATGTTATACAGATGTTAGAGGTCTATCAAAACGAGGATGGCGGCTTTGGTCACGGCTTAGAGCCAGACAATTGGAAACCCAACAGCACCCCGATTGCGGCGTGAGCTGCCTGCAGTATTTTACGAGAGATCAATTGCCTTGATGCTAAAAATCCTATAATACAGGGGATCTTGAGGTGCTTGTCCAGTGGGAAAGATTTTTCTGAAGGGAAATGGCGGAACCAAGTACCTTCGACTGCTTTTTACTCCCATGCCATCTGATAGGAGAGTCCTGTAGGTGTGCCGGCTAATAATCCCACCGTGAGTTTTGCTGGTATGATCATCCGTGTGGAAGATACTGGTTTATCTCAACAAGCGGAGGGAATCCTTCAAACCGCCATTGATAGCTTTCTCAATGAGACAACGATGATAGGCATACGTTAGTCGTTTATTTGGAAATGCTAAACTATTGTAAAAAAACACATGATCAACCTCTTTTGGAGAACATAAATTTTCAAGAAGTGTTGTGCCAACAAATTCGTCAAACCGTCTCGAAAGCCCCAGAAGAATGGTTTACTTCTTACACCAGCAAACCATCGGACTTTTTTTCTCGAAAGAACAAATGCTCACCATTTTTGATAAAGAACTTTGTCAGCAAGAAGCCGCTAAAATCTCAGAGAACCAGCTAGAAGATGGTTCTTTCCCTATTCCATGGCAATGGGGCACAGAATATACAAAGTTTTATATCAGCGTGAATTGGTGGAAATCCGTTCAGATCATCAAGAACTTTTTATTTTTGCATGCTTTTTCAAAATAATTTGAAGCTTCTCATTGCAGTTTGATTTAGAAGGCGGTACTTTGAAAGTAAAGGAGGGACTAGTATGGTCGATGAAAAAAAGAAAGATTTCAATAAGATGCTCCATGAGACGAAAGGAATGCCGAAAATCAAGCAAATCATAGATGAAAAGAGTATTGAGAAATATGGGGGAAAGAGAATGCTTTTGGCTCCTCCAGTGGATTACAATCAAATCATGGGGCGTATCCCATTAGGCCAAGTGATGACGATTAGTAAGATTCGCGAGTATCTGGCAGAAAGGTATGGCGCCGATTTCACAGATCCAATCACCGCGGGTATTTTTGTTTCCATCGCAGCATGGGCTAGTGAACAAAGAAAAACAGATAAAATTCCTTTCTGGCGGACATTAAAAGCGAATGGGGAGTTAAACCCTAAGTATCCAGGCGGAATCGAGAAACAAAAAAGCGCTTTGGAAAACGAGGGACATACGATCCTTATTAAGGGAAGAAAAAACCTACGCTATTATGTTAAAGACTTTACTGAAGTTCTAGCACAACTATCTAAATGAACCAACGTGGAATGAGTTAAGGTATCTCGTATTTTAGTTAGAGCTAGGACTAAGCTCGATTAAGTCTGTAAAAGGCGATATAGCCTAGGCATCATGGGGTCTTCTTCAAAACATTCGTTCATTTTTTTAAATAGGGGGTGCATCTCTCATTGAGAGCTGTCCTCTTTTATTTTGCGACAGAGTCTCTGACCAATTTGTATTTTTATGGTACACTGAATAGGACGAATAGGGGTGATTAAAATGCGTGATTATCAATATCCTTTAGATCTGGACTGGTCAACAGATGAAATGGTTATTGTAATGAATCTATGGGATCGCTTAGAACAAGCCTACGAGAAAGGGATCCCGGCAGCGGAGTTTTTAGAAGCTTATCAGCAGTTTAAGAAAGTTGTGCCAAGTATTGGGGAAGAGCGCCGTTTAGGCAGAGATTTCGAAGACTTGAGCGGATACTCATTGTATCGAACGGTTCAAGCGGTCAAGACGACAAGCGGTAAACTGAAAATGAAGGAGTAGAAAGCAACCATGCAAGAAATCGTTAGTGAAATCCATAGCTGGATGATTGCAGCAGGGGAAAAAATCAAAGAAAACCTAAATAAAGAGTCTCTGATCGTTGAAACAAAATCAGGTCGGAAAGATTTGGTGACTGAACTGGATAAGGCGACGCAGGATTTTCTAATTGAGAAGATTCAAGCCTTTGACCCAGAAGCAAAAATTCTAGGGGAAGAAAATGGTTTAGATCGACTTTCAGATTTTAGTGGACGAGTATTTATCATTGATCCTATTGACGGAACCATGAATTTCGTGTTGGAAAAAGAGAATTTCTGTATCATGATTGCTGTATATGAAGAAGGCCAAGGACGTTTTGGCTTTGTTTATAATGTCATGAAAAATGAATTTCTTTGGGGTGGTCCGGAAATTGGGGTCTTTTGCAACGGAAAAAAAATCGATCCGCCGAAAGATATCGCTTTAGAGGAAGGATTGATCGGATTAAATGCGCCCATGTTGATGCATAATCGTCATCATGAAGTCGAAATGAGTGAACGGGCACTAGGTGTACGGATGACCGGTTGTGCGGGCATCGAATTGATTGCGCTGGTCTTAGGTCAGCGCGCAGGCTATATTTCCAACCTAGCGCCATGGGACTATGCCCCTGGCGGTATCTTAATGGAAACATTAGGTTTGAAGATGGCGAATATCACCGGAGAGGAACTTGCTCTAGATGGTCGGGAATTGTTTATTGGTGGCACACCAACAGCATTTCAAGAATTATTGACGATCGCAAATCAATAAATGACGAGCAGATATCTACGGGTATCTGTTTTTTTCTGTAAAAATGAAAACTTTGCACTATATTTCAGAAAGAAATTCTGGTATAATGGCTTGTCGAGTGCAATGTCACCAAAAAAGGAGTTTATAAATTGAATATTAGAAATGATATCCGCAACGTCGCTATTATTGCCCACGTTGACCACGGAAAAACTACATTAGTTGATGAATTATTGAAACAATCCCAAACGTTAGATAGCCATACCCAATTACAAGAACGGGCGATGGATTCAAATGCGATCGAGAAAGAACGTGGTATCACGATCTTAGCAAAAAATACGGCCGTTGAATACAATGGCACAAAAATCAACATCATGGATACCCCAGGACACGCGGACTTCGGTGGAGAAGTGGAACGAATCATGAAAATGGTCGACGGTGTTGTCTTAGTTGTTGATGCGTATGAAGGAACGATGCCGCAAACACGTTTTGTTTTGAAAAAAGCGTTGGAACAACATTTAGTGCCAATCGTTGTTGTAAACAAAATTGATAAACCATCTGCTCGTCCAGAACACGTTGTCGATGAAGTGTTGGAATTATTTATTGAATTAGGGGCAGATGACGACCAATTAGATTTCCCAGTCATTTACGCTTCTGCAATCAACGGTACATCTAGTGCATCAGACGATCCAGCTGATCAGCAAAAAACGATGGCGCCATTGTTCGATACGATCATTGAACACATTCCAGCACCAATCGACAACAGTGACGAACCTTTGCAATTCCAAGTATCATTGCTTGATTATAATGATTATGTTGGACGTATCGGAATTGGCCGTGTCTTCCGCGGATCAATCAAAGTCGGCGACCAAGTTGCATTGATGAAATTAAATGGAGAAGTCAAAAAATTCCGTGTAACGAAACTTTTCGGTTTCTTTGGTTTGAAACGTTTAGAGATCCAAGAAGCCAAAGCCGGTGATTTGATCGCGGTTTCCGGAATGGAAGATATCTTCGTTGGTGAAACAGTGACACCAATTGATCACCAAGATTCATTACCTGTGCTGCATATTGATGAACCAACATTGCAAATGACATTCATCGTGAACAATTCTCCTTTTGCTGGTCGTGAAGGAAAATTCGTTACAGCACGTAAAATCGAAGAGCGCTTGATGGCTCAATTGCAAACAGACGTGTCATTGCGTGTTGATCCAATTGGACCTGACTCATGGATCGTTTCTGGCCGTGGAGAACTTCATTTGTCGATCTTGATCGAAAATATGCGTCGTGAAGGCTTTGAATTGCAAGTTTCTCGTCCAGAAGTCATTGAACGTGAAATTGATGGCGTGAAATGTGAACCATTTGAACGTGTTCAAATCGATACACCGGAAGAATACATGGGATCAGTCATCGAATCATTGGGCATGCGTAAAGCAGAAATGCAAGACATGATCAATACAGGAAATGGACAAGTGCGCATCATTTTCTTGGCACCTGCTCGAGGATTGATCGGTTATACGACAGAATTCTTATCTATGACTCGTGGTTACGGCATCATGCACCACACCTTCGATCAATATTTGCCAATGATCCAAGGTCAAATCGGTGGTCGTCATCAAGGCGCACTGGTTTCTATCGATACAGGTAAAGCAACGACTTACTCGATCATGAGTATTGAAGAACGGGGAACTGTTTTTGTTGAACCAGGTACCGAAGTATACGAAGGAATGATCATTGGTGAAAACTCTCGTGACAAAGACTTAACCGTTAATATCACGAAAGCAAAACAAATGACTAACGTTCGTTCAGCAAACAAAGACCAAACATCCGTTATCAAGAAACCTCGCATTCTTTCTTTGGAAGAATCATTGGAATTCTTGAACGATGATGAATACTGTGAAGTAACCCCAGAAAGCATTCGTTTGAGAAAACAAATCTTGAACAAGAGCGAACGGGAAAAATCACAGAAAAAGAAAAACAGCTGATAAATAAAACACCTAAGGAAGTCTAAGACTTCTCGTGTAGATGATTTTCCGAAGGATGGAAAAGGAATTGCTCTTGTGGTGCAGCGGCTCTTCGCCGCAGAGCCTAAAAGCAATCAGCCGATTCTATCCTTCGGATGTTTTTTGTTCAAAATGTTGGCGAAGAGCCATCATCGAAATAAACAGCGCTTGCAATTTCAGTGATTCCTTTTTAAAATGAGAAAAGCAAGTACAAAGGAGAAACCTATGAAAAATTATCCTGTTAAGAAGAATCAGGAACTTGAGGTCGATATTTTAGATCTTTCCCATGAAGGAAACGGCATCGCCAAAGTCGATGGCTATTTACTTTTTATTGAAAACACATTACCCGGCGAACGTGCGTTAGTCAAAGTGTTGAAAGTTGGCAACAAATTCGGTTTTGCCAAAGTGATGAAACTGTTACAAACGAGTCCAGATCGTCAAGAGTTGCCTAATGAAGATTTGTTGCGAACCGGTATCGCACCTTTGAGTCATTTGAAGTACGAAAAGCAATTGGCATTCAAACAACAACAAGTAGAGAATGTTTTAGCAAAAGTCGCGAAAATGCCGCAAGTTGAGGTATTGCCTACGATCGGAATGGAACAACCTTTTGGCTACCGTAACAAAGCGCAAATTCCCGTTCAAAAAATCAAAGGGCAGTTGACTACTGGTTTTTACCGCAAAAATAGTCATACCTTGGTGCCAATCGAAG
Organism: Enterococcus sp. DIV0574; assembly: GCF_051711125.1. Classification (NCBI taxonomy): domain Bacteria; kingdom Bacillati; phylum Bacillota; class Bacilli; order Lactobacillales; family Enterococcaceae; genus Enterococcus; species Enterococcus sp. DIV0574. The sequence goes on from NZ_JBIOMA010000001.1 coordinate 1,522,374, forward strand.
ATTTCTATATCCAAGATCCGGCGATCGATCAAGCGATCGTAACCGTGCGGAACATTTTGCAGCGTTTTAACGTCAAAGCCTACAACGAAGAAGCTCACGAAGGCTTTTTACGACACGTTGTGATCCGTCGCGGACACCACTCAGGTGAAATGATGGTCGTTTTAGTCACACGAAAAGCGAAGTTTTTCAAAGGAGAAGAGATTGCTGAAGTCATTCATGAAGAGCTTCCTGAAGTAGTATCGGTGATCCAAAATATCAATGAAGAAAAAACCAATGTCATCATGGGTGATGTAGAGAAAGTCCTTTATGGAAAAGCTTCGATTGATGACCAATTGTTCGATAAGACGTTCCAAATCTCTGCCAAATCTTTCTACCAAGTCAATACGGCCCAAACAGAAGTGCTGTATCAAAAAGCGTTTGAATTAGCAGATCTACAGCCGGATGACATTGTCGTGGATGCATATGCCGGAATCGGAACCATCGGAATCAGTTTAGCTGATCGTGTCCAAGAAGTTCTCGGAATGGAAGTTGTTGCTGAAGCGGTCGAAGATGCCAAAGCAAATGCTGCGAGAAATGGCTTAGAAAATGTTCATTACTTTGTAGGCAAAGCGGAGAAGATTATGCCTCAATGGTTACGTGAAGGCATTCAGCCAACTGTTGTCTTTGTCGATCCGCCAAGAAAAGGTCTAGAAGCTAGCTTTATCGAGACAACAGCTGCGGTTAAGCCAGAGCGCATTGTCTATATTTCTTGCAACCCAGCCACACTAGCACGTGATCTAGCGCTATTTGCAGAAGAAGGCTATGTGACAAAACAAGTCCAGCCAGTTGATCTATTCCCACAAACCACTCACGTGGAATGTGTGGTCTTGTTGACACGTCTTGAAAATAGATAGAGTGAGATATGATATACTGAGAGTTGGGACATTTTGGTTCTGGCTCTTTGTTTTAGTTTGGAGAAACAGATTGATAAGGTGAAAAGATATAGATTAGGAAATAAGTTGGAGAATGGTATAGCTGGGTGCGTGAACAAAATTTTTAGTATTCATAACAGTTTTGGATGATATACAACAAAAAAATTTTCCGTGATATAATTGAAGATACTTTTATTTGTTCTGGTGAGGTGGATTAGATGGGCAATTCAATGGAAATACGTAAACAACTTTTTAGGGACTGGGCAAAAGATAACCTAGGTGAGAAAACTGGGATCTGGTACACACCGTATCTTGAAAAACTTGGGTTATTGTTGAGCAAATTTGAATTAAGTAACAGCTATTTTGAAAATTTTTTTTACTACGAGACATATGATGAGTTTAAAGAAGTATATCAGAAGATTACTGGAGATAAGGACAGTTCATTATTAGAACTGATGAAAGGGAAAAGGAAAAAATACACTAAGGAATTTGTAAAGATCAACGAATCCTTTAAACGTCATTATGCACAAATGGATTATGACAATGGGAATCGAAGCCAACCGACTAATTATGGTGGTATAGCGCAGTTAGGAACAATCTTGAGATCATATCTAAAGTTTTTGTACTATACTGAAAATCCAGAAAAGATTTACCCGAAGAGAGAACAAAAGTCTTCGAGCTTAGATGGTCAAGTTGATGACAGTGTGAATTACTGGCTCTATGTTCCAGGCGATGACGCTAATCTTTGGCAAGAACTTTTTCAATCGGAAATCATAGGGTTTGATTGGGACTTTCTTGAAGATTTAAATCAATATGAGAATAGACTTGACATCCAGAAGGCTATCTCAGAACATCGGAAAGATAAAAAAAATTCATTAAATGAAGCAAAAGAGATTTGGGACTTCTACAGAGAAATTAAGCCTGGTGACATTGTTTATGCAAAAACAAATGGTAACCATATTGTTGGAAAAGGTGTTGTTAATGGAGATTACTACTTTGATAGCAATGTTTCAAAATATAAGCATCGTCACAATATAGACTGGACGAATAAGGGGTCATGGAACTTAAGCGACCAAGTTTCACAAAAAATGCTGACTAACCTCAATAATTATCCTGATTTTATTGTTTACTTGGATCAGCACATCAATGGAGAGCCAATTGATGAAAAGTTACATTTAATTAATGAATTCAAAGTTTGGCTTTCGCAACAGGTACAGCAAAATGGAGAATTATTAAATGATAAAACTATCAGTCAAAAGATTTCTTCTCTCAAAAGTATTGAAGTTACGTTTACAGTGATTATTTTCGGTGAAACTGATACCGAAGCGTTAAAGAATATCAAGGAAACGGTTCTTAATGATGAAACCTACGACAGATACAAGGGTGTATCAGGAAGTTCTATTGACTATTATATTCGATATGTGGAATCAAGACCATCAGCTAGAGAGAATGAATCATATTCCAGAGAAGATTTTCTTTCAGAAGTATACATTGATGAACATGCTCTTGGAAAGCTTCAATCAGTTTTACAAAATAAGAAAAATTTGATTTTGAAAGGTGCTCCCGGAGTAGGAAAAACTTTTATCGCTGACAGATTGGCATATCTAATGATGGAAGAGAAAGATGATTCGCGGATTCAAATGATTCAATTCCATCAGAGCTATAGTTACGAAGATTTTATTGAAGGATATCGCCCCAAAGTGGATAGTGATGGTTTTGAATTGAAACAAGGACCATTTGTTAAATTTGCACGTAAAGCTTCTCGTGATCCTGAAAGAGACTACTTTTTCATCATTGATGAAATAAACCGTGGGAACATGAGTAAGATTCTAGGAGAACTCATGATGTTAATTGAGACTGACAAACGCGGCAAATCAGTCAATCTGCTCTATTCAAATGAAAAATTTTCAGTACCGGCCAATCTTTATATTATTGGTATGATGAATACAGCCGACAGAAGTCTAGCATTGCTGGATTATGCATTGAGACGTAGATTTTCTTTTTATGATATAGCACCAGCTTTTGAAAATTCAACGTTCACTGAATATATCAATAATATTGGTTCACCGATTAAGATGATCAAAGTAATAGAAATAATCATATCTCTAAATAAAACCATTATAGCTGAGCTTGGTAAAGGTTTCCAAATCGGTCATAGCTATTTTGTTGGTGATGCATTTTCCATAGACGCAGAATCAAGACTTATTGAAGTAGTAGAATATGAAATTATTCCTCAACTCTATGAGTATTGGTTTGATGATGAAGATAAAGCTGAGAGCTGGGCGAATAAGTTAAGGAATGCTTATGATGAAAAAAAACTCTAAGATACCGATTCGAAATATCTATTACATGCTGTCTTATGCTTACCAAACAATTGGACTATCAGAATATCAACGAATGAATGTTGAGCAGTTTGATAACGTGAAAGGTTTATACATTGAGATTTTGAAAATCGGTCTTCCTGTTTTAATTCGAGGTGGTCTAATTAAAGATTACGTTCAAGAAACTGATAGGACAACAGTCATCAAGGGGAAAATTGATATTGGTTCTTCCATCAAGCAAAATGCCCTGGTGGATAAAAAATTAGTAGTTCTATACGATGTGTTCTCTGAGGATGTGCTTCTAAATCAGATTTTAAAGGCAACAATTCAATATCTCTATAAATTACCAGATATTTCAAAGCCAGATAAGAGATTTTTCTTTGGGTTATTACCATATTTTTCCGATGTAACAGACATTGAGCTATCACTTAGACTTTGGAAGAAAGTTGAATATAATCGACAAAATATACGTTATCAGTTTCTTATTGATGTCTGTAGATATTTGTATGAAGAGTTACTCTTGGATGAGTCGAATGAAGAGCAATGGATAAGAGAAATGAAAGATGAACAGCGATTATCGTCACTCTACGAAAAATTTGTATTTGCTTTCTATAAACGTGATACCTGCTACAAAGTGACACACCCACAAATTCCATGGATAGTAGGGGATGGTTTCATTGAAGCTTTGCCGAATATGCAAACTGACATTGTTTTGAGTGATGGTGCTAAGACCTTAATTGTGGATACAAAGTTTTATTCTGAGAATATGGCGACCAGATTTATTGGGAGCGATGCAAAGCAAAAGACTGCTAATCTTTATCAAATTTTCACTTACGTTAATAACTGGATTTCAAAAGATGGTGAAGTAGTAGGAGGCATGCTCCTCTATGCTAAAACGATAGAGGAACATCAGCCAAACCATCACTATGAATTAAATGGCTATCCGATTAGTGTAGTGACACTGGACTTGAATCAAACTTTTGAAGATATAAAAAATGAATTGTTGAAACATGCCTCCCAATTTTTCCAACCTTGACCTATTTTCTAGGCAAGGTTTTTTTTGAAAAACTAGATCAATAAAATTATCAAATAACTGTATCGATTACAGTAATTACCGCTTTTTTTGAACACTCAGTTCTTTCAAATAATAGGTGAAATCATTGCTGATTATTTCATTCTTTCCTTGTACCGAAATGTCCTAAAAGCAACAACTTAATCTTGATAATAAGCAATAGGTTGCGTATAGTATAGGTAACCTATTACCTATTAAGAAAGGGAAATGCTGATGAAGGCCCCAGAAAATCCTAGACATCTATTATTTGGCGGAACATTTATCCTAGCGAACAAGCTCCAATTTGCAGGAGACAAATCTGTCACTGGATTAACCACGAAACAATGGTTTTTACTAATGAATCTTAGAGAACTTTCTAAAGTGAGTGTACCTAGCGTCAATGAATTAGCGAGTACGATGAATACAACAAGACAAAATATTGCCAAGATGCTCGACACAATGGAAAAAGAAGGACTTGTATCAGTTAATCAAAGTGCCCAGGATAAGCGGGTCAAAGAAGTTTTCGTGACAAAAAAAGGACAACAGTTGGCAAAACAAAGTGAAAAAGAAAGTCAAGATTTTCGAGATAAAGTTTTTACAGGAATAACAGACAATGAATTGGCAATTGCTTCTCAAGTCACACTAAAGATGATAGAGAATCTGGAACGCATAATCAAGGAGATGGATCATGATGAAGGATAACTTAGCGGTTGTATACTTTTCTAAACATGGGATGACAGAAAAATATGCCAGATGGATTGCAGAAGAGTTGAACGCAGCACTTATCGACGGGAAAAAAGTCAAAGACGTAGAATTGCGTAAATATTCATTTGTCATTTTTGGCGGTCCTATTTATGCTGGGAAAATCACTGGTGTTGATTTACTGAAACGAAACCTTTTCGATCATCTGGTTGTATTTACAGTTGGTCTGAGCGATCCCGTCGGTACGGATTATGCTGATTTAGATAAGAGTCTTCAAAAATTAAAAAGCATTCCCGAAGGTATTTTTCATTTTCGAGGCGGAATCGATTATACACAATTAAGCATGGCAAATAAACTGCTGTTAAAAGTGATAATAAACTCGTTAAAAAAAGTACCTGATGCTGAACTTACTTCGGAAAACAAAGCATTGATCGAAACATATGGACAGACGGTCGATTTTAGTGATAGAACCGCTATTGAACCGTTGGTAACTTATGTAAGAAAGTTAGTTGAGAAGGAAAGTTAAACCGATAAAGTCATACACTTAATGAGGTGGATGATTCATCTTACATGTGGATTGAATGGATTGTTAAAGACGTCTCTGCAAAAGAGTCGTCTTTTTGTTTTCAAAGGCAAACCAATTTAATCAAAATTGGTAACTTCTGAAGTAGATGATTGATTCATTCTCCATTTTACTTTCAAACAGGGAAATAGTAAACTTGAGGAAAATCAATGCGATAGTTTTTCACTCACCGTTCAAGACATTCGGTTGAAAAAATGACAAAAATCCTGCAAAACGAATGCTTATCGGGTTTTATTCGAACAGGATTGACCAGAGAAACAAGGAGAGTTGCTAGAGACGTGCTACTAAGTTTTTTTACAGGAAATCCAGTTTATATTTGCTTGCAGTCTAATTTAGGCAGAGGAGAAGTCTATGGATAAACTTTATTTGGAAGACATAGAAGAGATTATCGCACATCGATACGACAATGGCGCCGATTACTGGACGACTGAGGACCGAAAATTATTGAAAGGGGCTCCGTTTACCACGTTAGAAAGTCCGATGTACTTACTTGAACTGGGAGTGTCTCCCCAGGATGCGATCCTAACAGAAACAGCGGAGCTGATTTTCAGCACTTGGAGAGAAGATGGTCGTTTCAAAACTTCCCCATCTGGTGGGCTGTATCCTTGCCATACGGCGTTAGCCCTAAGGAACCTTTGTGTTCTCGGTTATGCGGAAGATCAACGGCTTCTTAAGACCTTCGACTATTTTATTTCCACACAGCAAGAAGATGGGGGTTGGAAATGCAACAAGTATAGCTTTGGTCGAGGACCTGAAACGGAGTATTCTACACCGATGACGACTTTAACGGTATTAGATGCTTTTCGCTATAGTCCATTCGCAAAGAATCAAGCGGTTATCCATCCTGCGATCGAGTTTCTGTTGACGCATTGGAGACTGAAAAAGCCAATCAGTCCTTGTCATTATGGCATTGGCACGCTGTTTATGCAGACGGAATATCCTTTTAGGGGATATAATCTCTTTTATTATCTGTATGTTTTGTCCTTTTACCCTTATGCGAAACGAGATGAGCGCTTTTTGGAAGCGTTACACCAATTTGAAACAAAATTAGTAGAGGGCAAAGTCATTGTAGAACGTGTTGTGCCGAAGTTAGGAAAGATGAATTTTTGTAAAAAGGGACAGGCCAGTCAATTAGCAACGAAACGTTATCAAGAAATATTAACCAACTTAGCATAGCATTTTTGGCAATTCAGCAGAACAGGAGGCAAGAAAATGACAGAAACTTGTTTGACACTTCGTCCATTGACCAATGAGATCGAACTAGTCGATCGCTGGTTAAGAAAAGAGTATATCAAGAAATGGCTTGGTTCGGCAGAAGATTGGTTGACGGAAATCAGAAATGAAACAGGAGAATTTGATTATATCCATCATTTTATCGTCCTTCTTGATGATAAGCCCATCGGATTCTGCCAATATTACGTGTGTGAAAAGACCGTTAAAGGGTACCCATGGGAACATGAGCCGGCTGGAACATTTGGCATTGATTATTTCATTGGGGAAGAGACGTATCTCAAAAAAGGATTTGGAAATATGCTGATCAAAGCACTCGTCATCCATATCATGAGCCATGAACAGGCTCGTCGAATCATTGCAGATCCAGTGCCAGAAAATCAAGTTTCAATCGCTGTGTTGGAAAAAAACGGCTTTGAATTGGATGAAGGAACTGGGCTTTATTTCAAAGATCTTTCAGAATGAATGTTGAAAAGCAAGGCAGTTACGAAAACTATGCTTTTTATCTAGAAGTAAATAGGTGTGTTGAAGTGGACTAGAGACGAAAAGAACTTTTCTTTAAAAGTGTTCTTGGTGCAGAAACGAAAGTGAACCTGGTAAAGGAGTCAGAAGAATGGATCGATATGTTGCTTTATTAAGGGGAATCAATGTCGGCGGGAAAAATAAGTTGAGTATGTCTGAATTAAAAGAAGAATTAAAGAAAGACGAATTTACAGATGTTGTCACTTATCTAAACAGCGGCAATGTTATCTTTTCCAGTAACAGAGAGGACCCACAGATTTTAGCCAATAAAATGAGAACAAGGATCAAGCTCGGCTTTGAGTTAGACATTCCCATTCATGTGGTTTTACAAGCCGAACTAAAAGAATTATTAGCAAATGCTCCTGAATGGTGGGGAGATGAGAACAAAGAAATTTATGACAACGTCATATTTATGATGAAGCCATTGTCTTTTGAAGTTTTACTGACTGAGATTGGTGAACCAAAAGCGGACTTTGAAAGAGTGTATCCTTATAAAGACATTGTCTTTTGGTCCTTTATTCGCAAAGAACATCAAAAAACAAATTGGTGGGCAAAGACCGCAAAGCCAAAGGTAAAGGATCAACTGACCATCCGAACAGCCAATACTGTAAGAAAAATTGTTGACATGTGATCAAAGAAAGTCCTGTCAATTATTGGCTGATTCCGCTCTTAAACTCATTGTGAAAGGTTTAGGTAGTGTTCTCTAATTACTGGGTTTCATTGGTCATAAATTGACTTTGAGTGTCGCTTTTTTCAAAGCATGGAAGAAATCAATTGAATGCAAAACTATTCTGAAAATTTTAATTCTCCGAAGAAGGAGCCTTGTAATCTATTTTTAATGGATTTATGCTTATTCTTGAAAGGAGAATGATGATGAAAAAAGCAGAATTGCATGAGTTGATTACGAGTACCCAGCCAAATATTTGTCAAATTGTTGCTTACAAGAACCACGAAGAAGTCTATTCAGATGAATGGAATCATTATCAGAGAAATGATACTTGCCATGTGATGTCGGCGACAAAAAGCGTAGTATCGTTGTTGATCGGAATCGCCATCGATCAGGGAAAAATTTATAGTATTGAAGATAAAGTCCTTGATTATTTTCCTGATTATAGCGTGAAACGAGGAGAAAAAACGATCTATGACGTGACCATCAAACACTTACTCACCATGCAGGCACCTTATAAAGGAAAAGGAGATCCTTGGACAAAAGTCTGTACTAGCCAAGATTGGACGAAAGCTTCTTTAGACTTTTTGGGTGGAAGAAAAGGGTTGACGAATCAATTTGATTATCGAACAGTTTGTCTGCATATTTTGACTGGTTTATTATGCCAAGCAACAAAAATGACCACGGTTGATTTTGCAAACAGCTATTTATTTGAACCCATCGGCGTTAGTCGACATCACAATTACCATGCCGAAACAGCAGCAGAACACAAGCAGTTCACTATCGGAAAAGAGCCAAAGGAGCCGGTTTGGTTTTGTGATCCATTGGGTGTTGGTACAGCTGGTTATGGTTTGTGCTTGTCAGCCAGCGATATGGCGAAAATTGGCGAACTCTGCTTGAACCAAGGCCGACACAAAGGAAAACAAATTGTCTCTGCTGAATGGATCGCAGAAATGAGTACACCAACGCAGCCAGCTCTAATCCAATTTCAGCAGATGCACTATGGGTATTTATGGTGGATACTAGACCCAAAGCAGAATGTCTATTCAGCTATTGGCAATAGCGGCAATGTCATTTACGTTGATTCGAAAAACAAACTGGTTATTGCTGTAACCGCCTATTTCAAACCTACGGTCCTTGATCGGGTCGACTTTGTAGAAACGTATGTGAAGCCATTTGTCCTGTCAGAAATAGTCTGAGCCCTTCACTTATTGAAGGGACGAATGGAAAGGAGCGGCGACTGCGTTCCATGAGAATCTTCTTAAAAGAACGTTGAACGAATGAGCATTTCTTGGACAGATACCAACACAAATTAATGATAACGGAGGAACTCTATGGTCAAGGCAACGATTCGTGCCAGTATTGATCAGGATATCCAAAAGATCTGGCAAATTGTCACCAATCTTCAGGACTATTCCTGGCGAAGTGATTTAAGTAAAATTGAGGTGATCAAAGAAAGGCAGTTTATCGAATACACAAAAAGCGGGTATCCCACAACATTTACGATTATCGACAAAGAGCCTTTCACGTTGTATTCATTTACGATGGAAAACACAAATATGCGAGGGCGTTGGCAAGGAAAATTCACCAAATCAGGTGCTCAGACAGATATGATCTTTACGGAAGAGGTAACGCTGAAGAAGTTTTATTTGAAACCATTTGCTAAAAGATATTTGAAGAAGCAACAGGAGAAATATCTCGCAGATTTGACAGCGATCCTAAAAAGAGAGAAAGAAGTTACGGAAAAATCCCATTGAAATGTATTTCGTTGCTGGCTGCCAACCGCAGCAGACTGCATCACATCAAGCATAGAACAGACAAGAAAATGACTTGAGACAATCACAAAAGAAAAAGTTTTAAAGGAGTTGACCAATGTTTACTTTCGAGAGAGTGACTGACGCAAATGAACAGGAAGCTGTTTCCATCTATTTAAATAATCAGCCGTATTTTTCTTTAACGGATGATGTGGCTTCCTTGCAGTTATTAAAACAAGATATGGTAGATAAGCCTGAATCAGTAAAGAAAGAAAATAAACGCTTTTTTTTAGTTAGAAAGGATACAAAGCCGGTGGCGATCCTTGACTACTTAGTTGACTATCCAGAAGAGCAAACCGCTTATATTGGATTATTGCTGATCAATGAAAAGAGGCAAGGACACGGGAAAGCAATCGTTCATAAATTAGAAGAAATTCTTCTTTCTGAAGGGATGACGAAACTAGCCTTGGCCGTTTTATTGAATAATCAACCAGCGGGTAAATTTTGGCGATCGTTAGGTTTTCGGCCCACTAAAGAAACCATTGCTCAAATGAATCAAAAGAAAGTCAAGGTTCTTTCTTACGAAAAAATTTTTGTTCACCCAAGATCAAGGAACTAGCGAGTCTATTTTCAATAAGCAAAACGTCAGTTGACTCTCTACTTGAGATAAGGGTCAAGATGCAATGAGGAGGGGTATCATGTATTTTTGCACACCACGTTGTTTTATCCGTGATTTTAGGATCGAAGATATCCCAACAGTTATGACCTATAGAAATGATTTAGAGTGGATGAAGTACCAAGGTTTCAAAAACATGGAAAAAGCTGCGTATATCAAAGAATTGCTGCATACAAAAAGTTTTTCTGAAGGCAAAAATTTAGCAGTTGTGCACACTTTAGATGAACGGCTGATCGGTGATATCTATTTAAAAAATGAAGCAGATTTTTTCTGGATCGGTTACACGATCCATCCTCATGAGTCTCAAAAAGGATACGGCTCAGAAGTGATTCAAGCGACGATACAGTGGCTGTTTGATCAAGGTGTTCAATCAGTAAAAGCAGAGGTAGCGCCTGGAAATCTAGCTTCGATAAAACTTTTAGAAAAACTGAATTTTTCGTTAGTCAAAACGGAAGAAGACGCACTCTATCAGTTGCATCGCCTTGACTACCCACAACAGAAAAATAGGATAAAACAGGAACAGTGAATCAGAAAGTTCTCTTCAAACAATAAAAATCTTTTTACCTTGTTAAGAAGCCTAGGCTAACTTGGTAAAAAGATTTTTTTTGACGAATCCGCTTCACGTTTCTTTGACAAAAGAGTTGGTAAGTGCTCCTAATTTGGTGATGGTTCGAGCAAAGATTACGCTTTTCTATTTTCTCCATTTATTTAATGCGGGCATCATTCGCTCAAATACGGGGAATAAGATCAAATAAAACAGGAAGTTTCCGCTAGCATGAAACAAATCAAATACGAAGCCTTGAAGATAATAGGCTGTAAAAGAAGGAAACTGATAAAGCCAAACTTCCATCATAGAAACGATCAAACCGTATAGAATACCACAAATGAACGCTAGAAGTGCTTGGGTTAAGCGGCTTTGCTTTATGAGAGATATTTTTCCTCCCAGATGAAAAAAAGTAATCATAGCAGCCAGTGCTACAAATTGGCTGATCGTCCAAGGCCCCATCCCTAAGTAGATATTTGTACCAAGCAAACTCAATAAAGCAACGATCAAAGCATCAGACAAACTGCCTGCCAGGGCTAATAAAAATAAAATAGCACTCATGGGCTGAACGTTGGGGATCCAGACAAAAAATAAGCGTCCAACGATACAAGACGCAGTAAGGAGTGCTAATAGAGAAATTTTTTGAACGGAAAATATATGGCTATGAGGCTGGAACATCGAAATCGCCGTCTTTCTAATTGATAATTGTTCTCATTATACATGAAAAAAAATAAATTTCAAGATTGAAAAACACATTATGTAGTGTGATAATGAATTCCGGACACAATATGTTGAGTATGGGAAGGTGGCACAAAAAATGAATTACAGTAAACAAACGATAAGCAAGCTAAACGAGGACATTCATATGTTCCCAGAAGTCTCAGCAATCACTACTGAGATGACGAACACATTTGAAGGAATTTCTCGCTTGATCATGCTCGATCGCTATTCTTTCAAGGATCAAAACCACCAAACATTAGATAAGGGTGATTTGGTTATTTTAACCACAAAAGAAGATCCTCAATATCCTGCTCGAGGCATCGGATGGGTAAAGTCTATTGATGACGACATGGTCTCCATAGAGGTTGAAGAAGAGTATCGCTCAGCTATAGAAAATACTGCTGAACAAGTTAGTGGTCTTGTCAAACGACGGAAAAATGAGATCGAAAAACCACTGGAACTTTATTTCGAACAAATCGCTCGCCGAGTCGCTAGAGGGATTTCCGATAAAGAGTTAGAGCAGGAGTTGTTTCTTGAGCAGTTTTATCAGCAGATTGCCGAACAAAATCTGATTCCGGCAGGTCGAGTCCTTTATGGCGCTGGTACTAAGTCTCAAGTTACCTATTTCAATTGCTTTGTGATGCCTTTCATTCACGACTCTCGTAAAGGAATCGCTGTACACAGACAAGAAGTGATGGAGATTATGAGTCGGGGCGGAGGAGTTGGTACTAATGGTTCAACTTTACGGCCAAAAGCTTGTGTGGTCCATGGTGTCAGCGGGCGATCCTCTGGTGCCGTCTCTTGGTTGAATGACTTAGCCAATTTGACGAATCTGGTCGAGCAAGGGGGAAGTCGTCGCGGCGCACAGATGATCATGATGGCTGACTGGCATCCAGACATTTTGGCGTTCATTATTTCTAAAATCCAGAATCCTGCAGTATTGCTGCAGTTAAACAAAACATTGAAAAATGACACCATCAAACAGTTAATCAATGAAAAACTTCATTTTGATCCTTTGTCAAAAATGGAAGAAAAAATGTATACCCATATTGCTCAGCTTCCAGAATCATCAGATACCGAGCAAAATGAAATGATCAAGACAGCAAAAGAAAAGCTACGGCATGGAGGAAGTTATACGGTTAAAAACAGCGACTTCTTGACTGGAGCGAATATTTCTGTTTGTTTGACAGAAGAATTCATGGATGCAGTAAAGAAAGACGATTGGTATGCGCTGCGTTTCCCAGATATCGATAATTATTCCGAAGAAGAAATGGCGGAATACGATGCAAAGTGGGCAGAAGTCGGAGATGTACGAGAATGGGAAGCCGCCGGTCATAAAGTAAAAACCTATCAAAGGATCAGGGCTCGTGAATTGTGGAATTTGATCACTTTTTGTGCCACGTACTCAGCTGAACCCGGTATCTTCTTTATCGATAATGCCAATAAAATGACCAATGCTACAGCCTATGGGCAAAAAGTGGTTGCGACGAATCCTTGTGGTGAACAGCCGTTAACACCTTATGCTGTATGTAATCTAGCAGCAGTCAATTTGGCAAACATGGCCGATCATCAAACGGGGACAGTTGATTTTGCTAAATTAAGAGAAACGGTTAAAACCGCGGTTCGTTTTCAAGATAATGTCATTGATGCGACCCCTTACTTCTTTGATAAAAATGAGCGCCAAGCGAAAGGTGAAAGACGTGTTGGACTTGGCATCATGGGCTTAGCCGATCTACTGATCTATTGTGAGAAAACTTATGGTTCAGCAGAAGGCAATCAATTAGTCGATCAGATTTTTGAGACGATTGCTATCACCGCCTATGAAGCCTCCATTGATTTAGCAAAAGAAAAGGGCAGTTTTCCATTTTTGATTGGGAAAGATGATCAAGAGACACAAGCATTACGAGAGAAGTTTATTGACACAGGGTATATGAAAAAAATGCCAGCCCATATTCGTGAAGGGGTGATGCAATTTGGGATTCGCAACTCACATCTTTTGACTGTCGCACCAACAGGATCGACGGGAACGATGACCGGTGTGTCAACAGGATTAGAGCCTTACTACTCCTTCTCCTATTTTAGAAGTGGCAGATTAGGCAAATTTATTGAGATCAATGCAGCAATCGTTGAAGAATATCTTGCGAATCATCCGGAACAAGACAAAGATCAGCTGCCAGACTTCTTCATTTCAGCAATGGAACTGTCCCCAGAAGAACATGTTGGTGTTCAATGTACGATTCAACGCTGGGTGGATAGTTCGATTTCAAAAACTGTCAATGCACCGAAAGGGTATTCTGTAAGTCAGGTGGCGAAAGTCTATATGGATCTCTACGATGGTGGTGCCAAAGGCGGTACTGTATACGTGGATGGCAGTCGTGACTCACAAGTATTGACTTTGGAAGCAATCGACAATGAAATGAACACTCAAGTAGACCCAGCAGAAGATCAATTTACCACCCAAACGAATGAACCAGTGATTTCTGGTGACATTTGTCCCATCTGTCATGAAGGAACAATAGAAGAAATTGGCGGTTGTAGTACATGTACCAATTGTAAAATTCAATTGAAATGTGGTCTGTAAAAATAGATCATTAGTGATTGAAGAGATAAGGGATATACCTGTGTTTCAGTAAATATTTAGTATGTTTTTCGATGGATAAAAGAGTAGATTTTAATGACGTATGTCGGGAAGGAATAAATAAATGAAAAAATTGTTAGTCGTAATCGTGTTGTTAGGCGGATTATTTGTCACTAGTGGCTGTCAAGGAAACACGCGTACAACTTCAGAAAATACCCAAAATGCACAAAGTGTAGAAAGCACAGAACGTTCTTTTGATCAGAAACAATTAACAGCTACGATTGTTATCACGAATAAAGGTGAGGAAGTCACCTCAAAAGAAGTTGCTTTTCAAGAAAATAAATCACTACTGAAAGTAATGAAAGAAAACTTTACGATTGAAGAAAAAGATGGCTTTATCACTTCGATCGATGGAATGAGTCAAGATCAACAGAACAATGTATTTTGGGTCTATACAGTCAATAATGAAATGAGTGATAAAGGTGCCCAAGAGCTGTTTTTGAAAAAAGCTGATACGATCACTTTTATTTTACAAGCATTCTAACTCACCCTTTAAGAGGTGTAACATATGTTTTCAACCGAGGCCCCCCAATAAGGACTAGGATCCAGCAGGTCTCTTTGGCTTGCACGATGTATCGTGCCTTTCAGTATCCTCGAGTTGCTACTTATGTTGCAGCTCTTTTTTTCTTGATACAAATCAATTTGTTTTTCGCTCCTTTTCGTTAAACTAGCGCTGAATCATCCCTACAAACAAAAAAGGAGTGGAGACATTGAAGATCCAAAAAAAGATACAAGCAAACCAAGTGTTGCTGACAATAATCAGCGGTTGTCTGATCGTCACTGCATTTGGTGGGAAATATTTATTGCAGCAGCAGGTACTCTATGAGAGTTGCTTGTTTATTGCTTCTGTTATTGGTGGTCTTCCCATTGCTATCCAAGCTTATCAAGCGGCAAAAGTGAAAGTCCTTAGTATTGACTTATTAGTGACTGTGGCAGTGCTGGGCGCCCTTTTTATTGGGGAATACAATGAATCAGCTATTGTGACCTTTCTTTTTTTGTTTGGTCATGTTCTTGAACAAAAAACGTTAGCCCATACGCGATCAGCAATTCAATCTCTCATCAATATGTCGCCGGCAAAAGCCTGGAAATATATCCCCTCAGCGAATGAAGACGCCGTTGAAAAGACGGCAGAAGTAGCAATTGAAGAAGTCAAAGTGGGGGATCGCTTGCTGGTGAAAGCAGGTGCTCAAGTGCCAGTGGATGGCATGATTGTTGAAGGATCGGGCTACTTAAAAGAAGCAGCAGTGACGGGAGAAGCTGAACTTGTTAGAAAAGCAGTAGGCGCAATGGTTTTTGCAGGAACGATTCTCGAAAACGGTACATTAAAAATCCAAGCTCAAAAAGTTGGAGAAGAGACGACATTTGGTAAAATCATTGAACTCGTTGAAGAGGCACAAGATAGCAAATCAGCTGCCGAACGTTTGATTGACCGTTTTGCCACCTATTATACACCTCTGATTTTGGTGCTGGCTGTTCTCATAGGCTTGATTACTAAAGAGATTCGTCTAGCGATCACGCTACTGGTGCTAGGATGCCCCGGAGCGCTTATTATCGGTGTTCCGGTCGCCAATGTTGCGGGGATCGGGAATGGTGCCAAGAATGGAGTACTGATTAAAGGCAGCGAAGTCATGGCTACTTTCAGCCGTGTCGATACGATTGTTTTTGATAAAACAGGGACATTGACTGAAGGCAAGCCAAGTGTGACTGCCGCAAAGATTTTTACCGATAAAGACGATTTAGCCTTAACGGCAGCCGTAGAAGCAGAATCCGATCATCCATTAGGTCAAGCGATTCTTCAGTATGCAAGAACTGTCGGGGAAAGTTGGGAAGCAGTCCATGTGGAGCAGACGAAGATCCATAAGGGACGCGGTGTACAGGCGGTTGCAAATGGCCATGATGTGTTGATCGGTAACAGACAATTTATGATTGAACAAGGGATCGAGCTATCGATGGAGGTACAACGGCAGGAAGATGAATTACGAGGACAGGGTCATTCAATCGTTTTAGTAGCGTGTGATCAGCAATTGACTCAATTATTTGGTATCAAAGATGCGATTCGTTCAAAGGCATCAGAAACGATTCATGCACTGAGAAAAAGCGGCATAAAACGGCTGATCATGCTGACGGGAGACCATCAACACACCGCAAATTTGATTGGTCACACGTTAGGGTTAACAGAGATTCATGGTGAGCTTTTACCTGAAGAAAAAGCGGACTTTATTCGACATTTACAGAAAAAAGGGGAGATAGTTGCTTTTGTGGGAGATGGCATCAATGATAGTCCTTCAATTGCACTTGCTGATATTGGGATTGCGATGGGCAATGGGACAGATGTGGCAGTCGAAACCTCTGATATTGTATTGATTCAATCACGGATCGAGCAACTAAATTATGCCTATCAACTAACGAAAAGAACCGTCAGAAAGATGAAAGAAAACATTCTGATTGCGTTAGGAACTGTTTTATTCTTGTTAGTAGGTTTGGTCTTTGGCTTCATCTATATGGCCAGCGGGATGTTTTTCCATGAGTTAAGTATTTTGCTTGTTGTCTTGAACGCGATGCGCTTGCTGGCGAAACCAAATAAGTCAAAACTTGATACAAATCAATTATTAGTGACACAAGAAGAATTAAAATAAGACTATCAATAAAGGAGGAATAGTCATGAAATCAATTATTCAATTACAAACCTTAACTTGTCCATCTTGTATGCAAAAAATCGAACAAGGGTTGAGTCGCCAGTCTGGTGTAACAAAAGTGAATGTTCTGTTCAATGCCAGTAAAGTAAAAGTAGAATTTCAACCAGAAATCATCACTCCGCAAGAAATCCAACAAGTGATCGAAACGCTAGGTTATGTCGTTGAAGGGATTCAACTAAAAGAGTTGGCTTGATATTACTTGAAACAAAGGAATGAAGCCGAAGGAAGTTAATAGGAAAGGGATAATGGATCTTTTCTATTACTATCGTTAATTATTTTTTCGTGTATAGATTTAGCCGTTAGACGATCACGGGATTAATGGCTTATTTCAAAGCAGTCGGGTAGGCTTCAACAAGGAGATTTAGTCTCAACAGTATTGATGAAGAAGGAATCCTTGAATGGGTGCATCAAGTAGTAAACTTCCAGAAATTTATGTCAACACTAGTGCTAATTGGTGGGTGTACGATGCTCAAAAAAAGTGGTACATTAAAAAAGAAACGTCGCGTGTTAACATGCATGGCTGTTGAGCAATCGCAGCTGTTGTTGCTGTTTGAGACATTCCATAAAAGAAGTTCGGCAGGACTGAGTTTTTGAGTTTTCTAAAGAAGTTTCTGCGTGATTGCAAGGCCATTGATTCCTTGGATAGGACAATTTTGCGGGGAAACTGGTAACGAATAGGAGAGGATTTCCATGGCAAAGGATCATATGTGTGTTTCATTAGTGCCATTGTTCAATCATTTAGATGAAACGGATCAACGAGTGATTCACATGCTGGTCACACATCACATTAAGGAAAAAGGGGAACTGATATTTACCCCAACCAGTGCTGATCAGTTAGTGATCGTTGCTCGTGGAAGCTTGAAGGTCTATCAGCTTTCCGCTAATGGCAAAGAGCAAGTCCTGCGTGTCATTGAACCCGGTGGCTATGAGGGAGAGAAACAACTATTTGGTGTTCGAAACGAACTATTGTTTGGAGAAGCGTTGGAGAAAACAGAAGTTTGTGTTCTCAAACAGCGAGATTTTACGCAGCTGTTGCTGGATTACCCTCAGCTAAGTTTGAAATTATTAGAAATAAATGCGCAAAAAATGCTAAAAGTCGAGCAGCAAGCACGCTTTCTGATGATGGAAAAAGTTGATGAACGATTAGCAACTTATCTACTAGATCTAGCAAAAGTTGCCGAATCAGATCAAGTTGTGCTGCCTATGAAAATGAAGGAGCTGGCGTTGTTTTTAGGAACCACACCCGAAACTCTTTCAAGAAAATTAAAACGCTTTGAAGAGAAACAATGGATCCGCCGCAATAAGCGAACGGTGTGGCTGCTTGACCAAGATCAGTTAGCAGATCTTTAAAGAAAGAGACATTTATTCAAAAGCAGCTTTACCATCCGTTTCCCGCGAAGGGGACCTCACATCTGCCAATAAATCAGTGCAAACCTTCTGAATTTCAGTAGATTGTGCAATCAACGATTGACAAACGGTCAAAATCCAAGTAGATTTAATCAGGATGCTAAATTCTTTTATCAAAGTGATTTGTTTTATCAGATAAGAGAGGGTCTGGGGAAAATGAGGTGGAAATAGTGAACCAAAAAGAAAAAATGCTTGAACTGATCAAAAAGAAACAAGGTGGTGGCCGTTCGAAACAAATGGACACACCAAAAAATGATCGCAAGAATATGCGTAAAGGACCAAAGATTTTCAATAAGTAATAAATGAGCGCGACTCATTGAGTATAACTGCGTAAGGAAATCCTCCTTACGCAGTTTTTTGTCTCTTTTAGAGAGGGGTACCGACTGATTTTCTCAACACAAAGTACTCCTCGACTTCGCCGCTTTCCTTTTGTATGATTAAGGAAAAGAGAATAGGAACGGAGTGAGAAAATGAATGTGAAAGAGGCATTGATGGCTGGAGCAGAAAAAAGTATTTTTTTGAATGATATTGAAGTCGATCCGAAAACCATTAAAGCAGTATTGATCAATGAAGTCGTTCCCCTAGATCCAACAGATGATTTTTATGGGGCAACAGATGGCGCTTATCTTTCTACGACGTTGCCGTTGTTTCAACAAGCTGGGATCTATGTAGATTCTGCCCATGACTTATTGGATTTAGGGATTTATTTGACCAATGCGATCAAAACGCCAAAACACACGACGACAATTGAAACACAAACTATCACTGAAAATCTACCGCTATTAGAAAAAGAGTTGTCGTTATTTCCAAATATTGAAGTGATTATGCTAATGGGGGATGTCGCCAAAAAAGCCTTCAATCAAATCGCCAAAAAGCAGCAAAAAAAGAATGCGATTCCCTCCGTTGCAACTTATAAAATACGCCAGACTGAAATCTACTATGGAAAGATCCGCTTATTGCCTTCTTATATTATGACAGGGAAGAATGTATTGATCGAAAAATCTAAAGTCACGATGGCAGCCGAGGATATCGCGAAAATGTATCAAGTGATTACGAAGGAATGATTTGATTAGCAGACGATCCCATGAGCTCGCAGGATGATAGATCTTCCGCTGAAATTATAGGACACACTGGTGTAAGGGACTTCCAGCGAACTCATGCGAACCTTTCTGTACAAGTATTTTCGGATCTGCTATACTTAAGGAAATCATTTACTGAAGGAGGAAAAGTCATGACAGCGGCAATGAAATTGTGGATCGATCTTTTGAATCGTTAATTTAATACTATTCAAAAGTCTAGGTGATCGCGATTTCAAGGGATGAGTGTCTACTTTTCCAATTATTTATGAAGGGATAGCGCCAGGCTATGCCTTTTTTGTGTTTTCCTTTTTCCTAGATGAGAGAGGGAGATCATTCATGGAAACATTAACAGTCCAATTCAAACAGATCAAAAAACAATATGGCGCTAAAGAAGTCTTGTCAATTGAGGCGTTATCCGCCTATCATGGAGAACGAATCGGGATCATTGGTAGAAATGGTGAAGGAAAGTCAACACTGTTAAAATTAATTACTGGAGAAATCCAGCCTGATAGTGGCACGATTCAGACAACCACGACCTTTAATTATTTTGCCCAAATTGGAGGGATCGAGGATTCTTACGATTTTTCATCCGTTGACTGGGAAATCATGAGCCGCTTTTCGTTACCAAAACATTCAATGGATAGCTGGAGCGGTGGGGAAGCCGCAAAGTCACGATTGGTTCGAACACTATCGAACTATGAAATGGGTCTTTTGTTGGATGAACCTACCACCCATCTGGATCAGAAAAGTATTTCATTGCTTATTGAGGAGTTGAGGCATTACTATGGTACATTGCTTTTTGTCAGTCATGATCGGTTTTTCTTGAACCAATTAGCAACGAAAATTTGGGAAATTGATCAGGGGTGTGTACGGGAATATCACGGAAACTTTGATGCGTATAAACAGCAAAAGGAAATGGAATTACTGCATCAAAAACATGCGCTTGAAAGTCACTTGAAAGAAAAGAAGCGCTTGGAAGCGGCGATTGAAAGTAAACTTCAGCAAGCTGAAAAGATTAGTAAAGTCTCTAAAAAAATGCAGCAGAAAAATAGTCGTCCTGATCGATTGGCATCATCCAAACAAAAGGATACAATTCAAAAGAATCTTCATAAAACAGCAAAGGCAATGAAAAGCCGTTTGGATCATTTAGGTGAGCATCATTCATTGACTGAGCCGAGACAAATTATTTTTCCAGCACCAAAAGGCATAGAAATTCATAATCCTTATCCGATAAAAGGAGACAACGTTTCAATTCAATATGAAAAGAGAGTTTTGTTTGATGATTGTGATTTTCAATTTGGATTAGGAAAGCGTATCGCGATTGTAGGTGCAAATGGTTGTGGAAAAACGACTTTATTGAATCATATTTTAAATGGTGGTAAAGGAATTGTCTTATCTCCTAAGGTAGTTTTTGCTAGTTACCAACAATTGTCCTATAAAATGACTGAATCGGAATCAATTCTTGTTTATTTAATGAAACAAACCGATTATTCTGAATCATTTGTCAGAAGTATTTTGCATAACCTTGGTTTTTGTCAAACAGAAATTTTAAAGCCCGTAAAAAATTTGAGCGGAGGAGAAGCGACACGAGTTCAAATTGCGCTGCTTTTTGTTAAACCAGCAAATGTTCTCATTTTGGATGAACCAACTAATTTTATTGATCTTCCTACGATTGAAGCCCTGGAAAAACTAATGAGGGATTATCTTGGAACAGTTATATTTACTTCTCATGATCAATTATTTGTTGATCAAGTTGCTAATGAGGTCTATCAAGTCGTTGATCAAAAACTTAAAAAAATCACTTAAACGTATGGCCATTTTCTTAATCGCATATGCTCGTAACGTTGAACGCAAAATCGTGAAAAGGTTTGCTGCAACTGCTTTAATGTGGTAAAGTATAGTCATAATTGAATGAACAGGTGATGAAGTTCGGCATAGCTGATAGTACACAATCAGTGCTATAGGTATGACTGGAAAAGAGTAAATAAAATCAATTGAACAGGCTAAAAATAACCGCTTTTGTAAGTTTATTTAAGTTGCCTAGCTATTGATTTTATCTTACTCTAACTTCTCTTTTCAAGGAAGCGATGGGTAACCATCGCTTTTTTTTATTCTTTTATAGTAATCACGCAAAAGGAGGACTAAAGAAAACTATTCAGTTACACAAATAATCAATCAAAGGAGCAGAAAAATGCGAAACAAAATGAAAGACTTCATTAAACAGCCAAAAATCTATCAACAAACCGATACCCCATTCTGGACAGATGACTATATTTCTCAGAAAATGCTAGAAAATCATTTGGATCCGAGTATAGATGGGGCCAGTCGAAATCGGTCCTTTATCAAAAAATCTGCTAGCTGGATCTGTCAAAAAGTTCCACCAGCAGATTATCCAACCCTTCTTGATCTAGGGTGTGGACCAGGGCTCTATTCAGAATTGTTTGCTGAATCTGGCTATCAAGTAACAGGGGTAGATTTCTCAAAGCGGTCGATCGACTATGCAAAAGAGTCTGCACGAAAAAAACAGTTGCCTATTTCCTACCTAAAACAAGACTACCTTGAGATGGAATTGACAGAAACTTTTGATTTGATCGTGATGATCTATTGCGACTTTGGTGCATTATCTGCAAACGATCGACATCTGCTGGCAGCAAACATTTATCGCTGGTTGAAGCCTGGCGGAAAATTCTTGCTAGATGTCTTTAGTGCAACGAAATATGATCAGACTGTAGTGCAGCAATCATGGGACTACTCAGAAGGAGCTGGCTTTTGGAGCGAGAACTCCTATCTTGCATTGAATAAGACCAGTAAATATCCCAACTTTGTCTGGCTAGATCAAACAATGGTGATCACTCAAGAGGATCAGATAACTTACAATGTGTGGACTAGTTGTTTTACAGAGCACTCATTGGCTGCCGAACTGGCTGGGGTTGGATTTAAAGAGTATCAGCTTTATAGCAACGTTTGTGGCGAAAGCTATACGAAAGAGAGTGAAACAATTGCGATGTTGCTAAAGAAGTAAACGGTAGGGTTACATTTTAGGGGACAATTCGCTAAAATGAAGAGGAGGGATAAAATGAAAAAAGTCTTATTGTTTCTGATGAAGCTTCCTTTTTCTGCCCATCAAATTAATGCAGATTTGTGAAGGAATATAGGGTAACAATCAAACAAGATTTGTGCAATAAATATAAAACTGCAGAAACATCGTTGAGAGGAGGCGTATCATGGAAGAATTACAAAAAATACCGAATGTAGGAAAGGTTCTTGCCGAACACTTGCATGCGATTGGCATCGATTCGGTGGAGAAAATGAAGTCTGCAACAGCAGAAACCATTTTTATGCGTATTCGTACCCAACGGGATCCCGGGGCTTGTCTACACATGCTCTATGGGATTGAGGGAGCAATACAAGGAATTCCTAAAACGCAGATTTCAGCTGCAAGTAAGCAAGAATTGCGAACGTTTTTCCAGACTGTTTCTTGATTGATTTGCAAAGGGAGTCAAACCAATCAGATTTGTGATCTAAAACACAAAAAAGAAGGACCAAACAATGCCTGACAACTTCCGTGAAAAACATTGGAAGTGTCTGATTGATTGTTCGGTCTTTTTTGTTTTTTAGGGCATAGCTTTATGCTAATTACCTTTAAGCAGTTCTCTCAAAGTAGGCATTTCTTGGACTTGGTATTTTTCTTTAAAGGCGGCGATTTCAGCTGCCGAAAATTTTTCTGGATCCAATTTCAATTCCTCTACAGGAAGTGGACGAGCATTTTCGATCTTGATATCAATAACTACAGGGCCGTTGCTGGTTTTTGCTGCATCAAAAGCAGGTGTTAGGTCTTCGTAACGAGTAATAGTATATCCTTTTGCACCAAGTGCTTCCCCAACTTTCCCAAAGTCTGCGCCTTCTAGAAAGACTCCAAATTTCTTTTGTTCGGTATCCTCTTGTTCTGCTTCAATAAATCCAAAAGAATCATTAGAGAAGACGATATTGATGATTGGTAATTGGTATTTGACTTGGGTCAAAATATCCTGCATTTGCATGGCGAAACCGCCATCCCCACTCAATGTAAAGACTTGGCGATCGGGGAAACTCAATTGGCCGGCAATTCCTCCTGGAACACCGTTCCCCATCGTAGCGAACCAGCCAGAAGTGGTAAAACGCTGTTCTCCTGTCATTTCTAAATGTCGAATACTGTTGATCGTCACATTTCCGACATCACTGACGAAAATCGCATTCGGCTCGGCAATGCGGTTAATTTCTTTGAAGATCGGTTCTGGACGAAGAGGAGCTTGTTGATTGGTGTCAAAGTGATGGCGCCAAGCATGCCAGCGAACAATGTTTTCTTGATTTGCTGCCAGCCATTGGTCTGCTGGTCGCTCGGTTCCTAGGGTGACCCATTGATTCAACGCAGTGATCCCATCGCCTAACACCGAGACATCTGTGTTGTGCCGACGTCCAAATTTCGAGGAGTCAATGTCAACTTGAACAAAATTGGCTTTCGGATTAAAGAAACGACGACCAAATGGAAAATCGCTCCCCACGAAGACAATCAGATCCGCTTCGGCTAGTGCTTCGTTCGCAGGTTTTGTGGCAACTCTTCCGGCAAAGCCAAGAAAATTCTTATACATATCAGGAACGATTCCTTTCGCCAAAACAGAAGCCGCAACTGGCATTGAAAAGAACTCGGAAAATTCTTTGATCGCTGGAAATCCGCCGAATACCCCTTGTCCAATATAAAGAACGGGTTTTTTTGCTTGTTCAAAATAGGGGAGGGCAGCTTTTAAGTCTGCTTCATTAGGTAGGATCACCCCAGTTTTATGGTTTTTGGCTGTGGCGATCTCTTGGGCTTCAATCTCTTTAAAGCCAAAATCAACGGGAATCGTCACGACAGCGACGCCCCGAAATTTATAGGCAGCCTTGATAGCTTCATCTACCACGTGTGGTAGACTTTCAGGGGACATGACCGTTCGATTGTAGATGCTGACATCCGCAAACATCGGATTTTCATTCATTTCTTGGAAATCATTGTAATTCATTGAACTTGATGCCACTTGACCGAGTAATGCTACTACGGGCACATTATCCATTTGAGCATCATACAATCCATTGATTAGGTGGGTAGCTCCAGGGCCTGCTGAACCAAAGACAGCTCCGACTTTACCAGTTAGTTTGGCATCAGCAGCGGCGGCGAGAGCACCTGCTTCTTCATGGCGAACTTGGATATAGCGAACGGATTCGCGTTCTTGGTATAGTGCATCCATTGTGGAATTAAATGAACCGCCGGGAATGCCATAAATGTGATCGATCCCCCAAGCCTCAAAGACTTTTACCATGGCGACACCTGCATTGATTTTTGTCATTTTCTTCACTCACTTTCTCCTCTTTCTTTCAGTATAAAGTATTCTAAAAAAGACAACAAAAAATGTGACTCGACTCACAAGGGAAACTCCCGGTTATCAGCAATCAAATTCAACAGAGGAAAAATAGTACAAAGAATAGAAAACCTGCAAAAAAAGATGCACCTGTGTCAGATGCATCTAAAATCAGGGTACCCTTATTCAGTCATCAGAGGCTTGTTCGCTAAAAGCCCTAGAAGTATGCGATTCTTTATGAAACTAGTTGGATAATTCTGCGATAAAGCGAGCCGCGATTTCTTTGGGGCGGGTAATCGCACCGCCTACAACGATACCTGCAACCCCTAGACGCTGAACTTGTTTGGCTTGTTCAGGAGAATGAATTCTTCCTTCAGCGATGACGGGCAACTGTTCAGCGACAAGTTGTTGGATCAGTTCGAGGTCGGGTCCATCTGTTGGCTCACGGTCTTTGGTATAACCCGCTAATGTTGTGCCAACAAAATCGACCCCAGCTTGGTAAGCATTGCGGCCTTCTTCAAAAGTCGCAATATCTGCCATCAGCAGCTGGTCAGGATACTTTTCTTTGATTTTTTTGATAAATGCATTGATGGTTAGACCATCGTGCCTTTTTCGCAAAGTACAATCCAGCGCAATGACTTCGACACCGGTTGCAACTAATTCATCTACTTCGCGCATCGTAGCAGTGATGAACGGTTCTTCAGGTAGGTAGTCTCTTTTTATGATACCGATGATTGGCAAGGACACTTTTTCTTTGATTTGCTGGATGTCTCGTACAGAGTTG
Source organism: Enterococcus sp. DIV0574 (assembly GCF_051711125.1). Taxonomy (NCBI): domain Bacteria; kingdom Bacillati; phylum Bacillota; class Bacilli; order Lactobacillales; family Enterococcaceae; genus Enterococcus; species Enterococcus sp. DIV0574. The sequence goes on from NZ_JBIOMA010000001.1 coordinate 1,548,031, forward strand.
GCACGAATTCCGACCGCACCTGCTTCTTGAGCTGCCACCGCAAAAAGAGGGATCACGCCACCTTCTTCGGTATAAAAGGGTTCCCCTGGCAGAGCTTGACAAGAAACGATCAAGCCACCAGATATTGCTTGTAAAAATTCTGTTTTGTTCATGGATACAGACTCCTTTTCTCGATTTGGTAGCTAGCGCTACGAATGCTACTAAGTTGATTTTGTCAATTTTTCAATTAAGTCAGCTATTCAAAGCGGCTTCTACCTTTGACTTCTTCAAAGGGACTATAGCATGGAAAAATGGCTTTTGTAAATGATTTCTCTCGGAAGCAGTCAAATGGACAATGACTGCGAGGGCTGTGAAGATCCTTCTCGTTTTACTGAAAACCGCCGCTCAATCTCAAAAGGAACACTTCAAGCAAGAAACAAAATAAGTTTAGGGCTTTTTCTCATCAAAAAAGCTTTCCCAGAATTCAGATTCTGCACTGAGACAGAAATGTTTCTGGAAAAGCGATCTTTCGTTGCAATTATTTTGTAGCGGCCCGTTTGAACACAGGAATCTCATTGTTCGAGCCATAATCATTCATAGTGATTCCTTTTAAGTGAGTCATATCTTCTTCTGAAATTGCAAAAGACACATCAGCGTTGTTCTTCATATGTTCAATGGATGCTGTTTTCGGTAAAGGAAGGAGATCTAATTGGAGGCAATAGCGAATCGCTAGCTGTGGCACTGATACATGATATTTTTTTAGCCAAAGAACGAAAGGGGCCCGCAAACATTTACTAGTCGAAGAATGAGAAAATTTGCGGCAACGTTTTGAGGAACTAAAAGGGACCTTGAATCGTTTAGATAACAAAATCAAGTACTATGACGAGCAATGGCAAGAGTAAGGATTGCTGCATTCCCGAAAGACGAAGGGCGTGCAGCAGTCCTTTTTTAACTATTGTTTGTTTTCTCAGAGATTACGATATTTATCAATGTCCAATGGCTGGTTTTCCGGTAATAATTCGTAGTCAAGCTGATTCGATTCATCATCATGGATAATGTGCAGCAATTGGTTTGATTCCTTGATGGGTCCTAGGCTGATAATAGTAAATCGGTCATTGATTACTTCCAAATTCTGGAGTGCCCCTGTAAAAACTTTACGTATATGGTGCGCAGTTTTTATTTTTTCCTCTGCTTTTTCTACCGCTTTTGTTAAAGTAAAGCCTTCATCAAGGAAACGTTTGATCAACTCAACTTTGATCACCGTGGGCAGTCGATATTTACGTGGCGCATTTTCTTCTTGAGGAACGGATTGGATAAGGCCTTTTTGTTCCCAGTAACGCAATTGACGCGGAGAGATTTCACACATTCGGCTAAGCTCGCTGATCCCTACCAGCAAATTGTCATTTTCTAATAATTTACGAAAGGTTTGAGACATGCTTTCTCCATTCTTGTAAAGGTATTTGTTTATATTGTAACTTGTTTTACTTTTGTGTCAAGTAGGTTGACAAATAAGTGAGAAAGTTTTAAAGTGTATAGTGCTGTTGAAAAATTTTGTGAAAAGAGTGTGAAATATGACAAATAATCGTCCTTTAGATATATACGGTAAACCGTACAATCGTTCTTTATTGGTTGTCGTTTTGCTGATCGGTACGTTTTGTACAGTATTGAATCAAACATTACTGACGACTGCCTTTCCAACCTTGATGAATGCCTTCGATATTACGGCTTCTGATGTTCAATGGTTGACGACCGGATTCTTGCTTGTTAATGGGATCATGATTCCAATTACCGCTTGGCTGATTAATAAATTCAATTCGAAAAATTTGTATTTAACTGCCATGACGATTTTCTTGATTGGTACAATTGCTTGTTTTGCAGCACCTAATTTTTCGATCTTACTATTAGGTCGTTTGATTCAAGCTGCCGGTGTTGGTATCTCCATGCCGTTGTTGCAAAATATCATGTTATCGATCTTTCCGCCAGAAAAACGCGGTTCTGCAATGGGAATGTCGGGGATCGTTATTGGGTTGGCACCAGCTTTAGGCCCAACACTATCCGGCTGGATCATTGACCACTATACTTGGCGCTATTTGTTTGGAATGGTCATTCCAATCGTTATTTTAGTATTGATCTTAGCTGTCTTCTTGATGAAGAGTGTTATCGAGCTGTCTCATCCGAAAATTGATATTTTTTCTGCCATTCTTTCAACCATCGGTTTCGGAACATTGTTGTATGGTTTTTCCAGTGTCGGAGACAAGGGCTGGGGAAGCGTGGAGGTCATTAGTTTCTTAGTAGTTGGGGTCTTGTTTATCGCCTTTTTTGCTTGGCGACAATTGCACATCGAGCATCCATTTTTGGAATTACGCGTCTTTTCATCGAAAACATTCACATTAGCGGCCATTCTTTCAGGTGTGACCAATATGGCCATGGTGGGCGCAGAAATGGTCTTGCCTTTATATATCCAAAATATTCGGGGAGAATCTGCCTTTCATTCTGGTTTGATGCTTTTACCTGGGGCATTGGTAATGGGGGCGATGATGCCGATCACTGGGGCAATTTTTGATAAGTATGGGGCAAAGCGTTTAGCTATTACCGGTATGTTCATTTTGACTGCTGCAACATTGCCTTTTGCCTTTTTAACAAAAGACACACCGATCTTGCATATCGTCATTCTTTATGCGATTCGTATGTTTGGGATTTCCATGGTTATGATGCCAGTTACTACTTCTGGTATGAATGCTTTGCCAGGAAACTTGATCAGTCATGGTACAGCAGTTAATAATACTTTCCGTCAAGTTGCCAGCTCAATTGGAACGGCGATTTTGATCAGTGTCTTATCAAATGTAACCAAAGGAAATCTTCCAAGTGATGGCTTGTTGAAGGCAACACCGCTTGCTTACAAAGAAAAAGCGATCGAAGCAACGCTTTCTGGTTATCATGCTGCTTTTTATGTCGCTGTTGTTTTTGGCTTTTTAGGCTTTTTGATTGCCTTTGCATTGAAGAAAAAAGAGCCTCAGTTGACTGTTCTTAAAGGAGGTGACGGCAAATGATGTTAGTGATTGTCGTCATCAGTGTAATTGCCTTTGCGTTATTAAATGTTTTTGCCAAAAATAAGGACCAAACTGTTATTTCACTTCTCTTTGGTTTGGTTTTTGTCTTAAGTTTAACAGCAATGATGGCCAATCTATCCGCACATTTTGGGATGGAAAAAACCACCACAACGACTACACAGCCGTTAGTTTCAAGCAGTGACAATGATCAGTTGCCAATGCTGTTGTATCAACCTTTGGGTGATGGAACTGAGAAAATCTATTTGTACCGCACAGATGAGTCGCAAAAGAAACCAAAACAAACAAGAATGGACCATGTGACGAATCATGTCGTCGAAGATGCCAAATCGGCACAAAAAGAAACGAAAACGACCCGTTGGACGTATAAAAATGATTTTTATCGTTTCTTGTTTGGAATAGCTGGGAATGATGAAGAGTTTATTCGTGAAAAGAATACGTTCTCTCTTCCAGATTCTTGGACTCTCTTAACTGTTGATCAAGCGAAAAAACTAGCCAGTCTTGTTGAAAACCAACAAGAAGCGATGAAAACAGAAGCACAAACTTTTGTTCAAGAGAAGATGCAAGCCGCTTTGATGGCTGACCCAACAATGGATGCGGCGGAACAAAAAGCAAAAATCAGTCAATTCACTGCAGAATATCAAAAAGAAGCAATAGCAAAACTGATTCAAGAAGCGAAAAAAGAATAAAAAAATCCCTCTGCTCCAAGAGAGTGAATCACTCCCAAAAGTTAGCTTTTATGGCTATTGGCGAATGGTTCAATCACTCTAGTTGCAGAGGGATTTTTTGTTGATTAAAAAGTGAACTGCTCAATGCGATCAAAGGCTTCTCTTAGCATTGGCATTGATTGCGTAGCAGCTAAACGGACATAATGATCACCAGTCGTCTCACCAAAAGCTTTACCGGGAATCATTAGCACGCTGGTATCTTTTAAAAGTTTTTCAACGAAAGTAACAGAATCCAAGCCAGTTTTTTCTATGTTGATGAAGGCATACATACTTCCTTTGACAGGAGACAAAGAAAGAAAAGGAATAGTAGCGACTCGTTGCTGAATGTAACTTAGCCGTTTTTTGAAGGTTTCCACGACTGCTGGAACAAGTTCGTCGTAGTGATTCAACGCATAGATTCCCGCTCGTTGTGAGGGGGTAGGAGCAGAATAAGCAATACTTTCATTAATCAACTTGGCTGTCTGATTGATGGATAAAGGAGCGATCATGTAACCAATCCGCCAGCCAGTCATAGCAAAAGCTTTTGAAAAACTGCTAAAAGTAATCGTCCGTTCAGGCGCAAAAGTGGCCATAGGAACAAACTCTTCCATAAAACAAAAGGCTTCGTACACTTCATCTGACAAGATCAACAAATCATTTTCTTCGGCAACTTCAGCAATTGCTTTAAAAGTTGTCGGCGAAAAGACAGCACCAGTGGGATTGTTGGGAGAATTAATGATAATGGCTTTTGTTTTGTCGGTAATCGCTGCTTTTAATACATCAATAGCGATCTGAAAACCATCTTTTTCAAAGGTAGGGATGAAAACTGGGCTTCCGCCAGCCATTTCAACTTGCTGCTTATAAGGAGAAAAGTAAGGCTCATGGATAATTACTTCATCTCCAGGATCCAAGATCGCGCACAAAGCAAGATACATGCCATGTAACGCACCAACTGAGGCCCGTACTTGATCGTTGGAGAAAGTCAATCCATAATGGTTCTGATAAAAATCGACAACAGCTTGAATAAAATCGGCACTGCCATCAGAAGCCGTGTATTTTGTATGTCCATTTTTGACGTCCGTAAAAGCGGCAGCAATGATCGACTGATCAGTAATCAAATCAGGATCGCCGATGGACAGATCTATCAAATTTGGTGTTTTCTTGGCAATCGTTGCAATGTCCATTAGTAGATTTTCTTCGGGTGTTTGAAATCGTTGTGCAATCATCGACTGTTTCATAGGTTCATCTCCATTTTTTATAGTACTTTTCTTAAAAAATCTTGTGTGCGGCTATTTTGCGGATGGTCAAAGATCGCTTCAGGTGTTCCTTGTTCTTGAATGACACCGTCAGCCATAAAGATCACGCGATCCGCTACTTGCTTGGCAAAGCCCATCTCATGAGTCACAACGACCATCGTCATGCCTTTCTCGGCAAGTGCCTGCATCACCGCTAATACTTCACCAACCATCTCCGGATCAAGTGCAGAAGTCGGTTCATCAAAAAGCATCACATCTGGATCCATAGCCAACGCACGAGCAATAGCTACTCGCTGTTGTTGCCCACCAGATAAACTTGCAGGATAGCTAGTCGCTTTGTCTGCTAATCCAACTTGTTCCAAAAGTGCGTAGGCTTTTTTCTCAGCGGTCTCTTGATCTTGTTTTTTTACTTTTATGGGGCTGATGGTGATGTTCTCCAAAACTGTTTTATGAGGAAACAGATTAAAGTTTTGGAATACCATACCCATTTTTTGACGAATTTGATCGATCACAATCTCTTTAGCCAAAAGATCGTTTCCTTCAAATTCGATTTGACCACTGGTAGGTTGTTCTAAAAGATTCAAACAACGCAGAAAAGTACTTTTGCCGCTTCCAGAAGGTCCAATGATCACAACGACTTCACCCGTGGAGATTTCAAGATCGATCTCTTTCAGAACTTCTGTCGCACCAAAATTTTTTAAAAGTTTTTTTACGCTAATCACTTGTTTTCATTCTCCTTTCTGCAACTCCTAGTAATCGTGAAAGAGCAAAAGTCAAGACAAAATAAATCAAGGAAACAATCACGTATGGTAGGAAAGGTTTGAAACTGGCACCTTGGACGACCCCTGTTTGGAAGATCAATTCGGAGACACCAATGACAGAGACAACAGAAGACTCTTTGATGACTGTCACAAATTCATTGCCGAGAGCAGGTAAAATGTTCTTGATGGCTTGCGGAAAAATAATGAAGCGCATCGCTTGAACTTGATTCATTCCTAATGAACGGGCTGCCTCCAACTGACCTTTGTTGACCGCATTGATCCCCGCACGAATGATTTCAGCCACATAGGCGGCACTATTAAGTGCAAGAGCGATACAACCTGCCGTTAATTTGGATAAATCCAGACCTAGTACGCCAGTCCCAAAATAAACGATAAAGATCTGTACTAAGAGCGGGGTACCTCTCACGTATTCAATATAAACAATCGCAATCCAACGCAAAATTTTTGACGTAGAAAGTTTCATAAATGCCAGTAGACTACCAGCAATCGAGCCAAAGAGTACACCGACAAAGGCTAAAAAAATAGTATAACCGGCTCCTGAGAGATAAAAGGGCAGATATTTGCTAAAGAAGCCTTCTTCAGGTGCTCCTGTTTCTTCATTGAACATTAGAGCATAGGCTTCATCTTGATATTGACTCAATAGATCGTTATCGACAATCGTCTTGATGGAAGCATTGATTTTTTCCAGGAGCAGCGGCGCCTCTTTTGAAATAGCAATTGCTGTTTCTTTCGTACCTTTCTCAAAGACCACATCGTCGGCAATTGCTAAGTTATCATTTGATTGAACATAGGCTTCCGCCACAGGACCTTCCATCACAACAGCATCCACTTTTTTTGAGTTTAAATTTGTGATCAGATCCGGAACTTTTTGCAAAGAGGTTACAAGTGAGCCGGACAACTCATTTTTAGCTAATTCTTCTTGTGTGGTTTGTTTTTGAGCACCGACAGCTACACCGTTGAAATTTGCTGTTGATTGAAACCGGTTCTGATCTTCTTTTCGAACAATCACTTTTTGTTGGACTTCCATATAAGTGTCAGAAAAGTTGACTTCCTTTTTACGTTCATCGGTAGCAGCCATCCCCGAAATGACAAGATCGATTTTTCCAGTTTTTAATGCTCCTAACAGCGCATCGAAACCTAATTCTTCAATTTTAAGATCGACACCTAGATCATCAGCGATTTTTTTGGCAATTGATAGATCAAAGCCGACAATTTCGTCTTTGCCATCAATCGTGGTATGAAATTCATAGGGGGCATAGTCCGCAGATAAGCCAACGATCAATGCGCCATTTTGTTTTATTTTTTCATAGACGGGATCTGTTGTTTCAGCGTGTACCAGTTTTGTGGTAACACAAAAGAACAGGACGATCAGTATCATTGTTGAAGCGAACCATTTACACATCTTTTTCATTCAATTACTCCTTTTTTGTTTTAAAATACAATAATAGCTTGAAATATGTATAAAAATACAACAAACGTTAGAAATATCGTATCATACCTTTGTGGGAAGTCAATCCCTTTCTTGGAAAAATCACGAAATATATTTGAGTTTTCAGAAAAAACAGTGTTTTCTATAAGTTTACAGGTTGAATTGTTTTTTACAAATTTGTAATATAAGAAAATTTGTTTCAGAAAATTTCCGGAAATTATGAAAATATTTAAGATTCATTCGGCTTTTTTGATTAGCTTAAAAGGAACTTGTAACAGTTAATCGATCTTCTGTTTACTATTAAAGCCTTATTTAGCAAGGTTTTAAGTATTTCTATTTTTTATTTGGTACGTTATTTAATTTCTTTTATCAAAGTGAAATATTTCGTCATCGAACTGTTACCAAGGACTTAACGTATCTTGCTATTATTTATCAAGTCGTTACGACGAAAACTTACATAGAGCGAGGGAAATAAAATTTATGAAATCAATTAAAACATTCGTATTAACTACAGCCACAATTGCTGGTTTTGCTGCATTAAGTACAACTGCTAACGCAGACGAAATCAAACACGTGGTGAAATCTGATGACACATTATCTGGTCTTTCTTTAAAATACTTTGGTAATTTAGATCATATTGATCAAATTGCAAAAGACAACAAACTGAAAGATCCTAACATCATCTACGATGGTACAACTCTGATTATTGACACCGACAAAAAAGTATCATCAGATAACCAAGCAAGTGAACAACCTGCAAAAGAAACCACACAAGCAGAAGACCAATCTGCCAACGAAAACCAATCTGAATCTGCAGCAAGCAGCTATTCTGGAACAACGATGACGATGGAAGCAACAGCATATAGTTCTGATCCAGCAGATGTTTTAGGCGGCGGAACTGTGACAGCTACCGGCCAAAACTTGTTGGAAAATCCGATGGCAGTTGCGGTGGACCCATCTGTGATCCCTCTAGGCACAAGACTTTATGTTGAAGGTTATGGAGAAGCCATCGCCAGCGATACCGGTGGTGCGATCAAGGGAAATATCATCGACGTGCATTTCCCAACAAATGCACAATGCGAACAATGGGGCCGTCGGACCGTTCAAGTAACGATTCTTGATTAATTTCTCCAAATTTTAAGAACAGACCCATGCACGTATGAGGCTAGGACATAAGTAAAAACAGTCAGAAAGATTCTCGAGAGGACAGTTGTTCCTTAAAGATCGGGTCTGGCTCAACTTATGCCTAGACTTTTTGTATACTCAGATAAAAAAAGGATACCTCTGTGAACTTTGCCCAAGACATTTTGCTTTTTTCTTGAGATAATGAATCAAAGAGGAGGCGTTCAAGTGAAGGTAGTATTGATACGGCATGGCGAAAGCGAAGCAAATTTTGAAAACTATTGGACGGGCTGGCTGGATGTGGCCTTGACAGCAAAGGGTCGGGAACAAGCTTGGCAAGCGGGAGAAAAAATCAAAGAATTGGGTATTTCTTTTGATGTAGCATTTACTTCTTATCTTCAGCGAACCATCATCACCTGCAACACTGTTTTGGAAGCAAGCGCTCAATTGTGGGTACCTACCTATAAGACATGGCGGTTGAATGAACGACACTACGGACAGTTAGTCGGTGTCAATAAAGATGAAATGGTTGCTCGTTATGGAAAAGGTCAAGTCCAAAAGTGGCGACGAGGGTATAATGAACCGCCGCTGTATGTTTCAGAAAATCATTTTGATCGTCGTTATGACGACTTAGATCCACGCTTGATTCCTAAAGGAGAAAACCTAGGAATGGTCGTTGAAAGGATCACCCCTTTTTGGTCGGATGATGTTGTTCCCTTCATTCGATCAGGAAAAAATGTCTTGATCACAGGCCATGGCAATAGTTTGCGGGCTTTAGTGAAGTATTTGGAGAATGTACCTGAAGAAGAAGTCGACAAAATCGATGTCCCCAATGCAGAGCCAATCATTTATACCTTTGATTCACAAGCTGTTTTACAAGAACGGCTGGGATAAAGACGAACATTATTGCTAAAAACCGCGCTTTCGTATGAAGTTTCATCGAAAGTGCGGTTTTCTTATGCTATAATAAGAAAAATTTTATGAAAGGCGGGCTCTTATGAAAGCAGTATTGACCGTTATTGGAAAAGACAAGGTAGGGATCATCGCAGGTGTCAGCCAACTATTGGCAGAATTAGACATCAATATCCTCGATGTTTCACAAACCATCATGGAAGAATACTTTACTATGATGATGTTATTATCGATGGAGGCAAATGCAGATTTTGAAACGATTCGTGAGCAATTGCATACCAAAGGCGAAACACTAGGTGTTAAAATCAGTATTCAAAACCAAGAAATTTTTGATACCATGCATAAATTATAGGAGGGCTTCTATGGAAATCAATCAAATACTAGAAACCATTCGCATGGTTGAAGAAGAAAATCTTGATATTCGTACCATTACAATGGGAATCTCTCTTTTAGACTGTATCGATGCCGATATCGATCAGATGTGCGAAAAAATCTATCAAAAAATTACGACAAAAGCCAAGAACTTGGTGCGAGTTGGCGAACAAATCGAAACAGAATATGGTATTCCAATCATCAACAAGCGAATCTCTGTTACCCCGATTGCCATTGTTGTGGCAGCCAGTCAACCGACGCCACAAGACTGTGTGAAGGTAGCTAAAACATTGGATCGGGCAGCTGAGACAGTAGGGGTCAATTTCATCGGTGGCTACAGTGCTCTGGTTGAAAAAGGGTATCAAGGCGGTGATTTAGCATTAATCCAATCGATTCCAGAAGCGCTGGCAGCAACGAACTTTGTCTGTTCTTCGGTCAATATTGGATCAACCAAAGCTGGAATCAATATGGATGCTGTTCGGTTAATGGGGGAAACAGTCAAACAAACGGCTGAAGCCTCAGACATGGGGTGTGCAAAATTAGTTGTTTTTGCTAACGCAGTGGAAGACAACCCGTTTATGGCCGGTGCTTTTCACGGTGTCGGAGAAGCAGATGTCGAGATTAATGTAGGCGTCAGCGGTCCTGGAGTGGTCAAGCGTGCGCTTGAGAAAGTCAAAGGAGAATCTTTTGACGTCGTTGCAGAAACAGTCAAAAAAACGGCTTTCAAAATAACCCGTATGGGGCAACTCGTCGGACGGGTAGCTTCCGAGCGTTTAGGGGTTCCTTTTGGGATCGTCGATCTTTCTTTAGCACCTACTCCGGCTGTAGGGGATAGTGTGGCGCTCATCTTGGAGGAAATGGGTCTGGAATCCGTTGGAACTCACGGGACGACGGCTGCATTGGCGTTGTTGAACGACGCCGTCAAAAAAGGCGGCGTCATGGCCTGCAATCATGTTGGTGGTTTATCGGGTGCTTTCATCCCGGTTTCAGAAGATGCAGGCATGATCAAAGCAGTTGAAAGTGGTTTGTTGAATCTAGAAAAGTTAGAAGCGATGACAGCAATTTGCTCGGTGGGCTTAGACATGATCGCAATTCCTGGAGATACTACTGCAGAAACGATTGCTGCGATGATTGCTGATGAAGCAGCAATCGGCGTCATCAACCATAAAACAACGGCGGTACGTATCATTCCGGCTAAAGAAAAACAAGTAGGAGACCGCATCGAATTTGGTGGTTTACTAGGCACAGCACCTGTTATGAAAGTTAATCCAGCTAAATCTGCTGACTTTATTCAGCGAGGCGGCCGAATTCCTGCGCCGATTCATTCTTTCAAAAACTGATCATCTTCTGAAACTGCGATATAAGGAACACACAAATCAAATGCTCTCGATTGGACGAAAAGGTGATTACTTTTCGAACATTCGCTCATAAAGACCTAATGGTATTTTGGAGGGGATGCTAGTAAAAAAATCGGACATTTTGTTTAGTGTAGCACTTAGTTCGCAGTTTCTTCTTTGTGATCTAAGGCTTTAGCCCTATGCTGATCATCTGGAAATAATATACAATTAACGTAATTTTATACAGATAGGGGTGTCAAGAATGAAAAAGAGGGTAGTGGGCAGCTCCATACTGGTAGTGATCGTCATGTTCGTGCTACTTGTTCCCCAAAAAGTATTTGGTCAAAGTTTTGTGAAGGATAATGCAGGGGTCCTCTCAGCAGAGACAATCGCAAAAATCAATCAATTAAACCAAGAGAGGTTCCAAACGTTGCCAGGAAGTCCAGAATACGCTGTTGTCACGCTTAAAAACTTAGACGGCCAATCGATTGAGACAGTAACCAATCAGTTATTTGATGAATACAGTTTTGGTCAATCCGCGTATAACAATGGCTTAGTCTTCGTGTTTGCCATCGAGGACCGGGAATTTCGTTTAGGCTATGGGGATGGCTTAACGTATATTTTTTCTGATTTGTCAGATGATGACCTGATCGATGAAGATACAAAAGATCTTTTGCGTGATGAAGACTATGATCAAGCTGTTTTAAATGCTTCTGATCGCGTCTATGAGGAAATGAAAACAGCGGACGAAACGGTTGGTCTGAACAAAATTTATGCGGATGGGCAACAGCTACTGGCAGAAAAAAAGGCCCGAGAAGCCGCAGAGTCAAAGAAATTCTGGTTGCTGTTTTGGCAACTTATTAGTTCAGTTAGTGCATTGGTTATTGCAGCTATTAGCGGAGTGATAGGCTGGCGCAAGCGCCAAACGAAGAAAAGCTTTCAAGCAGCCAATGTGATTCCTCCTCATATTCATTCGGATCCAGCGTTTGATGAAAAGGCTTTTTACAGATGGGCAAGTAAAAGAAGGAATTATCAGACCTTCAATCACTATATTGTTGCTGGAGAGTGTTTGAAGGCGTTAAAAATGTACCTGCTTAGTGAAGTTATTCCGAGGCAATTAGCTGAGTTTGAAAGAATCAGTCCGCAACCAGCTAGAAACCAAATGATTCAACAAGCATTGAAAAATCCGCAGTTGGCCGATCAATTCGTGCAAGAATATATGAAAGATCATAAAAATTTGAAGATCTTTGGGCAAGAGTTAGCCCAAGGCCATGACACATTGCGAACCTATGAAACACAATTGCAGCGGCAACTCAAGGAACAATTACGAGATTATGATTTAACTGGAGATATTCTTGCAGAAAATGCTTATTTGATTCCACAGTATAAAAAAGAGATTCAGCAGTTGGCGGAAGAAGAAATTCAGCGGCGTAGTCGCAACAACGATTATTTGGCTATGCTGCTTACGAAGGAAAAGACGTATCCTGAAATGGTGCAGACGAGTTCTCAGGAAATAGCTAGCTTGATTGATTCTGTTAAAACGGATGCTTTGTTTACTATCGATCTCCATGAAGTATATAAAAATCATCCAGATCTACAAAAACAAGTAGGTGATTTTTCGGGGGAAGATCGTTCAGAACTATTGAATAATGCTCGTCGTGAATACAATCCAACCACTATGGATCAATCTTTGGTTTATTTGTTACTCATCAATCATGTCACGCGACAAGAACAGGTCATCGCAGAGAGTAAAAGCTCGGATAGTGATTTCGGTGGCTTTGGCGGTGGGTCCAGTAGTGGGGGCGGAATTTCCGGAAGCTGGTAATTTTTAAGGGCTGTGACAAAAGGTTGTCATAGCTCTTTTTTCGAACGCACGGTAAGCGGTCGCTTTTGCAGTAATAAGCCGTAATTTCTTGCAACTAATCACTTCTGTCTCAACCACTTTGCCTTTTGATCTAAAGACAAAGGCGGACTTTTGTGATAAACTTTGTAAAGTTGCTGAAAAAAAATTCTTTTCACGGAAACATTTCAGCTTATTTTTAGAAAATGAGGGTTGTACATGTATCATTCGTATATTTGGGACTTTGACGGCACATTGTTTGACAGTTACCCAATCATGTTAGAGGCGTTTCTTAAAACATTGAAAGACGCTGGATTTGATCCCGATCCGAGAGAAATTTATCGCATCTTGAAAGCTTCGTCATCAAAACAAGTAGCTGAGAAATATCAATTGGATTTCATTGATTTTAGCGCTCGTTTTAAAGCATATGAAGCACTAGACGAGCGGCTACCCGTTTCATTTCCGGGAACGAAAGAAGCTTTACAAGCAGTAGTAGACCATGGCGGCAAGAATTATATTTTGACCCATCGTGACGTTGTTTCAACGAAAGAACTTTTAATGAAAGAAAATCTTGACCATTTGATCGTAGAGATCGTGGGACCGGAGAATAATTTTCCCCGCAAGCCGGACCCAACGTCTTTGAATTATTTAGTGGAAAAATATCAATTGGACAAAACAACGACTGTAATGATCGGTGATCGTGCGATGGATGTGCTGGCTGGACGAGGGGCAGGGGTGCAAACGATGTTCTATGATATTGAAGGATTGCTAACTGATTTGGATGCAGACCATGTCGTTCATTCCATGAAAGAAATCGAAGAAATTATCAAGTCTTGAGCAATCAAGACTTTTTTTGCGTACTTCTTTTTGAGGTGATTCATTATGGACAAGTGGTTGGATTTTGGGAAAAAATATTGGCATTTATCCTTGAGCGCGCTGTTGGTCATTCTTTTTCTATTTGGTTTGTTTTTTACCCCGAATGAGCCAGAATGGCCCGAAGCAGAAGAGTCTTCACCAATTTTCGAATCAGAGAGTAGGAAAGAGTCATTGGATCAGATCGTTGTAGATATCAAAGGAGAAATCCGAAATCCGGGTATTTACACCTTACCTAGTGGAGCTCGACTGTATGAGCTGATCCAATTAGCGGGCGGGGTCACTGATGAAGGAAATGAAGAAGTCATGAATTTTGCCCAAGAATTGTCAGATCAACAATTAGTAATCGTTCCTCATTTAGATGATCCGGTAGATTACGCTGACAATAGAACAGAAGAAACACTTGCTCAGAACCAGATCGATTTAAATACAGCAGATAGCAGCCAGTTACAAGAGCTTCCAGGCATTGGCGCGAAAAAGGCAGAGGCAATCATCGCTTACCGTGAAGAAAAGGGTTTTTTTAAAACCGTGGAAGAAGTGAAAGAAGTTTCTGGTATTGGCACTAAAACTTATGAGGCTTTGGAAGGGTTGATCAAGGTGCGATGAAAAATAAGAGAAAGAATAAGAGAATAAGCTCGCGATTCAGTGGCTTTTCTGTTTCGTTGTAGGGGGTATAGGGAGTACAGGGGGTATAAGGTATAAGGGGTATAAGGGGTATAAGGTAAGTTGAGAAGTCGTTTTTATTTAGTAGAGCGATCGGGTGAAACAAGTCAGTATCGCGACGTATTATGCTAACAAAAACACACTCTGTCGCAGGCGGCCGGTGGTTGTAAAAATTAATCTTTTGCTCAAAAAGAGTCAATCGATACAACTATATGTTGTATCGAATGCTAGGGGATCTAAGGAATTTATCGTGTGAATACAAAGTAGACCTTTTCTCACTGTGTAATCCATTTGTTTATTTCAGCAGGAAAAGATTTGCTAAAGGTAAGCTATACCGATTACATGAAAAATTCTTCATTTTTCCCAAGAGAAAATTAAAAATAATTTTGAAAACAATTTTTTTACCTAAACTTTTCCTCAGAATGCTATCAATTTCATTTCTTCCTATTTCCTGATAGTTTATAATAACGGACGTAATAAATTCGGGAAAGGAGCGAGCCTATGCTGGAAAGGTATATAGAAAAATGTGTGATTCGTCAAGTCTATCTTTGCGAGCAGTTGTATGAGAAGGAAAGCATGCTTATTGACCGTTTAGCCGAACAGCTGGATGTCTGTCCTGCGACCATTATCAATGACATTGATAAAATTCTGCTTTTACTGAAAGAACGCATTGCTACCGCCACTCACGAGAAGCATACATATCAAGTGGTTTTTACTGCCGGATCTTCCTTATCAGAGCTTACTCAAACCATTTATCAAGGATCCTATTTTTTACAAGTTCTCTATCAATTTTTGATTGGAGAGAGAAGTTGGCAAAAAATATCGGAAGAGGTGTTTATTTCATTAAGCAAGGTTTATACCATTCGGACAGACTTATGGAGATTTTTTGAGGAAATGGGCTATTTAAATGAAGAGCAAGAGGAGGTCGAGATCCCTGAGAAAGACTTCCGCTATCTTCTATTGGCTGTAATGAACTATTTAGGAAAACGACCTGAAAAAAATCAGTCTTTTATCGAGCAGGCTTGTGAAGAACTGATCCAATTCGTGGAACAACGTTTTTTTCTGCGTTCTTATCCTGAAGACGAACGTCAAATCATTCATTTAGGGATCCGCATCGGATTAGCAAGAAGCCGAAGAGCTCCTATTTGTTTTGCATCAAGGGACAAGGAGATGGCACGACAGACACCGCTATTTCAATTATTACAGCAAGGTCTTAAAGAACTTGTAGTTTCTTTGTGTAGCAATGAGGACGAAGAATTTTATATCTATTCACTTTTTAATTCACGCAAGTATCAGTGCAATAATCTGGAGCTGTTGCAAAGAGATTTTGAAGTCGTTTATCGTAATCACATTCATCGCTGTCCGGAGATGTTGGAACTCACGCATTTATTACAAAACCGACTAGGAATCTCCGAGAAAAATCATTTGTTGTTCGAAAAAACGTTACTACCGTTTCTTCGTTCCGCTTGGGGGGACATGCAGATCTTTCAAACGGATCGTCTATTCTTTCTCTATCCAAGTGAGAGGGAAATGTTTGATCAAATAATGGAGAGCCTTGGGTTATGGGCAAACCAAAACCAGCAGATGATTCGATGGAATGACAATCTGGTTCGTAAATTGACGATTTTACTAAGTTTGCTTCCTGATGCTGAAAAAACTGAACATTTGGAAGTGTATATTGTTGCACCTTCTGATTTTAAATACTTGTATTATCGCCAACAGTTAGAAGAAATGTTAGATGAGCATTTTACCATAAGCAATATGATCTATCACCAATTAACTGATGTGGTGGATGATGTCTTTTTTTGTACCAAACGAATGATTTTGTGTGATGCTTCTCTTTACCAAGAAACACTTCAAACGAAAAATACTAAAATTTATCCGGTGACTTTCAGCACTGTTTCCTCTGTTATCTTAGCTATCAATCAGACACTATATCAACGAGTCGAGGAAATCTTTGCAACAAAGAGTAATTGAAAAGACTGAAAAAGATAATTATTGATACAAAGAGAGGGATTGCGCACAGCCGTGCGCAATCCCTCTCTTTGAACTAAAGTAGTGCAAGCGAATGGCACTACTTGGGACAGTTCCGCAATAGAAGTAACGTTGAGAGTTCTAATGATTTTGGGGAAGTTTCTTGCTAGAACGTGTTGGCCTTTTTAATGAGTAAAGCCGTAGGTTTTGATTTCTTGTTTTTTATGATAAACCAGATGAGCCTGATCAAGTGCCAGCAGAGCTTCTTTCATGTCTTGAATATAATCGTGAGCCATATTCATACCAAAGTCTGCACGAATGACCAATCGTTGGATGATTTGGTCGTCTAAATTGGCTGGTAATGGATAAGCTGGAACTTGCCAACCTTTCATGAGTAAACGGTCTGCTAAGTCATACAACGTCCATTCCCGTTTTGGATCGTCTTTCAACTTGTAGCAGACGATCGGAAGTTGAGCGCCATCATTGATCATTTCGAATAGACCGGTTTTTTCGATTTCTTTTGCCAAATAAAGAGCAACTTTATGGGTCTTGTCATGAATCGCTTTGTAACCATCAAAACCATAACGCACAAAATTATAGTATTGTCCGATCAACTGAGCAGCACTATGGGAGAAGTTGATGGCCATGGTTGGTAACTCACCGCCTAAATAGCTGACTTTAAATACAAGTTCTTGAGGCAAGTAAGATTGATCGCGCCAAAGTACCCAGCCCACACCCGGATAAACGAGACCGTATTTATGACCGGATGTGTTGATTGATATGACATTTGGTAATTGAAAGTCCCAGACGAGATCCGGTTCAGTAAAAGGGGTATAGAGACCACCAGAAGCAGCATCCACATGAATGTAGACTTTATAGTCCGTTGTTTGGTTGTATTGTTCAACAAGTTCATTCAATCCTTTAATGTCGTCATAGCGTCCTGTATAGGTGATTCCTAGAATGCCAACGATGCCGATCGTATATTCATCAACATAGTCCATCACTTTATCAAGATTGATCGACAAATGGTTTTCATCCATAGGGACTTCTCTCATTTCGATATCCCAGTAGACACAGAATTTTTCCCAACAAACTTGATAACCGCTTGAAATCACTAAATTAGGTTTATGAGCATTTAGATCGAGACCGAGTTTTTCCGCCCGATTACGCCAAGCAAATTTCATTGCCATCCCACCTAACATACAGGCTTCTGAAGAACCAATGGTAGAAGTGCCCATGAATTTTTCTTCTTTGCTTGCATGCCACAAATCTGCAATGATATTCACACAGCGATTTTCAATTTCTGCTGTTCGTGGATACTCGGATTTGTCGATGGCATTTTTTTCTAGAGTTTGTGTCATCAGCTTAACTGCTTCCGGTTCCATATAGGTTTGACAGAATGTAGCTAAATTCAAACGGGCATTTCCTTCATCAAGTAGCTGATCTTGTACGAGCTGATAGGCCATTCTAGGTTCAACAGATTGCGGATTTAGTTTGTATTTCGGTAAATCTTCTCCTTCACAAACAGCTCCAAAAATTGGTTCCAAATAGTCTGCTTCTTCGCGGTTTTCTTTTCCATATAACATGATAATTCCTCCTAATAGATAAAAAATACGGTTAATGTTTGATTGTATACTTCTCGTTTTGAACGATGTGGTGTTCTCCTCGAGCGCTTGGATAAGTGGCAGGGTTCACATCTCCTGTTTTCATATGAACCGGTTCGTCGATTTGAGCTTCTTTGCCACGTTTGTCATGAAGTTCATAGAGAATGAATGGTAACAATAAAGTAACGATGAAACTAATCAACAAGATGACTTGGTAAGTTCTGTCTTCACTGGCAGGAATCGAAGAAGGTGGGAAGAACGAAACGAATAATGCGAGCAGCGACATGATGAGCCCTAATCCTGCGATTATTGTTTTTCCGATTGTTTTTCCTGGAACATTATAGGTACGAGGAAGATCTTTTTTCTTAAAAAGCAGAACAAAATAGCCCAAGAAAAACAGCAAATAACCAATCAAATAAATCACTACTGTCAGCGAAATAGCTACCAAGAAAGATAAGTTGTTTCCACCGCCGCCAAACGTTAGAACAGCACCCCATATTGAAACGATGATTCCTTGAATCATGATTAGCGGAACAGGGACGCCATGTTTATTGTGCTTTCGCAAAAAAGTCGGCAGTAATCCTCGTTGTGCCGCTGCAAACATACCTCTTGATGGGCCAACGACCCATGAGCTGACCTCACCCATGACACCAAAGGCAATCATTAGTGCGATTAACTTCACTAGCCAACCAAGATGCGGATTGAAGTGAAGCAACAACGATTCAAAGGTTTGAATCACTCCGGCACTGAGAGATAATTCTTTTTGCGGAATGACCGCAGCAACAGAGAAGCCGCCAATAGCGTCTAATGCAATGGCAAGAATGACTAGCAAAATCATTGCTAGTGGATAATTTTTTTGCGGATTTTTTAGTTCATTAATGTGGGAAGCAGAGGCCTCCACACCCATATAAGCCAAAATAAAAGAAACAAAAACCACGAGAGTAGAAACTTTTGAAAAGTCAGGGATAAATGCTTTTTCACTCAGGGGTATTTGAATAGGATTTCCACCGATGAAATAAGCTGCTGCTAGCACAAATAAGAGGATAGAGGGAATGACGATCCCGATAACAAATCCTGCTTTTGCAATTTTTGCTGTTCTTTTGGTTCCACCTAACTGAGAAAACGTTAAGAGCCAAAAAATAATCAGCAAACCGATGTACTTCATCAATGGATCATTGTTGAGGGCGGGAAAATTCAACACATAAGAAAGTGCCCCTAAGATGAAGTAAATCATCGTAACAAACCCGACAGTAATCTGAAACCACTGAAAGAAGATCGCTGCAAAGCCAAACCGTTCGCCTAATGTTTCACTGACCCAACTAAATATCCCACCGTTCTGCCAGCCTTTTACCGTCGACATTTCTGCCGCGCAGAGTGCAACAGGCAAAAACCAGAGGATACCTCCTAATAATAAGAAGAAAACCAAATGAAGTTGTGACGTGGCAAAAGTTGGGTACTCGTACACAGTCAGGACCATCGAGGCTGTTAGTGCGAAAAAACCAAATAAAGATAATTTTTTCTCGTTCATCAAATCGCTTCTTTCTAAGTCTAATATCATTTTGGCGCTGTTATCTCGGAGGAGAAAGCTGATGTATGCTTCTGTTCATTGTGTGTCCACCTCTTTTCTTACAAAACGAAGTATAAAACTTTTTGGGTGAGAAAATTTCCAAGTTTTTTCTGAAAACAAAAGTGAAAAAGAAAAAAAGCTGGAAATAAAAAAGAAGCGTGTATTTTGCTGTTAAAAAAAAGCAAGAGCACTCGAAAGGCGTATTATTTTATGTACCCCTGAAAAACTAGAAATAGACAGATGGTGTTGCTACAAAGGTTTTATGAAAAATTTGCGTTAGGCAAGTGTTTCAATGAATGGGAGGAATCGGAAGAAGAAAGAGAGAAAAGGCGAAAAAACTATTATACCTGGGAAGAGTAAAGTGAGGATCTTTCGTTCCATTCGTTAGTAGCATCAAATATTAGTAGCATCAAAGAAAATAACAAGCAGTTTTATTCCCAGTCCCTTAATCAACAACAATACCCAGCAGGTAGTGGAGTCATTTTGAGAACTGTTTGACTGACGGTAGCAGTAGGAAAAACAAGCAGAAGTGAATGGAGAAAAAGACACTAAAATTCATTAGTCCCTAGATTAATCAGTGGGGGTATAGTATATTATAAAAATTGTGTACTATTATTTCGCAATCGGAAAAATAGAAAAAGGAGGTACGCAGATGACAAGCGATCTGAATAAAAAGAATCAATGGGTTAATTCTCAAAACCGATCGATAGAAGGAAATAAACGAATCCCTTGGGACCAGTATTTTATGGCTCAAGCTGTTTTACTTTCTCTTAGAAGTACATGCTCTCGGTTAGAGGTGGGGGCGACACTAGTCAAGGACCGACGGATTATTGCCGGCGGCTACAATGGCTCAGTTAGTGGAGACGTTCATTGTATTGATGAAGGCTGCTATGTGGTTGACGGACATTGTATCCGCACGATCCATGCAGAAATGAACGCATTACTGCAATGCGCCAAGCTAGGTGTTTCAACCGACAATGCCGAGATTTATGTGACACACTTTCCATGTTTGCCTTGTACGAAGGCGATTTTGCAGGCAGGCGTCAAGAAAATTCATTATCTGAATGACTACCGCAATAATCAATATGCTCTAGATTTGATTCAACAAGTTGGTGCTACCGTCCACCAAGTTGAACTTGATCCAGCATATTTTGAAAAATTATCTTTTGGTGCCTTGAATGGGGCTACACATACAAACATGCCGTGACCATTTCCTTTTTGTTGGAGTGATCATTGGTTGCTGGGTAACAGGTTTCTATTTGAAATCTGTTCTTTTATTTATTATCGCAAGTTATCTTCTTCTGGGACTACTGATAAAAAAACAAGTTGCTTTATTGGCACTTTGTTGTCTTGGCAGTGTATTGATAGGGGGACGTATGGTCAGTTTTCAAAATCCTCAGTTGGAAGAAGGATCGCTAACTGCTGAGGTTCTTATCTATTCTGATACGATCAAAGTCAATGGTGATTTAGTGACATTTGAAGGGAAACTGCCTGAAGGTAAAGTGATGGGGCGTTATCAAGTTTCTTCTCTTTCCGAAAAAGACCAATGGCTCAGCCGACAAAATTGGCAGAAATCACTAAGAGTACATGGAAATTTCAAGATAGCAGAGCCAATCCGAAACAAACATGCCTTTGATTACTCATTTTATTTGGCTAGCAGGAACTTCTTAGGCACATTGACGATTACTGAGATTCTCGCAAGCAAACAAACTGCCGGGATTTCTTCGATCCACAGGTGGCGAGCAGCAGCAGTGACTCACGTGAAGCAGTTTTTCCCTGAGAAACTGGCATCTTATATAAACGCATTGTTATTTGGATATAAAGATCATGAGTTTCAAGAGATCCGTCAATTATTCAGTAGCAGTGGCTTGCTGCACTTTTTTACTGTGTCCGGACTGCATGTGTCTTTCTTTTTCTACTGGTTAGAACGAGGTCTGAGACGAGGAAAGCTCACCAGAGAGGAGATGCTGCTTCCTCTTTTGCCAATTATCCTGATAGCCGCCATTTTATTTGGTGGTTCTATCAGCGTGATTCGAGCTGTTCTCGCTTATGGGATGACCGTTCTTTTGCGACTGTTTTCCTGTCACCTTTCAGCCTGTGATCGTTACGGTATCGTGCTTTTTCTAACACTTATGATCGACCCAAAAGTTTTTCTGCAAACGTCCGGGCAGCTATGTTTTTTGATGACTTTTTTATTGCTCATGCAAAGAAACGTACAGGTTTCCTCAGTGATCCGTTCTCAGTTTTTGCCGTTATTGGCAGCGTCGCTGCTGATGCACTTATTCTATGAATTTCCTTTGTTGGGTGGGATTTTTACTCTTCTTTTGCTTCCGTTGTTTCAACGTTTTATCTTACCTAGCTGTTTTGCTCTTTTTGCCGTAAGTCTTTTGATACCAAAAATACCCTATCTGGATAGTTGGAGTGAAACACTTTTGCATGGAATAGAGGAAATCGTCTTTTTTCTTGGAAGATTTGCCCTCACGACTGGAAGGATTCCCATAGAACTTGCTATTTTCTGTAGTCTTCTTGGTTTATTTTTGTATCAGCGACATCAGTTCTTTTTTTGTTTCTTAGTCAGTTTGTTTTTACCGCTACTTTTACAGCGTCTTTTTGTTCCTGCTGCCGTTACATTTGTCGATGTTGGGCAAGGTGATAGTATTGTCTTACAAACAGCCTTTAACCGGGAAGTGTATGTGATTGATACCGGCGGCAGTTTATCTTTTCCTAAAGAGGCGTGGCAGCAACGCGCGTATCAAGAAAATGCACACGCCTCATTGATTCCATTTTTAAAAGGCGAGGGAGTCAGGCAAATCGATGGGCTTTTTTTGACTCATGGAGACACGGACCATCTAGGTGATGCACTGGCATTAATGACAGCAATCCCTGTCAAAAAAATATACCTAGTTCCTGGAAGTGAACACCATCCTCAGATTGCCGCGTTAATCAAGCAGCTTCCGCAAGGAACTGTTCACTGGACAAATGTGGGTGAAACCATTGGTCGCGACCTTGCTATCACTGTTTTAGCTCCTGAGTCTGGGCAAGGTGAAAATGAAGATTCTTTAGTTTTGAAGGCTGAAATTGAGAAATGGCGCTTTTTATTTACCGGTGATTTAGATCAAAAAGGGGAAGAAAAGTTGATTCAACTGTACCCTCATCTCCAGGCAGAAGTGGTAAAGCTAGGGCATCATGGCAGTCGTACCTCCACTTCTGCTCGTTTTATCGAGAGCCTTTCACCCAAAATCGGCATCATCTCTTGTGGCAAAGACAATCGCTATGGACATCCACATTCTGAAGTTTTGGAAGTGATGGAAGGAAGAAGCATCTTGAGAACAGATCAGCAGGGGATGATCCGCTTCAGCTGGTCAAATTGGCATCGTGTCCAACAGCTAGAAACATGGCTAGACTATCGATTAGAATGATGATAGGATGGAAAAGAAAGCGGGGGAATCTATGGAACTGCAAAAAGCGTTGCAAGAGATTCGGACGAAATCTCTGCAACCTATCTATTTAGTGACAGGCACAGAAAAATTTTTACAAGAACAAGTACGTCAAGCATTTTTGACGCGTTTTGAAGTTTCAAAAGATGACTTGAATTTTGCTTCTTTTGATATGGAAAGAGAGCCTTTGGATTTGGTGATTCAAGAAGCGCAATCGTTGCCGTTTTTCGGTGATCAGCGATTGATCTTTGTGGAGCGGCCTTTTTTTCTAACAGCAGAAAAAAAAGCCAATGTTCCAGAACATGACCTTGATGATTTTTTGCTGTATTTAAAAAATCCAATGGACACGGCTGTTTTGGTGATTTTTGCCGAATATGATAAGCTGGATGAACGAAAGAAAATCACGAAGCAGTTGAAAAAAGCAGGGATCATCATCGATGTGGCACCAATGAAAGAAGCGGATGTTCGTCGGTACTTGCAACAGACATTGACAAACGATGGTATTGAAATGACTAGAGAAGCTTTTGAACTGTTCCTGCGGTTGACTGATCTCCATTTATCAAAAGCGATGCAGGAGCTGCAAAAATTACGCTTGTATGCAGGAAAAGATGCGAAGATCACAAAAGAAATCGTTCAGCAATTGATTCCTAAAACCTTAGAACACAATGTTTTTGAATTGACTAATGATGTGTTACAAGGAAAAGTAGCGGATGCCTGGCGGTTGTATGATGACTTGTTGTTACAAGGGGAAGAGACCATTAAAATCAATGCAATTTTGATTGGACAAGTACGCTTGCTTTTACAAGCGTCGATTCTGATGAAGGTCGGCTATCAACAGGCAAATATTGCTGAGACACTAAAAATCCATCCCTATCGGGTCAAGTTAGCGATGCAGCAGGCAAGAAAGTTCAATGAAAAGCAATTAGCAGCCCTTTATCATGAATTGATTGAGAATGATTATTTGGTGAAAAGTGGTCAAATCGATAAAGAATTTCTGTTTCAATTGTTCGTTTTAAAGCATGGTAAAAGACAAGGGTAAAAGAAAGCCGAAGCAATCATTTGATTGCTTCGGCTTTAATTTGCTTATTTCGCAATTTTTTTACTTAAACGAGATTTGTCACGACTAGCTTTGTTCTTGTGGATCAATCCTTTAGTCTCAGCCATATCGATTGCTTTAACAGCATCTTTATATAACGCATCTACGTTATCAGCACCAGCTTCAACAGCTAGATCAAATTTTTTGATTGCTGTGCGCATTGTGCTTACTTGAGATGAATTCTTAGCATTAGCCGCTTCGCTTGTGCGAACACGTTTGATTGCAGATTCAATGTTTGGCATGTATTTCACCTCCAAAAATAAGTTCTTATACGTTTGAAACGTATAAATCAACACTAGTCATTATACCTAATGCAAGTTTCATTTGCAATAAAAGTTGTAAAGAAATTTTACTTAACACAAAAAAAGGTGCTTTTGCCAGCTATTTTTTCTTGTTCTATATTATTATTTTAATCCTTTACATATTTTTTAATGAATACTTACAAAAAGTTTACACTTTGTTCACTTTCTATGCTATGATTACTTCGGAATTTTTAAATGAGGTGTATAAATGTGAATATGGCTTTAGTTATAACCATCGTGCTCTCGTTAGGCGTTATTTTCGTCAATGGGTGGACGGATGCTCCAAATGCAATTGCCACCGCAGTCTCTACGAGGGTCCTACGTCCAAATGTCGCTATTGGAATGGCGGTAGTGATGAATTTCCTTGGGGTCTTAGTGATGACGTATTTCAATGCGCAAGTTGCTGAAACCATCAGTAACATTGTCAGCTTTGATACTGCTGGCGGCTTTCATGTTGCACAAATCGCTTTAGCTGCTGCACTTTTTTCAATCGTCGTCTGGACGGTTGCGGCTTGGTACTTCGGTATTCCAACTAGTGAATCCCATGCATTGATTGCTGGACTTACAGGAGCAGCAATGGCACTGGGCGGATTACATGCAGTAAACGGACAAGAATGGGTCAAAGTACTGATAGGGCTGGTGGTCTCAACATTGATGGGGTTCATTGGTGGGTTTATCATCACCAAATTGATCGTTTGGCTCTTCCGGGGAACTTCTCGTCGTAAAGCAAATAAAGTTTTTACGATCGGGCAAGCGGTCGCAGCTGGAGCAAACGCTTTTTTGCATGGCGCACAAGACGGTCAAAAGTTTATGGGGGTCTTTATGCTAGGTCTTTACTACAATAACCTTGTAGAAAAAAGCGGCAACGGCTTTACGATCCCTTTGTGGGTAATGGCGTTATGTTCTCTTACTATGGGAATCGGAACCTCTGTCGGTGGGATGAAAATCATTAAATCTGTCGGCATGGACATGGTCAAACTGGATAAATATCAAGGTTTTTCGGCTGACTTAACAGCGGCAATCTGCTTGTTCTTATCTTCCGTGTTTGGGATTCCCGTTTCGACGACACATACAAAAACAACTGCCATCATGGGTGTTGGCGCATCACGTCGCTTTTCCAGCGTTGACTGGCGCATCGTGAAAGAAATGATTTATGCTTGGATCTTGACTTTCCCAGGCTGTGGCTTGATTGCCTATGTAATGGTAAAAGTATTACTTGTGATTTTGTAAGGAGAGAGAAGAATGGCACGAAAAAAAAGTTTTGATTATTTTGCAGCGATGGAGCAGCTGGCAACCAATGGTCATTTAGCGGCAAAACGTTTTTCAGTTCTGATAAATGATTATTCAGAAGCAGCGTTAACTGAAGCAGCAGCAGAAATTCACGCATTAGAAAAAGAAGGCGATCAAGTGATCGCAGAATTGACCAATGAATTATATGATTCTTTTATCACACCGATCGATCGAGAAGATATTTTGATCATTTCTGAACGCTTGGACGATATTTTAGATGGCATCATGGGATTGACTTATTTATTTGAAAATCTTGTGATCAAGTCATTACGTCCGGAAACAGCTGATTTCGCTGTCATGATCGAACAGGCCACACAAGGTGTGCAGACGGCATTAAAAGAGTTTCCTAAGTTCAAAAATTCAAAGACGCTACGACAAATGATCAATGATGTCAATCGTATCGAGTCTGAAGCGGACCTTTTGTACTCTAAATTGAAAAAGGCCCTTTTCACTGATGAAAAAGATGTCTTAGAAATCATTAAATGGAAAGACATTTATGACCGCTTTGAAACAATCATCAACGACACAGAAGGTGCTGTCGATATTATTGACGGCATGGTCATCAAAAATACCTAATTTAGCTAAAAACACTGCGATGTCCAAAAGGACATCGCAGTGTTTTTATTATAAAGATACTAACCAATAAACGATCAAAACCGCACCAAGTACGATACGATACCAACCAAAGAAAGTGAAATCGTTTCGTTTGATATAATTCATCAAGAAGCGGATGGCTAACACGGAAACGATAAAGGAAACGATCGTTCCAGTTAATAAGATAACTGTTCCTTGCAAGTCAAAAGCATTTCCATCTTTCAGAAATTTAAATATTTTTAAGGCACTTGCACCGAACATGGTAGGGATACCTAAGAAGAATGAAAATTCTGTTGCGACAAAGCGGGAGGCACCAATCATGATTCCTCCAAGAATCGTAGCGCCAGAGCGTGATGTTCCGGGAATCAATGCTAATACTTGAAACATCCCGACAATTAGTGCTGCTTTATAAGTGAACTTGTTCAAATCGGTACATTTTGGTTCTTTGTTTTTGTTTCTTTTCTCAACGACGATGAAGCCGATCCCGTAGATGATCAGAACGATCGAAACAGAGAGGAAATTATAGAAGTGAGCGTCTAACCAATCGTCCAGTGGCAAACCAATGATGACAGATGGTAAGACAGCAATGATCACTTTCGACCAGAGTGTCCAAGTGTCTCTCTTTTCCAATGCATTTTTGGTGGGTGAAAATGGGTTTAATTTATGGAAATAGAGGTAAACAACCGCCAGAATCGCTCCTAACTGGATCACGACGTTGAACATCGCCATAAATTCCGGGCTTACTTTCAACCCAATAAATTCATCAGCAAGGATCAAGTGACCGGTACTACTGATGGGAAGCCATTCGGTAATGCCTTCAATGATCCCGAAAAGGATGGCTTTAATAAAATTCGCAAAAAACATTTGTTCAGTCCTTTCTTGTATGGTGAAATACATTACATAGTATACCTGTTCTAGGAAAAAATACCAAACACTTCCTAAAAAAGAGCAGTTTTTCTTGCTGAAAAAATCGTCAAGCCGAGGATCTTTTCAGCAAAAAACTACTCTTACTTTTGTTGATTCATTATTGCAAGAAAATCAAGCGAGGAGATCTTGTGAAAGGGCAAGTCCTTTCTTGATATATTCAGTGTTGCCCACTTCCGCAATTGTGAATTCACCATTTTCATAAATCAGTCGGGTAACCGAACCATTATCGATGTCCATACGCACGTTGTTTTCGTTATTGATCAAATGCAGCAAGAAGGCGATCGTTAGACCATGGGACACAACTAACGCATTGCCGCCGCCTTTTTTCTCAACCCGATACGCGATGTCTTCAAAGCCGGTTTTGACCCGTTCAGTCAATTCATCAAAGGATTCGGCCCAATTCGCTGTGTCCGCACGATGAATCGCATTGGCAACAGCCTCAAAGCTGACATGGCTAGCAATCATATTATCATAATCAGGGAAATCCAACACACGAGGAATGACGCCCCACATTTCTGCATCATAAGCCCCTTCTAAAGACCCAAAACACCATTCTCTGATTCGTTTATCAATATGATAAGGAATCTGAGGCCCACGTAAATGCTCGCCCAAGATCAAGCGCATGGTTTCGATAGCACGACCACTATCACTGGATACTGCTTCCACAAAATCGATCTCCCGGAGACCAAGCCCAAGATAATGGATTCCTTGTTCACCTGTGCGGGTCAATGGAGTATCACACCATCCCTGAACGCGCTGTAATGTATTGAACATTGTCTTACCGTGTCGCACGACATATAATTCTGTTCTTGCCATATCGTTTCCTCCTTTTACATTTATCTAAAAAATGGATTTGTCCGTTTTTCGTTTTCAATCGTCGTTGGCTCACCATGCCCTGGATAAACAGTTAATTGGTTGGGCAGAATAAACAACTCAGATTGGATACTCGTTAATAATTGTTCCAAATTACCAGTTGGTAGATCCGTACGTCCAATACTGCCT
Source organism: Enterococcus sp. DIV0574 (assembly GCF_051711125.1). Classification (NCBI taxonomy): domain Bacteria; kingdom Bacillati; phylum Bacillota; class Bacilli; order Lactobacillales; family Enterococcaceae; genus Enterococcus; species Enterococcus sp. DIV0574. The sequence goes on from NZ_JBIOMA010000001.1 coordinate 1,576,164, forward strand.
TTAAAAAGGGCATCTCCTGAAACGACAAAATCATCAAAAATAAAGCTGACACTCCCAATGGAATGTCCCGGAGTTGCCACAACGCGAAAAGAGATGCCGTCAATTTGATAATCTTTTAACGCCAATTCATGCTCTGCAGGACGTGCAGTAATACCGCCTAAGTCAGGATGGCGACCAGAAAGATTTTTTAGAGGATCTCCTAACCAATCTTGTTCTAATGGACTGACATAAACTGGGATACTGTAATAGTCTCTTAAGTGATCCACTGCACCGATATGGTCATAATGAGTATGGGTCAATAAGATTGCACTAGGCTTTGCTTCTGTTTTTTCGATTTCAGCAATGATTCGTTCAGCCTCTGCTCCCGGATCAATGATTAATAAATGCCCATCTTGCCAAACCAAGTAACAATTCTCTTGAACAGGGCCGGTGACTAAGCCAATGATTTTCATATTTTAACCTCCTCTGTTTCTTCTTTTAGTATAGCCTAAAGTATTCAAGGAAACAAAAAAAGCTTTTTAAAGATTCACAGTTTTGCTCTTTATTTAGGAAAAAGCAAGAGAGCGTAAAATGGCTCTTCTTGCGCTGGTGGAAGAAACCAAAGAGAAAATGAGATTAAAAAAATCTGCAAAAAACGGCAGTTTGATTAAAAATAGGGTCGTTTTTAAAAAACTATCCCGAAAAATTTTCTAAGAAACCTCCGTAAAAAAAATACACTGTTATACTGTAATTAATTTAAAAAACCTTAATTATGGAAATAGTGGAGGCGGTAACATGAATAAGAAAGTATGTCTAGTTTTATGCTCATTCTTTTGCAGCTTGTTACTCGCAAGCTGTGGGCAAGAAAATCAAGCAATCAAAACGAGCGAACCTACGACAGCTACTGCGACCAAGCTCAGCTCCACAAATGCCGAGAATGTCGACTTGATGCTGATTCAAGAAGAAAGCAGTCAATTTCCGCAAAGCCAAGGTGTCTATGATCTGCAAGGAGAAGAATTGACCATCGTCAAACAATACATGCCTATGACAGAAAGTAGCAGTGATGAAACGTTGAGTGGTTCGGCACTCAAAAAAAGAAATGAAACGATCCAAGCAGACTTTGAAAAAAATTTTGCTTCCGCGAATCTTCGCTTAAAAGATGATCCTTTTGAAATCTACGAGACGACCTTACATGGGGCTTCGTTTTCCATCGATGGAAAATATTTATTTTTACGAGCCCATGGGTTGGAATTAAAATTTCAGTATGATGAAGCAACCAATCGTGCCTACGATGAGAACAATGTGCGCTATGAAGTTCAAGTGGATCAGTGACGGATACTAATGAGAAATGCCTGAAAATCAGAACAGTATAAGAAGTTTAAGAGAAATAGATGCCACAAGAAAGTGACAAGTCGATTGAGACAACTTTCGATTGCGATGATGCCAAGAATTAAAACACATCATTAGGCAAGAAGAGAGGTTGTTTTTGATATGCTGTAACCATTGTAGGCATTTTTTAAGAAAATGTGAAAAAGACTGCAAATCCTGCAGGCTTTTTTTGTTCGCTTTAAAATCAGTGAAGCTTCCGATATAATAGCTCCGAGAAGGTGATCACGTGTATAAAGGAAAAATTGCTGTCCGAAAAATCGTTGAATTTATTTTGCGCCGTGGCGATATCGATAGTCGCAAAGTCAGTAACCATACTGCTCAAGAAGGCGCTCGTATCCATCGACGATTGCAAAAAGAAGCCGGCGATGCTTATCAAAAGGAAGTCTTCTTCAAAATAGAAAGCGAGATCGAAAAGGATAAGTTGACTATCGAAGGACGTGCAGACGGCTTATTCTATGACGAAGAGAAACAATGTTGGGTAATCGATGAGATCAAGACGTCAGAACCCTACTTTGAAGATCTTCCTGAGGATCAAATCGATTTATTTTTTGCTCAAGGGATGGTTTATGCTTATATTTACCTTCAAGAAGAAAAGTTGACGGAAATTGAAGTCCAACTAACCTATTACCAGACGACGGAGCAGCTGATCACCCGCGTCCGTCGCCATTTTACAGTGGGAGAACTTACTGAATTTTATACCCACTTGATCAATGAATATCATAAATGGCTGGTTTTTCAGGAAAATTGGCGCCGTGTTAGAAATACTTCACTACAACTGTTAAAATTTCCTTTCGAAACGTATCGAAAAGGGCAACGGGAATTGGCTGCTGCCGCTTATAAGACGTTAAAAAACGGCAAGCGATTGTTTGCTGAAGCGCCAACAGGTACTGGAAAAACCATATCGACTCTTTTTCCTGCACTAAAAGTATTAGGAGAAGGGGATGGCGATCGTTTGTTTTATTTGACGGCAAAAACGATCACTCGCCAAGTAGCTGAAGATGCTTTAAGCAAGTTGGCGGATAACGGCAGTGAAACAAAAAGTGTGACCCTCACTGCCAAGGATAAGATTTGCTTTTTAGATGAACGGAATTGTACGCCGGAACATTGCCCATATGCGAATGGCTATTATAACCGAATCAATGAAGCGCTATGGGATCTGCTTCATCATGAAAATCAAATCACACGAGAAGTGATTGAAACGTATGGAAAAAAGCATACCGTCTGTCCCTTCGAACTTTCGCTGGATGTCAGTGTGTTTTGTGATGTCATTATTGGTGATTATAACTATCTGTTTGACCCGACTGTTTATCTCCGACGCTTTTTTGAGGAACCAGAAGAAGATTACTTTTTCTTGATCGATGAAGCCCATAATCTCGTCAATCGTTCAAAAGAGATGTATTCAGCAGAGATTCGTCGCAGCACGTTTAAAGATCTTAGAAAACAACTGCCAATGGATCAACAAAAACTTCGTCGAGCATTGAATAAAGTGGAGAAAGAATTCTCTGCGATTGAAAAAATCGCTGAGACGGATCATTGGGAGTACCATCATCAAAAAGAACCCCATGAAACGATGAACAAGCAATTAGCAAAGCTAGCTGAGCTTATGAAAGAATGGCTGCCAGCTAACCCTGAACATACGGCTCAGGAAGCGGTGCTGCAAAGTTATTTTGAAGTGAATCACTTTTTGAAAATTGCTGAATTCTATGACGATCATTATGAAACAACAGTAGAGGTCACTCGATATGAGCTGACTCTTCGTCAATTTTGCATTGAACCGGCTCCTTTTCTACAGCAAGTGTTAGACAAAGGAAAAGCCAGCTTGTTGTTTTCAGCCAGTTTCACGCCTCTTGATTATTACCAGGAAGTGCTGGGAGGCGGAGAAAAAGCATTACGCTATCGACTGCCAAGTCCATTTGATCCTGCAAATCAAAAAATCCTGATCGCAAATTACATCCAGACGACTTACCGGCAACGGACAGCCAGTCTGCCAACGATCGTAGATGCCCTTTATCGAATGGTTCACGCAAAGTCAGGCAATTATATGGTTTTCTTTCCTTCTTACCAGTATTTGGACGAAGTAGCAGAAGCATTTCATCACGCGTATCCGACTATTAAGATGCTCGTACAGGATACAGCTATGAATGAAACGGAACGAGAAAATTTTTTAGCGGAATTCAAATACGACACGGCGGACGCTGAAGAAAAAACTTCGTTGATAGGATTTTGCGTATTGGGCGGAATTTTTTCGGAAGGCATCGACTTGAAGGGAACTCGTCTGATCGGAACGGCGATTGTTGGTGTCGGATTGCCGCAAATCAATCACGAACAAGAACTGATTCGGGACTATTATGAAGAAAAAAAACATGCTGGTTTTGCCTATGCCTATCGGCTGCCTGGAATGAACAAAGTTCTGCAAGCAGCGGGACGTGTCATTCGTGATTCTACGGATCAAGGCGTGATCCTGTTGCTGGATCAGCGTTTTCATACAACGGCTTACCAGCAACTGTTTCCATTGCATTGGCAACACGCCCAAACCTGCTTTCGACCAGAGCAGCTTAGCAAAGCAATGGACCATTTCTGGCAAAAACAAAAAGACTCTCAGCACCGATCGTAGACCGTACATGCGGTTTGCGATCGGTACAGAGAGAAGTCAACGATAATTTGTGAATTGTAAATCGATCGGTAATTCAAGCTTGCGCAGCAGCTGGATAACTTCTTGTAAATCGTCACGGCTTTTACCAGTGACACGAATCTGATTGTCTTGAATCTGCGTTTTAACTTTCAATTTTGCATTTTTGATGGCGGTCGTAATTTTTTTCGCCTGTTCTTTATCAATGCCGTTGATCAATTCTGCAGTCTGACGGGCTTTGGCGCCAAGTGCATGTTCAGTCTGTGAGAATTGGATATTTTTTGTCGGAACACTTCGTTTGATGAGTTTGCTGCTTAACACATCTTTGATTTGTTCAAGTTTGAATTCATCGTCTCCCACGATTGTTAATTTATTGCCATCCATTTTAATTTCAACTGTCGAACCTTTAAAGTCAAATCGATTTTTTAATTCTTTTTCTGCTAGTTGGATGGCATTTTTTACTTCTTCTGTATTGATTTCAGATACAACATCGAAACTTGCTTCTTTTGCCACAAAGATCATCCTTTCTATTTTTCTTTGATTTTACCATGAGTCAGAAAAAAGAGGGGAGAGAAACTAAATTTTTGCAAATAATAGTTTCAATTTTAGACACAAACTGCTATTCTTTGGAAGGAGATTTTTTGTGAAGGAGAAATGGCATTGTGAGTAAATTATGGACGAAACATCAGCAGTCGGAAAGACTGAAAAAAATCGGGGTTATTTTGTTGTCAGGATTGACCGCAGCGATCGCGTTGAATTTCTTTTTGATTCCTGCAAAAGTACTTTCTGCAGGGATGAATGGTGTTGCCCAGTTGATCGTAGCAGTCGGGTGGGAACAATTCGGCTTGCATCTTAGTACCGGTCTCTTTATTTTGCTTTTGAATGTGCCAATCTTTATTTTAGGCTTTATCAAACTAGGTAAAGCTTCCACTTGGATGAGTTTTATTAACGTTGTAGTGGTCTCTTTAATAACGATGATTTTGCCTCAAGGAGAAATCACAAACAATATCCTCGTGAATTCGTTGATTGGCGGCGTATTACTTGGTGTTGGAGTCGCTTATTCGTTAAAAATGGGTTTCACAACGGGAGGAATGGACATCCTCTCATTGATCTTATCAAAAACGACAGGTAAGACTGTCGGCAAATATATGTTTATGCTTAATGGCATCATTGTTATGCTGTCAGGGTTTATTTTCTCATGGGAGAGCGCCTTGTACACGATCATTTCCATTTTTGCTATGAGTTATGTGGTGGATATGCTTCATACAAGCCATCAAAAAGTTACGGCATTGATCATCACCACCAAAGCGGAATCTGTCGGCAAGAATATTTCAAAACATGTGTTTCGCGGTATGACATTGTTGCCATCTGTAGGAGGGTATTCTGGTGTTCCTGGAAATATGATTATGATGGTAGTTACTCGTTATGAAATCTATGATTTGGAACAAGCTGTTTTAGAAGCGGATGAGAATGCATTTATCAACTTTGTTCCGACTCAATCGATCACAGGACGTTTTGCAACAGACGATGAACAGCGTACATTCAAAACAACCGGAGTCTTTCCAGAATTGAAAGTTAACAAAAAGAATCGTCCCTAAGGAAAACGAAAGCGAAAGTGTCATTTACAAAGGGATTAAAACAAGTTATGATTTGAACAGATCATCAAAGGAGGTTTCGACTATGCCTTATACTGAAGCAGAAAGCGAAGCAATCAAAGAACGTGTCTTAGCAGCGTTAGAAACAGTTATTGACCCAGAATTAGGGATTGACATTGTCAATCTTGGTTTAATATATGAAATCGAATTTGACGGGGAAACAGGCGATACAGTTATTAAAATGACATTGACCACTATGGGTTGCCCATTAGCCGACGTTTTGACCGAACAAATTCATGAAGCATTAAGCGACATTCCAGAAGTCAAAAATCCAGAAGTAAAATTAGTCTGGTATCCCGCTTGGACGACCGATAAAATGAGCCGTTATGCACGGATCGCGTTGGGGATTCGCTAGGGGATTTGCTGATTCCAATGCAGCGGCTGTTAGTTTCGTAAGTCGTTTGAAATAGTATGGATGTATAAGTACATTTCATTCTCTAAATAATCCGTAGAAATTTTGGAACTCTTTTATTAACTTTTAAGATAAGTTAGTAAAGGAGTTTTTTAGTTAAACAATTTTTTATTAGTATCTGTTGCATTTTCAATAAGGAAACGCGACCCCATACCCCTGTTAAACAGGAAGCTTTATAGTAAAAGAAAAGAGAGACTGAATTTAGCGAAATGAACGATTTTCGTGCGACGACTGCTTGTCGTTTCAGAGACCATTTTTGTAAAAAATGATAAAATAATGATCGATAACTAAAGAAAAGGAATCCGGCCTATGCTATTAACAAAGAAAAAACTCTCTCGCCTAGCGGCTCCCTATAATGAAGGAGATATGAGTATTGGTTTTGCCGAATCACAAAGTATAGAAAGTATAAGCAGCAAAACGATTTTACTTGTGAATGATCGCCAAGTAATCATTTTATTTTTGAACTTTTTTCAAACAAAAGTCATTGATCACATGGCTTACGCCAGAAAAGATCTAGTCAATGAGCAATTAAGTCAAGGGTTCAATGGGTTAGACGTTGTTTGGCGTTTTACAGTCCAAAATAAAAAATGGCGTTTTCGCATACTAAAGAAAATAGTCACACTAGGAAAAATGCAAAGAGAATTGATCGAGCGGCTCTAAAAGAGGGTACGTACCTAAATTGTAAAAGAATTTCGAGCGGTAATTTGATGAAGACTGATTGTCTTTTTTTCAAGGATCTCAGCGAATAGAGAATTGCTAAAAATAATGACGAAACCTAAAACGGCAATTGCATTTTGCAAACTAGAAAGGTAAACTATTTTCAATGAAGAAAGGAGACGAACAATGTTAACGACTAAATTTGGTGAATTCACCTACGACAATCCCTTTATGAATGCTTCCGGCGTTCACTGTATGACCACTACGGATTTGGAGGAACTTGCAGCATCAGAAGCCGGTTCTTTTGTTACAAAAAGTGCCACTTTAGCACCGCGAGAAGGAAATCCCGAACCGAGATATGTGGATCTCGCTTTAGGAAGTATCAATTCAATGGGATTACCAAATAAAGGCTTAGACTATTATTTGAATTTTGCTTTAGAGAAACAAGAAGCAATCGTTCCTGAAGCACCTTTCTTCTTTTCTGTTGCAGGCATGAGTGTTAAAGAAAATATTGAACTTCTAAGAAAGATTGAAGCTAGCAACTTTCGTGGTATCACAGAGTTGAATCTTTCTTGCCCGAATGTCCCAGGAAAGCCACAAGTTGCTTATGATTTTCCATTGACAGAACAAATTTTAGAGCAAGTTTTTAGTTTCTTCACGAAGCCTTTAGGCGTGAAATTACCGCCTTATTTTGACCTGGCGCACTTTGATCAAATGGCTGAAATTTTGAATAAATTCCCTTTAACATACATCAATTCTATCAATAGTATTGGTAATGGTCTATATATAGACCCAGAAACAGAAGCAGTAGTGATCAAGCCTAAAGAAGGCTTTGGCGGTATCGGTGGCGAGTATGTCAAACCAACAGCACTCGCCAATGTTCGGGCTTTCGCGACCCGACTAAAACCAGAAATCAATGTAATCGGAACTGGCGGCATTCGTTCTGGACAAGATGCATTTGAGCATTTGTTATGCGGAGCGACGATGTTACAAATCGGAACGGAATTACAAAAAGAGGGACCAGCGATTTTTGCCCGTCTGAAAAAAGAATTGACAGAAATTATGACTGCCAAAGGCTACACATCGATCGATGAATTCCGCGGTAAACTTCGCTCATTGTAGCCGATTAGCAAATTGCTGCTGAAGGAGGAATGGCATGATCCAGTTTAGAAAAGCGACGCTCTCTGATTTGCCGGAAATGATGGCTCTCTTTGAGATAGGCATACAATCCTTAAAAAAACAAGGCTCACCTCAATGGCAAAATGGCTATGGTCCCACTCGTGAAAAAATCAAAGAAGATATCAATAAACAAGAAAGTTATCTCTTGTTATATGACGATCAAATTGCTGCTTCTGCCGCTTTAGTCAAAGGGGTCGATCCCGTTTATACTGCGATAATCGAAGGTAGTTGGTCAGGGGATGGGCCTTATGCATCAATCCATCGTGTCGTAGTCAGTGACCATTTTAGAGGCAAACAATTGAGTGCACATTTACTAAAAGCGCTAGAGGAAGAAGCGGTAGCAAAAGGGATCCATGATTTACGGATTGATACCTATCAAGCAAATATTGGAATGCAGAAAGTGATCGAAACCTGTGGTTATCAATATCGTGGGCAAGTTGTTTTCCCTATTCCACACGGTGAACGACTGGCCTATCAGAAATTAATCTAATTGATTGGGTGAATATAGTAATATCTGCTGTAATTGCCAGACCATAAGCGGAATGGCTGAGCCATACTAATTCCTTAATTCCCTTAGCGGGTTCAGGTCGAATTTGGGCAGCGTGTTTAGCTCATAAATAAGATGTTTTTTGAAAGATTGATCATGACGGAAAGAAAGATAGCAAGTTTTGCGTAGCTTTATTATGCAGGGCTTGCTATCTTTTTGTTTATTTTTATTCCGAATAGACGAAATTAATTAAATGTATAAAAATAGAGAGTTATCACTTTATTTTAATATTGTGCATATGGTAAAGTTGATTTGAGTAAACAATGGAGGAGAATCCAATGAAAAAAAGAAAAAGTATGCGTAAGGCGTTGGCAATGCTAGCGGCTCTATTGATCACCCTTGGACAAGGGGTGCCTGCGGTTGAAGCATTGACTGTCTTAGAGAATAACGCAGAATCAGCAATAGTCGATTCAGGCTCATCAATCTCAGCCGAATCAAATGAATCCTCAGAACCATCTGAAGACCGAACAGCCGATTCTTTCGAAACGGCATCAAGCAGTCAAAGTATGGAAACAGAAGAATCCATTGATGAAAGTCATTCTACTGAACCATCGTCTTCTAGTGAAACGACTGAGGAAACAAGTGAAAGTACAAGTACGTCTGAAAGTGAGACATCTTCCTCAAGTAGCAGTGCGTCGACAACGGATTCAACTAAGGATTCTACAACGCCTAGTATGTCTTCTACTACCGAAAGGCCATCAGGAACCAGTCATTCATCAAAGCCAAATGATACGACAGCAAATTCCACCCAAAGTTCTTCGGAACCAAAGACATTCGACACAGGTTCTTCAGTCAGCCAATTGCCGCCATCCAATCAGCCTATAGCAGATTCTTCCCAGACAGTTGATTTATCAGATAAATTGGTTACCACCCCAACTGATTCTAATTTGAATGGCTATATCTTGCCGTTGTTGAATCAGTTAGCAAATGAACGATCCGCAGCGCTGATTTCAGAAGCGCTGAATCAACTAGGCAAACCATATGAAAAAGATGCGCAGGGTACTGGATTTAATAATCTTTCGTTGCCTATTGCTGTTTATCGTGGCGTTTTTGATATAAAAGGGATCGAAACTTATGATCAGCTCAGCCGGGTAGGGAAGCAAACATCACTTGAAAAAGCCGTACCTGGAGATCTTTTGTTTTGGAAAGACGGTCAGCAATTAGTCAAAGCAGCAATTTACCTTGGACAGGATAAACTGATCATGGCAGATCAACCCCAAGCAGAACAAATAGTCAAGGAAGAAAAAGCGGCGACAGAAAACAATGGCGTACGCATTTATACTATTACTGATAAACAGAATAGTACTGCGGAAACAAAACAATTGATCCAAGAAGATCAGGTAAACAAACCAGATGTAGTAGTTCATTTTTCTGACTCGCAAAAAGTAACACCTCATGGACAATCACTAATCGCTAAGTATGCGGCTAGCTATGATTTTCGCAAGAATCCGCAAACAGAAGCATTTGTTGCGGCAATTGCAGAAGATGCTCGGGAACTAGGCTTAACTTATGGTGTGTATGCGTCGGTTATGATTGCACAGGCAATTTTGGAAAGCGGATCTGGTCAGAGTGGCCTTGCTTCTCCCCCGTATTATAATTTGTTTGGAATCAAAGGAACTTCCGGTAGTCGTTCCGTTTCTATGATGACAGCTGAGGATAATGGGACCGGAGAATTTTATACGATCCAAGCTGCTTTTCGTGCCTATACAGGATACAAGGAGTCGTTAAAGGATTACGTTCATTTACTGCGGACAGGAATTAGTGGGAATGCTGATTTTTACAAAAAGGTTTGGCGTTCTGAAGCAAAAAACTACCTGCAAGCGACTGAATATTTAACGGGGCGTTATGCAACGGATACGAGCTACAACAATAAACTGAATTCATTGATTGCAGTCTATGAATTAACGAAATATGATGAAGCCAAAGCTGGCAGCGGCGTTGTCCTGCAATCAAAAGAAGCGATTCCCAAAGAGTATCGGCAGCTGTTGGTGTTTCCTGATTATAACGGTGTAAATTATAATACCTCAGGTTCTTATCCAGTCGGACAATGTACTTGGTATGCTTACAATCGGGTCAAGCAATTGGGCGGCAGTGTGGATGAATACATGGGGAATGGTGGAGAATGGGGAGCAACCGCAAAACGTTTAGGCTATAAAACGGCGGCTACTCCAAAAGCAGGCTATCTGATCAGTTTTAGCCCAGGCACTGCTGGCTCTAGCACACAATATGGACATGTCGCCTTTGTGGAAGCGGTTGGCAAAGATGGCATTTTAATATCAGAGGGCAACGTTATTGATGGCAAAACGATTTCTTATCGAATCATTCCCAATGAGCTTGCTTATTCGCAAAGTGTCAGTTATATTGCCCCAAAATAAAATTTCGACCAAAAACTCTAGCGAATCGTAAAAATTCGGTTGTCAACTTCTGCCACAATTGCTAAGATAGAGCACGTAAAGGACGGTGCCGAATGAAAAAACGTATCAAAAAGAAAAAAGCCTATAAAAAGTATATCCAAGACATATTCACAGGATATGAAGAAATGTTGGAAAATCCTGAGCTCAAGGAGAGATCCTTTAGTTATTTGAAAGAAGAAACAGTCTTGAGACGTGATGAAAACGATCAGATTCGTTTTCGGACTCGGGACATTGATTAAACTGCCTATTTTAGGCAGTTTTTCTTTTTCAAAAATAATTGAAAGTATTTCAGAAAAACACTTGCTCTTTCATACGCTTAATGATAAAGTAGTGAACGTTGGCAAAACACGCCGACAGTCAAAACCTTTCAAAAAAACTTTTTGAAAAAAGGGCTTGACCAAAACAGAAACAGATGATATTATAACGAAGTCGCAAATTCAAGAAATCGATTTGATGCTGATGCAGCAACAAAAAAGATTGAAAAAAGTTGTTGACAAATAACAATTCATTTGTTATTCTAATGGAGTCGCTGATGACGCACAGGAAGTTGTTGAATAAACACTTTCGAAAAAAACTTTTAAAAAAAGAGTTGACATTCACTTGTTGATCTGATATGATTTAAAAGTTGCTAACGCAGCGCAGTAGACCTTTGAAAACTGAACAAAGCAAGCAAACGAACCAATGTGTAGGGCGCTTCATTATATGAAGCAAAATACATGCAAGCAATAGCTAGCAAAGTTAATTTTATTTGAGCTTAACGATCCTATGGATCGTTCAAACAAATCATTATGAGAGTTTGATCCTGGCTCAGGACGAACGCTGGCGGCGTGCCTAATACATGCAAGTCGAACGCTTTTTCTTTCACCGGAGCTTGCTCCACCGAAAGAAAAAGAGTGGCGAACGGGTGAGTAACACGTGGGTAACCTGCCCATCAGAAGGGGATAACACTTGGAAACAGGTGCTAATACCGTATAACACTATTTTCCGCATGGGAGAAAGTTAAAAGGCGCTTTTGCGTCACTGATGGATGGACCCGCGGTGCATTAGCTAGTTGGTGAGGTAACGGCTCACCAAGGCCACGATGCATAGCCGACCTGAGAGGGTGATCGGCCACACTGGGACTGAGACACGGCCCAGACTCCTACGGGAGGCAGCAGTAGGGAATCTTCGGCAATGGACGAAAGTCTGACCGAGCAACGCCGCGTGAGTGAAGAAGGTTTTCGGATCGTAAAACTCTGTTGTTAGAGAAGAACAAGGATGAGAGTAGAACGTTCATCCCTTGACGGTATCTAACCAGAAAGCCACGGCTAACTACGTGCCAGCAGCCGCGGTAATACGTAGGTGGCAAGCGTTGTCCGGATTTATTGGGCGTAAAGCGAGCGCAGGCGGTTTCTTAAGTCTGATGTGAAAGCCCCCGGCTCAACCGGGGAGGGTCATTGGAAACTGGGAGACTTGAGTGCAGAAGAGGAGAGTGGAATTCCATGTGTAGCGGTGAAATGCGTAGATATATGGAGGAACACCAGTGGCGAAGGCGGCTCTCTGGTCTGTAACTGACGCTGAGGCTCGAAAGCGTGGGGAGCGAACAGGATTAGATACCCTGGTAGTCCACGCCGTAAACGATGAGTGCTAAGTGTTGGAGGGTTTCCGCCCTTCAGTGCTGCAGCAAACGCATTAAGCACTCCGCCTGGGGAGTACGACCGCAAGGTTGAAACTCAAAGGAATTGACGGGGGCCCGCACAAGCGGTGGAGCATGTGGTTTAATTCGAAGCAACGCGAAGAACCTTACCAGGTCTTGACATCCTTTGACCACTCTAGAGATAGAGCTTCCCCTTCGGGGGCAAAGTGACAGGTGGTGCATGGTTGTCGTCAGCTCGTGTCGTGAGATGTTGGGTTAAGTCCCGCAACGAGCGCAACCCTTATTGTTAGTTGCCATCATTTAGTTGGGCACTCTAGCGAGACTGCCGGTGACAAACCGGAGGAAGGTGGGGATGACGTCAAATCATCATGCCCCTTATGACCTGGGCTACACACGTGCTACAATGGGAAGTACAACGAGTTGCGAAGTCGCGAGGCTAAGCTAATCTCTTAAAGCTTCTCTCAGTTCGGATTGTAGGCTGCAACTCGCCTACATGAAGCCGGAATCGCTAGTAATCGCGGATCAGCACGCCGCGGTGAATACGTTCCCGGGCCTTGTACACACCGCCCGTCACACCACGAGAGTTTGTAACACCCGAAGTCGGTGAGGTAACCTTTTTGGAGCCAGCCGCCTAAGGTGGGATAGATGATTGGGGTGAAGTCGTAACAAGGTAGCCGTATCGGAAGGTGCGGCTGGATCACCTCCTTTCTAAGGAATAGTACGGAAGACTACACATCGTTTGCCTTTGTTCAGTTTTGAGAGGTTTACTCTCAAAATAGTTTGTTCATTGAAAACTGGATATCGAAGAAAATCAAAACAAGTAACACACACCGAGTTGACAAGTTAAAGAGTTTTTTAATAAGTTCAACGCTTATTTTCTTGAGCAACCTTCTATCGCTAGAAGAAGTACTCACCGACCGTAAGGTCAAAGGTTAAGTGAATAAGGGCGCACGGTGGATGCCTTGGCACTAGGAGCCGATGAAGGACGGGACTAACACCGATATGCTTTGGGGAGCTGTAAGTAAGCTATGATCCAGAGATTTCCGAATGGGGGAACCCAGCATCTTTTATAGGATGTTACACAGTTGTGAATACATAGCAGCTGTGAGGTAGACGCAGAGAACTGAAACATCTAAGTACCTGCAGGAAGAGAAAGAAAATTCGATTCCCTGAGTAGCGGCGAGCGAAACGGGAAAAGCCCAAACCAACAAGCTTGCTTGTTGGGGTTGTAGGACTCCGATATGGTAGTTGAAACAGATAGTCGAAATACTTGGAAAAGTATGTCAAAGAGGGTAAAAACCCCGTAGATGAAATCTGGCTCACACCTAGGAGGATCCTGA
>NZ_JBIOMA010000001.1:1592500-3440000 GCF_051711125.1 Enterococcus sp. DIV0574
ACCACGATTGTGAAAAAAGCAAGGAAACTCGGAAGAGTTTTGATTCTTCGATCCAGTTTTGAGTGAGCAATACTTACTCAATTGAATAGTGTGGTGGCGATAGCGAGAAGGATACACCTGTAACCATGCCGAACACAGAAGTTAAGCTTCTTAGCGCCGATTGTAGTGAAGGGTTTCCCTTTGTGAGAGTAGGACGTCGCCACGCAAGTTAACCTTATATCAAATATTTGATATAAGGTTTTTTTTGTGTTTAAAAGTAACGGGATCAGCGATGAGTCTGCCAAAAACATGTTGCAAAAAATTTAGGTGACTTAAAATAACTTTTTTTGCGAAAAAATGATACACTGTTTATGAAGAGTTTTTAGGAGGGATAGTATGACTGAGGAGCTTAAAAAAGAACAGGATCCAGTAGACAATGAACGTAACGAAACGTCGTCGGCAGTTCCATTTACAGAAATCAAAGAAGTCGCTTCAAAAAATATTGGTCAGATGCTTCAAGACCTGCAAGCGTTCGAAACAGCGATTGAAAAGGAAGACATTCCGGAGATTTATCGAATCTACAATGGCCGCCTGCACAAAGAATTGAAAGAAACATCCAATCAAAATCATGAAATCGATGAGTTGCTGGCGCGGAAAATCCATGACAGTTTTGTCGCTACTTTTCCATTCATGATACATGCCGATCGAATTTCACCTACGGTTCATTATTATAAAATAGGTGAATACTACCATGAACGTCCGACAATTGGCATTGATGCCAGTGTTCCAGAAATCTTTGTGATTCCTGCTATTGATGATGAGTGGCGTAAATTTCAACGCGGCAATCGTGATATGCTGACAGCCATTGAACAACAGATGGATAATTTAGACGCCAAAGCCATTGCGGCTCAATCCGAGATTCAAAAACTGCAAGAGGAGATCGATCGCATTAAGCGTAGTGAAAACGAGTTGTCAGAATCAAAAGGATTTTTTAATCGCGGAAAAATCGATGAGGAATTAGAAGCATTAGTCCAAGAACGAAAAAAAGTAGAAGCGAAACAAAAAGAATGGTCTCGCTATTCCCAAAACGAACAAGACGTGCTTCTTGAAAAAGAACGATTAATGCAGCAATATCACGCCTTGCGCTTAAAAAAGGCAATCGTCGAAAAAGAATTTCGTCAAATCGATCACTATTTTGGTTCGTTGCAAGAGATGAACGAACGATTGCAAGCTTTCTTAATGAGCTATCTAGGAGAGGAGTCGATCGCAGATGAATAATGAGGAAGAAAAAACGCCCCTAATGAAAGAACAAACAGAAGATGGGATTCGCGAAACAGCTACGTCAAAGAGCGAACTGGAAATAATGGAAACAAATGAGTTGGCAACCGCCGCTGATGAACTAAAAACAGTTGAAATAGAATCGGATGAGCTTGAAGCAACGGCAATTGATCAGGAAGACTTGTACCAACAATCTGCTGAAGAAGGCCATAGCGAAAGGCTAATCATTGACTCTACAGAGTCTGCAGAGCTTGAAATACCTGAAGAACCTGGAGAACCTTATGATGAATACTATGAAACGAAAGAAAGCGATCATCAAAGAATTGAAAGCTTGATTGAACAAGCAGAAAATGAATTAGCAGATTTGCGCTTACGCAAAGCCATTATGGAAGCTGATTTTAATGAATTATGTCATCACTACCAAACATTGATCATTGGCAACCAGGATATTTCAATTATCGCTAAAAAGACGTTACTGGAATACTATGCTTATGAATTCTTGAAACCCTTGCGATCGATTGGATTGATGCCAACCGACAACTACGATGTTTGGAAAACAAAGCACTTCTTGGTAAAGTTTCAATTGAATGAAGAAAAAGCAATGGATTTATATTTTAAATTGAATCCGATCAATTCTCAATATGAATCACAGTACTTGCCGCTACTCACGATTTATTCTGACACACGAGAAGTGCGGGTCAACGACCATCAAATCTTATATCTATTGCGGCAATGGTATACAGATAAAATATTTACGGTCAATCAATTGTCACTGTTTAATTACGATATCAATTTACTCTTAACTCATTTTCGCGCATCTTCATTTATGGTTTCACCAAGTCTCATTGATAATACGCAAGAACTTGCAGTGGATTTAGAGACTGAGTTTCCGATCACAACAGACATTTTGGACCAAATCTTTATTACTACGATGGAAAATCAAGACTATGATTTTGTCAAAGCAGAGTATGAAGACTATGAGATCTTCTTAGATAAAAAACAACGCTTGACGATTCGGATGGCTGATGATCGGACCCATTTGTTTATTGATTCAGATCGAAGAAAACGTTCCTTGTTAGATTTCTTCACTTCTTACGAATTTTTAGTTCCATTAGTAGTACCTAGTTATTCGCATTAAACAAGCATAAGAGCTAAAATAATCATTAAGGTTATTTTAGCTTTTTTTAGGAGAGGAGAATGATGTAATGTTGAATCGTGCGATCGGATTTTATGAGGGAATGCCTTTAGATAACAGCAATGTTTTTCAAACGAAAGATTTGGACATGCCTTCAATAGGAGCAAATGATCTATTGATAAAAGTTGAAGCCGTATCGGTCAATCCCATTGATGCGAAGCGTCGCCAAACGACGACCAAATCTGGTCATTTCGTGATCCAAGGATATGATGCTTGCGGAATCATTGAAAAAGTTGGCGATCAGGTCACAGAATTTCAAGTGGGCGACCCGGTGATGTACAGTGGAACAACACAGCGAGACGGGGCGAACCAGAAATATCAAGCGGTGGATGCACGCTTAGTAGCGAAAGTCTCTTTAGAAAATTTAGCGGAATGGGCAGCTTTGCCTTTAACAAGTATCACTGCCTGGGAACTTCTATTTGAGAAATTTGGGTTGATTCCTAAAGAAAAAGCCAATCAAGGAAAACTATTGATCATTAATGCAAGTGGTGGAGTGGGATCGATTGCCGCCCAACTGGCACATTGGTCCGGGCTTGAAGTATATGGCACTGCCAGCCCCACAAATCATGAATGGCTAGATAAAAATGGGGTAGCGCACCCACTCGATTACCATTACCCGCTACAAGATCAGGTTGAAACCACCTTTGACTATATTGCTGTCTTTTATGACATTTCCGATTACATCGATCAATTTGCTCAATTGATCCGCCCATTTGGTAAAATCGGAATGATCGTTAATACGCGCGGTCCATTAGATCTTAACCCATTTAAAAATATCGGAGTGGACTTTTACTGGGAATATATGTTTGCAAAAACCGATTATCAAGTGGATTTGGCTAGTCAAGGAGCGATCTTAAAAAAAATTGTTGATCTAGTCAATGAACAAAAAATCCATTCTACGATCACCACCTGTTTTGAAACAGGCCTGACGATCGAAAATTTGATTGAAGCAACCGCATTAGTAGAAAAAGGCAGTCCAGGGAAGGTAGTCATCTCCGGAGGATTCCATGAGTGAGGAACAAGAATTTTGGGATGATTTTGCGGCAGAATATGCAGAGATCCAGCAAGAATCACAATTAACGATTGCTGAGGATCTAGCAACATTTTTAAAGACAAACGGAATTTTGCCAATAAGCTCTTTTGTTGATTTAGCTGCGGGAAGTGGCCGCTATATTCCAGCGATTTTACCTGATACGGAGCGTTATCTGGCCATTGATTTTTCAGTGGAAATGTTGAAGGCAGCTAGACGTTATGTAAAAGATCCTCAACAAAAAGTAGACTTTCGACTGCAAACACAAGCAGAGTTTCTTGCTGATAAGACCACCTATCCCTTGATATTTACTGCAATGAATCCAGCGTTGACCGAGAAAGGTCAGCTGATTTCTCTGGTAGAAAAAAGTCGTCGCTTATTGATTTTGCGGATCGTTCGGACCAAAGAAAATATCTTTCAACCACTGGAACAGAACGATCACAAAGATGAAAAGCTACTTTCTGTCTATAAGAAATGGCTTCTGGAAGAACAAATCAGTTTTTCTACTCATCTTTTTTCTTATGCTTATGAAGAAATCATTGATCGGGAATTTTTTTACCGCTATTTTCAACAGGATATTCCGCAGTCAGAATTGCTGCAGCTAAGCCGTTCCCTTTTTGGAGAAAAGAAAAAAGCAATTAGTAAGACGGAGATCGATTATGAGCTCCTAATCGTTTGAAGGCAAGCAGTTGTCCTGTATATTCAGGGACAGCTGCTTGCCTACTAGTGCCTATTAGCCTATCCCTAAATAGAGATAGCCGATTGAACCGATTATGAATAAGTAAAGAATATTCACCATATAGAACTTGTGTTGGAATCTTTTTTGTTCTTGAGGGAGAGCTTGCTTGATCAATTTGTAACCAATCAAATTCGCTAGCGAAGCAATCAATGTGCCCAAGCCACCCACATTTACCCCCAACAAAACAGCTTTCTTGTAGGTTGTAAAAGGAGCAATCAGAATCGCTGCTGGGACATTGGAAATCACCTGAGAAAGGGTGATGCTGCCTAAAAAGGCTTGTTGTTCTTTTTGGAAGAAGGGTTGGATCATTTCAATCAACTTGTCTTGTTCGTTGATATTTCCGATAATCACAAAGAAACAAGCGAATGTGACTAAGAGACGGTAATCCACTGAACGAAAGAGCTCTTTTTGAAAAAAATAGACCACGAATGCTACGATCGATGCCGAGAGGACGAAAGGAACGACATGAAAGATTCCCAAAATCATCAGTGCCATTAAACCAAGATAAAGTACCGTGTATTTTTTCTCAAAAAAATGCGTGGTTTTTTTGATGATGAGAGGGGATGCTGGCAATAATTGAATGGATCCTACTAACAGAGTTAATGATAGGACAACCATCATACCTGTCGTTTGCAAAAAAGTAGTCAAAGGTAAATTATAAAAAGAAAACAAGAAGAGATTTTGCGGATTCCCAAAGGGAAATAAACTGCTGCCTAAATTAGCGGCTACAATCAGGTAAACTGCGCCGAGAAGAACGCTTTTTTGTTCCTGAATGCCTTTGGTGATCAGAAGATACATAGGTAGTAAAGTCAGGATCGCCACATCGTTCGTTAGTACCATCGAGCTGAAAAAACTTAATAAAACAATCGTTCGAATCAGTGCTCGGAGAGAATGACTCTTAGAGAGCAAACGTTGACCAATGAAATTCAACAAACCGGCTTTTTCAAGCCCATTAATAGTCAGCATGAGACCAAACAAGGTCAAAATCACTTGAAAATCAATAAAGTGGACATCAAAACGTCCAAATGAACTCGCAACAAGCGCCAAAAAGAAAGAAATCGTAAATAATAAATCGCTTTGGAAAAAGAAGAATATTTTTTTTAACATGCGTGCTCCTTTCTTTCAAATTTTACCATGGACTCTTTTAGAGAAGCAAAGAAATATTCTTGGTTTTGACATATACTGTGAAATCCTATCGCTCAATATGGTTGACAAACGAAGCGTTTATTGGGAAATTAGAACTAGACTGAAAAAGGAGCAGAATCGATGAATTTGATGCAACTATTAGAAAAAAATCAGCAAGTCCATTTTCAGATACTGACCATCTTCTTTCAGCATGGTTCAGAAATTTCCTATAAAACTCTTGCAAATAAGTTATCCATTTCTTCACCGACGCTCCAAAAGGAGATTCAGCATTTGAGTGACAATCTTTCTGTTTTCCATGCAGAGGCATTGTTAGAAACAAAAGAGAATGATCGTTTGCATTTAACATTACCGCTTGATTTTTCTATTCAGCATTTTTTTTATGCGTATTTATCAGAAGCGGTGGATTTTCAAATTATTGAATATCTCTTTTTCCATCGCGAAGGATCGACAACGAAACTCATGTTGGATTTGACGCTTAGCGAGGCCTCGCTTTTTCGTCATTTCAAATCGATCAATCACTTGTTGGAGGAATTTAGTCTTCAATTGAAAAATAAGAAACTGATCGGCGATGAGTGCCAAATCCGCTTTTTCTTTTATTCGTTTTTTTCGCAGAGTTATCCGTTAGCAAAAATCAATGAAACCTTTAAGAGTCCAGCTATTCGAAACTTGATTCGGGTGATTGAACAGCAACTTGGCTTATCAATTGATCCACGGAATAATTGGAAATTGGTCTTATGGTTTGGTTTGATGGAAGCCCGTTTCGATTTTAGGAGTTCCCAGCAACATGAGTCATCGAAAGGCCTCTTAAAACAAGTAGAAAATGATCCCACTTTTCAAGTGCTACGAAATATTTTAGGACGTTATCTCAGCCGTTTTGCCATTTCGTGGAGTGACTACGAAGCTGTTTACCTCTATTTGTTTTTGATGATGGAAGGATTAGTAGTCATGGATCACCAGCAGGACACTGATTCGGAATTTATGCTTGATTTAGCCGCTGAGAGTCAAGTATTGATGAAAACTTTTGCGGATGAATCTCTTGATATACAAGTTCATTATCCAGAAATCAGTCGTTTTTTAGCAATCATCATTCTTAGAGCACGCTACTTGAAGGGCGCGTTGACTTCATTTGCCGATTTTCCTCCGCATTTTTTGCGGGGAACCATCACGGAAGTAGCGAATCAAGCAGTTGAAACATTGGCACAAGCCACTGGGCCTTTTTCTGAGGAGAAACAGAGAAAGCTCATCCATGATTTGTCGTTTGTTATTGAATGGTTGCAAGAGAAACAACAAAAAGAGCTGAAAATCGGTGTTCTGCTGTCTCAAAATCAATTACGTACGGATGTTTTGCGGCGGTTTTTGGCCAAACAGCTTTCTGGGTATCCTTACATGCAGGTGGAAACTGCACAAGCAACCGATTATGATCTGCTGATTGTGGATCAACCGCAGATTGCCGAAAACTATCACTACAAAAAGCTCCTGGTCTTGACAGGTGTGATCGATCGTTTTGAAGAGCAACGGCTGCATCAAGTGATTGATGAAATTCGAAGGGAAAATCTTGAAAGTGAGTTGGAGAAGTTATGAGGATTGTCATTATTGGAGGCTCTCATGCTGGTATAGCAGCAGCCCGCCATTTAAAACAGATGGATGATAAAATTGAAGTGATCATCATTGAAAAATCCAATGTATTGGGCTATATCGCTAGCAGTTTGAACTTAGTATTAGAGGGATATATTGAGCGTCTAGAAGATTCCCGTACTGCTACTGCCAGTGAATTACTGTCAGAAGGGATCAATGTGATGCTCAATAGCCGCGTCGTAAAGATTGCAGCGGCAGAAAAAAACGTTTCTTTTGAAACATCAACGGCTAGTTGTGTCGAAAAAGACACGATCTCATATGATTATTTGATTTTAGCTATGGGGTCTAGTAATTTTCGGAATGCTTTTACGGAAGAAGTCAAAGAGCACATTACCACGTACAAAACGATTGCCCAGTCTCGAGCAGCTCTAAGCAAAGTACAGGAAGCCAAGAAAGTGGCCATTGTGGGTGCCGGTCTGATAGGTTTTGAATTAGCGGAATCACTAAGTGGACAGGATAAAGAGGTCTTCTTGATTGATCGGATGGATACTTTGCTTTTCCGCTACTTCGACCAAGAGATTTCTCAGATTTTGATCGAACGTTTTCCAGAAAATTTACAAATCTATCTGAACAGCAGCGTGGTCGCAGCAAAACAAACTACGAACGGAGAGCTGGCGGGAATTGAACTTGCCAATGGGACTTTTTTGCCAGCGGATATCGTTGTCTATGCAGTCAATCCAAGACCGAATGTTGACCTGGTCGCTGACTTTCTGAAGTTGAACCCAGATGGGACGATCGACACCAATGAATTCTTGCAAACTTCCGATCCAAGCATTTATGCTGTTGGCGACTTAGTCTCGATCCCATTCAATCATTCAGACAGTTCACTCTATGTACCGCTGGTGACCAATGCGTATAGAACCGGTATCGTCGCGGCAACAAATATTTTGTCTGCAAAAAAAATCCCTTTTCCCAAAATGCAGCGCACAGTGGTCAGCAAGCTCTTTGGATATTTTGTGAGCAGCTCTGGAATCAATGAAACGGAAGCACCTTATTATGGCTTTGACGTCGATTCTGTCACACGTACGTTCCATGCACGTACGTTTTTCGAAGTAGAAAATAATTTTGAAGTGACATTGAAACTGGTATTTGACAAGGAAACACGAGTAATCATGGGAGGGCAGATCATTACAAGCGATCGCGGCAGTTTGGAGATCATCAATACGGTCTCTACGTTGATCACATCTTACATGACTCTTGATCAATTGGCTACGATGGATTACTTTTTCAATCCAACGATATCTTTTCCGCTGCACTTTTTGAATCAATTGGCCATCGAAGGTCTCTTGAAATCTCATGTGAATTAAATGTGTTATATATTAAAAGTTTTTTTATTCGATAAACCTACGTTAAGAGTAGGTTTATCTTTTTTTTTTGCAAAAAGCCTTGTCATTAAAAGCGGAATCGCTTAAACTAACTAGAGAGAATGAGAATCGTTCTCATTAGAAAGGGTTAGTATATGAGAAAAATGAGTCTGGCCATTTTGCTTCTCTTGTTGATCACTGGGTCTTTATTTGTGGGCGCACATGACATGTCTCTAGCTGGTTTAATGGCAGGAGAAGAGAGTCATTGGATGATATTGCTGAAAGTACGCGTTCCTCGTACGATTAGTCTCTTGCTTGCAGGGGCTGTCATGAGCTTATGTGGAAAAATCATTCAGCATCTGATGCAAAATAAATTTGTTGCAGCAGACGTGATCGGTTTGACTGACAGTGCCCGCCTAGGGATCTTGATCGTCATGTTATGGCTGCCCAATGCATCTGGACTCCTGCGAACAACCGCTGCTTTCTTATTTTCTTATGCGGGGGTTTTGCTATTTTTATGGCTAAGTCGCTTGATCCCTAAGAAAGATCCGATGGTTTTGCCTTTAACGGGTGTGATGTTCGGGAATGTGATTGGCGCAGTCAGTTCCTTTCTTGCGTACCGCTTTCAACTTGTGCAAAATGTTTCTTCCTGGTTACAGGGGAACTTTGCTACCGTGATCGAGGGCAATTATGAATTGATTTATCTGACACTACCAGTTTTTGCTCTTTTGTATTTCCTTGCTTATGAAATAACGATTGCCGGGTTAGGAGAGACAGCTGCAAAAAATCTTGGCATCAACTACCACGTTTTACGCTTGCTCGTATTTGCACTGGTTGCTTTTGCCAGTAGTGTGGTCTTGCTTTTAGTAGGCAGTGTTCCATTCCTTGGTGTGATCATCCCTAATATCGTTGCTTTATTTGCAGGAGACCATGTTCGAAACAACCTTTTTCTGATCAGTTTTTCCGGCAGTGCCTTTTTGCTCTTGTGTGATTTGCTAGCAAGGATTTTAATAGCCCCATATGAATTGCCGGTCAGCGTTGTAGCAGGAACGATTGGCGGTATTAGCTTTCTAGTCTTATTGATGAGGAGAAAAATGGTATGAGAATTATCCGGCGTTATATGTTCTTGTTCATACTCATCGGGATAGCTGTTGGCGCATACCTTACCTACAATACATATGGCAATTGGTCCTTCGCACTGCAATTACGGGGAAAGCGAATAGTAGCCTTTGGCTTAGTAGCAATAGCTGTCTCGTTTAGCACGATCACTTTACAAACACTGACACAAAATCGGTATCTGACTCCCGGTATCTTAGGATTGGATCAATTATATGTGCTGATCCAGACGATACTATTTTTCTTCTTAGGAGGAATCCGCATGTTGAGTCAGGAAACACCTTTCGTTTTTTTGTTTTCGATTTTAGCTACCGGGACATTAAGCAGTGTCATCATTCAGACCTTTTATAAAAAAGCCAATAATCAATTGTTTCTATTACTGATGGCGGGAATGATCAGCGGTACTATGTTCACTAGTATCAGTTCATTTCTTCAAGTCATCATGGATCCCAATGAATATGATTTGTTGCAAGGGCGTCTATTTGCAAGTTTTAGCAATGTCAATAGTCAGCATTTATTACTGGCTGCTGGAATTATTTTAATTGGGCTGATTGGATTATCGCTATTGATTCCAGAATTGAATGTTATGGTCTTGGGTGTTCGAAATGCAAAAAGTTTAGGCCTATCGGTTTCAATGATCCAGAAGAGTTGTCTTTTCTTGCTGTCTTTATTATCGGGGACTGCTACTGCTTTAGTAGGACCATCCGTCTTTTTAGGATTTGTCGTGGCAACGATTGCCTATCAGTTATTTCCAACATATAAACATGGCACATTGTTTGTGGGATCAGCACTTTTAGGGTTTTTATTACTAGTCGGCGGCCAATTTTTTGTTGAGCAAGTCTTTCAATGGAACACAACGATCAATACAGTGATTCAATTTTTAGGCGGAATCTTCTTTTTAGGAAAACTAGTCAAAGAAAGGAAAGGACAATGATTGAAACAAAAGGAATCGAAAAGAGTTATCAAGACAAGCGCGTGTTGACTGATTTGTCCTTGCAGTTGCCGGAAAATCAATTGATTGCCTTTATTGGTCCAAATGGTGCCGGAAAAAGTACATTGCTTTCGATTATCAGCCGCATGTTGGAGCAGACTACTGGAGAAGTTTATTTCAAAGAAAAGGAGATTCGACAATGGCGTTCGAAAGAATTAGCTAAGAATCTCGCTTTTTTGCAACAGAGTAACGGTTTTACGGTTGATATGACCGTAGAAGAACTGGTGTCTTTTGGTCGGTTTCCCTATAATCGGGGACGATCAACGCCAGAAGATGAACAAATCATTTCAGAATCATTAACACTTTTATCTTTAGAATCATTTCGGCAACGCTCGATCCATGCATTATCTGGTGGGCAGCTTCAACGGGTCTATTTGGCGATGATTCTTGCTCAAGATACCGAGTATATCCTTTTGGATGAACCGCTGAATAATTTGGATTTGAAACATGCCAATCAGTTGATGCACTTATTGGAGAAATTAGTCAAAGATCATGGGAAAACCGTATTGATCGTATTGCATGACATCAACTTTGCTGCCAGATATGCAGACCATATCGTAGCGATGAAAGAAGGAAGTTTGTTCAAAACAGGCACAGTTGCAGAAGTGATCCAAGAGCCTGTTTTAAACGAACTTTATGACTTAGAAGTTAAGATAGTCGAAGTGGATGGACAGCGCTTTTGTTATTATTTTAATTAAGAGACCATAGGAGGAGTATATGAAAAAAATAGTATTTAGTTTGGCTGTATTGGTAATGATCACGGGGTTAGCAGGATGCGGCTCTCAAGAAAAAGGAGAGTCAACAAGTGCCTCAACGGCTGCAGCGGCGCCTGCCGAAATCGAAGTGACAGATAGTAATGGCAAAGTGACTGTGCCATTTTCACCCAAAAAAGTCGTTGTTTTCGATAACAGTGCACTTGATACAATGGATGCTTTAGGCGTAGGAGATCGTGTTGTAGGAGCTGCTACGAGCAATATGCCTGACTATTTAAAGAGTTATGCTGCGGTTGATTCTGCAGGTGGTATCAAAGAACCTGACTTAGAAAAAATCAATCAGATCCAACCTGATTTGATCATTATCTCTGGCCGCCAAAGAGACTTTCAAAAAGATCTGGAAGCAATTGCACCAACGATTTTTCTAAGTGTAGACAACGAAAACACTTGGTCATCGATCGATAACAACATTCAAACTATTGCCCAAATCTTCGGAAAAGAAGAGGAAGCCAAGAAACAGTTGACTGCTCTGCAAACAAGAATCGCGAATCTTTCTGAAACTGCAGAAGCCAGCAAGGAAAAAGCATTAGTTGTCATGATGAATGAAGGTAGTCTTTCTGCCTTTGGTTTGGGATCAAGATATAGCATTGTTTATGATACATTTGGGTTTACGCCAGTCGATGATACATTAGAAGCATCGACTCATGGGCAGAATATTTCTTATGAATATTTACTGGAAAAAAATCCCGATATTATTTTTGTTATTGATCGTACAAAAGCAATCGGTGGGGATACAAGCCAGAGTACGTTGACTGAAAATGAATTGGTTCAGCAAACAACTGCTGGAAAAAACGGGAAAGTGATCGAATTAAATCCGCAAGTTTGGTATTTAGCAGGATCTGGGATCGAATCATTGGACATTATGTTGTCTGATGTTGAACCGGCTGTTGCAAAAGATTAAAGGCTTGTTATCGGATAAGGATGGCTTAAATGAGAAACAGTTGCGAATGTTGGATGTTCGCAACTGTTTTTGTATTGAAAACAATTTATTCAATTTAAACCAAATTTAGTTTTTTTCAGGTATGCTAGGTTCAAAGGGAAGGAGCGGATTCCGAAATGCACAAATATTTGCTGGCGGCTGCCTTAGGTTTAGTACTGTTAATAGGGGGATTGTTTCTTCGGGTAAACCTGATCCCGATCGCAGACTTTGAGCTATTGACTTTGGCAGAAAAAATTACATTACAAACAGAGGTGGGGCTCGCGCCAAAGTGGGGGACAGTCTTAATGGGCAGCGGATTAGCTATTTTGTTGCTGGTTTTCATTTCCTATTATTGGCCCTCCAAACCGGGGCACAAAAACTATTTGGTCGGTGCGGGTTTACTTGCGCTTTGGATAATCTGCGTAAAGATGATTTTTTTCCCACCTCAAAAGGAATGGGTCGAAGGGACGGTCATGAAAGTCTATGAGGATGGGTATGCATGTTTTCAGACGAAGAAAAACGCGGAATCACGTTATTCATCAGATTTTGGTCTGTATTATTTCGAAAGCAGCGACAGTTGGCAGCTTCGAGAAGGACAGCAGATCAAAGTTTTAACAGAAGGTGGGAGTTTCATAAAATTTGATGAAGTGTTTTTACCGGTAATTGATGTTCAACCGTTAGCGGGTGTTTCTCGGTCTCAAGACTGATTTAAAAAAAGAATCACAGATTTACTTTACCTGTCGTAGTAATTGATTTATAATTATTACGACAGGTAAAGTAATTTTAAGGAGGGGATCGAGTGATATCCAGCGATGGAATTCGGGGATACAATGATGCAATCATCTTATCGATTCTTTCCAAAGATGATTCCTATGGATACGACATTTCAAAACAGATACGTGAAAAAACAGATTCGCTCTATATCATTAAGGAAACAACATTGTATTCTGCATTCACACGTTTGGAAAAACAGGGATTGATCCGTTCGTATCCTGGAGAAGTGACTCATGGAAAGAAACGCACCTATTATCAAATCAGTGAGGCAGGAAGAGAATTTTTAGAAGTAAAAAAACAAGAGTGGCAGCAAACAAAAATTGTTGTTGAGCGCTTTTTACAAGGAGGAGCAAAATGAAAACCATCCGGGATTATTTAGATAGTTTGTTTTTGAATGTACCCACCACGCCAGAAACAAAGAAAGCCAAAGAGGATTTGGCTGCGATCATGGAAGACCATTACCATGAATTGATTGAACAAGGAAAAAGCGAGCATGAAGCAATCGGGGCTGTGATCAGTGAATTTGGATCAATTGATGAGTTGCTTCAAGAACTGCAAGTAGCGCAGTCAGAAGATACTGCAGAAGAAGCCTGGTTAGATGCTATTACAATCGATGAAGCCTTTGATTTTTGGGGGAAGATTCGCCGTTTTGCCTTCTCACTTTCTTTAGGTATTGCGTTATGTATCGCTTCTCTTGGAATATTTCTCTTTTTTGCCAATGAAATCAATAGTGGCTTAGGACTATTAGTCATGTTCATGTTTGTTGCATTGGGCGTGGGCTTTATTATTACCTCCGGCTTGAACTATTCTGCATCAAAACGAAAATTAAACGATCGTCCATTTGATCAAGAAGTAAAACAAGAGGCGCGGAAGCAATTGGAAGATTATGAAAAGAGTTTTCGATTTGGTCTGGTGCTAGGGATTTCTGCATGTATTCTGTCGGTGACGCCCTTTTTCTTGATGGAAGCTATTCTTTACATTCCCAGTGGTTTAGCTTTAGGACTGTTTTTTGCGGCAGTTGCATTAGGAGTATTCTTTATCGTCTATGTCAGTATCATCCGCACAGGATTTGCCAAAATGGCCGATGGCGTTTACTTTATTTCTAATGAAGATGAACCCGGACCACGGGCAGCGCAACACATTTATGGAGAATCCGCAGGAAAAGTTCGCTTTTTTAATACGGTCTATTGGCCAGTGATCCTTGTGGTTTACTTCCTCTGGTCATTTTCAACAGGAAGCTGGGCCTATTCATGGGTAATCTTCATCTTGGGTGGGGTTTTTCAAGATTTCTTTTTGCCTCATCAGAAAAATAAGCGCTAAGGAATTTCTTGAAATAGTTTTTGATAAACATCTGAAAGATCCGAGGTTCTGCTAGAGCAGAAGAGGAGTCCTTCAGGTGTTTTTCTTATCGGTTTGGACAAATAAAAACTTTTCACTTTGATGAATTTGACAAAGTGAAAAGTGACTTAAAGTTATTGAGAAAATATCATTGTAAATGAGAATGAATAACCTTGAGGATATAATTGTTAGAAAAGTGAATCTATTTATTTTCCCAGAAATCATTTTAAAATGAAAGTGAAACGCTCATTTATGAGGAGAAATTCATTTTGTTTAAAAAAATGCAAAGAGACTATTGCAATTCCACTGGCTTTAGACTAATAATTAAGAGAGATTATTCTCAAATAATAATTCTAATTGGAGGAATCGCTATGTCATTAATTGGAAAAGAAATTGAATCATTTGAAGCACAAGCTTATCACAACGGAAAATTTATCGACGTTTCATCTGAAGATTTCAAAGGAAAATGGAATGTGGTTTGCTTTTACCCAGCAGATTTTTCATTTGTATGTCCAACGGAATTAGAAGATCTACAAGGTCAATATGCAGCATTGAAAGAACTAGGAACTGAAGTTTATTCTGTTTCGACAGATACTCACTATACCCACAAAGCATGGCATGATCACTCTGATGCAATCAGCAAGATCGAATACATTATGGTTGCTGACCCTTCTCACACGATCTCTCGTATTTTTGATGTACTGGATGAAGAAAGTGGCCTTTCACAACGAGGTACTTTTATTATCGATCCTGATGGCGTTGTTCAAACGGTTGAAATCAATGCGGATGGAATTGGACGCGATGCTAGTGGATTGATCGACAAAATTCGTGCTGCCCAATACGTGCGGACACATCCAGGTGAAGTTTGCCCAGCTAAATGGAAAGAAGGAGAAGACACCTTAACACCAAGTCTTGATCTGGTTGGAAAAATATAGGAGGTTGACATGGCTTTAGATAATGGAATTAAGGAACAACTGAAACAGTATCTGGCAATGCTGGAATCTGAAATTGTTTTCGCAGCTAGTCTTGGTACAGATGACGCCTCACAAAAGGTTCGTGATTTCTTAGAAGAAATCGCAGAAATGTCCGAACGTATTACGATCGAAGAAGTAACTGCAGATCGGACACCCAGCTTTACAATTATGCAACCAGGTATCGACAGTGGCATTGCTTTTGCAGGTCTTCCACTCGGGCATGAATTTACTTCATTTATTTTAGCTTTATTGCAAGTTAGTGGCCGGGCGCCAAAGGTCGAACAAGCGATTCAAGACCGTATCAAACAAATCTCTCAGCCTTTGCATTTTGAGACATATGTTAGTCTGACGTGCCATAATTGTCCGGATGTCGTACAGGCGTTGAATATCATGGCTGTCTTGAATCCGAATATCAGTCATACGATGATCGAAGGTGGTATGTTCAAAGCGGAAGTAGATGCCAAAAAAATTATGGCCGTACCAACCGTCTTTTTGAACGGGGAAGAATTCGCTAGCGGTCGTCAGACGATCGAACAATTACTTGAACAAGCTGCTGGTCCGACTAGCAAAGACTCGTTTGTAGATAAAGACCTGTTTGACGTGTTGGTCGTAGGGGGCGGTCCAGCGGGGGCAAGTGCTGCTGTCTACGCTGCCCGTAAAGGGATCAATACAGGCATGGTGGTGGAAACTTTCGGTGGTCAAGTGATGGAAACATTAGGAATCGAAAACATGATCGGTACACCTTACACAGAAGGACCAAAATTAATGCGTCAAGTGGAAGAACATGTCAATGAGTATAATGTAGATGTCATGAAAGGACAACGTGCCAAAGATATCCGCAAAAATGAATTCGTGGAAGTAGAATTAGAGAATGGTGCTGTTTTGAAAACAAAGACAGCGATCCTTGCCACTGGTGCACGGTGGCGGAACATTAACGTTCCGGGAGAGCAAGAGTTTAAAAATAAAGGGGTCGCTTATTGCCCTCACTGCGATGGTCCGTTGTTTGCTGGTAAAGAAGTGGCAGTTATTGGTGGCGGTAATTCTGGTATTGAAGCAGCGATTGATTTGGCAGGTATGGCAAAACATGTCTATGTATTGGAATTCTTGCCGGAATTAAAAGCAGACCTTGTTTTACAAAAACGACTAGCAACATTGGAAAACGTGACGGTCATCACCAATGCTGCTACCAAGGAAATTGCGGGTTCCGATCATGTGGAGCAGCTGACTTATGTGGATCGGCAGACAAATCGTGAAGCCACTTTAGCTGTGGAAGGCGTCTTTATTTTGATTGGCTTGATGCCGAATACAGAATGGCTGAAAGATCGAGTGGCTTTGAATGAACGCAATGAAATCATTGTCGACAAACATGGAACTACAGATCTTGCTGGAGTTTTTGCTGCCGGAGATTGTACAGACAGTGCCTACAAGCAAATTATTATTTCGATGGGTTCAGGAGCAACAGCAGCGTTAGGCGCATTTGATTATTTGATTCGCCAATAATCAAATGCGGACTGATCCTTTAAATAGGTACAAGGAATGACTGCAACGCCGTTTACCAATTTGATTCATTTTTGATCCATGATCATTGCAGCTGATGGCTGAACTTCAGTCAAATAGTTGCCAGTTGATTGGGTCTCGATGGATCGATGGCAAATGGCTGTTGCAGTTTTTTTGTCCTGAAAATAACGAGAAATCTCTAACTAAAAAAGGCAGCGATTCAATGAGCTGTGAGAAAACAGGGGAATTAGTCAATTGCTTAAAGATGTTTAAGAATAATTAAAGAAAAACACAAAATTGCGGAATTCAGTTGTCATCATGAGGAACAAAAGGTAACATTCAGGATGAATAAAAATAACGGATAACCTTGTTAGGTGAGGCTCCTATACAAACATAAGCTATTGCGCAGAAACGTCGAAAGACGCCAATGTGTAAAACAGGAATTGTCGGATTAAGGCTCTTCATAAAATAGCTAAGAAGAAATAAATACTACTAATTTGCTTCTTCTTTACGTTGTATAGTGCCAAAACTCGGACGATGAGATTGCTTGCGAAGTCGAACGTCTTGAGAGAAGTTTGGCTTTTTTTCTTTTCTTGAGTATGTTTCAAAACGTAAATGGATAAAATAAATAACGTCTGAAATCACCTGCTCCAAGGGAAGGAGTGGACGATATGAGTAAAAAGAGAAAGATCGATTGGTTACTTATCACAGCTTATTTGCTGTTGAGTATCATCGGTCTTTTAATGATTTATAGTGCAAGTTCTTACCGGTTGATGACTGCTGGGGGTGCACCGGCCGCGTTGTTCCAGCGACAGCTGATTTTTCTGCTGTTGAGTTGGGGAATGATTCTTTTGATTCAAAAAACCCGCGTCGAAATTTTGTTAAGCAAAAAGTTAGCGGTGGGACTATTGGCCTTTGGCATTGTCATGTTACTGTTGGCCTACCTGCCATTTTTCGGGGTATCAGTTAACGGTGCTCAGCGCTGGATTTCGATTTTTGGCATTCAGTTTCAACCTTCAGAAATAACAAATGTCGGTATGATTCTTTATTTGGCAAACTATTTTAAGGTCAAACGATCTTTCAATGAATTAAAAAAGCCGCTCTTTCTCTTATTTCTATGTTGTGGGCTGGTTCTAATGCAGCCTAAAGTTGCAGGAGTAATGATTTTACTATTTTTGGCTTTTGTTATGATCACGACTGTTCAAGTGCCAGTCAAAGTCACATTCCTGCTATTTACTGCACTGATTTCCAGTTTATTTCTTTTAGGAGGTGCGGTCCTCTTTTTAGGACAACACGGCTGGTTACCACAATTCTTCATGCATGTATACAACCGGATCCAACTTGTTGGAGATCCATTTTCTGACCCATATGGTCAAGGTTTCCAAATGATTCATTCCTATTATGCATTATTCAATGGCGGATTAAGCGGGTTGGGTTTAGGCAATAGCATCACGAAAAAAGGGTTCTTACCCGTTGCGGAGACAGACTTCATTTTTTCGGTATTGGTAGAGGAGCTTGGCCTTTTGGTAGGGATTTTTGTAATTGGATTATTATTTCTAATTGTGTTGCGCCTGTTTATTCGTTCGGCAACAGCTATTGATTCACAAATAGGCTTGATTCTATTAGGAACTGCCACATTGTTGTTATTGCAAACAAGTATCAACATCGCAAGTATCTTAGGGTTAATGCCTATGACAGGGGTTCCTTTACCATTTATTAGTTATGGTGGCTCCAGTTACTTTATTCTTTCGTTTGCTTTTGGTATTTGCCTCAAATTGGAAAGAGGGAGGGAAGCAAATGAAGTACTTCAAACGACATGAAGTGAATTATGCACTGATTCTGCCGGTTTTCTTACTTTTTTTATTGAGTATTGCGGTTCAATATGGTGCCAGTGTGCTGGATGGCATTGATCCGGGACCGGTTGTTGTGCGGCAACTCTTTTTTTGCATCATTGCCGCAATCGCATTGTTTGCGGGCAGTTTACTTTCGACGACTTTTTTATTGCGGTTCTCTGGCATCTTTTATGTTCTTTCTCTAGGATTGATGACATTATTGTACTGGTTTTATGATCCCGTCATGTTTGAGTTGACCCATACAAAACGTTGGATCCGGATCGGCAGTTTCACATTGCAGCCTTCTGAGATTATGAAATTGGCTTTTGTATTGTTTATGGTGTATCTCACACTCTTATATGAAAAAAGACAGATTCAGCGAACAATCAAATCTGACTGTTTCTACATTCTAAAAATAGTGCTTTATAGTTTGCCGACTTTTCTATTGATGTATATGCAACGGGACTTTGGTACTAGTTTGGTTTTCATCGTAATGCTCGGCGCACTATTTGTTATTTCCGGTGTCCATTGGAAACTGTTGACAGCAATTTTTACGGTATTGGCTGTGGTTGGCGGACTGTTATTGCTATTAGTCTTTACTGATTGGGGGAATACGATGTTGTTTCGATTGCATTTTAAACCCTATCAACTGGATCGAGTCAAAGCTTGGGCAGATCCTTTTGCTTATCAAGACTCGATTGCTTACCAACAAGTACAAAGTATGTGGGCAATTGGTTCAGGTGGTCTCCTCGGGGCAAGTGACACGCACATTCCTGTCTACGTTCCTGTGCGTGAATCCGATATGATCTTTACAGTCATCGGAGAATCATTTGGATTTTTAGGCAGTTCATTAGTAATTTTTCTCTATTTTTATTTGATTTATCAGATCATTTTTGCAGCATTGCGGACAAATAATAAAGCCTCGGTCTATCTATCGATCACGTTTGTTTTTGGTTTGGTTTTTCAAATTTTTGAAAATATCGGGGCGGCGATTGGATTACTGCCTTTGACGGGTATTCCACTACCATTTCTGAGTCAAGGTGGGACCTCGCTGATTGCAGTTGGTCTCTCTTTAGGCATTATTTTTGGGCTGGAGAAGGCGTATGCCCCGAAAAAAACTTTCCCAATAAATTAAAGGAGTTTACTAAAATGTTCAATCGAACTCGTCGGATGACGGTCAGTCTTAGCTTTATTGCATTGTTTTTTTTATTGACGATCCTAGTCTTGCATCAGCCACACTGGTTTCAAAGGATAGACCGACTCTTTTGGAATTTGCCTCAGATGCGCACTGCTTTAGGAGACCAAATCATGTTGGCCATCGCTTCGACTGCTACGATCCTACCAATAACTGGTTTATTTCTGCTTTTGGGCATCTATTTATGGAAAAAGCAGCAACGAGTTTGGGCAATCTGGGGAATAGGAAATCTGATTGTAGTGAGTGGTATCGGTCAAGTGATGAAATGGCTGATTCAGCGGCCACGCCCAGTCCTAGAAGCTGGGATGGTTCGCGATTCACACAGCTTTCCCAGTGGCCATACCCTGCTAGCTGTTACACTGGTGACTACCTGTTTGCTTTTCACTCGATTTTTGTTTAAGAAAAAAGGTCTGTTGGCTATCCTCGGCGGCTCTTTCATTCTTTTAGTAATATTTTCCCGCTTTTATT
The DNA here is from genome assembly GCF_051711125.1 of Enterococcus sp. DIV0574. Taxonomy (NCBI): domain Bacteria; kingdom Bacillati; phylum Bacillota; class Bacilli; order Lactobacillales; family Enterococcaceae; genus Enterococcus; species Enterococcus sp. DIV0574. The sequence goes on from NZ_JBIOMA010000001.1 coordinate 1,612,684, forward strand.
TAGGCGTTCATTACCCAAGCGATACCCTCGCAAGTATCTGTTTAGCAAGTGGGATCACATTGATGACTTATGAATGGACTGAAAGGATTCTTACGAGTAAAAGTAACAATTTATCCGATAAATTCAAGCAAAGGAGAAGACCATGACGAATGGAAAGAAAGTTTGGCTGACGCTTTTGGTTAGTTTAACACTGCTTGTGACCGTTGGAACAGTCTATGCGCTGCGCATCGTTCTTCGTGCAGAACAAACGGTTCAAACCATGCACGCACCGATTAAAGGGCGAGAAGCAACAGTAATTGAAGAGGTAGAACCCCTAAGTCTGCTCCTTTTGGGTATCGCAAATGATTCAAAGCGAAAAACAGACTATCGTGCGAACACGATCATGATCGTGACATTGAATCCAAAAAATAAGCGGACATCCATTACAAGTATTCCTCGTGATGCTTATGTAGAGATTGTTGGTAAAGGTTTCAAAGATAAAATCAATCATGCCCACTCATTTGGGGGCGCCGAAATGATGATCGCTTCGATCGAACAATTTTTACAGATCCCAATTCATCATTATTTCTCGATCAATATGGATGGCATGGCAGATCTTGTAGATGCGATTGGCGGAATCACAGTTTACAACGATTTTGAGTTTACGGCTGAGAAAATTCATTACCCAGAGGGGGAGCTTCAATTAGATGGTTGGGCAGCACTTCAGTATACTCGGATGCGTAAAGATGATCCAGAAGGGGATTATGGCCGGCAGAGACGACAACGACAAGTGACTGAGCTCCTCGCTAAAGAATTGCTGTCTCTGTCAAGTTTGTTCCAGTACCAAGAGCTCATGTCGATCGTTGGAGAAAACGGCCAAACGGATCTCACTTTTCAGCAGATCTCACGATTAATAACGAGTTACCAGACTGCCCTAACAACAGTTGATCTCTATCAAATACAGGGGACAGGCTTTACGGGAGATGGCTTGCAAGGAGAAGCAGGGATTTCTTACCAAGCAATCTCTGATGAGGAACGACAGCTAGCGATCCAGCGATTACATTCTGAATTGGATATGCAAACACATAATGAACCGGCAGAATAGATGATGTTGACAATTCGATCATAGATATACTAAAATAAAGAAAATCGTTCAAAAAAAGAAAGAGGTCTCTTGATGAGTGTCTTAGGTATCTAACCAGCAAATTTAAACAAATAAACAATACTAAGTTTATTTGTTGTGCCTGCAGATACCGATCAAAATCGTTATTGATAAAAACAGGTGATGGGGAACTGTCACCTTTTTTGTACACTTTTTTTGAACGTGGAGGAGAGACGTTTCACGGGCACAAGAAAGGACCTCATATGAATATCCCACAAGAAACTGAATTTGACACAATTAAAACAACTGTTAGTCAACGAATCCTTAGTGATTATGGCAAGCAACGATTTGCCGAACAACAACCGGCCTCTTCTATTCATTCCGCTAGAAAAAGACTAGCGGAGACACAAGAAGCAATGGCCCTCTTAGGTTCTGGGCAACAAGTGCCATTCATGGGCCTGTCTGATATTTTGCATCATACGACAAAAATCGAAAAAGGCTTGATTTTAGAGCCGAGAGAATTAATCGATTATGGAGACTTTTTACGGTCTTTTCGATTGATCCGTCAGATGTTTGAAAAAAACCAGTGGCAGACACCGCGGCTTACTGGCTATGCGCAAGGATTAACGGATTTTTCAGACACCGCACAAACAATTTTTGACAAAATCCGAAATGGCCGGATTGACACCGATGCAAGTCGTGAACTTAGGAAAATCCGGGGACAAATAGCCAAGCATGAAGCAGAATTGAAAAAAGTCTTTTCAAAGTTTTTGCAAGATCCACGACTATTACAAGATGCACGAATCATTCAAAAAAATGATCGCTACACACTACCTGTGCGCTCCGAATTTCAACATCAGATCAAAGGGCAGATTATTGAACGCTCCAATAAACGGGCAACAGTTTTCATTGAACCAGAAGCAGCGATTCGCTTGAACGATCGCTTGATAATGGCCAAAGCAGAGGAGACTGCCGAGGAGTATCAAATTTTAGCTGGATTGACTGGACTGCTTGCAGAAAACTTAACAGAGATTTTTACCTGTCTGGATGTATTGGTTGAATTGGACATCATCTTTGCTCGAGCAAAATACTGTCGTGAAATTCATGGTGTTCCGCTAGAAATCAATGAAGCAGAAGTAATCGACTTACAGGAAGTTCGACACCCATTGTTAGGAGCAGGAGCAGTTCCTCTGTCATTACAACTTGGTTACGATGCTCGCTGTCTGGTGATCACAGGTCCCAATGCCGGTGGGAAGACAGTGGTGTTAAAAACTGTGGCACTGGTTTGTGTGATGGCGCACTATGGTCTCTTTCCTTCACATGCTGGGGGAAGTCAGGTTCCATTTTTGAAAAATCTGTGGATGGATATTGGGGATCAACAAAGTTTAGCGAACGCATTAAGTACCTTTTCGGGACATATGAACAACATTGCCCAAATCGTCAAGCATGCTTCACGGCAAAGCATTGTATTGCTGGATGAGATCGGCAGCGGAACAGAGCCAAATGAAGGAGCTGCTTTAGCGATTGCGATCATGGAAGCCATCTATCATTCAGGTGCGCTTTTGATCGCTACTACCCACTATGGGGAAATCAAACAGTTTGCTATTGATCATCAAGATTTCCATACGGCTGCAATGGCTTTTGATCCAGAAACATTGACACCTAAATATCGGCTGCTTTCTGATGCTGTGGGTACCAGTAATGCCTTTTGGATCGCAGAAAAGATGTCAGTCTCTAAAGAAATCGTTGCTAAAGCACAACGATACTTAGAAACGAAACAGTATCCAACGGAAAAAGCAGTATTTAAAGGCATCCAGAAAGAACGACAGCAAGTATCCGTGGCTACTTTAAAAAAAGGCGATCGCATCTCTTACACAGAGACAAATCAAACGGGCTTGTTTTATGCTTATTTAGAAAGCAATCAAGCACAGATTTTGCTGGATGAATCATTGGTTATCGTTCCCACTAGAAGAGTCAAGCTTCTGATGTCTAGAGAAGAATTATATCCAGCAGGGTATGACTTGGAGAGTCTGTTCCATTCATTTGCAGAACGGAAATTTAACCGAGATATCGACCGCGGATCGAAGAAAGCGCAAAAGAAATTAAGAAAACAAGCACAGGAAAGGCAAGCATTTGCGAAAGGCGACGGTGCGCAACCGTAATTGATCGCAGGAAATAAGCTAGCAAAGATAACTTTCAGTAAAAATCAAGCTATTTTGCAACAATACGCAAGTGTTTCCAATAATGGTAGAAATAGCGCTAGAAATGCAATAAATATATAGGATGCTCACAGCAAAGGTCCGAAAGAGGGGAAAGAGATGATAGAAACAACGCGTTTAATTTTAAGACATTGGCAGAATTCTGATGCCAAAGAGTTGTTTGAGTTGGCAAAAGATCCTGCTATCGGCCCAAGAGCCGGCTGGTCGCCGCATCAATCTGTGGCAGAAAGCGAAACAATTATTACGGATGTTTTTAACACGAATGAAACGACTTATGCTATTTGTCTGAAAGATGGCACGCCGATTGGCAGTATTGGTATTATGCCAATCAGCAAAGAATTTATGCTCCCGCCTGCAGTTGAAGTAGGCTACTGGATCGGGAAAGCTTACTGGGGACAAGGCTATACAGTGGAGGCGTTGACTGCGATCCTTGCTGATCAGTTTGCCAGGGAACCGAAGCTAACGGTTTGGGCAGGCTATTATGATGGTAATGAACAATCTTGGCGCGTCCAACAGAAATGCGGTTTTGTCTATCAGTTAACTCAAACAGTCGAGGTTCCTCTGTTAAATGAACAAAGAAAAGAACACTTTACTAGCCTCACGTATAACCAATGGCTAGCTGTCTCAGAGAACGGCCAAGGAACAGCAATTCAAAAGAAAGAAAACAATTCATCAACGATTCACTATAGCAAACACCTTCCAGAGGACCCACAACAAGTCCTTTCGTTGTATCAAGATGCTGGCTGGTCCTTGTATATTCGCGAACCAGAAGTCTTGTGGGCAGCACTTCAGCAATCCCACGTGATCACTGCTTGGCAGCAAGAGCGCTTAGTTGGTTTGGTGCGAGGAATAACGGATCAGCAAACGATTTTGTATATCCAAGATTTACTCGTATTGAAAGAATTCCAGCGGCAGGGAATCGGGCAAACGTTACTAAAAAAAATAGTAGGAGACTACCCGAAAATTCGTCAAAAAATTTTATTAACTGACGATACGAAAAAAACGCGGGCTTTCTACGAAGCTTGCGGGTTCCAAACAGTGGAGAAAAGTCATGCGGTCGCCTTTTTATATGCCGCTAACAAAGTTAGTGAAGGTCTATCTTCCTAACAAATAATAGGAAAAGAAGTAGGAAAAACTAGTGGCATAAGTCTTAACCAAGAAGACACACTCGATCACTAAAGAAGCCGTCCTCTGGATGTCGTCTTATAATGGCTGATCTTGACTGTTGTGATCGAAGGTTTATCAGACTGATGCCACTAGTTTTTTTGATCGTAGCAAGGACTTGTCTCTAGCAAACCTCTTGTTTCATTTTTCTAGCGGGAACTTAGAAAACGTCAAATTTAATAACATTAATGAAATAATTTTATTGAAATTTTGTTTTTGTGACAAAAAAATCGGTTAAGACATAGTGAATATGCTAAACTAGGAATGATTGTTTAACAAAAAAACAGGAGGTTTTTCTTTGGAGCTATTAAAAAAGTCGAAATTATTTGCAGTACTTGTGTTTATTTGTTTGGTGGGACTAGGCATATGGATCTATTCAAATATTCTGTTTGTCTTCCGCCCGCTAGAAGCCATTTTTGCTAGTGTCTTTTTACCCGTTTTGATTTCTGTATTTATTTTTTATATCTTTTTGCCTTTTTTCAATTTGATCAAAAAAAGGAGCAGCAATCAACATCTCGCTCTTTATGTCACATTGCTTCTGATCCTCTTTGCTGCTTATTTAATCATTCAGGTGATCGGTCCGGCACTGATTAACGAAATGGCACGTTTTATCAATCAGATTCCTTACATCATCAACAGAATCATTGACAATATCGATCATTCTTCTTTTGAGGAATTATTTGGTCCACTGTTAGATTCATTGGATATCAACCAAATCAGTAATCTCGCTGCTCAGTTTATCACTGGGGCTACGAATAGTCTGACAAGTTTGGTAGCAATCGTCTCTCATTCAGCGATTGTTTTGTTCACGATTCCGTTGCTATTGGTTTATATGTTTAAAGATGGACATAAGGTTCCTGATCTTTTGGTCTCGAAAGCACCAAAAAAATTTCGCTCTCTTATTCTGCAGTTGTGTCAAGATTTTCATCAAGCTGCTTCAGCATATATTAGCGGAAAGCTACTTGTCTGTTTGTATGTTGGCGTCTTCAGCTATCTAATCTTTACATTTTTAGGCTTGCAAAATGCCTTGTTACTAGGCTTAATCTGTGGTGTTCTAGATATCATTCCGTATTTTGGTCCTTTTATCGGCGCGGCACCAGCATTCTTGTTTGCTCTGAGTCAAGATATGAAAACAGCAGTCTTGTTAGTTATTGGCATTACGATCATTCAATTTGGCGAGTCGTATGTTGTTTCACCAATCGTCATGAATAAAGTGCTGCATATCCATCCTATCATTGCCGTCTTCTTATTATTGATCGCCGGGAATTTATTAGGATTTGTAGGAATGATCGTTGCGCTGCCGGTCTATTCGATCGTGATGGCCATGGCAGGAACTTTGACCCGCTATTATCAACAGCAAAAACATGTAAAGCAAGAAGGAAAAGAAAATGAAAATCGTTGAATATGCAGGGGACAAAGAAGATTTTGTACTAGCAAAAATAATACGGACCTCTTTTGATGCAGATACCGCCTGCCATTTGGGGGCAGACAAACGAGACGGTCCATCTGGCTATCATAATGGAGAATTATTGAAACGAGTGAAGCAAGATCCAGATCTCAGTCTTTACCTGCTGCAAGAAAATGGCATTATTGGTTTGATTGTGGCAAATCCTAGTAAACACCAGATTTGCTACTTTTGTCTCGACCCTGATTTTATTGGTAAAGGGGTTGGGACTCTTGCTTGGCAATTATTTGAAAAACGATTTCCCGTCGATTACTGGATACTAGAAACACCAGCATATTCCCTTAGAAACCAGCGCTTTTACGAAAAAAATGGCTTTAAAAAAATTGGTGAAAAATGGTATAGTAAAGACCTATCCTATATCTACCAAAAAAAATTTTGATAAAATCGCAAAGTGAGGGAAGGCTATCATGAAAGTCTTATGGAATGAAGAGATCGTTGATCGACAAGAGGTTCAAATCGATATCGAAGACCGCGGCTACCAGTATGGAGACGGAATCTACGAAGTTATTCGCATTTATCAAGGAAAAATGTTCATGGCCGAAGAGCACTTGCAGCGACTAGAGAACAGTGCCGCTAAAATAAAAATGACATTGCCTTATGAAACCACCATTCTCAAAGACAGATTACGTTCATTGATCGACATTGAGGGAATCACTGACGGAGAAGTGTATTTGCAAGTGACAAGAGGGGTTTTAAGTCCGCGAAATCATGTTTTTCCTCCTCAAGGGACGATAAAAAGTGTCCTTACTGCAAATGTTATTCCATTCCATCGTCCAGTGGACATGCAGCGTAATGGTCTTCAAGCCACATTAATCCCTGACCAGCGTTGGCTTCATTGTGACATCAAATCATTAAGCCTTTTGGGGAATCTGCTCTCTTTAGAGGAGGCTCGGTCCAATGGTTATGATGAAGCATTACTGCATCGAGAGGGCTTTTTTACGGAAGCCTCCGCTTCAAATTTATGGTTTGTTTCCAAAGGAACGGTGTATACGCATCCGGATGGCAATCTGGTTTTACCTGGGATCACAAAAATGAAAGTTTTGAGCTTGTGTCAGGAATTGAAGCTACCAATTAAGGAAGAAGCCGTTGCGATTGATCGATTAGCAGAATTTGATGAGTGTTTTATTACCAATTCTGTCTGGGAAATCGTGCCAATTGTTGGTATCGATGGTCATCCAGTGGGAACTGGACAGCTAGGAGCTGTGACTGCTAAACTACAACAAGCGTATATTGAAGCAACCAAAAAGAACTGACTCCAAACAATACACCCACCTGAGATAGAAATCCCCCTAAGAGTTAGCTGACTAGCGACCTCTTAGGGGGATTTCACCATTTAGTAGATGTTAGTTGAAATAGGAATCAGAGACGTGCTAGCAGAACACTTAGTTTTTTCAAGTTTCTGTTTCATTCAGCCACGTCGTTTACTGGGCTTAGCAATCAATTGTTGGGCGTTTCATGTTGTCAAAAATGGTCTTACCAGTCTTGGGGATTCCATAATTTACTGTCCAACTCGCCTTGCTTCAGTTGAATTCGCGTTTGTTGTTGTGTCAAAAGCACTTCTAATTCTTGCAAGAAGGCTTTCTCATGATAATTGAGTGTCTCCGCGGTTTGTTCTTCAATCAAGGAGTGGATCCATGCCTCATTCATTCGTAAGCCTCCATTTCAGCAAGAGCTTCATCTAATTCAAGTAAGGTTTCCTGATTTTGGATAAGTTGATCGAGAAGAGGAGCGAGTTTTGGATTTTCAGCTGTCAGTGCTTCTAGTCTTTGAATAAACCACTGTTGTTTGGCAGCAAATGAAAAGGGGGCTTCCATTGTCAGCAGCTGCTGGTAGTCGATCACAAATCGCCGTTTCTCTTTTTCTGTTTTATACATCAACTGGTCGAGAACGAGAACCGGTAAGATGGTCATTTGGTATTTTTGTGCCATTAAAGTTAGAGGTCGCAAAATTTCAGAAAAACTGGCTCCTTCTTTTCCACCTAGTTGAAATTCTTTGGCTGCAACGCCTGTAGAAAGCGCAAAGCCGATTTCTTTATTTAATAAGTAGGGTTTGGCTGCCTCCCAAACCGTATCGATCCAACATTTCATTTTTGCAGGAACTTGGTACCAATAAAGGGGGAACTGGAAAATCAGACGATCGATCGTTTGCAATCGTTCTAACTCAATCTCTAAATCAAAATCCCCCTCAACTTTGTCAAGCATATGAACACTGACATTAGGCATCTTGGCACTTTCGCTAAAAAAACGTTGAGATAAAGAGTCGTCATAGGACGGATGACTGGCAATAACTAATGTTCTAATCATAAAGAAAATCAATCCTTTCCCTATAGATGTAACATAATTCTGGCAAAAACGGAACTACTCTGCTTTTAAATTAGAAGGATAAATGTGAGAGAGGCTAAAGTCATTATTGGTTCAGTGAAATCTTTACTGACTTGAATCGTCCGTCTTTTTTTGCTATACTGTTTAGTGAATTGAATAGAAGACAGACAAAGGTTGAGCATTTCGATGCTTCAAGGATCACGTTCTCCAAGGGGTGAGGAGAACATTCTTGAAGGCGTGCCGATCTTTTTTTTGAAGGCATACTTCTTTACGAGGTATGCCTTTTTTGTGTCTATTTTTCAATTGTCTTGTTTACTTTGACAATAGGAGGGATATTTTGATGGAAGAGGCACTGAAACGCCTGCAAGAGGCAGAAGCCTATAATCAACAGCAGATGCAGCAATTGCAACGAGCGCTGTCTGATTACGAAGAAGAGAAGCAGGAGGAACTACAACAGCGTGTACTTGAATTGAGAGCAGCATGTCTGCGTGAACAGTCCGCACTTGAACAACAATTACAACAAACGTTGCAAAAAACGACGGAACAGATCGAAGCAGAGAAACAACAGTTTATTGCAGATCTCCAAGAAAATGTTCGTCGCTGTCAAGAACAAGTGGTCGATCAGATCGTTGAAGGAGTGATCCAAACTTATGGCAGTCACGAAACTAAGTAAGCTGACCTTGATCGCCCCCGAAAACCATCAAGAGCGGTTATTGAAAAAACTGCAAAGCTTACAGATGGTTGAGATTGAAGATGTCTTTGAAAATGCAGAAAATCAACCATGGCTCAAAGAATTTTTTGCTGATTATCAACAAGAGACAGCGACTAGCTACGCAGAGACGCTTCGCAGGATCCAAGAAGCAATCTTGTTCATTCGGCGACAAGGCGGAAGCGGCAAAATACGAGAGTGGCAACGCCAATCTTTACAACTGCCTGCATTTGAAGACTCCTTTCAAGAGCAAACTGTCTTGACGCTTGTCGAACAAATTGAAGAGTTGCAGTTGCAATGGCAAAAAAATCATGAAGCGATGCAAGCCGCTTCTCAATCAGAAACCTGGGGAATGGAATGGCAAAACCTGGATGTTTCTCTCGAAGAAAAAGAGTTGGCATTTGCCACTTTCTTTTGTGGCAGTGTTGAAAGTTCTCATTGGGAAGCCATATCAGCGACCCTCAAACAACTTGATGCTGTTTACCTGGAAATGATTTATTCGGATACAAAAAAGACAAATTTCAGTTGTCTTTACCCGAAGAAGCTTTCTGCAGAAGTTGAGAATGTTTTTCAGCGATATAGTGTAAAAAAAGAAAATACGGACAGTCTGAAAAAACCAAAAGTGCTGTTGCACGAGGCCCAGGCAAAACTGCGAGAGCTAGCGGATCAGCGAAAACAGCTGGCAAATCAGATTGGCACGTATAAAACTAAGATTGCTTGTTTGCAGCAAGCAGAAGAATATTTTTTGACAAAAGAACAACGAAAAATGGTACGAAAACGATTGGTCACTGGCAAACATCATACTGTTTTGAGAGGCTGGGTCGCGCAACAAGATCAACTGACTCTTGAAAAAGAGCTGGCAGATTCTTTTAACGGCGAAGTCTATTGCTCATTCAATGAACCTACCTTAGAAGAATTGACTGCGAATCAAGTTCCAGTCAAACTGCAAAATGCTTCGTTTATCAAACCATTTGAAATGTTGACGGAAATGTATAGTTTGCCTAAATATGATGAGATCGACCCAACGCCTTGGATGACACCTTTTTATTATGTCTTCTTTGGGATGATGGTTGCTGATTTGGGCTATGGCGGATTGATGGCACTGGTGACCACTATTGGCCTGCACTTTTTCCGTTTACCTAAAGGGACGAAACGGTTTATGATGCTGTTTCAAACATTATCCGTTCCTACGATGATTTGGGGATTGATCTATGGCTCGTTTTTCGGAGCGACTTTGCCATTTCATTTGTTATCGCCAGCGAAAGACTTTATGGCTATTTTTGGATTATCCATGATTTTTGGAGGGATCCAATTGTTTACAGGTCTTTATTTGGCCGCGAAGGAAAATATTCGCAAGAAAGATTTTTTAGCAGCTGTCAATCAAGGCTTTTCTTGGCAAGGCTTGCTGGCGGGACTTTTGGTTGCTGCTGCCGGAAATTGGCTCTTTACCGCCCCAGCACTCGTCACATTAGGATTGATTATAGCAGGACTTAGCGGGCTGCTGATCGTGATTGTGCCGATCATTAAAGGAAAGTCCAAAGTTGGCGGTTTTTTCATGGGGATCTATGATCTCTATGGGGTAACAAGCTATATTGGCGATTTTGTCAGCTATAGTCGTTTGATGGCGTTAGGGATCTCTGGCGGCAGTATCGCCGCTGCCTTTAATTTATTAGTGGGCTATATGCCGCCGGTAGCACGATTTTCTGTTGGGATCATCCTGTTAGTGATCTTACAGGCGCTAAATATCTTTTTGTCATTACTAAGTGCTTACGTGCATGCAGCGCGTTTACAATATGTAGAATTTTTTGGCAAATTCTTTACAGGTGGCGGCCGGGCGTTCGACACCTTTAAGCCGAGTGAAAAATATGTCGATTTTGAAAAAGAAAACGGAGGAAAGAAAGATGATTGATTACTTGATTAATAACAACGGTGGAATGGTATTTGCGATTATAGGAATGGGAATCGCAACGATTTTTTCTGGAATTGGTTCAGCAAAGGGTGTAGGGATGACAGGGGAAGCAGCTGCGGCGTTGACAACGAATCAACCTGAGAAATTTGGGCAGGCACTGATTCTACAGTTACTGCCAGGAACCCAAGGTTTGTATGGTTTTGTGATTGCCTTTATGATCTACGGCAGTTTGGCAGCAGAGATGTCGACGGTGACCGGAATGGCCTATTTGATGGCTTCATTGCCGGTAGCTTTTACCGGATTGTTCTCTGGGATCGCACAAGGAAGAGTGGCCGCATCAGGGATTCAAATCTTAGCTAAAAAACCGGAACACTTTTTCAAAGGAGTTATGTTCTCAGTCATGGTGGAAATGTACGCGATCTTAGGCTTTGTTATTTCTTTCCTACTATTAGGGTCCATTTAAAGGAGGCGACAAGCAATGGAGGCAATGGATGCAATGGATGCCATCGACAAAATGATTGCTGAACTAGATCGGGAAGCAAAAGAAAAACGGCAAGTAATCGAAACGGACACTAAAACGAGGATCGATGCCGATTTTGCAGCTGCCTGGTCCCAAAAAGAACTAGAAATCAAGCGCCATTCAGCAGAAGCAAAAAAACAAATCGAAAAAAACTATCAGCAAGACATGAATCGGCGAATAAAAGCAGCCAAACAAGAAGGGATTAAACAAGCTCATAAAGAACTGGAGACATTATTCGCGGCAGCTTATCAAAAAATGAATGGATTGGCGCCTGATACAGTCCAACATCTGGCGGAAAATACATTAATGCAATTACCCGTTTCGGGAGAAGTAATCTTTCGTTGTGGACAGCAACAGTCAGCAAGTTTGACAAAAGATTGGTTGACTGCTGTCAATCAAAGGTTGCCTTATCTTGCAAGGATGGGCAAACCATTGGAGCAAGCAGGGTTTATAGTAGAAGACAATGGTGTTTTCTACAATTTCACCTACCAAGCTTTACTAGAAGAATACAAAAATGAAACGAGAGAACATTGGCTGAAAGTGATCCAAAAAGGAGGGTAAGCTATGGCGAGCTATCATCAATTGAATCCACTGATTCGGATCAAAGAAACAACCTTGCTTCAAATGCAAGATTGGCAGCAGCTGATTGCAGCAGAGTCTATGGATCAAGTAATGGCAATCTTGCAGCAAACGAATTATCAACGTTATCTGGGCGCTGATTTTTCCGAAAAATTTGAGGGGTATCTGGATCGAGAAATGCTGACAACCATACAAGAATTAGCAGAAAACGTCCCAGATCCTGATGTGCTTCGTTTGATCATGCTGCCGTATACCTTTCATAATTTGAAGGTATTGACCAAAGAAGATGTAACAGGGAGAGATTATAGCAATTTACTGATCGAAGATGGATTCTATACGATCGATGAACTAAGAAATGCCATCCAAACAGGATCTTCGGAAAGTATACCGTCTAAAGTCATTGAAACGATTCAAGCAGTAAGGGAATACTTAGAAGGTTCTGCTGTTTTGCAAGGGATCGATATTATTTACGATCGCCGCTTTTTACATGAGCAACGACGCCTAGCCGAAAAAATAAATATTCCAGCACTGACACATGCGGTGATCACAGGAATCGACCTTACGAATATCACGATTGCTGCACGTTGTTTGCTGCAAAAAAGATCAAAAAGTTTTATGGCGGCTGTTTTAGTCAGTGTGGGAAGTATTCCCAAAGAAGATTATCTCGCTTTTGCGGAAACCTCCTTCACTGACTATCTCGCCTTTTTGAAACAAACTGGCTATCAAGAAGCGCTACTGCCGCTATTACAAGAGACCACGATCGATTTTGCTGCATTGGCACTGGTGAAAGATGACTTAGTTACTCAGCAGTTCGTAGCTGCTGAAGCGTTGGGACCAATGCCATTACTCGCGTTTTTAAATGCCAAAACATTGGAGATTCAGAACTTGCGGCTGATTTTGGTAGGAAAGCGCAGTGGCTTCACAGAAGAAGAACTGAGAGAGAGGATGAGGTACTATGGCAGCTAAGATTGGTGTGATCGGCAGCAAAGAATCCGTGTTACCTTTTCAGCTGTTTGGCTTTCAAGTGTGTTACGCAATCGCAAAAGCGGAAGTGACTCGTGCCTTTCAGTGCTTAGTGAAAGAAGAGTATGCGGTGATTTACGTAACAGAAAAATGTGCGGCATTGATTCCAGAAGAAATTGCCAAATACCAACAGCAAGTTTCACCAGCGATCATCTTGATCCCAGATTACGATGGATCCCAAGGGGTAGGGCTGAAAATGATCCAGGAAAATGTCGAAAAAGCCGTTGGGCAAAACATACTATAGAATGGAGCTGATGTTGTGGAAACAGGAACAATAATTAAAGTGTCAGGTCCGTTAGTTTTAGCAAAAGATATGGGCCATGCAAGTTTAGAAGATATTTGTTATGTCGGTGATCTGGGGGTTGTTGGAGAAATCATCGAGATGAGAGGAACGATCGCTTCGATCCAAGTTTATGAAGAAACGTCAGGTATCGGACCAGGAGAACCCGTCCGAACAACAGGAGAACCGCTGTCTGTTGAGTTAGCACCGGGAATTATGTCTCAAATGTTCGACGGGATTCAACGACCATTAGAAACATTTATGGAGCTGACCCAAAGTAACTTTTTGAAACGAGGGGTCCAGCTGCCTGCATTGGATCATGAGAAAAAATGGACCTTTGAACCGACCATTGCGGTGGGAACGGAAGTTACTCCAGGAATGGTTATCGGGGTCGTCCAAGAGACGCCATTGCTCCTCCACAAAATTATGGTGCCTAATGGCGTTACAGGACGGGTCAAAGAAGTTTTTGCTGGTGATTTTACGATTGATGAAACGGTTTATATTCTTGAGACACCAAAAGGAGAACGCTCCTTTTCGATGTTGCAAAAATGGCCCGTACGGCACAGTCGTCCAGTCAAACAGAAATTAAATCCGGTAGAGCCAATGATCACTGGGCAGCGAGTGATCGACACTTTCTTTCCAATCGCAAAAGGGGGAGCCTCTGCGGTCCCTGGCCCCTTCGGTGCAGGAAAAACAGTGGTCCAACATCAAATTGCTAAATGGGCAGATGTGGACTTAGTGGTCTATGTAGGCTGCGGAGAACGGGGCAATGAAATGACGGATGTCATGAATGAATTTCCGGAACTGATTGATCCACGAAGTGGCGAATCCTTGATGGCTCGTACTGTACTGATTGCGAACACTTCCAATATGCCGGTTGCCGCTCGGGAAGCTTCTATCTATACCGGAATCACGATTGCGGAGTATTTCAGAGACATGGGGTATTCTGTAGCGATTATGGCCGATTCCACATCTCGTTGGGCGGAGGCGTTGCGAGAAATGTCCGGTCGCTTGGAAGAGATGCCAGGTGATGAAGGCTATCCTGCCTATTTGGGCAGTCGCTTAGCCGAGTATTACGAACGATCCGGTAAAGTGATTTGTTTAGGCTCGGAACAAGAAGGGAGCATCACTGCCATTAGTGCAGTATCTCCATCTGGAGGGGACATCTCCGAACCTGTCACGCAAAACACCCTGCGAGTGGTGAAAGTTTTCTGGGGGCTGGATGCCACGTTAGCTCAAAAAAGGCACTTTCCCTCTATCGATTGGCTAAAAAGCTATTCCCTGTATGAGAATGAAATGGGCGCTTATCTGGATCGTCAGTTGCAAGTGGAGTGGTCGAAAAATGTGACTACGGCTATGCGGATGCTGCAAAAAGAAGCTGAACTTTCTGAAATTGTGCGTCTAGTTGGGATTGATGCCTTATCGGATAAAGATCAACTACTGTTAGAGATCACGAAGTCATTGCGAGAAGATTTTTTACAACAAAATGCCTTTGATGCTGTTGATACTTTCACTTCTCGAGAAAAACAATTTGAAATGCTGCAGACCATCTTACTGTTTCATGACGAAGGTCAAAAAGCTTTAGAATTAGGCGCCTATTTGACAGAAATCTATCAGGGAACAGAACGTCTGCGAGATAAAATCGCTCGCATGAAATATCTTCCGGAAGATGATTTAGAAGGAATCCGCAAATTGGAAAGCGAGATAAAAGATACGATGAAAGAAATCTTGCAGAAAGGAGATCGTACGGATGATCAAAGAATATAAAACGATCGGGGAAGTTGTCGGTCCTTTGATGGCGGTCGATCGTGTCTCAGGAGTGAAATATGAAGAGCTGATCGAAGTACGTCTGCAAAATGGTGAAATTCGTCAAGGTCAAGTCTTAGAAATTCAAGAAGATAAAGCACTGGTGCAAATCTTTGAAGGTACTGGCGGAATCAATTTACGAGAATCCAGTGTGCGCTTCCTCGGACATCCGTTAGAGCTAGGTGTTTCTGAAGAAATGATTGGCCGGGTTTTTGATGGGTTAGGACGAGTCAAAGATGGTGGTTCAGAAATCATTGCTGAGAAACGAATGGACATTAATGGGGAAGTAATCAACCCGATGGCTCGAGATTACCCAGATGAATTTATTCAAACTGGCATCTCTTCTATCGATCACTTGAATACGCTTGTTCGCGGTCAAAAATTACCGATTTTTTCTGGTTCTGGTCTGCCGCATAAAGAATTAGCTTCTCAAATCGCTCGTCAAGCGCAAGTGCTCGACACAGAGGACGACTTTGCGGTTGTTTTTGCAGGTATCGGGATTACGTTTGAAGAAGCAGAATATTTCATGGAAGATTTTCGCCAAACCGGAGCGATTGATCGGTCTGTTGTCTTTATGAATTTGGCAAATGATCCGGCAATTGAGCGAATTGCTACGCCGCGAATGGCTCTCACAGCTGCCGAATATTTAGCTTATGAAAAAGGGATGCATGTCTTAGTTATCATGACGGATATGACCAACTACTGTGAAGCGTTGCGGGAAATATCAGCTGCCCGTCGTGAGGTACCTGGGCGCCGAGGCTATCCTGGTTACCTCTATACGAATCTTTCCACATTATACGAGCGAGCTGGCCGCTTACGGGGAGTGAAAGGGTCGGTGACCCAAATCCCTATATTGACGATGCCAGAAGATGACAAGACCCATCCTATTCCTGACTTGACTGGTTATATCACAGAAGGTCAAATCATTCTTTCAAGAGAGTTATACAAAAACGGCATCCAGCCGCCGATTGATGTCTTGCCTTCTCTTTCTCGGCTGAAGGACAAGGGAACAGGTGAAGGCAAAACTCGTAAAGATCATGCATCAACGATGAATCAACTCTTCTCTGCTTATGCGCAAGGGAAGCAAGCCAAAGAACTCGCAGTCGTTTTAGGGGAGTCAGCACTATCTGATGTCGATAAAATCTATGCCAAGTTTGCGGAACGCTTTGAGAATGAATACCTGGATCAAGGTTATCAAACAAATCGGTCCATTGAAGAAACGTTGGATCTTGGGTGGGAACTGTTGGCGATGCTGCCGAAAGTAGAATTGAAACGGATCAGCGATGCGTTACTAGAGGCGTTTTTACCACAAGGAGAGGATGCAGATGAGCAGACAAACCGTTAATCCAACTCGCATGGAACTAAGCCGCCTCAGCAAACAGTTGACGACTGCCAAAAGAGGTCATAAACTGTTAAAAGACAAACAAGATGAGTTGATGCGTCAGTTCATCGAACTGATCAAACAAAACAACCTTTTGCGTAAAGAAGTAGAAACACAATTACATCGTGCCATGAAGGCTTTTCGCCTAGCCAATGCCACGATCAATGAAAAGTACATTGAAGAAATGTTCATCTTGCCAGCAACAGAAGTTTCTCTTGATGTCTCAACCAAGAATATCATGAGTGTGGAAGTGCCTGTGATGCAATTCGACTATGATGATGTGGTGATGCAGGCACCGATCGAGTATGGGTTTGTGAACTCGAATGTTCCTTTGGATCTGGCAATGGGACGTTTCACCGATGTCTTGCCTAAACTATTGTCTTTGACAGAGATCGAAAAGACCTGTCAATTGCTGGCGGATGAGATAGAACGAACACGCCGCCGGGTCAATGCGCTAGAATATTTGACGATACCAGAATTGGAAGAGACGATCTATGGGATCAAAATGCGTCTTGAGGAAAATGAACGCGCCAATGTTACTCGGATGATCAAGGTAAAAAATAAAACAAAGTGAATGCCGCGTCAGTCGAAAATCTGCTTGGCATAAAGGTAGGAAAGAAAGATGAAAAAAAGAATGTCCAAAAAAATCAGTGCACCGCAGCTGGTTACACTGGTCTTTATGATGTTGATCTTGATGGGAACTGGGTTGCTTATGTTACCAGTTGTAACAAATGATGGGCAAGGTGTGCCTTTCTTAGATGCATTGTTTACCGCAACTTCCGCGATTTGTGTGACAGGACTTTCGACTTTTTCCATTTCTGAACAGTATAATATGGGCGGACAAGCGATTCTTTTGATCTTGATCGAAATTGGGGGGATCGGTTTTATGTCGATCCCAGTTTTCTTTTATATCTTAGCAAAAAAAAGGGTCAATTTAAGCACTCGGATGATTCTAAGAGAATCCCTCAATCTTGACCGAATGTCTGGCGAATTTCAATTGGCTTGGTACATTATCCGCATCGCATTTTTGATTCAATTTTTAGGGATCTGCCTGTTGGCTCTGTCTTTTGTGCCACGCTTTGGTTGGCAGCAAGGCCTATGGTTTAGTATTTTTCACGCCATTTCTTCCTTTTGTAATGCTGGATTTGATCTTTTTGGGAATAGTCTGGTCTCTTTTCAGTCGGATCCTTTTGTTTTAGGTGTCATTAGTCTTTTGATCATTGCCGGCGGCTTAGGCTTTCTGGTCTGGTTTGACTTGTTAGCTACTTCAAAAAGACGCTCGTTGCACAGCCGTATTGCCTTGTTGGCAATGATTGTTTTGCTGATTTTAGGGACGGTTGGTTTTTATGTGACCGAATATCACTCCAGTATCGTATCAGGAGATTCCATTGTTAGTCGCTTTTTCCAGTTATTTTTTCTTGCTGTGACCCCTCGAACGGCTGGATTTTATAGTATCGATTATGGCCAGATGAGTCAGGCTGGGTTAATGTTGACGATGATTCTCATGTATATCGGCGGTACTTCTGGATCGACTGCCGGAGGGCTGAAAACCACGACGGTCTCAGTGTTGATCATTAAGATTCGCAGTTTGTTGAAAGGGCGCAAACGAGCTGAAGTTTTTGGCAGAACGATCAAAGAGGCGGCTGTTTCGCGGGCGTTCACGCTCTTTTTCTTAACACTGAGTCTTTGCTTTATTGCCATCTTCTTATTATCCATCACAGAATCGATGCCGGGGAATTCTCAGTTTGGACTGGAATACATTGCTTTTGAAGTTTTTTCGGCTTTTGGAACAGTTGGATTAACAATGGGATTGACTCCGTATCTTTCTGTATTTGGTAAATTATTGATCATCTTATTGATGTTTATTGGTCGTGTAGGCATCATGACGGTTGCTTTTTCATTGATGACAAAAGCCAACCGCCGAGAAGCCGGATACAAATTCCCGGATGAAACGGTCATGATTGGCTAAGATCTGTTATTAATAGTTGTTTTGGATCAATGGAAATCATCCCCGAAAAATATTGCCGACTTTTAGGTTAGTTTAAGGTTTCTCGTCTAAGATCTTCCTAAGAACTAAATGAGTCAGTTGCAGCATTTCGTTAGAGCTGCTAGGACAATCCAAAGGTGGGAAGACCATGAGCTTGTGGGAATTGTGGTTTGTAGGAAAAACTTTTGTGACCGTGCTGCTAGTCGTTTTTTTACTAGAATGGCTGTACTTGTTACGGAAACTTTCAAGAAAATCGCAGCAGTTGATCTATTTACTGCTGATTTTGGTTGAATGGCTCAGCAACGGCTGGATCGGACTCCTAACAAGTTTAGTATGCGGAACGTATTTTTTCGGGCATTGGAAAGAGCATGCTGATACGACTGCATCGATTCAATCGACAGTGTATGGTGATGGGCAAGAGGGTACTGAAAACTTGATGCAAAAATACTAGCATGGCTTGGGTCAATGGGAACTATTACCGCTGATATGCTTCTTCATAGTAAAGACACTGCTAGTTAAAAAGAACCTGTGGTAAACGAAAAGATAACTTTTCGCAGCACGGGTTCTTTTTGATAGGATTCAGTGAGTGATTTACGCCGTTTTGCTTACTACGTGGAAATAGCCTTCTTTGTCTTGAATGATCCAGACATTTTGATTGTCATTCTTGACGATGACGATTCCTTGTACGACCTCATTGGTGACTGTGCGAAATTCTTCTTTATTCATTTCGATACCTCCAAGGTAGATTCCAATTATTTTCAGAAGGGGGCAGCACGACAGTAGAGAAAAAGCCGTGCTGCAAAGCAAAAAGAAAATTAATTGGTAGCTATAGTATACAGGCAAGATATTGAGTTCTAGTCAATTTCATGTAAATAATCGGTTAAAGGAGAATCAATCTGTCAAAGAAAAACGCAGTTTCATTTTGGTATTGCCTCTTTCCACCATTTCTCCTAGTAATTGAGTGGCATGTGATAAGTAAAGCTGGGCCATTTCACGGTTGGCTTCTTCCAATAACTGATTTGTTAATGGGATTGTCTGATCGGTCTTCTGTTGAATCGCTAAACAATTTGCCATGATTGTTTGTTCAAACCGTTCTGCTAGATCGCTGTATAGATCATAGTCTTGATCCCCGATCAGTGCTAATGTTTTAGTCAACCAATAGCTATTTCCCGGATCGTAAGTAGTGGTGGTATCACAATAACCTTTCGGGGTCTCATTCACATTGCTGTAAAAAGGGACCACTCCATTGAAGGTATTGGGACCAAAAGCTAACCAGTGAACGCCTGCAATTTCATCTGGTACGTGACTGCGCACTTGGAGAATATGCACTTGCTGATTGCGATTGAGAGCAATCGAACGAAAGCGAGTTCTCTCACTAGCCGTTCCATTCCCGTACGGATCATAAGGGGTATTTTGAAAATGACTGCTCAACGCCCACTTTACATCCATCACGCTGATTTTCTTTTTCGGAAGACAGATGAAAGGTAGATCTTGGTCAAGCGGATCCGACGCGGTTTCGCTGAACTGTTTTTGGATATACCAAGCTCTAGGGTTGTTATAACGAGTATCTTTTTCTGTTGCACTGCCGAAAATATGACGTAAATTGATTCCTTCAAAGTCTGGATTTAAGTGATTGCTGACAATCATATCAGGTAAATCGTCGGAAAATAAAGTATCTTGAGAATCAAAATCGAAGGTAGCGATATTCATTCGATTCGGGGCGATCACATAAGCATCATCAGGAATTCGGATCGCTGCCCAATGATGTCCGCCAATCGTTTCCATATACCAGATTTCTTCTCGATCGGCAAAAGCCAAACCATTAGACTCATAGGTACCATAAGTTTCTAGTAACTCGCCTAAGCGTAAGACTCCTTCTCGAGCAGAACGGATATAGGGAAGCACGATACTGACAAAATCTGCTTCTCCAATGCCTTCTTTTACCAAAGGATCGATAGCTAAAACTCTCGCATTGGTAGTGATCGTTTCTGTGGCGGTCATGGCGACATTGGCGCTGTTGATTCCTGAAGCAGCCCAGACTCCTTGAGATTCATCTGCCTCAGGCGTAGAAGTATACCTTAGGGGATCTTTCGGTAAAGGAATACTGCACCCGCTTAAAACAGCATGGAACGTAGCAGGCTGTTGTTCAGGTTGGATTACGACAAATTTTTGTGGTAGGGACACTGCCCCGGCATCTTCATTGCGAGCAATGAGGGTCGAGCCATCGAGTGATGCGTTTTTGCCTACCAGCATGGTTGTACAAGAAGCTGATTTGCGTGTCATTGACAAAACTCCGATCTTCAGATTATTTTGTTGATAATTGAACATAGTATAGCGAGTAAAAGACAAATTGACAATCAACTTTCGACTAAAAATTAGTTCGCTTTCTGTGTGACTTTTAGTAAAATAGGAAAGAAGGAGTGAAGAAAATGAAACGAATCGTTATTTTTAGTTTGCTGTGGCTGGCAGGGATTGGGTTGAGCGGCTGTTCTGAAGCTACTACCCAGACAACAACGACTGGCAGCAATCAAGCTACAGCTAGCTCGGTGGTTAAGCAACAAACGGCTGAGATCTCATTTGTGAACAAGACAGATGCGCAGCCTGAACAAATACCAGCCAAAACGGTGTCATTCAAAGAAGGAACCTCTTTAATGGAGATAATGAAGGAAAATTTTGATTTAGTGGAAGACAAAGGCATGATCTCCAGTATTGAAGGATTGGCGCAAGATGAAGCGGCTGGTTATTATTGGACCTATACGATCAATGACGAGATGGTCAATACCGGCGCAAAAGATACATCTCTTACCGAAAAGGATCGAGTCGTTTTTACCTATGAGAAATTTTAAACCGACAAAAATGTCTTTTTCCGTGCAAGAGATTGCTTATCTTGCTTTGCTAGTAGCAGCATCAGTGGTGGGGCGTACATTGTTTCAACCACTGCCAAATGTACAACCAATGACCGCTATTTTCTTATTGGTGGCTCTTTATTTAGGCTGTGTCAGAGGACTGATCGTCGCATTGCTATCCCTTTTGATTACGAATTTTTACATGGGGATGGGAATTTGGACGATTGCTCAGGCAGTAAGTTATACAGTTGTGATCCTCATGATGAGCGGATTAAGACATGTTCCCATCGTTAAACGTTCCTTGATCTTGCAAGTGATTTTTAGTATTTTAGCAGGGTTCCTTTATGGGTTTGTGGTTTCCTTACTCAGCGTGTATCTGCTAGGCTTACCAAGCTTTTGGGGCTATTATCTGCAAGGAATAAGTTTTGATACGCTGCATGCTGTTGGAAATGGCTTCTTTTATGGACTACTTGCGCCAATATTTCGACGACTTTTTCACCGTTATTATCCAGCTAAAAAGCTCATTCATTAGTGCAATCTGCTGATTCAGCGCTTTATTGCATTCATTGCCAGTGTCATTGATCTGTCTCAAAGAATGATCAATGACACTGGTTTTTATATCGATATCTGGCAAGATTCTCCTTGTAGATACTGCTACAAGCATAATTGTGTTGTTCTCTTACAAAATCGGGTATTCTTAACCTATACTGGAAAGGGAGCGGTTTCAATGAAGTGGATCGTAAAAAAAGAAGATCTAGAAGCATATCGGACGAGATTCAATGGGAAACTGGCTGGCTATGCTGAAGAAGCTAAAGTAATGGCGATTCCTTTGCCAAAGTATTATATCGTAATCGTTGATGAAGAAAAAATTAGTTTGATTCAATTGGATTTGAACTTTGAACAAAAAGCCATGGAAACCGTGCTGATCCATGAGATCACCACATTGAAAATTACTGGTGTCATGAACAAAAAAGTGTTGATCCAGACGCCTTCTAAAACTATCAAGGTTTTGATTAAACCGATGGCGATCGGAATCAAAGAAGAGCAGCAACAGTTGATCGATACGTTTACCCGGATGGCGAGCTGACTACTTATTTTAGAGGAAAAATCAAAAACGGATCAAACGCCAAGCTGGCGGATTGATCCGTTCGTTTATTCTGGGGTTCCCACAATTTTGATGTATTCATCGATATTTTTGATTTTCATATGTTTGATCACTAACTGTTCACGTTTGTTCCATTTGCCTTCGACTTCTAGCTGGTACTTGTTGAGAGGTAAGCGTAAAACGTAACTAGAAAGGTAACGGTCTTTAATAATACAGTTGATGATTTTATGGTCTTCTAATAATTGGATTCCAGTCAGCATCATCGGAGTTTCTTGAAAAACACGACTGTTGACTAACAATCCTACATGTGTTTCATTCATTATTCGATCCTTTCTGAGAAAAATAAATTCTCGAATATTCTTCTTTTCTATGTTACCCGATTTATCTAGGAAAGGCAATTCTGGAAAACACCTAGCAACGCAAATCACGGAATAAAACAACTGGTGAAGAGGAATCACTACACGATTGAATGGCAGAAAGTTTTTACAGAAAAAAGACACAGAAAAAAAGATACAGAAAAAAAGACAGAATAAAGAGATCTGAAACGGCGAGACAAAAGGAATGAACACAAAGAATGAATAAATAAGAAGCACACGAATAAACAAGGATTTTTGATGGCACTTAAAGAGAAAGCGTGCGAAAACATATCATTTCTTAACGTTTAAAAAAGGCAACTTTTTGTTTGAAGTAGCTTAGAGAAAGGGAGTTAAGCAGAAATACGTTCTTCTAGAGGAAATGGCACCTGTAAAAGAACGAGGACTGCAAGCTTGAAAACAGGCATTTCAGCAGATTTCTGTTAAAATAATAACTATAAAAGAATTGGAGGAGACACATATGAAAAAATCTGGATTCGTAGTAGGTTTGATTGGCGCGGCTTTTGGTCTGGCAGTTTATAATAAAATGCAGAAGATGACTGTCAACAAAGATTCTGTTAAAGGCAAAGCAAAAGAAGTTGCGGGAAATGTCGTTGGCAACGAAAAAATGCAAGCAGAAGGAACATTGGATCAAGTTGTCGGTGCTTCTAAAGAAGTACTAATGGACTTGAAAAATTCTGTGACCTCTGCCATTGGGGTTGGAACTCCAGACAAGGTGGCTGGTAAAGCCAAAGAGGCAGCAGGCGATATCACGGATGATCCGACAAAAAAAGCAGAAGGCTTTGTTGATCAAGCAGCAGGGCATTCTAAAGAAATCATTGCAGATCTTAAAGACAAATCTGAGTCAATGGCACAAGATGTCAAAGATAAATTCGACCAAAAATAGGATGAAGTGAGAGACAGGCACAGAGGGCCTGTCTTTTTTTTGTGGCTTTTTTTGCAAACAAAAACAATGATCCTGTCACCTGAAGAGCGACAAGAACGAAGGATCGGTGTGCAATGATGGGATCGCTGACAAAAGTAGTAATTGATGCTTGACACATGAATGTACGTTCATATATAATAAAAATGTAGATATGAACATATATTCATTTGTAAGCAAATGATGCACTAACTTTGAAGGAGGCTTTTCTTATGTCTACCCACTCTTGCAATCATTCAACACCACACACCCATGCAGCAGAGGCAAGCCATTCCCATGGCAACGCCCCGTTACGCAATTATTTAGTAGGAGTTATTCTTTTTATTGCTGCTTTATTGGTACCGCAATTGGTCGTTAAAGATTTATTATACACTGCCGCTATTCTTTTAGCAGGGTATCATATTATTTGGGAAGGGATCGAAGACACCATCAAAGATACCCGCAAAAGCAGACACTTTAAACCGAATGTTCATTTATTAATGACATTGGCTGCCTTTGGTTCAGTATTGATCGGCAACTTCAATGAAGCTGCCTTGCTGATTCTGATTTTTGCCGGGGCTCACTTTTTGGAAGAGTATGCAGAGGGCCAAAGCCGCAAAGAAATCACGAATCTCTTGAAGTTGAATCCGACAGAAGCCCGTCTGGTTAAGGCAGATGGCAGCATTGAGAAAATTGCAGCAGAGCAAGTCAAAAAAGGGGATAGGCTGCAAGTTTTACCAGGGGACCAAATCGCAACAGACGGTAAAATCCTCTCGGGAATCAGCAGCATCAACGAAGCCTCCATCAACGGTGAAAGTGTTCCCCGTGAAAAAACTGTTGGGGATGAAGTTTTCGGAAGTACGATCAACGGTAACGGCACTTTTATGATGGAAGTGACAAAAGACAGCAGTGAGACAGTTTTTGCTAAAATACTCTCTGTTGTGGAATCGGCACAAAACAATCAATCAAAAACAGAAACCCGCATCAAAAAAATCGAGCCGCTTTATGTGACAACGGTCTTGATTTTGGTACCCTTATTTATTTTGACAGCACCCTTTCTTTTTGGTTGGGATTGGTCAACCAGTTTTTACCGGGGACTAGTGATGATGATCTCTGCTTCGCCCTGTGCATTAGCCGCTAGTGCAGTACCTGCTAGCTTGTCTGCTATCTCAAACTTAGCAAAACGGGGCATCTTATTTAAAGGCAGTTCTTATCTTGCAAATATGGGACAAACAAAAGTAGCCGCCTTTGACAAAACTGGCACATTAACGATTGGTCAACCACAAGTGACCGATGTTTTCTTTGCTGAAGAAACAACTGAAGCGCACCGTCAAGAGTGGGTATCGCTGATCTTGGCCATGGAAAAGCAAGCGAATCACCCATTAGCGGCTGCCATCGTAGAGCATTTTGAGAAACAAGAAAAGGCACAACCATTAGAACTTTCCGTTAACAACCAAATTGGTTCCGGTCTGACGGCTGTAGTTGAGGGAAAAACCTATCGAATTGGCAAGCCAGCGGCGACGTTTGCGCATTCATCATTTGCTGAGCAACGAGAAACCTTGGAACAATCAGGCAAAACGGTGGTTGTTTTTTCGGTGGATGATCAGCCAGTTGGACTGATCGCATTGATGGACTTACCGAATCCTCAATCTAAAGCGGTCATAGATGAACTGCAGCAATCTGGTATTCGAACAGTCATGATCACAGGAGACAGTCAAGCAGCTGGACAAGCGATTGGTGATCAGCTTGGAGTAGATCAAGTTGCTGCAAATGTTCTGCCAGAAAATAAGGCTCAGATTATCCAGCAGTTGCAAAGTGAATACGGTCAGACAGTCATGGTTGGAGATGGTATCAATGATGCGCCTGCATTGGTACAGGCCGATATCGGTTTTGCTATGGGAGAGGGATCGGATGTTGCAATTGAAGTGGGGGATGCGGTGATCATGAAAAATGATCTAACACGCTTTACCTACGCACTAAAGACCGCAAAAAAACTAGATCGGATTATTTGGCAAAATATTTTCTTCTCTATGTTTATTGTGGCATTACTGATCGTATTGAATTTGCTAGGCAAAATGAATATTGGGTTAGGCGTCTTTGCTCATGAAGGCAGTACATTACTCGTTTTATTCAACAGCTTGCGCATGCTTGCACCAATGAGTGAGACAGTCGCCCATACATCAAAAAAATAATCAAAAAAACGCTTATGCTGATTTAATGGCCATCCAGCATAAGCGTTCGCTTTTTTATTAAACAATGTCATTGATTGTACGCTGCAGAAGAGCGAGGAAATTGGTCGATTTTTGCTAAGCGCTGATCGATTCGTTTGATGATGCCTTCTGAAAACTCGAGATTCCGGATAGAAGAGCGAGCCGCTAGCAACAATTGTTTTTCTTGCATCAAATCTTCTTGGATTCGATAGATATTGGCTAAGCGTTCCACATATTCATAATGGGTGTAGTCCGTCTGGCTGATCAAAAACTTCAATAGATCTGCTGCCTGCATATACGCTTCTTGCGTATAATAAGTGATCGCTTCCCGGTATAACTTGATTTCAAATTCTTCGATTTTTTGGGAATTTGCTTTTAAATCCCGCCATTCGTTGATTGAAATTTTTTTTTGGATATTTCCCAAATCATCATACAAAAAAATCACAGGGACGTCATTGGGATGTTTTGTTTCTTGTTTGATTTTTTTCATGTCGTACCTCCTGCGTTTTTTGCTCCGTTTTTACTGATCATTACTCGTTGATACAGTCTATTGTAAAAGCAAAGCAACAAAAAGTCTACATGAAGATGTCAAAAGAATTGTTCTTTTAGCGCATTCTCATCTTAATAACTACGTTTTCTTTGAAAATGATTGATTAAATCCGAGATCCCCATAAAAATCAAGACTCCGCCAAAAATTTGGAAGAACAAAAGCCACGTTTGAAACGGATTGAAAACAAGAATGATACCTGCCACAATCACGAATAAACTGAAAAGCAAACCAGTGATAAATGGTAAGCCATTGCGTTTTTGATTAAAGCTTGCCATCAAACGCGTACAGCCACTGATCGTGATCATGATTCCCAAAAAGAATGGTACGATCGATAATAGTCCCTTTGCAAAAACGAGAATAGCTGCGGCGGCAATCAAAAGCAGGATCCCCGTTGTCATCTGCATATTCACATAGCCGGTTTGCCGTTTTTCTTTGTAACTGGAATAGAGATTGATCACCCCAAGGCAGGCAACATATCCGGCAACTAAATAGACAATCGTATTAAAGACACTGCGAGGAGCAATCAAAATAATCAATCCAGCAATCAAAAATAAAATCGCTCGTAATAAATCGTATCGTTGGATTTTCTCGAAAAAAGTATTCATAAGTTCAGTTCCTCCTTTTTTTACTATTGTAGCGGATTTCTTTCAAAATAGAAAATAGAAACGCGTTGTAGGATAATTCTGCTTTTGAAGCAGCAAATTATTTGGTAAGATAGATGAAACAACAAAGAATGGAGAAAACTATGAGTGTATTAACGCTTTTAATGTGTCTGTTCACGGTCGTCTTGTATTTGTTTCTCGCTGTCGTCCGCAAAGACATACAAATTGTTGCAGCCAGCCGTAAAGGCGGAAAAGCAGCAATTGCTTTCTTTTCATTGGTGGTCATTATAGCAATGTTTTTTATGGAAGAAACCTTTGAGAACCGCTTGCGAGGGGTCGTATCTGGATTGCTTTTCTTAAGTTTTGTTTTTGATAGCAGAGGGTTAGCTGAAGATCGATTCATTATTCATCCACTAAATATTCGCGGGATCTTGTATCAGGAAGTGGATCGGGTGGTACTGTATCAGGAGAGCAAGGACCAATGGATCAAAATGAATTTCTTCCGAAGAGGGATGCGAGGACCACTGTTGAAATTCGAGCGTCCAATGGAAGAATTGGTCCTGTTTTTGACGGAGCATCTAAATGAAGGAACACCGATCGATATTCTAGTTGATCAAGAGCCAAAAGGGCATTAAATTTCTTTAAGCGATCATATAAATTGAGAGAATCAATTGGCCGGGCCCCTTTGACTGCAAAAGCAAAGAGACCCGGTCAATTTTTCACTTGAATGGACTATCCAGTTGATTTTTTTGGCAAAATTCGAGTACGCCGAATACAGGAAGCAAGCTAGGTTTTTGACCGAACGTTTTGCTATTTTTTGTTTAAGAAGAACAGGGTCTTACCCTTAAATAAAGGGAATATGGTAGAATTGAGTATCAACTTTATTGTTTTAATTGAATAGGTTTACATACAAAGGAGGACGATGCTGTTGGTACAAATAAAAGAGGTCCTCAAAACCGTTTTGTTCGTTGCTCTGTTTGGGCTGTTACTGTTTTCGTTGCGACAATACGTCTTCACCCCTGTGATCGTTAAAGGAGATTCTATGGATCCAACATTGCATGATGGGGAGCGTGTGATCGCTATGAAAAACACCCAAATCAGCCGGTTTGATATCATCACATTTGAAGCCCCTGATGAGGTGGGAAAAAACTACATTAAGCGTGTGATCGGATTACCTGGTGATGTGGTGGAATACCGTGAAGACACTTTATTCATCAATGGGGCAGCATATGAAGAGCCTTATCTTTCTGCTTTTCGTTCAAAATTAACCGATGGTTATCCACTGACTTCTGACTTTACGATGGCTGATTTCGGTGTTGAACAAATTCCAGAAGGAAAATTGTTGGTGTTAGGGGACAATCGCCGAATCTCTAAAGACAGCCGGACCATTGGTTTGATTGATCAGTCAGCCGTATTAGGAGATGTCAAATTTATTTTTTGGCCCCTTAAAGATTTCGGAAGCATTCCGAATCAACACTCTGAGTAAGCGGAAGTCCGACTCGCTCAGAGCTTTTTTTTAAAAGAAAATTTGTTATACTATTTGTTATGAAGACAATGAAAGAAAAATTGTCAACGGATCAATAGAGAGCATCAAAACTGTTATTTTTCATGAGCAGGTTTGGTAGATGCAGGAGTTGATCTTTACTTACGATAGAAGCGACGATAAAAGTAAAGGAGTCTTCGTATGAGTTTACGATTTATACTAGGCGATGGACGCTGCGATCACGAACAAGCGATTTTGGACGCAGCTAACGCTTGGTTGGAAAAGCCACAAACAGAAGTCTTTTTTCTTGTCCCTAACTACAATAAGTTTGAACGAGAAAGAGAGATTCTGCAGGCGCTAAAACAAGGCACTGGAGATTTTGCCTCGATTCGAGCTCAAGTCTATAGTTTTCACCGTCTGGCCTGGTTCTATCTTCAACAAACTGGCTGGTTGTCAAAAACGGCCATTACAGATACCGGTGCAACCATGATCCTTCGCAAAATACTTCTCGATTTGGAAGAGGAGTTGATTCTTTTTCGAGGAGAAATCAATAAACCTGGGTTTATTCAACAACTGTTGTCTCTTTATCAAGAAATGCAGACAAGTAATATCGCAACCGAAGATCTGCATCTCGGTGGAACGATGAATAGGAGCAACGGAGAGGATGCGTTAAAGTTTTCCGAACTCGCATTGATCTTTCAGCGTTTCGAATTAGAAATGGTGACCCGGGAACTGCAAGTGGAACAACCGCTGGCACTACTAACACGTTTTCTGCAGCAAGGGTCTAAACCCAATGAATTAATGAACGATCGGCCTGATCTTTCGGAATCATTATTTATCATCAGTGGGTTTTCAGCATTTTCAACTCAAGAACAGAGTGTATTAAAAGAATTGATGAAACAAGGGCACGTCGTTGTCGATTTGCTTTTAGATCATGGATATCCCCAAGAATTACCTTCACCATTAGATTTGTTCTATGAATCGGGCCGCAGTTACCATCAATTATTTCTTGACGCTAGAACGGAAAATGTCGCCATTTATTTGGATCAAAAGCTTTCACCTTCTGAAGCACAGCAAGTGACACTAGAGAAAGCTGCCGCATACAATGAAGTGGAATCCTTTTGGCGTAAAACCCAGAATCAGCTCCATTATCAGCAGCAGCAACCAGTTTCACCGTATCTAGAAATGTGGAAAGTTGGCAATCCTGAAGAAGAAGTTCGGCAGATAGCTGCGAAAATCCGCGCATTGATCAGCGAGCAAAAAGGAGCAAAACTGCGTTATCGAGACATTCAAGTCTTGACACTGCAACCAGAGATCTACCATCAATATATTCCAACGATTTTTAAAGAATATGAGATTCCGTTTTATATTGACGAAGAGCAACTCATGGCTCAGCATCCGCTCGTTGAATTCTTGAATGCCTTCTTTGCTTGTGCAGATTATGGCTTTCGTTTAAATGACATTTTTCGACTGTTGCGTACGGAACTTTATTTGCCACAAGCATTCCAACAACAAGAAGACTGGCTAGCTGCCCGGGATGCATTTCGACAATTAGTAGACATTACAGAAAACCAAGCACTGGCTCATAACTTCCAAGGAAAAGATTGGACCCGTGAGAGAGACTGGCTCTTAGTGGACTATACATTGACAGGAGAAAACGCATCTGGCATCGCTGAATTGACAGATTATACGAATCAATTGCGCCGCTATTTCCGTCAAGATATTTTTGGCTCCTTGAAAAACATTCAAGAGACAAAGACGAACCGGGAAGCTGCAGGTGTTTTATACCAATTTTTACTTTCAGCAGGTGTTGAACAGCAATTGATTCATTGGCGAGATCAAGCAATCTCACAAGGGAAACTAGAGCAAGCTCGCAACCATGAACAAACATGGCAAGCTTTGATCGATCTTTTAGATGAATTTGTGGCTATTTATGGCGATGATCCTTTCGAACAGTCTCTCTTTGAAGAAGTATTGATGACGGGTTTGGAGAATCTGACTTTCGGGAAAATTCCGACAGCAATCGATCAAGTCAATATTAATCGTTTTGATCTAGTACGACCTCGGCAAGCAAAAATCACTTTCGTACCAGGATTGAATGAGACGGTGTTGCCAAGAAGGATCGAAAATAAAACATTGTTGACTAACGAAGAAAGACAACATCTCAATCAATTGTTTGCGGGAGAAAAATATCTACGCGATACGATTATCGAAAGTAGCGCCAAAGAGCCGTTTCTTTTTTATGCGATCTTATTGTCTTCCACGGATAAACTCTATTTGTCTTATGCATGCAATTTTGATACCCAGCAAAATATCAAATTGTCCCCATATCTGGCTCGTCTGCTTGAATGGTTAGATGTTTCTTTACAAGACCGGGGCATCTTATCTTTAACCAGTGATCCAGAAGCCTACGTCGGCACGTATCGGGGATTAATCTATCAGTTGAATAATCTAAGTCAGCAGGCAAGAAAAGAACGACAGAATTTGCCGGCACAGTGGCAACGATTCAAACAGGCTTTATTGCATTCGTCTGAAAAGCAATTAGCCCTTAGAGTATTTGAAAGCCAGACCCATCAAAACATTCCAGTCCCGTTGTCTCAAGATAAAGCCGTTGCTTTATATGGGCCATCCATCTACAGTTCGATCTCGCAACTGGAGACATTCTACCAGTGTGAATACAAATATTTTGTCAGTTATGGACTACGCTTGAAAGAGCGGGAAATCTATGGACTTAACTCAGCGATGACTGGTGAATTTTTCCATGATGCACTCGATCGCTTTGTCAAAGTATTGATCAGTGAGAACATCTCATTGACGCAGTTGACCATGGATCAACGGCTCCAATTTGTTGAAAAAGTGTTGCAAGAGATTTTTGGAGAAGTCCGCTATACATTATTGTCCAGTTCGGCCAGAATGAATTTTATTCGTTATCAACTAGGTAAGACGATTCAGCGAGTAGCTTGGGCATTAACGAAGCAAGGACAAAAAATGCACTTCTCACCGCAAAAAACCGAAGTACTGTTTGGACAGATCGCTGGCGCTCAAGGGATCAATGGCATCGAGCTGCCTTTAAGCAGTGGGGGCAAACTGCATGTGCGAGGAAAAATCGATCGGGTAGATGCAGCAAAAACCGAAGAAGAGCAGTGGCTTTCAGTCGTAGATTACAAATCAAGCAGTCGTGAATTTGATTTGACAGAAGCTTACTATGGCTTAGCAATGCAGTTGATCACTTATTTAGACGTTGCGCTGAATGATGCTGTGCAGCTAGTTGGTACAGAAAATGTGCGCCCGGCTGGGGCTTATTATTTACATGTCCATGATCCAGTCTTAGATGGTCAAAAATCCTCTGAAGAGGAACGGTTGAAGCAATTCAAATATGATGGGTTGTTTCTGGATGAACCCTCATTGTTTCCACTTTTGGATCATGAATTGTCAGACAGCAGCAATTCGGCAGTTTTTCCGATTCGCAAAGACAAAAGCGGGACGTACCAAAAGACACCACAAGCCAAAAACAAGTTTTACACCGAAGAAGAGATTCGCTTGTTGAGGCAGCACAACCGCAAAAATATGCAGCAAGGTGCGGAGAAACTTCTCAGTGGCGAAATTGCCTTGAATCCGTCTTATAAGCTGAAAGACAAAAAGCGCGCCTGTGAGTTTTGCCCATTTCGCAGTATTTGCGATTTCGATGTGATGCTGCAAGAAAATAATTATCATCGTCTAGAGAATTTATCGAAAGAAGAGGTTTTACAGCGATTAAAGGAGGAAGAGAATGACTAAGATCCCTCTAAAACCACAAAATGAAACATTTACTGATACTCAGTGGCAAGCGATCTTTGATAAAGGAGACAATCTCCTTGTTTCTGCCTCAGCTGGATCAGGAAAGACCACCGTCCTTGTGCGACGTGTGATCGAGAAATTAAAAGCAGGAAGTCAGATCGACGAATTGCTGATCGTGACCTTTACCGAAGCAGCAGCAAGAGAAATGAAAGAACGGATCCAAGTAGCTCTGCAAACGGCCATTAATCAAGAAAGCCAAGAGCAAAAAAGACAACATTTCGTTCGGCAGTTGCAATTATTACCTACCGCAAATATCTCAACACTACATGCCTTTTGTTTAACGGTCATTCGGCGTTTTTATTATCTGATCGATTTGGATCCTGGATTTCGGATGCTGACAGATGAAACGGAGATTTTGCTGCTGAAAGAGGAAATCTGGACACAATTACGAGATGCACACTACGAAGCAAATGATGAAGCCTTCTTTCGATTAACCGAAAACTTCGCCAGTGATCGTTCCGATGAGACGGTTGGTGATTTGATTTTGTCACTCTATGATTTTGCCCGCGCCAACCCTGATCCAGAAAAGTGGCTGGACGGTTTAGCGGTAAATTATGAAGCCGCGGACAATTTAGGGGAGAATCACCTCTATCAGGCTCAAATCAAACCGACGTTGGTAGAAATTGCCGCAACGGCAGAGCATTTGCTGGCAGCGGCCAAACAATTTGCAGATCAGTCACCATTAATGGAAAAAGCAGCAGCACTCGTTCAAGCAGAGATTTCTCAAGTCCAAGAAATTCAACGAGTTCTGGCAACAGACGATCTATCCGTCTTATATGATCGCTTGACTCATTTGACCTTTGATCGCTACCCAAGCTATCGGAAAGAAGAACAAAAAGAACTTTCACAGGAAATCAAACCGTTGCGGGATGATGCCAAAAAACTATTAGAACAACTCAAGGGATATTTTCCTTATCCACCAGCAGACATGCTGCAAATGCTGCAACTATCTGAACCGATCGTTGCGACTATGGCAGAGATGACCAAAGAGTTTTTGACTGCTTTTCAAGCCCGCAAGCTAGCAAAAGGGTTGTTGGATTTCAATGATTTAGAACATTTCACGTTGAAAATCTTATTGGGTGATGGCACAGGCAGCGATGCTTCTGTTTATTACCGCGATAAATTTGAAGAAGTGCTCGTGGATGAGTATCAGGATATCAATCGACTGCAAGAAGCGATTCTGTATTGGGTTCGGCAAGTTTCAGGAGACCATGGAAACATGTTCATGGTAGGGGATGTCAAACAATCGATCTATTCATTTCGCTTAGCAGACCCCACTTTGTTTATAGAAAAATATTTGGCATTTGAACATCAAAACGGGGGACGAAGAATCGTTTTAGCAGAAAATTTCCGTTCGCGCCGCGAAGTGCTTGATTTTACGAACTTGGTTTTTCAACAATTGATGGACGAACAAGTTGGACAGATCCCTTATGATGACGCAGCGGCTTTAGTTCCGGGATTTCCGAGTTTTCCTGAAAGCGACGCATTCATTCCGGAACTTTTGCTCTATGAAAAAGAAGCTGAAAGTACTACGAATTTGATTGAAGACAAAACGGAAGGAGAACTTCACGTCACCGCAATCAAAATTCAAGAACTGATCCAATCCCAATTTATGATCTATGATAAAAAAAGACGGGAAGAACGTCCAGTCACTTATCAGGATATCGTTTTACTGACTCCTACCCGCAAAAATAATTTGGTCATCTTAGATGTTTTCAAAAAATTCGGGATTCCTCTGGAAGTCAATGATGCCCAGAACTATTTTCAAGCAACAGAGATCCAAACAATGATCGCATTGTTGCAAATCATTGATAATCCTTATCAGGACATTCCATTAGTGGCTGTTCTCCGTTCACCTATGGTAGGGCTAACGGAAGACGAACTAGCAGAGATTCGGCTAGCGGATCGTACCAGTGAGTTTTACAAAGCGGTCTTGACTTATCAAGACAACCAAAAGGGGACTGTTTCCGCTTTAAGCAAACGAGTGGATGATTTTTTAAGCGAATTGAATCGTTGGCGGGAAGCAGCTCGCAGACTGCCGATCCCTGATTTATTATGGGATATTTATGATACAACGGCTTACTTGGATTACGTGGTTGGCTTGCCAGCAGGGCAACAGCGCTATGCCAATTTGATTGCATTGATCCACCGAGCAGAGAAATATGAGAAAAGCAGTTTCCGAGGATTGTATCAATTCATCCGGTTTATTGAAAAAATGCAAGAAAAAGATAAAGATTTGGCAGAACCGTTGGCGACGCCAGCTGAAAATGCTGTGCGGGTCATGACTGTCCATGCTAGTAAAGGGTTGGAGTTTCCCGTTGTTTTCTTATTGGATACAACGAAATTTTTCAATTACCAAGACTTTCAACAGCGTTATATTTTTGAAGAACAACTTGGCGCAGGTATCCAATATATCGATGCTTCGGAAAATATCAAATATGAAACGATTCCTTTTCAAGCCATCAAACAAGTTCGTTTGAAAAAAGCCCTCTCTGAAGAAATGCGTAAACTATACGTAGCATTGACACGGGCCGAGCAGAAACTGTATTTAGTTGGTTCTTATAAGGATCGGCAGGCAGCCTTTAAAGCTTGGCAAGCGGGGTTGACACAAAGTCAGACAGTCCTTGACCCGGCTTTACGTTTAGTTGCAAGAGGCAGTCTAATGGATTGGGTCGGTTTGACATTGATTCGTCATCCAGAGATGGAGCAGGTTTTTACTGATGCCAGTGAACGAAAAATGACGATCCATCACCCTGCAAGATTCCAGATCCATTGGTGGAATCAGGATCAGATTGATCAGCAATTGCAGGTGCAGCCGCCAACAGAGGCAGTTGTGGCTCCGACACCAAGTACTACAGCCCCAGAAAGATTGCTGAACCGTTTAGACTATCAGTATCCTTACAGCAAAGCGACTCAAACCACCAGCTATCAGTCGGTCTCAGAGTTAAAACGTCTATATAATGATCCGGACGATCAAGATATTACTTTACTGGAATGGCATTCCGCGGATCAAAAATTGGCACCTCAGCGCTTTCGTTATGTTGAGACTGAATTAGCTAAACCGCGTTTTTTACAAGAACAAAAACCGCAAGCTGCTTCGATCGGGAGTGCTACGCATCTAGTTATGCAAATGCTGCCGCTGACTGAAGTACCGACGGAAGCATCCTTAGCAGCTTTTATCGATGAATTGGTTGAACGTCAGCTCTTTACGAAAGATGTTGCCGACAAAATTGATCAAGGGAGCATCGTGTGGTTCTATCAAACAGCCGTGGGGCAAACTTTGATCAAGTATGCAACACAGGTAAAACGGGAGCAGCCATTTTCAATGCTAAAAGAAGCTGCCACTATTTTTGAAGGATTTGATGAACCAGATGCCGAATTATTGATCCACGGGATTATTGATGGCTATGTGGAGTTGCCAGATCGAATCATTTTGTATGATTTTAAGACGGATGCTGTATTTGGCAGTGAAGCACAGATTGAAAAGCGCATGCGGGATCGGTATTATGGACAGCTAAAACTGTATTGCCAAGCGTTAGAACAAGCTTTGCAGAAACCTGTGACTGAGACATATCTGGTTTTACTAGCCGCTAAGAAAATAATCGAATGGTAGGCCCTCGAACGGGATTCCTTACAATTCGTAAGCGATGTGCTATAATGATGCAAAGAGGTGATAGAAAATGATAAAAGTGGAAACAGATTACGCCCTTTGTCCTAAATTTGAAAAAGCTTTTTCGATTCTAGGGAAAAAGTGGAATGGCTTGATCATTGATGTGCTTCTTGAAGATGGCAAACAACGGTTTGTGGATCTTGCCAAAAAAATCCCCCAAGTGAGCGATCGGGTATTGGTGGAGCGCTTGAAAGAATTAGAACGTGAAGAAATCGTCTGCAAAGAAGACAATCTTTACTGTTTAACACCAAGAGGGGTCGCACTTGAAAAAAGTATGATGAGTGTGAAGCGCTGGGCAGAAACTTGGGTCAGAGAAGAAGAATGCAGTTGATTTCTGGCAAATAATTAGGTACACTAAGGTCAATCGAATAGTTAAAAAGCGTTGATGGAAACTAGTAGTTTGGCTGAAACAGGAAAGGGAGACTTGTCATAGACTGAAAGCAAGTTCTGTATTCGAAAAATGAATTTCATTTCTGGAGCTTACTGAACAAGAATCAGTCGGCAGTCCTACTGTCGTTAGTAGAAGTGAGTGCGTGGACTTTGTCCACGAATGAGGATGGTAACACGAGACGTCGTTCCTTTTTTAGGAACGGGGTCTTTTTTTCGTCTTGACTTATCAGCTATTCACAAAGAATAAGGAGGAAAAACATGTCTTTACAAGAGAAACTAGAGTCATTGAAAGAAATAACGCTTTCAAAGATCAAAGAAAGCCGTTCAATCAATGAATTGAATCAAATTCGTGTGGATGTCCTTGGTAAAAAGGGACCCATCACGGAAGTTTTGCGGGGAATGAAAGAGTTGTCAGCAGAAGAGCGTCCAAAAGTCGGCAGCTATGCCAATGAGATCCGGGATGCGATTACACAAGCGATTGAGGAAGCAAAAACTTCATTAGAAGCAGCCGCACTAGAAAAGGCATTGGCTGAAGAATCGATTGATGTGACGTTGCCTGGCAAGCAGATGCCACAAGGGACCCGTCATGTCTTGACGCAAATCATGGAAGAAATCGAAGATATTTTTGTGGGGATGGGCTATCAAGTGGTTGAAGGATTCGAAGTCGAAAAAGATCACTACAATTTTGAACGAATGAACTTGCCAAAAGACCATCCAGCAAGAGACATGCAAGATACTTTTTATATTTCAGATGAAGTCTTGATTCGGACACACACCTCACCGGTGCAAGCTCGTACCATGGAAAAACATGATTTCAGCAAAGGGCCATTGCGAATGATTTCACCAGGAAAAGTATTCCGGAGAGACACCGACGACGCGACTCACAGTCATCAGTTCCATCAGATCGAAGGACTGGTAATCGATAAGAATGTGACGATGGGTGATCTTAAAGGGACACTAGAAGTCATGATGCAAAAAATGTTCGGGGCTGATCGCAGCATTCGTTTGCGTCCAAGCTACTTCCCATTTACAGAGCCTTCAGTAGAAGTAGATGTCAGCTGTTTCAAATGTGGGGGAGCCGGCTGTAATGTCTGCAAACACACCGGTTGGATCGAGATTTTAGGCGCTGGAATGGTACATCCGAATGTATTGGAAATGTCCGGGATCGATCCCAAAGAATACTCAGGTTTTGCATTTGGTTTAGGACCTGACCGGGTTGCGATGTTGCGCTATGGCGTCAACGACATTCGGAATTTCTATCAAAATGATGTACGTTTCATCAGTCAGTTCAAGGGGGAATAAATATGTTAGTATCTTACAAATGGTTAAATGACTATCTTGACCTTTCTGAGATCTCACCAAACGAGCTGGCAGATAAAATGTCAGTCACAGGGATCGAAGTCGAAGGAATCGAAGTGCCAGCAGCGGGATTGAAGAAAATCGTTGTTGGGGAAGTCAAAGAATGTGTGCCACATCCAGATTCAGATCACTTATCGATCTGCCAAGTAGATATCGGTGAATCTGAATTATCACAAATCGTTTGCGGTGCGCCGAATATCAAAAGCGGCATCAAAGTGATTGTGGCACTCCCAGGTTCACGGATCGCGGGCAATGTCAAAATCAAGAAAGGCAAGATGCGCGGACAACAATCCAATGGGATGATCTGTTCGCTGCAGGAATTAGGCTATTCTGATAGTGTGATCCCTAAAGAATATGCGGAGGGTATTTATTACTTGCCTACCGATGCCGAAGTGGGGAAGGAAGTCTTTCCCTATCTCGATATGGATGATGCCATCATCGAGTTGTCGATCACTCCAAACCGGGCCGATGCCTTAAGTATGCGGGGGGTCGCTTACGAGGTAGGAGCCATTTATCGACAAACACCAAAATTTGAGACCATTCAACTGAATGAAAGTGCTGTGAAAGCCGCAGACAAGATCAAAGTCAGCGTAGAAAATCAAAAGGATGCGCCAGCCTATCAAATTCGGATCATTGAAAACGTAACGATTGCACCAAGTCCGCAATGGTTGCAAAACCGTTTGATGAATGAAGGCATTCGACCAATCAACAATGTCGTTGATATTACCAACTATATTTTGCTGCTGTTTGGACAACCCCTTCATGCATTCGATTATCAAAAATTGGGCAGCCAAGAAATCGTCGTTCGCCGTGGCAAACCGCAAGAAACGTTGGTCACTTTGGACGGAGAGACACGAACGCTAGATGATAAGAACATTGTGATCACTAATGGAAAAGAACCAGTCGCTTTAGCTGGTGTCATGGGTGGGTTAGATTCAGAAATCACACAAGATACCACAACTGTTGCTTTAGAAGCCGCCTTGTTTGACCCACTAGCGATTCGTTTGACGTCTAAAAAATTCAATTTGCGCAGTGAGTCATCTTCCCGTTTCGAAAAAGGCATCAATCAGGCTGCGATCGCGGAGGCTTGTGATGCAGCCGCTGCTATGATTGCGGAGCTAGCTGGCGGTACAGTTCTACAAGGTGCTGTCAAAGGCGCTGAAGTGACTCCTAAGGATGTTCAAGTCACGATCACATTAGATCGGATCAATCGCTACTTAGGAACACAAATCACGATTGGCGAAGCCAATGAGATTTTTGACGCCTTAGGTTTTGGCTACCAAGAAAATGAAGGTACCTATCAAGTTGTGGTCCCACCTAGACGTTGGGATATTCAGATCGAAGCTGACATCATTGAAGAAGTCGCCCGTATCTATGGCTATGACCGTCTGCCATCGACACTTCCAAGTGGTGAGACAGTTGCGGGGAGCTTAACCAAAGAACAACGCTTGACTCGCAAAGTACGAACACTCCTAGAAGGAAATGGTGTGAGTGAAGCTATCAGCTATGCATTGACAACCGAAGAAAAAGCCCGTCAATTTTGTTGGTTAGAGAGTCAGGTTACCCGTCTGGATTGGCCAATGACAGAAGAGCGTGGTGTCTTAAGAATGAATCTACTTTCAGGACTGCTGGACGACATTGCCTATAACTTGGCCCGCAAAAATGCCAATGTTGCGTTGTACGAAGTGGGGCGCGTCTTTTACAAAACAAGTGATGACCCTCGGGAGCTACCAACAGAAAACAATCATCTAGGACTAGCCATCACTGGCGCCATCACCGAAAAAGATTGGCAAGAAGCTGAACAAAAAGTCGATTTCTATCATATTAAAGGGATCTTGGAAAACTTGTTTGCAGGTCTTTCTCTTACGGATCAGATTACTTATGAAAAGACAACAGCAATCAAAGAACTTCATCCAGGCAGAGCCGCTGCTATCCTCTTACAGGATGAAGTGATCGGTTACCTAGGGCAAGTCCATCCAAGTACAGCAAAAGCTTATGATCTGACTGAGACATATGTTGCTGAATTGGACTTGGATCGTTTGTTAGCAACTGAAAATGCAGCGCTCATTTATCAAGCAGTTTCGAAATTCCCATCAGTTAACCGGGATATTGCACTGTTGGTGGATGAGAAGACGTCGAACCAAACAATCCTGCAAACCATTGAACAAGCAGCAGGCCGTTTCTTGACGGACATTCATCTATTTGATGTGTACCAAGGAAAGAACATCGATAGCAATAAAAAATCAATGGCCTATCGATTGACTTTTGCTAATCCTGAAGCGACATTGACAGATGAAGAAATCAATCAAGCAATGTCGAAGATCACACGTGTGCTAGAAGAATCACTACAAGTAGAAATTCGTTAGTCCCATTGCTGT
The DNA here is from genome assembly GCF_051711125.1 of Enterococcus sp. DIV0574. Taxonomy (NCBI): domain Bacteria; kingdom Bacillati; phylum Bacillota; class Bacilli; order Lactobacillales; family Enterococcaceae; genus Enterococcus; species Enterococcus sp. DIV0574. The sequence goes on from NZ_JBIOMA010000001.1 coordinate 1,652,833, forward strand.
GATAGGAAACAGTGACATAAAAAAAGAGTGATCTTGAGGAATCAGCAAGATTGTAGCATTTGCAGGGGGAAGAGGTTCTCCCTTGCTATGCTACATTTTTTTTATAATGGATAGAGTAAATATTCTCATGGATTACCACAGCTCTAAGAGTTGCTTTTCCAGTTTTATTTTATGGAAGAAAGGATCGATTGATGGAACAACTGACGATTTACGATGCACAAAAGCAGCCAACAGCTGCGACGATGTTGCGGGATACGCCAGTCCCTAATGACGGCTACCGAGTTGTGGTGTCCGTTTTATTGTTTAATGAAGCCGGAGAATTACTGATTCAAAAACGACAATCCACAAAAAAAGGCTGGCCTAGTTATTGGGATTATCCTGCTGGCGGGACCGTCAAAGCTGGTGAAAGCTGTTATCAAGCGGCAGAAAGGGAACTATTAGAAGAGTTAGGGATGACACTTTCTTTAGAGAAAATCCCTAGTCGTTTAACAGTGAAATTTGAAGAAGGCTGGAATGAACTCTATTTTGTTCAATGGACCGGCGCTAACCCTGAACTTTGTTTGCAGTGGGAAGAAGTTGCTGCAGCAAAGTGGGTCAATGAAAAAGAGTATCGCGCATTGATCAATGGGTATAAATTTATTCCTTACTTATATGCACCGATCGTTTTCTCGCTTCAAAGTCATCCTGGGGACTATTTTCCGGTCTAAGTTCTTACTCGTGATGGTAGCTTCTTTTTGATAGAAAGCGATTCTGTCGTGATTGAGAAAAATGTTCTCGAATGGTGTTTGCTCACATGTCAATGGTAGTTGAGCAGTTCGCTTTTTTATTTAGGGATCTTTAAATAAAAGATAGTAATTAAAAACAAACCCACCAAGCATACTGGTGGGTTTGTTGGTTGTTCATATTTATGCAAAGTAGTTGATCCCCATTGCTTCTTTCACTTCTGCCAAGGTTTGTGCTGCGACTTGTTCTGCTTTTTCGCTGCCTTTTTTTAAGAGGTTCATGACTTCAGCCGGGTCCTTAGCAAATTCTTCTCGTCGCTGACGGATCGGAGCAAATTCTTCTTCTAAGACATCGATCAGATAGCGTTTGATTTTTACATCGCCTAGACCGCCTTGACGATAGTGCTCTTTCAATGCGGCAATTTTTTCTAAATCTTTGCCAAAGACATCTAAATAAGTAAAGACCATATTGCCTTCGACTTGGCCAGGATCTGCTACATGGATATGATTTGGATCAGTGTACATGCTCATGACTTTCTTTTGAACGATATCCGCATTGTCTGCCAAATAGATTCCGTTGTTCAATGATTTGCTCATTTTACCATTTCCATCGATACCAGGTAAACGTCCCATTCCTTTAGGCGGAAGAACTGCTTTAGGTTCCACCAATACGTCACTATAGATGGAATTAAAGCTATGAACGATTTCTTGTGTTTGTTCTAGCATTGGTTTTTGATCTTCACCGACAGGAACTAAGTTGGCTTTGAAAGCAGTGATATCTGCTGCTTGTGAGACAGGGTAGATGAAGAATCCAGTTGGGACACCTTCCCCAAATTTCTTTTGTTCGATCTCGGCTTTGACGGTCGGATTGCGGCGAACCCGTGCCACACTGACTAAATTCAAGTAATACATGGTTAGTTCCGACAACTGAGGGATTTGTGATTGAATAAATAAAGTCGAGCGGGTCGGATCGAGACCAATCGCTAAATAGTCAAGTGCCACTTGCAAGATATTTTCTGACACTTTCTGTGGATTTTTGGCATTGTCTGTCAATGCTTGCATATCAGCGATCATGATATAAAGTTGATTGTTAGGGTCGTCTTGCATCTCAACTCGTTTTTTTAATGAGCCGACATAATGCCCTAAATGAAGTTGCCCTGTAGGCCGGTCTCCGGTTAATATTGTGTTCACGTTTCATCCACCTCTAAATTCAATATATAGTTCATCTTACCTTGTTTTTCCAAAAGAAACAACTTGTTCTACTAAGGGTCGAAAAAAAAAACGATGGACAAAAACCTAACATGAGGTTAAAATAATGAAGGTTTTTCTTTGGGGATGATGTGGAAATTAAAACTACCTTTACAAATAGAAAAATTTTGAGCTATAATATGAATCAAATCTTTTCAATTACTCATTTATTTTTAAATATAGACTTGGAGTGTGAATGAATGGCAATGATAGAATTTAAAGACGTGGAAAAGTACTACGGCAAATTCCATGCATTAAAAAACATAAATATTGAATTTGAAAAAGGTGAAGTCGTTGTTGTGATTGGTCCTTCAGGATCCGGAAAAAGCACGATGCTTCGCACAATCAATGGATTAGAAACGATTTCTTCTGGTCACTTACTGATCAATGGCAAAGATCTTTTCAGTAAAGATGTCAAATTGACAGAGATTAGAAAAAACATCGGAATGGTCTTCCAGCATTTCAATCTTTACCCCAATAAAACCGTGTTAGAAAACATCACTTTGGCTCCCATTAAAGTATTAAAACAAAATGAACAAGAAGCGATTGCCTTAGCCGAAAAACTGTTGAACTGTGTAGGCATGCTGGACAAAAAAGATTCTTATCCATCCATGTTGTCTGGCGGACAACAACAGCGGGTGGCTATTGCCCGAGGATTAGCCATGACACCAGAAATGTTGCTTTTCGATGAGCCAACTTCTGCACTGGATCCAGAAATGATCGGTGATGTTTTAGACGTGATGAAAAAAATCGCCAGTGAAGGCATGTCCATGATCGTGGTGACTCATGAGATGAGTTTTGCCCGTGAAGTAGCCGACCGGATCGTTTTCATGGCAGAAGGCCAAGTATTAGAAGATCGTCGCGACGTCGATGGCTTCTTTGAAAACCCAAGAGACGAACGGGCCAAACAATTCTTAAGCAAGGTAACCAATCATTAGGAGGAAAGTAGCTATGAGCAAAAAAATCAGTACAGTGCTGCTCCTTGTATTCGCGCTCATGACCTTTTCTGCTTGTAAAGGCCAAAGTGCTGCAGAACGTGATGTGTTAGCGAGCAGCAAAGAAAGCAACCAAATCATCTGGGGAGTCAAGAATGATACCCGATTATTTGGATTGATGGATATTGCGACAGCTGAAGTCCGCGGATTTGATATCGATATCGCTAAAGCAATCACTGAGCATATTTTAGGACGTGACGGAAGTGCTATTTTTGTCGAAGTCACATCAAAAACTCGAATTCCGCTATTAAAAAATGGCAATATCGATGCAATCATCGCTACGATGACCATCACGGATGAACGGAAGAAACAAGTAGATTTTTCTGATGTTTATTTCGATGCTGGACAATCTTTATTAGTAGCCAAAGATAGCCCGATTCAGGGAATCGAAGATTTAAATGCCAATACGACGGTTTTAGTCGTCAAAGGATCGACATCAGCGATCAATATCCGCAAGGCAGCGCCGGAAGCAAAAATCTTGGAGTTAGAAAATTATGCCGAAGCCTTTACTGCATTACAGTCAGGACAAGGCGATGCGATGACGACAGATAATGCGATCTTATTGGGGATGGCCAGTGAAAATCCCAACTATCATTTAGTTGGCGGTACATTTACAAATGAACCTTACGGAATAGCTATCGATAAAGGACAAGAGCCTTTCTTGAAAGCCGTCAACCAGGCATTGAAAGAAATGCATGAAGACGGTACGTATGATGAAATTTATCAGAAATGGTTCCCTGATGATGCATCTGGGAAAGTTGATTAAAGGAGGAAATTTGCATGCTTGAATTGTTTCAAACTTACGGCGACCAGTTTTTCTCTGGTTTCAAATATACGATTTTCTCCAGTTTACTGGCTTTATTCTTTAGTTTAGTGATTGGTACATTGATGGCGATATTTCAGCTGTCTACCAATCGATGGGTCAAAGGGATCGCTAAAGCGTATGTCGAGTTTTTCCGAAATATTCCTTTGTTGATCATCGTGATGTTCTTTTATGTCGTGGTGCCGATGTATTGGGTGACTTTTGACGGATTTCAAGCGGGAACGATCGGCTTGACCATCTATACGTCTGCGTTTATTGCAGAAACGATTCGTTCTGGAATCCAGACAGTTCCTAAAGGGCAGATGGAGGCTTCTTTGTCCTCTGGATTCACGTACAGCCAGGCCATGCGCTACATTATTTTACCGCAGGCTTTTAAAATCGTTGTTCCGCCACTAGGAAATCAGTTTATCAACTTGGTCAAAAATTCATCGATTTTAGCAATGGTAGCTGGTCTTGACATTATGTATCAAGGTGACTTGATTGCCAGTGAAACCTTTAATACTTTCGACACCTATATTATTGTCGGAATCTTTTATTTGATTATCACATTACCATTATCCTATTTAATGGTTTATCTTGAAAGACGTTGGGCTGTACGCTCATAGAAAGGAGACACTAAATGGAATTTTTCGAAGCTTTTTCTGCCATCAATCTTCGGTTTTTGATCGACGGTCTCCGAGTAACGATCGAAGTCTCCGTCTTATCGATCATCTTTAGTTTTCTGATTGGCGGCCTTGCAGGAGTCTTGCGTTTCACTAACATTCCGTTCTTTTCAAAGATTTTAGGTGTAGTGATCGATGTGATTCGAAACCTGCCGTTGCTGCTGATTATTTTCTTCACGTACTTTGCATTGCCGCAGATCGGTATTCGTTTCAATATTTTCTGGTCTGCAGTTGTGGCATTGACGATTTTTGAATCTGCCATGCTCTCAGAGATTTTTCGAGCGGGGCTTAATGCCGTACCAAAAGGGCAAATGGAGGCTGGTTTGTCTACCGGTTTGAGTTATGTCCAAGTGTTGCGAAGCATTGTGATGCCGCAAGCTTTTAAAGCCATGCTGCCTGCGATCGTTAGTCAATTGATCTCATTGATCAAAGATACGTCATTGGCAGTGATTATTTCACTTCCAGAACTGACTCACCATGCTCGAATTATTTATGGACAAAATACCAATTATGTATTGCCAATGTTTCTTGCGATGACTGTGCTGTACTTCATCGTCTGCTATGCCTTATCGCTGCTTTCTCGCTTCTTGGAAGCACGTCAGTATAATTACTGATTTCTTGAGGCTGCATAGAAACAGTGATTACTAGATCCGAATGACCTTTGATGTCATGCAGTTGCTTTCCTTGGACGAGAGTAGCCAGAGCATCGGAGGTTTTCGGATCTTTTTTGACCGCAATAGGTTCATTGCTTTCTTGGATAAAGCAATACTTGAAAAATCAGTAAAAAAAGTCCAAAATGGAACTTAGACAAATTTCTTTCTTTCATTAAAAAGGATGGACAACTATGACAAATAAACAACCCATTGGCTTTATCGATTCTGGTGTTGGCGGATTGACCGTTGTTAAAGAAGCGATTAAGCAATTGCCCAATGAACATATTATTTATCTTGGTGATACTGCACGCTGTCCCTATGGGCCGCGTCCGGCAGAACAAGTCATCGAGTATACATGGCAGATGACCGAATTTTTATTGCAGCAAAACATCAAAATGTTGGTGATTGCTTGTAATACGGCTACGGCTGTCGCATTAGAAGAAATCAAAGAAAAATTATCGATTCCGGTAATCGGAGTCATACTGCCTGGCTCTCGAGCTGCTGTCAAAGCAACAAAAAACCAACAGATCGGTGTCATTGGAACTGCGGGTACTATTAAGAGCAATGCGTATGAAGAAGCAATCAAGCTTAAATCACCTCGTTCTGTGGTAGTTAGCTTGGCTTGTCCCAAATTCGCGCCTATTGTTGAAAGCAATCAAGCGCAATCATCGGTTGCCAAAAAAATCGTTGCCGAAACACTGCGCCCCCTCAAAAATAAGAAATTAGATACGTTGATTTTGGGTTGTACTCATTATCCTTTGTTGCGGTCTTTGATCCAGAACGAGATGGGGAGCCAGATCCAGCTGATTGATTCCGGTGCAGAAACAGTGGGTGAAGTCAGCATGCTGTTGGACTACTTTGCTATTGCCAATACAAGCCAAATGACCCAAGAACCGGAATATTTTTTTTATACGACAGGTTCAACAAAATTATTTGATGAAATTGCGAACGAATGGTTGAATGTACCGGTCCATTCGCAACATATCACATTAGGAGGAAATTAAATGCGCCATGATGGCAGAAAAGCGGGAAGTATCCGTCCAGTAGAAATCAAAACAAATGTATTCAAACATCCAGAAGGATCCGTCGTGATCTCATTTGGTGATACCACAGTTATTTGTTCCGCAACGATCGAAGACCGAGTGCCGCCTTTTTTACGGGACTCAGGGAAAGGCTGGGTGACGGCAGAATACAGCATGCTGCCGCGAGCAACGAATACCCGTAATCGTCGAGAAAGTGCAAAAGGAAAGCTGTCTGGTCGGACAATGGAGATCCAGCGACTAATCGCCCGTTCGTTACGGGCAGTGGTAGACTTGGAAAAGTTAGGTGAACGTAGCATTGTAGTCGATTGTGATGTCATCCAAGCGGATGGGGGCACTCGAACAGCTAGTATCACCGGTGCTTTTGTGGCTTTGCGATTGGCGATCGATCAATTATTGACCAACCATGAGCTAACGGAAGATCCTATTAAAGAACATCTTGCTGCCATCAGCGTAGGAATTTTACCTGATAACACTTGTGTCACTGATTTAGACTACGAAGAAGATTCTGCGGCTGCTGTAGATATGAATCTCGTAATGACAGAGTCAGGCCGTTTCATTGAGATTCAAGGAACTGGGGAAGAAGCGACATTTGATGGTCAGCAATTGAACGAAATGCTGATTTATGGCAAGACAGCCATTGAAGAGCTGATTGCCTATCAAAAAGAAGCATTGCTGATCCAAGAACAGCCCCAATACGTTATTCCTGAGAAGACGATCGTGATTGCCACTGGTAATCCTGGCAAAGCACGAGAATTCACCGCAGTTTTTGGTGCTGCTGGCTATGACGTTCGGACATTGAAAGATTATCCCGCATTACCTGATGTTGAGGAAACAGGAACGACTTTCGAAGAAAATGCTCGGCTGAAGGCAGAAACGATTGCAAAAATTCTTGGGCGACCTGTTCTAGCGGACGATTCGGGCTTAAAAGTGGATGCATTAGGTGGTAGACCCGGTGTTTACTCGGCACGTTTCGCGGGTGAACAAAAAAGCGATGCTGCAAATAATGCCAAATTGTTGTATGAACTAACTGATATCCCAGATGAACAACGAACAGCACAATTTCATTGTACATTGGTCTTTGCAGCTCCTGACAAAGAAAGTCTCGTAGTCGCTGCCGATTGGCCAGGCAGAATTGGCCGCATTCCTCGGGGGGAGAACGGTTTTGGCTACGATCCATTGTTTATCCCTGTTGGTTCAGATAAAACGGCTGCTGAAATGAGTGGAGAAGAAAAGAATCAAGTGAGTCATCGTGGTCAAGCCATCGCGAAACTACGCAATGTATGGCAAGAGTGGTTGGAAGGAGAACAAGCATGAAATATTTAATCGTTAGCGATAACCATGGCGATCGTCAAATTCTCGTTGATTTGCTAGCAGAATTTTCTGGGAAAGTGGATACCTTTATCCATTGTGGAGATTCGGAACTGCAACCAAGCGATCCCCTTTGGCAAACCTATCAAGTGGTTGGCGGAAATTGTGATTACAGTCCGGAATACGAGGATGCAAAAATTATCAAAACGCCTCTCGATACGATTTATGTGACCCATGGTCATTTGGCAGATGTTCGTTTTGGCGTGACAACACTCGGACTTCAAGCACAACAAGCTGATGCATCAATTGCTGTATTTGGTCACACCCACCAGATTGCTTGTGAGAAGGTGGGGCATCGACTATTCTTGAATCCGGGCAGCATTTCTCAACCGCGGGGACCTATTCAAATCAAAAGTTTTGCCATCATAGAAAGTACTGAAAAGCAGTGGATCGTTCAATATTATGATCGTACGTTTAATGAAATCGCTGATTTGCATTTTATTTTTGAGCGCTAAGAAAGCGAAATCAAAAGTAAAAAATTCATTATAAATAAGCAGTTTTACGATATCTTTTTGATTTTTCTAGTAAAATAGAAAAGTAGCTGTGAAATGGAGGCATTCAGATTGATTGGTCAAACAGTAGAAAAAATATTATTAGAAAATCAAGAAAGTTTTTTAGTACCTGCAGAAAACGTTGCAACGGTTCTTTACAATCATCCATTAAACCATGCGTTACTCGTTTTATCGAAAGTCGGCTATTCCAAGATTCCAGTCCTAGATAGTGAGGATCATCTTGTTGGATTGATCAGTTTATCGAACGTGGTCGAAAGAATGATGGACCTGACTGGGTTTAGTATGGACAACTTAGAAGGCTTGACGGCCGCAGACGTGATGGAAGTCAATGTGGCTTGTATCAAAGAAGATGGCGAATTAGAAGACATGCTTCATCTCTTAGTGGATCAGGCATTTTTGCCCATCGTCAATGAGGAAAATATCTTTGTAGGAATCATTACCCGAAAAGAAATCTTAAAATCTGTCAATCACCTAGCACATGAATTAGAGAAACGGTATATGCTGATCTCAAAAGAGGCCAGTCCTACAGACGAATTACAAGTCATCTAATAATGGATAAAAAAGCACCCCGAAAAAATCATCGGGGTGCTTTTAACGTTTAAGCGGTCAATTGACGCCAATGATTGGCGCACTAGGAATGGTGTAGCCTTTAGCAGTCAGTGCATCGATTGAAGCCGCTAAAAACTCTTCTTTTAGTTTCCACTGAGTTCCGTTGGTAACATACATCGTTGTCCGGATCGCAAAATTATTGTTGCCAAGGTCGACAACACCAAAAATTGCTGGTTTCGTTTGGATCTCTTCCTCGTGAGCAGCAGCCACTGTTTGATTGACTTCGTCAATGATCGACCGGATATCATCTAAGCCCTCTGATGGCAAGATACGCACATCTACAACGACTTGCATATTGGCTCGTGAAGTGTTGCTGATCGTAGTGATATTCCGATTCGGGATATAATGGACAGTCCCATCCACGGATTTTAACTGAACCGTTCGAATACCGACAGCTGTAACTGTTCCTTCTAATGACAAATTCGTCAAACGGATATAATCGCCGACATTGATTTGTTGCTCAGTAATGATAAAAAAACCAGTGATCAGATCATTCATAAAGCCTTGAGCACCTAGTCCCAGTGCCACCCCAGCAATCCCAGCCCCCGCTAAGAGTGAACCAACAGGCACGCCAATCGTTGACAATAACGCATATACAAAGAAGAAACCTAATGTATAGTGGACGATATTGCGGATCAGCGCATGGATCGTGTTGATTCGACTGGCATTATAGGTTCCTTTTTTCTCGTAGGAACGATAAATTCGTTCGATGACATAATTGCTGATTTTCAGCAAAATACCAAATAAAATAATCAAAAAAAGCAGCATCAGAACTTTTTGGATCAAGATACCAACAATAGCCTCCCAATCAATGTTTTGCCACCATTTCTGCAAGGCATTCAATTGTTTTGCGGCAGGCTCCGTCAAGCTGGATCCTGTCGAATCCGTTGTAGCATCTGTCAAAAGTCGTAACATAAAATCCCTCCATCTATCAATAGGTCTATTTTATAGGAGAAGAAACAGAAATGCAAAATTCACTTGTTAAATTTTTGTAAAAAGATGAACAAATAAGGGGATATCATTAGTTAGCAAAGAAACAGCAAAAACTCGTCTCTTGGCATAGACTAGTCAAGAGACGAGCACGAGTACATGTGATCATAAAATTACGATAAGTGAACACCTTTATCGACAAAAATCACTTCTCCGATGATACCGCTAGACAATGGACTAATCAGAAAGGCACATGTGTTGCCGACTTCTTCGATGGTCACACCAACATGATCAGGAGTGCGATCTTCAGATAATTGGATCAGCTTTTGATAATCTTTTACACCTGTCACAGCCAGTGTTTTGATTGCTCCTGCAGAGATGGCGTTGACCCGGATTTTTTGCGGGGATAATTCTGCAGCTAAATAGCGAACGCTTGATTCGAGAGCAGCCTTAGCAATCCCCATCATGTTATAGTTGGGTACAGCACGTTCTGAACCTAAATAGGTTAAGGTAACGATTCCGGCATTTTCTGCCAAGAGGGGTTTGGCATATTTAGTAACAGCGATCAATGAATAGCTGCTGATATCTTGTGCTAGTGCATAGCCATCTCTTGATATATTTAAAATATCACCTGAAAGATCATCTTTGTTGGCGTAAGCGACAGCATGGACGACGCCATGGATTTCGCCTGCATAGTCTTTGATGGTTTCAAAAGCTTTCGCGATACTCTCATCATTTGCAACATCACATTCAACCGTATACTCATTTTCCTCTAGTAGTCGTTCAAGAGGTTTTTTCATGCGTTCGTTTTGATACGTATAGATGACTTCAGCGCCCTGTTCTTTTAGCGCTTGCGCACAGCCCCAAGCGATACTGCGTTTGTTGGCTACGCCCATCACGACAACTTTTTTTCCAGTTAAGAAACTCATAATTCCACTCCTTAATAGTTTGCATAATAATCAATAATGACGATCGATAGTGGGTCCCACTATCATGATTTCTAATTATTATTCATAATTGTTTGATTGTCAAACTATTTTTTTCTTAATAAATATTTAGTTGCGAAAAAATCAGAACTATGATACTTTGATAATCAAACTATAATATTTTTTTAAGCAAGGAAGGGAACCCCATGAAAAAACTATTGACAGAAACAGAAGTCATGGACTTGATTCCAAATCGCTATCCGATCATTTATATCGATTACGTTGATGAGATTGAATCAGGGAAGAAGATCATTGCCACGAAAAATGTGACGATCAATGAAGATTTTTTCCAAGGACATTTTCCAGGAAATCCAGTGATGCCAGGAGCGTTGATTTTAGAAACATTGGCACAAGCAGGTTCGATCTTGATTTTGAAATCGGATGAATTTCAGGGAAGAACTGCTTATATTGGCGGGATCAACAAAGCAAAATTCCGTCAAAAAGTTGTTCCTGGCGATACCTTGAAACTTGTTTTTGAGATTACAAAAATCAAAGGTTCTGTAGGGACAGCCAATGCTGTGGCAACTGTGGAAGGAAAAAAAGCAGCGGAGTGTGAATTTACCTTTATTGTTGGAGAACAAAAATAAAATAAAGACCAGTGCCTTTAAGGGAAATTTTCAAAGGCATTGGTCTTTTTTTGCTTACTTAGCTTCTTGTAAAATCTTGATGGATTTGATTTTGACAGGATCTTTTGGCGTAGAGTCTTCTCCGTTGCTATTCGCCTCACCGGTCGTTTCGGCTTTGGCAATTTTGTCTACGACATCCATTCCTTCAATGACCTGACCAAAGACTGTGTACTTACCATCTAGTGTCGGAGCACCACCATCTTTGTAGGCGTCAATGATTTTTTGAGGATAAAATTGGATTGCTCGTCCATCAGAGACATCATCATGGTTTTGAACAATAAAGAATTGACTTCCTTGGCTGTTGGGAGCGCTGGATTTTGCCATCGATAACGCGCCGCGGATATGGTAAAGCTGTTTGGATATTTCCTCGCCAAACCCTTTGCCCCAAATGCTTTCTCCACCAGTTCCGTCACCGTTAGGGTCACCGCCTTGGATCATAAAATCTTCGACGATTCGATGGAAAGTCAAGCCATCGTAGTAGCCATTTTTGGCATGAGTCATAAAGTTTTCGACAGCTTTTGGTGCAATTTCTGGGAATAATTTGATTTTGATCGTGCCTTCTGTGGTCTCAAGTGCAACAAGATCTTCATTTTCTTTTACTTCAGTGGACAACTGCGGCAGTTCCAGAGAATTTAAGTCTACAGATTCTGATGTGGTTGTTTTATCCGAAGAACTAGAAGTAGTTGTTGTATCATTGCAGGCAGTTAATAGAAAGAGGCTAGTTGCTGCCGCCAACGTTAGTATCATTTTTTTCATTTGAGTAAGATCCTTTCATTACTAGACTGTCTTTATCATATCAAAATTTAGCTGGAGTGAAAAGCAGGTATCTATTAAAACCAATAGGAAAGGTGTAGACCACTTATCGGTTGTTTGCTATAATGAAAGAGGATTCATGAACAAAAAACGGATAGAATTTTTAGGAGGTTTGACGGATGGGAAAATTAGGTATTTCAGTTTATCCAGAACGATCAACGTTTGAGAAAGACAAGGCTTATCTTGATTTAGCACACAAATACGGCTTTAAGCGTGTGTTTACAAGTTTGCTGCAAATCGAAGATGATAAAGAAAAAGTATTGGCAGATTTCAAGCAGGTAGTGGATTATGCCAATCAATTAGGAATGGAAGTCATGGTGGACATCAATCCTGGTCTCTTTGATCAATTAGAGATCTCATATGATGATCTTTCATTCTTTGATGAAATGGGTGCTTATGGTGTCCGTTTGGATATCGGTTTTACCGGTGCCGAAGAAGCGCGTATGACGCGTAATCCTTATGGCATCAAAATTGAGATCAATATGAGCAGTGGGACAAACTACGTAGACAATATCATGAGTTATTCGCCAAATACGAATAATTTATTAGGCTCTCACAATTTTTACCCTCATCGATATTCAGGTTTGGGTTATGACCATTTTGTGTATTGCTCAGAAAAATTCCGTCGTTACAACTTGAACACAATGGCTTTTGTGAATTCTCACGAGGCAACATTTGGTCCTTGGCCAACACAAGATGGGCTTTGTTCGTTGGAAGATCATCGTGATCTGCCAATCGCTACTCAAGTCAAACATTTGGTTTTGACAGGATTAATCGATGATATTTCAGTGGGAAATGCCTATGCATCAGAAAAAGAGTTAGCTGCAATGGCAGAAGCCTTCAATGCGGATTATCCTACCTTAAAAGTAGATGTTGCTGAAGGGATTACAGAAGACGAGCGCATCTGTTTATTTGATAATCTTCATGGTTATCGCGGGGATCGCTCAGAATATATTTTGCGGTCGACGATGACTCGAATTTACTACAAAGATAAGCCATTCCCAGCACATGATACCCATGATATGACTCGCGGTGATATTTTGATCGATAACGTCGGTTATGGGCAATACAAAGGTGAAACTCAGATCGCATTGAAAGAAATGAAGAATGATGGCCGTGTCAATGTCGTAGGAAAAATTGCTGCAGATGAACTGTTTCTACTGGATTTCTTGAAACCATGGTCAAGCTTTAAACTAAAAGACAGCAAAGACGAATAAAACGCTTTGTTTTTCTAAAGAACTGCTCTTTTTGAGCGGTTCTTTTTGTTTAATAGCTTTCGTCCGTGCAGTGTGGGGAAAAAAGGCGCGTTTCTACATGTGGATGAGATTGATGGTAAGAAGGTGAGGACTGTTGAAAGGAGCCGCCTGCTAGCAAAAATTTCTTTACTCTTTACTTCTCTGCTCTTTACATAGCAGCACTTGGTAGCGCTTGTTGAAGTGTTAGTTTGACTGTTTTTCGTTTTGGTCCTATTGACAAATCAAAAGTAAAAGGGGTATTTTGTACTAGAATGTTTTTTAGGAGGGAGCAACCAGAACGGTGTTTTTTATTATTGAAACGTTATTGTTATTTATCGTTACCATTCGTCTGGCTGGTTTTTTGTCGGTTTTCTTACTGATTGCTATTTTCCAGCAAAAGCGGAAACGACAACACATGACCAGTGAAGAATGGGAGACATATTTTACCAAATTAGGGACTGATGGCTTTCTTTGGCGCTTATATGGCTGTTTTTTTGCCGTTTTAGGGGTCTTTGCGGTCATCAATACATTTTATTTTTGGCATCAGATGTGGGTGTATGGGATCACGTTGATGTTGGCGGGCGGATTTCATCTTTATTTCAAATATCGCCTGAATAAAGAGCAGATTCAAGCGCGTTTCTTGAAATAATCAACCAATAATTATATTATGTAAACTAGTTGTCGAGGAGGAACAAAATGAAACTACGCTGGAAGATCGCCATTTTAGTGGGAGTGCTTTTGATAGCAGGCTTGGGCTATGCCGGAAATTATTTTTATAATTACGCAGTTGTCCCATCAGAAAAAGATTTTTTAAAAGGTGATACCTCTGGAACGGACAAAAGCAATGTGAATCCTGAAGCGGAGGAGTGGTTTACCGTTCCGGAAAATCGTCAAATGTGGCAACTTGAATCCTCAGATGGATTGATGTTGTCCGGAATTTACTTGCCTGCCCAAAAATCACAGCACAAAACAGTGATTGTCGCCCATGGTTATATGGGAAACGCAGAGACGATGGGAGTTTATGCGAAGATGTTCCATGATCTAGGATATAACGTATTGGTTCCTGATGCCCGCGGTCATGGAGAAAGCCAAGGCGATTATATAGGATTTGGATGGCCAGAACGGAAAGATTATGTCCAATGGATCGATCAAATCTTAAAAGAAAGCGGCAAGGAAGAATCCATTGTTTTATACGGTGTAAGTATGGGAGCTGCTACCGTGATGATGACCAGTGGCGAAAAGTTGCCTGCCAACGTAACAGCGATCATTGAGGACTGCGGTTATGCTTCTGTAAATGAGGAATTGAGCTATCAGTTGGATCAATTATTTGGTTTGCCAGCATTTCCTTTGATCAATGTCACTAGTCTGGTTACCAAGCTAAGAGCTGGTTACTTCTTTGGCGAAGCAGATGCCGTGAAACAGCTGCACAAGAACACTCGTCCAATGTTCTTCATCCATGGTGATTCGGATACTTTCGTTCCTTATTCAATGTTGGCAGAAGTTTATGCTGCTACAGATGCGCCAAAAGAAAAATGGGTAGTCAAAGGGGCGGAACATGCCCAAAGCTACACGAAAGATCCAAAACGTTACCAGGAAAAAATTGCGGCATTCCTTGAAAAGTATGATCACTTGCCAGAATAGCAAAAAAAGAGCGAAGATCTACGGATCTTCGCTCTTTTTGTAATGAGTAGCTTATAAATTAGCAAATTTTTCTAACAAACGAATCATTTGGCAAGTAAAACCATATTCATTGTCATACCATGCAACAGTTTTGACCAATTGGAAGTCTCCTGCAGTAGTTACTTCTGTTTGTGTCGGGTCAAAGATTGATCCTTGCGTCGTACCGATAACATCGCCAGAGACGATTTCACGGTCATCGTAGCCAAAAGAAGGATTGTCGATCGTGTGTTTCTTGATGGCTTCATTGACTTCTTCTGCGGTTACTTTTTGTTTCAGAATCGATACCAATTCTGTTAAAGATCCATCGACAACAGGTACCCGTTGTGCGTGTCCTTGAAGTTTGCCATTTAGTTCTGGAATGACCAAACCAATCGCTTTCGCTGCTCCTGTTGAATGAGGGATCGTATTATCAGCGGCTGAACGCGCAGCTCGCAGGTTGCCTCCCCGTACCGGGCCATCCAAAAGCATTTGAGTAGAAGTGTAGGCATGGACAGTCGTCATAGTTCCTACTTCGATCCCAAATTCTTCATTTAGGAAATAAGCCATTGGAGCTAAACAATTGGTTGTACAAGAACCAGCTGAAATGATTTTGTCCTCTGCAGTAAGTGTATCACTATTGACATTGTAAACGATCGTTTTCATTTTTCCTGCTGGTGCAGAGATAACGACACGTTTTACACCGGCATCTAAGTGTGCTTGTGCTTTTTCTTCAGATGTATAAAAGCCTGTACATTCTAAAACGATATCCACGCCATTTTCTTTCACCCAAGGAATTTTGCTGGCATCAGGTTCTGCGTAGACTTTTGTTTCTTCTCCATCAACGACGATCGCATCATCTGTGGCAGTGACTGTGCCTGGATAGGTACCATGAGTTGAATCAAACTGGAGTAACTGGGCTAGCATGACTGGGCTCGTCAAATCATTGATCGCCACGACTTCGATATCATCTGATACTTCTTTGATTCGACGGAAGGCCAAGCGACCGATACGTCCGAATCCATTTATTCCCACTTTTACTGTCATAATCTATTGTTCCTCCTCTTTTTTTGATCTTACAATTAAAATTCTGCTACGAAACCAAGATTCTGTCAAAGAAAAACCCTTAATTTTTTATCTAGTTCTTTGGGAAAAGAGGCAGAAAAGATAGACAAATGGCCTTGCGGTCGTTACAATTAAATAGACTTTCTTAAAGGTGAACTTTGGCCTGCAAATGGCATGAATTGTATTCAAATTGGTTTATTAGAAGGTAAGAAGAGAGAATGGAGGGCAAATAACATGTCCATGTTTTTAGATCAGGTAACAATCGATGTCAAAGCTGGTAAAGGCGGAGACGGGATGGTTGCATTTAGAAGAGAAAAATACGTTCCCGATGGCGGACCAGCCGGTGGGGATGGCGGCCGCGGCGGTGATGTGATTTTAGTTGTCGACGAAGGCTTGCGTACGTTAATGGATTTCCGTTTCAATCGTCATTTTAAAGCACAACCAGGTGAAAACGGAATGAGTAAAGGGATGCATGGCCGCGGAGCAGAAGATACGTATATCAAAGTTCCCCAAGGAACCACTGTCCGCGATGCAGACACAGGTGCTTTGCTAGGAGATCTGTTGGAGCAAGGACAGACGTTGACGATTGCCAAAGGCGGCCGTGGCGGTCGCGGCAATATCCGTTTTGCTTCGCCAAAGAATCCAGCGCCAGAACTAGCTGAAAATGGCGAACCTGGCCAAGAAAGAAAAATTGAATTGGAATTGAAAGTACTAGCTGATGTCGGCTTGGTTGGTTTCCCATCCGTAGGAAAATCTACATTACTTTCTGTCATTTCTTCTGCAAGACCGAAGATTGGTGCCTATCACTTTACAACGCTAGTCCCTAATCTAGGGATGGTAACGACTTCAGATGGTCGTAGTTTTGCTGTGGCCGATCTTCCTGGATTGATTGAAGGGGCCTCGCAAGGTGTTGGATTAGGTACACAGTTTTTACGACACATTGAACGGACACGAGTGATTTTGCACGTGATCGATATGAGTGGGATGGAAGGGCGCGATCCGTATGAAGACTATCAAGCAATCAATCAAGAATTAGCAACCCATAACTTACGCTTGCTTGAACGTCCGCAAATTATCGTAGCGAATAAAATGGATATGCCAGAATCAGAAGAAAATCTGGTGAAATTCAAAGAGCAATTAGCAAAAGAACAAACCGATGAATTCGCAGATCCTTTGCCGATTTTCCCAATTTCAGGTGTCACTCGTAAGGGAATTGATGCTTTACTGAGTGCAACTGCAGACTTATTAGAAGTCACACCAGAATTCTTATTGTATGATGAGGAAATCGAAGAAGAAGTTGTTCAATATGGGTTCCATTCGGATGAACCAGAATTTACCATTGATCGTGATCCAGATGCTACTTGGATCTTGAGTGGTGAAAAGATTGAGAAACTCTTCCAAATGACTAACTTTGATCATGATGAAACAGTCATGCGTTTTGCCCGTCAATTACGCGGGTTAGGAGTAGACGAAGCGTTACGTGCGCGAGGAGCCAAAGATGGCGATATCGTGCGCATCGGTAATTTTGAGTTTGAATTTGTTGAATAAGATTAGTTGAGTAAGCTTAGTTGCTGCTTTAGATACAGTTAAAGCGTTAGCGCCTAATCCTATCAATAGGAACAACTCTTGATACAACTAGGGAATCTTTAAAAAAAAGCGGAGTTATGAGATGACTTCGTTTTTTTATTTGTTTTCTTTTTCAAATAGACAAGATACTGGTAAAATAAAGAAAAGAAAGGGAGCGAAAATTATGGCAAAACGTGTGATTGTAATGAATTTCAACGCAAACTCGGAAGCATTCCAAGCATTTTCTGAAGTAAAACGCATGCATATGGAACGAAAAATCAAAGGAGAACAAATGGCTGTGATCACTCATACAGAATCCGGTGCGCACCAGTTCAAGATCGAAGATTTTCTAGACTTTACCGGTAATAACAAAGCATCGACTGGTGGAATGATTGGGATGCTAGTAGGAATTCTGGGAGGACCATTAGGAATCATGTTAGGCTGGTTCGGTGGTAGTATGATTGGCGCGACACGAGACGCCAAAGAGATCCAAAATGCACAATTGCTGTTTGAACATGTCAGCACCCAAATTGGGGTAGGCGACACTGGCTTATTGTTGATTGCAGATGAGGAAGACAATCGTCCACTAAATCAGTTGATCATGAATCAATTAGGTGGGGAAATTACTCGCTTTGACTATGATGAAGTAGAAGCAGAAATTGAAACGGCTAAAAAAGTCGAAGAAAAAACGAAAGCACAAGCGCAAGAAGATTGGAAAAAGTCTCATTCCCAATCTGAAGAAGAACAGGAATAAACTATAAATTGCATCTGACCTTCGTTTCCGCTAAAATTGGGGGAAGATGAAAGGAAAGAAGTATATGGAATTAGAATTTTTAGGTACCGGTGCAGGCGTACCAGCGAAACATCGGAATGTAACAAGCACAGCACTGCGGTTACTTGATGAACGCAATGCTGTTTGGTTGTTTGACTGTGGTGAAGGCACACAAATGCAGATTTTGCATTCTACGATTCGCCCACGGAAAATCGAAAAGATATTCATTACTCACTTACATGGAGATCATATTTATGGATTGCCTGGATTGATCAGCAGTCGCTCCTTTCAAGGGGGCGCTTCACCGTTAGAGATTTATGGGCCCATAGGTATTGAAGAATTTGTACGGACCGTGTTAAGAATTTCTCAAACAAAATTGAGCTACCCGTTAGTTTTTCATGAGATCACAAAAGAAGGCATTCTCTTCAAGGACAAACAGTTTACCGTTTCTTGCCGTCGGTTGGATCACGGAATTGAAAGCTTTGGGTATCGAGTCGAAGAAGCGAGTCACCAAGGAGAGCTTCAGGTAGAAGCTTTGACTGCATTAGGAATCAAACCGGGTCCAGTTTTTGGTCGACTGAAAAAAGGCGAAATTGTCACGTTGGAAGATGGACGACAAATCAACGGAGGCGACTATGTAGGTGAAGCGAAAAAGGGACGTACCGTCACGATTTTAGGAGATACTCGCCTTTGTGCCAATTCGATCTTACTGGCTGAAAATGCAGATGTACTGGTTCACGAAAGTACCTTTAATAAAGATGAAGCTAAAATGGCTCGCGCCTATTTTCATTCTACAACAGTGCAGGCGGCTGAAGTAGCCAAACAAGCGCAGGTAAAACGATTGCTTTTGACGCACATTAGTGCACGCTATGTTGGGAAAGATATTACAAATCTGGCAAATGAAGCAAAAGCTGTATTTCCTAATACGGTGATCGTGAAAGACTTCGATGTCATCGATGTCCCATTTGCAGAAAAAGGAGATCAAGATGTTGTTAGAAAATAAAGTAATTGTCGTAACTGGCGGATCTGCTGGCTTAGGGGAACAAATCTGTTATGAAGCAGCGCGTCGCGGTGCGATCGTGGTGATTTGTGCCCGTAGAGGTCAGTTGATCAACAAAGTCAAAGAACATTGTATGACATTGAGTGGCAAACCAGCTTATGCCTTTCAATTGGATATTGCAGACCCTGAAAGTGTCGAAAATGTCATTGCTTCGATTCGTGAAAAGGTCGGAAAAGTGGACATTCTTGTCAACAATGCTGGTTTTGGTATTTTTCAAGAATTTACAGAAATGAAACCAGAAACGATCCGCAATATGTTTGAAGTGAACGTATTAGGGATGATGGTCTTAACACAGCAAATTGCTTTAGAAATGGTCGATCAGCGCTCTGGTCATATCATCAATGTGGCATCGATGGCTGGGAAAATTGCTACACCAAAAACTGCAGTGTATTCGGCAACCAAATTTGCTGTATTAGGTTTTTCAAATGCGTTGCGTTTGGAGTTGAAACCTTTCGGCATTCATGTGACAACTGTCAATCCGGGGCCTATCGAAACAGCCTTCTTTGACCAAGCAGATCCTAGTGGCAATTATTTAGCTTCTTTAGGGACATTTGTTCTTGAACCAACAAAACTGGCAAAGACCATCGTTAAAGCGATGATTCATCCAAAACGAGAGATCAATCGCCCACAAGTGATGGGAGTAGCTGCAAAATTCTACACACTATTCCCAGCTTTTGGGGACTACTTGGCTGGAAGTCTATTCAATAAAAAATAGGAGTTGTTTTTGATGAAAAATCAATGGCGAGTAATCGTAGGTATTTTGTTGGTTTTAGTGATCGTCCTTTTTGCGGTCGCCAATAATATGACTGTTCCAATCAATTTTGGCTTTACTAGCATCAAAGCGCCTCTGATCTTGATTATCATTGGGGCGGCTTTGTTGGGGGCACTGATTATCTTACTAGTGTCAACTAGTACGATGTTCCAACAAAAGAAAGAATTAAAAAGATTACGGAAAGAATTGGCTGACTTTCAACAAAATAATGAAGAAAAATTGCAAGAACAGCGTGAGGTATTAGAACGGGAATATGCAAACAAGCAAGCAGACCTCGCCTTGAGGGAACAACAAATTGCTGAAGCAGAAGCAAAAACTGCGGCAGTTGTGCCTAGTGAACCACCAATTATAGAAAATCGTCAAGATACGTTTCCAGAGTAATGGTAAGCTTGCACTCTTGTTCTTCAAAAGAGGGTTTTGGGACTCCAACCAGAACGGTAAATCTCTGAAGTGAGGCGCAAAGATTGGCTCACCACTCTTTTGCAACAAATGAGCGAAATAATAACGACATCCTTCGATGGTCTTTCGATAAACGACCGAAGGATGTCGTTTTTATTGTACTAGAAATAGGACAGAAAAGAAGAGAAGCTGCTAGTGCTTTTTTGGTCAACGCTTTTCTTTTCTCCAAAATATTTGCTATAATTACCAAGTTAGGAGTGATTGTGTGAAACGCGCGAACTTTCATTGGCTGAGACCACAAAAAAGTGAATTATCAGCTGATTTCGAGGAAATGATCCAAGCAAGAGGTTTGTCACCATTAATAGGTCAATTATTATGGCAGCGGAATATTCGAACAGCAGCAGACTTGCAAAGTTTTTTAGAACCGGATTTGCAGGGACTTCATGATCCATTTTTGTTTTATGATATGGAAAAAGCCGTCGATAGAATTCAGACAGCGATCATGAATGAAGAGCGTATTCTGATTTATGGAGACTACGATGCTGATGGTATTACGAGCACGACTGTCTTAAAAGAAGCGCTGGAATTATTGGGTGCGGATGTTGAATTTTATCTGCCCAATCGCTTTACCGATGGCTACGGGCCCAATCTTTCCGTTTATCAAGATAAAATCGCAGCTGGTGTGCAATTGATTATAACTGTTGATAATGGTGTATCTGGTCATGAGGCATTGGCTTATGCCAAAGAAGCACAGGTAGATGTTATCGTTACAGATCACCATGAGTTGCCACCAGAATTACCCGATGCGTATGCCATCATTCATCCTCGCCATCCATTAGGAAATTATCCTTTTCCAGATTTGGCGGGGGTCGGAGTCGCATTCAAAGTCGCTACTGCGTTATTAGAAGAAGTGCCAGTCGAATTATTAGATCTCGTGGCAATTGGTACGATCGCCGACATGGTGTCGCTCACTGGTGAGAATCGCATTCTGGTCACTAACGGATTAAAAATGATCCAGCAAACCGAACGTGCGGGGCTCTCGGCACTGATCGAAGTGAGTGGTCTGAAGAAACGGGCAATCAATGAAACGGATATTGGTTTTGCCATCGGACCTCGTTTGAATGCGATTGGACGCTTGGAAGATGCCAATCCTGCGGTAACACTTATGTCGACATTTGATCCAGAAGAAGCCCAATCGTTAGCCAATCAATTAGATACGATCAATCTTCAAAGAAAGCAATATGTGGAAACGATTTTGAAAGAAGCTCAGAATATGCTTTCCGATTCAAATCAAGTCCATTTAATTGTGGGAGATGATTGGCATGAAGGTGTCTTAGGGATCGTTGCTGGACGATTGATGCAACAGACTGGCAGACCGGTCCTTGTTTTAACAAAAAAAAGCAACGGTATTGCTAAAGGCTCTGGGCGCAGTGTTGCAGCATTAAATCTATTTGACATGCTCTCTGGAATGCGTGAAATGTTTACCAGCTTTGGTGGACACCATGCGGCAGTAGGGCTCAGTGTGCCCATTGATCACCTTTCGATGCTCCAAGAACGTATGAATCAATACGTGGTCGATAATCGGATCGACCTTTCTAGCGGGATTCCGTTACCGATTGATGAAGAATTGTCTTTAGCAGAAATTACGACAAATTTTATCGAGTCGCTGAAAATTTTAGCTCCCTTTGGTACAGACAACCCAATCCCAAAGTTTTTGATTACGAATATTTCTGCTGATAATGGCCGACAAATTGGTACAGAGAATCAGCATTTAAAAGTCAGTCTTACAGATGGAGAAAATGGTCAATTAGATGTGATCGGTTTTGGTTTTGGATCACAGCTAGTAGAATTTGAGAGTGAAGGATTGGCCGTTGTGGGGCAATTATCTGTCAATGAATGGAACGGCAAGAAGAAACCACAGCTGATGTTGGAAGATTTTGAAGTCAACGGCATACAGCTGTTCGACTTGCGTTCAAAGAAAAATCGGCAAGGGTTGATCCTTGATGCCCAAACATTAGGGATTGCTTTTTCGGATAAATTGCCTTCAGAGATAGAACGATTTTGTCCGAACGTTCATGTTTATCAAACGTTAGACGATTTGACAGCTTTTTTTGGTTCAGGAAATTATACGCAACTCGCTTTTCTAGACTGTCCTAGCGAGAAAGAGCTTTTGAGAAAAATCATTCAAGAAATACCTGTCAATCGTATCTATTTGATTTTAGTATCCACAGAGGATGCTTATTTGGATGGTGTCGGGACTAGAGAACAATACGGCCGTTTGTTTCAACTGATCAATCAGCAGAATGGGATTGATATTCGCTATAAACTGCCAATGGTAGCTAACTACTTGCAGATTCCAGAAAAATTATTAATTTTTATGATTCAAGTGTTTTTTGATTTGAAATTTGTTACAATAAAAGATGGCGTTTTGAAAAAAGTCCCTGATCCAGAGAATAAGCCGCTTAATGAGAGTGTGTTGTATCAACAGCGACTTGCAAAAATCAAAACAGAAGAAGACTTACTAATGAGTGATTTATCAACGATTCGCAAATGGTTGATATCTTAGGAGGAAAAAACATGAATTTAAAAGACTATATTGCCAGCATTCCGGATTATCCGCAAGAAGGAATTGTCTTTCGCGACATCTCTCCATTGATGGCTGATGGAGAAGCTTATCGTTATGCAACACAGCAAATCGTCGAGTACGCTCAGGAAAAAGGGATCGACATGGTGGTTGGACCTGAAGCTCGTGGATTTATTGTTGGTTGTCCCGTGGCGTATCAACTGGGTGTTGGTTTTGCGCCAGTACGTAAAAAAGGCAAGCTACCTCGAAAAACGATTGAAGCAACATACCAGAAAGAATATGGCGTGGATATTTTGACGTTACACGAAGATGCGATTAAACCTGGCCAACGGGTATTGATTTG
Organism: Enterococcus sp. DIV0574; assembly: GCF_051711125.1. NCBI lineage: Bacteria > Bacillati > Bacillota > Bacilli > Lactobacillales > Enterococcaceae > Enterococcus > Enterococcus sp. DIV0574. Next base: position 1,676,275 of record NZ_JBIOMA010000001.1, read on the forward strand.
TGATGATTTACTTGCAACCGGCGGCACGATTAAAGCAACGATCGAACTTGTGGAAAAATTAGGCGGCATCGTAGTTGGCTGTGCTTTTCTGATCGAGTTGATGGACTTGCAAGGCAGAGACAAAATCACTGGATACGAAATTAAAACATTGATGGAATATTAATCGAAAAAAGCCAGATCAAAAGTGATCTGGCTTTTTTGTTTGTTTGGCAGCAACACCGAAATAATCGACCTACTGTTCGTAATGATAAAAATCATGGTCGTGGTAATAAGTTTGGTTTCTCTTTCGTTCTGCTTGGCGGAATTTCTTTTCATCCCATAGCATGAACCACAGCATCATCAAAGGGCAAAAAATCAGAACTGCACTGAGTACGCCAAAATAACCAATAATGATCCCTGTTAACAACACCCACAAAATAAAACCAAATCGACGAACTGCTTTCATTATTTTCACTCCTTATAAAAATGCGAACTTATGTTTGTAAAACTATTATACGAATGTTTGTTCGGTTTGTAAAGAGGAAATAAAAAAAATCTTCGAAGGTTCGAAGATTTAAGGAATAGATTAAAGTAAGTGACGGTAGAGACCAACGACTAAGCCTAAAATCGTTACATCTGGCAAGATGATAGGTTCTAGGTAATCATTTTCCGGTTGCAAACGGATGTGATCCTGTTCTTTGAAAAATCTCTTACAGGTGGCTTCATCTTCATCGGTCATTGCAATGACAATGTCCCCGTTTTGAGCACTTTGCTGTTTGCGAACGATGACTTGATCACCGTCTAAGATTCCAGCGTTGATCATACTTTCACCGCGAATCGTCAACATGAACAAACTGCCGGTGCTATTTGCTAAATCAGGCGGTATCGGGAAAAAATCGGAGGCGTCTTCTACAGCTAAGATCGGTTCACCAGCCGTAACGACTCCTAGCATTGGGATCGAGTTTGGCTGCACATCGATTTTTTCTAATCCGGAGGAAGTCAATTCAATCGCTCTTGGTTTTGTTGGGTCGCGTAAAATCAAGCCTTTTTTTTCAAGCCTGGATAAATGTCCGTGGACGGTAGAAGTAGAGGATAGCTGAACGGCTTCGCCAATTTCGCGAACAGTCGGCGGATAGCCTTTTTCAGTGACTCGTGTATGAATAAACTTAAGAATCTCGATTTGTCGATTTTCTGTTCGTTTTGCCAAAACTGACACCTTCTTTCATTTGATAGTCTTAGTGTACCATAGGAGAAACGACAATTCAAACAAATGTTCGCTTTTTGTTGCTATTGTTTTTTTGTCAGGTTTTGTATAAGATAAAGTAGTGAAAAGGAGGTGTCGAAATGTTATCCAAAGAAAAATTAGCCCGCATTAATGAGCTAGCCAAAAAGAAAAAAGTGCAAGGTCTATCTGCTGATGAAACGATCGAACAGCAAAAGCTTCGCGAAGAATATTTACAAGCTTTTCGTGGAGGAATGCGACACCACATTGAAGGAATGAAAATCGTCGATCCTGAAGGACAAGATGTCACTCCAGACAAATTAAAAGAAATTCAAAAGAAAAAAGGATTGCATGGCAGATAAAGATGAATTCCTTTTCATTCCTATTGAAATCCTGAAAGAAATCCCGTATAATATGAGATGTAATAAAGGTAAAAAAAACCTAAATTAGGAGGAATTACCATTGTTTGATAAAATCGATCAATTAGGTGTCAACACCCTTCGTACATTGAGTATCGAAGCCGTACAAAAAGCAAATTCAGGTCATCCCGGTCTGCCAATGGGGGCAGCGCCAATGGCGTATGCCTTGTGGACCAAGCATTTGAAAGTTAATCCGACCACTTCTAGAAACTGGATCGACCGCGACCGGTTCGTCTTGTCTGCTGGACATGGTTCTGCTTTGCTTTACAGCTTACTGCATGTTTCAGGGTATCAAGTAACCACGGAAGACTTGAAAAATTTCCGTCAGTGGGGCAGCCGCACACCAGGACACCCAGAAGTTGGGCATACGGATGGTGTGGAAGCAACGACTGGTCCATTAGGACAAGGAATCGCAATGGCCGTCGGGATGGCGATGGCGGAAAAACATCTAGCGGCGACATACAACCGGGATGAATACAATGTAATCGACCACTATACGTATGCATTATGTGGCGACGGCGACTTGATGGAAGGTGTGTCTCAAGAGGCAGCTTCAATGGCTGGTCATATGAAGCTGGACAAATTGATCGTTTTATATGATTCCAATGATATCTCATTAGATGGCCCTACTTCAAAAGCATTCACAGAAAACGTTGGTGCCCGTTTTGAAGCTTACGGTTGGCAACATTTGTTGGTCAAAGACGGCAATGACTTAGAGGCAATCTCACAAGCCATTGAAGCAGCTAAAGCTGAAACAGAGAAACCAACATTGATCGAAATCAAAACAGTCATCGGTTACGGTGCCCCAAATCAAGGAACCTCTGCTGTCCATGGTGCTCCATTAGGTGCGGAAGGTATTTCAGCCGCTAAAGCAATCTATGGCTGGGAGTATCCTGAATTCACCGTGCCAGAAGAAGTAGCGGCTCGTTTCAAAGAAACGATGATCGATGAAGGCCAAAAAGCCGAAGCGGAGTGGAACGAGAAATTCGCTGCTTACAAAGCGGCTTATCCAGAATTAGCTGCACAGTTCGAACAAGCAGTGGCTAGCGAACTACCAGCAGATTGGGATGCAGAACTGCCAACTTATGAAGTAGGCAGCTCACAAGCGAGTCGTGTTTCCAGTAAAGAAATGATCCAAGCCCTTTCAAAAGCTATCCCAAGCCTATGGGGAGGATCGGCCGATCTATCCGGATCCAATAATACGATGGTCGCAGCGGAAAAAGATTTTGAACCTGGTCAATATGAAGGCCGCAACATTTGGTTCGGTGTGCGGGAGTTTGCGATGGCCGCAGCCATGAACGGGATCCAACTTCATGGCGGTACACGCGTGTATGGCGGGACATTCTTCGTCTTTGTTGATTACTTGCGTCCAGCAGTTCGCTTGTCGGCTCTCCAACATGCGCCAGTCATCTATGTTCTGACCCATGATTCTGTGGCTGTTGGTGAAGACGGACCGACCCACGAACCAATTGAACAATTGGCGAGTGTACGCTGCATGCCAAACGTGCAAGTGATCCGACCAGCAGATGGCAACGAAACTCGGGCAGCTTGGAAGATCGCCTTGCAAACGACGAATAAACCAACGGTCTTAGTGTTGAGCCGTCAAAACCTGCCAGTGTTAGCAGGGACGCTAAGTGGTGTCGAAGAAAACGTGGCTAAAGGTGGCTATGTCCTTTCAAAACAAACCGGTGAGACACCAGAAGGCATCTTGATCGCTACTGGTTCAGAAGTGAATCTAGCGGTAGAAGCGCAAGCCAAACTAGCAGAAGCTGGGGTGGATGTGTCTGTCGTATCACTGCCAAGCTTTGATTTGTTTGAAGCACAGTCAGAAGAGTACAAGGAGAGTGTCTTGCCGAAAGCCGTGAAAAAACGGGTTGCCATCGAAGCAGCTTCCCCATTTGGTTGGGATCGTTACCTAGGCTGCAAAGGCAAAGTCATCGCCATTGATCATTTTGGCGCTTCTGCTCCAGGAAACAAAGTATTGGAAGAGTTCGGCTTTACAGTCGAAAATGTGGTTGCCACTTTCCAATCGATCAAATAAGCGTAAGAAACAAGCGAAATCGCAGCTGATTTCGCTTGTTTTTTTTAAAGTCTTTTCGTTTTTAGGTAGAACAAGATGTTTTTGCGAAAAGACTTTTAAAAAACTATTGAGTTGCTTAAGTTGCACAGAAAAAATTTTTTCCGTATAATGTCTATATTGTTGAATAGTATTGGGACGATGGAGGAAAAGAATGAAAAATTATCAAACCCGCAGTGAAAGACATATCCGCCAACAAAAAGCAGTGATGCCACGACCAAGTAAACGAGCAGTGGTTTCTTTTATTGGGGCTGGATTAGCATTGTCACCAGCGGTGGTCACGCTACTTCCGGAACAGGTCCAAGCAAGTGAATATCAGGCCACTAGTCAAGGAATCGCTAGTTTTATCGAACAGATTGGTTGGTCAGCACAAGACGTTGCGGCCAATAATGATCTTTATGCATCGGTGATGATCGCGCAAGCCATTTTGGAAAGTGGCTATGGCTCATCTACATTATCCAATGCGCCTTACTACAATCTTTTTGGGGTCAAAGGATCATATAACGGGCAATCTGTCTATTTGCCTACAGATGAGTATATCAATGGACAATGGGTCGTAATGAATGAACCATTCCGCCAATATAATTCCTACTGGGAGTCTTTTCAAGATCACGCCAACGTTTTAAGAAGTACAAGCTTCACTTCAGGTAAAGCACATTATAGTGGGGTCTGGAAAAGTCAAACGACTTCTTTTTACGATGCGACCAGCTATCTGACAGGACGCTATGCTACTGATCCAGGTTACGCACAAAAATTAAACTGGCTGATTGAAACGTATCAACTAACTCGTTTTGATACACCAAGTACTGGTGCCACAACGACTTCTGTAACGACAACGACAACGCAATCCACATCGACGACAACAACGACAAAAAGTACGGGACAAAGTTATGTCGTAGCATCTGGCGACAGTCTTTGGGATATTGCTTCACGTTTTGGAACAACGGTGGATCAAATCATGGCTGCCAATGGATTAAGCAGTGACTTGATCGTCGTAGGACAGGAATTGATCGTTTGATTTTCGCTATTTATTAGCTAAACGCCAAATGAAATTTCACAAAAACTTTTGTTTTTGTTCTCTTTTAGTAACTAAAAGAAGCAAAGCAAAAGTTTTTTTCTTTGTGAAAAAAACATAAATGTTTGGAAAACGCTAACTTTTTGTTCGCAAGTCTGCCGTTTTTTGGGTAGAATAGGAATATGAACTGGAGGGATTGCAAATGACAAAGATTTATCAATCTGTTACCGAGCTAGTTGGGCATACACCCATCGTCAAATTAAACAAGGTGGTGGGAGAGGATTCCGCTGATGTCTACGTTAAACTTGAGTTTTATAATCCAGGGAGCAGCGTGAAGGACCGGATCGCTTTGGCCATGATCGAAAAAGCCGAAAAAGACGGCTCTTTGAAAGCAGGCAATACGATCGTGGAACCAACTTCCGGTAATACTGGGATCGGCTTGGCGATGATCGGTGCAGCGAAAGGGTACCGAGTGGTCATCGTGATGCCTGAGACCATGAGTATCGAACGGCGCAAGCTGATGCAAGCCTATGGGGCTGAATTGATTTTGACACCAGGCTCAGAAGGAATCACAGGTTCAATCAATAAAGCCAAAGAATTGGCTGAACAAGAGGGCTATTTTATGCCGCTGCAATTTGAAAATCCGGCAAATCCCGAGATTCACGAGAAAACAACTGGGAAAGAAATAGAGAATGCCTTTGAATCAAAAGGATTAGATGCCTTTGTCGCTGGTATCGGTACAGGCGGCACGATCACTGGTGCGGGTCGAGAATTAAAACGAGTGTATCCAGACTTAAAAATCTATGGCGTTGAACCGGCAGAATCGGCTATCTTAGAAGGCGGACAACCTGGTCCTCACAAAATCCAAGGAATTGGAACCGGCTTTGTACCTAAAGTTCTTGATACAGAGATCTTTGATCAAGCAATTGCCGTATCAAGTGAAGATGCGATGGCAACAGCGAGAGAAGTCGGCCGTAAAGAGGGCTTGCTCGTAGGTATTTCTTCTGGAGCAGCGATCCATGCAGCACTCAAAGTTGCCAAAGAACTGGGAAAAGGCAAAAAAGTCTTAGCGATCGTCCCGGACAATGGAGAACGTTATCTATCGACTGCTTTATATCAAGTGGAAGAATAACAAGGAAAGCGGGCATTGGCAGAATGCCTGCTTTTTCTCCCCTTTTCTTAAGGACTGTGGAATTTTTCGTGTTTGTTTTGTGGTTGATTAAGAATTTTTAGAGAAAGCTGTTTGAATTTTTACCATCTACATAGTATGATATTACAGATAAGAGAATTGGAGGAACTCCTGTGAACACGATATATGATGAGGCAATCAAACAATTAAAACAAGAAAATATCCGTATCACTCCACAAAGGGTTGCGATACTTGAGTTTTTGGCTAGCCACGCATCACATCCTACCGCAGAAGAAATTTACCGAGCGATCGAAGTCCACTTTCCCGGTATTAGTGTAGCGACAGTCTACAATAATCTGCGACTGTTTACGGAGATCGGTTTTGTGAAAGAAATGAACTACGGCGATGCATCCAGTCGCTTTGACTTTACGACAGAGCCGCATTATCATGCAATTTGTCAACGTTGCGGCAAGATTTCTGATTTTTACTATCCTGGATTGGAAGATGTCGAAATGGCCGCTTCCCAACTGACCGGATATAAAATCCAAAGCCATCGCTTAGAAGTATATGGATTGTGTCCAGAGTGTAAAGGAGAAGAGGAATGAAAATTATTTCAACGGATAAAGCACCGCAAGCAATTGGTCCTTATGTACAAGCACGGATTGCTAATGGCTTCTTGTTTGCTTCCGGACAAGTGCCGTTAGATCCTGTTACAGGAGAAGTTGTGGGAGCAACTATCGAAGTTCAGACACAGCAAGTTCTCAAAAATATCGAGGCAATTTTAACTGCCGCCGGTATTACACCAGATGAAATCGTCAAAACAACATGTTTCTTAAAAAACATGGATGATTTTGTTCCATTCAATAATACATACAGCACACTTTTTCATGAACATTTGCCTGCACGTTCAGCAGTTGAAGTGGCCCGTTTACCAAAGGATGTATTGGTGGAAGTAGAGATCATTGCTGTGGTGGCACAATAAAGGAGTCAATGGGACGGTCGTATATATGCGCAGTCCCATTTTTGTTGAGAATGGATTTTATTCTTGATGATGCCAAAATAAAATTGAAAATGGTTTTTATGTAACGATGGGAAAAGAGGACAATAAGATGATTTCTTTACAAGAATATTTAGCCCAGGGGCAAACAACTGTCTCCAATCTGCTTTTGGAAAACTATCATAGCCTTGGTTTAACCAATGATGAATTTGTATTATGGCTTCAGTTGTATCGTTACCACGAACAAGGCAATGATTTTCCAGATTTAGCGATGATTGCTAAGGGGATGGGAAGTGAGCAAAAAGAAATCTATAAATGGTTGAATGAGCTATTGAATAAACAGATCATCGCCATCGAATCCAAGAAAGATTCAGCAGGGAAGATGGTGGATTACTATGAGTTTTCTGGAATCTATGAACGACTGGAAGTTTGTTTGCGGCAAAAAAATCAGCAGGAGGAAAAGCAGAGCTATGATTCAAAAGTACGTTCGCTTTATCAAATGTTTGAGTCCGAATTTGGCCGTCCGCTTTCAGCAATCGAATACCAGCGAATATCACAATGGCTGGAAGAAGATAAATACCAGCCGGATTTGATTCAATTTGCGTTACGTGAGGCGGTTTTGAATCAAGCCTACAGTTTGAATTATATTGATCGCATTTTACTTTCTTGGGAACGAAAAAATATTACCTCGAAAGAACAAGTAGAAGAAGAACAAAAACGCCGTAAAAAACAGTTTATGCAGAAAGAAAATTTGGAACAAACGAATGGACCGGTTCCTAAGATTCCTATGCATAATTGGTTAGAAGGGGAATAAAGGAGAGTTGTCATGATCAGTAAAGCAAAAACTATGATCGCATTGGAACAAATGTACCAAATGTTCCCCGACGCTCACGGAGAACTGATTTCCAAAAATCCGTTTGAACTGTTGATTGCTGTGATTTTAAGTGCTCAGGCTACGGATGTGTCAGTCAATAAAGTGACCCCCACACTATTTGCTGCCTATCCGACACCTGAGGCCTTGGCAGCAGCCCCTGTTGAGGAAATCATTGAGAAAATACGGACGATCGGTCTTTATCGCAACAAAGCAAAAAATATCAAGGCTTGTGCGTCCCAGCTTATCGAACGATTCAATGGCCAAGTACCTAGAACCCGCGAGGAATTAGTGTCATTACCGGGGGTCGGAAGAAAAACAGCCAACGTTGTTTTAGGCGATGCGTTTGGTATTCCGGCAATCGCTGTGGATACCCACGTCGAACGAGTAACCAAGCGCTTACGGATTTGCCGATTAGATGCGAATGTCTTAGAAGTAGAACAAACATTGATGAAAAAAGTGCCAGAAGATCTTTGGGTCAAAACACATCACACACTGATTTTCTTTGGACGATACCATTGCACAGCTAGAGCGCCAAAATGTGAAGTTTGCCCATTATTGACAATGTGCCAAGAAGGACAACTGCGGATGCGCGCAAAAAAAGTTCAGCCACCTCAATGAGAGGCGGCTGAACATTTTTTTATTCAGGATTTGTTTCATTTGTCCCTGGAGTAGTCGACGAAGATGATGGCGTCGAGCTTGACTCTGAAGAAGACGATGGTGTGCTTTCACTTTCTGACGGTGGCGGTGTAGATTGTGAGCTTTCAGAAGAAGATTCAACTGGTGGAATCGATTCTTCCGTTGAACTGCTAGATTCAACGATTTCAGAACTGCTTTCTGGTGTTGATTCAGGAAGCGAAGAAGAGCTGATCGTTGATCTTGTGCTAGAACTTGGTTGCTGGTAAGTCCCTTTGATGTAAAGCTCATTGCCGATCCGGGTCAAGTCTGCGGGCATTTTCCAGTCGCGGTTCTCAACAGAGGCTGAGACAAATTGCATCAATTCCCGATAAACATCTGAGGCAACATGAGTACTGCTGTCTGTGATCGGCGTCATTTTATCATTATATCCTGTCCAAACAGCTAAAGAAAAGGATGGGGTATAACCTGCAAACGTGATATCCGGGTAAGCACCGTTTGACGTATCCAATTGAGCCAATTGATTGTCATCATAATTGGAAGTCCCGGTTTTCCCAGCTTGGTAAAGTCCATCGATTTGGGCATTGGTTCCTGTTCCGACAGAAATCACGTCTTTCAGAATATCGGTGACCATATAGGCTGTCGTATCATCCATCGCTTTTTGACCTTCCACTTTGAAGGAGTCTTCATCAACTGTTCCATCTTGCGAAACGATCTTATTGACATATTGCGGTTCGTAATAGGTTCCGCCATTTGAAAAGGCAGCATAAGCAGCAGCCATTTTCAAGCTAGAGATCCCATACTTGGTGCCATCGATTTCTGACGTGTTGCTGGAAATTGCATTGGACTGTTCAATGTTTTTGTATTCAATACCTAGGCCTTTCAAGAAGGAAGAAATATTGTCAGCACCTACTTCTTCAAAAAGCTTTGCTGCTGGAACATTTCTCGATTGAGCCAGTGCTGTCCGCAAAGTGATATTTCCCATATATTGTCGATCCCAGTTGTAGATTGGTGTGTTCGTCCCCACATAATTATAGGGTTCGTCCAAAATCATGCGGCCTGTTGAATTTTGTAAAAATTGGAAGGCTGGACCATAGTCTGTCAGTGGTTTAACGGTTGAGCCAAAGTCACGAGTGACGTTGACTGCTAAATTATTACCTAAGACAACATCGTCTTCCACATGACGAGCACCGATTTGCGCGACAACTTTACCACTATTAACATCTACCAGAGTAGCGGCTACTTGCATTTTATCATCTGGGAAATTGATGTATTCGTCACTATTAACGATGTCATACAATCTTTTTTGGGTATTGACATCAAGATTCGTATAGATGTCCAATCCATCCGTATAGACATCTTTGCCGGTTTTTGCTTTTACTTCATCAATCACTTCTTTAAAGTAATTGTCATAATATTTCCATTCGTTATTTCGTTGCGGATTTTTTTGCAATCCTTCTGAAATATCTTCGGCTTTGGCTGCTTCATATTCGTCTTTAGTGATTTTTTCATTCTCATACATGGTTAACAGAACAAGATCTCGTCGTTGTTTAGCTTTGTCTGGGTGAGCATATGGATCATAAGCAGAAGGGGCGTTTGGTAATCCAGCGATTAATGCTGTTTGAGCCAAATCTAGTTGATCCAATGTCTTGTTATAGAACTTCATGGCAGCTGTCTGCATCCCATAGACGCCGTTAGACATGTACACTTTATTGATATAGTAGGTCAAGATTTCTTGTTTGGATTTTGTTTGTTCCAGTCTGACGGCCATCCAAGCTTCTTGCGCTTTTCTTCGCAACGTCTGATCTTCTGCACTGGTAGAGAAGAAGGATAATTTGATCAATTGCTGTGTTAGGGTGCTCCCACCTTGCATGCCACCAGTCGTCACGTTCGACAATGCCGATCCAATGATACGGATAGGGTCTACTCCAATATGTTGATAGAAACGACGATCCTCTACAGATACAATCGCATCTTCCAATTGCTGCGGAATTTCATTCGCAGTGATTTTTTCACGGGTCTCGCTACCAAAATCGAGGATCAGATCTCCATTGGAGGCGTAGAACCTGGAAGAAGCAGCAGAATCGAGCTGTTTCTCATCTAATGGTGGTGCATCTTTAGCGTACCACCAAAAAAGTCCCATCCCTGATAAGAGACCGAGACATCCTAAAAAGAAGAGCCCCATAAAGGTACGAAGTAAAATACTGCCAATCGTTCGTTTTCCTTTCGGCTTTTTTTGTTTGGGGCCTTTATATGCAGCCGCCGCTTTCTTAGAATCATGTCGAGAAGCTCTCGATTGCGATTCTTTCGCCATACTAATCATTCTCCTTCATTGACAAAAATTGATCTACTGCTTTTAAATAGGGAATACGCGGAGCGATTCCTGGGATGATCTCAATGCCGTTTTTCTCTATATAGGCAAGAGGCAGCGATTTTTTACCTGTTGTTTTTTGTTGATGCCACTCTGTGATCAAGTTGCTGCTCGTCAAAAAAAAGCAGCGTTGCAAGCTTGAGAACCATAACAAGACAAAGCAGACTCCTTGCTGCGTCAGACAGTTTTCCATATGCTGAATCTGATGCTCATGAAAATTTTTGAAGGGGAAAGAAGTTTTATTCTGTGTCTCTTTGGCTTCAAAATCCAAGTAATATCCGCGATAAACACCATTATAGTCCGTGGTAGAGGCTTCTCGGAAGTAAGCTTCTTTAATCACAGCTGCACTGCGGCGGGGATAATCCACCTTAACGATCTGAACAGGTGTAGGTTTTTTATGAATGACTGCTGCTTGACGATTCAAATAATAGGCATTGCTTTGATTGATTGCTTCTTCAAAACGCATTCCGCGGTTCGCGAAAGTTTTTGGCCGAGCTATTTTTTCTTGCAATTTTTGTTTTTTACCGCCATCATAAGCAGAAGACTGACCGTTAGGGTATCGAATGACCATGTTATTCACACTCCTAGGCATCATTATACCAAAAAGACGTTTGGAAAGAAAAGAGATGACTGCTTAAACAATGAAAACCTTATATTTTACTGGCTACCGCAGCTTTGAACTTGGTGTATTTCAAGAAAAAGATCCCAAAATCAAAATTATTAAGAAAGTAATAAAAATGTCTTTGCTTTCTTACATTGAACAAGGACTGGAATGGGTGCTGATCAGTGGCAATCTAGGAGCAGAAATGTGGTGTGCAGAAGTGGTGGAGCTTTTGCAAAAAGACTATCCAGAAATCAAACTAGGGATCATTTATCCGTTTCAAGGATTTGGTGAAAACTGGAATGAAGCGAACCAGCAAATGTTGCAACGAGTGCAAATGAGCGCTGATTATGTGAATGCCACTAGCCATCAACCCTACAAAGAACCAAGCCAATTAAGAAATCATACCCAGTTTCTATTGGAACACACAGATGGTGCGTTGCTGCTTTATGATGAAGAATTCCCTGGAAAAACCAGCTTTTTTTTGAAAGATGCGAAGAAATATCGGGAGGATCATCCTTACGAGATCGATCAAATTACAATGGATGATCTGCAAAACGCAACATTTGATAGTAATTTACTTTGATTTCTGAGAGTTTTTTGATAGAATGGTCTAGAAAGTGAAAATCATTTGGAAAAATCAATGAGGTGTAAATAATGGCAAATCTAATTTTTAGTCCCAAGGATATTCTTCAACAAGAATTTAAAACAAAAATGCGCGGCTATGATCCAGTGGAAGTCGATGAATTTTTAGACAATATCATCAAAGACTACGAGAGCTACAACAAAGAGATTTTAGCATTGCAAGAAGAAAACGATCGTTTGAATGCAAAAATCGATCAACTTTCTAAGAACCAAGCGATTGCATCACGGGTCCAACAAGAAGCGCCAAAAAGTCAAACAGTGACAAATTTTGATATTTTGAAACGTTTGTCTAATTTGGAAAAAGAAGTTTTTGGCAAAAAATTGGATCAAGAAGAACCAGTTACACGTTCCTCTTCATATAACAGCAACTACACAAATGCTGATTTTGAAGACGATAACGAAAAAACACGTCAATTCTAATCAATTTGATTGCTGTGGTTTTCGGGTAATTGCGGCATAACTTTGATTATGCTGAGGAAAGTCCATGCTCGCACAAGCTGAGATGCTTGTAGTGATCGTGCCTAGCGAAACAATAAGCTAGGGTACTTGAAAGAGTAACGGCAGGAAAAATGGCTAAGGCGCGAGCTATGCCAAAGTATCCTTGAAAGTGCCACAGTGACGAAGCAAGACGGGAAACCGTCTTGGTGGAACGCGGTAAACCCCTCGAGCGAGCAACCCAAACAATGGTAGGGGCGCTTTTTGCACGGAAATGAACGGAGCAAAAAGGCAAGTAATTGCAGATAGATAATTACCCAACGTTTTCTTCTCCCTGAGGAAGACGTGGACAGAACATGGCTTATAGAAAATCACAGCAGATCAGGGAATCCTTCCAGCAACGGAAGGTTTTTTTATATCAAGAAGGAGAAATCTATGACAGAAAAAGTATTTGATTGTGTCGCAACCGCTGCTAGTGGGTTAGAAGCGCTAGTTGGTAAGGAGTTGCGAGATTTAGGCATTGAATGCCAAGTAGAAAATGGACGGGCTCGTTTCAAAGGAACGTTGGAGACCATTGCAACCGCCAATCTCTGGTTACGCACAGCTGACCGCATTAAGATTGTGGTGGGGGAATTTGATGTATACACCTTTGATGAATTATTTGAGCAAGTCAAAGCATTACCTTGGGAAGACTTTCTGCCGCTAGACGCAGAGTTTCCTGTGGCAGGTAAATCGATCAAATCGAAGTTATTCAGTGTGCCTGATTGTCAGGCAATCACAAAAAAAGCGATCGTTAATCGATTACGGGAAGTTTATCATCGCCCTGCAAGTGTTCCTTTAACTGAAAGTGGTGCTTTCTTTCAGTTGGAAGTTGCTTTGTTGAAAGATCATGCCATGATCACACTCGATACGACAGGACCGAGTTTGTTCAAACGTGGCTATCGACTAGAAAAAGGGGGCGCACCCTTAAAAGAAAATATGGCTGCAGCATTAGTCATGTTGACCAACTGGCGCAAAGACCGACCGTTTGTTGATCCTGTATGCGGTTCCGGTACACTGTGCATCGAAGCAGCACTGATCGGACATAATATTGCCCCTGGATTCAATCGCTCCTTTGTCTGTGAGACATGGGATTGGGTTCCAGCTGAAGTATTTGAGACTGTAAGAGCTCAGGCAGACGAAGCAGCCGATTACGATAGCCAACTGGACATTATGGGCTCAGATATCAATGGACGGATGATCGAAATCGCCAAAGCAAACGCGGAAGAGATTGGTCTAGGTGATTCCATCATCTTCAAACAACAAGCAGTCAAAGATTTTAAAACAGACAAAGAATACGGCGTGATCGTTGCCAACCCACCATATGGGGAACGTTTAGGAGAAGAAGAGACGGTACAGCGCTTGTACCGTGAAATGGGCGAAGTCTTTCGGCCATTAAAAACTTGGAGCAAATACATTTTGACCAGTGACCTTACATTTGAGACCCACTATGGTGAAAAAGCAACCAAGAAACGCAAACTATATAATGGTGCGTTGCGTACGGATTTCTTCCAGTATTGGGGCAGTCGCCCACCGCGTAAAAAGGAGACGGTTGAATGAAAGAACAAGAATTTCTAAAAGAATTAAAAGAGCTCGATTTGCTGTCACAAGCAATGGGAATCCTTGGTTGGGATACTCAGACGGGAATGCCTGAAAAGGCCAGCGAATATCGCAGTGAAGTTGACAGCTACTTGTATGGCTTGTATTTCGAAAAGAAAGTCGGACCAACGATCCAAGAAGCCATTACTTATTTTGGTCAGCACCCTGATGAATTATCTGAAGTTGGTCAAGCAGCTTATCAGCTGGTGAAAGAAGAATATGAGCTCCAAAAAAATGTTCCTAATGAATTAGCGATCGCAGCTTCTGCTGCTACTTCTAGAGCTCATACTGCTTGGACGCAAGCCCGCAAAGCGAAAGATTTCTCTTTATTCAAGGAAGCATTAGCTGAGAATATCCGTTTGACAAAAGAGCTGATCCCTTATTGGAAAAAAGAGGAACGGACAAATTATGATGTTCTTTTGAATCAGTATGAACCGAACATGACCGTTGAAATCTTGGATAATGTGTTTTCACAAGTTCGTGATGGAATCATGGATATTCGTCGCCAGTTAGAAAAAGGTACTCCACCAGATACAACGATCTTATCTCGTAAAATGACAGAGGCGCAACAGCGGAAATTCATCTCGAAAGTCATTACAGACTTAGGGTATGATTTTTCTCGCGGACGGTTGGACAATACGGTGCATCCTTTTGCGACCGGCATTAACCACAATGATGTTCGCTTGACGACTCGTTGGAATGAAGAAGATTTTTCGATGGGAATATTCGGCGTGATTCATGAAGCAGGCCACGGCATGTATGAACAAAACATTGATGAAAAATTTGAAGGAACGCCGGTCCACGAAGGAGCATCCATGGGAATCCATGAATCGCAATCCTTATTCAATGAGATCATTATCGGTAGCAATCGTAATTTTTGGGAGAAACAATACCCTTATTTTCAAGAGTGTGCAGAAGGAACTTTCGATGATGTTTCCTTTGAGACTTTCTACAATGCATTAAAATTTACCCAAGCAAGTTTGATTCGGATCGAAGCAGATAGCCTGACGTATGTTTTGCATATCATTATCCGTTACGAGATTGAGAAGATGATTTTCAATGAAGAAGTGAATGTGGAAGATCTGCCAACTATTTGGAATGATAAATATGAAGAATACTTAGGCGTACGTCCGCAAAATGATTTAGAAGGTATCTTGCAAGACGTTCATTGGTCAGGGTCAAGTTTTGGCTATTTCCCATCATACGCTTTAGGATACATGTATGCGGCACAGCTTTTTCATGCAATGGAAAAAGAGATCGATGTCGATGCTGTATTGGCTTCTGATGATTATTCAGAGATCCGCCAATGGTTGACCACGCACATTCATCAATACGGGGCTTCTAAAAAACCAAATCAATTGATTCTGGATGCGACAGGAGAACTGTTAAATCCGCAATATTTATTGGATTATCTGCGGAAGGTTTATTTTTCTGTTTATCAAATCCGCTAATGAGCAAGCCTTTCGTTCACTCGAAAGGCTTCTTCTCATCTTTAAAAAAACCGCACGGGAAACTAGTTAGCTAGACGATAGTCTTCATTGACTTTGGGTTCTGATACTTTGATGGAATCGGACGATTGAATCAGAATGCTAGCAATAGAAACAAGATAAAAAAGACAGGAGTTTCAAAAAATGGCTGATATAGCACCAATTTATGAATATGCCAAATTGATTTTGGGAACTGATCACACAGGGCATGGCTTTGATCATGTCAAGAGAGTAGCCGCAATGGCTAAACAGATCATTGCCGAAGATCAACTGCAAGTAGATGATTACGTTGTGGAAGCAGCGGCATTTTTGCACGATACCATTGATGATAAGGTGGTGAAAGATGTGGTGAAAGCCAAAGAAGAAGTGCAGCAATGCCTTCTCGCTGCTGGAGCCACAGCAGAACAAATCAGTCATATATTTACAATCATTGAGAATCTCTCTTTCTCAAAAGAGTTATTGGCAGGGGCACAAGTCTCCTCTTTAGAAGGACAAATCGTGAAAGATGCGGATCGCTTAGATGCATTGGGCGCAATTGGTATTTTGCGTACTAGTTACTTTGGCGGTGCACATCAGCATCCGATCCATGAATCAGAGCGAGCGCCGAAAACGTTCACAAACCACGCTGACTACCGAAAAGGGACCACCGTGATCAATCATTTCTATGAAAAGTTGTTTTTATTGCCTGAAAAAATGCACACGCACTTTGGCAAACAAGAAGCGCTGCGGCGTAAAGACTTTATGACAACCTTTTTAACTGAATTTTATAGAGAATGGGATGTTTAGTAATTTTTAATCTTCGGTTCGATTCCTTTGTGTTTCCTCTGTATTTATCTATAATTATAAATAAGGGGAGGGATGGATATGTATTACAAACAAGCGCTGAAACCGAATGAATTATTACCTGCACTTTCTGATTCTGGGGAATGTTTTTTTATCATTCGAGCAGCATTACCCATCCGGAATTATCAAGTTGCCATTTACCGGTACGATGATGAGTATTTTTTATTGCAAGATGAACGTTTATTTAATCAGATCTCTAGTATTTCCAGGGAACGGCAAGGAGATGAAGAACAGATTCTGCCATTCATCGAAGAAGCATTAGAAGACAATCACTATTTTCTAGTGGAAAAAGAGTTTATCCGCTTGGATTTATTGACGCTACAAAAAATGACAACCATTCAATCGTTTGAAATATTGTTTTACGAATTCTTTGATTTTTGAGGTGATGGGTGATGAAAAAAACGGAATACCTAACCATTGAGGATGCAGCACTCGCTGATTTATTTCTTGATCTGGGTGATAAGTACAGCAACCTCGAATTGATTGACGAAGAAAAAGATTTGGATGTGGTCGTTTTGTCAAATAGCGACTGGCAATATCTTTTGGAACAACTGGATGATGAAGTCAAGGAGCAATTTCTTGCACAGGCCGAGACTGATTTTCTAGACGAGGAGTAAGAATAGAGGGGCAAATGCCCAATGAATGTATGTAGGTTAAAGAAAAACAGAAGAACACAAAACAAAAAAATATCCGAACGATAGTCGATGAAGAATGCGATGCGCTTAACTTAAGTCCGCATGCATGTAAGTACGCTTGATCATTCAGCTATCGTTCGGATA
This sequence comes from Enterococcus sp. DIV0574, assembly GCF_051711125.1. Lineage (NCBI taxonomy): Bacteria > Bacillati > Bacillota > Bacilli > Lactobacillales > Enterococcaceae > Enterococcus > Enterococcus sp. DIV0574. The sequence continues at coordinate 1,693,419 of NZ_JBIOMA010000001.1, forward strand.
ATTGTTTTGTTTGACGGATTCATTTGTTTTTCAGAGCGCCTGTCAGTCAACATTTGAATAAAGTGAAACTGTATCTTTTTCATTTGGATTGGAGACGTACTTTTTTGATTTTAGCATAACCCCGAAAAATATTGCGGATCACTAACAAGAGACCGATCAGCAACGGAATAGCTAATAAGTAGAGGGAATAGCCATGGACCTGCTCTACCGCAGCAGCATTGGTTTTATTTACTTCTGTCAGCGCCTGTTGGATCACTTGGAAACTGAATACACTCATAAATCCAGCAATGATAAAGAGTACAAACCCTAAATAAGGAATATGAGAAGAACGGCGAAAAAGCGCAAAGCTGATATAGAGCAATAAAAGAAAAAATGGCACACCAAAAGCAAAATAAGGATTCAACATGTTTTTTAACCTCCTTTTATTTATCATACTCCAAAATTTACGTTTTGGGAATTACAGTGTAAGATTAAAAGGAAATAGATTTTTAGGAGGATGTTATGTCAGCTTATCTTATGCCAATCAAGGTTGCATTACTGTTATTTCCATTCTTGGCACTTGCAATCTCGTCGATATTTTTTGTGCGCCAATACCGTAAATTTGGCCGATTTATTTTTTCACGAGCAATTGTACTTTATTCATTTGTTTTTTATCTGCTTTGTGCCTATTTCTTGGTCATTTTGCCGTTGCCGAGTATTGAAGAAGTCGCTCAAATGACCGGTCCCAAAATGGAGTGGCAGTTAGGTGCTTCCTGGCAGCATTTTTTGCAGCAAACGGTGTTACAAATCAATGATCCCACTACGTATCTTCCGGCTTTGAAGCAAAACGTAGTCTTAGAGCCATTATTCAATCTTTTTTTGACACTGCCTTTTGGTGTCTATATGCGCTACTACTTTAAATTGTCTTTTCCGAAGACGATTGTGGCAACCTTTGGCTTATCACTGTTCTTTGAATTGACTCAGTTAACTGGATTATACTTTATTTATCCGCGCCCTTATCGGTTGTTTGACGTCAATGATTTATTTGTCAATACCCTTGGCGGGACCATTGGCTTTTTGGTGACGCCATTGTTCACCTTCCTGTTGCCTACCCGTGAAGAGATGGATGCCGAATCTTATGCCAAAGATAATCGAGTGACGTTTACCCGCCGATTTGTTGCTTGGCTGATCGATTGGGGAATATTGAATTTATTCGCTTGGATGCTTATGATTCTGTTAAGAGTGACTGTGAATAAAGAAATCGATGACTTTACGAATGATTATTGGTATTTTTTACTAGAAGTAGCTCTTTACTTTATTCTTTTGAATTATATTCTCAATGGACAAACGCTAGGAAAAAAACTTGTTCGCATTCGAGTCATGGAGGAAAATCATTCCCGTGTCAGTTTCAGAGCAATTTTTAAGCGTTATGGATTGCTCTATCTGATCTATGTTAGTGCGACGCGCATCAATGTGTTGTTTACGCCTTTTATTCAATCTACTAATCAAATGCTCGTCCTAGTGAGTTTGTTGGTTGTGTTGATTTTTGGTTTGATCCAACTTGGATTTTATTGCAACATCCTTTGGGCAGCATTCAAAAAACAACCGCGATTCTTTTACGAAAAAAGAACGGCTACTTATGTAGTAAGCACGATCCAGCGAAACAAGGTTAGGAATTGAGCTGGAAATATGCTATAATCCAAAAGATGTCAATAGAAAGAAGGTGTTTGAATGTCTTTTGAGTCATTTAAATTTCAACCATTTATTTACGAAGCGTTAGCGGAGAAGAAATTTACTTCACCAACAGAAGTTCAAGAAAAATTAATTCCTGTGATCCAAAAAGGTCGCAGTGTCGTGGGACAATCCCAAACTGGAAGTGGGAAGACGCATACATTTTTGCTTCCTTTGATGGATCAAATCGATCCGCAAAAAGATGAAGTGCAAGTCGTTATCACTGCACCGAGTCGTGAATTAGCCACGCAGATTTATCAAGCGGCAAAACAACTAGCAGAATTTCAGCAACCAGAGATTCGTGTGACCAACTTTGTAGGCGGCACGGATAAACAACGACAAATGGACCGTTTGCAAAACCAGCAGCCGCAGCTTGTTATCGGGACACCGGGACGAATTCTAGATATGATCAATGAACAAGCACTGGCTGTGCATACGGCACAAGCCTTTGTCATTGATGAAGCAGATATGACATTAGATATGGGCTTTTTGGAAGAAGTGGACCAAATTGCTAGTCGATTGCCGGAAAAACTGCAAATGTTAGTTTTCTCTGCAACGATTCCAGAAAAGCTGCGTCCATTTTTGAAAAAATATCTCGAAAATCCATTGATCGAAGAAATTCGTCCGAAAGCAGTCATCTCTGAATCCATTGAAAATTGGTTGATCTCAACTAAAGGAAAAGATAAGAATCAATTGGTTTATCAACTACTAACGACGGGACATCCTTATTTGGCGATTGTTTTTGCCAATACCAAATCCCGAGTGGATGAATTAACCGACTATCTGAAAGAAAAAGGGCTGAAAGTAGCCAAGATCCATGGCGATATCACACCGCGAGAACGCAAACGTGTGATGCGTCAGGTTCAAAATTTAGAGTATCAATATGTAGTCGCAACTGATTTAGCTGCTCGCGGGATTGACATCGAGGGGGTTTCGCATGTAATCAATGCTGAGATTCCGGCGGATTTGGATTTCTTTATTCATCGTGTGGGACGTACTGGTCGTAATCAGTTAGCTGGAACAGCGATCACTTTGTATGATCCTAGTGACGAACAAGCCATTCAAGCAATCGAAGATTTAGGTGTAAAATTCCAACCAAAAGAAATCAAAAATGGGGAGATCGTTGCAACATATGATCGGAATCGTCGACAAAAACGTGAAAAATCAAGAGACGAATTAGACCCAACATTGATTGGGTTGGTCAAGAAGAAAAAGAAAAAAATCAAGCCTGGCTACAAGAAGAAAATTCAGTGGGCTGTTGATAAGAAAAACAAAGAGAAACGAAAGATCGAACGTCGTCAGTCGAATCGCTCTGCTCGCAAGAATAAAAAAAATTCCAGTATCTAATTTAAGGAACACCCATCGGCCAAGCAATGGCTATTGGGTGTTCCTTCGTTTTAGCAAAGATTTTTTCCCATTTTTACACAGAGGATTCCATCTTCTTCAAAAGGAGGAGAGAGGATCTCATAGCCGCATTTTTGATAAAAGCCGATTGCTGCAATTTCAGAAGACAAAACCGACCAGCAAAAGCCATCGGTGATCGCTTTTTTCTCATAGGCCGCTAACAACTGCCGTCCTATCCCTTGCTTTCGATAGTTTTTAACCACGCAAAAGCGATCGGGCTGAATCGTTTGCGAATCCAACGATTGATAGCGAATAGTGGCAATTGGTACTTGGCCTTCTGCCAGTAGAAAATAATGGCAGAACTGATCTTTTTGATCAAATTCTAATTCAGGAGCGATTCCTTGTTCGTCGACAAAGACAGATCTTCTAAGTGCAAAAACAGCCTGCTGAATCCAGTCCTCCCGCCCAAAATAAAGCTGCATCATTTTTCCTCCCAATTCATGGTATACTCAATCTATATTGATTGTAGCAGATGAAAGGGGAAAGCTCGTGGATTTTTTCGAAGCATTGCAATGGACGAATTGGAAAAATTTGACTGCTGAAGTCAAAAGCCAAGTGTTTCAGCAAGTAGTCATGTACTTTGTCAGCCCATTGAAAGAAATTACAGATGTTCATTTTATTAAAACAAGCTATGCAGGAATCAAGTGTGAGACCTTTGAATTAACGATTGATGAGGAACCCTTCGTCTTTGTGCCTGGAAATTATGAAACAATTCTAGGCTGGGACTTGGGCATTCAGGGATTGCCGATAACCTGCTGGTCCAAAATGTGGCAAGAACCTCTCAGCCCTCCGCTCCGTCGCTTGATCGAAGGCTACGGATTGTCAAACGCTGAGGAGTGGGGAGATTTTGTAAATGAATCAATGAGCCCATTACGCAAAGCAGCCATTCCACCTATGTTGGTGCAAAAAATGGCGCTGCCGGCGGGTACTCGTTTGATTGGAGAACTAGATACAGTCACGGGAGAATTCCATGGTCATGTTGATCAATTTGAAGCTTTTGGTTCCGAGATACGGCAAGCATTTCAGCAGCCGCGAAGTTTTGAAGAAAGTTTGCAGTGGGAAATGCCAAGAACAGTCAGTGCCGAAAATCAGTACTTTGCGGAACTGCATCCAGTGTCTGGTAATTATCATGTATACACCCACCAACGAATGACCCAAAATGAATTGCAGCACTGGCTGGGACAGCAGGGATATGATTTGATGAATGAAGAACAGTGGGAATATGCAGTGGGCGCCGGGACCCGTCGTTTATTTCGTTGGGGCAATGAAAAACCCTGTGAGGATGGTGTCAAATTGACCAAAAAAGCATTGGCTGAGCCGAACATGTTTGGCTTGATTTATCCGTATGCCAATGGATGGGAGCTAACTGACAGTTCATTTCTAAAGATGGAAGATTGGCCAGAGTGCGGCAATTCATTACTGGATACATTGCCCTATGCTAGTTATTATCGGTCACGCAAAATGTTGCAAGCAAACCAGCAGTTGGACCCTGAAAAATACCGCTACCGAAAAGCAGTTATTATTGATCGAGAACGGATTTGAGGATTGACTTTTTGTGAACATTTCCTTATACTTTTAAAGACGAAGGACATGGTTGATTTGTTCATTCTTTACAGAAAGTTTTTCAAAGCTGAGAGAAAAACAAGAATCCTAATTGATCGCTCCCTTTGGTATCTGATTCAGTAGAAATGCTGACGCCTGCTCTGCGTTATCGAGTCTGAGAGGTAATGATCAACATCATTGCAAGTAAGGTGGTACCGCGTAGCTACGTCCTTGCTCTGCAGTGGTGTTTTTTTGTTTGACTGCCCAGAAGCGAGTTCGTCGAATGAACAGATATCAGAGAGAAAGGTCACCAAAGAACAAAAGCATTCCTTGATCCCAAGCGATTTTATCATTAGAAAGTAGGAAAACTATATGAAACACTTATCAAGTGCCGAAGTTCGTCAAATGTTTCTCGATTTCTTTCAATCAAAAGGACATTCGATCGAGCCTAGTGCATCACTCGTCCCTGTAAATGACCCAACATTGTTGTGGATCAACTCAGGTGTAGCAACATTGAAAAAATATTTTGACGGTACCGTTGTTCCAGAAAATCCGCGAATCACCAATGCACAAAAATCGATTCGGACCAACGATATCGAAAATGTTGGTAAGACAGCACGTCACCACACCATGTTTGAAATGTTAGGAAATTTTTCGATTGGTGATTACTTCAAAAATGAAGCAATCCATTGGGCGTGGGAGTTTTTGACTTCTCCAGAATGGATGGCCTTTGATCCAGAAAAGCTTTATGTCACAGTGTATCCAAAAGACACAGAAGCAAAACGAATTTGGCGCGAAGAAATCGGGTTGACTCCAGAACACATCGTAGAGATCGAAGACAACTTCTGGGATATCGGTGCTGGACCTTGTGGACCAGATTCAGAGATTTTTTATGACCGCGGACCTGAGTTCAACGATGTCGCAGAAGATGATCCGGAGAATTATCCTGGCGGTGAAAATGAACGCTATTTGGAAATTTGGAATTTGGTCTTTTCAGAGTTCAATCATCAAGCAGATGGCACGTATGAACCATTACCACATAAAAACATTGATACGGGGATGGGGCTTGAACGGATGGTGTCGATCATCCAAAATGCACCAACCAACTTTGAAACAGATCTCTTTATGCCGATCATCGAAGCGGTTCAAGAATTGAGCGGCAATTTTGCATATGGCGAAAGCAAAGCAACAGATATTTCCTTCAAAGTGATCGCCGACCACATTCGCGCGCTTTCTTTTGCTATAGGCGATGGTGCACTACCGTCAAACGAAGGACGCGGATACGTGTTGCGCCGTTTGCTACGCCGCGCCGTCATGCATGGCAAGAAATTAGGTATCGATTCAGCCTTTTTATATAAACTTGTTCCGATCGTAGGAAAAATCATGGAGAGTTATTATCCGGAAGTATTGGCTCAACAAGCGTTTATCGAAAAAGTAATCCGTAATGAAGAAGAACGGTTCCATGAAACGATCAATGAAGGATTAGAGATCTTGAACCAAGTCATTGCTAAAGTGAAGGCAGATGGGCAAGAGACATTAGCAGGTGCCGATATCTTTAAGTTGTATGATACTTACGGATTCCCTGTTGAATTGACTGAAGAAGTCGCTCAAGATGAAGGGTTGAAAGTTGATCATGCCGGTTTTGAAAAAGAAATGGATGCACAGCGGGCACGGGCTCGTTCTGCTCGATCGACTGAGCTTTCTATGGGTGTTCAATCCGCTCTTTTGACTGATATCAAAGTCGAAAGCCGTTTTGTTGGCTACGAAAGCCTTGAAGTCAACAGCGAATTGTTAGTGATCATTCAAGAGGAACAATTGCTTGATACAGTAACCACTGGTGAAGCCAAACTGATCTTCAAAGAAACACCATTCTATGCAGAAATGGGTGGTCAAGTAGCGGACACTGGTACTGTTGTTGACCAATCTGGTGTTATCGTTGCTGAGATCACTGATGTAAAAAAAGCACCAAATGGCCAGTTTCTGCATACTGCGAAGGTAACTGGTAACTTGACGGAAGGGGCTTCTTATTTCTTGCAAGTTGATCAGCACCGTCGGAACAAAATCATCAAAAACCACACAGCCACTCATTTATTGCACAAAGCGTTGAAAGAAGTGCTAGGTAGCCATGCAAACCAAGCAGGCTCATTAGTTGCACCTGGACACTTGCGTTTTGACTTTAGTCATTTTGGCCAAGTGACTGCAGACGAATTAAGTCAGATGGAACAAATCGTCAATCAGAAAATTTGGGAAGCTTTGCCAGTCGTAACTATCGAAACCGACATCGACACAGCGAAAGGCATGGGGGCGATGGCTCTCTTTGGCGAAAAATACGGCCACGATGTGCGCGTAGTCAATGTCGCAGATTGGTCTATCGAGCTTTGCGGTGGCACACATGTCGCCAATACAGAAGATATCGGTATTTTCAAAATTGTTTCTGAATCCGGGATTGGTGCTGGCGTTCGTCGGATTGAAGCAGTGACCAGTCAAGAAGCTTACGCATTGCTACATGAAGGAGAAGCACAGCTAAAAGCCATTGCAGGGATCGTCAAATCGGCACAAATCAAAGATGTAGTCAGCAAAACAGAACAATTACAGCAACAACTGCGGGATCTGCAAAAAGAAAATCAAGCACTGGCGAGCAAACTAGCCAATCAACAAGCTGGCGATGTTTTCAAAGATGTCAAAGAAGTGAATGGGATTCGTTTTATTGCTGCAAAAGTAACTGTCAAAGATATGAATCAGTTACGCCAATTGGCAGACCAATGGAAACAAAAAGAATTATCGGATGTTTTAGTTCTTGCTACAGCCAACGATGGCAAAGTTAATCTGTTGGCTGCAATGACGCCACAGGCAAATGAGAAAGGCTTGAAAGCTGGAGATTTGATCAAGCACATCGCACCGAAAGTCGGCGGCGGTGGCGGCGGACGTCCAGATATGGCACAAGCCGGTGGGAAGCAACCAGAAGGAATCGACGCTGCATTGACTGAAGTAGCCAATTGGTTAGCCGCAAACTGATTCTTTAACAGCAAATCATAAAAAAATGTATAACATCAAGAAATATCCGAACTGGAATTGTGTGTCAGAGAGCTGCCGCGTCTTTTTATAAGACGTTCGGTAGAGGATCGAAACGCGATTCCTTCGGGTATTTTTTCTGTTTTTGCAGAAATTGGATTTTATTAAAGAGAAATTTTGGGATAGCTGAAGCATTCATTTTTAGAAAAATACGTTTTTTACATGCTTTTAGTTGTTTTACTGATTTCATTCGGGGTAAAATAAGAAAGACGAATTTACGCTTGGAGGGAATGTTATGCTGCGCTTCTTTTTAAAGCGAATGAAAGGAAACGCAACTGATCGCACCATGATCGGTAAACTTGCGGGCTATCTGGGATTGCTCTCAAATGCACTTCTTTTTGTCGCAAAGTTTCTGATTGGACTGTCGGCACAATCGGTCTCGATCATGGCAGATGCTATCAATAGTCTGTCTGACACCGCCTCCTCCTTTTTGACATTGATCGGTTTTCGGATTGCTGCCAAGCCGGCGGATAGGGAGCATCCCTACGGCCATGAACGGTTTGAATACATTAGCGGTTTTGTGGTTTCTTTACTGATCACATTTGTTGGTTTTCAGTTTCTAAAAAATGCCTTTGAAAAAATCATTGCTCCTGAACCGATCCGTTTATCACCATGGTTGTTTATTGTGCTGATCTTGTCAATCGGATTAAAGCTTTGGCAAGGTCTCATGTACCGTCAATTGGCGAAGAAAATTGACTCTGCAACCTTACAAGCTAGCGGACAAGATAGTTTTAATGATGTACTCACAACAGTTGCGGTCTTGCTCTCTGCATTGATTGAATGGGGAACCGGTTGGCGGGTGGATGGGTATATTGGCTTGCTGATCGCGCTATACATTTTATTTAGTGGTATCATGATGATCCGTACCTTTATCAATGAACTGCTAGGTGCACGTCCGACAGAAGCTGAAATCCGTGAGATGGAGGATCGACTAGATCGTTATCCAACAATATTGGGGTACCATGATCTGCTCGTTCATAACTATGGTCCCAAGAATCGTTTTGCTAGTGTTCATATTGAGGTCAATGAAAGCTGGAGTTTGTCACAAGCCCATGAAGTAATTGATGCGATCGAACATGATTTTCAAAGGAACCTTCAAGTTGAATTGGTTTGTCATCTTGATCCTGTCCCTATCCAAAATAAACAGTACCGGCAGTTGCGGGAAAAAGTCAGACAAATCGTTGAGACGATTGATCCAGAGTTAAGGATGCACGACTTTCGGATTCACGAAAAACAGTTTGCTTTTGATTTGGTGATCCCAAAGCAAAGAAATTACACAGATCGTGAACTGCAAGATAAAATTTATCAAAAGATTACGCATGAAATCGGCACGTATGAGGTGGCGATCACGTTTGATCATACTTATTTGTTGTAGGAGGAAAATATGATAAAAATGGATATGAGTGTGGTTTCGACCGTCTTTTTGGCGTTGCTGTTTGTCAATACAGTTGCGGCATTTATTACTGTCTTTCGTAAACCGCGATCAATTGCAAGTGTTTTTGCCTGGATGATGACATTAGTCTTTATCCCGGGTTTTGGGTTTTTGTTGTATTTGTTTTGTGGTCGAGGAATCGACGGAGAAATCATTTATAAATTCAGTGAGCACCATCAAAGCAGAATCAATGAATTAAATCAAATCATCAAAGTCCACAATTATTCCTTTCCAGAGCATCCATACTCAGATGACAACCATCTATTGGAACGGTATTTTAAAAATTTAGATGAATCCCCTTTGACAAAAGGCAATCAGGTACAATTTTATACGGACGGCAAGGAAAAATTTGCTGCCTTATTTTCAGATATGCAAAATGCTGAAGACAATATTCATGTGGAATACTATTCTTTTTTTAATGATGAAATTGGTGGGCAGTTTCTTGATGTCCTAATTGAAAAAGCCAAGCAAGGAGTAGAAGTTCGACTGATATTCGATCCATGGGGTTCTCCCAAAGCAAATCGTAAATTCTTTCAGCCATTAATGGACGCTGGCGGAAAGGTCGTGCCCTTTATTACTTCAAAAAATTTAATTCGCAATACACGTTTGAATTACCATTTGCATCGCAAAATCGTGGTGATTGATGGCCAAATTGGCTGGACCGGCGGGTTTAATGTAGGGGATCAATATTTAGGTAAAAAAGCAAAATTTGGTTATTGGCGGGATACACATGCGCGAATCGTTGGAACTGCTAGTTTTACCTTACAGGAAATCTTTATCCGCGATTGGAATGCCTCGATTCGAAATGAAGCAGATCAACTGGAATATGAAGATCGCTATTTCATTTTACCGCCTAAAGAAGAGGCAGGTCATGTCGATATGCAAATCGTGGCCGACGGACCTGAGACGGAAACGCAGATTCTAAAAGGCGGCTTCGTCAAGATGATTTTGGCGGCTGAAAAATCGATTTGGATCCAAACCCCTTATCTGATTCCTGACGACAGTATGATGAATGCCTTGGAGATCGCCATCCACTCAGGTGTAGATGTTCGAATCATGATTCCCTGCATGCCGGATCATCCATTTATCTATCGAGCGACCCAACACTATGCCAACTATTTACATCGCCGGGGAGCGAAAATCTATATCTATGAGAATGGATTTTTACATGCCAAAACTGTTATGATGGATGATACCATCTGCTCGTTTGGCACGACAAATCAGGACATTCGCAGTTATGCGTTGAATTTTGAAGTCAATGCATTCGTTTATGATCAAGAAGTCACGGCGCAATTAAAAACGATTTTTGAAGAGGATATGCTGCAGTCCACTTTATTGACAGATGAAATGCTGGCTAAACAATCTTACTGGTTGCGTTTCAAGCAAAACTTTTCTCGTTTGTTATCGCCGATCCTGTAATTTTAAAGCCTTAGCTAACCCTTGACGGGCCAGATGGTCGGCACCTTTGTTTTGAGATTCGGGAATCCATTGGACAATCAGTAAAGTGAAATAGGGCAGCAAATCTTGGATTTCCTCTAAATACTTCCGAAAATCGGGGTTGTTCGTATAATTTTTGTCGATTGTTTGAGCGACGACTTTACTGTCTGTATAAAGCATGATCGTCTGGTCTTGCCATTCTTTCGTTAAGAGAAATTCAAGAGCATGATGCATCGCAGCAAATTCTGCTTGGTGATTTGTGAGCGTGGGTAGTACAAAGGCATGCTGTTCATGCAGGTCTTCCCCTACAATCAACAGACCGCCGCCACTAGGTCCAGGGTTTCCTTTGGTTGAAGCATCGAGATACACTTTTAGCATGAGTTGACTCCTTCTGTTATGATGGATATAAGTATACTAGAAATTGATCGCGTGAGGAAATTATTTATGAAACGTAACTATTTTTGGCAACCAGAACCAGCCACCGCAATTATCTATTGGTCCAGTTCACTGATCGTTTTGTTTTACAGCTTGATTTTGGCACTGGAAAATACTCGCCCTTATTGGAAAAGCAATCTTGTGTTGGGGATTTTTCTATTTCTTGTCTGGTTAGGATTGCAGCGCCGCCTTTATTTGACGGAGAAGACCATCAAAATCACCTATGCCCGCTTTTGGAAACGAGTAGTTATTCCTCTCGAGAAAATCCAAGCCATTGGGATAGAGAATCATCATTTGAGAATCGTGACCAATGAAAGAAGCTATACGTTTGTAATGCGTAAAAAAGATCTTGAAGTATTACAGACACACTTTGTTAATCTAGTGCCTATTCTTGAAAGACAAGAGTCAGAAAAATAATTCTGGCTCTTTTTTTATTCCAGTGAAAAACAGGGTTTCAATCTTCATGAAAAACGGTATAATAGAAATAGGACAAACAAATATGAATGAATAAGGAATAATAGTTCGGGAATAGAGGGTTACTGATGAAAAAAGATATCGAAATTGCACAAGAAGCAACAATTAAACCGATTATTGATATTGCAGCAACTATCGGATTACGAGCAGAAGATCTAGAACAATATGGGAAGTATAAAGCAAAAATCGATTGGCCAGCAATCAAGGAAATCGCGGAACGCCCCACCGGCAAGTTGATCTTAGTCACAGCGATTAACCCAACCCCTGCGGGAGAAGGAAAGTCGACAGTCACGATTGGATTGGCAGATGGCTTAAACCGTATTGGAAAACAAACCGTGATTGCTTTACGAGAACCATCATTAGGTCCAGTCATGGGGATCAAGGGTGGTGCGACTGGCGGAGGCAGAGCGCAAGTCTTGCCGATGGAGGACATCAATCTTCATTTTACCGGGGACATGCACGCAATCACTGCTGCGAATAATGCATTATCTGCGTTGGTGGACAATCATATCCAACAAGGAAATGAATTAGGGATCGACCCGCGACGGATCATTTGGAAACGTGTCGTGGATTTGAATGATCGTGCATTAAGACAAGTGATCGTCGGACTAGGCGGACCACTGCAAGGAGTACCTAGAGAAGATGGCTTTGATATCACCGTTGCTAGTGAGATTATGGCTATTTTGTGTCTAGCAACGAATTTGGATAATTTGAAAGAGCGCTTGAGCAATATTTTGATTGGTTATACGTATGATAAACAACCTATCTACGTCAAGGATTTGCAGGTTCAGGGGGCATTAGCTTTATTGTTGAAAGATGCCTTGAAACCAAATTTGGTTCAAACCATCGAAGGAACGCCTGCGTTGATTCATGGGGGACCTTTTGCCAACATCGCCCATGGCTGTAATAGTGTCATTGCCACTGAAACAGCTCTCCATTTAGGAGAATACACGGTTACTGAAGCGGGGTTCGGCGCAGATCTCGGGGCAGAGAAGTTTTTGGATATTAAAACACCCAATCTCTCTAAAGCACCAGACGCTGTCGTAGTGGTCGCAACGATTCGCGCCTTAAAAATGCACGGCGGGATAGATAAAGAACATTTAAAAGAAGAAAATGTAGCGGCTTTAGTCGCGGGTTTTGCCAACTTGAAACGTCACGTGAGAAACATGCAAAACTATCAATTGCCAGTTGTTGTTGCAATCAATGAATTTGTCACTGATACCGAAGCTGAGATCCAAATGTTGGAGCAATGCTGCAAGGAAATTGGTGTACCAATCGCTCGGACGCAAGTTTGGGAGAAAGGTGGCGCAGGGGGGGAACTTTTGGCGCAGCAAGTCGTCACTGCCATTGATGAACAACCCGGCAATTATCGTAGGCTTTACCAAAATGAAGAGAGCCTTCCTGATAAGGCTGCCAAGATCGTCAAAGAGATTTATGGCGGATCAAATGTGGTCTTCTCAAGTGTGGCACAGCGCCAATTGAACGTCTTCAAAAAAAATGGCTGGGATCAATTGCCGATTTGTATGGCAAAAACACAGTACTCTTTTAGTGATGATCCGCAGCTTTTGGGCGCACCGGCTGATTTTTCGATTACGATCCGTGAATTTGTACCAAAACTAGGCGCTGGTTTTATTGTTGCATTGACCGGTACTGTTATGACAATGCCTGGACTGCCTAAGAAACCAGCAGCATTGAATATGGATGTCGATGCAGACGGCAATGTATCTGGCCTTTTTTAATCTTATTTTCTCTCCGCATCTGCGAATACTGGATGAAGAAATAGGTTCTCGAAGGCTCCAGTAATAGTTCAGTCAATTTCTTACAATACACCACACTTACAGATCACTATTGATTCTGTAAGTGTGGTGTGTTGTTTGCGAGCGATTCGTCGTCTTTCAGTAGGTTTTGTTTGGTTCGTTTTTTGTTGACGCTGTACATAGGCTGCGAGATTCGGAAGAGAATAAAACCTCCCTTTTTCTTCTGACTTTCAAAAATTGGAAGAAATAATTGAAGAGGCTGCGAGGATATTTGATTTTTTGCGAAGTTTTCTAAAAGTCTCCCATAGTTATCTCCAGCATTCCTATTTATCCGTTGCTCTTAGAAACATTAGAAACGAAAGTAGGAAACGGGAAGGGGAAATTGTTATCAAGCTCTTTTAAACGAGAGACTATAAAAAGAATGGTTTTAAAAAGAGGGCTATAAAAGGCGCTCGTTTTTATCTTATGATTTGCCGCTTTTGGATTTTCAATCTATTAAAAGACTGAAAGTTAAATATTAGCAAGAGGCAAGAGACGTGTCTTTTGTTATAATATAATCAGTAGTGCATTTAAAAGACTGTTTTCTTTCTAAGAAAATTAAAGTATACTGATAAAATTGGAGCGTATAAAACGATGAAACGTAAAATCATACGAAATACCGGCTTTTACGCGATGGGGAGTCCGCTGGATTTGCTAGTGGATGGTCAGAAAGTCGCCAGAATCAATCATCAAGAGATCGTCGAGCTGAATCTCAATTCTGACAACCGATTGTCTGTCCGATTTTCCATCCTAAAAAGCAAAGAAATTGCGTTGGCTGATTTACACGCAGAAACTCCATTAGAAATAAAAATGAATCCGCGACTGATTTCTTTTTATGTGCTGTTTTATATTGGTCTGTTTCTAATGATCGCGTTTTTAACTCGCAGCGGACAGTTGTCCATTATCCTTTCGGGTATCTTTCTTTATTTAGCAGGTTATCTATGTTTAGGTCTTTATTATAGCAAACAAGCGTATGTAATTGAGGAGGTAACAAATGGCTAGCGGAGCAGATATTTTTTTGAGTAGTTTCAATCGAATCGAAAAACAATTGAGGGACGATTTGGGTAATCCTCGTAACATGGGTTTTTCAGAGATGGTTCGCCGTCTTTCAAAACAGAAGCAAGGAGACATCAAAAAATACGAAGAAGATTTATTGCAGATGGCCCAATTGCGGAACGCCATCGTTCATGAAAAAATCGGTGAAAATTTTGTGATCGCCGAGCCAAATCAATGGGTAGTGACACGAATCCAACAAATCGAACAGGCCTTGTTGCAGCCTGAAACGGTCTTACCTAAGTTTGGTAAAAAAGTGACCGGTTTTGAAAAAACGTTGGCGCTGAAAGAAATCTTGAAGATCGTCGCTCAAAAGCGGTTTTCACAATTTCCACTCTATGACAAAGGACGTTTTGTTGGGTTGATCACTTTACGTATGTTAGGATACTGGTTTGCTCAAGAAAGTCTAAAAGGAGAGATCCGATTAGAAGGGCGTAAAGCTGAAGACTTGTTGATCAAAGACGGTAAAGAGTCCAATTATCAGTTTGTACCCGCGACAACAACGGTCACTGAAGTAGAAGACCTGTTCCATAAAAATGCTTTACTTGAAGCGGTATTAATCACAAAAAATGGCGATCCTAATGGAAATTTATTAGGCATCGTTCGTCCGCGGGATATTTTTAACGAAGAAAGTGTGGAAAAAAGATGATAGCTTTGTTTTTTTTACTAAGTGCCATAATTGTTGGACTTGATCAGTGGTTGAAGTTTTGGATCGTCAGCAATTTTGAATTAGGTGATGTTCAAACGTTGATCGACCATGTCTTTTCACTAACTTATATTCGGAATACCGGTGCCGCATGGAGTATCTTAGAAGGGAAGATGACCTTCTTTACGATCATCACGGTTGCCGCTGTTATTGTTGTAACTTATTTGTTGATCCGTCATCGTAAAAGCAGTATATGGTTTCGATTGGGACTATCCTTTATCTTAGCCGGAGCGATCGGAAATTTTATCGATCGCTTGCGTTTGGGGTACGTCGTGGATATGTTTCAGCTAGATTTTATCAATTTTCCGATTTTTAATATTGCAGACATGTCGTTAGTGATCGGCGTGTTATTGATTTTTATCTATGCGTTAGTTGATGATGAAGTGAAGGGAAAATAAATGAATAATCAAATTGAAGTAGTAATCCATGAAGAAAAAGGGCGTGTCGATAAAGTATTGGCAGATCGTCTAGAAGCGAGCCGTTCGCAAATTCAACAATGGTTGAAAGAAGGTGCGGTCACCTGTCAAGGGGATCCAATTCGTGCAAATTACAAAGTAAAAGCTGGTGACCAGTTAGTGATTCAAGTACCAGAACCAGAGTCCCTAGATCTGGAACCTGAAGATATTCCTTTGACGATTGTGTATCAAGACCAAGATGTTGCCGTGATCAATAAACCGCAAGGAATGGTCGTTCATCCTTCGGCAGGGCATCCTAACGGAACGCTGGTCAATGCATTGTTGTATCATATGACCGATTTATCTTCGATCAATGATGTTGTACGACCAGGAATTGTTCATCGTATCGACAAGGATACGTCAGGGCTATTGATGATTGCCAAAAATGATCATGCCCATGAAGCGTTAGCCAAACAGTTGAAAGACAAAACTTCTTTACGGAAGTATGTTGCGCTGGTCCATGGGAATATTTCTCACGAAAAAGGCACGATCAATGCACCGATTGGCCGTTCTAAAGTGAATCGCAAGATGCAAGCAGTGCAAGAAGATGGTAAGCCGGCTGTGACACATTTTACAGTTTTGGAACGTTTTGATCAATTTACTTTAGTCGAATTACAGTTGGAAACGGGTCGGACCCATCAAATTCGGGTCCACATGCAATACATTGGCTTTCCATTAGCCGGCGATCCTGTTTATGGCCCTAAAAAGACTTTGAAAGGCAATGGCCAATTCCTTCACGCCAAACTGTTAGGATTTACCCATCCGACAACTGGAGAATCAATGGTTTTTGAAGCGCCATTACCCGAACTTTTTGAGGAAACCTTAAAAAAATTGCGAAAAAATGATTGATTTTTTTTTCAAAGAACTGTATAGTGTGTGTAACAAATAAATAGCTCCTTTAAGTGTAGTCCCGTGAGGCTAAGAAGGAAATGAGCAAGCAGACGACTCCCGCGTTGGAGCATCGAAAACTTGCTGGATGATTGCGCATATTCTGGATCGCTGTATACAGCGCCAGAAAGTATGATCGGAAAACAT
Source organism: Enterococcus sp. DIV0574 (assembly GCF_051711125.1). Taxonomy (NCBI): domain Bacteria; kingdom Bacillati; phylum Bacillota; class Bacilli; order Lactobacillales; family Enterococcaceae; genus Enterococcus; species Enterococcus sp. DIV0574. Next base: position 1,709,970 of record NZ_JBIOMA010000001.1, read on the forward strand.
AACTCCTGCCTCACTAGGCAGGAGTTTTTTTATGTTCAAAATTAGGAGGGAACGAAATGCCAACCAAAGAAGTAGTAGATGCAGTAACAATGAAACGAGCATTGACCAGAATCACTTATGAAATCATCGAACGCAACCGAGGGATTGATGACCTAGTCTTAGTAGGAATCAAGACTAGGGGAATCTATATCGCACAACGAATTGCTGAACGCTTGAAACAATTGGAAGGGGTAGAAGTCCCCGTTGGCGAACTGGATATCACATTGTATCGAGACGATAAAAAATCAGATGAAGATCCTGAGATCCATTCTTCTGACATTCCAACAGCAATCGATGGCAAAGAAGTCATCTTGATCGATGATGTGTTGTTTACAGGGCGCACCATCCGGGCAGCATTAGATGCCATCATGGATTTCGGTCGTCCTCGCCGGATTTCACTAGCCGTACTAGTCGATCGGGGGCATCGAGAATTACCGATTCGGGCAGATTTTGTAGGGAAAAATATTCCAACGGCATTAAGCGAACAAATCATTGTTGAAATGGAAGAATCTGACGGTTCTGATCGAATCATGATCAATAAAGAAAACGAGTAGGAAGAAGAGTGACAGACACATGGAAAAGCAAGAATTTCGCAATACCGATGTGGTATTAGATATCAATGATCGCCCAAAGGCATTGCCTTGGTTAGGCTTAAGTCTTCAACATTTATTCACGATGTTCGGAGCAACTGTTTTAGTACCGATCCTAGTTGGGATCAACCCAAGTATCGCTTTAGTAAGTTCCGGTTTGGGGACACTTGTTTACCTCGTTACGACGAAAGGAAAGATTCCCGCATACTTAGGGAGCAGCTTTGCTTTTATCGCTGCAATGCAAATGTTGATGAAATCAGACGGCTACCCGGCAATCGCCCAGGGAGCTGTTACAACAGGACTGGTTTACATCATCGTTTCTCTGATCATCAAAAAGATTGGTGCTGCATGGCTGGATAAAATTTTGCCGCCGATCGTCGTAGGGCCTGTGATCATGGTTATCGGGTTAGGACTAGCTGCTAATGCCGCTCAAAACGCAATGTACAATGGGGACATCTATGATTTTAAATTTATCTTAGTTGCATTGGTTACATTGGGATTGACGATTTTCTTCAACATGTTTTTGCGAGGTTTTCTTGGCTTGATCCCCATCTTACTAGGGATCATTGGTGGTTACTTAGTAGCTTTAGCTGCTGGGATCGTAGATGTGCAGCCAATCATTGATGCTGCTTGGTTCTCATTACCAAGCTTCGAAATTCCCTTTGTTCAATACAAGCCAACGCTACATTTGAATGCGATCACGACGATGGCGCCTATCGCTTTTGTCACGATGACAGAACATATTGGCCATTTGATGGTTTTGAATAAACTAACAAAGCGTAACTTTTTTGAAGAACCAGGATTAAACAAAACATTGATGGGAGACGGCTTTGCGCAAATCGTTGCCGGATTCGTTGGGGGACCCCCTGTGACAAGTTATGGTGAAAACATTGGTGTCTTGGCCATTACGAGAGTGCACAGTGTCTTTGTTATCGGTGGTGCGGCTGTCTTGGCTGTCTTGTTAGGCTTTGTCGGAAAATTGAGTGCCTTGATCTTGAGTATCCCAAATCCGGTCATTTCTGGAATCAGCTTCCTATTGTTCGGTGTCATTGCTGCAAGCGGGATGAAAATCTTGATCGACAATAAAATCAATTTTGACCGCAAAAAGAATTTGATCATTGCTTCTGTGATTCTGGTGATCGGAATCGGCGGCCTTGTCTTTACGGTCGGAACATTCACCTTATCAGCCATGGCATTAGCAACTGTCTTAGGAATCATTTTAAATCTAATTTTGCCAGAAACATCACGCAGTGAAGAACAATAACTAGTCGTCAACTAAAAGGGAAAAACTAGGAGGTATTATTCATGATCATCCAATCAGAAAGAATCAGTTTAAAGCATCTTTTGACCGTTGAAGCATTAACAGATCGAGAAGTGATGGGGCTTATCCGCAGAGGGCAGGAATTTAAAAGAGGGGCCAAATGGATGCCGCAAAAAGAACAATACTTTGCTACGAACCTTTTCTTTGAAAATAGTACCAGAACCCACAAAAGTTTTGATGTAGCCGAAAAGAAATTAGGTCTTGAAGTGATTGAATTTGACTCCTCAACGAGTTCTGTGCAAAAGGGCGAAACCCTTTATGATACCGTGCTGACAATGTCAGCCCTTGGCGTGGATGTCGCTGTGATCCGCCACGGGGATGAAAATTATTATGACGAGCTGATCCAAAGTAAAACGATCCAATGCAGCATCATCAATGGAGGCGATGGCAGCGGACAGCATCCCACGCAATGCTTATTAGACTTGATGACGATCTATGAAGAATTTGGCCACTTTGATCAATTGAAAGTAGCGATCGTCGGAGACATCACCCATTCCCGTGTCGCCAAATCAAATATGCAAATGCTCAAACGATTAGGCGCCAAAGTGTATTTTTCTGGCCCGCCACAATGGTATGACAATGAATTTGAAGTGTATGGACACTGGTTGCCTCTAGATGAATTAGTGGATCAAGTCGATGTGATGATGATGCTTCGGGTCCAACACGAACGCCATGATGGCTCAGAAAGTTTCTCAAAAGAGGCTTACTTACGGGATTATGGATTGACAGTGGAACGTGCAGCAAAAATGCAAGACCATGCCATCATCATGCATCCGGCTCCAGTCAATCGTGATGTTGAGCTGGCAGATCCATTAGTTGAAGGGCTGCGTTCAAGAATTGTCACGCAAATGACGAATGGCGTGTTTGTCCGGATGGCAATTTTAGAAGCGGTATTGAATGGCAAAGCTTAATTATAAGAAACGCGACCAATAGAGATAGAGGAGGAAGCAACATGAAAACACTCATTAAGAACGGAAAGATCATCGCTGACGGTGATCATTGTATCCCTGCAGAAATTTGGATCGAAGATGGTATCATCCAAGCGATCGGAACGACTTTTTCAGAAACAGGGTTCGATCAAGTGATCGATGCAAAGCAACAACTGATCACTCCAGGATTAGTGGATGTTCATGTTCACTTCAGAGAGCCAGGATTTGAATACAAAGAAACGATCAAAACAGGAAGTATGGCAGCCGCTCGTGGCGGTTTCACTACTGTTTGTGCCATGCCAAATTTAAATCCTGTGCCAGATACCGCAGAAAAATTGCAACAAGTCTACCAACGTATCCAAGAAGACGCCGTGGTTCATGTTTTGCAGTATGCACCGATCACAGAAGAATTACGTAGTGAAGTTTTAACGGATCAAAAAGCATTGAAAGAAGCCGGCGCTTTTGCATTCACCAATGATGGCGTTGGCGTCCAAACTGCTGGTACGATGTACTTGGCGATGAAAGAAGCGGCCAAAAACCAGATGGCATTAGTGGCGCATACAGAAGATGACTCTCTGTTGTTTGGCGGTGTGATGCATGCGGGTAAGAGAGCAGCAGAATTAGGCTTGCCGGGGATTCTTAGTGCCACAGAAGCATCACAAATTGCCCGGGATGTACTGCTGGCAGAAGAAACCGGGGCCCATTACCATGTCTGCCATGTTTCGACAAAAGAAAGTGTGCGGGTCATACGTGAAGCTAAACAAGCAGGAATCCATGTGACGGCAGAAGTTTCCCCCCATCACTTGCTTTTGATCGATGAAGATATCCCTGGCGATGAAGGATTTTGGAAAATGAATCCGCCGCTTAGAGGTAGAGCAGATCGCGAGGCATTGATCGAAGGATTACTGGATGGGACGATCGATTGTATCGCAACAGACCACGCACCACATGGCTATGACGAAAAAATGCAAAGTTTTTTAAAAGCACCATTTGGAATCGTCGGTTCAGAATATGCTTTTCAATTGATTTATACGCATTTTGTCAAAACGGGCCGCTTTACACTCCAACAAGCGGTGGCTTGGATGACCGAGAAGCCTGCTGAAATCTTTGGATTGAAAGCTGGCAAATTAATGGTGGGAGCTCCGGCAGATCTCGCGATTTTTGATCTAGAGACAGCTTATACTGTCGATTCGGATCAATTTCTTTCAAAAGGAAAAAACACACCATTTAATAACTGGCCATTATATGGGGATACCACCCATACATTGGTCAATGGAAAATTAGTTTGGCAAAAAGGTAGGGGGATTTTATGAAACGCTGGTTGATTTTGGAAGATGGCACATTATTTGAAGGTGAGGGATTTGGCGCAGAGATCAATGTCTATGGCGAGATTGTCTTTACCACTAGTATGACAGGGTATCAAGAAACCATTACGGATCAAAGTTTCAACGGTCAGATCATCACCTTTACCTACCCAATGGTGGGAAATTACGGTGTTAATCGCGATGACTATGAATCAATCGCTCCCACTTGTAAAGGTGTTGTAGTGAAAGAACATGCTCGTGTAGCCAGCAACTGGCGGAAACAATTGACCTTAGACGAATTTCTAAAGCGCAAAAACATTCCGGGAATCGCAGGAATCGATACTCGGGCTTTGACTCGTAAAATCCGCCAATTTGGAACGATGAAAGCTAGTATTGTGGATGCCAATGATGAGTTTGCTCATGCCTTTGATCAATTGAAAGCAGCCGTTTTGCCCACCAATCAAGTGGCACAAGTTTCAACTTCAAAGCCTTATCCAAGTCCAGGAACAGGACGGAATATCGTCGTGATCGATTTTGGCTTGAAACACAGCATTCTAAGAGAACTTTCTCAACGAAATTGTAATCTGACGATTTTACCCTACAATACCACCGCTCAGGAAATTTTGGATCTCGCGCCAGATGGTGTCATGCTGACCAACGGACCTGGTGATCCGAAAAGCCTCCCTGAAGCCATCAAAATGATTCAAGAAATCCAAGGAAAAGTACCGATTTTCGGTATCTGTTTAGGACATCAGTTGTTTGCTTTAGCTAATGGCGCTGATACTTACAAAATGAAATTCGGTCACCGAGGATTGAACCATCCCGTTCGAGAAATCGCTACAGGAAGAATTGATTTCACCTCACAAAATCACGGTTTTGCAGTAGCAGAAGCATCGATTGATCAAGAGAAACTGATCATCACTCATGTGGAAGTCAATGATGGAACCATTGAAGGTGTCCGTCATCGTCGCTACCCAGCATTTAGTGTTCAGTATCATCCAGATGCTGCACCGGGACCACATGATGGTGTACATTTATTTGATGAATTTTTAGAAATGATCGATGCATGGAAGGAGCAGAACTAAATGCCAAAACGTACAGATATTAAGAAAATCATGGTTATCGGTTCTGGACCGATCATTATTGGCCAAGCAGCCGAATTTGACTATGCAGGAACGCAAGCCTGCTTAGCGTTGCGAGAAGAAGGCTATGAAGTTGTGCTGGTCAACTCGAACCCTGCAACGATCATGACCGATAAAGAAATTGCCGACAAAGTCTATATTGAACCAATCACTTTCGAATTTGTCTCCCGGATTTTAAGGAAAGAACGTCCGGATGCGATCTTGCCAACATTAGGCGGTCAAACCGGCTTGAATATGGCGATGGAATTAGCCAATTCCGGCATCTTGGATGAGTTGGAAATCGAGTTGTTAGGAACCAAATTAGCAGCGATTGATCAAGCAGAAGACCGTGATCTATTCAAACAATTAATGGAAGAGTTAAATCAACCGATTCCTGAATCGGAGATCGTTTCAACAGTGGAAGAAGCAGTTGCTTTTGCAACTAAGATTGGGTATCCAATCATCGTTCGTCCAGCCTTTACCCTTGGCGGTACTGGAGGCGGTATGTGTAATAATGAAGAGGAATTGCGAGTGATTGCTGAGAATGGTCTAAAACTGTCACCAGTGACGCAATGTCTGATCGAACGCAGTATTGCCGGCTATAAGGAAATCGAATATGAAGTCATGCGGGATTCAGCCGATAATGCGATCGTTGTCTGCAACATGGAAAACTTTGACCCTGTCGGGATCCATACAGGTGATTCGATCGTTTTTGCACCGAGTCAAACACTCTCCGATCATGAGTACCAAATGTTGCGTGATGCTTCTCTAAAAATCATTCGCGCATTGAAAATCGAGGGCGGTTGTAATGTTCAATTAGCGCTTGATCCCCACAGCTTTAATTACTATGTGATCGAAGTCAATCCCCGGGTTTCCCGTTCGTCTGCTTTAGCAAGTAAAGCAACTGGCTATCCGATTGCGAAGCTAGCAGCAAAGATTGCTGTTGGGTTGACATTAGATGAAATGAAAAACCCTGTCACAGAAACAACTTATGCCGAGTTTGAACCGGCATTGGATTACGTGGTAGCCAAAATCCCTCGTTGGCCCTTTGACAAATTTGAGTCCGGCGAACGCCGTTTAGGGACACAGATGAAAGCAACCGGTGAAGTGATGGCTATCGGTCGGAATATCGAGGAATCTTTGCTGAAGGCTGTGCGTTCATTGGAGATCGGCACACATCATATTGAAATGAAAGAATTAGAACAGCTTTCAGACAATGACTTGATCGATAAGGTGATCAAAGCGCAAGATGATCGCTTATTTTATGTCATGGAAGCCATTCGCCGCGGCTATGCTATTGAAGAATTGAACGAAATGACTAAAATCGATCTTTTCTTCTTGGATAAAATGCTGCACATCTATGAAATCGAACAAGAACTTGCTGCCAACAGCCAAGATTTTACAACATTAAAACGAGCGAAGCAAAACGGCTTTACCGATAAAAAAATTGCTGAGTTATGGCAGATGACAGAACAAGAGATTCGAGACATCCGTAAGGAAAATCAGTTGCTTCCCGTCTACAAAATGGTAGACACTTGTGCTGCCGAGTTTGAGTCGGCAACGCCTTACTTTTATAGTACGTATGAGTTTGAGAACGAGAGTGTTCGCAGTGAAAAAGAATCTGTTTTAGTCTTAGGTTCTGGGCCGATCCGCATCGGTCAAGGTGTGGAATTCGATTATGCAACAGTACACTCGGTCAAAGCAATTCAGGCTGCGGGCTATGAAGCCATTATTATGAACAGCAATCCGGAAACCGTTTCGACAGACTTCTCGATTTCCGATAAATTGTATTTTGAGCCATTGACACTAGAAGACGTCTTGCATGTGATCGAACTGGAACAACCAATTGGGGTCATTGTTCAATTTGGCGGTCAAACAGCGATCAATTTGGCGGAGCCATTAGTTGCCGCAGGAGTCAGCATCTTAGGTACGAGTATCGAAGACCTCGATCGTGCTGAAAACCGTGATCTCTTTGAACAAGCGCTACAGGCATTAGCTATTCCGCAACCCCCAGGAGATACTGCTACAAATACCACGGAAGCAGTGGCGATCGCTAATCGCATCGGTTATCCGGTCCTTGTTCGTCCGAGTTATGTCTTAGGTGGTCGGGCAATGGAAATCGTTGAGAACCAAGCGGATCTGGAAGATTATATGAAGCATGCAGTAAAAGCTTCTCCCGAACATCCTGTTTTAGTCGATCGGTACTTAGTAGGGAAAGAATGTGAAGTTGACGCAATTTGTGATGGCACGACGGTTCTGATTCCGGGGATCATGGAACATATCGAACGAGCAGGGGTCCACTCAGGTGACTCGATGGCAGTCTATCCACCGCAAAACCTTTCTGACGCAACGATTGCCACCATCGAAGACTATACGAAACGGTTAGCATTGGGATTGAATTGTGTCGGAATGATGAATATTCAATTTGTCATCCATGAGGAGAAAGTCTATGTCATTGAGGTCAATCCACGGGCCAGCCGAACAGTGCCGTTCCTAAGCAAAGTTACAGAGATTCCTATGGCACAGATCGCGACAAAAGCGATTTTAGGAGAAAAATTGGTGGATCTGGGCTACCGTGATGGCCTTTATCCAACACCAAACGAAGTTCATATCAAAGCACCGGTCTTTTCTTTCACCAAGTTACAAAAAGTCGATACTTACTTAGGTCCGGAAATGAAATCAACCGGTGAAGTCATGGGTTCAGACAAAAACTTAGAAAAAGCTTTATATAAAGCTTTTGAAGCAGCTGGTTTGCATATTCCGGAATTCGGGAAAGTTCTCTTTACCGTAGCGGATGAAAGCAAAGCAGAGGCCGCCGTGTTGGCTGCGCGCTTTTTCGAAATCGGCTTCTCGATCTTAGCGACAAAAGGAACAGCCGATTACTTTGAAGGCTATGGCTTGCCAGTCACCCGGGTAGCGAAAATCTCGGAAACAGAAGATGAAACTGTCGTTGATCTCATCAGAAAAGGCGTGACACAAGTGGTGATCAATACAATGGACAAAAATCGGCAAAAAGCCACTGAAGACGGATTTATTATTCGCCGGGAAGCAGTCGAGCATGGGGTGCCGCTCTTCACCTCGTTAGACACCGCTGATGCCATTCTTCAAGTAATGGAATCAAGAGGTTTTTCAACGAAAGCAATCTAGCAGTCAGAAAGGAAAACAGCTCATGAAACAAGAACGAATGACCATTACAAAACAGCGAATGCTCGCACCGCGAATCTACGAGATGACTCTCTCTGGTGCTCTCGTTCAAGAAATGACCACACCGGGACAATTTCTGCATATTCGAGTGCCGGATGATGCCTTTCTCTTAAGACGACCAATCAGTATTAGCTGGATCGATCAAGAAAGCCAAAGTTGTCGCATCATTTATCGGACAGAAGGGGAGGGGACCAAGCGGTTTGCCCATCTGCAAAGCGGGGATCAACTGGATGTTTTAGGCCCTCTAGGGAATGGCTTTCATATCGAAGATTTACAAAAAGATGAGACTGTTTTTATCGTAGGTGGTGGTATCGGAGTTCCGCCACTCTACGAACTTTCTAAACAATTAGTCGCAAAAGGTGTACGGACGATTCATTTTTTGGGATTTGCTAGTTCGGAAGTCATGTATTACGAAAAGGCGTTTCAAGCTCTAGGGGATACACGAATCGCAACGGATGATGGCACCTATGGCGTCCAAGGGAATGTCGGTAATCTATTGTTAGCAGCCGATAGCAAACCTGCGGCTGTTTTTGCCTGCGGCAACAATGGCTTGTTAAAAACGGTTGAACAACTTTTCCAAGACTGTCCGAATGTGCAACTTTCATTGGAATCTCGCATGGCTTGCGGGATCGGTGCTTGCTATGCTTGTGTTTGTCATAAAGCCGATGATCCAACAGGGACCAAAAGTGTCAAAGTCTGTGACGAAGGCCCTGTTTTTCAAGCTGGAAAGGTGGTTATTTAAGTGGTTTTAGCTGTTGAATTACCGGGGTTGTCTCTCAAAAACCCCATAATGCCGGCTAGTGGCTGTTTTGGTTTTGGCGCAGAATACAACAAGTATTATGATATCAGTCAGCTCGGTGCCGTCATGATCAAAGCCACGACCCCAGAAGCACGCTTTGGCAATCCAACACCGCGAGTGGCTGAAACACCAAGCGGCATGTTGAATGCGATTGGCTTACAAAATCCTGGCCTTCGAGTAGTCATGGAAGACATTTTGCCAGAGTTAGCGCAAAAGCATCCAGATCTGCCGATCATCGCAAACGTGGCTGGTTCCACTCAAGAAGATTATGTCACTGTCTGTCAAAAAATCAGTCAAGCGCCGAATGTAAAAGCCATTGAATTAAATGTTTCCTGCCCAAACGTCAAACATGGTGGTATTACTTTTGGTACCGATCCTCAAGTGGCGAAAGAACTGACCCAAGCGGTCAAAGCAGTTTCGCAAGTGCCAATCTATGTCAAACTATCGCCAAATGTGACCGATATCGTACCCATTGCAAAAGCAATCGAGGCGGGGGGTGCCGATGGTTTCACGATGATCAATACGTTATTGGGTATGCGCATTGATTTGAAGACACGACGTCCTATTTTGGCCAACCAGACCGGGGGGCTCTCAGGCCCAGCCATCAAGCCAGTGGCGATTCGTTTGATCAAACAAGTGGCACAAGTTTCTTCGTTGCCAATCATTGGCATGGGCGGTGTGATGACGGTTGATGATGTGTTAGAAATGTATTTAGCTGGAGCGAGTGCAGTAGCAGTTGGTACCGCAAATTTTACCGATCCTTATATTTGTCCCAAGTTGATCGAAGAATTGCCTGTACGAATGGCAGAATTAGGTATCGAATCTTTGGCACAGTTGATCAAGGAAGTAAGAGAGGGGCATTAAGATGATTGAACGACCAATTATTGCTTTGGATTTTCCAAGCAAAAAAGAAATTGAGCTTTTTTTAGAGAAATTTCCTAAAACAGAAAAATTATTCGTCAAAGTCGGTATGGAAATCTTTTATCAAGAAGGACCAGAAATCGTCAGCTGGTTAAAAGATTTAGGCCATGATATTTTCTTAGACTTAAAACTTCACGACATTCCCAATACTGTCGAGCGGGCCATGACACGTTTGGCAAATCTTGGGGTCGCGATCACCAATGTTCATGCGGCGGGTGGTATTGAGATGATGATAGCAGCAAAGCGGGGACTGCAAAATGGAACCAAGGAAGGCCAAAATGTGCCGCTATTGATTGCTGTCACACAGCTGACTTCTACTAGCGAAGAACAAATGCAGCAAGAACAGCTAATTTCTGTTTCTTTAGAAGAAAGCGTGCGTCATTATGCTCAATGTGCAGAAAAAGCAGGATTAGCTGGCGTGGTTTGTTCCGCCCAAGAAGCTGCTGCCATCAAGGTAGCTACCAATCCTGAATTTATGTGCTTAACCCCAGGAATTCGTCCGGCTGGTAGTGATGCCGGAGATCAAAAACGAATCGTCACACCAGCAAAAGCAAGACAAATTGGTTCTTCTGCGATTGTTGTCGGTCGACCAATCACACAATCTGCAACACCTTTTGATACTTACCAGGAAATTAAACAAGCATGGAAGGAAGCTATTCAATGACAGAAATCAGTAAAGCAATTGCCAAAGACCTTTTAACGATTGAAGCAGTATTTTTACGTCCAAATGAACCCTTTACTTGGGCAAGCGGCATCAAAAGCCCGATTTATTGTGATAATCGTATGACAATGAGTTACCCTGCTGTACGTAAAGCGATTGCCAGTGGTTTGGCTGCGCAAATCAAAGAACACTTTCCAGACGTCGAAGTAATTGCGGGTACAGCTACTGCTGGGATCCCTCATGCCGCTTGGGTAGCAGATATTCTTGATTTGCCAATGGTCTATATCCGCAGCAAAGCCAAAGATCATGGCAAAGGAAACCAAATCGAAGGACGTATCACGGAAGGTCAGAAAATGGTTGTGATCGAAGATTTGATCTCTACTGGCGGCAGTGTGTTAGAAGCTTGCGAAGCAGCCGCTCGCGAAGGGGCAAATGTTCTGGGGGTGGCAGCGATCTTTACCTATGAATTGCCGCAGGGATTAACCAACTTTGAAAAGGCCCAGCTGCCATTAGTGACGTTGACCAACTATTCAACAATGATCGATACTGCATTAGAGATGGACTATATCGGAAAAGAAGATATTGCATTGCTGCAGCAATGGAAACAGTCACCTCAAACTTGGACTGGTAAATAAGAACAACGAATATGCCTGGAGTGATCCAAGAGCATATTCGTTTTATTTTTATCTTTTTTCTGATACGATTTGAGACGATTCATCAAAAGTTATCTGGCAGTTGAAAGGCAGCCAGTTTCAATAGGGAGGCAGTTTTATTGAAAAGAAATATGGATGTTCCATGGAGTTATTCTGGGGAGAATGGTCCTGAGTATTGGCACACATTGTGTGACTGGTATGCTGAAGGAGCAAAGTTTCCATTGCAATCGCCCATTGCGCTTTACCATGACGATACAGAGGAACCTGTCGATGAGGATTTAAGCTTCCATTACCATCGGGAACGCTTTACTGAAAAAGAATTTAAAAATACGATTCATTTTGTTCCATACAATAAAGAAAGTTACGTGACCTTTCAAGGCATCAATTACTACCTAACGGATATTCATTTTCATATGCCTTCTGAGCATATCATCGATGATGAGCAGCAAGAACTTGAATTTCATTTGGTACATATGAATGAACAAGGAGAAAACTTAGTCGTCGGTATTTTGTTCCGGTTAACAGATAAATTAAACTGGATCTGTAATCAGCAAGATGATAGTATTTGGGATTTCAAAAACCATACCCAATGGTTTGACCCATCGATGTTTTTACCGGAAATGACCCACCATTTTCACTATGTAGGTTCTTTGACAACTCCTCCAACTAAAGGTCCGATCAACTGGTTTGTATTTGACTGGGTAGGCGAGATGAGTCGTCGCTTTATTCTGGAATTTCGTGAAGAAGTTTTGGAAAACAATAATCGTCCATTGCAGGATCGAAAAGACCGACCAATCTACTTTTACTGATGGTCTAGCGAACGAAAGGAAGGCTACGAAATGGATCAGTTTCAAGAGTACCTAACAAAAGAATTGTCAGAGGCACAGCGAAAAGTCCTGGAGCCATTATTTGAACATATATTAACTGAATTCCCGGATTTGCAGACCCGAATTGCTTGGAACCAGCCGATGTTTACGGATCATGGAACCTTCATCTTGGGGATTAGCAGTTCGAAGAAACATTTCTCAGTCTCGCCAGAAGTGAAAACGATGGCCTTGTTCAATACCCGCATTGAAGCAAGTGGCTATTCACAAACAAAAAACATTTTTCGTATTTTATGGGATCAGCCGGTTGACGAAAAGCTGATCTTCGACATTATCCGTTTTAATATGGAAGACAAAGCGGATTATCAAACCTTTTGGCGCTAGATAGTCGTTCTGAAAATAAATTTTAATGGCCAACAAAAAAGACGATTTATTCGTCTTTTTTGTTGGTTTAAATCCGGGATCATCAGACAATAGCGACCGAATTATGCTAAAATAGTGGAAAATACACGAAAATCCTTTTAATAATACCAACTATTGTGAACGAAAGCACAATCGAATCTTTTTTAGGAAAAAGAGCAGAGGTCGTTAAGCTTTTTTCTTTTAGTTGTTTTATAGTGTGAGAAAGGAGACTTCTATGCATGCATGGGAAGCCATACAGAAAACATTGGACCATATTGAAGCAAATTTAGCTGAGACAATCGAAATTGATGAGTTAGCCAAAGTTGCTGCTTTGTCGCCGTTTTATTATCAGCGTTTATTCACGCGATTAGTCAAATCCTCAGTCAGAGAGTATATCAAGTTACGCCGTTTGGCTGTAGCAGCCACCTATTTACAAGATCAGCAACGGCGAATCATTGATGTTGCGCTGGAGGTTGGATTCAATAATCCTATTTCTTTTTCGCGATCGTTTAAAGAAGTTTATGGCATTTCACCCTCACACTATCAGAAACAGTTGCTCCCATTACAAAATTTCGATAAACCAGATTTATCCCTGAGCCATATTGTGGTAGAGGAAGGGGAACCGTTGATCAGTGAAGGAGTCGTCTTAGCAATACAGCAGAAAACAATGGATCAGCCGCGGGTTTTCAATGGTATCGTTGGTTATTATCCTTTCAAGTATGGCAAAATGCTAGGAGAAAGAACCGGCGTAGATCCAGTTGAAAAGATTTGGCAAGACTTTTTTCACGCTTGCGCCAATCATCCATTTTTGCGAGCAGAGACGCTCATTGGTGTTTCCTATCCAGGAGAGGCACCAGCAGGTCATTCCAGTTATTTTGTCGGGGCAGAATCTGTCACTGGAAGATATGAGAAAGACATGAGCCATCTGACAAGCTGGACATTACCGGCCCGTGACTATGTTGTTTGCAGCTTTGAGACGACTAAAGCACAAATGATCGTCGGGATGGGTAAGGCAATGAGGTATACTCGTTTTTGGCTAAAAAAACACGGTTTGATAGCGGATGGCTTTTTTCCTGAGCTTTATCGACAATCGCAAGCGGAGATCATGATTGTCGAATTATGGATTCCTTTTAAAACAAGAGAAAATTTTCAAGGAGGAAAAACAAATGATGAATTATGAAGAGGGCCTGACATTACTGGAAGAAAAGTTTGGTAACGACAAAGATAATTTGATCTCTTTAGCAACGATTGCGCGCAATTGCGGTGAAAATGGGCTGCCTCGTCCTATGGTGCGGGATGTCGATGCTTATTATGAGAATGGTGTCTTTTATGTATCGACCCATGAAAGCTCCAACAAAATCCAGCAAATCAAAGAAAATCCCGAAGTTTCTATCGCAGTCTGTGGCGAATGGTTTACCGCTAATGGCATCGGAGAAAATCTAGGATGGGTCTTGGACCCAAAAAATGCGGAATTGAGAAAGAAAATTCGCAAGGCGTTTGTTTGGTACGATGAAGTTAATGATGAAGCAGATCAAGGCTGTTGCTTTCTTGCCATTCGGTTAACGAAAGGGACATTGAATATCAATCACTGGGAAAAGCTCTATCATTTTGATTTTGAAAATAAGCGCATGATTGATCAAAATGACACTTTTTAACCACCAACAATGCATCGATTCCATTGATCAGTCATCTGGTCTAGTGTTGTTTCGATGAAATGGCTTGGCTGATGTGTCCGAGAGCTTCTTAGCGTTTCCAAGTATTTTTCCATAAAAAATGAGCCACTTACGAATTTGTTCTATCCACCCATTCTCAGCGATTGACGAGAAGGCTGTGTGTTAGAGACATGTAAGTGGGTCATTTTTTTAATTCTTCGCCAACTTTTTTGGAAAATCAGCAAAAGAACAGCGTTAGTTTTGTTTTAAATCCAAAATTGTTTCCTCAGGTGTTACATAATAAGTCGTCTGGTTCTCATAAATCACAAAGCCTGGTTTTGCACCATTTGGTTTGCGAATATGTTTGACTTGTACCAAATCCACAGGTACTTGTGCGGAGTGGCGGTATTTCGAGAAGTAGGCAGCTAATTCTGCGGCTTCCAAGATTGTTTCTTCGCTAGGTGAATCCGACCGAATGATCACATGAGACCCGGGGATATTTTTCGTATGGAGCCAATAATCTGTTTTACGTGCCGTTTTTAAAGTTAACTGATCATTTTGCAGATTGTTTTTGCCTACCAGAATCTCCGTTCCATCAGAAGAGAGAAAACGTTCCGGTTGCGAGGGCGTTTGTTTTTTCCGTTGTTTCGTCCGATTTTTGACATATCCTTGGGCAGCAAGTTCTTCGCGAATCGTCAAAAGATCTTTCGGTGCGGCAATTTCCAACTGTGCTTCTACTGATTCCAAATAGGCTATCTCATCTTTTGTTTCAGCAATTTGCTGATGAATCAGTTTGACAGCATTTTTCAGCTTTTGATAACGCTGGAAATATTTTTGCGCGTTCTGGTTGGGTGTCAAGGCCGGATCTAAGGCAATTTTTATTGGTTTGTTCTCATCATAGTAATTAGCTAATTCCACTTCGCCTGCACCGCGAGGGACTTGCGCCATGAAAGTCGTTAAAAGCTCGCCTTTTTGACGGAATTCTTCCGCATTCTCAGATTCTCGCAAAGTTTGCTGTCTTTTTTCTAGCTTGTGCTTGTTTCGCTTCAGCTCATTGTCGATTTTTTTCAGTAATTCACTGCCTTGCTGTTTTACTCGGTCACGGTCAGCTTTTTCATGATAAAACGCATCAAGCAATTCGCTTAGACTCTGGTAAGTTTCCTGCCAGTCCGCTTGTTCCATCAGTGAATGAAAGGGGACCGGAGTAAAGAATTCTTTGTTCCCGGATTTTAAGTAGGTAGGAACAGGATCCGCTAGCTCGGCAAAAAATTCTTCCCAAACGGTTACTTTTTCATTTGGTCGTTCTTTCAGACGAGATACCAGCTCATCTGCCGTATCCCTGCCAAATCCTTGAAAAGTCTGCTGCAAGACTTTGGGCGACAATTCTTCTAGACGAGACAGCATTTCAAAGACTTTTGTTTGATTGAGTGTATACGGATCAACAGTGTCTTGTTTTGGCGGAGCAACATAAAGGGACCCTGGCAGCAAGGTACGATACGTATTTTGCGAATGGCCAATGTGCTTGATCGTATCAACGATTTTACCGGTTGCCCGATTCATTAAGAGAATCGTGCTGTGTCTGCCCATCAATTCAACGATCAAAACAAAGTTTTGTAAATCGCCTAATTCGTCACGACGAGTAAAATGGAAATGAACGACTCGATCATTCGCAACTTGTTCAATCGTTTCCAGGATTGCGCCATCTAAATACTTCCGTAACATCATCAAAAATGTTGGAGGTGTTTCTGGGTTGGTATAGGTAGCTTGTGTACATTGAATCCGAGCATAGCTCGGATGGGCAGATAGCAATAATTTGTGATTTTTCCCTTGAGAACGAATCACGAAGATCACTTCGTTCTCATAAGGCTGGTGAATTTTATTCACTCGACCATTGACGAGTTCATTTTGTAATTCCTGAACCATCAAGTGGGTAAAGATGCCATCGAAGGACATTTGTTTCCCTCATTTCTGTTTTATCAAACTTTTTTCTCATTCAATTTTTGAGGTCAAGACATTTGACCGATAAAGGTAAGTAAAATTAACGAATCCAGATTGAATCGAGTAGTTCTATTATAACGAAAAGAAACCAGAAAGACCAATCCTGATCCAAGCAGGACATACCCCATCAGATTTAGGATATATTGAAGCATTCACTAAGAGTCCGTTTTATTGTTTTGTGCATCCTTTAGGGCTTTTTCAATCTCCATATTCAAGAAATAGGAAATGACTGTTCGAATGACTACGACTACTGCTAAGCGGACGATATCGGCAAATGTCGGATGGATGATGGTCTCAATGATATCTGCAGCAATCAAGATCTCCAAACCAAGCAAAACATAACTGCCGAGAAAATTTCGAATAAAATTGTTTTCTCTGGCCGCACTCATACGGTCTTTCGCTTTTATTTCAAAACGAATAAAATCAAAACCAGCTTTTACAACTCCCCACACAAGCACTAAAATTGAAAGCAGATTCAGACAAACGACGATTAAATCTAAAATGGGGATTGCATTATCCATTAAAAGTTCAGCAAGATCAGCCATGACTAACTCCTTTGGTTTTTTCTCTATCTTATCGAATTTTACTTAATATGGGAAGTTATATGGGAAGTTTCTTGACGCTCCAAAGACATCTTGCTAGTATAAAGATAAGGTTGATGGCAGATGAAAAGGGCGGGGTTTAGGATGGAGCGATTCGAGAATTTTTTTCAGTTAGTAAAAGAGAAGATACGAGAAAGCTGGGAAGCTTTTGTCCAAAGTGTCTACCAAAATCAGCGTAAGACCATGTATTATTTAGGTACGGGTATTCTACTTGCTGTGCTATTTGCTGTAGTGATTATTACTTCTCAAACGAGGATCAAAACATCGCTGATCCACAAGATGGCTTTTGAAGAATTGCCTTCTGATAAGATCGAACCATTAGAATATGCAGAAGCAGATCAGACGATTCGTGACACAAAAGCCATTTCTGTGATGTTTAGTAAACCGAATGGCGAAGAGTTGGCAGAAGTGTTTCAATTGTTTAATGATAAAGAGAGTGAAATGAATCGATCCGTGTACTATTATCCGATCGTATATGATACACAGTCTTTTTTAGATACTTACGGTGTAAAAGCAAATGAAATCACCTTTGTTTTCTTTGAAAACGGACAAGAGAAAAATCGATTTACTTATCAATCACTTAAAGATCCTGCAGAAGAATTTATTCCTGAATTGAATCGGTTACCAATGTGGAATATTCGCAAATTAGCAGAGTAAGAAAAAATCTGACAATTTGAATAAAAGTTATTGACGTTCTTTTATCAATACGCTAAACTAAGTGAAACAAAGTTAAACAAATGGAAAAAGGAGGAGCTAATATGAGACTATTTTACGCATTGCAATCAAATTCATGGCAAAACTGGCGTAGATAGTTGTATTGGTGGACCTCAATCCATAGATACAACTTTTTAGAGAACCTTCTAAAGTGCTGTATCTATGCTGGTAAATGAATCTTTCACCGCATAGAACGATTAGTCTATGCGGTTTTTGCTTGAAGCAACTGCCGGATTGTCGGCAGTTGCTTTTTTTAGTTCTCAAGTATAAACAAAAAAATGAGAAAGAAGCGAGGAGAGTTAAAAATGAAAAACAAAGGATTAATTGCTGCAGTTATTGTTATTTTTGGATTTTTATTGGCGGCTTTTGGGTACCAAATGGGAGCAAAACAAACAGGAGCATCCGCTGAACAACCTACGGATCAAACAGCAAAAAAAGAACACAAAACGGTGGGTATTCTGCAATTTGTCAGTCATGAAGCGCTCGACGAAATCACTCGAGGCGTCAAAGAAGGGTTAAAACAATCGGGTTATACCGAAGGGGATAATTTAACAATCGAATTTCAAAATGGCCAAGCGGATCAAAGTAAATTAGCGACCATGAGTCAGCAATTGCTGAACAAAGGCGCTGATGTATTAGTAGGGATAGCAACACCTGCTGCTCAAGCTTTGGCTAATACTACTAAGGATGTGCCAATCGTTTTAGGCGCGGTGACCGATCCGGTTGGGGCCAATCTAGTAGCTGATATGGATAAACCTGGAGGAAATATCACTGGAGTATCAGATAAAACACCAGTAGCTGCTCAGTTTGAATTAGCCCAAGAATTGATGCCAGAGGCAAAATCAGTTGGTATCTTATATTCTTCAACAGAGGATAACTCCAAGTATCAAGCAGCAGAAGCAGAAGCGGCCGCAGAAAAATATGGATTGACGTCAAAAAAATATGCAGTTCCTTCAAGCAATGAAATTGCTCAGACGGTACAGGTGATGGCAGAAACCGTCGATTTCATTTTTATCCCATTGGATAATACGATTGCCAATGCGATGCAGACGGTTGTCGGAGAAGCAAACAAAACGAAAACACCAATCATCACCTCTGCAGAAACGATGGTGCAACAAGGTGGCTTGGCGACTGTGGGTCAAAATCAGTTTAGCTTAGGTGTCCAATCAGGTAAAATGGCAGCTGCGATCTTAAAAGGGGAATCTGATCCAGCAACAACCCCCATCTATACTTTTAAAGATGGCGATACGGTCATTAATGAAAAGCAAGCTGAATTTCTTGGCATCACTATTCCAGAAGCACTCAAAGAAAAAGCCAGACTCATTTCTGAAGAAGCGACCGAAACAACATCAAGCACAGACTAACCATTGAAACAGCTGCTCTTAAAAGGGTGATAGCAATGCTAACTAACGTTTCATAAAGAAACAAGAAAAAAATCTATTGCTTTTAAGGAATATGTGTCCTGACAGAAACTTCTTGTTGTCAGGACAGGGGTTTGGAAGACAGATAGAAAAACAAGTAACGAGGAGGAAAAAAAATGATCGTTTCAGCGATTGGGCAAGGATTCCTTTGGGGGATTCTTGGGTTAGGTATTTTTATGACGTATCGAATTTTAAATTTTCCAGATATGACTACTGAGGGCTCTTTTCCTCTTGGCGGCGCGGTCTGTGTGACTGCTATCACGCAAGGTGTCTCACCGATAGTAGCTACGCTTTTAGGGGTAGGTGCGGGGATGTGTGCCGGATTAGTAACTGGTCTTTTATATACGAAAGGCAAGATCCCAGTAATTCTAGCTGGAATCCTTGTGATGTCGGGACTAAATTCAGTGATGCTGTTTGTGATGCGCTCGCCAAATCTTTCTCTATTGAATCAACCAAAAATCCAAGATTTCTTCACGAAGCTAAATTTGCCTAATTACTTTGATACTGTGTTGATCGGATTAGTGATGGTATTAGTGATCGGGGCTGTCTTGCTATTCTTTTTCCATACCAATCTTGGGCAAGCCTATATTGCCACAGGAGACAACGAGCATATGGCTAAATCACTAGGGATCGATACAGACACTATGAAGATCATTGGCTTAGTTGTTTCCAATGGAGTGATTGCATTATCTGGGGCATTGATCGCCCAAAATGATGGTTACGCAGATGTTAGTAAAGGAATCGGGGTCATTGTAATAGGGTTAGCATCGATTATCATCGGTGAAGTATTATTTGGCGAACTAACATTATTGGAGCGGCTCGTAGCGATTGTTGTGGGCAGTATCATTTATCAGCTGTTGATCCTATTTGTGATCAGAGCTGGCTTTGATACTACTTACTTAAAAATCTTTTCGGCGATCGTCTTGACGCTTTGTCTATTGATCCCGCAATTCAAAAATGCACTGCACTTGCGGACGGGTTTCGAAAAGGAGGATGAATGATGTTAACGATCAATAAAGCAACCAAAATCATTGGCAATGGTCCTCATGAAAAGAAGACGCTCTTACAGAAAGTAGATTTAAAACTGCAACCAGGGGAATTTGTGACTGTAGTCGGCGGCAATGGTGCTGGAAAAAGTACATTGTTTAATTGTATATCCGGTTCACTGCCACTTACTAGTGGTCAGATCTTGATCGATGACCAAGATGTCACGCAGTTGTCAGAAGAAAAAAGAGCTGTTTACTTGTCAAGAGTCTTTCAAGACCCTAAAATGGGCACTGCGCCGCGAATGACCGTCGCTGAAAATCTATTGTTGGCGCAACGTCGTGGACAGAAAAGGAATTTGCATTTGCGCCAATTACAAGCACAAAAAGATGTTTATTACCAATTATGTCAAGAAGTGGGCAACGGGCTCGAACAACATTTGGATACACCAACAGGAAATTTATCTGGTGGGCAACGCCAAGCATTGAGTCTTTTGATGGCAACGATCCAGACCCCAAAATTGCTGCTTTTAGACGAACATACTGCGGCATTGGATCCGAAAACGTCTAAACAGTTGATGCAAATCACTGCAGATCGAGTGGAACAACAACAGTTGACTTGCTTGATGATCACTCATCGCATGGAAGATGCTCTAAAATATGGCAACCGATTGATCTTGCTTCGTAAAGGGCAGATCGTGAAAGATTTATCCGCAGCAGAAAAAGCGCAGCTTCGTTTGCAAGATCTATTACTATTCTTTGAAGACGACCTTTAGAAAACCGAATCTACCAGTGAAAATCGCAGAAAAAAAATAAATGAAAACCAGTGAAATGAAAAAAATAAGAAAAAATCATTGACAACTTTCAAAGTTCAACCTATACTTAGGACAATCTTACATCAGTTTGGAGCGAACAATCATGAAACAATTGCAAGCGAACCCCTCACAACTGAATAAATATTACTTTAGCTATTTTAGATAGGTTTGTATTCATGAAACACATGGGTACAAACACTCGTTTGTATCTATGATGGCTAAGGCATTTCGTAATGACTTTAAAGCCACGTAGATCGTAAAATCTATAGTGGCTATTTTTTATATTCACATATCAGCTGATATGTAATGTTTGAAGGTGTTCACTGTAGATTCTATCAATTTACAGTGGACATCTTTTTTTGTTGAAAGGAATGAATAGGATGAACCAATTAATCACTGGACACACCCGTTTAGCAGCGTTGTTTGCGAAACCTGCCAAACACAGCATCTCGCCAGCCATGCATAATCTTTCTTTTGAAGATCAAAAAGTGGATGCTGTCTATCTAGCTTTTGATGTTGAACCAGAAAGTTTAGCAGCAAGTATCCAAAGTATTCGTCAGCTTGATTTGTTAGGGGTCAATTTATCGATGCCGCACAAAATGGCAGCTGTTCCTTTAGTCGATGAATTATCTCCTGCCGCAGAACTGATTGGTGCTATCAATACAATCGTCAACCACAAAGGTCATTTGATCGGTCACAATACGGATGGGATTGGATTTATGCGAGCGCTAGGAGACATTGAAGTCTCGATTATTGGCGGTACCATGACAGTTATCGGCGCTGGTGGAGCTGCTACAGCAATTATTAGTCAAGCTGCCTTAGATGGGGTAGAAACCATTCATGTTTTTAATCGAAACGATGAATTTTATCCAGTGATTGAAAGCAAGCTGCAACAAATCGCGGCGGCTACTACCTGCAACATCACACTTGGTGATCTAGATGATCAGCAAGCATTGGGTCTGGCGATCAAAGAGAGCCAATTGCTAGTAAATGCGACTGGTGTTGGAATGAAGCCGCAGGAAGATGCCAGCCCATTAAAAGACCGCGGAATGTTACGAGAATCGTTGGCAGTTTATGATGTGATCTATAATCCGCGAGAAACACGGCTGTTGCGTGAAGCAAAAGCCGCGGGAGCAAAAACAGCCAATGGGTTAAGTATGTTGCTCTACCAAGGCGCGGCGGCTTTTGAGCTATGGACTGATAAAAAAATGCCGATTGAGAAAGTCAAAACACTGATTGAAAAAATGTAAAAAAACTAATAACTATGAAGGTAGGAAGAAAAAATGATCGTAATTATGAAACCAAATGCCACGGCAGAACAAGTAGAAGTTGTTGTGAAACGAATCAAAAAAGAAGGATTAGATGTACAGGTCAATCAAGGGAAGGAACAAATCGTCATTGGACTTAAAGGAGATACGCGTCTGATCCAAGATGTCGCTTTTCGCAGCTACGATGGTGTAGAAGACGCAATTCGTATTTCCAATACGTATAAATTGACTTCGCGGGAATTTCATCCGCAGGACACGGTAGTTGATGTTGATGGTGTCAAAATCGGAGATGGACATTTCGTAACAATGGCTGGCCCATGTTCGATCGAAGGATTAGAACAAATCCGTGAATGTGCACGGATCGCCAAAGCTGGCGGTGCTCAAATCTTACGAGGAGGTGCTTTCAAACCTCGGACCTCTCCTTACGCTTTCCAAGGTCTGGAAGAAGAAGGGCTGAAATACATCCGTCAAGCTGCCGATGAAACAGGGATGAAAGTCATCACTGAAGTAATGGACGAAGGACATATCGATATGGTTGCGGAATACAGCGATATTTTGCAAATCGGTGCTCGTAACATGCAGAATTTCAAACTATTAGCGGCTGTCGGTAAAACAGGAAAACCTATTGGATTGAAGCGGGGAATTTCAGGAACAATTGATGAATGGTTGAATGCTGCAGAATACATTGCTGTTCAAGATAAAAGTGAAGTGATCTTCATTGAGCGGGGAATTCGAACATACGAAACAGCAACGCGGAATACATTCGACCTTAGTGCTGTACCGATCATCAAAAAGTTGAGTCATTTCCCAATTATCGTTGATCCTAGTCATGGGACAGGTATCTGGGATCTAGTTCCGCCAATGGCTAGAGCTGGGGTTGCTGCGGGCGCAGACGGCATGATCGTTGAGATCCATCCAGATCCGGCAAATGCTTGGTCTGATGGTCCTCAATCATTGAACGAAAAAACCTACATGAATATGATGAATGAAGTCCATATCATGGAAAAAGCGATGAAAGAAATCAAAGCACTGCAAAAATAATCGTCGTTTTTCAGCTGAGAATGACAGCTATTTCAGAAGAAATCAAGTCATTGTGAAGACTAAAAAAGGAGTGTACCATTTGATGTTACACATAAATTTAGCAAAACATTCGTATGATATTGTCATTCAACGAGGTGCCTTTCAAGAAGTAGGGAAATGGGTCAAAGGACTTTGGCAACCTCAAAGGATCGCAGTGATTACGGATAGTAACGTTTCCCCAATCTATGGACAAGTCATTATTGATGCGCTTACTCATGAAGGATTTGCAGCAAAATTACTTGTTGTTCCAGCGGGAGAAAAGAGCAAGTCTCTTGAGCAAGCGACGATTCTTTATGATCGTTTAGCAGAACTTGGGCTGACCCGAAGCGATGGAATAATTGCGCTGGGCGGCGGAGTAATCGGAGATTTAGCAGGTTTCGTGGCTTCGACCTATATGCGAGGAATCCATTTTCTTCAGATTCCCACGACTTTATTGGCGCAAGTAGATTCTAGTATTGGCGGCAAAACAGCTGTCAATACTGGAAATGCTAAAAATTTGGTTGGAACCTTTGCCCAACCCGCTGGTGTTTTGATCGATCCAGAACTTTTACGATCATTACCACTTTATCGCGTACAAGAAGGAATTGCAGAGATCATTAAGTCGGCAGCAATCGCTGATGACCAGTTATGGCAAAAACTAGCCGAATTGCAAGATGAGACGGCATTATTGGACCATGCAGAACAAGTGATCACCGCGGCTTTAACGGTCAAACGAAAAGTTGTCGAGGAAGACCCTTTCGATCATGGCAGTCGCTTGATGTTGAATTTCGGCCATACCATCGGACATGGGCTAGAAAAAACAGCAGCGTTTGAAATCAGCCATGGTGCAGGAGTAGCAATCGGCATGGTGATGATCACCCAACACGCGGAGTCCATCGGATTATCTCCAAAAGGAACTACGGCCCAATTAATAGAAATGATCAGCAAGTTTCATTTGCCTACTCAGTCAGAATCGGTTGACAAAGATCAGTTGTATCAAGCGATCACTCATGATAAAAAGACCCGAGGAAACCAATTGAAGATTATTTTGTTAGAAAAAATCGGTCAAGCGAAGATCGTTACGATCCCTACAGAAGAAATCAAAAATTATTTATAAAAAAGAGAGGAAGCGGCGGATGATGCGTTATATTACAGCAGGTGAATCCCACGGACCTGAATTGACCGCAATTATTGAAGGTCTACCGGCGGGATTACCCTTAACAGCAGCAGATATCAATCACGAACTAGCGAGAAGACAAACGGGTTATGGCCGCGGCGGTCGCATGCTGATTGAAAAAGACCAAGTCCGTATTACTTCCGGCATCCGACATGGAAAAACATTAGGGTCGCCTGTGACATTGGTTGTGGAAAATAAAGACTGGAAAAATTGGACGAAAGTGATGGCAATCGAGGAAGTTCCTGAAAAAGATCGGAAATTACGACGAGTGGCTCGGCCTAGACCAGGACATGCAGACTTGGTCGGAGGCATGAAATACCGTCATCAGGATTTGCGAAACGTCTTAGAGCGTTCCTCTGCGCGGGAAACAACGATGCGAGTGGCCATTGGTGCAATTGCCAAAAAAATCTTAAAGGAATTAGGGATTGAAGTGGCTGGCCATGTGACAATGCTTGGCGGCATCAAAGCAGCTATTCCTGATGGTTTGACTGTTCAAGAAATTGCCGAGCGCTCCGAAGCATCTGAAGTTCGGGTGTTGGATCCTTCTGTCGAAGAAGAAATCAAGCAATTGATCGACCAAACCAAGAGAAATGGGGATACGATTGGTGGCGTCGTAGAAGTTCTAATCGGGGGTGTCCCCGCTGGTCTAGGCAGTTATGTGCAGTGGGATAAAAAATTGGATGCCAAAATTGCGCAGGCCGTGGTTAGTATCAATGCATTTAAAGGTGCTGAATTTGGTGTCGGATTTGAAGCAGGAGTCTTACCCGGTTCGCAAGTGATGGATGAAATCCTCTGGGATCAGCAAAAAGGATACACGCGTCGCAGCAATAATTTGGGCGGATTTGAAGGAGGAATGACAAATGGAGAACCGATTGTCGTTCGTGGAGTGATGAAGCCCATTCCAACATTATACAAACCGTTGCAAAGCGTTGATATCGATAGCAAAGAGCCCTACAAAGCAAGTGTTGAACGTTCAGATAGTACGGCAGTTCCTGCAGCCAGTGTGGTTTGTGAAAATGTCGTTGCTACAGTAGTAGCCAATGAAATACTCGAAAAATTTCCGAGTGACTCCTTTGAAGAATTACAAACAGCTGTCCAAGAATACCGTGACTACTTGCTTCATTACTAAAATTCATTACTAAAAGTAGTGGAGTTTATCCCACTACTAAAAAAATATCTTGAGAAAAAGGAAACGAGGGACATTCCAATGTCACAAAAAATCATGATCGCTGGTCTAGGATTGATCGGTGCTTCGTTGGCAAAATGCATCAAAAAAGCTGTTGCTGACAGCTATCTGATTGGTTGGGATCATTGTGAATCGACCAATGAAATTGCCATACAGTCACAGATTGTTGACTTCGTGCCAGCTTCATTTACTGAAGGAGCGATCCAATCAGATATCATCATTTTGGCACTTCCAGTGGAGATCACGAAAGCTTATTTGGCTGAATTGGGAAGAGTAACTTTAAAGTCAAATGTCTTAGTAACGGATACTGGTAGTACAAAAGCAGAGATTGTTCAATTTGCGCAGCAATTCTCCTTTGATTTTATTGGCGGTCATCCTATGGCTGGCTCTCATAAATCGGGTATTTTAGCAGCAGATGAGAATTTATTCGAAAATGCCTACTACATTTTCACCCCGACTACTAGCAACCGCATGAATGAACTGCAGCGATTGTTTCAAGGGACCAGAGCAAAATACGTCGAATTGGCACCAAACGAGCATGATCAAATCACTGGAATGCTAAGTCATTTACCTCATATTATTGCTTCCGGGTTAGTCAATCAGGCGAATACGTTTAATCAATCACAGCCTAGGGCTCAGCAACTAGCCGCAGGAGGGTTTCGGGACATCACTCGCATTGCTTCTTCCGATCCCCGCATGTGGACGGATATTTTATTAAGTAATCGACAGGAGCTTTTGCAGCTAATCGCAACCTGGCAAAAACAAATGGAGCAAGTATCACAGTGGTTGCTGACTAAAGATGAAAAAGCAATATTCCGTTTTTTTGAAGATGCTAAAGAAACAAGAGACCATTTACCTATCCACCAAACTGGAGCAATTCCAGCGTTCTATGATCTATTGATCGATGTTCCGGATCATCCGGGTGTGGTAGCAGAGGTCACCCAGCTGTTAAGCACAGGCAATCTCTCATTGATCAATTTAAAAATTTTAGAGACGCGTGAAGATATACTTGGTGTCTTGCAGATTTCTTTCAAAAGTCAAAAAGAGCTGCAGCAAGCCCAGCAGCTGATCACTGAAAATACGACCTATCAATGTCGGATAAAATAGGAGAACAATGATGAAACTACTTAAAGCTAACCACCTAAGAGGCACACTGACAGTCCCTTCAGATAAATCTATTTCTCACCGCAGCATCATGTTTGGTGCATTAGCAGAAGGGACGACGACGGTTCGTAATTTTTTAAGAGGGGAAGATTGTCTTAGTACCCTTCACGCTTTTCAAGAATTGGGAATCCCCATTCAAGATGACGGCGAGACGATCACGATCACTGGTCAAGGGTTTGGCGGTTTGAAAGCTGCTGACCGTCCGATTGATGTAGGAAATTCAGGCACAACGATTCGTTTAATGATGGGGATTTTAGCCGGGCAACCTTTCACAACTACTTTACTGGGGGATGATTCGTTGAATCAGCGACCAATGAATCGAGTGATGTTGCCATTGAATCAAATGGGTGCGAGACTTAACGGCAGCAATGAAAGTGAGTTTCCACCGATTACTATTCAAGGTACACGCGATTTAAGCCCAATCGATTATTCAATGCCTGTTGCTAGTGCACAAGTCAAATCAGCGTTACTTTTTGCCGCATTGCAAGCACAGGGTACCTCCCGAATCGTCGAGAAAGAACCGAGCCGCAACCATACGGAAGAAATGATTCGTCAATTTGGCGGCGAGATCACGGTTAAAGGAAAGGAGATTCAAATTACAGGTCCTCAATCCTTTGTTGGACAAGAAGTGATTGTACCAGGTGATATTTCTTCAGCTGCTTTTTTCTTAACCGCAGGAGCTGTTTTACCCAATAGTGAAATCACGCTAGAAAATGTTGGGATTAACCCGACGCGAACAGGAATTTTAGATGTGCTGGAACAAATGGGTGCTCAGATTTCACTGACAGCGATCGATCAGAACAATCAATCAGCTACGATTACTATTCATTCTTCTGTATTAAAAGGAATCGAGATCCAAGGCGCGATCATTCCTCGACTCATTGATGAATTACCAATCATCGCTTTGTTAGCTACACAAGCTGTCGGCCAAACGGTGATTCGTGATGCTGAAGAATTGAAAGTCAAAGAGACGAACCGAATCGATGCGACCGCAGAAGAATTAACGAAACTGGGAGCAGATATCACGCCAACGGAAGATGGACTGATTATTAATGGTCCGACACCCCTTCATGGTGGCAACGTGTCCAGTCGCGGCGATCATCGAATTGGTATGATGCTGCAAGTAGCTGCTTTATTGACGCAAGAAGATGTGGAATTAGAACAGGCGGAAGCAGTAGCGGTCTCCTACCCCCACTTCTTTGAGGATCTCCGCCAATTAACTGGAGGTGATGTTGAATGAAAGGAATCGTTTTGATCGGTTTTATGGGTGCTGGTAAAACAACTATTGGCCGCTTGTTAGCAGAACGATTACAGTTGGCACATGTTGATTTTGACGATCTGATCGTTGAATCGATCGGCATGACGATCCAAGACTATTTTGATCGTTACGGGGAAGCCGCTTTTCGAGAAAAAGAAACGGAGATTTTGACTCATTCATTAACACTTGATCAAGTGATCTCTACTGGTGGCGGCATCATCCTAAAAGAAGAAAATCGGCAACTATTGCAGCAGTTTCCGAAAGTCGTCTATTTAAAAACGGAGCCAGAAGAATTGCTCAATCGGTTGAAAAAGGATACGGTCAATATTCGTCCGCTTGTCGTTTCGAAATCGCCGGCAGAAATCATTGATATTTATCGTCCAAGAATGCCACTATACGAAGAAAGTGCGACAGTAGTGATCGATACCACCCGCAAATCTCCAGCAGAGATCGTGACTGAAATCATTCAAAAAGCAGGTGAATAAATGAAGATTGGTTATCTAGGCCCAAAAAACTCCTTCACTTATCGAGCCGCCTGTGAATCTTTTTTAAATGAAGAAATGGTTCCTTTTGGATCGATCCCATTATGTATTCAAGCATTAGTAGCAGGGGACATCCAACGAGCGGTAGTCCCCAATGAAAATTCATTAGAGGGTTCGGTTCATGCAACAATCGATACACTTTTCCGACAAAAGGAACTGATCATTGAACAAGAAGTGATTTTGCCTATCAACCATCAGCTGCTGACCATTCAGTCAGGACAGCAGATTTCCAAAATCATTTCTCATCCACAGGCTTTGGCCCAATGTGCGGAGTTTTTGCAACATAACTTTCCAGATGTTCCTATTGAAGCGGTGGCATCGACGACTGCTGCTGCCGTCTTTGTCGCAGAGCATCCAGCGGAGCCGGTAGCAGCCATTGCTTCCAAAGAAGCAGCCCATGCTTATGGTCTATTCATTCAGGAAAAAAATATCCAGGATACGACTAGCAACCAAACTCGTTTTTGGATCTTGCAAAAAGACACAAACGAATCGAGCGTTTTCCATGATAAGGCAACGAAAGCCACGATCTATGTGACCTTGCCTACCAATCGACCAGGTAGTCTGCATCAGATTTTGGCCGCTTTTGGCTGGCGCGGCATTGACTTGAGCAAAATCGAATCCCGACCATTAAAAACGAGTCTAGGGGAATATTTTTTTGTGATAGATTTAGTGCTAAATCAGCCTTGGGCCTTGGTTGAGAATGCCTTAGAAGAAATCAGGATGTTAAATTGTAATGTCCATCTTCTAGGTACGTATGCTGTGAAGAAAATAGGTGAAGGAAATGAAAGAGAGGAAAATCAGTCCTTGCGAGGATGCTGATTTATTAGCTAAACTTTATCAAAGTGTTCAAGAGGTCCATCATCAATTGATACCTAACGTTTTCAAATCCTTTGACTACGAGGCATTCCGCGACTTGTTACAGGATTTGCTTGCCACAGAAACGCATCATTTTTTTGTAGCCTGGCAAAAACAACCTTGCGGATTTATTCATCTAAAAGAGATTGAGTTATCGGATACACCGCTGATGGTCTCTCAACGTCGACTTGAGATCGAAGCGTTATCGGTTGAAAATGCGTACCAGAAGCAAGGGGTCGGTGAAGCCTTATTAACCCATGCCGCAGATTTTGCTCGAGAAAAGCAGTTTGCAACCCTCACTCTGAATTTCTGGACCAAAAACCAAGTGGCTGATTTTTACCAACGAAATGGTTTTCAAGTTGAACGTTACAGAGCAAGCAAGATTTTATGAGCCGCTTTTCATCTTTCTATCAAAAAGTTGCTAGGAAAATCTTAAAATTTAAAAAAATAGCTTTCTTTCTTTTTTTCGTAAGGTATTCTTATAAGAAAGAAAAGCTTTTTTTATTTGGAGGATACTGTCCTATGAGTCGAATGGACCGCAACAAAAAATTGCATGAACAATTAGCGAAAGAAGAGCAACGAGCTGCTCATAAAGAAACGATCTTTGCTCGTCGAGAAACAAAATCTGTGAGAAGACCTCAAAAGGAAGAAGAATATTCAGCAGAAAACGATTTTGCACAACAAAGGGAGAACGACCAAACAAGTCAGAAGCGGTCTTCTGGCAATCATTCGTCAAAAAAAACAACCCTTCAGCGGCCGAATCTGTTAACTGGCAAAAAAACCAAGTCAAAATCCTTTGGTAAACAAAAGGATTTCGGCAACAATGGTCAGTCAGTTAACAAGAAGCCAGCGAAACAAGAGCAGAAAGTAAAATCAAAAGAAGCTAAACGTAAGAAACGGCCAATTTTGCGTTTCATCCTGTATGTGCTAGTGTTTGTACTTGCTTACTCGATCGTGGCTTTTGTGGCAGGGCAGCAGGTGGCCAAAAGCGATGCACAAGTCTCAGAGACGGAAACGTTTAATGGTGTAGCATCTGCGAACGGAGCAAAAAATATTTTGCTTTTAGGAAGCGACAGCCGTAAAGGCGAAACTGGTCGTGCAGACACGATCATGGTGCTGCAATTGGATGGCCCTTCAAAGAAACCGAAGCTGCTTTCTTTCATGCGGGATACGCTAGTCACGATTCCGGGATATGGAGAAAACAAGATCAATGCAGCTTATGCATTTGGCGGGGCAGAGTTAGTTCGGCAAACGTTAGCTGAAAATTTCGGAATCCAAACGAATTATTATGTCAAAGTAGACTTTCAATCTTTCGAAAAAGTGATTGACACCCTTTTTCCTAGTGGTGTACCGATCAACGCTGAGAAAGATATGAGTAAAAACCTTGAAGTCCCTATCAAGAAAGGGCAACAGAATATGAACGGTTTAGAATTATTGCAATATGCGCGGTTCCGTATGGATGAAGAAGGCGACTTTGGGCGTGTGCGTCGACAACAACAAGTGATGGATGCTGTGTTTAATGCCATGAAAAATCCTTTATCCATCGTTAAATTGCCATACGCAGCAGGGAAAGTCCTAGGGTATGCTTCTACTAATCTGCCAGTTAGCTTCTTGCTGAGAAACACATTTTCGATTGCCAAAGGCGCAGGGGGCATTGATCGCTTAACTGTTCCTGTCGATGATTCATGGCAGTATGGCTCAACCTATGAAGCAGGAAGTGTGCTGGTCATCAACTTTGATACCAATAAACAAGCCATCGAAAGTTTCTTAAATCAGTAAGTTTAACTGAAAACTTTTTGAAAAGAGTTTTGAAAGCTTACTGGTTTATGCTATATTATTAATGACGTTTGAAATATGTTGAAACGAGGAAAAGAAATGAAATTAGCCGTTGTTACTGACAGTACAGCTTACTTGCCTGAACGCATCCAGGATCACGCTGACTTGTTCGTTATCCCAATACCTGTTATTTTAGATGGAAAAAGCTATAACGAAGGGATCGACATTCAGCCAGATGAATATTACTCTTTGCTGAAAAACAGTAAAGAATTTCCTAAAACTTCTCAACCTGTCCTTGGTGAAGTGATTGCATTATACGAAACCCTTGCCCAGAAAGGTTATGATACGATCTTAAGTATTCACCTTTCTAGCGGCATTTCTGGCTTTATCAATACGTTATATGGTATCAAAGATGATATCAAAGGCGCGCGGGTTATTCCCTATGATTCTAAAATCACCAGCATGCCAATGGGACATATGGTAGAAGCTGCATTGGATCTGAACCAACAAGGCAAAACCATTGAAGAGATCGTGACCCACATCGATCGCATCCGCGATAATACGTATGCTTATTTGATCGTAGATGACTTAAACAATCTTGTGCGAGGTGGACGTTTAACAAATGGTGCTGCATTGATCGGCGGATTATTGAAAATCAAACCGATCTTGACTTTTGACGAAGGAAAAATCGTGCTTTATGAGAAGATTCGTTCCAGTAAAAAAGCTTTTAATCGCGCAGAAGACATTATTGGTCAAAGAGAATCAGAAATCGCTTACCCAGTGAAATTCTATGTGATCCATGCCAATAACTTGTCTGTGGCTTTAGAGGAAAAGGCGAAGCTGCAAAAGAAATACCCTGATGCCGAAATCGAAGTGGGTCATTTTGGTCCTGTGATTGGTTCTCATTTGGGTGAAAAAGCGATTGGGATTGCCATCGCAGCGCAATAATAAAAGTGAGTTATTTATTCCTATGCAATTATTTGATTTTTATAAAAATACCTATGTTACTTAGAAGCTTGTCAAGGGATTCCTTTTGCTAGTTTCTGGTCACATGGGTATTTTTTTTGCTTTAAAAGCATCTTGCTTGTTTATCTGATTCACACTGACTATACTTAATCCAATTACTACTTTAGTAAATTACTAAACAGGAGGATGGAAAATGAAAATACCAGAAAACTTAAAACACAAACCCGTCATCAAAGTTGAAGACTATGATACAGTAGACGGACGCTATGCGCTTCATACGGATGCGAAAGGCTTATCGTTGGGTCTGGCACAATGGAATGATCGAGGTAAAGTAGATATCTCAGGGAAAGTATGGCGGCACACGGGGGAAAAGTGGTCTCGTCAATCAGAAGAACTCCCATTATCACGGATTCTTGACTTAGCGATCCTTGTCGCGCAATCTAGCCTCTATTTTCAAGATGCCTATCGTCATGAAAAGTTTTATGATCCAGAAAACCCACTCATCGATATTATTGGACTGCAAGGAAATCGGATGACAGTAGAAGTTGATACAGACAATCCTAAAATTGATGAGGATATTCTATTGTTCTATGATGCCTTGCAAAAAGATGGTGAATTGATCGGTGAACGTTTTCGAATTTTAAGTCGGTTGTTAAACGAATTGGGCTATTAAGAAAGGAGGAATCTACATGGGGATCAATCGTACCCCTTTTACTTTGACAGAAGGTCGACAGTTCAGCAAGTTAGAACAGCAAATGATTTGGCAAAAACCAGCGAGTCATCAGACAAGTCAAGAAGAACTGCGGATCGCTCAAGAAATCAAGCTAAACTGGCAAGATCCAGAGATGAAGATTTTCAATGTTTTATTGGAAGGAGATGCTGGCTCTGGAAAAACGCAATTAGCCAAAGCTCTCTCCTATGATCTTCAATTGCCTTATACCAAAATCACCTGTTTTGCTGATATGGATAAATCAGATGTTTTTGGTGCATTGTTGCCGATCGTAGCAACAGATCAAGAAGAAGACAGTGAATTGTTAGAAGCGATCTATTTGAGTGATAGCTTAGATCAGGTCATTCAAGTGATTGCGGATCACTATTCGCTCACCAGTGAGGGTGCCCGAGAAAAATTAGCAGACTTGATTCGACGAATTGAAGAAACAGATACGACCGATGTCGTTCATTATAAATTTTATCCTTCGGAAATCGTTCGTGCGATGGAAAAAGGGTATCTATTAGAAATCCAAGAACCAACAGTCATCCGGGATGCCTCGGTACTCGTCGCTCTCAACTCTGCATTGGAGCAAAATGGGATGCTGAATCTGCCAACTGGCGTTGTCAGGCGCCATCCGGATTGTGTCGTCATTATCACAACAAATCGGAACTATCAGGGCAATCGTCCATTGAATGAATCTCTTAGAGATCGGATGCAACATGCGG
Source organism: Enterococcus sp. DIV0574 (assembly GCF_051711125.1). Taxonomy (NCBI): domain Bacteria; kingdom Bacillati; phylum Bacillota; class Bacilli; order Lactobacillales; family Enterococcaceae; genus Enterococcus; species Enterococcus sp. DIV0574. The sequence goes on from NZ_JBIOMA010000001.1 coordinate 1,743,611, forward strand.
AAAAAATGGACCTTCCTGAACTATCTGTGATGGTCGCACGGGGACTTGCTAAAACCGGCTTTCAAGATCAAGCGATCGCTAGCAAAATGGCAGAGATTATTCGACTTCTCGATACTTCTGCACGAGCAAATGCCATCAAGGGTGTGGCTGGTATGCGATCTTATTTTTATTGGCTGAATACGGTTAAAAATGGGCAATCACCTTTAAATACGTTAGCGGTCAAAGTCTTATACAAGTTAACGACAGATCCAGACGAATTGCGCCTGCTGCAAGAAGCCCTCGATCAATCAGAATTGCTCTTAGAGCTAAGACGTTTGTATCAAGGACAGAAAATGAGTCATCGACAACCAATACAAGGACGCATCGTATCTGCTGAAGAGGCGGATGCGCGAAATATTGAAGAAGCATCCTTGCAGATGGGGACAGCAGCTAGTACTGAAGAAACAGCAGAGACACTGGAGACACCTGAGGTGCTAGATACACAGGAAACAAACCAAGATGATCAGGAAGCGGTGCCTCAAGACACTATAGATGGAGACTCTTTAGAGAGCCAACATTCGTCTGATGAGGGACACACAAAGGAAGGAAGTGAACAATCTGCTCAAGAACCTTCCAGTCAGCATCTTTCGATTGAAGAATTCAGGCAATTGGATAAAGAAGTAAGAAAACAAGCAAATCAAGAAGCGCGGCAAGCGCTAAAACAATCTATCCATGCGAAAGAAGGATTGATTGTGCATCGGCCAAAGCTCCAAGAAAATGCTTCTCAGAAAGCCCAGCAACTTCTAGCACCGTTGTTGCCGGTGGTTGAAACAATAACAAAACAGTTGCTTGAATTATTAGAAAATGAAGCAGCTTCTTCTTATGGCAAAGGAAAATATAGCGGGACACGCTTTGATGCAAGTCGTGTTGCTTATGGCGACTTTCGAACATTTGATAAGAAAAATCCTCCTCATGAACAGCCTTCATTAGCGATCGCTTTACGAATCGATGAATCAGGGTCCATGGTACGGGAGGGACGGATCACCGCTGCACAACAAGCTGCACTCGCAGTGAGTGCGTTTGCACAGCGCCTAGATCTTCCGCTGATGATTTATGGCGACACAGCCGATTTGTCTGTACGAGAGAAGACTTCTCTCTATTCTTATAAGGAATTTGCTGAACCTTTTGATTATGTGCCGGCAAAGCTGATGTCTCTTCAACCCCGACAAAACAATCGTGATGGGGCAGTGCTGCGGGTACTAGCTGAAAAACTTTCCCAACAATCTGCTACGACAAAATTACTATTGACGATTAGTGATGGTCAGCCAAAGGCGATGCCAGATTATACGGGCAATAAGGCGAAAGCGGATATTCAAGCAGTCATCAAAGAGTATGAACGCCAGGAAATCATCTTTTTGTCCGCTGCCATCGGACAAGACAAAGACGTCATCAAAGAAATCTATGGCGCGGAAAGATATATCGATATCAGCAATCTTAAAGAATTTCCCAAACAATTACTAACACTGATCAGCCGTTATTTCTAAATTACGATTCATTCGGCTGCTTTTTAAATAACATCCGTCTTGCATAGAAGTGGGAGGCGGATGTTATTTGTTTCTTATAAAAAGAATATGTAAACTAAATTAAACGAACGTTTTCAATTTCTGCTTCGTATGCTAAACTGATCACAAAGGAGGAACAACAATGACTTTGAATTGGCGTTATATCTATCCTTTCTCTACTGCAGGAGCTTATTTCATTCGAAGAAGAACATTCGAAGAAGAACATTGTGGATGAGTTATGGACTATTTACATTTGTGAGTTCGCTCTTATTTTTTTGTGAAAAGTGGTCATTCTTTTTTTCGTTGGTATGCTCTTGAACGGCGTTTAAAACAGACTTCACAAGACAGTTCTTTTCAAAGTTGGCTCTTTTTACTCCTTATTTTCCTAGGGGTGGTCGGTATTCTATGGATCGGCATGGCAGTTATCTTTTTCCTATATAGTCGTTCATGTTACAAACAATTCCTTTTTTCCGAAGGGGAAAAATCCGTGACGATCCGATTTTTAGTAGGACAATCGCTTCATTTGATGGTTATCGAGGAGACTCTTTTTTCCTTGAACGGGATTGGTTTGGCTTTTTTGATTGGCAATTCATTAGGTGGGATTGTTTTTGAACGAGCCTTTCATGATTTTAGCCAGTTTTTATCAGTTGCCTGCTGGATTACTGAATAGCGGTTCTTCAGTGATATCTTGGGCATGGCATTTACTAATTGGTCTGCTAGTGGTCCTAGGCTGTTGGCTTGGCTACAGGAGCCGGTTGCCTGAAATCGTCAATCGCCATGAAGTAAGTTGATGTGAAAGGATAATGTTCTATCGATGAGAAAAAAATGAACGAGTCTCGTTTGCACTTGCTTGCTAAGATGATGACGGCTACCAACGTAAATCGTTTCACTTAGAAAACCTTGCAAGCGCGATCTCTAGTTAATAATCTTTGTTTTTAAAGAGAAGGGGTGTTTTTTTGTTTTTAGAGATCAATGCTATTTCCAAAAGCTTTGACAAGAAACAAATTTTTGATCAGGCAAGTTATCAATTTGAAACCGGAAAAATCTATGGTATTTTAGGGCGCAATGGGGCAGGGAAAACGACGTTATTCCAATGTATCGCTCGGAATATGACCGTTGATAGCGGGAGTATTTATTTAGTTGAAGACGACAATCAACGAACCTATGAAAATACAGATGTCGGATTTACATTCACGCAACCGCATCTGCCAGGTTTTATGACGGCGATTGAGTTTTTGCGCTTTTTTATGGATGTCAATCGGGAGCGCATCAAACAGTCGCTTTCTCCAGAAGAATTTTTAATGTCTGTAGGAATTTCTTCAGAAGAGCAGCATCGTTTAATGAAAGATTATTCCCATGGCATGAAAAACAAAGTACAAATGCTTCTTTCTTTGATGGTGCAGCCACCAATCATGTTGTTTGATGAACCATTGACCTCCTTCGATGTTGTAGCTGCCCATGAAATCAAACAAATGATCCGATCAGCAAAAGAGGATTCGATCATACTGTTTTCCACTCATATTTTACAGCTTGCACAAGATTTATGTGATGAAGTGGTCCTACTAAATAATCATCAATTGACCGGGATTGATCCTTCTCACATTCATGAACCAGATTTTGAGAAAGAAATCGTTACTTTGCTGACGGAGGGGGAGCCCGATGCTGCAATGGATTAAACTTTATTGGCTTTATGAAGAGACGATTTTTTCAACGAAAGCGAATGGATTTCTCTATTTTTTGACCAAAATTCCTTTGATTGGAAAACATCTTCCCCATGATCTTTATGGGCAATACGGTCTCAAAAAAATGCTTTTTACTGTATTATTTAGCTTGCGCTTGATCTTGCCATTTTTCACAAAAATTATTTGGCTGCTTTTTTATTATGCAATTGCCTTGGTTGCTTTTCATGGTTGGGAGAATTTATTTGGCTCTTTTGATCAGTTTGAAGAACAAATAATGATTGCTGGTTTTTATACTTGGCTAGTGGTCGTTGCACTAGCCAGCAATTTTTTTTCTTTGTTCTCATTTACATTAGATCAAAAAGCGATTGAATTCACGGATTACTTCATGGTGTCAAAACGACAGTATTTGCGAATGAATCTTTTCTTTAAGACGATCCAATCCATTATTTATTATCTACCAGCATTTTTGTTGTACAGCTTTTTTGCTGGCAATAGTTGGCTGACCCTCGTTGGTATCTTTGGTGCTGGCTTTGCTTGTGTGGCAGCTGCCAGTCTAATTCGCTGGGGATTCCAAAAGCAATGGGGCAGTGGCTGGCGCATCGGTTGGCGACTAGCCATATCTATGCTGACTTTAGCGTCGCTCTACGGCTTATTGCTTCAACAGATTATTCCAACTATGACATTCGGGTTGGGACTTTTGGCGTTCTTTCTGATTGCCGGCACTGGCTGTTTTTACTACCTAAAACACTTTACACAAGAAAATGATTTTTTCCTTTATTCTGTTGAAAAAAGCTATCAGCAATTTAGTGTGCTAGAAACCATCAGTTCAGATTCAAGTCAATATCTCAATGAAGGGATTGAAATGCAGAAAAAACTTTCTTTGGATCAAGAGAAGCCACTCACTCATTTGCAAGGATCAGAATACCTCAACGGATTGCTCTTTCAAAGATACCGTAAACTGTTGCGCAAAAAATTGCTGAACCGTGTCGGTATTGTGTCTATTCTATTTTTAGGATTGATTTTATTATCCTTTTTGAAGATTGTTCCATATCCTAATGAAGAGGATCTGACAGCACTACTGCCAGCGCTATTTTTAGTCATGTATTTTGGTTCATTGGGAAAAGCAATCGTCCAAATGGTTTTTGTTAACTGTGACATCTCCATGCTTTACTATCCTTTTTATCGGGAGAAAGAAACGATCCTCAGTGGGTTTAATTACCGTTTTATCAAATCAATGTTTTACAACGGAGTCTTTGCGGGAAGTATTTTTGGCGGCTTCTTATTATGGGACTTGCTAAATGGATTGCAAGCTAGCTGGTATTTCATTGGGGTCTTATTTTTATTATTGACGAGTTTGACAGCATTGTTCTCATTTCATGAATTATTTATCTATTACTTGTTACAACCTTTTACTGGGGACATGAGAGTGGTCAATCCGGTCTACAAATTTGTCAGTGGAGTATTGTATTGGATCAGCTATATCAACCTGCGCCTGCATGTTTCTGGATTTGCTTACTCGATCGTTGTCTCAATGGTCTTATTACTCTATGTTTTTGTCGGATATGTACTAATCATTCGCTTCGCGCCGAAGACCTTTAAAATCAAAGAATAGGAGAGAATCAGGACTGCATTATAAAACCTATTCACAAATGCGAACATATGTTTTATAATGAGAGAAAGTTGTGAATAGGAGGGTCTAGTCAGATGAAAACTACGTTGACTCTTGAAATGGAAGAAGCCCTTTATTATTACTGTCGCGAAAACAGTGATATCGTCATCGAAGAGGTAATCATGCCGGATGATCAAGGAATCGTTGATACTCTAAGTTGTCGCTTAACACCAGAAAATTTGTTTGAATGGCGCTGTTATGAATTAAAAGTCAGCCTGGCGGATTTTCGTTCAAAAGCGAAGCTGTCATTTATTGGGCATTATAATTATTTTGTTTTGCCGCATGCATTATATGTAAAGGTCAAGGAAGAGATTCCTGCTGCCATCGGTGTATTGGTTTACCATGCATTTGCTGATCAAGAAAAGGGGAGCCCTGGTTATTTTAGTGTCGAGAAAAAACCGCAGCGGCAATCTTTACTCGTCAACGAAAACGCATTGTTGTATCGTTTGATCTCTGCACAAGCACGAGAAGTGGGGAAGGCCAAGCAAACAGCACGAGGTTTGCGCGTTTTCTCGACGGAACGATTGTACAAAGAACTAAAGAAAAGGGAACCAGAATACGATTTATTTGGCGGCGGGGTCAATTACTACGACCGTTTTATTGAAGATACGCAGCTACAAGCTATTGAAGCGCTAAAAGAAGAACTGGCTGCAACGCGAGAAGCTTATTTCGAATTGGAACAGCGTTTTTTGACACAAGAAAAGGAGTAGCACTATGTATTATCCATATTTTCGCGGCAAACAATTTGACTTGTTGGCATTAAAAAGTCTATTAGAAATGGAACAGCTGTCTTTAGAAGTTCAACCCGTCATTGAGCCTATCCGGCAATCCAAGACTTTTTGGGATACAGTCGAGCTGTTTCAGAAAAAAGCGCATCCTTTTTTTGTTATCGTCAATCCACAGGCGGGGGACTTTCTGACGGAAGAAGGAAGTCGTTTATTACAAACACTGCCTAACGCTAAAGCCTATATCATCGATCAGCCAATTGAAACCATTGACTGTCAGCCGGACCTTTGGGTTGTTCATGAATCTGCTCCAGCGTTGGCCAGTGACTGGAGTAAAAATCAGACACCGATCTTAGTTGGACAAGAATTCCGTTTATTGAAAAAAATCCAGGGACCAAAGATTCTCATGCATGATTTTTTTACTAGACTTCCTAGAAACAGCTTCTATCAGGAAGTACCAGAAGAAGTGCTACCAACCGTTTATCAACACTACGAGCAGCAAGGATTTTCCGGCTATAGTGATTTTTCTATCGACAGCAAAATCTATTATGCACATAGTTATCCCTCTAAAACAATTGTTTTACACTGGCTATTTGTTGATCAGCAGCAAAAGTTGCGAATCACTCATTTTGTTTCGGACGAATCATTAGAAACTCAAAAAGAAAAGTTTCTACAGCTCATGTCACAAGTTTTGCAACATGAAGAAATCTATCCAACTCAAACATCAGGCTTAGAGTTATTACTTGAAGCATACAAAAAGGATAAGTTTCCAGGTATGGGTGTTTTGCGGAAAGCTGCTGTCATGAACCACTTGGAATTAATCAGCCGTTATCATTTTACATGATTGTTAGTTATGTCATCAGTCATATAAAGAAAAGTTTCTCTCAGGAGTTGAAATCTAACTGCAGCTACAATCATAGATTTTGGTTGCAGTTCAATCATCACTGAAATCACCAATCAGTCATGCATCAAAAATCCTAATAAGCAGCTGAAGCACGCTAAAATTTGTTTTAGGAAGCCAACTGTACAATACTGGCATTCAATACATAAAAATCATCAATCTGCGCGGCAAAGACTCATTTTTTACTCAAAATGGTTCACTTTAAGAAAAATCGCTGTTTTTAAGAAAAAATACAGCTCAATCAGAGGGAGGAGAAGTAAATTCACCAGATTTTTTCAGAACTTTAAAAATTATTTATTTTAGTTTACATAATATATATTATACAAAGTTGTATTTGGAAAAAGACGGTTCAAAATGTTTTTGATTTTTGCATTTTGAACCTCTCTCGCTGTCTTTTTCCCCTTATGAATATTGAAATCAACAACGATTCGCCAATTTTCCTGTCATTGGTGTTTATTTGGCTGCTAATTGATGTATTGTCTTGGTGTATTGTCACTGATCACTAGTTTAATACATCGATTTCATTTGATTGGGTCTCGTCATTAAGATCTTTCGTTTGTTACTAAGTGACTCATTTGTTTGATTTCATAAAATTGTTGCTGTTGCTGTGTATGTTTCGTTTATAAGTTTATTAGGTATCAGATTAAGCTGAGTTAATTTCCTTAAAATCAATTCTTGAGTTTACTTCAAAAAATAGCGATCGATTGTTATAAAATGCATTCCTGTGGTTGTGTCTGGCGGCTGCGACGATCATTTCTGTTTGAGTTTTCTTAATTCATCTGGGCGAAAGCCAAACCACGGGTTCGAACCAGTTGAGGCATTAGGGATTAAAACTGGTACGGACTGGAATCCGTATAGTTTCACTTCTTCGCGAAATTCTTCTTTTTCTTCAATGTTCTTTTCGATATATGGGATTCGATGAGCGTCTAAAAATAATTTTGTCTTTTTGCATTGAATACAATTAGTTTTACAATAAAGCGTTATCATATAATATTATTTCTCCATCCTTTTTATTTTTATTGGTTTGTACGTTATTTTTTATTGTAAATTTAATTCTTGTTTAGTTCAATAATCTTTACTTATTAACATATAAATAAAATAGATTGTTTTGTTTTATTTTTTTATATTGTTATGATACGCGTTTTTTTATCGTGTTGGTTTACTACTGACCTGATGTGAGTTGCGGGAAAAAGATTTTGCTGATAAAAGTCATTAAAAAAGTGTATCCATCCATCCCTGTCCTGTTTGAGTTTAAGATCGCCCTCACTCTTATCTATTTTTGCGGCAAAATTTAAAGAACTGTTCGCTTTACAAATGCGAACGAATGTTTGTATTATAGTGGTGAGAGGTGATTCTTATGGGCATGCTCCAACCCTACGAAGATCGGAAAAAATTAAAATGGCAGGGATTCTTTCTATCGGAACATACAACAGAAGTCGGACAGGATGAGCGCCAGCGTCACTTTGTGTGGCCTGCAAAGCCATCCATGACTAGCGAAGAGATCAATGAAGTGTTGACTTTAGCTAGGATCAAAAGTCGAGCAGTAGCGATCCAATGTGAAGAAGTCAATGAAGACGGTCTCTACCCTCCTGACGTGGTCGGCATGATCCAAAGCTACGATTCTTTAGGCATTTATATTGATGGACGTAAAGTACATTACGATGAGATCCGGCATATTTCCTTTTTCGAAGAGACGAAATGGTTCGCACTGGATGAATGAATCGTAGGCGATGAGCCACGACAAGCGTACAATCGGAAAGTTTTTTACGGAATGTGCAAATCTATTTTTTTTAAAGGAGGTTTCCCTTATGCAAACGATTAAAGGAACAGTGACAAAGATTCGATTGCTGACGTTTACTTCTTCTCCCCTCGTCCGTTTTACAGTAGGAACGACGAATTGTTTGATCAATCGCCATAGCTTATCTTTTTTAGCAGATGTCACGGAAGGCATGTCTTTGGTGGCTGTTGGCGAGTGGAATGCGCGCAAGCAATTTATTGTCCGTAAATATGCTGTTCGGGGGAAAACGAAAATTATGATGGACATCGAACAATTGTCTAAACAACGAGGAAAGGCGGTTCTTTCATGAGAGCGCGGGATTTGCTGACAGCATTAACGACAACGACACAACAAGAGTATCAGGGAATTTACTTAAGCCGTAAGGAAACCTTGGTCCCTTTCACGACGATTGCACAAGATGCTTCTGGGAACTTGATTTTATTTTTTGAACCTAATCGTCCCCCACTATCCATCAAAGAACTTTACACGAGTTTAATGTTGCACAAAAACTTGCCTTTGCTCTATTGGGACGGTGAAGAACGACAAAAGGTCTATGGGTTTCGTGAAGAAGATCGACAGATCATTCTCTGATCTTTTTTCTGTGAGATACTAACCAATCATTCTTCTTTTTATTCATGGTATACTATAGATCAAGAAAACATTTTCAACGGAGGTAAAAAATGGGAAATCCGCGCATATACACCATGTCTTTTGCAAGTGTCTATCCCCTCTATGTACAGAAGGCGGAGCGCAAAAATCGTACCCGAGATGAAGTGGATCAGATTATTTTTTGGTTAACTGGTTATTCGAAAGAAGGTCTGTCCCGACAATTAGCAGAAGAAGTTTCAATGGAACGTTTCTTCGCAGAGGCGCCTGACTTGAATCCGAAAAGAAAAATGATCAAAGGAGTTATCTGCGGCGTTCGTGTAGAAGAGATCAAGGAACCTTTAATGCAAGAAATTCGATACTTGGATAAATTGATTGATGAATTAGCCAGAGGAAAAACAATTGAAAAAATTTTGCGAGGTTAGTTTTTAAGTGGTCCTATTCTATAATTATTGCGTTTCATTGGTCCATTACGTATAATGAGACTACCTTGGCAGGGGCAAATCGTTTGCTTCGATCCGTTGGGCATTCATGTCCGACGGATTTTTTTATTTAAATTCAGTCTAAAAAAAGCGCTGTGGTTCTTTTGCAGGAATCCCATTTTGGTACCTCCCTTTCTTAATGTGACTAGGAAAACGAGTCAAAATGTATACAGCATTCAGGTCACAGCGCTTTTAGTATTGCTATCTTTCTCTTTTTTTACGTGCTTGCAGGTGTTCTTTGTGTTTCAAATAGGCCAATTCTTTCTCCATTTTACGGTAACGGTTAAATAGATCTTGCGAGAGTTCTCCAGAAGCTAACGCTTCTTTGACTGCACAATTTGGCTCTGATTCATGACGACAATTTTTGAAGCGGCATTTTTCTGCTAAAAGTTCAATCATCTGGTAATACCGATCTAATGAAGAAGCAGCAACCGTCTCCAAACTGATTTCTCTCATGCCAGGAGTATCGATGACCATTGCCCCATTTGGCAAGCGGAACAGCTGTCTACTCGTGGTAGTGTGACGACCACGCCCATCTTCTTCACGAATGGCTTTGGTTGTCTGCCGTTCGTCTCCTAGTAATTGATTGAGTAAAGAAGATTTACCAACCCCTGAAGAACCAATAAAGGCTACCATGCTTTCTGGCGTCAAAAATGGTTCGAATTGCGTCCGCTCATCTTTGTAGATGGTGGTAGCTAAAACCGGCAAAGCGAATGTCAGCTTCAGCTGGTTGATGATTGCTTCTGTTTCTGTTGTGTCCATCTGATCGATTTTTGTTAATACAATGACTGGATTGGCTCCACTGTTCCAAACAATCGTAACGAACCGCTCCAAGCGAGCGAGATTAAACTCTTCATTGGCGCTTGTTGTAAGAAAGACAGTCGTCACATTAGCAGCGATTCCTTGTTCGTCTGGTCGATTTCCAGCTACTTTCCGCTGTAAAAAACTTTTTCGCGGCAAGACGGTATCAATCAAAAATTGATTTTGATCATAACAATGCCCCATTACCCGATCGCCTACGATCGGATAGTCTTTCAATGCTGTTGCTTGCTGGCGAAACTTTCCGGAGACACGGGCATAACGTTCTTCTCCTGAAGACAAGAATACTTTTGCCAGATCTTTCGCTTGAAAGATAACAATTCCTTGATTTTCCATGAATTCCCTCCATTTATGTTTGGAGGTGCCACTCTATAAAGGGAAACCTCCATGATCTTGACGTCCATTATAAGTATTCATATGACATTTCCCCTTTCGTGAGTAAATTCATCGATTGATGTATCCCTAGTATAGCATTTCTTGCGATTGTCAGACTAGCTTTTCTTTTATGGCTCAATAATGATTAGCCGCAAGAAGTGCTATGGAGCGTTGAATATCCCCTGTCAATGGCTTCAAAACCACTAAAACGAAAAAGCTGAAACTCACACGATAGACAGTCCCCTTTAAACTCTCTTCATCCTCTACGATTTTTTCAAGCAAGATAGCTCCTCGCTCATTAAGCAATAAGCCTCCCCTTGTATCACTGTTCTACTATTATCGTTGTTCCTTCCTATCTTCTTCTGAGATCCCCATTCTTGCCCTATCTTCCCTATGTTCATTAACTTTTGACCATTCTCCTTTACCCATTAGTGAATAATCTTAGTTCTTTTGTGAATGATTCGTTATATAATATTCTCTTTTCTATTTATTCATATAAGAAATATTTGGTAAAAAAAGTTTTTTTCTTTTCAACTGTTATTTAAAAAATGGTATGATAGCAGCAGAATATTTATTTTTTCCTCCTTTATTGAAACTCGCAACCACATCTTACGCTCGCGATTTTACAAAGGAGCAAACCATATGTTAGGAGAAAATCATGGCAAAGAAACTTCTTGGTACAATCAGTGGTCTTTTGATTGCTGCTGTACTTGGTATCAGCTTGTACACGCAAACCCAAAAAGACCCGAACCCCACTTCATCACCTGGACACTCATCTACTATACAGGTGAAACAGTCGAAGTCTTCTAAAGCATCAGATTCGCATACAAAAGAAACCCAGTCAGCAAATAATCTCGCTGCATTGACGTATCAAGGGACACAAACCATTACTATCAACAACAATGTCCCCTCCTTCTCACAAGATACCCTCTCTACAAAAAATGGTGCATGGGAAAAATATGGTGATCTCGATCACTTAAATCGAGCCACTTCTGCGGAAGCTATGTTGAATCAATCCCTGATGCCTACTGAAAAACGCGGGGATATCTCTAGTGTCACGCCTACAGGCTGGCACAATAAAAAGCTGAAAAAAGGTTATCTTTATAATCGAACTCATTTGATCGGCTTTGCTCTGGCGGGAGAAAATGCCAACTGGAAAAATCTGATCACAGGTACACAACAGTTGAATAATCCCGAAATGTTACGCTATGAAATGGATATCAAATACTATTTAGAACAAGATCCCAGCCATTATGTTCGTTATTCGGTGACTCCTATTTACCGCGGTGATGAATTAGTGGCACGAGGCGTTCAAATGCAAGCCCAATCGATTGGCGATAATACGATCCGCTTCAATATTTATATATTCAATATTCAAGATGGTGTGACGATCCATTACCAAGATGGGACAAGTGTGCTTTCTGAAGAAGCATCGGATGCGACTAGCACTTCGGCAAAAAATACTACATCGAATGTTGCTGAAGATGAAAAAGAATATGTAGATGCGAAGGGAAATGGTCTGATCAAAGGGTCAAAAAATGGCATTTATCATCTGCCAGGTACGAGAGGCTATGAACAGACGACAAATCCAAAAGAATGGTTCAAAACGATTGCGGAAGCCAAAGCTGCTGGTTATCGAGCACCAAAATAAAAAAGCCATAGGCTTTTTTATTTTGAGAGCATCCCTATTCGACACGTTAACCTTATAGCGCTTGCTCGTACCTTGATTTTTGTAACTCTGTCAAATAGTTATTTCCTGCTTCTGTTAAACGCAATGTGCGTGATTTTGGAAATTTTTCTCTCGTGATTAGGCCTCTATTTTCCATCCGAAGTAGATGACGGTGAATGAGAGAAGTTGATTTGATTCCTTCATGGGCACAAATTTCTCGAATAGATGGTGCTCGTTTCTGTTCTTGCTGATAAGCATCAATAAATAATAAGATCCGATCTCTTCTAATCATATTTTCCTCCAGGGGGTAGAAGACAAAAGCAACGGACAATTGAAAAACCTAAGCGTTTATTTCCTATAGGTAATATTATAAATGAAAAATTCCCTTGGAACAACAGTTTTTGAAGAAGTCGCTGGCTTTTCATCGCATTTGTTTTCTTTTGACTTTATGATGAAAAGAGTAGAAGAAAAAAGTGAGGCGTTGGTATGAGTTTTGGCGAAAATCTAAAAAAATTCCGAGAAGAAAAACAGCTCGGCGTCAATCAGTTGGCTTTGAAATCTGGAGTCAGTGCAGCGCAAATTTCCCGCTTTGAAAATGGTAAGCGTAAGACACCCCATGTGGATACTGCAAAAAAATTGGCAAAAGCACTCTCAGTCCCATTGCCTTTATTGATTGGTGATTCCGTTTCATATGATGAATGGGATTATGACGAAAATCAACGGCGAGTGGCCCATCAAATCAAAGATATGACCGAGGAAGAAATCACGGATATCTTAGAATATATCGCTTTTGTTAAGCAAAAAAATAGAAAACGCTAATTGAAAAAAGCCATCTGTCTCTAAAAAAATAGAATCAGATGGCTTTTGGCCTGCTCTCTGACGAGAATTACCAGAAATGAAATTATCGTGGATAAACTGCTTGGATACTGTCTTCAAGAATCTTCATTTGTACTAGGGTTTCTTCGTCTTTGACTGTTTTAGGCTTTCCATTAATAATAGCTTCATACAGTCCGGCATAAACACGGCTATAGTCCCCTACTTCAGAAACTACTTTTTCCTCATGATAGATTCCTTCATCATCATAATACGTCAGACAGCCATAATGTTCAGGAAGATCAATTCCAAAGTCCGCATGATCAGGCATATAAAACATTTTTAAATGCTCTTCTTGGCGATCTTTGGTTTGTTTGACAAACATGCCTTTCTTACCATAAACGACAAAGCTTGGTCGTTCTTTGATTCGGAAATAGCTTGATTTGATCGATACCTTTAAAGGGCCATAGAAGAAGTCCAGATCGAAATAATCGTTCATGCGATTCGGACCTAAAAGTTGGCGAACTTCTGAATGGTATGTCTCTGGTTCGCCGAAATAAGACAGCACTTGATCGATGGTATGACAAGCATGTCCATAAAGATAACTACTATTTAATGAGAATTCTTGTGTATTTTCTGGAATTTCGGGGCGATAATAGTCATAGTGCATTTCTACTTCAAGTAAATCCCCTAGAACGCCACTTTCAATAACTTTTTGGACAGTCAGAAAGTCAGAATCGTAGCGGCGATTTTGATAACATTGAATCAACAGTCCTTTTTCTGCAGCCAAAGCAAAAAGTTCTTGAGCTTGTGCATATGTTTCAGTAAAAGGTTTCTCTAGCAATACATTCTTTCCGTGAAGCAATGCATCCTTGGCAGTTTCAAAATGCAGATGGTTAGGAGTAGTCACAACGACTAATTGAATCGCTGGATCATCATAGATATCGTTGATATCTGTTGTGTAGGTCGTTCCAGGAAGTTTTGCCCAAGTATCGCGAATCACTCGGGAATAGATTGTTTTCACGTGGATTTTGTCGGATAATTTAGTAGCAAACGGCAAGTGATAGCGATTAGTGCTTTTTCCATTGCCAATATAAGCAATTGTTAGCATAGTTTAAAGCCCCCATTTTTCATGATAGTTCCATTATAGTCAAACAAACGATTAGATGGAAGCAAGAATCCTTCTCGCCGCCGATTTGTATGTCTCCTTAATTAACTAATGAAACAAAGCGCTTATCATTTTGAAACAAATAGACTATGATTGATTCAAAAAGGAGAAAACGATGAGATGTCCTTTTTGTCAGATCGCAGCCAGACAGCTTCCTGCAACAATCATTTATGAAAATCAATGGACAATGGCGATTCTTCCTAAAAATCCCGCTGTAGACGGTCACCTCTTAGTTATACCGAAACAACATGTAACTTCTATTCTTGCTTGTGACGAAGAAATATGGGTGCAAGTTACCAAGACAGCAAAAAAGGTGGCAACAGATTGCGTGAAATCTGGTAACTTTGAAGGTATCAATTTCTTAAGTGCCCATGGCGCTGCTGCCCAACAATCCGTTAATCATCTGCATATCCATTTGATTCCTCGAAAAGAAGGCGACGGCATCAATGCTTGGCCCGATTTTCATGACAGTAAAAAGTAAGAAGGTTATTAACGAGTCGTCAATTGAACAATGAAAGAGAGAATGATCAATGGATATTCAGTTAGAAAAAGTTACCTACCAAACATTACCGATAGCGTATCGGATACAAAAAGAAAGTTTTAAACAGTTGTTTGAACACTATCATGATACAGAAACCTCCCCTTATCTGGAAACGTATGAGAATTTCTCTAAAAAGTACCAACGAGAGAATAATTATTTCTATTTGATCCAAGCCGACGGATCAGCAGTAGGTTTTGTACGAATCGTTCTATCAGAAGCCCCGGCGCTGGTAGCTCGAGTGGCCCCCATCTGTATTTTGCCTGCTAATGAAAATCATGGGATTGGTAAAATGGCCATTCAGTTAGCCGAAGCTAGATTCTCGTCTATTAAGACATGGCAGCTAAGTACGATTTTGCAAGAAACCCGCCTACTTTCATTTTATCAAACACTCGGTTATCAGCTATCAGATCGTACGAGCCCGATTGTGACTGGTATGGATCGTGTATTTCTTACCAAACATATCCACTAAAACTCATTACTTATTGTCTTTTCTCCCCATTACCTATGACAGAGTCTCTTAAAGAGCGACTGTCATAGGTAATCTTGTTTACATAATATTATACTGGTAAATAAAAAACACTTCTTGTTTCCTTGATACTTTTCGAGAGAAAGTTCAAACGAGTTTCACGAAAAGGTCTCATACAAGCGTTTTTTGGAGCCACTCATTCGTTTTCTCAACTAGCTTTTATCAGTTTCTTTCCTTATTTATGCAATTTATTTCCTAGTTCCTTTTCATCATCTTTCTATAATGTTGCTGATCTTATGTTATAATTAATTATGTATTTTAAAACTAGATAATTACTATAAGAGAAGGTGGATTTATGGAACAACATCAACCATCCTGGATAAAACTGCTTTTTTTCTTTTTGATTTTTATGGGAGCAGATCTTATGAAACAGGTTATCGTTCATCATTTCGCTTGGTTAGACGTGCTGCAATTAATGAATTTCCTAATATTTATTCTACTCTCCTTTTTCATTCGCCAGTTACCTTCTACCTTGCGAAAGATTCTGATTGGTACTTATCTTTTTATTATCGGTGGAATCATGTCTCTTTTATTTGGAAATCCCTTTGAACTTGCTTCATGGACACTCTACTTCGTGGGTGCGTTTTTTGGTACATTTTTGTGGGATCATTTTTGTCAACGATTTAGACTTCGTTGGTTTACTGATAAAATAATTCGTTAAAGGAGCGAATTTCGATGGATTGGCGCAATGATCGGATCAAAGCTTGTCAAAATGGAACAAATCCCATGTTAATGAAGGAATTATCGGGTGGTTTTGCGGTTTTTGGCGATACCCAATTTTTACCAGGCTACTGTGTGTTGTTACCTAAAAAATCAGTCGGAAGCCTAAATGATTTATCACTGGAAGAAAGACAAGAATTTCTCGTCTCGATGAGTGTTCTGGGTGATGCCATTTTAGCCGCCTGTTCGCCACTGCGAGTCAATTACGATATTCTTGGCAACACGGATCAATTTCTTCATGCACACGTTTTTCCACGATATTCTTGGGAGACCGAAGAGCGTCGTTCAAAACCTGTTTGGCTATATCCAGCAACATATTGGACATGTCCGCAGAATACCTATGATGAAGAGAAACATCACCTCATACGTCAGCGAATCACGACTTCTTTGACTGAATCCGTTCCGGTGATCAATGAGAGCTCTTGACCAGGAGCTTTTTTTGTTGATAAAAGAATTTTTCACAACTCTGATAGAAAACAGTTGAGACGTCCGTATAATAGACAAAGAGGTGAAAAAATGAACGATCATCAAATGATTCATTTGATCAAGAACAAAGATTATACCGGCTTGGAACAACTAATTGATAGCTACGGGTCAAGTATTCTTATGACCATCCATCGAATCTTACAAGCCCCTCATGAACAAAGTGAATGGTCAGATGTAGCAAATGAAGTATTTTATGAAATCTGGCAAAAAATCGAGGCCTATGATCCTGAGAAAAGTAGTTTTATCACTTGGATCTTGCTGATTACTCGAAGTCGCGGAATCGATCGCAAGCGTAAGTTAAATAAAGCATTTCAACAAGAAAGTATTGAAGAATATCAAGAGCTAGCTATTACGGAATCCCCGTTAAGTGAAGAAGAATTTCTGATTTGGCTCGAAGAGTTATCCCAAGTCGATCAACAAATTTTTCTTTTATATTATTTTTATCAAGAAAGTCCAGAAGAGATCGCGCAACAACTGGATTTGCAGACAACAGCTATTTATAATCACTTATCTCGCGGCAGAAAATTGTTGAAAAAGATTTGGAAAGAAAGGATGAATCGTGATGAATTTTAAACAGATCGTTGATTCAGAAAATCGTCGTCTCAGAAATGAAGTAACGCAAGATGAAAAAAATCGTCTTTTAGCTAATGGCAAAACATATATCTTTTTTCAAGAATTGATGACTGAAATTCAATCACTCTTAGATAAAGACGAAACAGTTCAAGGCTATCTCCCTCTCTCAACTTCAGGCAACCTTGCAATCAGTAATCAAGGGATAGCTGGTTTGTCTTATGCACGTACAGAAAGAGCAAAGCAATATGTCGCACAGTTCAATGATACTCGGAGTAATCGTCTATTTGTTTTTACAGAAAAACGGATCCTTTTTCTTGTGATCATCGACTTTTTAGATGATCAAACCTATTTCAGTTACCCCTACTCCTCGATTCCGGCATTTTCTTTGAAGACGCGTAAACTGAATCGCTTTGAGAAACCAGAAGACGAGGAAATCATGTTTTGGGCTTACTTTGATTTTCAATCGGATAGCCATATTTTTAGTGATGTATTGACAAAGAAAGACTATCAACTGTTTCAACATTTCCATGACACGATTCCTGCACTCAAAAAAATTCCAATCACTGAAAAAATCCACCGTAAAAATCCCTTAGATTACATAATCAGTAATTGGCATTTCAATTATCGATTGATGATATTCGTCAATCTTTTACTAATTCTTTTAGCTATTGGGTTAGTCTTGGGGATCGTCTTTGGAATCGGGATTTTTAAAGACTGGTACTATCGTGATTTGATTGGGTTTGTTGATCAGAGATCATTTTTTGTCCGATAATTATGTTATAATAGTCAAAAATTAACGAGAGAAGGTCTACCCGTTTTATGAAAAGAAAGGTACTTGTCCCATTGCTGCTATCCTTGCTATTAAGCGGCTGTTCTGCAAACGTACCAGAAGAAGCAGCCACATCTTCGAGCAGCCAAAAACAAATGACTAGCGAAACCGTAGAATCATCGCAATCTTCTCTTTCAGATGCAAAAACTGTTACGAGGGCTTCTGCTAGCGGGTCTACCAGTGAATCGGTATCAAAGACGGAGTCACCAAAGACTCCAGAAACAGCAAGCGCATATCCCTATCAAGTAGATATGTCACAACAATCCAATGTCCTGACATTTTCTTTTGAAGGATTCAACGTTCCTGACACTGTTACTATTGATCAGAGCAAAGAGGAAGTTACTTTTGAAAGTTCTACACCCGATGATTCCGTGACTAGCCGCTACCGAGCAACAATCGCAACGGTTCCCACAAAAACAATTCGCGTTTTTAGTGTAGGAACGAATCAAATTCGTGAAGTCAAAGTGAATACACAAATCTCAATCGGTAAAATACTGGGTGGAACCCAAGATCGTAAAGACTACCATGGTACAATGTATTTGTTTTACAACCATGATGGTGGGCTTTCCCTAGCAACGCCGAACTATGCTGGCAACGTTCCTGCAGATCAGATGGATGTCATGCAGGAAGTTCTTCCCTAAATCACTTCAGAAGAACCTAACTTTCAGAACCTTAGCTTGACTACAATATTGCAGGAATAATCAAAAATTTGTTGTGGAGGAAAATCGATGAATCTCAAACGTTTTGTACAATTGTTTATTTGCTATTTCGTATCTATGGTGGTTGCTGTTTTACTGACCAACTTATTCAATATTTCAACTATGCCATTTTATTTGTTGGTGGCCTCTATTATTGGGTATATCACATTAACGATCCCGTTAGTAGTCATGACGATCAAGAAAAACAAATAGTTCCGAGAGTGGATTTATTGAAAGGAGCATCAGATGATTGGCAATGTTCGTTATCTACCAAGAAAGTTAAGAAAATGGTACATTCTCTATCTTATCTGTCTGATACTTATTTATGGCTGGTTGTTGTTTACTGATCAGTCTGCGGTACTTGCTGTCGCTATTCTTCTCGTTCATTTTGCAATCGAACTTGCATTTATGTGGCATTCAGAAAATTCTTTTTTAGGCAGTGTTCTGGTTGCTTGTCTGCTTTATGGCATCTGGATGCTACCTTTCGTGCTTCGGTGATTAGTTTTCATTTATTCGTATCGAAAGTGAATCGGAGAAGCTAGCATAGAGAATTTTCTTAAAAAATACCCAGAGAAAAGAGCAAGTCATGACGTTGTCATTGACGATAGGTCTTTGCAGTAATGCAAACACTGAGGGCTCTATTCCTTTGGGTATTTTTTGTTCAATTTAACTAATTTAACTTAGTGAGTGACAAACAATTATTGCTCTCGTTCAACAAGTCGGTAATAGACTTTTGCTGTGATAAGGTATACCAACAGATAAATGACTGCGAAAAGAGCAACTGATACAACAGTCACACTGATCAGCAGATTGCGGTCGGTCAACCCGAAAAGCAAAAGCAGCTTGCGAATCATCGGAAACGCGAATGCAAGGTGGATGATCGCAGCTACCAATGGAAAAGAAAAAATCATCAATACTTGTTGTTGGATCACTTGCTTGACTTCTTTATGACTTAAGCCAACTTTCTGTAAGATCTCAAAACGTTCTTTATCTTCTATTCCTTCAGAGACTTGCTTGTAATAGATGATTAATGTAGCTGCCAAAATAAAGATCAGTCCAAAAATCAACCCTAAGAAAAAGAATCCTCCCGTAAACGTTTTGGTCTGTACTTGGAAGAGATCTTTTGATTCAATGCGTGCATTCGGATCAGCTGCTTGAAGGTCCTTTCGTATCTCTTTGCCCATTGTTTCTCGATCACTGGTTTCAGGCACTTGGAAGTCAAAAACAGTAGTGATCACTGGTTGTTGATAGATAAGGAATTCTTTTTCCTGATACCAACTAGTTAATTTCTCAGAAAGCCAAGTATCATCGACTACCACCACAAGTTGTTGAACGGGATTCTCCACTTGAGTAAAAGGTGGCAGGTCAGTTAGTGATCGAAGAGTGAACTGACTATGATCGATCGTCAGCTCTTTAGGCAACGCTTGATGGGTCCAAGTTTCTGGAAAGACCAACAATTCATCTTTTTCTGGTCCTTCTTTTCCTGTGATTCTTTGGTACTCCGTACTAGTAACAAATGTGAGAAAGACCGCTTTTTCTAAATTCTCGCTGTTATCTTCAAAAGTTGTTGAAGGAGTAAGTGTGTTTCCCTCAACCGTAAAAAGTAGGTCTTTAGTAGCAGTGACTTGTTTCCGGTTTTTGAGCGTTACTTTATTTTCAAGACTATCGATGGCTTGGTTCAATTGTTGCAGATTCGCCTCTGACTCGATCTGAAAGTCATAAGGAAATCGTGTTTCCACCACATTCTTCTGTCCGAAATAAAGACTAGCTGTTGTGGCAACAGTCACTAAAACCATTGTTGACAAAATACAAATACTTGCTAGACCTGCTGCATTTTGTTTCATTCGATAAAGCATCGTTGATACATTGATGAAATGGGTCGTCTGATAATAATAAGTGGATCGCTTTCTTAAAAACTGCAATGCTTTAATACTGCCAGAAATAAACAACAGATACGTGGCGATGATCACAAGAATCACAGCGACAAAAAAGAGTGCCAAGGCGCTGATGGGCGACTTGATTGTGACAGAAATTGTATACCCTACCGCTAAACAAATGATCCCTAGAAGGGCTAAAAAGCCTTTTGCTCGCGGCTCTTGTTCATTGCGCTTACTACCTTGCAGCAGTTCGATCGGCTTGGTTCGCCGGACTTGCAGCATATTGAATAGAAAAAGGCAGCCATAAACCATCAAAAAGTAAAGGATCACAAGACCGATACTTTCTACAGACAGTTCAAATACGAAGGATTCTCCCACCTCTAGAATTCTTTTTAAAATCAAGAACCCCAATCGTGCAAACAAAAGACCTCCAACTAGCCCTGCGGCCAGACTGATGAGGCAGCTATAAAAAAGTTCCCAAAAGACCACTAACGCAATTTCTCGTTTCCCTAATCCTAGAACATTGTAAAGTCCAAATTCTTTTTTTCGTTGTTTGATCAAAAAGTTATTGGTGTAAAACGAAAAAATGGCGGCGAAAACCATTAAAATGATATTTCCTAGTCGAAACATAAAAATAGCACTTTGACTGCTTGGCAGTTTATTCATCCCTGGATTATTTACAATGATTTGTGTCATCATTATCACTGCAACTAGAAGACTCATGGACAGTAAAAAAGGAGTATAAGCTTTGGTGTTTTTTCGCAAATTGGAAAAGGCGATTTTTTGAAAGAACATTCCTTACTCCTCCCTTGCAAAGACAGCTGTCATGGTTTCCGAGATTGCTTCTAGAAAAGCGCTATTCGTTCGTTCTCCGCGATAAAGCTGATGGAAGACGTGACCGTCTTTGATGAATAATACTCGTTGCGCGCGGCTTGCAGCAATGGAGCTATGAGTAACCATGATGATCGTTTGTCCATTCTGATTGATTTGCTGAAACAACGTCAGCAATTGATCGGAAGTTTTTGAATCTAGCGCCCCAGTTGGTTCATCTGCTAGTAAGAGATCCGGCTTTGTGATAATCGCGCGTGCGACAGCTACCCGTTGTTTCTGGCCGCCGGATAATTCATAGGGATAGTGTTGTAACAAGTCGGTAATTCCCAGTGTTCGCACTAATGGTTGCAGTCGTTGGTCCATTTGTTTGACCGGCACTTTCGATAAGACTAATGGTAATAAGATATTGTCTTTGACAGAAAAAGTATCCAATAAATTGAAATCTTGAAAAACAAAGCCCAAATGATCTCGGCGAAAACTTGCAGCGTCTTTTTCTTTGATGGTCGTCAAATCGATACCATTAAGCGCTAAATCTCCCACTGTCGGTTGATCTAACGTGGCCATCAAGTTCAGTAGGGTGCTTTTCCCAGATCCTGATTCTCCCATAATGGCGACATATTCGCCTTCTTCTACTGAAAACGTGATATTCTTCAATGCTTCGACCGGCTGGCCGTTCAACTGACTTTGATACACTTTTTTAACTTGTTGAATGTTTAATAGTGGCATTGTTCTCTCCCCCTTCTTTTTTAGCATAAGCTGTTTAGAAGAAAAAAGCGACTTACAATAAAAAACGCAAACTTACAGTGTTGAAAGTTTGCGTTCAAATGAAATTTTTAGTGGGAAAATGGATCGTCACCGTAGTTCCCTTCCCTACTTCGGAGTCAATCGTTAGCTGACAGCCGATTTTTTCTGCTGCTTGCTGGCTCAAATATAATCCTAATCCGCTAGCACGCTGCTGAAAGCGTCCATTTTGTCCTGTATAACCTTTTTCAAAAACCCGCGGCAAATCTTCTTGACGAATACCGATCCCTGTGTCTTGAATCAAAAGACAATTGTTTTCGGTAAAAATCCGGATTCCGCCTTTTTCTGTATACTTCAGGCTATTAAAAAGCAACTGCTCAAAGATAAAAGTCAGCCATTTTCGATCCGAAGTAACGGTCAAGTCGATAGCCAAATCCAGTTGCAAGTCTTTTTTTGAAAAAAACAAGGCATATTTTTTGATTGCTTGGTGAATGAGAGGTGCTAACACAATCGGTTCAAAAACAAAGTCATCATTTTTCAAGTTTTGTCGTAAATAATTCAGCATCATTTGCAAATAATCATTCACTTTAAATAGTTCTGCTTTGACTTCAGTGGGCGATAGGCCATCACTTTGCACTAACAAATCCATCGCTGCTAATGGTGTTTTGATCTGATGCAGCCATAATCCGAAGTCTTCGTAGATTTCTTCATTCTTCAAGACTGCTTGATACTCGGAGGCGGTTTTTTCTTTAGCTTGTCGTTTGATTAGCTGCTGGTATTCTTCTTCGATACTGTTTCGCGCAATCGGCAAGAAAGCCAAAGCTGCTTCAGTGATCATTTTCTTGGCTAATAAGTTTTGTAATTGACGTCTTTTTTGTAGATAACGCATATATTGCCAGACAGAGAAAATACCTAAAATCACTCCCGTGAAAATCACATAATCGATGAAGGGCTCTAAAGGAAGCTCATGGAGAAAGAACAAGCCTAAAAGACCGCTACTAAACAAAATCAAAAACAAATAGAACTTGCCGTAAAGCAAAAAATACTCTTTTAAGTTAATCATAGGCTTGTTCCTTTTCAATCAAATAGCCTTTGTTTTTCACTGTTTGAATCAAATCAGACAATCCAGTTTGACTTAATTTCTTTCGCAAGCGGGTCATGTTAACGGCTAATGTATTATTATCAATAAACTCTTCGCTATTCCAAAGCATTTCGATAATCGTTTCTTTGGGAACGATTTTCCCTTGCTGTTGCAAGAGTAAGGAAAGGATTCGAGATTCGTTTGGCGACAGCGGCAAAGATTCCGTTTTACTTTTCAGCAAATTTTCTATTGGATGAAAAGTGACTTCTCCTAATGAAAACGTCTGGACTTGTTGATGGGTATATTGGTAACTGCGGCGCAACAGTGCTTGGATCTTAGCCAAAACAAACGCCAAATCAAAAGGTTTTGTTAGATAATCATCGGCTCCCATGTTCATTGCCATGATTTGATTCATTTGTTGATCCATTGAAGAAAGAAAAATGATTGGCACTTCAGAAATGTTACGAATTTCTTGGCACCAATGGTACCCGTTGTAATAAGGCAAAGAAATGTCCAAAAGAACCAAGTCGGGACTTACCGCACGAAATTCCTGCAAAATTTCAGCAAATTTTTTGGCGGGATAACACTCATATCCCCATTGTCTTAAATAATCAGCCAGTACTGAAACGATCGTAGCATCATCTTCTACAAGGTATATTTTTTGCATGATTCTCTCCTATCACTAAATTGGTGAAGCTATCACAGACAGTGTACCAGAAAATAAAAAGAAACGTCTAGTTAAGATAAATCATTCTAGACGTTTCTTCAGTCCTCTAATCTGAGGACTGGTTGGCATTTATTTACACTTTTTCATTCGACTCACTTTTTTTAAGTGCATTGCGGATTGATGGGACTTGCTTGATTTTCATTAGATCTAATAAGAAAGTAAATAGTGGGATCCCCACGATCAGACCCCAGATACCAAAGAGATGCTCACCCAGATATAAAACAATGAACGTATAGAACATGGGAATCTCTGTTTTATGGGACATCAGCCGCGGATTGAGAACATAGGACTCGAGAGCATGAACAAAAATAATGATTAATAAAACATAGACAACATCATTGAGTCCGCCAATCGTATAGGCAATAAAGGTTAATGGAATACAAGAAATGATGACTCCTGCTACTGGAATCAAGCTTAAGAAGAAAATCATCATGGCCAAACTTAACAGCTGAGGAAAGCCCATGACAGCTAAAGCAAGCACTGTGATCACTGTATTAACGATAGCAATCAATAGCTGGGTTTCGATCACACTTCCGAATGCGCGGGTAAATTTCCTTGCGAGATAGTAAACATCCTCAAAAAACCAGGAAGCACTCCCTTGCAAAAAGAGCTGAGAAAATGCCACTGTTTTTTTGTTGTCAATCATAAAGAAAAAACTCAATAAGAAAGAGATCAATACAGTCAAAGCCAATTCACCGAAGTTGTAAAGATAATTGATGACGACGACGACTCCATTCTGGATTTTTTGGACATAATCGCTTGTTTGCACCAAATGTAGCAAATACTCTAATAACTCATTGTTAGAGTCTGCTTTTTGATAAAAATCGGTCACTGACTTGACCAGTTGCGCGGATTGGTTCAAAAGAATCGGTGCATACTTGGTAATGACTAAGTAAACCAAAGCGATAACGATCAAGTACAACACGATTGAAAGAAGTTTGATTGACACATTCACTTTCTTGCGTATTAGCTGGACCAGTTTGTAAATCAAATAAGTAAAAATAAAGGTTAATAAAATAATAGTCATCATACTGCGAAGCAGAAATAAGATCCCGCAAAGAAAGATCAGCACTGTCCAACGTCTTAATGGAACATTGGCAACAAACCGATGGTAGTAATTCATGAACACGCTCCTTTTTTCAAGTCGTCAATCAACGACTGTTACTTCATTCCCCAATTAATCTAACCACTTTTTGAAGCAATTATCAACTCAAATCAATTAAGAAGACTATTGTGGGTAGAGTCATATGCTAAAGCAAAAGCAGCCTGCTGTCAGTGGCAACTGGACCAAGTATCGTGAATGAAGGACTGATGATTATTTTCAAAAGATAAATGCCTATTTTTTCGAAAAGTTTATGGTTGTTTTAAGGTTACTATGACACAATAGACCTTGACATAATAATTTACAGTCTGTCTTAGCGGAAACTAAGGCAGACGCTTTTTTTATCAAAAACTGCCCTTTGTTCTGTTTGTATCGAACAAAGGGCAGTTTAAACGATTCTATATTTATTCTTATCAGTTGTTACTCCTAGACGAATTGTCTGCTTTCCTTAAAAGGACGCTCACTATGCGACTAGCTCACTATGACTAAAGAGACAATTCTTGACGAACTTCTCGAAGAATGGCATCAACGGTCAACCCATTTTCTTGTAGCAACTCATTTGCTTGATAACGGTCATGAAAGGCTTTATCTAAACCAAAATTGACAATTTTGATCGGAGCTTTTCCTAAATAACTAGCGACAGCTTGTCCATAGCCTCCTTCAAGAAGGCCATCTTCAAGAGTGAGCAACAATTGATGTGTAGCAATTAAGCCAGACAATGTGTCAGTATCTAATCCAGAAATAAATCTAGGATTAATGACCGTAGGTGTGATCCCAAGCTCGGTTTCTATCATGGCAGCTGCTTTTTTTGCCAGGCCAAGAGCATTTCCTACACCAAGTAAGGCAACTTTGCTGCCCGCTTGAATGAGTTGATTTTTGTTTAGTTGACTGTAATCTGTTTGATCGACACGACCTGATTCTAATGGACCGACAGGAACGCGAATTGCCACCGGGTGTTGGGATTGGTCAATAGACCAATCCAGCATCGCTAAATATTCTTCCTTATTGGTCGGTGCAAGATAAACAAGATTCGGAATATGACTCAAAAATGGAATATCAAAGATCCCTAAATGGCTTTCATCATTCGTGCCATAAGCTGAAGCGCCATAAACTAAAATAGTTCCCGCCACATTGTTCAAAGACAAATCATGTGAGATTTGGTCAAAACTTCGTTGCATAAAGGTTGAAAAAACTGCCCAAACGGGTTTCGCCCCATTTTTTGCCAGACCGGCAGTCATGGTTGCAGCATGTTCCTCTGCGATCCCGACGTCAACAAATTGACTGCCGGCGATTTTTCGTTGTTCAGGGGTAAAAAGGATCATCGGCGTGCCAGCATTTACTGCAACGACTGTTGGATCCTGTGCCATTTTTTCTAAAAGATAATCGGTCGTTACCGTTGAATAAGTTTCTCCACCAGAATTTGCAAGATAATCCCCTGTTTCAAGACTAAATGGTCCACCAGCATGGAATTTCTCGCGATTTTCTTCGGCAAATTTGAAGCCTTTTCCTTTAACGGTCTGAATATGAAGGACAACAGGATGATCGCTGTCTTTCACTTGTTTGAATAGATGCATCAAGGCTGTCAGATCATTGCCATCAGCAAGATAATAGTAGTCAAACCCTAATGACTTAAAGAAATTGTTTTCCGCTTGACCATTCGTATCTCGCAATGCTCGTAAGTTATTGTAGAGACCTCCGTGGTTTTCCGCAATCGACTGGTCGTTATCATTTACAATCACGATAGTGTTTGTTCCAGTCTCCGCGATATTGTTCAATCCTTCATAAGCCAGACCACCAGATAACGAGCCGTCACCAATGACCGCAATTACGTTCCCTTCTTCATTTTTTAAGTCTCGTGCTTTGGCAACCCCATTTGCTAAAGACAATGACGTGGATGTATGCCCCACTGTAAACAAGTCATGGTCACTTTCTTTTGGATTGGTATAACCAGAGACATCGCTATAATGCGCTGGATCCCAGAAGGCTTGACCTCGCCCAGTCAGCATTTTATGAATATAGGTTTGGTGAGAAACATCAAAAATCATTTTATCTCTTGGAGAATCAAAGACAGCGTGTAAAGCAACTGTCATTTCGGCAACGCCCAAATTCGGTCCGTTATGTCCTCCATGATGGCTGATTTTTTCTAATAACACGGTTCTTGCTTCCTCACTAACTTGTTGTAGTTCTGCAGCGGATAGCTTCTTTAAATCTGCTGGATCTGTAATTGATTTTAATAACATCAAAAAACTCCCTTCTCTGTTTGATAGTATACTGCTTCACCTTCACTTTAAGTCAAGAAACTTTTGAAACTTTTTCACGAAAGTAAGCAACAGACAGGTAGAACACATGAACACAAAAAAGCCCACCCTTCAACTTGTCATGGTGATCTGTTTTATCAGCAGAAAAGTTGAAGGAGAGACTCTTTCAAAATCATTCGTTATGAGACACGATCGTTTTCCAGCGTTAAATGATGTAAGTCAAATCACTTGCAGGAGTTGGATAAGCAAAGATCAGCGCTTCAATTTCTTGGTGAGTGAGCTGTTTTTCCAGAATCAAGCAGCACAAATCAATCAATTCATCTGCGATACTTGAAAGACAGGTAATCGCAATGATTTGTCCCTCTTGATTGTAAACAAGTTTAACCATCGCAACAGGATCGTTGATGCGACGGTACGTAAACCAATCGGCAAGGTTGATTGTTTCACTATGGATCTGCAGATTTTGAGCGAGCTGTTTTTCACTTTGACCGATCCGAGCCAATTTCAACCCACCAAAAACGATTGTAGGAATCAGGGGATACGTGATTGCAGAACGAGAACCTTTTTGGCTCATTGAAGCGACCGCATATTTTGCTTCAAAACTTGAAACAGGTGTCAGTTTAGGTTGTTCCTTATCCAATACATCTCCACAGGCAAAAACTCGTGGGTTCGATGTTTGTAAATAATCATTGACTTTGATCCCGCGTTTGGAATAATCAACTCCTGCATTTTCTAAGTGCAAGGATTCAACATTTGGGATGCGTCCAACAGCACTTACCACGTAATCGGTGTCCAGCTCAAAGCCTGTACCTTGCAGCGTGTATCCTTCATTGATTTGGCTGATGCTTTCAATCTCAACATTGAAATGAAAGGAAATTCCTTGCTTTTGTAATTGCTCAACAAAGGCATTCACCAATTCTTGATCAAATGCTTTCAGTGGTCTGTCGTTATGATGAATAATGTGTACCTCTGCTCCTGCTGCTTGAGCGATTGTCGCAAGTTCAAAAGCAACATACCCCGCTCCTAAAAAAGTGATTTTCGCGGGCATTTTTTCCATTGCAAGAAAATCGGTGCTTGTATGCAAATATTCTTTTCCTTTAATCGGGAGTAGCGCAGGTCGTTGTCCTGTAGCAATCAAGAACTGATCAGCTGAAACGATTTCTGAACCAATCCGCAGCGTTTGTTCATCAATAAATCCCGCTTCTCCTTCATAGGTCGTGATTCCAGTATCCACTAAGCCCTGCTTCGTCTGTGTGGGAACAGTGTCCGTGTAACTGCGCTTGAAAGCCATCAAAGTTTTCCAGTCAATACCCAGCTCTCCAGTGATCCCTTTTCCTGCTAAGTGAGCAGCCTTCGCCTTTGCTTCAACGGCACTCATTAAAATCTTCTTGGGGTCGCACCCGCGGTTGGGGCAAGTTCCTCCCCAGAGATCGGCTTCAACGATTGCGACAGTCTTCCCTTGCTCGCTGAAAGAATAGGCCGCAGCAGTTCCGGCTGGTCCACCACCCACAACGATTACATCATAGTTTTGCATCTTGCTCCTCCTGACTTAGAAAATGAAAGATATCTGTACGGCTAACTTCACCAATCGCTTGTCCTTGTTCTGTAACAACCAAATGTTCGTGGTTGGCCAAGACTTCATATACTTGTGAAAGAGGGACTTTCACATCGAGGGACATTCCCTCTTGTGTAGTTGGTTGTTGGTAGTAACCAGCATCAATAATCGCTTGAAGACGTTGTTCTTGCTGTGCTCCTTGTGTTTCGTCAAAAAAGGCGCGAACGAAATCCGTTTTTGGCTCTGTCCGTATTTTTTCAGGCGTATCACATTGTACCAGTCTGCCTTCATTCATCACACCGATTCGATCTCCCAATTTTAAGGCTTCATTCATATTATGGGTAACAAAGACGATCGTATTGCCTAATTTTTTATGCAAATCTAATACGAGATCCTGAAGATTGGTTCGAGAAATCGGATCAAGGGCGCTAAAAGGTTCATCCATCAAGATGATGTCCGGTTCTGCAGCCAACGCTCGCAAGATTCCGATCCGCTGGCTTTGACCACCTGAAAGTTCAGCCGGCATCCGTTTTTTGAACGTCTCTGGTTCAAGTCCAACCTCAGTGAGTAGTTCATCGACACGTTGATTGCGACGATTTTTATCCCAACCGAGCATTTCTGGAATGATTTCAATATTCTCCTTGACGGACATCGTTGGAAACAAAGCAATTTGCTGCAACACGTAACCAATTTTCCAACGTAACTTTTGGAGTTGATAGTCTTTCACTCGTTTTTGTTTGAAGTAAACATTGCCTTCCGTCGGTTCGATCAGCCCATTGATCATTTTAAGGGAGGTTGTTTTTCCGCTTCCTGAGGGACCTACTAAGACAAAGATTTCTCCTTGATGAATGGAGAGATCCAATTCTTTTAATACAACTTGTCCCTCAAATTCTTTGGCAACTTGTTTAAATTCGATAATTGGTTCCATTTAGTTTCCCTCCCCAATAATCTTTTCTTTTTTTAGAAATTCACGAGCAACATCTGCCGGTTGTTTTCCTTCCACATTCACTTGATAGTTCATGTCAATCATCTGGTCCTCTGTGATTTTTCCTGATAGTTTTTCCAATGCTTTGACGACTTGCGGATGTTCTGCAGCAAATTCATCTTTCATCAATGCGGCTCCTTGATAAGGTGGAAAGAGCTGTCGATCATCTTCTAAAACGACGAGATTGTATTGTTTGATCTCACTATCTGTCGAATAAGCATCGATCACATCGACATCCTTGCTTTGGATCGCTTGATAGCGCAGTGCCGGTTCCATACTTTGGACAGAATCAAAAGTCAGCCCGTACTGTTTTTGGATCCCGCGATAGCCATCTTCCCGATCAATAAACTCTAAAGTAAAACCAGCCCGAAGCTCTGACTCATGAACAACTAATTCAGAAATCTTCGTTATACCCAACTCTTCTGCTTGTTCACGACGCATGGCTAAAGCATAGGTGTTTTCGTAGGTCATCGGCTCTAACAGGCGCATATTAAACTGGTCACTAAGCAGTTTTGTTGCTTCTTGATAAGTTGATTCTGGAGAACCATCTATTTGGGTATTTTCTGGGACTTTGACTAGACTTTCTAATACTGTTCCCGTAAACTCGGGATAAATATCAATCTGGTCATTTTCAAGGGCGCTAAATAAGAAACTTGTTTTACCAAAGTTTGGTTTGATCTCGACGGTTAAACTAGGATCTTCTTCTTCGATCACTGCTTGATACATATTGATAAGGATATCTGGTTCTGAACCGAGTTTACCAGCAATCGTTACCGTTTTATTTGAAATAGGATTATACTGTGCGAAAAGAATTCCGCCGATTCCAAGAAAGATAACACCTAAAGAGATCAGTGTGGTTTTCATACTGCGGTTTTGTAAAAAACGAATCAGTCCACTGAACAAGATTGCTAATAGAGCCGAACTAACCGCCCCTATGAGTGTCAAACTCGGATCATTACGGTCGATCCCTAACAAAATAAAGGTTCCCAATCCACCAGCACCAATCAATGCTGCCAACGTGGCCGTTCCAATGATCAACACCAATGCTGTACGTACCCCAGAAATGATGACAGGCATTGCAATAGGTAACTCAACTTTGAAGAGTTTTCGCAAGCGAGACATACCGAATGCATCCGCCGCTTCTTCAATCGACGGATCGATTTCGGAAAGCCCAATATACGTGTTTTGAAAAATGGGCAGTAACGCATAAACTACCAATGCTATTAGAGCGGGAACGGTGCCAATACCAACAAAAGGAATCAATAATCCCAATAATGCCAATGATGGAATTGTTTGTAGAATACTTGTGATCTGTAAAACAAATTCTGCCATTCGTTTCTTTTGGCTCAACAAAATTGCTAATGGAATAGCAATTAAAATGGCTAAAATCAACGCACTCAGCGAAATGGCCAAGTGTTGAAAGATTGCCCGCAGCAACTCCTCCTTTCGCTCGCTAAACGTTTGAATGATTTCATTCATATATTCCATCCTCCACTATTCTAGTCTGCCTTAAGTATAGCTGAATGCCCAAACGCAACAAAAGGATTCGCTCAGCAGGATTGGGAGAAAAGTTGGCCTTTCGCATCTAAATAGGATCCATTATTTCCTGACATTCTGTTACAATAAGTCTAAAAGAATGAGGTGCTTCTATGCCATTACTGGTTTTGATTGGTGCTCAGGCTGTTGGAAAAATGACTGTCGGTCGCGAACTTGAAAAAAGAATTGATGGTAAATTACTATTTAATCATCAAACTATTGATTTATTTGCCAATTATCTTGGGTATACGCCTGCGGCATTTAAGTTGTCTGATTCCACTAGGATCGAACTTTTCAAAGCATTTGTGGCTGGTGAACAGAATACAGTTAAGACAATCATATTTACTGTTTTAGTGGGATTTGATCAGAAAGAAGATATTGCTTTTTTACACAAAATTTCTGAGATCTTTTTAAGCGCTGGACAACCGGTTTATTTTGTTGAACTTGTTGCGCAATTAGAGGAGCGCATCGCACGTAACCGTCAGGAAGCACGTTTAAAAGCGAAACCGTCAAAACGGGATCTTGCTTTTTCGCATCAAGAACTTCTTACTTTTAATGAAAAATACCGTTTGGAAAGCCATTCGACGGAATTGGCATCCCTTTTTCCAAAAGTAAAAACGATGAAAATCGATAATACTGAGTTGTCACCCGAAATGGTCAGCCAGAAAATTATTGCTAACTTCCAACTTGAATGAAAGATAAGAAGGACACTAATCTTAGGAAAGCAGATTAGTGTCCTTCTTTATTCTTATTTTAGTCAAACATCCGATGTCGCTGTGAAAAAACCATCAGCAAAAGAAAAGACTTCCCCAAGCACTTCTATTACTGATGGTTATTAAAATTCACGTTGCCTTTTTATGATAAGCGACGTGTATTGACACTACCAAATCTATTTTTTCATTCCTTCATGAATATTATGACTATCGTATAAAAATGAATAATCAGCTGATTCGAGTTTCCTTTTATAAAATCATCTTTCTACCTGATATCCTATCACTTAGGGAAAAATAGTATAATCACTTTTTGCACTGGAACATGAAAAAAAAGAAATTAAAGACTTTACCACTTTTTTATTCTCAGTACTTGAAAAGCTACTCCATCTAACTGATTAATCAATCGTACTAACTCCTGTCACCGGTACAAGCATTTCTAAGTTCATTGACCATGATCATGGTCAATCAAGTCTGTCAATCCGCATATATCTATATTAGTACTACTGATTATTTATCTTTTTATAGAGACTTATAGCCCTTTCAATGCTGCGCTGTTTATTTGGCGATTGAAACGTTATGTGATTTTTTTAGTTGAACATAAGCAATATTCAAAATAAAGCCGACGACTGCTAAAGCAATTGCTGTATAGAATGCGTTTGTAAAATCTCCATTGTTGCTGGCAGCCATTCCTGCTGCTACTCGTGGTCCAAAGAAAGCAGCAGTAGAATAACCAACAAAGACGATTCCATAGTTGACTCCTTGGTTAGCTGGTCCGTAATTTTCCATTACGATCGATGGGAAAACCCCCATCACTCCGCCAAAGCAGAGTCCTAGCCCAATGATTCCCACTGCAAAGATCATCGCTGCACTTGAAAGTGTCAAAACGAGTAAAGATAACGCAACGACACCGTAAATGATCATCGATGTATTGGAGCGCCCAATCTTATCAGAAACTGTTCCCCAAATCACTCGACCTAAGCAATTGCTTAAAGAATATAGACTAACATAAAAAGCGGCTGTTGTAGCTGTTAATCCGAACATTTCCTGCCCAATCACAGCAGCATTGGAAGCAATCATCAAACCAGAAAATGCACCAACTCCGAGCATCAAGATAATCAAATAAAAAGCAGGTGTTTTCATCATCTCTTGCCAGGAATAATTTGCTGCGGTTCCTTTAGCCGCAGAAGTTTGTGGGACCCATCCTGCTGGACGATAATCTGCAGGGGCTTTTTTGATAAAGAAACTTGCCATTACAACGACGATCATATAAGCAATACCGATAAAACGAAAAGCAGTCAACACATCTCTTGATTCAATAATTGCATTCGCGATCGGTGCGGCGATGATGGCTGCACCGCCCATACCTGCAGTGATCAATCCTGAAGCAAGTCCACGTTTGTCTGGGAATAAACGAATCGTATTACTTAAGCAAGCAGAATAAGCAAATCCTTGACCAAGACCTGAAAGCACACCATAAGTTAGATAGAGCATCCCAGGTGATTCCACAAATCCAGTTAAGAAGAAACCTAGCGCAAATAATAAACCACCAAAAGTAATCGTCCATTTTGCCAATCCACGGTCGGTCAAGAATCCTCCTAAAATCATTGTGATAGGTCCGACAGCAGCATTGATTGTAAATGCCAGCATGATTTCTTCCATTGTCCAATTTTTTAGTTGACTAAGCGGTCCAGCGAAAACGCTAAATGC
This sequence comes from Enterococcus sp. DIV0574, assembly GCF_051711125.1. Taxonomy (NCBI): domain Bacteria; kingdom Bacillati; phylum Bacillota; class Bacilli; order Lactobacillales; family Enterococcaceae; genus Enterococcus; species Enterococcus sp. DIV0574. The sequence continues at coordinate 1,777,324 of NZ_JBIOMA010000001.1, forward strand.
ATAAACGGCACCTGTACATAACAGAACAGCAGTTGAAGCAATCAAGACTAGCCAACGGTTGAGTTTTGTTTCCATATTTTACCCCCAAAAAATAGTTTTGTTTAAATAAATTGAATGAATACACCTCATGTTACTTATTTCACATAACGTTTTGAAAGAAAATGTGCAGTGCGATTCTCTGCACATTTCTTTTAACCTATTAAAGATTTTCTGCAACTGCTGTCTTACCAGCGATCCGTCCAAAGGTAAAGATATCAGTCAATGAGTTACCACCAAGGCGATTTCCTGCATGGATTCCTCCTGCTACTTCACCAGCTGCATATAGACCTTTGATCACTTGATTTTCTTTTGATAACACATGGGTTTGTGTATCGATCTTTAACCCCCCCATGGTGTGATGTACTGCCGGTTTTCTTGGAGTTGCATAAAATGGAGCAGTCGTTACTTTAAGATCAAACACATCTTTGCCAAATTCAGGATCTTTTCCTGCATCGACATAGGCGTTGTATGCAGTGATCGTTTCTTTCAAGATGGTTGGATCAACATTAATTTGTTCTGCTAATTCTTCAAGGGTATCGGCGCGGAATAATGTTCCGTTAGCTACTTGTTTGTCGATTTTTTCTTGGGACGTATTGTACGCTGTTTTCTTGATTTCTTCATCAGCAATCAAATAGAATAGGCCACCATTATCGATTGCTGCTTGTGTCAATACATCACGGCTTTCATATTCATTGACGAAACGTTTGCCTTCTTGATTGACCATCACAAAGTTTGCGGGAGGTACTTGTAGACCGCTGAATAATGCTCCCGTATTCGGATCAGATACCGGCATCATTTGTGAGAAGCCCATTCCAACTAGATCCGCACCGGCACTTTCCCCTAGTTTGATACCATCCCCTGTGATTGCCGGCGAATTGGAAGTTTTGATGTCATCTTCGATTTCAGTCCAATACGTGTTGTACTGCTTCAGCATTTGTGTATTCGCACCGAAGCCACCAGAAGCTAAGATAACCGCTTTGGCATGGATCGTTACTTTTTGTCCATTGCGACCTTCCCCAATGATCCCTACGACTTGTCCCTCTTCGATGATCAATTCTTTGACTGGTGTGTCGGTAAGAATTTTTCCACCATTTTCATTGACGAAATTGTGTAGGGCAGAAACAAAAGCGTACCCTTCATTTTTCAATGGTTTATGGCCTCGGCGCCATTTTGCTCCAACTGGCATATCGACATGTTTGTAATCAAATTCAACGCCGATTTCTTCTAGCCATTTCACAGACTCTAGTGCACGATCAGTTAGGATTTTTACTAAGTCATATTGACCGTAGATCACATTTCCTTCTAAGTCGGTCCTTTTGCCGCCTAAATAAGTTTGGATACGATGCCAGATGGCAGAGTCAAATAAGAATTCTTTCTCTGGAGTAGTTGCTTGTAAATACGTTGTGATTTGTTCTTTCAACAATCTAAAATCAGCCAAGTATTCTGCATCAATGGTTGCTTCATCTACGGCAATGATTTCTTCTAGCGCAGCCCGTTCACCTGGAAGCGCAGCAAATGTTTTTTGCCAATCCGGATCTGCGGCATTCATTGGTCCACCCGTGCGAACGGTATTCCCACCGATGGCTGGGTATTTTTCAACTAAAATCACCTCTTTGCCTTCTTGGAGGATACTTGCTGCGGCACTCAATCCTGCCCCACCACCACCGACAACGATGATATCCGTGGTGTAAGTTTCATCTTCCGTTTTTAGCGCACTGGCTGCCTTAGGACGTTTTCTTAAAACATCTGGGTTTGCACCAGCCATTTTCACTGCTTTCGCGACACCATCAACGACACCGTTACTGGTAACGGAAGCACCTGAGATCGCATCGACGTTCAATGTTTGGCCTTCAATGATTTCTTGTGGAACACGCGCAAAGACCACATCTGCGATTCCTTCCGATTCACCGGAAGTATCGATATTGATTGCTTCGATCCGTTCTTCACTTAATGTAACCACCATTGGTAAATCACCATTGTGTCCTGGTGCCGTGACAGTATAATCCCCAGGCTGATAAACTACTTCTTCGGGAACATTCAAGATATTAGCAACTTCTGTAAAGCGAATGAATTTTCTAAAACAGCTTTCCAAAAAGTCAACAGTCCGTTGATCTTTCAGCTGCCCATTTTCATCGAATGCTTGATGCGCACGACCTAAAAGAAATTCATTACCAGGCATAACCGTTGCATTGACACCAGGTGCATCAAGAATTTGACGCAAGTGTAGTTGTGCCCGTGAAGAACCTTGGACGTCATAAGAAGCGCCCACGATCATCACTGGTTTGCCATCAAACGGGTGTACATTGAAGGACAACCACTCTAAGACACTTTTTAGTGCGGATGGAATGGAATGATTGTGTTCTGGTGTCGCGATAATCACGCCATCGGCAGCCAAAATTTTTTGATTTAATGTTTGAATGACTTCACTATTGGTTTGATCCTCTGTTTCATTGAACATAGGAACTTGATCAATTTCTAAAATTTCGATTTCTGCTAAATCGGCAAATGCTTGTTGCATATATGTCACCAGTTGGCGATTAGTCGATTTCTTTGCATTTGTACCGATCATACCGACAAATTTCATGGACATTTCCTCTCTTTCTTATACCTGTTCCCAAGAAAATTTCTTTGAGCGCTCTTTGGCAGTCGAATATTCACTGACGAGACGATTCGTGATTTCCACGAATAATTTGAATTCATTGAAGCAGTCTTCTAATTCAGCGACTTTTTCCTCATCTTTTAAGCATCCTTCTTCATCAAAGGCTTGCATCGAATGACCGAGTAAAAATTCGGCACTAGGCATGATTCGTGCTTTGACTTCCGGTGCATCAAGAATTTGGCGAAGATGTGCTTGCGCTCGGGAAGAACCTAAAGCACCAAGTGAGGCACCAGTGATCATCACTGGTTTGTCGATCAAGGGACGGGTCGTATAAGAAAGCCATTCAATCATGCTTTTTAGTACTGCTGGAATGGAATGATCGTATTCAGGTGTACTGATAATCACGCCATCAGCAGCCTCGATTTTTTCTGCTAATTCTCGAACTGCTTCAGGTGCTGTTCTGTCTTCTGGTTCATTGAATGCTGGCAGATCTTTGATTTCGCAAAGCTCGATTTCTGCCTGATCTTTGAAATGGGTTTGGATAAATTTCAATAACTGGCGATTGGTCGAACGTGCAGAGTTAGTGCCAACGATTCCGATCAGTTTCATACTCATCTCTCCTAAATGTGATAAATTTAACAATTGATTCGATTATAACTCGCTTTTAGATCAATTGTTTCAAAAGTTAATCGTACAAATAGTCGTCTTAGAAAGATAAAAATGGTCAAACTCAGCTTAAATCTCTCTGATTTCATTCCGATAGAAGGATCTGAAGGACAATTTATTTGTTCCAATTAAGTACTTCTACAGTTTAGTCTGACCATTCACATTTGTGAAATATTTATTTAATTATATTATGATAACTTTTTTGTTATAATAGACATATTTCTACGGAAGGAGCAACTTCTATGTCTCTTAAAGATTCCCATTTGATGCTGCAGTACATCGACACATTACTAAAGTACAATAACTATACCAAAGCAGCGAAAGACCTATTTATTTCTCAGCCTTATCTTACGCAAGCCATCAAAAAAGTCGAACAAGAGTTGGGAACGGCCATCATTATTCGTCAGTCAGGTGTTTTGCATTTGACTGAAGCGGGTAAAATCTATTATCAATACCTTGAATCATTGGAAACCGCTTCCGCGAAATTTCGTCATCGGTTACTGCGCTATACATCACCAGAAACCAAAACATTGCGATTGGGTATCTTGCCCAGTCTGGGCTCATTCTTGCTCCCACTTTTTTTACCTGACTATTTGGCAGAACACCAGGATGTGACCGTTTTTTTTGCGTGAAGATTTGCCAAAGCACAATGAGAAACGTTTATTAAGTAATCAATTGGATTTTTTTGTTGGCCAGAACCCGGAGACTATTTCACCTAATTTGACGACTTACGCCACAAAGAGTGAAAATTATTTTGCGATCATCCCCCCTATTTCGCCTTTGTATCAAGCAAACAAAAAATTTCTCTCTCAAGACAGTGTTTCAATGAAAGAACTGTTACAAAGTCCGTTGATATTGACGACAAGCGGCTCCGCGATTCGTCGGCAAATTGATCAATTATTGAAAAAGTACAAAGTTGAACCAACCATTCTCGTAGAAAGCAGCAATATTTATACTGCAGCAGCACTTGCTGAAAACAATCTCGGGTTGGCCATCGTTCCTGAAAGTGTCTTGCAAGCAGCGACAATGACGCCTTTCAACCTTTATCCGATACCTGAAGAAATGCTAACGTTAAATTATTTTATCGCTCATCAAGCAGAGCGTCCGTTATCGATAGCTGATCAAAACTTGATTCGCTATTTTCTAGAAAAAGTATGATCGCTAAAACCGCCATCAAAAGTAAAAAAAAACATACTCAAAGAAGAAAGAGTCAGAAGTAATGGTATGTCAAACGAGCTAAACAGATTAAGCAGGCACTTTAAGATCGTGCAATTGCCAGGGGGCGCAGTCGTTCTGCTATCTTGTTTCACCAGTTTAAATACTTCATTTTACTTCATTTACCAGACTCTGAAAGCTGCTTTGTCAAGGCAGTTTCGTCTCTATCTTTGAGTATGTTTCAATTAGGCTTTTTGATTCGTTTCAGGTAACTCAATCAGTGGTTGTAGCGTAGAGGGATAAAGCAATTGGCCTTGTCGGGTTACGATTAATCCAGTAATGCCATCGAGTTGGCTGAGTTGTTTCATGATTTCTTCAGGTTTTTTACCAAAGAGACGTGTGGTCCAAATTTCGCCATCCACTGAACGATCGGAAATAATCGTGATACTTGCTAACGCTGATTCTATCGGATAACCGGTTTTACGATTGAAAATATGATGATAGGTCTTACCGTCGACGGTGTGGGAACGTTCATAGATCCCTGAGGTTACGATAGAACGATCGCGGATTTTTAAGGCTGCCACGAAATTTCCTCTTGGCAAAAAAGGATTCTGAATTCCGATACGCCATAAGTGATCCGCATGATTTGGTGTTTCACCAAAGGTAACAACATTCCCGCCCAGATCAATCAAAGCGGCACTGACACCAGATTGCTTAAAAAAATCTGCCAGCTGATCTGCGAAATAGCCTTTGGCCACAGCACCTAGGTCTATTGACATACCGGCAGCTAAGGCAACGCTCTGCTGTTTGTTATCCAATTCGATTCGTTGAGGATCGGTCACCTGTAGTAATTCCGTCACTTTTTCGGCAGTCGGCACTTTGGCATCTGAGAAACCAATACGCCACTCCTGAATCAGGGGTCCCATCGCGATGTTCAAGAAACTATCCTCTGGCAAGCTGTGCTCTTTTGCTAAGGCGATCAAAGCAAACAAGTCTTTGGCTACTTTGGTCGGCTGAATTCCGGCGTTTTGATTGACTTTCATCAGATCTGAAGCAGGATCATTGGCACTAAACCGTTTTTCAAACGTTCTGATTTGTTGGACTGCTGCTTTTAAAATTGGTGTGGGATCTTCATGTTGGATCCAAAGCTGAATGATCGTTCCCATCGCTTTGACTTGTCTTTTTCCTTCTTGCATCCGTTCGTTTCGCCCCTAGTTTTTTTTGTTCATCATAGCAGTTTTTCAGAAAAAATTGAATGCCTTTAGCAAATAAATGCAACTATAAGAAAGTCGCGGACAGGCTTTAAAACATTAAATCACCCGGTTCAATGAAATCATTTCGATCAATCCTTGCGCCGCTTCTGAACCTTTATTGCCCGCTTTGGTTCCGGCCCGCTCGATGGCTTGTTCGATAGTTTCTGTAGTTAGAACGCCAAACATGACTGGAATGTCTGCCGCTAATCCAACTTGGGCCACGCCTTTCGCGACTTCATTGCTAACAAGCTCATAATGGGTAGTCGCACCGCGGATAACTGCACCCAGTGTGATCAAGCCATCGTATTGCTTCACGTTGACTAATTTTTTTGTTATATAGGGAATTTCAAAGGCACCGGGTACCCAGTAAACATCAATGTCTTCTTCTTTTACTCCATGCCGTATCAAATTATCTTGGGCGCCACTCAAAAGTTTCGCCGTAATAAACTCGTTAAAACGCGCAACCACGATCCCTACTTTCATTCCTTGTCCGTCAAATGTTCCTTCAAATTGTGTCATGTTGTGCTCTCCTTCTTTCTCAAAGTGATAATAAATGATGGAATTTTTCTTTTTTTGTTTGAAGATAACGATTATTTTCTGCAACTGGAGTTATTTCCAGCGGAATTCTTTCAGCAACATGAATGCCATGAGCTTCTAACTCGGTGATTTTTTCTGGATTATTTGTCAGCAAGCGAATCGTATCGATGCCAAGAGACTTCAGAATAATGGCCGCAAAACCATAATCCCGTTCATCTGGACGAAAACCTAATTCAACATTGGCTTCATACGTATCCAAGCCTTTTTCCTGTAATTGATACGCCTGCAGTTTCTGTTTCAAGCCGATACCTCGGCCTTCCTGACGCAAATACAAGATGGCTCCGGTACCTTCTTTTTCGATTTGACGCATGGCTTCATGTAGTTGTTCCCCGCAATCGCACCGCTGGGATCCAAAAACATCTCCGGTCAAGCATTCTGAGTGAAGACGAACCAATAATGGTTTTGCGGGATTAGTCAAATCCCCTTTTGCTAATACTAAGTGCTCAAGATGATGCTGATCTTCAAATAAGGTTAAATCGAAGGATCCAAATGCGGTTGGCAATTGAACGGTTAACTGACTTGTTGCCATATAAGTCGCTAACTCTTCGATAGTGATCATCGGCAGCTGCCATTTTTCCGCGAGTTGAGCCAATTGTGGGCGGCGAGCCATCGTGCCATCCTCATTTAGAATCTCACAAATATAGGCCGCTTCACTTTGATTGGTCAATTTTGCTAAATCCAATGCAGCCTCGGTATGGCCCCTTCTTTCCAGCACCCCGCCTATTCTTCCGATCAACGGGAAAATATGACCTGGTTTTTGAAAGTCCTCTTCCTTAGTTTGAGGATTAGCCAATGCTCGGATCGTTCGCGCGCGTTCTTCAGCAGAAATTCCTGTTGTCGTTGAACGGTGATCGACACTTATAGTGAAGGCTGTTTTGAAAGTATCCGTATTTTGCGCGACCATTTCAGTTAGCTGCAAGCGGTCAGCTAGTTGAGCTGAGATAGGTGCGCAAATCAACCCTCGAGCAAATTTCGTCATAAAATTCACGCTTTCCATCGTAGCTAGATTAGCGATCCCAACAAGGTCTCCTTCCGCTTCCCGGTCGTCATCATCAGCAACAATAATTAATTGCCCATTTCTTAAATAGTCTAATGCTGTTTCGATTTTATTTTTACTCATAGGACATTTCCTTTCTTCCGCCACGGATCAGTTGATTGGCTTTGACATATTTTCCTAATAGATCTGTTTCAACATTCACTGCTTCACCGCGGTTAAGTCGCCCCAGATTGGTTTGATTTTTGGAATGAGGAATCAGTCCAACGGAGAAATAGCGCAGTGTGGTCTCGATAATCGTCAAACTAACCCCATTCAATGCGATAGAGCCCTGTGGAATGATCTCATTTCTCAGTTCGTCGGGATAAGCAAATGTCAGAATCAGCGCATTCTCCAACACACGCTTTTCTAGCAGCGTTGTCGTAGTATCTACATGACCTGCCACCAAGTGTCCTTCCAAGCGGCCGTTGAAAGCTAACGCTCGTTCCAAATTGACTTCGTCATTGATTTTTGCGGTCGAAAAGGTGGTTCGTTGATAAGTTTCCGGCATGATCTCGACAGTGAATTCTTGTTTGCCAGTCTTGATCGCTGTCAAACATACGCCATTGATCGCCATACTATCGCCAACCCGATAATCCGTTAACAATGCTTCAGAAGCATGACAAGTCAATGCAATGGTGCGACCACTAGGCACGATCCGTGTGATCTTACCCTTTTCTTGAATGAGTCCGGTAAACATTTTCCTGCCTCCTTCCAACGATCCTTAACTCTTCTCCGACCGGTTCAACAGTGACTTCCGTTAGCGCAAACATCTGATTCACTTCTCGAGAACTAGCAAAACTCGCTGTTCCATTGCCGCCGATAAGTTTTGGCGAAAGATAGGTGATAACTTGATCCCAATAACCATCCGCCAGAAAGGCATCATGAATGCTGCTTCCGCCTTCAACATAAACCGATTGAATCTTGCGTCGATACAATTCTTTCATGACAAACGAGAGAGTCAGTGAAGGCGTGGTAATGATTTTCACGTGATTTGAGAAAACAGTTTGGACTTTTTTCGTAGTAAAGACCAGTACAGGACTACTGGTATCCTCAAAAAGAGTTAGTTGCTGTTTCAAGGTTTCTCCTTTACGATCTAGGACCACTCGATAAGTCGGAAAGGCAGCCTCTGTCCGCAAAGTAGGATTATCGATTAAGGCAGTGCGGCTCCCTATCAAAATAGCCTGATAGTCTGAACGTTCCTGACGAACCCGGCGCAATGCAGCTTCACCGGTTATCCTTGTTCGCTGACCAGCTAAAGCGATTTTTCCATCAAGTGTGGTTGCTTGCTTTAAAGCCACAAAAGGACGTTGCTCTTCGTGATACGTATTATAGTGGCGATTGATTTCACGTACCTCCTTTTCTAAAACACCGGTGATCACTGCTACTCCTTGTGATTCTAAAAACGCTTTGCCCTTGCCAGATACCAACGGATTGGGATCCAATTGACCAATTACCACTTTTTTGATGCCGCTTTGTAGAATAGCAGTTGTACAAGGTGGCTGTTTTCCGTAATGGTGGCAAGGCTCAAGGGTCACATAAATGGTTGAATCAATTAGTTTTTCGGGGGAACTACATGAATCGATGGCGTTCTTTTCCGCATGTGGCTGGCCATAAGCCATGTGGCTGCCTACAGCAACTATTTCCTCATCTTTCACAATGACAGCACCGACTAAAGGGTTCGTGAAGGTTTGTCCTTTGCCTTTTAGTGCTTCGGATATAGCGCGCTTCATATACGTTTCATGCATAAACATTCCTCCTTTCTTTAAATAAAAAGACCTCGTGCATAAGTACACGAGGTCATGATTAGACAAACTCAAAGAAACGATGACCAAAAGGATAGACTCCTCCCGTCAATATTCTTGTAAGTTTTTCTTCTCCCATCCAGACTTTAACTGTCGGTTCCAGAGTTTCACTGGATCAACCGCACGAATGCGGGTCACGGACTTCAAGCATTGCTTGTCACCGTCGGTCGGGAATCACACCCTGCCCCGAAGAAACATATTCAATTCACGTTAGATACTACTATTTTTTAATTCAGGTGTCAAACCCCTCTTCTATCCTTTTTAAATAACAATTAAAACAAATGTTTAAGTCCAACATTCGCCGTTATCTGAGAAGACTTTAAAAAGTTTTTTAGAATTTAGCGACCTCCAAGCAAACAATTAAAAGAGGTTTCCTGGATAAATTATTTCTCTTTTTATATTTTATTTATTTCGATTGAATAACACGTTTTTTGAACAGATAAAAAAAGACTTTTAAAGAGTTTAAGAAACAATCTCTTTAAAAGTCTTGTGAATGGAATAAATATGTTATTTTGCTGTAGTGAAATAAAGTTTCTGACTCGTTAAGTTTTTCAAAGAAAGCAGAAAGAAACTGGCAGCTAATAAATCGGCACTTCCGCCGGGTGAAACATTTTGCTGTTGACAATAGTTGTTCAATGCTTCAAAAGCGGCGCTAGGAATGGGCTGTTTATTGGCTTGCTTTGCCAACTGTTGAACATGGTTCAGCACTTGTTTATCGCTGCGATACAAAATACAAGTATCATCAAGAGTGGCCATGATCGCTAGGAGCATATGGAGTCTTTTTTCTGGTGAATCTTTTATTTGTCGTGACAAAAAATCAGATAATGCCACTTGAACATGAGGAAAACCTGCTGCTGCTTCCCCAAAAGCACCCGTATAACCATATTTTTGTTTGACTTTGTTTCCGTGACTTCCAGTAGCCGCAACTTGTATCCGACGATCTGGATAAGCGACCAGTTGTTGAATCTCTGTAAAAATCTTTGGTAAAAACAACTGACGATCACAGCTGTATTGGCTACTTATCACACTGATAAACAATCCCATTGCCCAAATGGCCCCTTTATGGGTATTGACTCCACCAGTAGCTGCAAACATGGCTGTTTCAGCACGGCGACCAATCTCAGCGATCGCTTCTCTGACGGCTTGGCTCGGTCTTTTTTGCCAAGAAGCCAGCGCCATTTCTTCAAAAAATGGTGTCAGCGTTTGTGCAGATAAGACAAATAGTTCGTGATTCATATCGCTATGTGAACCATTTGTAAAACGATCGACTAAGCCTGGCTTGGGTGAGAGTTCCACTTCATCGATCAGCGCTTTTTCAACTAGTTTTGCCAGTTGATGACAGGTAGCGAAGGCAGATTGTTCTTCCATAAGATCCCCTCTTTTTATGAATTAATTACTAAATGGTCCTTTGATCCCTAACCAAATCACATGCAGAAGATAGCTTAATAAAAAGCTGCAGCTGGCAGTAGCTAAGTAGGCAACAAGAATCATGATTCCCGTTGGCAATTGTAATAGTGTATCTTTGAAACAAACTAGAATAACTTGAAATACAAATACATTGGCTAAATAGGTACGGTACGCATATACAGATAACCATTTGAATGCACGAAGCTGTGGTGCATTGTTCTTGATCATAGTTGAGCCTAACATAAAGACGCCGAAGATCACCACTAAGCTATAAAGACTTTGTAATGTATTCAAATAAGGTGCATGAGCGAAAGAAAGATCTCCGCTAAAGTGTAATAAATGATCAGCTGAAAATAAAGCTAATACTAAGCCAACTGGCAATAGTGCATAGCGCATTTTATATAAAAAGCGGTAAATGGCTTCATGATACATCAATGCCGCTTCGCCATAAATACCATAAATCACAAAGCTAGCAACGAAACGATCCAATAAGTACCAGTTGTCATGATGAGGTCCGGCAAAAACTTGCGCATCATAGAATAAATACCAAGCTACATATAAAACTGTCGCAACGATTAGGACAGGCCAAACATTTTTCTTGTTTGAAAAGACTTTGTAGCCTAACCATACGAAAAACGGCATCAATAATTGAATTTGAAGCATCATCACGGTATACCATAGATGGGGTGCGCCGTCACCGGTAATATATTTCAATAAGAATGAAGCAGTATCTGTGTAGGGTTGACCTTGTTGAACGGCTGGAAAGAGCCATAAGTATGCAGTCGTCCACAACAGATAAGGAACCACTAATTCAAAGAATTTTTCTTTCAGAAATTCCCAATAAGAAAGATGTTGGCTTGTTTTTACCATATTATAAACAATTGCAAAAATAAACATTGGTGCGGTGTATTTCACGATGACATAAAATATACCAATAAAGGCGGCGGTTTTTTCGTTTTGGACATTTGCTAAAGCAAAACTCAAAACAGTCTGCATCATAACGGCGGTCACAGCAAAGACTTTTAGGAAGTCGCTGATATTGATTTTGATTTCTTTATTCTCGAACATTTTTTTCGCTCACTTTTCTTATATTTACCAAATCTCGTTGGTGAGTTTTGGACCCTCGTCTGTCTTAAGTAATAGTTTCTTTTGGGGGTTCCTCAAATATTCTTTTAAGGAAAAACCGCCTTTTTTAGTTATTACTTGAATATCTAAATCATTGAAAAAATCTTTATTGTCCTGAATGAGTTGTAAAGGAAGTTGAGTGGCAGAATCAGCATAAAGCAAGAGATCCAAGTCACTGGTTACTTTGATCGCGGTTTGGTCTGAAGCCAATTCAAACCCCAAACTGCCACCCACACCCCACTGACAATCACACAACAATCGTTGTGCCTCACGATATTGGCGATAAACAGGATAATCTGCAATGTCTTTTTGGCGAAAACTTTCTTTGGCAATCAGCTGCCATGGATGAATGGTCGCCATCACATACTTGGAAAGTATCTCGGTGCCGAAGCGCTGTACCCGTTTTGTTCCTCGAAAGCCGACAAGGATATGTTGTGGGCTTTGAGGAATGCCTCTACGGACAGTCGCATACATTTTTTCCCTTTGTTGCAGCCAATCTGGTAAAACGAGATCAGCAAGCGCTTGGTTATCGATCAATACAATATCGTGGGCAAAGTTCATTGTTTAATCAGTCCATTCTTCATTCATACGGGCAAAAACTTTATTTGTTTCTAAACGACCGCCTTTAACAGCAATCTCGTTGGTGTATCGGTTGGTCAACATAGTGTCGTTTGTTTGACGAACATCAAGAATCGCTGCATTGATGGCGTCGATCACCGCATTGACATGGTCAGCGCTGGTTTCTTGATCCGTAATTGATTCTAAGAAAGTGAAAATCGCACCAAGCTTCGTATAATTTTTGATGTCGTAGGCAATACTTGGCACTTTTTCTGCTGCTGCTTCGATCGCTGCGATTGAACGTTTTGTTACACGGCTGGCGCTTTCTTTAGACATTGCTTGAACAGTGATATTGGTACTATTCAAAGCGATCAAGCGACTAGATTGTAAGCCATGGGCTAAGAATGCACCAGAGATCGCATTCCCAGCGATAAAGCCAATCACTGGATGACCTGCTTGACGCAATTTTGCATAAGCTGCAGCACTATTTGCTAAGGCTACGTGGATTCCAATCAATTCTTCGTTATAACCGTAAGCTTGACTTGGTACGTCGATCACGACAACAACCGGACGTTTCACGGCCTTCTCTTTGTCTTCTTGATAAACGGTTTCTAAGACATGAGCCATTTCAAAACCTTCGATCAAGCCAACTTCCCCATTACGAACACGGTACATTGGGTTTTGTGCATTTGGGACAATGGCTGTGACAACCGCATCTTCGTTGAATAAGTTTGAAGCTGCAGCATAAACCGTGGCACTTGTAGAAGTTGGGTGTTTCAACCCTGTCAATGCCGCAAACCAGTCGTAACCAACACTTGTAGCAGCATCTTCTGTCCCTTCTGTTACGTTGATTTCCTTCACAGCTGCTGATTTGTGAGCGGCTAATGCTTGATTGTACGCGTCAATCGCCAATGGTTTGGATAAATCTAGTTTTGCCAACAAAGAAAGATAAAAGTCGGCGTTTTCGCTGCGATGGCTGTCTTTCTTTTCGTTGATTGCTGCAATCACAGCTGCTTTGATTGCCTCAACGCTATCTGTTACTAATTCATCAACGATTTGCGCATTCAACCGTTGCCGGGCACCGATCGTGTTCCAGATCAAGTCTTTATCACTGGAATCAAATTCGCGAACACCCGCTTCTTGTTCAATCACTTCTGGTCCATTTAAACCGATCCGGGCTTTTTTGGTAGCAATCAAATAGCTCATTAAGGCTGAAGTGATGGACATCCCACCAAATGAACCAACACGACCAGGAACTAAGCCGATGACTGGAACATATTTTTTCAAAGCGACGATCAAATTACCAATTTCAGAAATCGAGAGCAACCCGTAATTGGCTTCTTGCAAACGGACACCACCAGTATCCAATACAATGATTGGATAGATTTCGTGGCCGTTTTGGTTTTCTTCCAGTACATGGGTCAAAGCGGTAATGATTTTCGCACCGGAAACTTCACCGATACCGCCACCTTGGAATTTACCTTCCATAGCAATAACGACAACTTCTTTGTCAGCAATTTTACCGCGGCTAACCACGATCCCGTCATCACTTTGGGGAACAATATCTTGTGCGACCAAATTAGGCGCGATCATTTGATCAAAGGGATCAATCAATTCACGGCCATTATCAACTAACGCATTGACACGTTCGCGGGCATTTAATTCAACAAAACTATTTTTCATCTGAAAGTTCCTCCATTGCTTGTGTTAATCGAAGATAGACAACTCCAGGAGTAGCACCAAAGTCATTGATAACCATGTCTGCGGTGATTGGGTAACGTTCAAAGAAGCGTGTCAAAACATTTTGCCAAACATCGCCAAAGCCGTCACTTCCGGTACAAATCTTCACTGAAGTTTCCGCTTTATCTGTTGGAAAAAGTAAAATTTCTAAATCGCCTGAACCCACCACACCAACATGGATTTTTTCTTTGATGGGTTTGGTTGTTTTATAGGTATATGCTAATTGTTCCATTTTATTCTTCTCTCCTTTATGACCAAGTTCTAAATTTCATAGGTGGTTGATACAAGCCATCAGACCATTCAATCAAATCATCCACGGTTTGCGCAGCTAGTAATGAACGTTTCGCATCGCTGCGTTTGATACCAAGATCTTCTGGTAATTTTACAATGCCAGCAGCACGCAATTGATCCAATGATTCTTTGGTACTCGTCATACCTAATGGGGTGACACCGCCGATTGCTGCGATTGCTGCTTGTTTTTGTTCTTTAGAAGTGGCTTTATAAAGGTAAGCAATTCCTTCTTCGGTCACAATATGAGTTGTGTCATCACTGTAGATCATTACAGGGGCGTTGGCTAATCCCGCTTGTTTTTGAACGTCCAATGCATCTAGTGTTTCAACAAAGACTGGTTTTTTGTTTGAGCTGTAAGTTTCGACCATTTGAACAACTAATTTTTGACCTTTGCCTAATGGATCCTTTTCGTCACGCAATGATTGCCATGCCGGTGTTGAGTGACGACGACCGCCAGGGTTATGACCCATGTTTGGCGCACCGCCAAAACCAGATAAACGTCCTTTGGTTACGGTTGAAGAATTTCCTTCATAATCCAATTGCAGAGTGGAACCGATGAACATATCAACCGCATATTGACCAGCTGTTTGCGACAAAGCACGGTTACTACGCATCGTACCGTCTTTCCCAACAAAGAAAATATCTGGACGAGCAGCAATATATTCTTCCATCCCTACTTCGCCGCCAAAACTGTGAATGCTTTCGACCCAACCAGATTCAATAGCAGGAATCATTGTTGGATGTGGATTTAAGACCCAGTTTTTAGCAACTTTCCCTTTGATTCCTAACGTTTCGCCATAGGTAGGTAAAAGTAGCTCGATCGCGGCAGTGTTGAACCCAATCCCATGATTCAATGATTGAACTTCATGTTCGGCATAAATTCCTTTTAATGCCATCATTGCCATCAAGATTTGTAATTCGGTGATGTTTTGAGGGTCCCGAGTAAATAATGCTTCTAATTGATAAGGTTGATCAGCCAGGACAACGATATCGATCCAATCACTTGGAATATCGACCCGTGGCAATTCGTCTACCACTTCATTGACTTGCACGATGACGATGCCATCTTTAAAAGCAGCAGCTTCAACGATAGTTGGTGTTTCTTCTGTATTGTAGCCTGTATAAAGATTTCCTTGTTTATCGGCTTTGTCTGCAGCGACAAGAACGACATTAGGAATCAAATCAACGAACAAACGTCCGTATAATTCTAAATAAGTATGAATATCGCCTAATTTCATTGTGCCGTCTTCGATCATTTGAGCGACACGTGTGCTTTGGGCACCAGCGTATGAAAAATCGATTTTTGCTGCGATGCCTTTTTCAAAAATAGTTAAATGTTCTGGACGAGAAATACTCGACATGATCATATGCAATTGATTGACTTTATCTGTATTGACTTGTTCCAAACTTTTTGAAAGGAAGCTTGCTTGTTTTTGGTTATCTCCTTCTAGAACGACTTTGTCACCTGGTTGAATAACCGTTTCTAACACTTCGATAATGGTTTCAGTTGGTACATATTTTCCATCAAGCAAATGTTCGATTTTTTTCATTGTTTGGGCTTTTTGCTCGCGTTTGCTGGCCCAGTTTCTTGCTGGTTTTTCCATTGTGTTCATCTCCATTTTTGATATAGGAATATGGCATCATCAATACCGTGTTGGTCCAAGTTGATGGTTCGGATCACCTTGTTTTCACCAAATTTCGCATGAATCAGCTTTGTTAAGGTATTGCCGGGAGGAAATTCAAGAGCGATATCGGTTCCCATTTCTTTTATGACATCCATCATTTTGTTCCATTGCACTGGATGAGCAATATTTTTTAACAGATCTTTGCGGATCTCCGCTGGATCAGTTGTCAATCGTCCGTCTATATTTTTGACATAAGGACAAGCTGGCGAATTGATCGTGACGTTCTGCAAGAAGGGCTCAAACTTTTTGACGGTTTCGTCCATCAATTCACAATGAGATGGAACAGGAACTGCTAGTAGCTTTGCGGTCTGGGCATGATACGTTTTCGCATGGTCTAATGCTTGCTGCAAACCCTTGATATGTCCAGATAAGGTATGTTGCATTGGGCAATTTTCATTAGATAGATACACGGGAAAATTGATGTCAAAACTTTCTGCAACTACCTTTTCCGCTTCTGATCTTGTCAGCCCAACGATTACACCCATCGCATAGTCCGCAGGATACGCTTCTTTCATCAGTGTCGCTCGATGATAGACCAGACTGGCAGTATTTTCAAAGCTCAGACATTCACTAGCCAATGCTGCGCAAAAAGCGCCGATTGAATGACCTGCGACCAAATCAGGATAAATGCCTGCTTTCTTGATCTGGTCGGTATAATAAGCAGCTTTGACAAGCATAGCTAATTGAATATAGACAGTGTCATTTTCAATGTTCGATGCCTTTTTCAATTGATAGCCAGTAGCTTGTTCCAAGCGAATGAAGTAATCATCTGGTACATCATGCAACATGTCGCTTGTTTGACTGCCTTGACCTGGGAATAAGAAACCTGTACTCATGAAGAACCTCCTTAACAATTTCTCTTACACTGTTATTCTAGTCAAAGTTTGTTATAATAAAAAATACCAATTTGATGAGTATCCATAACAAAAAGGTATGGAATAAGGAGTGTCCTATGAACCTCGAACATTTACGTTATTTCCAAAAAGTCGCGGAATCTAAAAATATTACTCAATCTGCGCAAGAACTGTATATTTCGCAACCGGCATTGAGCCGGGCCATGAAACATTTAGAAAGTGATTTAGGCGTGCCTTTGTTCTATCATACTGGCCGTCACATTGAACTGACGATGTATGCGGAAGAATTTTACCCTTATGTCACTAAAACACTGGAACAATATGACCAGGGATTAGAAGCGATTCGATCTCTTAATGAAGAAATCATTCCTTCCATCACGATCTATTCTGAAGTTGCCTCGGTATCAATTCCCAATTTGGTCAAAACTTTTGTTGAGAAGCACCCAGATATTCAACTTTCAATCAAACAACACGGAAAAGCTGAAAAGGAAAAAGGTCGGGTCTTTTACATTACTTCTGAACCGAAAACCGGAATGACGAATTTACCCATTTTTACCGAACCGATTTTGTTGGCCATTCCTAAAAATCATCCATTAGCGAAAAAAGCAGCGCTATTGACCGCTGATATCGTTGATTTGCCACTAATCATGCTGGTATCGAATACACCATTACGACGTACTATTGACGAAGCATTTGAATCAAGAAAAATTGCTTTGAGTATTGGCGCCACCACAGATGATCCGGCAACATTGCGTTCATTAATCAATCAGGGATTAGGGATCACCTTCTTTCCTAAAGTGACCTGGGGCTACAAAGAAAGTGCCCCATTCGTATTGCGCACCTTGGATGATTTCCCGCTCTCTCGTACGATTTATCTGTCTTCCAGCTTTACCGAGGGCCATCCCATCGCAAAAATGATCGCGAAAACGTTGAAAGAGTTTTATCTCTCCTAAGATCGAAATAAAAAGACGAAGTGCTAATTGCCTTTTCGTCTGCCACCTAATTTAAATGAAAATCACAAAAAAAATCCACTTTATACGAGTGGATTTTTTTTTGTGATTTTTACTGTTTTGCTTGATTAGAAGTTGGAAAAGACCACATCATTGATACCTAAGTAATTCAGGACATACAAAAACAGGACTGCTCCGTTGATGAATGTAGAGATCAAAATAATCCCATACCTAATAGAAACGACCCGGTAAAAAAGATGGGGCTGGATACGAGCAAATTTTTTACCGCTATAGGTGAAAGCGATAATCAATAAAATGAGGGCAAAGAATACTTGTAAGATCATTCCCAACAAGTACAAGGATTGTGACGGTATGGAATGCAATTGAAAAAAGTAGCTAGCACAAGTAATCAAATCAATTAAAATAGCGATGACTGGCATCGAGAATTCCTTCTTTCACTAATAGGGTTTACACAATATAGCACGAAAAATGCCAGTCAGTAACTATCATTTTTGTCATCTCCAATCAAATCCTTCAATAGTAAAGAGAACAAAAAGGGCTAATTGAAGAAGAGCAATTTTTTTAAGTAATTCTTTTCATTCTTTGATACTATAATAGTAATCCACAACATTGATTTGAAAAATGACGAAGGAAAATAGTGATTCACTTCTCTCAACTACTTATAAAGGAGCGCTGTTATGACCTACTCGGAACGGTTTACCTATGAAATGATTGAATCAAAATTTGATACGACAAGTTTTGACCCAACACCGTATATTAAAAGCACTTTGCTGGACCACTCGTTAAGAGAAAAATTAGTTAAAAATGTCATTGATGGCAAGAATCACATTAATTATTATTTCAATAGTTACTTGATTATTGAACGAGCTTCTCTGTTGGAGCCAACACTTTTTTATCCATACTGGGAGGATTTTTGGCAACTGCATGCCCATAAAAACTCCTATCATCGACGAATCGCCCATGATCTGGTCAGCCATTTAGTTGCTTGTGATATTGAGAATAAGTTTTCAAATATCAAAGACGATTACCTGGGGATGATTGAAACTGAAAAAATCAGCAACTTGCTGATTATGCTTCAAAATGCGATTCGTGTTGCTCAAATTACCCCTCTTGAGGCATTGCCTGCTCTGTTCTCCAAGTTAGAAAACCTACCGCACCTGACAGATAAGCAGAAACAAAGAATCAGTAAACTGCATCGGGAATACGGAACAGCCAGTTAATAAAAGAAGGCGAACAGCAACATTGCCTGTTTGATTTTCTTTAGAAGTTTCTTATTTAAATGGGTTTAGTATTTAAAGAGAGTGCCACATAAAAGTAGAGGCGAACTAAGCATTTCTCCTTTCATAAGCTTGTCCCCTTCTACTTTTTAGCGCTAAAGAAGCTTTTCTAGGACACGATTAAGAAAAGGAGATTTTTATGAAAGCTGAAACAAGACTTTTTGAAACGGTTAAATCGGAGTTACTTCAGCGGTATCCGACAGGTTGGGGTGGTGTTGCCGGTGCCTATTTAGATACTGATGAAATAGTAATTGGCATCTCGCCAGACTTTCCGAATGCCGGTTCCAGTGTGTGTATGGAACTAGGTTGTATGTTGGAAGCGGCTAAAATGAATGCACGAATCACCCATACCCTCTGTTTGGTTCGAGAGGACGAAAATGCTCCCTTCAAAATTCTTTCTCCCTGCGGCATATGTCAAGAACGGCTGGCTCTTTGGGGTGGTGATGTGTTGTGTGCATTGACCACAAAAGATGTTGACAGGATTGAATTTGCAGAATTGAGAAGCTTACAGCCTCATCATTGGCTTGAGGCTTATCAGAAATAAGGATATAATCGAAGGGTGTTTATAACAGATGATGGAAAACCAAATGAATATAATCGAAACAGCCATCCAGTTAAGAAAAGCTGGAAAATTTCAAGATTCAAATGACTTATTGCTAAAAATCTATCCAACTAATCCTGAGAATGCCTATCTAAATTATCAAATTGCTTGGAGCTTTGATGTCTTAGGAAAAGAATCTCAAGCGGTGCCTTATTATGAACGAGCGATTCAATTAGGATTGACTGAGCCAGATCTGGAAGAAGCCTACCTGGGATTAGGCAGTACTTACCGGGCTTTAGGGAACTATCAAAAAGCGGAACAAGTTTTAAGTGAAGCACAAGATAAATTCCCGACTAATAATGCGCTAAAGGTGTTTTATGCGATGGCTCTATTTAACCTTCAGCAATACAGCCAATCCAATCAAATTTTATTAGAACTGCTGGCACAAACTTCATCGGATCAAAATATCAGAGATTATCACAAAGCGATTGCTTTTTATGCTGACAAAATGAATCAAACTTGGGAATAGAATTCCGTAGAAAAAGGACTAGCTGTTTCGCTAGTCCTTTTTCTATAGAATTTATGGAACTAGTTGAATCAAAAATGATCTCACACAACTATTACTCCTTATTGGTAAAGTGCCAGTCTATCTAAGTGAAAATACCAAGTTTTTTAGCAAAAAGTCATTTGGTCTTGCGATAGTAATCTTACTTACTAGGAGTACCTTTATCTGTAGTTTTTTTGTTCTCTGAACTAACATGGTAAGCAACTGAAAAACCTATAAATAAGCCCCCAGTTATCCACCATTTGAAAGGTCTATCGATTAGAATAGATAGTCCCAAATTCAAAAGCAACCCGGCTAAAAAAAGAACCAAAAAAAATTTATAATTTTTCATGTCACCTACCTATTCTGATCTTAAATGATGATCGTTTAGTTGTAGCGCTAAGATATTCTGACATATCAACACAAGAAGATTGTTGATTCTCCTTTTCTTGAGGCAAATTAACAAGACAACATTATCTGACTCTGGGTCAATAATGTTGTCTTACCAAAATTTTAAAGTTTTTTTCTCTACCATCACTAATTATTAAGGAGCCAATGTTCCTCTAATATTTAGCGATGGATTTTGTTGCTCAAATTACCTAGTCTGGCGCGTCTTCAAAAGTCCATCGTAAAGAACCATGATAGCTTCCTATATTATCAGAAGGATGGACAACCAATTTTAGATCTTTCGATAAATCAAAAGAAGCACTTCCACTTCCTGACCAGATTTCTTGGTCGGAATTATTGATCTGAAAGTCTGTTTTATCGCCTTTTATGATTAAACGATGAGCTAATACGTTTTTCTGATCATTCATAAGCGGCTGTTCTTCTTTGACTTTCACTTTCCAGCGACTTCGATCTAGCTTACTATGATCTTCGATTTGAGCCTTATCTTTAGTAATTGGAAAGACGACTTTGTCCTCTGTAGGAATAGCAACTTCACCGAAACTGATTTCATCGGGAAGAGACAAGCTAGGGCCTTTTTCCTTTTCAATGATCCGCGTTTCCATATTCGATTCTTGACCGTCTGTATCTTTCATGTAAAAAGAAACCTCATGACCAATCCATTCTTCAGGAAATGCGAAGGTAATTTTAGCATCCCCTTTTTGAGGAGCAGACGGAATTTCTTTTACAACTTTTTCTTCATCCTGATACTTGGCAACGAAAGAGAGAGTTGTCGCTTCCTCTTTTGAAGGGTCTTGAGAGTATTGGATAGCTAACTCTCTTTTGTTGTTAAACCTTGAGACCAGTAAAGGACTTTCTTTATTAAGGAGTTCAAAGTGTAAAGGCTGTCCTTTTTTGTAATAATGAGCAATCACTTGCTCATCTGGCAAAAAAAGTCCTCTGTCTTTTTCTGTCCTTTTTATTGGATAGTATCCTTCTATTTGCGGATATTCATCAGAAAAATCAAAGGAGGTTGTAACGATCCCCTCCTTAACAAATGGCGCCTGCAAAATATCATCATTCTCATCTAGGAAAGGGACAGTCACTTTCCCTAGATAATTCACCAAAGATTCTCCGGAATGCTCTCCTATTTTTTGCTCATTTCGGAATGTTTGAGTGCTAAACGGCAGTGATAGCTTCCCCTCTTTGACGAGGTCAACATTTACTGGGTATGATGCACCTTCCCATGTTAGATCTACAAAATAGGACAAAACAGTATCATATAACTCTGGGGAATTAAAATCTTTAATTTTAAAACTGATAACATCACTATCTGAAACATTTTCAATGGTAAAATATTTTGTCACATCTTCCCCGCTAAAATTGACGACTTTGGCATTTTTGATGGAATATTGTTTTGTATTATACATATCTTTTAAATTGAAAGAAACTTGGATAGAATTATTTTTTTGCCAATTTTCTATATTTGGAATAGTTTGCTGCGCTTTCAAGTAGACATCCTGATTTGCTTTTTCAAAAGATGATTGAACGCCGTATGCAACAGGAAATTCTGGTTTTGCTAAAAATTTGGTATCATACTTTACCGACGAAGTAGTGGCATCATTATTATGGATCACAAATTTCATACTAGAAATTGCCTTGGTAGTTATTTCAAAACTTTGCCTTGGATCAACTGCCCATTCCCCGCCGCCTGCTGGATTTTTGAAATATACCCAATAATCATCTGCTCCTCCATCCCAAACATCATACCTGACATTTGTAGGATTGTTGGCGTACAATCCTTTGATCAGAGAACTTGGAGACAAAAAGCCGACATATTTATTTTGATTTAAGCCATAATAATTTAAAGTTGTTTCCAAAAATAGTGGGTTCCCGTTTTTATCCAAAAAATCATAGTTAACGATCATTTCCCCATAAATATAGATTCGCAAAAAATCTTTTTTCGTGAAATAAATCGATCCTCCATCTAGATTTCCTTTATTTCTTTCAAGTGTTATCATCAGATTAACTTCTTGCCCTTTATAGAAGCCGACATTTTTTACTAATGCTTTACTTCGATTCGTATTTCGGTTAACTTCTATGAAACTCTTACTCGCTTTTCCTTCTAGAGGTGTAACTGACAAACGATCATTGTAGTGCATGACAAATGTATTCTCAGCTGGTGTCACTGATTGATTGGCCCAATGAAAGTAGCCTAGATCAGTTAAAGGTCTTGGTGCAGCTTCTGCTGTAACTGCACCTAAAAAAATGCCGGAAAATAGTATCAACCAGTAGATTAGATGCTTATATCTTCTCATAAGGCATCCCGTTTATCCTTCTGATTCTTCTTCAATAAGTAAAGCGTAATAGCTGTGCCTAGTAATAGTACACCGAATCCTTGTAAGAAAAACGGCCTTTCTTCTCCAGTTTTTGGCAATGTTTTAGGTCCTACAGCCACACCATTATCCCCAACCGCTACTTTTTCCATTGGGATTACTTGATTTTTATTGGTAGGCTGATAGAAAGAGATTCCTACTTCGCTTTTGACTTGTTCACTTGCTGATACTGATACTGCTCCCCCAAGTAATACCATCAATAAGAATAGACTAAAGATTTTTTTCATTGTTCTTCCCCCATTCTATTGCTTTTTACGTTTCATATTGTAAATATAGCCGACTAATACCAGAATGATCACTAAGAACAGTGCAGCAATCACATAAATGAAGGTGTTGTCTTTTTCTTTGTTTACTTCGACTGCTTTCGTGTTAAGTTCTTCATCTTTCCCCTTGATTTCAAAGTCTTTCTTCAATTGCCATGCTTTTCCTTCGTCATTTTTCAAATCAATGACTAATTCATAGGTTCCTTTTTTTAACGGATCATTGTTCCAGCTGATTGGCAGACTGAATTTAGTCCGAGGAGCAAAAGAGACTTTTTTATTCATTTCTTTTAGCACATCTTTTTGGCCTTTTTTAGTGACCGTAGCATGCATATCCAATTTGCTCATGAGTATAGGTTGCGAATTCTCCAGGTCAGCAAAAACTGTTAAATAGCCATTATCTAAACCCGGCGTAACCTTTGTCAAAGCAAAGTCTGGTTGCACTTTTTTACCAGAACAAATCAATTTCGCTCCAATCGTATAGGCAAATTTGTTGTTTAGAGTAAACCCTTTGGATTGTTCTTCTTTTCCTTCCGTGTCTTCATAGCAATAAAATCCGCCTAGCACAGTTCCATCGAACCCTGCTTTAGGAATTTTCAGTTCAAAAGTAACATCTTTTTCTTCTTCCGGTTTTAAGGAGATTTTTTGTGACTTTGAAATCAGTTCTTCAAAAGAAGGTCCTCCAAGAAGTTTTTCCCCATGTTTAGAATAGTCAATTGCCCCATTCTGATTGGTTACTCCATTGTTTGCTTCTACATTGACCTTGATGTCCTTTGTACTGGTATTTCGCAGTTTAAGAACTAACTTTTGTGAACTTCCAGGAGCAACTTTCAAATCGTAATAACTTGCTTCTGATTGTTGATTTTCCGGTAAAACAGCTTGTGCATCAAAAGAAACTTTATTGTCTGTTTTCGAATCGTCCTCAGCAAAGCCATTTAAGGGAGATGTACCTAACAAGAAGAAAATAGAAAAAATAAAAAAGATGGAGAATGCTATTCCCCATCCTCCGTGATTCTTAGGCTGGCGCATCAGTTAACACCCACGTTAGATCTGCTGTATAAGCTTGTGCCTCAACTCCTGCTCGTGGAACATAAAGCTTCACGTTTTGGTTATTGCCGTCTTCCCCTTCAAAAACAGCAGCAAAGCCACCAGCACCTTGCCCCTCTTTAGCAAGCATTAAGTCTTGGTATTGTTCATTCAATTCGAATGATGTGTCTGCCATCTTAGGCATAGGAGATTTGTTGTTTTTAGTGACAACTTTACCATTAGACAATGTCATTTTGGCTCCAGTTAGTTCGTTCCCATTTTCACCAACAAATGGTTTCAATGTCACACCAAGTGACCAACCTTTTGCTCCGCCCCGGGTGTCGTTTACTTGTACGTGTGGTTTTTGGTTCAATGCAAAGTACGTTTCGTCTCCTTGAGAGACTTCATGTTGACCAAATGTGATGTTCGAAGCGAAAGGAATTGATAATGAACCGGTATCTCCTGTACTTGGATCGTCATCATGGGTATCATCAGGAACGATTGGGTCTACATCTTCTCCTGATCCAGGCGTAAAAGTTACGTCAGTTTTGTTCGTAATGCTTGTCAAAGGACTTTCTTGACTGTCTGCTAAAGCAGTCATACTTGTTGCGCTAAGTGCGAGTAGTCCTAGCGCGGTTGTAGCAACCAAAGTTTTTTTCATTTTGTAATTCCTCCTAAATAATAATTGATCTAATTAAGATCTAAGAATATTTTGCCATGCCCGGATTGCTTTTTCTAGTTCAAGAATTTTCTTGTTTCGAGAAGAAATTACGATTTAAAAAAGCAAATCTGCGTTTAACGCAAACTTGCTTTGATACTTGTTAACTGAAATAACACTTCTCCAAGTTGGCGCCAGTTGCGCTCTGTAGGAATGTTTTTCATTAAAATCAATGGAATTTCACCAGTGTTGAAGTAGTAATTTGAAATCACTAAATCAACCTCCCTAATATTTGTTTGGTAATCATAAAATGCAAAGGTATAAGAATGTCCGAAAAGCGCATTGATTTTATTCATCAACCACAGCCGGTGAGTATGATGCAAATCATCATGAACTAAAATTTTTATCGGATCAATATAAAATGAGAAAAGATCGTAGTAATCGAGAATAAAATAATAATTTAAGAATAATTGTTCCCAGTTCTGCAAAAGAAGTGCTAAATCTTGATCTGTTGTGTCAGTCAATCGCTGATGGAATTCTTCAATAATGCGATATTTCTTTGGGCTTTCTTCTTTTACTTCATCGATGTAGGAACGATTAAAAAAAAGATCCGTATTTCCAAAGAAAAAGGAACTACGCTCATGAAACGCAATAAAATTAAAAATTAATTCTTGATCATCAACTGCTAGATTAAACTTAAACATCTCTCTTAAAACTTTATCCAAATGTAAAACAATTTTATAAGAACGGGTTTGATGTTTTTTTTGAACAGTAGCATAACTATTTTCATATTGGCTATTTCCATCGATAATACCAAAAGAATAAATTACTTGATAAAGAAAAAAGAGTTCATTTTCATCAAGAAACAAACCTGACTGATTGTTCCATTTTTGCAATCGCTCAAAATTAGGATCTGCTTGGATCACTGACTGATCATCAACAGTGACAACGACCTTTTTGATTTGACTTCGCTCTAAATTGATCGCCAGCCAATAAGAAAAGACCCTTTTTTGTAAAGGTTCTAATGTGATCTGATAGTTTTTTTCAAAAGAACTTATCAGATGCTCTATTTTGCTTAAAGTTGTTTGGAAAGGCCATTTGTCACCATTTTCTCTAGTAGCGTTCCAATAGAAGTAATAGAAAAAGCTGCGGATTTTTCTCTCATCTGCAGTTAATTGCAATCGATATGGATGGAAATGTATTCGGTAACGATTAAAGTACTGTTCAAGAAGTTTCGCATAACGAAGAACAGTCGAGACACTAGTAAATTGTTTTTCAGCAAAGTCTTTCAAGGTTTTTTCTGGGTGATTGTACATGAACTGAATCAAATGATAATTATAGGATGCTTTGTAAAAATGAAGATAGATAGTGTATATCGGAAAATCTTCTTCTTTTTGGATTTGAAATCGTTTATTATTATCATTCAGCAACAAGATTTTGCTATCATATTTTTCGAATAATTCTGTTAGTTCGTCTATATAATTTAAGATTGATCGATCTGTTACATGAAGGATCTTTTTTAATTCGTCGATTTCACAGGGAGTGTTCTGTTCAAGTAAATAATCTAGTAGAACGATTTTCTTCAAGGATGTTTTTGTTAAAAAAGTTTGCATTGTTCGCACCTCAAATCTTTTGAATTATTTGCTATTCTCTGAAGTTCTTCATTCTAGCCGATCAAGTAAGGTCAGAGAAAAATAACAGCTTCTGGAACTTAAAAAAATCACCTACATATCTTATGGACGTAGGCGAATACTGAAATTAATCATTTAAAAAATCTTTTTACAGACTGATGTTCATTCGTCTATGAACATATATTGTCACGCTAAGTTTTTTGCTGAAGCCCCCATTTAGAAATCAATCTTTTTGATTCTCCAATTAGCTATCAGATAAAGAATAAGGATCATAAACGCTGTATACACAAGATCGATTGCTGCAAAGGACTCTACTCCTAAAAAACTAAGTAAATACAATGGTGTCTCAAATAGAAAAGAAAGCCCGATATTGGCAGCACCAATCGAGATCAAAATTGGTAACAGGATCAGCAATAAAATCGTGATGGTCATCAGTGTTACCCCTTCGTATTTAACAAAAAACGCTAAAATCAACGCAATGCTCAAATAGAAAAGCGGACACAAGAGATAAGCCCCTATCGAAAGCAGAACTGGTTCCCAGGGAACTGTCACTTGAAAGCCAAATTGAAAGACTAAACTAAAAATCAATAATAACATTCCTGCCACAATACCTAGAGCAAATGCAGAGAGCAAAAGCGAAAGAAGATAGTTTCTTCTGCCTTTCTTTGTTTTAAAGAAGAAATCGCCAATATGCGTGTTTTGATCGTCTATTAGGAAATAAACAGCTAGTATAGGCAATAAAATAGGGAAAATAAAGTTAACCGCGCTCAGATAATCAGTGAAATCCAAATGATCTCCCATGAAATAGTTTAGGAATGGCAATGCTAAACAAACCAGGCTAACTGCAATTAAATACTTGCTGCCAAAAGAGACGACGCGTCTTCGAATATCTTTTCTTGTTAATACGGATACATTCATCATTCTTTCTCCTTCCTACATTGAAAAATACAGCTCTTCCAAATTTGATTGGTATTTTTTTATTTCAGTTGGAAATAAATCAAAACGAACAAGTAATTTCATTAATTCAACTCTTACCGAAGCGTCTACGATAAAGGTTTCATTCAATTGTTCATATTCTCCAATTTGGCCGATCAATTTCTCAACGTTGACTATGTCTTCTTTTGAGAAAACAAATTGATAACGCTCTTTTGCGCCGAGTTCCGCATGATAGACAATTTCGCCATTCTTGATGAAATAAGCTCTGTCACAAAGTTTCTCTAAGTCTCTTAAAATATGGCTCGATATGATTATCGAGAGATTTAAATCTTTCGCAAGGTGTTTCAGTGTGTCAATGGTTGCTTGAATTCCATCTGGATCAAGACCGTTCATCGGTTCATCCAGAATCAATAAATCATTCTTATTAATGAGTGCGATTCCCATCCCTAGACGTTGCTTCATGCCTAAAGAGAAGTTCTTTACCTTTTTGTTTTGATAGCCTTCCATGTTAAAAAGCGATTCGATATATTCTAGCGGGTAACTATCATTAGACATAGCCTGAAAATAAGATAAGTTTTCTCTTGCTGTCTTGTTTGGAAAATACTTTGGTCCATCAATCAACATCCCCACTCGTTCATCGCCAGTCACTTCCCCTGTATAGTTAACCGTTAAACCGCTCATTATCTTCATCGTGGTGGTCTTACCCGCACCATTCGGACCGATCAAACCAACGATTTCTCCCGGTCGAACGTCGAGGTCGATATTGTTCAAAATCGGTTTGTTCTCAATCGTTTTAGAAATTTGTTTTAATTCCATTCTACCCACTTCCTTTTCATTTACTATCACCAACCGTTAAAATCACGCCTTTTAAACGAATTTCTTAAAATATTTCTTCCGCTAACTTGTTCAGACTTGTAATTCCTAATGCTTTAGAAAGAAATGTTTTCTTTCTGAAGCGGATAAGTCCGCCATTACCTTCTTGAGAGGAAAAAATACCACTCATCTACAATCTAAAGACATGAAAGTTCCCACAACAATTTTTTAGAATCAGGCCTTTTAATTTTTATACCTTTTATGAATAAACAGTGATGTCTTAATTATATGATGAGACGATCTTTAAGAAACGTCAATTGATAACCTCTTTTAATGAAAAATTGTCATTTTCTCTTTGTACAACTTATTACAGAAACTAGGGTCCAAAATCGACCAAAAATTATTTTCCCATGATAGGCAAAATTTTTCTAGTTTAATAAATTTCGCGAGAAGCGAATAAAAATGAACGTGTAGGGACAAAATGAAAAAGACCAGCTTACTTTCTTATGTAAACCAGTCCTTTCTAATAAAATGATTACTTTAGATTTTAAAAACAGCGGTTTTCAACTAGCACCGTGTATGAATTATCGGATTTGAAAGAGTCCTCCTTTATTGTTCATCTCCAGGGATTAGAACGATTTTACGTTGTTCCTCATTTCTTTCGAGGATCGAATGAGCCCAAGAGGCATCGGAAAAATGTTTGATGAGAATATTGTTTTCCAGTAATTTTCCCTGACCAAAATAGCGATTTATCTGTTCCCCAGCAGACTGAAGTTGAGAAATTGTAGCTAAACTAATCACAAATCCTTTGATTTGTTTATTCTGGGTATAGAAAGACTGCACGGAAAAAGCAGCTGGTTGAATCGGTGCTGTGATGAGTCCTAGGACACCATTAACAGATAAGCAGTCCAGGTTTGTTTGTAAAGAGACTTGTCCAGAAGTATCAATCACAAAATCGACCCCTTGAGGATGCTTTTGATGAATCAGCTGAACTAGATCATCTGTATGATAACTATAACACTCTTGGGTGCCTAAACTTCGGAGTCCACCAAAGGAATCAGGATGGCTCGTTGTTAAAACATGAGCACCTAAGTCACAAGCAATCTGAATCAACTTCTTTCCTAAATGCCCCGCGCCTCCCTCAATCAATAGTGTTCTTTCACCAGATAGATTTAGTACATCCTTCAGCAAAATAGCAGCAGTGGCTGCTGAATGTACAGAAGCAACAAGTTGCAATGGATCACAGTTTTCCGGCACGCGAAACAAGCGCTCCTCTGGAATGGCAGCGAGTGTACTGGTAATTCCTTGACGGCCTCCATAGCCCATGCTATTGGTCCAAACCCATTCTCCCACTTTAAACTTCCTGGTTTTCTCACCTGCATCAATGACTTTTCCTACTGCATCACGTCCAATAATAAAAGGCAAAGGAATGGGTGTTTGGTAACTTCCAGAACGAATAAAGGTATCGACATGATTCACAGCAACACCGCATACTTCAATCAAAACTTCATTTGGCGCAATTTTCGGATCTGGCAACGTTACAATTTCTATTTTTTCCGGCGATCCAATGTGTTTAATCACTGCTGCTTTCATGTTTCTTATCTCCTTTTTATCCTTATGACGGCTTAAATGAATACTTATTGTTCGTTCTTGGCGGCATAACAAGAACAAACGTTAAAAGCTTTGTTTTCGTTTTGAAAATCACTTTATTATTGAGGACCATTTGTCAAAGTCCAAGTTAATTGTCCTTCATATGTTCCTTTTTGATCTGTCGGATGAACCGTCATTCGAAGACATTCTGCGAGTTTAATCTTGGCAGCTCCTTTGCCTTCAAAAACCGGTTGGTACGTTGAGTTGATTTGAGTTATCTGTTCTTGTTCAACAATGCTCAATCGATGTTTTAGCTGATCCCCGTGACTATTCTGCAGAGGTTGTTCTTCGCGAACAGACAGGAACCACTCCTTCTTTTTACTGCTAGTATCATTCACTCGTATTTCTTGGTCACTTGGCAGATTCATAAACTCATCCGAAGCTGGAATTTCTTGCTCTTTGAAATCGAGGGTATCTGGTATTTCGAAGCGAGGTCCAACGTATTTGACTATTGTACTTGCATCGGATGATAATTCATTCAATGTTGCCACTGCAACAACTTTCGTCCCTTCTTTTTGTTGTGGAATTGACAGCAGATATTTTCCGTTTTTGTTGACCGTTCCTTTTGCGATTTCGTTATCATTCACTTTGATTACAATTTCCGCTTTCGGCTCAGCCGTTCCACTTACTTGCGTACTTTCAGTGGTCAATGCCTCAATCGTAGTTGGGGCGATCTCTGTTTTCTTTGAAAAACTGCCGCCAACAATTTTCCCAACTTTTCCTGAATCAAAATTCTTTAAGAAAGCTGCATTAGTTGATTCCAAGTCTAACGTTCGTTGGCCAGTTGTATAGGTATCTAGAACAAAACTTGCGGTTAAGGGGCCTTCATAAACAGCATCTGGTTCTTCTGATTCGGTATTCTTTACTTTCCACGTACTTAGTCCTTTTGACGAATCAACATGAACAGTTGTTGGAAGCGCCCAGGCCCCCAAAGCAGGCCCCTTACTATTGGAAATCTTGAAATTGGAACCTTCAAGGAGATTTAATTTGTTCCCAGTTTGAACTGTTGCCTGCAATCCTTCAGAGGAAGCAACCAATGTCCCATTGCTTTTGACTGTCACTGATCCATTATAAAGCAGAATCGCTTCTTCATCAGTTACCTTTGAACTTGTGTCTAATGTTCCAGCATGATCAATTACCAAGTTTCCTCCTGCTGCACCACGAATGGCAGAGTCCACATCGGAGTCGATCATTACATTTCCGTGGACAGCAATGTTTCCGTTAGGATTATACATAGATAGCCCTAATCCTTTTGCAGCTACTTTTACGTTTGCTTTTGCATCAACGTTTAGGCCATCGCCTGTATTAAGAGCAATGTAATTTGCGGTATCTGTAAATTTCACCTTCGCATCTTCTGCGATGTTTAACTGCTTTCCTTGAAAGATTTCTTCTAAATTGGCACTTGCTTCTATGGTTCCTTCCAAATTTGCCGTTCCATTCGCCAAATAAATAAACTGATTTCCTGTTGAAGTCACGTTCTTATAGTTAACAGTCACGCCTGGATACTCGGACCAGAAAAGCGGATAGATGGGCTGATTGGTTAAGTGAATGTCTTCGATCCCACATACAGCGTTGTTCAACGCTACACCAATTTTTTGATAATTCATATCGATTGTATGACCATTTCCAAGAATCTTTTTATTATTGAAGATATTAAATGTTTCCAATACTTTAAGATCCTTAGCTAAAGTAATCGATTGTACCTTTGAGTCAAGCAACGCAGCCTTAAATTCAGGATATGTGTTTACCGTCACAGAGTTCTCTATTGATGCCTTTTTCAAGTCTTTTTTTGCACGGTACTCTTTTTTTCCTTCTGACTCCATTTGCTTGTCCGAAATCGAATCTTCAGTTGTATTTAGAGTTTTTTTATCATTGGATGGTTGTTCGTCACTAGTTTTAACTTCAGTACTTGAAGATGAAGACTCAGAATTTGGACATTGCGGTGCCGCTATTGAACATTTGGATGAATCATTCTTGAATGAATCAATAAAAGCTGAACTATCAGAACTAGCAGAAATTGTTCCTTTCTCTTCAGCAAATCCTATTTCAGTTTTGCTAATACATCCAGCTGTAAACACGACCAGAACTAGTAAACAATAGATTTTTGCTTTCTTTTTCATATCAATACTCCTTCATCTTTTTTTAGTTATTCCATTTTTCCATCGGTATATCCGTTACTTTTCGTCGGAAAGAATCACATATTGTGCAAAGAGGCCAGCATCATTTCACCCTTCAAAGTAAGTCCAACAATCGTTCTACCTATCTCAATCATCCACTACTTCGATCAATTCTTGAAACGAGCATTTAAAACTTTCTCTTTAATATAAAGTGAATTACCATATATTTTTATTCTCTCATGAACAATTTGTCGCTTCTAGTGCAATGTTTTTCTTGGGAGATGAAAAAATGCTGTTAATAAAATAATAAACAAAAATGGTTAAAGGGAACGCCCTTTCCTTTTATCTATAGCTGAGCCCATAGAAAAAAGATCTGAACGGTAACTACCATCTCAGATCTTTTTTCGTTTTTATGCAATTTGTTAAAAACACCTGTTGAATATTCTCAAAGGTTTCAGTTGATCATTTTTATCAAGCTTTATCCTAACAAAATCTCATACACGATATACAGTTCCCAAGTCGATACTTTGATTTTATAAAATTGCTCTAGAGTATAAAAAATCATCTGTGCATTCTGATAAAAAGGTTTCTGGTTTATTTTTAACTTATTGATGTCTTCCGGTACAGGATAATCTTCGGCTCCAAGAATTGTTCGTTCCACCATCAACGCCAAATGCATCATCAAGTTGAATTTCATTTTTGCATTCAATCTTAAGTTGAACCTTTTCTCGCACTTCTCTACCACATCTTCTACTTGACGAATAATGACATCAGGGTTCAGGAACTCTAGCTTTTCTGACAGTCCTTCTTTTGAGAAAAAATGGATGAACTCTTTGACTAATAATGGCACGCTACTTGGGTGAATCAAGTTTTTCAGTTGTTTATTCAAATGTCCCTCTGCATCTTCATCTAGTGCGTCAATCAAGTTGATACTAGGAACAGCCGCCGAATTATCTAGGTAAGAAGTGGTTACGATCAATGCGGTTTCTTTCAAGTAACCTTCTTCTGATGAGGCGCGCTCTAATGTATTCACTAGTTCACTATAATTCAATACAATCAGCTTGATATCAGGATTAAAATATTTCTCGCAAATGGCTTTGATTTGTTTGGCGACGTCTCGGCCAGATATACTGGCTATGATGACATTCTTTTCTACTGCAAACCCTTCAAAATATTGAATATTCGTAATAAAATCCTGCTCTGCCGTTTTGGCAATCTCGTAAAAAAAATGTCCATTTATTAGCTGCTGTCCGATCTCTAATGCGAAAGAGGTGGTTAAATTATTGATCACTAATAGTTCACCAAGAATCTGAGGTTTTAAACTTTTATACAAATGTGTCAATGAGCCCATATCTACTAGCATAATGACCCCTTCAGAAGTATCTCTTTCTGATAGCCAATCGCTAACTTTCAAAACGATATCTCTTGCGGAAGAAGTCAAAGGCATATCAATGGCATCAAAAACATAGTCACCGCACATTTTATTTGCCACAGCTTGGATGCTACTAGCGGTGGTATTTCCATGAGCAACAAGAAGCGCTTGATAGTAAATATCTTCTGTAACTTTGCCAATAAGCAGCACTGCCAGAAGAAAATTTGCTATTGGTTGAATCTCATCGGGTAATGTCTTTGTTAAATTTGTTGATAAAAGCAAGGTTCTTGGGTATTCTTTTGAAAGAAGATGACGTTTCTCTGTTATTTTTTTCGTAGTAGTCTCGGTTTGTAATACTTGTATTAGCCGACAAACTAAGGAAGCAGCATCCTCTGTCAAAGACTCATTATCAATCACTAATCGGTTTTGCTGTTGAATGCTAGTGATAATGTTTATTGAAAGACTATCGTTCATCCAGGATATAGTTCGTTCAAGATACTTGTTATCAAAATCTTGTAACTTTTCTTTCATAACAATGAAATCACTTATATCAAGTAATGAAATCAGTTTCTGCTTCAAAAGATGAAGATTGGCCGAAGTTGCCTTTGGTGATGGTGGATAAGAGATTTGAATAGTATGTTCATTGTCCGATCCGATAAATAATGTTGAACTGTTTGGCGCTATCCGTAATGCATTGGCGCAATCCATTCTTACCTGGTTTGACAAGCTGCCAATGTTACCTGGAAGTTCTTGGTGGGTTAATTCAGAAAAAACATCATTTGAAATGACGATACTTTTCTTGATGCGCTTTGCCTCCCGCTCAAATAAATGGGTGACCAAATCTACTCTTTCGAAAATGGGTCGTTCATGAAAAGAAGGTAAATCCACAATTACTGAAATTCGACGATAAAAAGTAGGCAGTAAAACTTCTTCAGGCGCTTCTGTCGTCGCAAATAAGAGTCGCACATTTGCTTGGACCATCTCTGCTTCTTCGCCAACTGGACGAAATCTCCCGGTATCCATAAATTGAAAAAGCTTCTCCTGATTCTCATGCGAGAGTCGATGAACTTCATCTAAAAACAATACCCCATTGTCTGCCAAAGCTAAAAGTCCGCTTTTTTCCTTTTCTGCTCCAGTAAAAGCTCCTCGCGTATGCCCAAATAGAATGGAAGACAATAGTTCGGGGTTATTCGCGTAATCAGCGCAATTAAAGACCAAAAACTTTTGTGCGCCTGGATATTTTTTCATTTGAAGATAATCAAAAATCAACTCCGCCAAAAAACTTTTACCTACACCGCTCGCCCCATGTAAGAGCAAGGGCAATCCTAATGGAGGGTATAAAACGGCTGACTTACACTTTTCAATGGCATTTTTTGCACTACCAGTACTGCCTATATACTGAGAAAAGACGTCTTCCACAAAAGTGTCATCTGAAACAAGCTCCCAGTAGACAGGCTTCGTTCCAACTTTACTTACGATGTTTTGATTTAGCAGTTCATTTAAGTACAAGCTGGTTGCTGAGCGACTCAACCCAATAGCGTTGGCAATTTCTTGCGTCGTCATGGCCTTTTCTTGTACTACTAGCTGTAGTATCTGTTCTCGTGTTTCTTTTCGCATATCTTTACCTCCCCCATAAAAAATACAGCATAGAAGAAAAAAAGTCACTCCGTCTCTGTAAGAGAATTAGTTCTGCTATAAACTTTCTTGTTAGGGGATAAAAATTCCTGTACTTTTTAAAAACGTTGATTGATTCCCCGATTTATACCCGATTAGAAAGCAATTGTGACAAAAGTAAAACGACAGCTTCTTCTGCATTTTTTGCTTGAATAATAGCTGATTCTCCCTTATCGCCAAACCGATTTAGCCAGATTGGCCGCCAGCCTGCCATTTGAGCGGGGATAATATCATTCGAATAGCTGTCTCCTAAATAATAGATTCGTTGTATTTGCTCTGGTAATTGCTTTGCCACTTTCTGAAAACAGCTTACATTGGGCTTCGCATCATCTATCTCTTCTGAGATAAACTGCCAATTTGGATCAATAAATTGATTAAGCATCAATTGATCGATTTTATTCTGCTGTTGCAACGTAAATCCATTGGTCAGCACGCCACATAAGATTCCGCTTTTCTTTAAGCTTCGCAAAAGAAGTTGCATCTCTTTTGATAGGAGTTGTTTTCCTTGGCGTAGATGGTAATAGTCGTCTAACTCAGAAATATTAACGATTGAAGTTGGCTGTAATGTTTGAAGAACTAACCGCCAGCGATCAGCCTTGTGCTTCCTGTTTCCATCTAAGTAGCTTTGATAGATCTTTTCACTGTTTTGGCGAAAGTTTCGATACAACCGTTTCAAAGCGAATTCATTCAGAGATCCAGGAAAGAATTCCTGGATCGTCTCCTTGAAGGCACAATAGTTATCTAATAATGTATCATCAATATCGAAAAAAACAGCTTGCTTATCTAACATATTCCTAACAGTCCCAAAATAATACCAAGAAACATAATCCCAAACATCACAGCGTTGACGTTCACTTTTTTCCGTAAGAGCCAAAAAGCAATCAAAGTGACTGTTAATGGGACAATCCCCACAAATAACTGATCCAAATAATCTTGGATCTTCATTGCTTCCTTACTTCCTTCAACGCTTACTTCGAGAATGGTTTTAAACTTCACGTTGGATGCTGTCATTGAACCCATCATCATTAAACCAAGCATGCTAGATGCTTTCGTTAAAATCTTCATACCACCGGATTCATACATCCGCTGAATAAAACTAGCGCCAACCGAGTATCCGCTATAAAGTGCATAATAGTGAATCAAGAAGGCAGGAACGTTATAGATTACTAGAAATAAGATAGCACCTAATGGTGAGCCAGTCGCTGCGAGTGAAATACCGATTCCAGCTGCAATGACCCGCAAAATGCCCCAAAAGAAAGAATCACCGATCCCAGAAATAGGTCCCATCAATGAAGCTTTTACCGCTGTGATCGAACTCGGATCAAATTGGTCATCTTCGCTATTTTGTTTTTCCATAGATGCAACTAATCCCATAATGAAATTGTTGATATGCATCGTTGCATTGAACCAGGTCGTGTGACGGACGATCGCCTCTGCACGCTCTTCCTTCGATTGATAGAAACGATTGATTACTGGCAATAACGTATAGATCACACCTACTGCGTGGTATTGCGTTGCTCCTGTACGACTGGCGTTCATCGTCCATGAACGCCAAAAGACGGAGCGCATCATTTTCTTTTCTTCTTTGGATAAATTCTCTTGAAATTTCATGCGAAAAAGTCCTCCTCTTCTTCCGCTTTTGTCATCGGTCCAACATGGCGACTGTTTCCTCCATTGTTCACGTCGCGGATCTCTAAGTCTCGTTGCGCACTGACCACGCAGATCACTACACCAATAACTGCAACCGCAACTGCGGGCAATTGCAAATAAGCGGTTAGGACAAAACCTAAAATATAAAAGACCGACAGCTTCTTGTCCCACAAAAGTTTCATCAACATAGCAAATCCCACAGCCGGCAACAAACCTCCTGCTGCACTAAGCCCGTTCATCAAATTTTGAGGAATATTTTCAACAAATGTATTGACCGGACCACTGCCAACTAAAATACCAATAAAAGCGATAGAAGCGATAATCAAATAATAAATAAGCCACGTTCCATAATGCAAAAGCACGATCATTCTTTGATTATCCTCGCGAGCCGCCTTATCCAAGGATGGAGCAAAGATATTCATGAATACATTTTTTAAGAACATCACTACGAATGCAGCTAGCATACCGATAGGAACCGCTAATGTCATTGCTGCATTTTGTTCCACATTCGAAATAATTGCAAAAGTTGTTGCTAACGTTGTCGCTGTCACTGGTTCTGCAGCAATTACCCCACCAATATTTACATTTCCTAAAAAGACCGCCTCTAATGATGCACCCATTAGAATTCCAGTTTTCATATCTCCCATCAATATACCAGTTACAAGCCCTACCACTAATGGGCGCTCCAACATACTTTGACCAGTCAAATAATTTCCGGCAAAACAGATAAAGACCGCCAGAGCTGCCATCGTTGCATGCATTAACATTTCTTTCCCCTCCTATTTTAAAGCATCTTTTAAACTTAATTGCGGATTAGACGGCAAAACTTGGTTATAACAGGTAACACGGTCCAAACGCACCAATTCCCTTGCCGCAGCCAACTCATCAGGATTTAATTGCACACTCGGAAAAACCATCGTCTTTGTTGCTTTATCTGATTTGTCGAATCGACCAGCATTAGCAATGTTCACAGTTTCAACGGTTTCAACATTTTGAGCAATTTTATTGGCATCTTTCACACTGTTTACAATCACAAAAATTCGTTTATCAGCTCCTCTAGGATCATTAAATAGTTGAATGGCCTCCTCGACGGATCGGATCAATAACTTCATCCCATTAGGCACCGCCATTTTCAATGTCATTTGCATCACTTCATTTTTTGCTGCCTCATCATTGGCAACAACTAATAAGGGAGCATTCAATTCTTTTGTCCAAACGACAGCCACTTGTCCATGGATCAGGCGATCATCTACGCGTATTTGTGTTATCATCTTTTTTCCTCCTATAAATTCTTCTTATTTATCTAAAAAAGTGCTTCTTCCTCTGGTAATTGAGTGGACACTAAGCGAACCTGACAATCATTAATTGCTTCATTGATACTATTGTGAGTGAAAATTTCACTTTCAGGAGTCAGAACTAATGATAAAATAATTGCCAAATTACTGTTAGAAATGACAAAGATCTGCTCCTTCTTGTTTCTCATCAGCTCGGTCACCGCTGTTTGATTGACACTACCACCATAAAGGTCAGTAAAGATAATGCCTTGTTCATCAGCGTTGATCGAGTTGATAAAATCACTAATGATTGGCGTATAATCCTCATTTGTCAAATATGCATCAACAACGATAAGATCAGCGCCTCGACCAGCTAATATTGTCAACGAATTTTGAAAACCGCTGGCTAGTTTTCCATGTGTTGCCACTAAAAATTTTTTTTTCATATCCTTCACCTCACTCTATTAAAAGCAAGATTCATGCCAAAAAAGGAAAGGGTAAAAAGCCCTAAACTACAAGCTTTTTACCCTTTTTGGTCTGTTTAAACAGATTTTTTTATTTTAAACACATGATACTTTTCTTCACCTTCTAGTCCATTGACTTTGAGTCCCAAAAAGTATCACTTAATGACTTTTTATTGTAAATGGAATGGTTTGTAACAAGAAAAATTGTCTCTGATTCTAATTTATCAGAGATTGGATGGTATCCAAAACAGCACCAGAGTTATTCGTTCCAATCACAGTTGTCGCTGCTTCTTTAATCTTTTGTTGCGCATTTTCCATAGCAAAACTATTTTTGACACCCCTGATCATTTCTAAATCATTGCCGCTATCTCCGAATGTTGCCATTTCGTCTAAGCCGATTCCCCACTTTTCTCCTAAAATTTTTAGTCCGTTCAATTTATGAACTCCCGGGAGGATTAAATCGATGTCTCCATGTCCACTTGACACTGGAATCAGTATACCGGTTAAGGATTTTTTTAGAATGTGTAATTTTTCATTCGCGTCCTCTTCATCAAATGAAAGAGCCAGCTTAAAAATCGCATCATCTTCATCACCTATATCATATAGGTTAGCTATTTTTTTTAGTACAGGATAATAAAATTTTGCTTCATTTAGCGCGGAGTCTGATATCGTTTCAGAAATATAAGCGCTTTTTTTGCCGCATAAAATCAAATTTTTCGGTTGTAATTTTTCAAGAATTGCCAATGTATTCTTGATATTCTCAGACGGGATTTCTGCATTATAAATATGTTTCCTTCCAATTAAAATATTTGCGCCGTTTTCTGCTACAAAAGCCATTCTTTCATAATGAGAAGGAAAAAAGGAACGTAACTGAAAATACTGATTGCCACTTGCTACCACAAATTTAATTTTCTTTTCTTCTAGGACCTGAAAAATCTGATTGAATTGAACGACATTATATTTCTTTTCATCATTTAAGAACGTCCCGTCCATGTCAACAGCGATCATTTTTATTGTCATTTTTATACCACCCTTCAAGGTGATTATAGTCAATGAAACGCGTTCCATGTCAAGAAAAATAAGCAAACGTAAATTTTTAATCATGATCTTCAAAATTTTAAAGCCGCCTAGGATAAGGCGGCTAATTTTGCTATTTTTTTCCATAGAGTAAATCATTTTTATTCCATACGGATAACCAAATCGACCCGCTATCTTTCAAATGAACATTCGACCAGAACCAGCCACCTGTTCCTTTTTGGGCATTCGTCGCACTGATCACTTTTGCTGAATCAAAAACGAAATAGCTGCCTTTTTCAATCACTTGATCGCTAGTTTTGTTCCCATTTCGATCAACCTCAATCACATCACCTACAGCAATCCCATTATCTGTCCAATTAAAGCCAGTCGGTACGAGATCATTGGATTTGATTTGCCAAAGCCCATTTATATGCTGTAGATCATCTACTTTATAAACTTTTAGCCTTTGGTTGGGTGTAGGATTCGGATTGTTTTGATTGTTGAACGGTGGTCTGATCCACCCTTTGATAACACCCCATGAGTCATTGTATTTAATATAATGCTTTTGAACTCGTTGAACATTGTTAAAGTTTTGATCCGCTACCGTCATCCCATTCTTATCAGCATTAATAACAATTCCTGTATGTCCCCAAGGTGAGCCATATACCTGATATATAAAAATATCTCCTGTCTGAGGATAAAGATTAGCGCCATCTCTGATAACTTTGAAACCATTCTTATTACCCGTATTCAATAAATCAATTGCGCCAGCCCCCGAAAAACTTGTTCCAAATAGATCATAGGCATACTTGTTGATATAATCAAAGCATTGCGCCCCGTACACGCCATCAAAATCATAAGATTTACCAATAGAGCTATTTACCCAGGATGTTGCCTGAGAAGTCGATGTGGCAGAGGCATTTTCAGAGAAGAAAAGACCACCAAAAGTAACAACAAATAAGCCAGCAACAAACAAAAGACTCTTACGAAATTTTTTCATGTTCATCTATCTCCACACTCCTTCGTTTCTTTATATTAAAACCCATCATGTTGGCTTAATACCTTATCCTAAGTCAGATTAAATAGCAATTAATAAATTAGTAAAAATATATTTTTTATTTTCTTAATTATACTATGCTCGTTTTTTTGAATCAATAATTTATTCATAGATTATTTTATTATCAAAAGAATATTTGTTGCTTTGTTTGACATACGGTTCCTTAGCAAAAAAAAGATCTTCCCAAAATGGAAAAATCCTTATTCTTAAGTATTATTTTTTCTAAGAGAAGTTATTTTAATGAGCAATGGTGCTTTGGAGAGACATGAAGACTAATTATCCTCTTTTCTCTTTTCTAAATATTTGTAAGTGACTATTTTTTATCGTGGTATGATTTAGTAAAAAGGAGGAGTTCAAAATGTGGCTTTTCAGTTTTGTTTGGTATGGTTTTATTGGCTTTGTCTTATACTGGATCATTCGGCTTGCTGTTAAACATGGCATTAACGATTCCAAAGAAGTATGACACTTCTTTAGTTTGACGACTGTTTGATAACGATACTAAAGATTAATGTAATAATCACCTATTCTTAACGAACTAAGGAAAAATTGAATTGAACGTAAAAATCTCTCCTACTTAATTCCGTGTAAGAGAGATTTTTAGTTACAATAATCATTCTGTAAATAATATTTACTTTTTTGGTTATTATGTGACTCTTTTGAGAGAAAACTGATAAACTATTATGGCTCTATGGCTCATCCATCAAAAAGCAAATACTTGGAGACACTAGCTGATAGATTAAACTTAAAAATATAACTTTTCGTGAGACCCTATTAACAAATTTGATACGGGCTCGATTACATTATCTTGTGCCTTATCTGATCAATTAGGTAGTGTATTTATAATCAGTTTGTTCAACAGTCTTTTTGAAAAGTCAGAAAGACAGAAATTATTTTGTGCTTTTTTAAACTCCCCAATTGCCATAACTATCTCACTTGTTCTTTTGTACGAATTTCATCCACTAATTTCTCTTTTCATCAATAATACTTAGTGGTCATATGCTTAAAAATAAGACTTAGCTTGTTTAACATACATGTTGCTTTGACGTTTTATCTATTCGTCTTCTTGGCATGGTAAATTTCAATAAAAAAAGAAGTGGTAAATGTGATCGTTACTATCCAAATCGAATACATTTTTAAAGACTGGCTGATAAAGGCTAGTAAACATGCACCAACTATGAAAGAGACAACGACTATAGTATAGTTGTGTGCATTCCGTTTTTGCATGGAAGATTTATCTTTTGAGGTCAAATACAAGTACCACTCGTTAAGCATCTTACGATAATTCCCCGAGGTCATCATAATCGTATAAGGATTTCCTTCAATTTGAGTACCGCTAAACGTCAGCATAAGTAAACCACTCCCGAAAGCAAGAATACCAATTTTAAAAAGCTGAAGATCTTGAGGTAATAATGGAATGACAAAACTAGATAAAATCGCAGGCAACATGGTGTAACTCCGCCAGTAGTCACTGAAGTTACTCCGTTTAAGAAGAATCCCTAATAAAAAACCTACTGTGAACATGATGATAGATAGGACTTTAGGAGGCATTTGCTGCCAATCATTGTGAGATAAATTCGACGCCATCAATATTATATTTCCGGTCTGTGTAGCAACTAGTCCATGGAAATAATTGTGACAATAGACATCTATTGCTCCTCCTGAAAAAGCCATTAGAATAGCAAACAAACGACTATTGTTCGAAACAGCAGGAACTTTGGGAAAAATTTTTGCATAGTGGACTCCTCAACACTTTTTAGATTTTGTAACCAGATTTACACTTAACTATTCTACAGAAACACACCATTAGGAGGCTGTCTCATCAAAGAAAGCATCCACTTAGCATTCATTCATGTGAGCTAAAATGTTCTCCTCTATTCTTAGGGAAATCAGTTAATTTTCTTTCGTGGTTTTCATTTAACAGAAACAGTATACTCCTCAGAATTGTTAATAAATGGGGATAATAATGAGTTTTCGCTAAAATATTCTGAAGTCTCTAGCTTTTTTGATGAAAAAACCTATTATATTCTATAAGTATTTTGAACTTTTATTTGATAAAAATCCAGTTATTTATAAAATGAAAGTGATTTTATAAATTGTTTTCAATAAGTAAGTATGCAAAAATGTTTTAAAAAAATATTACTTGTTATATGAATCAATTAACAAGTCTCTATTGTAAACAAAGCCCACTACAATTCAAAAAGCATCAAGTGAATTTATGGAAAATGATATACTTTCACTAAAATGAAAGCAGGAAAAATATGAGTAAAAACTTTAAGAGACATTTAATACGGCCATCAATCTATTCTTAGTGTTACTAGTGTTCTTCTCTATTGCTACGATTATTTTATTTATTCAAAAAAATTACCTCTTTTACCTACTAAGTTTTATTTTTATTCCAATGATATCTTGGTATTACTATTTATTAAAAAGATCGATAAATGAATTCACAGATGATTAAAACTAATGTAGTTTGTTGCGAAGAAGTATTCGGTGATTAGTAAAACGAAGATTATGATTGAATTTGAAGCAATGAAGAAAGGCCCTACTCGATTCTGGGTGCAAAAGTTTTTTTGTACAATACTATTTTTCTTCTGATCAATAATCAGGTGACAATAACGTAAGTTGTTTTTTTTGCACCATTAGTGTTAATTTCCAATCATATAATAATTTATATACAATTAAAAAATAGAAAGTTGTGAATTAAATGAAAAAATCATTTATAAGTCTTTCCGTTCTCTCTATGTTATTCATTGGTCTAAGCTTCATTGTAAACGCTTATTCAGAAGAACATCCAATGAATCAACCTATTCCACTGATGCAAGCAACGCCTTCATAACTGCTTCATCAAATGATATTTCTAATCCTATAGTAACAAACTCACTTGATGCCGACACAGCATCCCCTACGACCGCTTCATCAGAGCAAGAATCTCAAACATCTCTTTGGGATATTGAAGATAAAAACGAAGTAAACTATGATTCTGATCAAACACATTCGCCAGAACTAGCAGAGCAAGAAGTAATGAATATCAAAGAATTATATGAAAAAGGGGTATCTGAAGGAAAAGTTACTCGAGAATTGTATTCCTATGAAGCTTTTCAAGAAAATTATCAAGCAAATAAAACAACTTATGAAGAAATGAAAGATATATTTCCCGATTATTACTCTTATAGTGACTGGTTTGCTCAGATAATGAACTATGCTGCTTTTCCAGATGGTGAAGGTCATTCACCTAGTGAAACAAAGCGAGAAAAAAGAGCAACAAAAGAACAAAATGCCAATCGTTTTAAGCGTGATATTCGAAAGGGAGACATCATTATTGTGAATAGTGGAGGATTTGGACATGCTGCTATCGCGACCAGTGATAATTATATTCTTGAAATGACTGGGGGAGATAACCCTGTAAATTGGTTTTTGACAGGCATATCTAATAACAATCAGTTCAATAAGAATAATTGGTTGTGGGGAAACCGAGAACAAGGGGTAAAAGTAAAACCAAGAATAGATGAACCTATACAAATATGGCGTGTCCCTAACAAAACTATGGCTAATAAATGCGGAACATATGCTGATAAAACGTTTTGGAATTCTTCAGGGGGTTACAAAAAAATCGCAAAATCGATTATTTACTTAGATCAGGTACACTTAGTACCAATCCAAACTATTGTTCCAAACTAGTTTTTCAAGCGTATTGGTATGGCAGTGGCAACGCTCCTGTCGTACAAGGATATGCATCAGGACTTGCTTTTATTGCACCAAGCGCTTTACCTAACTTATTTACTAGTTCGTACAAACCTTACAAAGTGGGCAGTTATTAGATTATAGTGGAGGACTTAGAATGAAAAGAATATGGAAAAAATCAAAGTGGCTTATACTAATAATACTCTTTCCGTTTATCTTATTCATTAGTTTACTGTTATTTTTCTTTATAAAAGGGTTAACAATTGAGGCAAAAG
This sequence comes from Enterococcus sp. DIV0574, assembly GCF_051711125.1. Taxonomy (NCBI): domain Bacteria; kingdom Bacillati; phylum Bacillota; class Bacilli; order Lactobacillales; family Enterococcaceae; genus Enterococcus; species Enterococcus sp. DIV0574. Next base: position 1,821,799 of record NZ_JBIOMA010000001.1, read on the forward strand.
GTAAGGAGGAGATTGCTCATTATATCCAATCTATAAATATACCTGATGATGAAATAATTATTTTGAATGGAGAACAATACTCCATCGGACTCCTTTCTATTGACGGATTTCAAGAGGAGATCACCACAAAATCAGATTATGAAACTTGGAAACAAAAAATCAAAGAGACAGGTAAATTCTACAACGAAGAAATAGTACCTAGTAATTACACTCCTAAATTAGAAGACTGCGAATTAATTTATACCTTTTCCTATAATTCAAATAGAAAAACAATAAGTTTTGTATACGAGATAGCTGGAGATGCTACGGGAAACAAAAAAATAATTAGGGAAAATTTTGCTTATCCAAATATTCCCTTCGATTACCCAGAAGAATAAAAATCCAGCTTATCCTTCGCGTGCTAACTCAATTTTACAACTAAAAAATGCCTGTTTTAATACTGTCTTTGTTACCTATGTACAAGCCCACTCAACAAGAGCGGGCTATTTGTTTACCATGGCAACTTATTGTTGTTCAGTGCTCGTTGCAATGCTCGAACCATATTAGAAACAGGACTGATAGTACCGTCAACCGTAATTCCTAATGCTTTTTGCATCGCTTTGATTGTTGCTTCACCACATAGACCATCAATTACACCAGAATAATATTCTCTTGCTTTGAGGCCCATCTGGATTGCACGAATCATGTCGGATCCGATCAAAGTAGTATCAAATTCTGCGGAAAAGATATTTTGATTGTACTTTTGTTTGTATTGATGACTAATCACTTTATCTCTAGTTGTATTGTAGTATTCTTGCAATTGCCGATCGTAACAATTCGATAGAAATGATGCGTTAATCGAGTGCTCATGTATGAATCATGACTATCAGTATGGATTCCGTTCCAATAATACCGGTATGCCCTTCTGATCCATGAGAAGCCCCAGGAGTTCCGACGATAAAGATATCCCCCTCTTCTCACTTCTGCACGACTAATTTTTTTGAGCACTGTTCCATTCATGGCAAATAGCGTTTCTGTTTCACACGTTTTAACACTTTAATTCCATTAACTTCCGTTGTGCATGCTCTTTGTATACTTCTGGCGCTTCACCGATCAAATCCATCAAAGAAGGATAAAAGAACGGACCTGTTGGCTGTCACTTGGTAATATAGAAGTCTGTACCTTAGACAATTACATGAGGAATACCGTATATAGCTTTCAAGTCAACCGCAACATCTTGAGCTGGTATAAACCATGCTGTTTGCGAATAAATTGGTGTGACTTCGTCTGGCAAGTCTTTGGGTCTAGCTTTACCGACTAGACCTGTCCCAAATTAGCGAAACATAGCCTGTTGCTTATCAGTAATTGTATAGGATAGTTAACTTAGCTCAAAAACAGTCAATTATAATAATGGATTGTCTACGATTCATCGGCTTGTTTTAGTAGTGTGGGGTTCTCGTAAATTCGGCATTCCACGCATTCTTGCTAAAGTTGCTGCAGTACGTCTGAACCTATGAGCATGGACGTTTGTTACTCCTGCTCGCTCCCCTAACCGTTTTACAAGCTTCTGAATTCCTGCTGACGTCATTTGGTTGCACAAAGGAAAATGGTGAACCAGTTACACCTTACTCTATTAAATGGTCAGCAAATAAAGTCAAAAAAATTTGGCTCTCGATTTCCATTATCATTCATTGAGACACACTCATGCGACTATGCTATTAAAAGTAGGAACAAAGCCGAAAGCTGTTCAAAAGCAATTGGGTCATTCAAGAATCTCACCCACTTTAGATAAATATGTACACGTTACAAAACAAATGAAAAGCGAGACAGTTGATCTCTTCTAAGAATCGCTAGTATCAAAAGTTGCTCTATTTATGTAGCTTTTATATTGTGTAATATCAGATACAGTATGCGCAGCGTAAACTACCTTTTGCAATAATGGATCTGCTTTAAATCTGTTGAATTTACCGATCCATTTTATTTTTCTTCTTTTTACGTAGGGACAAGCAAGCAGTTTCTATTCTTTTTCTTCAGAATAGACTTCCCCCACGACTTCCCCTACAGAAAATCTTTCGGAATTTTGCGAGGGTACTAAAATTATATGTCCGGGCCTTATATCATTTTGAAACTTAATCATTTGCTTAGCAGCAGATCCCATTTTTCTTTTGTTTCTAGAGTTGAACACAAGTCCATTTTCACTTATCAATTTAGCCCTAATTGTATCTGAATTCCAAACGTTCTGATCAACTTCTTCTGCAGAAATTTCGTTCCATCCTATCGCAATATAGTTATTGATAAGAAAGTCATCATAAAATATTCCGCCTTCGCCTCTTACAAGCCAGTATTTAGTGTTCGGATCAAACTGTGGTAAATTTCTTATTGTGCTTTCTTGTATAATATTTTACATAAACTCCGCCTCTTCTGATTCATATCTGCTAAATAAATTAAACCAAAAGGAAGCCTCGAAAACAAGCGTTTTCCTAGGCTTCCTATAGCAGATACAATCGTATGAGGATTATGTAAGAATTATACCAAACGACAGTTTGCATTTGAACAAAAAGGAGACAAGACACTACTACTAAATCAATAAATAAATATTGTATTCATGTTTTTAGCCGTTGATTTTACATCTACATCGTTTTATAATATATTTGTACTAATTAAATAAAGAGAGAGGGTATTTTTATGAAGAAACTGTCAGTCACCACTTTTTCTATTTTCACGCTCCTTTCAACTTTTTTATTGTCAGGTCCTAGTGTAGCAAATGCAACTACTGTGCCCCCTGCTCAACAAGCAACTTCTGCACAAGTTGAAGAAACAGATGTACAATTTTATTTCATCTCAAATCAACAAGCATTCGACGCAGCAGAATCTGCAGGTATAAATGTGAAGACTATTTTAGGCGAAGATAAATACAAAGCCGCTCTAAGACAGGATATGCTCCGTACAGGTAGCTCTTGGATCAAAACTTATAAGGTTGGCAAAGAAACAAGAATATCAATTGGAGTAAACTCAGCAATAGTAAAAACATGGAAGTATGGTGGACGAGCAGCTATTTATGCTATCCAAGCTTATGGAGCAGTTGTAGGACTCCCTTTGGATGCAATGGTGGCAAATGGAATGCATAATCAATTAAAATCCGTAAATGGCAACCGTGGTCATCAATGGGAAATTGGTACTAAGCCTTGGAGAATTATATCTAGTCGGACCCAAATGGGTGGTGGAGGAAGAGGCTTTTAGTCTACAGTCTAAAAAAGCAGTGAAAATCACTGCTTTTTTATTTTGTCTTTTAATTGTGAATAAAAAATTTTTAATTGCTCCGTTACCGGAATTCCTGTTTCTTTTTTTATTCTTAGCATCTCACCAATATGAACTGCAAAAATACCATAGAAAAAATAAGCTAAAACAGCCGCTACTAAAATGGATATAATAGAAATGATTATTAGCATTCTTAACCCTCCAATTGTTTATGGAATCTTTTTATTTTAGTCTATAAGAAATATATAAAAATTAATAGTAAATTTTTCTCAAATTAATTTTTATTTAATATACGATTTGTTTTTTTACTGCAACATATGTATTGACCGCCGAAGCGGGCTATTTGTTTACCATGGAAGTTTATTGCTATTCAATGCTCTCTGTAATGCCTTAACCATATCGGATTGCGGACTGATAATACCATCAACCGTTGTTCCTAATGCTTTTTGCATCGCTTTGATTGTTGCTTCACCACATAGACCATCAATTACACCAGAATAATATTCTCTTGCTTTGAGACCCATCTGGATTGCACGAATCACGTCGGTTCCGATCAAAGTAGTATCAAATTCTGCGGAATAGATATTTTGATTGTACTTTTGTTTGTATTGATGACTAATCACTTTATCTCTAGTTGTATTGTAGTATTCTTGCAAACGTAGAGTAACGAGTGATTCCCATTACCCATCGATTGCCAATTTGATCATTTGAGCACTGTTGTCAATATTTACATCAGAATTGCCGATCGTAACAATTCGATAGAAATGATGCGTTAATCGAGTGCTCATGTATGAATCATGGCTGTCTGTGTGAATTCCCTTCCAATAATACCGGTATGCCCTTCTGATCCATGAGAAGCCCCAGGAGTTCCGACGATAAAGATATCCCCTCTTCACACTTCTGCACGACTAATTTTTTTGAGCACTGTTCCATTCATGGCAAATAGCGTTTCTGTTTCACACGTTTCAACCTGGATACTAGAATGTAGTTTTTTATTTCGTCGGATAACTGACTTTTAAAACATCTTTTATTTGCTATAATTTAAGTAAAAAGTAGGTGTAAAGAATGGATACTGCATTAAAACTTCGATTACTTAAAGAAAAAAATTTACTCAAAAACCAAACTCATATAGAAGTGATGCGTCTATTAACAGACTCAAAGCTTATTGAAAAGTTGACGAGTATTGAACATAAAAATCTATTGAGTTATATCTGGAATTTAATCGGAATAGCAGAAATACCGAATTCAATTTACCTAGAACACACACAAAACTTAATGCTCTTTATTAATAAAAATTTATCCACTGACAAAGGTTTTTCTTACACCGGATCAATTAATGATATTGTTCCTTGTTACAATGCAATGATTTTTGAAGCTTACTGCCGACTTGGTTTACATCAATCTACAGAGGCTCAAAATGCGCTTTATTGGATTAAAAACTATCAAGTTTTTGATCGTGTTACGAAAACTACTTGGCCCTACAGTGGTATTTGTAAACATGGCGGATGTATGAAGAATGTTCCTTGTTATATTGGTATAGGTAAAACAATTCGAGCATTAAATACCTATCTTGAATTTTCTCCTGTTCCAGATAAAGAGGTAAATCATTTAATTCATATCGGATTAGAATATATGTTACAGCACAATATGTTCCAACGCCTAAGTAATCGTCAACCGATTAGTGCTCATATTACCGACATTATGTTTCCTCAAAGTTATATGCTCTCCTTTACGGATCTTGTTTATATAGTCAGTAAAACAAAAAGTTTTAATCGCCCAGAAGTTTCCCCACTGTTGGAAGTGCTCCGAAAAAAACAAACATCTTCTGGCGGATGGAAAACTGATTATAACTATTCTTATAACGGCTATACTCCATTTGATAACAGAAGAAAAGATTCTGAATGGATAACTGCATTATTCTCTACCTGGTTAGGGTCCATTATTTTATGACCGCTTCAAAGTCAACTATTTCGGTGGATAAATGAATCGGCATAAAATAACATTTCCTTTTTATTTTATAGATGTATAATATTGGACAAACGCTATAAGGGGTGATACTTCGTGTTACAACATTTGATTAAAAGACTAATTGCAACTTTTTTCGTTGGCATCGTATTCTATTTATTTTGCCTTATTACTAATACTCCCCATCCAGAAATAATTAGTTCCCTAGTTAAATTTTTTATTGCGGTTTTACTTGTTGATACTGCTACTTACTTTCTCAAGAAAAAGTCACCGAAGAATATCTAATCTCTATTCTAAACTAGCTTTCTAGCTATTTTTTTTGTTGGATTGCTGACTTAATCATGTTGTGCCTAAATCAAGAATGTTGTAGTTATCGTTGTACTCCAACTAAGGTTCTTCGCATACTTCCCCACCAACTGTTGTGGTAACTTTTGCATCAGATGGCTAGTTTTTTAGTTCCTCAATTAGTTCAGCAACTGTCATTTATTTCCCCCCTATTCCGCTATTTCTGTCGATACTAGACTAATTCCCATTGATTATTCTTTTGGTTAAATCCAATTTTTTCTAAATCTACATTTTGATTGAATCTTCAAATCAGATTTGTTGAATACAGATAAACTTTGTACTTACCTTCACAAAGGTTAAGAGACTCATACATGGATGGTGAAAATCTTTCTGGCATATAAGCCCACATATTAATTGTACCAATTAAATAGTTTAGTTGTTCTCTATGTTCTTTTGTGTCTCAGTCTGTATTCCATGTCTTCTTGCTAAAGTTGCTGCAGTACGTCTGAAACTATAAGGCTGGACGTTTACTACTCCTGCTCGCTTCCCTAATTATTTTACAAGCTTCTGAATTCCTGCTGACGTCATTTGTTTGCACAATGGAAATGGTGAACCAGTTACACCTAACTCTATTAAATGGTCAGCAAATAAAGTAAAAAAAAATTTGCCTACGAGCTAATCTAATCGTAGGCAAATGGTAGACAAAATATATCTTTGGACATGAAAAACTTAATTCATTTTCAAAAATCCTTTGCTATTTCTTCGGCTCATCCTCGTCCATTTTCAGAACGGCCATGAAGGCTTCCTGCGGAACTTCTACTGAACCGATTTGTTTCATGCGTTTCTTACCTTCTTTTTGTTTCTCTAGGAGTTTCCGTTTACGAGAAACATCCCCACCATAACATTTCGCTAAAACATTTTTGCGAAGAGCCTTGATATCGGAGCGAGCCACGATTTTTTGGCCGATCGCTGCTTGTATCGGTACTTCGAATTGTTGACGCGGGATGAGTTTTTTCAATTTTTCTACGATGGCTTTTCCGCGTTCATAGGCAAAATCTCGGTGAACAATAAAGCTTAATGCATCGACTTTCTCAGCGTTCAACAAGATGTCCATTTTAACTAACTTGCTGGTACGGTAACCGGACATTTCATAATCCAGTGATGCGTAACCTTTTGTGCTGGATTTCAGTTTGTCAAAGAAATCAAAGACGATTTCAGATAATGGAATTTCATAGACGACATTGACCCGATAATCATCTAGGTAGTCCATGGTGACAAAATCTCCCCGTTTACGCTGTGAGAGTTCCATAACTGCACCTACATAGTCATTTGGTACCATGATTTGTGCTTTGACAAAAGGTTCTTCGACATTTTCAATAGTACCTGGTTCAGGGAAATCTGCTGGATTATCGACTGTCACGGTTGTTCCGTCTGTCTTGTTGACATGATAGATAACAGAAGGCGCTGTCGTGATCAATTCCAAATTGAACTCACGTTCTAAACGCTCTTGAACAACATCCATATGCAAGAGACCTAGGAAACCGCAACGGAAACCAAAGCCTAGCGCTTGAGAAGTTTCAGGCTCGAATTGGAGTGCCGCATCATTCAATTGCAGCTTCTCTAATGCTTCCCGCAGATCATTGTAACGAGAAGTATCGATTGGATAGAGTCCACAATACACCATTGGATTCATTTGACGATACCCTTCCAAAGCTTCTTGGGCTGGATTATTTGCTAGTGTCACAGTATCCCCTACTTGTGTATCTTTCACTGTTTTGATAGCTGCTGTGATATAACCAACATCTCCCACCATCAATGCATCCCGTTGGATCGCTTTAGGTGAAAACACCCCAACTTCGGTGACATCAAAGGTTTTTCCATTACTCATCATTTGAATTTTATCCCCAGGTTTGACCATCCCATCCATGATACGGACGTTCAGAACAACCCCTCGATAAGAATCGTAGACAGAATCAAAGATCAATGCTTTCAATGGCGCTTCAATATCTCCAGCTGGTGCCGGTACATATTCGACAATTTGTTCTAAGATATCTTCGATGCCAATTCCGGCTTTGGCACTAGCTAAAACCGCTTCACTTGCATCGATACCGATAACGTCTTCGATTTCTGTACGTACTCGTTCTGGGTCTGCTGCTGGCAGATCGATTTTATTGATGACTGGTAAGATCTCTAAGTCGTTGTCCAGAGCCAAATAAACATTGGCTAATGTTTGAGCTTCAATCCCTTGAGCTGCATCCACAACCAATACAGCACCTTCACACGCAGCCAAACTCCGCGATACTTCATAAGTGAAATCCACGTGTCCTGGTGTGTCGATCAAATGGAAAATATAGGTTTCACCATCTTTTGCGGTATAATTCAACTCAACCGCATTCAATTTAATGGTGATTCCCCGTTCCCGTTCTAAGTCCATGGAGTCTAATAATTGATTTTGCATTTCTCTGGACGTTACCGTATGAGTTTGTTCCAAAATCCGATCGGCTAGCGTAGACTTTCCGTGGTCAATATGAGCGATAATGGAAAAGTTACGAATCTTTTCCTGTCGTTTTTTCATTTCTTCTATATTCATGGATACGTTCCTCATTTCTTTTAGTCAGCTTTTCTATTATACCAACGAAATGCTGATAATTAAAGTATTTTTCTTGACCGATATCTAAACAAATTTGTTCAGGTTTTGCTATACTATAGCTAGTAAATAAATTGGAGTTGAAAGAATGGACAATAATTTTCATCAAGATTTGCATATTCGACCAGTAGAAGAAAAAGATGTCGATCAGTTCAATGAGCTTCTAAGCTATGTTTTTCAAATCACTGAGTCGGATATCGAGGAAAGCGGTTATGAAAGCAAGCGTGAAATGATCAAATCAAAACGACCAATCTTGGAATTATCTAAAGTGTTCGGGTGGTTCAACGGTGATCAGCTTGTTTCACAAATTGCTGTCTATCCCTGTGAAGTGAACATTCATGGAACTCTTTACAAAATGGGCGGCGTGACCGGTGTCGGAACTTACCCTGAATATGCGGGACATGGACTGATGAAAGACTTGATCAAACTCGCTCTTGAAACGATGCGAGCAGACAAGCAATGGATCTCTTATCTCTATCCTTATAATGTTCCTTATTATCGTCGTAAGGGCTGGGAGATGATGTCAGATAAATTAACCTTCAAAATACGTGATACCCAGTTACCAAAAACGGTGGAAGTTCCAGGGATCGTTGAACGAAAAGAGGTAGATGATCCTGACGTTTTTACTGTCTATAATCAATTTTCAAGAGAAAATCATGGCGCATTACAGCGGACCGCTTTTCACTGGGAAGAATACTGGCGCTACGAAAACGAAGAAAGCCGAACAGCAGCTGTCTATTATAATAAAAGTGGTCACCCCACTGGTGTGCTTTTTTATTGGGTCGCCGAAGAAGTCTTTCACGTAAAAGAAATGTTTTACTTGAATCAAGAAGCCCGCAATGGATTATGGAACTTTATCTCGGCTCATTTCTCTATGGTCTACTGGGTCAAAGGCGATATTTATAAAAATGAACCTTTGGCTTTCTTGTTGGAAGACAGCCAAATCAAAGAAACGATCGAACCTTACTATATGGCACGCATCGTTGACGTAACAGAGTTTTTGAAAAAATTCCCCTTTAAAGCATTCGATCAGCCTTTTCATTTCGTTGTCTCCGATCCTGTTGCTGAATGGAATAATGGTATTTTTGGATTGAACTATGCTAAAGGTGAAGTCATCGTTTCGAATGATCCGATCGGAAAAGCGGTCCAATTAGATATCCAAACGTTAACTTGCGTACTGATGAATTATCGAAGACCTGCGTATTTGGCTCGAATCGAGCGTCTCCATACCGATTCGGATACGTTACAGTTATTGGAGACTATTATTCCTGATATGGAAGCTTATTTTGGCGACTATTTTTAATCATGTTGATAAAATGAAGGAGAATGAAAATGAATATTTACTTTGCAGCCCCCCTCTTTGCTAAAAGTGATCTGCTTTATAATGCCGATCTAGTCAATCAAATCCGAAGCACCTATCCTCAAGCAGATATCTATTTGCCACAAGAAAATGCATCCATTAATGATAAGTCTGCTTATGCTGATAGTAAAATGATAGCTCAAGCTGATACAGAAAAAGTATTGGAAAGTGACCTAATGATTGCATTATTAGATGGTCTAACGATCGATCCAGGCGTAGCTTCAGAAATCGGCGTGGCTTTTGCCAAAGAAATCCCTGTCTTAGGGCTATATACAGACAGTCGCCAACAAGGAGCAGATAATCAGCAAAAGATTACTGCACTGAAAACTGTAGCCGAAAATCAATTTCATTATTTGAATCTCTATACAGTCGGTTTGATCAAACTGAATGGAGAGATCTATTCTTCAGAAACTGCTTTACTAGAAGGCTTGGCTGCCTATCTCGGGGAGGAACAATAAATGGGTGAGAATTATAAACGTTTATTAAAACTATTTACACTATTTGGCTTCCTTGTTTTCGCATTTTCTGTTTGGGAATTCTTTCAAGGTGTCTATCCTAAACAGCAAGCACTGATTTTTCTAGTTCAAGCATTACTAGGTATTTTGTTGATCTATGTACCTGAATTCAGTAAAAAGCTGTTCCGTATTCAACTTCCCAATGCGACTATTTACTTTTATTGGTTCTTTCTGTTGATCTCGGTCTTTATGGGAACGATTTTGCATCTGATTGAAATTATTTCCTTCTGGGATAAAGTACTGCACACAGTTAGTCCGATGGTTCTGACAGCAGTTGGTTATGGGCTGATCTGTATGTTCCTAAAAGATGTTCCAGTACGAGAAGTTTCTCCATGGCTTTTTCTTCTGATGGGATTTGCTTTTGCAGGCCTGTGTGGTGTTTTTTGGGAGTTCTGGGAGTTTATCTGCGATTCGCTTGGTGGAATGAATCTGCAGCGCTATGCGACGCTAGAAGGCACCCCATTCATTGGCCGCGAGGCATTGATGGATACGATGGGTGATCTTTTGACGAACACGATCGGAGCTGTATTGATGGGATTGATTGCTTACTTCCAAGGGCGAGGCAAGCCTGATTATTTTGAAAGCTATCGTATCAAAAAAATTAAACAGTAATTTTTATCAACTGTCTGAACTAATAAAATTAGTTCAGACAGTTTTTTTATCCGAATGATTTCGCAAAAACTAATTTTGACAATGATCTTTTTTTGGCAAAAATCTCCCAAATTCATTGAACCCGCTTTCATTAATAAAGGAATAAACGTTATTTAATAATTTATGTTATTGGACGAGTCCTCTTTATACCAATAATTGCAAAAAGAATTGCCTGAAATGCAGTGTATTTGATTTCACGATTCTCAAAAGGTCTGTTATAATATTTAACAATAAGTCGACCTGGAAGTCAGTAAGGAGATCGCCATGATTTTGACGGTATTTTTTCTTTTGTGCTGCATGATCTTTTCATCTATTACCTATGCCTTTTCTAAAGATGCACGAAAATTCGTCCAACCCCTGCCTATTAAAATCATTTTCATTGCTTCTGCGGCGATTGCCGTTTGGACAATGTTCTTTTCCGTGATTGCGCTAGTAGCTTGGGTCGTTTAAAAAAGCATTCTTGCATGTTTCGAGTGAAGACTCGCTCCTGTGCAAGAATGCTTTTTTACTGTGCTTTTAAAATAATGAAATTTCACTTAATGGCCAGTAACGCAAGATAACTTTTCCTTGCATTTGATCGGCATCCACCACACCGAAAGAACGGCTATCTCTTGAAATCAGACGATTGTCTCCCATAACAAAATATTTTCCCTTAGGGACGGTAATAGAGAAATCTTCAGTGAATTGGGTTGCACTGGCCGCGATTTGCTGGAATAATTCCCGGTAGCTATATTCCTTTTGCAACTGATCATCCGCAAATTGCTTCTTAAAATCTTCTAAGTACTCTTCGTGATACTCTTTGCCATTGATTGTCAGGACGTCATTTTTCATCTCGATTTTATCTCCAGGCAAGCCAATTAGGCGTTTCACCGCAATTTTACTGGTATCGTCCGGTTCTACGCAAATAATCACGTCTTGCCGCTGATAACTTGAAATCTTGGAAGCAATCAAGCGTTGTCCATCAGCCAAAGTCGGATCCATTGAATGCCCGCTGACTTTGACAGGCGTTAAAATAAACAATCGAACAACAATAATCACCACAATAAAAGCGAGAATAAACCAATTCTCTTTTAAAAATTTCTGCATCTTATTTTATTTGCTCCTTCAACTATTTTCTCAGTAGATCCTTCATTAGAAAATAGACCTGCGTTTTGCGTTTACTTCTCAATCTTACGTTTAATTTGCCTTTTCGGCAAGTAAAATCTTTTTACGAAAGGTTTTTTTTACGAGAAATTTACCAATCTTTGTTTAATAAAAAGGAAGTTCTTAAACCACATTGACGTAGCATAATAACATGATGATTTTTTTATTCAAAAGAAAAAACCTGAAAAATAGCGGAATAGGCAGAAGACTTTTTTCAGGTCTTTCCCACAGTATCATTCCGTCTATCATTCAGGTAATTCAAGGGTTATTTCTCTCATTTAAGTTAGATGACTAAGAAATCTCTTATTCACTTATCGGTGTATTTTCAAAAACAAGCTGGTCATTCAACACTTCTATCGTCACTTTTGTTTTCGGCAGAACACGTCCTGCAACGATTTCTTTAGCCAGAGGTGTTTCTACCTCCCGTGTAATGAAACGTCGCAATGGTCTTGCGCCATAAGCGGGTTCGTACGAATGCTCTGCGATCCATTTTTTGGCTTCTTCTGTAATGGATAACTGAATGTCTTGATTTTCCAATCGTTGAGACAATTGAGCAATAATTTTATCCACGATACCTGTAACATTGGCTAGGCTTAGTGGCGTGAACAAAATTGTATCATCGATACGGTTCAAGAACTCTGGTTTAAAATGACCGCGTAATAGCGAACGAACATTTTCAGCCACCGATTCTGGAATCGTTCCTTCCCCAGTCACACCATCTAATAGTATTTGCGAGCCAATATTGCTCGTCATGATCAAGACCGTGTTCTTGAAATCTACCACTCGACCTTTTGAATCCGTCAATCGGCCGTCATCCAATACTTGCAATAAAATATTGAAAACATCTGGATGGGCTTTTTCGATCTCATCCAATAAGACGATCGTATAAGGGTTACGGCGAACAGCTTCTGTCAGTTGGCCACCTTCTTCAAAACCAACATAACCTGGAGGTGCTCCGACTAAACGTGACACAGAATGTTTCTCCATGTACTCACTCATGTCAATCCGCACCATATGATCTTCTGAATCAAACAGATTGACGGCTAACGCTTTGGCTAACTCGGTCTTACCGACTCCTGTTGGCCCTAAGAATAGGAAAGAACCTAATGGTCGATTCGGATCTTGGAGACCTGCACGGGAACGGATCACCGCATCACTTACTGCATCGACTGCCTCGTCTTGGCCAATCACGCGTTGATGGAGTGTTTCATTCAATTTCAGTAGTTTTTCCCGTTCGCCTTCTACCAATTTCGCAACCGGAATGCCTGTTAGGCGACCAACAACTAGTGCAATTTCGTTTTCAGTCACAGATTCTTGCACCATTCGAACGCCTTCCGCTTGGTTTTTTGCTTCCAATTCGGCAAGTTCTTTTTCTAATTGCGGAATCGTTCCATGGCGTAAAACAGCAGCGCGCTCTAAATCATAATTATTTTCAGCATCTTCTAATTCATGTTTAGCTTTGTCGATTTCTGCCCGTTTATTGGAAACCGCATTGACTTCATCTTTCTCAGTTTCCCATTGCATCTTCATGGTATTGGCTTCTTCCCGCAAATCAGCTAATTCTTCTTGCAGGTTTGCCAACCGTTTTTTAGAAGCATCATCCGTTTCTTTTTTCAATGCGGCTTCTTCAATTTCCAGCTGCATTAAACGTCGCGTGACTTGATCGAGTTCAGTTGGCATTGAATTCATTTCTACGCGGATCGTTGCACTCGCTTCATCAATCAGATCGATTGCTTTATCCGGTAAAAAGCGATCTGTGATATAACGATCGGATAATGTCGCTGCAGCAACTAGTGCATTGTCATGAATGTTGACCCCGTGATGGATCTCAAAGCGTTCTTTTAGTCCCCGCAAGATCGAGATGGTATCTTCAACCGTTGGTTCCTTGACTAAAACTTTTTGGAAACGACGTTCCAAAGCTTTATCTTTTTCCATATATTGACGGTATTCGTCCAATGTTGTTGCACCGATCGTATGAAGTTCGCCACGAGCCAGCATTGGTTTTAGTAAATTACCAGCATCCATGCTGCCTTCCGTTTTGCCGGCACCCACGATATTGTGGATCTCATCAATAAATAAGATGATCCGTCCTTCAGATTTCTTGACTTCTTTCAAGACCGCCTTCAACCGTTCTTCAAATTCACCACGGAATTTTGCTCCAGCGATCAATGCGCCCATGTCTAAAGAGAAAATCGTTTTGTCTTTTAAGTTTTCCGGTACATCTTTTCTAACGATTCGTTGCGCCAGTCCTTCAACGATCGCTGTTTTACCGACACCAGGCTCTCCAATCAAAACAGGATTATTTTTGGTTTTTCTTGAAAGAATACGAATCACATCGCGGATCTCTTCATCCCGGCCAATGATCGGATCCATTTTTCCACTGCGGACTTGTTGAACGAGGTCCACACCATATTTTTCTAAGGCTTTGTATTGTTCTTCTTGGTTTTGAGATGTCACACGTTCTCCCCCTCTCAAAGATTCAATGGTTGCTTTTAATTCTTTTTCATTGATTCCTTGACCTTTTAAGTAATTGGTCAATGGATGGTTTTTTAGTTTCATTAATGCGAGTAAAACGACTTCAGTCGATAAATACTCATCATTGAACTCTTTTTTTAGTTGGTCTGCTTCAGAAAGCAAACGAAATAAGTTTTGACTCATGCTTTGTCCGTATTGAACATTGCCACCTTCAACAGATGGGATTTCATCCAATAGTCGGTCAACTTCCTTCTCGAAAGCATCGACATCAAGACCAGCGTCCGTATAAAAATTGCGGCCAAATTGATTGGCTTGCAATAAAATTTTCCATAAATGAGCGATATCGATCTCCTGATGATGGCGTGTTACCGCTACTTGTTGTGCTTCTGCAATGGCACTTTGTAAAGTTGTTGTCATTTTTTCTGGGTTCATTGTTCTACCTCCCCGTCATTTCTAGGATTTCTCCTACATTGTAGTATACCACTTTGGTCAGTAATGGTCAAAAGATATGCAAGCACTTTTTGACTTTCTTTTTTAGCAAACTATCAGCAAAAGTTGACATAAGGAAAGCTAAGATGGTATGCTTAATGAACCATTTCAACGGAGGAAAAGCAGATGTCACGCTACTATTTTAAATTTATCTTTAAATTTATCAGAAAATCTGCTCTTAACAAGAACACGATGAAGCATTGTTAAGAGCCTACAAGCGCCTAGCGCATCTGCTTCATCAAAGACTCGGAGTGAGGTTTCTTTCTCATGCCCTGGTTTTTGATGGATACTAAAAAGATTGTAAGCTGTAGACAATGACTGTCTATGGCTTTTTTATATGGAGGAAAATTATGTTAACACTATCAAATCTATCGCAACAATTCGGCGACAAAATCTTGTATGAAGAAGTCAGCGTTCAAATCAATCGTGGCGAGAAAGTCGGACTGATTGGACGAAATGGTGCCGGAAAAAGTACCTTGATCAAGATCATTACCGGGGAGATTCTTCCTGATGAAGGCCAGGTCACTTTCCCAAAAAATCTGAAAATGGGCTATTTGGATCAATATGTCAATGTGGACGAAACCCAAACCATTCGCGATTTCTTACGCTCAGCCTTTGCTGCTGATTTTGAAAAAGAGGCAAAAATTGCTTCACTATATGGTGAATATGCTGAAACATTGGATGATGAGTTACTTGAAAAAGCCGGTGAATTACAAAATCAATTGGATCAAGGTTCCTTCTATCAAATGGACACACTGATTGCTGACTTAGCGGAAGGTCTGGGCATTGCCATTCTTGGTATGGAGACCCCACTGGTCAATTTAAGTGGTGGGCAGCGATCAAAATTAATCTTAGCAAAAATGTTATTGGAAAAACCCGATATGCTGATCTTGGATGAACCAACCAATCACTTAGATGATGAGCACATCAAGTGGCTGGTTCAATTTCTCCAGGATTTCAATGGCACCTATTTGGTGGTTTCTCATGACCAACAGTTTCTCAACCAGATCACGACGCATATCATCGATATCGAATTTGGCAAATTAACGAAATATACCGGCAATCTCGAAAAATCACTGAAGCTCAAAGCGTTGCAAAATGAAAGTTATTTGAAACAATATGAAGCCCAACAGGCACATATCAAGAAAACAGAAGCCTATATTCGAAAATATAAAGCGGGTTCTCGTTCTACGATGGCTAAAAGCCGAGAAAAACAATTAGCGAAAATCGAACGATTAACGCCACCAACAGATGCGCCGACACCGCATATTGCTTTTCCTTATGCCCCTATCGTCACAACATTGGCGTTGGAAACAACACACTTAGAAATTGGCTATGACAAACCGCTTTTGTCACCGATCGATTTGACGATACGCTACGGTGAAAAAATCGCTATTCGCGGGTTTAATGGAATTGGGAAATCAACGTTGATCAAGACACTCTTAGGTCAGATACCGGCTATCAATGGATCGGTTTCATTTCCCCAACACACAAAATTCAATTATTTCTCGCAAGACTTAACTTGGGAACAACCATTACAAAATCCTTTGCACTATATGAGCGATAAATTTCCTAAAGCTACAATCAAAGAACTACGCCGCCAATTATCCCGTGCAGGATTGCCGAGTCAGCTGGCACAAGAAGCGCTAAAATCATTGAGTGGTGGCGAACAAACAAAAGTCAAACTTGCTGAAATGATGATGATCAAAAGCAATTTTCTTCTATTGGATGAGCCTACTAATCATATTGACCAAGCAACCAAAGATAATCTGAATGCAGCACTGGCTGATTTTCAAGGAACTGTCTTAGTGGTTTCCCACGAAGCCGATTTCTACGAAGACTTTGCAGATCGAATTATTGAATTAAGTGAATAAGTACGACACTAAAAAATCTCGAAGAAGTGCCGAAATTTCAGCGAACTAGCTGAAGTTTTTGAGGCATGCCTTCGAGATTTTTTTTGATTTAGATTTAATAGGAGAAAGAAAAAGTTTCATTCCTTTGCTGACGCTTTTTCGTTCTTCAACTCTTCCAACTCAGCACTCATGGTTTTGCGTTTTTCCAAAATGACATAGACGAAACCGATCACGAATGGCCAAATAAAAGTAGCAAATCGATAAAGCAACATCGATGACGCTGCATCAACAGTCCCTACCATTGGTCCGAAAAGTAACATATAAACAAATTCAAACGAACCGATTCCAGCCGGCGTAGGAATAACACCCGATAGGATCACTGCAAAGCTGACAAAAGAAAGCGTCAGTAAGAAGTCGATTTCTGGATGTTTAGGTGCCAATACTACATAAGGAATCACATACCAAGCAGCCAATTTAACGACATTCCAGAAATAGATCCGTAAAAAAGCCGTACGATCACGGAGAATCGAATAGACTGTCTCCCGTAACGAGTAAATCTGCGTATTGCAAGTATCGATGATTTTGCGCATGCTCTTACTTTTGAAAAGTTTGTCGCTGATTACCACAAAAGCGACTTGAACGTTGACACTTACAGAAAGTGCAAGTAAAAAGGCAATAATCAGAAAAGTAACGACCATACCAGCTAATATCACCCAAATCATATTTGGGGCTTTCTCAAAGAATAAAGAAAATTGAATCACTAGCCCTGCGATAGCATAAGTCAAGACCGCCAATTTATACATGACCATATGCAACGTAGTCACACCTACACCTTGTGACAATTTCAATCCATTTTTACGATAAAAATTGACTTCTGATATCAACGTCCCAGCACCAAAAGTAATAATTCGATAGAATCCAGAGTAACAAACGGTAAATAAGCCGTCTTTCGTTGTAAACTCCGGTTGAAATCCTACAGCGATCTCTTTGACGGAACGTCCTTCAATAAATAAGTAAATTGTTCCTAACGCCATCACTGCTGTAACGATCGACAGACTGGTTTGTCTTAATTCCGCCAAAATATCAGTCATAGAGCTGCGAATAAAATAGTACATCGCACCTAAGATCACGACCATTAATAGCAGGTTTAAGGCAAATTTCACTTTTGCTTTCATTTTTAACTCCTTAGGCAAACTTAATAAACAATAGAAGATCTACAATCACACCGAAAGCAAAAAAAATATAAAATTTACGTTTGCGTGTTTTATGGTGAAAAACGCGTTGCGCGATCAATCCACCGATTCCGCCGCCAATCAATCCCATAAACAACAGATTCCATTCAGGGACACGCCATTTTTTTCTTACGGCTTGGTATTTATCATACCCCATCAAGCCAAAAAGATAAAGATTCGCTATAAGTAAATAAAACCACAATGGATTTTGTATAAATTCTGTCATCATTTCTCCTCTGGTTGATATTATTTAGCATCCAAGTCTTCTTCTTGAACACGGACACGAAGGGCCTGTTTCATCACCTTCATTTTAACAGGCAGATTATCTGTCGGATCGCCATCAGTTCGTGTATAAACAGTTTTTTCCTGAGCACGAATCTCAATTTCATTTGCAGTAAAGTACTCGACACCTGGCACTTTCGCAATACGACCACGTATGATCCGGGGCAAATAAATAATGAATTCCAATAGATTGAGTTTTGGCAATAAAATCATGTGAAACAGCCCGTCATCTGGTCGTGCCAACTCGTCGAAATTGGTAAATCCGCCAGCTGAATTGGACATGACTACTGTTAACAATTGACTCTTGCCACGCCAGCGTTTTCCGTCTGCAATAATTTCTAATTTGTATTGTTTCTTTTTGAATAAATAATGGAAAAACCGCTTGGTAAAAGCGAGTGGTCCGAACTGTTGTTTTTCTTCTTGCGAAGTAGCCGCTGCCGTATCGGCCAGCAATCCGATGGTCATCGTCGAGATCATCATGGAGTCATTGACCAATCCATAATCAATTTGTCGATCAGTCCCATTCAATATCGTTTCAAATGCTTCTTCAGGTTTGAGAGGAATCCCTAACATACGGGCAAAGTTATTGACCGTTCCGCCTGGAATAATTGCCACTGTCAGCTTATCTAACTGATCCACAAATGTTTGCAGCGCATGATGGATTGTACCGTCTCCACCAATGATTGCAATCGTATCGATTTGATGTTCTTTCGCATTTTTTTGGATTGTTTCCGGCTCAATATCAGGATTGGAAGGTTGCAAGACTGCTTCACTTTTAGGATCATGTTCTTCTAGATAATTCTTAAAAGACTCTGCAGTATCCTTGGCATCGCTTTTACCAGCCGTATCATTATATAAAACCATGATCTTCATATTTTTCACTTCCTAAATAAAATAGGGCTGCGAATGGTGCAGACTTCTGCATCAAGTCTCAGCCCATTATTCAACTCATTTTTCATTATCAAGCGATATTTTTCCACTTGAAAACGAAACAAAATAAAGTTCTACTGTGCGTTTTTTTCGGCAATCTTCACGATTACATCAGTTGCTTTTTTCATTGATTCCAAGGAAACAAATTCATAGCGTCCATGCATATTTTCACCACCGGCAAAAATATTTGGTGTCGGAATCCCTAAATAAGAGATCTTCGATCCATCTGTTCCGCCTCGAACTGGTTCGATCACTGGCTCGATACCCAGATCTTCCATTGCAGACTTAGCTAACTCAATAATACTCATGTCTTTTTCAATGATTTCTTTCATGTTGTAATATTGATCATATAAATCCATTTGGATTCTTGCTTCGTCAAATTGGGCATTCATTTTTTCTTGGATTGTAAGCAATTGTTTTTTACGATTTTCAAACGTTTCACGATCATGATCACGAATGATATACGCCATTTTTGCTTCTTCGACGGTTCCATTCAACGCCATCAGATGGAAAAATCCTTCGGCACCATCGGTTTTTTCCGGCACTTGATCTGTTGGCAATTGATTATGAAAATCAATCGCCAATTGCAAAGCATTGATCATCGTATCTTTTGCGGTTCCTGGGTGCACATTTTTCCCTTGGATCGTCAGTTCAGCTTGTGCAGCATTGAAAGTTTCATATTGCAACTCACCCACTGGACCGCCATCCATGGTATAAGCAAAATCAACATTGAAATCAGCCACATCAAATTTATCAGCCCCCACCCCAATTTCTTCATCTGGTCCAAAGGCGATTTTGATTTCTCCGTGTTTGATTTCAGGATGGTTAAGCAAAATTTCCATCGCCGTCAAAATCTCTGCGATACCTGCTTTGTCATCGGCTCCTAAAAGCGTGCTGCCATCTGTCGTAATCAATGTTTCTCCACGATAATTTTTCAAATTAGGAAAGTCTTTGACATTCAGTGTAAATTTGCCCTCTTTATCCAATTTGATCGTTGACTCACCGTCATAGTTTTCAATAATTTGGGGATCCACATTCACCGCGTTAAAATCCGCCGTATCCATATGTGCGATAAAACCAATGGAACGAACTGGTTCGGAAACATTACTTGGTAACGTACCAATCACAAAACCATTTTCCTCATTATAATGGACATCATGAAGTCCTAATTCTTCCATTTCTTTTTGCAATGTCTTGGCAAACGCCACTTGCGTTTGTGTGGAGGGTGTTGTTTGGCTTGTCGCATCAGAACGAGTTTCCGTCTTTACATATCTTAAAAAACGCGGTAATAAATTTTCGTACATAATTGATCACTCCTATTTATATTGGAATGGATTTGTGGAAGTCTCTGAAGGAATAAAGTCTACCTGCCAACCTTCTTCCGCTTTCCATTCATTGAATTTTTTGATAAAACGAGGGATACATTCCCGTTCAATGTTATGACCTGGATCGATTGCCGTCAAGCCGTTTGCTTGTATATCATGAGCGGTGTGATAACTGATGTCTCCAGTAATATACACATCTGCTTTGGCCTTCACGGCTTCTTGATAAAACTGTTCGCCACTGCCGCCGCATATAGCAATCCGTTGAACGTTTTGCCGCTTTGCTTTTGGTTCGATCAAACGCAACCCCTCTAACTGAAAAACACTTTTGATTTCATCGATGAAATCTTCCAACAAAACAGGTGCTTTTAATTGACCTACTCGCCCGATCCCATAATGCTGAGACAAGTTATCCAAGGAATAAAGGTCATAGGCGGGTTCTTCATAGGGATGCGCCTCAACCATCGCTTGCAACACCTTTTCGGTGATGGTTTCTGGGAAAATCACTTCGATTTTTGCTTCTTGTACCGACTCTTCTTCCCCAATTTCACCAATCGCAGGATGCGCATCCTCTTGAGGAGTAAAACGGCCGGTACCAATCAGTGAGTAGCTGGTGTTTTGATAATTTCCTTGCTGTCCAGCTCCAGCTTTTCCTAAAGCTTTCCTCATTGATGCGCCTTGCTCAATTGGAACAAAAACAGCCAATTTTTTCATTTTGATTGTATGGGTGGGAACGAGATACGTGGTTTCTTCTATTCCAAGCATTTCACAAAACCAGTCATTCAGCCCATCATGAATAATATCCATATTCGTATGCGCAGCATAGACTGAAATATTATGTTTGATCAAATCCATATACATTTTTTGTTGCGGATCATCGGCTCTCAAACGACGTATGGAACGAAAAATCGGTGGATGTTTGGCAACAATGAAGTCTACTTGTTTTTCAATTGCTTCTGCAACGACTTCTGGACGAACATCTAGTGTCATCATTACCCGTTGGATCTCATTGTCCAACGTTCCGATATGCAATCCCACTGGATCACCATCTTCTGCTAACCATTGCGGACAATATCTTTCGAAACGTTCAATAAACGTTCTAGCTAACATTATTCCAGCACCTCCTTGATCCAATCAATCTGTTCGTTTAACTCACTTATTTTATCTTGAGGAGGAATTGCCGCTTTCTCTAGTTCTTGCAAAACGATTTCTCGCTGCTGCAATTCATGGGCCCATTTTTTATAAAAAACGAGATTTTTTTCTTTCAATAAACACGGGCCAAAAAATAATTCTTGTGGTGTATAGATTTTACTGCCTTCTTCAGCTACGATGATTTCGTAGTTTTTATGGTTTTCTTCAATCAGTTCTTCGTGTAAAATCATGTAATTATTCTCCTGAAGCCATTCTCGCAAAGTCCGCTCCCCCACATTGGGTTGCAAGACAAGGCGCTCCTTCCCAGTAATTTTCTGCTGAGATTTTCCATTTTCTAAAATTGTTCGAATCAAAGTGCCACCCATACCAGCAATAACCACCGTATCAATCTGATCATCAGGTTGGATTGCAGCTAACCCATCTGCTAAGCGAACAGTGATTTTGTCGCTCAAGCCATTTTTTTCGACTTGCCGTGAAGCAGATTCGAATGGTCCTTTTACAACTTCACCTGCTACTGCATACTGAATTTTATTTTGTAGCATCAATGCCACGGGTAAATAGGCATGATCTGATCCAATATCTGCCAAGCGGGCTTGATCCGGAATCTGTTCGCCAACACGAGTCAATCGCAGGGATAATGATTGTTCGTTCATAACGTCACTCCTTCAGAAATAGTATATCATTCTTTAATGCATTTTAAAGGGAGAGTTTTTACTCCTTTTATTTACGGCTTTACTTCGCCTAGAGTTACTTTTGCACTTTTCGTAAAGAAAACTTGCATATCTTGCTTTTCAAACCAATCGTTGTGATCCATATCATATGAAGGTTACTGCGCTCCCTTCGGCCGCCTAGTACTGCTCATCATCTGCTCTGTCTTGCTTCGCAAGCCAATCGCAGTGATTCATACGAAGGTTACTGCGCTCCCTTCGGTCACCTAGTACTGCTCATCATCTGCTCTGTCTTGCTTCGCAAGCCAATCGCAGTGATTCGCAGCAAAACGCGTTGTCCGTTGGGACAACGCGTGGGGTTATTGCACAATTTCAACTGTTTTGATTGAATTTCCTGGAACTTGAGGTGGGATTGACATAGTCATTACTGGCAAGCCTGACAATGTGACTTGGACCGTTGTTCCTTTGGTCAACTCAGAAACTTGACCTTCAAATGATTCTTGCGGTGCGTGTAGGATCACGCCGTCTGTTTGAAAGTTAGGAACAATCGTTTCTTGATCGTCGACTGCTTCGATATCATTTAGAAAAATCTGTATCGTTTCGTTGTCGCCAGCTGTTGCATTTTCTTGAAGAACTCCTGTAAAAATAGTCGTTGCCTCGCTTTCGACAGTGCTATTTGTCGTGCTTTCATCGTTTTTAGTTGTTTCACTCATCGAATCATTATCTGACGGCGAACCGCAGGAAGCTAATAATAAGGTTGTCAAAGCCAAACCTAAAATCGTCAATTTCTTCATAAGAAGTTCTCCTCTCTTCTATATTTCCGAATTCCGGCGATTTTTGCCAGTCATTTGGATCTCTTTTGTCAAGTAACGAATTCGTTCCATGATCCGCTTGGCTTTCAATGGCTCTGATTCTCCACGTTGAGTAACGGATAGATGCTTCTCTAACTCTTGCATGGAAAAGTTAGAGGAAAAGAACGTTGGCAGTTGTTCTTGCATCCGATATTGCAGAATGACACCAAAGACTTCATCACGGATCCAGCTGCTCATGGCATCTGCACCAATATCATCCATCATTAGGATGGGGGCTTTTTTAACTGCATTGAGTTTGTCGCCAACCAAGTCTTTGCCGATTGCTTGTTTCATTTCGACAGCAAATGTCGGGAAGTGAACAAGGGTCGTCGTATAACCTGCTTCCGCAAGGTCCCGGGCAATTGCCCCTAGTAAATAAGTTTTGCCGATCCCAAAACTTCCCACCAGATATAATCCTTTGTGAAAAGCCCTTGGATCGTTTTTTAGGTTTTCAATAAACTCGACTGCAGCCATCAAAGCTTCGCCCCGGCCGGGAGTACTTTCATACTGAGCAAAATTGGCCTCTTGAATATCTTTCGGCATATCCATTGCTTTGATGCGACTACGGATCTCTTCTTGTCGTTGATGCGCTAAAAGCTCTTGCGTGGGCACATAAGTGACATCGATAAAATGAAAGTTCAACGCTAGTCGTGGCTCATATCCAGGTGCGATCATCGTAGGGTCATTCAAACGAAACTTTCGTTTTTCTTGAACAAATTCATAGAGTTTCGCATAACTTTTTTGGATATCTGCATCTGTCAGTTCCTCCCGATGTTCTGAAATGAATTCTTTGACATCCGGATCTTTCAATACGTCCCCCATCATTTCTGAGAAACGATCGCGATAGTTTCGTTTGTCTAAAATTTTTGATAGATTCTTCCCAACATCTTCCATTAATTGTCACCTGCTTTCTTTTGCAAGTAGGCTTGCAGTTTTTTGTCGATCTCTGCCTGACGTTCTGGGGATAATGTCGTTTCTTCAACTGGTTTTTCGGCCCAGCTTGGCAGTTTTTCTTCACGAATGATCTTTTTAGACGGGCTTTGCGGCCGTGTGCGTTTTTCTTTTGCTTCTTTAACTAAGTCCCGTACATGCTTGATCGCTTCTTCCGCGGTTTTTACTTGCAATTCAGACCATTGTGCCGCAATGTTATTGACATAACTTGCTGGCAAAGCCGCATTGTTCTGTACCACTAACACATAATGAATAAGAACATTGATCACACTATTGGATAATGGCGAGCGTTCCACTAAGCTTTTTAGCAGCCATTGTTCGGAGTCTGTGACAAAGCTCTTTTTTTCAGCTTTGATTGCTTTCAAGAATGCCATCGGCGCATTATTCTCACTTTCGCGGATCAATGCTAGATCGTTATCACTATACCCATTTTGTTTTAATGTATTAAATCGTCGGATCTCTTCATCTGAAGTGGGATCCACTTTATTTACAGTTTTGGTAAAATGCGTCCGTGCTTTTTGTAAAATCAATTGTTCTAATGCCTTCTGATCGATTTTCCCAGTAGTTAAAGAAACCGAATCTGTCATCAGATCCAACAGCTCCATCACATCATAGCCGTATAATGAATGGTATAGGAGTAGTTTTTGCCGAAAATCTTTATCGAAATTGTCTGCACGGATGTAGCGGCGTTGTGCTTCATAAAGAAGAAAATCCCAATCTAGTTGTTGTTCATCTAACACCAGTCTGCTTTGAGTGTCCTGGAATTTGCCATTGACTTCCTGTAATTCCTCTTCATTGGCTGCAAATTGCTGCGTATCCAAGCGATAAGCATCCATAAAAGAAGCCGTAACTTCTTGATAGCCTTCTGCTTGCCATTTTGCTGGTTGGAACAACGAAACAAGTTGTCGAAACTTTCGCTCGCCAACATGGTTAAGCAATAAGAAACTATAGAGTTCATCTTGAAAGAAATCGCTCGCATGAACTGGCTCTTGCAGGTGATACAAAAATGTGATTCCTAACTCGTCATCTTCTTTTTCAAACGTTTTGAGTAAGCCGATTCCTTCTAACTTATTTCGTGCTTGAATAAAACGCTGTAACCCTACATTCATCGCATTCAAAATATCTAGATGAATAAACTCACTTTCTTGCGGATCCTGCTGATCCGCAGTCAGTGTCAGATAGAGTGCTAAGGCATCACTTTCGATGATTGGCTGATAAAGATGAATCAGCGCATCCTTCCCTTCAGTTGTTAGTGGACGACTTTTGAAGACACGATACAATTGATTTGGTAATATGTTGCCCACCATTCAGGGACCTCCTATTCCTCTTGATTGTCTGCTGTTTCTTGCGGATCACTTGGTTCTTTTGCCTTTTCAACGATGTCCTGCAATTCTTTTAAGAAGACTGACATATCTTTGAATTGGCGGTAGACACTAGCAAACCGAATGTAAGCAATCTCATCTAAGTCGACTAGATCTTCCATGACATATTCGCCAATCATCGTTGTCGAAACTTCATTTTCACCTAGTGCTCGCACACGATTCTCCACATGATCAACAATTTTTTCCATTTGTTCCATTGTAACGGGTCTTTTTTCAGCAGAGCGTATCAACCCTCTTAATATCTTTTCACGATTAAATTCTTCACGAGCGCCATTTTTCTTAATAACTAATAATGGTGCTTCTTCAATTCGTTCAAATGTGGTAAATCGATAACCACAGTTTTCACATTCGCGGCGGCGGCGAATCACGCGACCATCGTCGGCTTGGCGGCTATCAATCACTCGAGAATTGTTATGATGACATTTTGGACATTGCATAGTTCCACCCCGTTCTCTCTTCCGTGTCTCGAATGATGGCGAGACAGCGATGATTTATATGCTTAATTATAACATGAAATTCTTTTATCTAATAGGTAAAGTCTTTCAAGCGAAAGAAATATTACAAATTTAAATAATGTGACGGTTGTTTTTTTAGCCACAAAAGAAAAACGACAGAATCAATTCTGTCGTTCTCCTCCTTATCTCATTTGTAACAGTGACACAAACTCATCCAGAGTTTCCCGTTGTTCCATTTGCTGGTTGCATTGCTCACTGTCGCGACAAATGTAATTTCCTCGTTTGGTGTATGTTCCATCGCCACCACTTTTTGTCAACGATAAAAACATGGAGACAGTAGACTCATGCTGACATAAAGGACAGATTCCTTTTTTTACTTCTGTAGATAAATGACCATAGATTCCTTGGTAGCCTTTTTGAGTATTTACGATCATAAATTTACTTTGACTGCCGATGTCATCCCAAGCCAAATACGTATAATCACGAAGGTCTGTTTGGGAAAAATCAGGTACTTTTAATTTTTTTACTTTACGAAACAGTTTCTCTGTTTGTTTGACTGAAGGCACTTGAAAAGGTCGGACATTCTTTTTTAGTGCTTCAAGAATGGTCAAGCTCTTTGACATCGTCAAAGATGAATCAAAAAATTGACGAATCAGAGACTGTGCTTCTTTGTCCTCCTCAGAAAAAAATGGTTGAATGGCTTCTTCAGTTAACATTTCAACTGTGCGAATCGTATGGCGATCATTAACAGACTGATAAGTCCGAACTAATTGTTGGACTTGATGTTTGATGAAATGAAATTGATAGGGTTCAATGGTGGTCATAATAGATATCGATCCTCTCTTTAATGAAAAAACAAAAGATATTACTGATAAATTCCTCTGACCACAGTCAAGGACAATGCAGAATTCAGCATTTGTTGACCACCTCCTGGACTTCCCTTTTTTTTATGGAAAGTCATTGGCTATTATAGTTTTTCCTTCAGGGGTTGTCAATCATTGTCCGCAGACAGCATCCTTTTCTTGTCAAAGTGGAATTATTGATACCTTTTAAAACAGGATTTCCTTCTTTTTTATCTATTTATATTGATTGACGAATATGGTTTATCATAAAAAAAACTCCAGATCCTGTCTAGAGTTTTTCTTCGATTCCTGTATAATGTTTCAAATGATCAGCATCCCGTCGTTCGGTTGAAGAGATCTTTGCAGCATCTGTGTCTTCATTTTCGTTTAGCAATCGGTCCCGACCAAGTGTTTCTGATGTTTTATCACCTGGTTGAGCATCTAATTCATCATGCCGATCCTCAATTTCGTCTACCTGTTGTTGACGGTGATCTTTTTTGGCTTTTGCTTCATTTGCCTGTTCTTTTCCTTCTTGTTCCATTTTTTCATTATTGATCCATTCACCAATTTTTTCTTTTGCAGAACCAACAATTACATCTTTTTCGTCTTTCAATGATCCCATGATGATTCCTCCTTTTTTATTAGCATAGCAAGAATTTCTTCGATTGACAAAAGATACGTATGCGCTTCATTTAAAGATATGGTATACTGAATCAAATTTTCAGAATATTCTTTGACAAGGAGCAGTTTATGGACATCTTAAATTTTGAAGACATCCAGTTGGTTCGCAAGCAAACTGTTTTGTTGCAAGACATCAACTGGCAAATTGCTAAAAATCAGCATTGGGCACTTTTAGGATTAAATGGTGCTGGCAAAACACTTTTATTACAACTGATCATTGGGATGATCTGGCCGACTTCTGGCAAACGGCAAGTTCTAGGTCAAGTCTACGGAAAAACATCTGTGCCAGACCTTCAGCGCAGAATTGGTTGGATAAGTGCGACCTTGCAAGATAAGATTCCTGCTCAGGAGCTCTCAGAAATGGTCGTTCTATCGGGAAAATATGCTAGTATCGGTATTTATCAAGACTACCAAATGAAAGACTTGAACCAAGCTATTGCCATTCTTTGTTCAACTGGCGGCAGTCAACTGATTGGCCAGCCATTTCATCAGTTATCTCAAGGGGAACGTCAATTAGTCTTAATCAGCCGCGCTTTGATGGCAAATCCCGAATTGTTGATTTTAGATGAACCTTGTAATGGATTGGATCTTTTTGCTCGAGAAGAATTGCTAAGTCGAATTGGCGAGATGGCGCACAAGGAATCACCTACGTTGATTTATGTGACCCACCATACAGAAGAGATTTTACCGATTTTTGACCATATCATGATGCTGAAAAATGGTAAAATCCACGCTTCTGGCAAGCGCCAGCAAATTTTTAACGAAAAAACGTTATCTGCTTTTTATGGGAAACCTGTTTTTTTCCATGAAGTCACTTCCGATCGCCTGGCAGTTTTACCAAAAAGCAACTCACTAAACAAAAAATGAAACAAAAAAAGAGACAGCGACAACCAAAGCCTCTTTCCAGATATCCTTTCTAACTTCAGTTTCCAGCAAACGACAAAATAATGCGTCAACTGTTAGCTTTTCAGAAATAAAGGGGGCTCCTTTGTGCCGGTGTCTCTGTCTTAATTCTTTCTTTTAGCAAGCCATTCTTGAACTTGCGTCTTAACTTCTTCAATGGTTCCTTGATTGTCAAAGAGGATATCTGCCCGTTTGCGCTTCTCTTCTATTGGCATTTGACTATTGATACGTTGTTGGGCTTCGATGCTGGTTAAATGGTCTCGCTTCATCAGTCGCTGCAACTGGATCGATTCCGGAAGATAGACGACCGCTACTTGATCTAGCAGGGATTCATAACCAGTTTCGTATAACAAAGGAATATCTACGATCACAAGATCAGCTTTTGCTTTCATGACTTCAATCTGTCGTAGGATTTCTTTACGGATAAAGGGCCCTAATGTGCGGTTCAGCAATTCCCGTTTATTGTCATCCGCAAAAATGATTTTTCCTAATTTTTTCCGAGCTAGTGTCCCATCGGGATTGATGACCTCTGGCCCAAAAACAGTTTTGATTTTTTCAAGCCCTGGCATCCCTGGCTCCACCACTTCACGAGCAACGATATCAGCATCGATGATTGGGATACCAGCTTCTTCAAAGCACTTGACAACGGTACTTTTGCCAGTAGCAATCCCGCCCGTTACACCTACAACCAAGCTCATCTTTCTGTCCCCGCGTGTAATTGCTGGCAGAATGGACAATAGTGGGTCCCTCGTTGTGCAACTTTTGTTTTTACGATCGGGGTACCACAGCGGACACAAGGATTGCCGGTTTGACCATAAACGTGTAGAGAGACTTGGAAATGCCCCGCTTCGCCTAACGCATTCAAATAGGTCCGAATCGTTGTGCCTCCTGCCTCCACTGCTCGGGCTAAGACATCAATGATCGCCCGATGCAACAAGTTAATTTCGGCTTCATTCAGTGTCGCTGCCGATTGCTCAGGATGAATCTTTGCTTCCCATAAAGCCTCATCCACATAGATATTGCCTAAACCTGTCACAAGCTTTTGATCTAAAAGCAGCGGCTTGATGGCTTTTTTTGATTTCTTTAGGTCACGAGTAAAGTCTGTCAACAGAAACAGTTCCGGCAATGGTTCCGGCCCCAACTGCATGATTCCTTTATACGTACTGCTCTGGTCTTTTTCAACTAAAGTCATACGTCCAAATTTTCGCACGTCCCGATAATGCAATTCACTGCCATCAGTGAAATGAAAAATCACATGCGTGTGTTTGTCCGGCACCCCTTCTTTTTCAAAAAATTCATACTTGCCTTCCATGCGTAAATGGGAAATCAGATCATAATCGGTCAATTTGAAAATCAAGAATTTGCCTCGACGATCAAAAGCTTGAAATTGTTGTCCTTTTAGCATCGCTGCAAAAATCGGTACTTCTGGAGATTCAATGATCCGGGGCCAACGAATCTCCATTTCTTTGATCGTTTTATTTAAAATCAGTTTCTCTAGTCCTCTGCGAACTGTTTCCACTTCTGGTAATTCCGGCACAACATTTCACCTCATTTATTTTGCTTCATACCACGTTTTGCCCCAGTTACTATCTGTCAACAATGGCACATGCAGTGAGACAGCATTTTCCATGACTTCTTTGACAAGAGCATCTAAGCGTTCTAATTCATCTTCTGGTACTTCGAAGACAAGTTCATCGTGGACTTGTAAAAGCATCGTTGCTTGTAATTTTTCATCCTTTAGACGACGATCCAAATCAATCATGGCAATTTTCAAAATATCTGCGGCACTGCCTTGGATCGGTGTATTGATTGCTGTACGTTCTGCGAATGTCCGCAAATTAAAATTGCGGGAATTGATATCTGGTAAATAGCGACGACGATGATACAATGTTTCCACATAGCCTTTGTCTTTCGCTTCACGGACAACTTCTTCCATATAAGTTTTGACCCCTGGATATTTTTCAAAGTAGGTATCAATATATTGCTGCGCCGCTTTGCGAGTGATCCCAAGATTTTGGGAGAGTCCATAATCAGAGATACCATAAACGATCCCAAAGTTGACCGCTTTTGCTTGACGTCGCATGTTTGGTGTAACTTCTTCTGGAGTGGAGATCCCAAAGACTCGCATAGCGGTACTTGAATGAATATCTTGTCCTTCTACAAAGGCCGCTTTTAAATGCTCATCATTCGAGATATGGGCTAAAACCCGCAGCTCGATCTGAGAATAATCCGAAGAATAAATGACCCAATCTTTGGCTCTTGGAACAAAGGCTTCTCGAATTTTCCGCCCTTCTTCTAATCGGATTGGGATATTCTGCAGATTTGGATCAACGGAACTCAAACGTCCAGTTTGTGTTAAAGTCTGCACGTAACGGGTATGGACTTTGCCATCTCCTTGAATCACTTTAAGCAGTCCTTCCACATAGGTGGATTGGATTTTGGCAATTTGACGATAGATCAAAATGTCTTCGACGATCGGTGCCTGTTCCTTCAACTGTTCCAAAACATCCACTGCCGTTGAATAGCCAGTCTTAGTTTTCTTGATCACTGGCAGCCCCATTTTTTCAAATAAAATCACGCCTAATTGTTTTGGCGAATTTAAATTGAACTCTTCGCCAGCTTCTTGATAAATCTTTTGTTCGATTTCATGCAAACGTTCTGCAAATTCGCCCTTCATCTGATGCAAACGAGAAGCGTCCACGCGAATCCCAGTGATTTCCATCTCTGCTAAAATTTTTGATAATGGCAATTCCATATCAGTAAAGAGTGCAGTCTGATTTTTCTCTGCTAGCTCTTTCGCCAAACGGACAGAAAGGTAGTTGATCGCCGCAACTTTTCGAGCTAAATGAGCGAAAAAGACTTCTTCATCTGCCGGTAGTCCTCGTTTCGCACCTTTGCCATAGATAGCTTCGTCCGATTGAATCGCATCAAATCCATAATGCTTAGCAACACCAGCAATATCATTATTTGAATCATTGGTATCTAGCAAGTAAGCAGCTAATAATGTATCAAAGACAATCCCTTGTGGTGCAGTCGCATAACGATTCAGCGCCACATACGTTCGTTTTGCATCATAGACTTTCTTCTGTGAAGAGGCATTTTTTAGCCAAGCAATAAAATACTCATTTTCAAAGAGATCATCTTGATTGGTCACATAAATTTTTTGCTGATTCCCCCAAGCGACACCAACGATATCTTCTAAATGATAGTTATCGCCCAGCATCTCGATATAAAGAGCCATATCCTCAGTAAACATTTCCGGAGTGACCTCTGTTACAACGTCAAAAAGAATATCTTCCATTTCTTCCGGTTCAGTCACCACATTTAATTTTTCCAAGAAAGAATTGAAGTTCATTTCTTGATAGAATGGAATCAATTTATCCAGATCTTTTCCTTCGTACTTCAATGAATCAATGGCCACATCCACTGGCGCATCCACATCGATCGTTGCCAATTTTTTTGACAAAAAGGCTGTCTCTTTATCATTGAGCAAGTTTTCTTTCATCTTGCTTGGTTTCATCTCATCGATATGCTCGTAGATTCCTTCAACTGAACCATATTCTTTCAAAAGTTTGATGGCCGTCTTTTCACCGATTTTTGTGACACCGGGAATGTTGTCAGAGGCATCTCCAGCTAATCCTTTCATGTCAATGATCTGTAATGGCGCTAAACCATCATATTTTTCTGCAACATGTTCTGGCGTATAACTTTCGATCTCGCTGACACCCTTTACTGTGATATCAACCTTCACATGGTCGGTAGCCAACTGGGTCAAATCGCGATCTCCAGATAGTACCACAACATCAAATTGCTCTTTGTCAACTTTTTGTGCCAATGTGCCGATAATATCATCCGCTTCATAATTGTCCAGTTCATAATACTGAACACCTAAAGCGGTGATCAATTCGCGAATATAGGGCATTTGTTCCTTGAATTCTCCAGGCGTTTTTGAACGGCCGCCTTTATATTCCTCATACATCGCAGTCCGAAAAGTTGTTTTGCCCGCGTCGAAAGCCACCAGGACATGAGTTGGCTGTTCTTTTGCCATTACATTTTCAAACATGGTGTGAAAAGCGTAAATCGCATTGGTATGCAAACCATTGTTGTTTTTAAAACGTTCCAATGAATTGTGCAGTGCAAAAAAAGCCCGAAATGCGACACTATTTCCGTCAACTAGCAATAATTTATTTTTTGTCATTTGAATAACTCCTCACCTCAAAAGTTCTCTCTTATTCTATCAAAGAAATCCATGAAAAGCGATGGATTGCCTTTGTTCGATTAAGCCAATTGCAAAAAAAAATGCGAGTTTCCTCGCATTTCCTCATTAGTTGTTTTTACCAAAGATTCGCAAAATCGCTAAGAACAAGTTGATAAAGTCAAGATACAACTGTAATGCCATGAAGACAGCCATTCCAGTATTTGCTTGGCCATTCGTTGCTTGGTATAGATTACGGATCTGTTGGTTGTCATAGGCAGTGATTCCCATAAAGACAAATACTGTCACGATTGACAAGAAAAAGTCAACTGGACCACTATGCAAAATAAACACATTCAGCAATGTCGAAATGATGATCCCGATCAATATGCCGTAGCCGATTCGTCCCACAACACTTAAATCACGTTTTGTCATGATACCAAATGCTGACATTACGCCGAAAGTGATCGCTGCGGAAACAAATGCACCTGCGATCGATCCGAAGTCATAATACATTAGTGTAACTGACAGCGTCACCCCATTTAAAAGGGAGTAAACCAGATATCCTGCTATGGTCAGCGAAGGATTCTTTTGCGCTTTTGCGCCTAATACCAAGACCAAAATAATTTGAAGGATCCATAACCCTGTAAAGCCTAGTGGAAAATTACGGATAAAATTCATTGTTTGTTCTGCAAATACTTGTCCGAAAAAGTAGGCAGACACTGCGCTGATTCCTAGTCCTACAGCAAAAAATAGATAGACTTTGGAATAAAAACGATTGAGCCCTTGGGCATTAACTACTTCATTGTTCATTTTCTTCACCTTCCTCTACGATTTTTGGAGGTTGGACCATCACTACTGCATCCAACACACGATCTTCTTGCGTATTGACAGCTTCAACAGAGATCGTCACTACGTCTTTCATCTTATCGACTTTGATCACTTCGAAATCGAAGGTCAACGTCTCATAATGAAAAACAGGTTCAATAAAGTTCACCGAAAAATTCACCACATGAGAACCTGGTCCTGGCAAATGTTTAGAAATCGCACTTGTAATAATCCCCATCAACATTACCGAAGGCACGATTGGCCGTTGGTATTCTGTTTTTTGGGTATAGTCATGCTGAATATAAAGCGGATTGGCATCATTTGTCAAACCGAGATACAACAAAAGCTGACTGTCTTCGATCGATTCTGTTAAAGATAACGAATCGCCTTCCTCGATTTCATCAATTTTCTTACCTAATTTTCGCGGTTTACCAATGTTCAAATTTATTTCCTCCAAAATAAATAATTTTACTCTGATTTCATTTTATCAGATGCAGATAAAAGTGCAAGTTCGTGGTGCGATGTCCCAAAAAAGCAAAAACGGGGCGCTGACTTTTGTCAAATCGATGCGAGCAATAGCAACGAAGGCTAAATAGTAGGTCTCACTGGTTGATTTTGTATCATGGTTCTGTTGACAGCCAGTGCAAATGAGATACCATTTGTTTCGTTGATCTGCTCGGGTGATTTGATTTGGTCATCGCTCCGTATTTTTTATAACACGTTTCGAGTCGTATTACTCAACAACTTTTCATAGGCTGATTCAAACTTTTGTACGTCCCCGGCACCCATGAAAATGATCACAGCATCTTGATGATCCAATAATGGTGAAACATTCTCTTCTTTGATCACTTGTCCACCCTTTTGAATCTTGTTCCCAAGATCTTCAATTTTCACATCGCCGCGAGATTCCCGAGCCGAGCCGAAGATATCGCATAGATAAACGCTATCGGCTAGATCCAATGCCTCTGCGAATTCGTCCATCAATGCAATCGTTCGGGTAAAGGTATGGGGTTGGAAAACAGCGATAATTTCTTTTTCAGGGTATTTTTGGCGTGCGCCGTCAATTGTTGCTCTGATTTCTGCCGGATGATGAGCATAATCATCAACGATTGTCATATCAGCGACTTTCTTCTCACTGAAACGACGTTTAACACCAGGAAATGACAACATTTCTTCCGCAACTTCTGTCATATCCAGCCCTTCTTTATAGGCTACTGCAATGACCCCTAAAGCGTTGTTGATATTATGTTGGCCAAATGCCGGTAACACGAAATGACCGATGTTTTCGTTATGGATATAGACATCGAACTCAGAACCTGTCGTTGTACGCTGAATGTTTTTTGCTTGTACATCATCATCATCATTCACACCATAATAATAGATCGGTACATCTGCTTCTAATTTTCTTAAATAGGCATCGTCACCAAACGCAAAGATTCCTTTTTTGACTTGCTTGGCCATCGATTGAAAAGCTGAGAAAACATCGTCGATCGATTGATAATAATCAGGGTGATCAAAATCGATATTCGTCATGATCGCATAATCTGGAGAATACGCTAAAAAGTGACGACGATATTCACAGGCTTCAAATGAGAAGAACTCTGCGTTAGGGTCTCCATGACCTGTTCCATCGCCAATCAGAAAACTAGTTGGACGAACACCGCTCAACACATGGGACAATAGACCTGTCGTACTGGTTTTACCATGAGAACCAGTGACTGCAATACTTGTGTAAGGTTGAATGAATTTACCAATAAAATCATGGTAACGCGTAATTTCTAACCCTAATTCCTTCGCACGAAGGATTTCTTCGTGGGTATCCGGAAAGGCATTTCCTTGGATAATCACCATTTCTGGCTGAATATTCTCTTTATCGAAAGGCAGTAATGTGATTCCGGCTTTTTCCAGATCACGCTGTGTAAAGAAGTACTCTTCCACATCTGAACCTTGTACATGATAGCCCTTTTCATGCAGAACCAAAGCCAATGAACTCATGCCGGAACCTTTGATTCCAACAAAATGATATACTTTGTCTTGATTTTCCATTTTTTAAAATCCTCTTTTCTCAAGTTCACATTACAATAAACGCATGTTTATTAACATTTAGATTTGTTGCACGTCCTACATTATCATACAAAATGAAAAAAATAGCAACGAGTTTTGTTTTTGGGCTTGACTTTTTGCTCAAATCGCTATTTCTTTCAAGCGTCCGCGGCACTTTCCACAGCCAAAACGTTTAGTGTTCAGCCTTCTCGTTCGCTTGATCACAGCTCCACATTGTTGGCACTGGTACTGATGCTTCGCATTTTTCATCATACTTGGGGCATAACGAAGTCCACCAGTAGCTGCCAAAAGAGCTTTGAATTCTGGATCTCGGTGTCGGTAGCCTTTGCCAGCTAAATGCAGATGATAGTGACACAACTCATGCTTGATGATTTGAATGAATGTATCTACACCAAATTCAGCTAATAAATGCGGATTGAAATCTAAATGATGATCGCTTAAGTGATAACGTCCACCGGTGGTCTTTAGCCGCCCATTGAAATACGCCTCATGTTGAAATGGTTTGCCAAACGATTCTAGAGAAACTTTTTCAACGAGCTGCTGCAATTCTTTGGTGGTCATTTTCCGTGTGTTGGATCAACCATTGTCAGGCTGATTCGGCCTTTCGTGGTATCGACTTGTTCAATCCAGACAGTAACGATATCTCCGACAGCGACAACGTCTTTCGGATGCTTGACAAAATTTCGGCTTAATTTTGATAAATGAACCAAACCATCTTGTTTGACACCAATATCAACAAACGCACCAAAGTCAATCACATTCCGGACAGTTCCCATCAATTCCATTCCTGGTTTAAGGTCTTCCATGCTCAGGACATCTTTACGCAATAATGGTGCCGGCATCTCATCTCGCATATCTCTTCCAGGTTGCATCAGTGATTTCAAGATATCTGTGATCGTTTCTTTTCCGATCGCTAGTTGTTTAGAAAGATCAGCAACATTTAACTGTGCGAGTCGTTCTTTGGCTTCTGCTGATTGGGCTCCTAGTTGAGTTAGTTTAACTCCAGCAACTTCTAAAATTTCTTTGGCTGCAGTATAACTTTCCGGATGGATTCCAGTGTTGTCTAAAATATTCTTCCCACCAGGGATCCGCAAAAATCCAATCGCTTGTTCATAAGCTTTAGGTCCTAAACGAGGCACCTTTTTTAATTGGCTTCTTTGCGTGAAGCTACCGTTTTCTTCTCTGTAAGCAACAATATTTTGTGCAGTCGTTTTATTCAATCCTGAGACATGCTGCAGCAGTTGAGGACTAGCAGTATTGACATCGACCCCTACTTGGTTGACGGCAGTTTCGACCACAAAATCAAGTTGGTCACTCAATCGTTTTTGTGAAACATCGTGCTGGTATTGACCAACCCCTACAGATTGAGGATCAATTTTGACCAGTTCAGCTAAAGGATCTTGGAGTCGACGCCCGATACTAATGGCGCTGCGTTCTTCCACTTGTAGATCCGGAAATTCTTGACGGGCGATTGGGCTGGCGGAATACACGGATGCACCCGCTTCATTCACAATCACATAAAATGCTTCATGATCGATTTGTTTCAATTGTTCGGCAACGAATTGTTCTGATTCACGACTTGCCGTCCCATTCCCAATAGCGATCATTTGGACACCGTATCGATTGATCAAACGTTGCAGTGCTGGACCAGCTGCTTGGCGTTTATTCATCGGTGCCGGTTTATGAGGGTAAATAACTTCGATGGCTAATACTTTCCCAGTTTCATCAATCACAGCTAATTTACAACCTGTTCGGTAAGCCGGGTCAAACCCTAAGACGATTTTTCCTTTTAAAGGTGGCTGCAGCAAAAGATTTCGCAAGTTTTCACCGAAGATGGCAATTGCTTGTTCATCTGCTTTCTCTGTTAATTCATTGCGGATTTCCCGCTCAATCGATGGTGCAATGAATCGTTTATAAGCATCAAGATAAGCCTCACGAACAAATGGAGTTGCTGGTGAATTGGCGTGCTTAATGAGTTGCCGTTCAAAATAATCAGTGATTTTTGACTCATCGACGACTAAGGCAACCTTTAAAACATCTTCTTTTTCACCGCGATTCGTTGCCAAAATACGATGAGAAACCATTTTATTGATGGGGTGCTGAAAATCGTAATACATTTCATAAACACCTTTCTCATCCTTTTCAGCATCGCGAAGTGTACTCGTGTAACTTCCCTTATTTGCAAAATAACTTCTGATCCAAGAACGATAGATCGGCTCATCACCAATGGTTTCAGCAATGATCTCGTGGGCACCTTGTAACGCAGATTCAGGGTCAGGGATGGCTTCATTGGTAAATTCTGCCGCTTTTGCATAGACATCTCCTGTTGTTGGAAATGCCGCTATCCAGTCAGCTAACGGCTGCAAGCCATTTTCTTTTGCAATAGTTGCTTTCGTACGCCGTTTTTGTTTGTAAGGACGATAAAGATCTTCGACCTGCTGCATTTTTGTTGCTTGCTGAATCGATTGCGCCAATTCACTAGTCAATTTTCCTTGTTCGTCGATCAACCGAGCAACTTCTTGCTTGCGTTTTTCCAAATTCTCCAGATATTGATAGCGCTCTTCAATTTCACGAATTTGTACCTCATCTAAACCGCTAGTCATTTCTTTGCGGTAGCGAGCGATAAACGGAACGGTGTTTCCTTCATGGAGCAGTTCCAGTACTTTCGTGATTTGTCGTTGATTGTAAGATGTGGTTTCCTGCATTAGTAAGTGCAACACATCATGATTTAATTCTGCCATATTCGTTCACCTTTCAATTTAACTGCTCTAAGTTTAACATAAAAAGTTTAACATAAAAAAGACACCTCAGAAAAGAGACGTAAGTAACAGGCTAAAAACAGAACATACAGAACATGAGGTGCGAAATTAAAGCTCAAGGTATAAACCAGCAAAAAACACTTCCGCTGAATCATCAGCAGGAAGTGTCATCTACATTCAAAATCTTTCTTCAACGTCCTCGAAAGCCTTAGTTATTACCAAGCATGGATGTTTCCTTTTTACTATGCGGATCCATCTTAACTAATCTGTTTGGAAATAGTTTGTATACCCTATCTTTTTCCAAGGACCTTTAGACCCAATAGTCATAATGACACATAGATTCCTCTATGATTAGAAAAGTTTTTTAAAAGTCTGGATGCCAAGGGCCGGTTAAATTTTGGTATTCAATATCTTGTACAATGCCGTCTTCATCAAAAATCACGCCGTGAACGGAACCACCAAAAACAGCCCCTCCATCAATGCCAATCTTATTATCATGAAACCATAAATCCGTTGTTTCCATGTCACCATGAAGCATGGGTGTGATGGTATGTCCAAAGACGATTGTTTTTCCCGTATGATTTTCTCCAGTATGAAATGGCTCTCGGATCCAGATAAAATCGTGGTCAGAAGTATACTGCCAATGCTTCTTGGTCAAATCAACACCAGCATGAACAAAAAGATATTTTTGCCATTCATAAGAAAGCGGCCTTGCCATCAAAAACGCCACTAAGTCACGGTAGCGACTCCGGATCATTAATGCAATCTCAGTTGGCGAGTACTCTTCTGTTGCTCCCGGATGTAAAAGACTTTCCATCGTCTCCTTGCCTCCATTGCGGACATAAGCGGAATACCAGTCTTCTGGTGCGTTCAAAAATTGCAGAAAATATTCTTCATGGTTCCCGCGCAAATAAATCGCTCCTGTCTCTTCCACCAATTGTTTACCCAACAAGAGACACTCTTTACTTCGTGGCCCTCGATCATTCAAGTCCCCAATCAGAACAAGCTGATGCAGTGATGGATCGTAATCCAATAAAAGTTTTTTAAAAAGATCATACATCCCGTGGATATCACTAATGACGTAAATGAGTTTTTTCATTTGGGTTCATCCCCTTCTTTAAATTATTATAAAAAAGCCAGCGAAACTTTACAACTGTTAGCCCTTTCCTTATAATAAAACCAACTAAAGGAGCGAGAAGATGAATTGGCTGCATCAACAATGGATCCATTTTAAAAAAGACATGCGAGAAGCTTTTGATACAGGAGCTATCGCTGCACATGGTAAGAAATAGTTTGAATTTTGATCGTTAATTGATTGAATCAAAAAAAGAGAATTCTCCAGTTAAGTACTGGGAATTCTCTTTTTTTATTTTCCAGAAACAGCAAAGTAATTACCATCTGGATCTGCAAAATTAAAGACCATTCGTTCTTCCATCTGGATCAGGTCGCCAACTTCTACATTTGTATCTAGTAATTTCTTGTAAAGCGTTGTGATATCTTCCGAAAAAAACATGATCGATGGTGAGTTCAATGCTACTTCAGGAGAATGGGCTTCAATAAAGCCTTTATCATAAAGCACAAAACGAGCATCTGATTCTCTGCTTGGTGCTATTTCAACGACAGAAGTCCCATCTGCCGTTTGCTCATCAATGATTTCAAATCCCAATGATTGCCAAAACGCAACGGATTTGGGCACGTTCTCTACATATATCATGATCTGCATTTGATTCGCAAACATATCTCTCACTCCTCTGTTGTTGATGATTCTGATGTTTCTGAGGCTTCATTTGACATATTGAAATTCAATTGCAGACCTGGTTTGTCGGTAATGATTTCTGTTACTTCATAGGTTAAGCGTTTGATAATATCAAACAGCGGCTCCACTAAGCGGTCTGTCTCCGCT
This sequence comes from Enterococcus sp. DIV0574, assembly GCF_051711125.1. NCBI lineage: Bacteria > Bacillati > Bacillota > Bacilli > Lactobacillales > Enterococcaceae > Enterococcus > Enterococcus sp. DIV0574. The sequence continues at coordinate 1,861,819 of NZ_JBIOMA010000001.1, forward strand.
TTGCTTAAGTCTTCACCTGAACGGACTTGCCGGTTCAAGATGTGATTGACCTGCCCTACCCGACCGGACAGCACATATTCAGGAAAAACGAGTTGAAATTCCAAGCGGGCGCCAATAATGCTATTTTGTTTCATATACTCTTCATCTTGTACCTTCAACGGGGCAAAGCCAACATTCAATTTGGTTTCCATTTCTTTGTCTTTAGGTTTCATATCGAAATGATAAGCTTCGACGATTGGTTGTTGTCGTTTGATTTCCACAGTCTTCACACTCCTTGATTAAAAGTATAGCATACCGATGACATCCAGCCTACCTTCATTAAAAAAATCCAGACAAAAAGAAGCAAGATCTCCTCCATGCTAGAAAACTTGTTCCGTCGTTACAATTGGATCGTTAGGATACAATCGTGACTTGATAAATCGTTTTTCTATCTGATGGGTTCTTGCTTCCTGATGGATTCTTGCTTCTATTTCGTTAAGTAAAATTCTTTATTTAAGCGTTTTGAGATAATCTAGTGCGTCTTGCACATTTGAGACTGGTACGATCTTCATGTCAGTCCCTAGTTTCTTCGCAGCTGCTAAAGCTTCTTGATAATTTGTTTTGATCGAAGGATCAACTTCTTTTTCTTCCTTCGTGATTTCATCCTCTGGTGCAAAAAAGATTTCTACACCACTTTCACTTGCGCTTGCTACTTTTTTATCGATACCACCAATGCGGCCAACGGTTCCGTCACTGGAAATCGTTCCAGTACCGGCAATATTATGCCCTTTACGCAGGTTTTGCTGCGTCAATTGTTCGTAGATTTCTAATGTGAACATCAAGCCTGCTGATGGCCCACCGATATTTCCTGCATCAATAACAATATCTTGATCTGAACTAATTTCCGTATGGTCAACTAACGAAATGCCGATGCCGGCTTTTTTATTCGATGGCAATTCAATCAGCGATCCGGTTGCTTCTTTTTCTACATCATCTTGGAGATACGTCACTTGGATCTTATCACCGACTTTTTGACTTTGAACATAATCAATAAAATCTTGACTGTTGTCAAACCGTTTTCCATTGACAGCTACTACTGTATCACCAACAGAAATTTTTCCTTTGAAGCTAGAGTTGGATTCTACACCCATAACATAAACACCTTTATAGTTCATTGTGTAGGGAATATCTGCTAGCTTCAGTGCTTGCTCAATGGCACTATTTTGAGAGGATTCCATGTAGTAACGTTGGATCCGATTGTACTCTTCATCCGTTGCACCGCCAAAAAGTTCTTCTTCAGAAACCAAGTCTTGAAATTGATTAAATTTACTGCCAATTGCCGTAAAAACGGTTGCCTGCCGAATACCGACACTGGTCAATGAAAACGAGCCATCGTGTTGATCTTTTTGGTCATTGACTGTAATTAGTTCTTTCAAATTGATTGTTGCCCCAGGCTGTTCAATATAATAAGGGATTGGTAAAAAAGCACAGGCGGCAACTACTAATGCTGCAACAAGTAATAAGGTATATTTAACGGTTGATTTAAGATTCATGAGCATCACGCTTCTTTACGATTGCTTGGTAAATATTTGGTGGTAAATAGGCTTCCACATCGCCACCGAAATGCAAGATTTCTTTTAGCAAACTTGAACTAATATAACTGTATTTGGCATTTGCCAATAAAAAGACTGTTTCGAGCGTCGGATCTAAGTGGTGATTCATTTCCATGATATCTCGTTCGTACTCATAATCCTTGACACTCCGAATTCCTCGCAGTAAAAATTGGGCACCCATTTTTTTGGAAGCCGTAACGGTCAATTCCGTCTCTTGCGCAACAACGCGAACATTCGGGACATGCGCTAGTGCCTCAGTGATCAATTCCACTTTTTCGCCACCGGTAAAGAAGTTGACTTTACTAGTATTCACAAAGACACCAATGATCAATTCATCAAAAAGGGAAGCTCCCCGTTCGATCAGATCTACGTGACCAGCAGTCAATGGGTCGAAACTGCCCGGAAATAATGCTATTCTCTTCATCTTATCCCTCATTTCTATAAATTGTGACTGCCGTAATCCCATAAACCTGCTGTCTACTTTGGACCAATGTGCCAATCCTCTCTGGCAAATCCACTTCTTTTGCTGTTTCGCAAACAATGACCGCATGAGTTGCCATAAGATCCGCTTGTACCATTTGTTCCAGCTGCAAAACCAGCTCTTGCTTCGCATAAGGAGGATCCAAAAAAATATAGTCGAACTGCTGTTGAGTGCCCACAAATTCTTTTAGGGCTTGTTTGGCATCCATTTTTAAAACAGTAAACTTTTCGGGCTCCTTTGTGATGCCAATATTTTCTCGAATAATCTTAATCGCTGGATAACTGCGATCGACACAGATGGCATGTGCGGCGCCGCGAGAAACAGCTTCAATAGCTAATCCGCCACTGCCCGCAAATAAATCCAATACTAAGCCGCCATCTAAATAAGGACCAATCATATTAAAAATCGATTCTTTCACTTTATCGGTGGTTGGCCGGGTATTATCCCCGCTTAAGCTCTTCAATTTTCTTCCTCGATAATCTCCTGCAACAACACGCATATGCGTTCCTCCAAAGGTTCCATAATTTCTTAAAAAAGTATTCCAGTGACCGTCATCTTTTTGAGCAACAAAAATGGGTGCGATTGGCACCCAAACTTTTGTTATACATTTTCTGCCAGTCGAATCGTCGTATTTTTTTCTTCCACATCAAATCCATCATCACTCACTTGATATGCTGCGTCAGTGCCGATTTTTTCCGCAAAATTCATCTCAACATCTGGTCGATATGAAGGTTCCACTTGCCGTACGAAATGAAATTGTTCGATTTTATTTTTTTTCATTTCATAGTCTTCTTCATTCAAGTACATGACCACATATTTCATTTTGCGTGACACATAATGGACAAATCCGAATCTGCGTAAATTTTTTAATTGGCGTAAACTATAGACCCATACGATCAGTCCCCGTCGTTTTTGGATCTCAAACGTTTCTTTCGTCTCCTCTTGCATGACAACTTCCTCCACATGTTGATTTCGATTGAAAAAAAGGACTTCCAGCGTCCACTTTGACTTCCTCTGAGAAACAATCAGCAATCGACACTGTGATCTCATCAAGCAAGACTTGCAGCTGGTTTTCACTGTGTCGAAATTCTCCGACTTGAGGATTCAAATCAAGTGCCCTTTTGGCTTTGCGTAATGCCCGCTGCTGTTCTTTATACCCGGGAGCAAACGTGCCATAAGCAGCTATTTTTTCAAAATCGGTCTTTTTATGTACAAATGAATCAATTAATCCCAATACTTCTTGGTCTTGGTACATCGCCTTCTTGTTGTAACAATAAGAGCGAAACAACTGACTGTTCTTGATACTGGAAATTAATTGTTCAATTTGGTCTTCAATTGCATATAAATGGTCATTATAAATCATCTGATGTGCTATCCTCTGTGTGTTCATTCTCATCTTCTTGGATTAAGACTACCATATTTGCTTTAGAAAAAGCAATTCCTATCTTCTCAGGGGTTTGATTCGATAAAACATTGTAAACCGAAGGATCACTATACCATGATAAAATCGTAAATGTCGGATCGTAGACAGGTGCTTCAAAGATGGAAGAAACGGTTGAAATTTCCTTTTCCTTTAAAATATCCTGCCATTCTTCTTGGGTCAGAGTGAAGGTGCTGGTTCGTTCTGCTGTTAATGCTTTTTGATAGGCATGAATCCGTTGAGATGTTAAGTGATCCGAAAGATTCTCCGTGATTTCTTGAAGGAGATCTTTGGCTTCACTATGAGTATCTAAAGCCATCCCAAAACTTTCCAGCTCTTTTTGATCACGCATTTTTTGGATGATCACAAAAGCTAACGTTTCTTTTTCAAGAGCAGCTGTTTCTTGGTTCACTGTTTGAGACTCTTGAAACAGCGGCAGCTCCCCTTCTGTTAATTGATAAGGAGACAGCTTCAATAATGTCGTTTGATCCAGATAAGTGACTGCTGCTAATTCCGATGTCGTTTGATCAAAAAACAAAACCGCGAAAGTGCCATTGTCAAACGCCACTAAGGGACGATAGTTCATATCTTGTTCCATAAGTTCAAAACTCACTGAACGATCATTTTGACTCAATGTAAAATTCGGATAGATCATCGTAAGCTCTGTAAGATCTGTCATTGTCATCCCAATCGAAAATGGGGCTAAGGATGCGCCGCCCTGGCCAATCACTTTGATTGCCTGAACACTTTCGCCGTCGGTGTTGATTTCGAGATATTGTTGATCATCTAGGTGATTATATACGCGAACTTCAAAGTCATATCCTGTGCGATACGTGCGTATCGGCGAGCCAAAATCTTCTTCAAAATCAGAAAGAGGTTCACCGATCGCTTTTGCTAAGCCATCTGCTTTGATTGGTTCATAATTCAAATTGGTAGGCGCTTTTACAGGATTATCAAAAAGAGGTCTTGAAGGAGAAACCCGCTGAAAAAATACTGGCTGCAGATAGACGACGACCAGCGCCAAAATAAACAAGCAGCAAAATAAAATTCCTCTACGTTTCATCTTCAAGACCTACTTCCTACTTCTCTTTGATTTCGATCAGCAAATCACCTGATGTGATGGCTTCTCCTTCTGCAACATAGACGTGTTCTACCACACCTGAGAAACGAGCTTCGATCGCTGTTTCCATCTTCATCGCTTCAGTTACTAGAACGGTTTGTCCTTTCGCTACCCGATCCCCTTTTTTGACTAATACTTGTAGAACAGAACCTGACATCGTTGCACCAATTTGTTCTTTATTTGTTGGCTCAGCTTTGCGTTTTGTTTGAACGGAGCTGATGATCGAATGATCTTTGACTAAGATCTCCCGACGTTGTCCATTCAAGTTAAAGAACAACGTGCGGTTGCCTTCAATATCTGGTTCGCCGATTTCATCCAAGCGGATGATCAAGATTTTCCCTTTTTCAAGTTCAACATTGATCGTTTCACCTAATCGCATCCCATTAAAGAATGTTGGTGTATCTAGGACCTTGACGTCGGCAAACTGTTCATATGCTTTTCGGTAGTCTAAAAAGACTTGCGGATACATCAAATAGCTCAATACTTCTTCTGTTTTAGGCTGGTAGCCGATCTTTTCTGCTAATTCGGCTTTGACTTTTTCAAAATCTACTGGTTCAGCAAACGCACCAGGACGTTCTGTGAATGCTGGCCGACCTTTCAGAATGATCCGTTGTAATTCTTTTGGAAAACCACCGACTGGTTGACCTAGTTCACCTTGGAAGAAAGTAACGACTGATTCTGGAAAACTTAAGGTTTCACTTTTATCATAAATGTCTTGTTCAGATAACCCGTTTTGTACCATGAAAAGAGCCATATCGCCAACCACTTTTGATGATGGCGTGACTTTGACGATATCACCGAACATCATATTGACTTCATGATAAACTTCTTTGATTTCGTCCCATTTTTCCCCAAGTCCCACTGCTTTTGCTTGTTGTTGCAGGTTCGAATATTGACCACCAGGCATCTCGTGTTTATACACTTCTGTCTGAGGAGCATTCAACCCATTCTCGAAAGGATGGTAATACATACGCACATCTTCCCAGTAATGATTCAACTGCTGAATATTATCGACATTAATTTCTGGACAACGTTCGCCGTTGACTAACGCATAGTAAAGGCTACTCATACTTGGCTGGCTAGTTGCTCCACTGACTGCAGACATAGCAACATCGACAATATCGACACCCGCTTTGGTTGCAGCAGAGTAAGTGATGATGCCATTGCCACTCGTGTCGTGGGTGTGCAGATGAATTGGTACATCAATACTCGCTTTCAGTTCACTGATCAAGCGATACGCCGCTTGTGGTTTCAGCAATCCTGCCATATCCTTGATCGCAATGATATGTGCACCAAGATTTTGCAACTCCTTGGCCATATCCTTATAATAATCGATCGAGTATTTTTGACGAGTCGGATCATTAATATCTCCGGTATAACAGATCGCTGCTTCTGCAATTTTGCCTGCGTCCCTTACTGCTTGGATGCTTTTTTCCATTTGCGGAACCCAGTTCAAGCTATCAAAAATTCGGAAGACATCGATTCCTTGCGCAGCAGATTCTTTGATAAATTCTTCTAACACATTATCTGGATAATTTGAATATCCCACCGCATTTGATCCTCGAAACAGCATTTGTAACAATGTGTTCGGCATTTTCTTACGAAACATACGCAGCCGTTCCCATGGATCTTCTGTCAAGAAACGGTAAGCAACATCAAACGTTGCTCCGCCCCACATTTCACTGGAGAATAGTTGAGGAATCCCCTCTTCTGTCAGCGCAGCGATCTTCTTGAAGTCCTGGGTACGAACTCGTGTAGCTAGCAAGCTTTGATGCGCATCACGGAAAGTCGTATCCGTTAGTAAAACATTTTTTTGCTGATTGATCCAACGAATGACGCCATCAGCACCTTGAGTATCTAAAATGGTTTTAGCCGATACGAAATCAGGCAATGTCTCGATCTGTTGCGGGATTCTTGGATCATTATAAAATGGTTTTTTCTGTTTCTCGATTCCCGGAAAGCCATTGATCGTAATCTCACCGATATATTTCATTGTTTTATTTCCGCGGTCGCGAATGCGAGGAAACTCAAACAATTCAGGAGTATTATCAATAAATGTCGTTTTCGCTTCGCCAGAACGAAATTGCGGATGAGAAACAACATTACGCATAAAGAGAATATTGGTTTTGACTCCACGAACCCGAAATTCTTTCAAGCAGCGCATCATTTTTTGAATCGCTTGATCAAATGTCGCTGCATGGGTACAAACTTTTACCAGCAATGAATCAAAATAGGGAGTTACAACGGCGCCAGCATAGGCATTACCAACATCTAGCCGAACACCAAAACCACCAGGTGAACGATAAGTATCGATTTTTCCAGTATCAGGCATAAAGTTATTGGCAGGATCTTCTGTCGTTACACGACACTGGATCGCAACCCCTTCAAAGTGGATATCCTTTTGTTGCGGGATGCCGATTTCTTTGTGCAAGTCTTTCCCTTGAGCAATCAAAATTTGTGTCGTTACAATGTCCAAGTTAGTGATCATTTCAGTAATGGTATGCTCTACTTGAACCCGAGGATTCACTTCGATAAAGTAAAAGTTGTCTCCTTCTACCAAAAACTCTACGGTTCCCGCATTGATATACCCGACATGTTTCATCAACTGTACCGCAGCTTGACAAATTTTTTCTCGTTGGGCAGCATTCATTGATACACATGGAGCGACTTCCACCACTTTTTGGTGTCGACGTTGGACAGAACAATCTCTTTCAAATAGATGGACAACATTGCCATGACTGTCCCCTAATACTTGCACTTCGATATGTTTTGGATTACTGATGTATTTCTCTACATAGACTTCATCACTACCAAATGCCGCTTTCGCTTCGCTTTTCGCTCGTTCGTAACCTTCACGGGCTTCTTTCTCATCGTGAGCGACCCGCATGCCGCGGCCACCACCGCCTAAGGCTGCTTTGATCATGATTGGATAACCATGGGTTTCAGCAAACAGCAAAACGTCATCAATAGTGTTGACGGGTCCGTCGGAACCTGGAATGGATTGGATACCAGCCTCGATTGCAGCTGTTTTGGCTTTGATTTTATCGCCAAAGATATCCAGATGGTGTGTCGAAGGTCCAATAAAAATCAAGCCTTCTTCTTCACAGCGTTGCGCAAACGCTAAATTCTCGGATAAAAATCCGTAACCGGGATGAATCGCTTCGGCACCGGCCTTTTTCGCGGTGCGAATAATATCTTCTATGTCCAGATAGGCTTCAATGGGGCGCTTGCCTTTTCCGACAAGATACGCTTCATCCGCTTTAAAACGATGGACTGAATATTCATCTTCTGAAGCGTAGATCCCCACTGTTTTGATGCCCAACTCTGCACACGCACGGAAAACTCGAATCGCGATTTCTCCACGATTAGCGACTAATACTTTTTTCATCATACCACTCCATTCCATTGATCAATAATTCAAACTATATTGTTTCCTCTTTTCTTCTGCACTAATGTTCAAAATAAAGCCGATACAAATCGACAACATTAACAAACTTGATCCTCCTTGACTCAAAAAAGGAAAAGTGATCCCCGTTAACGGAATCAAGCCGGTGATCCCGCCTAAATTGATAAAGATCTGTGACATAAATAATGTCCCGATCCCAATACACATCATGGAATTAAAGGAATCTCTTGATCGAATGCCAATCAAAAACATTCTTCCTACCATATAAAAGAGAATCCCTAACAAAACGATTGAGGGAATCAAGCCAAGTTCTTCCATCACGATTGAAAAAATATAATCGGTATGGGCTTCATTCAAGAATCCTCGTTTTTGAATACTATTTCCTAATCCGCGACCAAATAATCCGCCATTGAACATGGCATAATATCCATTGACCATTTGATGTCCTGTATCAAATTCATCGGCAAAAGGATTGGTGAAAGCGGCAAATCGATTGTAGATATATTCAGGCAGAAATTTCCCACCTGTCAAATTGACAAAAGTAATCGCCAAAAAACTAAAGAGAACTGTGGCCCCACCTAATATCAAGGTATACACATAGTTTAATCCGCTAGCCAGCAAAACCACAAAAGCCAGCATGAAAATAATAACAGCGTTCCCGAAATCGGGATAGAAGGCCAAAATCACCGTATAAGCCAATACGATCGCCATTGGTCTTCTCACAGAACCCCAGAAGTCTTGCTGGATGCCCTCTTGGCGATAAGAGAATGTGACCGACAAGAACCAAATGATAATAAACTTTAAGTACTCCGCTGGCTGAACAGAGAATCCTGCAATCGAGAGCCAGCCCCATGCACCATTCCTTTTTTGGAAGAAAAAGGCGGCGATCAAAAGAAAGAAAATAACGATCATGGCAATTTGGACAAACTTCTTATTGCGAAAGACATCAGTTTTCATCTTGTACATGATCGTGATCATAATCAAACTTACCACCCAAAAAACGGCTTGATTGATCACATAAGCTGCTGAAGTAGTCGGTGGCTTTGCTGTCATTGCGACATATGAGGTCGAACTGTAAACCATCATCAAACCAGTTACGCATAAAATAAGGTAAGGTATTAAAATGCTATAGTCTAAAAGGTGTCTTTTTTTAACTTTTTCTGGCAAGATTATGCCTCCTTGCCGATTTCAGTAGATTTTTGTTCTTCATATACTTCGCTATACAATTGATTTAGGTCTTTTTCCAGATCTGCCATCAATTGTTGGCCAGCAGCATTGTCTACAATACCCAAGCGTGTTGCGAAAGCGACTTGTCGTGATAAGCCATACATTTGTGTGTCAACGACTTCCTCGAATGCTTTACACTGAGCAATACACAAACTATTTTCTTGATTGCGAATCAATCGTTTGATTCGTTCGGCATCCTCTAAAAGCAGATTCAATGCCATTTCTGAATCAATCTGCGCCATTCTGGTCCCCCCATTTCTTAGTTTCATTATTATAGCATATTCTATACCGATTTGGCACAGTAGGATGCCATAAATTCAACCGTAAATAACGAACATAAATTTTTTTTTGCTAACAAAAAAAGCGAATTATCGACTGATATAAAAAAAAGAAGTATTTTCATTCGTTTTTTTCTGTTTCATTGGGTTCCGCTTTGCTTTGTAAATCGTGAAACATGAACCAATTGTGAAACATTCTTTGCGATTCTCTTAATAAGGAAAAAGACAAAAGATTGATCCAGCAGCCTTTATTGAAAAAAAAGAAGTGGAATTGTCCACATGTTCTTTTTTCCTTTCAAAAAAAGAACAGGAAGCGCACCGCTTCATGTTCTTTTGATTACTACTGTTTCTGCTTTTCACCGATAAAGCCATCACCGTTGATGTCCTCATCTGATAACCGTTCGACTTCTTTGATGAATCCCTGACTAAGTTCTTCGTAAGATTCCCCAACAACTGCGTCATCTGGAATTTGATCTAGGTTAGCAAAAAATTCAATATGATTATGCAAGTTGGTAAAGATCATCGGGGCATCGCCGCCGTATTCACCATCTAAATTGATCATCAAACGATCTTTTGCATCTGGCGCATCGACTTCCAAACGAGACGTTTTTGTATAGATCAAGCGTCGGTCATTGATATGTTTGCCACCGTTCATCATCAATGCAATCAGATGAACAATCTCAAAAATATTTGCCGTTTTCACTATGATCAGCGAAAATTTCCCATCGTCAAGTTTCGCATCCGGGGCGATTTGTTCAAAACCTCCCACTGAATTCGTCAATCCTAGGAAGAACATCGAAGCGCCGCCAATATATTCTCCATCGTCATATTTAAAGTGCATCTTGATTGGTTTGACTCGCGGCAACAATTCTGCGCCTTTTGCAAGATATGCCAAATAACCGAACACACTCTTCAACTCTGAAGGAACATCATAGGTCAACTCAGTCAGGTGTCCACCTGCAGCGATATTGATAAAATAATCCCGATCAGTTTTTCCAATATCCATTTTGATCGTTTGTTCCTTGAGAATGACTTCTGCAGCAGCCTTCACATCGTTTCTAGGAATCTTCAATGCACGAGCATAATCGTTGGTTGTTCCGCCTGGGATGATCGCCATTTTGGGACGCTTTTTTAGCGGAGCGATACCATTAACTACCTCATTAATGGTTCCGTCGCCTCCGGCTGCAACAACCAGATCAAATCCGGCTCTCCCTGCCCTACTCGCTTCATCGCGAGCAGAGAATGGGAGAGCAGTCGTCGCAAAAGCACTGGCTTCATAACCGGCTTTCTCTAAGACTTCTAATATATCGGCAAGATGTTTACGAATCAGTTCTTTTCCTGATGTTGGATTATAAATGACTCTGGCTCTTTTCATATTCCGCCTCTTATCGTTTTGCTAATTCTTCTTGAAGTAATTTGTTCACAACGCCAGGGTTCGCTTGTCCTTTAGTTGCTTTCATGATTTGACCAACTAAGAACCCAACTGCCCGGTCTTTTCCGTTCTTGAAGTCATCAACGGATTGTTGATTCTTATCCAAGACTTCATTGATCATTGGCAGAAGTTGTGCTGGATCGGATAGTTGGATCAATCCTTTCGCTTTGACAACTTCTTTGGCATCGCCGCCATTGGTGATCAATTCTTTAAAGACTTTTTTCGCAATCTTAGAACTGATCGTTCCATCAGCAATCAGTTGGATCATTCCTGCAAGATTATCCGGCGTTAATTTGGTTTCTTCTAATTCCAATTTTTCACTGTTCAAGTAGGCCGAAACTTCACCCATCAACCAGTTTGATGCTTGTTTTGGTTCTGCCCCAGCATCGATGGTTGCTTCAAAGAAGTCGGACATTTCTTTGGTCAGTGTCAAGACCATTGCGTCGTATTCTGGCAATCCAAGTTCGTTGATGTACCGTTGGCGGCGTTTTTGTGGAAGTTCTGGCAATGTTTGCCGTACTCGTTCGATCCATTCGTCATCGATAACAAATTTAGGAATATCTGGTTCTGGGAAATAACGGTAATCAGATGATCCTTCTTTGACCCGCATCAAGATTGTCTTATTAGTGGTTTCATCAAAACGACGTGTTTCTTGTTGGATCTCACCGCCAGAAAGCAATACTTTTGCTTGGCGTTTTTCTTCGAAAGCCAAGCCTTTTTTGACAAAGGACATAGAGTTTAGGTTTTTCAATTCGGTTTTGGTACCAAAAGCTTCTTGACCATAAGGACGTAAAGAGATATTGGCATCACAACGCATGGATCCTTCTTCCATCTTCACATCAGATACTTCTGTAAATTGGATGATAGAGCGCAAAGCTTCCAAATAAGCATAGGCTTCTTCTGGCGAGCGCATATCTGCTTCAGAAACGATCTCGATCAACGGCGTGCCCTGACGATTTAAATCCACATAGGAATAGCCGCCGATGCCATGCATATTTTTCCCAGCATCTTCTTCAAGATGAACCCGCTCAATACGGATTTTTTTCTTTTTGCCTGCTACTTCGATCTCGATCCAACCATCATGACCGATTGGTTGATCAAATTGAGAAATTTGATAGGCTTTCGGATTATCCGGATAGAAATAGTTTTTGCGGTCGAAATGAGTATCTTTGGAAATTTCACAGTTTAACGCTAGTGCTGCTTTCATCCCAAATTCTAACGCGGCTTTATTCATCACCGGTAATACCCCTGGATAACCCCAGTCAATCACATTCGTATTGCTATTTGGCTCGGCACCAAAATGTGCTGGCGCCGGTGAAAAGATTTTTGAGTTGGTTTTTAATTCTACGTGGACTTCAAGCCCAATGACTGTTTCGAAGTTCATGCGTTATTCCCTCCTAAAATCACTGGTTTTTTCGTATGAAAATCAGTTGCTTGTTCAAACGCATAAGCCGCTTGATACATCGTTGCTTCATCAAAATGTTTACCAATGATTTGCAAACCGACTGGTAATCCTTCAGAAAATCCTGCTGGTACAGACATACCTGGCAATCCAGCCAAATTGACTGGAATCGTTAAGATATCATTCATGTACATTGTGATTGGATCATTGATATTTTCACCTAGACCAAAAGCAACGGTTGGAGATGCAGGACCAATAATCAAATCGTAATCAGCAAATACTTTGTCAAAATCTTGTTTGATCAATGTACGGACTTGTCCAGCCTTTTTGAAGTAAGCATCATAATATCCAGCACTTAATGAGAATGTCCCTAACATGATCCGGCGTTTTACTTCTTCTCCGAATCCTTCACTACGAGAATTGACATACACATCGTCTAGATTTTTTACGTTTTCTGAACGGTAGCCATAACGGATTCCGTCAAAACGTTGCAAGTTAGAGCTTGCTTCAGAAGAGGCAATAATATAATAAACGGAAACGCCATATTTAGAATGAGGCAAGCTGACTTCTTCGACTGTTGCTCCTAATGCTCGGAATGTTTCTGCCGCTTTCAACACAGCTTCACGGACACCAGGTTGAATCCCCTCACCCATATATTCTTTTGGCAGCGCAACTTTCATACCTTTGATATCGCCAGTTAACCCTGCAGCAAAATCTGGTACTGCTACTCCAGCAGAAGTGCTGTCTTTGGCGTCAAATCCACTAATGGCAGACAATGCCAGTGCATTATCTTTTACTGAACGAGTCATTGGTCCGATTTGATCCAATGAAGAAGCAAACGCAATCAGACCAAAACGTGAAACACGACCATATGTTGGTTTCATTCCTACGATTCCATTGAAAGAAGCAGGCTGCCGGATCGAACCACCTGTGTCACTCCCTAATGAGACTGGTACTTGCCCAGCAGCTACTGCAGCTGCAGAACCACCAGAAGAACCGCCAGGAACTTTAGTATGATCCCACGCATTCTTTGTTTTTTTGAAGTAAGAAGTTTCCGTACTTGCTCCCATGGCAAATTCATCCATGTTCAATTTACCGACTGGTATCATGTCTGCTTGGTAGACTTTTTCCATCACAGTTGCATCATATATTGGTTCAAAGTTAGCCAAGATCTTAGATGCAGCTGTAGTCAGTAAGTCTTTGGTCACGATATTGTCTTTGATCCCAATCGGAATCCCTGCCAAAACATTGCTTTCAGAAATACCCTTCTCATCAATTGCTTTGGCTAATGCCATCGCGTTTGACTCGTTCAATGTAATAAAAGAATCCACTTTTGGTTCAGTCGCTTTGATTTGCTCGAATGTCTCTGCTGTCAAATCGACAGCTGAAATTTCTTTGGCAACAAGCATGCCATGGAGCTCTTCCAAACTTTTACTTACTAATTCTGTCATTACGCACCGGCCTCCCCATTATCAATAATTGCTGGTACTTTAATGAAACCATCTTCTGATTCCGGCACATTACGCATCAATTCTTGTCGGTTCCAGCCTTCTGCTGCGATATCTTCACGCATCACATTGATTGTTTCAGCAACGTTTGATGTAAATGGCACACCTTCTGTGTCTACTTCCTCTAAGGTTTCTACCATATCAATAATTTTTCCTAGCTGAGAGGTAAACTCATGTAATTCATCATCTGAGAATGATAATTTTGCTAGCTTGGCAACGTGTTTGACTTGTTCTTCGCTTATCGCCATAAAATCCTCCTCTTTCTCGCATCCATAAAAATACGTTTACGTTTTTCCAATGTATTGTATCACTTTTCCAGCAAATCATGAAATACATTTTGAAAATTATCATACTTAATTGAAAATGTAGGTCTCGATTTTTTCTGCCCCATCTTTACGGGCAATAAAAGCTTGCTGTTTCCCTAGAGAGCCAACTTGGACTTCGATCTCGCCAGGAACTCCTTTGAAGACAGATTCGACTTGCTTTGCGCTATACTGAACAAAACTGGTGATCTCGGTTTTACTGTAATAATTCGACTCGACTTTCAAAACAAGTTTTTGGAGTTGATCATCTACGTAATACGCATTGCCGGTCACACCACTCAAGTCAGGAAAGAAACTAATGACAGCATCACGAAATGTTTTGAACTTATTATCCAAACCATCATCGGTGGCAGCATTGGTGACCCCCGCAGCTACAGGTAAAATAATGTGGGCCTCTGCTACTTTCTCATACTGATCGATAGTTGTTCCTCCATCTTGGCTGACTGCTTGATAAACATAATTGCCTCCGGCGATATCATCTTTAGCAGCTTGTTCGAATAAACCGATCACGATAGGTATAGTCTCCAACCCTTTGATTTTTCTTACTTGTGTCAAAACAGCATTGACTGTCTTCCGCGCGTTTGCCATCCACTCATCACGAGAGATAGAAATGGTCTCGTCGCTGCCATAGTAGACGGTATTAAAGGCAAAGCCTAAACTAATACCTGCCAATGTTTTGCCGTCTTCTTTAATAAAATCTTGCTCCATCAATTGTTGAAAAATAAGCGGCTGATCTGAACCGGCAGGGTTAAGACCTTGCGGGTTATCATCAGAGACACGTTTCAGCCAATTCTTGATCGTATCAGCAGGAATTTTTTGACCTTCTTGAAAGTAGCACGTATCGACAGAAAAAGTCTGCTTGGACAGCCTCAGCAAGCCATTCTCAAAATTGGTTTGATTGAACCCGCTGTTCATTTGCTCTGCATTCAATCCTCTAGCAGCACTCGGTTGGTACTTGCCGTCTGTCATGACTGCCTGATAGACTGAATTATCGACACGGCCAGTGGTAATATTACCGCTGGCCGTCTCTTCACCTTCGTTGATATTCGTGATTCCTTTGTTGAGATTGCCGCAACCTGACAAAAAGCTTAACGACATCGCGACGATCAAGAAGTGTTTAATCTTCATGGTTATGGCTCCCTTCAATCGCTGCCACCATTTGATTCTCTTCCCAAACTGTAATGCCCAAGCTTTGCGCTTTCGTCAATTTACTACCAGCCTCTTCTCCCGCTACGACGATATCTGTTTTCTTTGAGACACTTCCCGTCACTTTGCCGCCAAGGTTCTCAATTCTTTCCTTTGCTTCTTCCCGAGTGAAATGAGTCAACTTTCCTGTTAAGACAACTGTCTTACCTTTAAAGGGTGAGTCAATAGCCGAGAGCTCCTCATTTTTTAAACCAAGGTAATCAAAATTGACCCCTGCTTTCTCCAACTCATCTAAAAGATCATGGACTTCTTCGTTGTTGAAATAAGTGACAACACTATCCGCGATGGTTTGCCCAATCGTTTCTAAAGAAACGATCTCCGACTCATCCGCTTTGCTTAGATTACGCAGATTGCGATAATGTTCCGCAAGAATTCTTGCTGCTTTAGATCCGACATGGCGAATCCCTAAGCCAAATATCAAACGCTCAACGGAATTTTCTTTACTGGCTTCGATTGCTGACAAAATATTGTTTGCCGATTTTTCTTTGATTTTGTCTAATGTCAACAATTGTTCTTCCGTCAAATAATATAGGTCTGCAACATCAGCAACTAAGTGCTTTTCATACATTTGTTCAAGAACTCGTGGGCCTAACCCTTCAATATTCATAGCATTTCGGGAAACAAAATGACTCAATCCTTCTTTCATTTGTGCAGGACACTTCGGATTAATGCAGCGCAGTGCCACCTCTTCATCTAAATGGACCAATTCACTGTCGCAAATGGGACAATGGGTAGGAATCGGATAGGGCTCACTGGCTTTTGACCGCTTATCCGTCAATACGTTGGCAACTTCTGGAATGATGTCTCCTGCTTTATAGATAATCACAGAGTCATTCAAGCGAATATCTTTGGCGCGAATATAATCGACATTATGCAGGCTGGCACGACTTACTGTTGTACCAGCTACTCGAACCGGCGTCATGACCGCTGTTGGTGTCACAACACCTGTGCGTCCAACTGTCCATTCAATATCTTCAATGGTCGTTTCTGCTTCTTCGGGTGGAAATTTATAAGCTGCCGCCCACCGAGGAGCTTTAACCGTAAATCCTAGTGTATCTTGATCGGAGAAGTCATTGACTTTGATGACAACGCCATCGATTTCATAAGGCAGCTCACTGCGTTTTTCGTGAAATTCTTCGATATACGCCCAAACTTCATCGATCGTTCGGCACAAACGCCGTTCATGATTTGTCCGGAAACCCAAACTGTCTAATTCATCAAGCGCTGAGAATTGATCGTGTGCCTCGATAGGACCGAAATCTGCCAGAGTATATAAGAATGTGCTCAAATTACGGCTGGCAGCAATCCGTGTATCCAGTTGCCGCAAGCTTCCTGCTGCGGCATTTCGAGGATTGGCAAATACCTCTAAGCCCTCTTCTTCCCGTACTTGATTCAAACGGATGAAAGAAGCTTTAGGCATGTAACATTCGCCTCGGACTTCTAATGAAACAGGTTCTTTCAATTTTAATGGAATTGACTTGACTGTCTTCAAGTTTTCCGTAATATTCTCGCCGACTGTTCCGTCACCCCGTGTTGCACCACGCACAAACCGTCCATTCTCATATTTCAAAGAGATTGATAGCCCATCGATCTTCAATTCACAGACATAATCAACGGCACGACCTAGCGCTTTTTGGACTCGCGCATCAAAAGCGATGATTTCTTCTTTATCAAACACATCATTCAAACTGTACAGAGGAATATCATGGATGACCTTTTCAAATCCAGGCAGAACGATTCCACCCACTCGCTGAGTAGGAGAATCTTCTGTGACCAGCTGCGGGTAATCCGTTTCTAATTGAACAAGTTCTTTATAAAGTCGATCATAGACGTAATCTTCGACAGACGGCTGATCCTTCACATAATACTCATAGGCATATTGATTCAAAGTGGTTCTTAATTCTTCCGCTCGTTGTTGAACTTCAGTTGATGGCACAGCCATTTCGATTCCTCCTTATAGTTTTTCGATCGGAGCAAATGCTGCAAGCAGCCGTTTTACTCCTTGTTGGGGAAAAGCGACATCTAATTCTAGATCCTGGGCGGCCCCTGTGGTCCGAACGATCGTGCCGACACCCCATTTTTTATGGTTGACTTTTTCCCCCACTTGCCATTGATTGCCGGCTGCAGTCGTGGTTTGTCTCGACGAAACAGTGGACTGACGAGGTTGGGTATACGTTGGTTTGAAAACTTTAGGCTGAAAGGAAGCAGCTGCCCCTTTCGGCTGAGTTCTTTCTCCCAGTGACTGCAGAAGATCTTGTTCAATCTCTTCCACAAACCGAGAAGGACGATTGTATTGAGTGCGTCCATACAATGTACGAGAAAATGCGTTTGTCAAGAATAGCTCTTCTTCTGCACGAGTAATCCCCACATAAGCCAAACGACGTTCTTCTTCCAGTTCGCTTTCTTCCATCAATGCTCGAGATAACGGGAAGATGTTCTCTTCTAGCCCAATCAAAAAGACCACAGGAAATTCCAATCCTTTTGCCGCATGCAATGTCATTAATGTCACTTGACTGCTTTCTTCTTCATAGGAATCAACATCGGAAAGTAAAGCGAGGTCATTGAGGAAGACAGTCAATTTTTCTTCTGGCGCATCGGCATCATCTTCATTTTGTGCCTCAAAGCGTTTGTCAAATTCTTGGGTCACTGTTAAGAACTCTTCCAAGTTCTCCAGCCGGGATTGTGATTCCAGATTGTTCTGATTGATCAAATCTTGTTTGTAACCTGTTTTATCCAAAATTTCTTTCGTCAGTTCTGTCACTGACAGATAAGGAATCATTTGGGCAAACTGGTCCATCATCATGCCGAAGCTACCAAGTTCTTTGCCGGCCTTGCCTGAGATATTGGCTAAATCGACATTCATCGCAGCTTCTAACAAGGACCATTCATGAAGCGAAGCAAACTCACGAAGTTTTTCGACAGAAGTCGCCCCGATACCACGTTTAGGCACATTAATGATCCGTTCTAGGCTTAGAGAATCGCTTGGGTTAGCAATGGCCGAAAGATAAGCCAAGATATCACGGATTTCTTTCCGATCATAGAATTTGCGTCCGCCCACCATTGTATAAGGCACGTTTGCTTTTAATAGCATTTCTTCAATCACCCGGGATTGAGCATTGGTCCGATACAAAACAGCAAAATCGCCGAATTTACGTCCTTTATCTGCAATTTGTTTTTGCATCTCACTGACTATAAAACGAGCTTCATCTCGTTCACTATCCCCGCGATAGTAAGTGATTTTTTCACCGGCTCTATTTTCAGTCCACAAATTTTTGTCTGGACGGTTGCGGTTGTTTTTGATGACTTGATTCGCAGCGTTCAAAATCGTCTGAGTTGAGCGGTAATTTTGTTCCAACAAAATCACTGCTGCATCCGGATAATCTTTTTCGAAGTCCAAAATATTTTGCATATTGGCACCCCGCCAGCCATAGATACTTTGATCCGCATCTCCCACGACACAAAGATTTTTGAAGCGGTCCGCTAATAAATTAACAAGCGTATATTGGGCATGATTCGTATCTTGGTATTCATCCACATGGATATAGTGAAATTTTCGTTGATAAAACTGCAGTGCATCTTCATTTTCCTTAAACAAGCGAATGGTATTCATGATCAGATCATCAAAATCCATACATTGATTATTTCGTAATTCCTTTTGATACAGCGCATAACAGCGGCCTACGATCTGTTCAAACAAGCTCCCTTGTTGATTTTCATAATCTGCCGGAGTCAACAATTCATTTTTGGCATTGGAGATCGCTCCTAAAATGGAACGCGGGTCATATTTTTTTGGATCAATATTTAACTCTTTTAAGACTCGTTTCATCAAAGTGTTTTGTTCAGAGGTATCAATGATCGTAAAGTTTCTAGAGTAGCCGATCTGATCAACATCTCTTCGTAAAATCCGGACACACATCGAGTGAAACGTAGAGACCCAAACATCTTCTCCCCCAGATCCAAGAAGCTGATTCACCCGTTCTTTCATTTCTCTAGCCGCCTTATTCGTAAAAGTAATGGCTAGAATATTCCAAGGATTGACATTTTTTTCTTCAATCAAATAAGCAATCCGATGGGTTAAGACCCGCGTTTTGCCACTACCGGCTCCGGCCATTAACAACAGAGGTCCTTCTGTATGCATCACGGCCTCTTTTTGCCGGGGATTCATATTCGCAAGTAATTCATTTTTGGATGACATGGTTTTAACCATCCTTTCTTTCTCAATCCATTCAATTATAGCATTATCCGATTGTTGGGAAAACCGAACGCCTTGAAAAGTTGCTAAATTTTTCTTTTTTGTCCTTCAAAAAAATTCCTTGTTATCTATTCAAAAAAGGGCTAAATTAAATAAGGAAAGTGAGGAGTTTGATGAAGAAACATGAAATCCATTATTTAGATACAACCCGCCTGGCCTTTATAGGCAAAGGAATCTTGGTAGGAGCATTTGTGGGGATCGTGGTTAGTTTGTTTCGCCTTGCGATTGAATGGATAGGCGAAAAAGTTGCTGCTGTCTATCGACACCTTGCTGATTATCCAGATCAGATCATACTGTGGGTAATTCTCTCTATCATCACTGCAATTATTGTGATCCTTTTAGTAAAATCAGAACCTCAAATCAAAGGCAGCGGTATTCCTCAAGTTGAAGGGAAGTTAAGTGGCGAGATCGATTATAATTGGTTCTCTGTCCTTTGGAAAAAGTTTATCGGGGGCATTTTATCCGTCGGATCGGGTCTTTTTTTGGGGCGGGAAGGTCCTTCGATTCAACTAGGTGCTGCTGTCGGACAAGGTTTAAGTCAGTTCTTCAAAGCCCCAAAGTCAGAAGAAAAAATATTGATTTCCAGTGGTGCCAGTGCAGGATTGTCGGCGGCTTTCAATGCACCGATTGCCGGTTTGCTGTTCATTTTAGAAGAGATCCATCATTCCTTTTCACCTCTTGTATGGCTGACATCTTTTGCTTCAGTGATTACTGCTAACTTTGTCTCTTTAAATTTTTTTGGATTGAAACCTGTCCTTTACCAAGGAAAGATCAATGACTTGCCTTTGAAATATTACGGTGCTTTAGTCATCTTAGGTATCTTACTAGGGATCTTAGGACGATTTTACCAGTGGACATTGCTGTCTTTGCCTAAATGGTATGGAAAACTACCCATATCCTCTGACTGGTATGGATTGATTCCTTTTGTGCTGATTATTCCAATCGGTCTATTTTTACCAGACTATTTAGGCGGCGGGAATCAAATTATCTTGACTTTAGGAGAAACCGGGGCTCCACTGTTGTTTTTGGTCATGTTGCTGATTTTGCGTTACTGTTTTTCCATGATTTCATATGGAGCTGGACTGCCTGGGGGGATTTTCCTACCTATCTTAACATTAGGTGCGCTGATTGGTGCGATCTTTGGTACCTTTTTGGCACAGTCGATCGGTCTGGATCCTATTTATATCAAGAATTTCGTGATCGTAGCAATGGCTGGTTATTTTACAGCGATCGGTAAGGCTCCTTTAACTGCTATTATTTTAGTAACAGAGATGGTTGGATCAATCAATCACCTAATGCCGTTAGGACTAGTTAGTTTAGTAGCTTATATCGTGGTCGATGGTCTTGGTGGTCATCCTATTTATGAGTCTCTCCTTGAAAAGATGCATAAAGAACCCGCTGTGAATATCCGAGGAACGAAAACAGTGATCGAGTATCCGGTAACCGCAGAAAGTTCATTTGATGGGATGGCCGTTCGAGACTTTCCTTGGCCAGAAAACATGTTGCTGATTTCCATTCGTCGTGGCGAAAACGAAATTTTGACCCGCGGAGATACGATCATGAAAGTTGGTGATGCCCTTTTGATCTTAACGGATTCGAATAGTGTTTCGGAAGTGAAGAAAAAAATCAGCTATTTAGCTGATGGTCCTCTGACTTAAACATTGGCTGCCAAATTGCCGTCAACATCCTCCTGTCTTTATTTATCGATCAGAAAAAAATCGAAGGAGCAAAGCTGCAGAACATGTTCTGCAGTTTTGCTCCTTCTTTCATTGCCATACAATCGCTGTCGTATAATATTGCCAAACGGTTCTTTCTAAAATCAGCTTCTGAAATCAGCTATAGTATTTTTCCACCAAACGTTCATCCACATAAACGGAAACTTGACCGTCATTGACTGGGAAAATTCCTTTACCTGTTTCGTCTAAGACAACTTTTGCTTCATTATTTTTCAAAATATCTACGTAAGTTTCACCACCATGAATGGCGCTGATGGTCATTTCTTTCTCAGCACCTTGGGCATTCGTCATGACCACGGCCAAGCCAGACAGTTCGTGCTCATAATCTCCTGTCAGTACCCAACCGATACAATTTGGGTCATCGAAATAATCAACTTGATTGCCAAAGGAGATTTTTTCACGCAATTTCAGGAGATTTTCTAAATCTTCTCCAACTGGTTCAATACCTTGTTCAGGAATACCGAATAGATCCCCCCAGAAAACAACTGGTACTCCAGCTTTTCGCAACAAGATCAACGCATAGGCATGCACTTTAAACCAGCCATCTACCCATGACTGTAAACTCTGACCGACTTGCGTATCATGGTTATCGACAAAAGTCACAGCGTAGTCTTCTCGAGAAGCAGTCAATGTACCTGCAAAGATTTGACTCATATCGTACGCACCATTCGAATGAGATGCTTCATAGAAATTGTAATGCAGTGGCACATCGAACAGATGGATCAGATTTCCGGAAGAATCGAGATACTCTTCTAGTTTCGGCAGATCACCCGACCAATATTCTCCCACCACAAATAAATCTTTGCCTTTTTCTTCCCGGCGATTCAAAAGCCAATTAACATAATAATTAAACTCAATATGTTTGACAGCATCTAGGCGATAGCCATCCACATTCGTTAACTCTTGATACCATTTGCCCCATTTATCCAGCTGTTCGATAGTTTCTGGATTCTCCATATCCAAATCACAGCCCATTAGATAATCATAGTTGCCCATCTCATCATCCACTTGATCTTCCCACCCTTTTTGGGCAAAGTTAAACAAGGCATGATCGTTGGTTCGGTCATCATAATCAACGCCAGAAAAATTTTTCCAAGTCCAGACATAGTCATTGTATTTCCCTTTTCTTCCAGGGAAAGTGAACTTCGTCCAAGCTTCGATCTCTTCTTCATCACTTATCGGCTTGTTGCGATTGTCCCAACTGTATTTGACCGCTGGTGCCGTTTCTTTTTCATCGGCTCCTATCAAATGATTGAATACAATATCTGCGTAAACCTCCAACCCCTGATCTTGCAACGCTTTGATTGCTTCAAGATATTCATCTTTGGTTCCGTACTTGGTCGGTATTGATCCCTTTTGATCAAATTCTCCAAGATCGTAGTAGTCGTAAACACCATAGCCAACATCTTCGACGCCCGCTGTACCTTTATATGCAGGAGGCAACCATACCGCTGTAAATCCATAATCTTTAAGCTCACTACTCATTTCTTTCAATCTATTCCAATGTTGACTGTCTGCAGGCAAGTCCCATTCGAAGCCTTGCA
This sequence comes from Enterococcus sp. DIV0574, assembly GCF_051711125.1. Lineage (NCBI taxonomy): Bacteria > Bacillati > Bacillota > Bacilli > Lactobacillales > Enterococcaceae > Enterococcus > Enterococcus sp. DIV0574. The sequence goes on from NZ_JBIOMA010000001.1 coordinate 1,884,746, forward strand.
ATATCACTTCATTCTTCATATAATTCCCCCCTTAAAATAATTAAGCCAAAGAATAGCCATTCTTGTCAAACATTAACCCATTTCGATTCTTTTCTGAATGATTTGCCGACCGTTTTTGACCGTTTAAGAATGTATTACCCTTACATTTTGACTGTTTTTAACCGATTGTGATTGATTATGACTGTTTTATGTGCTATCATAACAATTGAAGAGGTGATGTAAATGCTTACAGAAGAGCGTCATCAAAGGATTTTAGCCCTTTTAGAAGAAACGGATATCGTGAAAGTCAGCGAATTGATCCATCAATTACAAGCATCTGAGTCCACTATCCGTCGCGATTTACAAGAACTTGAAGCACAGGGAGTTTTGGTCCGAATCCATGGAGGTGCCAAAAAGATCCAGCACCTTGGATTTGAACCCAATATGAAAGAAAAAACGCAAAAGTTCCAAGTAGAGAAACAAAAAATCGCCCAATATGCCGTCTCACTGATCAAAAAGGATGAGGTCATTTACTTGGATGCTGGAACCACAACTTTAGAAATGATCCCTTTCTTGTCATCGATCTCAAATGTGAAGGTTGTAACCAACTCTGTCAAACATGCGGCATTACTGATCGATCAAGGAATCGAGACATTGATTTTAGGAGGAACGATCAAAATCAGTACGAACGCTGTCTTGGGGAGCGGTGCCAGTGAGCAATTGCGAAAACTGCGCTTCAATCGCTGTTTTATTGGAATGAATGGTGCTCATGTAGACGCAGGCTTTACGACTCCAGATCCTGAAGAAGCAATGATCAAAAAAATCGCGATTGAAAATAGTCAAAAAGCTTATGTATTACTGGACCATTCTAAATTTCAACAAACTACTTTTGCTCAAGTTGCTGCCATTGAAGACGCAGAGATTATCACAGACTTCTGTCCGAAAAACTATGCGGCTAAATTTCGAACACAAACAACTATTATGGAGGTATCCGAATGATTTATACTGTCACACTCAACCCATCAATTGACTATATTGTCCACGTCGAAGCATTACAATTGGGCGAACTTAATCGAATGAAGCAAGACTTTAAACTTCCTGGCGGCAAAGGCATCAATGTTTCTCGTATTTTACAGCGGATCCAGATCCCTTCCACTGCACTTGGATTTATTGGCGGATTCACTGGACGTTTCATTGAAGATTGGCTGATCAATGAAAGAATCACGACCGATTTCACACAAGTTGCTGCCGATACAAGGATCAATATTAAATTAAAATCTGGCGAAGAAACTGAAATCAATGGATTAGGGCCAACAATCTCAAAGGATGAAAGTCAGCAATTGAAAGACAAACTGTCTTCTCTTACCAAGGAAGATATCGTCATTTTTTCTGGTAGCAAACCGAATGGACTGACGGCTGACTACTATCAAGAGTTGATCGCCATCGTCAAAGAAGCTGGAGCCGAGTTCGTCATTGACACAACGGGTCCAGAGTTGTTCGCAGCATTACCCGACCAACCGTTGCTGATCAAACCCAACAATCATGAATTAGCGGAATTGTATCAAACGACATTCCACTCCTTCGAAGATATTTTACCTTATGGACAAAAATTAATCGCTGATGGCGCCAAGAATGTCATTGTCTCCCTTGGCGGAGATGGAGCCATTTTCTTTACTGGAAACGAAATCTACCGCTCGAATGTTCTGAAGCGTTCACTGAAAAACTCGGTTGGAGCTGGCGACTCAATGATTGCTGGCTTTATCGGACAATATACAGCAACAAAAAATGCACTGGAAGCCTTTAAATGGGGAGTTGCTTGCGGCAGCGCCACTGCTTTTTCAGATGATTTAGCCACATCAGCATTTATTCAAGAATTATTGCCAGAAGTTGTTATTGAAAAGATACTTTGACTTAACATAAGGAGGATAAACAATGAAAATCAACGATTTACTCTTAAAAGATGCCATGATCATGGACCTTCAAGCAACGGATAAAAAAGGTGCGATTGACGAAATGGTTGCCAAACTTTATGAAGTTGGCCGCATTTCAGATATTGCTGTCTACAAAGAAGGGATCTTGGCTCGCGAAGCCCAAACATCAACCGGTCTTGGCGACGGTATCGCAATGCCTCATGCGAAAAATCAAGCAGTCAATGAAGCGACTGTTTTATTTGCTAAAAGTAAAACCGGTGTGGATTATGAGGCACTGGATGGTCAACCTACTTACCTCTTCTTCATGATTGCTGCTCCTGAAGGGGCTAATGATACCCATTTACAAGCCTTAGCTGCTCTTTCCCGCTTGTTGATTGATCCAGAATTTGTTGAGAAATTAAAGAAAGCACCAACTGCGGATGCAGTCCAACAACTATTTGCTGAAGCAGAAGTACAAAAAGAAGAACAGACAGATGTCACAACTACAGAGTCAGTGAGTGATCGCCCTTATATCGTTGCTGTTACAGCCTGTCCAACAGGTATTGCTCATACTTACATGGCTGAAGATGCATTAAAGAAAAAAGCCAAAGAACTAGGCGTAGAAATCAAAGTTGAAACGAATGGTTCGGAAGGCATTAAAAATCGATTAACAGAAGAGGACATTGCGCGAGCAGCTGGCGTCATTGTCGCTGCTGATAAAAAGGTCGAGATGGATCGTTTCAACGGCAAACATCTAGTGAATCGTCCTGTTAGTGACGGGATTCGTAAGACGGAACAACTGATCAATGAAGCTTTAAGCGGTGATGCTCCTGTCTTTCACAGTAGCGGACAAACAGTTGCAGAAGAATCTTCTGCTGATGGTACGTTTGGTCAACGAATCTATAAAGATTTGATGAATGGTGTTTCCCATATGTTGCCATTCGTTATTGCAGGCGGAATCATGATCGCTATTTCCTTTATGGTCGATCAATTCATGGGTGTACCGCAAGACGCTTTAAATCAATTAGGTAGTTATAATCAACAAGCTGCTTGGTTCAATCAAATCGGTAATGCCGCTTTCGGATTCATGTTACCTGTCTTGGCTGGATTTATTGCATCGAGTATCAGTGATCGCCCAGGTTTGATCGTTGGTTTTGCTGCTGGCGCATTGGCAAACAGTGGTGGCGCAGGATTCCTTGGTGCATTGATTGGTGGATTTTTAGCAGGATATGTCATCAAATTCTTGCGCAATCTTTTCAAAGGTTTACCTAAGTCATTAGACGGAATCAAAACGATTCTCTTTTACCCTGTTTTTGGTTTGTTGATTACTGGGTTCCTCATGCTAATGATCAATGTCCCAATGAAAGCGATCAATGACGGCTTAAACAGCTTCTTAACAGGATTGAGTGGAACAAATGCCGCTTTACTAGGTGCTCTGTTAGCAGCTATGATGGCAGCCGATCTAGGTGGTCCAATCAACAAAGCTGCCTATGTGTTCGGTACAGCAACACTTGCCACAACGGTTGCCGAAGGTGGTAGTGTCGTAATGGCCTCAGTCATGGCTGGTGGAATGGTGCCGCCATTGGCGATCTTTATCGCAACAGTTTTATTCAAAAATAAATTCACTAAAGATCAAAAAGAAGCAGGTTTGACGAATATCGTGATGGGCTTATCTTTTGTTACTGAAGGTGCGATTCCTTTTGCAGCAGCTGATCCTCTTCGGGCCATTCCAAGTTTCGTGATTGGTTCTGCTTTAACTGGTGCCCTAGTCGGTGCATTCAATATTCAATTGATGGCTCCTCACGGCGGGATCTTTGTGGTCCTTTTACTATCAAAACCATTATTATTCCTATTGTTCATATTAATTGGTGCGATTGTTTCAGGAATCATCTTCGGTTTGTTAAAAAAAGAAGTAACTACCGCTTAATACGTGTTGTGTGAAACAACTAGCGTCTCCTATGCAAAAAAAATCTCCAGTGTGTTTGAAACACACTGGAGATTTTTTTGCGAGAATCATTCAACTTTCTTGTCTTTGCTATTTTATATGGCTCTATTTATTTCCAGAAATGGATTGGTGTTCAGCTAAGCGTTCCATATTCATAAAATAGACCCGCAAGCGATGGGTTTCTTTTTTTAGATTGACCCAGGTATATTTTTTGCTGCGATGCAAAAAACCAAAGCGAACATCTGACATACGATCTTTCAATTCGTCGATAGGTATATCTGTCATCGCCTCTTGCGGCAAATAGAACTGCAAACAGACGGTGTATTCTTCAAAATGTTCCGTAGTGTAATCCGCCTCTAAATGACTGCGAATATAAAATTCATAAGCATCTAAGCCATTATCGAGCGTTAACTGTGGTTTTAAGACAATGTAATCCATCATCCGCATGCCTTCTTGGTCGATCCAAGGGAAATAAGCCTGTGCATTCAACAATCCCCTCACCCGACGTTCTTGGTAAATCTCACGAACTAAATCAAAGTTCCGAGTGATAAAATGGGTCGCTTTGCGTTTGACGGTGGGCTGTAAACGATCATTTTGATATTGGATCGTTTGGATCAACTGATGGCCAAACGCGTATTCAATAAACGGTTCTCGCAAAATCCCTACTCCGTTATCCCAAGTAAGTTGATCCACCCCGATTTGGTCCCGAAACAAACGTTGATAAGAAAGGTTGGCAGGATGATCCCATTGAAACGGATCACGGTAAAGCTCCACCATGACAACCCCTTCCTCCATCGTTTGGATTTGTTCTACTTGTTGGGCATCTTTAATAATCACTAACGGTAATACTCGCTCATAGTACTCTGAGAAATACATGCGCCAACAGGAAGTTAAACAAAACCCGTTATAAAAAACATCATATCCGGCAAATTGATTGCAATCGATCACGATTTCTTTGGCATGGTTTTTTCGCTTTGGTAATTCAGCGATTTCTTCTGGTTTCTGAAAGTTATAGCGTTTCTCTACACTTTCGACATTATGATTGAGGAATTCATCATAAGCTCGAATATAACTAAAGAGACCGCCTTGTTCCATTGTGGTCTTTATATAACTCAGTAATAGTTCTCGCGATCCCTGAAAAACATCAAATGTAAAAAGATGTCGTTGCAGTACGGCTTCTTGGACAACGTGTATACTGGATTCATTTTGTCCATCGGTTAAAATCAGTTCAAAATTGACCTCATCAATACTTCCCTCCAGCAATGAGCGTACTTCAGCGATATCATAGGAGTGGATTTCCTTTTGATTTAAATAGTAGCTGGTGGGGGTAAAGGAAAGACGGACCAAAGCGAACCAGTTGGCTATTTGTTCACGCATCAGAGCATCGGCGAGTTGTGCCGATTGAATAAAGGCATAGATTTTCTTCGTTTTGATCATCTTTCTCACCTCTTTATGTACTTCTTATTTTATTATAGTAAAGGGATTCATGATTGAACACTATTTCGCTTACTTTTGAGATGAAAAACTTTGGTTTTCATGGTAAACTAGAGGCGCTTGGAGGTGGGAATATGGGATTAAAATTCCAACGTGAAGATTCTCTTGATAAAATGTTCGATGAGTTTGCTATTCTTCCCGACAATGACAAAAAAGAAAACAAACCCGACATCGAACGCTTCTTGAATGCGAAAGAAGATAAAGAAGAAACTGAAAAAAATACGGATCTTAAAAAGCAAACAAAAAAAACATCCTAATCGATGTTTTTTTGTTTGCACAGAATTTTTCCGATAAAAGATGTTCCGGAGCAAACTTTCTCCGTTTATTTTCTAGTCCTGAGAGATTGCCCCATGCATCTTACCTCTTATCTATTATTGCTTGATGGCCGCTTCTATCGCTTGCCAAGCTTCTTCTTTCCCCTGTTTAGTGATGGAAGAAAAAAGAATAAAGGTGTCTGCTGGATCGAATTCCAGCGCTTTTTTGATCACACTTTCATGCTTGTTCCATTTCCCGCGAGGAATCTTATCTGCTTTCGTGGCCACCACGATTACTGGAATCTCATAATATTTCAAAAACTGATACATTTGAATATCTTCCTGAGAAGGCGCATGGCGCAGATCCACTAGAGAGACGACTGCCCGCAGCTGCTGTCTCTCTGCAAGATACGTCTCGATCATCTTCCCCCACTTTGCCCGCTCCGTTTTTGAAACTTTTGCATAGCCATATCCTGGCACATCCACAAAATGCAAGGTGTTTTCAATCAAGTAAAAATTCAATGTTTGGGTCTTACCAGGTTTCGAAGACGTTCGCGCTAAATTTTTTCGATTAATCAATGTATTGATAAAGGAAGACTTCCCAACATTGGAACGACCCGCTAACGCGATTTCCGGTAAATGCGTATCCGGATATTGTGCCGGTGAAACAGCACTGATCACAATTTCTGCATCATGTACTTTCATCTGCTCGCTCCCTTCTAATAAAATCTCATATGCTTTCAGAAAGAAAGTCGGATAGTCATCAAACTATCCGACTTACTAAAATCAAACTGCTTTTTTTGTTTCTTCATTATAAATGATTGTCGGTTCACCGATTTCTTTGGCTGCATCTTCGGTAATAATGACTTTTTCAATCGACTCATCAGAAGGAACATTGAACATCACGTCCATCATGATATTTTCGATAATCGAACGTAAACCACGAGCACCCGTATTGCGTTCGATCGCTTTATCCGCAATCGCGCGTAGAGCAGCTGGATCAAACTCAAGCTCAGTATCGTCTAATGCTAACAGTTTTTGGTATTGTTTGACTAGCGCATTTTTCGGCTCCGTCAAAATACGGACCAAGTCATCGGTCGTCAATTTGTCTAAAGCTGCCATAACCGGCAAACGGCCAATAAATTCTGGGATCAAGCCGAATTTCAACAAGTCTTCAGGAATGATATGTTGCATGATGCTTTCATCTTCTGAGAACCGTTTGTTGTTCGTTCCAAAACCGATCGTTTTTTCACCCATCCGGTTTTTAACGATGGTATCAATCCCATCAAATGCACCACCAACGATGAATAAAATATTCGTCGTATCGATTTGAATCATTTCTTGATGAGGATGCTTCCGTCCACCTTGAGGCGGTACACTTGCTTGTGTCCCTTCCAAGATCTTCAGCAACGCTTGTTGCACCCCTTCACCCGATACATCTCGCGTAATCGAAACATTTTCGCTTTTACGAGCGATTTTGTCGATTTCATCAATATAAATGATACCCTTTTCTGCCATTTCAACGTTATAGTCCGCTGCTTGCAGAAGTTTCAGCAAAATATTTTCTACATCTTCTCCGACATATCCAGCTTCCGTCAAGCTGGTGGCATCGGCGATAGCAAATGGCACATTCAATGAACGGGCCAATGTTTGAGCAAGGAACGTCTTCCCAGAGCCAGTTGGTCCAATTAGACAAATATTGCTTTTTTGCAACTCAACGTCTTCTGCGGTCGGCTCAACGTTCACTCGTTTGTAATGATTGTAAACCGCTACAGCAAGTGTCTTTTTCGCACGATCTTGTCCGATGACGTAATCATTTAATATATGCAGCAATTCTTGTGGTTTAGGTACCTCGGTAAATTCACGAATGGCTTCTTCGTAGAACTCTTCGTCAATGATCTCCTTGCACAAGTCGATACATTCATTACATATGTATACACCAGGACCGGCAACGATCTTCTTTACTTCCTCTTGCGTCTTCCCGCAAAAAGAACAACGAACAGCGTCATTTCCATTTGTGTTGTCGTACATACTGTTCACCCCTTGATAAATTTCTAACCTGTAAAGGAGTGGAATTGGTTTTACTATCTTTACAGTCTTTAATCATCTTATCATAACTCATTTGAAAGAAAAAGCTATTTCTCATGGCCGTTACGTTTTCTTAGCAATTGACCACGTCCACAAAATAAGTCAAGATCCTCCTGCTCAAAAAGGCAAAGTAAGCAAAAACGATCGTATGAAATATACACACCATTGCTTTTTGATCAATCAAAAAGGGCAAACATCGGAAAAGACGTTTGCCGCTCTTTTGATGAAAATTAAGCTTCTTTCGCCGTACCAGTTACGATTTCAACGGCTTTCTTCATTGTGATGTCATGTTTCAACATATCTTCTGTCAAGACGCGTTTGATTTGATCAACAGGCATGTTGTAAGCTTCTGAAAGCTCTTGAATTTCTTTTTCGATGTCTTCTTCAGTTGCTTCCAAACCTTCTGCTTTTGCGATTGCTTCAATCACAAGGTTAGTTTTCACACGAGTTTCTGCTTCGCCTTCAAATTGTTGATGCAAGTCAGCTTCCGTTGAACCAGTCAATTGATAGTACATTTCTGGTGAAATTCCTTGACGTTGCATGTTGTTCAAGAACTCATCCATTGAGCGGTGAACTTCGTCATGGACCATTGAATGTGGTAATTCAACGATTTCTGCGTTTTCTACTGCTTGGCGAATCGCTGCTTCATCTTTTGCATCTTCAGCAGCTTTTTCTTTTGTTTCTGTCAATTCTTTGCGGTATTTTTCTTTTAGTTCAGCAAGTGTTTCAACGCTATCATCAACATCTTTCGCAAATTCATCATCTAATTCAGGCAATTCTTTTGATTTGACTTCGTGAACAGTTACTTTAAAGACCGCATCTTTACCTGCTAGATCTTCTGCTTGATAATCTTCAGGGAAAGTGACGTTGACTTCTTTGCTTTCGCCAGCTTTCACTCCTACTAATTGATCTTCAAAACCTGGGATGAAAGAGTTAGAACCCAATTCTAATGAATAGTTTTCGCCTTTGCCGCCTTCAAATGTTTCTTCACCTAAGAAACCTTCAAAGTCGATAACGACTGTATCGCCATTTTCAGCAGCTTCGTCTTCTTTGATGACTAACTCAGCTTGTGCTTCTTGTTCACGTTTGATGCGAGCATCTACGTCTTCTTCTGTTACTTCACGATCTTGTTTTTCAACAGTCAACTCTTTGTAATCACCAAGTTTAACTTCTGGTTTCACAGTCACTTCTGCTTTGATCACCCAGTCTTGACCTTTTTCCATGCTGTCAACATCGATTTTTGGTTGTGATACTGGATCAATACCAGCTTCTTTAACTGCTGCTTCATAAGCTTCTGGCAAGACAGCATTCAATGCATCTTCATACAATGCTTCTTCTCCGTACATACGGTTAAACACTTGGCGGGATACTTTTCCTTTACGGAAGCCAGGTACGTTTAAGTTGCCTTTCACTTTATTAAATGCAGTCGTCAAACCTTTTTGGATTTCAGCTTGCTCGATCGAAAATGTCAATACACCATCATTGGTGCCTGTTTTTTCCCATTTTGCAGTCATTTATTTCCCTCCGAATAACAATTATATTTTACATATGAAATAGTTTCATGCATACCTTTAAATAGTACACTAACGTTCTTTAATTGTAAACATTTTACCTAGAAACTTCTCGTTTTTTTCTTGAGTGATCTGCTTTCAGAATTAGAAAGAACCCAAAATCTTTCGTAATCTTGTTTTCTTACGTTGGATCTCTTCGTCGATCGCTTGTGGTTCGCTTTTTGCAAAAAGATCTTGATACTCATCTATATAGCTTTGTACCCAGCGATCAATCTCTTGGGTTTCTGGCAAGAACGGATAGCTTAAAGCAAAATGATCATTCAACTCTTCTAAAATGCCTTCTGCTAAGGTTGGATTTTCTTGCCCGATTCGTTCATTCACAGCTTGTCGCATTTGGCTGAAAACTGGCACATCCCTCAATAAAGATAACTGATTGGGAATGATCTGCCGTTGATCCCCCATGTAGTCTATCAATTCAAACTGCTGTGAACTTCCTAAACGGACAAGCTCTTCTACTAGTTTTGGTAACAAAAAAGGATTCGTTAACTGAGGAAGCAGCTCCGTCATCAACGATACAAACTGATCCTTTGTGAGTCCTTGGGAAAAAACGTGCCATGTGTGCCCGCTAACTGGTTGGTTGCTGCTGTCCATTGCAAGCAATGACTGTTTTTTTCCTAAAAAATCTTCCAAACCAAGTATTTGTTGAACTTCTTCTACTTTATCCAATTCTTTCACTAAATTTTCGCTTACCGCTTCAGAGATCACCGGAAATTCCTCTGCGAGTCTTATCCATTTTCTCGCTTGCAAGTATTGACCATCAAGAATCAACAAATGACCAATTTGAACAAAACCATTTGGATCTTGTAGGTATTCATCCAAGAAATCATCTGCCACTTCCAACGCTTTTGCAAAATCAGCCAGTTGCTGTAAGCACTTAACGAGAGACTGATTGATCTCAAAAGAAGAATGCTCAGTATAAATTTCCTGGTAATCATGGTAAGCCTTCAGATAATCTTTTGCCTGATATGCTTTTTCTGCTGAATGACGCAGGCGGTCTTCAGGTTTTGGAAACTGGATCGTGTCTCCCATATCTCATTCTCCTTTATCTGTAATCGATCTGCAATCGCACTTCCGCTTGCATGGTGCAATCTTCTGGTAGCAAGACCGCTTTTCAACGGGTCAGTCTTCGTTTGCCTCAAATAGAGACTGACCGCTCATTACGTTATTGTCTATTCTTGTTATATATTGGCATTTGCCTGTTTATTGAATGCTTTAATCAAATTGATAGTAACCACACTGGTCTCAGAAAAATAATCTCCGGCATGCTGCTTTTCTTTAGTAAAAATCACTGGCAAATAACCGCAATAAAAGAAAGGATTGAATTGCAAAACGTAGCGCATACACAGTTCTCTTGTCAGAACTGTTTTCCAACTCAAATCAGCTTCTGTAAATGACACGACCCGAATACCGAAAATCATCTTACCTACCGTTTGTCCCTGATTGAACTTTGTTAATAAAACAAAATAGCCTAAGTAGATGGCCAACGAGAGTAACTGGTAGAGTCCAAAAGGATGCCCGCTACTTGACCAACCACCTAAGTGATAGATCGTATCCAGAGTAATTCCTGTAATAGCTCCGATACAAAGTACATCTACGAGATAAGCAAATAGCCGAATCCAAAACCCAGCAAAAAAGTAATCTGGAAAATCATTCACTCGTCTGCGTTCTTTCTGTTTGTCTTCTATCCCCTCATACCGTTGCCATTCTTTTTGACGCTGATCAATCTCTTCCTCGCTAAATTCTTTTCTCTTAAACGAGCCCAATACTTGTTGATAGAAATCATCTGGATGATTCGTCACAGCGGCCTCTTGATTTGGGGTATCCACAGCTAGTTGTGCTTCTTGATTCGCCTGCTCTGTAGAGATTCCAGAGGTCGACTCTAGATTTTCCAGAGTTACGTTTTCTGCTCCCTGTTCAACAGGTTGTTGTTTGATTCGTGGCTCTTTCGTTTCTTTTTCAGGCATAGTTATTCACCTCCATAATAATAAAGAGGTTTCGGCGCATCCATCGTACCTAGGCTTTCCACTACTTGCAAAAGACGACTAGACTCAGATGCCTTCAGCCCTTGAAACTCTGCCAGCTTTGAACCCAGCCATGTAGAAGCGAACCCTGTGGAACCGACACCATATTCAAAAATTTCCGCATCCTCTAACCCTTGATCTGCTTCTAATGCAGCGAAGGCGTCCTCAGGAAACCCAATTTCGTCAACTAACCCGTTCTCCACTGCTTGTTGACCATCATAAATCCGTCCGTCAGCAATTTTTCTTACAGCTTCTTCTGACATGCCTCGTCCTTCAGCTACAATGGAAACAAAGCGTCCGTATGCATTATCCACGTAAGTTTGCAGAACTTTCTTGTCCTCATCGGTAGCGGCTCTTGTAGAGGAACCCATATCTTTCAAGGCACCACTTTTATAGGTGCTATCTTCGATCCCTAATTTATCCAATAAACCTGAATAATTCAATCCAGACATAATAACTCCGATAGAACCTGTCACGGTTTCATCTGTGGCAAAGATTTTGTCCGCACCCGCTGAGACATAATAACCACCGCTAGCTGCGGTGTTCTTCATACTGACATAGACAGGAATTCCAATTTCTTTGATCTTTTTCATTTCACGAGCAATCTCTGCACTTTCGTAAACTCCGCCCCCAGGCGAATTCACTTCAAATAGAATCCCTTTGATCGTTGGGTCCTCTTGCGCGGCACGTAATTCTTCAAGAAATAATTGATGATCATATCCTTCTGATGAGAACAATCCACCACCTGAAGTATTCGCAATCGTCCCTTCCAAAGTCAAGCGAAGGATACGGTTATTGCTATCTCCAGCCGCTATTTGATGTTCCTCCAATTCATTGCTTCCGTATAAAAGAGCATTCAATCCGTCCAGTGACGACTCTTCATTTGCTGGCGGAGCCATCAAAGCAAAAACACCTGAGCACACAAACAATCCAATTGCAATCGCAACAGCCACCCATCTTCTCTTATTCATTTTTCCACTCCTTTTTAATAGCGGTTCTCAATCACAATTACCGCTTCAACTAGTCCACTTGCATCGAATTTTTCGCTTTTTTCTTTCAATGCGTAGCCGCCGAAATATTCTTTAGTTAATTCATCTTGCACTCGAAACGCTTGTGCTTCTTGAACAGAGATCGCACCCGGAAGAATTTCCTGCAGGCTGTCCCAACCAGTGTCTAACATGATTTTTGTATCATCATTGACATTTTCTTGTTTCTCTAATCTTTCCACTATTTCCTTCAACTCGGAAAACGTCATACATTGTACAGCTTCTGACATCTTCATCCCTCACTTTCTTCTGTCATTGTATCGAAATTAAAAAAAAAAGGATAGTCAAAAACGACAATTCCAATTTTACGAATTGGATCATCCGCAATTCTCCTTCTTTAAATCTCCATTACAGAACAAACATTGCCTCTAATAACATCTATACCAATTATTTTTTTTAGCTTTTTCTCTTGACTAACGTCCTTATAAATATTATGATAATGCATGTATTTCTATAAAATAATTTAAGGAGGATAGATAGACCAATAGGAATAGCGCCAGATCTGTACAACAGATGACGAGGAAAGAGTTTATCGAAGTTTTCGGCGGGTAACTCTAGGGACTGCACTCTATAAGCAAGAACAAAACCTCATCGTGAGATGAAAACAAACCTCTTGCTGCGCAGGTAGAAATACATAATGAATCGTAAATAAGTAGTGGAAAGTAGGATTTGTCATTATGTGTGGAATCGTAGGAATTGTAGGAAAATCAAATGCTGAACAAGTCATTTTGAATGGTTTGGAACGTTTAGAATATCGTGGGTATGACTCAGCAGGTTTATATGTTGCTGATCGTACTTCTGGCCACTTAGTCAAAGCACAAGGGCGTATCAAAAACTTGGAAGACAAAGTCACACCAGAAGTAACAGGAACGATCGGTATCGGACACACTCGCTGGGCAACTCATGGTAAACCATCAGAAAAAAATGCCCACCCTCATACTTCTTCTAACCAAGAATTAGTACTGGTTCATAACGGAGTAATCGAGAATTTTGAAGAATTGCATCAAAACTATTTAAGTGATCATCACTTCGAAGGACAGACAGATACAGAAATTGTCGTCCACTTGATCGAAGTATTGAAAAAAGACCTTTCGACTAAAGAAGCGTTCAAAAAGGCACTCTCATTGATTCGTGGTTCTTATGCCTTTGCATTAGTTGATAAAAATGACCCTGAAACCATCTATGTAGCAAAAAATAAAAGTCCGTTATTGATTGGGCTTGGGGATGGGTTTAACGTTATTTGTAGTGATGCATTGGCTATGTTGGATCAGACTACTCATTTCGTTGAAATTGAAGACGGTGAAATGGTAACTGTGACGGCAGAAACGATTGAAATCGAAGACTTAAAAGGAAATCTTGTTTATCGCGAGTCTTATGAAGCACAACTTGATTTAACAGACATCGAAAAAGGAACGTATCCTTACTATATGCTGAAAGAAATCGACGAGCAGCCAGCTGTGATGCGTCGTCTCGTTCAAGAGTATCAAGGCACAGGAGAAGTGACGATCGATGACGCATTAAAGGATAAAATGATTGCGAGCGACCGCATCTACATCGTTGCTTGCGGAACCAGTAATCACGCTGGTTGGGCCGCAAAAGCGATTCTAGAATCTCTGACACAGATTCCTGTTGAAGTACATTTATCAAGTGAATTCGGCTACAACATGCCTTTGCTGTCTGCAAAACCTTTCTTTATTTTTCTATCACAAAGTGGAGAAACAGCCGACAGCCGACAAGTCTTGGTAAAAATCAATCAAATGAATTTGCCTAGTCTGACTATTACCAATGTAGCAGGCTCGACTCTTTCTCGTGAAGCTGACCATACATTGTTGCTTCATGCCGGACCTGAAATCGCCGTAGCTTCTACCAAGGCCTATACTGCTCAAATCGCAGTTTTAACCTTATTAGCAAAAGCAATCGGTGATGCTAAAGGTATTGCTGCTGCACAGGACTTCGATGTTTTCCATGAATTAAGTATTGTTGCCTCTGCTATGGAAACATTAGTTGATGAAAAAGCGGTCATCAGTCAATTAGCAGAAGATTATTTGTCTGTTAGTCGCAATGCGTTTTATATTGGTCGAAGCAATGACTATTATGTTTCCATGGAAGCTGCACTGAAGCTAAAAGAGATTTCTTATATTCAAGCAGAAGGATTTGCAGCTGGCGAATTGAAACATGGAACCATCGCACTGATCGAAGAAGGAACCCCAGTCATCGGAATCATCACTGAAGAAGTGACCGGCTCCCATACGAGAGGAAATTTGAAAGAAGTTGAGTCTCGTGGCGCTCATACTTTAGTCATCGTCAGCCAAGAACTAGCGAAAGCGACGGATCACATTGTTTTGCCTTCGGTCCATCCATTGGTTACTAGTTTAGTTGCCGTGATTCCTACGCAACTGTTGGCTTACTTTGCAACATTGCAACGAGGGTATGACGTGGATAAACCTCGAAATTTAGCTAAATCAGTGACTGTCGAATAAAACTTTTAAAAGTTTTTAGGCAGAAAAAAGAGCTGCGACAAGACGATTGTCGCAGCTCTTTTTTTCGTACAACCAATTAAAAGCAATTTTTTTAGACAAGCTGAAACTGCTTGGAATTGCCTATTTTGATCATCCTTTCTTTTCTCGTCCCTCAATTTTTTTAAAGTCTTTTAAGTAATGCACAAAACAGCAAGCAGCATTCATCCCAGATTCATTGCACCTCTGTTGATCAACATAGGAGAAATGTATCATTTCTTTACACACCACGTGCCATTTATGATGATTATCCCTACTATCGTCAGTAAACTAGTTGCAACGAATAAAATATTCCCCATTAATGACCAGTGATCACTAAAAAGTAATGAAAGCAGGATGAAAGCACCCAGAACCAACATACCGATGCCATTCGCTACATACAAACGATCTAAATCATACTGTGCCTTTTTTTCTTCAGAAGCCATATTGTATCCAGCAATCAATTGCCATCCATGTCTGCTTAAAAATAGGATACCTGTAATAAAAAACAAACCCACGACTAACCATCCTGTTGTATTTCCCATCACACATTCATCCTCTCTACACGTCTGCCTAACGTTTAGATCCATTCACCAATCGGTTTCTTGCGCTTTATACAGTGAGTATACCACATGAAAATCATTATTTGGATTATCATTATATTTTCACAAGATAAAAAAACCAACGAAAACGACTTTCGTTGGTTTTTGATCTCATTTATTCCGCACCGATTTCTTCCCGTACGACAGCTGCGATTTTATCGACATAATAATCTACTTTTTCTGTTGTTGGTGCCTCAGCCATCACGCGCAATAGTGGCTCTGTTCCAGAAGGGCGTACTAAGATTCTACCTTCCCCATTCATTTCTGCTTCTGTTTCTTCGACGATTTTTCGGATTGCCGGTACATCCATCGCGCCATTTTTATCTGTCACACGAATATTAACTAATTTTTGCGGATAGATCGTAACTTCCCCTGCCAGCTCAGAAAGTTTTTTCCCAGTCTGCTTCATGATATTCAATAACTGGATACCAGACAGCATTCCATCCCCTGTCGTATTGAAGTCTAAGAAGATCATGTGTCCGGACTGTTCCCCGCCAAAGTTGTAGTCATTTTTGCGCATTTCTTCTACAACGTAGCGATCACCCACTTGAGTAATCACATCTTTCAAACCAATGGCTTCAACAGCTTTATGAAAACCTAAATTGCTCATC
Source organism: Enterococcus sp. DIV0574 (assembly GCF_051711125.1). NCBI lineage: Bacteria > Bacillati > Bacillota > Bacilli > Lactobacillales > Enterococcaceae > Enterococcus > Enterococcus sp. DIV0574. Next base: position 1,900,762 of record NZ_JBIOMA010000001.1, read on the forward strand.
ACAGTTGTAACGATGGTATCTTGTTTCAAACGTTTTTGTTCAGCTAAGTATTTTGCACAAATGTACATGATCTTATCGCCGTCAACAATATTACCTTGTTCATCAATAGCGATCACCCGATCACCGTCTCCATCAAAGGCTAGTCCAACATCGGCCCCTTTTTCGACAACAAACTCTGCTAATTTCTCAGGATGAGTGGAACCAACACCATCATTGATGTTCAAACCATTCGGCGAAGTTCCCATGGTATAAAAATCAGTTTCTAAGTCTGCAAACAACCGATTGACACTTGTAGCAGTCGCCCCATTGGCTGCATCTACACAGACGGTGATGCCCTCTAGATCACCCGGGATCGTTTGACGGAGAAATTGGGAATACTTCAAAAGACCTTCTGGAAATTCATCAACGGTTCCTAAACCTTCAGCTGACGGCCGTGGTAACGTATCTTCTGCAGCATCTAATAAAGCTTCGATCTCCGCTTCTTGTTCGTCCACCAATTTGAAGCCATCATTACCGAAGAATTTAATTCCGTTGTCTTGTGCTGGATTATGTGATGCTGAGATCATTACTCCAGCACTAGCTTTTTGGACCCGTGTCAGATAAGCCACACCCGGCGTTGAGATGACGCCTAGTTGAAACACTTCGATTCCCACAGATAGCAAACCAGCGATCAGTGCATTTTCTAATAGCTGACCAGAGATTCGTGTGTCTCGACCAACTAAGACGCGAGGTCGACGATCGTCTGTTTCATGTTGACTCAATACATATCCGCCATAGCGGCCAAGTTTAAATGCTAATTCTGGTGTAAGTTCCTTATTTGCTTCTCCACGAACACCATCTGTACCAAAATATTTTCCCATAATGTATTACCCTCTCTTATTCTTTACTCTCATCTGAAGTTGTAACAGTTGTTTCACTTTCTGAATCACGGTTTTCTTCACTAGATGATTCACTAGTTTCATCTGATCGAGATTCGGCAGATGAATCGTTGCCAGTTTGACCATTCGTTTTCGTTGATTGGAAAACAGGTGTCACTTGGATCGTCACTACTTTAGGATCAACCGTCACACCATCTGGCACTGGCACTTCAACAGTTCGCTCAACAGTTGAGGTGATTCTTGAAATATCGATTGGTACGCCAATTTGATCTAATGTATCTAAAATAGACTGGCTACCAGAAATCGTTCCGCTGATTGCACTCATTCTGTAGATAAAATGGGAGATGCCGTTAGGAACTGTTCCTTGCTGGGTGACGAATAATTCCACTTGTTTTGTCGGGGCTTCTAATGTTACCGTTACGTTAACAGTTTCGGGATCTGGCAAAATTGCTAATGCATTTTTAGCGGTATCCCACGCTTGTATCGTTCCTTTGACTGTTGAAGAGGACGTTCCGATCTCATTAGGATCAATGACAGCCACCACACGATCGATATCATTTAAGGTGCGATCACCCGTTGTGATCGCTACTTTCTGAGGATCTGCCTCTAGAGAAGCGATAGAATACCCTTCTTTTAAATCTGCGCCCGATATGACTGGTTCAACAGTAAATGTTTTTGTTACTTTCTTTTCAATAGTCACTGTGATGGTCTTCGGCTCGATTTCAGCTGTTACACCCGAACTCAAATTCTGAACTTCTAAAGGAACTTCATGCGTTCCTTCCCCTAATTCAGAGAGATCCGCCATCACGCGAAAGTTTCGTGTCTCATCATTTTTTTCTGCATTCAACTGGATACGATTTCGACTTTTCAAGGTGACATTCACGGTGGTTTCATACCCTTGGATAAAATAGCTATCTGTATCATACGTCGTTTGGATGGGAACATTGCTAAGATGTTCTTCATAACCACTAGTAGAGCCGGATAGATTGACTTGCAGTGTGGAACCACTAGCAATAAAAAACAACACCAAACTAAAGAACAGCGCTAGTATACCATAAAAAATATTTCGTTGGCGTTCTTTCTTAATCATTTTCTTCCCCCTTTGTTCACACCGTCAAGGAAAGATTGCAGTAGATTACGTTTTGCTGTTTTTTCTTCAGGCACAAGCTCTCGATTCAAAATATCCAAGTATTGTTCTCGAGATAACCCAGATAACAATTGGTTGTTCATAGTGATACTGACATCCCCAGTTTCTTCAGACACAACGATCGTCAAAGCATCACTGACTTCTGACACCCCCACTGCCGCCCGATGCCTAGTCCCGAATTCTTTAGGAATCAACAAGCTTTCTGAAAGGGGCAGATACGCACTCGAAACCGCAATTTTGCCGTCTCGTATAATGACTGCTCCGTCGTGCAAAGGTGTGTTGGGAATAAAAATATTGATCAATAGTTCTCCGGTAATATCGGCATCCAAGGCAATCCCAGTTTCGACATACTCTTCCAAACCGGTAGTTCGCTCAATTGTAATCAAGGCACCTATTTTGCGTTTCGCCATATACTGGATCGCTTTATCTAAAGATTGGACCATCACTTCGTCTTCGTGCTTTTCAGACTTAGAGGTCTTGAATAGCGAACTCCGACCTAAATGTTCCAAACCTCGCCGAATCTCCGGTTGAAAAATGACAATAGCAGCGATCACCCCATAGGTGATTACTTGATCCATCAGCCATGAGAGAGTTCTCAAACCAATCAAACCCGCTAAAAAACGTAAGACGATAAACAGCCCGACCCCTTTGAATAGCTGGATCGCCTTGGTCCCTCTGACTAACTGAATCAATTTGTAGACCACATACCAGACAACTAAAACATCCAAAACATTGATTAAAAACGAAATAGAAAATATATTAAACGAGAAAACTTCTCTCCAATAATCAAAATTAAAAAAATCACTGAAATTCATCGACATAAACAGCCTTCCTTTATTCTTAAGACTTCAAATAATAGTATAACATAGGACTTCTTTTAACACGTTGAAAAAAAGCAAATTTATCTCATTTTTCCAAAAAAAATCTCACTTTTTTCTGGACTCTCGATTATTGGATAACACGGTTGATCTTTACGTAATGGAGCTTAAAAAAAACAGCTCTGCCAGATACTGGCTAGAGCTGTGACACTTGTCTATTCTGATTTTTTTCTCCGCTGCGCTCTGGCAGCTCTTCTTGCCGCGCGAGCTGCTTCGACTTCAGGATCAGAGACTGATCTACGCTGTTTAGTTCTAACAGAATCTCCTTGTTTTTCCACCGATTGAGGTTCTGCTTCAGACAATGGCTCTTTTTCTAATTTTGCTCGAATCTTTTCTTCTTGTCCAGCAAGACGCGCATAATTATAGAAACGGTTTTTGGCATCCAAGACTGTTTTTGTGAATAATGCACTAGCAGCACTTGGGTTAGCTGCATCTAAGGCTGAAAAACGAACCTGTGTTTTCATAAACGTTGGCATCAACGAAAAATCAGGTTTTTTATAGTCTAGTGTCATTGCTGGCTTACCTTTTTCAGTCATTAATGGGTTGTAACGGTATAGAGACCAATAACCGGAAGCTACCGCTTCTTTTGCTTCTTTGATGGATTGTCTCATACCACCTGCTAATCCATGGGTGATACATGGTGTATAAGCAATGATCAAAGACGGTCCAGGGAATTTCTCCGCTTCTTCGAAAGCTTTGATCGTCTGCATTTGATTGGCTCCGGAAGCAATTTGCGCCACGTATACATGACCATATGTCATAGCCATCATCCCTAAATCTTTTTTCGACACATATTTCCCACTAGCTGCAAACTTAGCAATCGCTGAAGTTGGGGTTGCTTTAGAGACTTGCCCGCCAGTATTTGAATAGACTTCATTATCTAAAACCAGAATATTTACATCCGCGCCTGAGGCCAAGACATGATCGATTCCGCCAAATCCGATATCGTAAGCCCAACCATCTCCACCAATCATCCATTGACTTGGCTTAACAAACAAGTCGCTGTCGTCAAGAATCGCTTGCAAACTTGGCTGTTGATGAATTTCTTGCTGTAAAGCAGCCTGTAATTTTGCCGCCCTCTGTTGGCTTCCTGCACTTTCTTCCCGATGATCGATCCAGTCTTGCATAATTCCTTGTAGATCTATCGGAACAGTGACTAAGGCTGCCTGCATTTTTGCTGCTAAGGCTTCTCTTCGTGTTTGATTTGCTAGAAACATCCCATAACCAAATTCGGCATTGTCTTCAAATAGTGAATTGGACCATGCCGGTCCTTGCCCTTGGTCGTTGGTCGTATAAGGAGACACCGGAGCAGCGCCGCCCCAAATCGATGAGCAGCCGGTGGCATTTGCGATCATCATGCGGTCCCCGAACATTTGAGTCAACAGTTTGACATACGGAGTTTCGCCACATCCTGCACAGGCTCCTGAAAATTCTAGAAGCGGTTTATTGAATTGGGTGCCCATTACGGTACCCGGTTTTGCCGGATTCTCTTTCTGACGTAGTGTCATAGCAAAGGCCCAATTCATTGCTTGCTCTTTTTGGCTTTCATAGGAGCGCATGACCAAAGCTTTGTCCTTTGCGGGACACGCTTCAACACAAAGCCCGCAGCCAGTACAATCTTCGATTGAAACTTGGATTCGATACTTCTGACCATCTTTTCCTCGCATTTCTCGAACAATAAACCCTTCTGGTGCCTCTGTCAGTTCATCTTCATCCACTAAGAAAGGTCGAATCGCTGCATGCGGACAAACAAATGCACATTCATTGCACATCGTACAACGGTCGGATAACCATTCTGGCACTTCTAAAGCAATCCCTCGTTTTTCCACTGCAGTGGTCCCTAGAGGCATCGCTCCTTCCGTCATTTGATTCCGAACGAGCGTCCCCACTGATAATTGATTGCCTTCCTGTCGATTGATTGGCTCAACGATCTCCCGAACATAACGGGATGTTGCAGTTGATTTCCGTTCAGGCACATCAATGAAGGCCCATTCAGATGGCACTTGAATCTCGCAAAGCAATTCAAGGGTCCGATCAATCGCTAAATAGTTTTTTTCGACAATTTCCATGGACTTATGTCCGTAATTCTTTAATACCTCCGCTTTTAAAATCGGCAGAACCTCGTCGAAAGGCATAATATCAGACAAATAGAAAAAGGCAGTTTCCATTGCCGTGTTGATGCGTCTGCCGAGCCCAGTCTCCATCGCTAATTGCATGGCATTGATGGTATAAAAACGGATGTCATTTTCTGCAATGTAACGCTTGATGTGTTTAGGAAGACTAGTTGCAATTTGTTGCTCATTCCAGGTGGTATTTAGTAGGAAGGTACCGCCTTTTTTTAGCCCCTTCAGCAAATCATATGTATGCAGATACGCAGGGGTATGGCATGCGACAAAGTCAGCATGCTCGATCAAATAAGTCGAGCGGATCGGTGTGTCTCCGAAACGCAAATGGGAGACTGTTAATCCTCCTGATTTTTTGGAATCATAATAAAAATAACCTTGAACATACTTATCTGTGTGATCGCCAATAATTTTGATCGCTGATTTATTGGCACCCACGGTTCCATCGGAGCCAAATCCCCAAAATTTTGCCTGAAATGTATTGGTATTGGTCAAGTCCAAAGTAGCTTCCGTATTCAACGAGAGATGGGTAACATCATCCATGATCCCAATCGTAAACCGTCTTTTTTGCTCACTTTTTGGTTTCGTCAGTTCTTCGTATACAGCAACGATTTGATCTGGCGTTACATCTTTTGAACCCAATCCATAGCGACCACCAATGACAGCTGGCCGGATCGCTGCATCATAAAGGGCACTTTGGACATCTAAAAGCAGAGACTCGCCGTTTGCTCCCGGCTCCTTGCTACGGTCTAAAACGGCAATTGCTTTGACCGTTGATGGAAGTTTTTCCAAAAAGACTTCTAATGGAAATGGTCGATACAAATGAATTGTCAAGACCCCGACTTTTCTTCCTTGTTTGAGCAAATGATCCACCGTCTGTTGTACAGTCTGAGCCGAAGAACCCATTGTTACAATTACTTCTTCTGCATCAGCACAGCCATAATAATCGACCAAATCATAGTTGGTTCCGCGCAAATCATTAATGGCTTTCATGTATTTGCGAATTGTTGCCGGTAACGCATCGTAATGGGCATTGACCGTTTCTCGCTGTTGAAAATGAATATCGGGGTTTTGATTCGTTCCGCTAACCGTTGGATGGTTTGGATTCATTGCCTTTTCGCGAAAAGCTGCTAATTTTTCTTGATCAATCAATTGAGCCAATTCACTGTATTCAAGTACATCAATCTTCTGGATTTCATGGCTGGTTCGAAAACCATCAAAGAAATTCAGAAAGGGAATCCCACTTTCAATCGCCGCTAAATGAGCCACAGGTGCAAGATCCATAACTTCTTGAACACTGCTTTCCGCCAACATCGCAAAGCCTGTTTGGCGAGCCGCCATCACGTCTGTATGGTCACCAAAAATATTCAATGCATTCGTAGTGACTGCTCGGCTGGCAACGTGAAATACGCCAGGCAAACGTTCTCCCGCGATTTTGTACATATTTGGAATCATCAACAGCAATCCTTGCGAAGCTGTATAAGTCGTCGTTAAAGCCCCAGTCTTTAATGAACCATGTACTACACCAGCTGCTCCGGCTTCTGACTGCATTTCAACCACTTTCACTGGTTGTCCAAAAATATTTTTCTTTCCGCTGGCGGACCATTGATCTACCAATTCCGCCATTGTTGAACTAGGGGTAATAGGATAGATTGCGGCTAATTCTGTAAAAGCATAAGAAATGTAGGCTGCCGCTGTATTTCCGTCCATTGTTTTTTTCTTGCGCATCTCTCTAACTTCCTTTATCTTCCATTTTGAGCATTCTCACACAATCCATTATAGCTGAAAAATCTACTTGAATAAATACTGCAAATCAAAATAGCAGCGATTTAGTGAAAGAGCAAACGATACAGTTTCTATCTAATCTAAGATTTTTTCACAAATTTCATTTGGTTGTTTCTCCTTTTCTTTCTAGTTGAAATTCTGTTAAACTTAAAAAAAAGGAGGATGAAACATGGATATTTCAATTATCAAAGCTAAAGAAACAAATACGACTACAGGAATCAAGATTGGTGATGAAAATGCTAAGCCAATCATTGAATTCATGAATCTTCGTTGTCCTTATTGCCGCAAATGGTTTGAAGAGTCATTGCCGATCCTAACCGAAGCTGTTGCTGCGGGAAAAGTTCAACGAGTAATCAAATTATTCGATAAAGAAAAAGAGTCTCTTCAACGGGGAAATGTGATGCATCGGTTTGTAGCAACGGATAATCCTGCTCAAACGATCGCAGATATTACTAAAATCTATCAAACACAAGATCAATGGGGACATTTAACTTTAGAGGAGGTTGCAGAATTTGCGCAAAAACAGCTAGGATTAACCGAACATAACCATTCCACGTATGCTGGTGAAATCGTGGAAGAAGCCCGAAAAGCAAATATTCAATTTGTGCCGACCGTTATGGTAGGCAGTCACATTTTCGATGAATCAATCTCAGCGGATGAGTTGACACAATTGATCAATGAATAAAACCTGTGCCACAGTTCTAACAGCAACCCACTCTTGAAGGATAATCGACTCGCACGTGCGGTCCAACGAAGCCAAAACTACTTGATACTTAGCCGTTTTAGCTTCATTCTATCCCTTCAACTGTTGTCTTGTTATGACCTGTGGCACAGGTTAGTTTAACTGACTTTATCTCGCAAACGATCCGCAAATTCATTGATTTTACGGATTCGATGGTTGATGCCTGATTTGGAGATCGCTCCAGAAGGAATCATCTCTCCCAACTCCTTCAAGCTGACTTCAGGATGTTCCAATCGCAATTCGGCAATTTCCTGCAGCTTCTCTGGAAGAGCTCCCAGCCCCACCCGTTGTTGAATAAATTCAATATTGTCAATCTGTTTGGAAGCTGCATCGATGGTCTTGTTCATATTTGCTGTTTCACAATTCACCAAACGATTGACTGAATTGCGCATGTCGCGGACAATCCGAACATCTTCAAACTTGAGCATCGAATTGGTCGCGCCGATCAATGTGAGAAAATCGGCAATTTTTTCTGCGCCCTTTAAATAAGAAATAAAGCCATTTCGTCGTTCAAGGGCTCGCGCATTCAATCCATAATAGTTCAACATATCGCAGATATCTTGATTGTGCTCTTCATAGATCGAATAGATTTCCAAATGATAGCGGCTGGTCTCTGGATTGTTGACTGAACCTGATGCCATAAATGCCCCCCGTAAATAGGAACGCATTTTTTGGGCATTCCCCATAATTTCATCCGATACATGACTATGAAACATCAATCCATCCATAATATCTAAATCTAGCAATACACGTTTGGTCTCTTGTTTTAAGCGAACGATGTAAACATTGTTCTTTTTCAACTTCATTTTTCTACGAACCAACAGCTCACTTCGGACATTGTAGTGATCTTTCAATAAGGAATAAATCCGCCGAGCAATGGCAGCATTTTCTGTTTGCACATTGAGAACGAACTGCTGGTTATTAATACTTAACGATCCATTCATTCGTATCAAAGCAGCTAATTCTGCTTTTGCATGTTCCCGATGTACTTCTAGTGATGTCAGTTCCTTTTTGACTTCTGCTGCAAAGGACATAGCGTCGCCTCCTTTCTAGATTTTGGCACCGTAGACGATCCGCAGTAATTCATCGATCACTTTATCACCGTCATGAAAGACACCGCCATCACGTAACTCTAAGAAATCCGCTGAAACCACGCGACAACTTTCATTCCGCAGTCCTTGGAAGTCATGTTTCACTTGGACAAGGTATTCATCGTAGATTTCTGGATCCATATAGCCTTCTGGGACCTTCTCTGTATTGACTAACACGGTATCAATAAAAGACTTCCCTAAATGTTGATGCAAAACTCGAACATGATCTGCATCAGTAAAGTGTTCTGTTTCCCCTTTTTGCGTCATGATATTGCAGATGTAAACAGTCTCCGCTGCCGTTTCTAGCAACGCCTGTCCGATCTCACTGATCATCAAATTCGGCAAGATACTCGTAAACAAGCTACCCGGTCCTAATACGATCATATCAGCTTCTAATATCGACGTCACAACTTTACGTGCAGCTTTGGGTTCATTTTCGTCATCTTGATTCCGCACAAACACGTGATCAATGGTTTTACGATCCAAGGCAATTTTGGATTCTCCCACTGCTTCTGTCCCGTCTTTAAAAACAGCGTGCAAAATCAAAGGTTGGTCAGAAGAGGGATAGACATGGCCATCAATGTGCATGATTTTTGAAAGTATCTGGATCGCTTCATAGGTACTGTTGCGCATTTCCGCAATGGCGGCAATGATCAAATTACCTAAGGCATGGTTTGCAAGAAATTTGTCTTCTTTCTTGAACCGATACTGAAAAATATCATTATAGAGTTGCGGCATATCTGACAAAGCAGCCAGCACATTGCGCAAATCACCTGGAGGCGAAATAGACGAAACTAGGTTGCGGATCTCACCACTGCTGCCACCATCATCTGCGACCGTCACAATTGCTGTGATATCAACACCTTGATTCCGCAAACTTTTTAAAATGACCGGCAGGCCAGTTCCGCCCCCAATGACAACGATCTTAGGTTTACGGATTCGATAGGTTTTCATTTTCATGATCGATTCACCGTCTCTTTGCGCTTATCTTTGTCACGATGGGTCACATTGACTTTGTAATTTTTTGCTAAAGCAGCGCTGATCCGTTCAGATAAAGCGACCGAACGATGTTGTCCGCCCGTACAACCAATTGCGACCGTCAAACTGCTTTTTCCTTCTTTGATATACCCAGGCATTATAGTTTCAAGCAATGTCTCAAATTGCTGATAAAACTCTTCAGTTTCTGGAAAAGACATGACATAGTCATATACGGTTTTATCTTTTCCCGTTAGCGGACGCAATTCGGGTATATAATGTGGGTTTGGTAAGAATCGCACGTCCATCACGATATCCGCATCGATAGGCAATCCGTATTTGAAGCCAAAGGAAACAACTTCCACCCGAAATCCATGTTCATGGGAAGAACGAAATTCTTGATTGATCTTTTCTCGCAGCTGTCTTGGTGTTAAAGTTGTCGTGTCGATCACGATATTCGCTTTTGTCTTCAAGTCTTCCAAGATCGCACGCTCTTTACGGATCCCTTCCGTTATTAAGCCGTCCATCGCAAGGGGATGGGCTCTGCGTGTCTCTTTATAACGAGAAACCAACTCATTGTCTGTAGCATCTAAGAACAATATTTTTGTATCGATGAATCGAGTATTCTCGATATCGATCAGCATGCTTTGGATTTCTTCAAAAAAGGAACGCGAACGCAAATCAACGACCAATGCAATTTTGGTCACTTTCCCTGACTCTTTGATCAATTCCCAGAATTTAGGAATTAAACTCGGCGGCATGTTGTCAATACAAAAATAGCCCATGTCCTCAAAACTTTGAATAGCAACGGTTTTTCCTGCTCCACTCATACCAGTGATGATCACTAGTTCTAAATTATCTACTTCTGTCATCGTAAAACTCCTTCCTCACTCATTAACAGTATATCATGCCGGGCGTATCATTTAAACACTACCGCACAAAAAAAGCATCAACATGAGAGTTGACTCCCATGTCAATGCCTCGCTCAATTTCGATAAGTTAACGCTTTTTCAATTGTTCGATCGACTAAAATCGATTGCGCATCGACTACCGGATAAGGATTATTTTCCGTGAATTCTTCCATCAATGAAAGTTCGGTACAGCCTAGGACAGCTTTCTCACAACCAATTTTATGCGTTACTTCTTCTAAGATCTCAAAATAAAGATCTTGGTCTAATGTATCAGATTCTTTGATCCGATCATAAATCAATGTATTTACTTTTTGTTGTAATTGCGGCTCAGGCAAGTAGACATCAAAGCCACAAGCACGTAACTCGGCTTCATAAATCCCAGCCTTGATACTACCTTCTGTTCCTAAAAAGGCCACTTTCCCGGTAACACCTTCTTTTTGCAAAGATTTAGCAGCTTCCCGCGGCATGTGAAGTAGCGGAATCGGTGTGGCTTCTTGCAACTGATCAAAGAAATAATGCGCAGTATTACATGTCAGTACAATAAAATTTGGCTGTAATAAGTTCTGTTTAGCGATGTCATCAAGCAAATAAGGAACAGGATCTTCTAAATCGTTGTTCAAGATATACGCAGTGCGATCTGGCACTGTCGCATGATTGAATAACACATAGTTCAAATAATCTTGGTCTTTATGAGCAACGGTTCGACGGTTCAAGATTCGTACAAAACTTTCAGTCGCCATCGTTCCCATTCCACCTAAGATACTAAAGAAGTTTTCCATAGACTAGCCTTCTTTCGAATGGAAATGCAGTTTAAATCGTTTGTTGTAAAGATAGAACATTCTTTTTAGTAGAATCCAACGTTTGATGGAGAGATCTTTGTCATAAAAAACGGTAGTCCCCCAGCGATTTTCGGCTAGCAGCTTTTTAGCCCGTTCTTTTTCTTCATTTTCATTGGCATAATCCAAAAAGATGTTTTTCGGTACACCCAACCAAAGCTTCGCTGTTGGAGCATCTGCTTTCCCATAAACAGTTTCTTGGAAAGGCACATCAAATACTAAGTCTTCTGTCAGAAATTTAGCAAGATTCAATCCACTTAATGTGATGAAAAAGCTACTTCTCCCCTGACGAAGATTGATTTCAAATAATTTGTATTGCCCATCTCGGCTATCATATTTCAAATCAAAATTGGCAAAGCCAACATATTGAATTTGTTTTAAGAACGTCGAAATCATTTGATAGATTTGTTGGTTTTCATCCGGCAGAATAACCACGTAATTGCCGACTGCTCCAGGAGTTGGATCTTCTAAAAGTGGATGACCCAATGCCATCACTCGTACATTATGGTCTTTGTCAACATAGGCATTCAGCACACGCATATTGCTGTCATCCCCTGGAATAAAATCTTGCACGATCATCTCGTAATTATAGCCAGCTTGATAAATCCGCTCAACAATTTTATCGAACTCGGCACGATCTTCAATAATAAAGGCTTTCTTCCGTCCTTCGAAATCAACAGATAACCAGGCGACACTATTTGCCGGTTTCAATGCCACGGGAAACTCAAATGGCAGTTCTTGAGTAAAGCGGCCATCCTCTAATAGATCTGGTGTCAAAATAAAAGTTTTTGGATAAGGTAAGCCAAACTCTTCACACACTTCATAGAAACTCACTTTATTGATCAATCGTTTCAACAAAGAATAATCATTCGCAATAAATGTGTAATATGACGCTAAATCTGCTTTATGTTTCGCTAACAATTCAGCATAACCATCCCCGCAAGGAATCAACAAATAAGTCATAGAGGGATCGTTATAAGTGGTTTTTGCCAAATCAATCAATGTATCTAAAAAACCAGGATCATGATCAAATCCTGCTACTTGATTGACCTTGACGATTTTGCTATAGCGGGTGGGGGCAAGCTGTGTCCCAGCATAAGCAATTGACTGGATGCCATATGCTTCGTGAAAGGCTCTTGCCATACCATAGACATTCATATCGCTTCCTAACAAAATAGGAACGAATTTTTCCGGATTCATAAAACCACTCTCTCTTTTGCATATATAAATTTAGATTTTTACCTATTTACTTTGTTACAACAGACCTATAATACCATAAAGAAAAAAGCAATCAAAGTATGTACCTCTGATTGCCTTCCTCTTCTTTGAACGGATAGAACTTATAGGTCGTTTATTCTGTTACGAATAGACATTTACCTATTGCTATTTTAACAAATAAACGGTGCATTACAAGAGTTATTTGAGAATTTGCAGAATTATTACAGTAAATATTAAATTTTGCTAAAATCCCCTTTATCTCCGCCTTTATCCTACCTCTCTCATAAGACTTTCTTGAGGTATTTTCCGGTATAGCTTTCAGGAACTGCTGCTATCTCTTCAGGTGTACCAGTTGCAAGGATCGTTCCTCCGCCCTCGCCGCCTTCTGGACCTAAATCAATCACATGATCTGCTGATTTGATCACATCAAGATTATGCTCGATCACTAGAACTGTATTCCCTGCATCAACAAAACGCTCCAAGACTTTCAATAAACGAGCAATATCATCCGTATGCAAACCAGTTGTAGGTTCATCTAATATATAGAAGCTTTTTCCGTGAGAATTTTTGTGGAGTTCACTGGCAAGTTTCATTCGCTGTGCTTCCCCACCTGATAAAGTGGTTGCCGGTTGCCCCATCGTGACATACCCTAAACCTACATCAACGATCGTTTGTAATTTTCGATGGATCTTAGGAATATGTTTGAAGAATTCGACAGCATCTTCGACCGTCATCTCAAGGATCTCTGCTATATTCTTCCCTTTGTAATGCACTTCGAGGGTTTCTGAATTGTATCGTTTGCCGTGGCAAACCTCACAAGGAACATAGACATCCGGCAAGAAATGCATCTCGATCTTGATGATCCCATCTCCTTTACATGCCTCACAGCGACCGCCGCGGACATTAAAGCTGAAGCGACCTTTTTTATAACCGCGGACTTTGGCTTCATTGGTTTTTGCAAACAAATCACGAATGTCGTCAAAAACACTTGTATAAGTTGCCGGATTACTTCGAGGGGTTCGCCCGATGGGACTTTGGTCAATGTCGATTAGCTTTTCGATTGCTTCATATCCGGTTAGTTTCTTATATTTTCCCGGTTTGTTCGAATTGCGGTTGATTTTTTGTGCTAAAGCTTTTTTCAAAATTTCATTCACTAATGTTGATTTTCCCGAACCAGATACCCCAGTCACAGCAATAAACTTTCCAAGAGGGAAATCAACGCTGACATTTTTCAAGTTGTTCTCAGCTGCTCCAGTCAAGCGAATGGACTGTCCATTTCCTGCTCGACGTTCTGCCGGCGTTGGAATCTCCCGTTTTCCTGAAAGATATTGTCCAGTCAGTGAATGTTCATTAGCCGCAACTTCCTCTGGGGTCCCTGCTGCAACGATCTCGCCGCCAGCATGTCCAGCTCCCGGACCCACATCAATCAAATAATCGGCAGAACGCATGGTGTCTTCATCATGTTCGACCACAATCAATGTATTGCCAAGATCTCTCATTTTACGCAATGAATCCAATAAGCGGTCATTGTCTCTCTGATGAAGACCGATCGAAGGTTCATCCAAGATATAAAGCACACCAGAAAGATTGGAACCAATTTGTGTCGCTAAGCGAATACGTTGAGCTTCGCCCCCGGACAAAGTGCCAGAAGCCCGACTTAAGGTCAAATAATCCAATCCCACATTACGCAAAAAGCTTAAACGGTCATCCACTTCTTTGACGATCGGTTTTGCGATCATCTTTTCTTGTTCAGAGAGCGTTAATTTTTCGACAAATGATAAAGCGTTATTAATTGCCATCTCACTAAGTTCACCAATATGCTTGCCATTCACTTTGACGGATAATGCTTGCGGGTTTAGCCGGTAGCCATGACAGGTTTTACAGGTCAATTCTGTCATGTACAGACGCATTTGTTCCCGGGTGAAATCACTATTGGTTTCATGATAGCGACGTTTGATATTAGGAAGAATTCCTTCAAAGGGTACTTCAACGTCCCGTACACCGCCAAAATCATTTTCATAATGAAAATGGAACATTTCGCCATTGGAACCATTCAAAATAATTGCTTGGTGTTCTTCTGGCAATTCTTCAAAAGGCGTGTCCATGTCAATATTGAATTCCAAGCAAGCTTGTTCCAGCATTTGTGGATAATATTGTGAACTGATGGGATTCCAAGGAACGATCGCACCTTCACGCAACGTTTTGCTAGTATCAGGAATCACTAGATCAGTATCAACTTCTAATTTTACCCCTAATCCATCACAATCCGGACAAGCCCCAAAAGGTGCATTGAAAGAAAACAAACGTGGTTCTAACTCGCCTACTGTGAATCCGCAATAAGGACAAGAATAGTGTTCACTAAACAACATCTCTTCTTGACCAATCACATCTACTACAGCGTAGCCATCTGCCAAACGTAATGCGGCTTCAAAAGAATCAAACAATCGCGAACGAATGCCCTCTTTGACAACGATCCGGTCAATCACGATGGCGATGTCGTGTTTTTTATTTTTTTCCAGTTCAGGCGCTTCAGAAACATCATAGATTTCACCGTCTACTCGGATCCTCACATACCCTTCTCGTTGAATCATTTCAAAAACTTTTTTGTGCTGGCCTTTCTTTTGATAAACGATCGGTGCCAACAACTGGATCTTTGTCCGATCTGGCAATGCCAGTACTTCGTCGACCATTTGTTCCACTGATTGACTAGTGATCTCAATATGATCATTCGGGCAGATCGGGTGTCCAATACGGGCGTACAGCAAACGCAGATAGTCATTGATCTCGGTCACCGTACCGACCGTTGAGCGAGGATTCTTACTCGTCGTTTTCTGATCAATGGAGATCGCTGGACTCAGTCCATCGATACTATCCACATCTGGCTTATCCATTTGTCCTAGAAATTGTCGTGCATATGCAGACAAGCTTTCCACATACCGCCGCTGTCCTTCTGCATAAAGGGTATCAAACGCCAAAGAGCTCTTTCCTGAACCAGACAAACCGGTCACAACAACCAGTTTATCTCTAGGAATCGTCACATCAATGTTCTTTAAATTGTGTGCGCGAGCGCCATGGATTACGATTTTATCATTTGCCATTCTCTTGTCTCCTTTTACTCAGCTGCTTTCAATTCCAAGATCGTGTCTCGTAAAGTAGCTGCAGTTTCAAAGTCTAATGCTTTTGCGGCATCTTTCATTTCTTTTTCCAGTTTCAATAAGAGAGTTGCTTTCTCTTCACGAGTCATGTCTTCATACGAAGTGGTTGTATAATCGCCTGACTCTTCCGCAACTTTCGTAATAGCGATCAAATCGCGAATTTCCTTAATGATCGTTTTTGGTTCGATGCCATGCTCTTTATTATACGCCTCTTGGATACTGCGGCGGCGACTTGTTTCATCAATCGCTCGCTGCATAGAGTCAGTCATTTTATCCGCATACATGATCACTTTACCATCAGAATTCCGAGCAGCTCGACCAATTGTTTGGACCAAAGAACGCTCACTACGCAAGAATCCTTCTTTATCTGCATCTAAGATCGCTACGAGAGAAACTTCAGGAACGTCGATCCCTTCTCGAAGCAGATTGATCCCGACTAATACATCAAATTCACCAAGCCGCAAATCGCGAATGATCTCTGTCCGCTCAAGTGTCTTGACGTCGCTATGAAGATATTTGACTTTGATTCCTAACTCTTTAAAATAATCGGTCAGATCCTCTGCCATTTTTTTCGTCAATGTGGTAACAAAGACCCGTTGATCTTTCTCTACCCGCTCATTGATTTCTCCTACAAGATCATCAATTTGCCCCATGATCGGGCGAACCTCTACTACTGGATCCAATAACCCTGTTGGACGAATGATCTGTTGGATAACGGTATCCGTTTGTTCATGCTCGTAAGGTCCCGGCGTTGCTGAGACATAAACGATCTGATTCACATGTTCTTCAAATTCTTCTAAACGTAACGGCCGGTTATCTAACGCAGACGGTAAACGAAAGCCATAATCCACCAGCATTTGTTTGCGGGCACGGTCACCGTTGTACATCCCACGAATCTGGGGCATCGTTACGTGAGACTCGTCGATCACGATCAGGAAATCATCAGGAAAGAAGTCCAGCAACGTGTAAGGTGGTTCGCCTTCTTTACGCCCGTCCATGTGTCGTGAATAGTTTTCGATCCCGGATGTGTAGCCCATTTCCCGCAACATTTCGATATCATAATTGGTGCGTTGCTCTAAACGTTGTGCTTCCAATAATTTGTTCTCACTTCGAAGAACAGCTAATCGATCTTCGAGTTCTTTTTGTATCGAAGCGATAGCATGTTCCATATGGTCTTCGTTGGTCACAAAGTGAGTAGCTGGGAAAATAGAAACGTGTTCTGTTTCCCCTAAAATCTCCCCAGTCAACGCATCCACTTCTCGAATTCGATCGATCTCATCGCCAAAAAACTCGATGCGTAATGCCCGCTCGTCCCGCGATGCCGGAAAAATTTCTACCACATCTCCTCGAACACGAAAGCGTCCCCGTTGGAAATCGATATCATTGCGTTCAAATTGTATGTCGATCATTTCTTTCAGTAGTTGATCCCGCGGTTTTTCCATTCCTACTCGTAAAGAAACCACTTGCTTAGCATATTCAATTGGTGAACCCAAACCAAAAATACAAGAGACTGAAGCAACCACGATCACATCGTTGCGTTCCAGTAATGAACTGGTCGCCGAGTGCCGCAGCTTGTCGATCTCATCATTGATACTTGAATCTTTCTCAATGTAAGTATCACTGGAAGGTACATATGCTTCTGGTTGATAATAGTCATAATAGCTGACAAAATATTCTACTGCATTATTAGGAAAGAATTCCTTGAACTCACCGTATAATTGACCCGCCAATGTTTTGTTGTGTGCGATAATCAGTGTTGGCTTATTGACCTCTTTGATCAAGTTTGAAACAGTATAGGTTTTCCCTGTTCCAGTTGCCCCCAACAAAATCTGCGCCTTCTTGCCCCCAACGACGCCATCGACCAATTGATGGATGGCTTCTGGCTGATCTCCTGCCGGCTGATATTTTGAGATTAATTCAAATTCATGGGAAGTCGTTCTTTCGATCATCTTCATTCCCCCTGTATTTATATTTGCGAAGCGTCCGTGAAACAAAAAGAAAGCTGACGCTTTTCCATAGAATAGTATACCATAGCGAACATACTTTCGCCATCTTTTGTACTTTTTATTCTGCTAGTTTAACTTTACTTAAGATGTCAGTTTTTCTAACACCCAATGTCAGAAATAGCGCTGTTTTTTGCAAATATTGACCGAAAGACTTGTGTGTTTTTACAAAAATACCTATAATCTAAAAATACGTTAAAATCAAAAGGGGGAATTTTCTTGAAAAGAAAATATATGTTTTGTGCACTGTTTTCAGTGATTTTCTGCTTTTTCGCTTTTGCGAACAAGCCAGTCAGTGCAGCAGAAACAACGTATAAAATCGGAACAGACCTGACATTTGCTCCTTTCGAATTTCAAAACGAAAAAAATGAGTATGTAGGGATCGACATTGATCTGTTAAATGCTATTGCTGAAGATCAAGGCTTTGCTGTTGATTTGCGCCCATTAGGCTTTGATTCCTCGTTACAGGGCGTCCAATCCAATCAACTTGATGGGATGATCGCTGGGATGAGTATTACAGACGAACGGAAAGAAACCTTTGATTTTTCAGATCCTTACTTCGACAGTGGGATTCAGATGGCTGTCGCAAAAGACAACCAAGATATCAAAACTTACGCTGATTTGAAAGATAAAACAGTTGGCGCTAAAGTTGGTACCGAGAGTGCTCGTTTTCTAGAAACCAATCAAAAAAAATATGGCTACTCTATCAAAAACTATGATGATGCTAGCGGGCTTTATGGTGCCGTTCGCAATGGAACAGTTGTGGCCATCTTTGATGACTATCCAGTCTTAGGTTATGCGATTAGTAATGGTGAAGCTATGAAACTTGTGGGTGAGCCTGAAAAAGGGGCATCTTACGGGTTCGCAGTCAAAAAAGGCCAAAATCCTGAATTACTGGCTAAATTCAACGCTGGTCTAAAAGAGTTGAAATCCAGTGGTAAATACGACGAAATCATTGCTACTTATATTGCTTCATCAGAAAGCACTTCTGATGAAGCAAGTGAAATGGTTAAAGTTGAACCGAAAAAAGACGTCTATCGAATCTCAAGTGACTCTGCATTCGCACCTTTCGAGTTTCAAAATGAAGACAATGAATATGTCGGAATCGATGTCGATCTCTTAACTAGAGCGGCGGAAATGCAAGGATTCAACATTGAGTTTAATTTCATTGGTTTCTCAGGAGCGCTACAAGCGTTAGATGGGAATCAAGCGGATGGTATGATTGCTGGGATGAGTATCAATGATGAACGCAAAAAAGCGTATGACTTCTCAGACTCCTATTTTGAAAGTGGTATTCAAATTGCGGTCAAAGAAGGAAACGATAGTATCAAGTCTTATGAAGATTTAGAAGGAAAAACAGTTGGTGCTAAAGTTGGTACCGAGAGTGCAGACTTCTTGATTGAAAATGAAGACAAATACGGCTATACCATTAAGTATTATGACGCAGCTGATCAACTTTATGCTGCAGTCAGTGGCGGTCAGATCGACGCCATGATGGATGATTACCCAGTCATTGGCTACGCCATCAGTCAAGGACAAAAACTAAGTACGCCGATTGAAAAAGAAGTGGGCGGACAATATGGGTTTGCCGTCAAAAAAGGCCAAAATCCTGAATTGATCCAAATGTTCAATGAAGCGTTAAAAGAAATGAAACGAACTGGCGAATACGATGAAATCGTCGGCCGTTATATCAAAGACGGTTCGGCTACAGAAAAGAAAGCCGATGAATCAACAGTCGCTGGTTTAATCAAAAACAATTACAAAGTTTTGCTAAAAGGTTTATGGAATACCCTGCTGCTTGCATTGATCTCCTTTGCTTTAGCGTTGATCATTGGGATCATCTTGGGACTCTTCAGCGTGTCCCCAATCCGAGCTTTGCGTATCTTCGCCGGTATCTATGTCGATATTATTCGCGGGATACCAATGATGGTGTTAGCTTTCTTCATTTTCTTTGGCCTTTCGGATGCAATTGGGATTACAATCCCCGACTTTGCTGCAGGAGTCATCACTTTGACACTGAACGCTAGTGCGTATATCGCAGAAATCGTTCGCGGAGGGATCAAGGCTGTTCCTGTAGGCCAAATGGAAGCTTCCCGCAGTTTGGGATTGACCTATACCCGAACCATGCAAAAAATCATTTTGCCGCAAGCCATCAAGATCATGATCCCATCTTTCGTCAATCAATTCGTTATCTCGCTGAAAGATACGACAATCATTTCGGTTATTGGTGTTGTGGAGCTGCTGCAAACTGGTAAGATCATTGTCGCAAGAACCACACAAAGTACCTATGTTTATCTAATCGTTGCTGTCATGTATCTAATTGTTATCACAGCCTTAACAAAACTTGCTAAAGTTTTAGAAAAGAAGGTGAAATAAATGAAGGAAAAAATCTTAGTCGAAAATCTTGTAAAAAAATATGGGGATAACACTGTTTTAAATGATATCAATGTCTCGATCCAAGAAGGCGAAGTCGTTTGTGTTATCGGTCCTTCTGGCTCAGGTAAATCTACTTTCCTGCGTTGCTTGAACCGTTTAGAAGAACCTACTAGTGGTGATATCATTATCGATGGTGCTCATCTAATGGATAAAAACACCAATATCAATGCCGTCCGTCAACACATAGGCATGGTTTTTCAACATTTCAATCTGTTTCCTCATCTTTCTGTACTAGAGAATATTATCTTAGCACCGATGGATTTAAAAAAGATGTCCCGTAATGAAGCTGAATCAAAAGCCATTCAATTGCTGGACACAGTGGGTTTGGCTGACAAAAAAGACATGTATCCAGACAATCTATCTGGTGGTCAAAAACAACGGGTAGCCATCGCCCGTGCATTAGCTATGAATCCTGATGTTATGCTGTTTGATGAACCTACATCTGCGTTAGACCCTGAAATGGTCGGTGATGTTTTGAATGTTATGAAAAAATTGGCAAAACAAGGCATGACGATGGTTATCGTTACCCATGAGATGGGTTTTGCTAAAGAAGTAGCCAATCGCGTCATGTTTATCGATGGCGGAAATTTCCTCGAAGACGGCACACCAGAACAAATTTTCACTAGTCCGAAAAACGAACGAACCAAAGACTTTTTAGACAAAGTCTTGAATATCTAAACAAAATCCGCAGAAAACGACCAAGTTTTCTGCGGATTTTGTTATTCATCTGACATTTTAGTTTCTCGTTGCTGCTTTTTGTGCTGTGCTTCTAAAGCGATTCGTTTCTGCTTTTCACCAAAATAAACTTTTGTATCGATTGGATTGGCTTTGTTGAATCCCCCAGCACCAGTATCCATCATTTGCCCCCAGCCTTTCAGCGGATCTTTTCCTTGTTTCCTTAGTTCAGCGTTCTTTTTACGCAATTCTTGTTTCTTCGCTTCTTTCTTTTGCTGCCGCTGCTCCTTTATTTCCTTAAAAAAACTCATCCCATACCCTCCTTTGATCAATAAAGAATTGTTCCAATGACTATTAATAACAAAACAACAACTGGATACATCAATTCTCTGATCCAGTGTTTTTCTTTCCAAGCAAGATACAGCAAACCGCCAATGATCAGCAATAAAATAGTCGGTTCAAACAATAAGCCAATCAAATTACCTGAATAGGTTCTGGTTGTTAGTTTATCACCCCCTGTGCTTAACCTAAAAGAACTGAAACGAAAAAGAATGAAACGACTGAAAACATAACAAGACAAAAACACCAATGAATACCCTTTTGCAAACCAACGGAATAGTTTGCTAAATGGAATTTTTTTCAACAATACTCATTCTCCTTCCGTGATTACATCTTGGACCATGATATCTGAGAGCTGCTGCAGCTGGACTCTCATGACAAGCGACCGATTCTCCGCTAACCATCGAGCTAATTCAGTGCAAGAGGCCGATACATGAACGGCACTTACTTTCACACCATTATCTTTGACATAATTTAGAATGTCGCCGAAATCATAGAAATTGATTTGATTGGTAAGATCATTGGTAAAATGGAGATTGTCAGGACTATCCCAGCCTAGATTCCCAAAAGTCGGATAATATTTTTCCAAAAAAACCAGTCCTTGCGTGACGCTTTCTGTTACTTGCCGATCATAATTATTTCCTGTTGTCTGACGAACCATTTCATCTGAATAACCAAAAATATTGCCTGAATGATAATCAATACTATAATGTTGAACAGACAAATCAGCCAGTTTTTCCCTTAGCTCACTAGGAATTTGAGGATTTTTTAAAGTAATAGAAATTTCAGCCTGCTTGTACTCGCCGAGTGAACGTAAATAGGCGAGAAAGGAGTCATAGGTCGAAACCGCATTGCCTGGCTCATATAGTGTTGCAGAGGGAGCAAATGCGGTCAGCGTATCGCTGGAAACAATTGTCTGAACTGCCTGATCAAAAATATAGCGATTTTCGACTGTGTACGCGACCGTCTTCTGATTTCCTAAACGAGAAATGACCGGATAAACGTCCTCTTTCCCCAAAAATGCAAGCAGAGATTGCCGATTGATAGGATCGTAATGGAGGTTTCGCTGTCCCATCTCATACCAATAGTAGCGGTACTTCTCTAACGTATCATTCTTGAGCGCATCTTCCGAATATGGAGCATTCATCGCCGAAGGAATCGATTGATAATCCTCGCGGTCATTTCCGGTTGCACGATAATAGGCTAATGGTAAAAAGTAGCATAAAACAAGCACTACCATCCCCCAAAACAACACGCTATAGATCATTTGGAGTACCATGCTTTTCTTTGTACGATCCACTGACTTTTGTAATCGCTGGTACTGTTTTTTATCCATGTGACCACCTGCTTTTCACTTGTTTTCTCGCTTGAAAAACACGAGATTTCACTGTACTTAACGTTAGATTTAATATTTCTGCTATTTCTTGATAGCTATAGCCGCGAATCGCCAATATCAAAGGATGCCTTAATTTGTTAGGCAATTGATTCACATGACGGAGCGCTTCTTCTTTTTCAAGACTATCTTGGTCTTCGATAGGAATCTCCTGCATCAAAGTATCGACTTCTTCCGCTACCAAAAGATACCGCTTACGACGGTAAAAATCATATAGTGTAAACTTAGCAATCGTAAAGAGCCACCTCTCAAAGTCATCTGGCTTTGTCTTTGGCAAAGCCAAAAAAACTTTAACAAATACATCTTGCGTTAAATCCTCTGCTTGATACTCATCCCCCACTCTTTTTTGAAAGTAGTGCTGAATTTTCTCGTAATAGATCTGATAAATCTCCTCCAACACTACCCCTCCTTACTTATATAGACGAGTGAACAACAAAAAAGTTGCAAAAAAATATTATAGTAAGAATAGTATATCACTGTTACTAACGTATTCAGAAGGTTATTTCTACGTAACAAAACAAAAAAAGCTGTAAACCACGCTGAAATGTTTCGTGTGGCTTACAGCTTTTTAGAATGGATTTAAGCAAAGACGGTTGACCAGTTGTCCCGTTCGGCTAAAAACTCCCTTGCCAATTGTTGGGCGCCTTCTAAGGTATGGTTGGCTGCCCAGCCGCATTGGACTTCGTTACTAGCTAGAACTTCTGTCGCTTTCAACACATCTTCCATCGTTTTTTCTAACACAGTTAAAATTTCATCATAATCTTCATGATTTAAAACCGTTAGATAAAATCCTGTTTGACAGCCCATCGGAGACCAGTCAACAATGTAATCGGCATGATTACGAATCAATTCTGCGGTCAAGTGCTCTAATGAGTGGAGGCTAGCCATCTCCATATGTGCTTGATTCGGTTGTTTCAATCGAACATCATATTTGATAATCGTATCTTTTGTTCCTTGTTTTTTGTCAGCGACCCGTACATAAGGTGCCTTGACTTTCGTATGATCTAGATTAAAGCTTTCCACGTTCATTTTCATTCTTTTTCTCCTCTCGCTTCGACGAGCCAAACAAAAGCATTGATTTGTTTAAAGCGACTGGTAAAACCATTGGCTCGAAAATAGGTTTCAATATCTGGTATCAATGGGTAGTATTCTCGTTGCAGATCCGCTGCTAATCGTAAGTGATTGGCTTTGATTGCCTGTCTTAGGATGCTTTCTTTATGCTCAGGGGATAAAAACATCGTATCCCCTATAATGACTTTTCCGCCTTCAGAAAGCAGCGCTTTATATCTTTTGATCACTCGCTGTTTCTCTGTTTCATTCAAGTGATGAAAGACATAACTAGAAACGATCGTATCGATTGGAAAATTGATCTGTGGAAATTGTTCCATATCTCCATCAATAAAAGTTACCTGTGACAACTCCGGCTTTGCCTCAGCTACTTGACGCATCGCAGCCGATGGCTCGATCGCGAACACTGTTTTCTTTCTGCGAATCAACTCCAACGTCAAATTTCCCGTACCACTACCAAATTCTATCACAGAATCTCCTGCTTTTTCAGCAATATTTGCTAACAATTCTGGATAATGAAGAAAAACCTCCCGATATTCTTCATCCTTCCCTTTGACGGTCTCGTCATATTGCTTGGCCCACTCAGAAAAAATCGGAATGAATTCACGCCCCATCTTCCAGCACCCTTTCTAATCCTTGCTTTAAGTCCGTCCATAAATCGGCAGCGTCTTCAATACCAATAGACAAACGGATCAAGCCATCTTTGATTCCCGCTTTTTCTCTGATTGAAGGTGGAATTGAAGCATGCGTCATGACCGCAGGAACTTCAACTAAACTTTCAACGCCACCTAAGCTTTCAGCTAGTGTAAAAATAGTTAGCGATTCAACAAACGCAGCTACTCGGTTTTCCGCTTTTAATTCAAATGAAATCATCCCGCTAAAACCAGACATTTGTTTTTTGGCGATCTCATGTCCTTTATGGCTTGATAACCCCGGATAATAAACTCTGGCTACAGCTGCATGTTCTTGAAGCAATGTGGCGATTTTTAGTGCATTGGCTTGATGGGCTTCCATCCTCAAAGCCAATGTTTTGATGCTCCGCTGAACTAGCCAGCTGTCATGAGGCCCTAACACACCACCTATAGCATTTTGCAGAAAACCAATTTGCTCAGCTAGTTCCGCTTGATTGGTTACGACCAACCCAGCAACGACATCACTATGGCCCCCCAGATATTTCGTTGCACTATGAATGACAATATCGGCACCTAATGCCAGTGGACGCTGAAAATAAGGTGTCGCAAATGTGTTATCAACGATGGTCAAGAGATCCTTTTTCTTAGCAATCGTGGCAACTTGTTGAATATCTGTGATTTTCAACAAAGGATTAGTAGGCGTCTCCAGAAAGATTCCTCTTGTTTCTGGCCGAATCGCTGCGGCAATCCGCTGAATCGCTTGGGGATCATCAGTCTTGACCAATGTATACGTCAATCCATTCTTTTTGAAGATTTTCTGAAGCAGTCGAAAGGTGCCTCCATAGACATCATCTCCCAACAAAATATGGTCTCCGGACTGAAATAAAGAAAAAATAGTATGGGTTGCTGCTAAACCTGAAGCAAAAGCAAACCCACGTATGCCTTCTTCCAGTTCAGCAATCAGTTCTTCTAATGCAAACCGTGTAGGATTGCCCGAACGAGAGTACTCATATTGTTTTGGCTGTCCCACAGCTACTTGCTTGTAGGTAGACGTTTGATAGATAGGTACACTGACAGCCCCCGTTTCTTGATCTTGACTGATCCCAGCATGAATCAATTTTGTGCGAAATTCCATGTTTATGCCTCCTCTAGTTGACCATAAATATTTTTTGACAAGTAGCGATCTCCACTGTCAGGAAAGATAGTGACGATCGTGCTTCCCTTTGGCAGTCGCTTGCTTTCTCGGATAGCGGCTGCAAATGCTGCACCGCTGGAACTGCCTACCAATAGACCATGACGGGCTGCCAGCAACCGGGTATAATAAAATCCCTCTGGATCACTGATAGTCTCAATGCTGTCTGGCATAAGACTCTTAAAAAAGATCGGCCTCTCTTCAACGCCTATCCCCTCGATCGCATGTTCATGAGCAGGCCCGCCATTCAAGATCGATCCTTCTGGTTCCACAGCAATCAAACGTATAGTAGAATCTATCGACTTTAAATACGCGCCTGTCCCGGCGAAAGTCCCGCCACTCCCCACTCCTGCTACAAAACTGTCAATTCTCTCAGGAATTTCTTGAACGATTTCCGGACCTAGTGTTCGATAATAGGCAGCCGGATTTTGTTCATTTTCAAACTGTAGCGGCAAAAAAGAGTTTGGCAATTGGTCAGCAAGAAATTTGGCTTTCCTGATTGCCCCTTGCATGCCTTCTTGACTAGGCGAGTGAATGATTCGTGCTCCTAAGGCTTTGATTAGTTGTTGCTTTTCTTGACTGAATGTCTCTGGAATCACAAAAAGCATGTCTAATCCATATGCCAAACCGGCTAAAGCTAAGCCAATCCCAGTATTGCCAGCGGTGGGTTCAATCACGGTTGTGTCTTTCGTTATTCTTCCAGCAGCAACTGCTTCTGAGATCAAATAACTGCCTAATCGGTCTTTGATACTACCTCCAGGGTTTAAGTATTCTAATTTCGCATAGATCCGGCTTTGGCTTTCTCCGCCGTAGTCAGTGGCTAAAAACTGAAAAATCGGTGTCTTACCAATTAATTCTTTAATATCTGATACGATCATGGGCAACCTTCTTTTCAATGAAATTTTTGTTGTCAGTCCGCTAAAGTGCTGCAGCAAATCAGAGGCACTGCGTTTTACAATTGGTCATTCCTAGGTGATCACCTGCTTAAAAAGGCATGATCTGTCTTTGTTTACAGATCTTTGCAAGGTAAATCAAAGCAAACAAAAAGAGGCACTGACTATTCAATCAGTACCTCTTAGAGAATGACTCTAGGACTCTTCTTTCCCAACGAAAGAGACTCTTAGAGTGATTTATCAAGATGAGGGAACGATTAATAGGCATGACAAATCAGTATGCTGCTTTTTAGCACCATACAACAACAACATACCAATGCAAAGTTGTTGTTTGTCATGTCTATGTCCCCTCCTTTTTAAGCTTGTAAACAAAATAGCATGGGAAAAAATAGAAGTCAATCTTTTTTTCTTTGTGAAAAATTTTTGGTGACATATGCATCGACAGCCTGAAACGCATTTGCTACCTCTTCTGCTGTGATCTTAAAGGACATTCGATGGATCGTTTCATTAGGGATAGTGGCTTGAATACCGATTGCTAGTAATTCCTGATCGCTAAGTGAGTCCATCTGCATTTCTGCTAACGTTGTTGGTAACCCCAGAGCTTGATATAAAACAATATAACGTTCCAACTCGTTTGTATCTTGTTCCAACAGCAATTGCATCAACGTCGTATAGGCAATTTTTTCTCCGTGAGAAAGTTGGTGGAACTTCCCAGTAGCGGCTGTCAACCCATTATGGATCGCATGAGCTGCTGCTAGTCCTCCACTTTCAAATCCTAGTCCGCTCAAAAGTGTATTCGCCTCCACTACTTGATCGAAAGCGGCTGTTACCTGTTGCTGCTGATTGGCCTTATAGGCAGCGACCCCATTGGCAAACAGCACTGCTTCACATTTCTCAGCAATTGCCAGAGCTGCTAAAGTCGGCCGGCCTCCTACGAGATTCTGAGCGCTGCTTTTAGCTACTGCTCTGGCTTCAACATACGTCGCCAATCCATCGGCGATGCCGAAAGTTAATAATTTTGCAGGTGCCTTGGCTAACAGAGTTGTATCAACCAAGACCAGTTCTGGATTCTTCGGATAATAACTATACTGTTCAAACTTCCCTTCTTCCGAATAAAGAACCGAGATGGAGGAGGTAGGGGCATCTGTTGAGGCAACTGTTGGTACGACAGCAACCGCTCGCTTCAATTGATGGGCCACTGCTTTACCGGTATCGATCACCTTTCCGCCACCAAGAGCAACAACTGCTGCCACTTCTGCTCTTTCTGCTTCTTTTGCAATACGTCTGATTTCTGCATTGGAGGATTCACCGCTGAAATTTGCTAAGGTTACTTCGATTCCTAGATGGGCTAAATCACTTGCCAGTTCTTCGCCAGCAATCCTCCAAACAAATGGATCGGTTATTAGTAATAATTTATCTCCTAATGAGCTAATATAGTGCAAGCCTTTTTTTAATACGTTTTCTCCTTGAATGTAGCGTTGCGGACTAACAAATATTTTTTCCATGAACTCTCCTACTTTCAGTTTTTTATACCAATTCCCGACTTTGTTAAAAATTTCACAAAAACTAGTAAAAGCGCAGCCTGAAAAAGTGGTTTTCTTCAGGCTCCGCTTATTATTTTTTCTTACCACCAAAAGCATCTTTCATTTTATCAAAAAATCCTTCGGGTTGTTGCTCGTTGGTTACATGGCCGCTTGCTTTTGCATAAGCCCGTAACGCTTCTTTTTGTTCTTCATTCAAATTCTTTGGTGTGATCAACTTAACTTTGACTTGTTGGTCACCATTGCCATTGCCACGTAATTTTGGTGCACCTTTGCCTCTTAGACGGAAATTCGTGCCCGTCTGGGTACCAGCAGGAATCTTCAATTTGACATTTCCGTGAACAGTCGGAACATTGACCTCGTCACCTAAAGCTGCTTGAACAAAGTTCAATGGTAATTCGTAATAAATTTCGGATCCATCACGATCGAAGATATCACTTTCCTCAACACGGAAAACGACATACAGGTCTCCATAAGGTCCGCCATTGCTGCCAGCTTCTCCTTGACCGGATAGGCGCATTTGTTGGCCATCTTCCACGCCAGCGGGTACATTGACTTTGACGCTATGTTTTTTCTTTTCGTGTCCTGTGCCATGACAAGTCGTACAAGGTTCTTTGATTTCTTTCCCTGTACCGTGACATACATCACAGGTTTGACGACTCATGACACGACCAAGAGGTGTTTGACGTTCCACATTGATCGTACCTGAGCCATGACATTTATGACAGGTCTCAGGTTGTGTTCCTGGTTTTGCGCCATTACCGCCACAAGTATGACAGGTTTCTTCGCGGTTATACTGAATATTTTTTTCCACACCAAAAATCGCTTCTTCGAAAGAAAGATCGACAGCATATTGCAAATCAGCTCCTTGTCGCGGAGCATTTGGATTTGCCGTTCTGCCACCGCCGCCAAAGAATGATTCAAAGATGTCTTCAAATCCACCAAAGCCACCACCGGAGAATCCCCCGCCGTTAAAGCCGCCAAAGCCGCCGCCATAACCACCACCGTAGTTCGGATCAGTTCCCGCGTGACCATATTGATCGTAAGCAGCTCGTTTTTGAGGATCGCTCAGTATTTCATATGCTTCAGAAATTTCTTTGAATTTTGCTTCTGCATCAGGTTCTTTATTGATGTCTGGATGATACTTTTTGGAAAGCTTCCGATATGCTTTTTTTATTTCGTCATCCGAAGCCCCTTTTTGTAGACCTAAGACCTCATAATAATCTCTTTTGTCTGCCATTGGCTTCCCTCCACTATTTTCTTGCGTCCCTCGTATTTTAGCATATAATTTGCTTCAGAAAAATACGTTTCAGAAATTCATAAGAAAAAGCCAAAGTGGTGACTTTGGCTTTTTCACAAACAGCGATTATTTATCGTCGCCGTCTACTTCTTCAAAATCGGCGTCTACCACATCGTCTGCGCCGCCTTGTGCAGCTTCTGGATTTTCTTGTGCTTGTTGTTGTGCAGCTTGCTCATACAACTTCACTGTCAAGTTTTGTACGATTTCATTCAATGCATCGCGTTTTGTTTTCATTTCTTCGATATTGTTTGCATCGACAGCAGCTTTCAACTCATCACGAGCTTCTTCCGCTTTCTTCACTTCATCGGCATCTACCTTGCCTTCAAGCTCTTTCAATGTTTTGTCAACAGTGAATAGTAATGCGTCGACATCATTACGCAAATCAACTTCTTCTTTACGTTGTTTGTCTGCTTCCGCATTTGCTTCCGCATCTTTAACCATCCGTTCAATTTCTTCATCGGTTAGACCTGAAGAAGATTTGATCGTGATTTTTTGTTCTTTTTGAGTTCCTAAATCTTTTGCAGATACATTTACGATACCATTTTTATCAATATCAAATGTTACTTCGATTTGTGGAATTCCTCGAGGTGCTGGTGGAATTTCCGTTAATTGGAATCTTCCTAATGTCTTGTTGTCAGCAGCCATTGGACGTTCGCCTTGTAGGACATGGATGTCTACAGCAGGTTGATTGTCTGCAGCTGTTGAGAAGACTTGTGATTTGCTTGTTGGGATCGTCGTATTGCGATCGATCAACTTCGTAAAGACGCCGCCCATTGTTTCGATACCCAATGATAATGGTGTGACATCAAGTAAAACGACATCTTTCACATCACCAGTGATCACGCCACCTTGAATCGCAGCACCCATTGCTACTACTTCATCTGGGTTCACTGATTTGTTTGGTTCTTTATTGGTTTCTTTGCGAACTGCTTCGACGACTGCAGGAATCCGAGTTGATCCACCGACTAAGATCACTTCATCGATTTCAGATTGTGAAAGACCAGCATCTTTTAGCGCTTGACGTACAGGAACTTTTGTCCGTTCGACTAAATCAGCGGTTAATTCATCAAATTTTGCCCGTGTCAATGTCATTTCTAAGTGCAATGGACCAGCATCGCCAGCTGTAATAAATGGCAAGCTGATTTGTGTACTTGTCACACCTGAAAGGTCTTTTTTCGCTTTTTCAGCAGCATCTTTCAGACGTTGCAATGCCATTTTGTCTTTACCTAAATCAATGCCATTTTCTTTTTTGAATTCTGCAACCATGTGATCGATAATCTTGTTATCAAAGTCATCTCCACCTAGATTGTTGTCCCCAGCAGTAGACAACACATCGAATACGCCATCCCCTAATTCAAGGATCGATACGTCAAATGTACCCCCACCAAGGTCGAAGACTAAGATTTTTTCGTCTTTGTCTGTTTTGTCTAATCCATAAGCTAAAGCTGCTGCTGTTGGTTCGTTGACGATTCGTTCTACTTCTAATCCGGCAATTTTACCAGCATCTTTTGTTGCTTGACGTTGTGCATCATTGAAGTAAGCAGGAACAGTGATAACTGCTTTGTCTACTTTTTCTCCTAGATAATCTTCAGCAAATCCTTTGATATATTGTAGGACCATTGCAGAGATTTCTTGAGGAGTGTATGATTTCCCTTCAACTTCTACTTTATAGCCAGCTTCACCCATATGACGTTTGATTGATGAAATCGTGTTAGGGTTCGTAACTGCTTGACGTTTAGCAACTTCCCCTACTTGGATCTCGCCGTTTTTAAATGAAACAACAGATGGTGTTGTACGATTTCCTTCTGGATTGGTGATGATTTTTGCTTCGCCGCCTTCTAGGACAGCAACAGCTGAATTAGTTGTACCTAAGTCAATACCGATAATTTTACTCATAAGTAATACGCTCCTTTTCATTCATCGTTCTTTTATTTATTGTGCTACGATAACCATACTTGCACGCAAGACACGATCATGCAGCTTATAGCCCTTTTGCAATACTGTGACGATCGTATCCGCAGGCACATCTTCTGTCGCAGGTACGGTCTGTACCGCTTGATGAAGATTGGGATCGAAAGTTTCTCCTTCAGCAGGAATTTCTTCGATTCCTTCTTCTTTCAACGCTTGACGCAAACTTTCCAACACCATTTCGACACCTTTTTTCAAGTTAGCCGCTTGGTCTTCTTCCACATTTGCTGCCATAGCGCGTTCCAAATTATCGATCGCTGGCAATAATTTTTTGCCCAAATCTTGCGAACGGTATTTTTGCAACAATTCACGTTCATTACGGTTTCTTGCTGTAATATTAGCGATTTCGGCCCGTGCGCGCAGAAATTGGTCTTCTAGTTCATTGTTTTTTTCTTTTAAACTGTCGATCTCGCTTTTTTCTACTTCTGCTTCTGATAGACCAGCTGCATCGATTTCTTCTTCTGACGGTTCTGTCAGAGGCTCTTCAGTTGTCTCAAGATCTTTTTCTACCTGTTCTTCTTTTTCTGACACTTGCTACCATCCCTTCTATAATTCACTTATTTGATCATTCACTGTTTGCATCTAGTGTGCGATAGTAATCAGCCAATGTCATTGCTAATTCTCGACGAAAGGCATCCATCAGTCCAAACATTCGCGAATAAGGCATACTAGAAGGACCTAATAAAGCAATCGTCCCTTGGCCATGACCTTCAATGTCATAGCTTGCTTGAATCAAACTCATATTTTGGAGTAATTCATTCCCTAGTTCCTGACCAATGCGGATCTGAATCGTGGAGTCTCTCGGTGCCAATAATTGTGTGAGTTCTTCTGCATTTTTCATGAAAGAGTACATCGACTTAAACTGACGAACATCTTGACTTGGTTCAAAATCTAATAGATTCATCCGTCCGCCGACGTAAATTTTCTCTTCAAAGAGATGACTCAACATATCATCGAATAAATCAATGATTCCTTCTGTTGTTTGAAAATACTTGTGCAAAATCATCGGAATCTCTGTTCGCAATCGATGATAGACCGTCATGAGCGGTTCACCCACTAATTTTTCATTGATAATCCGAACCATCTTTTCTAAGTCGCTGCTATCCATCGATGAAGGTAATGAAAAAATCTGATTTTCAACATTGCCTTTATCCGTAACAATGATAGCAATAATTTGTCGGGCATTCAAAGGTACGATCCGAAAGCCAGTTAATTTCCGTTCTTTGACATCCGGTCCTAACGATAATGCGGTATAGCTCGTAAGGTTGGATAGGATCGTAGCAGATTGCTGAATGATTTCATTGATTTCATGAAATTCTTTCCCCAAGGAATGGCGAATTGCTTTGATCTCATTTTGATTGACTTTTGATGGTCTTAATAAGTGATCAACGTAATAGCGGTAGCCGGCCATTGAAGGAACACGTCCAGAAGAGGAATGTGTCTTCAATAAGAGACCCGCTTCTTCTAAGGCCTTCATCTCATTGCGGATGGTAGCCGAACTTGCTTCAACCCCATCCTCCATCAATCGTTTGGAGCCCGTAGGCTGACCAGTATCCGTATAATTTTGGATGATGAGGTGTAAAATAGTTTGTTGTCGTTGTGTCAACATCTTATCCACTCCTCCGTTAGCACTCTTTCACATTAAGTGCTAACACGATTATTAATATACCATATTTCCTACGAATGTCAAGAATTTGACACAGACTTTTAGCACTCTTATAGAGAGAGTGCTAATCCACTTCATTGTCAATTAGCTCCAAAAAAAGAAGATCGAAAACAGCTCGATCTTCTTGGTTATTCTTAACTTAATAAAAATTTTTCAAAAACATCATTGCCGATAAACATCCCAGACTTTGTTAAATAAACGCGGTCTCCTTCTGAGACTAACCAGCCATTTTTAGAAAGTTCTTCAACGACATTGCCATAGATCGAATCAAAAGAACAGGCAAATTTATTTGAAAAGGCTGTTTTCGATACACCTTGTTTCTTCCGTAATCCAAGAAACATTTCTTCTTCCATTTGATTGCTGGTCGTTAACGATTCTGTTTCATGGATCGGCAGTTGATCTTCCCTCAATGGACGCAGATAGTGCTGGATCGGTCCAAAGTTTTTGTATCTCGTCTGTCCGATATAACCACTCGCTCCTGCGCCAAATCCGTAATAATGTTCATTATTCCAATAAACAAGATTGTGCTTAGACTCATATCCTGGCCGGGCAAAATTACTGATCTCATATTGCGATAAGCCAGCTTTAGCCATTGCAGTGATGGCTTCTTCAAACATTTGTGTCTCAGATTCCTGAGAAGGCAGCTCCATTTTCCCTTGCCTAACCCAATTCATGAACATCGTTTTGTTCTCTAAAATCAGTGAATACATAGCATAGTGAGGCAAACCCAAATCAATTGCTCGTGTTAGCGTATCTCGAAAACTTTCCATCGTTTGTCCAGGTAAAGCATAAATCAGATCGATCGTAATATTTTGAAAATCATGTTTATCTAACAACCGAATCGTTTGATAGACATCCTCTGCCGTGTGCTTGCGGCCGATTTTCTTTAACAAGCGGTTATCAAAAGTCTGCACCCCCATCGACAACCGATCAATGCCCAGATTTTTCAAAACTAGCAATTTATCTTCCGTTAAATCCCCAGGATTGGCCTCTACCGTAAATTCTTTGGTCGTTTGCGTGGGCAGTAATTCATGTATGCCCGTAATCAGACGGTCTAGCTGCGCAGCCGAAAGGGAAGTCGGCGTTCCGCCGCCAATATAAATCGTCTCACAAGTAGTGATTGGTTGTTTGCTCACCGTTAGAGCGATTTCTTTCAGCAAACAGTCGATGTATTCATCTACCGGTTGCCCTTCTAAAAAAACTTTATTAAAGTCACAGTAATAGCAAATATGTTCACAGAATGGGATGTGAATATAGGCAGAAGTACTGGTGGGAAGTGTATTGATTGGAATCTTATTCATGGTTTGCATATTTTTATTCCTTTCAGAGATCAAATCAACGTTCAACTGCACAAATACGGCTCGCAGCAAATGAACCTGATCCGAGGTATATCCGCTCCCCATTCTATCATAAGTAAGATTATCTCGAAACGCCTCTGCATTAAAAGTAGTTAGAAGCAGATCTCACTGCTATCCGTTAATAAGAATACAATCGCATGCGCAAAATTTTAAAATCTTCACCGATAAATGGGAAATAGGCTTCATCCCCATTCAGGCGACGATTTGTCCGCCATTGCCCATCTTGTAGAACCCCCTCTTCTAAAGAAAGGATACCTAAAGGATTAGAACCCTGCTTCGCTTGCAGATCCAATGCGAAATTAGCACCGGTGAGATAGTAATATTCTTTGTGTTTAATGATCAGACCTGCGGAATTGATCATTTTGTCTCGAGAAAATAATTTGACTGCCCAGCGATCCTGTCCATTTTCATACACAATTTGGTTCTGAGCCCCTTCTTTTTTAAATGAGAAGATTTGAGCTTCCTGATCTTGCAACAGTGGCTCAAGGGCGGCGATGATTCGATACCCTTGGTTTAAATGAGGCAGTGTATCGGAAGAATCAAAGGCGTCTTTCGCTAATCCTAACTGGGATAAAAAGCGGTAATCCTGACTAGTATCATTCGTTAGAAGATCTTCGATACCAAAAGGTGAATAGCCGATTGCTCCTTGACCAAAAGCATAAAATAGATTCGAAATATATCTTTTGTCAATTCGGGTTTCCGGAATTAACAACGGCTGATCATTCCCGTATTCCGCGATGATCGGTTTGATTTCTTCTTCGTAAATATCTGGGGCAATAAAATCCAACTGAGAGGCAATAACTTTCCAAACTTGCCAAGTGGTGGATACAGCGCCACCACTAGGATATTCTCCCGGCCGCCTGTCTGGCTTTTTGAGCCATACATTCGTAAATAACGGCAACGCTAAACGTTTTCTTGCAATCTTTGCATAGTCTTGGATTGCTGCGGCATAATGATATGCCATAAACACTTCATCCCCAAAGGGTACTTCTGACCATTGTTTAGCTCCAGGATAGAGGTTTCTGATTTCTTGCGGCAACGCCATCTGATAGACTTTTTCTGCTGCTGACGAATGATCACGACTAGTGCCAAGACTACCAATCTCGTTTTCAATCTGCACCATTCTGATAAAGGCCCGCAAAGGATGGCTTCCCAAGTAGTCGCAGATGGCGGCAAAGGCTGAATGAGCCTGTGCTATCACATCTTGACATAGCGGACTATAACTATTCATCTTGTTTCCGTCGCTATCCTCTATGCGAAAATATTTGGGATCCGTTTTGATCCATTCAGGAACATACGTGGATAAGCCATTCTTCCAAAGGCCAAACCACAAAAAAATCACATCGATTTTCTTCTCAGCGGCATTTTCCAAATGGGAATCAATTAATGAAAAATCAAACTGATTAGGCTGTGGTTCGATCAGCTCCCAATAAATAGGTATCAAAAGGGTATTGATCGCAACTTTGTCAATCTTGTCCCATACTTTTTCCTCCATGTAAGCGATAGATGAAGCAGTGGAGTTATGGACTTCTCCTCCTAGTATCAATTTTTGAGAATGCTGTCGTTGTTTCATCATTGTCCTCCTTTTTCTTCTCAGACAGATAGTCACGTTTTGATCGACTATCCCTCTCAGGTAGTTGCAAGCGTTTTTAGTCGTAATTCTATTATAGGAATCTTCTAAAATAAGGTATACTAAAAAAAGAGAATTCATACTAAAAAAACAGAAATGAGGTTTTTGATGAATCGAGCAGCACTAGAATCAATTGTGAAAAAACTCTACGATAAATATTTGATTCCTTTATTTATCTTCGATGAAAAACAGCAAGTGGTGATTCCTCGTAATTCCTTCATAACTGATAAACAAGTGGCGGAACATTTTTTCCTTACCAGCCAATCGACTGAATTGGATGTGGTGACGTTTTTTGAAGGAGATGACTTTTTTTTCAGCAGCTTTACTTGTGATCTACCAGATTCTTCAATTGGCAATGTGCTGATTGGACCTTGCGGGATATTAGGTACTAACAAAAGATCATTTCCTTTTCAAGGATATGATTACATTGCTGGGGTCCATTACTCGAAAGAAAGTCGAGAATCTTTTGTCGCTTTCGTTGAATTGTTTTACACGATCCTAAAAGGAGCCATCCCTGATGCCAACAAGTTTCGTTGGAGCGTTCCAGAGAAACAAGCAAATTCCAATACGTCCACCCTATTAGAAGAAAATCTTTATCAACGACGGTTAGAGGATCCTTATTTGGACTCGTTTGAATTTGAGAAACGTTACGTAGAGGCTGTACGCCGAAATCAACCCGAAAAAATTCTTTGGCTATTCCATAAAATGAGCAGCACCTACAGCGTCGAACTAGCAAACAACAAGCTAGAAAGTTTGAAATACAAGTATTCAGGATTGATTACCATTCTAACTCGGGTCAGTATCAATGAAGGCGTTCCGGTGAGTCAAGCCTATGGGTTATCCGATACACTACTCCAAAAACTACAAAATATTTATGACGTTCAGGAATGTTTGACCCATATTCAGGAAAGTACTTATCATTTCATGAGGTTGATTCATGCATTTCCTACCCAGAAAAGTTTTTTGATCAGAAGTCTCATCAATTACATTGATACGCATATTTACGATAAAATTACATTAAACGATTTGGCTGAATTTACTGAAAAACACCCCACCCATCTGAGCACAGAATTCAAAAAACATGTAGGCCAAACGATCCACACCTATATCAATCAGCAGAAAGTAGCGGAAGCAAAGCATTTGTTATTGTTTACTGATTATAGCTATAAAGAAATAGCTGCATTGCTTCATTTTTCGAATCAAAGCCACTTTATCCAAGTATTCAAGCAATTTGCGATCATTTCTCCTAAAGAATATCGCAAAAACTATTTCTCAAGTGTCTTTTGTTCAACTGATAGTTGATGGATCAACTTATAAACTCTCTCTAAATAAGGTTGTTAATCGTTTTTTTCTGCCCTCCATAAAAAAAGAGTGGATTTCTCCACTCCTTAAAAGACTCATGTTTTGGGTTAACTACTGCTCACAGTAATTTTTTGCTAACAACGACTTATTTAACTAGGTCTGACCTTCGCATGCTATAGTGAGAAAAAAAGCTCTTCAGGCTATACGTTTTCCTATCATTGAATAAACATCCGCAAAAGCGAAATCAGATAACGAATCAATCGATAGATCAAAAACAAGAAAAACAGGTTACCTAAAATAAAGCGGAAGCCATTTCCAATGGAGGCACGAAACGAGCGGAAACTAAAGTAACGGGACCATTTGCTAAAAGTAGGTTGTCCATTTCTTCTAATGCGATAGGCTTCATCATAAGTATTCTCCAACATATCATAGTAAAAGATAAAAAGAGGTTGTTTAGGGAAAAATGCTTTTTTGAATCCTGCCATCAACGTGTACGTTTTATTAGCAGACGGAAAATTCCGATTGCCGTTTTTCTTGATTCGCACTTGCTGCCCGTTTTTATTTTTGGCAGCATAATAATCTTCAAATTCTACGATTTGATAAATGATCGGTTCGCTATTTTCTTGTTCAAATTCAGCAATTATTTGATCGACTTCTTGCCAACGTAGATAAAGCCAAGCAAACAGCACGAGCAAAACAGCAATCAAAAACAAGTTTAGTAGAAATCCCTCTTGGATCAGCGCTAGATAAGCACAAATAATCAAAAGAGCGATTCCAACAACAATCATTCTTCGTTGGAAATAACTGCGATACATTTGTTCAAAAGATCGCCGATAATAGGCAAAGTCATCTTTTACAAAATTCATGATCGTCCCACTTTCTGAAAAGATTATTTGGTTCAATTTATCAATATCTTGTGAAAATGTCAATTTATCTCTCGAGTGATCGTTTTTTTATTTAAATAGAATCATTTCCCTTGACTTCTTATAGGCTACTCGGGTTAAAGTAATAGATAGGAAAACGCTTTTAAAAAAAATAGAAAGTTGGGAAACTATGAGTCTACTGAATGAAACATTCACACTGAAGAATCAAATCAAAATACCTAAGATCGGATTGGGCACTTGGCAGTCCTCTCCGGAAGATGCCTATCATGCGACAAAATTTGCTCTTGAAAACGGCTATCGTCATGTGGATACTGCTGCTGCCTATAAAAACGAAGCGGCTGTGGGCAAAGCCCTCCGAGATTCTGGTGTTCCTCGAGAAGAGATATTCGTTACGACAAAAATTCCTGCTGAACTGAAGTCTTTTCAAGAAGCTGTCGATAGCATCAAACGCTCAATGGCAGAGCTTGACACTGAGTATATCGATCTTGTTTTGATCCATGCTCCACGACCTTGGAAAATCATGCGGGATAATCCGGAGCAAAAAAAATATTTCGAAGAAAACATTGATGTCTGGAAAGCACTGGAAGAAGCGTATCAAAGTGGTTTGATCAAATCGATTGGTGTTTCCAATTTTGACCAAGATGACCTGCAAAATATTTTTGACCATTGCGATGTGAAACCAATGGTCAATCAAATCATTTATCATATTGGAAAAACAAATGAAGAGTTGCTGCAATTCTGTAAAGACAACGACCTTTTAGTGGAAGGTTATTCACCAATCGCGACTGGTCGCTTGCTGGATAATGCCGACATCAAGAAAATTGCCGAGAACTATCAACGCTCGATCCCTCAATTATCTATTCGTTATCTATTGCAAAAGGACATTTTACCATTGCCAAAATCCGTTCACGAAGAATATATTTTGGATAATGCAAAAGTTGATTTTACCATTTCCGATGAAGATATGACCTTTTTAGATCAACTCTAAACGTCCCTAACGCAAAAAATCGCTCACCTGCAAAATGATCAACTTGCAGGTGAGCCTTTTTACGGTTGTTTTATACTAATTGTTCAAAGGTTCCCCAGACTTTCACGTCTTTTTTATCGACCATCACTTTTCCTTTAGCGATCACCGTTTCAACATCTAGCGTATCTTGATTCAACAGGCAAAGATCGGCATCCATTCCAGGAGCGATCCGGCCTTTTTGAGCCAACTTCAAAATCTTTGCTGGATTAGAAGTAATTGCACGCAATGCAATCTCCAAAGGAATCTGTTCTACTTGTACAGCTTCTTTGATTCCTACCATTAAAGCTCGGGAACTGCCTACCCCAAGCCCAATGAATTGATTGTTTTCATCAAAGTAAGGCAGACTTCCTTGACCATCCGATGTCATGGTGAATTGATCCAACCCGATACCTTCGTCTAACAAACGTTTTAGCCCTTTACTAAAGCGAACTTCATCATCTTCTCTTTCCCAAAAATCAGGATCTTCACTTGCGGTAAAATCGATGGTACCGCCCATTTTAGCAAAAGCGATACTTGCTTCAAACAACTCACTTGTCCGATTTGCATGAGTCGGTAAAAATTGACTAATAGGGATCTCAGTCTCCTCCACAGTTTGTAGCAAGAGTTCGTATTGTCGCTTGCCACCACCTAAATGCACATTGATGATCCCTGCTTTTCCTGAGAGCATGCCCCCTACTCGAGCATCTGCTACAGCACGAGTAAATTCTTCAAAACTAGGTTGTGAAGAACGGTGATCTGAGACCGCAATTTCACCAATGCCAATCACTTTGTCGATCGTCAAAAAGTCCTTGATCAATGAATCCGTCACTGGATCAAGAGGCAATCGATACGAACCGTCATAGACATAAGTCGAGATTCCTTCCGCTTCTAAACCTTTGGCTTTGCTGATCAATGCCACCATATCACGCCCAACACCATCGGTTCCTAAACAGCCGACAACCGTTGTGACTCCAGCAGTTGTCAGCTGGCTAAGGGTTACTTCAGGCGTTCGGTTCTGGTAGCCCCCTTCCCCGCCACCACCTAAGATATGGAAATGGCAATCGATGAATCCGGGTGTCGCAATCAATGAAGAACCATCGATTTCTTCGACAGTTAGTTGATCAAAGCCGCCACTGATTTGATCTTCGATGGCAACAATTTTGTCATTGATCACTAAAATATCTTTCTTTCCTAAATATTCTGGTGCATAAACTTCCGCTTGACGAATAAGTTTCATTCTCGCAGCTCCCCTCTTATTGCAGACCAATCGCTACAGCGATAAAGATAAAGATCGTACCTAACACAAACAGAAATCCTTGCATTTTAATTTGGAACTTCGCCCATTTTGCCCATTCGATTCGGGCAACGCCAAGCACACCGATCAAACTGGCAGATACTGGAGTGAATGCATCCATGAATCCGGAACCTAATTGATAAGCTAAAACGGCGATCTGTCTGGAGACACCCACAAGATCAGCTAATGGCGCCATGATCGGCATTGTCAATGCTGCTTGACCTGAGTTCGAAGTAACAACTAAATTAAATAAGCTTTGGAAAATATACATGAACCAAGCACCGATAAAGGCTGGCACACCGCTTAGCAATCCGCCGATGCTGTGTAGGATCGTATTCAACGCTGAAGGCACATTGGCATCAGAACCACCTAGAACAAGCAGGATTCCTTTTGCCATCCCAACAACAATCGCTGTTCCGGCCAAATCAGCTGCACCTGATTGAAAAGCACTTGCTACATCGTTCAAGCCCATGTCTTCTAACTTAAAGATCACAGCAATCAGGCCTGCACCTAAGCCCATCACGAAGAACTGTGAAGCAATTTCTGGAATATAGTACCCTTTTTGTGTTACTCCCCAGACGATCCAAATCAAAACTGCCAGCATTTCAAGCAAAATCAGTTTATGCCCCAAAAGAAACGGCTTGTTTTCATCAGATGTCTTCTGGATATGGTCGCGGAAATAGGCATCCGATTTGTAAGTCAATGATTTCTCCGGATTCTTACGAATACGTTCTGCATACACCATCAAATATGCAGCTGATAAGCCAGTAATGACTACCCACATGATAATTCGGAAAGTTGCCCCTGAAAGAACTGGGATACCCGCGATCCCTTGCGCAACCGCCACACTAAACGGACTCATCCAAGAAGTTGCATTCCCGATTTGCGAGGCCACATAGGTGACCGTTACCGCCACGATCGAATCATACCCAAGTGCGATCACAAATGGCACCATGACCATAGAAAAAGGAATTACTTCTTCCGCCATCCCAAAAGTTGCTCCTCCAAATGAAAAAGCAAAGAATAAAAGCGGTAAAGCCAATCGTTCTAATCCTCGTGTCTTACTGATAAAGGCAAAAATCCCAGCATCAATCGCTCCGGTCTTCATAATGATCCCAAATGCGCCACCGACTACTAAGATCAACGCAGCGATCCCCACAGCGGAACCATATTTATCTCCTGAAACCAATCCTTCAAACACAAAGTTCAAGAAACCAAAACCGCCAAAATCATCTGTTCCCCAAACCTTTGCTGTCTTATGAAGTTTTTCTGATGTATCATAGATTTTATCTCCATATAACTCATAAAGAACATCATCCGTTAGGGAGAGCTCATCGAGCTTTTCTTGATCAAGTTTCGACTCCCCTTCGTCTAGCACACTTTGCAGTGCTGCTTGATCGACACCCAATTCTTCTAGCTCTGCTGGATTTTCTTCTAAATTCTCTAACTGCTCGAAGACAAAATCGGTATTAAGCGGATACGCATAACGGAATGAATCTTGTTTCAAAACCGTTCGCGTGCTCACTTCACCATTTGCATCAACATATTCAATCTCTTCCGTACTGAATTTTCCGGCAGGAATCAGAAATGTCAATACCCATGCTACCAGCACTACGCCAAAAATGATCACATACGTGTGTGGCGTTTTCATTTTTGTTAAATCTTTTTTCTTTTTCACCAATTTTCTCCCTTTCACCTTATACATTGACTGCATAAATTATCATTTTCCATCTTTTTTAGTATAGCGGAATTTTGCCCTTTACTCATTGGGAAACCATTAGAATTTGTTGTAAATTCTAGCGAAATAAGCTAGGAGAACACTGATGTACCAAACAAGTAATAGACAAGAAAAAGTCTTCAAGACAGTAAAATATCTTGAAGACTTTTAGGTGATGCATCTTCTATTTATTCACACGTTTTGCGATCATTGGTAAAATCAGTCCAATCAAGATAAAGATGATCGGTGTGATGATATTCAATGACAATTGGAACAACCAAGCTTTTGGATCAGCAGCATAATCTAATTTTGGTACCATCCCTAAGATACAAGCAAATGCTGTAAATAAGAAACACCACAAACCAATACCAAAGCCTAGTTTTGTATTTTTAACAAACTTATAATCTGATGAGAATCGATGGGCTTGTTTATTGATCAGCATGAAGGCTACAAATACCCATAAGTAACGTAATGGCATCACAACCGAATTCAAGTTCAACAACCAGCGATACAATTCAGTCATATTTCCGATACCTAACGCAGGAATGATGATCAAGATGCTGACTAAGATCCCTGTCATGATATATCCATTGATCGGTGTACCTTTTTTGTTCAATTTTGCCAAACCATTTGGTACAAATTCTGGATCTGCATCAGAAAGCAAAATTTTCAACGGCGCATCAATAGAAAATGCTAATGCTGAAATTTGCGCTAATGCATTGGCGATCGAATAAAGAATCACAAATGTATTGCCAATCCCATAGAAATTGCCAAGACGTTGGAATGCTTCATAAGCGCCATTTACCATCAAATCTTTAGGAATATTGTTTGCATCGAACAGCATCCCCATTGCGATTGATCCTAGTAACGCACATAAAGCGACCATTCCAGCTAAAAAGATCATTCCTTTAGGAAATTCCTTGGCAGGGTTTTTCGTGTTATTAACGTAAGGCGAAATTTTTTCACAGCCACCTACCGCAAACACCAGCATCGAAATCGTCGTTAAGTAAGTAAAATCGAATTTAGGAATATAAGTTGAAACAGTTGTCATATTTGGTGTTGCTACTTGAGCTCCAGTCATCGCTGGTGCTGTTACTGCTAAAATAATAAATAAGATCGACATGACAAACATCGCTGTTCCGGCAATATTACCGATCATCTTCAATGTAGTCAATCCTTTAGATGCGATCCATAAAAAGAAAAGAAAAATAGCTAAACAAATTAATGAGACTTCCATTGATCCGACAGTCGATACGAAAGAGCCGTTTCCTTTAAATAACCAACTCAATGATACCAGGATCCCTTGTGGTTTTTGTGCGAGATATGGGACGTGAACGACCCAGTAAGTCCAAGCAGCGAAAAAGGCCAATCGTTTGGTTGAAGTTTCTTTGATCCAAGAGGATACACCACCGCTTGATTCCTTGAACGTTGATCCTAGTTGACCTACACTCAATGCGTAGGGAACAAAGTATAATGCCATGATCAAGATCCAAGATACAACAACAGTCAATCCCTGTTGTGCATAGTTGTTCACTACATTCCCGAGTCCCCAAACAGAGACAAACGCCATTAGCGCAATATTATACCAGCGCAATTGTTTCTCGTTCATTACTTTCTCCTTTAAACATATGATTTCAGTGATCGAACCGAATTCTCGAATGATCATGATTTCCATGTATCGAGCAAAGTTTATTTGTAAGTCGAATGAGCTGTCCACAACGCTTTTTCACTTCTAACGAACTTCTCGATAACTGTCATTAACATTGACCAGAAATTGAATAGAATATCATTTTTTTTGACCATTCATTTCGTTTCAGTCATCACCTCATTTTAGAATAAACCCCA
This sequence comes from Enterococcus sp. DIV0574, assembly GCF_051711125.1. Lineage (NCBI taxonomy): Bacteria > Bacillati > Bacillota > Bacilli > Lactobacillales > Enterococcaceae > Enterococcus > Enterococcus sp. DIV0574. The sequence goes on from NZ_JBIOMA010000001.1 coordinate 1,944,643, forward strand.
AAATTATTTTGGTCAAGAGAAAATAATAACAATTTTCATCGTTTTTTAACAATGGGTTAAGCGATATATAAATAACGAGATAAAAACCATTATTTAGATTAAAATAACTTCTATTGCGTTCCGTTCCTTTACTGGAAATTAGCACCTAAACAAATTTTTTAGAAAAAAGATAAAACAGAATTTTGGAATTTTTCAGACTTTTAACTATTAATGATTAGAAAAATAATTTTATTCACGCAAGATATCCCCTTACACCACTCATCCCGCTAAACAAAGTGAACAGTAATAGAAAAAAACCAACTTATATTTTGTCTAGACTACAATAAAAACGATAACATTCGTCATAAAACTCTTTTAACTATTATTTAAAATAACAAAAAATCTTAATTAGATCAGTTTGATTGACACTTTCCGATCCTCTTAAGATTTTTTACGAGTACTAAAGGTAGCTCTTATTTATTCGAAGTATTTCCTAGTATCAATCTCGTCTTGTTGCAGTTGTTCAATCAAGGCTTCTGCGCCACTAAAAGCAACTTGATCTCTCAAAAAGTGGTGCCAGCGAATCGCAACAGTCTCTCCATAGATATCTTGATGGAAATCTAAAATATAGATCTCCACTGTTAATTGTCGGCCTTGACCAAAGGTATCATTATGACCAATCGATCCCATAGACGGATACCAGCGATCACCTACTTTAAGCTCGGTAACATAGACACCTTCTTTTGGCAGGCGCACTGTACTTTTGACTTTAATATTCGCTGTCGGAAAGCCAAGTTCGCGTCCCCTGGCATCGCCATGTACGACAGTTCCTTCAAACTCATAAGGATAACCTAACAGTCGATTGGCTTCTGCCATTTCTCCGTTCTGCAAAGCGGCGCGGATTCTTGTTGAGCTGACTTTCTCCCCTGCCAAAGTTTCCTTGGGAACGGTAATCACTTCAAAACGGCCTTGGGCATAAGAAGGTAAAAGTGCCATGTTTGCTGTCTCTTTCTTTCCATAGGTATAATCGAATCCAGCCACGACCACTTCCGCATGTAAACCTACCATGTATTGATCGACAAAGACTTGCGGCGCTAAATTTGCAAAAGCTGAAGTGAAATCCACTTCGTAAAGATAGTCGACTCCTAAATCAGCCATATGGGCTTCTTTTTGTGATAAGCTGGTTAGATATTGCATTGCCTCAGGATCCACTTTTTGAAAGACAATAGATGGATGCTGGTTGAATGTCATCAATGCCAGCTTCAATCCTTTTTCTTTTGCTGCTGCTTTTCCTGTTTCAATAACTTTTTGATGACCTAGATGCACACCGTCGAAAAAGCCTAGAACCAAAACGACAGGTTCTGATGGAATGACATCTTTATTATATGGATGACGTAGCTCGATAATTTCCATTCTTACTCTCCTATTTCTGTACGAATAACTTTCGCAGGTTTTAATAGCCCCTGTTTCCTTTGATGCGGCATATAGATACTAACGACTTTATCTTGATAAAACAATGCCACAGGTGTTGCAGGAGGTTCTTGAAGACCAAAACTACGATATGGCAAGGGCATGCCATTCTTGACATTCTGCCACAACTTCTCATCAATTGCAATTTTGGGAAACCCGCTTACCCCATATTCAATGGGCTGCAGCAACTCATTGATTCGCCCTGATTCCATTGCTTCACGAACTTCTGCAAGCGTAACAGATTGATCTTTGGTAAAGCCGCCGCTTGCTAACCGTGTCAAGTCAGACATATGAGAGGCTACTCCCAAAGCAGCACCCGTATCGACGGCTAACGTACGGACATACGTTCCTTTCCCACAGCTTACTTGAAACCGCCACGATTGGGTGCCACTTGTCTCATCAAAGATTGGATCGCTGATCCGCTTAAATGAATGAATCAAAGCTCGCCGTTTTGGACGCTGCACTTCTTCATTTGCCCGGGCATATTCATACAAACGTTTCCCATTGACTTTAACTGCGGAATACATTGGCGGAATTTGGGTAATTTCACCAGTCAAACTTGCCATTGCACGATCGACTTCTGCTGTAGTAAAAGGTTTTGCTAAAGGCGTCCTTTCAACAACTTCACCCGAACGGTCTTCGGTCGTTGTGGAAAAACCTAGCGTGATTTCTCCTGTATATATCTTTCCGGAATCCACCAAGTATTCCACGACTTTGGTTCCTTTGCCAATGCAGATCGGCAATACACCGTCTACATCAGGATCTAGGGTTCCACTGTGTCCGACTTTTTTTGTATGTAAAATTTTTCGTAGTTTAAAGACACAGTCGTGACTGGTTTGACCACGTTCTTTCCATAATGGCAAAATTCCATCCATAGTATCCCTCCGCTTCTTTTTCAACTTGACCATTATACCATATTCTAAAAAAACTTAGTATGGTCTTAAAGTCTTTCAGAATGATATTCGTTCATGATACACTTATATTATAAGGAGGTGCCACATGATTGTATTCGTTTGTTCATTGATTGGTTTCATACTTTTTTTATATTTGGTTCAACGTGGTACGCTGCAACAACAAGAGGAGGCACTGGCTTTATTTGTTATCAAGAGCCGAACACCTGCTTTAACACGGATGATGCTCTTTTTTACAAATTTCGGTAAAGCATTGCCCACGATCATCTTATTGTTATTGCTTTATGTTTTTCCAGCTACACAAACTATCCTAGCGCCGAAAGCAGCAGCGAGTGTCTTACTTGTCTCTGCATTCGCTTATCTGATTAAACGGATCGTCCGCAGAGAACGACCAAACGATCATCGGTTAGTCGAAGAAAAAGACCACAGCTTCCCTAGTGCCCATGCTGCTACTTCTGCCGCACTTTATGGAACTGCAGCGATGAATATGGCTTTTCTTTTGCCACCTGCTGTTCTGCCCATGAGCATTCTTGCGGTCCTGCTCAGTTTTATGATTGGGTTCAGTCGCGTTTATTTAGGGATCCATTTTTTGACAGATGTTATCGGTGGGTGGTTTTTAGGATTAGCAGTTGCTGCATTGATCACCATTTTGTTATGATTTTTGGCCTTGCACAGTATCTGTTTGATCATTATAGAATAGCCTCACCTCTCAGTAATAAAAAAAGACCGCATATACGCGGCCTTTTTTTATGTGATTCTTTATTCGCCTTTATGCAAATCGCGAATCATTTCATCGATCTTATTTCCATATTGAACAGATTCATCTAGTTCAAATTGCAACTCCGGAACTTTATATAATGACAGTGCCTGTCCCAATTCACGACGGACCAACCCTGTTGCTTTCTCTAATCCGGCTTGTGCTTTTTGCTTTTCAGATGCAAGATCACTCAAAGTGCTGTAGAAAATCGTTGCTTGCTGCAAGTCCCCTGTCACGCGAACATCTGTGATGGTAACATCTTGAACACGAGGATCACGGACTTTCTTACGAAGTATTTGATTCACTTCTTTTAAGATTTCTTGGGCAACTCTACGGTCACGATAATTAGCCATTCAAAAAACCTCCCTGATAACTAGTGTCTTAATTCATTGGTACTTCTTCCATTACGTAGCCTTCAATCACATCGTCTACTTTGACATCATTGAATTTCTCGATCATGGCACCACATTCAAAGCCTAGTTTTACTTCTTTCACGTCATCTTTGAAACGTTTCAAACTAGCTAATTTTCCTTCATAGATCACGATGCCGTCACGGATTACCCGCACACCGCTGTCACGGCGAATGCTGCCTTCCGTTACATAACAACCGGCGATCGTACCAACTTTAGAAACTTTGTAGGTTTCACGAACGATCATTTGACCAGTGATTTTTTCCTCAAATTCAGGATCAAGCATCCCTTTCATCGCTGTTTCGATTTCTTCGATAGCTTTGTAAATGATTCGGTGTAAACGAATATCGACTTCTTCGGCTTCGGCTTGTTGTTTAGCTTGCGGAGTTGGCCGCACATTGAAACCAATAATGATCGCGTTACTTGCTGCTGCAAGTGTCACGTCACTTTCATTGACTGCTCCAACTGCTGAATGGACAATATTGACCCGAACGCCTTCTACATCGATTTTCTTCAATGAAGCACCCAACGCTTCAGCAGAACCTTGAACATCCGCTTTAATGATTACATTGACTTCTTTTAATTCGCCTTCTTTTAGGCTTTCAAACAGATTGTCAAGCGTTACCCGGCTGCTGGAAGCGCGTTGTTCCATCACGGCGCGTTTCGCGCGTTCTTCCCCTGCTGCACGAGCTGTCTTTTCGTCTTCAAATGTAACGAATCGATCACCCGCTTGCGGCACATCATTCAATCCGGTAATTTCAACTGGTGTAGCTGGTCCCGCTGTTTTGTCCCGACGGCCTAAATCGTTGGTCATCACACGAACTCGACCGAATGTGTTCCCGACGACGATAGGATCACCTACATGTAACGTTCCTTGTTGTACCAATAAGGTAGCAACCGGACCTTTTCCTTTATCCAGACGAGCTTCGATCACTGTACCGATCGCCCGTTGTGATGGATCTGCTTTCAAATCTTCTACTTCAGCAACAAGTAAAATCATTTCCAGCAATTCTTCAATATTTTGACCAAATTTAGCAGAGATTTCTACAAAGATGGTATCGCCACCCCAGGCTTCTGGAATCAATTCATATTCACTTAATTCTTGCATGACATGTTGCGGGTTCGCACCTGGTTTATCGATTTTGTTAACCGCAACGATGATTGGTACTTTTGCTGCTTTAGCATGGTTGATTGCTTCGACAGTTTGTGGCATTACACCGTCATCTGCTGCTACAACTAAAATCGTAATATCAGTGATACTTGCTCCCCGTGCCCGCATACTTGTGAAGGCCGCGTGTCCAGGAGTATCCAAGAAAGTAATTGGTTTGCCATCGATATCGATTTGATAAGCACCGATATGCTGCGTGATCCCACCAGCTTCTCCGCTTGTCACACGAGAATGGCGCAATGTGTCTAATAACGTTGTTTTCCCGTGGTCAACGTGTCCCATGATGGTAACTACCGGCGGACGAGAAACAAGATTTTCTTTGTTTTGTTCTTCTGGTTCAAAGAATTTATCGATATCCGCGATGTCGATTTGAACTTTTTCTTGTGGTTCAATACCGTAATCAGTTGCTAACAATTCGATCGTATCTTTATCCAATGGTTGGTTTTGATTGACCATAACTCCCATCATAAACAACTTCTTGATGATCTCAGCAGGTTCACGATAGATTTTTTTCGCGATATCCGCTACATTCATGCCTTCTGTATATTCCAATACTTCTGGTAATTCACGGAATTTACGTGCTGGAACAGGTGGTTTTTTCTCTTGCTGTTGACGACCTTTTTTCCCTTTTTTGTTAAACTTGTTGCGGTTATTGTTATTGAAATTATTGTTGCGTCCGTTGTAGTTTGACTTACCACGGTTTTGATTTCCACCGCGATTTTGGTTATCACCAGCTGGACGGTTTTGTGTTCCTTGACTGCTAGCCCCTTGGTTTGGACGACTTTGTTGTCCTTGTGCTGGGCGATTTTGACTTTGATTTCCTTGGTTCGGACGATTTTGTTGTCCCTGTGCTGGGCGATTTTGTTGCCCTTGACCGCTAGGACGGTTTTGTTGTCCGGGTTTATTGCTTGATTGATTCGTTGGACGGTTTTGCTGTCCTTGCCGATTGTTTGTGGTTTGATTATTTGGACGATTTTGTTGTCCTTGTGTTCTATTTTGGTTTGTTGGACGATTTTGTTGTCCTTGATTGTTACGATTTTCTTGGTTATTCACTCGATTTTGACTTCCTTGGTTATTTGGTCGATTACTTCCTTGATTTGTTGATCCGTTGCTTTGACTTGTTGGGCGGTTGGGTTGTCCTTGACCATTAGGACGAGAATTCGTCGTGTTCCGCTGCCCTTGATTATTGTGTCGGTTCTGGAAGTTAGGATTATTTCTCTGCGTTTTAAATTTCTTTTGCTCTTGTTTTTCCGGCTGGTTGGCTGGTTTCTGATTTGCGGGAGTTGGTTTTGCTGATGATCGATCATTTGGATTGCCGCCTAATGACTGCCGCAATTTTTGCGCCTCTCCATCTGAGATCGCGCCCATGTGATTTTTCACATCAAAGCCTAAAGATTGTGCTTTTTCAACAACCTCTTTGCTCGATTTGTTCCATTCTTTTGCAAGTTCATAAATTCTTTTTTTTCCCATGCAATCACCTTCCTAACCTAATATTAATTCCTGCACCTTCTTTGCAAATCCTGCATCTAGAATGCCCACCACCATTCGCGGTTTGCCAATAGCTGAACTGATTTCATCGGCAGAAAATGTATCTAGGAGCGGAATTTCATAATAAGAACTTTTGTCCTTTATTTTCTTTTGTGTATTTTTACCAGCGTCACTAGCGACAAGTACGAGAGCTGCTCGTTGTTGACGAATCTCTTTTAACGTCATCTCTTCGCCAGTGATCAATTTCCCAGCACGCATGGCTAGTCCTAACATATTCAATGCTTTTTGTTTATTCATTTGCAAATAACTCTCTTCGGGCTTTTTGATGCGTCACATAGTCTAAGAGTTCTTGATAAAATTCATCTGACAATTTCGTCTCTAATACTCTATCCAAGATCCGCTTATCCCAAGCTAATTGCGCTTCCTCTGGTTCGATAGCGATGTACGCTCCTCGACCCGGCATCTTGCCGGATGGATCGATCGCAACGGTTCCTTCTTTCGAACGGGTGATGCGCAGCATTTCTTTTTTGGGAATCATTTCCCCTGAAACAACAGATTTTCGTAAAGGAATTTTTCGTTTTTTCATCGCGATCTCTCCTTGACTTATTTTTCGTCAAAATCCATGTTTTCGTAATCGTCTGCCGTCATATCAGAAGCAATGATCATTTCGTCGTGAGACTCATTATCTTCGATAGTGCTTTCTTGACTTTCAACAGCCTCGCCTTCATCGATATAGGCGCCTTCTTCTAATTTTGCATAAAATTCTTCCATGTCTGACTCCGATTTGATATCGATCTTAAAGCCAGTCAATTTCGCAGCCAAACGGGCATTTTGTCCTCGTTTACCAATGGCAAGCGATAGCTGATAATCAGGTACGACCACCGTACAAGCTTTCGGATTATCCACATCAAAAATAACATCAGTCACTTCTGCTGGATTCAATGCATTTGCAATAAATACCGCTGGATCATCATTCCACTCAACAATATCCATGTTCTCACCTTTTAATTCATTGACGATTGCTTGAACCCGTTGTCCCTTTGGACCAACACAAGTTCCGACAGGATCGACATTAGCATCAAATGAGCGCACAGCTACTTTAGAGCGGTCTCCTGCTTCTCTGGCAATGCTGACGATTTCAACTGTACCATCATAAACTTCCGGTACTTCTTGTTCAAATAAACGGCGTAATAAATCAGGATGACTACGGCTTACAAAAACTTGAGGCCCTTTCGAAGTATTTTCGACCCGAGAAACAAATACTTTGATCCGATCGTGAGGTTGATAGAATTCATTTGGCATTTGATCTTGTTTTGATAATACTGCTTCGATTTTTCCAAGGTTCACATAGATATAGCGATTGTCCTGACGTTCAACGATCCCTTGCAGGATATCTTTTTCATAGGCACTGAATTCATTGTAGATGATTGTCCGTTCTGCCTCGCGCACCCGTTGCAAAATGACCTGTTTTGCTGTTTGAGCAGCTATCCGGCCAAAATCTTTCGGGGTCACTTCGAAACGGATCTTATCGCCAATCTCGTAAGCAGGATTGATCGTCATGGCTTCTTTCAAAGACACTTCCAATTGAGAGTCCATTACTTCTTCGGTCACTTCTTTGACTGCATAAACGTGAATATTGCCTTTTTTCTGGTCAAATTCAACTTCTACATTTTGCGCTTGACCATAATGACGTTTGTACGCTGACACTAACGCGGCTTCCAATGCGTCAATGACGATCTCTTTTGAAATGCCTTTTTCTGCTTCCAATGCATCAAGTGCATTTAACATTTCTTTACTCATGATTCTTCCATTCCTCCGTGTTTAAAATTGGATTGCTAAACGAGCTTTGGCAATATTTTTCCGTTCGATCGTTAGTTCTTTTTCTCTTGTTTTGATTCGAATCTTAATGACTAGTTGTTCTTCATCAAAGGACTGCAAAAAGCCTTCAAATTGCTTTTCGCCTTCCACCGGCTGATACAAGGAAAGATGGATATATTCTCCAACTGCACGGTGATAGTCCTCTTCTTTTTTGAGGGGGCGTTCAGCACCAGGCGAGGATACCTCTAAGAAATAGGCTTGTGGGATCGGATCTGGATCACAGGCATCCAATTTATCACTCAGTTGTTCACTGACAAAGGCACATTCTTCAATATCGATTCCGCCCTCTTTGTCAATAAACACCCTTAGAAACCAGCTTTTTCCTTCCTTAACAAATTCTACCTCAACTAATTCAAAATTTTGCGCTTCCAGAATGGGGGTCACAATTGTTGTGACAGTTTCCACCACTGTACTCACACGACATCGCCTCCTTTATTTCTCAACGAAACGAACTTCATTCCATTAAAAAGAGTGAGCGAAAAAACCGCTCACTCACTCTAAGTATCATTACTATGTAAATATAACATAGTTTACTAACAAATTCAAGTATCCTAGCATTTTGTGGCTTTTTCTGAAAATTTTACATCCTATTTCTTAAGATTTCTTCCTTCAGAATACTTCCTTGTTCCCTCTATCTCAAAATAGGCAGCTGTCTTTCTTGATTCAAGCAATGAAGGCGACAAGCTTCGTGATGACTTGTGGAAGCAAAGCTTTCGGATCAAAGTCCATCGGCGCTTGATCAGGAAAAAAGTGCCACATGCGGTAGCCATAAACGCCCAGAACAGCAATCATCAGTCCAAGCCAAAAGTAGCGATTTTGATTGATACGCTGAACCATGGGCTTTTTCCAGAAAATGACAAGTAGCACTAGCAAAGGAATGAGCCAAAAAAGTGGATGAAAATAAAAAGCGCCTTGTATGTCACCTTCAAAAAGATGCAAATAGGCGCGAGTCATTCCACATCCAGGGCAAGGAACCCCCGTCAGCAGTTTAAACGGACACATTAATAATCGGTCCAATCATCAGTGTCTTGAGTAACTGATTGGCTTGCAGAATCTGCAGACTCCCACACTTGATTCATATCCGATTGTAAAATTGCCATATTGATAATGTCCAAACCAAAAATCGCTAAGACAACAAACAACACTTTATTATCATTGATACGTGGAAATTTCGTTTTTTCCTGTGCAGTGATAAAAATGTCCGCGATTCGATACCACCAATAAATTTGGTACAACCCGCAAGTAATGATCGTCAACAACACAGACATGCCTGGGGTAAGGCGATAATCTTCACTATATTCTGTCAAATCTTGCGTGGTTTGGTATAGCCAGAAAAGTGAATAGATGCCGCAAGTAATAATAGTTAGTAAAATCACCATTAAAATGGACTTTTTCTTGGATTGATAATTTTGATACATCGGTTACTCCTTCTAAAAGATTGAATCTTTTTACTTTTCTTCCAATTATACACCAATCCAAAAAAGTAGAAAGTCCTTTTAAAGGAAATTTATTTCAATAATAATGAAAAAAAAGGATGTAATCTAAGCTTTTTAATAAACGAAACCTCTGAAGGACATTGGGGATGCTGTTAATCTCCAACTAGTCACCAGTAATAACGCCAGCTGGACAAACACTTTTTTCCCACTGTCATTCGGATAGTCTCATTTTTTGCTTCTATTACAAACCTTTTATTACAATCCTTTTATTACAATCCTTTTAATTTATTTATGCGCGACTATAATTTTTTACTTCTGCTGCCATTGCATCAACAAAGATATTTAGTTCTTCAACGTTCGTTTCTTTGCTGCCGTAACGACGAATATTGACAGTTGCATCTTTGACTTCTTGATCTCCGACAACTAACTGATAAGGAATTTTTTGCATTTGTGATGCGCGAATTTTGTAGCCCATTTTTTCATTGCGATCGTCCACTTCCACACGTAAACCTTGTGATTGAAGACGTTCTTTGATCTCATAAGCATAATCGCTGTGTGCATCGACTGAAACAGGAATGATCGTTGCTTGGATCGGTGCCAACCAAGTTGGAAATGCGCCTTTGTAAACTTCTGTTAAGTAGGCAACGAAACGTTCCATTGTTGAAACGATCCCGCGATGGATCACGACGGGACGATGTGTATTTTCACCATCTTCACCAACATAAGTTAAGTCGAAACGTTCTGGTAATAAGAAATCTAATTGGATCGTGGAAAGCGTTTCTTCCATGCCCAAAGCAGTTTTTACTTGAACGTCTAATTTTGGACCATAGAACGCTGCTTCCCCTTCTGCTTCGAAATAATCCAAATTCAATTCATCCATCGCTGCTTTCAGCATGGTTTGGGCATTTTCCCACATCGCATCATCATCAAAGTATTTATCTTTGTTTTCTGGATCACGATAGCTTAAACGGAAGCGGTAATCTGTTACATTGAAATCTTTATAGACTTCAACCATCAAATCCAAAGTCCGTTTGAATTCATCTTTGATTTGATCAGGACGAACAAATGTATGTCCATCATTTAGAGTCATTTCCCGAACCCGTTGCAACCCAGAAAGAGCGCCAGATTTTTCGTAACGGTGCATCATCCCTAATTCAGCGATTCGAATCGGTAATTCACGATAAGAGTGAATATCGTTTTTGTAGACCATCATATGATGGGGGCAATTCATTGGACGAAGAACGAGCATTTCCCCATCTCCCATGTCCATTGGCGGAAACATATCTTCATGATAATGATCCCAGTGTCCTGAAGTCTTATAAAGATCAACATTGGCCATGATTGGTGTATAAACGTGTTGGTAACCCAAGCTTACTTCCTTGTCCACGATGTAGCGTTCAATGGTACGACGAATGGTTGCACCTTTTGGCAACCAAAATGGTAGACCAGCACCAACTTCTGGAGAGAGCATGAATAAGTCTAACTCTTTCCCTAGCTTGCGGTGATCCCGCTCTTTGGCTTCTTCTCGTAAACGAATGAAATCTTTCAACTCTTTTTTGTCAAAGAACGCTGTTCCATAGACCCGTTGCATCATTTGGTTATTTGAATTTCCACGCCAGTAAGCTCCTGCCACAGATAAAAGTTTGAACACTTGAATCCGTCCTGTTGATGGCACGTGAGGCCCGCGGCATAGATCAACAAACTCTCCTTGTTGATAGGCAGTAATCGTTTCATCTTCTGGTAGTTCACTGATCAATTCTACTTTATATGGATCTTCAGCAAATAGTTCTAAAGCTTCTTTTTTCGATAATACACGACGTTCGATCGGTAGATTTTCTTTCACGATTTTCATCATTTCTGCTTCAATTGCTGGTAAATCTTCGGCAGTTACAGGGCTTTCTCCATTATCTGTATCATAATAGAATCCTGTATCGATAGCTGGTCCCACGCCAAAATGAATGTTTGGATAAAGGCGACGCATCGCCTGAGCCATTAAGTGAGCTGCTGAATGGCGAACCAAGCCTAAAGCATCCTCATGATCCGGTGTGACGATTTCGATTTGTGCATCCTCTTCAATCCCTCGATCAAGATCAATCAACTGACCATTGACCTTTCCTGCTAAGGCTTTTTTCGCTAAACTTTTAGAGATTCCTTCAGCAATTCCTTTTGTTGTGATGCCAACTGCAAATTCTTTTTTCGCCCCATCTGGGAATGTAATTGTTAGTGTCATTTGTTTTCCCCCTACTGATTTATTTGATCAATGAATGATTCGAACCAAAAAAAGTCCTAGTATCAGATAACGATACTAGGACGAAGATTTCGTGGTTCCACCTAATTTCAAATACAACAACGCTGTATTTCTTTGACGGGATAACGGTACGACCGCCTTTGTTTCAACAAAGGTTTGAAAAAGTGGTCATCCATTGGTTTTCTTCCAGGAAATTTTCAGCCGTGATTTCCCTCTCTTATCGAAGACTCTCAAATTCAGGTGTCTTTTTCATCAATCAATTATGGCTTCATTTAACCACTATCTGCTTAAAAAATCAAGTAAATTATTTCCAATCACCATTAACTGCATACTGTCCTTTTTTCATTTCGTTGATAATGACATGAATATGTTCTTTAGGTGCCCCAGTATTTTTGTGGACTGCTTCAGTGATTTCTTTCATCATATTGGTCAATTGTTCTTGCGATCGGCCTTCTACTAATTCTACATGAATAAATGGCATAGTCATCACTCCTCTGTTCATTAGTATACGCTTCTTAATTATGCTCTGCAATAACCTGCTCTATTATCGAATGACTGTCCCTTATCAAGAATAAGCGTTTCTGACAATCTAAAGATTCTTCCATTTCATTTGGCTGGATCTTCACGCCAATTTCTCGAATGCCATTTTTGAACATACTTCATCACCTTACTGGCTTCCTCTTCATGGTACAAAAATTGGTGTTGTCTGCTTACATAACGAGCAATCTCATCAAATAGTTGAACGATTTTCCATAATGATTCGCCGCAAGTTTCAACAGATGAAAAACAAAGTGCCGTCAACCGCTCATACTCTTCTTCTGATAAATAATTTTGAAGATATTTATGGTTCTTTCCGGTACTGAGACGATAGTCTGCTTGATGCGCTAGATACCAGTCATATTGCCGAAGCAACTCTTGCCAGCAAATTTGGTACAAATGGTCGGCGGCATAGAAAAGCTGATTTCTGACAAGCCCTTTGACGACATAAGTCGCTACCCACCAAAATTCGTTACAACTGTCATGAAACGCTTTTTCTGTCGGTGGTTTAATCCAAAAGATAGAGGCATCAGGAACTGTCATTCCCTGCAGAAGTTCTTTTGGATCATAGAGACGCTCAAGAAAGGGTTCAGCTTGCAACAAATGGATCAATTCAACCGGGCAAAGCATCAAGTCTATGCGATTGCCATCTTCAAAATGCATCAAGAATGTAAAACGTCCTCCCAAAGAGGGTTTCGAAAGCACAGAACTTTCTGGTGTCTGCATGATCATGATCTGTCCGAATTCTTCCAGCCAGCTAGGTTCTGCTATTAGTTCTTGCATATTGTCAACAATATAAACGATATCATAATCTTGAAACCGATCGCTTATTGCATTAGGTTCTCGCCGGGACCCAGAGATTGCGATTGCTTGGACACCTATTTTTTGACCAACTCGTAAAATCACTGCTAGCATTTCAGCTTCATTCCGCACAGGTATCCTCCCTTTCTTTGATCCAATTGATCTCAAAAGCATACTTAAATTTTACCATAGAACGATTTTTCAGACGACATTTGCAAAGATTATATGCTATAATTTTATGTCGCAATTTTTTTAAGGAGGATTCCTTGTGAACGAACGTCAAAAAGAACAACTACATGTCGATGATACGATCGCATTGATTCGAAGAGAACAAATGGTCTTAGCGCAGCAAAAAGCGGACTTGGCTACAAAAATGGAGGATCAGTTAAAAGAGATTTCCGAAAAGAAGATTCGTGGTGGTGACAGCGAAGCTTTTTACGAATCTGTTGTTGAATATCAGCAACACGAGCAAGAATTGCTGTTAAAATATCGAACAGCGGAATCTCAAGAGAAAAGGGTCAAAACATTGGAAACAATGGCTAGCAATCCTTATTTTGCCCGAATTGATTTTCAGGAAGAACAAGAAAAAGAAACACTTTATCTAGGGATCGCCTCTTTAAGGGATCAGCAAGAAGAAACAATTGTCATCGATTGGCGGGCACCTATCGCAAATTTATATTACGAAGGAGAATTAGGCGAAACGTTTTATGAAACAGAAACCGATCGCTTTACAGTTGAGTTGTTGCTGAAGCGTCAATTCAAAATTCAAGAAGGCCAGATTTTGTCTATGGTGGACACGTCAGAAATCATCAATGATGAGTTTTTGCTGGAGATTTTAGACGAAGCCTCTTCTTCTCAAATGAAAAATATTGTCTCAACGATCCAAAAAGCACAAAATCAGATCATTCGTGATACTACTAGCAAGTTCATGCTGATTGAAGGAATTGCCGGCAGTGGTAAAACATCGGCACTGTTGCAACGGGTGGCGTTCTTGCTTTATCGCAACCGCAAATGGCTGGATGAAGAACAAGTCTTGCTTTTCTCTCCCAATCATTTATTTTCCGATTATATTTCAATGGTCTTGCCTTCTCTTGGGGAAAGTGAAGTGCCAACACGTACGTTCCACCATTTCATCCAAAGAGCTCTGCCCAATTTCCAAATCACAAAAGAAACACAGCTAGAAGAAACTTTCTTATCAGGAGCAGACGATCGGATTGAAAAGATCAAAAGCAGTCTGAAACTTGTCAAATTGATTCAACGATACGTACAGAAGATTTCTGCGATCGGTCCGTTATTTCGTGATTTAAAAATTCAAGGACAGACATACATTACGAAAGAACAAATCCGTCGTTGGTATCAAGAAACAAATCAAGAGCTTCCTTTGTATCAACGGAGTCAATTATTACAAACAAAATTACTGAAAAAAATCGGTGGTCTTGAAAAAGATGAGGCCAAAAAAGATTGGGTCAAAGAAGCAACCGAAGAGCAGTTGCAGCAACATTTTGCCAAAGATCCTTATCAGGAGTACACCGAAGAAAATGAACGCCGATTGCGTAAGCAAATCCGGCAGCAAATCGTTAAGAAAAAATTTCGCTCACTAACTCGTGGTGTCAAACAATACCAGTTTATCAACCAAACCAAGCAGTATTTACATTTCTTACAGGCAGTTTCTAAGACGTTGTTAGACGATCAAGCGATCCGTGACGAAGATTGGCAACAACATCTCCGACTTCTGCGAGAAGGTCTGCGGCAACGCCAATTGACCCAAGAAGATGCCGTGCTATTCTTTTTGCTGATCAAACAACTTTACCCAATCTATGTGGATGAAAAAGCACGGTTTATTTTCATTGATGAGATGCAGGATTTCCCGCCTGCTCAAGTGGCTCTCTTACGTCAATTATATCCTAAAGCCGGAATTACTTTATGTGGTGATTTAAATCAAAAGGTCTACGGTAATGAAACGATCGTTGGTTCGTTGGAAGAGTTGTTTCCTGCTGACAGCGTGACTCGGTATCAATTAAAAACCAGCTATCGTTCAACGAAAGAAATCACGGATTTTGCCAACCAATTCTTAACTGGTTCCGATCAAGTTGAATTGACAGCACGCGAAGGGGCTCTCCCTCAAGTCATTCAAACCGAGAACGAAACAGTTGGTCTGGACTACTTGCAGCAAGCATTAACCAAATCACAGTCACACTGGCGCACAGCTATCATCTGTAAGACAGCTGCCGACTGCCGAGCGCTTTATGCCCAGCTCTCTGAAGAGATGCAGGATCAAGTTCAATTAATTACTTCAGAGGAAGATTTTATGAAACGTAAAATCATGATTTTTCCAGCCTTTTTAGCTAAAGGGTTGGAATTTGATCAAGTATTCTTATGGACGTATGGGACTTCTTTTGTGACGGAGCAAGATCAATTGATCTTCTATACCATGGCGACCCGTGCCATGCACCAATTGATTGTTTTGCAAAATAACACCAATCAATTGCTAGAGAAAGCTGATCCCGCAACCTACGCATTACAATTGCTTTAAGGAAAGCGATTGATACATCAAAAAAACGAGAGCAAGCGGACAATCCCTTGCTCTCGTTTTTGCTTAGCGATAAATCATCAATCAAACAATATTCTTCTCGACAAAAGCCTTGTTTGATCGGTATTTGTTTTGTCATTTTTTTACAGGGTTCAATCACCCCTTCAATTCACCGATAAAGAGTCTCGTTTCTGGATATTTCATCGCGACAATCGTCAAAATCATCTGAAGTTCTGAAACATTTTCTTCATTGTCAGGATCAAAGATTTTACTATGTTTTCCAATACTGCCATTGTCGATCAATCGATAGATCCGGTTCCATTCCATAAATTGTTCGACATCTGTAAAGTGACTGAGGGGAAAACCGGAACCATCTAGAATTTCTGTTAAACGAAAAGCAATATAAGAACTGTCGATCACATATTCCCTTTCAGGATCAATTTGACTACTTTTCTGAAAATCAATGATTGCTTTTTCTGGACGATGATGCAGCAGCCACTCTAACAACAAGAAAAAGCCTTCCATCCGATAATTGTCCAAAAATAAGCGTTGGGACGCTTCCGATACTCGAAAAACCAGCGGAATCAAAAAAATCCGTTTATAAATCAGTAAAGGCGCACGATCTACCGTCACATTCAAGTAACGATTCAAATAGGTGGCTCCACGAAAGCCGCCCAAACGGTATCCCTCTACACCGTATTTTTTGTATTTGCGGCACAGTGCAGAACAATCAGAAACTGAGACAGATACTTCTGCTAATTTATCGTATCCGCTTAAAATCCGATCAAAAGGCTCTAAAACGATTTTTTCTTCCAACTCTGCCGCTCCCTTCTTGCTCATACTGCTAATTACTTAAATAATAACATAAAAAAAGCGATTAAACCAAAAGAAATACCCCTTTGTTTTTTGAAAACGATAAAAATGAAAGTAAAAAAACACCCCCGAAAGCACAGATAAACTTTCAAGGATGTCTTACTTTTATTCTTCTTCGCTGTCTGCTACATTATGATAAACGTTTTGGACATCTTCTAAGTCTTCTAGTGCATCGATCATTTTTTCAAATTTTTCAAGATCTTCTCCAGTCAAAGTGACTTCATTTTGAGGAATCATTTGCATCTCAGCAATTGAAAACTCAGTAATTCCTTTTTCTTTTAAAGCTTCTTGAATCACATGAAAATCACTAGGTTCTCCATGGACGATGATTTGACCATCTTCTTCAAGAACATCGCGCACGTCGATGTCTTTTTCCATCAAGTATTCTAAGATGTCATCTGCATCCGTACCAGAAAAACCAAATAATGCCGTATTATCAAACATGTAAGCAACCGCGCCAGAAACACCCATGTTTCCGCCATTTTTACCAAAAGCTGCTCGTACGTCTGCTGCTGTACGGTTAACATTATTCGTCAATGTATCGACGATAACCATTGAACCATTTGGTCCGAACCCTTCATAACGCAATTCGGAGTATTGTTCATCCCCTGAACCTTTTGCTTTCTCAATTGCTCGGTCAATGATGTGTTTTGGTACATTGTATGTTTTTGCACGTTCAATAACAAAGCGCAATTTTTGGTTCGCATGAGGATCAGGATCACCTGATTTTGCTGCCGCGTAGATTTCGATTCCAAATTTTGCATAAACTCGGCTATTGTTTGCATCCTTAGCAGTTTTCTTTGCTACGATATTTGCCCATTTACGACCCATAATTTCACTTCGCTTTCTTTATAATCAAAATTCCTTAATCATTATACTTGTGATTTCCTGTTCTGTGAAGTAATTTCAGTTCAATTCTTTAGAAAAATAGGGGAACGACCAAAATTTTGTTCTACAATCTGTGGTGATGCCAACTGATAGATTTGATCTACCCGTAAAGAATACCCAAAACGCTCGCTTTCCTTTTTGCCAAATTTAGAAATGAGCGGCAGGTCTGTCTTCTTTTTAACTTGCTTTAAATAAGTTTGACCTGCTGTTGTAAACCCCAAAATACGAATCCCGGTATTCTTTTGCGCTTGTTGGACTTCTTCACTGGTTGCTTGAAACAATAGATAACACATCAACCGCTGAAGTCTAGTTCTAGTATACCGTTTTGTTTTCAGAAGTGCCATAAATTCCGCAAAAGAAGTGGCGTGTAAACAATCTTTGATCCGATATTCTAATCCTTCGGTCACTTGATACCGGGTTCGCAATTGTTCAAGAGGGGTTGCGATAAGTTGGTACTGCAACAATGGCCAAAAAAACTCCCAATCAATCGTTTGGTCTAATAAATCATTTCTTACACTTTCAGGAACGTACCCTTTAATCTCTTGACCTGCCTTCACAGCTTTGCGAATAGCCGTCGCACTGGCAATCATCCCACCAGACAATTCTTGTGAGTGATAGGCCGCTTGTTTCCTTGAAATCGGCAACAGTTTCATTGGTGATGGATACTGACACGTTTCACGAGCATAGCGCATGCCCAATATGTGATTAGGCAAATGAGCCTCTGCCAAAAAGTCTGGATAGACTGCTGCAAAAGCCGCATGCATTTTTTGTGTATAGGTTTGGTTCTCAGAAGCATTCTCTTGAAAAAACTGGTCGATGACTTCTTGATTGTTTTGCTCAAAATGCGCAAATGCTTCATAATCAAACGGTTCGGGAGCGTCCGTTCCAAAACATAAAAAGGAGCAATCCAATGATTGCAGAATTCTAATTGCTCCTTTTGCAAAGAAATCAGCTGATTGAACTGACCAAGCCGGCGGTAATTCTACAATTAGATCCACGCCGTTTTCGAGTGCAGCTCGAGCACGCTGCCATTTGTCAACGATTGCCGGTTCTCCTCGCTGCAAAAAGTTGCCACTCATCACCGCCACAACAACATCCGCTCCAGATGCTTTTCTAGCTTGCTGGACATGAAATTCATGGCCATTATGAAAAGGATTATACTCTACAACAATACCGCATGCTTGCATTTCTCCACTCCTTTCTCCCATCAGCAAAAAAATTTAAGTTCTTTTTAATCTAAAAAAAACCGCAAACAATCAAAGCTTGCGGCAGACAAAGAACCAACGACGGCTCTTTTCATTTGGCGGACTATCAATAAAGTCTGCATACATTTCGATTTCAGAGAAGCCAGCATTTTCTAACATCCGCTGATAACTTTCAAGCGAATAGGTGCGTTCTCGGTGTAGTTCATCCATTCGTTGGAAAGTTCCATCCTCATTTTGCACAAAAAAAGTCAAAAAATGTTCAATGCTGTGAGGAACTTCTCCTTGGTAACTTTCCCAGAGAAAGGCAAACTCATCTGTTTGATAGTGGTAGCTGTAATCAGGGAATACTTCATCGATCTGGTACGTTGAGTGTACATCGAACATAAATACCCCGTCGTCACGCAAGCTGTTATAAACCCCATCGAAAACTTGTTGGACACTTTGTTCATCTTCCATATAACAGATTGAGTCAGAGTAACAAGTGATCGCTTCGTAGGTTCCCACATCTGTCAGATCCAGCATGTCCCCTTCTACCAATTGGATGGGCGTATCCTCTTGTTCCGCCCGCTGACTGGCGATCATCAACATTTCTTCTGAAAGGTCTAAGCCGGTTACATCAAAACCCGCTTTAGCGAATTCTACTGCTAATGCACCTGTTCCGCAGGCTAATTCCATGATTTGTTTTTTTTCACCTAAATGACGGCAAGAAAAATCCAGCCACTTTTGATAGAGACTGGAATCCATTACTTCGTCATAGACAAAAGCAAATGTTTCGTAGGCCATTATTAAGCCACGACCCATTCGTTCAGATCAACAAGCGGTGCATCTGACCATAATTTTTCTAAATTATAAAACGCACGTTCTGAAGCGTTGAAAACGTGAACGATGACATCACCAAGATCAATCAAGACCCATTTACCACCATCTTTTCCTTCAACACGGCGAACCTCCACTTGGTTTTCTTCTTCTTTGTCAAGAACTTCATCAATGATGGCATTGATTTGTCTTTCACTGTTTCCTGAACAAATCACAAAGTAATCGGCTAATAATGAAATTTCACGAACGTCTAATGCCATAATATCTTCGGCATGTTTTGAATCTGCTGCTTTAACAGCAATTTCTAAAATTCTCTGGCTATCTATGGTAATTCCCTCCTAATGGTTTGCGACCCAATGATTGTATGTTTCAATCGTCTTGGGATAAATTGGTGCTTCCTTTTCAATCAAATAAAGCAATGTATGTTTCGTTTCGTAAGCTACTGCAGCGTCAAGATCAATCATAGCTAATTCACGGGCTTCTTTCACACCAGGAAATGACCGACCAGGTTCGATATAATCGGCAACATAAATGATCTTATCCAACAAACTCATTTCTGCAGCACCAGTCGTATGGATACGAATGGCTTGTAGGATCTCTTCGTCATCGATGCCTAACTCTCGCTGAACAAAATCGGCTCCCACAATACCATGCCAAATAGCATTGCTCCAATTGAGCAATTCCAGATCAAAACCATCTCGCCGAATGACAAGCTGGAATTCTTCATCTGGACGCTCTTTGGCATAATCATGAGTCAGCGCAGCGATACTGGCTTTTTCTGGTGAAGCACCGAATTTTTCAGCCAATGCGACAGCCGTTTTTTCCACACCTAGTACATGCTGAAATCGTTTTTGGCTCATATGCATTTGTACTTCCTGCATCAATAATTCGCGTTCAGCAGGCGTATACTGTTGGCTATTCATCCAGATACAGCCCCTTTTCTTGAATATAGTTTAACACATTTTCCGGCAATAAGTAGCGAATCGAGCATCCTTGTTGCACTTTCTTACGAATTATTGTGGAGCTGATATCCATCAAAGGCACATCGATCCAAATGATCGGATAGGGTGTTTCAACGGGATAACTAGGACGACGAACTCCGACGAAGGTGACCAACTCCATCAATTCATCAATCCGATGCCACTTCGGCAAGTATTGTACCATGTCGCCGCCAATAATAAAGTAATAACTTGTATCAGGGTTCTTTTCAGTCAGTTCCTTCATTGTATCAAAAGTATAGCTTTTCCCTTTGCGTTTCAATTCAATGTCTTCAATCGCAAATCGGGGATTATCCGCAATCGCTAACTGTAACATTGCCAGTCGGTGAGCAGCCGGGATCGTCTTTTTTTCATCGACATGCGGCGGAAGATACTCAGGCATAAAATAGACTTTATCCAAGCCCAAAGCTTGCCCAACTTCTTCACCCATGACCAAGTGGGTATAGTGAACGGGGTTGAAATTCCCCCCCAGTATGCCCACTTGTTTTTTAGGCGCTTGATAAGCCGCTTCTGTTGTATATAAGGTCTGAACTTTGCCAAACGAATTTCCTTGCATGTCAAATCACTCCTATAATGAACGTACGTTTACAGAGATTTTTTGATATTTTTCTTTTGTAGATGGTTTGAATAACACAATCACGCGTCCAATGATTTGAACAACCTCGCATTGAATCGCTTCACTGATTGCTGCAGCAGCGTCCTCCGCCACTTCGTCGGTATTTTGCAATAAAGATACCTTGATCAATTCTCTTTTTTCTAGCGCTTCTTCGATTTGATTGATCATTGCCTCATTCAACCCGCCTTTGCCAATCTGAAAAATCGGTGTTAAATGATGCGCTTCACTGCGTAAAAACCGCTTTTGTTTTCCTCGTAATTCCATGTTCTGCCTTCTTCCTTTAAATTAATGCTTTCCGTTTGATCACATCAACGCCTTTGGGTGCCCAACCAGCAACAACTCCTGGTTTTGTGACTGTGATCCATCCTAAACCTGCAAAAACAATATCTGTTTTTTCTTTGATCGAAAATTCAAAGCGAACTAACTCCGGAAAATCAGCTAACTCATCAGGACGAGGCGGTTGTAAAAGACCACCAACATGTTTTTGATAAAAGGCATCAGCTTTTTCTAACTTCGTGCGATGCAGCACCACATCATTTGCTACATAAGCAATGAATGAGCTGCGCTCTCCTTGAATAAAGTCAAAACGTGCCACTCCTCCGAAAAAGAGTGTTTGGCCAGCATTCAATTGGTAGCTTTTCGGTTTGATTTCCTTATTCGGCGCCACGATTTTTAAATCTTTCTTTCCAAGGTAATGAGCCATCTGATGTCGGTGGATGATCCCTGGAGTGTCGATCAAAAAGTGACCGTCGTCGAGAGGAATTTCGATTTTATCAAGGGTTGTCCCTGGAAAACGAGAAGTAGTAATCAATTCTTGGACTCCAGCCGTCTGTTTGATGATTTGATTGATCAATGTCGACTTACCAACATTCGTAACACCTACCACATAGACATCTCGACCTTCTCGATAATGATCGATCGCCTGTAACAATTCAGTCATTTCGGCGGCTTTTTTTGCACTTGTCAATAAAACATCGATTGGACGCAGCCCTGCTTCATGGGCACGCTCTCTCATCCATTGGGTCATTTTTGATTTCTTCAATGACTTTGGCAAGATATCCACTTTATTGCCCACTAGCAACACAGGATTGTCTCCCACAAAACGATGAAGTCCTGGAATCAACGAACCGTTAAAATCAAAGATATCCACTACATTTACGATTAATGCATCTTTTTGACCGAGTTCGTTCAGTAAACGCAGAAAATCATCGTCTGTCAGCGAGACATCTTGGATTTCATTGTAATGTCGCAAGCGGAAACAGCGTTGGCAATAGACTTCTCCGGTTTCTAACCCTTTCTCTAATGCAGAGAGCGGTGTATAACCAAGCTCTGTTGGATTTTCTGTCTGGATCAGCGCGCCACAGCCAATACAATGAATCATTTCTTCATTCATTATCAAATTCCACCTCGCCATTTCATTTCTGGATTGTGTTTCAATAAATACTTCATAATTCTTCGCTCCAGCAAACGGTTGAATTGTGTTTTCCATGAATCCGTATTAATGATCGGCTTCACTAAGATACTACGGACCCCTGCTCGATTAGCACCTTGAATGTCGGTCATGATTTGGTCACCGATCATCACAACATCTTCTTTTTGCAAGCCGAGTTGGCGGTATCCTTGCTTGATGCCACGAGAAAAAGGTTTCAATGCTCGATGGACGTATTGCAAACCAAAGGGCGCCACTGCCCGTGCGACCCGTTCACTATTATTGTTTGAAACGACAATCACCGGGATTCCCGCATTCTTCATTTCTAACAACCAATTTTTTAGCTCTTCACTACCGTCAGGATCATTCCAAGCAATCAGGGTATTATCAAGGTCAGTTAGAACAGCTTTGACGCCTTGCTTCTTAAGTTGATGGGGAGTGATCTGATAGATGGCATCGACCATCCAAGTCGGTTTAAATTTTGAAAACATAGATTCTCCTTGATTCTTTTATTCATGTGACAAAAATAGTCAATTTGTTGACACGTCTAGATAAAAACAGCTTGTCAGCTGACAAGTCGTCAATCAGTCCCCACAGGGTCACTGATGATTATTTAAAGGCATCCTACTTATAATGCTACTTTCAACCTGTAATTATACAATAGAATCGTGTGAAATACTAGACTGAGCTACAACTCTCAGCAACAGATTTTCATCTAGTTGAAAAAAGCAACGGATCATCCACTGCTATTTTCTTTAAAAAATAAAAAAGCCGAACGATCAGAGGAGTGAGCAATCAATGCAGATTACTTCTGCAGCTTCCTTCCTCAAGAATCGTTCAGACAATTCATTGTTTTTCATCTTGACCGATATGAACGCACATCACACTAACCAACTTCATGGTCTAAAAAAGATCATAAGACTTTTGCCAGAAAATCGATTGTCCGCGGATTTTGCGGTGCATCAAATATTTGAGCAGGAGTCCCCTCTTCCATAATGACCCCTTGGTCCATGAAAAGAACGCGGTCGCCAACCTCTTTGGCAAATCCCATTTCATGGGTAACGATCACCATCGTCATCCCTTCTTGAGCCAAACGCTGCATGACACTCAATACCTCACCGACCATTTCCGGGTCTAACGCCGATGTCGGTTCGTCAAACAACATCACTTCTGGCTGCATCGCCAATGCGCGAGCAATAGCGATCCGTTGCATTTGTCCTCCGGATAAGCTTTGGGGATAAGCTTTTGCTTTATCCGGCAACCCTACGTCAGTCAACAGTTTCTCTCCGATTTTCCGAGCGTCTTCTTTAGACATTTTTTTTACTTTGATTGGCGACAATGTAATATTATCCATTACTGTCAGATTGGGGAAGAGGTTAAAGTTTTGAAAAACCATGCCTAATTTTTCCCGCATTTGATAAATATCATTTTTTTTGTCAGTAATGTCCGTCCCTTTAAAGTAAATATTGCCGCTTGTTGGTTCTTCTAACAAATTCAAGCAGCGTAAAAAAGTACTCTTTCCCGATCCGGAAGGTCCAATTACAACAACGACCTCACCTTTTTTGATTTCAGTATTGATACCTTTAAGCACCTGATTTGTTCCAAATGTTTTGTGTAAATTCTTTACTTTGATCATTGTATCCATCTTTTTTCCTCCTATCGCCGGTAACCTTTGCCGAGTTTTTTCTCCCATAGATTCAACAAGCGGGAGGTGGTAAACGTTAAAATAAAGTAAATTACAGCGGCAACATATAAAGGAGTTAATGGCTGATACGAACTTGTCACAACAATTTGTGCGCTATTCATCAATTCGTAGATACCGATAGTAGATAACAAAGAAGAGTCTTTGATCAAAACAATGAACTCGTTACCTAGAGGAGGCAAGATATTACGCAAAGCTTGAGGTAAAATAACATACCGCATCGCTTGTGCAGGACGCAATCCTAGCGAACCAGCTGCTTCTGATTGACCAAAATCGACTGCATTGATACCACCACGAACGATTTCAGCAACGTAAGCCCCTGAGTTCAATGAAAGGGCGATAATCCCTGGAAATAGTCGTCCAAAGTCAAGATTCAACACACCAAACGAAATCGTCGGCAGTGAGAACAGCCCCTGCAACAACCCAAATGCAATCAATATCTGAACCAGCATCGGTGTTCCCCGTAACACTTCGATATACGTATTAGCGATCCAGCGTAATGGTTTTACTTTTGATAACTTCATCAATGCAAAGGTGATTCCGAGGATGGTGCCTAGGATCACTGTAATAATGGAGATGACAATCGTAATCAATACCCCTGAGATAAAGTAAGGATAATAAGTCGACAAGAAGGAAAAATCCATAAATTTACTACTCCGATCTATTCAGCCGCATTTTCGTTGGCTAAGTCTGTATTCTTTTGAACGTATTCATTAATTGTCCCTTTATCATTCAATTCTTTCAAAATACGGTTCAATTCATCTTTTAATTCTGTGCTGCCTTTTGGTAGAGCGATAGCATAAGAATCATCTGGTGAAGCTTCCAAAGCAATGTCAGCCACTGCCAAATCATCATTTTGAGCAACATATGAGTCTGCAACGGCACTTTCAAGTACTAGCCCATCGATCGATCCTTGTTTCAATTCATTGATCAAGTTAGGCACTTTCGCAATCGAAACCAATTGTGAGTCAGCTAATTGGTTTTGAACCACAGCCTCTTGGATCGATCCTTTTTGGGCGCCTACCTTCTTTCCTGAAAAGTCATCGATTGCAGACAATGCATCCGTATTGTCCTTTTTGATCACGATTTTTTGTTCAGGTGTAAAGTAGTTGTCAGTAAAATCAAATGTTTGTTTTCTTTCATCAGTTGCTGAGATCCCAGAAACCGCAATATCCGCTTTTCCTTGGCTCAATGCAGTTAGAACAGCATTGAACTCCAAATCCATTACATTGACTTTGACGCCTAATTCTTTGGCGATTTCATTTACCAGATCAATGTCCGCGCCGACGATTTGGTCTTTGCCATCAATCAAAGCATGGAACTCAAAAGGTGCAAAATCAGCTGATGTCGCTACATTTAATACACCAGCAGACTTGATAGCTTCTAGCTGATTTTGATCTCCTTTTTTTGACGAATCAGTGCTTGATGATCCACCATTCCCACATGCAGCTAAAGTTAATAAAGCAGCAACTGTTATAAATCCACTCATCAATTTCTTCATTTGTTTTCTCCCCTTATAAAATAAATAATTATGCATATATTCCCATCTTTATTCAGAATATATACATAATACCACAATGTTATTGAATTTCAAACAACTATCTGCTGATGTTTATTATATTAGAGAAATTTCACAAGGACAAATAAAAAAGCTTGAAATCAATGACGGATCAAAAATCGACATTGATATCAAACTTATGATTAAAATTTGCGAAAACGCTGATAGCGCTCAGCAAGGAGTTGGTCTATATTCTTTTGTGCGAGAGCAGCGATCTTTTTGGTGATTGCCGATCGCATTTCCGCGATCACTGTCTCTTTCGACAACAGTTCACCGTCGATGGTCTCGGGAATCACTTTTTCGATCACTCCAAGCTTGTGCAACTCTTGCGCTGTTATTTTCATGAGTCCGGCAGCTTCTTTCGCACGGCTTCCATCTTTCCAGAGGATCGATGCAAAGCCTTCCGGGGATAAAATCGCATAGATAGAATGTTCCATCATCCATACTTCATCCCCTAAAGCCAATGCCAAAGCTCCACCACTGCCGCCTTCGCCAATAATGATTGCCAAGATTGGTACTTTTAAATCTGACATTTCTAAGAGATTGCGCGCAATCGCTTCTCCTTCGCCACGCTCTTCAGCGCCGACGCCGCAATAGGCACCTGCTGTATTGATCAATGTGATAACAGGCCGTTGAAATTTCTCCGCTTGTTTCATTAGCCGCAACGCTTTTCGGTAACCTTCTGGATGAGGAGCACCAAAATTTCGTCGAAGGTTCTCTGGCAGGTTCCGCCCTTTTTGGATACCGATCACTGTCACAGGTTTCCCATCTAAGGTAGCGACCCCGCCCACAACAGCTTCATCATCGGCATAGAGACGATCCCCATGGAATTCCTGAAAATCGCTAAAAACATGTTCAAAGTAATCAAGTGCCGTCAAACGATCTTTGCTGCGGGCTAACTCAACGATCTCATGTGCCGCTTCAATCATTTGTCATCCACCCCTTTGTCGTATGCAATTTAAGCAATTGGGAAATTCGTTCCCTTAATTGTGTCCGTGGAACGATTTGATCGACAAAACCATGTTCCAACAAGAACTCTGCTTTTTGGAAGTCTTCTGGCAGTTCTTGTCGAATCGTTTGTTCGATCACTCGTCTCCCCGCAAACCCAATCAATGCCTGCGGTTCAGCGAGAATCACATCTCCTTCCATTGCAAAACTTGCTGTTACGCCTCCGGTAGTTGGATCTGTCAAGACTGTCAAATAAAATAAACCGGCTTCACTATGACGCTTCACTGCTGCAGAGATCTTAGCCATCTGCATCAATGAAAAAATCCCTTCTTGCATCCGTGCACCACCAGAAGCAGTGAATAATACAACGGGTAAGTTCTTCGCAAGCGCTCGCTCAAACAATCGAGTGATTTTTTCACCTACGACAGTTCCCATACTTCCCATAATAAAGTTGGAATCCATGATTCCTATTGCCACAGGTTGCTGATTGATTGTCGCTTCTCCAGTTAACACGGCTTCATGAAGACCAGTTTTTTCCTGTACGGAAGCTATTTTTTCGAGATAATCAGGAAAGTTGAGAGGATCTTCTGTTTTCACATCTGTATCCCATTCTTCCAAGCTTTTTTCGTCGATCGTTAATGCGATTCTTTCCCAGGCACTGATACGGAAATTATAGCCACAATGAGGACAGACTTTTTCTGCGCCCATTTCTTTTGTATATAAGGTCCGTTTACAGCTGGGACATTTCGCCCAAAGATTGTCGGGCACTGTTGGTTCATTGGCAGGTGCCTGGCCGCGATTAGGATTGATGCGAATGTAATTCTTCTTTTTAAATAAAGCCATTCTCTTCCCTCCTATTGTTCAGGCGTCCAGTTTGGCAAGAATTCCTCTTGTAAAAAGGCTGTGTTGTAGTCTCCGGCAATCACTTTTGGATGACCGATCAGATCCATTTGGAATTCTGCATTCGTCACTACACCCTCAGTCACTAATTCAGCCAAAGCTCGCTGCATTTTCATCAATGCTTCAAATCGATTTTCTCCATGAACGATGACCTTTGCAATCATCGAATCATAGTAAGGAGGAATCGTATATCCAGAGTACATGGCACTATCCACACGAACGCCCAGACCTCCTCCAGGTAAAAATAAATTATGAATTTTTCCAGGGGAAGGAGCAAAATTAAAGGCTGGATTTTCCGCATTGATACGACACTCGATGGCAGCACCTTGCATTTTGACATCTTCTTGTTTGATATCCAGCGATTCACCGCTAGCAATCTCAATTTGTTTTTTTACGAGATCGATATTGGTCACCATTTCTGTGATCGGATGTTCCACCTGGATGCGAGTATTCATTTCCATAAAATAGAATTCGCCAGCTTCATCCATCAGAAATTCGATTGTACCAGCATTGCGATAGTCAACAGCCTGAGCGGCGCGAACTGCTGCAGCTCCTAGTTCTTGACGTTTACTAGCTGATATTACGACCGATGGCGATTCTTCCAAAACTTTTTGATTGTTCCGTTGTAAAGAACAATCCCGCTCGCCCAAGTGAATGATATTCCCAAAAGAATCTCCTAAAACTTGGACTTCGATATGTCTTGCGGGATACACGATTTTCTCAATATACATTTCATCATTACCAAAAGCGGCTTTTGCTTCTTGCTGAGCGGAAGAAAAATGCTGCGGCAATTCTTCTTTTGTCAATACTTTACGTATGCCTTTACCACCACCGCCTGCTGCTGCTTTAAGCATCACTGGATAGCCAATTTCTTCAGCGATCGTCAATGCTTCTTTCACATCAGAAATCGCTCCTTGACTGCCGGGGATCACTGGCACTTGTGCTTCGATCATCAACCGTCGGGCATTGATTTTGTTCCCCATTGCATCGATTGTTTCACTCTTAGGACCAATAAAGACAATATTGCATTCTTCACACATAGATGCAAAACGGCTATTTTCTGATAAGAAACCAAATCCGGGATGGATGGCTTCAGCTTTGGTAACGATCGCGGCGCTTAATATTTGTTGCACATTCAAATAAGAGTCTGCTGCTTTCGCCGGGCCAATACAAATGGCTTCATCGGCAAGTTCTGCATGTAACGCTTCTTTATCTGCTTCTGAATAAACTGCGACCGTTTGGATCCCAAGTTCGCGGCAAGCACGTATAATGCGAACAGCGATCTCACCACGGTTAGCTATCAATACTTTAGAAAACATTTTTCACCTATCCAATCATGAAGGTAAGTTCTGCTTCTGCAACTTTTTTGCCATCAACATAGGCAATCCCTTTGCCGATTCCTGCTGCAGATTTTACCTTGAGTATTTCTACTTCTAAGATCAATGTATCTCCTGGTGTTACTTTTTTGCGGAATTTTGCTTTATCAAGTCCGCCGAAATAAGCGGTTTTACCTCGAAAATCCGGTAAAGACAAGAGTGCAACTGCCCCCGCTTGGGCCATTGCTTCAACGATCAATACACCAGGCATGACTGGTTCATGAGGAAAATGGCCTTGAAAAAAAGGTTCGTTGATGGTCACGTTCTTCTTTGCTACCACCCGTTTTCCTTCTTCTAGTTCTTCAATGCGATCCACTAAGAGCATAGGATAGCGATGGGGAATGATTTCTTTGATTTCTTGAATTGACATAACTGACATAGCTTACCCTTCTTTCACACGGAATAATGGTTGATCGTATTCAACGATCTGCTCATTTTCAACTAAGATTTCAACTAATTCGCCATCAACATCGCTAACAATTTCATTCATTACTTTCATTGCTTCAACGATACAAAGGACATCCCCTTTTTTGACAGAATCGCCGATTTGTTTGAATTGGCTTTGTTCAGGACTAGGTTTTAAGTAAACCACACCCACTAAAGGTGAAACGATCTCCGTTCCCGCTATAATTGGCTCTGAACTAACCTCGACGGTTCCAGCAGCTGTTGGTTGTACGCTTGGTACTGGTGTAGCTGCAGGGATGCTTTCAACTTTGACATCTGAACTCTCGGATGATACTTGACGGCTACTGAACGAATTTTTATTAAAATAAAGTTCGATGTTTTCTTTTTTGAGCTGCAATTCAGTCAAAGAGGACTGATCAAATTGGGAAAGCAGATCCTTGATTTCATTTGTTTCCAATTAAGCTTCCTCCCAACGTTTCAATAAGATGACTGCATTGTGTCCGCCAAAACCTAGTGAGTTACTCATTGCATACGTAATTTCTGCTGGCTGGCTTTGGTTTTTCACAATATTTAAGTCGATTTCAGGATCTTGTTCACGAACATTGATGGTCGGTGGAATAAATTGATGCTGCAATGCTAAAAGCGAGGCAATTGCTTCGATTCCTCCTGCTGCCCCCAATAGATGTCCTGTCATAGATTTTGTACTGCTGACGTAAGGTTTGCGATAGTCGTCCCCTAAACCATATTGGATCGATGTAGCTTCAGCTACATCATTAGCTGGTGTGCTTGTTCCGTGAGCATTGATATAGCCAACTTCGGCTGGAGTGATCGCTGCTTCAGACATCGCGAGTTTCATTGCTTTTCCAGCACCTGAACCGTCAGGATTCGGTGCAGTCATATGGTAGGCATCACAATTGGCACCATAGCCAACAACTTCCCCGAGAATCTTCGCTCCGCGCTTTTGGGCATGTTCAAATGATTCTAGAATCAAAACCCCAGCACCTTCTCCCATCACAAACCCGCTGCGGTTTTTGTCAAATGGTGTGGATGCTTTGTCTGGATCAGATTCCGTTGTTAATGCCGTTAAAGAAGCAAAACCAGCGATACCAATCTCACAAATCGTTGATTCAGATCCGCCAGCAATCATCACGTCTGCATAACCATGTTTGATATTGCGGAAAGCTTCACCAATCGAATGAGTTCCGGATGCACAAGCAGAGACCGTAGTTGTACAAATGCCTTTTGCCCCCACACGCAATGCAATGTTTCCTGCCACCATGTTGACGATCGACATGGGCACAAACATTGGAGACACACGATTTGCACCTTTTTCATGCATTCGAATCACTTGGTCTTGAATAGTTGGCAAACCTCCAATACCTGATCCGACCATGACACCGAATCGATCGGCATCTAACGCTTCAGAATTCAAACCCGCCATTTTCATTGCTTCAAGGGCAGCATAGATCCCATAAATCGAAAAAAGATCCATCCGTTTCGTATCTTTTTTGACAAAGTATTTTTCTAGTGGAAACTCTTTGACTTCAGCTGCTACTGAAATCCCTGTTCCACTGGCGTCAAATTTGGTGATGGGGCCAATCCCATTGGTTCCATTTTGCAAACTAGCTAAAAATGTTTCTGGATCATTCCCAATTGGGGAAGTCACACCGTATCCTGTAATAACTACTCGATTCATAAGTATCTCCTTTCTATCCTTGCATGGCCATTCCGCCATCTACGCTGACTACTTGACCTGTGATATAAGCGCTTTGGGCCAAAAAAACCGCAGCTTTTGCGACATCTTCTACAGCACCAAATCGCTGCAACGGAATATTATTGATCGATTGTTCTTTTACCTTATCAGAAAGAACTGCGGTCATCTCCGTTTCAATAAATCCTGGTGCGATCGCATTACAGGTAATGCCTCTAGCCGCTCCTTCGCGGGCAACTGATTTGGTAAAACCAATCACGCCAGCTTTACTTGCTGCATAATTTGCTTGACCAATGTTGCCAGTCAATCCTACGACACTAGTCAAATTAATGATGCGTCCTTCGCGTAGTTTCATCATCTTTTTGAGAGCTACTTGCGTCATGTTGAAGGTTCCAGTCAAATTGATCTTCAATACACTTTCAAATTCTTCTGGTTTCATGCGCAACAATAACTTGTCATTGGTGATTCCTGCGTTGTTGACTAAAATGTGGATCGGTCCTAATTCCGCTTCCGCTTGTGCAAGCATCGAAACAGCTTGATCGTATTCGGATATATCACCGTTGACTGCGATGCATTTCACACCAAAACGGGTAATCGTCTCTATAAGAGTTTGAGGTATCTCTTTCCGCCCATTCAATACGATATTGGCTCCTTCTTTGGCAAATGCTTCTGCAATGCCAAAGCCAATCCCTCTTGAACTACCAGTAATAAAGACATTTTTATTTGTCAGTTCCATAAATTCCTCCTAATCAAACCTTGAAAGTGTGTCAAAAAGTGTTTGAGCATCTTCCACTCTCGAAGCAGCAATGGTTTTATCGATTTTTTTCAAAAAACCGGTCAATACTTTTCCGGGACCGATCTCGATCATCTGCTCAATTCCCATTTGTTTCAACTGCTCGATGCTTTCATAAAAACGCACAGGTGATTTGACTTGCTTCTCTAATAATTCTTTGACTTGTTCTTGTTTCATCGGTTTCGCAGTCGTGTTGCTGATCACCGGCACCTGTAAATCTTTGATTTCAATTTTCGCCAGCTCTTGAGCAAGTTGTTTAGAAGCAGGTTCTAAAAGTTTCGTATGGAAAGGGCCGCTGACATTTAATGGAATCATTCGTTTGGCTCCCGCCGCTTGCAATAACTGAACGGCTTGGTCAACCGCAGCTACTTCCCCACCGATGACAATTTGCTGCGGCGTATTGTAATTAGCTGGCGAAACGATCCCTACTTGGCTAGCTTCTTTACAAATCGCCTCAATGGTTTCAGCCGGAGTATTCATCACAGCGACCATTTTACCCACACCCTGCGGTGCGGCATTTGCCATAAACTTGCCGCGTTTTTGCACGAGGGCTACAGCAGTTTGAAAGTCTAATGCGCCGCTTGCTACTAATGCGGAATATTCACCTAAGCTCAAACCAGCCAAAGCATCGGCCTGGAGACCTTTTTCTTTTAACAAACGCCAAAAAGCCACACTGACGGTTAAAATGGCTGGCTGCGTATATTCAGTTTGATTCAAACGGTCATTTTCAGTAAAACATAGTTCAGTCATATCATAGCCGAGCATCTCACTTGCTTCCGCAAAGGTTTGTTGAACACTTGATTCTTGCTGATATAACTCCTGACCCATTCCTACATATTGGGCTCCTTGACCGCTGAATAAAAATGCTGTTTTCATTTTAAACTCCTTTTTTGAACTGAAAGATTTTGGAGAAAATGGCATCTTCACTCGCAGATCACAGCGAATGAAACACACTCTTTCTATTACAAGGAAAGGCTAGGCTGTTTGCCTAGCCTCGTTTTTTATGCTTGTTGTTTTTCAACGTATTTAACTAGATCTTCGACAGTTTTGATGCCGTCTTCAGTTTCGATTTTTACATCGAATTCATCTTCGATCTCGTTAATGATTTGGAAAAGGTCTAAGCTGTCTGCTTCAAGATCCTCTTGAATGTTTGTGTTTAATTTGATTTCTTCTTTTTCTTTTCCTAATTCTTCTGCTACGATTTCTTGAATTTTTTCGAATACCATGTGTATATTCCTCCAATGTGTTTTCTTCAATATTGATTGTGAACAGGCTATAAAGCTGCCAGCATGGTCCCCCATGCTAATCCGCCGCCGAAACCTGAGAACACCACTTTTTGTCCGCTGCCTAAAGACAGCGTGCCGCGTTTCACTTCTTCATCTAACAAAATCGGAATTGAAGCGGCTGAAGTATTGCCATAAAATTGCATATTTTGCAAAAACTTATGTCGCGGGACCTTTAATTTCCGAGCCACTTTATCTAAGATTCGGGAATTGGCCTGATGCAACAAGTAATAATCTACCGATTCATGCTCACTGATTGCATGAATGGATTGAACGACATCGCGTGTCGCAAAATCAAAAATTTCACGACCAACCATCTGCATACAAGCACTGTATTGGGTTGACGAACTTCCGTAAGGATTCTTATTTTCAACAAAACCTGATGTCAGAGAGAGTCCTCTGGTTCCATCAGACTGCAGCGATTCCTTCAAGAGATGCTGATGGTTGGTTGCTTCTAAAAGCACCCCGCCTGCCCCGTCTCCAAATAAAACTGCGGTTGAACGATCTTCCCAATCCAAGACCTTTGACAGCACTTCACCGCCAATGACGAGCCCTTTTTTAGAACCGGTCCGAATCAATTTTTCTGCTAAAGACAATGCATAAACAAATCCGGCACAAGCTGCGCTGATATCAAAAGCAAAAGCTTGATGGGCGCCAATATTCCCTTGAACTTGGCAAGCAACTGCCGGTGTATTGAAATCCGGAGTGATGGTCGCTACTAGGATAAAGTCCAATTCATCTGGAGCAAGTCCCCTTGATGCCAAAAGTTTCGTAGCAACATTCGTACATAAATCGGAAGTATTTTCTCCATTACTAATTCGACGTTCTTTGATTCCTGTACGTGAAAAAATCCAGTCATCTGATGTATCCATAATTTCTGAAAGTTGCTGATTCGTCACGATTTGTTCAGGAACATAGCTTGCTGTTGCGGTAATCTTTCCAAACATATTCATCCGTTACACTCACTTATAATCTTGTAAAAAGTCATGCAGATTTTTTAAGGCTTTAAGTAAAGCTTGCTCTTCATCCGTAGACATCTGGCTTAGAACGCCTTTGACCATCTCACGGTGAAAATGTTGATGTACCCGATAAAGCAATTTGCCTTTTTTTGTCAACGCAAGTTTGACTACGCGTCGATCGTCTTCACTGCGAATGCGTTCTACATATTCTTTTTTAACCAAACGATTGATTGCAATGGTGAGGGTCCCAACAGTAATAGAAAGCTCTTTAGCGACTTCTGAAGTTGTTTTCTTCTTGTACATGCCGATTGCTTCAATCGTATGCATTTCTGTGATTGAAAGATCTTTAAATTGTGATTTCTTTAATTCTGATTCTTCGATCACGAGAATGTCATTGAAGACACTGACTAAATAGTCGTTGACCGTTTCTAAATTTGGTTCCATATCTTTCACCATCCGAATAGTTTGATAATCAAATCATTTGATAGTCAAACTATAAAGTAACTTTTAGAGAATTGCAAGAAAATTTTTTGATTTTTATTTTTTTTAAGCGCATTTTTATTTTCAGTACGCTTTTCTAACCTTCACAAGTTTTTAAGTTGACAATTACCAGAGAATCGAGTAGTTAAAAATTATTTTGATTATCAAAGATTTCTTCCATCATTTCACGAAAATGATTATCGTGTCAGAACATCACTTGTTCTGCACCTTAAATTTTGGTATCGTTGCAGTGTAGAAATGAGGTGATGGACATCAACGCACGGATCGAATACTTAAAGCAAAAAGCAAATGCGTTACCCCAAAAACCTGGGATTTATTTAATGAAAGATTCTCATGGCGGAATTCTGTATGTTGGAAAAGCTAAGCAATTGAAACAACGAGTTTCTTCTTATTTTCGCAAAAATACACAGCATACAAACAAGATTCTGCGTTTAGTTCACAATGTCGTAGATTTCGAAACAATTTTCGTAGACACAGAACTCGATGCGCTATTGTTAGAATGTCAGTTGATTCAGCAACATCGTCCCATTTATAACCGTCAAATGACCAACTTTCTTAATTACCAATACATCCGCTTTGATGCAGGAAACATTGTTCGAACAAATGAGGCAGCAGAGGATGCAATAGGACCTTTTCGCCGATCCAAGCAATTGCCGGAAATCATTGAGATATTGACAGAAACGTATCAATTACCTTCTGTCAATCCTTATAAACTTCTCTCGTTGTCCAAACAGTTGCCGTTGATGCAAACTATTCCTTTGGAAGAAAAACTGAATGAGCTGAAACTTTTCTTTCGTGCAGAAAGCAAGACAATATTTCGTTATCTCGACCAACGATTGCATTATTTTGCGGAACAGTTACTTTTTGAACAGGCAGATCAACTACTGTACCAAAAAAAATTGCTTCAATCCTTTTATCGAGAAATTCTCGAGGTGAATACTCTGATCGCTCTCCCAGAAGTTCGCTTTGAGATTCCTCTTGAAACCTCTCTTGAAGCTTCTCTTGCTGCCGATTCATCACAAGTAAAAGTCTATCAACTCTCTTTTGGACAAATCATTCATAGCGAAGTTGTATCAACCTCTGATGCTTATGTTCCAGCACCTTTAACAACAGCTAAACGATTGCTGCCAACAGACCTTGACCCTCTACATATAATTTTGCGCCAGTTAAGACAATTAAATTTTGTGCTCTCAAATACCTAAACGCTCAAATGATTGCAACAAAAAACCAGCGCTCCTTAAAGAGGAACGCTGGCAATGCGTATGGCATTTTTCATCTGAACGCTGATACGTTTATTGGATCAAATCATAAATTTCCATGGCTACAATATCAATATTATCAAATTGATAAGGCTGACTTGACTCTGCTTCCGTTAACTCAAACGTTTCTGTGGTGTTATCGTAGGTCACTGTGCATTTTTCTACGCCTTCTTTTTCGAAACGGCGAACTTGAACCTCGTTGTCTTGCGCTTCGACCATCGCTTCTAAACGTTTGATGATAGCGACTAATTGCGAACTTTTCATTCGTAAGCCTCCTTTTTCTGTCCGTTATATTGTATCAAATCATATTCTATCTTGCATTGATTTTTTACAATTTATTTTGTCATTTTAAGATTTTTTTCCATCTTGCCACCAAAGCTTAATCAGGGCTTGAGTCCCATCACTTTCATAGCCAGCTTCCGCTAAGCGATCGTACATTTTTTTTGCCAAAGCCGTACTTGGCAAATCCAGTCCCATTTTCGCTGCTTCATCAAGTGCGATACCTAAATCTTTGATAAAATGTTTGACAAAAAAACCAGGTGAAAAATCTTCTTTCAAAATACGGGGGCTGTAGTTGGCCAATGACCAGTTTGCGGCGCTGCCACCAGATAATGTCTCAATGACTTGCGGAAGTTCTAAACCTGCTTTATCGGCATAGACGAGCATCTCAGTCATTCCAGTCATGGTGCCAGCAATCATGATCTGATTAGCCATTTTTGTGTGCTGGCCTTTGCCGGCAGAGCCATGAAGATGACACGTTTTTCCGACAATCTCAAATAGTGGTTCAACTTTTTGATAGGCTTCCTCGTCACCACCCGCCATTATCGTCAACGTTCCATTTTTTGCTCCAAGGTCACCACCAGAAACTGGCGCATCAATACTTGCCGCACCTTGCTCTTTTGCCGTTTGATAGATTTGTTCTGCTAATTTTGGCGTACTAGTTGTAAAGTCAACTAAATATTTTGCCGCGACATCGGTTTGAAAAATCCCCTTTTCTCCATAGTAAACTTCCTCAACGTCTGCAGGATAGCCGACCATTGTGAAAACAACTTCACTTTCAGCAGCAACTATTTCAGGCGTATCACACCAAACCGCTCCCTTAGCGACTAATTCGTCTGTTTTGCTTTTTGTACGATTAAACACATTTACATGATGTCCGCTTGCTAAAAAGTGACCGACCATTGATTGGCCCATGACACCCGTTCCAATAAAACCTAGCTTCATAGTCATACCTCCAAAAATAAAAAAATTCACGTCTTTAGTATACGCTAAAAACGTGAACTTGACTGCAATAATGTTTAATCAATTGTTCGTTTAAATGATTTCAATTTGACTTTGAATTTTTTCAATGTTTCTTCGGTTTCCTTGTCTAGGCGTTCTGTCTCATAGTAAGCAATCATATCATGGTAAAAAGAAAGCATCGATTCACCAAAGTGTGCCGCAGAGATTTCATACATTTTTCGTGCTAAGACACTTTCATCCCTAGGAATCTGCTGTTGATAATAATGAATAAATGCAGAAGCAAAATCTTGATCGGTGTCAAAGGTCACACCAAGAGATGGATCATCGATCAATGTATTTAAATAATCATTGCCTTCAACGACTAAAGGCGTACCTGCTGCCATTGCTTCTGTATACGTCAGTCCTTGTGTCTCTGAAGTAGAAGCACTGACGAAGAAATCTGCTGCATGATAATAGATGGCGACTTCATCATTTGCAACCTCTCCAACAAAATGAACATGGTCAGACAAGTTCATTTCTTGAACTTTTTCTTCCAATTTTTCTTTGTAAGGCCCTTTGCCCACGATCACTAATTTGGCTGAAGGAATTTCTGCTAGAATATCAGGCAGTCCATCAACGATCGCTTGGATATTTTTCTCATAAGAAATACGACTCAATGATAATAACATCGGCTGGTCTTCTTCAATCGCCAATTCTTGACGCAAGGCTCGTTTCATTTCCAGAGTGATATCCGGACGGCGAAATTTCTCTACCTCAATACCAGTGGGAATGATGCGCATCGGCGACACAACGCCATAACTGCGTAGTGTATCGATGACCCGTTCACTCGGGCAGACAACCCCAGTAGAATGATTGGCAAACAGACGAGAGAAATACTTTACGTGTGTAGGTCGCAAAACTTTTCCTTTCGCAATATAATGCAGATAATCTTCATACATTGTATGATAGGTATGAATCACAGGAATCTGTAGTTTTCGACCCACCATTTTTCCCAGTAGTCCCGCACCAAATTCAGTATGGGTATGAATCAGTTCTAGTTCCAACTCTTTCGCAATCAAATAGGCATACCACATGCCCCGCACCACGATTCTACGGTCTTTGAAAGACACGAAAGGCACACTAGGCATACGAATGATATCTTCCTCATCCATTTCTGCATTTGGATCTGTAGTCGTAAAGATATAGACCTTATGGCCCTTCTTTTCCAACTCTTCTTTTAATGTTTTGATCGATGTCGCTACACCGCTCACTTGCGGAAAATATGTGTCTGTAAAAAATCCGATTTTCACAACGGTACCTCCAAACTTGCCGTCAATCAACGGGTTTTTCTTCTAAAACGCTTTGATAAACTTTCTTTAACTCTTTTCCAATTTCTTCAATACTCCGTTCTGCAGCTGCTTGATAGCCGGCAGCTGACAGATCTGGTACACGACCATCTACGATGTTAGCAATTTGTTCAACGAACTCATCAACTGTCCGTCCCATATAAGAATTGTGATTCTCTTGCAACCAACCATGGTAAACAGGAATGTCACGCACTAGAACTTTCTGCTTACTAGCAAGCGCCTCTAACACAACGATCCCTTCTGTTTCTTCATAGGAAGGAAAGAAAAACAGATCTGCTCCAGAATAGGCCCCCTCAATGACATCTCCTTTGATATAGCCAGGAAAAATAACATTTTCAGGATGGTTTTCTTTCACGAGATCTCGAACCGCTTTAGGGATCGTATACATAGGTGTATGTCCAAACCAAATAAAAGTATACTCTGGCATGCGGCGAGCAATCTCAACAAAATCGACAATTCCTTTTCTCTCAAAATACAAGCCAACAGAAATAATCACTTTTTGATCCGCCGACAATTGGAAATAGTCGCGAAAAGCCTGTTCTTTTTTTGGTTCCGGACGATATTTGTCCAAATCAATCCCATTAGAGATCGCACAGATCGGTACCTTGATGCCATACCCTTCCAAAAGTTCTTTTGCGTAGGGCGTTGGGGTTATCAATTGATCGGCTCGGGAATATAAATTGATCAAATATTTTTTGTATAATGGCGATAACTGGTTTGAGCCGATAAATGAATTTCGAAAATCTTCTTCAGTCGAATGCGCATGGTAAATTACCTTTTTGCCTTGTTTCCTTGCTTTATTGATTTGATTCAACGAATTGATACCATACGTATTAATATGAAGTATATCATAATCCTCAGCTTGTTTGTCTAATGTATATTCAACACCGATACTGCTCAGTGCACGTTGCTGATGCGCAAGTGCTCTGCCGATACCAGATTTCTCTAAAAGCTTTTCACTTTCAAAATAGAGAAGTACTTTCAAACGAGATTCCTCCTTCTAAACTGTTACATCTAGTATAACATAGCTAGAGGAGAACACCCTCCAACTCAATGCCTAGTTTTTGTATTGATTTCTATCATACGTCAAAAAGCTGGTTTATCAAAGGTCACCAAAACAATATGACAAAACTGTTCGCTCCCAGACCACAAAAAAGCAGCAAGCGAATTCGCTTGCTGCTAACTTTTAACTACTTTACATATTGATTGATCAATTCGACTACTTCTTCCATCGTATCGCAATCTTCCAAAGCACGTTTTGCTAATTCTTGCATGTCAGTTGTTGACAAGCGTTTCATTAAGCTCCGTGTTTTAAGTACAGAAGTTGCGCTCATAGAGAATTCATCTAAGCCCATACCGACTAGAAGTGGCACAGCAGTTTGATCGCCGGCCATTTCTCCACACATACCAGCCCATTTACCTTCAGCATGTGCTGAATCGATTACGTTTTTGATCAAACGTAGAATAGATGGGTTATATGGTTGGTAAAGATATGAAACTTGTTCATTCATGCGGTCTGCAGCCATTGTGTATTGGATCAAGTCATTGGTACCAATACTGAAGAAGTCTACTTCCTTGGCAAATTTGTCAGCTAAGACAGCTGCTGCAGGAATTTCGATCATGATACCTACTTGAATATCTTCAGAGACAGTTACGCCTTCATCGATCAATTTTTGACGTTCTTCTTCGTACATTTTTTTCGCAGTACGGAACTCTTTCAATGTTGCCACCATCGGGAACATAATACGCAAGTTTCCGTGAGCAGAAGCACGTAACAGCGCACGAAGTTGTGTACGGAACATGCCGTCACCCAACTCAGACAAACTGATACGCAACGCACGATAGCCTAAGAATGGGTTCATTTCGTGTGGCAATTTCAAGTAAGGAAGTTCTTTGTCCCCACCGATGTCCATTGTACGAACAACGACTGGTTTACCAGCCATTCCTTCAAGAACTGCTTTGTATGCTTCATATTGGTCATCTTCTGTAGGAAAATCAGGAGAATCCATGTACAAGAATTCTGTCCGGTATAAACCGACAGCTTCGGCACCATTGTTGTGAACACCTTCAAGATCTTTAGGCGTTCCGATATTTGCAGCTAATTCAAAGTGCTTGCCGTCAGCTGTAACGGTTTGAGCATCTTTCAATTTTTCCCATTCTGCTTTTTGTTCCGCGTAAGCTTTCCCTGCTTCAATAAATTCAGCAGCTTGGTCTTCAGTAGGATTGATGATAACATCTCCTAAGATTCCGTTAACTGCCAAAATATCACCAGCATTCACTTTAGCTGTGATTTCTTTTGATCCTACGATTGCAGGAATTTCAAGAGATCGAGCCATGATTGCTGAGTGAGAGGTACGTCCCCCGATATCCGTTACAAAAGCTTTAACGAAGTTGCGGTCTAATTGCGCAGTATCACTTGGTGTCAAATCGTGAGCAACGATAACAACTTCTTCGTTGATCATTGAAGGATTTGGCAACGTCACATTTAGCAAATGTGCCAAGATACGTTTCGCAACGTCTTTGATGTCCGCTGCACGTTCTTGCATGTATGCATTGTCATCCATTGCTTCAAACATGCCGATATACATGTCAGTGACTTCTTTCAATGCAGCTTCTGCATTGACTTTGTTATCTGCCATGTTTTGTTTGATTTGTCCGATCATTTCAGGATCTGACAGAACCATTAAATGAGCATCAAATACTTGTGCTTCTGCCTCGCCTAAAGATTGCGCTGCTTTGTCACGGATTTGTTGCAATTCCGCTGTTGACTTTGCTAGTGCTTCATCTAAACGAGCTTCTTCTGCTGCCGTATCTTCAACATTTACTTTTGAAAAAGATAAATCAGGTTGTACTAACAGGTAGGCTTTGGCAACGGCTACACCATCACTAGCAGCAATTCCTTTTAGCATCTCAACCATTATTCAGACAAACCTTCTTTTTTCATTGTTTCAACGATTGCAGCGATTGCATCTGCTTCGTCAGCACCTTCAGCAGTGATTGTAACGTCAGAACCTTGACCAACACCTAGAGACATAACGCCCATGATTGATTTAAGGTTTACTGATTTACCTTTGTACTCCAAGTTGATATCAGAGTTGAATTTGCTTGCTGTTTGTACTAATAAAGTAGCTGGACGTGCGTGAATCCCTGTCTCAGCAACTACGTGAAAATCTTTCTTTTCCATATTGATCAATCTCCTTTATGATACGGTTTTTTTGTGGTGAAGGCTTTTTTTGACTCAGTCAATTGTCAGACTCAAAAAAACGCCCTTTCAACTGTTAAGATTACCATTTTTTTCTCTGATAGACAACCGTTTTCTCTTAAGAAAACGACTGAAATGAACCTATATTTGTTTTTATGGTTGGTACCGATAGATGATCTTGCCATTCAAGCCAGCCTCGCCGACAAATTTCATGCGGTCTTCCAATTTTAACCATGCTTCTCGAAATAGCAGAAATTCGGATTGTTCTACCAGCAATTCGTCGATTTCTCCAGAGCGCAACTGTTCAATTTGTTCAACAAATCGATTTTCATTCATCTCTATCACCTCTTCATCTTCTCCATTATAAACGATTCTTTTTTCAGGGAAAAGTTGTTTCCGCCATCAAAGCTGAAATCCTTGCAGTCTGAAAAAAAAATTGTATAATAAAGTTATGGTCAGTAAAGGTCAATGAAATTTTTGACGCTGCTGACAATTATTCACCGAATCTGCAAGTGTATCTTTTTACCATGAGTAAAAATCGCGGTAGAATGATAGATGAGCAAATGATAAGAAAGGTCGTGAACATATGCTTTGTCAAAACTGCGGTAAAAATGAAGCTTCTATTCATCTTTATGC
The DNA here is from genome assembly GCF_051711125.1 of Enterococcus sp. DIV0574. Classification (NCBI taxonomy): domain Bacteria; kingdom Bacillati; phylum Bacillota; class Bacilli; order Lactobacillales; family Enterococcaceae; genus Enterococcus; species Enterococcus sp. DIV0574. The sequence goes on from NZ_JBIOMA010000001.1 coordinate 1,986,902, forward strand.
CAATGTCAATGGTCAAAGAAAACAACTCGATTATTGTCAAAGTTGTTACCAAAAATTAAAAGCACAATCTGGAAATCCAACAAATATGATGGCTCAGGATCCCTTCGGCTTCGGAAATCTTGATGACCTTTTTCGACAAATGTCTCGCCAAATGCAACAAGGAAATTCACCTTATGAACAAACGCCTCCAACTCAAACTGGAGGAAACGGCATAATCGGCGGACAACCTCCGCGCAATGGCCAAGCACCTTCTGGTCTTTTAGGCGAATACGGCATCAATATCACACAACAAGCTCGAGACGGCGGGATCGATCCAGTCGTAGGACGTGACGATGAAATTCGTCGGGTGATCGAGATCTTAAATCGCCGAACGAAAAACAATCCTGTATTGATTGGTGAGCCTGGTGTAGGTAAAACCGCTGTCGTGGAAGGTCTGGCACAAAAAATTGTCGACGGTGACGTTCCTCAAAAACTAATGGATAAAGAAGTGATTCGCTTAGATGTTGCGTCACTGGTTCAAGGAACGGGTATTCGCGGACAATTTGAAGAGCGGATCCAAAAATTGATTGAAGAAATCAAACAAGCCGAAAATGTCATCTTATTCATTGATGAAGTCCATGAGATCGTGGGCGCAGGGGCTGCTGGTGATGGCAACATGGACGCTGGAAACATTCTGAAACCAGCATTGGCTCGCGGCGAATTACAAATGGTCGGCGCAACGACATTGAACGAATATCGCATCATTGAAAAAGATGCAGCATTAGAACGTCGTTTGCAACCTGTCCGAGTCGATGAACCTTCTGTAGAAGAAACCATCAGTATTTTGAAAGGATTACAGCCTCGATATGAAGATTACCATCATGTAAGATATACGGATGAGGCAATCAAAGCTGCTGCTACCCTTTCCAATCGCTACATCCAAGACCGTTTCTTGCCTGATAAAGCAATCGATCTTCTGGATGAGACCGGCTCGAAAAAAAATCTGACTATTCAAATTGTCGATCCAAAAACAATCGACAAGAAATTGCAAGAAGCAGAAGAACAAAAACAAGCTGCTTCTAGAGAAGAAGACTTTGAAAAAGCTGCTTACTACCGAGATCAAATCAATAAGCTGCAAAAAATGAAAGAACGTCAAATCAGTGAAGAAGAAACACCCGTGATCACCGAAAAGGATATGGAGCAAATCGTTGAAGAACGGACGGGCATTCCGGTTGGCGAACTCAAAGAAAAAGAACAAACTCAGTTGAAAAACTTAGCTCAAGATCTGAAATCGCATGTAATCGGACAAGATGAAGCAATCGATAAAGTTGCTAAAGCGATCCGTCGTAATCGTGTGGGATTAGGAAAACAAAGCCGTCCGATCGGTTCGTTCCTTTTTGTCGGACCAACTGGTGTTGGTAAAACAGAACTTGCTAAACAACTTGCCTATGAAATGTTTGGCTCTGAAGAATCAATGATTCGTTTTGACATGTCAGAATACATGGAAAAACACAGTGTCTCCAAACTGATTGGTTCTCCTCCTGGTTATGTTGGTTATGAAGAAGCTGGACAGTTAACGGAAAAAGTCCGTCGTAACCCTTATAGCTTAATTCTTTTAGATGAAATCGAAAAAGCTCATCCTGATGTTCTGCATATGTTTTTGCAAATCTTGGATGACGGTCGTTTAACTGATGCTCAAGGACGCACGGTCAGCTTCAAAGACACATTGATCATCATGACAAGTAATGCCGGCACTGGAAAAGTAGAAGCCAATGTTGGTTTTGGAGCAGCCCGGGAAGGTGTCACACGATCTGTCTTGAATCAGTTAAATAACTACTTCACACCAGAATTTCTGAATCGCTTTGATGGCATCATTGAATTCAAAGCATTAAGCAAAGAAAATCTGTTATCCATCGTTTCTTTGATGCTCGCAGATGTCAATCAAACCTTAGCCAATCAAAAATTGCATATTGAAGTTCCAGAAAACGTCCAAGAAAAATTGGTAGAGCTTGGTTATAGTGCTACGATGGGGGCTCGCCCATTACGCCGAACGATTCAAGATCATATCGAAGATGGTATCGCAGAATTTTATCTTGATCATCCTCAAGTCCATGATCTACAAGCAACTTTGGATTCTGAAGACAAAATCATTGTGACAGCAAAAACTGTTGACACACCCGAAGAGCCAAAGGAACAAGAAAAACAGCCATCTGATGATGAGTAAAATCCTCGCAACAGCCAGACATCGTACCTTATTTGTCTAGATTTCTATGCCAGACGCCTGAATAACCTCAAAAAAACCAAGGTTTTCAAGCTGTCTGGCTTTTCTTTTTAAAAAAAACGCCCTATAATATTAGTAAAAATACATAGAATGTGAGGTGAGTATGGTGAAATTGATCAATGTGACAAACAGCCATTCTCGATTAGTTATGAATCAGCTCGAAAATACCGATGCTGAAATGGTAAAAGTATATACTGCCGGAGACATCACAGTCATCTTTACTTCTGCCCCAAATCACAACGAAATATTGCTGATCAACAAAAAACGCGCAATCAAACCTACCGAAATTGAAGAAATCAAACATTACTTCTTGAAAAAATTACCGCCTGGTTCTTATGAACCTGAAACGATCTCAGTTATTGAAATGCCAGATATTGTAGAAATTTCTATCCAAAAATCGCTTTCTTCGCAAACCTAATACCAATGAAATCACTATAAAAAATATCTATAAAAGATGACTGTCACAGCCCTCTTTTATAGATATATTTTTTTGACTTATTTATCGTTGCCCCTGCGAAACAAACAATCTTTAAGCAAAAGCATCTGTGCCATGGACTCAATCAACAGATCGATCCTAGCTAATTTTGGGGGCACTTTCAGATCGAATTCGCCGTTCGATGATCCTCCCATTGATAAATATCCCTAACCTTTTCCATGTTTCAATGTTATGGATATCCTCAAGAAAGAAAAAACACTGATTCTTTTTTGATTCAACGAATCGATCAGAAATAACGATATCTGCTTCTGCAAGGTTTTCTACCATAGTTACAGTTTCCTTTTTATATACACCTGTTATATAATTTTTTACTAACATTACATAGTTGGCATGATAGGTAATATTAATCATGACATTCAAAGGTTCCGCCATCACATGTCCAACATAGGAGTATAATAGCTCTGTTAGTTGTGTACTAAATATATCCAAATCTCTTTCCGCTATGCTTTTTTTGTAAACTGATTTTATCATCTCTTTTATTTTTAGAAACTTATCGTTCAACAACAATTTCTTATCTTCGTGGTAAAAGAAGGAACTTAAACTCAGCTTATCCGTGATCAAAAAACGATATACAAGATGAAAAACAAATGTGCTATGAAGGTTGGCAGGGATACTGTAACTCTCCTCCATTTTCTTCAAAGCTTCACATGCATGATCTACGATAGGATTTCCAGATAATTTCATTAATCGCTCCCCCAATCGTTCGCAGATTTCAGATGTCAAATACTCTGGAAAGAAATAAATAGCGAAAAGATAGTAAAAGAATTTTTCTGACTGATAAATAGAATGATTGATCTTTTTATCTAACGGATAAAAAGTCTGACAAAATCCTAGTCGGATTTCTTCATATAAACAGTCGCTTATAGCCGTCTCCTCTTTTGAATCTATATCAGTATAACTTCCTATTTTATGGGCATCCATAAAAACTCTAGTTATTCTAGAAAGTTTCTCTTGCTTGATCCTCGTTACATTCTTTTCGTTATGATAACTATAATAATTGTCCTCAGCAAATGTCGAAGAATGTGTATTCAGAATATAAGAAAGTACTCGTATCTGGCTTTCCTTACCTTCCACAACTAAATAATTCATTTTCTTTCTAATCTGGCAATCGACTCCAATCGTTCGAATGATATCGTTTGCTTTATTGACTAATTTGTAACAATAGGACTGACTATAATTAAATTGCATTGATAACTTGACCATCCCTACTTTTCGATGTTTAAGAAAGTAATTCAGGACTTGGAAAACAGAACTTTGTCTAATATACTGTATCTTTAAACTTGAATACAAAGACGTAAAAGTTTCTGGGGTCTCTACATCAGAAAGTCTAAATAATCTATTTTCAAATTTAATGAGTGAGTCGGTTATATTCAGTTCTACTATGTAATCCTCATTGATCTGCATAATCAATGACTTCACCTTGCGATTAGTCAGCGAATGCTTACAAGCTAGTTCATCAATTGATGTTTCAGTCTTTGAAATAATATCCTCTAACAAGTTTAATTTTTGTTCTTGCCTCTCTGTCAGAAACAACTTCCATAAATCCATGACGCTCTCCTTTTTAATGATAGTTACTTCGATAATTTTGTCTATCTCTGAAACGAAACAATTATTAACTACAGTTACCTATTGAGATGAAAAGATACTCTTTTTATCGGTGGAAATAGTTTTTTTAGATAAATAGTGATAAAAAATAAGAACCTCTGGTCGTCGCTGAGAATTGTCGCCCTAGGATGATAGGTATGTTTAAACTAAAATGAGCTAATCTACAATGAATGCGAATCATTTAATCTACTCATGAGTGAACACTTTCTTTTATCAAAATTAAAAAGCTCCAGTTCCGATATAAAAGAACTCGCGAAGACAATTTGTATCAAACAAATAAAACAATTCTTTGAGGAAATAAAAACTGCCAGGTAAAATTTCAGCAAGTGCTTTTCTAATAACAGATGACAGAAGCGGACTTTTAAGCAACAAGAAAAGTTTAGAGGCGAAGTACGTCCCTAAACTTTTCTTATTTTTTTAGCAATTTTACAAGCGAAAAAATAAGCAAAAATGAAACTAGTGATAAGGCGATGATCAACCAAAGATTGACTTTTGACTTCACTGTAACATTATTACTAAGATCTGTAGTCTCCTCTATAAACTGATCAATTTCTTCTTTCGTATAATTAAAATACGTTATCGTCTCATCTTCGCCATCGGATAAAACAAATTGATACTCCCCAGACATCAATTCAGCTTTATCTAACAATGGCGCCTCAAACATTGTTTTTATATACGGTGAAAGCACAATCTTCTCTTGTTCTATCTCCCCTTCAGCTATGATCTCTTGATCAGGATTGATTACTCGATAGGAGCCACCTTCTGCATAAGTAACAAGTGGATTCTTGTTGTAAAGGTAATAAGAAAGAGTCGTTGCGTTTCCTGTAATCGTAAATTTAAAGTCCCCAATGATCTGTTTTGTTTCTTGAGCCCATTCATTTTGTTTCAAGCGAACAACGATTACTTTTTGATAAACTTGCTGAACATTTACGGAATCTTTATTTTCTTGTAAACCAATTGCTTGAGAGAAATTGATTCCACCTAATACTTCCCCAATAATCTTTTTATTTACATTAATTATGATTTTGATTTTTTTGCTTTGCTTTGCATCTATTTTTAAAAGACCATCTTCCAATTTACCTTCAATTGGTAAGAGTTTTACGTACTTCTTTAAATCATAATCTTTATTTAGCAAATTGTTTGTTTCCGCAACATAAGTCATTGAAGTCCTAGTTGAAACAGCGATACTAGGAAAAACCGATACTTCAATGGCATGACTTTCATGATTAGTAACAGTTGCTGTATAAGTATACTTTTGGTTCAGATCAGGCGAAAATTGAATATCTTTTACTATACTTGAATTCTTGTCTGCTTGGATCTGAACTTCAAAAGAAGAGCCAATCGATTCTTCTGCCAATGCTTCTGGACTGAAAAAAAATATTCCTAAGCACAGGAACAAAAGAAACACCCCAAAAGAATAAGATTCATTCTTGTAGCTAGGATATAACATACGATTAAGGAGTGACGTCTGTCACTTCTGATGCAGTTAGTGTGATCACGTAATCACTTGCCTTAGTGTTGTCAAAAGTTGAAGGATCAATTGTATAATCAAAAGTACCTTCTTCAGTCGTTTCATAGCCTTGACTTGCTTCAACTTTGAATACTTCACTCGTTGCAATCGTTAAACCAGGTGCTGAGGTTTCTCCAGGAACTGCTGCTGTTATCACTACTTGCTTTGCTCCAAATGACTTATTCGTTAATGTTCCAGATAACGTGAAAGTACCTGTTAGCGGATTCGCTTTCGTTTCTGTGAAACTAATATCTGCAAAATCTACAGTTTTTGTTTCAACAGGAGTAGCTAAAGTAAATGTTGCTGCTCCTTCTGTGACATTTACAGTAACTACTTCTGCACTTGCTGATGCTCCAAAAAATAGAGCAAGCAATAATGTTGTTACTAAAGTAACCTTTTTCATTAATTTCATTCCTCCTTTATTATTTATTTTGTAAGAAGATGGTCTTACAAAAAAACTATACACTATTTTTTTTGACAATATTCTCTTCTTTTTGCAATTTTATTCACAATAAGAATAAAGTATTCTTTAATTTTATCTAGTAATGTTTTAATCTTTTGCGCCTGTTATTAATTTGCAAAGATCGGATTCTTGTTTAACACAGAAATCTGAACCCCGACCGTCTGATAGGCAGATCTTGGGATATTCATTATGTGCCATAGCTGGAATTAACCTGCTTCACAATTAGATGGGAGAATTAGTCTGACAATCGAATGATTCTTGGGAAAATGAAAATACAGTACTATGCGATTGTGCTTCTTCCATAAAAAAGCACTCTCACTACCGTGAAACACACTCCCAGTTGAGGTGCTATTTGAGGAAGAAATAGTACTTGTTTCAGAGAGCGATTCCTCCATCCAATCATTCATTCATTGTCGAGGCTTCATTTTCTTCTTGACTATTTCTGAGTTCGGTTTTTAAGTCCGATGAATTAGGATTAGTAACGCCTGAGGTCATCTCACTGAGAGTAAAAACAATTTTATAATTCTCTTGATCATGCGCCAGAAATTTCTTAGGAACTAATGTAACGTAAAACTTACGGACATCTGTAGATTGCGTAACTACCCATTCTTCTGCGTTTTCAAAAGCCGCACTTAAGCCATTACCAAATGAAGAGATCGCTAAAATGTCATCAGTAATCAATTCATTCAGTGAAATCTCTACATTTATACTACCTTCATGATTTAATAGCTCCTTACTAAAATCAATTTCTTGAAAATCAAAATTTATTGGTTCATCAATTGCTAGAAAGACATTCGATTCTTCTATGGCATGAGTTTTCTCTTTTTCCTATAATCATCTCTCTGACGAAGACTATTCACGATTTTACTATCCACGCTTCATCATAATGTTCGATCGTAAACTGAGAATTTGGGTATTCACTCTTGACAAATTTTTCGACAGCATCCAGCTCTGTATCTATATTTGCAATTAAAATGATATAATCTACCTTATTTGTATAGTTCAACTCTATTATGTATTGTTCGGCGTCTATCCAATAGGCATCAATTAATGTATTATCTGTGCTCTCATTAGAACGTTTGAAACCATCCATAATCAGAACATTCGTTGCATCGAGGATTTCTAATGTTTCTTTTACAATGTTTAATGAATTGTGCAAGTAATTTTCTACTTGTTTTAAAGTATAATTTACAGGAAAAACACATTTTCTAAGAAAATATACGTGTCTTTTATTTGTAAATCGTATGGAAAACATTTTTCCTCTCATACTTTTACTTTCTGATATTTCCATCATTTTCAAATCACCTTCAGAGATTATTTATGGCAAATGACCTTCCTACACTTTAAAATAAAGCATTTATAACCTTTTTAGTTATCTTTTTTTGTCAAAAAATTACACATTATGTACAATCTTTTTTTGACAGAATCGACTAACCAGCTTAGAATTAGATACAAAAAATCCTCTTAAAAAGCTTATAGATCTTTTTAAGAGGATTTTTTCTAGCAGAATTTTTATTTGAAAACTAACGCATTATCCGTTCCGTTCAATCATCATGTTAAAGTAATTTTAGTTCCAAATCAAAAGGGGATGCGATCTTTTTTACAGCGATCGTGCCTCGTTTACAAATTATAATTTTTCTCATGGCATGATTCTTTCGAGATGATTGTTTAATTTCTGTAATAGTTCCAGCATTTCTTTTTTTGAGTAAGCAAAATTCGTTTCTACCCAATAATTCAATACGGAAAGACAACCTTGAATATGATAGGTCGTAAAGTATCTCATCTCTTCAGTAATCACATTCTTTTTATCTTCATACAACCAAATTTCCAAGTAATTTTTTTCGATCAACTGTTTCATTTTTTCTTGTACCTCCAAACCGTTTGAATAAGTAATGAATAGCTTATAGACAAACGAATGATGATAGACGTACTCAACTAGATTTATATACAAGTCTTCATAGCTGTGAGTGTTATCAAAGGAAATCAGTTGATTGATGTCTTGGAAGAATCGCATTTCCAGTTGCTCATATAGATCGTAAATATCTGTATAGTGTTTATAAAACGTGGATCGATGCAAATCGGCTGTTTCTGTTAGCTCGCGTATAGTGATTGATTGTATTTTTTTATCCATCATCAGTTTTGATAAAGCCTCTGCCAACGCCCGTTCAGTTTTTTTAAACCGACGATCCTCTTTATTCATTCTACTTCCCCCTATTCGACACTTATGGCTAGACTTGTCGTTTAAACGACAAGTTCAAGTAAGATTGTCCATAGATAATCGACAAAGTGTCTATTATACTATAAGTGTATCACAGACAACCAATGATTAGGAGAATAAAAAATGACTTTAACTTTCAGAAATTTAGAAAAAAAAGACTATCATAAAGCCATCCAGTTTGCCATCAAAGGAATGCACTTTGATTGGTATATCAAAAACAAACTGCTCTTAAATCTTTACGGCAGATATTTCTGGTACTTGGAATTAAATCGCGCGACTGAGATTATTGCTCTCTATCACGAAGATGTATTGGCTGGAGTTTTACTAGCGGAAATAAGCGGTGCACCTAAAGCGCATACTTCTTTTGGACAAATGATGTACATAAAACTGTTTGAATTCTTACAGAATAGTTTTGCCAAAGAAAGTGCCGGAGCATATGATGCCGGAAACAATCAACTCCTTTCTGAATATTTAAGTGACCATTCACCGGATGGGGAAATCATTTTCTTAGCAGCTAATCCTGATATACCTATCAAAGGGATCGGAACGCGGCTGCTAGATGAACTGCAGAAAAGAGTGCAAGGAAAAGAAATTTATCTTTTTACAGATAGTGCTTGTACGTATCAATTTTATGAAAAGCGCGGTTTTCAACGTCAAAAAGAAAAAAAGATTTCATTAAAATTGCCCAACAAAAAAATTGATCTTCAGTGCATGCTCTATAGCAAAGTGATTGACAAATGATAGCCATGCTACGCAACAAAAACGTTTTTCAAATGAGTGCAAAAAAGCACAGCCCTAATGGCTGTGCTTTGCTAATGATTGGAATAAAAATTTATCCCCTGTTCGGTATCTTCTACATAACTATGCGCTGGAGCTTTAGTCACTAAATAACAAAAATAAAAATCCCCAATACAGGCTGACCCATGAAAAGAAGCCAACCAGACAAATGCATAAGGAGAAATTTCCCTATACGCATACAACAGCCATAAGATCAAAGTGATCAAGACAAAAGGAGCAAGCAAAATAAGTAAAAACTGCCACCTTGAATAAAAGGAATTAGGACTTGTTGCATAGGCCAAACCATTCTTAAAACCAAATTTGACTTTTCCTTCCTTATTGAACAGCTTAAAAAAAATCCCGTGAATCAATTCGTGAAAGATGATTAACCCTGCCATTGATAGAATGGCAATAACGAGATACATTAAATCGATAGTGACTTCTTCCGATAACTTTCTGTCTAATGTTAAAAGCGTAAATAAAGCAAAGAAAATAACCAATAGAGGAATCGTTAAGATATTCAGTTTCATGATTAGCTTTTTATCGTCAAGCAAATTGACACGCTTGATTAATTTCATAATGACCCCCTTACTCCTATTTGCAACACTATAAGCGCTCGTCTCACGTCGTAAATTATTATATCAGTCTTTTTAGACCAAAACAATTCGATTTTTTACTGATACAAAACAAAAAAACATTCTTATCAAAAACGATAAGAATGTTTTTTTAGACAAGAACCAACTCATTTCTCGCTCCCATCATTTGAGAACACTTGCCGTCACAAGTACTAGCAGTGTTTTCACATCAAACTTTTCAATTCGACATCTGGATATTTGTCGGCGAACCAACGCATCGCGAATTGGTTCTCAAACAAGAACAATGGCTGGTCGAAACGGTCTTTGGCTAAAATGTTGCGACTTGAACTCATCTTTTCATCCAAATCTTTAGGATCGATCCAACGAGCAATCTTATGTCCCATTGGCGACATGATCACCTCTGCATTGTACTCGTTCAGCATTCGATATTGAAATACTTCGAATTGCAGCTGTCCAACCGCTCCAATAATGTATTCATCACTGAGATACGTTTTATACAATTGGATGGCTCCTTCTTGCACTAACTGATAGATCCCCTTATGGAATGATTTTTGTTTCATAACATTTTTGGCTGTTACTTTCATAAAGAGTTCAGGTGTAAACGAAGGTAATTCTTCATAGGCGACTTTCAATTTCCCTTCATATAAAGTATCACCAATTTGATAATTTCCGGTATCATATACCCCAATGATGTCGCCGGCAACAGCTTGCTCAATATTTTCGCGAGTGTCTGCCATGAACTGGGTCACATTACTTAATTTCATTTTTTTGCCTGTCCGCTCAAGCGTGACATCCATTCCCCGTTCAAATGTTCCTGAGCAAATGCGGACAAAGGCAATCCGGTCACGGTGTGCGGGGTTCATATTGGCTTGGATTTTGAAAACAAATCCTGAAAGCTCTTGTTCGTATGGACTAATTTCTTCTCCTGTCATTGTCTTATGTCCGTAAGGTGCTGGTGCAAATTGTAAAAATGTTTCTAAGAAAGTTTGCACACCAAAGTTTGTTAACGCAGAGCCAAAAAAGACAGGGGTTTGATCACCACGAGCGATTTTCTCTTCATCAAAGGAATCGCCAGCTTCTTGTAATAATTCGACTTCTTCCAACACTTGTTGATAGACACCATTTTGATTCAGCGGATGATCTTGGGGAATTTCACCGTTTTGATCAAATGGAATCAGGCGTTCACCGCCATGAGATTCTGGACGATAAATTTCAACCCGTTGATTGTGAATGTCATAAAGTCCTTCAAGCCCTTTTCCCATTCCGATTGGCCAATTCATTGGGTAGGACTCGATTTGAAGCAACTCTTCTAGCTCTTCTAAAAGTTCTAATGGTTCACGACCATCACGGTCTAATTTGTTGATGAAGGTAAAGATCGGGATTCCCCGTTTTTTTACGACTTGGAAAAGCTTTTTCGTCTGTGCTTCGATCCCTTTGGCACTATCAATAACCATCACGGCGCTATCAACAGCCATTAACGTACGATACGTATCTTCAGAGAAATCCTCATGTCCTGGTGTATCCAAAATGTTCACACGTTTCCCTTGATAATCAAATTGCATTACAGAACTAGTGACAGAAATCCCCCGTTGTTTCTCGATTTCCATCCAGTCGGATTTAGCAAAATTACCGGTTTTCTTTCCTTTGACAGTTCCTGCTTGGCGAATTGCTCCCCCAAATAGCAGCAACTGCTCAGTGATCGTTGTCTTCCCAGCATCCGGGTGAGAAATAATCGCAAAGGTGCGACGACTTTCAACTTGTTGTTTTAAATTTGGATTCTCCATGTTATGTAGTTACTCCATTCCTTGAAATTAGAACTCTCTGTGTCTATACAAAGATTTTCTGACCAAATCAGTATATCATGTATCAAGAGCGGAAAAAAGAAAAATTACAGACAAATGCTCTCTATCATTCAGATTCGAAAGTCTAGAGAGCAACTGTTTAAGCAGCTTGATAGCTATTTGTATTTATACGAGAACTGCTGTGAAAGCATGAAAAACACTCAAAAAACTAAAAGGCTGGAATTAATGTATCACTATGCTCATTTTCCAAAAATTCTTTGACTTTATCACTGGTCATCGCTTTTCGCAAAACATTGATTTTTTCTGAATCTTGATTGTCCTTACGAGCAACTAAAGAGATCGCAAAACGATCATCTATCGTTTTCTCTAAGAACAAGGCATCGTCAGGCTTTAGACCAATTTTGGCGATATAGGTCGGATAGTTGTAGACAAGGGAGACATTTGGTTCATTATAGGCTTCTGCTAGATTCAATAAGTCCACAGACAACCATTCAAAGTTTTTAGGATTCGCAGTAATGTCTTTGATCGTACCATTGACTCCAACTCCATCTTTTAATTCAATCAATCCTTGCTCAGCTAAGATGGCTAATGCTCGTCCTTCATTAGAAACATCATTCGGCAGAGCAACTTTCGTTCCTTCAGGAATGTCTTCAATTTTTGTATACTCTTTTGAGTAAAAGCCCACTTTAGCATTATAAATTTTGTCTAAAGCCACTAAATCTGCTGATTTTTCCTCATTGTAGCGTTGCATATACGGCTCATGCTGCGCAAAGTTTGCGTCTACTTCCTTATTATTCAACAGCTCATTGTATTGAATATTGTCATTTACTTGTACCAATTCAATTTTCCAGCCATCTTCTACCGCATCGGCTGCTACTTTGACAACATCTGTCATAGGGGTCGTTTGAGAAGCGACTTTAATCACTTTATCCTCTGATTGCGACTCATTCCCTGTTCCACAAGCACCAAGAAACATTACTGCTAGTACTAACCCAAAAAATATTCCTTTTTTCATTCCTACTCCTACTTTCTTTTATCAACTTTTTTTGCTAACCCATTCCCAATCAACTGAATACTAAAAACTGCTACGATCATCACTAAAATGGCAAAATACATGACCCCATATTCGTACCGTTGATATCCATAACGGATGGCAAAGTCTCCGATTCCTCCTCCGCCAACGATTCCCATCACTGTGGAATAAGACACCATACTGACGATCGTTGTCGTCAGAGACAGGATTAACCCGCTTCTTGCTTCCACGAGCAAAAATTCTTTGACATATTGATAAGTGGAGACACCTAATGAGCGTGCCAATAGTCCGACATCTTCTGGGACATCCAACAATACCTGCTCGACTAAACGAGCATAGACGACGATTGACACAATACTCAATGGGATACTTGCTGGGATCGGCCCAAACGAGCTGCCTAACAAAAAACGAGTGACGGGAATCATCGCAACAACAAACAGTAAATAAGGAAACGAACGAATGACCGTGATCAGCAAATTTAATATTTGATACAAAATCGTTCCCTGATTGTTGTTTTCACGACTAATAAATAATAGAATACCTAATGGCAATCCAATCAAAATAGCGGCGAAGATAGAGATACTCATCATGATCAGGGTTTCTTCCATCGCCTGCATCAATTCTGGTAAATAGTATTGAATACTCTCAATTATCGTCATGCTTTAGACTCCTTATCACACGATCGACATAGTTTAATTCTTCTTTTTGTAAAAGATGCGGCGTATTCGCTACTTCCGCTACGATTCTTCCTTGTTCCATAACATAGACCCGCTCACAAACTTGTCGAACCGCTGACAATTCATGACTAACAAACACGATTGTAGGCTGGAAAGTGCCATGAACCTTTTGCAATAACGATAAAACATCTCCCTTAGTATCTTCATCCAATGCACTGGTCGGTTCATCACACAAGAGGATCTTTGGTTCTTTGACCAAAGCACGGGCAATTGCTACTCGTTGCTTTTCCCCTCCACTTAAAGAAGCAGGATAAACCGAAGCCTTTTCAGACATACCTACGAAGTCTAACGTTTCCATCACTTGTCGTTGTGATTTTCCAGCTAATTTTAAAGGCAAAAAAACATTGTCGTAGACAGTCAGATTATGGAGCAGATTAAATTGTTGAAAGATCATCGCAATATCTTGCTGTAGACTTCGTCTCATTTTCTTGGTCAATCCTGTCGTGTTCACGCCATCAATCACGATTTCGCCAGCTGAAGGAGATTCGATCAAATTAATCAGACGCAACAAGGTAGACTTCCCGGAACCGCTTTTGCCGACGATACCGACGATCTCATTGTTGATTGTTAACGATACTCGATCAAGGACATTGTCCTGATATACTTGTGAAACCTCTTTTACTTCGATCATATTTGGTTCCTGACGCTCCTCTGCCTTCAAACTCAATTGAAAAGTAGTGATACAAATTGCTCATTTGTCAGTTGATGGATATATTTCGCGACTTCCACCCCTTGAAAATGCTGTCGCAACTCTTCATTATAAGGAAGACCAATCAGCTGTTTTTCGAGACCAGCGATATCTTCTTCGCCAAAAAAATCTCCAGTGATTTGTGCTTCTGTGATTTTCCCCTTTGCCACTGAAAAGCGTAGTTCAACGATACCAACATTTTCAAAACGTTTGCGTTTCGTCCATTGATAATTCGGGGCTTCCCCATAAATCCATTGATCATTGGCATATCGCAATTGATACAACTGATTAATCTTCCGTTGATCTTCAGCCGTTAATTTGATTTCTTTTTCTTGGATTTCCTCAATGTTGTCGACGTCATAAATATGACAGAGCAATTGATCTCTAAATTCTTTCGTTGACAACTGTTGATATTCTTCAGAAAGATAAGGCTTGATGTTGGTCACACTTTTACGCACTGACTTTGTTGCCTTCGAGTCGATCTTTTCCTGTGGAACGTTCAACACTTTTGTCAAAACGCTTAAGTCAACATCGAACATCAATGTTCCGTGGGAATAGCTTCTGTCATTTTTTGTGTACATGGCGTTACCAGAAAATTTCTTTCCTTCAACAAACAAGTCATTTCTTCCCCGTACTTCAACCTCTTTTTCTCCCATCTTCTGCAATGCTTTCAAAATAGGTTGGGTGGCTCCATGATAATCACCAAAATGAGTCACATCTTTTTTAGTCACAAAGCTAAAACTCATGTTGCCTAGATCGTCATAAACTGCTCCGCCACCAGAGGTTCTCCGGGTTAAAACGATGTCATTATGTCGTAAATAGTCAAAATTTATTTCTTCGTAGGCATTTTGGTTTCTACCGATTATAACACAAGGCTTTTGTATGTATAACAGCAAGCATGGTTCTGAAATATCTACGTTATTCATTAAATATTCTTCAGTAGCTAAGTTCATCCGAATATCATCACTTTTCATTCGGTAAAATCTCATTTTCCCACCCCACAATGATTTCTAGTTATCGCACTCTTATCCTCTCTTTAATTCACAAGAAAAGCAAGAAATATGCTTAGTTATTTTAGTTTTTTTATCTAGCTAAATCTGTATCATTTGATTAACTCATTCTGTTCTATATATTATTTTTAGACAAAAAAATGCTTGAAGCATTTGCTTCAAGCATTCATTTTATCGACGAGGTTCGTCTTCTTCAAAATCTTTTTTGAAATAGCGGCGTTCTTCTTCAGGTTCGACAGCTGTTTCTTCAGGATCATGGAAGATAACGCGGATCTTCAATACACGTGACCCTTCCATTTCTTCTGTAATCAGTGTGACGTTATCCACTTTAAAGGATAATTTCTCTCCTTCATCAGGAATCAACCCTAAAGCTGTGATCAAATATCCGGCCATTGTATCAACATCACTCATGTGCAGGCTCATATCAAATGCTTCATTAAAGTCATCAATCAACATTCGCCCTTGGATGATGTACTCATGATCAGAAACTTGTTCATATAATTCTTCTACTTCATCCGATTCATCGTCGATCTCACCAACGATTTCCTCTAAGAGGTCTTCTAAAGTAACCAGACCTACGACACCGCCGTATTCGTCTAATAAGATAGCCATCTGATTTTGAGTCTTTTTCAACTCATAGAGTAAGTCATCAATAAAAACAGTTTCAGGCACAAATAATGGTTCTTGGAGGATTTGTTTAATATCTAATGTTTCAAATCCATATTTATAGGCACATTTCAGCAGGTTTTTTGTATGTAAAATACCTACGACTTTGTCTTTGTCCTCATTATATACTGGGATTCGAGAATAGTTTTCTGCTAAAATTTCTGTCAAAATTTCATCTACTGAATCATTGATATCGACCATAAATGCAGTAGTCCGCGGCACCATCACTTCACGGGCCACCTTCGTATCCAATGAAAAGATTCCTTGTAGCATTTCCAATTCATCTTCTTCAAAGACACCTTCTGTTTCTAACATATACCGCATTTCATCACGAGTCATTTTTGTATCTTCATCATCAAATTCCATTGGTGTGATTCGAGCTAACAAACTAGTTGAAGCGGAAAGCAACCACACAAATGGTTTTGCGATCGTACCAATCACACGTATCACACCTGAAGTAAATTGAGCAACTTCTTCAGATTTGTTCATTGCGATTCGTTTTGGATACAACTCACCAAATACGATCGAAACATAGGTCAAAATCGCTAATACAATGATATTAGCCAGGCTTTTTGCTGCAGCTCCGCCACCTAGAACGGGTGCTAAGCGGGTAGATAGCGTATCTGCCAGTGAGGCCCCTGATAAGATATTGACTAATGTGATCCCAACTTGGATCGTCGACAAGAAGTTGGTGGGATTGTCAATGATTTTCAATAATTTTTGTGATTTGACATTTCCTTCCTCAGCCTTCTGTTCTACACGGTTCTTATTAACTGAAACAACCGCGATTTCTGAAGCAGCCAAGAAAGCATTGATCAATGTCAAAACGATCAATAATAAAATTTGCGCTAATAGCGACTGACTCTCGGGGTCAGCATTCATAATAGCATTCTCTCCTTATTTTTACATTTTCTAAAAAAAATCGTGGGCTATACCCACGATAAAATCGTATCATAAAGCTTTTTTCTTTGCAATAAAAACCATCAGTTATCTAGTTCGATCAATTTCTCTTGGTTTTTCTTGCTTTTATCGTCACGAATCAAACGAATCACAAAAATCACAATCGTACGACAAATGGCGTAGAAAGGTACTCCTAAGAAAATACCCAGTAATCCAGCGATGTTCCCTGCGACTAGCAACACTAAAATAATGGTTAGCGGATGAATCGCCAATGACTTTCCGATTACATTAGGATAGATCACATTACCATCTAATTGTTGAACGACTAACACGACTACACCACATAACAGAGCCCGGAAAGGATCATCAAAGATTGTCACTAAAACTGCCGGAATCAAGCCGAGGTAAGGGCCCAAATAAGGAATCAAGTTAGTGATCCCTGCAATTACACCAAATAAAAAGGCGTAATTGACACCCACTAGCCAGTAGCCGATAAAGGTAAAGGTCGCGACAAAAATACATTCAATCGCTTGTCCGCTAATGTAATTGGACAATGTTTTATTCAGATCACCCAATAACTCGATGATTTGATTTCGTCTTTTTTCAGGTAAAACTGATTGAATATTTGGCACAAGTTTCTCGCCGTCTTTCAGCATATAAAATAAGATGAATGGTACTGTAACAATGATCATCGTTGCTGAAGCAATCGTTCCTACGATCGATCCCAAACTTGTTGACAGCCCACTTAGAAATTGTTGCAGCAATGAACCATAGGAAAGATTGAGATTTTCTAACTGTTGCGCAAAGTCGATCTGTTTAAATACTGGGTCATCTGCTATTTTAGAAATCCAAGTCTCCATATTTTTAGCAAAAGTAGGAATATTTTCTGCAAGTTGTGAAATTTGGTTGATCAGATTTGGAATCACGCTTACGACTGTTAGGACAATAGCTGCTACTAATAAGAGTAAAACTAAAATCACAGCGTAGATTCTTTTGATCTTAGTGGTCTTCATCAGAAAAACGACGATCGGATTAAGCAGATAGTACAAAAAGCCTGCAATTAAGACCGGCGCAAATAATGTCGAAAAAAATGTTCCTACTGGTGCAAATAAGAAATTGATTTTGCTCAATACCAGAGCTAACGTGGCAAGAACGAGAATTTCTAATGACCAGAAGAAAAGTTTTGATTGTTTGAATTTGTCGAACAAACGATTCCCTCCTTTTTTTCACTATTATAGAGTATTTTGCAAAAAAAAGCTTGCGACTTTAGCCGCAAAAGCAATTTTTCTTTTCGTAAAAATGGTATACTTAGAAAATAATTGATGAAATAAGAAGGTGGTTGATTTTATGTTCGTCGCACAAACCAAAGATACATTAAGCGAAATTTATCTGGACTCGTTGAAAATTCGTAATGATGTCTTCGTCAAAGAACAAGGCGTGCCCTTAAGTCTTGAGATCGATCAGGACGAAGCAAACGCGGTCCATTTTGTTCTCTACAATGAACAAAAAGAAGCAACAGCAACTTTGCGGCTGCTTCCTATAGATAGCCACACATTGAAACTTCAGCGTATGGCCGTACCCGTTTCCCATCGCAAAAAAGGCTTCGGACGAATTTTGATCCAAGGGGCGGAGGATTTTGCTCGGAAACAAGGGTTTCAAAAAATCACTTTAGGTGCTCAGCTAACCGCAAAAGGTTTTTATCTTTCTCTAGGCTACCAACCTGAAGGGGAAGAATTTCTTGATGCGGATATGCCCCACATCAAAATGAGTAAATATCTGCAGAACTAAGTATCTTAAAAGCTGTCAATCACTTATAACTCACGTGATTGACAACTTTCGCTTCTTTATAGAACTGGATGAATCTCCTTTAAAGAAGCCCCGCCTTACAAATCAATCACTCGATGACAGGCACTATTTTTTGATACAAAAAGACTCGACTTCGAATTAAAGTCGAGTTTTTTGCACATTGAAGTGACCCTTTACGGCTACTCCTTGCTATTTCTGAGACAACTGCTTGTAGCGATCATACCAAATGTCCACATACCCCTCAGAAAATGGTCCTTTGCCATTATTGATCCAATCTACTAAAATTTTGACATTTTCTTTTAAAATAAAATCAATGTCCTGCGGATAATGCATGATCTTGCTATGAAGCTCATATTCATCCACATCTAGTAAACGTTTCTCACCATCAGGAAATACTTTGATATCAAGGTCATAATCAATATATTTCAAGGCCTCTTCATCAAGCAAATACGGTGAAGCGAGATTACAATAATAGGAAACCCCCTTTTCTCGGATCATTGCGATTACATTAAACCAGTATTTTTTATGAAAATATACAATAGCTGGCTCACGGGTAACCCAGCGTCTTCCATCCGATTCAGTCACCAATGTATGATCATTGACACCAATCATTGAGAATTCGCTCGTCTTTAAGACCATAGTATCCCGCCACGTTCGATGCAAATTGCCGTCATGTTTGTAGCTTTGGATGCTGACAAACTCTCCTTCTTTTGGAACTCGCATAGCAACCCTTCCCTCAGCAAGAAAACTTGCGTTTTGTTTGGGTGTTCATTACACCGATATCGTAAATATTATAGCAATAAAACAACCCTTTGCCTAGAAATGTTTATCGACTTTATGATTTTTCTTCAATTGTTCGACTAATTTCAACTGAGGTTTGGGAAAGACATACTGTTCAAATTCTTCTGGCGCAGCCCATTGACTGTGTTCTAACGAGAATTCCGACGGTGTGCGTCCATAAAAAAGCAGTATGTGCCATTTCAAATGACTAAAGATGTGAGTAACCTCACCAAGATGTCTTTTTTGCCAAACGACGGGAAATTCAGGGAAAATCGGAGCTGGTTCTTCTGCAACTGCATCCAATGTTAACTGTTGGTCTTGCCAATAAGCCAATAATTGCGTATAGGTCGCCTGATCCACTTCCAAAAGCGGAAAATGCCACATTTTGGCTAACAAGCCAGTTTCTGGTCGCTGCACCAATAAAAAGCGGCCATCTTCTTCAATAGCTCCAGCAATGTAATACACATCTTTTGGCTTCGCTTTTTTTGATTTTACGGGAAAGTCGGTTTGTGTTCCCTGCTGATAGGCTAGACAATATTCTTGCAGTGGACATTCTTCGCATAATGGCGAAGTCGGCGTACAAATACTTGAACCAAGATCCATCAAAGCTTGATTGAATTCTCCTGGCTCATCGTGAGAAATGATTGTACGCATTGCTTCATCAAAGACTCCGCGAGAACTCGCTTTAGCTATATCTGCCTCAATACAAAACAAACGACTCACTACACGCATCACATTGCCATCGATTGCAGGTTCCGGCAATCCAAAAGCGATACTGCCGATCGCCCCGGCAGTGTAAGGACCAATCCCCTTTAACGAACGAATATCAGTGATGGTCTGTGGCATCTCTCCATCGAACTCTGCCATGATTTGTTGAGCGGCAGCTTTTAAATTGCGAGCACGAGAGTAATAACCTAATCCTTCCCAAGCCTTCAAAAGCTTCTGCTCTTCTGCACCAGCTAAATCTTTGATGGTTGGAAATTGTTCCATAAAGCGGTAATAATAGCCAATGACGGTGTCCACTCTTGTTTGCTGGAGCATGATCTCCGAGATCCAGATTGCATAGGGATCGTTGGTTGCTCTCCAGGGGAGATTCCTTTTTTCATCATGGTACCAATTCAAAAACTTGTCTTGGAAAGAACGAATGTCCTCTTTTGACCACTTTTCCCACTGTTTATTCATCCATAACTTCCTCATCTAAAAATTGTTGGATCGCATCCAGAGCGAAACCTTTTTGGTAAAGACCTTGTTTGATTTTCATTTTTCTTTTATTCAAAGGCAACCGCTGATGTCTTCGCAAAAGTCGTTGACCCTCTTTTTGCAAAGCTGCGTTTTCCTCTTCGTCGTCTCTATCTGTAGGCAGTTCATCTAAAATTAATTGGATAACTGGTTGTCTAAACCCTTTTTGCATTAGGTGCAGCGATAGTTTCTGCATCATCTCTTTGTGACTTTTCCCTTGGAACCGACGCAATGCTTTTTCGGCAGTATGATAGCCGACATCAAATTGCTTTTCTTCTGTATATAACGGCATCACTTCTTGAATCACTTCTTCAGACAGCCCTTTTTGTTTTAGTTGCTGACTGATGACTGATGGCCCTTTGTCTCCTAAACGGATTTGTGTCCGCAAGTAGCTTTCTCCGTAGGTACGGTCATCAAGTAAATTTAGTTCTTTCAATCGCTGCACGACCAAATGGCGATCCTCTAAATTGATTTCTTTGTCTTTTAGATAGGTACGAACTTCTTTTTCGGAACGTAGTTGATAGCTAATGTAATTCATTGCTTGCTGCAGCCCAATATCAAAACCGGAGCTTTTTTTGATTTCGGTCAACTCTTCTTCCGTCACTTCTTTTCCTTTTAGAAGACGGAAACGAACCAGAAGATCCTCAGAAACCCGCAAAGATTCTCCATTGGAGCAGTCTACTTCGTAAAAGGGACCTTTTCCCTTACTGATACGAATGATCGTTATCATTTTCTTCACCTCACGAACGTATATTCTAGTTTATCACAAAAAAGGGGAAATTCCTTCAAAAGAGCTATAAAAAGTATGGTAAAATAGAGAGACTATTTATCGATAAGGAGCAATCATGGAAAACGTACAACTTAAAAACGGTCAAAAACTACAACTGACGATCAAACGTTTAGGAATCAACGGAGAAGGAATCGGCTATTATAAAAAATTGATCGTCTTTGTCCCGCGAGTTCTTCCGGGAGAAGAAGTGATTGCAGAAGTGACCAAAGCAACTCCGAGGTTTGCAGAAGCGAGAATGACCAAAATCATCAAGAAAAGCAGCGACCGTATTCTCCCCCCCTGCAAATTTTATGATCGTTGTGGGGGCTGTCAATTACAGCATCTTGTTTATGAAAAGCAGCTAGACTTTAAGAAAGACTTATTAAAACAAGCATTAACCAAATTTAAGCCCAAAGGTTATCAGAAGTATATCTTAAAAGATACGATTGGCATGGAAGAACCATGGCACTATCGCAACAAAGCGCAATTTCAGTTGCGATATGATACAAAATCAAAACGAATCGAAGCTGGTCTTTACGAAATGGATTCTCATCGTTTAGTGGCGATTGATGATTGTCTCGTTCAAGAAAAAGCAACCCAAGATGTGATCAATGGCCTTGTGCAGTTACTGAACAAGTATCAACTCCCAATCTATGATGAAAGAAAAAACAGCGGCATCCTGAGGACTTTGATGGTCAGAGTGGGCAGAGCGACCGGCGAAGTACAAGTCGTTTTTATCACGAACTCTAGCAAACTGCCACAGAAAAATGCCTTGATTCGAGAAATCAATCAACGCATGCCTCAAGTAGTTTCGATCATGCAAAATGTCCAAAGCAAGAAGACCTCGGTGATCATGGGGGATGAAACTTTACATCTCTGGGGAAAAGAAGCGATTGAAGAACGATTGCAGGAATTAACATTCGACCTTTCTCCTCGTGCATTCTTCCAACTGAATCCGCAACAAACTAGTATACTTTATGACGAAGCAATCAAAGCACTGGCATTGACAAAAAATGAAACCGTCGTTGATGCCTATTGTGGTGTTGGAACGATTGGACTAAGCCTCGCAAAACATGCAAAGGAAGTCCGTGGGATGGACATCATTCCGCAAGCAATCGAAAATGCCAAAGAAAATGCCCGCCGAATCCAAGCAAATAATACGCATTATGAAACAGGAACTGCTGAAGACTTACTCCCTAAATGGTTTGCTGCTGGTTTTAGACCCGACAGTATTGTGGTTGATCCCCCTCGAACTGGATTAGATGACCACCTGTTGCAAGCGTTAGTTGCTCAGCCGCCAAAGAAAATGGTTTATATCTCTTGTAATGTTTCAACATTAGCCCGTGATTTGGTCAAATTAGCGTCTGTCTTCAAGATTGAGTATCTACAGTCTGTTGACATGTTTCCTCAAACTGCTCGTTGTGAAGTTGTCGTTAAATTGACGCGTATATAAAAAGCCTAGCCATCTTCAAGTAAATGAAGATGGCTAGGCTTTTTTAGGAATTCAGCTAGTATCCAAACACACATTGTTGGACACTAGCTGGATCAAATCTTATTTTGTGACTAAAGCATCAAGGCTGGCTACTGCCAAACTCATTTTGGCGATCTTATCCAATAATGCAAAACGATTGCGACGTATTGCCTCGTCATCTACCATGACCATTGTCTGATCAAAATAAGCTTCGATCAATGGTCTCAATGAAACTAGGCTTTGATAGTTTTGTTCCATCGTTTGTTGCGGGAACTTATCTTCAATGGCGACCACTGCCTCATAAAGCGTATTTTCTGATTCGTTCTCAAACAATTCAGGATTGATTTGTTTGTGTTCAAGATCTGCCTTTTTCGCAAGATTAATGACCCTTGTCAAAGCTTCCATCGAAGGTTTGAAATCAGAATCATTCAAATGTGCTCTCAACATTTGAGCAGCTTCAAACAAAAGACTGATATCGCCTTGACGAGAGTTGATCACTGCTTCGATCACATCATGACGAATGTTTTTCGTTGCTAAGAATTGACGCAGACGTCCGTCAACAAAATCAATGACTTGCTCTTGTCCTTCGTTCAATTGAATGCCATAGACTGATGGCTGTTCATTGATTGCTGTGCGGATTTTTTCCTGTAAACGGGCTAACGGGAAGTACCAACGTTTCTCAGCAATAATCCGAATGATGCCATAAGTTTGTCGGCGCAATGCGTATGGATCGTTCGATCCGCTTGGAATCATGCCCACTGCAAAGAATGACAGTAAACTGTCTAACTTATCAGCAATTGCTAAAATTGCTCCAACGCTTGATTCAGGTAACGCACCTTCAGCAGAGACAGGCATATAATGTTCACGGATCGCTTGTGCCACTTGCGGTGTTTCTCCTTGCAAGAGAGCATACTTTTCACCCATGACTCCTTGTAATTCCGGAAACTCACCGACCATATTCGTTACTAAATCAAACTTATAGATTTCTGATGCACGTTTCAATTCTGTTCTTTCATCTTCAGACAATCCGACGGTTTCTCCAATGATTTGAGCAATAACAGCTACCCGTTGCATTTTTTCATATAAGCTACCGATTTTTTCGTGGAAAGTGACTTGTTTTAGTTTCTCCACACATTGATCGATGGTAAGTTTCTTATCCTCATTGTAAAAGAATTCCGCGTCTTCTAGACGCGCTGTCAATACTTTCTGATTTCCTTTGACTACATTATCGATTTTTACCCGATCGCCGTTTCTTGCTGAAATGAAATGGGGCAACAAAACACCTTCTGGGGTGCGCACATCAAAATACCGCTGATGTTCTTTCATCGAAGTGACTAAGACTTCTTCTGGAACTGAAAGATATTTTTCATCAAAGTCACCGACAAAAGCAGTCGGATATTCTACCAAGTTGTTCACTTCTTCTAAAAGATCTTCATCAAGATCGATCCGCCAGTTGTTTTCTTTAGCAATTGCCTCAATTTGGTCTACGATCAATTGCTGTCTTTTGGATGGATCAGCGATCACGAATTGGCGTTCCATTTGACTCAAATAGTCATCGGCAGTTTCAAAGGTGACTTCTTCTCCAAGGAAACGATGGCCACGGGATTTCCGATCTGTTACTACGTCAAGGACTGTAAATGGTACGACTTCAGCGCCAAACAATGCTACGATCCAGTGGATTGGCCGGATATACTCAAAATCGAAATTTGCCCAGTGCATTGTTACTGGGAACACCAAACTAGTAATGACCTCTTTCAAACCAGTTAAAACTTCAAGCGCTGGTTTACCTTGAATATGCTTGGTGACATAGACATACTCCACACCATTTAATTCTTTGAAGGTAATTGCATCTGTGGTCAATCCTTGTCCACGAACGAACCCTTGGGCTGCTTTTGACCAATTGCCATCGGCATCGATTGCAATTTTTTTGGCAGGTCCTTTCACTTCTTCTTGCGTATCAGCTTGACTTTCCGGAATCCCAGTCACATATACAGCTAAACGTCGAGGTGTAGAATAAGCTTCGATCGAACTGAATTGCAGTGCATGAGCTGTCAAAAACTCCGCCGTTTTTTGTTGTAGCTGTTTCATGCTTGGCGTGACAACATGTGCTGGCATTTCTTCTAAACCGATTTCTAATAATAGGTTTTGTGCCATTTTATTTCCCTCCCGCAATCAATTTTTCCGCTTCTTCTGGTGCTAATAATGGATAACCTAGTTTTTCCCGTTCAGCGACAAATAACTTGGCAACTTGTCTTGCTAAATTACGGATACGAGCCAAATATCCAGCACGTTCAGTTACCGAAACAGCTCCTCGAGCGTCTAACAGGTTAAATGTATGACTGCATTTCAAAATATAGTCATATGCAGGATGAACGAGGTTTTCATCGATACAGCGTTTTGCCTCTGCCTCAAAGCGGTCAAAATTGCTTAACAATAACTCTTGATCGCTGACTTCAAAGGAATATTTTGAATGTTCAAATTCAGGCTGACGGAAAATCTCGCCGTATTTGACCCCCGTCGACCATTCCAGATCATAGACACTTTCAACTTCTTGGATATAAGATGCTAAACGTTCTAGTCCATAGGTGATCTCTGAAGTAACGGGTTTGCAGGCCAATCCTCCAACTTGTTGGAAGTAAGTAAACTGAGTGATCTCCATGCCGTCTAACCAAACTTCCCAACCCAGACCAGCACAACCCATAGAAGGATTTTCCCAGTTGTCTTCTACAAAGCGAATATCATGTTCTAGCGGATCGATCCCTAGCAAACGCAGACTTTCAAGGTATAATTCTTGAATATTTTCTGGAGAGGGCTTCATCACCACTTGAAATTGATGGTGCTGATACAAACGGTTGGGATTTTCTCCATAACGGCCGTCAGCCGGTCGGCGAGACGGCTCCACATAGGCGGCGTTCCAAGGCTCCGGTCCAATTGCACGTAAAAAAGTATACGGACTCATGGTCCCTGCTCCTTTTTCGGTATCATACGCCTGCATTAGCATACAGCCGTTATCAGACCAGAACTTCTGTAAAGTCAAGATCATTTCTTGAACGGTTAATTTACTCATTATTTTCTTCCTTTCTTACAACGCATTGACTACTGGATAAAATTCAACAACATGACCTGGAATCAATTTTACTTCAACAACATGGTCATCCGTCAAAACATCTGACAAATCATACAACATTTGGTCCGGTTTTGTTGTTAACTCTTTGACTAGTTGGTCATCTTGCTTGACTAAGATTTGCAATGGAATACTTGCTAACACTTTTAATTTTTTTTCTTTGAATTCTGATGCAGCAATCGTCATATCAAATGGCATGAGAGTCCCCTCCTTTTCTAAGTCATTGATTCTACCGCAAAGGTTGAGTTTTTCATGAAATAGGACACAGGTACTACGTTCTCCCTGCGAGCCTACTGTTTCACATCTGCTCATCTCTTCTGTGTTACTCCTGCAGTCACTTCTACCAGCAGGGTTCGCTAACAAGGACTTGCATGTCCTGCTTTACAGGTCGATCACAGTGATTCGAGCAATGGTGATCCACACCAAAAAATCCCTATACCTATACTTGCGCATAGATATAGGGACGATATTCTCGCGGTTCCACCCTACTTCCGATTACTCGGCAGCTTCATTGAGTCATACTCCCGGATGCCTGCGAAAAAAGGATTCAACTTGGCTTTCACTATCCCAAGCTCGCTGGATGACTCTGGCTTCTTTCTTTTTTCCGATCAACGTATTTATTTGATTATCCTTATCATAGTAGCTGTATAGGGACTTTGTCAATCAAAAAATATAAAAGCAATTAATTAGGGCCTAAGTCCGGCTGATCGTGAAAGATGATCATATCTGATACCCGACCGTCACTTTCAAAAATCACAGCCTCGTTGTTTCCTTCTCGTAAATAAGGAGCTGGAATATATAACCGTCTTTGCGGTCCTCTCTCCCAGAAACGACCAATATTATGCCCATTGATCACAATAAATCCTTTGCCCCAGCCCGGCAGTTCTACAAATGTATCTGCGCATTCATCCACTTGAAAGCTCACTTTGGAGAAACTCGGTTGTCCCGTTTGCCAGTGACCGGAAAAATCTACTTGATCAAGATTATCCATCGGTAGACTGTATATTTCCCATTCACTTTGAAACGCACCGTTGACGATCACTCCGTCTTTGATACCTTTGTATTGATGATTCATTTGGACGGAGTAATTGACCCGTCCCATGTTCTCAACCAAGATCCCTAACTCATTTGACTCCTCCGTCAGTATGAGAGTCTTCTTTTGTCCGATTTCCTGATCATATTGAATAAATTGCAGCTGATTATTAATAAACGTATGGGCTCGATCTTGACAATGGATCAGTCGATAGTCTTCGATCACACGCGATTTGCCAATTTGCGAACGATAATAGACATAGCCAGTAGCTTGATCTAACAGTTCCATCGTTAAAGGATAATTGTGCTTGACTGGTTGACTGATGCTAGCTAGTGTCTCAAAGAGAGAAACTCGCTGACTAACTTTCCAGCTACCATAAGCCCGTTTGGCGATTTTTGTAGTCAAAGGAAAGGATGGGATTTCGGTAATTTCCCCTATGACTTGTTGAAATGCTTCATACTTAGGTGTCACATCGCCCCATTCCGATAACAACGCATCATAGTCATAGCTAGTAACGTCTGGTGATAATTTCTCATAATAGTTGGCACCATTCATAAAGCCGAAGTTCGTGCCACCATGAAACATATAAATATTGACGGAGCCAGCTTCTAAGCAGTCCCGCAATTCATTAGCAGCGTCGGTTACCGATGTGGTATGGTGCTTGTCATCTCCCCATGCATCAAACCAGCCTATCCAAAATTCCATGACCATCAATGGCTGCTTCTTCCCATGGAATTCTTGAAGTTTTCTAAAATTCTCCTGAATGTCTGATCCACAGTTGATGGTTGGCAGTGCGATGTCCTTGATCGAACCGTTCTCTAACATATCCAGCCAAGGACCATCTGACGTAAATAAGGGCACGTCAATGCCATTGTGACGCATTAGTTCAGCAGACTTTCGCAAATAACTTTTGTCATTTCCATAACTGCCATATTCATTTTCAACTTGCATCATCAAAATTGGTCCTTCTTGAGTGATCTGTAAATCACTCACTTGAGAAAAAAGCTGTGTAAAGTATCGAGCAATCTTTTCCATAAACGGTGGATAGTCAAAGCGAATCTTCATGAAGGGATCTTTTAACAGCCAATAAGGGAGGCCCCCAAATTCCCATTCCGCACAAATATAAGGTGCTGGACGAAGGATCACATACAGCCCTACCTCCTGTGCAAGCTGAATAAAGCGCCGCAAATCAAGATTATCGCTAAAGTCAAACTTTCCTTCCTGCGGTTCATGCATATTCCAAGGCACATACGTTTCGACTGTATTACAACCCATCAAACGTAATTTTTCTAAGCGATCCCGCCAATATGCAGGCACAACTCGAAAATAGTGTATCGAGCCAGAAATAATTTTCATGGGCTGATCATTTAAATAAAATTCGTCTTTGATTACAAAAGCAGTCATTCGCTTCTTCCTTCCTTGATTACATATACACTGTATTGATCTGCAACGGAGTCTTCAGTCAAATGCTTACCGGACAGTAGGTCCTTCTTTCCTACAAATTGTGCCGGCACCTTTTGCGCTTGCTTCTGAAAATTGATGATAAAATAGTAAACCGCTTCTTCCGTATGACGACAGCTGATTTCTAGATTTGTTTCTCCTTCAATCACAGCAGTTAGATTTGCGCTATTGGTTGCTTCATCCAAGATCGTATCTAAAAGATCTTTTTCAAGTTGAGTCCCAATATAATAAACGACCCCTTTACCAAATCGATTTTTGGTCACTGCTGGTGAACCGGCATAGAAGTTACTCGTATAGTCCGCTACAGATTCAGCGGTCTCCAAATGGATGATCTCACTGACTAAGTTACTTTCTCCCTGTCTTCCCCCCTTTAATTGGATAACGTTCGTCTGCTCTGGTGCTAATGCATCAATCTCTTCTACCCAGACTCCTGCTAGCTCTCTTAAAGGCCCAGGGTAGCCGCCTAGATGGACATTGTCTGACTGGTCAACAATGCCACTCATATACGTTGTGATCAAGGTGCCTCCTTGTTCCACAAAGGATTCAAGAGCTTCTTTCATACCTGCTTTTACCATGTACAAAACCGGTGCTACCAGCACTTGGTACTTGCTGAAATCTGCATCAACTGACACCAAATCTGTTGCGATATTCTTTTCATAAAAGTAACGATAATATTGATGGATTTGTTGCACATAAGTCAAATCAACTGTTGGTCCGCTCGTATATTCCAATGCCCAATAATTATCCCAATCAAATAGAACACCAACTTCAGCCTTTGTTTCACTACCCAAAACTTCGTTCAGTCGGCTCAATTCTTCTCCTAATGCTGCAGTTTCTTTAAATACACGGGTGTTCTCATGCCCAACATGTTCTATCACCGCACCATGAAACTTCTCACAAGCACCAATGGACCGGCGAAGTTGGAAAAACTGGATTGTATCTGCTCCATGAGCGATCGTCTGATAGCTTTGCGCGCGCATTTGGCCAGGTTTTTTCAATGAATTATATGGTTGCCAGTTTTGTTGGGATGGTGTTTGTTCCATCAACATAAACGGCGCTTGCTTCAATCCCCGCATCAAATCATGAGTCATTGCAACGAAACTCCATGGTGTATTATACGAAGGATAGTTGTCCCAAGAAACAATATCCATTTCTTTTGCCCATTTGAAGTAATCGAGTCCTTTAAAAGTTCCCATCAAATTCGTGGTAATCGGTGTTTGACTATCGAATTGACGAATAGCATCCCGTTCTAACTTAAAGTTTTCTAAAAGACTGTCAGAATTGAAACGACGATAATCGATAGAAATTCCTGCAAATGCGGTTTTGTCATGACCGATTCCTTCAGAAAGAGCATTCGGCAGAACGATTTCGTCCCATTCATAAACAGTATGCCCCCAAAATTCCAGATTCCACGCTTTATTCAATGCCTCAAGGGTTTGATACTTATCTTTTAGCCAGACCCGAAAAGCTTTCTCACAGTTTTCACAATAACACTCACCTCCATATTCATTATTGATATGCCAACAAGTGACTTGCGGGTTACCACCATAGCGTTGTGCCAATTTCCCAGCTAATCGTTGTGCATATTTTTGGTAGACTAAGCTGTTAGGACACGCATTGTGCCGCTGTCCAAATTTATGGTGCCGCCCTTCATAGTCAGTTCGAGCCACTTCTGGATAGCGCTTGAACATCCATGCTGGCAACGCCGCTGTTGAAGTCGCTAATACAATGTCGTAGCCTTCTTCACTCAACATATCAATCATCTCATCCAACTCATTAAAGTAATAATCGTGCTCTGAAGGTTGGATTTTTGCCCAAGAAAAGACATTGATAGTCGCACTATTGATGTGTGCATTTCTAAAAATTCGCATATCTTCTTGCCATATTTCTTGCGGCCACTGATTAGGGTTATAATCGCCACCGAATAAAAACCGTTCAAAAACTTTTTTCATGTTTGACGCTCCTTTTTCTCATTGATAATTATTATTGTAAGGCTTTTCAAAAAGTTGTAGTATAATAGGATTGTCATGATTCTATAATATTTCGAAACAAGGAGAATTCAATGTCTATCTATTTCTATCAGAACAACCCTCGGCTCCCTGTCAGTATCGAGAGCATTGGGAATCATTGGGCACAAGATGAAGTGGTTCGTCCCACTGGTTATCCATATTATCACTGGTTGCAAACTACCGCTGGCCAAGGGACCGTCCTTTTTAACGATCAATCCTTTGTGTTAACTCCTGGGGCTGGCATTTTGATTTTGCCATTCATCCCTCATCGTTACCATCCTCATAGAGACTGGCAGACAAACTTTGTTACGCTGCAAGGAGATTTAGTACAGGAATTGTTGAAACCTTTTGGCGGAAAGCGCTACTTGATGGGGCAAGATAGCCCTTTATTTTCTTACAGTGAGTGGATCAATCAACGAATCCGCGACGATCAAGAAAAAATATTAGACCCATTGCGCTCTTCCAGCAGTTGCTATCACTTTCTTTTGGCATTGATCCAACAGCAAAATGCTGACGCAAATGAAAAGCATCATTTGTACCAACGCTACATTGCGCCTATACTACAAGAAATCGAAACCAATTATGCTCATCCATTGACCGTCGCTGAACTTGCGGAAAAAATTTTTGTAACTCCGCAGTATTTGTCGCGGCTCTTTCAGCGCTTTTTGGGACAGTCAACCTCCCAATTTTTGCTGAATTATCGCCTGAATCGTGCCAAAGAATTATTGGTAGGCGAGCCTCATCTGGACATCCAAGATGTCGCTTTCTTGGTAGGAATCCCAGATGCAAGTCATTTCACTGCTCTTTTCAAAAAAAAAGTTGGCGCTACTCCAAAGAAGTTTCGCCAACTTTATCGTTGATCTTTGGGTTTCAGGATATCTTGCCACTGTCCCATTTGATCAATAAATTTTTTGCTTTTCAAATGTAAGCCAACATATTCATCATACAATAAATCAATTACCTGACGAATGGCTTGCTTCGTTTCTGGTTTTAACTTGATCGATGCGATTTGTTCATAAGAGATTTGTGCAAACAAACGAATAAAATGGATTGCCCTTGGATCACCGTGATAACGATGGTCATCTAAGGCCCAATGCTTTTCGCATATGACGCCATTGTATTTCGAGGAATAATCAAAGCGGCCTTCTGTTTGTCCGCAGACCGCACAGTGGGTCCATATCGGTGAGACGCCAAAACGCTGCAGCAACTGAATCTCAAAAATATTAGTGATGATCTCTGCATCATTATCAGTATCCATCAACTGCAAAGCTTCATGTAAGAAATGATAGAGATTTGGATCGTACACGCGGTCATCGATCGCAGAGTCAGCCAGATTCAATAGATACGTAGCATAGCCTGCAAGAAAAATATCAGCTTGGATTTTGCGAAAAGAATGGATATCTTTGGCATTATTCAAGAATGACAAGCCCTCAGAACGAATATTTCCAATATAGGTCGCTTCAGTGTACGAAAGCAAAGCTGGCGTTAAAGGATTATTCTTGCGGTGGGCACCTTTTACATAGAACATTTGCTTTCCAGCCGATTCAGTGAATATTTTGACCAGTTTATCTTTTTCTTTATGGTCCCTAGTAAATAACAAGATCCCTTTTGTTTCAACTAAATTCATGAAAAACGCTCCTTTCTAAACCAGAAAGCTGAAGCAGCTCAATCCCCTTCGCTTGCTCCAGCTTTCTTTGTCTTTTCTCTCATCAAACTTCTTAGCTGATCTTGTTTAGAGAAGATCAGTAATCATCGTTCCGATAACCGTAGTCTGTCAGGAAGGTTTGTTTGTCTCGCCAGTCTTTTTGAACTTTGACCCATAATTCCAAGTAAACTTTATCGTCTAACAAATGCTCGATATCTAATCGTGCTTTTGTTCCGATTTGTTTCAGCATTTTGCCGCCTTTCCCAATAATGATTCCTTTTTGGCTATCCCGTTCAACGACGATCGTTGCTTGAATATGAACTTTATCATTTTCATCCCGTTTCATCGAGTCAACCACCACAGCGACTGAGTGAGGCACTTCGTCTCTAGTCAGTAACAGCACTTTTTCCCGCACTAATTCCGAAACGATGAAATATTCTGGATGGTCTGTGATTTGATCCTCAGGAAAATATTGGGGACCTTCCGGCATTTGATCAATGACTAATCTCATCAATGTCTCAAAATTATTTCCTTCCGTTGCCGAAATCGGCACGATCTCCGCAAACGTCATTTGAGCCGCATAATCTTCGATAATAGCTAAAAGTTCGTCTGGATGTACTTTATCGATTTTATTGATGACTAGAAAGACCGGCGTCTCGTTTTTCCGCAGCCGCTCGATAATGAAGTCATCGCCCTTCCCCCGTTTTTGATCGGCACTGATCATAAATAAGGTCACATCGACTTCACGAAGTGCACTATAAGCAGTTTCCACCATGAAATCTCCTAAGCGATGTTTTGGCTTATGGATTCCAGGTGTATCGATAAAAACGATTTGTGCATCTGGTGTTGTGTAAACCCCTTGGATTTTATTTCGGGTCGTTTGTGCTTTGTCGCTCATGATAGCGATTTTTTGACCTACTACGCGATTAAGTAATGTGGATTTACCAACGTTGGGCCGGCCAACAATGGCAGCAAAGCCTGATTTATGTGTTGTCATAGGTGATCTCCTCTGTGTGTTATCTTTCTAAAAGAACGCTAAAATTTTTGGTATAAAAATGATTGCCGCAACGATCAATGCAAAGAATGCTGTCATCAGGACTGCTCCTGCCGCCATGTCTTTGATTTTTTTGCCAATGGGATGGAAGTGAAAATCGGTAAACATATCAACGACATTTTCAAAGACTGTGTTGACGATTTCCACGATCCAAACCAAAAATACCGACAATAACAACCAGAGCCATTCCATTTGATTTAATCTAAAGACAAATCCCGCAATGATTGCAACGATGCCTAACAAGACATGTTTGCGCATATTGCGCTCTTCGTCAAAGACGGTCTTGATTCCTGTAAAGGCAAATTCAATGGATGTGATAAATTGTTTGTTTTTTTCTGTATTCTTATCTTTTGAGTCCATAGGCATCCAATATTTCCTTTTGCAGACCGAACATTTCTTTCTCATCTTCTGGTGTCATATGATCATAACCATTGATATGCAAAAATCCATGCAGCGCTAAAAAGCCCAATTCCCGATCATAGCTGTGTCCATACTCACTAGCTTGCTCTTTTGCCCGCTCGACTGAAATCATGATATCCCCGAGATTTCTCGGCATAGTTGGCATTTCATCATCAAAGATGATCGGCAACTCTTCTTCCGTTTCTTCTTCTAAAGCAAAACTGATGACATCCGTCGGTTGATCTTTATCACGATAGTCCCGATTGATGATTTGGATAGCGGCATTGTCCATGAAGGTGACAGACATTTCCGTATCCTCAGGCAGCTTCAAATAGTCTGCCGCATACTGCAGCAGTTCATCAATTTCATTGATTTTCTCTTGACTCACTGTATTTGTTTCATCTAAAAAAGCAATCTCCATTACCGATCTCTTCTTTCTTGTTCTTCTTTCATTTTTTCAGCTTCGGACTTCATTTTCGGATATTTGATCCGTGAATGGAATGTACTACACAATCCATTGACTAAGGACTTTTCAATGATACGAATTTCATGCAATGTCAGTCCGGACTCATCTAATTGTCCATCAAGAATCCGATCATTGATCAAATTCGAAACAAATTCCTTGATTTTCTGATCTGTGGGATTATCCATTGCCCGTACAGCAGCTTCACAACTATCCGCGATACTAACGACCCCTGCTTCTCTTGTTTGTGGTTTTGGTCCAGGATAGCGAAAATCGGCTTCTGTCACTTCTGGATTACGTTCTTTCGCTTTGACATAGAAATAACGCATCAAGGTTGTTCCATGGTGCTGGCGACAAATATCCACCACCATCTGAGGCATTTTCTCATTTTCTAAAAGAACCGCTCCATCGATCACATGTCCGAAAATGATTTGCTTGCTGTCTTCCGGAAGCAAAAAGTTATGGGGATTTTCAGCCCCTGCGGGTAAATTCTCAACAAAGAAATTCGCATGCTTTAATTTACCGATATCATGATAGTAACAAGCGACCCGTGTCAGTAAACTTTGTCCGCCGATCTCTGCTACAGCATTAGCACTCAAATTGGCGACCATCATACTATGATGATAGGTTCCTGGTGCTTCTTCCAGTAATTGTTTAAGTAACGGGTGATTTGGATTACTTAGTTCGTTCAGAACGATCATGCTATTGTCTGAGACCAATAACTCAATGTATTGATGCAAACCAATCGTTAGTAGATAGCTAAGTAATGAACCCGCTAAGGCACAAATGATCGTCGTCCAGGTATTGCCTCTCGCGAAATCCATCCCTTGGAAAATCACTAACATGACACTTAATAAGAACGGAAAGACGATGACCCACATAATGGCTGTTCGTCCTTGACTGGCGATTCGTTCCCTTCTGATCATCGTTCCCATCAATCCAGAGAACAAATAGGTTACCAAGACAGTAGTCAGCATATTCGTACCGCTGGAATCAAAATAAATGAAAATCGCATTGATTACTTGAAACATCGCAGCTAAAATTCCCAAACGCCGACTTGAGAATATATTCAAGATCAGCGGGGTAAAGGCAGCTGGAAAGAATAACGGAATGAACGCGATGAGTTCAGACTGAAATAGTTGGAAAAACTTCATCAATAAAATACTAAAAATCATCGCAATGACATAAAAGGTCACAGCATTCATCCGTTTGTCTTCGTTTTTTGTCTGCCGTGTGTAATAAAAGAGCATGAGCATCTGTAAAGCAGCAGTAAAAACTAAAGCAATCAACGGAAATACAGAGAAGGTTTGACTCGTCAGACCGAGAAGCTGCAATTTTTCTAATGCATTTGAATCAATCTGCGAGCCTTCCCGGACAATGATCTCACCTTGATAGATCATAACCGGCTGAACAGCGTCTTTGGCAGCCTGCCGAGCTTCTTCCGTTCGTTTCTCATTAGGAAAATCGTTGACAACGATCCCTTGATTGACTAAAAAGCGTAATGCTGTTGCCATTTCAGAAGTTACATCCAAAAACTGGATCTTTTCTTCGGCTTCTGATCGAAAAGTACTCAATTCAGATTGGCGGATCTGTTTAGCCATTTGTTCATCAACAAGCTGCAGCGCATAATCTCTTACCGTGTTCAGCTGATCACTATTCAATGAAAATAATGTCGACAAAAAATTATTGGTCAGCGCTTGATAAAAATCAAGTTCATCATCACTCATTTTTTCAAATTCTTTTTTTAAAGTGGCGATATACTCTTCTGTATCCGGTTTAGGAACATTTTCATTTTCACCAGCAGCTTTGACCGCAGCTTCATATTTCGTATTGACAGTCTTGTTGACTGTATCAATCAATTCAAACAAATGATTGATCCGTTCATGTTGAACTTGTGCCAAATCGTCTTGATACGTGTATTCAGGCGAGACGGCTTCAGCGGCTAGCGTACGTTTTTGTTCAGTAGCAGTTGTGTTTTCAATCGTTTTGTTGGCTCGGATATTTTCTTCCGCAACCTGCCCCTCGCTGTAGTCGACATTGTTTTGTTTTACACTGGAAAACATGATCCCAAT
Organism: Enterococcus sp. DIV0574; assembly: GCF_051711125.1. NCBI lineage: Bacteria > Bacillati > Bacillota > Bacilli > Lactobacillales > Enterococcaceae > Enterococcus > Enterococcus sp. DIV0574. Next base: position 2,022,988 of record NZ_JBIOMA010000001.1, read on the forward strand.
AGATAAAACAAAAAAGAGCACCATAAGCAGCGGCAGGTAAAAGCGGCCTAATTTTTCTCGAAAATTCCGTAACGGTTGTATGATCATTTTACCCCTCCTGTCCGACAATCAACGTTGTTCTTTACTATCGGATTCCTCATAGGCACGTATAATGTCTGCAACGACTGGATGACGAACGACATCTCCTGCTTCAAAGTGCGCGAACGCAATTTTAGGAATTGCTTCTAACGCTCGTTGCGCATGAATCAGTCCGCTCGTTGTTCCTTTTGGTAAATCAATTTGACTTGTATCGCCATTAACGATCATTTTTGAATTAAATCCTAGGCGGGTCAAAAACATTTTCATTTGGGCAATAGTGGTATTCTGTGCCTCATCAAGAATCACAAAAGCATCTTCCAAAGTCCGCCCCCTCATATAGGCTAGCGGAGCAATCTCGATCACGCCGCGTTCCATCAAACGATTGGTATGATCCATACCAAAGATTTGATAAAGGGCATCATAAACGGGACGCAAATAGGGATCGACTTTTTCTTTCAGATCACCTGGTAAAAAGCCAAGATTTTCACCTGCTTCAACAGCGGGTCGCGTCAAGATGATTTTTTGAACTTGTCCTTTCTTCAATGCCGCAATGGCCATGACAACGGCAAGAAACGTCTTTCCGGTTCCTGCTGGTCCAACGCCAAAAACGACATCATGGGTTCTGATGGCTTCAATATATTTCTTTTGTCCGGCATTTTTTGCGCGGATCGGCTTACCGTTACGATCTTTGATGATTTCTTCTTCATACATATCTGTGAAATAATCTAAGTTTCCTTTATTTGCCATGTTCAATGCCGTAATAACATCTGGCGTACTGATATTGATCCCTCGTTTGATCAACTCTTGCAACGCATGGATCACGGATTGGGCTTTTTCAGCGGCTGTCTTTTCACCAATGATTTGGATCATTTCTCCGCGGGTATGAATCGTTGTTTGTGTAGCATCTTCGATGACTTTGATATGTTTGTCATGGGAACCCAACAACAAACTAATATCATCATTTTGAGTCAGTTGGATTTCCAAAGAAATACGCTCTTCTGTCAAATAAGTTACAGCTCCTTTTTTAGGCATTCTAGTTTATAATACCACACAATCGCTAAAAGCAAAATTACTTGTAAGCTTCAAGAAGCGTTTTGGCAGCGTTCTTTGCAATTTATTAATAGTTTGTTTTTCGATCATTGATTCTACTTAAAAATACTCACTAAGAAAGAACAAAAAAGCCGTAAGCATCCAATAAAATGCTTACGGCGTGTCCTTACATTTGCCCTAATAATTCTTTGACGATCGCATTGACTTGGTTGCCGTCTGCTTTGCCTTTTACTTGAGGCATCACAGCGCCCATCACTTTTCCGAATTCCTTCGGAGAAGAAGCCCCTGTTTTTTCGATCGCACCAGCAACGATTTGGCGAATTTCCGCTTCATCAAGTTGTGCCGGCAAGTATTTTTCAACAATTGCAATTTCACCTTTGACTTTTTCAGCCAGATCGGTACGGTCGGCTTTCTCAAATTCAGTCAGAGAATCACGACGTTGTTTCATTTCACGAGACAACACAGTCAATTCTTCCTCTTCGTTCAAGTCGGCACCTTTTTTGATCTGTTCGTTTTGAATCGATGCTTTCAACATGCGAATCACCTGCAACGTTTCCTTGTCTTTGGCTTTCATCGCTGTTTTCATGTCATCATTCAGTGTACTTAGTAGCGTCACACTACCAGCTCCAATTCTCAAAACAGTAGAAAATTAGAATTTTTTACGTTTTCTAGCTGCTTCAGATTTTTTCTTACGCTTTACACTTGGTTTTTCGTAAAATTCACGTTTACGAGATTCCTGTAAAGTACCCGCTTTTGACACGGAACGTTTGAAGCGACGAAGAGCATCGTCAAGTGATTCGTTTTTGCGAACGACTGTTTTTGACATGTAAATTCCCTCCCTCCGAGCTTAAAAAGTAACCGTATTTGTCATTGAAATAAAATCTCAAAAAACAAGACTGTCCTTTGAAAATTATAGCTAACCCCTGAAAAAGTGTCAAGGTATTCTAGTAAAAAAGTCGATGAACTTCCTGATTCAATCTTAGAATCCGAACAATCAGCGACAATCTTCACATCTGCCTAGAATTTCAAAACGATGGCCTTCGATACTGCACCCGGGCAATTGTTCTTGAAAGAAATCCATTGGACAAATATGCAGCTCTTTTGTTTTGCCACAAACCGTGCAAATAAAATGATGATGGTGATGATCTTCCAATTCCACGCAGCAATTATAACGAAATTTCATTTCTCCATTCAATTCAGTCTCTTCCAAGATGCCAATCTCAGAAAAATCATGAAGGTTCCGATAGATCGTGTCATAACTTAGACCCGGGTATTCTTCAGACATGAAATCATGGATTTCTTTTGCCGGCAAATAACGGTTGCGTTTCACTAAATAAGTAATGATAGCTTCTCTTTTTTTGGTATATTTATAGCCATGTTCTTTTAATATCGACATAGCTTGCTCAATCAATGGTTGATTTTTCATCGAATCCCTCCAGTAAATCAAAATCATTCCGATTTTTAGCGATCGTAAGTATGGTATAATGAAATTATCAAAAATGCAAGAGAGGATTTTACTATGAACCCACAAGAAACGATTGTCACGATTTTTGTCTTGTCCGATTCAGCAGGAGAAACGGCCTCCAAATTAGCTCAAGCAACGATGGCACAGTACCCAAGTGTTGAATTCAACTTATTTCGGCGTACCTTTATTCACACCAAAGAACACTTGATCCAGGCGTTGACTGATGCCAAAAAACACGATGCCATTATTTTGCACACACTGATTAACGATGAGCTAGTCTCGCTAACCAATCACTTTTGTGAAGAAGCCGACCTGTATCATTTTGATGTATTGACTCCTCCTGTCACCGAGGTAGAAAAACGCACAGGTGTCGCTCCATCGCGAGAACCCGGCGCATTGCATCATTTAAACAAAAATTATTTCAAACGTATCAAAGCAATGGAATTCGCTGTTAAATACGATGATGGAAAAGACCCACGAGGTTTTCTCGAAGCCGATGTCGTTTTGTTAGGTGTTTCCCGAACATCAAAAACACCGCTAAGTCTTTTCTTAGCCAACAAAAACTTAAAGGTGGCGAATTTGCCTCTTGTGCCCCAAGCACACATTCCTAAGCAGTTGTGGGAAATCGAACCGAGTAAAATCGTTGGGTTAACGAATGATCCCGACGTTTTAAACAGCATACGTAAAGAACGGATGCGTTCTTACGGATTGAATCCAGACACGGCGTATTCAGATATTGAAAAAATCCGGGCTGAATTAGAATTTGCCAATGATCTTTATCAAAAGTTAGGCTGCATCGTCATTAATGTTGCCTCTCTTTCAATTGAAGAGACAGCTTCCATGATTTTGAATGCATTGAATTTGGAAGACCATAGTTACTACACGTCAGAAACAGAAGAATAACCAGCCACATACATTTTAGACAAAAAGATCCCCAGAGTAATGGTCAGCTAGACTGTACCATTATTCTGGGGATCTTTGCTTGTGTCAAATCAGAAAAGTCTAAAAGACTTGGACGCCTTCTCGATCGATCTGCAACTGTTCGATCGCTGCATTGGTTTCAAGCGCATGGAGAAGGCGGCAGATCTTATCTGCCTTTTCGGGTGGGACAATCGCTAAGACAGTTGGTCCAGCCCCACTCAGGAAGCAGCCATAGCCGCCTTCTTCTTCACAAATTTGGCGGATCGTGGATAAATGCGGAATTAATTTTTCACGATAGTTCTCATGAAAACGATCCGCCTGCATCATTTTACCTGCTAAAGGTAGATTCCCTTTGATCACTGCTGCGATCATCACATTGGCGATTGCACTGGCTTCAACAGCAGTTGAAAAGTCCAGTGTTTTAGGGAGGACATTCCGACTAGCTTCTGTCAACAATTGTTCTTGCGGAATATAAGCAACAATATCGCATTCCGGAAAATGATGTTTAACAACATAAGTTTGTTTATGTTCATGATCAAAGGCCGTAATCAGAAAATCGCCATAAATTGCCGGTGCCACATTGTCGGGGTGGCCTTCAATGGCCGTTGCAATATCAACTTTCTGTGCATCACTTAAGTTCAGGTGTCCTAAACGATTGGCTAATTCGATTCCAGCCACGATAACCGATGAACTGCTGCCTAATCCCCGTGCTAAAGGTATATCTGAGTACATGCGGATTTTACGCGGTGTAAGTGTAGGTGCAAGCTTCAGCGCGACACGTAACAGCAGATTACTTTCATCATTAGGGATTTCACTGCCAAGTTCATGTAAGATCTCCCATCGGTCACTTTCTTCCATAATTTCAATGAATAGATATTTTGAGAGAGCAATCCCGCAAGAATCAAAACCAGGTCCTAAATTTGCACTGGTTGCAGGAACGCGAATCTTCATAGTTGAGACACTCCTTTACGCAGGTGTTGCCGCATTTCTTCTAGATCACTCATCTTATGGATCGCTACTTCAGTAGCCTGAATAGCTGTATCAGGATCTTTCAAACCGTTTCCAGTAAAGACTGCCACTACGGTTTCACCAGGACGAATTTTCCCGTTTTTCACGTGCTGAATCACGCCTGCTAGTGAAGCAGCCGATCCTGGTTCAATAAAGACACCGTCTTGTGCAGCTACCTTTCGGTAAGCATTCAAGATCTCTTCGTCGGTTACAGCATCGATAAACCCTTTTGATTCATCACGAGCGGCTTCTGCTAGCTTCCAACTTGCTGGATTGCCGATCCGAATCGCTGTTGCGATTGTTTCTGGCTCTTCGATTACCGCGCCTTTTACGATTGCTGCGGCACCTTCTGCCTCAAATCCATGCATTCTTGGTAGTGAAGTCCCTTGTTTGTCATGCCATTCTTTGAATCCTTTCCAATAAGCAGAGATGTTTCCAGCGTTTCCTACTGGAATTGCTAGTACATCTGGCGCTTTCTCCAACTGCTGGCAAATTTCGAAGGCAGCGGTTTTTTGTCCTTCCAAACGGTAAGGATTGACTGAATTCACGAGGGCCACAGCTTCTGTTTTGGCAATTTCTCTAACTGCTTTTAGTGCTTCATCGAAATTCCCGGGAATAGAAATAATATCCGCGCCATAAACGATTGCCTGTGCCAACTTGCCCATTGCGATCTTACCATCTGGAATCACCACATAGGCTTTGATTCCTGCTCGTGTCGCATACGCTGCTGCTGCAGCACTGGTATTACCAGTAGAAGCACAAACGATTGCTTTTGCGCCTTCTTCCACCGCTTTGGCTACTGCCATCACCATTCCCCGATCTTTGAAAGATCCAGTAGGATTTAGTCCTTCGTATTTCCCATATAATGTGATACCCAATTCTTTTGATAAGTTATTCAATGGAATCAGCGGTGTGTTTCCTTCTGCTAATGAGATTAGCGGTGTTTTTTCTGTCACCGGTAAATACTCTTTATAGTGCTTTAATAGTCCTTCATACATCTGCTACTCCTCCATTACTTTCATGATTTGGCTAATTCGACCATCTTCAAAAATCGATAATGCTGTTGTTAATTCCGAGGGACTCAATGGCTTCGTCAAAAATGCTTTCTTTTCCAAGATAGATTCTTGGTCGATCCAGTCCAATGTCTGTTGCTGCGCTGCTAATGGTCCAGTCAACGCAATGTAATAACGTTGACGAAGCTCATCTGGTACTGCAATCTGAGTCGGCTGTTCAAAGGTTAGAAATGATTCAGTGATCCCAGCAGATTTATTTTTAGCGATCTCCGTCACATCTGCCAGCACACTCGTCGCAGTAGGACGAGCTCCCGCTCCAGGCCCGTAAAGCATGGAACGATCGATGCCCGTACTTTCGATATACACGCCATTAAACTCATATTTGATTGAGGCTAGCGGATGGGGCTTAGGGACAAGAACTGGACCAACAGAAACAGCGACATGATTTTTTGGTGTCTTTTGTGCCGTACCAATAAGTTTCACTTCATACCCTAGTTGTTGGGCATAAATGATGTCTTCAATTGCTAATCCACGAATGCCGCCGATAGAAACATCTTTCATCTCGATCGTCATACCAAATGCAAATTTTGTCAAGAGGACCATCTTATAAGCTGCATCAATACCGTCCACATCATTGGTCGGGTCCGATTCTGCAAATCCTTTTGCCTGTGCTTCAGCTAGAACTTCCTCATAACTTAAGTTATCTGTTAACATTTTTGTCAGCATATAATTCGTCGTACCATTGACGATGCCAGAAATCGAGGTAATCGTATCGGGTAAATAATGCGTGCTTAATGTTCGCAATATAGGAATCCCGCCTCCCACGCTGGCTTCATAATACAATGCAACACCGGCTTTTTTAGCAGCGGCAGTCAGTTCTGGGCCATGAGTCGCCAAGAGATCTTTATTGGCGGTTACAACATGTTTCTTGTGAGCTAACGCACCAAGAATAAAATCCTTCGCAGGATCGATCTTGCCAATCAATTCCACAATGACATCGATGGACTCATCCTGATAGATTTCCTGAATATCACTAGTCAGTTCAAACCCGTATTTTTGGGCAATTGCGCTTTTATCATCATAAGGAGAGGCCAATGCTTTCGTAATAAAAATCTCGACACCAGTTCGGGCTGCGATTGCCTCTCTTTGTTCCGCTAATAGTTGGCAGACTCCAGTGCCTACGACACCCATTCCTAGTAGTCCTATATTTAATTGCTCTTTCATATAGCCTCCTTACCGAAAACGTTATTAAAAAATCGTTCATCCATTTTTAATTTTCTACTAGCATACCAAAAAGCATAAGAAAAAACTAGGACTTTCGAGAAATTCTCGTCCTAGTTTCAGCGGTGATGGATATGAGCGAATGTTTTTTGTAAGATGTCGACTACGTGCTTGTCATCTAAACTATATAAAATTGTCTTTCCTTGTCGTTCCGATTTTACGATCCGATTATCTTTCAATAGTTTCAATTGATGAGAGACCGCAGATTGTTCCATCATCACTTGCTCTGCGATCGAAGTTACATTACGTTCTCCTTCTTCTAAAGAAAGCAATATCTTCAAACGTGTAGGATCACCAAGCATTTTAAAAATTTGAGTGACTTTTTGGATATCTTCTTGATCTGGTTGAGTCATGCTGGTCTTCCTTTCTCGATGGTGAATAAAATTCTAGCTGGTTCAAGCATTCTTTGTCAAGCCCCATTGAAAACAAGGCGTCAAAATATATGCATGATCCACCCAAATACCTGGAAAAGAAGCAGCACATTTTCCTGTAATATGTTCTCCAAGAAGAACTGAATATCAGCAAAATAATCTATCTGCTTCTCATCCAAGTATTTGAAAAGGATCTAGCTCTTGTTTATCGCTTAAACTTCTGTAATTTCATTAATGGCAGCTTCAAGTTCAGCAATTTTATTTGCTGCATCTTCAGAAGAGTTTCCTTTGACACCAATGTAAAATTTGATTTTTGGTTCAGTTCCAGAAGGACGAACCGCAATCCAGCTCTCATCTTCAAGAGTATATTTCAATACATCTGACGGTGGTGTAGTCATTTTTTGCATGTGACCATCTAAACCAACTCTTGTCAATTCTTTGAAATCTTCTGTCTGAACGACTGGTATACCCGCGAAAACTGATGGTGCTTTTTCTCGGAATGTTTTCATCAATGCAGTGATTTTGGCTGCACCTTCCATACCGCTCATCGTAACAGAAATCGTTTTTTCGGCATAATAACCATATTCCTCAAAGATATCTTGCAATCCATCATAAAGTGTTTTGTCCGATTGTTTATAAAAAGCAGCGACTTCAGCCAACAAGACAAGTGCTTGGATCGCATCTTTATCTCTCACAAAAGGTTTTACCAAGTAACCGTAACTTTCTTCAAAACCAAACATGAACGTATGGGAATGATCTGTTTCATACTGTTGGATTTTTTCGGCAATGAATTTGAAGCCAGTCAATACATTGACCATTTCAACGTCGTAAGACTGGGCAATCGCTGTTGGCAATTCACTAGAAACGATCGATTTTAGGACTGCTGCATTTTCCGGTAGTGTGCCGGCATTCTTGTGGGCTTCTAGAATGTAACGGATCATCAATGCGCCTAATTGATTTCCTGTCAATACTTGATAGTTTCCATCAGGCATCCGGACTGCAGCACCCAAGCGATCCGCATCCGGATCAGTTGCAATCAACAAGTCTGCGTCTTCTTTTTCTCCCAGAGCAATCGCATATTCAAAGGCAGAATGTTCTTCTGGATTCGGTGACTTGACTGTACTGAAGTTTGGATCCGCAACAGCTTGTGAAGGTTCAATAATAAATTGCTCAAACCCTGCTTGTTTCAAAGCTTTTTCACCAAGCATCCGACCTGTTCCGTGTAATGGTGTGTAAACTAATTTAAGATTTTTCCCTGTTGTCTCGATTAATTTTTGATCGATTGTCACTGTTTTGACTTCTTTTAGATACGCAGTATCGACCTCATCGCCGATAATCGTGATCAATCCACTATGCTTTGCTTCTTCTTCTGATAAAACTGGAATTTCTAGTGGATTTTCAATTTCTCGAACAAAAGCTGTCAAGGCGTCCGCATCTGCTGGAGGCATTTGTCCACCATCTTCGCCGTATACTTTGTATCCATTATAAGCTGCCGGATTGTGAGATGCTGTAATCATGATTCCAGTGAACGTATGCAGATAACGTACCGCAAAAGATAATTCAGGGGTTGGACGTAAGCTTTCAAACACAAAGGCAGGAATATCGTGTTTTGCTAATGTCTTGGCTGCTTCCATCGCAAATTCTGGTGAAAAATGACGAGAATCATATGCGATTGCGACACCGCGGCGACGGGTTTCTGGATCTTGTGTATCCATGAAGCGCGCCAATCCCTCTGTTGCTTGACGGACCGTATAGATATTCATGCGGTTGATCCCAGGTCCTAAGATCCCTCGCATCCCAGCAGTACCAAATTCAAGCGGCATATAAAAAGCATCTTGCAACATTTCTGGATCTTTCTCCAGTTCTGTTAACTGATCCTTCAACCCTGCTTCTAATTGTTGATGATTTTTCCATTGCTCATAAATTTGTTCCCATCCCATACAAAAACCACTCCTTCTAACTTTAAAATGACTATAATTTTAGTATAACACTACTTCTGTTTTTCTCAAAGAATAACCAAACGAAAATGCAAACGCACTGCTATCAAAAACGAATAACGTTTTATAAATAACAGTGCGTTCGATAATTATTTAATTGGTTGCTGGTCTTTTTGTGTTTCTATAAAATCAAATACTTGTTGGCCAGCGATACTGCCGTCCCCGACTGCTGTAGTGATTTGTCGTAAGCCTTTTTCTCGAACATCCCCTACCGCATAGACGCCTGGCATAGTTGTTTCCATCATTTCATTGGTTGGGATCCAACCTGTTTCATTCGTGAGTCCGCTAGCTCTGAATGGTTCAGTCAATGGATCTAGCCCAACGTAGATAAAGACACCACCAGCCGCTTCTTCCGTTACTTCATTTGTTTTGACATTTCGCACTTGAACACCAGTTACGACCATCTCGTTGCCTTTGATTTCTTCCACGACAGAATCCCAAATAAATGAGATCTTTTCATTGGCAAATGCTCGTTCTTGGATGATCTTTTGCGCACGTAGCTCATCCCGACGGTGGACAATCGTTACTTCTGAAGCAAATTGTGTTAAGTAGATCGCTTCTTCGACTGCAGAATCTCCACCACCAACTACGATCAACCGTTTGTTGCGGAAAAAGGCGCCATCACAAACTGCACAATATGAAACTCCGCGTCCAGCGAATTCTTCCTCGCCTTTGACTCCTAATTTTCTATGTACACAGCCTGTTGCAATGATCACAGTTTTCCCTTGATAATTCTTGTCTTCTGTGCAGACTTCCTTGTACTCTCCATGATCCGTGATCCCTTGAACGATGCCATAGGCATTCTCCACGCCAAAGCGGATGGCACTTTCATACATTTTAAAAGCAAGTTCTGGGCCTAAGATCGAATCGAAGCCAGGATAATTTTCAACCTCAGCAGTATTATTCATTTGACCGCCAGGAGCTCCCCGCTCAATCATCAGAACAGATAAATTTGACCGTGACGCATACAGCGCTGCTGTCATGCCGGCAGGTCCAGCGCCGATAATAATTACATCATACATAATTGTTCCCTCCATTTTCGACTACCCATACTTTACTTTCAAAAAGAATTTCTGTCGAATGTTCTGCTTACAAAAAATAATAAGATATTCCCGTTTTTTTCTCTGAAAATTACATTGACTTTCTTTTCATTTTTTGTAAAATTTTCACGATACATCTATTATATAGAAAACGGGGAGTCCTTACAATTGAATAAGAAAAAACTTTTGAAAAGATCTGATCGGGAACTATTGTTTCTTAGCTGGCCGATTTTTGTTGAACTATTTTTACGTGTGATTATTGGGAATGTCAATGTATGGATGATTTCCCATTATTCTGAACCAGCAGTCGCTGCCGTCAGCGCAGCAAATCAATTGCTGAATCTGACCGTCTTTATTTATGGTTTCATCACTGTCGGTACGCAAATCATTATTGCTCAACTAATTGGTGCGAAGCAGCGGGAAAAAATCCCTACTGTGATCAATACAGCACTTTTTGGTTCTCTATTCTTAGGTATTTTGATCAGCTTGATGTTTATCTTTGGCTCTGATCCATTGCTGCATTTTATGGGATTAGAAGAAGCATTGGTTGATTTGGGTCGCGGCTACCTGCAAGTATATGGCGGAAGCTTGTTTATTTCTTCGCTGACAGCTGTCATTATCGCGGTCATGCGTAGCCACAGCTTTACGAAACCTGCTTTGCTTGTACCGATGTTTGCCAGTATCCTAGCTGTTATTGGTAACTACTTTGTACTTTACAGTCCTTTTGGCTTACCTAATTTCGGTGTAACAGGACTAGCTTTCTCCAGTGTCTTCGGCAATACGATTGGCTTGATTGTTGCGGCATTTTTACTGAAAAAACACGTTGGTTTTTCTGTTCTTTCTGCCCGATTAAAGTATTTATCATGGGATGTAATGAAAAATGTCTTAACCTATGGCCTACCTTCCTCAGGAGAATCTTTGTCTTATCAAGGAGCACAAGTGGTAGTAACGATGATCGTTGCGCAATTAGGTTCAAGCGTGCTGATTGCTAAGTCTTATGTTACAGCGATCACTCAATTTGTGTATTTGATCGCCTCGGCGTTAAGTCAGGGAAATCAAATCATGATTGGTCGTCATGTAGGCGCAGGAGAATTTGAGCGAGCACAAAAACGGGGCATGCGCACAATGATTATTGGCATCATCGCTTCTGTTACAATTTGTTTATTGACTTATCTCTTTATCGAACCGATTATGGGAATCTTTACTACCAATGCTGAAGTCATCTCAATCGCTAAAGGCGTATTTCTTGTTGAAATCGTCCTAGAGACAGCACGTGCGGTCAATATGATTCTAGTGGGCTCTTTAAATGCCAGCGGGGATGTTAAATTCCCATTATTCTGCAGTTTGATCGTTCTTTGGGTCATCAGCTTACCATTCTCGTACTCTTTGGCCATCGTCTTTAAATTTGGCTTGATTGGTGTCTGGATCGCTTACGCAATTGATGAAGCATTGCGGAGTATTTTAATGATTTATCGTTGGCATTCCGGTGTGTGGAAAACCAAATCGGTAGTCCATGGAAAAGAAATTGAAGGCGAAGTCGCTTCAGAAATCTAATGACTTGCTAAAAAGGTCATCTTTTCTGCCAATTAGACAATCGAATGTCAAAGCGAATAAAAGAGCGTGAAACAAAAGTAAAAAATACTTTTGTTTTACGCTCTAAACACGTCTAAACAGCGGTAGCAGAAACAATGTCTTCGGAAATAAGTCGAAATACCAAAAAATTGAAAAGCAATTTCCATATATTCCTCCTTATTTATCGAAGTTTAACACTTCTGATCCCAACCTCTTATTGCTGCCTTGCGTCTATTTACTGCTGAAAGAAAATCAATTATTTTTGGTTTTTCATCCAGATTGAACTATACTAATTACAAGTTTAGAACTACTGAACAATCAACAATTAGAAAATACTGTCAACTATCGAAAGGAGCAAAAAAATGTCAATTTACGCGTTTCAAGCCACTTTGGAAAACGGTGAAACCTATTCATTAGAACGCTATCGGGGTCAAGCCATCATTGTCGTTAACACGGCGACAAAATGCGGATTGAGCCCCCAATTCAACGAACTTGAAGAATTGTTCCAACGATATCGCGACCAAGGATTGATGGTCTTAGGCTTCCCTTCCAACCAATTCAAACAAGAAGTTCATTCTGCTAGTGAAGCTGCCGAAGCTTGTCGCACAACCTATGGTGTTGACTTTCCGATGCATCAATTGACAGTCATCAACGGAAAAGAAGCTGATCCGCTTTTTCAATACTTGGAGGAAGAAGCCCCAGGAACGATGGGGAAAGCGATCAAATGGAATTTTACTAAATTTTTAATTGATCGCGAGGGATATGTCGTTGAACGTTTTGCCCCTCAGACCAATCCAACCAAAATGATCCCTAGTATTGAAAAGGTTCTTGGCTAATGATCTAACCAGAAAAAACATCCACTCACTCATCGGTTTGCAACAGCAATGAGTACTCTCTCACTGCTGTTTGCGCCATGAATGCGGGGATGTTTTCTTATTCTTTAAAGTTGTTCTCCATTTGAAGCAATCACTTCTTTGTACCAATCAAATGATTTTTTCTTTTTCCGGGCCAATGTTCCGTTCCCGTGATCATCCATGTCCACATAAATAAAGCCATAGCGTTTTTTCATCTCACCAGTTCCTGCCGATACAAGATCGATACATCCCCAAGGTGTATAGCCAATCAAGTCTACGCCATCAAGAGTTATCGCATCTTTCATGGCTGCAATGTGTTTTTTGAAATAATCAATTCGATAATCGTCATTGATCGAGCCGTCAGATTCCACTTTGTCTATGGCACCGAATCCATTCTCTACTACAAATAAAGGAAGATGATAACGATCAGACAATTGACACAATGAGATCCGCAACCCTAATGGATCGACCGCCCAGCCCCAATCCGATTCGGTTAAATAAGGATTTTTCACCGCAGGCATTTGGTTGCCGCCAACATACTTGACTGTTTCAGGATTTGCTGAAGAAGCGGTTGACATATAATAGCTAAAACCGATATAGTCAACCGTTCCGTTCGCAATGACCGCGTCATCTCCAGCTTCTTTTTTGATTTCGATCCCTTCACGTTCGAACTCTTTTACCTTGTGGGCAGGATAATAGCCTTTTGCTTGAACGTCAATATAGAATTCTTGTTCCCGATTGAATTGCAATGCAGCTAAAACATCCTCTGGGTTAGCTGTCATCGGATAACTTGGAATATACGCCACCATCATCCCAATCATGAAATCCGGGTTGATTCGGTGTCCCATTTGTACTGCTTTAGCACTTGCTACAAACAAGTGATGCGCAGCTTGATACTTATGCTGCTTATCATTTTTATGAATACCAATTTGTGTCCAACTTCTCAAAAAGTTGATCTCGTTAAACGTCATCCAATATTTCACTTTATCTTGGTAACGAGTGAAGATCGTTTCGCAGAAAAACAAGAAATAGTCGATCACTTTGCGATTCGACCAACCATCATATTCATCCGCTAAATACATAGGAATATCAAAGTGATTGATCGTCACCACTGGCTCAATGCCATGCTTCAACAGCTCATCGAAAACTGCATCATAAAAAGCCAGGCCGTCTTCGTTGATCTCTCTGGTTCCTTTTGGACAAATCCGTGCCCAGGAAATAGACATCCGAAAACACTTAAAGCCCATCTCTGCAAACAACGCAATATCTTCCTGATAATGATGGTAAAAGTCTGTCGCCACATGACTAGGATAATACTGCTCTGGATCGATGTACCCAACGGCACCTTCAGGTAATTCGGTATCCCGAGTAACTTTCCCGATCTGGCCGTCTTTTGTTTTATAGGTAATCATTCGCGGCTGATCCATACTGCCTCCTGTAATGGCATCGAGGGTGCTTAACCCTTTTCCGCCAGAAAGATAGCCGCCTTCATATTGGTTCGCGGCTGTTGCGCCACCCCATAGAAAATTTTTTGGAAACCCCATATTATCCCTCCATCGTAAAGACTATCAGCGGCTTTCTTCTTAGAATTCATCCAAGAAGAAGCCGCAAGCATGATTATTTGTTTGTTAAGTCTTCGCCATTTGAAGCAATGACTTGTTTGTACCAGTCGAAGGATTTTTTCTTCGTCCGTTTCAGCGTACCATTGCCTTCATTGTCGCGATCAACATAGATAAAACCGTAACGTTTTTTCATCTCACCTGTTCCCGCAGAGACCAAATCGATACATCCCCATGTTGTATACCCTAATAGATCAACACCATCTTTTTCAACAGCGTCTTTCATGGCTTGTATATGTGCTGCAAGATAATCAATTCGGTAATCATCCTCCACATAGCCATCAGCATCTGGTGTATCAACAGCACCCAAACCGTTCTCTACAATGAATAATGGTTTTTGGTAACGATCATAAAGGTCATTCATAGTAATCCGCAAACCTAATGGGTCGATCTGCCAGCCCCATTCGCTTGCTTCCAAATAAGGATTTTTTACTGAAGCAAAAATATTTCCAGAAGTTTGTTCCAATAGCTCAGCATCTGTTGTCGATACCCGAGAAGAGTAGTAAGAGAATGAAATAAAATCAACTGTGTGGGCCTTCAATAACTCTAAGTCGCCTTCTTCCATTTTGATCTCAATCCCGTTACGGGCCATTTCCTTCAATGCATATTGTGGGTATTCTCCCCGAGACTGGACATCAATGAAGAAATAGTTTTCGCGATCTGATTTTCTTGATGCCCAAACATCTTCAGGCTTACTTGTGTAAGGATAATAGGCACCTGCAGCCAGCATACAGCCCACTTTATTTTCCGGATCTACTTCGTGAGCGATTTTCGTCGCAATCGCAGATGCCAGTAATTCATGATGGGCCGCTTGGTATTTGATCTGCTCCACGTTGTCGCCTTCTTCAAAATAGAGGCCAGCTCCCATAAATGGCGCGTGAAGAATCATGTTGATTTCGTTGAAAGTTAACCAATATTTGACCAATCCTTTGTAACGATTAAAAATAACTCGGCATAAATTCTCATAAAAGCCTACTAATTCTCGTGAACGCCAAGCACCATATTTTTCTACTAAATGCATTGGACAATCAAAGTGCGTGATCGTTACCAGTGGTTCAATACCATATTTATGACACTCTTTGAAGAGATCCTCATAGAATTTCAAGCCGTCTTCATTTGGTTCTTGTTCGTCCCCTTTTGGAAAAATACGACTCCAAGCAATGGACAAACGATAGGTTTTAAAGCCCATTTCTCCAAATAAAGCAATATCTTCTTTGTAACGATGATACATATCGATTGCTTCTTTGGCAGGATAAAAATGATCCTCATCAAAATCAAACATTCTCATCTGTCCTGTGATCACTGGAAAACGATCTTTACCGATCGGTACAACATCGACATTGGCTAGGCCTCGCCCACCTTCGTTGTAACCTCCTTCACATTGATTGGCAGCAGTTGCGCCGCCCCATAAAAAGTCTTTTCTAAATCCCATTATTTCATTCCTACTTTCTTGATATTTTGTTGATTAATTAAGTGATTTTGCCAGTTCGTCTTGAACTTCGATTCCTTCTTTTTCCAAACGCTCAATCGTTGATTTAAAGTTTGGTAGATAAGCTTTGTGAGCAATAAATAATTCATCCATTACGCGTTTAGCTGTTTCTCCTGATGGCACCAATGGGTTAATGGTGAAAGCTTGTAATGCGGTATTGTAATCGCCAGTAACCGCTGCTTCGATCGTTAAAAGCTCCATAGCCTTCATTACTTGTAGCCAGCCTTTTTCTGCAGTCGGCAGCTCGCCAAAAGCCACATTGCGGGCACCTTGTCCCCCAACATACGCGGTAACTTCGACAACACAATCAGCCGGTAGGTCAGGAACAGCTCCCTCATTTTTGGTTGAGACCACGATCTGGGTATTTTTGTTTGCATAAATCGAGGCAATCGTTTCGCAAGCCGCATCTGAATAGTAGGCTCCCCCACGTTGCTGCAGCTGTTCTGGTTTATGATCCAATTCTGGATCTTTATAAAGTTCAAAAAGTTCTGCCTCTGTTTGCTTCACTTGCTGCGCTCTCGTTCCTACAGTCTGATATTCTTCCAGTGCATGCTTCAACATTTCTTCTTGACGATAGTAATAGCGATGATAACCGCAAGGAATCATTCTCATTTGTTCTAATTGTTCACGATAAAACGGCACATCAAAAATATTTTTCGGCAAACCATTATCTTCCTGATACATTTTATCAATAATATCCATCGTCACATCATTTCCGTGTGAGTCAGTGACTTTATGCCAATGGAAATGGTTTAAGCCAGCAAATTTGTAGATTAACTCATCCGGCTCTTTACCGATCAATGCAGGTTCGATCATGGTCGCCATCACAGGAACATTGCAAAGTCCAATCACTCTATCCCATTTCCCATAACGGACAACCGCTTCTGTGACCATGCCGCTTGGATTGGCAAAATTAATCAACCAAGCATTTGGACATAAGCGTTTCATATCTTCTACGATTTCCAGAATAATTGGTACTGTCCGAAATGCTTTAAACATCCCGCCAGGACCGTTGGTTTCTTGACCGATCATGCCATAATAGGCAGGAATACGCTCATCTTTGATCCGGGCATTCAGCAAGCCTACTCGAAATTGAGTCGTAACAAAATCTGCATCTTTCAAGGCTTCTTCTCGATCCAGCGTCATGTGGATTTTCACATCATAAGGAGAAGCATCCCACATTCGCTGTGCCATCGCTCCAACGATTGCCAGTTTTTCTTTTCCTGCTTCGATATCTACTAACCAAATTTCCCGAATTGGCAGTTCTTCATAGCGTTTGATAAAGCCTTCCATTAACTCCGGAGTATAACTACTGCCGCCACCAATGGTAGCGATTTTGATTCCTTTTGTCATTGTATTGCTCCTTTGCTATTTTATTTACACCCTTATTATCATTTATAAAATAATTTGATTCAATGTAAATTTATTATTTAGAAAAAGCGTTTGCAAATCTAGGGATATCTTGCGAGTGATTTGTAAAAAGCATTTACAAATCTAATGATATAAGGAATAATATTCATATCGACAATTATTCAAATACTCAAAAAAGAAAAATTTCCGATAATTTTATTTACAAACAACTATATAAAAATGTAAAAAGGAATGTGGATACCATGTTATTACAAGAAAAAATGCGCCAAATCAAGTTGGCACCTGCTGAACGATCTTTGATCGATTTTTTATTAGCCAATCCAACTGCGATGGCTGATCAAACCATCAAGGAATTGTCTGAAAAAACCTACGTTCATCCTTCTACTTTTATTCGGATTGCCAAAAAATTAGGCTTCAACGGTTGGCTCGACTTAAAGACAGCCTTTTTGGAAGAGCAAACCTATATGAGCAGTCATTTTACAGATGTTGATGCCAACTTTCCCTTTTCTTCCCATGACGGGATTATGACGATCGCCAAAAAGTTAGCGAAACTCGAACAAACAACGATTGAAGATACGCTTTCCTTGATCCATCACGATGAACTGCAAAAAGCGAAACAATCGCTACTCAATGCCAGCCATATCAAGATTTTCGCAAGTAATGCCAATACCTTGATTTCTCAAGACTTTGTTTTGAAGATGCGGCGTTTAGGAAAAAACATCCATGTTTGTGACACTTTTGGCGAAAGTGCTTATGAAGCATCCAACTGTACTTCTGATACGACAGCCATCTTGATTTCTTATACTGGTGAAAACAAGATGATCAAAGAAATCGGTAAAATTCTTGCCGAACGTCAAGTTTCAATTATTGGAATGACTAGTATTGGCGAGAACGCATTGGCAAAATTAAGTGATTGTGTCTTAAATATCACAACCCGAGAAAGGCTTTACTCAAAGATCGCAAATTTCACGATTAATACGTCCGTTTGCTACCTACTGGATGTGCTGTATGGCATCGTCTTTTCGGAACATTATGAAAAAAATCTTCAGCATTTGATCGATATTGGCATGGCTTATGACAAACGTCCTACTTCCTCAACGATTATCGCTGAACCAACCTACGATAAAAATCTTCAATACAAAGACTCTCTGTTTCCGAATTAAACGGCTGACAAAAAGCGATCGCCCCACATGGCCGATCGCTTTTATACATAAATAGCTCTTTTTAGAAAGTTTTTGCTAAACGAGAGCTGTGATCAAATCATCTGAACAAGCAACTTCATTTTTATCTGATTCAATAATATCTAAGTAATCAGCAGAATTTGTTACCAAAACAGGGGTCTCAATGTTGAAACCAGCTTTGATCAGCGCATCTTTGTCAAAGGTAATCAATTTTTGACCTCGAGTTACTCTATCTCCTTGCTTGACATGCGCTTCGAAGTATTGCCCATTGAGTTGAACGGTATCTAAACCGATATGGATCAACAATTCCAATCCGTTATCTGAGATCAACCCGATGGCGTGTTTCGTTGGGAACAATGTCATAACGGTACCATCAAATGGAGCAACGACTTCCCCTTTTGTAGGATGGATCAAGATTCCTTTACCTAAGATTCCTTGGGCAAAAGCTTCATCTTTGGCACTGCTTAAAGGTGCAACCGTTCCTTCGATAGGAGAACTAATGATTTCTTTACGTACAGACATTGTAGGTTCGCCTTCAGCAATTTCTTCGACTACTGTATTGTCTTTCCAGAATGCCATCGTCAAACCAAAACCAATCGCTGCAGAGATGGCGATAGCAATCAGTGAAGTCCACATGCCACTCGCATCTCCATCCGGTGTGATGAAGTTAAAGATCCCGAAAATACCAAGTCCGCCCATCGTGTAGCCCGTTACACCATTGACCATTAAGAACAGTCCACCGACAGCACCACCGATCATAGAATATATGAAAGGAGTCTTTTTAGGAAGAGTGATCCCATAAATAGCTGGTTCAGTTACACCAAAGATACCAGAAATGATCGCTGGCGGACATAATGCTTTCATCTTTTTATCTCTTAATTTGAAATACATGGCAACGACAACTGCTGTTTGAGCAAAGCTAGCTCCGAAGGAACCTGTCAACACTTGGCTGAATCCTTGTTGCGTAACTTGCATGATCGCTAGTGGCACAACCGACCAGTGTAAGCCGAAGATAACCAATACTTGCCAGAAGAATCCTAGAATCAATCCATAAACCGCTGGCGAGAAGTCCATTAGCGCTTGGAATCCGGCACTCAAGAGATCTGTCAACATGCTGATGATTGGACCAATGATCAAGAACCCAACAGGTAAAGCAATCAGTAAGACGAAAAATGGTACCAAGAAAGTTTGCACGACACTTGGAATCACTTTTTTAGCAAGTTTTTGAATCTGTGCAGCAAATGCAATAATGAAAATGACTGGTACGACACTACTTGTATAGGTTGCCCCTACCCATGGAATACCTAAGAAAGTTTGATAGGCAGATTGTCCAAGTAAGCTATAAGGTGCTGCTGCTCCTTCTCCGGCAACTGCGGTAAAGGCTGTTTGCAGCGCAGTGCCTTGAATCGTTGGGTAGCATAGAGCGGCTCCAATAACGATACCGACCATCGGATTCAAACGGAATTTTTTTGCAGAAGTATAACCTAAAATAACCGGCATAAACATAAATATTGCATCACCGATCGCATTCAACATTACATATGTGCCTGATTCTGCTGTATAGTTGAACCAACCCTGTGTACCCAAAAAGACTAATAATGCATTAAACCCTTTGATCATACCGGCAGCTGCTAACGCACCTAAGAAAGGCTGGAAACAACCGCTGAGGATATCGATCAGACGATTGAAAATATTCCCTCCGGAACTTTCTTCTTCACTGTTTTCACTGATCCCCGCAACATCCACTACTTCTGCATAGACATCTGGCACATGATTACCGATAACTACTTGGTATTGACCGCCACTTTTCATCACTGTTACGACCCCATCCATATTTTTCAAGATGTCATCGTTCGCGATTCCTTCGTCTTTCAATTTAAACCGCAGCCGAGTGATACAGTGGGTCAAACTATTGATATTTTCTTTTCCGCCCACATTTGCCACGATTTTTTCTGCTAATTCATGATATTTTCCCATTTTTGTTTCCTCCAATTTTTGTTTGATTGAAGGTTTAGCCAACTGAATGTCACTATCCAAAAAATGCTTTACTATTCCCCAGTTTATTCTGGGGTGGCCTCCTTTCTTTTATGGTTAGCGATTCTTTTGCACCAATCGCGCAATATGAATCGTTAAATACAAACTTTCATCATTGGACATATCGTAACGATAATTCGTTACCAGAAATGATTTGATTTTTTGCACACATTGATAGGCGTTGCGATATTTTATCTTTACCATCTCAAGGAGCTCATCGTCAGTCTCTTCCGCATGGGTAGAGTGGTTCTGCATGCGGGAAACAAAAAAACGCAAATGCGTAGTAAAACGATAAAAATAAACCGATTCTTCATCGAAAGTTGTTTTAAAATAGTATTTGACGATATTGATGATATCTTGCATTGTTTTCGTCAATTCATAAAGATTGCTTTGATCATTGTTTTCTGTTTGAGCGTTTACCAAATGCAGTGCAATGAAACCCGCTTCATCTTCCGGCAACTCAATCCCATAGCGCTCACTAATTTTTTCAATCGTTCGTTTTCCGATTTTGAATTCATCTGGAAAAAATCGCTTGATGTCCCAGAGAAGAACATTTTTGACAACGATCCCTTTTTTGGCACGCTCGATTGCACTATGTAAATGATCAGGTAAAGAAATATAGATCGAATCGTTGATCGGTGAGGACAACTCTTCTCTTGCATATTCGATTACTTGGTTCGAAAGTTCCAAATATTCTAATGGCAAGTCGGCCAATAATTCCTGAAATTGGGAAGCAATCGTACGATTTTCTAAACGATATACTTTATCGATCGTTTGATCACTGATATCGTCACCAACTTTTTTCTTGAATGCGATCCCTCTTCCCATCACAATAATTTCGTTTTGTTTTTCATCAGTAGTTATCACGACATTATTGTTTAACACTTTACTGATTTTCATGTTTTACCCCCACTTGATTATTGACGTACTAACCTATTTTTATACGAGATAGCCATTCAAATCAATTTTGATCCATACTCCTTTTTTCCAGAAAAAAAACCTAATGAGAGCAGACCAAATAGCCTTACTTTCATCAGGTTTAGCTTGTTTTTTCAACAATCACTATCCATACGAATGATTAACTTATCCTTATGATAGCAAACGGAGAAAACGCTGTCAATACATTGACCGTAAAAAGGATTCGTTATTTTACTTCCTCCCGATTCCTTTTATAAAATGAATCGATGAAAAACAAGAACCCCACATACCCGCTCCCAAGCCAACACCAACAAAGTGATGGAGTAATGGATACATGGAATTCTAGAAATTAGTTAGTGTCCACTGGAAGGAAACAGCAAATAATATTTCCGACTGATCACACGTCACTGGACTGTAATTTATACATATCTGCATAAAGGCCTTGCTGTTTTAACAATGAATCATGGTTTCCTCGTTCGACGATACGTCCTTTATCTAAAACTAAAATCAATTCAGCATCCCGAATCGTGGATAATCGGTGGGCGATGGCAATCGTAGTTCTCCCTTGTCGCATATTCGCCAACCCTTCCTGGATCAATCCTTCTGTTTCGGTGTCGATATTGGCAGTAGCTTCATCTAAAACGAGGATTTTAGGATCAGTCACCATCGTTCTAGCAAATGAGATCAACTGTCGTTGCCCGCTGGAGTAGCTAGCGCCCCGTTCAATCACTTTGGCATGATAAGTGCCCTCCAGTTTTTCGATAAATTTATCTGCTTGCACAAATTTCGCTGCTGCTCGGATTTGTTCTTCGCTGATTTCTGGGTTCAATAAACGAATATTGTCAGAAATATCTCCATAGAACATGAAAGCATCTTGTAAAACCAATCCGATTTTTTTTCGCAATTCTTCGATAGTAAAATCGCGAATATCATGATCGTCAATCAAAATTTGTCCCTCACCAAATTCGTAAAAGCGCATTAAAACATTAATGATCGAGCTTTTGCCGCTACCAGTGTGTCCCACCAAAGCGACGGTTTCTCCTGGATAAGCAGTAAAGGAAATATTCTTCAATACATGATTTTCTCCATCATAAGAAAAACTGACATTACGAAATTCAATCTTTCCTTGTTCAATGACTTGATTCGCATCTGGATGTTGTTGTGGGGTAAATTCTTCATTATCCATGATTTTAAGAATACGGCTACCAGCCACCATGCCATCAGTAAAGACGCTGAGAAAATCCATCATCTGTGTCATAGGATTGAAGAAGCCTTGGACATAGGTGGTAAAAGCATAAATCAACCCCACTTCAATCGGAGAATGCAAAGCATCAAACCCAAACAATGTTAATGACATCGCAACTGCAATCGCATAGAGAAAATTGATGATCGGCGATAATAGCAACGAATTAGTACGAATCATTGCATACCTTGTCTTGAGGTATTCATCATTCGTTTCCTCAAATTCTCGGTTCAGTCGTGCTTCTTGTCGGAACTGCTGGATAATCTGCATTCCCGAGATCGACTCGTTCAATTTCGTATTCAATTGACTTAATTTTTCTCGCATTTGACGATAGATTCGGGAGCTGAATTTTTGATAATACCAGATGACGATCATCAAAATAGGTAAGAAAATCAGATTCAATAAAGCAATTTTTACGTTGATCTGAAACATGGCGGCAAAAGAAGATAGGACTGCAAAAATACCAGTCAAAACCATCAAAAACACATACCAGAATTCATACAATGTTTCGGTATCATTGCTGACCCGCGACACAATCGAACCTGCCGGAGTCTGATCAAAATACCGCATACCTAAACTATGCAGCTTCTCGAATAACTTGGTCCGCACATATTGATACGTCTGCAAGGAAGCCATCGAGTATAGAAACCATTGAAAAAACCAGATGACTGCTTTGATGACTACCCCAAAGAAATAGAGACCCGCAAAGAAATAGATGATTTGATTGGTTGCTGACTGTTGTGTTAGATAGTTATCCATGAATGTCTGCAGAATTCTAGGCAGGAGAATGTTGACAATTGATAAGAGAAAAGCAAAGAAAATGGCTGCAAAAAATGTCTTCTTGAAGGGTTTTGCAAATTGTAACATCCGCTTGATGATCAATTTTTGCTCTTTAAATGGAATTGATTTTGACCATTCAGATTCTTGACGTTCCATTACACTTCACTCCCTTCAATTTTGGCTTCCAGTTGTTGCTTGTCCCACATTTTTTTGTACCAGCCATTTTTGGCTAACAGGGCTTCGTGGGTCCCTCGCTCGATGATTCTTCCTTCATCGATAACTAAGATCTCTTCGGCATGCTTCACACTACTTAGCCGATGCGCAGAAATAATCGTTGTTTTGTCTTTTCGATAGTCTCGCAATTTGTGCAAAATATCTTCTTCTGTTTTGGCATCGACAGCTGACAAGGCATCATATAAGATCAGTAATTCTGGATCAACAATCAATGCCCGTGCGATGGACAACCGCTGTTTCTGCCCGCCAGATAATGAGACCCCTCGTTCACCGACCATTGTTTCGTATCCTTCTGGCAATGCTTTGATGTCATCATTGATTGACGCCAAATCAGCAGCCGCTTCAACCGCTTCTTGTGGTGCTTGGGGTACCGCAAAACGGATATTGTCTCGAATCGACATGGAAAAAAGAAAGTGATCTTGGGGAACATACCCGATAGAGCCCAATAACGCATTCAAAGTATATTCTTTGATGCTGTGCCCGCCAAAAAGAATGTCACCCTCATAATGATCATATTCCCGCATCAGCAACTTCAAAATGGAGGTTTTACCTGCACCGGTTTTGCCAACGATTCCTAATGTCTGTCCTTCATGTAAGGTAAATGCTATCTGTTGCAGCGTGATTTCTTCGGCATCATGATAGCGAAAAGCGTCTAACGCCACTTCAATTTTACCTTGAGCCGGCTCTTGGATCGCGTGTTTTTTTTCAACAATATGGGTTCTTTCCCCCAGCAATTCAGATACCCGATCATAGCTGGCATTCCCTCGTTCTAAAACATTGAACAGACGGCCAATGGCGAACATAGGCCAAACCAGCATACCAATATAACTAATAAATGAAACCAATTGGCCAATCGATATCTCTCCTGACATGACAAAACGACCACCCACAATAATCGTTAAGACATATGAGACACCGATAATCAATGTAATGAAAGGATCAAAAAGTGCATCTAAAAAATTGACTTTACGGTTCTTGATGATGGCATCATCAATTTTGGCTTGAAAATCTTGAATATCTTCTGTCTCTTGTCCAAACGTTTTGATGACTTTTATCCCAGTAATACTTTCTTGTGCTTTGTCATTAATCGCTGAAAAAGCTTCTTGCGAATCACGAAAAGCATCATGTAGTTTGCTGCCTAACACTCTAGCCATGACCGCAAGAAATGGCAAAGGAATCAACGCAATCAAGGTCAGACGCCAATCGATAAAAAGGATCATGGCGATGATCGTTGCTCCTCCAGAGATAAACGAATCCGCAAAAGTTAAAATACCCGCCCCAGCAACGTTTT
Source organism: Enterococcus sp. DIV0574 (assembly GCF_051711125.1). Taxonomy (NCBI): domain Bacteria; kingdom Bacillati; phylum Bacillota; class Bacilli; order Lactobacillales; family Enterococcaceae; genus Enterococcus; species Enterococcus sp. DIV0574. The sequence continues at coordinate 2,047,798 of NZ_JBIOMA010000001.1, forward strand.
GAATGGCGTTCAAATCATTGGTGGCATGGGCCATCAAATCTCCAGTTCGATGTTTTTGATAGAAAAGATGATCCATTTTGGTGAAGTGATCGAATAATTGACGACGTAAGCTTTTTTCCAAGCGTGCAGCACTCCCCCAAATATTTATCCGCCAGACAAAACGAAAAATATATTGTGCTAATGCAGCGGCAAGCAAAATACCTATCCAAAATAAAATCGTTTCTATCGAAATCTCTTTTTCTGCGATCTCATCAATAATGATTCCGATCACTTTGGGTGGCGCTAATTGAACGAGAGCCACCAAAACCAATGCGGCTACTCCTATATAATAATGTTTCCTTTCTTGTCTAAAAAACCAACCTAACTTTCTAAAAATCGACATAACACCCTCCTATTATTCACTCCTGTTGACTATGTTTTGAATCATCGAAATTTTCGGACTATTTTGGCAATGACTGACCTTCCGATGTAGTTACACTTGGATTCCTCGTGAAACACGTTTTGTTACCTACCCATCGATAGGCACAATTCATTTGCTCATCTACACTTCGCTTACAGTTCTTCTAAGGGAAAATCACTAAGATGAACTTGCATGCCTCGCTGACGCGGTCAATCGCAGTGACTCGCAACAAAAAGCGAGCTGATGGGATCAGCCCGCTTTTTGTGCTAAAAAACCTATTTTTGGTTTTTCATCTGTTGCATCATTTGCCGAATCTTCTTCTCAGAAGGCTTTTGGCCCATTGACATCATCATCGAACGCAACATATCCTCATTAACGGGAGGATTTTTCTTCAGATAATCTTGCATATATTTACGCGCCAAAAAGAAGCCGCCGACAGCGCCTAATAATACCGCGATAACAGCGATCACGATTACAATTCCTAAACTAACCATTTGAAATCTCTCCTTTCTCTTGTACTCTCAATGAATCATTTTACTAGAAAAAAATACAAAAAGAAAGAGAGAAAGCAGGATTTCTCCAAAAACTTTCCCTCTATATATCAGCTTAATGCCACATCTCGTTTGTTGAACAACCAGTTTGTCAAAAAGTAGATCAATAAGCTGTATAACAAAAGTCCAATCGTCATTTCCCAATAATTCAAACCCGGATCAATTATTGCATTTTGCATATCCGTTTGATGCAATAATGTGGGAACCGTATCTTTGATATTCATAAAATTAAATGGATTCCACTTCAACCAAGGATATTTTTCTATCGCAAAAAGCATGATGGAGTTGATGATGCTGCTCCCGAACAACACAGCTACTCCTAATCCCACTGCCATACTTTGAGAGCGAATGACGGCAGAGATGAACAGAGTCATGGTCATATAAAATACAATCAACAGTAAATTCGTTGCTGCATAGACAAGAGCCACAACTATAGCTGGCAATTGATTATAATCCGTTGATGTGAAGGGAGATTCAGCTATCAAAAACAAATTGCTGGCAAGAAAACTGCTTAGAAATAAAACCAGTGTGCCAAGCAAAGCAAATAAGAGTGTGTTGATGGCTTTTGCGGCTAATATCTGACTTCTTGAAAATGGCCGAATCAACAAAAACTTGATGGTCCCTCGACTAAATTCTTCTGCTACCGCTGAAGCTGCCACAATAACAACAAATAAATTCAAAAATGACGTCATGTCGCTTAGAAAAATAAATAGATCGTTGGCTTTAGTATCAGGCGAGCCTAAGCGGACCACATAGGTGAGTCCGAATGTTAAAACCACCAAAAGTCCCAACATGATCCATGTGGACTTTTTTTTCGTGACTTTGATCCATTCATTTTTTATTAGTGTCCTCATTCTAGAGCCCTCCCTCTTCCGTCCAAGCCAAAAATGTTTCTTCCAACGAAGATTGCTGCAATTTCATTTCCTTTAAACCAATCCCTGCATTAACGAGGGCAGCAGCGATCTCAGAACGATTATCCGTTTCAAGTGAAATCTGTAATCCATCCGTCAAAGCAAGCCCATCGATTTGGAATTTAGTCTTCAAGACATTTAATGCTTCCTGATCGTCATCTGTTTTGATGATCAGTAGGCTTTTTTCTGCCTTCAAGGTATCCATCGCGACTTGATGGGTCACTTTCCCTTTTTGGACAACGATCAGATGATCTGCAATCTGTTCGATATCACTTAATTGGTGACTCGATACTAAAACAGAAACACCCTGTTCTCTTAACATGAGAATCATTTCCCGAAACTCTCTCATACCCTTTGGGTCAAGTCCATTCATTGGCTCATCTAATACTAAGAGAGTAGGACGATGGATTAATGCCTGTGCCACACCCAATCGTTGGCGCATCCCTAGTGAATACGTTTTGACTTTTTGATTGATATATTCTTCTAAATGAACTTGGCGAATCAAGTCATCCATCTCAACTGCCGTCATTTTTGTCTTCGCCATGCGCTGGTATTGCATCAAATTCTCGTAACCAGTCAGATAATTGTAGAACTCAGGATTTTCTACAATCGCTCCTACCGAGGCAATGGCTGCTTTAAAAGACGTTTCTAGGGAATTCCCCATGATCGTAATTGAGCCTTTATTGTGCTTCATTAAGCCAACGATCATTCGAATAATCGTCGTCTTACCCGCACCATTCGGTCCTAATAACCCGACCACTTGCCCTTGTTCCACTGAGAAAGAAGCATTATCAATGATTTGCTTGGTTCCAATCAGTTTCGATACATTTTTCAGTGTTAGTATTTCTGTCATTTCATCCCTACTTCCTATTCGCTATTTTTTTACTTTCATGATAATAGTTATTACTACCATCCCACTAGAGTATTAAAAAGTCAACAGGAAAAAGAATGATCTTTTCAATTTGGTCTTCTTACTTCCGAATGAACTTCAAAGAATACGAGCCAGCTTCATCAAATTGGGATTTTAAATTAATGACATGATTTAATAAAAAATAAACGTAGTAGAAATCAAATTGTCATTTAACAAATGAGGGAATTGGACTGAACATATAAATTTATAAAGAGGTGTTTTCTCCGAAATGTGAATAATTCACCTGCTGCTAGGAAAACTGATGGAAACTTAGGCTGTCAAAAACCTGTTTATGCTTTTCGCTCCGAATTTTATGAATCTTTTCTTTCAAACGTTCCCAGTCACTGCTGGTGGGCTGACCATTCCAATAAAAAATCTCCATTTGTTTGTTTGCCCCTAGCTGGCGATAGATTGGGTAATCACTGATTAGAATATCTGGTTCATCAACTGAAGGAACATGCTGGATTGCTCGATGGGAGGTGTTCAACAATCGATTTTTGATCCATAATTCTTGTGTCTTGCCAAATTTCGATTGAATAGAAAAAGTTACTGGACGCTCATATTTAATAAAGACTGTTCGAACGAGCATGCAGTATTGAAAGATAAGACGATCATTCTTCTTTGCAAACCCGACAAGTGGAGGGATTTCTCTTTTTATTGCGATCAAAAATCGTCTCATCGTTGGTTACATGACTGGGAAATAAGCTTCAAGCTCACTTTCCCGCGTTTGTTTTCCAAACCCATCTATTTTATGTTCTGTTCCAAAAACTGATGAGTAGGAATGAATCATGAGTAAGTTGACCAATAAATAATTTTTTTCTTTCGGAGTGAGTGCCAAATCAAAGTATGCAGACAGTTTGTCAATAATGATCTCCTCAGTCGAATACTGCTCATTATCAAACCAATCCTGATGGATTTCAGTCAGATCCTCTTCCAAATATGTATTCATTACTGCAAACATAAAATAAAGAAAACTGATTTCTTCGTCCGTGAGATCACTCACAGCGTAAACATTTGCCTGAAAAAAAGGTGCCAGTATGCATTCGGTGAACTTTCTTTTAGTCATCAATGGATGCTCGAAAGTCGTTATTTCATCAGGAATTTCTACGATAAAATGTTGCTGTTTGATTCGCTGCAATGAAATAGCCAGCAGAGATAAAAATTTATTGCAATCAATTTTTCGCATGTAAGGAGCGTGACGCTCAATTTGAGTAGCAATAGTTTGCTTGTCCCTTATCGTTGCTAAAAGATCTGAATCCGTTTCATCAAACAACTGCCAATACATGACATGATAAAAATAACGTATGTAGTACTCTTTTCCTTCAAGTGGATTTCCTTTTCTTAAACTGTATGATAAATGATAATTTGCTAACACTTGATTCAATTCAGTCAATTTTCTTTGAATCGTCCGTAAACTGCTATATGTCTCTTGGCTTAATTGCTCTAATGAGTGGTACTTTCCCTTAAACAACAAATCAAGAAAGGTAAATCCGACAGTTCTTTCCACCAAGATTGCATAAACTTTGCTTAGCAGAAATCTAGGTGAAAATTCTATCTTGATAGTTTTTGATTCTGATTGATAATTAACCGTATACTCAGAATATTGCTCCTGAAATAGTTCTACCTGTTGAATAACAGACAATAGCTTGCTAGTTTTATAGTTAAACACAGCCATCAGCTCTTTGGTTGAATAAGTTGTTTGATTCCTTTCATAACAATAGGTGAGAAACTGGTTGATTTGTTTTTCTGTTGTGTCAAATAATACATGAAACACTGATTGACCCTCGCTTAAATAGTTATTCAAACTTTGCCTTCATTTAAGTTTGATTTCATCTGGACAAGTAAAAAGATCTTACAATATTGTAAGTTAGTGAATGTTTTGCGATCATACCACTTCAAAGGAACGATTGTCAAACTACCCGTCAAAGTCTTTTATTAAAAAATATCAGCTCAACAAATCTTGCGATTTGTTGAGCCGAATAAATTGTAACTGTTCATTTCTGGGGAAGAAATTTCCAATCATTTTGCTTGTGCTGCCTTTTTGCGACAATCTCTCAAGAGAGTTTACATGCCAATCTGTCTATTCTTTATTTACTTCATTATCAGCAGCGACCGCTTTTTTATTTACAATATTAAATGAACTTCTTAAATGTCTTTTTCTGTTCTGAGTGTTTGTCCTGCCACAATTAATTTTCATCATTATTATCGTATGAGGAAAGACTATTGGGATTGCTCGTCTCCTTAAGTATACTAGTGTCAATGCTGGAACTCTCAGAAGAAGACGGTAGATCAACAATAATCCATTTACTTGGCTTTAAATTCTCTATAGTTGTAACGTCACCATCGTAAACAATCACTAAATCCACTTTGTTTTTACACTTGATCTCAGACATTGGTAAATCTCCACGAATTCTTAAAAAATTCTCAATACCGGAAACCCATTCTACATTCGTTAAAGTCGTTTCACCAATGACCTTATTCTCAGTACCCTTACCATCCCAACCATAAGTTAACACTGCTCGAACCGATTTGGCTGATCGTGTTTTATTCGGACGAATAGGTATCGTGATCCACTTTGACTGCTCATCATAAATGATACGGTTCGTTCGTAAAGTCAAAGATAGTTTACCGGGAGCTCGTTCATTTGCCAAACTATCTATTTTAAAGAAAACAATAAATAAAATAATAAAAAAAGCAATCAACAAGGGGATTTTATTCATTTGCCTCACTTCCTAAATCTATTTCAGGTTAACTTGATAATGAGATTATAGTAGTTTTTTTTAGGTAACCACGCGCCAAAAAAAAGACAGAATCAGGTGGAAATTGGCATTTTTCAGAAAACAACCAAAAAAGACTGACACAAGAAAGACAAAAAGTCGCAGTGAATTCTTCGAAAAATCCAGCAGCAAACTACCACTAACTAGATCAATATTTTGTCTCTTCTTATGTTCAGCCTTTTAAATCTGTAAGGATATTAGATTTGAAGCGATACATTCACACGTTCATCCAATCTCCAATTCATTTTTTCTTTTTATTTTCGTTTATAGATAACGTAAGAAATCAAAAGCATGCCCCCGAGAATCATCCATTTATCATTGGTCATTCCGGTTTGCGGTAATTGAGGATTCCCTCCATTCTTTGGCGGTGCCCCACTCTGACTTACTTTAGGAGCGGATAATGAAGAGTTGTCCACGCTATTACCGTTACTGTTGGAAGTCGCACTCTCGCTACTTGTGCTACTTGTTGTACTCTCACTGCTTGTGGTCGTACTTTCGCTACTTGTGCTACTTGTTGTACTTTCACTGCTTGTGGTCGTACTTTCGCTACTTGTGCTACTTGTTGTACTCTCACTGCTTGCGGTCGTGCTTTCGCTTGAAGTGCTCGTTTCTCCGGTACCACTGCCCCCGCCTCCATATTTCGGCGTGTAGCCAGTAGTTGTGTGGACTGCTGCTGAATCATTGATCAATGCTTGAATGGTTCCCTTGTTTGTATATTGCTCCAAAGACCCATCAGTTTCTGTTTTATAGGTGATATAGATTCTCTCACTCGTATCCCGCAAAGGAATTTCAAAAGTGCCGTCTGAATTAAGCATAATTGGGACTTGGTCAACATAAGTGGGATTAGTTACGCTTGGACCATACACCACTCGTGCCATGGTGCTGATCAATGCTTGATGGGGTCCAAGAGTATCAATGAATCTCCCATTTTTAATTGAAACCTTATTCGTATCATAAGAATTGATATAAATACGCCAATCAATCGTTCGTTTGGGTTCTTGTGTGCCTAGATACAGCCCTTGTTTCGTAAGTAATGCACCTGTTCCAGTATCCTCAACCCCTCGAATAAATAAAGGAATTGTCTTAATTCCATTAACTGTTTCAAAATCGAGTTGATTGATCTGATCGACAGTAATGTCTTCACTAAATTTTGTCCAAAAGTAAAAGTCTCCATGCACATTGTTGTTCTGCTCAACAAACTCAGTAAATACAAAAGTAAGCTGATTCCCAACTTGGGTGACATTTACTACTAAATGACCGTTCTCATCATACAGTTCATAGCTATTATTGACACCTTCAATCTCTACTGGGAGGATAATCGTCGCTTTGTCCCCGGCCTTTAAGTCACCTAATCCTTCGAGACTCCATTTGAGATCAATTTTGAAAGATTCGTCTTCATCTAAAGTCGTCACTTCTTGATTCTGACTATTGACAACGGATACGTCAGTGATTAAGTTTGCCCCCACATCCGTCTCTCCATATACGATTTCCATACCGGTAAAAATGGGGATAGTTAGCAACAGAGCAACAAGTACTTTTGCAATCTTTGAAAGCATGTGATCCCTCCCTGATAGTTAATAGGTCACCGCCAGTATAATTTACGGAAAATTCAGAAGCAAGTCATACGAACTGTGCGAGTTATATCACAAGGCAGGGCTTCACTTTCAAATTAATCATCTGCTTTTCACAGAAAAAAACCTATCACTCAAACAAAGCGATAGGTTTTGGAAAAAGACTGACTGATTATTCTGTTGGATCTGCATAGCGATCAATTTGTTGATTATAACGTAGTTGACAACAAATATAAAAAATAACTTGGAACAATAAGTAAATACCTACGATTTCACCATAGAACTGCCAAACGGGCAATTCAACTAATAAACGCAGTGCGGTCATCGCAACAGCAAAATGAATCATTGCCACGATAGTTGGCAAAAAATACATAACTTGTAGCTGATGACGCAGAATTTTATGCCGTTCTTTTGGTGAAACACCAAGCACATGCAAGGAGCGATGGTAAGCGCCGTCCTTGTCAAGATCCGCAAACAGGCGGAAATAGATGATTGATGCAGAGAAAATAAAGAAAACGGAGCCCAGTAAAACAGTGATCATTAAAATGAGACCATTGCCTTGACGTGTTTCCTGGAAAACTTTGTATTTTGATTGATAACCAATATGAGACGGAATGCCTTCAAGTGCTTTTGACCACTCTTCATCGGACATCTCGTTGACTTTGTCTGCTCCTAATTCATCGTAGATAGCGGATACTTTTTCATCTGTTTCTTTATTTTCTTGATCGATTTGCTGATTGATACCATCAATTAACGTAGGATCGTCTGCCCACTCGGGGTAATCTAACCAAACAAATCCTCCCGAATCTTCAGAATCACCAATTTCTTTTTGCCACTTCTCAAAAGTTTGATCAGTTACAACACCAAGGCCAAAATAGTTCAACGAAAGCATTGAGGGACTATGAACGATCGTCATATCTTGCTGAAAATCGCTATCTCCGCCAATTTCCAGCGGATACACATGTTGTCGTTGGCTTTGGTCAACCGACAACAGTTCTTTACGTCTTGAATAATTGCTGCTAAGTTCAAGCACTTGATCATCCATAACAGGTTCAGCTTTTTCTCCGATTTGGCTCATCAATTTGCGATAATCACTTTCTCGCATCAATGAAAATGCATTGTTCATGTAATATGGATCAGTAGCAATCGCTGGATTTTCAAGATTTGTGTAGGTCTCAATGAGATCCACTTGTTCCATAACCGGATGATAGCCTTGCGCTTCCAATTTTTCTTTCACTTCAAAAGCCTTCGTTTTACCTATTTCATCTTTTTCGTATTCCGAAAAAACATACGCTACACTAATTCCTTGAATCGAAGAAAACGAAGTGTTGCCAATCGCCATCATTACTGCTATTCCTACAAAAGCCACTGATGTACTAATGGCGATCAGACTGTACATTGCCGCATTGTCCCGCATACGAAAAATCCATTCACTAATCGTTAACAAGCGTGTTCCTTGTAAAAAAGAAGGACTTCTTTTAAGTTGTTTCAATAAGTAAACACTAAACTGATAGAAGGACAAGATCGTGCCTGCTACCGTCAACAAAACGCCTAATAAAAGAATCAAAAAACCGTCAGCTTTGAAAGAAAAATAAAACACACATCCGTAGCCGACAAAGAGCAAAAGCACCCCAAGGAATGCATAGATCCGACGACTCACAGGCTCCGGCCTGGGCTTCTCGTTTTCTTTGATCAATGATATGATCTTTTCCCCTTGTAAAGCACGCGTACTAAAAAATGAGATCAGCAGGAACATCAAAAGATACACGCCGATTGTTAATCCCAAACTAGTCAATGGAACCATAAAAGACAATCCGCGATTGAGATGCATCACATTCTGAGCAACAAGCAATAATAGCTTTGTTCCCAAAATTCCTAAGCCAACCCCTAGAAAGGTGGCCAGCGATCCTAGTAGCGCATTTTCAATAAATAGAATCCTTCGCAAATCCTTCTCTTCAATCCCTAAAATGAGATAGATCGCGAGATCGCGTTTGCGACGTTTTAAGAAAACAACAAAGGTGTACCAAAGAAACATCAAAGATAAAAATGCAATTACTACTAAAGCAACCGCTAATCCCATCTTAGCTAGACTGGAAATGGTATCGCTCGCTGACAAGTTTTCTTTTAGTTGCGGATGGAACAAAAGCAGACTAAATATATAAAAAACCATGGCAGCAAATGTACTGCTTACGAAATAAGCAGCATAGGTGCGGAAGTTACCTCTTAAATTACGAATGATCAACTGTCTGAAATTCATGACGGCGACCTCCTAGATGTGCAAGAACATCAAGAATTTTTTGGTAAAATTGTTGCTGATCACTTCCGCGATAGGCCTCATTGTAAAGTTTGCCGTCTTTGATGAAAACAACACGATCAGAGAAACTTGCGGAATAGGGATCATGGGTAACCATCATCGTTGTCACTTGTCGCTGTTTGTTCATTCGGCTCAAAATTTCCATGACATCACGGGCTGCTTTAGAATCTAGATTACCTGTCGGCTCATCCGCAAGCAACAGTTCTGGCTGATGTATCAGCGCTCGAGCAATCGCAACACGCTGCTGTTCTCCACCGGACAACTGATAGATCCGTTTTTTTCTTTTGTCATTGATTCCTAACTCTGTCAAAAGCGCTTCACAGCGCCGTTTCATCTCATCAACCGGTACTCGATCCAATGTTAAGGGCAGCATAACATTCTCTACCACATTTAGCGGAGACAATAAGTTATAATTTTGAAACACGAAACCTAACTGTCGGCGTCTAAACTCAGCAAGCTGTTGTTTTGGCAATGTCAGCGGTTGGGCGCCATTGATGATGACCGAGCCGGATGTTGGTTGATCCAGAGTCGCAACTAAATTCAGCATGGTGGTTTTACCACTGCCAGAAGGACCCATAATGCTAATAAATTCTCCGGCAGGCACTTTGAGATCAATTTGTTTCAACACTTCCACAGATACTTCACCAGTATACGTTTTAGTGATATTTTTCAACTCTAGTAAAGCCATAGCACTCACTCCTTTGCTGTCAGTGTAACAGGTTTTCTGAAACAAACTTATCGATTGTTTGAAAGATAACTTACAATTTTGTAAGTTTCGTTAGCTCTCGGGAAATTTTAATTGCAGGACAGTCCCTTGACCGACTTCAGAAGCAATCGTAACCGTAATCGAGAGTTTTTGACTAATGAGAGAGACTAAATAGAGTCCCATACCGGTAGCTTCTCCCCGCTGCCGTCCATTGTCACCGGTATAAAAAGGTCGGAACACCCGTGGCAAATCTGCCGCTGAAATGCCACAACCTGTATCTGTAATCGTCAGACTTCTGTTCGCATCATCTAATGCAAAAGTGACTGTTGCTTTCGGATTCGAGTATTTAATGGCATTACTGATCAATTGAAAAAGTAGAATCTGCAACCATTTTTTGTCTGTTGTTATCCAAAAATCAGTCTCATCCTTAATTTTCGGATAAATTTCATGCCGGATGAAATTGCGCTTCTGTTCACCGATGCTTTGCTTGATCAATGCTAATAAGGAGGTTGATTCAATCAAAAAGTCTTCTTCAAAATCTTCCAGACGAACAAAATTCAATGCTGTGGCTAATCCGCTTTTCAAACGATCCGTCTCTGCTAAAAGATCGTAAGGGTCAATTTGACTACTCTCTGCCATCAGTTCTAGGACTGAGACTGGTGTTTTCATTTGATGGACCCAGATATTCATAAATTTGATATGGGTTTGATGATGGGCATCAATCGCTGCTAGTTGCTCTTGTACATGATGATGGTCGTCATCTAAAAGCTTTTTGACTCTTCTAGCTAAGTAACCAGCGCTTCTTCCAGATAATCCTGTTTTTAGATAGTGGTAGAAACTGCGATTGGCGAGATAATCAATCGTGAAAACTCCTATCGCTAACAAGCCCACTAATAGTAAGCCATAGCCGATCACAAAACCATTGCGATACCCATCTAACCAAACGAGCAAAAGGATCAAAGCAATCGACATCCCAAATAAAGCAATTGCTGGTAATTGAACTTTCAAGTATTCTTTCATTCTGGTCTCCCTGCAATAAAAAGAGCATAACCCTTTCCACGAATCGTTTGGATTGGTTCATCAAGACCGAGACTTACCATTTTTTTTCGCAGACGACCAACATTTACTGACAATGTGTTATCATCTACAAAACGTTCATCGTCCCATAATTTATTCAAGATCTGTTCTCTGGAGACCATTTCTGGATAAGCCATCATTAATAAAGTAAGCAATTCTCCTTCACGAACAGTTAACACTTCTTCCTTTTCTAGATAATTCATCTTTAAAGCCTCAGGATAATAAATCAATTCCCCAGCTTTTAGTTGGCGAGCACGATTGCTCTGTGCATAGTCTCCATATACTCGCCGAATATGACTTTTTATTTTTGCTAAGAGTAATTCATAAGAAAACGGTTTGATCAGAAAATCATCTGCTCCATACTCAAGTGCCATCACTTGATCCATATTACCGTCACGAGCCGAAATAAACAAAATGGGTACCAAGGATTGCTCGCGGATTTTTTGACACCAATAAAAACCATCAAAAAAAGGTAAATTAACATCTAACAAAACCAAATCTGGCTCTATTCTATGAAATTCTTCCAAGATCTTTTCGAAATCCTGCGGAATAAAGGTCTCGAAGGCATAGCGAGACAGCTGACTTTCAATCATTTTGACTAATGACTTGTCATCTTCAATTAGAAATATTTTCACAGTGCACCTCCTGAAGTACTTCTAGTTTACCAAAAGCAACGGATCACTTCCTTAAAAAAATCAGAAAAAGATTGTCTACTTATTTATTGTAAGCAAAATGATTTTATAGTATACTATTTCTCGTGACATGTTAAATATATCTAAAAGGTGGAAAATTGATGAAAAATGTTTTAGTTGTAAAAGCAAATAACCGTCCTGACGGAGTATCTGCAAAAATGTTCGATACTTTTGTAGAAAATCTAGATCGAACAGCAGTAGATGTAGTTACTTTTGATGTTTACGCACAACCAATGCCTTATATCGGACAAACATTGTTCGAAGCATTCGGAAAATTAGCACAAGAACAAGAATTAAACCAAGAAGAACAAGAATTGATGACCGTCCGTCAAGATGTCATGAATAAATTTGCAGCAGCAGATACGATTGTCTTTGCATTTCCTATGTGGAACTTGACGATTCCTGCGGCATTGCACACATTTATCGATTATATTTTCCAAGCCGGTTTCACTTTCTCCTACAATGAAGATGGATCTATGAACCAATTATTGAAAGACAAAGAAGTTGTCTTGTTAAATGCTCGTGGCGGTGTTTACTCAGGTGAAATGAGCGGTATGGAAAGTGCTGTTACATTTATGGAAAAAGTATTTGGTGGTATGTTTGGCATGACGATCAGCGATGAAGTAATCATTGAAGGTCACAATGCAGACCCTTCAAAAACAGAAGAAATCATTGCAGCCGGCCTAGAAAAAGTGGCAGAAGCAGCAAAAAAATTCTAATAAAAAATTAAAAATCTCAGGAATGATAAGCGAACCAACAATGCGAACTAGCAGTTATGGGACAGCTTTATTCCTGAGATTTTTTTATTACTGTTAAACAAGACCGTCTTTCCAATCAAGTGGTAAAAGCTGAGCAAGCGGCAGACTGCCCGCCTTCGTCAAGACTTGCGCAGAAAGATTGTCTTCAGACAGCTGACTGAGAAACTCGCGGCAACGACCACAAGGTGAGATCGGATGCCCCTGCCAGTCCACAGCCACAACTTTTGCAATATGATGTTCTCCCGCAGTGATCATAGCTGCTGCAGCGGCATGTTCTGCACAAAAACCCATAGAACAACTAGTGTCAATGCACACTCCAGTAAAAACGTTCCCTTCTCTGGTAAGGATGGCTGCTGCAACACCGCCGGATTCTGCCCAGGGAGACAGTTTTCTTGGTGCAATCTTCGCTTGGGCGAAAGTAATCAATTCATCAAACTCCATCTATTCCTCCTGCTAAACCCATTCTTTCTTTAATAATCGAAACAGTTCCAAACTAGGTTAGACTTTTTTTACGCCATAGGATAATGTGGTTCATTGCTCCATGATCTTAGTCAACAAGTCTGGATCAAACGTTTGTTGCTGCAGCATGGCGATTTCAAAACCATAAGGAGCTTTTTTATTCTTTTTGTCTTCTCCAACATAAGGGGTTTCTAAAATTTTAGGGAGTTGTTTCAATTGTTCATGATGGACGATTTTATTCAATGCTTCAAAACCAATCGTTCCAAAACCAATATTCGCATGCCGATCTTTATGGCTGCCTTGGGGATTTTTGGAATCATTGACATGGATTACTTTTAAACGTTCCAGTCCAATGACCTTATCAAACTCATTTAAGACACCATCAAAATCTTCTTTGACGTTATATCCAGCATCATTGGTGTGGCAAGTATCAAACGTCACCGAAAGCTTCTCATTCAGCGTAACACCATCAATAATTGCAGCAATTTCTTCAAAACTGCGTCCGATTTCCGTTCCTTTACCAGCCATCGTTTCTAAAGCAATCTGAGCCGTTTGCCCTTTTTCCAAGACTTCGTTCAATCCTTTGATGATTTGCTTGATACCTGCTTCTGGCCCTGCACCAACGTGAGCTCCTGGATGCAATGTGATTTGCGTTGCGCCCAATGCCTGTGCTCGTTGAATCTCCGCTTGTAAAAACGACACCGCAAAGCCAAAATTTTCTGGTTTGATGGTATTTCCCAAATTAATGATATAAGGTGCGTGGACAACAATATTCGAAATGCCTGCTTTCGTCATGAAATCTTGTCCAGCAGCAATATTCATCTCTTCAATTTTCTTACGACGGGTATTTTGTGGAGCCCCCGTATAAATCATAAAGGTAGTTGCTTGATAGCTTGCTGCTTCCTCTGCCGCTCCCAGCAACATTTTTTTCCCACTCATGGAAACATGTGATCCAATTAACATTGATTGTCTTCCTCCTAAAAATAAGTCTTGTCTATTATGCGAAAAAACATTCATTCACGCTAGTTTTTTGCTTGCCGTTTTCTTTGACTTTATCCACTATATTAAGCCAATCCAAATAAAATCAGTACGAGTGTCATGAGAGGCAAACTAATCAAGAAACTGATAGAAGACACAAAGCCGACTGCCTCTTCCTCCATACCTGCCAATACAGAATTGATCACACCGAATAAAGGAATTGGAGCAAATACCAGTAAACACAACACGGGCTTCAAAAAAGCGGGAAGAGGTAAAAAGAAAAAGCAGAGAAATAATAGCAAACCGATTCCATAACGCAAACTCAAAATCTTTCCTACCGTTGCAGCAGCATGTTTCGGTAAACGAAAATCTAAAAACAAACCAATCATGAACATCGATAGAAAGGTATTGGCATTACCGATAGGTTGGACTAGCTGGATCACCCCTTGCGGTAATGAGAGCCCAAAGCTGCGAATCAGCAACATGAATAAATAGCAAGTAAAGGTTGGCGATCGTAATAAATTAAGAATGATTTTTCCTGGCTCAAAAACTGTCCGTTTCCCGATTAGATACTCAATCAAAATGGTGGTGCCTCCTGCCAACATAATACTGTTACCCATATCAAACAATGAAATCAAGGGGATTCCTAATGGATAAAAACTTTGTGCAAAAGGAATCGCGAAATTTCCGATATTGAATCCGGAGCCACAATACATCGAAAACTGACGTAACACATCATTCTCTTTTTTGGTTAGGAAAAAGGCAGTCATAATCTGCACGAACGTGATGATTACCGCAATTAAAATTAATGCCAGTGCGTCCATTTGGATCTGCATATCGGCAAGATTAAGAATGATTGCTGCTGGCAGAGTGACATTGAGGATCATCCGAGACAGAATAGATCCATCCGCTTTTGATAGGACCTTTAGCTGTTTAAGAAAATACCCCAAAAAGATCATTGCAAAGAGACCAGCGGCATTCAAAAATAATTGTCCCATAAACGATCTGTTTCCTCCTCTATTGATTTGAAAAAAAGCGAACCCACTCAGCGGTTCGCTTTTTACTCATTTCACTCTCTAGCAACTGGCTAAAATGTCAACAAGAAATATTTTTTCTTCCCACGGCGAATAACAACATATTTGCCGCCGATACGGTCTTCTTCGTTGATCACGTAATTTAAGTCTTGTTGGCGTTCGCCATTCACATAGATTGCCCCGTTTTGGATATCTTCCCGGGCTTGTCGTTTCGATGCTTCGATTTTCGAAGTAGTCAACAATTCTACAATGTTTAACTCATCATCATTCGAGACTTGATAGGTTGGGACCCCTTTGAATCCTTGTGCAATTTCGTCAGCAGACAGTCCTTTGATATCCCCATTGAACAAGCTTTCAGAAATATGAACAGCTTGCTCATATGCTTTTGCACCATGAACTAATGTGGTCACTTCTTTGGCCAACGCTTTTTGGGCAACTCGTGTTTCTGGTGCAGCTAAGAATTCTTTTTCAATTGCTGCAATTTCTTCAAGGGATAAGAAAGTGAAGTATTTCAAGAATTTCACAGCGTCACGGTCATCCGTATTGATCCAAAACTGATAAAATTCGTAAGGTGTTGTTTTGTCGGCATCTAGCCAAACTGCATTCCCCTCAGTTTTACCAAACTTGGTACCATCTGCCTTAGTAATCAAAGGCATCGTCAAACCAAACCCTTGGACTTCTCGTTCGCGACGTAGCAGTTCAATTCCTGACGTGATATTTCCCCACTGGTCACTGCCTCCAAGTTGCAATAGACAGCCATGTTCATCATAAAGATTTAGGAAGTCATAGGCTTGCAGCAATTGGTAAGCAAATTCGGTATAAGAAATTCCCGTTTCAATGCGGCGTTTTACGCTTTCTTTGCTCATCATGTAGTTGATGGTAAAGTTCTTCCCCACATCACGTAGGAAATCGATCAATTTTAATTCGCCTAACCAGTCATAATTATTGGCTAAAATTGCTGGATTCGTTTGATCCTCAAAGTCAATAAAACGAGACAATTGATTTTTGATACTTTGAGACCATTCCTTGACGGTATCTAATGTATTTAATTGCCGTTCTTGGTCCTTGAAAGATGGATCCCCAATCATCCCTGTTCCTCCGCCTACTAATGCAATAGGAACATGCCCTCGTTGTTGGAAACGGCGCAGCATCAAGATCGGTAAAAGATGGCCAATGTGCAAACTATCAGCGGTTGGATCAAACCCAATATATAGTTTCACAGACTCTTCGTTTAATTGTTTGATCAATGCACTTTCGTCAGTAGTCTGATGAACCAGACCACGACTTTTTAATTCTTCAAAAAAGTCTGAACTCATTTTTTTTCCTCCTAAATCATTACTCACTGTTCATATTAACTGAAAATCCGCCTAAAGAAAAGCCTTAATCCCATTTTGGATCAATCCCGTATTTGTTATAATTTGATTGTGATAACGAGCAAAACTATCCAAGTGCGTTGATTTTTGCTATAATACAACGGAATCTATTCTAATATCATTGAGGTGACCATTTTTGCCCCAAAATAAGAAAAAACAACCAAAATCTCCAAGTACGAAAAAGAGCTGGTTTTATTTCAATATCAGCTTGCGCGTGCTCCATTCGCTCTTTTTAGTCGCAATTTCCTTTTTGATTCTGGGCGGTTCACTCGCACTAGGTATCGGTGTTGGCTATTTTGCATTTTTAGTAGAAGATACCGCTGCCCCGTCAAAAGAAGAACTGCAGCAAGAATTAACCGACATCACAGAGACTTCACAGCTAGCTTATGCGGATGGTAGTAAAATCGCCACGATTCGATCAGATCTGATGCGTACATCGGTTTCTTCAGATAAAATTTCTGATTATCTCAAAAAAGCGATCATTGCAACAGAAGACGAATATTTCAATCAGCATAATGGCGTCGTTCCTAAAGCGGTCGTCCGTGCCCTCCTCTCTGAAGCAACTGGCTTTGGTGGTGGCGGTGGATCGACATTAACTCAGCAATTAGTCAAACAGCAAATTCTCTCAAGCGAAACTACTTTTAAACGCAAAGCAAATGAGATTCTCTTGGCGATGGAAGTCGAAAAGTTTTTCTCTAAAGATGAGATAGTCACAATGTACTTAAATATTTCACCATTTGGTAGAAATAATAAAGGGCAAAATATTGCCGGCGTGCAAGAAGCGGCCCAAGGAATATTTGGCGTCAATGCTGCCGATCTTACACTGCCCCAAGCTGCTTTTATTGCTGGATTGCCACAAAGCCCGATCGTCTATAGTCCGTACACGAATACTGGTGAAATCAAAGAAAATCTCAGTGCCGGTTTAGATCGAAAAGACTTCGTCCTCTTTAGTATGTATCGTAATCATGACATCTCAAAAAAAGAATACGACGAAGCAATGGCTTATGATTTGAAACAAGACTTCAAAAAACAAGAAGCCATTGAGCAGACCGATCAGAGTTTCCTCTATTATACGGTTCTCAATGAAGCCAAAGATATCATCGCTAAACAATTGGCGGACGAAGATAAAGTTAGCGCAGAAGAATACAGTAAAGAAGAAACCTATCAGAAATATTTAGAATTAGCACAACAAAAATTAGTCAATGGTGGTTACACAGTTACCTCTACCATTGATAAAAACATCTATAATGCCATGCAAGACGCTGTGTCCAAATATGGCTATATGCTGGATAACTGGGGCGATGCGCCCATTGAAGTTGGGAATGTCATGATGGATAATGCAACAGGCCGTGTGCTTGGGTTCATTGGTGGTCGCGATTATCAGCAAAATCAATTCAATCATGCGTTCGATGCCCAAAGACAAGCTGGATCAAGTATTAAGCCAATGCTCGTTTACGGTCCTGCCATCGATGAAGGCTTGATGGGTTCTGAATCAATGGTCTCTGATTACGCAGCTAAATGGCGCACTGGTGAAAATGCGGATGAACCAATCGTTAACGCGACAAATAAGGGAACCAATACCTTTATGTCGATTCGAGAATCATTAGAAGTCTCTAGTAATATCGCTGCGACAAACATTTTTCAAGACATTTGGGAGCAAGAAGGTGACCCATTCTTCTCTTATAAGAATTATTTGAGCAAGATGAACTATCCTGAAGACAATAGTTGGGCTTATGAGTCTGCTCCTTTAGGAGTCACCAACGTAACTGTTTTAACTCAGACCAATGGATTCCAAACGTTAGCAAACAAAGGCGTTTACCAGGAAGGTTATGTGATCGAATCGATCAAGAACAATGAAGGCGAAGTCTTGTATCAGCATGAACAAAAACCAGTTCAAGTCTTCTCTGAAGCAACAGCATCAATCATGAATGACATGATGCGCAGTGTAATTGACGAACAAAAGACGTCTAACTTTAAATCCGTTGTTAGTGGTCTGGATTGGAACCTTGGAAATGCCGATTGGGTCGGTAAAACAGGTTCGACAAACAATTGGTCCGATTCTTGGCTCGTGGTCTCAACTCCTTCCATTACCATCAGTAGCTGGTCTGGTCGTGATGACAACAAAGCCACCGATAGTAGTGCCGGAACACGTACCGCTCAATACATGGCTTATTTGATCAATCGCATTTATCAATCCGACCAGAAGGTCTTTGGAGTGGATAAAAAATTCGAGTTATCCGATGATGTCAAAAAGATCAAAGTGTCTAAGGCTACAGGAACACTTCCAGGCGGCACGGTCACAGTAGATAACACAAGAAGAACCAATCCAAGCGACACAGTCACTTCGTATTGGACAAAAAGCGGTCCCAAAGAAGCATCCTTTGAATTTGGGATTGGCGGATCGAATGCCAATTATGCAGATTATTGGAAGAAAATCGCCCCTAGCCGAACAACAACATCTACTTCTACCAATACAGCCACGAACAATGGCTCTAGAAGTACCAATAAAGAAGAAAACGCCACGAACAATAACAATAATCAAAAAGAAGCAGAAAAAACGGAAGAAAAGAAAAACGAGCAGAAAGAGGATGACTGATTACGTCATCACAGTCATTTGCCAAAATCTGTTTTACCTGAAGAACGGGAAGCACATCGTTGCTCCTGTTCTTTTTTATATCTATATGTAAATAAAAAAACCGCTCCTAAGAACGGTTTCTTCTTTTTTCTCACTTATTTCGTTGAACTCTTTTCAGAGATACCATATGGTAAAACAATTGTTTTTTGTTCTACTTCTTCTTTGTTCATCATTTTCGTTAGTAAACGCATCGCTACAGCACCCATGTCATATAAAGGCTGTGTCACGCTAGATAAACGTGGACGGGCAGCTTCTGCCAATAAAGAATTGTTGCTTGTAATGATTTCAAATTCTTCAGGTACTTTGACACCTCGGTCAATCAAACCGTCTAGAACACCGATAGCAAGTTCATCGTCTGTTACATATGCCGCTGTCGCTCCACTGTTCATGATTCGTTCAACTAATGCCAAGCCTTCTTTAAAGCTATAAGGCGCTTCAAAAATCAAGCCTTCTGAATAGTCTAAGTTGTTTTCTTTTAACGCTTCTTTATACCCTTTCAACCGGTTTTGACCGTTGATTGGATCAATCAATGCACCGCTGACAAAAGCGATCTTTTGATTGTTTTTGGCTAGTAAACTTACTGCATCTTTCGTAGCTGCTGTATAATCAATGTTCACGCTCCCCACTTGTTCATCGGGATCGATTGAGCCAGCAAGTACCACTGGTGTTTTTGAACGCGAAAATTCGCCACGGATTTCATCAGTGATCCGATGACCCATGAAAATCACACCGTCTACTTGTTTTGCCAAAAGATTGTTCAGTACGTTTACTTCCTTCATACTATCGCCATCGGAATTCGCCAAGATAATGTTGTATTTGTACATCGTTGCTACGTCATCGATCCCACGAGCCAATGAAGAAAAGAACATATTGCTGACATCGGGAATGATTACACCGACTGTAGTTGTTTTTTTGCTAGCCAATCCTCGTGCAACAGCATTTGGACGATAATCTAAGCGGTCAATGACTTCCAGAACCTTCTTACGTGTCGCTGGCTTAACATTTGGATTGCCGTTCACGACACGAGAAACCGTCGCCATCGAAACATTTGCCTCACGAGCAACATCATAAATCGTAATTGTTTGTTTTTCCATGATATATCTCCCTTTATTCTGTTTTCAGAAAATCTTATTTACATTTCTTTGATAGAATAGCAAATTTTTTGCGAATATGCAACCGTTTTAATTCCGCTTTCATGAAAACTTAGTCAATTTTACATATTTACGGACAAGCATTCTCCAGTAAAGCGTGCTAAAATGGAGAAAGAATACTTGAAAGAAGGTTTTTTCATGAATAAAGAAAAAATACAAGAAATGACAACGTGGTTAGCCAACAATCAAGCTGAGGTCGCTTATATCTCAAATCCTTCAACGATTGCCTATTTTTCAGGTTTCAAGAGTGAACCTCATGAACGCGTATTAGCACTCTTTCTTTCACCTGATAAAGACCCTTTCCTATTTACACCAGCTTTAGAAGTTGAAGAAGCTAAAAATAGTGGCTGGCCCTACGATGTGATTGGTTATTTAGATAGTGAAGATCCTTGGAAAAAAATCTGTTCAGAGCTAGAATCTCGTTATCACCTCAAACGATTAGCACTAGAAAAGAATGATTTGACTGTTGAACGTTTCGAAGCATTGAATGGTTTCCTTCCAGGAACTGATTTTTCACTTGATATCACTCCTGTGATCCAGAAAATGCAATTAACCAAAACAGCAGCGGAAATCGACACATTGCTTGAAGCAGGTAATTGGGCAGACGTCGCTTTTGAGATTGGTTTTTCTGCTGTCAAAGAAGGTATTTCTGAAATGGAGATCGTTGCAGAGATTGAATATCAACTCAAAAAACGCGGCGTTTCCCACATGTCCTTTGATACGACGGTCTTAGCAGGTGCCAATGCTGCAAGCCCTCATGGGGTTCCAGGTAAACAACAAATCAAACCAAATGAACTAGTTCTCTTCGACCTAGGTGTGATCTGGAATGGCTATTGCAGCGACGCAACGCGTACCATTGCCTATCACGAGCCGACTGAATTGCAACGAAATATCTATGATATCGTCCTTGAAGCGGAACTGACTGCCCAAGCAGCTGTTAGACCAGGCATTACTGCGGGTCAACTGGATGAAATTGCTCGTGGGGTCATCGAAAGTCATGGATACGGTGAATACTTCAATCATCGATTGGGTCACGGGATCGGCACAACGGTTCATGAATTTCCATCATTGATTACCGGGAATGATTTGGTGATTGAAGAAGGCATGTGTTTTTCCATCGAACCTGGGATTTACATTCCTGAACAAGTCGGTGTTCGTATCGAAGATTGTATCTATGTTACTGAAACTGGTTGTGTGCCGTTTACAAAAACTGCAAAAGAGCTACTAGTATTGAATTAAAAAAGGAGATGGATTATGACGCAAAATGTATTGGTTTTAGGTGGGACACGCTTTTTTGGCAAACATCTCGTCAATGAACTGCTTACACAGGGTGCGAACGTAACGATTGCTACTCGTGGAAAAACACCAGACTCATTTGGTCCAAAGGTAACTCGATTGATTTTTGACAGAGAAGATGAAGACAGTATCCGATCTGTTTTGACAAAAGAAACTTATGATGTGATTTACGATAATATCGCCTATACCTCCAATGATATTGATATTTTGATGCGTCATGTCACTACCGAACGCTATATTGTCACAAGCTCTATGTCTGTTTATCCAACTTTCCATGACAATCTGGTCGAAAAAGATTTTGATCCAACAGCACATGCTTATCGTCTTGTGACCTCAGAACAAGTGAACTATGCAGAAGGAAAACGCAGTGTCGAGGAGATTTTAAGCCAAAAATACTCACAAAATTCGGCATTTGTCCGCTTTCCTTATGTGGTGGGAATTGATGACTATACCAAACGGTTGTCTTTCTATATTCAATCCGTTTGTCAAAAAAAAGCCATGTTTATTGACAATCTTTCCCATCAAATGAGTTTTATCGATTCTAAAGAAGCAGGAAAATTTTTAGCATTTTTAGGAACCAGTTCCTTTACAGGACCCGTCAACGCTGCTGCTAAAGGTACCCTCTCACTGGCAGAAATTTTAGCTTATGTCTCAAAAGAGACTGGCATTGACCCACTTTTATCACCTACCGGAGAAGCCGGGAAATACAATGGCACGCCAGAATATTCGATAAATGTAGCACTAGCTGAAGCAAATGGCTTTCAATTCTCCCAACTATCTGATTGGATCTACTCACTATGTGATCAAGAGATCAAAAATGCTTAACTATGTGCGCCTTCGCTAAAAAAAACACATCCAAACTAGAAATAAATGCGTCTGTGATCTGTTTGATCGCAGGAACCGTGTTGTCACGGCTCGGCATTTTATCTTCGTTTGGATGTTTTTTTGCTACCGATTAAAAGCAGCTCCTTTAACTTTCAAAAGAGAAAGATTATGCTTCTGGATTATTTTTTTCCATTTTATCTTTTAATTCTTCTTTGACTTCTTCAAAATCTTCTTTCGCATCTTTGGCTTCTGATTTTGTTGTTGCTTTTACATCAGCCGCTTTTTTATTTGCTTCATGTTTCAATTCGTTTGCTGCTGATTTTGTTTCTTTTGCAGCATCATCTACGATTGGTTTGGCCTCTTCTGCCCCTTCTTTTACCGTTTCCTTCATGTCTGCAGCGGAAGATTTTGCATCAATAAAAATGTCTTCTGCTGTTTCTTGGACGTCTTCATGAAGATCACTAGCAGAATTTTTGACTTCGTCAGCAGATTTTTTGAAGCGCTCAGATAAATCTCCTGCCTGTTTTTTTAATTCTTCAACTGTATCGCTAGAAGAACTAGCTGCATTATCTTTTAAGTCATCTACTTTTGCAGTCAATGAATCAGTAAAACCTGAAGCTTGTTCGCCAAGTTTAGCTGCTTTATCTTTAGCGATCTCCACTAAATCGGTACTTTTATCTTTAGCCATATCACCATAATCAGAAGCTTTATCCAATAAATCATCGGCTTGTTTGGCTAGTTTGTTTCGCAAGTTTTTACCTGACTCGGGTGCTAATAACAGGGCTGCTACCGCTGCTGCTGTCCCACCAATTACTGCACCTAATAGAAATCCACCTTTTTTACTCATTGAAATTCCTCCTCTTATTGTTGTTTGTTACGGTCTTTGAAAAATTTCATTGCTGTTTGACCTACTTTACCAGCAACAGTTGCTTTAGCCGTTGTTCGACCTAAACTGCCAACTCGCGAGACCAAGTTCTTTCCTGAACTATTCAATTCAGAGACGCTGGTACTTAAATCTGCTACTGCAGTAAAGAGCGGATCAATGGTCGCAACTTTGCCATTTACATCCTGCAGCAATTCATTGGTCTTAACCAACAATCCCTCCACTTCTTTTGAAAGGATATCTACGTCTTGGGTGATGACTCGAATCGTGGTATTGGCTTCTTCCACTGTTTTGTCCACTTTGGTCATCGTTTTGCTTACTTGCATCAATAATCGTACAACAAAAACGACAAGTACGACGAATGCAATCGCAGCGATCAATGCTGCAATCTCTCCTCCTGTCATAAAATGTCTCCTTCCCCTTTTACTTATATTAAGAATAGCATTTCAAACGGCGTTCTACAAATAAAAGACTAGCGAATTTTGTTTTTTTTACTAAAATCTATCCGCTTTCATACAAAACCAAAAAAATGCCGAACAACTTTGATTGATCGTCAGTTGTTCGGCAAGCGTTCTTCTTACTTGTTCTCTTTTGTTGGTTTTGGCTGGGTTGCTGTTTTTTCAGTTGGTGTTAATTCTTTACTCAATTCAATCAAGTATTCTTTTAGACTGTCTTTGACTTCTGGGTGTTTCAAGCCATATTCAATGCTTGTCTTCAAGAAACCAAATTTATCACCAACATCATACCGTTTACCAGTAAATTGGCGAGCAAATACGCGTTGTGTTTTATTCAACGTATCAATAGCATCAGTCAACTGAATCTCATTGCCGGCACCTGGTTTTTGATTAGCTAAGATATCAAAAATTTCTGGGGTCAACAAATAGCGGCCAATAATTGCCAAATCACTAGGCGCTTTGTCTGGAGCAGGTTTCTCCACAAAGTTCTTCACGTTGTATAATCCTTTATCAACTTGCATGCCAGGATCAATAATCCCATATTTTGATGTGTCTTCATGCGGAACATCCATCACAGCAATCGTTGAAGCATGCGTTGTTTCGTAATCATCGATCAATTGCTTCGTTAATGGGACTTCATCTTCCATCAAGTCGTCGCCAAGCATTACCACGAAGGGCTCATTTCCTACAAAGGCTCTTGCTTGTAGGACAGCATGCCCTAACCCTTTAGGATGTGATTGACGAATGAAGTGAAGATTAACATCTGTGGTTTCTTCGACCAATTTCAATAATTCAGTTTTGCCTTTTTCTTGCAGATTCATTTCTAGTTCTAAGTTTGCATCGAAATGGTCTTCAATTGGGCGTTTTGCTTTTCCGGTAACGATCAAAATATCTTCGATCCCTGATTGTAAAGCTTCTTCAACAATAAATTGGATCGTTGGTTTATCAACGATCGGCAACATTTCCTTAGCCATTGCTTTTGTTGCCGGTAAAAAACGGGTCCCTAATCCTGCTGCTGGAATAACTGCTTTTTTTACATTCATTTGTCTCTCTCCTTATCGTTACTTTTCAAGCGTAAACTCGTTCTCTTCTTTGCCATCTCTCAGCATGATTTCTTTGGCTGCTTGTTCAATTGCTTTTCCTTCATAAAGAACGGAATATATGGTTTCGGTGATTGGCATTTCAACACCTAAAGCTGCTGCCAGTTCTCGCGCTGCTTTTGTCGTCGCTACACCTTCAACGATCATTCCCATGTTTTCTAATACTTCATCCAAACTGTGTCCTTTACCAAGTAAGTTTCCCGCACGCCAATTTCGTGAATGAACACTCGTACAAGTCACAATCAAATCACCAACACCACTCAAACCGATAAAGGTCAATGGATTGGCTCCCATAGCTACTCCTAGTCGGCTGATTTCAGCTAACCCGCGGGTCATGATCGCCGCTTTTGCGTCGTCTCCAAAGCCTAAGCCAGCAATTGCTCCCGCACCGATTGCGATAATATTTTTTAATGCTGCACCAGTCTCAACCCCGATTACATCATTGTTCGTATAAATACGGAAATAGTCATTCATGAACAATTCCTGCACATATTTTGCTGATTCTTCATTTTCACTCGCTGCAGTAATGGTAGTAATATCATGGACAGCCACCTCTTCTGCATGAGAAGGTCCAGATAACACAACAATATCTTGTCGTTTCTCTGTAGGAATCTCTTCTGCCAAAATTTCAGATATTCTCTTGTGACTTCCTTGCTCTAATCCTTTCGATGCATGGATGATCACGGGACGATTGGTTGCCTTTTCGGCAAACTCTTTAGCGACCGCCCGAATTGCTTTCGTCGGTACAACGAAAAGAATGGCATCTGCATCAGTGATCGCTTCTTCAAGAGCCTTAACACCTAAAATATTTTCTGGTAGCTTCAAATCCGGCAGATAATGACGATTCGTATGGTACGTATTGATTTCATCGATTTGAGCTGGATTGTTGCCCCAAATTTTCACTTCATGACCATTCTCGGATAACACTTGCGCAAGCGCAGTCCCCCAAGAGCCAGGGCCTAATACGGCTATTTTTTGTTTCACGATGGAAACCTCCTCTGTTCATTTACAATAAAACTTCACTCAATCATTTTACCATAGTTGCCGAAAAATAACTGCTAGATTACATATTCATTTTCTCCATAGGAACGGTTATAATCTTTTACTTTTGTTTTTTTACGGCGCCAGATCAAGACGATGATTGCACCAAAGAATAACACAGCTGATAAGACTTGCGATACTCGGATCGGTCCAAACAAGTACAAACTATCCGTTCTCATTCCTTCAATGAAGAAGCGTCCAAAACCGTACCAGATCAGATACCCTAGGAAGACTTCGCCTTCTTTTAAAAGTCCTTTTTTCTTACGGAGTAAGACCAAAACAATAAAACCTAAAACATTCCAGACAGATTCGTATAAGAATGTTGGTTGTCGATAAGCTCCATCGATATTCATATTATCAATAATAAAATTAGGTAGATGGAGACTTTCTAGAAAGGAACGGCTGACTTCTGCGCCGTGAGCTTCATGATTCATGAAATTCCCCCAACGTCCAATTCCTTGTGCCAACAACACGCTAGGTGCTGCAATATCCAAAAAGGTCACTGGTGAAATAAAATTGCGTCGGCAAAAGAAATACAGCCATATTCCTCCAGCGATCAAAGCCCCATAGATTGCCAATCCCCCAGAACGAGTATTGAAAATTTGAATTGGATCTTTCAAATAAGGTTCTAAATCAAATAGGACGTAATACAGTCTGCCCCCGATAATTGAAACTGGCAAGCCAATCAACATAAAGTCCGTTACATCATCGGCCTTCAATCCCACACGGACTGCTTCTCTCGTACTCAACCACATCGCAATGATGACACCGGAGACAATAATGATCGCATACCAATAGATCGGCAGACCGAACAACTCAAAAGCAACACGATTTACTAAAGCTAACATATAAACTGTTCCTCTCTAATTTCCAGAATTTTCTTCGATCAACTGTGTCAATCGATTCTCAAACGTTTGTGTCGCATCATAACCCATTGTTTTTGCCCGGAAATTCATGGCTGCAACTTCAATAATGATGGCGACATTTCGTCCGGTTTTTACTGGAATCTTGATTTGCGGGATATCTACTTCACCAATCTGAACAGTTGTATCATCCGTACCTAAGCGATCATATTTTTTATCTTTAGCCCACGCTTCAAGGTAAACTGCCAACTGCACTTGCATATAGCCTCTGACTGCACTGGCACCAAATAAGTTCATGACGTCGATAATTCCGATTCCGCGAATTTCAATTAGATGTTGGAGGATTTTGGGCGGTTCTCCCACCAGTGTCAGTTCATCTTGCTTATAAACATCTACTCGATCATCAGCAATCAGCCGGTGTCCACGCTTGATCAACTCTAATGCCGTCTCGCTTTTCCCGATGCCACTATCTCCTTGAATCAAGACACCTAATCCATAAACATCTACCAAAACTCCATGTACGCTTGTTCGAGCTGCTAATCGTCCATCTAAATAGCTCGAAAGTTCACCTAGCAATCGTGAAGTTGAAATAGGCGAACGCAAAATTGCGATATTGTGCTCTGCACAAGCTTGGATCATTTCCTCTGGGATAGCCAATCCTCTGGAAACAATGAATCCAGGTGTATCTTCTGAACACATTTTACGCAAGACCATCAACCGCTCTTCCGGCATCATTCGTTCAGCAAAAGTAATTTCTTTACTTCCAAATAGTTGTAATCGATCATGGGAATAATAATTGAAATAGCCGGTCAATTCCAACCCCGGTCGCGAAATATCCCCGGTGATGATTGTCCGTTCCAAACTTGTTTCATCCCCTTGGACGATCTCTAAGTTCAAAGCCTCAGCCAACTCATTGACCTTGACGGTTTCTGTCATAATAGTCCCTCTCTTCATCTCCATTGATTCTTCAGCTGCTTCTTTTTCGCAAACTGTTCCTCTCTATTTTATCATTCTATCTTAAAACTTACTACACGTGTTATTGGAACTACCTATTTCTTTTTATTTTATGCTATTATTTTTAAAGAGGAGGGATTTAATTGAAATTTTCAGACTATACTTACGTACGACCAGATTTTGATTCTTACAAACACAATTATTTGGAAGCGTTACACAACCTTGAGGAAGCAGCCAACCTTGAATCTGCGAAAGCAGCCATCGATGAATTGAATTATTTGCGGGGAACGATCGACACGGCAGTCAACTTGGCTTCAATTCGACACTCAATTGATACGACGGATCCGTATTATGAAGCAGAAGATACATTTTGGAATGAGTACCAGCCTCATTTTGAATCACTGGATTTTCGTTTCTACCGTTGTCTACTCGCTTCACCGCTAGTGGAAGAATTAAAAACTATCTATCCAGAAACGTTCTTTTTATTTGCTGAAAGTCGCGTGAAGTTATTTGATGAATCACTGATCGAATTATTCCAAAAAGAGAATCAACTGACTTCTGATTATGGCAAATTGATTGCTTCCGCCCAGCTGGAGTTCCAAGGAGACAGCTATACCCTTGCACAACTACGCCCTTTTACTGAACACAAAAATCGTGAAATTCGTTTGGAAGCAATAAACATTCAAACAACATTTTTTGCTGAAAATGAAACGACATTCGACACAATTTATGATGAATTGATCAAAGTGCGTACAGAAATCGCCCATAAATTGGGCTTCGAAAATTATGTTGCTTTTGCAGATGTCCAAATGAACCGCTGGGATTATGATCGCAAAATGATCGAAACCTATCGAAAGGAAATTTTAGAAAAAGTTGTCCCAATCACTCAAAAGCTGTATGCCCGCCAAGCAAAACGTAATCAGCTATCAAAAGCCACTTTTGCGGATTTGCCATTGGTCTATCCGAACGGAAATGCAACACCGAAAGGCACCGCAAACGAATTAGTGGAGAAAGCCCGTACCATGTATCATGAACTGTCTCAAGAAACAGGTGAATTCTTTGACTTCATGGTTGATCATGAGCTCTTGGATCTTTTAAGCAAAAAAGGCAAGCAATCTGGAGGTTACTGTACCTTTATCCAGGAATATCAATCTCCTTTTATTTTTGCGAATTTCAACGGGACTGCTGCTGATGTAGATGTCTTGACTCATGAAGCTGGTCATGCATTTCAAGCGTTTCAGTCTCGTTGGATCAAAGAGCCAGAAATTCTTTTTCCAAATTTCGAGTCTTGTGAGATTCATTCCATGTCAATGGAATTTATCGCTTGGCCTTGGATGGATGCTTTTTTTGAAGAGGAAACTGCAAAGTACAAGTTCGCTCATCTGGCTAGCAGTCTACAATTTCTACCTTACGGCGTGTTAGTTGATCACTTCCAACAAGAAGTCTACGAAAATCCTGATTGGACTCCAGAGCAACGCAAAACTTGTTGGAGAGACCTGGAACGCCGCTATTGTCCAGAACGTGACTACAGTGAATTTCCTGATTTGGATCGCGGGCTTTACTGGTTTAGACAAGGACATATTTTTGAGTCACCCTTTTATTATATCGACTATACG
This sequence comes from Enterococcus sp. DIV0574, assembly GCF_051711125.1. Taxonomy (NCBI): domain Bacteria; kingdom Bacillati; phylum Bacillota; class Bacilli; order Lactobacillales; family Enterococcaceae; genus Enterococcus; species Enterococcus sp. DIV0574. Next base: position 2,077,128 of record NZ_JBIOMA010000001.1, read on the forward strand.
TTAGCTCAAGTTTGTGCCTTTCAATTTTGGTATCGTTCGATCGTAGCCCAAGATCCTACTGCTTGGCAAGATTATTTGGCCATTTGTCAAGTCGGCGGTACACAAACATTTCTTGAAATTCTCGAAACAGCTCACTTACGTTCGCCCTTTGAAAAAGGTGCGTTAGATGATACTCTGAAGGCTGTTGATGATTACCTAGAGAATGTTTCCGAAGAACAACTAAACTAGACCACACAATCCACGGAACGAACGAATCATCATTGATTTGTTCGTTCCATTTTTCATTGCAGTCCTTTAAATAAACGACATGCAGTCACGAACTAGTCAACCAGGTACGTTAAAAGAATAGTCAGCTCTTTTTTTGCCAGCTGCTAGGACTAACTTACTAAGGACCAACAAAAAAGCAACGAATACTCGCTGCTTTCTTGCTTGGCTATTGAGCCAATTTTATAAGCTTATTCGTTCGCTTTTTTCTTTCTTCTAAAGAAGAAGGTAACAACAAGCCCAATGAATGCAATTCCCACTAATGGATAAACTTGATTGTCACTCGAACCAGTTTTTGGCAAAACTCGCTGTTGACGATCTTTAGCAGTTGCTTTGACCAGCTTACTTCCATCATTTGACTTTGGATCAACTGGTTTAGTTTGATCGTTGTTGTTAGATTTTTTTCCATCGTCCGTTGCTGGTTGTTTTTCGATCACTTGAATCGTAGCCGTTGCCGTAACAGCCAATTGTTTGGTTGTCCCAAATATGCGCTCAAACAGCGCTGGATTTGCTACTTTCTCATCTGAAACAACAGAATAGTTCACCTGATAAGTACCGACCTTGCTGGTATCAACAGATCCTTCAATAAGAAGTCGTTCAATTGATAGGGTATTGCCCTCACGATCAGTTGCTGAAACAAAATTGTTCTTAGCCTCCCATTGATCGCCTACATACACTACTGAGTCCTTAACAACTACGCTTGTTTGATCTGCTAAAACTGTGATCGTAGCTATTGCTTCAACTTTACCATTGCGGTAGCTGATTTCATATTTGCCAGGTGTCGTAGTATCGACATCCCCTGTTATATCCAATTCAGCTACTGACAACGTTTTTCCCTCTTTATCCGTCGCAGAGACAAAGTTATCTTCTGCCTGCCATGTGTCTCCTACGTAGAGCGTACTATCTTTGGCTACCACGGTTGCTTGATCAGACACGACGGTAATCGTTGCCACTGACTCGGCGTTTCCATTTTTGTAGGTCACTTGATAACTACCTGCTTTTGAAGTATCAACATCGCCGCTAACAGTTACTTCTGAAAATGTTACGTTATTGCCTTGTTTGTCCGTCGCAGAAACAAAGTTGTCCTCAGCTTGCCATGTGTCTCCTACGTATAAGGTGCTGTCTTTTGCTTTGACGCTTGTTTGATCTGCTAAAACTGTGATCGTAGCTATTGCTTCAACTTTACCATTGCGGTAGCTGACTTCATATTTTCCGGGTGTCGTAGTGTCTACCGTACCTGTGACGGTTACATTAGCGAATGATACTGCTTTTCCGTCTTTATCTGTGGCGGATACAAAGTTGTCTTCCGCCTGCCAAGAATCTCCCACATAGAGCGTACTATCTTTGGCTACCACGGTTGCTTGATCAGACACGACGGTGATCGTTGCCACTGACTCGGCGTTTCCATTTTTGTAGGTCACTTGATAACTACCTGCTTTTGAAGTATCAACATCGCCGCTAATGATTACTTCTGAAAATGTTACGTTATTGCCTTGTTTGTCCGTCGCAGAGACAAAGTTGTCCTCGGCTTGCCATGTGTCTCCTACGTATAAGGTGCTGTCTTTTGCTTTGACGCTTGTTTGATCTGCTAAAACTGTGATCGTAGCTACTGCTTCGACTTTTCCATTGCGGTAGCTGACTTCATATTTTCCGGGTGTCGTAGTGTCTACCATACCTGTGACGGTTACATTAGCGAGTGATACTGCTTTTCCGTCTTTATCTGTGGCGGATACAAAGTTGTCTTCCGCCTGCCACGAATCTCCTACGTAGAGCGTACTATCTTTGGCTACCACGGTTGCTTGATCAGACACGACGGTGATCGTTGCCACTGACTTAGCTGTTCCATTGGTATAGGTCACTTGATAACTACCTGCTTTTGAAGTATCAACATCGCCGCTAACAGTTACTTCTGAAAATGTTACGTTATTGCCTTGTTTGTCCGTCGCAGAAACAAAGTTGTCCTCAGCTTGCCATGTGTCTCCTACATACAATGTGCTGTCTTTTGCTTTGACGCTTGTTTGATCTGCTAAAACTGTGATCGTAGCTACTGCTTCGACTTTTCCATTGCGGTAGCTGACTTCATATTTTCCGGGTGTCGTAGTGTCTACCGTACCTGTGACGGTTACATTAGCGAGTGATACTGTTTTTCCATCTTTATCTGTGGCGGATACAAAGTTGTCTTCCGCCTGCCACGAATCTCCTACGTAGAGCGTACTATCTTTGGCTACCACGGTTGCTTGATCAGACACGACGGTGATCGTTGCCACTGACTTAGCTGTTCCATTGGTATAGGTCACTTGATAACTACCTGCTTTTGAAGTATCAACATCGCCGCTAACAGTTACTTCTGAAAATGTTACGTTATTGCCTTGTTTGTCCGTCGCAGAGACAAAGTTGTCCTCGGCTTGCCATGTGTCTCCTACATACAATGTGCTGTCTTTTGCTTTGACGCTTGTTTGATCTGCTAAAACTGTGATCGTAGCTACTGCTTCGACTTTTCCATTGCGGTAGCTGACTTCATATTTTCCGGGTGTCGTAGTGTCTACCGTACCTGTGACGGTTACATCAGCGATTGATACTGCTTTTCCGTCTTTATCTGTGGCGGATACAAAGTTGTCTTCCGCCTGCCAAGAATCTCCCACATAGAGCGTACTATCTTTGGCTACCACGGTTGCTTGATCAGACACGACGGTGATCGTTGCCACTGACTCGGCGTTTCCATTTTTATAGGTCACTTGATAACTACCTGCTTTTGAAGTATCAACATCGCCGCTAATGGTTACTTCTGAAAATGTTACGTTATTGCCTTGTTTGTCCGTCGCAGAGACAAAGTTGTCCTCGGCTTGCCATGTGTCTCCTACGTATAAGGTGCTGTCTTTTACTGAAATACTGGATAAATCTTTTTCTGGTGTGATTCCAATAGATATCTGGTTACCCGTTCGATTGACTTTTACATCCATACCAGATTGAATATCTTCTGGAACAACATATCCTTCAGGAACTTTTGAAACGTATATCTTGTATTTACCTGTATAAATATCTGTCAACTGTGACTCGCCTACTTGATCAGTGGTGGTGTTGATCACAGTTCCAGTCAACTGATTGATTAACATTAATGAAACTCCAGCAATCTTTTTTGTCGGCCTTTCTGTATCAAAGACATCAAGTAAAGCAGACGTTTTATAGATAATCCCTTCCGAATCACCTGCTGAAAATTGCAGATTTGCGATAGTGGATGTCGCGGTGCGCTTTGCTTCGGACAATGTATCAATCGTCTCGGATGAGATGGTGGCTGATGCAGAAATTTGACCAGCGTTTTGAGAAAGGACGGTATAGCTGATCTCCACGTTCTCCTTAAGCACATAGTTTGCAAAAACCAGCTGAATCTCACCATTAACTTTCTCTACTTTATAACTATCATCAGGAACATTTGAGATTCTGATGGAGTTTGGATCGATTTCTCCATTGGTGTTACCAATAGATTTTAAGCTGAACGTTGGATTTACAACTTTCTTTGTTCCATCATCAATGTTTTTCGTTTTCACAGTGACTTGGGTTACGTTTTTTGCGCTAGTAACTGTCCTTTGACTAATATCGATAATGTCTGTTGCGGTATTAGAGACAGTGACCGTCGATGACCCTTGTTGATTACCATACAGTGGTTCTTTAGAAAATCCCGGTATCAGAATTGATTTCATTTCCTGCCAACCATTTGCATAATGATAGGCAATGATGTATCTGTGATTAGTTGTCCCAAAATCGAACGTATAATAATTCGTCGCTTCATCATGCGTGATGGTAGGGTAATTCGGATCTGTTTCTTTCATGACTTGCGTATTGTATTGCCCCCGATCCCAGTATTGAGGATAAATCCCGTCCACTTGATCATTGGAGACATCGATAATGGAAAATACGACATCTGTATTCATTGGTACATGTGTTTGTACCTTCAGATCTTTGATGGTATCTTGCCGGGCATTAACTAAAAATTGATTTTTGCTTCCTTGCAACGTTTGTTCTGAATAGTTTTTTCTTCCAGTGGTAACTGTTGTATTGACAGTATCCAAGCCATCCGCTGAGATACTAATCGGAATTTTATCTACTGGGATCCGCGTTGTAGAAGCGAGACTGTCTGGCACATAATTAAATCCAATGTCAAATTGAATTGAACGATTGATTGGCGTAATAAAAGTAACTAAGGACCCTCCCTCAACCTTCTCGATACGGTAATCTTGATCGATCTTGTAATAATAGTTCACTTCTGGAACTTTTCTAAGTGTCAAATAATCTGGATGTTCGACGAAGATTTTAAGATTTTCGACAGGTTGTGTTGTGCTTCCTTCAACGTTGACTGAAGTATCATTTGCATAGGCACCATTTTGGTTGTAGTTCCCCCAAGCTGTCTCAGCTGAATTAGGATATAAAACTGAGATCGGTTGTACATAATCATCCCCAATCACTTTGAATTTTTCATTGGGAATCAAAGGAGTCGTGACATTCATGACGATGTCTTTTTGATCAAAAGGAACCGTAAGATGAATCATGGAAAATGCTAGGTTACTGTCTTTGGTTGCCGTCAAGGTCAACATGCCGTTAGAATTTTCGACTTTAAAGTATTCATCTAAAGGTACATTTTGATAAAAAGCATCATTGACCATTAGTTGCTTCACTGTAAGTTCCTGTCCATTTTCAGCGGATATCGTTATCTGCTGTCCTTTTTTCATTTCAGTTGGCATGCCATGTAATGTTAAATAGTAGGATCCCTTTTCATTGGAATATAAATTTCCACCGGCAACAGCTGTATAATACCTTGATGAAATTTCTTTTTCAGTTTGACTAGTTTTTGCCACAAAAGAAATTCCACGGTACTTCCCAGCCGATGGTTCAAGATTTACTGATCCAAAACCGGTGGTTGGATAGTTTTTGTAATAAGAATACTGATGGTCACTAATTTCAGATAAGCTCATCGTGAATTGATAGACAACACCATAAGCCTTTTGCTGATCCATTTGTTTGATCTCAACTGCTGTATTTTGTAAGTCATTAGCTGTAATTGTATAATCTGTGCCAGCGACTAGCTCCGTTTGCGTTTCTGGCTTGATATTTCCTTTGATATCTACATCATAGCTATAAACCTTTAGTGGTTGCGATTCTATTTTTTTGAAAACTGCTCCTGGGATGTCAATAAGTTGCAAAGAGAGTGTTTCCGTTCCCGAGAGCTTGCGGTCTAAATTATAATACACTGTACCATCTAGACCAAAAATGTTTTTTTGTTGCTCGTACTTCAATGATTCGACATCTTCATAAAGATCGATCGCATAACTGGTTTTATTTAGATCATCAATTGTCACTTTGATTTGCGGGGTACTTTCTGAATAAAGATAACTCTTTAATTCAAGGGAAAATGTTGCATCGTGGATAGCTTGATTAAAAGTGATCGTTACTTGACGATTGGCACTGTCTACTTGCCAAGTCGCATCGATGCCTTGAATCGTCCCTTGATTATCGGTAAATCCAAGGGTGTCCGGCAAACTAAAAACAACAGTTGTTCCAGCTAAGTAATCTTCGTCAATGATTTCAAAATCCAATTTTAGTTTAACTGGTGTATTATTTAGCACTCTTGTTTCCTGTGTTTGGCTGTACTCTTCATCAGCCATCGTAAGCAGTGTTCCTTTCTTTAAAAGTTCTTGCGCCTTTATTTGTCGATTGGAACGAGAAGCATTTTCTTCTTTCTTAGCTATTTTGGGATCAGTAGAAGATTTGTTGGTTTCAGTTTCTGCAACACTAGAATCTTTTATACCTGATGTTTCCTCACTTTGATCCACTTCGTTCTCTTCACTGGAAGAAGTATCAGCTTCTTCTTGACTACTAGCACTTGAAGTGAATGAGGAAGCTTCTTTTTCAGATGAAGCCAAGATAGGATCTTTTTCTTTGTCTATTTTACTAGTTGTTTCAGCTGGCTGATCAGCCTCAGATGTTTCAGCAATCACCAGTATTGGCGTTGTGATCTGGGTAAGACTCAACGCAATAACAACCATACTTTGTTCTATTTTTTTAGTGATTTTCTTCATTATTCTCCTCCAATTTATATATGTATTTTTAATCAATCGCTTTTCTTATTTTCTTACCCACTTCTAATTCTTCACCGCTAAAAAAAGAAAGAATGTTGTTTGTTCGATCAATTTTCCTGATTTGTCCTGTATTGATAATGTAGGATTTAAACACTTTATAATAAGCGGGTAGGTCCAATTGCTTGATGACTTTCAAGGACATCTCAATGTATTCGATCGACTTCTTTTGGTGAAGAACGATTTGGTTGCGCTCTTCTTTGACCGTTGTGATATAGTTGATTGATTCTGCATCCATAACGATCAATTCTCGTTTGTTTTCAAGCTTTAATAAGTGCTTTTTGCCTAATAATGATTGCTTTACTTCTATTGCTTCAATTAACAAGTTTCTTAGTTGGTGTTTAAACGCTTCTTTTGTATCAATGATCCCTAATGGGCACAGGAGGTTCATTTTTTTCATCTGTATCTTTGAAGCATCTATTCCATAAAAAGCTATTTGACATTTTTTACATTGGCTTCTCAATCTTCCTGCTAATTGAAAACCTCGATCATATCCTTTCATATCAGTGGAAAATAAGAATAAATCATTGATATCGGTAAGGTGTTCATTAATAAAACGCTCAAATTGGTCCGGCAGGAAAATTTCTACTGAAGCACACGGAAGTTGGCATTCTTGGATCGCTTTTTTTAGCCACTCTCCATTAAAAAAATTATCATCTACTACATAAACAGCAAAGTTGCTTAAATTTGCAGACATCTAAGTTCTCCTTTTTTACATCATTTTTAATTGTATTATTAATCAAAAATGCCCGCTTGCACTTTCAAGCGCATTAAAAGAACCTTTGTGCAAAAATTCAGCTGTATTTAAGAACAATGTAACTATTCACTTAGTTAGTCATAGTGGATATTCAGCAAGAATTGTTTCCGTAGATTTTAGAATGGTACTCTAGCGTGGGCGGCTTAACTGCTTAGACTATTCGTTTTAGTGAATAGCTATTAGTCAAAAAAGTGGTGCGATGATACTGCTCGTATTCCCATCGATCCCCTTCATAAAATACTACTTCTATCAATATTTATCACTGCGAAACAATAACAAATGGAACTAATAGACACGAGTATTTTCACAGATTTTTCTACTCAATTTAACATGACACAGCTAGATGAACATGACAAAAAATGGTTATTTCGAAGAAATAATTGGCGGATTTGTCTTTCTTTTATAAATATTACAAAAAAAGATGTTTTGCTTTTCTTATTATTACAGTTTGTTTGTTCACATTGTTCTTTAATATTAAAAAACAAAAACATCCACACGTTCTTTCAACATAGCTAGCTATGTATCAGAAACGTGTGGATGTTTTATTTTGTATATTTTTCAATATGGTGTTCAGTCACAATCATATTGATCACTGACATAATCAAAGCAACCAGAATCGCTGCACCAAATGAGGAAAAGCCAAAGTTAGCAGCTCCTACAAAAGTTGAAGTCAAATTTAGCATTAAAGCGTTGATGACAAAACTGAAAAGCCCAAATGTCAACAGCGTTAATGGAAATGAGATGATACTCAAGATTGGTTTGATCAACGCATTTAAAATAGAGAGAACAAAGCTGGCTACTAATGCCATCATGATGCTACGTACATGGACCATGTTTGGCAGCAATACTGCCAGAGCAACAAAGGTGAGTGTATTCATTATCAGTCGTTGAAAGTAGGACATTAGAAGTCACTCCAGTCCTCATCCTCGACTTTATCTGCTTCTTTGCGCGGACGATTTGTTTCTTTGTTGTTCGCTTTGTAGTACTGATTGTCGTGTCCATATCCACCAGAGCTTTTGCGTCCAGAAGGGATCAAGATCGCCATGATGACATAAAGGGTGATCCCAGGGAAACCAGCTGTCACTAATGATAGAAAGACATAGATCACACGGATGATCGTTGGATCGATTCCTAAGTATTCTGCTAAACCTCCCAGAGTACCTGTAATCACTACATTATTGGTTGATTTCGTTAATCGTTTGTTCATTTACCTTCACCTTCCTTCTGACAATCTATCTATAGATCTGATGGAATCAGATTATTGTTCTGTGTCTTTGATAAAGACATTCCCAGTCGTTGTTGAAAGATCGACTTGTGCTACTTTATCAGCTACGCGGCGGAATTGCAATAATTGGTTCATACGTTCTTTTTTCTCACGCACGATTTCAAAATTGCTCAGCCGTTGATTGATACTTCCTAAGCTGGTTTTTGCCAAGCCTTCAAATCCAACTGATTGTGGTAATGCTACTTTGACATTTCCGTTGACTGAGCTAGCATTTAATTTTTGTAGTCGGTCTTCTTTGTAAGTGATTCGGATATTCCCGTTCACTAGAGAAATTCCAGTATTTTGTGGTGTCGCGGTAAGAGTAACATCCCCATTGACAGTTTCAATGATAGCATCAAGGATATCTCCATCTTGAACCAAGATATTTCCATTGACACCTTCAATCTCCAACATCGTAGCATCTACTTTGCGGAAATCGATCGTACCGTTGGTTGATTTCGTATAAACATCTCTTGCCACCAATTCGTCAAATGTTACATTCCCGTTCAACAATTTCACTGCAACATGATCATAGGTACGTGTCGGCAGATAGAAAACCAGATCAGCGCGGATACGCTTGTTTGGAATTTGGAATGAAATGCGTTCATCGTCAACATCAATTTGGCTTCGTGCATCAAAAGCATCGAAAGGTGTTGCAGCATCCATTTTACCATAGAGTTTGATTTTAGCATCCACTTTCACACCCGGTTGATCCCACAAGCGGAATTCAACATTTCCGTTTGCTAATTTCACATCGATCAATGTTGCTTCTGTTTCAGCATATTCAAAGGTATGTTCAAATTTCGTTGCTGCTACTCCTGGAACTTTCAGATTGATATCTTTCCATTCCATGTTGTCATTCACTGATTCTGAAACAGCACGAACTGTTTTTTTCAAGAATTGGCCAAATTGAGTACCTGCATCAACCATTTTTTCACTGACTTGAGTAAATGTATCAGAGGCTTGTTCTTTCCAGTCATCTGGAATATCAAGTTTTTGGCTGATTTTTTCTTTTGTTTGTGACCATTGGTCTTTGCGAATATTTTTCAACTTCGCATCCAATGTCGCTTTTTCTTCGCTCAAACTATCTAATGAATCTTCTAGAGAAGCGATTGTCGCTTCCGTCTCTTGCCGTGTTGCAAGTTCTTCTTCAGATAATTGATCCAATTCCTCTTTTGTGTTCAATTGCATGAGGACTTCTTGTGCTTCTTTCAGTTCCTCTTTTACACCTTGAATTTCTACATTGATCTCATCTAATTCAGCAGAAGCTTGGTTTGCCTCAGTTGCCAATCCGTCCAAGATTTTTTCAAGATTTTCTTTATCTTGTGCTTCATTTTGACGAAGTTTTTCTTCACCATCAAAAGAAGCTTCTTCTTTCTCGTGGGCTTCTTCAACTTCTTCAAAAAAGTCATTATTTGTCTTATCAGCGGATACTTCAGCTGCAGCTTTGTTGATTTGATTCTCGTCTTTGGCTTTTGCCATTCCTTCCAGCAAATCCAATGCTTCTTCTGTAGAAAGCACACCTTTTTTCACTAAATCCAATACACGTTCTCTTTCGTTCATGGAAATTGCCTCCTTCAGCAAATTTTTGTTTGCAAGTTTAGCTTACGAACCTATTATGCCTGTTTTTCCGCAAACTGTCATAGGTCTTAAGTACCAAGTTTTTATCAATCCGAAGTTCTTTCAATAAAAGAGTAATTGTTCTGCTTGAAATCAGAGAAGATGATTCTTTGTGAAAGGAAAACTTGTGCTTATCAGCTTTATCTAAAAAACTACAAAAAAACTGTACTACAGAAGAACAGAATAGCGCAGGAATAACCTCACACGTTTTCCAATAGTTTATCCATGATCCCAGATCAATGATACGCTATTTTTCATCTCTCTTCTTACAGTACAGTCCATACAATAATAATATACATTCATGTGAAAGCTGATGAGCTAAATCTATATTTTGAACAAAGATATGCTCACTACATCAGCTCAGAACGATTACTATTTAACTCACTGATCTTACCAGTAGCCAAATAAACGATCCATTCGCAAATATTTGTGACATAATCACCAATCCGCTCGAGATATTGGGCCACAGAAAGATAATCCGTACCACTGACAACTGTCTCAGGATTGGCTTTCATGCTATCGATCGTTTTATAATAGATATCTCGATAGTAATCATTTACCCGCTCATCCATTTGTGCAATCATCCGGGCGTCTTCTTGGTCCGTTTTTACATAAGCGACCAAAACATTGTCCACCATTTTTTTGACATAGTCAGACATATCGGAAATTTCTTTCTCAATCTCTGCAATTCGGGTCTCGCCTTTAACACGAATCGTTGACTTTGCGATAGATACCGCGTGATCTCCCATTCGTTCCAAATCGGAACTAGCTTTCATCACAGTGATGATCATTCGCAAATCAGTCGTTACAGGTTGTTGCAAGGCAATCATTTCGAAACTTTTCTTCTCAAGTCGAACTTCCATATTGTTGATTGCTTCATCGTTTTCTATTACTTCTTGAGCGATCTCTTTATCATGCTTCACATAAGCACGAACAGATTTATGGATCGCACTACTTACAAGCATCCCCATTTCATAAAATTGATTGTGAAGATTCAGTAATTCTTCTTCAAATTGTGTACGCAACATTGCTTTTTCCTCCTAACCAAATCTTCCTGAAATATAGTCTTCTGTTTCTTTCTCCCTCGGACTTAAGAATACTTTCTTGGTATCATTGAATTCGATCAAGTTGCCATCTAAGAAGAAGGCTGTTTTGTCAGAGATTCTTGAAGCTTGAGACATGTTATGAGTCACAATGATCATTGTGTATCGTTCTTTTAGTGTCAAAAGGGTATTTTCGATTTTACCTGATGAAATAGGATCCAACGCACTGGTTGGTTCATCTAATAAAATGATTTCCGGATCGACAGCCAATACTCGGGCAATACAAACCCGCTGTTGCTGGCCGCCAGACAAAGAAAGCGCACTTTGATGAAGCTTATCTTTGACATCATCCCATACTGAGGCAGCTTTCAAGCTTTCTTCCACGGTTTTATCGAGAATCTCTTTGTCTTTGACACCCTTTAATTTTAACCCATAAATAACGTTTTCGTAAATCGAAAAGGGAAATGGATTCGGTTGTTGGAAAACCATACCGATTTCTTTCCGTAAATCTACTGTATCTTGTTGCGGACTGTAGATGTCTTTTCCTTTATATACGACACTCCCTGTGATCGTGACACCAGGAATCAAATCATTCATCCGATTCAACGAACGAAGATAAGTCGACTTGCCGCAGCCGGAAGGACCGATCATTGCAGTAATTTCTCCTTTATTGATGGAAAGATCGATTCCTTTTAGTGCTTCTTTTTTTCCATAATATAAATGCAGATCTTTTGATGTGATAATTTCTTCTGCCATTTCTTAGCCTCCGTTTACTGATCGGATCAGATTAGCCAAAGTGACCTGATACATAATCTTCTGTTGCTTGGATTTTAGGACGCGTGAATATTTTTCGTGTGTGATCATATTCAATTGCATTTCCCAAGTAAAAGAACGCGGTATAGTCACTGATCCGTGCAGCTTGCTGCATGTTGTGCGTCACGATAATAATCGAATAATCTTGCTTTAAGTTGACCAATGTTTCTTCAACCGTTCCGGTAGAGATTGGATCTAGCGCACTCGCTGGTTCATCCAAAAGTAAAATATCCGGCTTCATAGCGATGGCACGAGCAATACACAGACGTTGTTGTTGCCCCCCGGACAATGCTAAAGCACTTTTATCCAGGCTGTCTTTGACTTGATCCCACAGAGCGGCTTGTTTCAAACTTGTTTCAACGATCTCGTCTAATTTCTTCTTGTTCTTTTCACCATGACGACGCAAAGCAAATGCGATATTGTCATAAATTGATTTACTGAAAGGATTTGGACGTTGAAAAACCATACCAATCCGTTTGCGCATTTCATAGACATCGACTTCTTTCGTATTGACATCGACACCCTTGTACATAATTTGACCCGTTACTTTCGTATTCGCAATACCATCGTTCATGCGATTCAATGAACGAAGATAGGTCGATTTCCCACAACCAGAAGGTCCAATCAATGCGGTAATTTTGTTTTTTTCAAATTGCAGATCGATTCCTTTGATCGCTTCATTCGTTCCATACCATACGTGCAGATCATTTGTATAAAGAGCGACGTCTTCTGGTCGATCAAAGGTAATGATATTGCGTTCTTCCCAATTATAATCATTCATACAGTGATTCTCCTTATGCTGACGTCATTTTCTTATACAATCGTTTACCGATTGCACGAGCGCCAAAGTTAAACAATAGAACAGCGATGATCAGGACAGCTGAAGCGCCAGCTGAAACTTGGATTCCATCAGGCATCGTTCCTTCTGTATTGATTTTCCAAATATGGACAGCCAATGTTTCCGCTTGTCGGAAAATGCTGATCGGGCTGGAAACACTCAGCGGGTTCCAATTTGAAAAGTCTAACGCTGGCGCACTCTGACCTGCGGTGTAAATCAATGCTGCGGCTTCCCCGAAAATACGTCCTGAACTTAGGATCACACCAGTCAATATCCCTGGTGTTGCTTCAGGAACGATGATTCGCATGACTGTTTCCCAGCGTGACAATCCAAGCGACAACCCAGCTTCACGCTGTGTATAGTGGATGGCTTGCAATGATTCTTCTACATTTCTTGTTAGTAATGGTAAGTTGAAAAACGTTAGTGCTAGGGCTCCTGAAATAATCGAGAATCCGTAACCGAATTGGATAACGAAGACTAAAAAACCAAAAAGACCGACTACAACTGAAGGCAACGAACTAAGAATCTCAATCGATGTTCTCACTACATCTGTAAACCAATTCTTTTTCGCATATTCGGATAAATAGATCCCGGCACCTAATGAAATCGGGAAACTAATGATCATTGTAACCAATAAAAGATACAATGAGTTGAATAGCTGAATCCCAATCCCACCACCTTCTTGATAAGCTTTGGAAGGTGAGGTCAAAAATTCCCAACTAATATGAGGAATCCCTCGTACTAAGATATAAAGCAATAAAGAAGCCAAAATCAAAACAATGATTCCTGCTACAGCATAAAGCACACCAGTCGCAATTTTATCTGAGCGTTTTGCATTCATTATTTCAACGCTCCTTTCTTACCAATCAATCGAATCACAATATTGAACAATAAAGACATTAATAATAAGATCAGCGCTAATGACCATAGCACGTTATTTTCAACAGTCCCCATGATCGTATTTCCGATTCCCATCGTTAGAATCGATGTCAATGTTGAAGCAGGTGTCACCAAGCTAGACGGCATCAATGCCGCATTCCCGATCACCATTTGGATGGCCAATGCTTCACCAAATGCCCGAGCCATTCCAAAGACGACAGCTGTTAAAATCCCTGGAACTGCTGCCCGCAAAACAACTTTGTAAATCGTTTGCCATCTTGTTGCTCCAAGAGCAAGTGAGGCTTCGCGATAGTGTCTTGGGACTGCTCGCAACGCATCGACAGTCATTGTCGTCACAGTTGGCAAGATCATGATAAACAGAACAAATGTCCCTGCCAGAATCCCAAAACCAGTACCGCCAAAAACAGAACGGACCGCTGGAACAATCACGGATAGTCCGATAAATCCGTAAACAACGGATGGGATCCCCACTAGTAACTCGATAACTGGCTGCAAAATCTTTTCACCGTTGCGAGGGGAAACTTCTACCATAAAGACAGCTGCACCAATCGCAAATGGTGTTGCGATAATCGCTGATAAGAAAGTTACCACAAATGAGCCGACGATCATCGGCAATGCGCCGACAAGCGGCTGTCCATCTGGACCAACAGCACTAGGGTTCCATTGTGTACCAAACAAGAAATCAAACACATTTACTTTATCAACGAAAAACGTGGCAAGCCCACGACTTGCTACAAAATAAAAAATTGAAATCACAACCAAAACGATCAATGCGATACAAAGAAAACTAATGAGCTTTCCCCGCTGCTCCATTTTTGCTCGCTTAGATTTTTTCGTTAACACTTCTTTTACATTTTCCACGAGGGATTCCTCCTCAAAAATCAAACTAAATTCACAAATATTAGTTTATCGTTCGAACATCAATTTCTGTTAAACCTTTTGTAAATTTTTCGGCAACATTGTAAATTTTGTGTAAAGGTTACTTGATGACGTTTCCTTCCCAATCGCGTTCAACTTGCATTCTTGAAATAGGAATATAACCAAGATCCCCAACAATGTGCTCTTGAACTTCATCCGAAAGGATATACTCTAAGAATTCTGCTGTCAGTGCTGTAGGTTCTCCCTTCGTATACATGTGTTCATACGCCCAGACTTTCCAGTCATTTGTCGTCACATTTTCGTCTGTCGGTGCTACGCCATCAATAGAAAGAACATTGACATCATCCGTCACATAAGAGAATGCAACGTAACTGATAGCTCCCGGCGTATCCGAAACAATCGAACGGACCATTCCACTTGAATCTTGTTCTTGCGATGGGATTGCTGTTTCTCCATCCATGATCCATTTTTCAAAAGTTCCTCTTGTTCCGCTTCCTGCCGCACGGTTCAATAGAACGATTTTTTGATCATTCCCCCCTACTTCTTTCCAGTTGGTAATTTCGCCTAGAAAAATCTTTCGTAAATTTTCTGTAGAGATATCAGATACACCGACATTTTTATTTACAATAGGAGTGATTCCTACTACAGCTACTTTATGATCCACAAGTGCTTTAGCATCGATACCAGACTTTTCTTCTGCAAACAGATCTGAGTTGCCGATATCTACAGCACCTGCTTGAACTTGACTCAATCCTGTACCACTACCGCCACCTTGAACATTAATAAATCTGCCTGGGTTTTCATTTTGGAATTCTTCTGCCACAGTCTCTACTAACGGCTGTAATGCGGATGAGCCGACAGCGGTGATCGATTCCCCTTGATCGATCCATTTTGCACATCCTGATAATAGAATGACCAAGCCTAAAACTGGTCCCAAAAATTTCAATTTTTTCATGATAACGCTCCTTGTTCTCTCCAAAGTTAAATACAATTATTTCCATTTTACCATTTTATGAAATTGTTGAAAATTATTATTTGCTAATATTTCTCACTCCTGACAAAAATTTACTCCATTTCCTACAATCACTTACAGAAAATAACTAAAAGTAAAAAAGTAAAAATTTTTTTCAATTAGTAAAAAGAAGTATATTGTCAATTCTTACTGTGCTATACTGGATAAGAAAACAATTATTAAAAGAACATAATAACCTTTCTTGCTTCCCCAATCAAGAATAGCCCCAAATTATGTTCGACGTTTTCGTGATTTCATCAACATTTCCCCAAATGTATGTTGAATCAAAACAGCGGCAGAAGTGGTCATTTATGTACCAGCTTCTGCCGTCTTTTTTTGTCCAAAATAACGGATTATTGTGTTTTATCCAGGTTATCTAACCATTGTGTGAGTTTCTCAGCGATCTGTTGTTGTTGTTCCTCATTTGAAATCGCGGCAGCTCCGTCACCACGCTGTGAGCCGTAACTACCAAAACCAGCGTGATTGCCTCCTGAGATTGTTTCGAAAATAGCTGAATCCGGCAAATAGGTTTTTGCTGCTTGATAATTCCCTTGATTCAATACCTCGTCATTGCTAGCAGTGAGAGAAAGCACAGGCAAATTAGTCTCTGCTAAACTGCCTTTTTCATCTGGATAACTCGCTAAGAAAAAGACTCCCTTTAAGCCATTCTTTTGACTAGCGGCATAACGGCTTGCCATCACGCCACCCAATGAATGCCCGCCAATCACATAGCCATTATGTGGAAATTCGTTTAAAATATTCTCTGCTCGATTTCCCCCAAGGACCGCCATATCAAAGGGCATCTTGACGATTGCAACCGAGTATCCTTTTTCAGACACCTCTTTTGCCCAAATACTGTAACTTTCTGCATCTACTAGTGCTCCCGGATAAAAAACAACGAGTGGTTTTTCAGGGTCTCCAGAGAAATAAAGCGCATCTCGTTTCTCTTGCCCTTTTGAAAGAGCTGCTTGAGCGGCTTCACTTGCCGGATAGTGTAATTTTTGCCAGCCCAACCATCCACCTGCACCGATCAGCAGTAAACCGATCACTAGACCAAGTAGTATTTTTTGATATTTTTTCATTTTCCATCCTCCAAAATCAACAAAATGGAACCGCCTGAACCAAGCAGTCGCTTCTTAACTAGTTTGAAGGGAGCGGCACTTGCGTTCGCGTTTCCATTTTGTGGGTAACTTCTTTCAAGCATTTACTGATGAGCCAAGGCTAACAATTCACGCGCATGCTCTACTGTCAGTTCTGTGATTTCTGCTCCTGATAACATACGAGCAATCTCAGTCACTCGTTCTTCATAGGATAACTGACGAACTCGAGTCTCCGTCCGTCCTTCTTGGATCGCTTTTTCAATAAAATATTGATAATCAGCTACTGCGGCTACTTGCGGCAAATGAGTGATACACAAGACTTGGGAATTCAACGCAATTTTTGAGATCTTTTCAGCAATTGCTTGCGCCACGCGGCCACTGACTCCGGTATCTACTTCGTCAAAAACAATACTCGTGATCCCTTGTTTCCGTGAAAAAATCGATTTCAATGCTAATAAGATACGAGACAGCTCACCACCAGATGCTACCCGAACCAACGGCTTCATGCCTTCCCCAGGATTGGTCGTGAGATAAAAAGCCACACTATCAAATCCAGTAGCTGTCAACTGCTTGCCATTTGCAAAGCGAACTTCAAACTGTGCATGTTCCATATAGAGGTCGTTCAATTCTTGCACAATTTCTTTTTCTAATCGATGTGCGATTTCTCGCCGCTTGACATGGAGTTGTTCAGCAAGAGCCCAAACAGCATCGGCCTTAGCTGTCAATTGCTCTTCTAACTGTTCCAGCTGGCCTTCAGTATAGGCAGATTCAGAGATCTCCTTACTAATTTCTTCATAATAAGCTAGGATGACGGAGATGGACTCGCCGTATTTGCGCTTCAATTGACGAATCGTTTCCAGTCGGTTGATAACTTCTTCTAGACGTCCTTCATCAAGTTCAAGGTTATCTAATTGTCGTGAAATATCAGAAGCAGCATCCTGCAACAAATAATAAGCGCTCTGGATCGTTTCAGTGATTTTTTCATAGGCTTGATCTAAGTGGGCGATAGATTGGATCTCGGACAGTGCCACACTTACACCGTCGACACTGCTCATTTCTTCTGAAGAGAGCGCACCATAACTTTGCCCCAGTGCATCGACGATTTTCTGATAGTTGGTTAACTTCTCACGTTCTTCGATCAGATTTTCTTCTTCGCCCTCGATTAATTCAGCCTGTGCGATTTCTTCTTGTTGGAATCGCAGCATATCCATCCGTTGAACATATAATTGTTCATTTTCCTGAATATTGCGAACCTGTTTTTCTAAATTGCGGTATTCCTGATAGGCATCCTGATAGTGCAACAGTTCTGCTTTGAAACCATCATCGCCAAACCCATCTACCAAGCTAAGATGCCTTTCCGGCTGTAATAACTCTTGATGTTCGTTTTGTCCTTGAATATCAACTAAAAAAAGACCAATCTTTCGCAGACTTGCCAAGGTGACCGTACGTCCATTGACACGACAGATTGTTTTTCCTGCTTGTGTGATATCCCGTTGGACGATCAGCACATCTTCTTGATCAATGCCTAATTCTTCTGTCAGTTCTTGAAACTCTGACTGCTGCGGCCATTCAAAAAGGCCTTCCAGTCGGCATTTCTCTGCTCCTTGACGCAAGTAGTCAGTAGATCCGCGTCCGCCGGCTAACAAGCCCATCGCATCAATAATGATTGATTTCCCGGCACCTGTTTCACCTGTCAAAGCTGTCATTCCTTCATGAAAAGAAAGGTGTAAGTGGGAAATAATTGCGAAATTTTGAATGGTCAACTCTAAAAGCATGGATTGCCTCCTCTACATAAATCGTTGAAAATCTTTAAACAAAGTTTCTGCATCTGCTTCTGTTTTAGTGATCATCAATACATTGTCATCATCATTTAAGGTACCAAACAGTTCCTTTGCATATTGTTTATCGATCAAATTTGCCAAAGCGGAAGCATTTCCCGGCAATGTGCGTAAAATAACGAATTTATCCATTCGATCAACAGAAACAAAGGCAGCTTTCAAAATCTTTTCTAATTTGGCAATGACATCTTCTGACGTTTCTTGAGGAATGCTGTAGCGGTAGCCACCTTTTTGTGAAGGGACTTTGACTAGCTTCATTTCTTTGATATCGCGGGAAATTGTCGCTTGTGTGACCGACACCCCTTTTTCCTGAAGCAATTCGACAAATTCTTCCTGTTTTTGAATATCTTGCTCACTAAGCAATCGTGTTATCAAACGATGACGCTCTTTTTTTCTCATCTCTCGTTCCTCCTGATTGAATTCCTACTAATTTTATCCTATTTTTAGACAGAAAGAAAGAGAGCCGGCATGTAAAATACCAGCTCTGCAAAATCAGTAAGTTTTTGGATGATGAAAGGTTTCATGTGCTTCAGCAACGATCTGAGGGACAGAGATTTCAGCTTTCCTTGTGCCATCACCATTCTGCACTTTCTGTAGATGAACCAAAAATTCAATGTTGCCTTCACCGCCCGTGATCGGTGAAAAACTAAGATCAAGAATATTAAAGCCATTCGATTGGGCAAAGTCCAAGATTTCTTCGAGAACCCTTTGATGGACTGCAGGATCACGAACAATGCCGTTTTTTCCGACAGATGCTTTCCCTGCTTCGAATTGGGGCTTGATCAGCGCTATGACTTCTCCTTGGTCTACGAGAATTTCATGTAACGGCGGCAAGATCAACTTCAAAGAGATAAATGACACATCGATGGTTGCTCTTTCTGGTAATCCTTCTAAAAAATCAGTAGGTTTGGCATAACGAAAATTCACACGTTCCATCACGACTACTCGCGGATCTTGACGTAGTTTCCACGCCAATTGATTGTAGCCAACGTCTAAGGCATAACTCATTTTTGCCCCATTCTGCAGAGCTGCATCAGTAAAGCCGCCGGTAGACGCACCAATATCCAGCAGAATTTGGTCTTTCACCACAAAGTCAAAAATTTTCAAAGCTTTTTCAAGTTTTAAGCCACCACGGGAGACATAAGGCAGCTTTTTGCCTTTGATTTGCAACTGTGTCTCCCCGCTGATTTTTTCACCTGGTTTGTCTAAACGTTCATTTTTCTCTGTGTAAACTAATCCAGCCATGACACCGCGTTTCGCTTGTTCTCTGGTTTCAAAAAGTCCTTGTTGGACCGCTAAAACATCTACTCGTTCTTTTTTCATTACTTTCCTCTAATCTCGAATTGTTTGACAACGGATGCGAGCAATCGTTGATCGAAATGACCATAACTGCTCAGTTCATCTAACACAGCATACGCTTGATTCAATTCATCCTTCAACGCTTCACTAGCGCCATCAAGTCCTAGCAAAGCCGGATAAGTACTTTTAGCTAGTGCATCATCTCGATGGACAATCTTGCCCAATACTTCTGTTGTACTGGTGACATCTAAAAGATCATCGCGGACTTGGAAGGCTAAGCCCATATGACGAGCAAATTGATCGAGCAGCTGGATAACTTCTTCTGTCTGATCCGCTAAAATACCACCTGCAATCACTGCAAAACGAATCAGTTCACCTGTTTTGCGTTCGTGAATGCTGATCAGCTCATCAAGTGTGAGTTGCTGATTTTCCCCTTGGATATCTGCTGCCTGTCCAGCCACCATCCCCGCTGTGCCTGCCGTATGACTAAGCTGCTGCAAAAGCAAAATTTTCTTATCTGGTTCAAGATCAGCTAACGATAACAACTGAAACGCAGCAGTCAATAGACCGTCCCCAGCAAGGATCGCTAGTGCTTCTCCATAGACTTTATGGTTTGTTGGTTTGCCTCGTCGCAAGGCGTCATCGTCCATCGCCGGCAAATCATCATGAATCAGTGAATAGGTATGAATCATCTCTAGGGCTGCTGCAGTCTGGTATACTCCCAACGTCATTGACTTATGGAAAGAAGCAACGGTCGCTGTCAACAGCAATGGACGAATTCGTTTACCGCCAGCATGAATGGAGTAGAGCATACTATCTTTCAACGTTTGATCACTTGTATGCTCTTCTAGAAATCGAACAATCACAGCTTCGATCTCCGAAAGATATTTTTCTTGAAATTGTTGCATGTTATCCATTAGTCTTCCTCATCAAAAAGAACTTCTTCATTGTTTTCAGTCATCATTTTTGTTAATGATTTTTCTGCTTTAGCCAATGTATCTTTGCACTGTTTGCTTAACACCATTCCCTTTTGAAAAGCGTCAAGAGCTTCTTCTAATGGTACATCCCCTTGTTCCAGCCGAGTAACGATTTGTTCTAATTCTTGTAATGATTCTTCAAATGTTGGATTTGCCATGATCTTCTCCTTCTGTTGCAATAACTTTAACAAGCGCTTGACCATCTTGATAATGGACGTTCAACTCATCACCAGCTTCAATATCTGCGATGGTTTTAACGACTTGCTCGTCTTTCGTCGTAAAACTGTAGCCTCGTCCCATGATTTTTAGAGGGCTCAAAAGATCTAACGATTGGAGAGCACTTAAAAATCGCTGTTCTTTTTTTTCAACGCTAAGTTGAATGGCTTTTTCTAGTCGTTGCGTTAAATAAGTAACTTCTTGTCCTGCAGCTGATAGCCGTGCCTTAGGTAGCTGTTGTTCCAAACGATGAATCAACTGACTGGCCACCTTCTCTTTATCATAGAGCTGTGTTTGCAACGATTGATTCATTCGTTGCTGCAACTGATCCAGCTTAATCGCTTGGGCCTCATATAAGCGCTCTGGTTGACGAAAAATATAAGAACCTATTGCCCGTTGGAAACGTTCTTGTTTCCGCTGGATTTGATACATAAATGCTTGTTCAAGCCTTGTTTGCTTCTCTTCGATCCGTAAAATTTCTTCTGAAAGAACTGGCACTGCTAATTCAGCAGCAGCAGTTGGTGTGGCTGCTCGTACATCAGCCACTAAATCAGCGATGGTGGTATCTGTCTCATGTCCCACAGAAGAAATGACTGGTGTCTCGGCAGCGAATATGGCACGTGCAACGCGTTCTTCATTAAATGGCCAGAGATCTTCGATAGAACCTCCGCCGCGGCCAATAATCATTGTATCGAAGGTGCCATCTGCTTCTACTCGCTGGATATTTTTTACTACATCATCTGCTGCCTTGTCTCCTTGGACTACGGTTGGAAACAAGACGATTTCGGCAATCGGATAGCGCCGCTGCGCAGTGGTGATAATATCCCGAATCACTGCGCCACTCGGGCTTGTAAGTACCGCGATTCGTTTTGGAAATCGTGGAAGGATTTTTTTTGGAGCTGAAAATAGCCCTTCTTCTGCTAATTTTTTCTTAAGTTGTTCGTAGGCTTGATACAACGCCCCCACTCCGTCAGGTTCCATGTGTTCAATGTACATCTGATAATTTCCGCTGGCCTCATAGAGTGAAATGCGGCCAACAGCCAACACTTTCATTCCTTCTTCCGGCTGAAATCGCAGCTTGTCAAAAGCTCCCTTGAACATGACTGTCGAAATTTTTGCGCCATCGTCTTTCAAGCTAAAATATTGATGGTTTGGCCGTCTGCGAAAATTGGAGATTTCTCCAGTCAAATAGACCCGTTCCAAGTAAGGATCAGCATCAAACTTGCGTTTCAAGTATTTGGTCAATGCGGTCACAGTTAAATATTGTTGTGCCATGTTATCTCTTTACAGTCTCCTTTGCCGCTGCTAAGGTTTGTGCCATCAGCATCGTGATCGTCATTGGTCCGACGCCTCGTGGAACTGGCGTGATATAGCTTGCGATAGGTTCAACTTCAGCAAATTTCACATCCCCAATCAATTTTCCTGCCTCATCACGATTCATTCCTACATCAATAACGACTGCTCCTTCTTTCACAAATTCTTTAGTTACAAAATGACCGCGTCCAATCGCAACCACTAAGATATCGGCTTGTCTAGCCAATGCTGGTAAATTCTGTGTTTTTGAATGTGCGATAGTGACGGTAGCATTTTTACCGAGAAGCAAATGTGCCATCGGTTTGCCTACGATATTGCTTCGGCCGATCACTAATGCATTTTTACCTTCAAGTGGAATATCATACGCTTCAAACATTTTCATAATACCGTAAGGGGTGCAAGGGATTCGATCGGGAACACCAGCAAACAATTTACCAAGGTTGATAGGATGGAAACCATCGACATCTTTTTCAGGTCGGATAGCTAGCAACACTTTCTCTTCATCGATTTGTTTTGGCAGTGGCAGCTGGACTAAGATACCATGAAAGTCTGGGTCCTGATTGTACTTGTCGATTTCACTAAGTAGTTCTTCTTCAGTTATCGACTCGGGATAATGTTCAACTTTAGATCGTATGCCGATTCTTGCCGCAGCCAGTTCTTTGTTTCGCACATACGTTTGACTTGCTTTATCTTCCCCTACCAGTAAAACAACTAAGCCGGGAACAATTCCTTGTTCTTTTAAAAGGGCGGTTTCTGCAGTAAGATCTGCTTGCATTTTTTCTGCTAATTCTTTTCCATTAATCAAAATACCCATCTTGACAACTCCTCTGACTTTTTTCTATTCTAGCATAGTTCGCTTTGAAGAAAAATGATTTCTGGTAGGAAAATCATAGTTTCCCATCTCTAGTATCATAGCATTTTCTCATTGCAACTGCTTAACCAAAGACTCACACAGAACAATAAAGGCAGCCTCTTTTGCAAAAGGACTGCCTAGTTTTCACTATTTATTTGTAGAAACCTAATCAATTCAAAACCCGCAGTTTTGATATAATGAGTCTGATTGATCAGCTATTCTTCACTCATTTTTCACAAGGTTTCTGAGAGTCATCGGTGCCGCAAAAGTGTGATAGTTTAATCCTGAGATTGAAGGATTTTGTAACACTGAGTTTTGATTTTGGCTGATAACGATCATACCGGCAGTTGTTTCCATCAGTTCTCTTTCGGCTGCAATCATCGTTTCCCATCGCTTGTTCTCATCAAGAGCATAGGTAGTGCTGGCATCATCCAATAAGCGGTCATAAACAGGATTCGAGTAATGGCGATTGTTTCCGCTATACATCATCTTAAGTGTAGAATAAGGATCTTGGTAATCGGGAGTCCAATAAATTAGGAACAAATCATAGTCGCTTTCACTAGCAAGATTCAACGCTGTTTCGGCTGGCAGCGAGCGCATATTGACCTTCAAACCAGTAAAGAGGTCCTCCAAACTCCATTGGATACTTTCACCCATTTTTTTGTAGGAACCATCATCAGTCGTTAACAGATCAAGCTCGATTTCATCGCCTAATTCTGCTTTTGCCTGTTCCCAATAGGCTAGCGCTTTTTCTTTATCATAGGCCATCAAATCACCAGCTTCCTCACGAAAGTCCACGCCAGTATCAGGATTAGCGACAAAGCCTTCTGTGATCGCGCCATTCAAGGGTTTGGATCCATCTGCCATAATATTATTGACAAGATTCTCTTTATCAATGGCCAATGCGAGAGCTTTTCGTAAATTTTCATTTTGTAAAGGTGTCGGTTGTCCCTTTCTTTCTTGATTTAACCGGATATAATTCATCGTTGCAGAAGGATAAGAGGCAAATTGGTCACTTGACTGCATTTGTTTGGCGATCTCTCCACTGATGATCGCGACATCCAACTGTCCATCTTCATAAAGATTTAGCGCGGTTGCAGATTCTTTTACCACATCATAATGGATCTCTTCTGCCAGAATAGCTTCTTGATCCCAATAAGATTCATTCTTGGCTAAATCCCAATTCATCTCAGTTTGCTGCCAGTTTTTTACAACAAATGGTCCATTATAAACAATTTTGTCGCTAGCTGTCCCATATTCCTGTCCAAATTTTTCGACAACCGATTGATTTTGAGGAAAGAAAATCGGAAAAACCATCAAGGAAGTAAAATACGGAGCTGGTTGTGTAAGACGGACTTCTAATGTATAGTCATCCTTTGCTTCAACACCTAGCGTATCCGCCGACTGATCGCCACGGGCAATTTCTTCCGCATTTTCGATCAACCCATTCATCAAGAAACTATACTGAAATGCATTTTCAGGATCAATCATCCGTTTCCAAGCATATTCAAAGTCATTCGCTGTCACCGGATCCCCATTGCTCCATTGTGCATTTTCGCGTAACCTAAAGCGATAAGTTTTGCCGTCAGACGAAATTTCCGGTAAATCAACTGCTACACCCGGCTGCACTTCATCCTTTTCATCCAATAGATATAAGCCTTCAAAAGTGGCTGTTTGAATAATTGCATCTGGGAAGTCCAACATGGCAGCCGGATCCAATGAAGTTAGCTCTGTCATAGACATTAGTCGAATCACTTGAGAGGCTGAATCTTCTTTCTGCTTTGTTGTTGTGCCTGCTGTACATCCAGTCAAAAATATCATTGCTACTATCAACCCCAACAATCTGTTAAATCCTTTTCTCATTCTTTTCCTCCTTTTTTATCGTTCCACCAAAAACCACACAACCTCAGCCGTTTCTGTGCCATCATTGTAGTTGATATGCCCTTCTCCGGCTTCGATCCATTGACAGTCTCCCGGATTTCCAGTGAGATCTGTTCCGTCTTCTAAAACTGTATGAGCGCTGCCTTTGATCACATAGGAAAATTCATCTTGTGTGTGACGTGCAAATCCCTCTAATGGTCTTTTCTCACCGGGAGCTAACCGAACCACTCCCATCTGAACCTTTCCGTTGGTTTGATTCAATGAATCAAATATCGTTTCAAATTCTTTCCCATTATCCACTGAAATAATTTTCATTTTTTTCTGACTCCTTTCAATTATTACTTTCAATTAAATCGTCAGAATATTCTAAAGTCAATACTTTTATTCAAAATATCGCTTTTATTTTTATTTTTCAGCTGTTTTTTTGAAAAAAATACTTTTATTAACACTTCTCTCTGTAAAAAGACTCAGTTTTTTTACCTCAACCAACTTAATAGCAACTATGGCATTGTATCGCAAATAACCAAAAAACAGCCTCAGCTTTTAGCTGAGGCTGTTTTGATTATAAACTAGTCATTCTTACTTTCAATTTCACTGTTCACATTAGATAAAATACCATTCACAAATTTTCTTGATTGGTCATCACTGAATGTTTTGGCTAATTCAATGGCTTCATTTAACGCGACTCGATTAGGAACATTGTCAACATACACCATTTCATATAATGCAATTCGTAAAATCGTTACATCCATTTTTGATAATCGTTGGATCTTCCAACCGGATTTTAAATGGGACTGGATCACTTCATCCAACGCTTCTTTGTACTGACATACCCCTGCTACAAGTTGATCCAAATACGCTGGAACGAAGTGTTCCTGTTCTTCATCAATCAGCTCATGGTGTTCCAACTCAATTGCATGCATGATCGCATCTTGTTTCGTTAAATCTTTATTAAAATCTAAAGGAAATAAGGCTTGCAGAGCCATTTTCCGAATCTCGTGACGTGATAATTCTTTACTCATTTTCTTCCTCGTCGTTTCCGAATAATTCTTCAATATCAGGTTGCTCAATCTTTTCTGGTACTACAGCTACCACATGGACATTGACTTCCGCTAAGTGAACATCTGTCATGAACAATACTTGCTGTTTCACTCGATCTTGAATTTCCATTGCTACTTTAGGCACTGAAACGCCATAGCTTAGATAGCAATAAAGATCAACCTTGATCCCAGTTTCATCGATTGTCAAGTAGACCCCTTTGCCATGCGCGGAGCGTCCAAGCAATTCAGTCACACTATTGGCTAATGTCCCCCGCATCCCATAGACACCTTCCACTTTAGATGCTGCGATACCAATAATGATCTCGATGACTTCTGGTGCGATCACGATTTCGCCTAATTCAGGACTTGCGTCTAAGACTAGATTTTTATCTTCATTCATAAGTTTTGCCTCCATTCTAAACTTCCACACATTGTTATCTATCCCTTCACGATATGTTTCGTCTCAATAAGTCATGACTTGGATAGACAGTTTCATTTGTATAGAGGTTTCTTCTCGCTCTAAGTTTATCATTTTCTGCACTGAGAATCTATAATAACCCACTATTCTCAATGAATTTTCTGAAATAAACGAGGATGTTGATTTACAAGATGATCAATTCTTTAGGAGAATGCGTCAAAACTTGATTACCAGTTTCTGTGATCAACAAATCATCTTCGATTCGAACGCCGCCGATACCTGGAAGATAAATTCCCGGTTCGTCTGTAATGACGTTGCCCGTAACAAATGCTTTGTCTGCTCGGAAAGAGACGTTTGGTCCTTCATGGATCTCTAGACCGATTCCGTGACCCGTTGAATGTCCGAAAGCTTCTCCATAGCCGAATGAAGCAATATGATCACGTGCGATTGCATCTAATTCAATTCCTGTCATGCCCGGTTTGGCTGCAGCTAAAACTTTTTCTTGAGCTTCAAGGACGATTTGATAAATTTCTTTTAATTTGTCTCCGGGATCACCTACGGCGAACGTCCGAGTCATATCAGAAACATATCCTTGATAGTAGCAACCAAAATCCAGAGTGATCAAATCTCCTTGTTCAATTACTTTTTCACTAGCTACCCCATGGGGCATAGCTGAACGTAATCCACTGGCAACGATTGTATCAAAAGAAACGCTTGTAGCGCCCAAAGAACGCATGAAAAAGTCAAGTTGATTGGCTACTTCTATTTCTGACATTCCGGGACGGATCATTTTCAAAATATGTTCAAATCCTTGATCCGCAATATGGCAAGCTTGTTGGATCAACGCGATTTCTGACTCATCTTTGACTTCCCGCAATGCTTCGATCATACCTGAAACAGGAGCCAATGAAGATTCTTCAATAATCTCCTCCAAGACCGAATAATCAGAAAAGCTGACGTAACTTTCTTCGAAAGCCAAAACATTGATCTCTTCTTTTTCGCAAATAGCCGCAACTTCTTCAAAAATCGGTCCGCTATTTTTTACGATTTCAAATCCTTGTGCTTGAGCAGCCGCTTGCTCTGTATAACGAAAATCAGTAACGAAAAAAGCTTTTTCCAATGTAATGACAGCTAAACCAGTCGTGCCGGTAAAATTAGTCAAATAACGCAAATTGTATGGGCTCGTGATCAAAAAACCATCAACGGCATCTTTTCTCATTGCTTCTCTTAATTTTTCAACTCTTAACATTCTTTCTCCCCACTTTCTTGTTCTGTATTATTATAGCAAACTTCCCAGAAAAGCGAAAAGAATGAAAAAAATTTATACAAAAAAAGACAGATTGCTTTTTGACATTCTTTAATCCTCGTTAATCTGGTCTATCAAAGAAAACAAATTCGTCTCCATCACACGCGCCGTTAAAATGTTTTCACCGTCTTCTAGAAGGGTAATCAGTGCATCTACGGACATGCGTGCTGAAATTCCATAGGTTTGTACACCGTTTTTTTGAATGTAGGTCAACGCTGTTTCAATTTGTTCAACAGATAAAATATCACGCGCGTCATTCGATTCCAAGGCTAAAAAGTCTTTCTGGGTTAGTGAGTATTTCAACATCGATTCAAAATGCGCAGCGGATTGTTCTGTTTCTGAATAGTCTGATTGTTGTTTGCTAGTTGCTTCAGATAAATCCAGAAAAGGAAAGTCTTTTAAAAAACTCTCTTCAAGTGTCTTTTCTTCTGGGACTACACGAGAAAAACTATTGGAAAACCCAAGCGGCTGAAAATCTTGATTTCCAGTTGCCCCCCCTGTTCGAACAGCTGTCCAGAGAATTTCTCCTTTGGGTATTTGATACATCTGCCAGTCTCTCAATTCTTCCAAAGATAAGTCTTTCTCAAAAATTAATGTGGTGATCAATGAAGTGCTTTTGGGCAATTTTTTTAAATTGTTCAAAAGGTTCTGCTTCATTGTCTGATTCTCAGAGAATTCAAGACGCGATGAATCTCGCATACGTGATTCAAAAAGAAAATCTTTTTTTTGCGAATTAGAGAGATAATTCTTCAGCAATTGATTTTTATCGATCGTTACTGTCTGAATCGTAGAATGATTCTGATCGAGATTTTGATAAACTTCTGTCACCTCATAACTGCCAAAACCTAATGAACGTATTTCATACTTCGATAGAAAATGATTTTGCGTCGTTAACTCGTTATTGATTTGACGATTCATGATGTAACTATCTTGATTTACTTGTAGGCTACTTTGCCGAGGATCATAGAAAAAGAGGTCAACAAATTTTGGCATTACAAGTAAAACTGCAATTGTCAGTACAACAGCTGCAAAAAGAAAGAAAATCCCTCGTTTGTAACGTTGTTGTTTGATTTTTCTTTGCAATTGTTCAAAGTGAAATGGTTCATTCATTTGTTAATTCCTCCTTAAGTAATTGTCTTCCTCGATACAAACGATTCTTCGCTTGAGTGTAGCTCCATTCTTTATACGTTGCAATTTCCTCAATTCGCCACTCCAAAAAATAGTATAGTAAAATCACTTCTCGCGTATCTTTAGGTAATTTCTCAATACTGCGATACAATGCTCTTTTTCTCTCTTGTCCTATTATTTCTTCCAATGGGGTAGACAACTGTTGGCTTTCTGCTTGAAAAACGTGTGAAGGAAACTTTCGCCATCTATGTGCCACCGTTTGTTTACGCGTCCAGTCAATGAAGCGATTTTTGATTATTTTTAGTAAAAAATAGTTGATTTGCTTTTCGTTTAGCTCATCGAGAGATTCCGCTATGACGAGAAACGCCTCACTGACTAAATCTTGGGCCTGCTCTTTATTTTTTGTAAAATAAAACGCATACAAATAACAGTCTTGCGAGTAATCTTTATATATTTTTGCTAACAGTTCATCTCCCAACTCAGTCACCCCTCCATACCTACTATACGAACTCACAGAGAAAAAGTCACAAAAAAAAAGCCATTCATTAAAAAATGAATGGCTGTAAGTTATTTTCTACGTCCCAAGAAGAACGAAACAACAGCGACAAAAATGACCGCTCCGATAATGGCAGGAACAATTGCCATTCCAGCAATCTGTGGTCCCCATGTTCCAAATAGTGCTTGACCAATCGATGCCCCAACTAGCCCGGCTACGATATCAAAGATACAACCGCGTTTCTCACCAGCGATTGCGCCTCCGATTGATCCGATGACCGCACCTACGATCAATGTCCATAAAAAATGCATAATACCCCTCCTAAACTTTCTAATAAAAGGGTACCACATCAATTATGGTTTGAACAAAAATATGCCTGCATGTTATTTTCTGCGAGTGAACGCCCGCTTTAGCACATCGAAAAAGCCAAGAGAATGAACCATATGATCCGGATCAACATAGACGCGAATCGCCCGCAAAACTTTCTTGGGCTCTTTCGAAGAAAAAGTATAGGTGCCATTTTTTTTCGTCCGAATAGCGTACCTTGGGATCCAACGACCTTTGAACATGACAGAGGCAATCACGTAATCTACATCTTCCCAAGGAATCTGGATAAACTTCCGCTGGTCACGGTCGTTGTAAAATTCAAAAGCCTTGTCGCCGATCATAATTTTGCCATATTCGTTGATACCCAAAAATGAGGTCGCATCGATCGTCAAATCAACTTTGGTGTTCAGGGATTGTACCATAATTTGTTTGCTCCATTTCTACGTCTTATTGTTTCTTATTATACTTGTTCTGATGATTTTTGGCGAATAGATAAAAAGTGCTTGGGTTTCCCCAAGCACTTTTAGTTGAAAGATTAGAACAATCCGATCAAGTGTCCACCGATACCGACTAAGAACAAACCGATAATGATGATGATTGGAGAAACTTTTTTCTTCAATAACCACATACATAACAAAGTAAGTAATAGTGCAGCCAACCCAGGAATCAATTGATCCAAGTTGTTTTGCAAGGTTGTTACTTTCGTATCTGTTAATGCACGGCCTTCAGCGACTTGTTGGAATGCTTGTTGTAACCCTTCTGGACCTGATGGCAATTTTGCCCAATCCACATATGCTCCTTCATCAAGAGGGACACGAGATACAACAGGTGCAAATGAAATTGATACCCAACGTTGAACAAGCGATCCTAATACGAACATCCCTAGGATTGAAGCACCTTTTGTTACGTCTTGCAGCAAACCACCTGAAAGGTCATCTGTGATTTTTGATCCGGCACGGTAGCCAAATTCTTGTGTATACCACATAAATGCCCAACGAATGATATTCCAAGCCAAGAAGAAGATGATTGGGCCTAAGATGTTTCCTCCTAACGCTAGAGAAGCACCTAGAGCTCCTAACATCGGACGAATAGTAAACCAGAATACAGGGTCACCGACACCAGCCAAAGGACCCATCATACCAACTTTTACCCCTTGGATCGCTACATCATCGACAGCGGCTCCATTGGCACGTTCTTCTTCCAATGCTAAAGTTACCCCTAGAATTGGTGAAGCAATATATGGGTGAGTGTTAAAGAATTCCAAATGACGCTTCAAAGCAGCGGCACGGTCTTCTTTTGTTTTGTATAATTTTTTGATTGCTGGAATCATTGAGAATGCCCAACCACCATTTTGCATACGTTCATAGTTCCATGAACCTTGAATGAAGGTAGAGCGCCATGCTACGGCTAAACGATCTTTTTTACTTAATTGAATTTTTTCTGCCATTTTTTTCTCCTCCTTCGATTCTAATAGTCATTCAAGATATCGCCTAGAGGGTCGCCAGTGTTGCTGCCGCCGCCTCCATTTGATGATCCGCCCATTTTGGTGATGTTCAAGTAAATCAATGCAATAGCTACTGCCAACGCACCGATCGCAATCAATGTCAATTCAGAAATCGCTGCAATCACAAAACCAATGATGAAGAATGGCCATACTTCACGAGTTGCCATCATGTTGATAACCATTGCGTAACCTACGGCAACAACCATACCACCACCGATAGCCATACCATCTGTTAACCAAGCTGGCATAGATTCTAGGAAGTTTTGAACAGTTGCAGCTGGAATTGCTAGCAATGCTGCTGCTGGAATCGCAATACGGATCCCTTGCATACATACGGCAATCACATGCCACATTTCGATTTTGCGGATATTACCTTCTTCAGCAGCTGCATCCATAAAGTGAACGATTGGTACAGCTAATG
Source organism: Enterococcus sp. DIV0574 (assembly GCF_051711125.1). Lineage (NCBI taxonomy): Bacteria > Bacillati > Bacillota > Bacilli > Lactobacillales > Enterococcaceae > Enterococcus > Enterococcus sp. DIV0574. The sequence goes on from NZ_JBIOMA010000001.1 coordinate 2,108,764, forward strand.
TACGTACGATCATTGTTAAGAACAAACCAGCTACAGCCAAAGGAATCGCAACGGCAATGGCTGTGTCAACACCGCCACGTCCTTGTCCACCTAAAACTAAAATAATTGCAGATGCAACAGATGCCAATGCAGCATCCGGTGCGACAGCGGCACCAATGTTTGCCCAACCTAACGCGATCATTTGTAATGATCCACCTAAAATAATACATGCTTCTAAGTTACCGGTCACTAGACCGATCAATGTACATGCCACTAGCGGTTGGTGGAATTGGAATTCATCCAAGATCCCTTCCATACCAGCTAAAAAGGCAACGACTACTACTAATACCATAGATATAATAGACATGATAGACCTCCTATTTAGTTGTATACTTTTTACTTGTTCGACAATTCGTTTTTCGCTTTACGCAAAATTTCATCCATGTTGTCGCGTGAATCGTTTGGTACTTTACGCACATCAAATTTGATGCCCCGTGATTTTAGTTCTTCGAACGTTTCAACGTCTTCAGTACCCATAGACAATACTTTACTTACAACAACTTTTCCGACTGAATGAGCCATTGAACCAACGTTGACTTCTTGAATGTCTACGCCGCCTTCTACTACTCGCAATACATCTTCTGGATTTTCAAACAATAGCAATGCTTTCGTATTACCAAAACGAGGGTCTTTTGACACTTCGATCATTTTTTCTACTGGAATAACATTGGCTTTTACTCCTGGAGGAGCTGCTTGTTCGATCAATTTTTTACGCAAGTCGTCTTTTGCAACTGCATCTGATACTACGATGATCCGTGATGGATTCACTGATTTTGTCCATGCTGTAGCTACTTGTCCGTGAAGCAAACGAGAGTCAACACGAGCCAATACAATTTTGATCTTGCCATCGCCCAGTACAGTACCTGGAGGAAGTGATCCTTTAGGTTGATCGTCAGCCACAACTGGAGCAGCAGCTTCTGCCGGTTCAAGTTCTTCTGGTTTCACCTTGACCCCTTCTTTAGCTGTTTCAATGATATGTGCAGCAATCTCATGTGCTGTATTCATTGAAAAACGTGAAGCGTAAGCCTCGATGACCATTGGTAAATTCATACCAGCTACGATTGCCCATTTGTCTTTGTGGTCTTCAAACAAGCTGTTTGCTTGGTTGAAAGGTGTACCGCCCCAAAGATCAACTAAGAATAACACTTCTTCTTGATCGTCGAATGTGGCGATTGCTTCTTGCATTTTTGCTTTGATATCATCTGGGCCTTCACTTGGCATCAATGTTACAGCTTTAACATTTTCTTGTTCGCCGAAAATCATTGAACCAGATTGCAAAATGCCGTTTGCAAATTCTCCATGACTTGCTAGGATAATTCCTACCATCTTTTTACCTCCTATTTCAAAATTGATAAATGTGACACTTAAATGAAAGAAAAAAAGCAACGACGAAAAATCAAGTGTGACTACCCTCTTTTTCCAAAATATCCATCAAATAGATTTTACGATCAGCAGGAACTTTTCGAATCTCGACTTCAATGCCCTGTTTCTGCAAATAAAGCAGTGATTCGAGGTCTTGATCATTGACAGAAACAAAATTAGTGATCATCCGCTTTCCTATCGAAAAGCTCATTCCTCCAATATTGATTGAATGAATCGGTAATCCGCCTTTGACTAGTGTGACAACATCTTGAGGATTGGTAAATAATAACATGACTTTTTGGGTATCAAATAATGCGTTATGTGCAACCTCAAGCATTTTCGCCACTGTGACGACATTGGATTTGATTCCTGGCGGAGCGGCTTCTTTCAAAAGAAATTTGCGAAGCTGATCATTTGCGACTTCGTCACTGACAACGATGATTCGGTTAATACCAGTCATTTTCGACCAGGCTGTTGCTACTTGACCATGAATCAAACGATCATCGATCCGAGCAAGACGTATATCCATTCCCATCGTAAAAACCTCCTACATCCATCGATCCGCTGGCTATTTGTGGATCCCTTACTTTTTTCATTCACCTCCTGTATCCACTTATATAGAAGCAAGAAGCGTGCCAACTTTTATACAATACACTAATCTTTGGAAAGGCTTAAGAATCGGCCTCTTGATGATACACTAAAAAAGATACACTGAAAAACAGTGTATCTTTTTTAGTGTATTCTATTCTTAATGTATTATTGATCAGCCAAAACCGTTTTTTCTTGATGATTTTTAATCAACTCTGCTAAGTAATATTCTTCGCTTTCTGGTATTTCTACATTTAACAAGCGCGAGAACGAGCGAACATGGATGTGAAGTTTTTTGTACATCGGCTCTTGCTTCAGTTCAGAAACAAGGGGTTCATCGACAGTTAAAGGTTGCTTTAATACGATCCGTTCGATCATTCCAGCAGAGTGGAGCACAAAATTGATTTGAAACCCTGGTATTGCATCCGTCAATTCTAAATCATTGATCAATTGATGGCCAAATTGCCACAATGGCTCGATAACTTTTCGCGGATTGACAAAAGTCAGGTTTTGCTCCATATATTTAAAACAAATTTCTTCTGCTTGTTCTTCACCAAGTTCAACATCTTGTTCAAAACTCAGATCATTCTCTAACAAAATTTCTTCCAACAATTGATCCACATCTTGATCAATGAATCGTTCCAGAGAAATAAAAGGCGCATCGATTTTTGGATCTATGATCCCTGTCGTGGCGATCAGTTGATACTGTCTTTGTATGGGTTCTAACTCAGTCTTTAAATCAGCCACTGAAAGTGTCACAACCTCTACATTCTGATTTTGACGTTTCGAGAGGGAACTTTGAATTAGTTCTTTGATCCTCTGAGCCGTTCCTTTACCCGAGGCACAGATGGCTAAGATGGCTTTGCGATGATGATTGCTTAAGTGACCCTCCGGCTGTTCAACGGAACCATAGCCGCGAAATTTTCTAAGCGATTCATACAAACTATCGATGTCCGTGCCGATAACTGAGGCTTTTCGGACTGTTTCCAAAACGATTGATGTCGTCACCATATCGACAGTCCGTACAATCACACCTGTTTCCCTCTGAATCTCATTGTTGAAGGTAGCTAAAGATCCCATATCTACTAATAAAATCACGCCGCTACCATCATTAACTGCTTGAACACTTTCTTCGATCTTTTTCAATGCAACGGTAGGCGGCATGTCCAAAGGCATGTCTACTGCTGCCACTTGATCCACTTCTAAAAGTTGTTGAACCACTTGAACCATACTGCTTGCCGTGCTGTTCCCATGGGCTGCTACAACTACACCAATTTTTCCAGAGGAATGGGCAGTCCGCAAAGATACGAGTAAAACAGCCAAATAATAGGTTTCACTTTCAGGAATCGATACTTTGAAACTATCACCAATAAATGTACGAATTTCTTTAGCAACTTCAAACTCTTTCGGATAGTCGGCGACCATTTGACGAATATTGTCATTGGTATGCCGTTCTTCTCCCAGATGAATTTTTTTCAAAAAAGAACTAATGTGTAAGCTCATCGCATACACAAAATTTTGCTGAAATTCATAGTTCAGCCTTGTGCGTACCAGATCATAAATACGATTTGTCACTGTGATCACTTTTTGATCCACAAACTCGCTCAATTTGTTTTCTGAATTGAAAGAAAAGCCGTGATCTTTGTAAAATGATTTCAAATGAACATTGATATCTGTAGATATGAAATGATTGATGGCTTCTTGATCCAGACCATCCGCTTTTAATAAAGCAGCTTTATCGCCGATAATATCGTAAAGATTATACGGTAATTCATAAGAATCGGATTGAATATTATTAAGATTTTGGTTTGGTTGAACACGCACAGTCGGCTCAAGAATTTTGGACAGCTCTGCTAACTCATCTCGGCGATTCCCCAAGACCATTAATCCTGAGCGGATTCCTTCGGGAAGTTCGTCCAAATCAATCTCGATTTCATCTTGTTGCATATGATTCAAGAACCCTCGTGCACAGACCAACTGAACGTTGGACTTCAATTGACCAATATTTCCGAAGCTGACACTGCCAATCAACGCTTTAACGACATCTTCCGTCAATGTGATCGTGCGTTGGATTCGTGTTGCTTCTTGTCCTACAAGTACCCGAACAAGATCCACTTTTTCTGAGGCAGGTCGTTTTTCAAAAAACGGCAGTTGGATATTGATCGGAATTCTCCGAGTAAAAGTGTCCAACAATGTCGAATTGGGATCCTCAGTAGTTGCTCCGACGATGCGAACATTGGCTTGATGATTTTTACCAGTCTCACCTAATCGACTAAAGGTTCCATGATCCATAAAGTAAAAAATCATTTCTTGTCCTTCAGGCGGCAATCGATGTATTTCATCTAGAAATAGCATACTTTCATCCGCCTGATCAATGATTCCAGTTTTCTCCTGATCCGCTCCGGTAAAAGCACCGCGAACATAACCGAACAAATGGCTCATAAGCAACTCTGGATTATTGGCATAATCGGCACAGTTGAAAACGATCAACTCTTTTTCCTCTTCGATCACCTGATTGCTTTTCGCAAACTGAAACATGGCGTGAGCAAAATACGTCTTCCCTGAACCTGTTGGTCCAGTGATCAAACAATTCAGCCCCTTAGGAGGATACAGAATTGCCGCTTTGGCCTGTTCGACAGCATTTTTCATGCTGCCGTTCACACCAATGATCGTTGAAAAAATATCACGGTTTCCCAATTTGACATCCACTCGCTGCGGCGTAGCTTTCTCTCTTTGGGGGCGGTTCTCTTTATAACTTGGAACATATTTCTCAGGCCCAGACCGTGCATCTTGAGCTACCCAATACCTCACTGGCCGGGTATCACTCTTTTGAACGCGGCCTTCTTTGACAAGTTGATTCAAATCTTTGCTGGCATTGCTTCGTTGGATCATCAATTGATCAGCGACCTCTGATGTCGTCGTTCCCTTTTCATTCAAGCCATTTTCTGTATTTTCCAATAAAAATTGATAAATACGCTCAATCCGTTTCCCCAACAGCTCCGCCTCCTTGAAAGTTTTATCCTTGAATACTTTAATGGGTTTGAATAAAAATTGCAAATCTTTTCTGAATACTTTCCCTACTCAAACCAGCCAATAACCTAGCCACCCTTAAACACGCCCCTTGAAAAATCTTGCAGCATACAGCACTAACCATTTTTTCATAGCACCTTTTGATTAACTTAAGAATAAAGCATTTAGCAAAAAAAAGACAATCTAATGCTATGATTATTGTGTCAATGGGTAGGGAATAAATTTTGGCACGTCACCATCAAACTGCTGCAACTCTTTTTGCATCCATAAAACATCGTGCCACTGCTCAAACTTATAGCCAATTTGTGGGAAATATGCAACTTCTTTGTAACCAAATTTTTGATGGAACCTCACACTGCTTTCATTCCCAGCCGTGATACAAGCGGTCAAATTTACGATATTTTGTTTTTTCAACTCTGACTCCAAATGATGATAAAGCATCGTTCCTATCCCTTTTGCTTTTACTTCTCGATCGATGTAAACCGTCACTTCCGCCGTCCAGTCATAGGCAGCTCGTGTTTTGTAAGCGGTGGCATAAGCATAGCCAAGAATGACACCATTTTCTTCAGCAATCAAGTATGGATAACGCTGAAGCGTTTGAGTGATCCGGTATGCAAACGCTTCCTCAGTTGGTATCTCTGTTTCAAAAGTAATAGCCGTATGATCTACATAAGGCGCATAAATTTTTAACAATGATTTGGTATCTGCAACAGCAGCCTTTCGAATGTTCATATATTCCCTTCTTTCTTCAAATTTTTATCAGTATACCTTTCTAATAAAAAAAAGACAATCCTTGTCTAAAAACAAGGATCATCTTTACCCACTAGCTTATGCTTGATTTTTTTCTTGCCCGCAAAACACAGTAATATGTTGTGGTAATACTTGGATCTCAACCGGCAGACTTGGACCAGGGTCTCCATCGACATTGGTTTCGATCGTTGTATCATCCAGTAGTTTGATCTGCGCTTTTTCAAACGTTAGATATCCAAGGGATTCGTTGGATTCCGTCACTCCTTTTAGCAGTTCGGGAATACTCTTGATGGTTTCCCAAAGATTGCTGTCTTTAATGTAGATAAGATGCAATTTCCCATCATTCGTACTCGCTTCTGGTAACAGCGATTCAAAACCACCGATCGTATTCGACGATCCTACGATCAGTGTGCTGCTTTCAATTTTGGTTTCTGTTGCTTCCTGACCACTAGTGATAATTTCAAATTGATGACTTTCATTTTTGCGTACTTCCCGCAACCCGGAAAGGAAATAAGCCATTTTTCCAAGTTTCGTTTTTTCTTCAACTTCAACATTGTTGATAGCTGCTGGAATGATGCCGATCGCCACTACATTCATGAAATAATCGTCATTGATTTTCCCAATATCGATTTTGCGAGAATGATTCAACGAAAATGATTCGATTGCTTCTTCAGGATCAAGAGGAATGGCCAATGCACGAGCCAAATCATTGACTGTACCTAGAGGGAAAAAGCCAAAACGCGGACGCTCCTCATGACTAGCAATTCCGCTGATCGCCTCATTAACTGTACCATCACCTCCCATTGCAAACACGCTATCCACGGAGCCGACAGCTTCAGAAGCGAACCGCTCGGCATCACCCGCTTTTTCTGTGTGTGCAACAGCCACTTCATCAAATAGTTCCTGCAATTTTTTTGTTGCTAATTCCTCGTATTCTGCAGCTTTTTCGCCTCCTGAACTAGGATTGACGATCAATAGTGCTTTCATCTCCTCTGCCTCCTTAATGCTACTTCGTTTCACATTTTAGTATAACAAAGAGCCACCAGATTTGTCTTTTTTGCAAACCACCGCGAATAACTCTGACCGAATCTCCAATTGAATCGAATAGAGCTGTGTGTAATTGCCGTATTTCTTATTCTTAGACCAATCGTTTGCGTAAACGCCCCGAAATAAAATCAATACAGGTAACTGTCAAAATAATACCAAGCAAAATGATGCCCACACGACTCCAAGATCGTGCATTGATAGCAAAAATCATCGGTGTACCAATCCCTCCTGCTCCCACTATTCCCAGAATCGATGCAGAGCGAACAGCTAATTCAAAACGATATAAAGTAAACGACAAAAATTCTGGAATCAACTGCGGTAAAGTCGCAAATCCTAAAACCGCCCAGCGATTTCCGCCAGCACTCACAACAGATTCAGAAGGTCCCTGATCCATATTCTCGATCGCTTCACTATATAACTTGGCCAACATACCTATGGAATGGACACTGACGGCTAAAACGCCCGCAAAAGATCCTGGACCAACAGTTTTAATAAACATGATGGCTAGAACAATCTCAGGAAACGTGCGAATCGCTGTTAAGACGACTTTTCCTGTGCTCGACAAGAATCTAGGTGTATTTTTGCTTCGAGCTGCCCAAAACGCAAAAGGAATACTTAATAAAGAAGAAATAAATGTACCAACAAAAGCGATGGCTACCGTTTCAATCATTAAACTGAACAAATCTTCGCCATCCCCGGTATAGACATAACTCCAATCTGGATGGATCAATCCGTAGAAAATTGCCCCTAAGATTTGACCAACGTTTTCTTTGATAGCAGCTAAGGGGATTCCTGCAAATGCCCAAATATAAATAGCAACCAGAACGAGCACGAAAAGCCATTTTCTTTTTTTCTGGGGTTCCGTTGGCAACATCATAGCAATCGCTCCCTTACTCTATTACTGATGGTATCTATAAGAAGAACAACGATAAAAATCGCCAAAACGATAATTGCCGTTTGGTCGTAGCGAAATTGACTCAATGATCGTTGCAAAAAGACACCGATTCCTCCCGCGCCGATATACCCTAAGATCGTTGAGGCGCGAACATTGATTTCAAAGGCATACAAAAGATAACTTAAAAAATGACTCGTTACCTGCGGAAGTACCGCGTAACGGATAATCGCCAGTTTTGATCCCCCTGAAGCGGTGACAGCCTCGATCGGTCCCGCTTCAATTGTTTCGATCGACTCATAAAATAATTTCGCAATCATCCCAAAAGAAAAGATGGAAATTGAAATCACACCAGCTACCGGACCAATACCGACAACTGCTACGAACAGCGCCGCCAACATCAAATCAGGAATCGTTCGCACGATATTCAAAAGAAAGCGAAAAATCCCCGATAACCAAGGAATTGTTAGGATATTTCTGGCTGCCAGCAAAGAAAAAGGCAAAGCAATGAGCGCCCCAAACGTTGTTCCGACAATTGCCATTTGAATGGTTTGAAGAAGAGGCTCCACAATGATCGTACTATACGACCAATCTGGTCGCAGCATTTTTATCAGTATCACGTTCATTTGATCCGCATTTTCAAAAAAACGGCGAAGATCGACTCCCGTAATCGATCCACTCAAAATCAAGACGAGCAAAAAAAGCACCAACCAAAGAATATTCTTCCATAGTCCGCTTCGTTTAGGCAACAATTGAGTGGTCATTTTTCTGTGCCTCCTTGCTCTTCGATAATCTCACTGCCGTAGATTTCTTTTAATTTTCGGTCAGTGGCTTCGCTAACTGGTCCATCAAAAACAAGGCAACCATCACGTAACCCAATGATCCGTGTACCATACTCTCGCGCTAATTGCACGGAATGCAAATTGACAACGATCGTAATACCTAACTCTTGATTGATCCGCTTTAAATCACTCATGACCTTCTCCGTTGTCATAGGATCCAGAGAAGCTACCGGCTCATCCGCTAAAATGATTTTTGGTTCCTGAGTCAATGCCCGTGCAATCGAGACCCGTTGTTGCTGCCCACCAGACAATTGATCGGCTCTTGAATAAACTTTTTCGGCTAGATTCACTCTTTGTAGCGATTGATAAGCTAGTTCCTTATCCGCTTGCGGAAACAATCCCAAAAGCATCTGAAGAGTGGGGTGATAAGCGACTCTTCCAGTGAGAACATTCCTTAAGACACTCGAACGTTTTACCAAATTGAAGCTTTGGAAAATCATGCCAATGTCTCGGCGAATCAAACGTAATTCTTTGCCCTTTGCTTTTGTAATGGAGCGATTATCGATCAAAATTTCGCCACTGGTGATTTCGTGCAAGCGGTTGATGGAACGCAGCATGGTTGATTTCCCCGCACCAGACAACCCAACAACGATCACAAACTCCCCTTGATCGATGTCAATATTCAAATCTTTTAACCCCAGCACACCGTTTGGATATTCTTTTGTCACATTTCTAAACGAAATGATCTTTTTATTTGCTAACGCCATGGTTCTCCTACTTTCTCTCATTAAACTACTTTTATAAAATTGAAAAGGGTATCTGCTGATACGATACCCTTTCTCTGCCGCTTATTGTCCTACTTGTTCTGCATATTCACGAACGATATCAAAATTACTGTCTTGGGAGACTACATAGCCTTCATGAGAGTAGATATCTGAAATGATTTGATGACCTTCTTCATCTTTACCAATTTCGATAAAGGCATCTTGGATTTTTTTGTCCCATTCCTCACTCATATCACTGCGAACACTAATGGTGTCATTCGGGATTGGTTCTGTGAAATACATAGGTTCCACGTCATTCATGATTTTAGGATAATCTTTCTTCACTGTATTTCGCGCATCTTCAAAAACGAAAGCCGCATCTACATCTCCGTTTAAGACAGCCAAAACTGCTTGGTCATGACCTTTGACTTGAACTGTCGTTACATCCTTATTGATGTCTATCCCTTCTTTTTGAAGTTCCGCAACTGGCCAAACATACCCAGCCGAAGAGGTTACATCTTGTGTAGCGATCGTTTTCCCTTTCAAATCAGCTAATTCCTTGATATCGCTGCCGCTCTTGACCACAACCATTGATCGATAGCTATCCACCAATTCATCTGTCGCTTCACCACCAGGCTGCTTGATTCCATATCGCTGTGCCTGCAGTAATACTTTTACATTGCTTTGTTCATGAGCCAAAACATAAGCATTTGGAGGCAAAAAGCCTACATCCACTTGCTTAGAAGCCATTGCTTCGACGATCGTATTGTAATCTGTTGAAACACTTACGGTAACTGGAATTCCTAATTTATCACTTAGCAGCTTTTCAAGCGGTTTCGCTTTAGCCTCTAACGTTTCTGCTGCTTGCGAGGGCACAAATTGAACTGTCAACTTTTCTGGAACATATTGTTCCTCTGCACTCGAACTAGATTCTCCCGCTCCGCAAGCTGCTAATGCCAATCCAGTTGCTAACCCTAATCCAACGATTCCTACCTTTTTCCAAAGCTTCATTCTTCTTCTCCTTTGTGTTAAAAATCAGAACAACCAATTAACGAACTTTACCTTTTTGATTATAGAAAAACGTACATTTAATTACAACTATTTTTCGCTATAAATGGATATTTTTTTTAGTAAAATCAATCCAATCACGAACATTAACTTGTGTGCCTTTTCTCAATCAAAGAGTATTTCACAGTCTGTCAATTGCTTTGCTCTACTTTAAAAAGAGTACCAAAGCAATTTATTGTTTGTATTTACAACACGTAAAGTTTCTGTTAATCCTCTCGAAGATAGTTGTGATCTATTGGACATGTCATCAATCAGGAAATTCTCTACTTTTGAGGCTACAATTCTCTCTTCACATCTACCGGTAACTAGTTTGACCAAGATTACCAAAACAAAAGTTTGAAGAGACAGATCGAAAAGATGATCGCCTTTTCTTCCCCGGACTTACAACAGCATTCTTTCAAGTGCAAAAAAACTCATGGCTGTCGGCTCCTCACATCCAACACCACCATGAGTTTATTTTCAACTAGATTATCTCCATTCTTTCAACAACACGGTCTCATCATTTACAAACTCTCCAGTTGCAACAAATCCAAAACCTTCGTACATTTGTTTAGCGATCGTATTTTCTTTAACGGAAGAAATTCGTAGTTCTTTTGCTTGGATCGCCTGCCGGAACCATTCAATCGCTGCTTCCATTGCCTGTGATCCATATCCTTTTTGCTGAAAGCGATGATCAATCATAAAACGCTCGATCCACCATGATTCTTTTGCATAATCTTCATCCGCTTCGTAATAACTAAACAATAAGAAACCGATCATTTCTTCCTGATGATAAATCGCAAAAGCCTGCCGAGCTTCTTCATATACAGCTTCCAGCAAAGAATACCAATTAGGCGCAACAAATTTTTCTTGTTCTTTGGTTGTTTTTAGTTCAATACAGCCACGATAATTCTCTTTTGTGATTGGTTTTAACCGGATCATTTCAGACCTCCTCTAATTAAATCGCTTTCAAAAAAACCGAATAAAAAAAGATGACTTACTAAGGATATAGTAAATCATCTAACTGTATTTATTAAGCTTCTTGCGCTACTGGGTATACAGAAACTTGCTTTTTGTCGCGGCCTTTACGTTCGAAACGAACAACACCGTCAACTTTTGCAAATAATGTATCATCTCCACCGATACCTACGTTTACTCCTGGGTAAATTTTAGTACCGCGTTGGCGATAAAGGATTGATCCACCTGAAACAGTTTGACCATCAGCACGTTTAGCACCTAAACGTTTTGATTGAGAGTCGCGTCCGTTAGAAGTAGAACCGCCACCTTTTTTGTGAGCGAAGAATTGCAAATTCATTTTCATCAACATGAGATGCACCTCCTAGTTTTCTTTGATTGTTTTAATTTGGATATAATCGCTGTATTCTTCTTGAACAGATTGCAGACCAATCAATAGATTCTCTAAAAGAATCTGAGAGATATTCGACTGCTCTTGGGTCAAACGAGGAACAAGTTTAACAAGAAGGTAGCCACCTTCTTCATTGTTCGCTTCAACGATTGGTGTTACACCAGCCAAAGCATCGATCCCATTTACCGCACTGATCGCTAATGCTGAAGCAGCTGCGCAGACGATGTCTTTGCCATATTCTCCTGCTTGCGCGTGACCGGTAAGTTCAAAAGAAACAATCCGACCAGAGTCATTACGCTTGAATGTCCCTTTGATCATATTCGTTACCCTACTTTTCGTAAGAATTATGCATTGATTGCGTCAATAACAACTTTTGTGTAAGGTTGACGGTGACCTTGTTTGCGGTGTGAATGTTTTTTAGGTTTGTATTTGAAAGTTACGACTTTCTTTTGTTTGCCGTGTTTTTCTACAGTTCCTTCAACAGTTGCACCAGCAACGATTGGGGCACCTACTTTTGTTGATTCGCCACCTACTAAGATCACTTCATCAAAAGTAACTTTTTGTCCAGCTTCTACATCTAATTTTTCAACATAGATTGCTTGACCCACTTCAACTTTTACTTGTTTACCACCAGTTTTGATAATTGCGTACATGCTCTAAAGCACCTCCTTCTATTATACTTAGACTCGCCATCCCAAGTGACTTTCGTACTTAATAACTTGTTCTGTGCGGTTGTAGCTGTGGAGTCCACAATTACAACAGATTAACTTTATCAAAATGTTTCCGTAAAGTCAATGAAAAATAATGATTTATTTTCGTCATGCCGCTTTACTATTTTTTTTTAAGTAAGTTGTTTTACTATAGAAGAAAGAAACAAATGAGGTGTTAAAATGAACTACCCAAAAAAACTAGCTGAGCCAATCATTGAACAATCAAAAGCCTATCAGCTTGAAGGGTTTGTTCCTGGTCAAGGACCGCTTCATCCCAAATTAATGATCGTTGGTGAAGCACCTGGACGGACCGAAATCGAGAATTTTATTCCTTTCAGTGGCCAAGCAGGCAAAGAACTGATGGCCTCTTTGGCGTTAGTCGGACTGACACGTGAAGAGGTATATATCACGAGTGCAGTACGGAGCCGTCCCTATTCGATCAAAGAACGAATCAACAAACGAAGTGGCGCACATGAAGTAGTGCACCCCAATCGAACGCCAACAAAAAAAGAAGTCTTGTTGCATGCGCCTTTATTGGATTACGAAATCCAAAAGGTGGATCCGCCTTTGATTGCTACGGTTGGAAACATCGGGTTACAAAGATTATTAGGCAATCGCTATTCCATTACAAATGTTCATGGGCAGCCAATCAGAAGTGCGATCCAACAGTTGAATGCTGAAAAAAATGGTTATACGTGGTCTGACAAACAATACCTGATTGTTCCAATGTATCATCCCGCTGCCATTTTTTATAATCGAACATTGGCTGAGCGGATCCATCAAGATTGGTCTGGCTTGAATCACATCAGAGAGCATGGCTTGCACTAGTATCTCGCAATTCTGTCTTTTAGTTGCGGCGATAATGAGGGATTGTTTTTTCATAAGCAGTGATTTTTTCTTCTTCTTGCAACGTGATGCCAATCTCATCTAATCCATTGACCAGTTTATGCTTCCATGTTGCATCGATCTCAAAAGGATAGACCGTTTGTTTGACAATTACGTGCTGTTTGGGAAGATCAATAGCGATCCTCTCATCAGGAGCCAATGCTGCCAATACTTGACGAGCAGAAAGCGATAAAACGATAGGCAGCAAGCCGTTTTTCGTTGCATTCATATAAAAAATATCGCTAAAACTGCCGGCAATCACTGCACGAAAGCCGTAGTCCATCAGCGCCCAAGCCGCATGTTCACGCGAAGAACCAGAACCAAAATTATCTCCAGAAATGAGGATAGATGCTTCTTTGTATTCTGGAAAGTTCAAAATAAATTCAGGATTTGAACGGCGATTTGGTAAATAGCGCCAGTCATCAAAAAGGTATTGACCAAATCCTGTCTTTTCAACCCGTTTTAAATAATTTTTCGGTAAAATTTGATCCGTATCAATATTATCATTCATTAATGGGATCGTTCTCCCTTGATAGTAAGTGAAGGCTTCCATTAATTTTTCCTCCCGACGATTTCTCGAACATCTACAAAGCGTCCATAAACAGCGGCAGCCGCAGCCATTGCTGGACTGCATAAATGGGTACGGGCATTCTTACCTTGACGTCCAACGAAGTTCCGATTTGATGTAGAAGCACAATGGACGCCCGCTGGTACTTTATCTGGATTCATGCCTAGGCACATGGAACAACCAGGCTCTCGCCATTCGAAACCTGCATCTTTAAAGATCTGATCTAACCCCAGTTTTTCTGCCGCTTTTCTAACTGGACGTGATCCTGGAACCACGATGCCTGTGACCCCATCTTTGATTTTTTTTCCTTCCAAAATAGTTGCGGCTTCTTGCAAGTCAGAGAGTCGACCATTTGTGCAGGAACCGATAAAAATATATTCAATTGGAATATCTTCGGCTCGCTGTCCAGGGTGCAATGCCATATATTGATAAGCTTGTTCATCATTATGGTCACGAATTTCAGGAAAGACTCCACTGATAGGCATTCCCATCTCAGGATTGGTTCCCCACGTAATATAAGGTTCCAGCTGAGAGGCATCAAGTGTCAGTTGGGTATCAAAAACAGCATCTTCGTCGGTTTTTAGCGTTTGCCAGTCTGCAATTGCGTCAGCGAGCTCTTTGGGTGCATATTCCCGACCCGCGACATAAGCAAAGGTTGTTGCATCAGGGGCAATCAGCCCTATCTTCGCCCCACCTTCAATCGACATATTACAAATCGTCATGCGCTCCTCCATTGACAGATTCCGGATTGTTTCTCCATAAAATTCAATGGCATGACCTACTCCAAAATCCGTACCGTGAGTGGCGATCAAGGCAAGAATGATATCTTTAGCGTAGACGCCTGGTTGCAAAGTTCCCTTGATCTCAATCCCCATACGTTTTGGTTTCGTTTGCCAAATCGTTTGAGTTGCAAAAACATGCTCCACCTCACTTGTGCCAATACCAAAAGCGATAGCTCCAAACGCGCCATGTGTGGCTGTATGTGAGTCTCCACAAACGATCGTCTTCCCCGGTTGTGTCAGACCGGTTTCCGGGCCAACCATGTGTACGATTCCTTGTCGGGCTGAGCCATTGTCACATAACTGTATCCCAAATGCTTGGCAGTTGTTGCGCAGTGTATCTATCTGTTTCTTTGCAACCAAATCCGTGATCGTAAAAATATCTTTAGTCGGGACATTGTGGTCCATCGTTGCAAAGGTCTTTTCAGGGCAACGAACACGCCGGCCAGCTTGCCTCAGTCCTTCAAAAGCTTGAGGAGAAGTCACTTCATGGATCAGATGCAGATCGATATATAACAGCTGTGCCTCACCTTCTTCCAGCACTACATGACGTTCCCAGAGTTTGTCAAATAATGTTTTCCCCATTCAGTAGCCCCCTAATTTTTTGATTACCGCATCCGTAAATTCTGTTGTAGTAGTATTCCCTCCAAAATCACAAGTCACGACCCCATCTTCCATCACTTGATAGCACGCCTGCTCCATCTGATCAGCAATTGATTTCATCCCAAAAGAAGTTAGCATCATCCCCACAGACAGAATCATTGAAATGGGATTAGCAATATCTTTGCCGGCAATATCCGGTGCTGAACCGTGAATCGGTTCATACAGTGAAACCCCAGAAAGACTATGACTTGCACTAGCCAAAACACCTAATGATCCTGGTAGGACTGACGCCTCATCGCTGAGAATATCGCCAAAAAGATTTTCAGTCACAATCACATCGAATGCAGTTGGCTGTTGCAAGATCTTCATAGCGGCAGAATCAACATATTGGTGTGTTAACTGACAATCGGGAAATTCTTGCGCTACTTCATTCGCCACCTTTCGCCATAATTTGCTTGTTGCCAAAACATTGGCCTTGTCCACGGACACTACTCGCCGTTGTCTAGTTCGTGCGATCTGAAACGCCTTTCGTAAGATACGGCGAATCTCTTCCCTATGGTAATAATTCAGATCCGAAGCCTCTGTTGCCGATAGCTTTTTTTCTCCAAAATAGATGCCGCTCGTCAATTCTCTTACCAGTACCAGATCGGTTCCTTTAACGATCTGCTCTTTCAAAGGAGAAAAGGGTAAAAAAGCATCCGTTACTTTGATGGGGCGAATGTTGGCATAAAGATCAAGCGCGCGCCGCAAGTCCAATAAACCTTTTTCCGGTGTATAAGCTGCATTTTCCCACTTGGGATCTCCAATGGCTCCGAGCAAAATGGCATCCGCTTGCTGACAAGCTTGCAATGTTTTTTTTGGCAGTGGTGTGCCATACTGCTCAATGGCTTGTCCGCCAAATGCATAAGACTCAAAAGCGAAATACGGGTTGCTTGGCAAACACGCCTTTACAATTTGCAATGCACTGGTCATGATCTCCGGTCCGATGCCATCACCAGCAAGAACGACGATTTTTTTCATTTATTCTCGCCTCGATTCTTCAAAGCAGCGCTGGCTTGTACATAGGCTTTTGCAGAAGCTTGCAACACATCAAAATCAACACCGATCCCACTGATTTGTCGGTTTGTCTCTGCGCATTCGATAGCTACATGCACTTCTGCTTGCGCATCTTCTCCACTCGTAAGAGCCGTGATTTCATAATTTAGCAGTCGCGGTTGCTGATCAAAAATCTGATCGATCGAATTATAGATTGCTTGAATGCTCCCAGCGCCAATTGCTGAGGCAACATAAGATTGATGATCTTTTGTGATCGATACCACGGCACCTTGATGACCATTGGAGACATATTGTAGCTGAACAGCCTCTAATTCAACGCCCTCTGTTTGCGTGCGACCTTGATCCGCTGCTAACGCCAGCAAATCCTGCTCCGTTACTTGTTTCTTTTTGTCTGCCAGTTCTTTGAATCGTTTGAACAATGCATTTGTTTCCTCAGAGTCAAACTGATAGCCTAATTGATTCATCTTTTCTATAAACGCATGCCGACCAGATAATTTTCCCAGCGGTAGCGAATTTGTTTGAACACCGACTAATTGCGGCGTAATGATCTCGTATGTTTCAGGATTCTTCAAGACGCCATCTTGATGGATGCCCGATTCATGTGCATAGGCGTTTCCTCCAACGATCGCTTTATTCTTAGGAACAGCGATCCCTGATAGTCGAGCGACTAGGTCACTGGTTCGTTTGGTTTCGCCTAACTGGATATTCGTTGTGCAGTCATAGAAATCTTGACGCACATGCAATGCTAATGCCACCTCTTCCAACGCCGTGTTTCCGGCCCGTTCACCAATGCCATTGATCGTTCCTTCCACACGAGTGGCTCCGTTCTCAATAGCTGCCAGAGCATTCGCCGTTGCCATTCCCAGATCATCGTGACAGTGGGAGGAAAACATAATCTGTTCCTTGCTTTTGGTATTGGCAATCAAATAGGCAAATAATTCGCCATAGGCAGTGGGATTACTATAGCCAACGGTATCTGGAATGTTGATGATGGTCGCCCCGGCATCGATCGCTGTTTGGACCGCTTCTAACAGAAAATCTTTTTCTGTTCGGGTCGCATCTTCTGGAGAAAATTGAACCTTGTCAAATAAAGTTCTAGCATAGGTAACATGTTCTTTGATTGCTCGGATTACTTCTTCTTTAGTCATGGCTAATTTATAACGGCGATGGACTTCACTGGTTGCCAAAAACACATGGATCTGGGGACTTACTGCTTGCTTTAATGCCTCATAAGCGCGATCAATATCTTTAATTTGACAGCGTGCCAGACCTGCCACTGTCATCGTGGATACAGCAGTTGCGATTGCTTGAACCGCTGCAAAGTCTCCTTCCGAAGCAATTGGAAAACCTGCCTCAATTGTATCAATTCCCCATTTTTCCAGCTGTAAAGCAAGCTGTACCTTTTCTTTCGTATTGAAATTCACTCCTGGAGTCTGTTCTCCATCTCGAAGGGTGGTGTCAAAAAACTGGATCTGTCTCAAACTGATTCCTCCTCTGGCTCATTTATTCTTTTAGGGTATAAAAAAAGCACTCCATAAAGGTCTTCCCTTTATGCAATGCGAATAGGACTCTTCTGTTTCACGTCATCAGATCATGAAATACAAAAAAGAGTCCTCACGGTAATAATAAGTTGCTAGTGTTCATCGGCCTATTTCTAATCATTTTATTCACCTGTCACTTTCTGCTTCTCGTTACCTTATATAAGAAGATACCGAAAGACACTGCATCTGTCAATGCTTTTAATTGAATTTTCTGAATATTTAGATAAGAGTTCTTATCAGAAAAAGAGATCATTTTTTTCTTTCTTAGGATCCATTGGAAATACTTCTTTTGAAATACGTCCCTTTAAAACAGATTTTTTTCAGCAAATACTGGTTATATCTTCACAGACTCTTAACACAATTTAAACATTGCTCTGTTAGTATCATTGTATACCAAAAATTATTTTTCAACCTTTCTCCCCTACCAGTCATTCGACTGGTTTTTTTGTCTTACTGAGCAAAAGATCTGTTCTTTTCCCAAGTAGAAAGGATTGAACTCAAAGAGAGTTATCCGTATAATAAGTAACAGAAATTATTTAGGAGGATCAGGATGCGTAACGAAATGATGCATCGTCCAGTAGTAAAAAAAGAACTAGTGGCGTTTATGCGGGAAAAACAAAAGCAATTAACTGGGAAATTAGGTCAAATCGAACAGGCAGCTCATGAAAAAGAAGTTCCTATTATTCCGCATGAGACAGTGGTGTTCCTGCAATTTTTATTAGGACAAATGAAGCCCAAGCAAATATTAGAAATCGGTACAGCAATCGGCTTTTCTTCAAGTTTGATGGCACAGTATGTAGGTGATGGTCACGTAACTACCATCGATCGCTATGATGTCATGATCAAAAAAGCCAGAGAAACTTACAAACAATTGAGCCTTGAGGATAAAGTCACTCTTTTAGAGGGACAGGCAGCAGACGTTTTGCCGACACTTGATGGCCCTTACGATTTTATTTTCATGGATAGTGCAAAGTCTAAATACATCGAATTTTTACCGGAATGCTTACGACTTTTACGTAAAGGCGGCGTGTTAATGGTCGATGACGTCTTTCAGGCAGGAACGATTTTAGATCCTATAGAAGACATTCCACGAGGACAACGGGCCATCCACCGTAAACTAAACCTTTTCCTCAATACAGTGATGGATCATCCCCAACTGACTTCTAGCTTAATTCCCTTAGGAGATGGCGTTATTCTTATTACGAAAGAAGCAGATCATGTGGACGTGGCTACAACCAGCGAGTAACGAGTCATTTTAAAGAAAGTTGGCAAAAATAGCGAAAAGCGATTGACATTAGGCGCTCCTTTTTCTATAATGTTATTTGTTGCTGACTTGTCATAGTAGCTCAGCTGGATAGAGCATCCGCCTTCTAAGCGGACGGTCGGGGGTTCGAATCCCTCCTGTGACGTTATATTATCATACGTTCTATTTACAAACCGTTAGGAATATGAATTCCTAGCGGTTTTTGTTTACCGTTTATGGACATCACGGGACATTTTTACGTCATACTAGTTTTATAAGCACACAGATTACACGAATCTATCGAAATTAAGCTTGTCAAATCTTGTATTTATCGGGCGACAAGAATTTGAACTTTTTTGTCACGTGAAATCATAAATTTTTCTGAGCTAAGGTGACGCTAAAAATATCTATAGGAGAAGCGCTCATCTCATGTAGCCTATCTTTTATTCACTATCCTACTAAGCTTGTAGGTTAAAAAAAATTGAAACTAACCATCATTATTGAAACTAACCATCATTAAAGAAAAAATCTCCTCCTCGATTTTAAGTAAAAAAGTCTTAGTGCAAAAACCTTTTTCGCTTGTTCAATAAGCACGTGACAAAAGCGTAAGTTGTTTTTTTACATTTTTAATGTTAATTTCCACTTAGATATAATATATATACAATTCAAAAACCTACAGAACGGCGTGAATTAAATGAAAAGATGATTTATCGTCCTCTCCATTCTCTCTATGCTATTCATTGACCTAAGCTTCATTGGAAACGCTTATTCAGAAGAACACTCAACGCGTTCAACTACTACCACCGATACAAGCAACACCTTCATAACTGTTTCATCAACTGATATTTCTGATCCAATACTAACAAACTCACTTGAAGAAGAAACAGAACCTACTGCAGCCACTTCATCAGAGCAAGAAGCTCGAACATCTCTTTGGGATATTGAAGACGAAAACAAAGGAAAATATGATTCTGATTAAACAAATTCTCCAGAACTAACAGATCAAGAAGCAACGAAAATCAAAGAATTATATGAAAAAGGGATCGCTGAAGGAAAAGTTAATCGAGAATTATACTCCTATGAAGCTTTTCAAGAGAATTATCAAGTAAATAAAACATCTTATGAAGAAATGAAAGAAGTTGTTGGCGCTGGATTAACCTATGATAACTGGTTTGGAGAAATATTAAATTACAGTGCCTTCCCGGATGGAGAAGGACATTCTCCTCGCAATAATCAACGGTAAAAATGTGCAACCCAAAAACAAAACGCAGACCGTTTCAAACGTAATCTTCGTAAAGGAGATATTATTGTTGTCAGTGGTGGTATGGGGCATGCAGCAATCGCCACTAGTGATAACTATATCTTAGAGATGTCTGGAGGAGGAGTAATTAACAAATGGCCTACTGGTGTCATGAAAGATAATAACCATCAATTTAGTAAAGAAAAGTGGATAAATGGTGGTAGTGAACAAGGAGCTAAGAGTATCAGACATATAGATAATTGGGTCCAAATCTGGCGGCTCCCAAATAAAACTATGGCAAATAAATGCGCTTCTTATGCGGACAAAATTTTTTGGAATTCATCTGGTGGCTATAAAAAGAACCGTCACTATGATTATTTCATTGGTCCTAATACGCTATCTACGAATCCAACCTACTGTTCAAAATTGGTTTTCCATGCTTTTTGGTATGGTAGTGGTTCTGCTCCGGTCATGCAAAGCTATGCTTCAGGACTTACGTTCATTGCTCCAGGTGCCTTGCCTAATATATTCACTACTTCTTACAAACCATATAAAGTTGGAACTTATTAATAGGAGAGATTCTTATGAAAAAAATTTTGTACATTTTATTAAGCTGTTTTTTATTTGTAATAGTGGTGATCCTATTATATTTCGGTTATTTTAAATATCAAGAATACACATCTTACCAAAAGATCGATAACTTTATAGGCCAAACAAAAGAAATCCCTCAAGAAGAAATCCTATTAGTGAAAGATATTTACCCTCTTTCTAATAAATATGAAACCTATTTTTCAAAAGATATCACAACAAAAAAAGATTTTGAAAATTGGAAAAAAGAAATTACCAAAACGGGAAAATTTTATAATGGAAATCTTGTTCCCAAAGATTACATTCCTACCTTAGAAGACTGTGAATTAATTTATAGTTTTATTTACGCAGTAGAAAATTATGGATTTAAAAAACGTTTATCATTTAATTATATTATATCTGGAACCTCAGAAAACAGTAAAAAAGTAATCAAAGAAAATTTTGCCTATCCTGATATCCCTTTCGATTATCCAGAAGAATAAAACTCATGAACTTCCTTAATTGAAATTACTTAGGTGAACCCGTATTCAAAAAACGTTGTTTTACCGCTAAGGACCCTTGGCCTTAGCGGTTTTTATTTTGCTTTGTGCTCAATCTGTGCCAAATATAAATCAAAGATGCACTCTTTGTTCAACCAAAAAGTGCATCTTATCAAACTAGCAAGTTCTTTTATTTTTTCATCTCACGAATGTCCGAGTTATCACGAAAAAACTGTAACACACGGATTCATAAATCAATTATCTAAAGGTGTTGGTCATTGCTGCTAGTCATCAATCATCTTCTGTCGTATTTCTTAGCAGTAAAAACCAACTTCTCTTTCGATCACTTCATCCAAGCGATACGTACGCTACCGTTGTTCTCTGAAAGTTATTTACCGATTAATTAGCAACGTGTATTTGCTGTTGTTCAACTAACGGATAACTAATCAGTTTTTCACTGTCTAGGTCTTCTTTATGCATATCTACAGCGACGATTTGACTATTTTCATAGGTCCGATAGTAATAAATCCCTTTGTCGACATTGCAGCAAGAAGAATAAATGGTATATTCATATTTCCCGTCTCCCACATCACATAATCCTTTTTGCTGTTCGACAGACCCTAAAATATGGAAAAATTGGCTGATACTTTCTGATTCTGAATCACCAGATACAGAATTCAGTTTCGTGAATGCAGCCTTCACAAATCGAGACATCGAGGACAAATCCCCAGGCAACCCAATTCCGCCCATTCCTCGACTATACTCATTCAATTCGATTGCATCTGAGAAGGTATTGGTTGGCGTTTTACTAGATAAAGAACGATAGTTATTTAAATTAAACAAATGATAGTCAAAAGAAGGATTGTTCGTTAGGACACCAACAGGATTATCATAGATATGAAGTCCGTCTTTCATACTTTCTACAACGATTGAAGACTCTTTATCCGCTAATAACCAGTGTAAAGGCGACAGCGGAAGATTTTCGCTAAAATTGATATTAACCAAATTGATTTTATTCAACAATTGTTTTGCTTCAGCTACTGTGCTGCATTGCCCTAATATCCAGGGAATGAATTCAAATGGTGTGACATTGTCTTTATTCTCAACCGGTTCTTTGTAATCTGCAAAACCAGCAAAATTTAACCCAGCCATACTTAAACCTTTTTCATTGGTAGCATCATAATACAGCGGATAATCCGCTATACCAGCAGCAATCCCGATCATCGCATAATGCTGTGATAACTCACCAACTTTTCGAAAAGACAGCTTATAGTTCCTAGGAGTAATCGTGACTACTTCTTCATAAGACAGCTCATAATCAAAGTTTCTACCAAAATAGTGATCTCGCGTTGAATAAGTAATTGATGTACACATATTTTTTCCTCCTAATGTTCATTTTTTCACTTATATTTTACTCCTCTTCACTTTTTTTTCAAAAGAAATGATTGTGTCTCGAACTCAGTTCTTTTATTGGTTATAATCATCTCTAGGAAAATGAACGTTAACAAGTACTCTATTCGTACTTTTCAATAAAACTTATCGTTGTTACACTAGATTTCATACCTATCGTAAAAAAGCATTAATTATCAAAAAACCTTCCAATAAAAGATGTATTCTACATACAAGGAGGCAGTGAGGTGATTTATGGATTATACAAAAGACATTCAACTGGCATTACTCTACATTGAAAATAATTTGACTGGCGATCTCTCCTCAAAAGAAATTGCAAAAAAAGCCGGCATGTCAGAATTTCATTTTCAGCGTGTATTTAAAAAACAACTGGGCATGGGAGTATATAAATATCTTCAAAAAAGACGTATGGCCCATGCTTCCCTACTACTTTTGAAGAGCGAATTGAAGATTATCGAAATTGCTCTGATCAGCGGTTTTTCCTCACAAGAGGCGTTTTCCAGAGTTTTTAAGTCCTATTATCAACTCCCTCCTCGACAATATAGAATCCAATTTAAAAATTTTTTTAGGGGGAATCAAAAAATGAGTGAGACAAAAATAAATGGCTGGTTGCTTTCTGGAAATAATTTTGACAAATATGAAGTGACAATTGATCAAATGACTTTTCATAGTGGAAATCAGTCAGTAAAAATGAGCCAAACAGAGAGCTTATACACAGAGAATTTTGCAACTGTTATGCAACAAGTGAGTGCAAAAAATTACATTAATCAACGTGTGCGATTAAGCGCATACCTAAAATCAGAATCAATTGAAGGTTGGGGAGGAATTTGGTTGAGAATTGATGGCAAGAATTTTGAACAATTAGCGTTCGATAATATGCAGAATCGTCCAGTAACAGGCACAAATGATTGGAATTATTATTCTTCTGTCTTAGATGTCTCACAGGAAGCTGAAGTTTTAAATTTTGGGTTTTTGTTGCAGGGAAAAGGCACTTTGTGGGCTGATGATTTTTGTTTAGAAATCGTTCCCAATGATATTCAAACAACCGAATTTAATAGTGAACAGTACTACCCAACGGAACCCCAAAACTTGTCGTTTTCGGAATAAGAATAGTTAATAAATGAGCTACAGTAGAATTCAAGATGCCACAAGACCTTATGGAATACTACTGTGCTTGAATGATCCAAGCAAAAATCCTGCTCCCCTCCTTTTCTTATACGAAAAAGAAATAGCATTCTGAATCAATGCGAGGTAAAATAAAAGAAAACTTTTTACCAATCAGCTTATTCTGAATCGGAGAGGAAGCTTTCTATGGATACAATGATGAAAAGTATCATTACAGAAAAAGATTTATTACGGCAGATCCTGCTTCTCGAAGAGTTATCCAATCACAAAACGATTACGGCAAAGGCATTGGCTGCTTCGATTCAAACTACAGAGCGGACTGTCTTTACAGATATTCAGTATATTCGAGAGCAATTGCCTGACGGATGGGAAATCGAAGCGACAAGTAATGGCTTTTCTTTACTTAAAAAAGATTCCCAACTAACCAATCAATTATGGGAAAGCTTCTTGCCGCTTTCAATTGGCGCTATGTTGATCAAACAGTTATTCTTTGCAAAAGGAATCTCAACACAATCTTTCTTGCATGACAGTGGTATCTCTTTTGAAACATTGAAACGTCATGTTACAAAAATCAACCGTGGCATTAAACCATACAATATTCGAATTCAGTTGAACGCCAAGCAAGCCAAACTGTCAGGTAGTGAGATCAGCATTCGAGTTTTCTTCCATCGTCTGCTGCTGCCTTTTACCCACAATAATTATTTCTTTGAAGATTATGCTATTCATGAATCACATTATCTTATCTTTTTACAGTCACTGAAACGTCAAGAGTTGGACGTTCTTTCTGAAGAAATTTTTGGCACTTGCTGGTTCTTCATCAATACAATCCGAATCAAAGCCAATTGTCGGGTCAATGCACTCGCTTTTGATCCTTTAGATCCGCTTTTTTTACAATATCAGCAGTCGCTCCAGCAAGTTTATCAAAAAGAAGGCGTCTATTTGAATCAGGAGGAGTGTTTCTTTAGTTTCTATTGTTTTCTGGAAAGTTGGAATTACAACAATCAGTGGACAAGCAAAATTGCTGTCACACTAGATGCCTATCAGGAAATCAAACAATCCGTCCAGCGATTTGTTCAAGAACTTGGGCAAGAATTGGCGATTCCCCTACTTTCTGAAACCCAGTTAGCGGACAATTTGCTGCTTTTGGTCTTAAAATTCAATGAATCCGCAAAACTGTCTGAACAATTTCAATTAGAGTATCAAGAAATGATGCACATTCGTCAACACAACTATCAAGCAATTTTTGAACGATTACGGAAATTTATCTTAGATCCAAAATTTGCCATTGTAACCGATGAACCTAAGTATATCTTGAATATGGCTTCACTCCTCGTACAACAAGCTGTGCTTCAGGCACGACCAGTAACGACCCGAGCTTTCTTCTTCTTTCAAGGAGAACCAGCATGGAAAGTTTTCTTGCAACAGGAAATAAGTGATTATTTGGGTTCTAGGATCGAATTAGTCCCAGTCGAACCAGCTGAATTCGCAGGGATGACTACTCGAAATGACGACTTCATTATTTCGAACGTCCCTTTGGATGATCCCAAATTACCAGTCTTCTATCTTTCAATGCTGCCAACTAAAAATGAGCTCAATCAATTGACTGAGCTCATCCAAACATATTATCTGATCAACCAATGACTTAGCTTAGTTCATTGGTTGTTTTTGTATTTTGCCGATTGGCGCGCCGCTTCATTAGATGCTTTTCAACTTCAACCACCGCAAAGAGTAAGAAGCCATTTGCTGCGATACTAAGATGCTGTACAAGCGTCAATGTAGTTGTCCCAATCAGTTGCTGCGCAACTGGCAACACCAGAACCATTCCTTGCAAGATCACCAAGATTCCTAGAGAAATGAACAGTGCCCGATTTTGGAACATACTCTTGTTCAATGCTGGCTCTAAAAGCTCCCGACAATTCAACATGTATACTGCTTGTCCTAATACGATGTTCTGCAGGAGAATCGTTTGCTGGACTGCTTGCCCTTCAAATTGCATGGACAAAAAGTAAGCAGGAATCATGATCAGTAGAGAAACATAGACGATTCGGAACATGCTGTACATGGAAAGAATTCCTTCATTGACTGGACGTGGCGGCCGATCCATCACATCTTTACTCGCTTTTTCGAATCCTAGTGCATAAGACAATGTAATTGTTGTTACCATATTGACCCAGAGGATCTGAACTGGAGTCAAAGGTAATGGACGATTTAACAAGAGAGCAAAAATGACAATCAATCCTTGCGCTAATGCTGTTGGCAAAAAGAAGTTGATAGTTTTTTTCAGATTGTCAAAGATCCGTCGCCCTTCTTTGACTGCATTCGCGATTGTATGGAAGTTATCATCTGCCAAAACCATATCGGCTGCTTGCTTGCTTACTTCACTTCCTTTGATCCCCATAGCGATCCCGATATCTGCTTTTTTCAATGCGGGAGCATCATTGACACCGTCTCCGGTCATGCCTACGATCTCACCATTATTTTGTAGAGCGGTCACAATTCGTAGCTTGTGCTCTGGCGTCGTCCGAGCAAAAACATCCACGTGATTGACTTGCTGTGCCAACTCCTCATCGGTCATTTGGTCGATATCTAATCCTTCAAGAACTTTCTTCGTATGTTTCAACCCGACTTGCTCGCCGATGGCTTGCGCCGTTTCTTTGTGGTCTCCTGTGATCATTTTGACTCTGATCCCCGCTTGTAAGGACTCTCTCACTGCTTTGATTGCACTGTCTTTTGGCGGATCAATGATTCCTGCAAGACCTATGAAGACTAAATCAGTGACTTCTTCATGAGCAACTTGACTGGATGCTGGAACTGTCTTGTATGCGAACCCTAAGACCCGCTGTCCTTTCTGTGCTAGCTCAGAAGCCGCTTGCTGCCAATAGGATACTTGATCTTCTGATAGCTGACTTTTATTTAGCAAAACTTCTGGAGCGCCTTTTACATATAAGATTGATTGATCCTCTTGCAAAGGATGCAAAGTTGCCATGTACTTGTAAGTAGAGCTAAAAGGAATTTTTGCTGCAACTTGTTGCAAGGGTAATTCCTGAGTCTCCACAAACTGCAGCAGCGCCCGCTCAGTAGGATTACCTTGCAAATCTGCTGCCCGCTGAGAACTATCTTGTTTCAGATCTTGACAATTTGCCATGATATCGTACATGAGCGCTTGCTCTTTTTCGGTTACAGTGACAGTATCTACAACGGTCATTTCATTTTTTGTCAACGTTCCTGTTTTGTCCGAACAAATGACTGTCATTGCACCAAGCGTTTCCACCGACGGCATCGTCTTGATGATTGCTTGCTGATCTGCCATTTCTTTGACACCCATTGACAAAATCATGGTTAAAACAGCTGGTAATCCTTCCGGAACCATTGCTACGATTAACGCGATCACTGAGGAAAACAACACGTTTAGTTCTAGACCATACCGGAATGCGGTAAAGAAAATTAAGAAGAGAATCAGCGCGACAATACCGCGAAAAATCTGCTTGTTCAACTGATGCATTTTCTTTACCAACGGTGTCTCTTGTGATTTCACTGACTGCAAAGCTTGATTGATCTTACCGATTTCTGTCTCGTCGCCAGTTGCTACTACCACACCGATAGCTGACCCACTTTGAACAAGTGTACCAGAGAAGACCATGTTCTTTTGATCTCCAATAATACTGTTTTCTGTGATGACGTGTTCTGTTTTCTTGACTGGCTCAGATTCTCCAGTTAAGATCGACTCTTCTACGACCAATCCATGATTTTCGATCAATCGCATATCCGCTGGTACGACATCGCCCGCCTTCAATGAGACTAAATCTCCTTGAACGATCGACTCTGCGGCAACAGTTTGCTGCAGTCCTTCCACAATGACTACGGCTTCTTGGCCCATCATTTGTTTTAAGCCGTCCAAAGATTCTTCCGCTTTTCGTTCCTGCCAGTAACCCACAATGCCGTTGATGATAACAACTAGAAGAATGATGCCACTTTCTACATAATCACCTGTAACAGCCTTTAAAGCTGCAGCAACCATCAACACGATCATCAACAGATCCGTAAAATGTTTTGCGATTTTTTGCCAAGTTTTGATTTGAACTTTTTCTGCAATGCGATTTGCACCATCTGCTTCTAACCGTGCCTGACGTTCTTTATTTGAAAGTCCCTGACGATCGGACTGTAGCTGCTTCATCAATTGTTCTTTTGAAATTTGATACCACTTCATTGTCATTCCCCCTAATGTCTTTTTAGCTTTCGCTTGTCTATAAGTATAGGGGGGATTCTTAAAAATAAACGGTCGATTATTTCAGTCTAATATGAAAAAAATGCCCATTAAAAAAACGCTCTATTAGAAAGATCCATTTCCTCCACCATCACCATGATTCGCTCTTGTGATTTTTTCATGAAACATCGCGATAGCCTGTGCGGTTTCTGCCATATTTGCGAGCGTTACACTTTTTTTCATTGCTTCATCAAGGAGAAGTGGGCCTGGTTGAATACTGAAAATACCAGCAAAATACTGACCGATCTCTCCTAGATCAGGCTCCCTTTGCCCACACAATGCAACAACTGGAATAGCATGGGGCTGTGCGATTTTGGCCACACCTAATGGCACTTTTCCGGCTGCAGTTTGACGGTCAAAACGGCCTTCACCGGTGATGATCAACGTAGCATCACTGATTCTAGTCTCTAATTTCAACAGTTTCGCAATGGTCATAAATCCAGGACAGATCTGTCCCCCTAGTAAGACCATCGCACCGCCGATACCTCCAGCAGCACCCGTTCCAGCGATCCCATTTAAATCAATTTGGTATTCTTGCTGCACGAAATACGCTACTTTTTTTGCTTGCTGCTCCAATACCTGTACCGTTTGAGGTAAAGCACCTTTCTGAGGTCCGAAAGTAGTTGCAAATCCTTCAGCTCCAGTATAAGGATTAGTTACATCTGCTAAAACCAACAGTTCGATACCAGAAAGCAGTTTCTGCACTGCTGTTATCGAAAAATAATTTATGGTCAACAAAGGATTGCGCGCATCTTCCGCAGGTTGATACATTAGTTCCGCACCTAATGCTTCCAGTAAACCCAGTCCGCCATCTGTTGTTGCACTGCCACCTAACGTTACATAGATCTGTGTTACTTTTTCATTGATTGCATCTGCGATCAAAAGACCTAGCCCGTAGGAACTAGCCTGTCTGGTTGTTTGATCTGAAGGATCAAGTAATTGGATACCGATGATTGCTGCACATTCAATAATCGCTATTCGCTTTTGATTGATTGTTGTCAGTAAATACGAAACTACTCGTTCTTCTCCTAGGGGACCGACACTTGTTACGGATTTATACTGTCCTCCATAGGCAGCAAATAACGCAGCCATTGTTCCTTCTCCACCATCTGCGATGGGGATTGATTCTTTTTCCCATTTGACTGGAAACCCTTTAAGTGCTGCCTGATTTAATTCTTCCGAGGTAGCACTCCCTTTAAATGAGTCAATCATTGCTATCACTTTCATATCGAACCCTCACCTCGTTTTCTTTCATTAAACACTGAAATACGTCTTACAACAAGAAAAAAGAGTGTTGCTACTCTTTATCAACCCATGGTTAACTTTATCAATCAAAAGTTAACTTGTTCTCCATTGTGCTCCTCTCTTTCCTGTTCTACAATAAAGCTAGCCAATTCAATGGAGGTGCGTCATGGAATTACCAATTGGACAGGAAATAGCCAAGAGAAGAAAGGACAAACAAATCACTCAAACAGAGCTAGCTGATTTTATGAGTGTTTCTAAGGCCTCGGTTTCTAAATGGGAGACGGGCCAATCTTATCCAGATATTACCTTGTTGCCACTCTTGGCTGCTTTCTTTGATTGCAGCGTCGATGATCTTTTAGTGATCAATTCTCAGCTAACAACTCAAGAAATCAAGCGGATTTACCAGTTGTTGAAAGACTCGTTTGAAACTAAATCCGCTGATGACGTGTTACTTATGCTGAGAGGATTCATTCGCCGTTATTATTCCTGCTATCCATTTCTGCTGCAGATGGGACTTTTTTATCTGAATCATTGGGATCTGTTGCCTATTCCAGCTCAAGTTACTAGGACAGAACAAGTACCAAATAATGAGAAAACTGTTGAGGATCAACGAAAGTATTACTTACAAGAGGCGGTTAAATTATTTGAATTAGTCAAAACTAACGGTTCCGCTGACCTCCTGCAACAAGCTAGCTATTATGAAGCCTATTCAATGCTTATGCTTGGTCAGGCAGAGGACGTTTTAGGTGTATTAGGAAATAAGACACCCGTTTTCTTGCCAGTGGAATCTTTGATTGCAGCTGCGCACCAACAAATGGCAGATGGTTCAGCCGCAGAAACTGTTCTTCAAAGTGCCATTTATCAATATGTCACAGTTTTACTCAGTCTGTTGACTAACTACACGCTTTTGCTGACCAAAAAACCCCAAGCTATGGAAGCAACTTACCAACGAGGGCTGGCCTTTTGTGAAACATTTGACTTATCCAGACTACATCCAGTCATTATGCTCAATTTTTTGGCTGCCTGTTTGACCACTTTTGCTGTACAAGGCAATAGTGCCCGCTTGCTTTGCGCTTTGACTCGTTATGTCTCATTGCTGGAAAAAACAGAAGATCCTTATCTCCTTCATGGTGATGCGTACTTTGATCAGATCGAAAGTTGGATTGATGAGTTGGAACTTGGAAATCAGATGCCCCGTAGTTCTAATATGGTAAAAAAACAATTGACAGGGCTGATTCTTGAATCACCCCTATTGCAGCCCTTCAAAGATCAACAATCATTTACAGAATTATTCCAGCGCTTGCAAGCAGTAGCCGCCCATACTGCAGATGACACTCATGGAAAGGAGGAAACACGATGATGACCACGAGCATTCCAGAAAATATTGGTGACTATCTACCCATTCTGATCCCATTAGCACTTTTGCAATTCGGGTTGATACTTGTTGCTGTTTTAGATATCGTTAAACAGAAACACTTTAAATTCGGCAACCGCACGTTATGGATACTTGTTTCTTGTTTGATTAGTATTATCGGACCAATTTTGTATTTCACTTTTGGGAAAGGAGAAAAAGAATGAACGTCATTGAGATCAATCAATTATCTAAGTCTTTTGGCGAAAGAAAAATTCTAGATGCCATTTCTTTTGTCGTTCCCAAAGGGAGTGTTGTCGGCTTTGTCGGGGAAAATGGTGCTGGTAAAACAACAACGATGAAGCTGATTTTAGGCTTGCTAAAGTCAGATAGTGGGCAGATCACGGTCTGCGATGAGCCGGTTGTCTATGGAAATGCTCAAACAAACCGTAAGATAGGCTACTTACCGGATGTTCCCCAATTCTATTCTTTCATGACCGCAACAGAATACCTGCATTTTTGCGGAAAAATAAGCGGTCTTGGCAAACAGCTGACTAGCCGAATCGATGAGATTCTTCAGCTGGTCAACCTTGAAAAAAATACCAAAAAAATCAGCAGCTACTCACGGGGGATGAGGCAACGGCTGGGTCTTGCACAAGCTTTATTGTCAAAACCAGAAATATTGATTTGTGATGAGCCGACTTCTGCGCTGGACCCGCTGGGACGCAAAGCCTTTCTAGATCTTTTACTTGCCATCAAACAAGAAACGACAGTTCTTTTTTCTTCACATATTTTATCGGATGTTGAACAAATTTCGGATTACGTGGCGATTTTACATCAGGGAAAGATCAAACTCTTTGGTGAAATGGAAGAATTAAAGACACAATTTCGCCAAGAAGATTATCTTCTTCAATTTGCCAGCTCACAAGAAACAGAGCATTTCTGTCAGCTCGCGAAAGGTGCGGCGATTAATTGGACGAGGGAAAAACATCAACTGATTATTCCAGAAAATCAAACTTTTCAACAAGGCCAAAAAGTGCTGCAACTCATGGCTGAAAATGAATTGGTCCCCTTACTCTTCCAAAAAAATGAATCCTCGCTAGAAAAAATCTATTTGGAGGTAGTTAAATGACGCAGCTAACAGTTTTTTTAAGAAAAGAAGTATTAGGCGGCTGGCGGAATAAAAAGATCATCATTTGTGGTGTGATTTTTCTGATGGTGGGCATGCTCTCGCCTTTTCTGGCAAAAATAATGCCGGATATCTTTTCTTCCATGGTGACAGATGGGATCCAAATCACTGTTTCCACGCCGACATCTGTCGATTCGTGGATGCAATTTTATGACAATATCGGTTCATTGGGTCTCTTGGTTTTTGTGATACTCTTTGCGGATACGATTTGTGCGGAAATTGAGCAAGGAACTCTGATCAATCTAATCACAAAGGGATTGCCAAGACAAACGATTCTTTTAGCAAAAACACTTTATCTTTATTTCCTTTGGACACTTTTCTATGCTGCCGCTTTTCTCATTTGTCTTCTTTATACAAGAATTTATTTCAATGACTCTTTGACCCATCATCTTATCAGTGCGGGTTTTAGTTATTGGTTATTTGGGCTATTGTCAATCAGCTTACTGCTGTTAAGCTCCGCATTTGCTAAAAATGTTTACCAAGTCTTACTCTTTTTAGCTGCTTTTTATGGTATTGGCGTATTGGGTAGTCTCTTTGAATCTCTCCAAAAGATCAATCCTTATTCATTGTCCAGCCAGACAATTGCTTATATTCAAGGAAATTCAGAGCTGATGGACTTCTTACCAGCTGTTCTGATAGCTGTAGTCGGATCGTTTCTGTCATTAATCATTAGTCGTTCGATTTTTCAAAAAAGAAAGCTATAGACTAATTTGATTATTTCTGGGAAGTAGTAAATAACAGCCTCTCTGACAATTGATGTCAGAGAGGCTGTTATTTTGAATAAGTGATATTTTTTAGTCCCGACAGTAATCTCAATCTCTCTTCGCGAACGCGATTATCAACAAAGGGAATGGAAGAGAGGTTCCCTCATCCAGCCGTTCTTTTTTCTTTGACAGGAGCGGATGCAAGTGTGGACTCCTTTGCTTCCTTTCTTTTGACAAATTGACGCTGCCCTTTGAGCAAGATACTCATAAAGAAAGCAATGAGATAGATCGAGCAAGCAGAAATGATCGCTTCTCTCAGTCCAAAGACCAGAAAGTTCAAAACAATGATCGTTGTATTGGTCAAGAAGATCCCGACTGCTTTTTTTATGCCGAAATATTTTTCAAAAATCAACGGTGGGATCGTGACTCCCCCATTGGATGCACCGATACAGTAAAGGGAAAATATCCCTAAGCTAAAGAAGAAGCTTCCTAGAATCAAAGAGGCTGGGTAAAATTCCCAAACCATCCATTCAGGAATCCATGCTAACATGACAGGAAACAACAGGCTTCCGAAGACGGTATTGATAAAGACTTTCCGCTCTAAAAAAAGAAACGCTAGTCCTAACATAATCAAGTTGATTCCCCAGACAATCAGATGGCGATCAATGGCTAATCCTGTTTCTATAAGATACCCGATTGAGCCCACCCCGGCCGAGGCAATGCTGTGAGGTAAAAGAAAGAAGTTCAATGCAATACAGATCCATAACACCCCTAATGAAATCAAGCCTATTCGTTTGATAGTCATCCACCTGTTTCCTTTCTGTATTTCAATCTATCGATCTTCTTGATATTGCTGCCATTTTAACAAAAAAAGCAGCAGAAAGAAGAGTCAAATTTTTCATGTCGCTATGAAAAATTTGACTCTTCTGGTAATCGCTAAAACGACAACCTTTATTTAATTCAACGGATTTTTTTATAACAAATGATTCGAAATAAACAAAGTTCTCTTAGCCAAGAAGGTTGGCTGCTCACTGATTTGCGCAAGTAGATCTGCTACTTGTAATTCGACTGCTCTTAGCTGATTGTCCTTGCTCGTTTGCAGATCAGATTCAGGTGAACACTCATGCAAAAAAAGCAGGAAGATGCAAAATCGTATAGTCACACATCGCTTCTTCAATCATCCGAATAGATAATGTCATTTGAC
Source organism: Enterococcus sp. DIV0574 (assembly GCF_051711125.1). Taxonomy (NCBI): domain Bacteria; kingdom Bacillati; phylum Bacillota; class Bacilli; order Lactobacillales; family Enterococcaceae; genus Enterococcus; species Enterococcus sp. DIV0574. The sequence continues at coordinate 2,142,615 of NZ_JBIOMA010000001.1, forward strand.
TGCTTCGAGCTTTCTTGTGCGTCGTTTTTGTTTCCGGGATTTGATCTGACAGGAAGCTTTCCTCTGGTTTCACCAGGCAAACGATTCGGGTTAAGTCAAGTAGTTTCATCGCTTCTATGATTCGCCAGGTGACTTGTGGCTCAGGCATCTCACAAAGGCAAACGATTTCACAACCAACCATTCCTCGCAAGATCCTGCCTAGATCTAGTAAATCACCTTGAAACATGCTTTCTCGTTGAGGATCAAGCAATGTCGTCTGATTCTTTTTTGGCACGTACAAAACAAGCGTCTCGTCTCTCGCTAATAATTGTTTTCTGATAACAGAAGAAGATCTTGGGTACCTAAAATCATTACTTTTGTCAAACGATTCCTTTCCTATTTTGGCTGTATCCTAAAAGGGATTGCGTGTAATTGCAAAATTAATTCGTAAACGTTTCTTTGCGTAACCGAGCTTCAGCAGGAATGATGTGGTCATCATAATGTTCCAATTTGTATTCCAATCGTTCTACCGCTTCTGTCATGGTTGCAATTCGTTCATGCAACGCTGCGATTTGCTCTGCTAGCAATTGTTTTCTTTGAGGAACTGTCTGACTCCCTTCACGAAATAACGCCAAATAGGTTGACAAAGCCTCAATCGAAAGTCCTGCTTTTCTCATCTTACTGGTAAACTCGATCCACTTGAGATCTTCTTCATCAAAGACTCGAACACCATGAGCATTGCGTTTGACTGGTGGTAGAAGGGCAATCTTTTCATAGTAGCGGATCGTATCTGCAGAAAGACCGCTAAGTTCACTTATTTTTTTGATATTCACATAGATTCCTCCTGCTATTCCTACGATATTTCTCTAGTAAAATCAATTGGCGCCTACAACCGCATGCGGAAGATAAGGTTCTTCTAAGTAAGCAACTTCTTCTGTGGATAGCTTCAACTCAATGGCTGGCAAAGCATCCAGTAAATGACTTTCTTTTGTCGCCCCAATGATTGGTGCCACGACTGATTCTTTTTGCAATAGCCATGCCAAGGCCACTTGTGCTCGTTTGACTTGACGTGTCTCAGCAATCTCTGCCACACGGCGAACGATCAATTGATCTTGTTCTTTAGTCTGATCATATTTTGATTGTGCTGTTTTATCTGTCGCAAAACGTTTCGTTTGTGCATCCCAATCACGAGTCAAACGACCGGCAGCTAATGGACTGTAGGGTGTGACCGCAATTTTTTGATCATCACAAAGGGGGAGCATTTCCCGCTCTTCTTCTCGATACAATAAATTCAAATGATTTTGCATGGAAACAAATTTGGTCCAGCCATGTTTATCCGCAACCGCCTGTGCTTTGGCAAATTGCCAAGCGTACATTGCTGAGGCACCGATATAGCGAACTTTCCCTGTTTTCACTAAATCGTGAAGTGCTTCCATCGTTTCTTCGATCGGTGTTGTATAATCCCAGCGATGAATAATGTAGAGGTCTACATAGTCCATTTGTAATCGTTCTAAACTTTGTTCAATTTCAAAAAAGATCGCTTTGCGTGAAAGCCCACCGCTATTGGGGGCTTTTTTCATTTTAGAATAGAGCTTGGTTGCGACGACGATTTCATCTCGTGGGGCAAAATCATTCAGCGCTTTTCCCAATATTTCTTCGCTGGCACCATAGGAATAGATATTCGCTGTGTCAAAAAAATTGATTCCTAGATCAAGGGCTTTTTTGATGACTTCTCGACTTTCCGTTTCTTCCAATACCCATTCATGAAAGCCGCTTTTCGGATCACCAAAGCCCATTGCCCCTAAACAAAGGGGGGAGACTTCTAATCCAGTATGTCCAAATTTTACATAATCCATTGTCGTTCCTCCTTAAGATTGATACTTCTAGCATACGCCTTCGAGTGAACTCCAAGTCAACCCCTTTTTAATAATTAAAAAAATTCAGATTGATCGTCAGCTCACGATAATTCGTATCTTGATAATTTTCCCGCCAATTCTTGGCCCGCTTCTCAAAATAGTGTTCGGTTTCCTTCTGATAAAAAATTCTCGCTAAAGAAATTGCTTGGTCAAAGCATCCATTGCCCTGTTCTGGTTGTTTTTCCAGATAAAAAAGAATTCCTTGGTTAAAAATATAGGTGATTCTGGGGCGCAATAAAATTGTGCGTTCGTCCAGACTCTGCCGATACAGTTTCTGGATCTTTCTGGCTGCTGGAAGATTGCGGTGAAACACATATTTAGAAAAAAAGTTCTCCAACAGATCATAATAAAGGGCATTGGTTTGCGGAACACTTTGGTACAGCTTGGCTTTTTTCAAAATGCTTTTCAGTAATAGATCCATCTGTTCTGTGTCCAATGCAAAGGTAAAAATACTGATCAAACGCAACTCCATCTCACCCCAATTATTGACTTGCTGGAGATAGCTGAGTACTTTTTGAGAATGAATGAATGGACGATTATTTCCTGCATTGAGTACATCTTCAATGAAACAGCCTAAAAACTGCGGCCAATCATACGGACTCTGACTTTCAGCAAAAAAACGTTGTGCCAACGAACGAGCCGCCTCTTCTTGATTCGTATTAAGATACTCCTGCATCTGCTCGATAGACTTTTCAAAACGGTCTTTAAAAGTCTGTTTCCCAACAAATTGAAATTCCTCGATCGTCACATTGATATTTTGCAAGCATGTAAAAAACTGATCGACCGTCAACATTGATTTTCCATTTTCAAAACGTGAAAGTTGTGCACTTGATATCCCTTGCTGACATGCTTCCTTCAAAGTAATCCCTTTTTCTAAACGCAGTTTCTTAAATGTCGCTCCATAGTCCATTCACAGCACCTCTTTACATATATGTAATTATTCCTTCGCTTTTACTTTACCCTTTTACAATAAAGATATCAAGAAAGGTAATAAGAAAGGAGCAAAAAATAATGAAAAAGGTGTTATTGGTACATTGGAAAAATCAGGGGGTCGTCCTGCTTTTAATGGCAGGAGTCGCACTTTCACAAACGATAGCCAGCTTGCAAAATGTGCAGGTTCTAAACAGTCTCATCCAATTCGATCAAAAAGGATTTATCCAAGGTGTTGTAGGGATGGTCTTAGCCTATAGTTGTTTTCTGATGTTTATTTATCTGCAAATCCGTTATACAGCCTATACATCTCAGAAGATGTCCCTTTATTTGCGAGATCAATTATTGACTCGGCTACGATACAGTGATTATCAGACATTCCACAAAGTTACCGTAGGCAACTATGCATCAAAATTGAGTAACGATATAACCATGATCGAAACAGATGGCTTCGCCAATATCTATCAGGTCATGCAAGGTGTATTGTCTTCACTATTTGCCGTTATCGCATTAGCCCAATTTCATTGGTCATTGATCGTGCTCACCTTAGGTCAGTCCTGTTTGTTGCTTTTGTTGCCGAAAATCTTCCAAAAAAAGATGAAACAATCTGCTGTCGCTACTGCTCAGGCAAATGAAGCTTTTTTGAGTAAAACCAACGAACTGTTAGCTGGATTTGATACTTTCCTAAATTTCCAGCGTCTTGATTTTCTTAAAAATAAACTCTTGGGTTCCGCACAAAGAATCCAGTCCGCAAAGCTAAAACAAGCACAAGTGATGGCTGCTGTCTCTGTAACTGGCGGAATTGGCAATGTGACTGGTCAATTGAGTGTCTTAGGTTTTACTGGCTACTTGGCATTTCTGCAAATCGTTCCCATCGGAGCGATTACAGCAACAGGAAATCTTGCTTCGACAATCTTTAATACATTAGGAAATATCAGTTCCTATCTGTCAAAAATACAAGGCACATTCCCTTTATTCGATGCATTTGCTTATGAGAAGCCAGCGCATGAGATTTCGCTACCCAGCAAAAAAACAAACGATGCAAAAGATCTTGTGTTGGCACAAGCTTCTTATTGTTATCAAACGACCGATGGAAAGCCGCAACGAATGTTGTTCAATCTCTCAACCACTTTTAAAGCTGGACAAAAGTATGCCATCGTGGGGGAAAGCGGCTCAGGTAAGTCAACATTATTCAGTTTGTTGACTGGACGGCGCAAAGACTATAGCGGATCGATCCGCTTGGGAGAAACGGAAATAAAAGAATTCCCTTTAGAAGAATTGCAAGACAATGTGACAGTTATTGATCAACGTCCCTTTGTCTATCAAGCATCGATTCGCGAGAATCTGACATTAGGACAATTTTTTTCCGATGAAGAAATCGAGCAAGCGCTAAAAAAAGCGGAACTCTTTGCAGTTATTGAACAACTACCTGAGCAGTTAGACACAGTTCTTACCGAAACAGGCGGTAATCTTTCAGGGGGACAATTGCAGCGTCTTGCACTAGCTAGAGGCTTCCTATGGAAAAAACCTATTTTGTTAGTTGATGAAGGAACCTCTAATCTTGATCAAGAAAATGCTAAAAAGATCGAGAAATTACTGTTGCAACAACCGCAAACCGTCCTGTTTATTACCCACCACCTTCGAGACGAAATCGTCCAAAAGTTAGACGGTGTTCTCTCACTTACCCCCTCCTAGCAAATTGATCGCGATGACTCTTTTATCAATAGGTCGTATTTGCTAAACTGAAAGTAGCTGATTCAACAAAAATCAATGCTTTGATTCTTAATAAAGCATTGACTTTTGTTGTGATGACTTTTTGTCTGCTAAACAAGAAATGAGCCAATGGAGGTTTTTGATGGTCAACCCACAGCTAATGCATTATTTAGAAACAACAATCATTCCACAATACAAGCAATTAGACACAAGTCACTCCCCTGAGCACGTCTATCAAGTGCTCGAAAACAGTATAGAAATCGCTGCCCCATTATCGGTTGACTTAGACATTGTCTCTACTGTTGCTGTCTTTCATGATCTTGGTCTATTAAAAGGACGAAAAAATCATGAACGCGCTTCAAGATCTATGGTAGAATCAGATGCTTTTTTGGCGGATTACTTTACCAAAGAACAGCGTAAAATAATCGGAGAAGCCGTCGAAGATCATCGTGCTTCCCTCTCCTATGAGCCACGATCCATCTATGGCAAAATCATTTCAGAAGCTGATCGTGATCTTGATTTTTATCGGATTCTCGAACGCACGATTTACTTTGCCATCGAAAGAAAGAGCCTTTCTGATCCTGATAATCTTTGCCAAGAGGCATTTGAATACATTCAGCAAAAATACGGTCCCCACCATCACTTGACCTTTTGGCTCGGCTATTCAAAAAATATCGCAGGCTTAGCAAAGATCCATGAAATGCTCACAGATCCGATCAAATTTAACAGCGCTTTTTCTGATTGCTATGAACAACGAATGAAAAAAGCCGACTTCTTGAGCTAAGACGTCAAGATCCGGCTTTGTTTCATTTTTCTAGTCGTTCGATCATTTCTTTCATCTTTTCAATTTCTTCTTTTTGAGTTTGGATAATATCATCCGCTAGTTCTTTGACCTCAGGATCTTTGATGGCAGCATTGGTACTGGTTAAAATGGCAATCGAATGATGAGGAATCATTGCTTTCATCCATTTCACATCATCAACAGCCGTTTGGGAGCGCACCATGAAAAGTGAACCACAGAATACGAGTACACTGACAGCTAAAATCGCTAGATTCCATTTCTTATTTTCGTACATTTTCCACATAAATAAGAGCATGATCATCGCCATCACGGCCCCCATCATCAACGCCATAAATAATCGAGTCTGACTATAAAAGATATGATCCCATTGAAAAACATTCAAGTACATCATCCCAAACATCACGACCGTCGATACTAAAATCATCACACCAAAACGCACATACTGTTTCATTTCTATCTCCTCTTTCCATAAAAATATCCACTATTAGTCTATCAGGATTGATTGTTCCTACTCAAACGAAACGCTTAATTGTGATTAGGAGACGAAGCATTGTTCACTCTTGCAAGTTTTTTCCTGATTCCTCTATGGATTGCCAGGTATCAGGATTTTTGTTCTATCGCTTTTCCTAGGCTTTTTTTCAGCTTTTCTGTCAGATCTTTGCAGGAAGGAAGAATCCATGCCAAAGCAATAAATTTTGCAGCTGAATAAGAATGTGGTAACTTGATTTTATCACCTGATAAAATTTCTAGGAGGAAGTTGTATGTTTTTAGCAATAAATGAAATCCGCCATTCTAAATTGCGGTATGCACTGGTTACCGGTGTCATGTTTTTGATCGCTTACTTAGTTTTTTTCTTGACGGGGCTAGCCTATGGTCTTGCCCAAGAAAACCGAACTGCTGTCGATAAATGGTCGGCATCAGAGATTTTATTAGCCGAGGAAGCGAATAACAATTTGAATATGTCCATGATCCCTCGTAATCTCTATGATGAAGTCAAAGCAGATGAGAAAGCTGTATTGGCTCAAACTGCGGGTGTGATCACCAAGGATTCCGGTGGTGAAAAAGTTGATGTCAGCTTTTTTGGGATCGAACCAGATCAATTCTTGGCTCCTAAACTCACGGAAGGCGAACTTTTCGCGAACGACGATGAGGCAGTTGCTGACAGCAGTTTGAAAGAGGAATACGACATTAAGATCGGCGATACCGTCAAATTAGCCGGCAATGAAAAGAAACTGAAGATCGTCGGCTTTACAGAAAATGCTCGCTTCAATGTCGCACCTGTTCTCTACACGACGATTGGTGCCTATCAAGAAATTCGCTTTGAAACAAAAGATACCAGCGATAAAGCCCGCATCAATGCCATCGTTACGCGAGGAACAGTTGAAGAAGTACCGGATGAATTAACAGCAACCAAAATTAGTGATTTCATCAATGAATTGCCTGGTTATAGTGCTCAAGTGCTAACCTTTGGGTTTATGATCGGCTTCTTGATCGTCATTGCTGCCATCGTTATCGGGATCTTTATTTATGTCTTGACTATGCAGAAATCTGATATTTTTGGTGTCATGAAGGCACAAGGAATTTCTAGTCGTTACATCGCATTTTCTGTCATCGCACAAACTTTCCTTTTAGCAACGGTGGGCGTATTGGTAGGATTAGCGGCGACGATCGGAACGGCGTTGGTCTTGCCACAAGCTGTGCCCTTTCAAGTAAACAGCCTCTTTTTTGCAGGTATTAGTGTGTTGATGATTTTGATTGCGATTGTCGGTGCTTTCTTCTCAGTAAGAACGATTGTTAAGATTGACCCATTGAAAGCTATTGGATAGGAGGATAAAAATGAGTGCCATTGAATTTAAAGATGTGAAGAAAACCTTCAAAGATGGAGATACGATGATTGAGGCTTTGAAAGAGACAAACTTTTCCGTTGAAAAAGGAGAATTTGTCGCCATCATTGGACCCTCTGGTTCAGGTAAAAGTACTTTTTTAACTATTGCGGGAGGATTACAAGCACCTACAGCTGGTGAAGTTTTGATCAACGATCAGCCTTTTAGTGACCAGAAAGAAAAAAATCGGGCCAAATTACGATTCAAAGAGATCGGTTTTATTCTTCAAGCTTCCAATCTTGTCCCATTCTTGACCGTTAAAAAGCAACTGAAACTAGTCGACAAAGTCAGCAAAGAGAATAAAACCCAATCTGCCCAAGATTTATTTACCCAATTAGGAATCGATAAATTGCAAAACAAATACCCTGAAGATCTCTCCGGTGGGGAACGTCAACGGGTGGCGATCGCTAGAGCTTTGTATCATGACCCAACAATTATTTTGGCGGATGAACCAACAGCCAGTCTGGATTCCGAAAAAGCCTATGAAGTAGTCAAAATTCTTGCGCAAGAAACAAAGGAAAAAAATAAAGCGACGATTATGGTGACCCATGATACCCGACTAACTGATTATTGTGATCGGGTGCTTGTAATGGAAGACGGTGTCTTAAAGGAAAAAGAACACACAAAAACACAACACGATTAATCTGAAGCCAAGAAATATTTGATAAGGAGTTCTCATGAAAAAAATTATCGTTGTCGGCGGCGGTGTCGCAGGACTATCCGCCGCTGTCAGATTGCAACAAGCAGGTTATGCGGTCACACTATACGAAAAAGAAAGCCAGCCCGGTGGCAAAATGAACCAAATCAAGCAAGCTGGTTTTACATTTGATGTCGGCCCGACCATTGTTATGATGCCGGAGATTTATCGCGAGATTTTTGAACTATGCGGTGTCGATCCAGATGACTATATCCCGATGGAAAAGGTTGATCCTATGCTGCAGCTCTACTTTGCTGATGAAGCACCTCTCACCTTTTCCAATGATCTGATTGAACTCACTAAAACATTAGAAGGGATTTCTGAAGAAGATGCCCAAGGTTATTTCGCCTTTCTGGCAGATATTTATAAACGCTACGTGATTGCAAAAGAAGCTTTCATCACTAAATCGTTTCGAGGATTCTGGGATTTTTATAATCCTCAATCCCTTTGGGCAGGAATGAAATTGAAAACATTCAACGATGCCTACACTTCGATCTCAAAGTTTGTTAAAGATGACCGCTTGCGCAAGTCGCTAGCCTTTCAAACATTGTATATCGGGGTTTCTCCCTATCAAGGGCCCTCTCTTTATACGATCATCCCTATGATCGAGTTGTTCTATGGCGTCTATTTCATCAAAGGCGGTATGTATACATTAGCGACTTCGCTGGCTCGCTTATTTGAAGAATTAGGCGGCGTGATTCATTATGACTCACCGATCGAAGAACTGATCATTGAAAACAAGCGAGCAACAGGGATTCGTCTAAATGGGCACATCCATTCAGCAGATGCGATTGTCTGTGCGGCTGATTTTCCTTATGCGATGCAAGAATTGATTCCTAATGAAAAAAATCGGGGCAAATACACCAATAAAAAAATCAGCCGAATGGCCTATTCTTGTTCATGTTTTCTCTTGTACCTAGGGCTGGATAAAAAATATGAAGCCAATGGCTTGCATAGCATCTACTTTGCCGAAGACTTCAAAAAAAATGTCGATGACCTTTTTGAGACTGGTGTTTTGCCAGAAGATCCTTCCTTTTATCTCTATCGTCCCACATTGAAAGATGCCTCACTAGCACCCGAGGGTCACGAAGGCTTGTATGTGTTGGTGCCAGTTCCCGAGCTGTCCAAGTTTAATGATTGGCAACCTAATACAATCACGAATTACCGCAACAAAATTATCCACACGCTAAAAGAAAAAACGATTTTCAACGATATCGATGAGCATATCGTTTTTGAAACCTACTATACACCACAAGATTTCAAAGACCACTACAACGCTTATAACGGGGCGACTTTCGGATTGAAACCGACATTATCTCAAAGCAATTACTATCGTCCTCATAATAAGTTTGCTTACGCAGAAGGTTTGTATTTTTGTGGCAGCAGCACTCACCCAGGAGCCGGTGTCCCAATCGTGATGCAAAGTGCAAAGCTTGCCGTAGAGGAGTTACTAAAAGATGATCAATAAGGAAAGCACGCTTTTTGAACGATATAAGGAAGACTTTGCTTATTGCGAGCAAATCATCAAAAAACATTCGAAAAGTTTCTACAGTGCTTTTTCGCAATTACCCTCAGAAAAAGCACGTTCCGTATTTGCCGTCTATGCCTTTTGTCGGCAAGCAGACGATGCCTTCGATCGTTATCAAGACATCGTTAAATTAAATGAACTAGAACACGGGTTACGACAAATGGCTTGCGGAAAGGTCCTGGATGCCCCTTTATGGCGGGCTCTTTCTGTTGTCTTTGCGAAATATGATTTACAGTTCCAGCCATTTTATGATATGCTCGCAGGACAGAGGATGGATCTAAATTTTCAGCCACCTGAAACGGAGGCTGATTTGAGTAGCTACAGCTACTTTGTTGCTGGAAGTGTCGGGTTGATGTTGCTGCCGATTTTATCTAGTCAGGCAGGCAAGATCCAAGAACCGGCCAAGAAGCTAGGGGAAGCTATGCAGCGAACGAATATTCTCCGGGATATTGGGGAAGATCTTGCGATGAATCGAATTTATTTACCAAAAGAAACGATGCAGCGGTTTGAGATTACCATTCAACACCTCAGACAAAAAAAGGTCACTGAATCCTTTATCCAGCTTTGGGAGTTTGAAGCTCTGCTAGCAGAAAAACTGTACGATGAAGCCTTGTCCATGATGCCTCAGATCGATGAAGACTGCCAGGAAGCGCTTATGGCTGCTTTATTGATCTATCGCGAACTATTGACGGTCATTCGTGAGAAAAATTACCAGGTTTTTCTCAAAAAAAATGCTGTCTCTATCCAAAGAAAAGCTTTTTTATTACGTTCTGTAAAACAGCAGATAAAAACCAACCGGAGTGAAAATAATGCAAGATGAGATTTTAGACGTGGCTGAACAGTTGTTCATGCAACAAGGGTATAAAGGAACTTCAACAAGACAAATCGCGGAGTTGTTAGGCATTACTCAGCCTAATTTGTATTATCATTTCAAAAGAAAAGAAGATATTTATTACGGTGTTCTTGCGCGGTTAGCGATAGATGTATCTGAAAACTTATATCAGATCGTTAATGATCCCAATGACTCCTTAGCAGAGAAACTGCAACGGATGGCTCGATTTCTGCAAAAACGTCACCCTTTCAATTTCTACTTAATGATGGATGATATCAAACATACCGTCTCTGAAGAAACCGCCAGAAAACTCTACTTGATTTGGAAAGAAAACTATCAGCAACCATTTATTCGCCTTTTTCAAACAAGTGAACTACGATTACGAAACGAACTTTCCTATCAGTTTATTGTCAGCCAAATGTTTATTCTCATTGCTTCATACTTAGATTCAGCAGAGAAAGAAACTGAACTCTATCAGGCCATTGATTTATTTTTATATGGTGTTTTAGATAAAGAGTCTAACTAGACAAACGCATCCACTCATTCTTGATTACTAAATAAGGAGGAAGAATATGCCAGAATATACTGACTTGACTGCGTCTGCTGCTATCGTCAACGCCTTTATCACAAAATACAATCAGCTCAAATCAATTTATCCAGAAGCGGTGATTGAACTTTGTGACGACCAAGGGCATCAAATCACTGAGGTCAAAAAAATCAACAGCGAATTGATCGAATTGATCATCGACGATAGCCAAGGACCAAAATTTCGTTACATCCACCCTTCTCAATTTGATTTGACATTCACTGTCAAACAATAATCCATTAGGACGATGAAATAAGATACTGCTAATGCTTCTCGCAATGAGAAGTTTCAGACACAAAGGCATACTCACCGTTGCCTTTTGAGTTAGCTTTGATCTTATATCACTGTCCTTTTTTTATTGCAATTCTCTTTGATAGACGAATCGTATCTATTGACGTAAACTAACACTGATTTACTATTCTGAAAGGAGCATGTTATGTCAAAGAACCGAATCGAGGCCTTTACAGATGCAGTGATTGCTATCGTGATGACTTTGCTGGTCTTAGAACTTCACCAACCAAAAAACGATACCTTTCAAGCGTTTCTAGGCATCGAACATCAGTTTATCATTTATTTGATCAGTTTTGTGATGCTGGCCATTTATTGGAACAATCATCATCATCTCTTTCAAGTTGCAGAACATATTGATGGATGGACATTATGGGCCAATCATTTGCTGATACTCTCGTTGTCGCTTTTTCCTTTTGTTACTTCGTGGGTCAGTCAATACCCGCTGTCCCTCGCTCCTCAAATGCTCTATGGTGCTGTGATTTTCTTGACTGATTTTAGCTATTATTTGTTAGGACGAGCATTAAGCCGGGAAAGCCAAAATAATCCAACCATTAGGAAACTATTTCAACGCTATCAGAAATTAACCTTTACTCTTTTTGTCAACATTGTGGCATTGCTCCTTGGCTGGTTGATTCATCCGCTTTTTGTGATCAGTCTCGATAGTCTCGTTCTACTTCTTTGGGTGATTCCCGAAAAGAAAGCCGAACGCTACCTGAATCAATAATCAATGAAAACGGCTGCTTGATATCCCCCTCGACAATCCATTCACTTGTTGTTCGTCTTCTTACCTGTCGAATAAAACAAAAATCATCCAACAAAGAGCCCTTTTGACGGCAGTCACTGATTCGCCATCAAACGCTCTTTGTTGGATGATTTATTATTGTTTACGCGTGCTTTGTATATCCTAGCGAATAATACTCAACGAAATAAATCTACCCCAGGATTCTTTAGCACTTGCTCTACTTGTTCCCGTGTAATCAAGGGAACATCTCCTAACATCGTATGGGCCAATACAGCATTGGTGATAGCAAAATCCGCGGTTTTTTTTAGTGGCCATTTCTCGGCATATCCTAAAAGAATACCTGCTGCATATGCATCCCCTGCACCGATTCGATCTAGCACTTGTAACAATTGAGGTGCAGTTTCAACAGTTTCTTCTTTAGTGTAGATCATCCCGCTGATAAACTGTTTGTCTTCACTGGCTATCCGTCTGGTTCCTGTAAACCATTCAATCCCGTACTGCGCCATAAAGGCCTGAACGATTTGCTGTTCCTCTAGTCCATCAATAGGCAGCTGCTCACCAAATCCCAAAAGACCGTGCAAATCTCGTACAGACCCAAATACCAAATCACAATAAGGCAGAATCGCTTCGTAACGTTTTTTTAAGATTTCTCGCTGTCCTTCTTCCAAATTCAGACTGGGACGAAAATTAAAATCGAAGCAAACTTTGATGTTCTTCAAAGTAGCTTGTTTTGCCAATGTTATCGCGGTTTGCCACGTTTCTTCGGTCAAGCTCAACGAAATACCACAAATATGCAAAAGATCGATCGTTTCTAAATATTCAGTGATGGGATAAGTTGCAGGTCCGGAAACCCCAAATGAACTACCGCGGCGGTTCTGATACGTCACATAGGTGGGGCGAGCGCCAAAACCAACTTCAGCAAAATAACTGCCGATATGATTGTGTGCCTGACCAATAAATTCTGTCTTGATACCATAAGTTTGCAAATTCGCTTTGGCCGCATCACCCAAACGGTTTTTTGGTACTTTCGTCAATAAGGATGCTGAAAGATTGAAGTGCGCCAGATTTCCTAAAATATTTACGCCCGTTCCTGTAAAATCCATCCGCAGCGAATGGGTTTGTTCTAATGTCCGATATTCAGGTGGTGTCAAGCGCAGCATGACTTCACCGTATGCACCGATTCGCATCACAATTCCTCCTTCACTCTTACTTCAATGAATCTTTCATCATCTTCAGTAATCGTCTCACATCTTCCGGACGGGTATCGCCCGTCTCTGGATCAATGATCGAGCTATACACGTGAGGAATGATTTTCTTGACTCCTGCATCCACAGCAATCTGCAAGATTTCTGCAAAGTTATCCAAATCAATCCCACCGGTCGGTTCAAGATAAAAGTCATGAGCTGCACAAGCTTTTGCCACCACTTGATATTCTTCTTTGTGCGCCAATCCTTTCATAGGGAAATATTTGATTGAACTAGCGCCCATATCCTTGAGTAATGCAATCGCCGTTTCAAGAGGAACCTCAGTGGGTTCTTCCTGTGAACTTAACGGGCCAGTGGCAATATTGACAAAGCCGACTTTGCCTGTCGGAGAAACTAATGCATTAACAATAGTTTCTTCTTGTCCTAACAACGCCCGAGATGTTGCAGCTCCCGTGAATACTTGATTGACATGTTGCGGCTGCAACACAGCAGAAATTCGAGAGACCATCTCGCTCTGATTCGGATCACCGGCACCGAGACCAACTGATAATGCATTTTCTATTTCTGCTTGGTATTTTTTCATGTCTTCAATCGCTGCTTCATCCGTGGAATAATTTTTGGAAAGAACGCCTAATAAGATTTTCCCTTCGGCTGCTTCAAAACATTCTTTGGCGTTTTCCACTGAGTTAGCTAAAACGTTTAAACAAATTCGATCTTCTAAATAAGTCGGGGATTTTTTCATTCTTTTGGTTCCTCCGGATTCATGATTTCTTTTAATCGATTGACAATCACATGCATTTCAGTTTCTGTGACTGCCCGAATATCAAATTCAATAATGCCGTGATTTGCTTGATATTCTCTCGTATAGATGGCTGGTTCTTCTACCTTTAATTTCTGGATCACTTCCATCGCCGATGGCCCATTTTGGACCCGAACCCGGGCGCGATAAATGTCTCTCCCTGCACCATCTTGGACGATATCTGCAGACAAGCCAGTAATTTGATTGAGTGCTGCGACGAAGGGTTCCAAACGATGCTTCATGGAAGCGCCAGACTCACTTCCTTCAGCCAGATACTCTTCTACTGCTTGCGTAAGCCCCATCATATTTTCTTTACCGATCTTCATGGAACGCCCGATGCCTTTGGATTGCAGTCTCACCCATTCTATTAGTTCTTTACGACCGATCACTAAACCAGCACTTGGCCCAGACAAAGCCTTAGCTCCGGAGTAGATCACTAAATCGGCACCCTCCTGGATGTACCTGAAAAGATCCTCTTCCGCTGCCGCATCCACGATCAAAGGGATGCCCGACTGTTTTGCGACTTGAGCTGTTTCCTTTACTGAAAGCATACTTTTTTGTACTGTATGATGACTTTTGATATAGAGAATCGCAGCTGTCTGGGGACTGATCATCTGAGCAATATGGTCAACAGAGCACATATTGGCATAGCCTGCCTCAACAACTTGGCCTCCACCTTGTTGAACCATCACTTCAACAGGTGTGCCATAATCCACATTGTGTCCCTTCGGCAAGATGATCTCTCGACGCTGAATCTTTTCTGAATAAGGATGGTAAAGATGGAATGATGAGCCTTGTCCAATGACTGCTGCCACAGATTGAGCAATTCCAGCAGAAGCTGAAGAGACGATTTGAGCATCTTCAACTTGAAGTAGTTTGGCCAAATAGGCCCCTGTTTTGACTGCTAACTCGCTCATCTCAAAAAAGTGTTCCCCACCAAAGCGTTGGGCTGTTAAGACACCTTCGCTCACTTTAGAAACACCGAGAATCGTCATTTTACCAGAAGCATTGATGACTTGCTTCAAGCCAAGTTTAGTCATATTCAATGTCATATACTTGTCCTCCAATTATAGTCTTTAACGGAATGATCTGTCGATCAATACTTCGCTTGTTCCCATTTGAATCAATCAGTACTTTGGCTGCTTCTTTGAATTCAAAGATCGTGAAATCAGCATCCATTTCTTCTTCGATCGCACCTTTTCCTTTTAGTTGAAACTGACGAGCTGGTGCCAATGTTACTTTCTCGATGATTTCTTGCCAACTATAACCGACAACGGCTAATTTCTCCATAGTAGTAGCCAAATCATATACCGGACCCTTCATACGGTTACGTATATAAATATCGGTGCTGATAGAAGCAGCTTTCAAATTGGCGGCATAGGCTTTTTCTGCCACCGAAAAATTGAAACTATCTGTACCATGACCAATATCAAAAGCAACACCTTTGCCATAAGCATCAAAAACAAACGATTTGATGGTATTTGACTGACGATCTAAAATACCATTTTCCTTGCCATTGAAACAGTGGGTCAGAACGTCACCTTTCTCTAAACAAGACAAAATGTCAGCCAAATCTGGTGGTGCTGAACCAATATGAACCATCAATGGTAGGCCTGGGTGTTCTTTTTGGATATTTTTGGCTAATTTCAATGGAGTGATGCCATTTTCGCCAATCACTGTCCTGCTCATTCTCGCTTTTAACCCCACGATGAAGTCAGGAAATTCATTTAGGGCCTTTGTGATCAGATCCCCCTTGATCTTAGAAAGATCGGCTAATTCATCTTGTTCGACGATGCCCCATTTTGAAATATTGACAAGCGCAAAGACATTCGTTTTGGCTGCTTGTGCGAATTCGTAGAAACGATGAATATTTTCGGCGCCAGTAGTCCCCGCATCGATTACTGTCGTTACACCTTTTGCCACACCGATCTGATCGGGATAATCATAGTACAAGCTCATTTCTTCAAAACAATGGACATGATCATCAATCCAGCCTGCCGAAAGATACTGATTCGGAAGAAGTGTCCACTCCTTTTGTGCGGATTCTTCGATCGTTTTTGCGATCTGGCAAATTTTCCCTTGCTGGATCCCGATATCGAAAATCTCTTCATTGAGTGTACGTGCCTGGCGGATAATCATATCCAACATGTTAATCATTCCTCTCGGTAAATTTAAATTTGGTCCACGGATGAATATACGACAACAACAGCCGTTCTTCTGCGACAATTGATCCAACTTTATTTTTTCGCGGATCGCAATGAGGGGTCAACACCACCTGTAATTCGTTTTTGTACTTGCCAAAATCATCGTTGCCGATCACAATATCTCCAGGTTGGAATTCCTCCAGATTATCGTGGGCTGGGTTATCAAATTGCTTGTATTTTTTTCGGACTTCTGTTGATCGAATCATCCGATCAGTAATGTCCCCTCGACGGTAATGCTGCTCTTTCAGAACGATCTTTCGTTCGCATGAAGTGCTCTCCGGTGTAAAAGTCACCGAAAATTCTGTTTGGTAACGATTGATTGCGCCAAGTGCTGCAAGTTCTGCTTCTGAGGCATAGGCATTCCCAATGATTACATCATCGATCAATCCTGTTGCAAAGAGATGTTTTGCTGCGATCTCTACAGGTAAATGTCGATGCATCTCTAATGTCGGTAATCCGTCATTGATATCCCATGGACCGATCGTTCCAGACTGTGAAGTGATAAAAGCGGCAGTTCGAATTCCTTTGGCTTTAAAACGCTGGCTGCATTTTTCGAAGAACTCATACGGTAATGCGGTGCCTTCCTGAGGATAAAAATTGTGACAGCCATATAAGAAAGGCAAGTTTGCTTGATACGTCAAAATATTGTCTAAATAAGCGACGTCGTTGCTCATATTTAGCTCGATCGCCAATCCAAACGGATTATAAGTCAGCATTGCTTCTTTGCTGCCGTCAAAACCTAAATCCAAGCGGATGCCATCCGCACCCAATTCGTGGAAAAACGTCAAATCATCATAAGAAATTTCCAGCTCTTCAAAAATTGCCGGTGCAACATCCAAAATCGTTTCGTAGCCAAGTGATTTGGCAAATCTTAATAATTCTGAGAATTTCTTGCGAACAATTTCTTTGCCTTCTGTCACTTCTAACATGCTCATAAAAATTCGACTAAATCCATAGCGTTGAGCCAATTCTAAATAAGCTTTGTCTTCGTCATTACTGCTGTGGTCTGGATAAATAGAGATTCCTAGTTGTCTTTTCATTTTGTCCACTCCTTCTGCGCACCAATTTGAGAAAATTTTGTGATCAGCAACGTACTGCAACCAACAGTCAGTGTTGTCAAGATCACCGGGGCAATCGTTGTCCTGCCAAATAGCATAACGGCAATGACTAATACTAATAAGGATCCGGCTATCAGTGTGCGGAAGCGAATCTGCTGGATAAATGCTCCATGTCTGGTTAGCCAAATTTGTAATCCGATAAATAATAAACATGCATACATCAGCATCATTTTATGCACTTAGTCTCCTTTCGATCATCAAACGCGGATCCTCGCGCATGAACCACTGTTTAAGCAACAAATGAACCCTAATTGCTTCACTCAAAAGAACCATCTAGAAAGCACTCTGGGATTGAGGTGTTTACTGGGATGATCCCGTAGAATTGTTTCTGGTCACCTAGAAGAACTCGGTATTTCCCAGAGAGCTCATTTGGTTGTCATTTATGGATCGTTCTTTGCTCCTATCCCATCGTCTCGTTTGACTTCTTGATAAAGAGACCCTTCATTCTTGAGTCGCTTGTTCTTCTTCACGTTCTAATTGCTGTTTTTCAAAGACTTTATAGAATGGGTAATAGATCGCCAATGTGATCAAAAAGTTCACCACAACTAAGATTCCAGCGGCAACACTCCAATTTGTACTCATCCAAGCAGCAATGGGTGCTGGAATGGCAAATCCTAGACGGGCAGCCATCATTGGAACGATCCCTGTCGTCGTAGCAAAGTACGAAATTGTCGTTGTAATCAAAGGTGCTACAAGAAACGGAATCCCAAGAATCGGATTCATCACAATCGGAGCCCCAAAGATGACCGGTTCATTGATATTGAAAATACCTGGCAAAATCGAAAGACGTCCTAATTGTTTCAAATAGTTTGATTTTGAGAATAAAAACAAGACAACCAGCGCAAGCGTCGTTCCTGCCCCACCAATCCAAACAAACCATTGCAGAAATTGTTCTGTAAAGATGTTTGGTAATTCATGCGCATTGCCGGTTGATTGAAAAACTTCCATATTTTCTGCAATCGAGATATCCCAGAAAGGACGGATCACCGGACCCATGATTGCTGGTCCATGAATTCCAAGAACCCAGAAGAAACAAATCAAGAAAACTGTCAATAAGCCGCCAAACAAACTGTTTCCTGCTAAAACATCTTTCAGCGGCATCAAAAGGTTACTTAAGAAGCCATTGATATCAAAACCGATGATATGACGAATGACCCAAAACAAAACAAGAATCGCTCCCCCGGGAATCAATGCCATGAAGGAATTGGTCACTTCAGGGGGTACACCATCAGGCATTTTGATCGTGATATTTTTGACAATAAAGAAGCGATAGATTTCCACTGACAAAATAGCTGTGACAATTGCACCAAATAGTGATCCAGAACCAAGGTTAGCAACATTGATGAAACGTCCAGCATCGATCACACCTTCTACCGATTCAAGAACCCGAATTGGTGGTGCTGCCGTGATCAAAAAGGACATTGTTGCCAAAATACCTGCTGTCAATGAGTCTAGTTTGTAACTTTTTGCCAATGAAGATGCGATACCAAAGGTCGCATAAAGTGCAAGCAGACCAACAGTATAGCGAAACGGAATGTCTAGAACTTCACGATATGGTTCAATAAATGCTGCAACTGACTCAATAGGAAAATTCAATAATATCGTGAAAAAGGAACCGACGATCGTCAATGGTAATGTGGCAATAATTCCTTTACGTATGGCCACCATATGTCGCTGCATACCTACCTTATTTGCCACTGGCATTAACTTTTGTTCAATAAACCCTACAAATCCATTCATTTTAGCCCTCCTAATTATAACATTATAATCTTTACAAGGACAATATAACACAGTTAAAAAGGTGTGTAAACGTTTTTTTAATAGGAAATAAGCTTTCTTCCCACAAACTGAGCGATGGAAAAAAGCTTATGTCTTTCATTGTTTGAATGTTTTTTCGTAGATATAGTCATCCATTACAAAACCTTGACCGATATCAACCTTTCGTTCCCCGACCCGGACAAAACCCCGGTGTTCGTAGACGGCAATCGCTTGTTGATTGCCTTTATTGACGTTCAAAAAGAGTGTTTTGCCAGCGGCTAAAGATTCAACCCAATCAAATACTTTGCTGGAGACGCCTTTTCCTCGCATAGCAGGTGTTAAATAAAGTTTACTCAAATACAGACGGTCTGCCTCTTCTTCGTAAGCTGTGTAGCCAATAATCTCATCTTCTAATCGAAGAATAAAATAAGCGGCGCCTTCTTTGATTTCTTGTTGGATCGTTTCTGGAGATTGATAAGTTTCTAGCATATAGCTGACTTGAGCAGACCCGATGATAGGTGTAAAGACTTCTGACCAAATCTCCTTAACGACAAGCTCTAATTCTTGAATCTCCTCTAAAGATCGGACTGGTTGAAATGTAATTTTCATGGTGGACTCCTTTCAAAGATGTATCCCTACATATCTTTATTATATCGGAATGTTTTTTAAATAAATAGAAAAGTCTTTCTTTGTCTTAACTATTGATAATGTTGTCTATCCGCAATTGAAAGAAAGATTTAGCACCATCAGAAAGTTCTGCTGATCGCATCAAGTTTGTTAGGAAAAATTAGATGCGATGACGAGAAACAGGACCAGCTCATTTTCTGGAACAGTTTCTCTTTCTTTCAATTTTTATCCGAAAGTGCTACCCCTCATTTTTTCGATAAGTTTTTTTCATTCCCCAAAAAAATCCGAGTGTGCTATACTGGTTACAAGAAAATAGAGACTGCCACCGGGTAGTTAAACGAGGACGATCATTCCAGTAGGTCTTAGAAGGAATGGTCTTCCTCTTTTTGTTTTCTAAATAATCAAAAAGGAGGGAAATAGAATGGCTTGGCTCGAACTATTATTAGCTGGCGTACTGGAAGTATTCTGGTCCACAACGATGAAATGGAGTGAAGGATTTACAAAAATCAATTTTACGATTTACACCATTATTGGTATGATCGCCAGTTTTTTCTTTTTGTCGCAAGCAATCAAACAACTGCCAATGAGTTTATCCTACCCTATCTGGACTGGGATCGGTGCGGTGGGTTCAGTCATCATTGGTGTGGTATTGTTCCATGACAAGATAAACCCAGCCACTTGGCTTTTTGTTGGATTATTATTGATCAGTATTGTAGGCATTAAAATGACTAGCGGTCACTAACCTCAAAAAGTTTTTTTGAAGTCTTTTAAAAGACTTTTATAAAAATCGAATCACTTCTTTCTACCGAAATCTTTCTTATTTCTACTTTTGCTTTCCTCTAGGATATCATCAGACTACTGATCTTCTCTGACAAAAGAAAAGTTGGATTACCTTCATTCTTTCTTTTCTCAAAGGCTAAAAAAGCAGCAGCTTGATCATTGATGGATCAAACTGCTGTTTTTCTTTTTGTACTTGACTAAAACGAGTTGAATCTCAAACGAGTTCAGCTTTTTTTTCTGTAATTTGTTTCTGAAGAAGGGCTAATATCTGTCTATCTTCTACTGATAAAATATAATTTTTACAAATTTCTAAAAGGACAGGTTGTCCCACTTCATTAATTTTTTTTGCTTGAAGGTCAGTGATATTTATCGTCTCCATACGATCCCTACTTTCTTTTTCTGATAAGAATAGTTTGCCATTCTTTCAATAAAAAAAGAAGCAACGGGATGTTTACATGCTAGAAACGTGGTGTTTACACTGTTTTTTTTAACTTACACAACACAAAATGACCCTTAAAAATAAATCGGCGATTAATCTGGTTCAATATGAATATCTGTATCATAGACATTGAAACGATCAGACAGCAATGCTTCTATGGCATCAGCTACTGCATGACTTTTTTCAACTGTCAAATATTTGTCCATCGTAATAACAATATCAAGAAACACATTTGCGCCATACATTCTGCCGCGAATACTCTTGACAGATTTTACTTCCGGAAAATCGGCTACGACTTGTTCGTACTCGTTGACCAATGTTTGATCAAAACCATCTGACAATGAGAAGGCACTTTCTTTAAAAATATCAATGGCCGTTTTTAGGATCAGAACAGCGACAACGATCGCTGTTAGACTATCAAGCCACCCCCAGCCAAAAGAAGCGGCAAAAATGGCAATGGCGGTTCCGATGCTGGTCCAAGCATCGCTACGATTGTCTTTGGCAGCAGCAAGCAGTGCGGAACTTTTTACTTGTGCAGCCAATCTTCGATTAAAGGTATACACACCATACATGAGAATAGCCGAGACCACACCTATAATTGCCGCAAGCATATCAGGACTTTCTGTCTCCCCTTGGATCAAGGACCAGACAGAGGAATAAAGTACTTGCAGCCCTACAGCAAGCATGATCAATGACGTAATCAAACTTGCTACATTCTCTGCTTTCCAATGTCCATACTTATGTTCTTCATCAGCCGGTTTTTGAGCTAAGCGTAGACCTATCAAAACAGCCACTGAAGCGATTATATCGGTGGCATTATTTAAACCATCTGCCCATAAAGCTTCCGATCCAGCTATTTTACCGATCAATAATTTAACGAATGAAATCAATAGATAGGCAATGATACTAAGCAGAGCGCCCTTTTCTGCTCGCTTCAATTCTTCATATCTAGTCTCTCTCATTTATTTCCCTCCAGCATCAAGATAACAACTTGAAAATAATAACTGAATTCCTAAAACTTTGCAGTAATTATTGGAGAGATATAATCTTTTAGGAATAACAAACATTTGCTTTCTGCGCCACGAATGCATCTTGCAGGTCAAACTGAATGAAATAAAAAAATCAGAAGGCACCTTATGGATTTCCTTTAGACATGTTAAACAACCTTTAAATCATTCATTGTTCCCCCGTTTAATGAAAACCATTGTCACTGAATGGGAGACATTATGGGGTATCCTTGCTGCTTTGCGTAGTTCTCTTCTATAGTTCTCTTCTATAGTTTTCTTCTATGGTTTTCTTCTATAGTTCTCTTCTATAGTTTCCTTCTAAAGAAATAAGAAGGAAAAATACGGGGGAAAATGTGAAAATTTTCTATTTTGGCAAAGTTTTCTGTTCCATTTCGAAGTGATCTCCTAAGATATGGCTAGAAATGAATCTAAAGAGCAGCATCTGTCTGATTTCTTAATATAATAAGATAGCAGTTTTCTAAGACAAAAATGAATAAACGATGATTATTTCTAGTGAAAAATCACCATTTGATTTTATCAATCGCGAGCTTCAAGGTATACTCAAAGAAAGTAGGTGAAAAAATGGAATCTGAAAAGTGTTATGCCAAAATGCAAGATGGCTCGGTCCTTTACTATGAGAAAATTGGAAAAGGCAAGCCATTATTCTTATTGCATGGCAATGGCGGGAGCAGTGCTTACTTTGCTAATCAGATAGCTGAATTAAGTCAGAAACATCAGCTGTACTTGATAGACAGCCGTGGGCATGGCAAATCAACGAATACCCGCAAAAAAATTGATTTTTTCTTGATGGCTGATGACTTGTATGCCATTATTCAAAAAGAACACCTGTCAAAGGTAGCTCTTCTAGGCTTTAGTGATGGCGCAAATTTAGCTATGGTGTTTTGTTTTAAATATCCGGAATTAGTGAGTTGTCTGATTTTAAATTCCGGCAATACGGATCCTAAAGGGGTTCGGCTGTTTGCACGGATCGGCAGTCTGATCCAATATGCAGTCGTTTGGCTTTGCGCGCCTTTCGATAAAGGCATGCGTGGTTTTTTACCGATTCTTGCACTACTCTTTCGTAACATCGGTTTATCAGCCACCGATTTAAAAAAAATTACTGTCCCAACACTGATTTTGGTAGGAAAAAGAGATTCAATCAAATTGTCTCATTCATTTTATTTAGCCAATCATATTCCGAATGCCAATTTCATGGTAGTAAAGGGACAAGGACATAGTTTTGCTCGCAAAAATCCAAATATATTCAATCAGAAAGTTCTTTCTTTCTTAGATAAGGTGGGACAATAAAATGAAACTTTTTACATGGATTCGTAACCATCTCTCCTTGTTCAAAGGACTCTTTTTGATCGCTGTAGCAGTGATCGTTTTAGGTGAATTGCTTTCCTTAAGCAAGACGATTTCCGTCGATCAATTGACGACACTGTTTTCCGAATTAGCGGTTTGGCGCGTTGCATTGATGTTTTTGATTAGTTTGCTTTGTATTGCGCCAATGATTGGTTATGACATTATCTTAAATCGGCTCTTAGGACAAAAGCTTTCTGCCCGTTATTTAAGTGAAACAAGCTGGATCATCAATACCATGAATAATCTTGTAGGATTCGGCGGTTTTATCAGCATTGGTCTTCGCTCCGAATTCTATGGCAAAGAAAAAAATGGCAAAGATGTTGCTCAAGCAATTTCGAAAATTTTTATTTATCTGATGTCTGGGTTATCGCTTTTATCATTACTGGCATTAGGGTTCGTCGTCTTTGGACCAACAACTGATTATCTGCAGCAATATTGGATTTGGCTATTGGGAGGAAGTTTGTACTTTCCAGTGGTCTATGTCTTAAGTTTGTCGAAGAAGAATGGCTATTTAGGCGGTCTGACCCCTTCTGACCGCGGTCAACTGATTTTGGTTTCATTATTGGAATGGGTAGGGGTATTTACGGCCTTTATCACCACCGGTATGCTGATGGGGATCTCTGTGGATATTTTTCAAATACTGCCATTATTTATTGCTGCATCTGTGATAGGGATCGTATCAATGATTCCCGGAGAATTAGGAACCTTTGATGTCATGATGATCATGGGAATGGGTTCATTGAATATTCCCCGAGAAAGCGTCGTAGCGTGGCTTCTGCTATTCCGGCTATTCTATTACATCATTCCGTTTTTGATTGGGGTGCTTTTGTTCTCTAAAAATGTCAGTGTAACGCTCAACACACGCTTTTCTGGTATTCCTAAAGGATTGCTTTTAGAAGTATTCCATAAGATTGAAGTACTGTTGCTCTATTTGACTGGTACGATGCTGGTTTTGTCAGCAACGATTCCGGAAGCATTTGACCACATTCAGTGGTTAGCCCATCTTAATCCGATACGGTTGAATTTTGTCATGCAATACCCAAGTATTTTCTTAGGCTATCTTTTCATCATTGCTGGTCGTGGGGTTTCAGCTCGTGTTTCGCGCGCTTATTTTCCAACATTGCTGTTGATTGCAGCAACGATCGGCTATGCGGTCTTAGCCGGTTTCCGCTTTTCAACCATGTGTTTCTTGCTCTTCTTATTGGCGATTATGGTCCTTTCCAAAAGTGAACTATTTCGTAAGCAACTGGTTTATTCTTGGGAATGGCTGACGATCGATGGCCTTTTGATGGGATCTTTGACTGTCCTTTATGTGATTATTGGGGTCTATAACATGCCCCATTTAAATCGTCATCCCGCCCATCGTTCCATTGATTTTCTTTTGTTTCCTTCTGAAAAGTTATGGTTGCAAGGCTTTCTGGCTATCATGATCGTCGCTATCGCGGTCTTGCTTTTCTCACGCTATTTAATGGGACCCAAACATCAAATTGGACAGAGACCTGAGAATGAAAAAATCTTGACTCTTTTAGAGACCTACGGTGGTACTAGTGATAGCCATCTTGTCTTTTTGAAAGATAAAGAAGTCTATTTCTATCCGAACGAGACCGATCCTACCGTCTTTTTCCAGTTTACGACCTATAACAATAAATGTTTGGTCATGGGGGACCCAGCTGGTAAGCAAGAGGATTTTGCTGCTGCACTAGAAGCCTTTATCACAGAAATGGATCAGTGGAATTATTTGCCTGTCTTCTATGAAAGCAGTGAAGAAATGGTCATGCTTCTTCATGAATTCGGCTATGACTTCATCAAATTTGGTGAGAAAGCCTTCGTGGACCTACAGAATTTCACCTTGTCTGGCAAAAAAATGAAGGGTCAACGGGCATTAAACAACAAAATCAATAAAGAAGGCTTTACTTTCGATGTCCTACAACCACCGTACAATGCGGAAACATTTGCTAAGCTACGAGATATTTCTGATCGCTGGCTAGATGGTCGCAAAGAAAAAGGTTTCTCATTAGGATTTTTCTCTGAAGATTACTTGAGCACCGTCCCAATCGCTGTCGTCAAGAACCAACAGCAAGAAATTGTGGCATTTGCTTCTTTTATGCCTACTTATCAGACAGGTTGTGGGTCAATCGACTTAATGCGTCATGATCCTGAAAAAGCACCTAATGGCACAATGGACTTTTTGTTCATCAATCTCTTCGATTATTTTAAAAACCAAGGATTCGAACAGTTCGACTTAGGGATGGCCCCGCTGGCGAATGTAGGGACGTTCAGAAGCAGTTTCATTCAAGAACGGATCGCCTATTTGATCTATAACTTTGGTTCTCACTTTTATTCCTTTGAGGGATTGCGGGAGTACAAGAGCAAGTATGCAGCGAATTGGTCTCCTCGTTATATTCTCTATTCCAGAGATAGTTGGATCGGTTATGTGATGATCGCATTGTTGATAGTAGACAATCGAACTATTACTGCTTCTTCTCTTTAGGATAAAAAAAGACTGCGCCACAAGTACCAATAAAACAACAACTATCCAGTAATCAATCTATTGTTCAACAAATCAAAAACGAGCTCCAGCCATGTTTATCAAACAATGGGTGGAGCTCATTTATGTTGGTTGATTCAGTTAGTTTGTTATTCGCTGGTTTTGTCTGTTTGTTCCCAGAGTTGTTTCACAACTGGAATATTGCCTAATTCTGTCATGTTTGATGGTAGAATGACTGTATTCGTCTTACTGTTGACAATATCTTTAAAGGCTTCAATGCCCAAGTAAGAGAGTGAACGTTCGTCTAATTGACTTTCTTTGATTGCTTCATTGATGGCTAAGATCCGTTTACGTTCTGCTTCAGTAATTTTAGCAATTCGTTCTGCTTCGGCGTCTGCATCGATCCGTACACGTTTAGCACGAGCTTCCGCATCAATCTGAGTTTGTTCCGCTCTGGCTTGGGCATCGATCGTCATTTGAGAAGCTTTGGCTTCCGCACTTAAGACAGCAGAAGATTTCTCCCCTTGTGCCCGCGTGATCATGGATTCTTTATCCCGTGAAGCAGTGATCAGTTTGTTCATTGATTCAATGATTTCTTGCGAAACTTTGATCTCACCAATATTGATTCGGTCGATCGCCAACCCATACCCCGCTGTGATATCTTTAATGGAAGTAAACAACGCCACGTTGATTTCTTCTGTTCCGTTGAGAACTTCATTTAGATCCATTTTCCCAATGATTCCTCGCAAATTGGATTGCGCATCTTGGATCATAGAAACGACCGAGTTTTCATTATCATAAACAAACGCCCGGACATCTGTGACATGGTATTTGATGGCTTCATCAATTTGAACGATAACATTATCCTTCGTGATAGCACTTTGTGGTTCAATTTCTAAAGGAATCTGTTTAAGTGATACTCGTTCTCTGACTGTATATAAAATAGGGACTAAAAAGTGTAGACCTGGTTCAAGTGTCTTAACATACTTCCCAAAACTCTCAACTACTTTTACTTCACCTTGTCGAACGATAACAGCAGTGCTTGCCAACAGCCAAATCGCGATCGCTATGACAAGAACGATTAAGATAATTTGTACGATGATCATTGAATATACCCTCTTCCATTTTCAAATAATGTATTGTTCACTTGTGTCAGCAAGATCCCATTTTCAACGCCGATGATCTCCAGCATCACATTCTCTGCTGGAATACCGGCAACAACCCGATATTCAGTATACGTACCAAAGATTCGAATGAATCCGGCATAATGATCTGTCGCGGAACGAAAATATTTCCCGACTGCGCGGTTTTCCATATATTCTACGATTTTAGTCACCCTCTTCACTAACCAACTATCCTTAGATTCTGTGCTATCATCATATCATGTTTTGCCTTGCTACACAGTAATTATTTAAACTTTTACTTTCAATTTAATGTAAAAACAAGTAAAAATAAAAAAACCTGCTTTTGCAAGCAACTTAATTGCTTTCCACAATTAAATTGCGTACAATCTAATTGTACAAAATCAAAAAAACAGGAGTGAAGTTAGATGAAAAAAATGTATTCTACAAAGATGATCAACACAGGTGGTCGTTCAGGAGAAGTTCATAGTCCTGATCATTCCTTCGAATTATCCATCGCAGCACCTGGTAAACGGGTCGAAAATGCCACTAACCCAGAACAACTTTTTGCCGCTGGTTTTAGTGCTTGTTTCAACAGTGCTCTTGAACTTGTAAAGCAAAGGAAAGGAATTGATGGCGCATCAACTGTAAGTGCACAAGTTTCACTTTATGCCGAAAATGAAAGTAGTTTTGTTTTAGGAGTAGAGATTGAAGGATTTATAGAAGGTCTTTCATTAGATGAAACACAAGAATTACTAGAAATTGCTCATACCGTATGTCCTTATTCAAAAGCAACAGCCGGCAATATTGAAGTAACCGTCAAAGCCGTTAGTGAGTAGACTTTCCGATACAAAAAAGCTATGATAAGAAGCGTCAGTATAAAAAGGAGTGAGGACATGAATGACTTAGCACTTGAAAACCAACTATGTTTTCCTCTATACGCCGCTTCGAAAGAAATTATCAAGCATTATAAAGGATTACTGGACCCTCTGGACTTGACCTATACGCAATATCTCGTGATGCTCGTCTTATGGGAGCAAGGAACATTGACAGTAAAAGAATTGGGCGATTCTCTGTGTCTGGACTCTGGAACTTTGACTCCGGTTTTAAAGAAACTCGAAATGAAAGGCTATCTTTCAAGAACTCGCAATCAAGAGGACGAACGTTCTTTAAATGTGTCCTTGACAGGAAAAGGGCAGCTGCTCCATGATTCTGCGGTGAATATTCCCAGTAAAGTCAAAGATTTCCTGCCATTGTCTCCTACAGAACTAGCTGATTTGCATCGCTTGACGACAAAAATGCTGCATCAGTTTCAGAAAACTAGCTAAAAAAGATCCGACTTACAGGATTGCTCGAAACGTTAGCCGAAAAACTAACTTCTTAAGCGCAGTCCATAAGTCAGATCTTTTTTTGTTGGCTCTCTTTGGACAAGCAAGATCACTGATGGTCTTTTGGCATTGAAAGCTCTTGTTTTTTGGCAGTAATTTTGTCCATTAACATCGCTAACTGCTTTTCTTCGAGACGACCAATCGCCACCTGAAGCATAGCAAAAATCTGATCTTGGTTAAGAATCGACTGCAGTACTTCTAATTCAGTCACTTTGGGTTGAAAACGACGTGCTAAAACCGAACCGCTCATTTTGATGCTCGCAACTTCCAGTATGCCTTTATTGACTAATTTTCTGATGACTGATAACGAAGTGTTGCGATTCAAGTTAAAACGCTCACTAAAATCACTGCAACACAGTGGTTCCTGAGCTTTCCAAAAACAAATCAGAATCTCCCACTCTTTTTTTGAAAAATTCAAATAATCCATATATGCCCCTTTCTCTTTGCTCATTCCATGAACAATGTTATATAGCTAATTTCCTGAATCCAGTCTAACTGTAACGCTGAATTGAAAAGACTTTTCAGTTATTCTTCATTCATATATCAATAATAATCTATATTTACCATTTTTTCAAAATATTTTTAAGATTATTGAATAAACAAAGCGTAAATTTAAACAAATAAACAGCCGACCACTGATGCTGGTCGGCTGCTCCTTGCGATTTTAGGAAATCATTTATTTGATATTGAAGATAAGGCTTTCATGTTCCTGATCTTTCAAAGAATAACCGCAAGATTCTTTATTTAAATGAGTATAATCGGTTTCGATCATTTGGATGATTTCTTCTTCTGTCAAGAATTCATCTCTTACTAGAATCAATGAGTTCAATAAAACAAACCGTGAATCATACCCAAGTATTTCTGGAAAAAGTTCCCAAAAATTTGAACCATCTATTTGTTGGACAGCACATTTGAAAGAATCAATCAATTGATGGATGTAAGTATATACCTTAGGGTACTCTACTTCCACAAGGTCAAGCACCTCTTTATCGATTACTTTCTCCAAATAGTCGGCTGTTTCTTTATAGAGCATTAAATCAATCACGCGAATTATCAATCCTTTCATGCGGACAGTTCACAGTCAATCTACTGAAACTTCCTACGTATATATATATCATAAAATCGACTAAAATTATTCTCATTTTGAGGGAATAACGAAGAAAAAAATGAGAATAACATCACAAAGTATGAGTGAAGCTGAGTTATACTCAACAAAACAATGATTTTAGCCAAGAAAAATTTGTTATATATAACGGTAGTATTATTAAAA
This sequence comes from Enterococcus sp. DIV0574, assembly GCF_051711125.1. Taxonomy (NCBI): domain Bacteria; kingdom Bacillati; phylum Bacillota; class Bacilli; order Lactobacillales; family Enterococcaceae; genus Enterococcus; species Enterococcus sp. DIV0574. Next base: position 2,172,083 of record NZ_JBIOMA010000001.1, read on the forward strand.
AAAAGGAGGATTTTTACGGACCTGCTTTAAGAATCAAAAAGGCCCGTAACTTATAAGGCAAACATAGCCAGATAATCTAAGTGTCTTGCATCTGCTATCACAAAAATCACAGTTATCGGGTTTGTTTGCTCTTAGTCACGGACCTGCACCTATTAATGTGCCTGATGATTGACTGAAAGAGATGATGCTGTGCTAGTAGAATGATCATTCTTAGCACGAAGTGCAGATAGAATGGATACTGTATCGATCACTTCTTGTAACAAAGCGCCAAACAACGCTGGGATCACACCTGTGCTGGCAATCAACATTAAAACGATACAAATGAAGATTCCTAGCAACACGGATTGGCGGGCGATTCTCATCGTGTCTTGAGAAATCTGTACGGCTTGAGAGACCTTGCTGAGATCATCTTGTAGTATTACCGCATCTGCTGCTTCCGTTGCAGCACTAGTACCATGGGCTCCCATAGCAATGCCTATATCAGCTGCTGCTAAAGCTGGGGCATCATTGACCCCATCCCCCACCATGATGATCGGGCGTTCAGCTGGTTCTGTTTCTTTTATAACGGCAATTTTTTTTGCCGGCAAGCAGTCTGCTAGAACGGTTTCGATCCCTGCTTCAGCTGCGATCTTCCGAGCAACGAATGCTTGGTCACCTGTCAACATGATCGTCTTTTTCAATCCTTGATGACGCAACTGCTCAACCGTTTGTTTGGCTTCCTTGCGTAATGTATCTTCAAAAAAGATCGTTCCTATCCATTGGTCATCTTTCCCAACACAAACATTGGTTTTAGCTTCATCTACACCAACTGCTCCAACAAATTCAGGTTTACCGATTTTGATCTTGTGTCCAGCAACTGTTGCTTCGATCCCTTGCCCTACCACTTCTTTCAAGTTGGTGACTGGCAGCAAAGTCAGCTTTCGTTCCATAGCAGAAGCAACCAGAGAACGGGCGAGAATATGAGTGGAATCCTGCTCAGCACTAGCCGCAATGCGCAAAAGCTCTTCGACCGATAGTTGATCAGCAGTCACAGTTATTTTTTCAACGTGCAACTTTCCCTCTGTCAATGTGCCTGTTTTGTCAAAAGCGATCGTTTTTGCTTTGGCTAATTTTTCGATCGTGGTGCCGTTTTTCATGACAATCCCATTGCGGCTTGAGCGACTCATGCCTGCTACTAAAGCCACTGGTGCTGCCAAGATTAATGGACAAGGTGACGCCACTACTAGGACTTCCGCAAAGCGAACAGGATCTTTTGATACAAACCAAGCAATCCCCGCAATCACATAGGCTGCCAACGTAAATGGTACGGCATACTGATCCGCTAAACGAACAAAGCGCGCAGGTTTTGCTTCAGATTCTTTGACTAAACGAACAAGAATTTGATATTGGCTATCTGCTGCTTTTTTCGTCACTTCAAAAGTAATCGCAGTTTCCCCATTGACTGAGCCAGACATCAATTCATCACCAGGATTTTTCTCTACAGGTCGTGACTCACCAGTCAAGGATGATTCATCGACAAGGGTATTTCCTTCAGTGACACAGCCGTCTACGGGAACGATTTCTCCCGGGCGGACGATGACCAGATCACCAATAGCTAGTTCTTCAACCGGAACATCTTTTTTATCATTTAGCCGATGGGCGGTCTGTGGAGAACGTTGCAACAGTTGCCGAAGTTCTCGGCTGGCTTGTTTGCTGGCGTATTCTTCCAAACTATCGCCGCCTGTCAGCATGATCAAAACCATCAAACTGGCCCAATATTCGCCAACAGCAAGTGTAGCAACAATGGCTGTGATCGCTAACAGATCCACGCCATATTTTCCTGAACGCAATGTTTGGATCATGTCGATCAACATCGTCAACGCTGTCAATCCGCCGATGATCGCGATCAAACCAAAAGCAATGGGAGGTCGATCAAAGCCAAATTCAGCGATCAACGCCGCAGCTCCTACGCCGATGGCAATCAAAAATTTACTTAAACGATTCATTTTATCCACCTCACCTTTCACCAAAAGCGTACCACTTGCAGGAACGAAATGAAACAAAAAACCGTTAAATGAGAAAGAGAATCGTTAACGTAGCAGGCTTTCAAGCCGTTTTCAAAGTTCATCCGCCTCATTGTAGATAAACCTACTGCTGGTGTTTTAAGGTAGCACGTCAAATCTCCCGAATCATTCATGCCCAAGAAAATAGCCTATCCGCGGTCACTGATTGCTTTGAGAGGAGAACAGCGTTATCTCGGACATAAACCCGTTGTCCATGTATAATTGATAGTAAGAGATTGATGAAACATCGATAAAATTGTAAAGGAGACGGATCAAATGAAAAAACACTGTAGGTGCGGAAAAAAACTAGATGGCGCTGAAACGAAATGTGCTGCTTGCAAACAAAGCAAAAAACAAAAAATCGAGTCACTTGAGAAATTTGTCAAGTATGGCAGTTTTGCCTTGGCTGCCCTTTCTTTAGTACTAAAAGTAGTCAAAGATCGGGAAAGCTGAGTTCTTATCCTTAGACAGACAAAAAAACGCCGAAATGGCGTTTTTTTGTCTGTCTTTCTGACCAACGTGCATTAGTCTGTGATCGTGCTGTCTAACTGCCAATTGACTTTTCCTTGATAGGTTCCTGGGGAAAGGGTCTCTATCTTAGGGGCAAACCGTAAATAACAATTATACTGACTTAAATCGAGAGAGAGATCTTTATCGCTAGGCGTCTGCTCAAAAAGTACTTTTTTATCTGAAGTAATGGTGCAAAACAATGAATTATCAGTAGAATCGTATAGAACTAGTTGGACTTCATCAGCCAATGAGGCGCCACTATTCATAAATGGGGTGGTTTGTCCCGATAATTTCCATGTACCTTCACTCGTATTGCTGATTGCGAGAGGCTTGCTGGTTGTTGCAATTGGAACTTTTATTGATACCAAGCCATTAGAATCCATTGCTCGAGCCAACTCGTTGATTGTGACTGTTGTTCCTTTGAAAGATTCTGGGACTGATTTTAATTCGACGATTCCTCGAAAATCAATGGCAAAGTAATGGATTGCTGATGAATTGCCTTCTGTGTCAACGACATATGTTGCAAAATAATAGGTAGTCCCTGGGGAAAGATCACTCGTCTCTGACTCTAAAGTGTAGTGAAAGGGATCTGACAAATCTGTTCGTTCAAGAACTGTTTTTAGAGTAAAGTCTTCTTCCTGTAATTCCTTCTCTTGTGAAAATAAATCACTTATAAATAATTGCGCCTGCGTAGAATTACTATCTTCCACAGAGATGTCAGTATAGGCATTTCGATTTTGTCGAAGGATCGGCGCAGTTTTCTGCGCTTCTGACATTGTGGCTTGTCCGCTGGTCAATGTTGGTGGGAGTTTGCCTTTTACCGTATAAAAATGGGTAGCGGCTCCTCCTGAAGTAAAACTGGATATAAAAGCATTTCCACTAAAGGTAGTCTCAACTGGTATTACTTCATCAATATTCGCATCTACAGGGGTCCCACTATACTTGACCCTAAAATGAACAATATAGGCATTCCCTTTTTCCAATTTCGGCAATACTACACTTATTTGTCCTGTCTCTCTTATATATTCGATTGGGGACCCCCCATCAGGAAAACCGTTGATCATGGTATCTTCTGGTTTACCAAAATAGACAGTATCTTTCACAGATACATTATCTGGAAGTGTGAGTTTGAGTTTAATCCCTGGATTCAAACTTGATAGATCGCTTGTTTGTTTAAAATCAATATAGGTTGCATAAGTAATCTCTTTACTTGCATCCACTTCAATTGGTTTATCCATTACTGTTCCTGTGTCCAGCATAAACTGATCTGGCTCTCTTTGGAAGACGCCCGTTCGCATATCAATTTCGACTAGACCTTGAACATCGACGAAAGCGACTGCTTTGTTTTGGGCAAATCCGCCATTGGCACCGGTAAAACCAAAATAAACTGGCGCCGAATTTGTTAAATTAAGATTGCTTTTAAAAGTATCATCGACAGGAATCGATACATCTACATTAAAATCTGGAACAGCATAATGAAACTGTTGCGTAGATTCATTGTAATCCACGATAAAGGTATGCCAATTTCCATCGGAAATGTCCGTAACGCCAACCGTGTTATAGTGATTTAAGACTTTATCCACCATCAGCCAGCCGTCTGTCGTATAAGAAGCATCGGAACCAGGGTAAGACCAAGCAATATGGTGTCCCTTTGTTGTCACATCACGATCCATCATCCGATCAGTAGCAAGGATACCGCCATTATTGTTGTAATATGTATCAAATTCAATTGCGATACTATTTGCGATTGCACCTTGACTAAGTGGGTCTGTTCCAGAAATATTCGACCAAACTCCAATTGTTGATCCAGCTTCTGAAGCTAGTGCTTGAGGCCCGCTACTTTGCATCACAAAAGCCAGTCCATCGCTATCATTAGCCGTATTCTCAATATAGAAAGCCATTTCCAAATGGAAATCTCGTGTGAAAGAAATCGGATTGTTGAACCAAACTGCCCCGCTAGAATTTATGGTTGTGTCATTGATTTGAACGTAGTTATGCCCTTCTACACCTTGCAATGAACCTGCTTTACCTGCAGTAGAGATCATTACTTGATTAATTGGTAAAGTAGCAAAGTCCGGCGCAGTGACCGCCGCAAAGACTGTTTGCTGTCCTTGCAACAGCCAAAAAGTTCCTATAAAAAGAAGCGATAAACAAAAAGATTTTAGCATTTTTTTCATTCTTCTCACTCACTTTCATCGGAGTTTTTACGCCGCTTCACTAACAAGAAAAGGATGATTGCAATCAATAGAATGATTATAGCAATCAATAGATAGAACAGAAAATTTCTTTGAGCGATATCCGCTGCATATATCGTAGTTCGGTTGACAGCTTTTGCTGCTTGACGATCGATAACGACCTTATCATCAAAAACCCATGTGCCTCGCTGAGAGGATAATTCGATGCGAATCGTATAAGTGCCCGGTTTGAGTTCTTCTTGTTCAAATTCACTATAGAGATCTAAGACAGAGTTTTGTGCGAATTGAAAATTTTCTGACTTAAAGCCACCGACGATAGCTTGATTCTTATTACGTATCGTCGTATTCACGGAAATATTCCCAAATGCGACGGGACGAATATTACTGATACTGCTTTTTAAAGTTGGCTTGCCATTTTTTTCGACTGCTTTAGTTTCAACTAGTTTTAAATCTGGCTTTGGCAGCTCTTGTAGACTTTGACGCATTCGTACCCCTAACTGCAACTGATAGTTTGATTCCAAACTTGTATCAGCTTCGTGAGCAGTTTCCTGAGGTTTGACTTCTTCGAACAAAAAAGCCCCTAAGATTTCTCCGTCAAACACTGTTTCCTTTAAATCAAGTGTAAAAATCACCTTTCGTTCCTCACCAGATTTTAGGCGTACTTCTTGAATGGGGTTTGAAACAAAGCTAGTAAAAGACTTACCTCCATAGTCTTCGGCCGTTTTCTTTCGTTGATAACTGATGATTCCAGTGGAAGCAGAATAACTATTCAGTGCATCAGCGGTGATCGTTATCTCTTCGGAACTCGTATTGTGTACGGCGATAATCAATTCCTGAACAGTCTCTTTATTTACCAGCAAATCGAAATAAGTTGCTTCACTTGCTTGATTTTGGGGAAGTTCTGGTATAACAGTAAATCTGGTGGTCTCAGCATAACCACGAGTCACAGGAAAATAAACAAAGCTGATAAATAAAAAGATCCATACTGCATTCTGAAGAAGTCTTTTCATTGTCATCCATCCTATTACTGTGCTTGATAAGAATTAGATAATGTCCACGTAATCGTTCCTGTATAGTCACCACCATAAACATTTTGTTGGGGAACGGTCAACGTTGTGGTCGAAAAATCAAAGGTATTGATTGCTAACCCAGTTGCGCCATCTGCGGTTGCTACTGAAGTAGGATCGGTAGCTCCAGCAACCAATTCAGCATTTGCTGATAAAGCTGCATCTCCTGCTGTTTCGGTACCTTTTAGTGTAATCTTTGCATTTGCTAATTCTTTTTGATCGGCATTCGAGATTTTTGATAATTTTGCTGTTAATTGCCAACCAACTGTGTTTGGACCACGAAAATCAGAAACAGATGACGTTTCATTTGATACCGTGGTGATCACTTTCTCTTGTTGAGCGAAATCTGCGATATTCCCAGTACCAAAATCAAAATTTGAAACACTATCAAGGGACAAAATCCCTGGATTGATGGTTAGAGATGCTTCACTGGTCATTGAAGTAGATGGATTTGCTTCCGCAGCTAAACCAGTCACTGGGACCCCTAAACTACTTACTCCTAAAATACCTAATGCCAACACCATTTTTTTCATAAGTCATTCCTTCTTTTTTGTTTATTAAACAAGATGCCAATTTTCTGGCAATACTTTCATTTTTTCAACCACAAAAAAATGATTGTTTCTTCATCGCCTCACATTGACTTCTCATTTGTACTTAGTATAATCAAAAGTACCAAAAAAACAGATCACAAAACCTTACAAATAGGCTTCATATTTTGCGTAAAAATGGAGCAAAAAAGGAGAATACTGATGTACCGAGAGTTCATTTCTCCCGCAGAGGAAAAAAAGCTTGATATATTCAAAGCAGTATGTAACACCAATGGAATCAGCTTATTAAAATTATCAAGAGTATTGAAAATCCCCATCAAAAGCTTGCAAAAACATATCTACTTTTTGAATGAAGACTTGAAATATCTGTCCGTCAACCTTTGTCTCGCCAAAAATTCCTACAACCAATATTGTATCGAAAGAAATGGAGATAGTGCCGAACCTTCTTATTCACAGCTGGTCTATCATTACTTGCTCAGTTCTCCACAATATCAACTGGTTCAGTACCTTATTGGGCATACAGATTCTTCAATGTCCCAGTTATGTTCGGATCTTCACGTTAGCCAATCTCACATGTATCGTCTGATAAAAAAAGTCAGTCTAATATTAAAGAAATTTCACCTCTCAATCTATTCCAATGAAGAAAATATTGTCGAACTTGCTGGAAGAGAGTTGGATATCCGCATCTTTATTTATAGTTTTCTTACGCAAAGTGCACCAACCGAGTTTCAGCTTTTATCTGATCAATATATAACAGAATTCGAGCAATTCAACAGCTTTTTTGATGCTACTCTCTTAGATCAGTTGACTAAAAATAAATTGTTTGCCTTTTGGAAAACAATTACCATCCGACTTTCTCAAAAGAAATATTTGCCTGAAATCGAGAAAAAAGCTCAAGCACTCTTGAACTTTTACTCCTTTTTGCCGATGGAAGTTCTCGATTCGTTCTTTTTCTCCAAAACTAATTTAGATAAACGGATCGCTCAAGCCGAATACTTGTATTTAAATTTCTTTTTGCATATTTTCCTTCCTGCAGTTGTTGATCGCCAAAAGATTCAAGAGAGTATTGCGCTGGTTTACCAATCAAAAAAGCCTCTCGTTCATTTTTTTATTGATATGATCGAAGATTGGCGACAAAAATTTGTGCCGACTATGAAGCAAGATTCATTTGACCAACTTCTAAACAGTTGTCTCTTATTTTTTAATCTATCGATTTTTATCGATGTTGATTTGCTGAAAGTTTGGAATTTAGACTATAACTTGCCCGATGAAAGTTCGATTGACAACAATAGTCAAACTTATGTAGCAATTGCTCACTTGTTAACAGAACATGTCAATACCTTTCCAAACAATGATTTAGACAAAGAATTCTTTCACCGTAAACAATTGCGCTATCTTGCCCAACTACTCTATCTGGAAACCACCATGCATGAAAGTCCAACTATTCGGATTTACATTCGAACAACGATTCAATATCGAACCAAAATGCTGATAGAAGCCCGTATCCGATCCATCTACTCAGAGAAGTCGGTCTCATTCACTAAAGATATCGAAGGGGCGGACTTGATTATTACCGACAATTACGAAGAAGTAGCGATAACGGAAAAGCTTCTGCTACTCTCAGATATACTTAATATGTATGAATGGGAATCTTTGTTTGCAAAAATCAATCAAGTAATTACCAAAAAAATGTTTGCCCTCACTTGCAAATCCTCTTGTTGAAACAAATTTTTTATCATGATTCCATAAAAAAAGCGAAGCTGAAATATCAGATGGGTTCCTTGCTAAAGCAATGCAAGGCCTCTGTATTTCTTACTTCGCATTTTTTATTGTCGTAAGCGTTTTTTAACAACGGGTTTTAAGCAAAGAAGCTTCCGCCTGTTACACTATAGACTTGTCCTGTGACATAGCTGGCTTCATCTGACGCTAAGAAAACATAAACTGGCGCTAATTCAACGGGTTGGCCAGCCCGTTTTAATAATTCTTTTTGTCCAAACTCAGGGATCGCTGATTGTGGTTGTCCTCCTGAAATTTGTAGTGGTGTCCAGATTGGTCCTGGTGCTACAGTATTCACGCGAATACCTTTTGAACTCAATTGTGCTGCCAATCCTTTACTAAATGAAGTGATCGCTCCTTTGGTTGCTGCATAGTCTAACAGATGAGCACTAGGTTCTGCACTTTGGATGGAAGTAGTGGTAATGATACTGCCGCCAGCCGGTAAATAATCCAGGGCTTCTTGAACTGTCCAATACATGGAGATGATATTCGTTGTAAATGTGTCCGTGATTTGTTGGGTGGTCAAATCTTTAATATCTTTGACCGCTTGTTGCATACCTGCATTCAAGACCAAAATATCTAAACCATCCAACGCTTTCGCTGCATCATGAACCAACTGACGCGCAAAAGATTCGTCTTTCAAATCGCCAGGAATCAATACAGCTTTTTGACCTGCTTCTTCGATGATAGTCTTCACTTCTTGGGCATCTTCTTCTTCAAAAGGCAAGTAGTTGATAGCCACATCCGCGCCTTCTTTAGCAAAAGCAATGGCTGCTGCACGACCGATGCCTGAATCCCCGCCTGTGACTAATGCTTTGCGGCCTGCTAATCGTCCTGAACCATTGTAGCTAGTTTCACCACAATCTGGTACTGGCTGCATTTTTCCTTGGACCGCTGGTGCTTCCTGTTCCTGCTTTTCAAATGTGCCGTTATAGTACTTCGTTAATGGATCATTGATTTTTTTTGACATGTTCATTTCCTCCTTATTTTTTTCATGCTCGTCATGTAGAACCATGACCTTACTTAAAAGTGTAGAGGAATGTTCATGAAATGAAAAACGAAACGCTCACTTCATGGAAAAATGCGTTTTTCTTGCAATTTTTGAAAAAAAGGACCACGAATCCTTAAGGATTCGTGGTCCTTTGATTTATTTTGCGATTATTGTTAATAGCGCGTCACGGAGAGCCTCATAATCAGATGCTGTTTGTAGGAACAGATCTGGCTGACTTTGGTGACTATCTACCATCCATTCTTGACTATTGGGATTTGTCAAAAAAGTATCCAGTAAGTCTGCTGTCTGTTCTGGCTGCTGTCTTTCAGCTTGTTTGACTAGATAGAAATCTTCGATTCCCCGCTGTAACTGTTTGTAGCGTAGCGACAGTGCCAAATGTCCGGAGTAAGCTGGATAGATCAAGCACATATCGCCGATCGGCAGCGAACTCGTATTGTAGCGAATATCTTCCCGCGCGTTTTCCGGCCAACAATTAAAAGCCCAGCGTAAAAGCCCATCGGTTTTAAAATGGTGGGCCAAGATCCCTTGAACGCGAGTTTCAAGTAATGGACTATGGAGGAATGTATTCGGCTTGTCTGGGTAATTGCAGACATAATACTGGGTTTTTCCTGAATGACTTTGACTCAACTCTTGGTAATGATTGCAGGTACAGTAATAAGAAGTCACTGGATAATCAACCAATGGCAAAAGTTCCGTCAAGACATCCTCTTTGTCAAAAGCGACTTTGACTTGCAGCGTCTCATCGATTGCTTTTAATTCAGCAAGCGACTCTTTGAACAGGTTGATCTGATGTTTTTTTGGTTCATCGGAAACGATCCGGACTTTTTTCCAGACACCCAGCTCTTTAAAGTGGGCAAAAACTTGTCCAATGTAGTTTTGCAAATCTGCTTTCTGCTGAATAAACATCATTTTGCCAGTCGCTTCATCTAAGTAACGAACCACTAATGCCTCCGGATAATCAATAGGCACTACCGGGAAGAAAGGCGGCTGCCAAACACCTAACAGACCAAAAACATCGATCTCTTGATCAATCCCTGCTTGAAAGAAACAATTCAAATACCGATCCAAGACAGAAAAATCACAGGTGATAGCCCCTGATTCTGTCTTATTGACGTTGATCATTGAATACTCATAGAGATTCGCAGGATAGTCTTTGACGATATAATTAAACCAACCTTTCCAAGGAATTTCACCGGCAATCACAGTAATCGCCTTTTGACCGATTTTGGCCAAACTTGCTGCCATTTCCTCTAACAGACAGAAGTGTTGTTCACTCCATAGCGGTACATCATAAGTTCGCGCAAGAATCGATGGCTGTTGCCAAACATCTAAGTTAAAGCCATCGCGGTAATCTGCCGGAAATTCAAATGCGGAAACTTCCACCGTGATTTTTTTGCTTAAAACAAGTGAATCAGCGCCGGCCAATTGGGCGCGGTAAATAGTGATCTCCACTGGATAGCTGCCTGCTGCAATGGACTGATCCAATGGGAATTCTAAATAAACTGTAGCCATCCGATCTCCTGGATAGGTTTTGGCTGTTTGATCCAGCAATTTATCTGCAAAATCGATTTCCTGCTGTCCAGTATAATAGCCGACAAATTGACTCGTAACCGGCAATTCGCTAGTAATTTCGATCCGGTACATAGGGATCTCGATTTCGTCAGGGATCGCAAATTCACGTCCTAAAACAAAGTGGTTTCGCTTGCCATCATGCAGTAACAGTTGACAAGCGGCAAAACTATTTTTGCACCCTTTCACCGTTGATAGTTCAGCTGGCACCTCAGCAAAAGGTGTCGTGGCTGCTTTATAACTTTCATGAACGAGCCAGGCTTTCATTCTATTTCTCCTCTCCTTGGATCCACCAGCTGGGCAACTAACTGATCACATTGTGCTTGTGGGAAGCGTTCCGGAATGATGGCAGTCAACTGTTGCAAACTGAAGTTTTTTACGATTTTGAAGGTACTCTTCTCTTGCCAACTAGGAAAACTGTTGACTAATAAGGCGCGATTTTTCGGTTCTTTGATCAAGGCTGCAATGGACCATTCAACAAGCGCAGCTGGCATTTCACCTGTCGATGATTCCGCCCAGTTGATCTCCATCCATTCCACGCACTCGTTAAACCAGCGTCCAAAACGGGGATCGACCATTTCTTCTCGGTTACCGAAACGCTCCGTTGCCAATGAAAGACCGTGTTTGCCTTTTTGAAAAAGATGCGTTTCGAAAGGCACATCATTTTCTTCCAACGCCCGCAGATATAAAAGTGAATTCTCAATTGGTACCACATTGTCTTCAAACGTCGAAAAGACAAAAGTAGGCGGCGTTTCTGGCGTCACACAAGTTTCTAATGACGGGGCCTTGATCTGCATGACTTTTGCAAAAGATTGTAAGATCGCAGGATAACCTAAAATACAAAGACTCGGTTTTCTCTCAGAAAGCGTTGATAATGCAGCTGCCAGATGACCACCGGCAGAAAAACCAATCACGGCGATTTTCTCTGCATCGATCGAAGGCCATGCTCCAGCACTCATTTCGGTGATTTTAGCTAGTGCTTCTTGCGCATCTTGTAAGGAAGCGTCAAAACTGCGAAACTCCCCGACATGATAACGAAGCACCCCCGCATGGTATCCTTGAGCAAGAAAATTCAATGCAATGGGTTCCGCTTCCCGTTCGCTACAAAAGGAATAGCCTCCTCCGGGAATCACTAAAATGAATGGTCGTTTGCCGACGCGGGCAAACTCAGGCTTTTCTTCATGAAGGTAGACGGTTAATCCTGCCCCTGCTGCTTCATCGAGAGAGTATTCTTGCATGTACATAACTTACTCTCCTAATCCATTTTGTGCAATCACTTGTTGGTACCAGTAAAAACTATCTTTTTTCACTCGGGCTAAATCCAACAAATCATCTTCTGTGCGATTGACATAAATGAAGCCATAACGTTTCGTGATGCCTTCATGGGTACTGATCAAATCGATCGCACTCCAAGGACAATACCCAATCACTTCGACGCCATCTTTGACGGCTAATTCCATTTGAGCAATATGCTGCTGCAGATAATCAATGCGGTATTGATCGTGCACCTGTCCATCTTCTGTTAAAACGTCTTTGGCTCCGATACCGTTTTCGGTGATCAAAATCGGCAACCGATAGCGAGAATAAACTTCATTCAATGTAAAACGGAACCCTTCTGGGTCAATGGGCCAGCCAAATTCAGTCATTGGCAGATTTTTATTTTCAACTGCTTGGAAGAACCCTGGAATTCCAAAGCCTGATTGCTGATCGATTTTATTTTCTTTCTGATAATAACTGCTGACGGTCATCGTGTTGTAGTAATTCAATGCAATATAGTCACAAGTGCCGTCAAGAAGGATTTGACGATCTTCTGCCGTAACTTCTGGTGCGGCACCAATGGTTTCCAATAAGTGCCAAGCATTGTGATTGTATTTCCCAAAAACGGCCACATCAAGGAACAACCAATTTCTCAAGGCACTCATGTATAAAGCGGCCATCTGATCTTCAGGCTTATCCGAAGCTGGATATACACTGGCGATGTTTGGCGCTGGACCAATCTTTCCAATGTGATCGCCGGCATGGAAATGCTTCGTGACTAACGCTTGTGCCACCAGCATATGATGGTTTTCTTGGAATTTTTCTTTCATACTCTTTTGGCTTGTACCGATGACAGAACCAGCTAATGCCATCACATTTTGTTCATTGATGGTTTGCCATAATGGTACTTTGTCACCAAAGTGTTCAAACAGCACTTGGCAGTAGTCTGCAAAAGACTGAATCGTTTCCCGATTTTCCCAGCCACCTTGTTCTGCGATATAAACCGGTAAATCAAAATGGAAGACAGTAACGACCGGCTGAATCTCGTTTTCAAGCAATAAATCGATCAATTTCTGATAGAATGCCAAACCTTCTGGATTAACGACGCCATTTGGCATGACACGACTCCATGAAATAGAAAAACGATAGGCTTTCATGCCTAGTTTTTTGAACAATTTGACATCTTCTTCATAGCGATGGTAATGATCCGAAGCCACTTTAAAATCTGTGGTTCCAGCAGGAATCTCTTTGACATCTTGGACAGAAGGACCTTTTCCATCAGTATCCCAAGCCCCTTCTATTTGATAGGCACTGGTTGATGCCCCCCATAAAAAATCATTTGGAAATTTACTCATACATTTACCCCTTTACCGCGCCAATCAAATTTGCATCTGCCTGAAACTTGGCCGCTTCGATGTTGATTGGTCGTAATGTTTGTTCAATGATTGGTGCTGCTTTTAGTAGCCGCTGATAGCAGCTTTGGATGGTTTCAATTAGTGTTGGCTGTTGGCTGATCCCGCCGCCAATCACGATTTTATCGATATCCAATAGGCATTGGATGTCAAAACAGAGAACGGCGACCTCATGGCAATAATCAAGAAAGAGATCCTGTGCCATTTGGTTATCAGAATCTGTCAGTGTCTGAAACACGATTGGTCCGTCGTTAGCTACTTGCAAGGTTTCAGATAATTTTTGGATCAGCGCTACCGCCGACAATCCAACGCCAACAAATGAATCTGGACCTGTAATGCGCCGGTCTCGGATCATAAAGCTGACTTCTCCTGCTTGATAGTGACTCCCTTTGTAAAGCTGACCATTGATACACAGTCCAACACCCACGCCGGTCCCTAAAATAATCGCTGCTCCATTGGATACATTTTGTAAATGCCCCCAAGTCATTTCTCCTAATGTGGCTGCCTTGGCATCATTCTCGACGGATACTTGGTAATCTTCCGTAAGATCGAAGTTTCCAATTAGCTGACCTAAGTTGACTTCATTTAGATAAGGCAATGCGCCACCAAAGAAGACAGTACCGGATTCGTTGACCGAACCTGGTACTGAAAAAGCGATTTTTTTAAATGAGTGGCTCTCTGAATAGCTGTTGATGATCGTTTCCAGCAATTCAGAAAATTCTTCGAGAGACTGAGGTGTTGGGAAATTGTTCTTTTCTATGACGATATTTTGCTGGACCAATCCTGATTTGATTTTTGTGCCGCCAATATCGATACTTAAATAACTCATTCTTCCCACTTCCTTATATTACGCTTGAGCAAACTTGACTATGCTTGAATTTCTTCTGCAGTCATTTCTGCTTCTGTTTCTTGTGCTTTCATCTTTTCTGATTCAAGTTCTAATTCGTATTCTTTCTTGTCCGCAATTTTCAGGAAAGGATACCACATAACGATACCAATCAACATACAGATCACCATCAAGATCGTGTAGTTGACGCCACCTGAGAATGGCATTTTAATAAATGTTGGTGTCGTCCATGGCAATAAGCTCATTGTTGGATTCAAATTGATCGGCAAAATCGTTGTAGTTAGTCCCCATGTCACAAAACCAGCGATCAGTTGAGTAAATACTTGTGGAATAAAGAATATCGGATTCAAAATAATCGGCATTCCAAACATGATTGGTTCCGTAATATTGAAAATCGATGGGATAAAGGATAATTTACCTAATTGTTTCATTTTTGCTGATTTGCTGCGTATCATGAAGAATGTGACAAAGCCCATGAACCCAGCCGCATACATGCCCATGTAGATAACTGATGGAACGAGATAAGGAAGTTCTTGTCCTTGTTGGTATGCCGCAATATTTGAAACGACCATTGTCATACTGATTGCCCCAAGAGGTCCTTGTAACACAGCATTGTGGATACCGAAGAACCAAAGCACCGCCAAAACTTCCATAATAATGATGATGGACAGTGGACTAGCGACCAATGAATTCAACGGCGCATTCACCACATCAATAAAGAATTGGAAGATTGATCCAGACGCCGTTAAGCCAAATAATACGCGAATGATAAAGACGAGAACAAAGATGATCGTAACGACAAAGACTGGAGCCAAAGATTGTGTCACCATTGGCGGTACACTGTCTGGCAATTTGATCATGATGTTTTTCTTAGAAAGAAAGGCATAGAAACGAGTAACCAATAATGCCGTCAACATACCAATAAAGAGTCCTTGGCCTCCTAAGAAGTCCAATTTCAATGCGCCAATCGTTTGTTCTACGGCTTGACCATCTTGCATCACAGTTGTAGCGATCGTTTGAGGCATCAGCATGATAAAGCTGGCTAATGAAATAATTGCTGAGTTCCGTTCATTTGAACCTAACTGTTTGGCATATGAATACGCTAAGCTATAGACAACATACAATGCAAAGACGCCAGTAGCACCATTAGTGATGGCTTCGACATGTTGAAAAATACCGATTTTCGTTAAGTAGTCTGTCCAACCAGGAATTGGGAAGTTCCCGACGATCGTAATGAAGGCGATCCCCAACGTAATCGGACTGGTACGAATAAATCCTTCCATCAATGCAGCTAACACTTTATTTCGTTGTAGCTTTTGAGACATTGGCAATAATTTGCTACTTAAAATTGCTTCTAATTTTTCCATGTTTTTTTACACTCCTTCTCTTATACTGTCACAGTTAGTGACTCTTCTTTTCCATCAATCGCTAAAACGAGCTGATAGTTTCCTTTAGTAAAATGTTTTTGTCCTTGATTATCATAAAAGACAAGATCTGTCAGCGATAGTTCGATATTTAAGGAACGTTCTTCCAGTGGTCCCAACGAAACAAATTCACTAGCCACCAATTGTTTTATGGGACGTACGATCGTTGCTGGTCGTTGATTTAAATAAACGTGAACAACTGTGTCAGCCGTGCGATCAGAATCATTCTTGATGTGACATTGTAAGTTGATCGTTTGCTCATTGACCTCACTGCCCAGCCATTTTCCTTGGAACGAGCTATAGCTAAGCCCTTCACCAAACGCAAACAATGGGTCATTTGACTCATCCCGATATTTAGAGATAAAGCGATCTGCTGGATTAGCCGCTTTAAAAGGACGTCCTGTCGGAAGCTGGGCCCCATAAATAGGGATCTGGCCCTCACTTCTTGGGAAAGTCATTGTCAACCGTGCAGAGGGATTCGCTTTTCCTGTCAATAGATTTGCGATACCGATGCCCCCCATGATTCCGGGATACCAAACGAGTAACAAACTATCGAATAGTGGTTCCACATTTGTCAAGACCAGCGGGCGCCCTGTGTATAGTACACCAACGATGGGTTTGCCCGTTTCCTTCAGCGCTTTGATCAAGCGAACTTGTTTTTCCGGCAGGTGCAGATTCGCCCGAGAAGCGCCTTCCCCGCTTTCTAAAAACTGTTCGCCAAACGTCAAGATGAGCACATCGGCTGCTTCTGCGGCTGTCACGGCTTCTGTCAACAATTGATCAGCTGGCTCGATCGGACCATTCAGCATCTCAATCCCAGCTTTGAGGGGACCAAACCCGTCATAAGAGTCAAACAAATTGTAGCCACGAGCAAATTGAACTTGCTCGGTGGATAAGTTCTTCAATAATCCTTCTTTTAACGGAACAGCATCTTGCGGTTTTCCACTGACGGATGCCCAGAAGCCTAAAGTCAATCGGCTTTCTCCATAAGGTCCGATCACAGCGATTTTTTGGTCTTTTTGTAAAGGAAGACTGCCATTGTTTTTCAGCAGTACGCTGCTTTTTTCAACGAGCTTGACTGCTAAAGCTTTGGCTTCTTCTGTTAAGATTTCACCAGTTTGCTCACTCTGCAAGCCTCGGTAAGGATCTTCAAAAAGTCCCAATTTATTTTTTAATTCCAAAATACGCCAAACTGCTTCATCCAATAATTCTGCGAAGGCAGGCTCTTTAATTAATTCCGGTAGATGTGTGGCGTAGACCGAAGTCATCATATCAAAATCGACGCCTGCTTCCAATCCTTTTTTGGCTGCTTCTCTGTCATCCGCAGCATAGCCGTGTGGAACTAGTTCTTTGATTGCCGCGTGATCTGAGACAAGAACACCATCAAAGTCAAAACGTTCCCGCAAAATTTCTCGATTTAACCACTTACTGCCAGTTGACGGTTCGCCGTTCAACACATTGAAAGCCGTCATGACTAACATCGTTTGCGCTTCGATCGCCGCTTGATACGGCTGCATGTATTCATTGAATAGACGCTGGTTGGACATATCGACAGTGTTGTATTCTCGACCACCTTCTGGAGCACCGTAAGCTGCAAAATGTTTGATACAAGCTGCGACATGATTCTCAGGGACACCCTTGCTACAATCTCCTTGGTAGCCAGTCACAACACTCTTGGCAAATTGTTTCGCGGTATACACATCTTCTCCTGGCGATTCCATCACTCGACCCCATCGCGGATCCCGAGATAAGTCCAACATTGGTGAGAAAATCACGTGCAATCCATTCAGATAACTCTCTTTCGCTGTCATTTCAGCGGCTTGTTGAATCAAATCAAAATCATATGATCCAGCTTGTGCTAAAGGAATCGGAAAGATCGTCCGAAATCCGTAGATCACATCTGACATGAATAGTAAGGGGATTTTATGCTTACTGTTCTTCAGTGTTTCTTCTTGCAATCGTTTTAATTTTGCAAAATCATTTACATTATAAATCGAACCAACCTCGTAAAAGTTCAACTCTTCTGGTAAACCCAAATCTTGCATCGGACCTGTATTCATTACATCGTTTTCCACGACCAAACTTCCGTTAAGCTGGACTGTCTGGGCAACTTTTTCTTCAGGTGATAATTGCATAAATAACTTTCTTAATTCTCTTGTGTCCATTATGTTTCCTTTCTGTAAGCGTTTTAACATAATGTATTATAAAAAGAAGTCAACAGATTTTATACTAAAAAAATAGCGTTCATAGCAAAATATTCGTTGCATGCTAAAAAATTTTGATTATACTTTGAGTAGAGATAGAACTATTATGTAGAACGAATAGATAAGGTGGTCAACACATGAATATAGAAAGCATTAAACTTGCGATGGATCTTTTATACCGGAAATATCTTATTCCTATGATCTTATTAGATGAAAATGGTACTTGGTTGCATCCAGAAAGTTCATGGCAGACAAAAAAGCCCATCAGCCACTATTTAGAAGCAACTGATGAACAATCCGTAACGCTTTATCATTTTGGAAAATATATGCTAGGTTGTTTTCAATTTCAATTGGAAGGCCAGCGTTTTTACTTAATGGTTGGTCCTTGCGGCGTGATCGGGACACCGGAAAACTCCTGTGTTTTTCTAGGACACGAATACCATTACAATATTCACTACTCTAAAGAAGACAAATATTCATTTGAAGAATACATTCAATTAGTGCATACCTTGTTTGCGAATCAGCCTTTAACTCAAGAACAATTGCGCTGGCATTACCAAACAGAGCCAGGTAATCGATCGATCCAGACAGACTTCAATTTAGAAGCCAATCTGTACGACCGGCGTGTCCATGAATCAACTTTTGACTCTTATCATTTTGAGTTACGCTATCTTGATTATATCAAGCGGAATGAACCAGAAAAAGTTGCTTGGGTCTTCAAAAAGATGAAGGAAACTTATAGTGTCTCTTTGTCCCCTTTTGAATTGGAAGGCTTGAAATTAAAATTTTCTGCTTTTGTGGCTGTAGTCACCCGCATGAGTATCGATGAAGGCGTCCCAGTCAATCAAGCATTCGGATTATCGGATTCATTGATCCAAGGATTGATCTACATTCACACGGCGGATGAATGCCTGCGGTATATCAAAGAAGCGACCTATCGTTTTATGGAGCTGTTGCACAGCTATCCTTTCGCCCAAAAATCGTTGCTGGTCAAAACGATCGTCAACTATATCGATGGCCACCTCTATGAAAAAATCACCATCGATGACTTAGCGGATATTACTCAAAAGCATAAGACCCATCTTTGCAGTCAATTCAAAAAAGAAATGGACAAAACAATCCATAACTATATCCAAGAAAAGAAAATTGCTGAAGCCAAACACTTACTCTTATTTACGGATCATTCTTATGAAAAAATCAGCACATTATTGGCTTTCTCCAGTCAAAGCCACTTTATTCAAAGTTTCAAGAAAATCACTGGGACAACCCCAAAAGAATTTAAAAATATTCATTACGCTCATGCCCTAAGCTGACTTCGCTCAAATCACATCAGCTAGATCGATAGGATCTTTCCTGTCATTCAACCATTGAAAACCTTCTCTCAGCGTTAAACAGAATAATGAACAAACATACCCGAAAGACTTAGTAGCAGTAGCGCAAACGTACAGTCTGCGCCACGATGCTCTGGCATTGCCAGAACACGGCTACTTAGTCCTCCGGGTATTCATTTATAGCGAAATCCTTTTTACTTTTTTGCTTTTTACTTCCTTCTATTTATTCTATCTCTACTTTACCGAGAACTATCCGTCACACCAATCGCAGCCCATGGATTATGATCGACATCGTAAGCCCATGAAAAATTCGTCACGCGGTCAGAGATCGGCAGGATCTCGCTTCGGAACAATGTTGGAATCGCAAATGCTTCTTCAAAGGCATATTCTTGCCATGCATCAAAAGCTTCTTTCCGTTTGTCCTCGTCAAACGAAGCATTCGAGTCGATGGCAGCTAGCAACTCGGTATTTTTATCTGACTGATAGCGCGTATAATTGAACGGCGAATTTGGTCCCCACAATCCTGTTGGCGAAGGGTCAGATCCGGTGTTCCAAGCACCCATGAAAACATCAATGTCTGGATCATCATTTTCCAATTTGTCATAAAATGCTTGGAAATCAATCAAGCGTCCAGTCGAAAACTGAACATCCAAACCGATCTCGTTCCACTGTTGTACATAGTAATCGGCTAATGGTTGAGCAGTTTCTCCGCCAGACATAGAAGCAAAATTGATCGTTAGTTTATTACCGTCTGGATCTTCACGGAACCCATCGCCATCGGTATCGATATAGCCAGCATCATCGAGTAGCTGATTGGCTTTATCTAAATCTAACGTATACCCTTTGATTTCTTCGTTATGCAAAGAACCGAAAACTGGCGGGATCAATGTGGTTGCGTTGGTGCGCAATCCATGATAGAAACGTTCACCGATTGCATCGTTGTCTACTGCATAACCCATTGCTTGACGCAATGCTTTGTTCGCCATTTTAGAATTAGGATCATAAGCAACCGTTTTGTTTTCAGCATCCCATGTTCCCAGTTTAAAGCCAAGGTAAGTGTAAGACTGCTGTAAACGACCAAGCATTTGGTACCCATCAGTATTTTTGTAAGCATCAAAAGTATCAGTTGGCATCGACAGTGCTATATCATATTGCTTGGCATTCAGTGCCTCATTGATGGAAGCAGACGGTACACCTCGGAGAACGATCTTATCTAAAGTTGGTTTTTCCCCATAATAATATTCGTTGGGAACATATTCTACTGTTTCTCCGGCCACGATATTGCTCATCACATACGGCCCAAAACCAATAGGATTTTTCCTAACCGGATCGCTTGATTCCATGTCTTTGATTTCAATTCCTTCAAAGGTATGCTTTGCTAATGCAGACATCCAGACGCCTCCGCCTGATTGCATCATACCCGGGTGAACTTCTTTGTATTCGATTTGAACAACTTTATCATTGACAGCAGTAATTCCAGAAATTGTGTCTGATTCACCAGCATGATATTCTTCCATACCGATCACGTTCGTGAAATCATTGTCATAACGAATCCCTGTGTAATCTGCGTGGCCGATCACTTCGTAAGCAAAGATCACATCTTCTGCAGTTACTTCTTCTCCATCTGACCATTTCAAGTTGTCTCTTAGTGTAATGGTGGCAATTTTGTTTTCTTGATCCAATTCTAAATCCGCAGGGCCACCGTCCACAATCTTAAAGTCATCGTCATTTAAAAATAAGTATTCATGACTTGGAGACATAAAGTGACGATCATAGGTATCTTGATAGAATTCCCATTGAAATAAGCCCTGAAACTGTGTATCCATCACAACTGCCACATCCAGGGTTTCTCCTTCGATAGGATCACCATCATTTTTGACCTCTAGTGGCATATTTTCTACATTGTTTGCTGTTGTATCCTCTGTTCCCTGTGCCCCTGTCGAGTCCGTTTTGTTATTTCCTTGGCTACAGGCGCCCAGAACAAAGACTGACATAAGTGTAATTAAGCCAAACCGATATTTTTTCATAGCTTCCTCCTTAATCTTACCCGATAATCGTCCACTTATTCGTTTTTCCTTCTCTCAGACTAATCTCTATTTATTCATATACTGATAAAACAGTTAACCTGTGAAAGAAGGCGACTTTCCCCGTCGACCAATAAGTTTGCTCTCTAGATGCGCACAAATTAAAAAATAAAGAGAGATTAGTGTTGATTATAGCAAGTTTCCTCATTTTTTATATGTCATTATTTTCATCGATCACTGAAATATTTGATTGAAAGATGCGCTTTTTTTCAGTCATAATTAGCTCTGCCAATCATTCAATAACACTATAAGCTTTCGAAATTGAGCAGCTCATCTTTATGCAAATCCGTGCCAGGTCTATCCTATCTTTTCTCAGAAATAAAAAATGTACAGCGCTTTTTAGCGTATTCACTAACCAATCTCAAAAAACAACAAAAAAACTTTTTTGAATGACTGAAAGTATCCCGAATCCAGTCGATCTATGCTAACATAAAAAAAAGGAGGATTTATGGCAAATAAAAAAATCTTTTATCAAACAACGAATAAGTCTTTTGCACCGATTTCGCAATTGTTGACACAACGATTATTGATTGCTTACAGCATCCTTTTGATTGCTATTGGTGTCCTGAGTACACCGATAAGTGATCTATGGTTCGGTTCACTACGGATTTTGACTTCTCCTAGTAATCTCGTTTCGGATTACTTTGCCATCGGCAACTTAGGCAGTGCCTTTTTAAATAGCGGCGTGTTGACCTTGGTAAGTATCCTAACCACCAAAACAAAAGGAAACAGTATCACTGGACCAATGATTGCTGCCTTTTTCACCATTTCCGGATTTTCTTTTTTCGGGAAAAATTTATTCAATTCGATTCCAATCCCGTTAGGCGTTTATCTTTATGCACGGATTCAAAAAAAGCCCTTTGGACAGTACTCGCTTGTTGGTCTATTCGGGAGTGCAGCTTCACCTGTCATCAGTTATTTGGCTTTTGGGATGGGTTTCCCATTAATGACTGGCGTTCTATTAGGCTATACTATTGGAATTATCTTAGGCATTTTATTGCCGCCTCTGGCCGCACAATTCTTACACTTTCATCAAGGCTTCTCTTTGTATAACATTGGCTTTGCCACCGGAATCGTGACCATGTTCTTTACAAGTTTCACGCGTCTATTTGGACGTGACATTACCGAACAAACGTATTTGACGACTGAGTACAGTTCCTTTTTACTCTTCTTTTTGTGCGGCTTATGCGGGTTGCTCTTTTTAACCGGTTATTTATTGAATCACCGTTCTTTCCAAGGATTGGCTCATCTATTCGATGTTTCCGGTAAACTGGTGACAGACTTCGTCACGATTTTTGCATTAGGGGTCACACTGATGAACATGGCGATCATGGGGATGCTGCTGCTTGTATTCATCTACTTGCTTGGGGGCCAGCTATCAGGCCCATTACTTGGTGCTGTTCTGACAGTGGTTGGCTTTAGTGCTTTCGGAAATCACTGGAAAAATAGTCTGCCGATTTTGATTGGGGTCGTTCTTGCCACACGTTTAGGCTTTACCACTGAGACTTCGACCTTTCAATTGCTGTTGACTGCGATTTTTGGAACAAGTTTAGCACCAATCAGCGGCTACTATGGACCAATTGCAGGAATCTTTGCCAGTATTGCCCATGCGGCGTTAGTAAGCAATATTACCTACTTACATGGCGGGTTGAATCTTTATAATAATGGTTTTTCCAGTGGCTTTGTGGCGGCAGCTATGGTACCTTTGTTAGATGAGATCAACCAAATCAAAAGGCGGATGAACCAATGATAGAAAAGGAACAAGCACGGCGGATCGTGGATGAAGTGGTCACCTACTTTCTTTCCCACGACTGCCCTCATATCACTACTGAGATGTCTTTCGAAAAAACAGGATTTCGAGCCATTATTGCTGGGACCTGTCCAGAAGAGCCCAGTGATTTAGCCGTATTTGCGGAAATGTTGAATACCCCACGAGACATTGCGCTAGAAAGTTATTATATTGAACTTTTAGGCGGGCACCAGTCGATTCATGAAGAAAAAGACTTTTATTTATTAGGATTGTTGATCGATGAAGCAACAATCAGTTACGAAAAGGATCGCTTGATCATTACATTGTTTCGAAAAAAATATTGAAGGCCATGGGATCTCTTTGATGAAGGAGGTCCCATGGTTTTTCGTTTACAACGGTCTCTTGATACACGGAATGCGTTGAAAAGGTGAACCTTTGGTTAACAGCTCCCAATACAAAGGAGGGCATCATGAAATTGTTTTCATGACAAAAATGAAAGTTTATTGATAGGTTTTTCACACTACAATTGTTTTTACGCCCGCTATAATTCTCTTTAGACTTTACAAATTAAAGGAAGTGAGAATAGATGAAGAAATTTTGGATCGGCCTGGGTATCCTAATAATCGTTTTGTTTGCCGGGTTACAAATTGCTGAGAAAGTCATCATGGGCGGCCAAAGTTACTATGTTCAGATCACGACCGATGGCGAAAAGATCGAAACCGAAGACGATCGAGGCAATCAAGTGATCGAATATAAATATGAACTACCTGGTTACGACAAAGACGCAAAGAAGAAAAATCTGGAATTCTTAGGGATGAAAGATCGTCCTTTGAAAAAAGACGCTTACTTAAAAATTACCTGGAATCAAAACAAAGGCGTGACTTCCTATGAAGAAGTGCAAAAGAATGCTATTCCTGAAAAAGCGTTGAAACAATTAGAAAGTGAACGGTGATAAACAAATGGCAAAAATTATTGAAGCAAACGAATTAACGAAAGTTTACGGCAAAAATAATGAGAAAAAAACCGAAGCCCTAAAAGGGATCAGCTTTGCGATTGATAAAGGCGAGTTTATTGGTATTATGGGTGCTTCCGGTTCTGGTAAATCAACGTTGTTGAATATTTTATCCACATTGGACCATCCATCTTCCGGAAACATCCGCATCAACGAAAAAGATATCACAAAATTACGCGGTGATGCATTGGCAGATTTTCGCAGTAGAGAAATCGGCTTTATCTTCCAAGATTTCAATCTACTAGAAAATCTCACGGCTTCTGAAAACATTGCTGTGCCTCTCTCTTTACAAGGCATACGGCCGAAAAAGATCAAACAGCTCATTCAACAAGTCGCGAATCGCTTATCCATCAGCCAAATTTTGGATAAATATCCTTCCGAGATCTCTGGTGGTCAAAAGCAACGGGTAGCCGCTGCGCGAGCATTAATCACCGAACCAACGATCTTGTTTGGGGATGAGCCAACGGGTGCCTTGGATTCAAAAAGTGCCAAGGATTTATTAGACATGATGGATGATTTAAACAAAAATGACCAAGTATCGATCTTACTCGTAACACATGATCCGCTTTCGGCAAGTTATTGCAAGCGAATCTTATTTATCAAAGATGGTAAGATCCATCAAGAAATCAAACGAAATAATCAAACCCAAGAAGACTTTTATCGTCAGATCTTAGTCATCTTAGGAAATCTGGAACAGTAGGAGGATAATGGTATGCTTTGGAAATTATCACTTACTGGTATCAAAGGCCGCTTAAAAGACTACATCGTCTTGTTTTCTGGTCTGGTTATGGCTTCTGCCATCTTTTATATGTTTCAATCAATGGCTAGTAATGAAGAATTCTTGAAAAACAATTCGACGATTGGTGTCGTTGTCATTATCTTTCACTTTGGAACGGTCTTACTAGGAATCATCACATTTGCCTACATTCTCTATGCCAATTCTTTCTTAATGTCGATGCGGCAGAAGGATTATGCCATGTTTATGATGTTAGGAGCAAAAGGACGAAAAATCGCCCAAATGATCTTCATCGAAACATTTTTTGTAGGGATTATTGCAACCATTGCTGGTGCTTTAGCAGGTATCGGATTGACGAAAATTGTCAATGATCTTTTAGTACAACAGTTAAATATAAAGATTACTCATTTTTCGCCATTCAATGTAAAAGCACTTGTGATCACACTGGTCTTTTTTGCCATTCTCTTCCTGATTGCAGCAATCGTCAATGCTTCAGCCATTGCCAAAAAAGCCATCTTGGATTTGTTGAGAGAAACTAGTACACCTGCACAAATCAAGCAAAAATTCCCATTCTTATTGGTTCAAACCCTTTTGGGGATCATCTTTCTTGGAATCGGTTATTATGTTATGAGCGATCTAATGAAATTTCAAATTATGGGTATTGCGATTGCCCTAGTCACGATCGTTTTGGGAACCTATCTAGTTTTCCGCTCTGTGATCGTATTGATTTTGACATTATTAAAGAAATCAGATGCCATCGCACTGAAAAAATTGAATAATTTCACTTTGTCTCAGTTAAACTTCCGTATCCGTGACTATACGCAGATGCTTTCGTTAGTATCCATGCTGTTCGCACTAGCACTGGGCGCATTAACCGTTGGTCTTGGTTTCAGAAATGAAATCCCTAAAATGGCCAAAGCGATGACCTCTTATGACTTGGTTCTGAATAATGCCCAAACTGTCGACCAACAAAAAATTGCGGATTTACACCCAACATTGAATGTCAGCTATCGCCAAAAAGAGGATGACACAGCCGTTTATTACATTCAAGAAGAATTTGACAAAGATCCTTTGATCGTTACAGAACAGGGAGATCTTAGTCAGAGGGCTGGTTATCGTACATTGGATGGGCAAGCCATTGCCGCTGATGTGGCGAAACAGGATGAATTGCGTAGCTTCGAATTACCAGAACAGCGGACAAAAGAAATCAAACTGTTGTCTGCTGCAGCCTTTGCCCAAGTAAATGCACCTGAAACCACTTTGCAAATGATTCAAGTCAAAGATTTTCAAGCGATCTTACCAAAATTAACAGCACTTGCTAAGTTGAATCAAAAGAACAACCCCTCACTCGCTGGAGAAAGTAATCTTATGCAACGAGCGGATGCTTATGACACATTCAACGGCATTTTCTCAGGATTTGAATTCATGGGCTTCTTCTTAGGAATTGCCTTTCTAACAATGTTAGCTAGTTGCTTGATGTTCAAAATCCTTTCAGGGGCTAACAGTGATATTATGCGCTACACCATGCTTAGAAAAATCGGTGCTCGCAATGGGCTTCTGAAAAAATCGATCCGCAAAGAGATCGGCGTGCTTTTCTTAGTCCCAGGATTATTAGGAATCGTTCACGTACTATTCGGACTGCAAATGTTTAAAATGCTATTGAGTGATCCCTATGATCAGATCTGGTTACCATTTGCGATCTTTGTTGCCCTTTATGCCGTTTATTATCTTTTAACGGTATGGCTCTACACCAATATCGTTTTAAAAAATACCGGAAAACAATAAGCACCCGCAAAATGAACACAGTGAAATAGACAGCAAAAAAACCAACGTCCAGTGTGAACTGACGTTGGTTTTTATTTTGATCTGAAGCACTCGTCTTTGTTTTCGAAAATGAGCTGATTTTCTCAGCAACATCCCTTTAACAGCTTCTATGTCAACACATGCTTTTTATTGGATTCAATTGGTTGGTTTATATCCGAGATGCATGGCTACAGTACCTCCACTATAGCTTTTGACAACTATATTAGTCAGTCCTGCTGATTGAAAGTAGTGAGACAATTCTTCTTTGCCAGGAAAATCTCTAGCTGATTCTTGCAACCAAGAATATTCTTGGTAACTTTTAGCAAACAGTTTTCCTAACAGCGGCATAATGAATCGGAAATACGCATAATACAGCTGCCGCCAACCAATTAAAGTGGGCTGTGATGTTTCCAGACAAACCACTTTTCCGCCAGGTTTTACAACCCGCTGCATTTCTTTTAGAACGGTTACAAGATCAGGAACATTTCTCAGACCAAACCCGATCGTCACAACATCAAACGTATTGTCTGCAAAAGGAAGTGCCATTGCATTTCCTTGCATCCATTCGATCTTTGTCTTTTGCTCCGCTGCTTTTTTCTTTGCCACAGCCAACATATTCTCACTAAAATCAATGCCGATCACGTTCCCAGTAGATCCTGTTGCTTCTGCCAGTGCCAATGTCCAATCTCCTGTTCCGCAGCAGACATCAAGGATATCATTACCTGCTTGGACTTGCATCCGTTTCATCGTATCTTTTCGCCAGCGTTTATGTTGTTGAAAAGAAATCACGGTATTCATCTGGTCATAGTTCTCCGCAACACGCTCAAAAACGTGATGGACACGTGCTTCCTTGCCTTTGTCGCCTATCAACCTCTACACCATCCTTTTGCCTTCCAATCACGCAACCTGCGTAACCAAACGATTGAAAGCTTTTTCCATTTACTACAAAATTTAGTGTAGCATGGATAGTCAAAAAAGAAAAAATTCCTGTTTAAATCTGCATATTTTCTATTAACGTCTCTATTCTTTTCGCTCTCAGTTTTCGTAACTCTTCAAACCATTAGTAGAATTGGTGGTAACGCAGCAGAAAGGCTATATAGATTCAGGAACATTTCTAAAAAAAGGCTCCTGCGACATGGACACATCGCAAGAGCTTTCTCTTATAGATCAGCAATTATTTGCTTTGGTCCAGTTTCAGCAGTTACTGATTTTTTTTCTTTCTTGATTTGAAGAAACCAAGACTACCGATCGCAACCAGTGCAGCACCGATCATTGATGCAAACCAAGTACTTTCACTGCCAGTTTGCGGCAAGTATTTGCCTCCACTATTATTACTATTGATGTTGTTGCCACCGCTGATGTTCCCATTGCCGATGATATTGATTCCACCGTTATTGCCATTACCGATATTATTTCCTCCGGTATTGCCGCCACCAGTGTTACCACCGCCAGTATTGCCACCGCCAGTATTGCCACCGCCAGTATTGCCGCCGCCAGTGTTACCGTCGTCAACTCCAGCAACCGGGACTGTGACTGTAGCAGCTGCACTGCGGTATTCTTTGCCACCAGCAACGACACTCGCAACAACATATAAATTATCTTTTGGTTCGACGCGATTGGCTGCTACTACGATCCGGTAATTGCCTTCACTGTCTGTCGTACCAGTGCCCACCACTTCTCCTTGAGCATTAGAGATTTCAATGGTTACATTTGGATCAGCTTTCCCCGTAACCGGATACCCAGATGATTCATTGCCGCTGATTGTTGCAGTAGGTGCGGCAACCGTCACGGGACTAACGACGATACTCATCGGATCACTGACATATTTCCCATCAGTTTGTGCAGTAGCCGTCAACACATCTCCTTCCGATAGCTCGGCTACATTGATACGCCAATTGCCAGCTTCATCCGCTCTTAATTCAAGTGGTGCGGCAAAGGCACGGGTGGTGTTCAACCCACCCAGAATTCGCGCCATCACTGGTGCTGCTTCATTGATGGTCAGAATGACTGAAGAACCTGGCTCTGCGGTTCCGCTGACTGTTTCATCCCCGGCAATCGCTGGATCAATGAGTGGCGTAGCCGTTTTTTCCATAGGTACTGTGATTGGTGTATTACCACTGCGGTAGTCTTTGCCACCAGCGGTCACAATTGCTGCGACATTCAAGTTTTCTTCTGGGTCCACTTGCTCTGGCGCAATCACGATTCGGTAATTGCCTTCTTCATCGGCTGTGCCGGTACCCACAACTTCGCCTTGAGCATTGGTGATTTCAATCACTGCATTAGCCACTGTTTCCCCAACAACGGGATAGCCATCGGTCTGATTGCCGCTGATTGATGCGGTTGGTGCATCAACTGTCAAGCCATCCACTGTTACTGTGATTGGGGCACTTGGATCCTTGCCATCGGTTTCTGCCACGACAGTTATAGTGTCGCCTTCCGAAACTTCTGGTACTTCAGCGGTCCAGTTACCTTCCTCATCTGCTTCAACGACGACGGGATCTTTGTCGCCATTGGTGATGGTGACAGTGGAACCTGGTTCTGCTGTTCCGCTAATTGTATCGTCTCCGGCTGTGACGGGATCAATCGTTGGGATTCCTGTTTGGTTGTCTTCTGGTACAGTGATCGGCGTGTTGGCGCT
This sequence comes from Enterococcus sp. DIV0574, assembly GCF_051711125.1. Lineage (NCBI taxonomy): Bacteria > Bacillati > Bacillota > Bacilli > Lactobacillales > Enterococcaceae > Enterococcus > Enterococcus sp. DIV0574. The sequence continues at coordinate 2,201,300 of NZ_JBIOMA010000001.1, forward strand.
GCGGTAGTCTTTCCCACCAGCTGTTACGATCGCTGCGACGTTCAAGTTTTCTTCTGGAGCTACTTGATCTGGAGCGATCACGATTCGGTAATTGCCGTCGCCATCAGTAGTGCCAGTCCCTACCACATCCCCTTGCGCGTTAGTAATTTCAACTGTGGCATCAGGTGCTGCTTTACCAACAACTGGATAACCGTCAATCTCGTTGCCGCTGATTGATGCGGTTGGTGCGGTAACCGTCAGTCCATCCACCGTAACTGTGGTTGGTGCACTTGGATCTTTCCCATCGGTTTCTGCCACGACAGTTATGGTATCCCCTTCGGAAACTTCAGGTAGTTCAGCAGTCCAATTGCCTTGATCATCTGCTTCAACGACGACGGGATCTTTGTCGCCATTGGTGATGGTGACGGTTGAACCTGGTTCTGCCGTTCCGCTGATTGTCTCATCACCGGCTGTGACGGGATCAATCGTTGGCGTGGTCGTTTGGTTTGCTAAAGGCACGGTAATTGGTGTTGCTCCACTGCGATAGTCTTTCCCGCCAGCGGTTACGACTGCCGTCACATTCAAACTTTCTTCTGGAGCTACTTGATCTGGAGCGATTACGATCCGGTAATTGCCATCACCATCAGTGGTGCCAGTAGCTACCACATCTCCTTGCGCATTGGTGATTTCAATGGTTGTATTCGCTGCTGCTTTACCAGTCACTGGGTAACCATCGATCTCATTGCCGCTAATTGACGCGGTTGGTGAAGCAACAGTGATTCCTCCAACAGTGACACTGATCGGTGCGCTTGGATCTTTCCCATCCGTTTCTGCCACAACGGTTACAGTATCACCTTCGGAAACCTCTGGCACATCCGTCGTCCAATTGCCTTGATCATCTGCTTCGACAGTGATTGGGTTTTCTCCGGTGACTGTAATAGTTACTGTTGAACCCGGTTCTGCCGTTCCGCTGACTGTCGTATCACCAGCACTAACAGGATCAATCGTTGGTGTTGCTGTTTGATTTTCACGATTATCGGCTGGCACAACTACTGTGGTTGCTCCGCTACGGTAATCTTTCCCGCCAGCAGAGACGACTGCTGTGACATTCAAGTTCTCTTCTGGTGTGACTTGATCTGGCGCGATCTCAATACGGTAATTGCCATCGTCATCTGCAGTGCCGCTACCCACGATTTCTCCTTGGGCATTGGTGATTTCGATCGCTGCATTAGCTACTGCTTTACCAACTACTGGGTACCCATCGGTTTCGTTCCCACTAATTGCTGCAGTCGGTGTTGCGACCGTCAAACCACTAACACTTACTGTCACTGGTGCGCTTGGGTCTTTGTCGTCAGCTGTAGCTACGACGGTCACTGTATCTCCCTCTGACAATTCCGGTACGTTTGCTGTCCAATTGCCTTCTTCATTGGCATTGACAGTCACTGGCCCTTCGCCACTCACATTGACCGTGACTGTTGCTCCAGGTTCTGCTGTCCCGCTGACCACTGTATCTCCTGCTTTAACTGGATCGACAGTCGGTGTTTCTGTAAGAACCGTTGCTGGAACAATGATTGGTGTATTGCCGCTGCGGTAGTCTTTGCCTCCGGCAGTCACGACTGCTGCCACATTCAGATCCTCTTCTGGTGACACACGATCCGGTGCAATCACGATGCGATAGTTGCCATTCCCATCAGCAGTGCCACTACCTACGATTTCTCCTTGCGCATTGGTAATCTCGATCGCAGCGTCAGCCACAGATTTACCCGTAACCGGATAACCGTCCAACGTGTTGCCGCTAATAGAGGCTGTTGGTGCATTGACGGTCAATCCATTGACCGTGACGCTCACAGGTATACTTGGTTCTTTTCCGTCAGCAGCAGCTACTACAGTCACTGTTTCACCTTCAGAAACTTCCGGTACATTCGCAGTCCAATCACCTTGGTCATTCGCAACGACTGTTACTGGCTCTTCTCCATCCACAGCCACTGTGACGCTTGCCCCTGGTTCTGCTGTACCGTTGATTGCTGTATCTCCTGCTGCTATCGTATCAATGGTTGGGATTTCTGTTTGACTGGCTGCTGGAACCGTCACTGGTGTATTGGCACTCCGATACTCTTGACCTCCAGCAGTCACGATTGCTGCCACATTCAAGTTTTCTTCAGGTGTCACTTGATCTGGAGCAATCACGATCCGGTAATTGCCATCACCGTCGGCAGTACCACTACCTACGACTTCTCCTTGGGCATTGGTGATTTCAATGTCTGCATTCGCAGTTGTTCGACCAGCTACAGGATAACCATCTCTCTGGTTACCAGTAATTGATGCAGTTGGTGCAGAAACACTTATTCCGCTGACGATGACACTGACGGGTGTACTTGGCTCTTTGTCACCAACAGTAGCTACCACAGTCACTGTTTCGCCTTCAGAAACTTCCGGTACATTCGCAGTCCAATCACCTTGGTCATTCGCAACGACCGTCACTGGCTCTTCTCCGCTGACAGTTACCACTACATTGGCGTTCGGTTCAGCTGTACCGCTGATCGTTTGATCCCCGGCGTTCACCGGATCGATCGACGGCGTTTCAGTTTGGTTTTCTTGAGTATCGGCTGGCACAACAACCGGTGTTGCTCCACTACGATAGTCTTGCCCTCCGGCAGTCACAATTGCTGTAACATTCAAGTTTTCTTCAGGGGCAACTTGATCTGGCGCAACCACAATCCGATAGTTGCCCTCCCCATCTGCGGTTCCGCTGCCGACAACAACTCCCTGAGCGTTCGTGATCTCGATGGCAGCATCAGCAACCGTTTGTCCAATTACTGGATAGCCATCTGTCTCATTACCGCTAATCGTTGCCGTCGGTGCCTCAACCGTCAAACCGCTAACGCTCACACTGACTGGCGAACTTGGTGTTTTTCCGTCAGCTGTGGCTACTACAGTGACCGTGTCACCTTCCGTCACTTCTGACACTTCAACTGTCCAATTTCCTTGGTCATCTGCCACTGCTGTCACTGGGTCTTCTTCGCCGACTGTGACTGAGACTGCTGCTCCAGGTTCCGTTGTGCCATTGATCGTAGTATCGCCAGCCGTCACTGGGTCAATCGCCGGCGCTGTTGTTTGTTCCGCTGTATCATCAATTGGAACAGTAATTGCTGTTTCTGGACTACTGTAGTCTTGACCACCAGCCGTCACGATTGCTTTGACATTCAAGTTTTCTTCTGGGGCGACTCGATCGGGGGCAATTACGATGCGATAGTTGCCATCGCTGTCAGTCGTTCCACTGCCGACAACGTCTCCTTGAGCGTTCGTGATCTCAATCGCTGCATTCGGTGTTGCTTTCCCAATGACTGGATAGCCATCTGTTTCATTGCCACTAATGGAGGCTGTAGGTGCTGCAACGGTCAAACCTGCGACGCTCACTGTCACTGGCTCGCTCGGATCTTTGCCATCTGCTTCTGCCACAACGGTCACTGTTTCCCCTTGAGAGACTTCTGGTACCTCGGCTGTCCAGTTGCCTTGGGCATCCGCTACTGCTGTGACTGGCTGTTCATTTCCGATAGTCACTGTTACTGTTGAATCTGGTTCTGCTGTTCCGCTGATAGCGGTATCACCAGCCGCAACAGGATCGATGGTTGGTGTTTCCGTTTGTTCTGCTGCAGGTTCTGCTGCTAACCAGATGGAATTATTGCCATCCTCATCTGTAAATAAATCAAGTGTGAGTAGATTAGATTGAGAAAAAGTACCTGCAAATCGAGCTTCGTATGGATTCGACGGATTCGTCACACCATTTGCAATCAGCTCTGAAGTCGTTGGTGTCGTCACGGTCGTTGGCATCACAACTGTCGTTTGACCTAAAACAGATGCCGATGCGATTTGATCAGCAAGATCTGTCGTTCCATTCAACACAGCTTGTGTAGCATCGACGGTAACATTCAGAGTAGCTTTAGCTGTGTTGACTGTTTCTTGGACAAGTGTATTGACGCCATCGATCAATGAGCCAATCCCAGGAATGTTACTTGCTCCTCCCAAGATGCTCACTTGGATTTGCGCCTGTTTCAAGTTCTCCAAAATGGATTGGATGCGTTGGTTGACCACAATAAATAAGCCGTCATCCACATTGGCAATCAAGGCACGTTCATTATCTGTCAATCCAGCAGGCACTTCAAAATCGGCTTGTCCAAATTGTCCTAACTGATTCAATAAATCCAATTGTTCATAGATGTCATCTAGATTGACGGATACTACTTGACTGATATCAACGATGGAAGCTGCTTGATACAATAAATTTGGAAAGCCATTAATCGTTTCTGGAATCCCTAATGCATCCGCTAAGTTCTGATTCACAAGAGCATCCACCGTTCCTACCAATGTGTCAACAGCAGGCGTAAGCGTTCCAATCAGTGTTTGGATAGCGGCAATATCTTCAAGTTGCAGAGTGATATTTGTTGATACCCGGGCATTGCCATTTGGTTGTACAAAGCCAGTCAGCCCTTTTGGCACACCAACGATTGCGACTTTATCACCGTTTAAGACGTCAAGCGTCACCGCATTCGATCCGCTGATGGTAAAGTTGACTGGGTTGGTATCTCCAGGATTTGAATATGGCGCTGCAGCACTTGTTCCAGAATCATTTGATGCTTGGACATTACTAAAAATCTCAGCAGAAACCAATGATGCTTCTGCGGTCTTTGGTGCCCACAACAATGTAGTGGGAACAACCACAGAACTCGTCAGTAACATCCCGCTGACCGTTAAATTCGCTAGTAGCGATTTTTTGTTTATTGCGCGTCTTTTTCTCCTTGAATTCATTATTTTTTTATAGTCATTGCCCTTCATTCTTACTCCTCCTATTCAAATAAATACAACCAACAAAAGTGACCAACCAACTTTGGCATTCGTCTTTTGATGTTCCCTATGATCACATATCCGGAGAAAGAGATCACAAACAAAAAACGTTTGCAAAATAAAAAAACACCCATTCAAATACTCGAAAAAATCTCAATTACATTTTTCAACATACCAGAACGATTTCCGTGCTTTTTTGTGATTAAATAACTAAAATATTCAGTTATTTAAGCAAATTCTAGCATTTTTATTTTTATACAACAAATTATTAACACCATGAATAATTAAAAAAACATTTTATTGGAAATAAAATAACAGAAACATTTTATTTTTATCGCCATCGTTAATTATTTATTACTTGTGCTCCTCTTTTCGCAAAAAAATCATTAAAAAGAGATTTTTTTGATTTTACTCCTTTTTATTAACAAAAATTAGAAACTTTTTAATGTTCTCAGAATACGCTTCCATCTTTTCTTCTAATATTTATTTTGTAAAAAAGTGAAATAAGAATTATTTTCTGAACAGTATTCTGTTTTTTTTAAATCTTTTTAAAAAAACAGAAAAAAATTCCTTAAAAAAGGCGATTTTCACCGCTTTCTCCTTTTTAAAACAATTTTCAAACAAATAAGCCACCAGAAATCGTGAATGATTTCTGGTGGCTTAGACCATTTTATGAGCTACTTCTAAAGGATCAATCTTGTAATTTCTTATGCATAAACAACGTTGTTTCTCGATAGTCATAGAAGATTTTTGAGAAGGCCATCAAATCACCTTCTCGCAAGTAACTGTCGTCTCGAACAACCAAACTAGGGCTCCCCGCGTTCATGCCAAAAAAAGCAGCTTGTTTAGCAGTCAGTAATTCACAGCGGATAAATTTATCGATGAAACTGACAGTCACTCCCTTTTCTTGTGCAAAATATTCAAACATGGAACCGTACATAGCAGATTCTGGGATCTGACCAACGATATCTGCCAGATAATAGGATTTCTCAATCAAATACGGCTGATCATCCAGTGTGCGAAATCGTTCAACTTCAATAAAAAGCTGATTATCAGAAAATCGTTGATGGCTTGGTGAAAAATCGATCTCAGCGTACGAGACCAAACGCTGCGTTGCTTGAACGGTTTGAATCAGTTTTCCTTCTCTAGCAAGATCTTCGGTAAACCCAAGATCACTTTGGACTGCTTTTTGCTCTTGCGTCAATTGATCGTGGACATAGGAGCCTCTCCCTTGAACTTGATAAATATAGCCGCGTTTACTCAATCTGCTTAGTGCTTGCCTTAAGGAATACCGAGAGACCTGATAGTGTTCCATCATTTCCTTCTCACTAGGTAACTTTCCGTTGCGATCAGCTAAACTCTTTTTTTCGATTCGGGCAATTAAATCTGCCGCTAATAAATCGATCGTCCATTGTTTTGTCATTCCACTTCTCCCCCAAATGTTGTACTATTCCTATTTTACCGCAAAAGCCACTGCCTTAGTGGAAATCTTTCTTTCATCTCATGATGACAAAAGAAAACCCAGCTAAACATGCCTTAGCTGGGGTCTGTTCATTCAAACTTGCACTTTCGGTCAAGCTTTTTCTTGTTCTTGTGCAAAAAGTTTGCCATCATACATTTTGATGAATGGGAACCAAATTAGAAAGGCGACCAAAGCGCAAATTAATGCCAGTACAAAGGCACGCCAATCACCACCTGAACCAATAAACCCTGAAAGACCAATTGGGGTTGGCCAAGCGACTTGGGCAATCGGTGGATTGACAAACCCTAAATTGATTGCAAAATATGCCACCGACATAGAGGCCATTGGTGCCAAAAAGAAAGGAATTGCCGTATATGGGTTATAAACAACTGGCATCCCAAACAAAATTGGTTCATTAATGTTGAAGAATGATGGGACGATCGCGGCTTTACCTAATGCACTTAGTTGTGCCGATTTAGCAAAGAAGGCGATGAAGATCACCATGCCCAGTGTCGCTCCTGAACCGCCAATGGTCACGAAACTATTATTGAATTCACCGGCAAAAGCAATATTTGCACCGCTTTGGTTTTCAACCATGTTGGAAAGAACGATGGGCGTCAAGAATGAGGTCACGATCGTTGCTCCGTGGATTCCGACGATCCACAATGCATGCATCAAGAAATAGATGACTAACAACCCAACCCACGTACTCGTCAATTGCGAAACAAAACTAAAGGGAATCGCAATGACTTTGAAGATATCGGTCCCTAAAGCTACTAAAGCACCGTTGATCACGATCACGACTAAAGCAATCAACGCAGTCGGAATCAATGCAGTAAATGAACTTGAAACACCAGTTGGTACAGTATCAGGCATTTTGATGTAGATATTTCTCTTGACACAAAACGCGTAAATTTTCACTGCAATAATAGCCATAATAATTGCAGTAAAAATACCAGTCGTTCCTAAACGTGTCACACCACCCGCCATTTCCCAACCATCAATGATTTTTTGATCATCGGAAATAAGGGTCACAAGAGTCGCTACTCCGCCTTCAAATACTAATTGAGGTAGACACATGAAGAATGCCATCATTGACAACAAAGCCCCGTTTATAGGACTTAACGAAATTTTTTCTTCCTGCGCTTGGATCTTGGTATATTCATAACCAAAAACAATACAGAAATATAAGGCCAAGATCCCCATTGTTGCAGTATTTCCTAGCATATATAAACTTTGGATCTTATCAAAAGAAGCCGCCCAAATCGATGCTAAAGCTGGGAAACTTTGAGGTAAGACACTAATAATCAGGAACATTGAACCAACGATCGTAAACGGAATCGAAGCCATCCCGGCCGCCATCACTCCACGGACGATTCGAAATTGCGAGATTCGCCCCATTGGTCCCATTAAGTACTTATCCAGAAAGGTAAACATTTTACTATTTTCTGTGTTCATCTATTTTTCCTCCTTTATTCTCAAATGTCCGCAGATAGTTCAAGTAACTATCCCGATCTTTTTCGATCAACCATGCTTTTCGTTCCATATATAAACAACAAATCAATCCCAGAGTCAGACTAACCAGTAAAATCGGTCTGGCCGCAAGATTCAAAAATGGGAAAAATCCGTCTTGCCACCCTAACAGGATAAAAAGGATACCAGTAGTGTTGACCCCTGTTTGAATCCAATAACCAACTTTAGTCAAGTGCAATCGATTTGATGTCTGCCAATATTTTTGTGTCTGCTCAAAGATGATGGCGCCATCGACCAAAAGCAAGAACACCGGTACCAGACCCATCACTGTCCAATTTGCCAGACTAAGCAACGCCCAATAAAGATTGATAAAGAAAAAAATTGCTGTCATATAGCGAAAAATCAGATAGCGGTTAAATCGCATATTTTTTTGTGCGTACGCATTGGCACCGGACGACTGATTTTGTCCTCTCATAGTTATGATCCACTCCTCTCTCATCATTTTTATCGCGAATAATAACCAAACTTGTTCGAACAAGTTAATTTTAGCATAAATCAAAAATCATGCAAGCGATTACTTTTTGATGTTTGGTTGTAAAAAATAAACTCCTGAAGAAAATCGTCTATATTCGCATGAAGAAAATCGCCTATATTCGCACAACTTTTTAAGGACTATTCAGGTATCTTCCAGCAAATTTTTGCTCTTGTGAAAACGGGGATTTTATGTTAAAAATGAATAAAAGGAATGTTGATTCAACAAGATGTTCGCTTTTCAAGTTATAAAAAAAGGTTTTTGGTGCAAAATACTTACTTTAAAAGGAGAAAGACGAAAATTATGGCAAAAGAAGTAACCTACGAATTTATCAAAAAAATTCCCAAAGCTGAACTCCATCTGCATTTAGAAGGAACATTGGAGCCTGATTTGAAATTACGATTGGCACAAAAAAATCAAATTGATATTGGTCAATCAACAATCGAAGAGGTGGAAGCAAGTTATCAGTTCGACTCCTTGCCTTCTTTTTTGAACATTTATTATCCAGCGATGAATGTCCTCCAAACAGAAGAAGATTTTTATGAATTGGCAATGGCTTACTTCAAGAAAGCTGCCGAACATCACGTCACTTATGCTGAAGTTTTTTTTGATCCGCAAGCCCATACCTCTCGCGGTATTTCTTTTGAAACCGTCATCAACGGCTATTATCGAGCGACACAAGAAAGTGAACAAATTGGTGTACGAAGTGCCCTAATTATGTGCTTCTTACGGGATTTTTCTGCTGAATCAGCAGCAGAAACCTTAGAACAAGCACTACCTTTTAAAGATAAGATTTTGGGGATCGGGCTTGATTCAGATGAAAAAGGCAATCCACCACTGAAGTTCAAAAAAGTTTTTGAAAAAGCAAAAGCCGCTGGATTTCATTTGACGATGCACTGCGACATTGATCAGGAAGATTCGATCGAACACATTCGCCAAGTCATTGAAGAAATCCAAGTGGAACGAATCGATCATGGAACAAATATCGTAGAAGATGAACAGTTAGTCGATTATGTGCGGACGCACCAAATCGGATTGACGTGTTGCCCTGTCTCCAACAGTTTCGTCGTGGATGATATGAAGGGAAAAGAAATCATCGAGTTATTGGCAAAAGGCGTCAAAGTGACGATCAATTCAGATGACCCAGCTTATTTCCAAAGCTATATTTCTGACGACCTTTATGCATTGAGCAAAAATTATCAGTTAACAGAGGACCAAATCATTCAATTGGTCAGAAATGCCTTTGAGATTGCTTGGTTACCAGAAGAAGAGAAGAAGTTGTATCTAGCGGAAGTCGATGCTTTTGTCGCGGAGAAAAACAATTAATTTTATTCTTATACAGGCAAAGCTGTACAAGGGTAAAACAAACAATCACTCCAAATACAGGATTGGAGTGATTGTTTTTTGCTTGTTCACTAAATATGAAGATCTTTCTTACAAAAGACCATGCCCGATGCCACGAACAGGATACACGCTCCAATCAATAGGACAAAGATTCCGATGAGACCACTACGATCTCCTGCGATCAAAGCATCTGGATCAAACAATGTAAAGAAAGTAAAATACTTTACTTTTTCTGCATTTCCGCCGGTGTTGGCAAGCATCTGTAAGACGTACATTAATGCTGGTATCCCACCGCCGACAGCAATACTGTATTTTGAATCATTAAAAACACAAGAAGCTAAGAAAGAGATTCCTGCGATAAACAACTGCAAACAAAGCAACCCACCATTCAGCAGCAACAGTTTGGGAATCTCGAGTTCTCCTTTAAATTGTAATCCGCAAAGGATCTCTAATGCAGTGCCATAGATGATCAAAAAGAAAATACCCGTTAAAAGAACCGACATCTGCGTCATGACAATCGTTCTCCGTTTGATGGGTGCTGCCAGAAGGGCCACCATCGCATTACTGTCCACATATTTGGCAATCAATGCATTCCCTCGAAGAATCGAGAATACCATTGGAAAAATGATCAAAATAAATCCGTAAAGATAAGAAGACATGAAACCCAATAATGAGTTAGCGCCGGCTTTCATGCCGACTGCCGACATCAACTCCGGAAGCATCTTGCGCATTTCTTCAAGAGACTGCATCATTTCTGGATTGTACATACTGACAATGATTGAGATGTAGAGGGTCATGACGGCACCAAAAATCACAAGTGTCAGGATGCTGCGGCGCAATTCGCGTTTGTAAAGGGTGAAATTGATCATTTCTCTTCACCTCCATAATAATCCATAAAGATCTGTTCCAATGTTTGACTCGTACTGACTTGGACTTGACTAGGTTGTGCCGGATCGATTTCTCCATTGAAATCTGCTGCAAAGGCTGCCGCCAGTTGTTCATTTGGCAAAGTGACGGTATAACGACGCAGATGTTTTTCTCTTAATGTGTCGGTGGAATCCAACGCAACTAATTTTCCGGCACGAATGATGCCAATTCGATCACAGGTCCGCTCAACTTCTTCAAACATGTGGCTAGACATGAGGATGGTTTTGCCGCGCTTTTTTTCTTCAGTGATTAAATCAATAAAACGTGACTGCATCAAGGGATCTAAGCCACTAGTAGGCTCATCCAAAATCAAGATCTCTGGATCGTGCATGAAAGCCACAACGATGCCAATTTTTTGTTTCATCCCTTTACTCATTTTTTTGATCTTGCCGTTCGGATCTAACTCAAATCGATCAAGTAATTCTTTGGCCCGTCCATTTTCAGTATTTCCCCGATACTTTGCGATAAATTTAATAAATTCGCTTCCGGTCATATCATCAAAAAAAGTCATTTCGCCAGGAATGTAGCCTAAATTTCTTTGGATTTGTTCTCGTTGCTGCCAGCAATTCATCCCATTGATCAAACAGTTGCCGCTTTGAGGTTTGATGAACCCCATTAGATGACGGATCGTTGTGGTCTTCCCAGCGCCATTAGGACCCAGAAAACCAAACGCTCCTGCTTCCACAGAAAATGACAGGTCAAAAATTCCTTTGCCATTGCCATAATCTCGTGTCAGATTGGAAATATCAATTTTCCCCATCATTCATTCCTCCTATTGACCAACGTCTATTCACTAGCAAATCGTTTGCTGGTTTGCCCCACTTGCTTTTTGATACTCCCGCTTTGCAAGTGATCAGTCAAGGCCATCGGTCTTTGCCATACAATATTGTATGATGATAGCCAAAGTATAGCCTATGTTGCTGTTTTTGACTACCAAAATATCCACCGTATTCTAGAAATAGCCTGACCAAAAAAAGCGCCTTTTTAAGTCGCGAATTGACGAAAAAAAGCGGCCTCTTCCATTCGAAGACCGCTTTATTCGACGATTGCTGTTAATATGATTTGAAAAAAAGACGCTTCTCATTCAATTAGAACTTAAGGCACCAAATCATGGTCAACATAAAAGGAGTTTATCAAGTACCAAGAAAAACTGTCATTATCTGTCGATAATGCGAAAACAGTTTAGACAAAAGGTGCCTTTTGTTCCTTGATTTCAGTTTACAAAAAGAAGCTGCACGATACAAGAGGAACGAGTAAGAAAGCTCCTGTCTGGGTCCTTCACTTTTATTCTGACTAAATAGAACACCTATTTTTTGCTGCTTGTCGTCTCCTCGTGAATAAATTGCTGCCAGCGGGCTCTCAACTTCTGACGATAATAATAGCGAGACTGTTTTGATCCCTCTTGATTGACCCAATCAAGCCACATTTGTCGTTCTTTCGGTTTCAGAAATGCCCAGAATTGCATCAGCAATAGATGATTGTCGATGTCTTCTTTCAGATCAATCGTTTCTTCCTGCTCTGATGCGATTGCTTGGATCAGTTGTTTTTGACGATTACTTTTTCGTTGTAAATCAATCACTCGCCATAGCAAAAAGCCAAATAGATAATTCACTTCATTTTCGTTGCGAAAGATCCCTTCATCAGGATACCTTCGTGCGCGCTCAAAGAGCATGAGTCGCAACTCTTGCAAATAATCTTCAAAATCTGGATGACTGGGGAAGATGCCCGCCCGAATCAGCACTTTGTAAAAGAGGCGCTCATAAGAAGCCATCAGTGTGTGCCATTCTTTCATTGTATTCCTCCTTTTGCTTGGTGTTCCCGCGGGTACATTAACCATAGCAAAAAGAGGAAGTGACTATTTTTATCAAAAATCAATAAATCATTTGAATTATGCACTTTTTATTGCAAAAATAGTCAGATAATTTTATAGTTGAAGTATCTAAAATGAAGGAGTTTTTCTATGAAGAGATGCTACTCCCCTATAAGTTCGAATAAACTTGATCCTTATCGTCTGTCCTTTGATCCAAAATGTAAACGATTCCTCAATTCTAGTGATCAGGCCACTTGCCAGGAACTTGCTGCTTTGATCCGTCCAACCATGACAATTGACTTCGAGAAAGAAATTTTTGCCATTCTGCCTTTTGTTCGTGATGATCGCACGCATTCTTTGATCATTTATCAAGACTATTGTTCACTTCTTCCACAGCCGCCATTTCCTATCATCAAACAGATTCTTCTCCATTTCCATTTTTATGAGTACGCGCTTTTCAAAGATACACTGTACCATTTATTCAGCCAGTCGAATATCAAACGTCAATACAAGATTCCTTGTGCGACTAGTGAATATAGCTTGCTACCCCTAACAAACGCGACCAAAAAAGACACGATTTGGGTGAACCCTGGAAAAATCATGACTTTGTCCGCTTCTGGACCGCAGCTGTTCATTGAACTGCACAATCAGTTCTCTTTCCCCTGTTTGGTTGAGTCCCGCCGCTTAAAGCAAACCATGCTGATCAGTTTCCTTGCTCACGGCATTATCAAACGAGAACATAGCTATCAACTGCCTCGGGCGAACACTAGCCTCACTGAGTTTTTGGAACTTTCTTTTTCTCCCCTCACCAACCACTTACTAGAAGATCTTCATTTTCATGATCTGCCTGGCAAACGAGGAAGTTTTAGTCTGATTTATCAAGATCTCTATGCAGAAGAAAGCCAACAAAAAATGCGCCAAAAATGAGTGCATTTGGTCAAATTTCCCTCTTACCAACGCTTTTGCTTCTGAAAGGAGCAGCTACAGAAAATTTAGAAGAAATTCAAAAGAAAAAATTTTTTTGATCTTTTAGCGTATTTTATTTTTGAGAAACAAAAAGGCACTAGTTTAAAAAAATAGTGCTCTAAGAAGATAGTGCTTTAAGAAAGTAGTGCTTTAAGAAAAAATTACTTTAAGAAAATAGTGGCGGAATGCTGCGAAGGAGGAAAACTAGTATGCGTATCGTTAAAATTTCAGAGACAGAGATCTATGTCGAAATGACAGGGAAAGAATCATTTACAGTTACTTGCAGCAGTGAGCAGCTCGCTGAGCGATGGCTAGCGTTGTTAGAAGGTTTAGCCGAGTAGAGCAACTGATCTTCGAAGCAAGATCCGCAAGCGAAACCGCAAGTCAGCTGAACCCATTGGCAGTTGGCTGATGCAATGCTTAAAATGCCTTTCTTTTCTCAAAAGAGGACAGCAAGCAATGATCATAATAAAAAGCAGCGGCAAAAATGAAGTGTGTCCGAAAAGTTGACTTTTGGTCCAACTTTTCGGATCACTGCAAGCAGCCGCTGCTTTTTTTATTTAGAGGCCTAATTCAGACGCAGGGTCAAAGAAGCCTGACCATAGTCCTGTCGCCATTCCCAAATGTAGATGGACACCAGTCGAATTTCCAGTTGTTCCCATTCCACCAAGGTATTGACGTGCTGTGACACTTTGACCGCTACTAACAGCAGGCAATGCATTGAAGTGCATGTAATAACTATAGATGCCATTCGGATGCTTTATGATCACATAATTTCCTGTGGACGGACCATAACCGGCTTCTACCACTTTCCCACCTTGAATCGCATAAATCGGTGTTCCACTGCTGCCGGTAAAGTCGATCCCATTGTGCTGGTTGCCGGAAGAGCCCGTTGGATCTGTACGGTATCCAAAACGACTCGAGATATGGACAGAATCGACCGGTAAAGACCAACCGCTTGTTTGATTTCCACTAGCAAGCTCCGGTGTTTCTTGATCAGTATCTTGATTAGTTTCTTTTTTACTTGTTTCTTCAATGTTGGTCTCTTCATTGATTGGTGTAGAAGCATTAGCGTATGTCGTTGCTTCTGTGCCGGTTTCTTTTGCCGACTCTTTTTCTTGAGAGACCGCTGCTTCAGCGGCTACTTGTTTTTTCGCTTGTTCCTGAGTTTTTTTTGCCTCAGCTTGTGCTTGTATCTTAGCTTCTGCGGCTAACGCTTCTTCTGCTGCTAATTGTTTCAGTGTTTCTTCCCGTTTCTTTTCAGCAGCCGCTTTTTCTGCTTCCAAGTCAGACTTTTTGCTCTCTTCTTGATTCAGAGACAATCGTAAGTCGGCCAATGCCACATCCTGATTCAATCGTACATCCGCAAGCTCCCCTTGCTTTTGTTGCAGCTCGCTCGCATGAGTTTCAATTTCGGATAGTTTTTCTTCTAGTTCTTTTTCGAGCTTGATACTTGTCTCGATGTCTTTTTGCTGTTGCTCAACGATACTATTGCTGGCATTCATGATGGTGACAGAAGCAATGGCTCGTTGAATTGCTTCACCTAGTGAGTCAGCATCAAGTAATGTCGTCATCATGGCATTCGAAGGTTCTGAAACTTGAATATCTCTTGCTTGATTCGCCAGTGTTTCTTTCCGTTTGGCGATTTTTTCCTCCAATTCCTTGATTTCAACCGCGATTTTGTTGACCTTTTGCTCTGTGCTGGCCTTTGACGCCAAAATCGAATCCATTTCAGATTCAAGTTGTTGGATCTCCGCTTCCGTCTTTTGTTTGAACGCTTCTATTGAAGCAGATTCCCCTTTGATTTCATTGATTCGCTGGGTTTGTTGTTGAATTTGACGATCCACATCTTCTGCGTTTGCAACCAATGGAAAACCTATCAACATCAACGAGCTTGCAACTATCAATTTTTCCAGTTTTTTCATGCTATCTCCTTTTGAATCCTATTTTTCATTTCTACTAGCATACCGAATATTTTGCTGCTTTTGGGTAGAATCATAGGAAAAACATCTGGATGCAAAATTCTGACATCTCGTTGCAATCAACTTGTTAGATTCCCGCATGAATCGTAAATTGCTTTTTGATTCTTTTCATGAAGAAAAAACAGATAAGAATTTTTTGCAAAAAAAGGTAGATGAATGCTCAATCATTGAACATTCATCTACCTTCGTTGGAGTTCATTTGACGTTCGACAAAATCAGATGAATCGCCTAGCTGCCAAATCAGCTGCAGCTACTATCATCGCTTCTTCAGGAAAAACCATCTCGGTGGTAAAAGCATTGGGATAAGCCAATACTTTCAAGCCCGCACTTAAAGCGGCCGTCACCCCGGTTGGACTATCCTCCAGTGCAATAACTTCTTCTTCTGACAATGCCAACTGTGCAAGACATTTCTGATATCCCTCAGGAGCTGGCTTGCCTTCCTTCACATCATCCCGGGTGAGGATAAGATCAAAAACAGACATCAACTCTTGATGATGAGCAAAGAAATGCATCAATTCTGCTTTCCTTGAATTAGAGACGATCGCTAGCTTCAACTGGTTCTTTTTGCCATACTGGATAACTTCTGCAATGCCTTCCCGCAATGGCACCTCAGGATACTTCGTTTTCTGTGCTTGAGTAAAACATGCTTCAATGGCTTCTACATCAACGGGCTTCCCTAGAGACTTTTCTAAGTGTTGATAAAACACCCCGTCTGCTGAACCAATACTTTTTTGGTAATCTCTCCTTGTATAGGTTACCTGGTAGGTGTCACGAAGGTATTGCTTTACTGCTTGATAAGCAACTTCCTCGGTATCCACAAGCGTACCATCAAAATCAAAAATAATTCCCTTTACCATGTGCTCCCCCATTGAATCTTTTAGAATTGGATCTTAGGTTTCATTTCAATCTACTTCCCGAAACGCAGCGAAATCTTCATAGAACGTCTTGGGGGGTACATCCGACTTTTGCCGCTGCTTGTTAGGGATAAAGGTCGTTCCAGCTACTTGCGTAAAACTAAAATAGTGTTTTTGCCCGGTAGCCTCTTGATGGTATCCAGATTGTTCCCCAATATATAAATCATCTACTGAACTGATCGTCTTTGTCGTTATTTGTGATGATACTGAAGCATACAGCTGAATCTCTGAATCGACAATGAACAAATTGGAACGCTCGTCTTGAATGAATTGATTGATCACCGTTGCCAGCGTCGCTAATTTAGAAAAATTGTAACGGTGCGGCAGGCCAAATCCTAAAAGCAATACTCCGCCTACTACCAATACCATCGCACTGGACCATAACCACTGCTGCTCACCAATCATTTTTGTGACCGCAAAGATACCTAGAGCCCCGGCTAAAATCAAAGCTATTTTTATCATCCCCAAAACTTTGATATAGCGTAACCGACTTTCTCTTGTCAGATGGTCTTTCCCCCAAGGAAACCATTCTGGTGTCGAGATATCAATGATCAATGTGTAAGTAGCATTTTCTCTGAAGAAGTAGTCTCCTGATTGCTGACAATTTGTAGCTTCAGTTAAATACTTACCGAGCCATTGCCGAAAAGCTTTTTTCTGCTTCTGAGTAAAAATCCGAGGAAAATACAAGCAAAGAAATTCGAACAGTTCTTGTTTCATTTTTAATACGCTACTTTCCGATAATATCTGCGTGTTTTAGCACTCTTTCCAGTTTTTTCTGTATAGACAGTCAATAATAGATCAAAGAAGTGATTCAAAAACCACGGCATCAAAAATTTCTGTGTTTCTTTTGAAAAACGATCCAACCCAAACTCATTTAAATCAACCGTTTTAGCTTGCGCAGAGTGAGAAGCAATAAAGCGTTCCACCCGTTGATCTTGGTCACGATTAGAATCAGCGTTCATAATCAAGTTGACTTGGTAATCCTCGGCCACCATTTCGAATGGACCATGGAAAAATTCAGAAGAATGGATCGGCTGTGCTTGGATCCATTGAATTTCTTCCAAAATATAGTTACAGAAGCAACAAACTTCTCCCCATAAACGTCCAGATGTCACCCACATTTGCGGTTTCGTCACATCGACAGTCGCAATCAGTTGTTGCGCGAACTCTTTGGCCCCAGCGATGGCTTCTCCGACAAATGTGCCAAGTTGGAGAATTTCTTTTCGCATCTTAACCAGTTTGTCTTGATCCATTTGAGTATAGCACTCAATGAACCAGCCGAACAGAACCAAATGGACATCTGTATCAACAGAGCTCGTCCGGTAATCAAGAATATCCGCTCCATCCAAAAGTGTGTCATCATCACCGATAAACCCATAAATCGTTGTTTCAGGATAAACTTGATGCACTTTCCCAAGTGTATCAAGAATCTCTTGCGTAGAACCCGTCTTTGTACCAGCAATGATCAATGTTTGATCATCGATTTGATCAAAATAAAGGCTTAGCAACTCTTCCGGGCTGACAATCAAAAATGGCACAGATAATTTTTCAAACAATAGTGGTCTTAATCCGACAAATTTGGTGAACGTTCCCCCACAACCCATCAAGAAGATCTTAGTAAATTTCTGCTGCTTCATTTCGTCAGCTGTTTCTTTCACCGCATCTAATTGATCGATCACTTGAGAATAGTTGCTAATAAATTGTTCTTTTACAAATGGCATGAGTTTCTCTCCTTTTTTATACCGCTAAAAATCCGAATACCGCCCCTAAAATACTTACAGCTAGAATTGCCAATAAGATATAGAAGACTTTGACATCCTTTTTCAACAAACGGCAGAATAGGAATGTGATCAGTAACGGCAATAAGGCTGGCATCATCGAGTCTAGCAATCCTTGGATCGTTTGCGCATCTTTACCGCTGGTCAATTTCACTGGGATATTGATGATCACCATTGAAGCGACCATCCCACCGATTACGGTATTTCCCAGAATATTGATTGCATAAGTGATATTATCCATCAATCCGCTTGACATCTTGTCAATAAAAGAAACCCCGGCTTTATAGCCCCACATGGTACCGAAATAACGAACGAGAACATTCGGGATGTTAAATACGAGCAGAAACAAAATCGGACCAAGAATACTTCCTTGTTTCGCTAATGAAATCCCGATACCGCTGGCAATGATCCGCAAACTTCCCCAGAAGATCGAATCACCGATACCTGAGATAGGGCCCATTAATCCAGCTTTCATGGCATTGATAGAAGATTCATCAAAAGAAGGATCATTTGCTTTCTTTTCTTCCATTGAAGCAGCAACACCTGCAATGAATGGAGAAGTCGCTGATGTACAGTTAAAGAATTCCATGTGTCTTTTCATTGCTTTTTTCTGATCATCTTTGTCTGGATAAAGTTTTTGAATCACGCCGCCCATCGTATAGGCAAACGCTAAACTCATCATCCGTTCATAGTTGAATGAAGCTTCCATCGGCATTGATCGCCAAAAGACGCCCATCAAATCTTTCTTTGCGATTTTTTTAGAAGTCATCATATTGTTCCTCCCCATCCGTCATCACTTGCCCTTTGTTTTTTTGGATCGCATCAAAAATGATGTACATGATGCCTGCAAAAATAGCGCCAATCATTGCAGTTGCGATCATATCTAATTTCAAGTACGCGGCACAAACGAAACCTAAGAAAAAGAAGGGTGCCACTTTTTTAGAGAAAGTCATATTGATCAACATAGCAAATCCGACAGCAGGCAGAATATTGGTTGCAATATTCATCCCATCAATAAAAGCTTGTGGTATTAATTTCAAAATTTTATCGACTGTACCGCTGCCGATTACATAGGCAACAGTAGTCACGACTGTCATCAATCCAATCCGAGTGAAAGATGCCCATAAATGCATATTGGCCGCTTCTTTGATCTTGCCTTCTTCAATCAAGTGATCAGCTTTATGAGTCATTGCCGGAAAGATCACAACATATAAAATGTTTTTGATGGCTAATCCTAAAGCTGCGATCGGCAAGACAAGTGTCAATGCCACATCGACACCATAACCATTTTTTAAAACAAGTGCGGTAGCCAAGATTCCGCCGATGATTTCATCCGGCGGCACAGTGGCGCCGACGCCCATCAAACCTAGAAAGGCCAATTCTAAGGTTGCGCCCATGATCAAGCCTTGGGTCACGTCCCCAAATAATAACCCAACAAATAATCCTGTGACTAAGGGACGACCAATGAAGGAAGAACCTAGAAAATCCTGCATATTTGCTATTAGTGCAATAATAAAAATACCAATTGTTTGAACAATCATCATCCTTACTCCCTTCGGCTAAACTAACGATCTGAATTCTATATTGGCATCATTTGGTGCTTGTTTAACTAAGATTTCGATGCCAGAATTTTCCAGTTCCGTTAGTTCTTTGATTTCCTCATCTGTGACATAGACTGCTTTCGCAATGTTCTTGCTATCGTCACGCTTTGCGGATAATCCTAAATTGATTTTGTTGATTTCCGGAGTTCCTTTTGCCAATCGGTAGGCATCATGAACATTTTCTACAACAATGAACACATTGTATTTATCTGTGACACCGCTTTTAATCGCAGCAATTGAATCGTCAATGCTTTTAAATATCAATTTCGTATCATTAGGTTTTGCCAAATTCAATGTTTGCTTTCTAAATGAGTCGTTCACTACGTTGTCATTTGCAATCAAAATCGCATTGGCAGACAAATTTTTTGTCCACGCAAATGCTACTTGTCCATGTAATAAACGGTAATCAATTCTTGTCATTTTGATCATGTTGACTCTCTCCCTTAAAATTCGTCTTCATCTGGTTGATCTGGATTTACTTCAATCAATTTGACACCACTTGTAGCGGTTACAATCACTTGCTGGAGTTGTTCCTTAATCTTTGCTGGTTCTGCAGAAAAACTCATTGAAACAATTTCTAATACCAATGGCAAATTCATCCCTGCAATTAGAAATTGGTTCTCTTTTCCTGCAATTGTTTCAGTGATCACACGGTTGACGCTCCCTCCAAGCAGATCACTGATAAATATGATTGGTTCCTCTGCCATTTCTGAGATCAACGCTCTAAGCTGTGCCGAAAAGTCAACCTTCTCATCAACATAGGCGGTGATCGCAGATAGATTTTCTTGCTTCCCCATAATAAATTCAGCCGTATCTTTCATGCCTTGCGCTAAATTAGAATGACTCGCCAAAACAATTTTCATGTGTCTTCTCCTTTCATCTGTAATCGTTTCCCAATTACTTACAACTAGATAATAGAACCCCTTCGATAGAAAAACAACAAAAAAAAGACCAATTTCTTGAATAGGTCTTTTTTAGCAACCAATTTTAGAACCACTTAATAGTCGGTCTCTACATTGAAGGTTATTTTTTCTGGATTAAAAAAAGATTTTGTATATTCCACCAACTCATTCTGATCAGTATAGCCATAATATTCAATACATAAGACGTATTCTCCAGGCCGCATATTGATTTTGCTGAACTGTTTTTCGTCTTCCACTCGGCTAGCATAAAACTGTTTCTTGAATTTGACAGGTCGTTTATTTTTGTATTCCATATAGTCATAGAGTGAAAAACTACCAAAATCATAGCGATGAGCATCTTTAAATAAACGAAAAGGGAAATAGGCAATTTGCAAGGATACTTTGTCTTCATTAGCCTCCCGCACCCGGATCAATTCAAAAAACTCAAAGTATTCTGGAAAGACAGCCATCAACTCCGGATCATCGTAAACCAGTTTGAAGGATTCAACAAAACTGCTAGACTCCATTCCTTTGATTCGAATCCCCTGTGTCAAAGATAGCGGCGACTCGTCTCCAACCTCAAAACGATTGGAATGTCCCTCATTGGACAGAAAAGTTCCCGCGCCCCGCTTTTTATAAAGAACGCCATCTTCTACCAGGGAACCAATGGCTTTTTTAACTGTCATCCGACTATACCCTAAGATATCTGCCAATTCACGCTCACTCAGGATCTTATCATTTGAACCAAAGTCGCCGCCTTGAATCATCTCAACAATTTTTCTTTTGGCTTCTAAGTACAAAAACTTTCCCATTGTCTCACTCCTCAAACAAATACGCATCTGGATCAGAGATTTCTTCTTCGTAGCGGATGATCGTTTTATCTTGATCCAAAAAAAAGGTTTTTTCAATCAGCACTTGACTGTCTCCAATGATCTGCAGTTGCTGTGCCTCGATTTCATTCGGCCATGACAGGGCAATCTCTTTTCTAATACTAGATACCCCTTTTGACTGGTCTACTAATAATTCTACATCAGCATTTTTTCTTTCTACCAAATAATCGACTGGTATCCACGATTTCAGCAAAGCAACAGGTTTCTTGCCTTCCTGCAAAAGAAACTCCCGCTGCATAACGTCGCCGATACGGTCGTCGTTAAACAATACATTATAAAAATTTTTCTTTTCTGCAATCGTCTCTGATGATAGCGTTAATTCCAGTCTTTTATCGGCGACTCTTGCGAACGGTGTATGATATTCTCTGATTTTTTTCTTTATTCTCATTGACTTTCCCTTTTCCTTACGCATTAGTGCTACGTACTTCGGTTCTATTATACTGAATAATTATTTTTTTTAAAAGATAGTCTTCTACTGACGCCATTCCGACACAGAATAAATGTGTCTGGTATACCTTTACTTAGCAGAAAAGACCTGGAATCTCTTTCTGATTTCCAGGTCTTTGCTTTTTTAGTTCTTCAGGAGACTCCTGTTATGTCTCTTCTTTCACTGCAACTATCAAACGAACACGATCATACTCAGTTTCTCTGTAACACTCGTATCCACTTTAGCGATAATCGCCGTCCTTCTGCTTCGAAAAAACTATTTCAATCGTCCTACCGCCGATCCAATCGCATTCCCTGCTAACAGCCATGCCTTCGCTGCTTTTTGTAAGGTGGTGTTTTCGGGATACTTGCTGACATCGTTAGAAATAGTATTGAAGAGCCAGAGTACGCCGTCATTTTTTTCTGGTTCTGTCAACAGCAATTCGTAGTCATTTCCAAACAAAACGAGGTTGGAAGTTGCTGGCAGCCATTCTTTCAACTTGGGCGAAAGCAGCCAAGTATCCGTCACAATTGGTGCTGAAGCGTATGCAGGAAAGTAGGTTTCAAAAAACATTCTGGCTGACTGATAATTTTCTTGGACTTGCTCATGAACCAGTTTCGCATCTGAAGGGATGTGAAGAGAAAGATAGGCTTGACCTTCAAGTTGTGGTGCTTTGCTCTTATGATCAGCGGCGATCATTTCAAATTCTAGCTGATCGATCCTAAATTCTAATCCGCACAAATACCGCCATGTCCAAAATCCACGATCAAACACATCCTGATTACCGACTTGTTTCGTTTCTTTTAAGAATCGAGTAAATGCCCTCATCGTAGCCAAATAAATCTCATGAGGAATTTGCAGCGGTTGATAAATATGTTTCCAGCTGATGGTCGCTGCATACAAATGGATCGCCAATTCCTTCATCGACACCTCTTTGTACAGTTGGGATAACCACTTGGCTTCTGCTGAAGCTGTTACTGGATCGAGCAATTTATGTACACTAGTAATCATCTCTTGTTCTTGCAGCTCCTCTATGGCTGCGTTCACTTTCTCTTGGATTAAAACGGGGATTTCAATTAAATCCATCAATTGCTGTAATGGCTCACTGTTAGCTAACATGTTATTCCTCCTATTATCAACGTGGAATCTTTCTTATTGATCAATGACATCAAAGCTTCCTTGTAACCGCTTCATCCAATTATAAAAAGTTTAGGGCTTAAATGATACTAAAATATACCGGTTTATACTAAAATCCTAACCCATTTATTGCTTCAAAGAAGATAGACTCATTTGGGTCGCCTCTCTAGACAATTTTTTCACGAAGAAATCCGTCCTCTATCCGAAAAAGCACTCTCACACGTTTCTTCAAGAATCTATTCGTAAGAGAGCGCCCTCTATAGGATAGCTGAAACAGCTAACTTCTGGAGGGCGCTACATCGTTTTTCGATAACAGTTCTTTCTTGATTGTACTTTCTTGATTGTACTTTCTTGATATTTCTTTTTTATTACAGTAATGGCAATTGCTAAAAGTGACAGTTTTTCAAAAGTACGATCGGCTTAATAGCAACTGCTAAATCACCTAGATAGGATGTTTAGCAGTATTTAGTTGGGGCTGTTTTATAAATCACAGCCCCAGACTTCATTGTTGCGATAAATCGCTAGCTCCTGAAAGCCTAATTTCTCCGCTGCAGTTCGTTTTCCATTTGCCACTGCGATCATCTCAGAAAGGATTCTTTCGCCACCTTCCTTGATGGACATTTCGCCGGTAATGATCGCAGATAACTCAAGATCCATATGTTCAGTCATTCGTTGATACGTCTCATGATTACCGGTAATCTTGATCATTGGTACGATGGGATTTCCAATGGGCGTGCCTCTCCCCGTTGTAAAGACACAGATCTGGGCGCCGCCAGCCACCATCCCCGTTACAGATTCAATATCGTATCCTGGAGTGTCCATGATGATCACCCCTTTTTCAGTGGCGATCTCTCCATATTTGACGACTTGATTGATCGTGGCGTGTCCTGCTTTCATGATTGCGCCTAACGATTTTTCTTCAAGTGTCGTCAAACCACCTTTTTGATTACCAGGTGAAGGATTTGCTCCTCGAATATCTACTTGGAGACGTTCAAATTGTTTTTCGAGACCGCCAATGATAGTCTGAATATCCCGTTTGACTTGTTGGTTTTTGGCACGACGGATCAAGATATGCTCTGTACCGATCAATTCTGTCGTTTCTCCTAGGATCGATCGACCGCCTGCAGCTACCAAAAGTTCTGTCGCAACTCCCAAAGCAGGATTGACGGATAACCCACTGGTTGCATCACTGCCGCCACAATTGGTCGCTAAAGTAAGAGCAGATAGTTCAACGGGTTCCCTCACAATCCGGGCAGCCGCGCCTACCAGTCTTTCTAATAAAGGAACGACTGTCGCGATTGTTTTTGTTGTCCCGCCTTCTTCCTGGATGCTAAAAGAGTAGACCGGTTTGTCTGATACCTTCTGAACCCGAGCCACCATTTCGTGAGGCTGAATCGTCTCACAGCCTAACCCGACAAAGACTGCCCCATAGACATTGGGATTTAAGACAAATCCCGTCAACGTTCGTTTGGTGATTTCTACTGCATCTCCAATTTGGCCACAGCCTTTTCCAGCTGGGATAAAGACCGTGCCGGCAATTCGTTCAGCCAGACGGCGTGCAGTTTCATTGGCACAGCCCACTGTCGCAATGACTAAAATTTTGTTGCGGATCCCATATTGCCCATCGGATCGTTTATAACCCATTATTGGTTTCATTAGACTCTGATGCTCCTCACATTATGTGTATGCACATGTTCACCTTTGGTAATCGCTGCTGTAGCAATCCCTATCACTTCGCCATATTTGATAATCTCTTCGCCAGATTCAATATCTTTTACAGAAAATTTATGGTAGCTGTCAATAGACTGGACAATCAGGAATTCATTTAAGGTCGCTTGATTAACAATCTTCACGGATGATTCCGCCGGCGTTGGTTGCAAAACCATGGCAACATTGTCCTCGGGACGCATCATTAATGCCGTATACATAGACTGCCTCACTTTCTCTTCACTCATATTTGTCTTGAAAGACAATCGTGTCGATCGCTGCCTGACGCAAATGTGCGACTAATTGTGACAAAGACATCTGTTCACGTTGCATGATTGCTTCAATCACTAACGGCAGATTGAACCCGGCAACGATCTGATAGTGGTTAGGGTCAAAAAATTGTGAATTATAATAAGCACAGTTGTAAGGCGTTGCTCCAAACATATCGACAAATACCAAGACCCCATGCCCCCTATCCAGCTTGCGGCTTTGATCTAAAATTTTTTGACGGAAACTGTCGACCTCTTCATTTTCAGCAAGTGTGTCGAACGCCATCTGCTGTGTCTCACCATTGATCATTTGTAACGAATGAACGATCCCTTGGCTGAGTTCGCCATGAGAAATAATTTGCATACCAATCATACCGACCAACTCCTTTCATTCACCAGATCAAAGGGTTCTAGTTGCGCAAAAAAGCGCTCAATATTCGTCACTACATGATCTCCCATTCCGGCTAAGCTTTCAGAAGTATACGCACCGATATGAGGGGTCAATGTGACATTTTCAAAAGCCAGTAATGGATGCGTAGGCTCTAACGGTTCCTGACAAAAGACATCGGCAGCATAACCGGAAATTTCTTTTCTAGCCAACGCACGGATCAAAGCTGCTTCATCCACCAATTCCCCACGTGCAGTATTGATCAGCAAGACATGCTGCTTCATTTGATCAAAAGCTGCATCAGAAAGCATCCGCTGGTTTTCATCTGAAAGATTGCAGTGAAGTGTGATGACATCCGCTTCTGACAATAATTCCGGCAAAGATACTTTTTTTCCTTTTGCTTTGTGAATGTCTTCAGCAGACTTATAAGGATCATAGACTAGCACTTCAGCACCAAAGCCTTCATGCAGAATCTGGCCAACCTGGGAGCCGATATTGCCATAGCCGATCACACCGACCGTTGCGTGCTTGAGTTCAAAACTATTGCAGCTCGACCGCAAGTGCCACTCATCATTTTTGATCAGCCGCTGCCCTTTATTGATCTTACGAAGTTCGTTCATTAACAAAGCAATCGCATGTTCTGCTACCGCTTGCCGTTCGATTGGTCCTAAAACTTTGGTCACCAGTACCTGATTTTCGGTTGCAGCACTAAGGTCTACATTATCGACCCCTAGACCATGACGGCAAAGCAGCCCAAGCTTTGGTGTATTCTGAAAAAACGTACGATCGAAAGTTGGCGTGACACTAGCGATAATGCACTGATAGTCGCTGAGTGCCTCAGCTAGTTGTGCCCCTTTAATCGTTGGTTCAAACAGATGAAAGTCCACTTCGCCAAATGCTTGCAGTCGTTGGATATGTTCCGGAAAAAACTTACCAAAACTTTTTGAATTGACTACTGCAATTTTTTTCATCGACGTCCCCCCTAGATCGATTTCTTCGCTGCTTCAGGAACCGTTTGCGCATAAATCTTGATGTCCTTTTCAGCTGATAATTGACGCAATTGTTCCAACTCTGTCTCGGTTAGGGCAACATTTTTGATGAAGAACTCGGCCGCTTGTCTTTTTGGCGTGCCGCCTAGATTCAAACAAGGTAACGGTAACCCCAACTCCAAACACTTGATCGCTGTTGCTACCGTTTTGAACAAAGCAAATACTTTATCTGCACCGAACTGATTGACTTCCCAAGCTGCCAGCGCTTCCGCTATGCTGTATACCTTCACTTGAAAACCGTAACGTTTTCCTGAAGCCATATAAATATCCATCGAAAAATCATCGGAACGCACCGCGTCATCGATAATATAAATCGTATTCGCACCCGAAGACTTGGCCCACTTTGTCACGATCTGACCATGAATCAAGCGACTATCTACTCGAGCAAAAGTAATTTTCCCCATTTGTGACACCCTCTTTCTGATTTATAAAATTCCGATCGCTGCCAGCAATCCAACGATAACAGTCAACAATAACATCCCTTTTAGTACATTCAGACCCTTCTTTTCAAAGTAGAAGTACAAGCCCATGACCAGTGAAAGTGGTAAGATGCCTGGCAAGATAGAGTCCAGAATACTCTGTAAAGCAAATTCTCTTTCTGACAGGACAAAAGATAATGAAGATTGAATCGTCACAAACCGTGCCGCCGTCACTCCCATCATGAACATACCAAGAATCGTCAACGCTTTCATGATTAAATTGGCTCTTGTTCCGGCAATCAGTTCTCGAGCCGCTTGCCTCCCTAACCGATAACTAAAGTGGACAAATGCACGGCCATAGAGATACGTTACAACAGAAAAGACGATCCAGGGAATAACCGCACCGAACCATAAACCATCTGCAGCCCAAGGCAGTGCAATCGCAATCAATAGATACTGCAACGTGCCATTATTAATGGAATCCCCGATCCCTGCCATTGGTCCCATCAATCCGACTTTCGTTGCTTCGATCAATTCTGTTGAAACGGTCTGCTCAGAACCTGTTTCTGCCAACTCTTTGGCCCGCTGTTCTTCCAGAGATGCAGTAATCCCAGAAATGGTACTGCCGCCCCAGATCGCATCAGTGTTCCAAAAGGTCAAGTGCCGATTGTAGGCATCCCGCAAGTCTTCAGGATCTTTATAGATTTTTTTAAGCAGAGGCGTCAATGCATACATCAACGCTGGTGCGACTTGTCGCTCATAGGTGCGAGGGATCTCGTTCATCCAGTACCAGCGATTCCAAATCTGGTTCAGTTCCTTTTTAGTCAGTCCATTGTTTTCAGTCGAAGTATTCTCTGCATCCATCTAGGCTGCCTCCTTTGCATTGATCATAATCATGGTGTAAATGCCTGCAGTCACGATACCCAGTACAGCCCAAGTAACCATGGTGATTCCTAAATCTTTCAAAATAATCGTTAAGAAGAATGCCAAAAAGAAAAAGAACATATCGGTCTTTTGACCAATGATCCGAATCAAAATCGCGATCCCAACAGCTGCTAACGCACTGGCGACAACATCCAGTATATGAAAGACAACCTTGCCTTCCAATTGTGTCACAACATTAGCTATCGAATCTGCCCCAAAATATAAAGCGATAAACAATACCGGCACATGAGTCAGCATCGTCAATAGGGTTGGCAACAGACCGATTGCAAAAGTAAATTTCTTATCCTCCAGATTATTGACCACCCGATCAATGTATTTGGTCACAAAAGAATTCACGATAATTTTTAATGTATATAAATAACTTCCTAGAATTCCGACGGGAATCGCGATTGCTACTGCCGCTGTCGGCTCTAGATTACCCAAGATAGCGACTGCTGTAGCCACAGTTCCCGAGACAGCCGGTTCTGTTGCCATCTGGCCGCCTGGCGCAATCTGACCCATAGAAATCAATTGGATAGCTGCACCAACCGTTACCCCTTGGGCAACATCTCCCAGAACGACACCGACAAATAAACTCGTCATAAGCGGACTAAACCGCAAATTCAAGCCGGCATACCCGAAGAAGCGGGCTTGAATCAACGCCACCCAAATTGAGATGATCAACGCCTGGATCACTGACATATTTTTTCCTCCGTTTCTAATTCTATCAATACCAACAGTGAAAGATGAAAGGCGAATAGAAACCAAATCTTGCTTTTTACCTAGGATGAAAGCATTTCTTGATCCGCCAACAAAAGCAGCTTCCAATAACGAAACAGCGTCCCATTCCCATGAAAACCCCTCGATCAAGAAACAGCAAAAAAGGCATCAGACCAGCGTGTCCAATGCCTTTGACATAGCGAAATAAACCTCAGGAAAAACGTGAAAATTTCAAAAAATTGCACAAAGCGACTAGTAATCGCTATCAACTTTCGGTAAAATAAACACGTTGGTTCCTTCGGGAAACAACTATGGCAACTTGATTGGTCAGCTGTGTAAACGTGGTGACTGATCAGGGCTTTCTACAGGTGCGCCAACACCCGTAGAAAGTGCCTTTTTTATTTGGTTTCTATTCCATTTCATCATATAGAAAGCGTTACCTTTTGGCAAGAGGGAACATACGTTTTCGTGGAGTTTTTTTGAGGGGATTTTTTTGGGAAAGAAAAAGAAGATACGGGGTATCTTCTTTGGGGTGGTATAGATTTTCGAGTTAAAAGAAAATACGAATGAGTGTAGCTTAGCCGTATACATTATTTTAGCTAGTCGTTTCTATTAACTAGTAAGAAAAGATGTTCCAAAATATACTCCTAAAGGATTTTTTTTAATATCATTTTTAAATCAAAATTCTTTAATGCTACTATTATTATTACAAGAAAAAATATTATTTGTAAAATATAATAAGATGAATGATCTACAAATAATTGTGACAAAATAATTTGAATAGATAGAAGAACAATTAAAATAATAGTACTTTTGTTTATTGTAATTGGCACCATTTTCTTTGTTTGGAGTTGTCTATGAATCCAAATATAAAGAAAGCTTATTACTTGAGAAATTACTGCCCCATATAAGCCTAATGTTGGAATCAGAAGTAAGTTTATAATAAAAGAAATCAGTGCTCCAAAAAATGATGTTGTAAATACCCCAGTAGTATTCATAGACGCTGTATATGTTGTACCAACAAAACCAGAGAAAGATGCAAAAACTGTTGACAACAGAAGTATAGGGATAAACCGCCAGGCTTCATAAAACTCGTTTGAAACAATTATACTCATTAAAGGTCTTATAGAAAGTGTAATCAATGATGCAACCAAAATCATAAAAATTGAAAGATACTTAAAAATTAAAGAATAGTATTTTTCTTTATTTTCAGAATTATACTCTTCTATTGCAGATAATTGCCAAGCTTGAAAAAATATTGTATATAAAATATTAAGTATCCCGGGTATCTTAGATGAAACCGCAAATATTCCATTAGCTGCATTTCCTAAAAAGTAAACAATAAAAAGTTTACTAGAAGCATTCATTATCCACCACATTATAGAGTTAGGAATTAAAGGAACACTAAATTTCAACATTTCCAGAAAAAGATTTTTCTCTTTTTTTAAACTTATTGAGAATATTGACAAATCGAGTTTACTATTATAACTTAAAAAAATTATAGAGAAAACATTAGAAATAATAATGGAACTTAAATAGCCTGATATGCCATACTTAAAAATAACTAATAATACAACATTGCTTACTGTTAAGATAATTGTCATTAATATACCATTTAATGAAAATATCTTTACTTTACCTATTCCACGAATATATTGAGCAAAAAGTGTCTGAAATATTTGAGAAATTAAAATTAAACTCAAATAGATTAAGATAATATTTCTCGTAAATAAATACAATACTATTGAAAGGCTTATTGTAATTAAAGATCCAATTAGTGAGATCCATACCGATAAGTTCAATACTTTGTGGCTATCTATATTTTCCATAGAGAACCTAAGGGTAGATTCATATATACTTAAACTAATAATAGGTACAAGCATTGTAGAAATTGTCGTAACCAAATCAACTGTACCATATTCACTATTTGATAAAACGTAAGTGTATAGTGGAAGCAATAAAAATGTAATCAATTTGCTTCCTATATTTCCAATTGCGAAAATCAACGAATTGTTAATTAATTTTCTATACTTATTCTGTACCATTTTTTTGCCTTTCGTAATCTGAATAATTTACTTGTTAAGAAATTCCATTGTTTTATATTTAAAGTAAGCATGAGTATCAGCTTGTGAATCTAATGCTAATCTCGTTAGCTAAAGTACTAAAATCTTTCGAAAAATCTTTCATTTTAGGTTTAATTTTACTTAGTTTCTCAGAGGCACTTTTAAAGTCCTCAAAACTACTAACCATCTCAATGTAATTACAATCTTTTAACCAATAATCATATGTCTCACGAATTTTATGATTATTATTTTCGAAAACAATACAAGGAGTTTTAGTTATATAAGAAAATATCATTCCATGTAACCTATCAGTTATCGCAAGTTCATGAGCAGCAATTTCATTCCATTTTTCAAATAAAAATTCTTCTCTGTTAGAGGAATCAATCTTATTATTATATTTTGGTCCAATATGAGTATCAGAGTCTGTTATTTTTTTAAAATTTATTGTCAAATACTTGTTAATCTCAGTTAAAATTTGGGCAGATATCTTTTTTTCTTGATCGTTTCTGAAAAGAGTGATGACGCCTTCTCTCCTGTTACCTTTTAGCCTTTCAGTAATATCAAGTGAAAAAACTATATCTGGAACTAAAAACACTTTATTTTTAAAATTGTTCTTAATTATTTCATAGCTTCTTGGTTCTCTTGCAAATATCAACAGATTTTTTCTATTTGAATATATTTTACTGCTTAATTCTAATTCGTAATTTCCTTTCTTGTCATTTGAAAAAAAAATTGATTGAGGAAACATAATAATTTTTACATCTGGAAATTTCTTCAAAACTGTTCTCCTAAAAGATTCAGCTGAAGGATATAGTGTACCGAAGTTACCACCGCCATGAAAAAAAAGGATAGTCGAATGATTTTCAACGTCATGATGTAAAGCTTTTAAGCATTTTGTTGCCTCAAAATCCAATAACGAAGATAGATTATAACCTGTATGTTTTTTTATAAATTGATGTTCAGCATAAGCAATGGCTTGGTCTCCAAGATTTCCATGTGAAACTTCATCAAGAAGAACAACCGGTGTTTCTGGGTGAAAAGAATTCTTATCTCCAATTAAATAATCTATTTTGTTTTTTAAATTTCTACGATTTTGTTTCAATATTTCTAATATTAACTCTAATTGATTCATTATATTTCCTTTCCTTACTAAAAAAAATTTTTTCCTTAAATAAGTAATATTCTTTAAGTATTTTATAAATAATAATAGAATTATAGTTTTTTCGTACTATTTCAGAAATCGAAAGAGATTTCATGAAATATCTCAAAGACATAATAAAATTTCTTTTAGAAAGATATTCTTTTGATATATTGAGCATTTTCATGCTTTCTTCATATTTCAACAAGTTATCTTCATCACTCAACTCTATAAGATAATTCTCATGAGAATATTGATCGTCATTACCAAGTACTCTCTCTTTAAATAATTTTCTAATATAAAAATCGGTAAATATCTTTCTATAGTGATTTGAATTAGTCATACTATTACCTCTAATCCTATAATAAATTAAAGGCACATCAATTGTAGCGATGTTAAGATTATTGGATATCAGCCTCAGCCATAAATCATAGTCTTCAGCAGTATCAATTTTTCTGTAACCACCAACAGAAACGATATCTTTCTTTACAAAAAGAACACTTGGATGGATAATAAATGAACCCTTAGGGAGAATTTTTTTGCAAGCTTGTGGAGTTATAGGTATGGATGGCTTCTTTTTAATTATTTCATTTTCTTCATCAATATATATACAGTTTGAACTCACCAAAGAAATTTCTGGATTTTTTTTTAAGAAATCGATTTCTACTTTTAGTCTATCTGGCATGCTAATATCATCAGCATCCATTCTAGCAATATATTTACTAGATGCATTTTTTAGACCAATATTTAGTGAAGAAGCTAGTCCCATATTCTCCAAGTTTTTTATATATTTTATTCTTTGATCTTTTCTTTTATAATCTCTCAATTGATTGTCCAATTTATTATTATCAGGGTTATCATTTATTAAAATTAACTCAAAATTAGCAAACGACTGATTAAGTATTGAGTTAATTGCTAAATCAATTTGATCTTCTGTTTCATTGTAAGTAGACATAATTACTGAAATTTCATATTTATTCTCCAATTCCATATGCCTCCTTAGTCGTATACAAGTCCTTTATTATTTTCTTTAAGACAATTAAACCAAGTAATATTAAACCACCTCGACTCGCTTCTCCCTTATAGTTAGCTATGCACCACGTAACAATGAATATTATGAGTAAAACAAAACGTTCATTTTTTTTAGTAACAAAAGATAATTTGGCAAAGTAACAAAATTGAGATACATAGAGGATGACACAATAAATTATCCCCCCAAGATATAAATCATTAACAAATCCTATATCTGAATGTGGAAGTCCTTTAGTATTTCCATACAGTCTAAAACCTTCTCCAAAAATCAAATGTACTCCCACAGGAAGCTGAAACATCATATCAAGAGTAGAAAATGTACCAGTTGCCTCTTTTTTGAAAAAGAGATAATATATTTCTTCAAAAGAAGAATATATCCAATCATAAGTCTTAGGATTTAAAGTCTTCAAAACGTTAATCATTATAAACCCACTCAAGAAGACAATAATAATGACTTTAATAGAATCATAAATTTTCGAATAGTTACTTAAGTTATAAGCGAAAAAAACAAAAAAAGTTAAAACAATTGATAAAATAAGTCCAGTTCTTCCATTTAATACAATTGCTACTAAAATTAATGGCAAAAATCTATATAAATTTATCTTTTTAAATAATGATAAGTAAACTCCTATAGAAACAAGAAAACCATGATAAATCGGTGTAAAAAAAGTATAATCAGAACTCAATCCAAATATTCTCATTGCTGATATAAAATAATTTTCCTCAGCACCTAAATAGTATAATCTCAAAGCTATCTCTTTTAGAGGTGGAAATAATAGCATGAAAATACTTATTACACCTTGCGCTGCTGCCAACCGAAATATAGTTACCAACTGGATATCATATTTACTAGTTTTTTTTAACTGCTGTAACAAGAAAAATATTACACAAACTTGAGCAATAATGTAAGTATTCTGGGCAAATCTTGTATCTTCTGAATTCAGAATTGCGACAAAAGCAAAATACGCACTCGCAATAAAAATAAAAGCAAATAAACTATATGTATCCTTATCTATAATGAGACTTGTTTTTTTTTCTAAAGATAATAACATTAAGTTATAAAATAACATCAAAATAAATGCTACTAGAGTAATGTATTGACTCCGTATTGGTAATCCAAACATTAAAAAGAATTCTGGTGTATAAATAAAATAAAAAATCAGCATTGATATCAGAAAATTTGTTAGTCTAGACTTCTTTATCATATTTATACATCTCCTTTACTATTGTTTGCCATTTTGTTTCATCTGTGTATTGCTCCGAAAATTTTCTTGCATTGTCGGAATACGAATAATAATCAGAATCTATAATATTCTTCAATTCATAAATAAATTCAGTTGAAAGAAAATCCTTTACTACTATACCTTGATTCACTTGAAGTAAGTCTGTGACTCCTCCTATTCGGCGAGTAATTATTGGAACTCCTTGCGACATTGACTCTATAGCGGCTAAACTAAAGCCTTCGTAATTTGAGGTAATGACTAAAAACTTACTTTTCACAATTATATTAAAAGGATCCGTATTAAATCCTAAAAATTTTATGTTAAGTTTTCTTTCCTCAACTTCTTTTTCTAAAATATTTTTTAAAGATCCATCTCCACAAATTGCTGCATCACAAGTAAAAAATTTATTAAACTTTTCAATAAAGTCTAAGAATAAAAATGGATTTTTCTCGTTCTCTAGCCTACCTAAAAATAAAAAATCATATACTTTTTTTTCATCTTTGATTTTTTTGGGAATTTCAACGTAATTATCAATAATTTTCACTTGATTAAGTGTTCCTAATGTAAAAAGTTTGCTATTTTTTATTTCCTTTGAAGTTACAATAATCTTATTGAAATGTTTTGTTCTATTTCTGTAAACAATAGTTTTAAGATTATCTTTATATATCCAATTTGGCGATTGGTGTAAGTGCGATATTATCCTACACTTATTTGAGAAAAAAGAGGATAAAATACTGGCTTTAAAATCATGTGCATGTATAATATCAATTTTGTAAGACTTAATAATCTTACTCAACTCAAAGTATGATATCTTTGAAAATTGGATGAAATCAACATTTTTTAGACTCAGATAATTTTCTATATCACCACTTGGAGAGCAATAAAAGCATTTATTCGTTTTATTTGAAAATTCAATAATGTTTATTGCAACTTTTTCTGCACCTCCTAATTTATTACTGGTAAGTAAATGTAATATATTCACTATTTTCTCTTACCTTTCTTCAATTATTGTTTTGTAAATCTTTTTCATATTTTGATTTACGATAGACGTATCATATTTTTTAACTTTGTCCAAATTATATTCTTCGTACTTTTCTCTTAAATTTCTATCTTTTACAATCAACTCGATAGCTCTTGCCATACCTTCAGTATCGTCGGGATTAATAAGTATTCCGCCTTTGTTGTCATCTATCAAATCAGTATTTCCCCTTACATTACTACATATAACAGGCAATGGGACAGCCATAGCTTCCATGAGTGATACAGGAAGTCCTTCCTGATACGATGGAAATACAAAGCAATCTGCTTGTTTTAAATATTTAACAACATTTTCTTGAAACCCTAAAAAAACAATATTTTCTGAAACTTTAAGTTTGTTTGCAAGATCTTTCAGCTGATTTTCTAACTCACCTAAACCGCATATCAAATATTGAATATCATCAATATTTATTCTCGTTTTTAATAATGCTAAACTTTCTATCACTAACCTATGGTTTTTACGGTGTGATAATTGCCCAATACTTATAAGATTAAATTTCCCGTGATAGTCACTTTTGGGTACAGAACTTATTTTATCAACATCAATACCGATACCTGGCACATATTCCACTCTTTTTGTCTTCATTTTGCTTCTAGAAATGTTATAGTCTTCTTCATTAATTGTTATAATACAATCGGTAATTTTAGACAAATATCTCTCAATTGGATAATAGATAAACCATTTTTCTTTGCTGGCACCTTTAAAAAAGTGAAATCCATGTGCTGTGTAGATAACTTTGAGTCCTTTATGTCTGTATTTTGCTGCAGAAATTCTTGCTATAACCCCACCTATGGGGGAATGACAGTGAATCAACTTGTACTGATTCTCATCAATAATGTTTTTTAAAATTGAGTAAGATATGTATATATCTTTCAATTTCGTTATATTTCTTGGAATTGGTATATCGTAATACTTAATATTTTTATCTTCTAATTCTTCTTTAAATTTATTTACTCTATTACTAGAAGTGATACTCCCATTTTGAAAATTACAAGCAACCTCCACCGTATATCCCAAGTCTTGTAAAATTTGTATGTTATTCATATTGAACAAATCAATCATAGACGCTACAGATGCTACCATCAGCACTTTTTTCATTTTTTAACAATCCTTTTCATATACTAAATTACCAAAAGCTTTATTAACTAATTTCCCAATTTTCCCAGGAAAATATCCTAAAAGATAAATGAACCAATTCAACCATGAAAACAAGTAAATCTTTTTTCCACTTTCAAGTGCAAGATCTCTAACCATATAACTTGTCCTAACATAATTTTCATCCTGGGGGAAAAATACCCCGTTATCTGAGGAGTCGACTCTAAATTTGATAAATTCACATAATCTATCAATGTTTAGCATTGAACGTTCATTTTTTATGTTTGGAAAAAGTGGAAGTTTATTAGCTATTTTTATTAATTGCTGATAATTTCCTTTACTACCCTCACCATAAATCATTGGTGGACGAATAATTGCGAGATAAAAATTTTCGCTTTGAAGTAATGTTAATTGTTTTTCAGCCTGCCATTTACTGTCCCCATAAAAATTAGATGGATTTGGTTCAGTTTCGGGTGTTATTACCCTTTTTTTATTGATATTTGTTTCTTCACCATAGATGATAATTGAACTCATATAAATAAACTGTCCAATTCTTCCATTTAAATCATTCTTATACTTTTTAGCTGTTTCAACAGCTAAATCACAATTTACTTTATAATAAAGTTGTTTGGTTTCTTCACTTACTTTTGAAACATCGGCATGGGCTATCCCAGCTACATGAAAAACAGACTCATAATGAGAAAAATCTTTTGCTTTCCAAAGGTCGCCATGCATATCCAATGTATCGATTTGGTACTCGTCACCAAACTGCTTCATCCAATTCTCGAAAGAGGTGCCAATGTAACTGTTCGCGCCAGTTATTAAAATCCGTTTCATTCCACATCCTCCTTCTTCATCGTTCCGGTACCACCTTCGACGACACCATCACTTTTAAATACAGAGGTAATCGTTCCAAAGAAACATTTAACATCCATTCCAAAACTAATGTGTTCTGTATAATACCCATCAAGCTTAGCTTTTTCCTGTATCTCTAGCTCATCACGTCCACTGATTTGAGCCAGTCCAGTCAATCCTGGACGAATGTCATTTGCCCCATATTTATCTCGTTCTTCAATCAAATCGTATTGATTCCATAATGCCGGACGCGGACCAATCACTGCCATATCACCTTTTAGAATATTAAAAAGCTGCGGCAGTTCATCTAAACTAGTTTTTCGCAAGAATTTCCCAACTTTTGTGATAAAAAAATCAGGATTCTCTAACAAATGAGTCGGCATTTCTTTTGGAGTATCAACTTTCATCGTGCGAAACTTGTAGATATTAAAATGACTTTTGTCTTTACCAACTCGCTTTTGTTTGAAAATAATCGGTCCTTTTGAATCTACTTTAATTGCTAGACACAAGATCAAAAAAATCGGGGAAAGAATGATTATCCCTGCTAAGGACAGCAAAAAGTCGATCCCTCGCTTTACCCTATCTTTGTACACTTGATCCACTCCTATTTATTTGAAGCATTGGCAAAAGCAACAACATCTTTTGCTAGCTGTTTGTCATCATCAGATAATTGTTCAACAAATTCCATCACTTCTGCTATTGAATAGCCAGTGATATTGCCAACAAAAATTTTCTCAAACACGGCTTCATCGTTTCGTTCTTTATCTAAAAGCAGTTCTTCATAGAGTTTTTCCCCGGGACGGATCCCTGTCTCAATAATCTCTATTTCATCTTCACTATACCCGCTCAATCGAATCATATTTTTTGCTAAATCAATGATTTTGACTGGCTCACTCATATCTAGAATAAAGATTTCTCCACCTTTAGCTAAAGCTCCTGATTGAATCACTAATCGGCTGGCTTCCGGAATCGTCATAAAATAGCGCGTCATGCGAAAATCCGTGATGGTAATTGGTCCGCCATTTGCGATTTGTTCCCGAAACACGGGAATCACACTTCCTCGAGAGCCTAACACATTCCCAAAACGGACAGCCGAAAATTTCGTACATCCTGCTTCATTTAATCCGGTAACGATCATTTCGGCGATTCGTTTCGTCGCTCCCATGACATTCGGAGGATTATTTGCTTTGTCTGTAGAAACCATAACGAAGTTTTTTACTTTGGCTGCTTTAGCAGCTTCTGCCACATTTTTAGTTCCGTAGACGTTGTTTTTAACGGCTTCTCTTGGATTGTACTCCATCAATGGCACATGTTTATGGGCCGCAGCATGATAAACAATTTCCGGTTGATAATCTTCCATGATCGCAAAGATTTTCTTACGGTCTTGGATGTCTGCAATGATAGGAACGATTTCCGTAACACACTCTGAGTAGTTGTTCCTTAATTCGCGATCAATTAAATAGATCGAGTTTTCTCCGTGACCCAGTAACAATAGCCTACGAGGGTTGAAGCGGATTACTTGACGACAAATCTCTGAACCGATTGATCCCCCGGCACCTGTTACTAGGATCGTTTTTCCTGTGATTTGATCTTTGATGGCATCAATGTCCAACTGGACTTCATCTCGTCCTAATAAGTCAACCACATCGATTTCTTTTAAGCGAGAAAGATTGATTTTTCCTGAAGCGACTTCTTCCATTGACGGCATACTATTTACTTTTACATGTAACGGCTCGATCAATTCAAAAATTTCACGAAGCTTTTTCCGGGAAAGAGATGGAATCGCTATAGTGATCATAGCAATTTCATATTTTTCAACTAGTTCAGGTAAGTCTTTGATAGAGCCAAGTACTTTCTTGCCAGAAAGATAGGTGTGTCTTTTGTTCGGATCATCATCAATGAACCCAACGACATTGATATCCCCGGCAGTCTTTGATCCTAACAAACTATTATAGAGAATTCGACCACCCTCGCCAGCTCCTAGAATCAAGGTATTCTTTACTTCTTCACTAGGTATGCAGCGGCTGTTTTTCTTCTCAATGTACAATCGCCAAACTAATCGGCTAGCAATAATAAAGAACATCGAAAGAAAGTATGTTGAGACTACTAGTCGCATACTATAATTTTCTTTACTAAAAAAAAGAATAATGATCGTTGCAAATGAACTTAATGTCAACGCTAAAAAGATAGCGATCATTTCTCGCAGATTCGTGTAACGATTGATTCTGGAAAAAACGCGGAAAATCCAACCAAATAGCCAGTATAAGACAATTGAAAGGATAATTGAAATTTGCATGAAATCCATTGGAATACTAACAAATGGTTTCATAAAATAATACGAAGCAATATTGGCAAAAACCAATAAGATGCTGTCCACTAGAATCAACGTGGCTATTTTTCTTCTTCTTGTTAATTCAAACAACCCAAAAGCCCCCTAAAATAACCCAAACTTTTTCTTTTTTATCATTGTGTATTCTGGATAATCGATCTGATCCCCATTTATCAAATCTTTCGCCACTTGTTTCATTAAAGTTACTTTGTTTGGTTCAATATCTTTGGCGATCTGCTCATACGCTTCCTTCATATAAAAAGTCCGTTTATTGACTCCATGAGCATCTGACGCTACCATCTGAACCAAATTGTGTTCAACCATTATTTTCGCTGTTTTTTGAATATCTTTCCCAAAAACTCCCATATAGCTTGGAGCTGTCAATTGTGCTAAGCACCCCATTTCTAGGAATGGAAGCAAATTATTTGGATCTTTTCTAAAATAGGCGTTTCGCTCTGGATGCACGATAACTGGTGTCTTTCCAAGACTCTTCAACTCAAAAAAGACTTGTTCGGAATAAGTTGGTACTTCCATTGTAGGAAATTCTATCAAAATATACGTATCGTCCAGATCCGTAAATAAAATCTCATCATTACGAATATCCTCAATTAAATCTCCTGTTATCCGTACCTCTTGTCCTTCTAATACGGTCAACGGCAAATTTCGCTGGTCTAATTCTGATTGCAAAGAAGAGACCAACGAAATAACGTCAGATTTTGGATTGTGATATTTCCCGTTGTTGTGATGTGGCGTACACAGGATGTGAGTGATTCCTTGACTAATGGCTTTTTCTGCCATCGCAATACTTGCTTCCATCGTTTCGGCACCATCATCGATACCAGGTAAAATATGACAATGTAAATCAATCATTTCGTTCGTCTCCTAATTCATTAATTCCCGTAATAATAGTAATAGCCAGCATCTTTGCTGTTTTCTGCCCCGTTGTAGACTACCCCTAATACGCGAGCTTGCACCATATTCAATAATTCCTTTGCTTTTGTTAATGGCTCTTTGCGGGAAACATTTTCGCGCACAACGAGAATCGTCCCATCCGCTTTGGACGCCATGATCTGGGCGTCCGTTACTGCCACTACTGGCGGCATATCAAAAATCACGATGTCATAGAGTTTCTTTGCTTCCACCATCACTTGGTTCATTCTAGATGATCCCAATAATTCCGATGGGTTTGGTGGTTTAGGACCACTTGGTAAAATGGAGAGATTGTCGATCACTGTTTGTTGGGCTGCCTCAGCTAGATTCGTTGAAGTGCTCAAAACTGTACTAACGCCCACATTATTCAGTAAATTAAACGTTTTGTGGACGGTGGGTTTCCGCATATCTGCATCCACTAACAATACTCGTTGACCTGATTTTGCAAAGACCACTGCTAGGTTCGCAGATGTGGTCGATTTGCCTTCGCCTGGTCCCGAAGAAGTGACGACTAATGTTTTTATTTGTTGATCCGCTGAAGACGCAAATTGAATATTGGTTCGAATCGTCCGATATTGCTCTGAAATAGGAGAAGAAGGATCCACTAAAGTGATCAGACTTACTGCATGGGTTTGGGTCCCTTTACGTTCTTGTTGTTTAGCCATGTCTCTTCCTCCTATACTCTCGAACGGCTGCGACGAGATTCCGTCGTTTTGTCATTCGTTGGTTTCTTCAAAGTTGGTCTTGTTGGTTTCTTTTGGATCGTCGCATTCAATTCTTTTTGCGACATTTGCGGTACTGTCCCTAAAATTGTATAACCAATCGTATCGGTAACAAATTTGTCGTCTTTTACGGTACGATCTAATAATTCAAATAAGAAAGCAAGTCCGACACCGACCATCAGTCCTAAAACTAAGCCAATCACTAGATTTAATTTGTTGTTTGGCGATACCGGCGATGTGCTGGCAACAGCACTTGAAATGATGGAAATTTTGTCCACATTCATGACATCTTTGGCGTTTTCCTGAAAGACTAGTGCTGTGGTATTAGCAATTTTTTGTGCGGTCACAGCATTCGGATTGGTTGCTTGAATCGAAAACATTTGGGAATTTTGAGATTGATTGACTGAAATCGCGTCTTTGATTTCTCCAGCCGTCATTTTGACATTGCTTTCTGATTCCAGACGATCTTTGACTTCGTTCAATACTAAGTCACTGACGATCATGTCTTTATACGTATTGATCATTTGCAGATTGGTATTGACATCATTGACATTTGCGGTTTCCGATTGCGGCAGTGTCACGATCAATTGGGCTTGTGAACTATACTTTGGTGTGATCACAAAGAAGGTTGCAATTCCCGCAAGTGCCAAGCCGGCAAACATGGCAATTATGATTGAAGCCAAGTGTTTTCGCAAGACTTCAAATATCTCTTTTAAGCTAATTGTTTCTTCCATTTCTTCTCCACTTTCTTATTCATTCTCTAGATTTAATTGTTCTTTCAGTTCTGTTTGAACTCGATTCAGTTCTTCCTCACTAACCCGTTGGTAGGAAATGCCATCTTGCATGAAGCCTTCCCCTTTAAGTTGATCTTGTTTGATCGTTTTGAAAGCATCCCGATAATCCAATGCAATCGTCCGCATATTATCAAAACTCATATCTGTCTTCATATTGCTTTCGACAGCACTCAAGATATCTTGGTATTTGCTGACGCCATCAAAGCTCAACACTTTCTTAGCAATTCCCTCAACGATTTTGCGTTGTCGTTCTTGACGGCCATAATCGCCATTGGGATCTTCATGCCGCATACGGGAATACGCCAATGCTTGATCGCCATCTAGAGTGATTTTTCCAATCGTGAAATCATAATTGTCTTGACTAAAAGTCAGGTCATTATTGAC
Source organism: Enterococcus sp. DIV0574 (assembly GCF_051711125.1). Lineage (NCBI taxonomy): Bacteria > Bacillati > Bacillota > Bacilli > Lactobacillales > Enterococcaceae > Enterococcus > Enterococcus sp. DIV0574. Next base: position 2,243,346 of record NZ_JBIOMA010000001.1, read on the forward strand.
CTCAATGCCTCCCACGGCATCTACCAATTCTTTCAGACCGGCCATATTGATTGAGATATAATGATCCACGGGAATATCTAAATATTTTTGCACGGTATCCATCGACATTGCAGGACCACCAAATGCATAGGCATGATTGATTTTGTCTTTCGTACCATGACCGACAATGTCCACATAAGTATCCCGAGCAATACTAACGATCGTTGTTTGTTGATCTTCTGGACTAACCGTCGCTACCATCATCGTATCTGAACGGCCTTGATCGACACGTCCCAAGTCCCCAGTATCGATCCCCATCAATAGAACTGAAAAGGACTCTTGTTTTTCTAAATCAACAGGATTTTCCCGTTTCTTTTCATCTTGTGAACGCTCCACCGACTCATAGGTCTTTTGGATCGAACCGGAAAGATCCATGTATAACTTGGCGCCGATTCCTACCACACCGATCACGAGTACAGCAACGATTCCAAAAATAATCAAAAAAATCTTTTTTCCTTTTGACATAATTATTCCTCCAGTTGGCTCTTCCTATCAGTAATAGGATTCTGAATCTGTTTCTGAACTATCCGTCATACTATCTGAATAGCCATCACCAGTCGTTGCCGTATCTGTTGTATTGCCGTAATAACCAGCATAGCCCATTTGTGAAGCAACGGTTTCTGCAAGCTTGGTATATTTTTCTTTCAAGTCTTTATTGCGAATTTTGCTGATGCTGTCAACGGCTGATAAGTAGTTCTCGTAGGTCACTGCATCCGTCACTTTATCGTCTTTCAGCATACGATCAAAGTCTTTTTGCAGTTTTGTCACGCGATCAAGTTGAGCATCTGCAAAACCAAGGTATTCTTTCACTAACGCTGTCCATTTGTCATCCTCAAAAAAATTCAAGTTTTCACGAATGCTGCCAACGTCAGTCTCTTTCAGATCTTTTTTGATGATGACGTCATTTTCGGCTTTCTGCCAGTTGGAGACGCCTTTCGTGAAGAGCTTATCGGTTGCTTCTTGGATTTTTTGCTTTGCTTCGATATCCTTCAATTCATCGTCAATGGCTTGTTTCTGCTTTTGGATCTCTTTTGCATCTGCTGGCAATGCATTCTCTTCGATGCCGTATTCTTCACCAGATACTTTGATCATGGACAACTTTCCAACGAGCTGGCTGATATCATCAGCGGTGATGCCCGCTTTTAAGAATGTTCGATCCTCATTGAGATAAAGGCTTGCGACCTCCTTCTTCAATGATGCAATACTGTCGGTCTCACTGGCGATCGCAGTTTGCGCATATTCTACCCGCTGCTGGTATTGTCGCTGATTGTTCTGGCGATATCCAACCAAACAGATGGCAACGGATCCAACACCGACTGCCACAACGGTCAAAGTCTTAAGTAACGGCTTTCCCATGAACACACTCCCTAAATTATTTGTGCTTTATAAATTTATCTTTTCAATCAAGAAAAGCAAATTTGCTCAATTCTAGTTAATTATAAGAGAAAATTGAAATTAAATAAAGGTAATTTACCAAGTTTTTACATCATTAAGAACAATGTTTTTGCAAAAATTGTGATTTAACTTGAATAAAACAGCGATCTCTTTTATATAAAAAAACATTAAAAACTATATATTTTGTTATTTAATTTCTGACGATCAATTTTTCCATTAAAAGAATTTCATTCTCTTTTTCATCTTTCTTCAGGAATTCGTTAAGGTGTATCCCTTGTAATAAAACTAGCATCATGAACAGCGAGAAAAATCACGATTTTGTTTCTTAAAGGATTCTTGGATGTTTGCAATTATTTTTGAGTCTTTTTTCAATCTAGTAATTAAATAATTTAAATAGTTGAAAAAACCATTTTTTACTCATTTAATTTTCTATTTTTAAGTGCTCGCTTTGATCTGTTCTGATAAACTAAATTATTTTTCAATATTCTATTCTTTGAAATGGGAAGGTGTCTGTTCTTTTTCATCTGGTTTTTTTGCCAATAAGTGACTGCAAAAGAATGGTTTATTGGCAATTCATGTCATTTTTTTCACCGTTTGATGAAATACGTGATTTGTTATTGCGATTGTAACTTCATTAAGATAGCTATAGACAGATTCAATTCTTTAATTGGAAAATGAGAGGAGCACACCAGTGAGAGAGCTTCAGATGAAATTCGTTACGAATACTGCAACGATCCGTTGGATGCGCATTCTCGACTTATTTGAGTTAGAGCCGCTTTGCTCTACTCGTGCACTGGCAAAGGCTTCCTCAAGTACAACGCGAACGATTGTGACTGATATCACAGACATGAAGTCCCATTTCAAGGATGCCCTCCATATCGATTCGTCCCACAAGGGTTATATTTTCACCGTATTGAACCCGGCGAAGTACCTCGCAGCGAAACGAGCACTCATTACTGACGAGATTCTTTTCCATATTGTCGAGAGTATTTTTCAGCATGAAGAAATGCGTTCTTCAGAATGGGCAGAAAGGTATCATATCTCGGAGAGTACGGTTCTTCGTTACTTGAGAAAAGTACAACCTGTTCTTCGCGACTACCACTTGCAGCTGGATTATAACCCAATCACATTCATTGGCGATGAAATGGATATCCGTAAATTTTTTCATGATTTTTATTATGAATCAGAAATCACGGCACACACGATCTTTCCCCCTATTGCGATTCACGACATCACCGTCAAAGCTTTTTCTGACTGCCAGCGAACCAACAAGCAAGCCTGCTCATTTGGAGAGCTCAATTATTATTTGTACATAACCCTTGAGCGCTATTGCGGGGGACACACAGTGAAACTACCAAAAAAAATCAGCAAACTGTTTTCAACTAAAGAAGATTTCAAAGAATTTGCGGAAATCAATCAGCATATCTTTGAACACTACCAACAAAGACTGCCCCAAGAAGAGATTCTCTATCTCTTTCTTTTGGTTTGGAGCCGGCGTTCGATTAGTGACGTTACTGGTGAGGAAGTCTTCTGCCAAAAATACAATCAGTGGGCAGAAATCACTCAGCTGGCCAGTGATTTTGTAGCTACCTGTATTCCTGAAACCAAAAATTCCTCCCGCGATCATATCTTGATCGAATCTTTCTTTACCGTAGCCAAAATCAAGCAGTTGCTCTCCCCTTTGTTGAATCATAATATTGCCGATGTCAATCTTTACGCCCAGCGCTTGTTTCCTGAGTCTTATCAAAAATGTCGGAATTTTCTCACAGAAAATCCATTAGCTGTTGCTACTTGGAATAAAAAGAGTTTATCCCATTTAAGCGCCAGTCTGACGATCTATTTGGAATCTATCAAATCGCTTTATTGGCATACCAAAAAAAATGTTGCTTTCTTATTTGAAGGCTCATATATTCTCTGTCAGTATTTAAAAAGCAAATCGATGCATTACTTGCATAGCTCAAAAAACTTTTTCTTTCCTGATTCAAATGAATTGTCACCTGATTATTTAATGATGAATCACATTGATCTCGTGGTAACAAATTACACAGAATATGTTTCCGATTATGCTAATGACATTGATTGTTTGATTTTTAAAACTTTCCCTGACAAAAATGACTGGAATAAGCTAGCCAAATGTCTCAATCCTCATATGAATGCTTAAGAGCACTTCCGACTATGACAGTGGAAGTGCTCTTAAGCGTCTATTGCTTCCCTAATTATAAGACAGCAACGCCCCTGAGAACGTATCAATACTCTTTTTTCTGGTTCTTTGGTACAGTTTAGGTGTATTTAAGTCGAATCAAATTTGGGAGGATCTTTCATGGAAAAAATCATTCTGATCGGAAATGGGGATGTAGGTTCGAGTTACAGTTTTGCATTAGTCGCTCAAGGAATTGGCAATGAAATTGGTATTATTGATTTAGATAAGGCAAAAGTAGCGGGTGACATTCAGGATTTAAATCATGGCTTGGCATATGTTGGTCCCAAAACACTATATGTTGCTGATTATGAGGATTGTCGAGATGCAGATCTTGTAGTGATCACCGCTGGTGCAGCACAGCTGCCCCATGAAACACGACTGGATTTGACGAAAAAGAATGCTCAGATCATGAAAAAGATCGTGAAATCTGTTATTGCTAGCGGTTTTCAAGGGATCTTCTTGATTGCTAGTAATCCAGTAGATGTTTTGACTCACTATGTCAAAAAAATCACTGGCTTTCCCTCTCACAAAGTGATTGGCTCTGGGACTTCTCTCGATAGTGCGCGCTTACGTAATGCGATTGGCGAGCAGTTGACCATTGATCCACGGGATATTCAGATTTACGTCTTAGGGGAACATGGTGACACCCAATTTCCAGTCTGGTCCCATGGCAATATTGGTGGCTTAAGTGTTCACGAGTGGTTGGAAAAACACCCAAATTTTTCGGAGCAGGATCTCAGCCTGATTGCAGAAAAAGTGAAAAATGCCGCTTATGACATCATTGCTGCCAAAGGTTCGACACATTATGGGATAGCAATCTCGCTGGCTAGGATCACCCGCAGTATTTTAAAAGATGAACATGCAGTACTGCCGGTTTCTGTACACTTAGAGGGACAGTATCAAGCAACCGATGTCTGTATTAGTTCCCCTGCAATCGTCAATAGTCAAGGCATTCGCGAAATTATTGAAATGCCTCTCAATGAGTCCGAGCAACAACAAATGTACGATTCCATCCAAACATTGAAAACGATGCAGGCACAGCTGCAGGAATGAAACGAGCTTTTCTAGATGATGCTTTTACCCACTAAATAAAAAAGCGTATCTTGTCCACCATCAATCATGAATGATGGTAGGGTTACAAGATACGCTTTTTCGTTTATTAGTCTAGAATCGTTACTTTTACTTGACGTCGGCCCCATTGCAGACATTTGGCTACATTATCAAAGTGGACATCAATGATATTTCCTTTGATCGCGCCTCCTGTATCTAGCGCTAGCGCCACGCCATATCCTTCAACATTCACCAAGGTACCTAATGGGATCACACTTGGATCGACTGCGACCGCCATTGGATTGCTGCGAAGATCTGTTCCGCTGGCAGTCAGGTGGCTAGCACCTTTCTCTGCATAAGAATATGCGGTTGATTCCATGATCATTGTCTTGCCGCTGGAAGGTGTGCTGCTACCCGAATTGTTGGAGCTGTTATTCGAGTTGTTTGAACTATTATTCGTCGAACTGCTGCTCGTATTGCTTGAAGCTGAATTGCTGCTTGAACTGCTGTTTGATTGCGCGCTCTCACTTGAAGATGACGACTCTTGACTTGAGCTTTCACTCGCTGCTTTTTCCGCTGCCTTCGCTTCTTTTTCTTTAGCTTCTTGTTCGGCCGCTTCTTTGGCTGCTCTTTCTTTGGCTGCTTTTTCAGCAGCTATCCGAGCTTCTTCTGCTTCTTTGCTGGAAGCAATCTTTGCTAAGGTCGATTCGTTTTCTTTCAACTGTGTCTGCAAGTTGGCGATCTTACTATCCAACTCTTGCGCCTGTGCTTCCAAAGAGGATTGATCCTGCTGTAAGGATTCTTTGGTAGACTCGGCTTTTTCTTGCAGAGACTCTAATTTTTCTTTTTCAGATGTCAACGAGTCGATTTTTTCTTTTTCTAGATTTTGGAGCATTGTCATGGCGTAAGCCCGGTTGATGAAATCTTGGATATTGGAAGATTCCAACAAGACTGTCCAATCTCTGGTTACTCCACCGTTGACCTGAATGTCTTTCATTCGTTCTGCAACTACAGCTTCACGTTTTTCAATCGTTTCTTGAGTTGCCTTTATTTCTTCTTTGGTTTGTGCCAACGTTTCTTCATTGTTAGCGATTTGTGCTTTTAATGCTTCAACCTCGCTGTATTTATTATTGACATCGGTCAAAGCGATTTGTACTTCTGTACTGATTTGCTGACTTTGCTGCATAACGGCACTTTCTTTCTCTTTCAATGATTCCAGAGATTCAGCCTGCGCAAAGATCGGCGAAACGATACCTGCCGCAAAGACTGCGACGACCATGGTACGTAATTTCTTTGCCTTCAAAAAAATTCCCTCACTTCTCACTATGGTTTCCAACGCTTATTATTATACAAATTCTGGGGGCAAGATATATTGCAACTCTTTTACAATTTATTACAATTTTTAGCCAAAGTGGGAGAAATAAGAGTCTATTAAAAAATAATTCACGTGAAAGTGGGAAATCAGAGCCTTGAAAAGGCTTTTTTTATTGTAACACTTTTGTAATATTACTCTCTCTTCTTACGTAATTCTTCCACAAACCGCCGTAAGTCTTGAACATTGGTAATCTCATTGATTTGCAGTTTTTGAAAGTTTTTTAAAAGTCTTCGCTGATGAAAATTCAGCTTCGGTAACGTTTCACGCAATTGCTGCCAATCGATTGGCAGTTCAGAAATACGTTCCTGCCAATTGTTTTTCTTTTGTTCCAAACTTTCTGATAAAGTGGCTTTCTGCTGTTCAATAGCACGGTCCAGTCGTTGAACCGTTCGTTGAAAAGCAGCAAGATTAGCCAATGTATAGCCCATATCCAACGACATCACCATCAACAATCCAACAGGTAGATAAAAGCTGAATCTTTCAGCCAACATTTGGACAATGATCAACATTTGCGGATGAACGATGCGGACGATCAAGACACAGCAAATGCCCCAAAAGATTGAAATTGGGACAGCCACGCGACCATTGATATTCAAAAAAACATTGTGGTAATCCCACCATGAAGCATGAAACAGTTTTTCTAATAAAAAGCTCGTCACGTACTCTAATAAGGTCACTAAAACAGCTGCTGCAAAAAAGAGCAGCAGCAATTGGTTATGTAACGGTCGCAGTAAATACAAGACACCTAAAATTCCAAAGCCATAAATAGGAGTGATCGGTCCTACCAAAAATCCTCGATAAACAAAATGTCTGGCTTTTATCGAGCAGTAAACCGTTTCCCACAGCCACCCCACAAAAGAATACAAGAAAAACAGCAAAACGATCTGAGTAAATTCAGTCATGGAAATCTCTCCTAACGAATGGTAAATATCTTTTTTGGAAAAGCATTATAAAAGAGCAATATAATAGTAGAAAACTTTTCTTTCTTATTCCAGTATACGCTTCGTTTGTCGTTAAAGAAAAGATTTGCGTTAATCTGATCGAGTCATCTGCCCTTTCCAAAAAGGATCGAGGGATGTCCTGTATCTGTTAAATTGTAACCGCACAATTCTTTTGTATAGGTGCTATGATCTAGTTCGATATTCTCGATGATTTCTTCCTCTGAAAAACCTTGGAAATCAAATTCGCTGATATAGCTTCGCAAAAGGACCAATTTGGCATCGAGTAAGATGATTTGTTGTACACTTGTCCAGAAATCTTCCTCAGATTCTTCGCGAACAATTCTTTCTACTTCTGCTTCCGTCACTTGCCAGTATCTATGGACCAATGGCAGACGTTCCTTCATCACTGCAAAATCAATATTCCCACGCATCTTTCGCAAATACTCTTTGACATCTGGATAAAACATCCACTCACCTCTGTTTTCTAGCATTTCCCTGCTTAGGAGACTATCAATGGATAATCGACAGCTAACAAAAAGTTCTGATTGCCGATGACAGCACAAGTGTACCTTTCCGACAATAATCATCCTGAGCAGCGAGGGATGCATTCACTTTTTATATAGCATAGCAAATGATTTGTGGGTTTTATAATCAATTTTTGCATCATGTAAGGAAAAATGTGTACAATCTCCTATACTATCCAGACTTAGCCAGCAGATAAACGAAACTTGAATTTTTAAAATTCGATAAACTACTTTCAATAGTGCTTATTTAGAAAGATTCTTCTATTGCCTTATTTACGAGCTTATTATAGGATAAATAAAATAAGTTTTTTAAAAAAACTAGAAGGAGTAAAAAAATGAAAAAGCACATGGTTTTAGGTTTAGTTGGGTTTGGGTTATTTTTAGCAGGATGTACAGAAAAACCATCGGGATCGGTTGATTCTTCCACAAAAGAAAAAGAGCGTACACAATTTTCTTCCACTGTAGGATCTTCTGAAACAGCCAGCACTGGCACTTCAGAAAATGTGATTCCTGTTGAGAAGCAGACGATCACTGGTGTAAGCGGTTATTCCTATTCGCTGGAACTGCCGACAAATTGGCAAACTGTAGCCGATTTTGAGTCACTAAATCCAGATAATGATTTTATGCTTTCTGATTCGTTACAAACAAAATTTCTGGCGGCTGTTGTGGAGTCTAAACAAGACTTTGCAGATTTCGACAGTTATCTTGCATTGGTTCAAGACAGTTTAGCATCGAATTTTGGTACCAACGCGACATTTTTACCGGTTCCTGGTACTCAAACCCAAATGGTTGATTTTGCTGCAACTGTAGAAGGGTTGAACATACATTACTTATATTATGTAACAGAAACCGATAATAATTATGTTCAATTGTATGGTTGGACCTTAGCAAGTCTTTTTGATTCCTCAAAAGATGAACTAACAAAGATCATGGATAGTTTCCAGGAGCTCCCTCAATAAAGGCATGAATGCAGAACAGCCGTTGCTTTAAACTCAAACGAACAAAAGAAGGAGACCAACACAAAAATTGTGCGGTCTCCTTCCTTCGTTTGGAAATTTTTTACATCTGATTTTTTTCTCATATTTCTTTTATCTGGCAGCTATTCGAATATTGCCCTCTTGTGCCTTTATCATTGTACTTTCATCTCAATGTTTCTATCTATTGCCTATTATTAGGGTCATTTGCTGACGATCAATCGTTGTCCCACAAAAATCAATGAGCCGCTGATATTGTTCCATTGCATCAGCTGATTGATTGAGACCCCATAGCTCTGTGCAATTCCCCATAAGGTATCTCCTGATTTTACGGTATATGTCTTAGAACTAGAGGTACTGCTGACTTCTTTCACATAGGCACCACTGACCCAGCCTTTGCCTTCCACCCGGTACCAGGTACTGTTGCCATTAACACTGGTTCCTTGTTTTTGGGCCACTGCCTTAAAAGTCGCATTGTTCGCTAATGACCCTACGACACTAGCACTAGTTGATGGATTGGAACGGATATTCAAAACTGCGGTGGTTTTGAATTGCTTGTTGATGGTTTGCTCTGAATTATTACTGTTATTGTTGGACCCTGCCTCAGTAACATACGCGGCACTGACCCAGCCTTTGCCTTCCACCCGATACCAGGTACTGTTGCCATTAACACTGGTTCCTTGTTTTTGGGCCACTGCTTTGAAGGTCGTATTGTTGGCTAATGACCCCACTACACTGGCACTGGTTGAAGCATCTGAACGAATATTCAGCGCTGCGGTGGTTTTGAATTGCTTGTTGATGGTTTGCTCTGAATTATTGCTGTTATTGTTGGATCCTACTTCCGTCACATACGCAGCGCTGACCCAGCCTTTGCCTTCCACCCGATACCAAGTACTGTTGCCATTAACACTGGTTCCTTGTTTTTGGGCTACTGCTTTGAAGGTCGTATTATTGGCTAATGACCCCACTACACTGGCACTGGTTGAAGCATCTGAACGAATATTCAGCGCTGCCGTGGTTTTGAATTGCTTGTTGATGGTTTGTTCTGAATTATTGCTGTTATTGTTGGACCCTGCCTCAGTAACATACGCGGCACTGACCCAGCCTTTGCCTTCCACCCGATACCAAGTACTGTTGCCATTAACACTGGTTCCTTGTTTTTGGGCCACTGCTTTGAAGGTCGTATTGTTGGCTAATGACCCCACTACACTGGCACTGGTTGAAGCATCTGAACGAATATTCAGCGCTGCCGTGGTTTTGAATTGCTTGTTGATGGTTTGTTCTGAATTATTGGTGTTGTTGCCATTCCCGCTGCCGCCACCGGTCGCGGAATCAAATTGTGTCAAATTGTAGGTTTCGATCAAATTATTCAGCTTGCTGGCATAAGTCGTATCTGTCGCATACCTTCCTTGAAGCCATTGTGTGGCATCACGATAGGAAGAGGTATTGGATTTCCAAGCCCCACTGTAAAAATAAACGCCTGGTGAAAAAGAAGTCGTTTTTAAGACATGGGCATTATCTTCAAATGATTCCTTTAAAGACGGATATTTGCGGAATTTTGCAACGATCTCATAAAGATTGCCGTTGCCATCATCTTCCATTGTTCGCATCTCAACATATTGACCATTGTATGAACCTTTGATCCCAAACATATTGTTTGCTTGTGTCGTAAGTGTGGATTGTCCCCATCCTGATTCAAGGATCGCTTGTGCTATCATGACGGAGGCATAAAGATCGTTGACACTTGCTACTTGTTGCGCCATTGGTCCTACTTGCTGGATGAAGGCTTGTTGTGTATTAGATCTTGCCATCACACGATCGATATAAGGCATAATCTTTGTTTCTAATGCAATTCGCTCTGCCTCTGACAACATTGGGATCTCACTTGTCGATTCTGCAGAATCAGCGTCACTGGCAGGCTCCGTTCCTAGAGGTTCTTCTAAAGACTCGCTGGTTGCTGACTCACTTGATGATACTGTGGAATCTGTGTCCTCAGTCAACGGTGTTTCGGTTCCAGTATCCTCGGTGGTTGTTGCTTGACTCGCTTGTGATTCATTTACTAAATCGTGTAAATCGGCTGTATCATCCGACGAAGCTACCGTAGGCTGTTCAACCACTTGTACACCTGTGTCATTCGATTCTTCAACAGAAGTTGCGAGCACACTAACCGGTACTAAATTCAGCGAACTAACGAGAGCAGTAGTGGTAGCTGCTCCTTTTCGGTACAATTGACTGCGTTTTTGCCGTTGCAACTCTTTGCGGATCTGTTTTCTGCTTTTCATTTTTCTCTCCTTCTACTAGCACTGATTCATTCTGCGCATTGGGTTCAATGAGAATCAGTCCACTGGATCAAGTATTTATAAAGATAAAATAATTAATTGACTCTAACTGCAAAGCTCGGAGTGTAGTATGCTGTATTCCCCACAGAAACTGTCTGTCCTGGACGAGGGGCATGAATGTACTGGTTGCCTCCTAAAGAGATGGCTACATGGTGGGTACTGCCGGCAGCACCCCAGAACAGTAAGTCACCAGCTTGCGCTTGACTAACAGAAATCATTGTACCAGCAGTTTCTTGCGGTACTGTCCAGCCACCGATATCTTTTCCGGTTACTTGTAAATAGACATAACGGGTAAATCCTGAACAGTCAAAACTATCTGGTCCTTTTGCTCCCCAGACATACGGCTTATTGAGATGATTGTAAGCTTCTGCTACGATCGCAGCTCCAACGTTCCCAATTGGCGCAGATGGTGTCGGAGGTGCAGGCTTAGAGCTAGGAGCAGGCTGAGGAGCAGGATTTCTGCTGCTTTCCGTACTTGCTGCCGTCGAAGAAGAATCTGGAGTAGTTACGGGGCTTATTTCATTATTTGGTGGTGTTTCTTGGATATCCCCTTGAACATCAGTGGATTCTCCTTGAGCAGAACGTTCGGTTTCAGAAGAATCAGCTTCAGAAATCGAAGAATTTTCAGAAGACTCGGTAGTCGTTGGTATGAGCTGATCTTCAGCTGCTGCCTGCTGTCTTGCTGCGACCCGCTCTGATTCTTCTCTTATTCGAGTTTGTTCTGCCTCATAGGCTTCTTTTTGAGCGAGCAATGCTTCCTTTTCACTTTCTTTATTTGCTTGCCGTAAAGCAAGGTTTGTCTGCAAGACATTCAGATCTGCTTGCTTGGACGCCAGCTTCCCTTTTTGGGCTTCCAGCTGGCCTTGCATTTGCTGCATTTCCGCCATTTTGGTTTCTGCTTCATTTTTCTTTGTCTTAACAGCTGCTTGGTCCGCTTGTTGCTGTTGGATCATCTGATTATTGGCATTGACGATCGTCGTCATTCCGTGGAACCGCTGAACAAAGTCACCGAAAGATTCGGAATCCAAAAGCACGGAAATAAAGCGATCACTTTTCCCATTGACTTGAGTGTCTCGTGCTTGATTCTGGATCGCTACTTGTCGTTTCTCGATCCGTGCTTCCAAATCAGTCACTTCTTTTTCTAAATCATTGATTTCATTCCCTAGTTTTTTCTGCTGAGCGATTAATTCAGCTGCTTGTTCATTGATGTCAGACACTTCATTTGTTAACTGATCTATTTGTGTCTGCACCGATTGATGCTGTTGTTTCAATTCAGCTACTTCGTTATTTTTTTGCTGAATCAATTGATCGTAATCATCGGCGAACACGGCGGTTGGGATGACAGGACTTGTCAGCGCTATTGCACAAATGCACAAAGATGATGCAAGTTTCTTTTTCATTTTCTCCTCCAATTCGTCAATTTTGATCATCAAATTACATTTATTTGACATTTATCATTTTAACATACTCCTATTCACAACCCAATTGATTTTCCGTTTACATTTTCATTACAAGTGAAATCACTTGTTTTTTAATTCTCGATAGTTTCTTAAAAAACACTCAACCTTCCATTATGATCACTTTTCGAAAAGACATCTAAGTTGGTGAGTTTATGAAATCAAGCAGTATCTGTAAGATACAAACCGTTCTTGATTTCAAAAAGATTACAAAGCCGTAGAAAAAAAGCCGTAGAAAAAAGCCGTAACAAAAGAATTCACTACAAAAAAGTCCAGAGATCGTTCGATCTCAATCGAACTTGAGAAAGGCTATTTCTCCATTTTTTGTATTATCTTCTATCACAGCTTCTAAAATCTTTTATTGGTACGGCAACAGTGTTCGCATCACTTGAATTTGATGATCGATTTGTTCTTCTTGAATATGACCCGTCAAAGCTAAAATACCCAGACCTTCTATAACAAACATATAGTTTTCCGCGATTGCTTCCAGATTCCGATCGGCAATCACACCTTGCGCGACCCCAACTTGAAAAATCTCTTGGATCGTGCGTTTCGTCTCAGTCAACTGCGTTTGCTGCAACGAACTCGTCTCAACTGACTTATGCGTATAATAATACTCATACGTCGCTCGCAGCATGCTGTCGGATATGCTATGAAGCAATCGGTATTTATGATCCTCAAAATATTTCGTCAAGATAGTCTCGAAAGAAGCATTCGCTTTGATCATTGCTCGAACTTCATTAAACCGTCGTTGCGAACGTTGTTGCAGCACTTCTAAGAAAATCGCATCCACCGATTGAAAGTACAGATAGATCCCGCCGCGACTAATGCCGCATTCTTCGATGATGTCTTGCATCGTCGCATCGATCAATCCTTTCTTGCTGAATACTACTTTGGCACTTTCCAAAATCGCTTCTCGTTTTTGCCGTTTTTTTTCTTCGATCGGCTTTTTCATGCTTCCACCTCACTTTATTAATGACACCTGTGTCATTTTATTGTATAATCATCCTAACATAAAAATGACACGACTGTCATTCTATAAGAAAGGGTGTTTTCTCATGAACACAAAAAACAAAACGTATCGTTTAGTGATCCGTGCAATTCTAACCGCAATCATTATCTTACAAACTATGATACCTTTCCTTGGCTTTATTCCTATCGGCATCACTAGTCTGACGATCATTCATATCACGGTCATTGTTGCTGCCATTGTTTTAGGAACGAAAGATGGGATGTTTATCGGCTTGGTTTGGGGGATTTTCACGATTATTCGGGCATTCACTTCCCCTACGACCCCTTTGGATATCACAGTATTCACTAATCCGATCATCTCAGTCCTGCCAAGGGTCTTAGTAGGTCTCGTCGCTGGTATATTGTTTACTTGGCTCTATCGTAAAACAAAGAAAGTCGTCCTTGCTTCTATTGTTGCAGCCATCTTTGGTACCCTTACCAACACGGTTCTCGTGTTAACGTTGATGGGAACCCTGTACACTAGTTTGGTGGCAACTACCTATGGTGTTGATGCTTCCGCTTTGTTTGTCACATTAGGAGCTATTGCAGTGACTAACGGCGTTTCTGAAGTGATCACAGCAGTGATCCTGACACCAATATTAGTCAAAGCGCTTTTCGCGGCCACCAGTTTACGTCCAGAAAACCGCTGAGTAAAAGTCCGATTCTTTTAGGTTTGTATCGTTAGCTTTATCCTATCATTTTTTACGACAAGTGCAAACTTGTCCTCTCATTTAACAAATGAAATCAACAAAAAAACCTCTCACTAGCAACGGTTCCATCATTTAATGGAACACATAACTGTGAGAGGTCATTTTGATTATCTTTCAAAAATCAGAAAAAAGTTGCTATCAATGCAAGGATTGCTAAGCCGCCTTGTGTCAATATAATTTTTTTGTCACTAGTGATGCTGCCATACAGAGCAACTAAAATGATATAAATCAAAAGCAGGCGACTCAATTCGACAGGAGAAGCGGAAAGAAACACGCTATAGAGCAAGCCGATGCCGATTAACCCATTATAGATTCCTTGATTTTTGAACAATGTATTCAGTGAAGGGCGTTCTAATTCTTCTTTTGATAAATTGAAAACCCGTTGTGTTCTCTTTGAAGTAGTCGCAAAAGTTTCCAAATACATGATAAATAGAAATTCAAGTGCAACGAACATGATTAAACCTATAGTAATAGTGGACATTTTGCTTCCTCCTTTTTTAAATCTGGTTTTCTTTATTATAAAGTAAACCAAGCAATCTTCCGTCCTTCATGCTTCTAGCGAACACAAAGACAAACGGAAGACCACATAGAAAGTAAGAGTAGATTTATTTAAATGTCGTGATTTTTTCTGCATCCAAACGAATGGATTCATAGCCTAATTCTTCAGCTTTACCAATTGATAGAATCATAACTGGAACGTAGCGTTCTGGATCGACATCAAAAGCCTCTGCTAATTGGTCTGCTTCAAAGCCACCAATTGGATTCGTTTCGTAGCCATGGGCACGCGCGACTAACATCAGCTGCATTGCCGCTAAGCTGGCGTCAACTTTTACGATGGAGGTCATTTGATCTTTCGTGAAGCTCTTGTAGTAAGGAATGATCGTTGCCAATTGTTGGTCTCTGACTTCTGCCGGCATTTTTCCTGCTTCAACTGCTTGATTGTAAATTTCTTCCCCGTATTCATAACAAGCTAAATCACCAAAAATCAAGATCATGGCTGCCGATGTGTCGTTTTGGCGTGTGTTGAAGCGGATCAGTGGTTTTAGTTTTGCTTTTTGCTCAGCACTTTCAACGACAACGAAACGCCATGGTTGCATGTTAACAGATGAGGGGGCAGTCGTTGCTTCTTGAATCATCGTTAACATTTCCTCATGAGAGATTTTGACCGTCTCATCATAGACACGGACGGATTTTCTTCCAAAAGTGATATCTGAAAAATCGTTGTTTACTCTATTGGTTGACATATTAGTAGCCTCTTTCATTTCATTAATTTATTCAACAACTGCAAAAACGCAGCTGCTTCTTCTTCGGTCAGCGATAGGGCGAATGCTTCCTTCTCTTGGTGATTCTCGCAAGCAGACAGCTCTTGTTTGGCTTTAGGTGTTATTTCCACAAAGACTTCACGATTGTTGTCTTTGTTCCTTTCCCGCACTACATAATTCTTTTGTTCTAAAATTTTTAGATGTCTTGTAACTGCTGCACTATCGATCTTCAATTCAGTCTGTAAGTCAGATTGCGAACAACGTCCATTTTCTTTGATGAACATCATTAATTCATATCGGGTCAGACTGAATCCGGTGCTTTTTTCAAAAGTTGCCGTCAATTCTTGATTGGCAATTTTCAACTGATAAAGCAGGCGGCTGATTTCTCTTAGCTGCATGGAATACTCCTCTCTAATAATTGACTCATCAATCGTTGACTCGTCAATAATAACTTTTTTTCTTGCTTTTGTAAATAATTTCCTGCGATAGACAAAAAGCAAACAAAAAAACCAACATCATCGTTGGTTTTCTTGCTGTTTTTTTCACTTCAACTGAAAGGCTTTTTTTAATCCCATTACAACCAGTGTGGAAAGACTAGCCGCTAAGAAAATGATTCCCCATGTGCCAGCTTGCAATGGTGAAGTCCCTAATAATTCATTCATGAAAGGGAGATAAACAGCTGACAACTGCAATCCCATCGAAAGGATCAGTGCGCCGATCAACGGTTTATTCTTAAAGAAAGACTTGTCTAATCCAAATCCGCTTTGCTTGCGAACATTAAAAATATGCATCAGTTGTGCGATCGCCATAAAGGTAAACGTAGCGGTCTGGGCATAAGCTAATTCATGATTTGTTTGTATCAAAAAACTAAAAAAACCAAATGCCGTCAATCCGATCACTATCCCGCTTAAAATAATTCGACCTAAGAATCGTTTATTGACCAAACTGTCTTCTTTGGAACGAGGCTGACGTTTCATCAGGTCCTCTTCTGCAGGTTCAAAGGCCAACGCCATCGCAGGAGCGATATCGATCACTAGATTCAAGAACAAAATATGCAGCGGTTGAATCGGCATGGGAAGAAGAAAAATGACACTTAGAAAGATTGTCACGATTTCGACCATATTACAAGAAAAAAGGAAAGAAACGTATTTTTTGATATTGTCAAAGATGATTCTTCCTTCTTTGATTGCGTCGACGATCGTCCCAAAGCGATCATCAGTCAAGATCATATCAGAAGATTCCTTAGCTACTTCCGTGCCGCGAATGCCCATCGCGATCCCAATATCGGCACCATTAAGAGCAGGAGCGTCATTCACGCCATCACCGGTCATTGACACGATCTCTCCTTCTTCCCGCAGTGCTTTGACTAGTTGAAGTTTATTTTCCGGCGAAACCCGAGCAAATACAGCCACTTCTTCGATCCGTTCATTAAACGCTTCTTTATCTGCCAAGGCGTCGATCTCTTTTCCCGTCATCGTCTTATCAAAATCGATCAAACCAATTTCTTGTGCGATCATGGAGGCTGTTTGCGGGTGATCACCTGTGATCATTTTGACACGAATCCCCGCTTCTTGAGCGATTTTGACAGCTTCTTTAACATCTGTTCGTGGGGGATCAATGATGCCAACAAAACCTTGGATCTCTAAATTATCCAATGATTCTGTCAGCTCAGACTCCGACAAACCACCCTGATAGTTACTGATTTGTGCCACCGCAATCACTCGTTGCCCATTGGAAGCTAGTGTATGATTGATGTCGTTCAACTGCTCTTTCACAGACGGATCGACGGCAGCTTTCTCGATCAAAACATCCGGTGCACCTTTCATGATCAACGTTCGCTGTTCTTTTTCATAGACGGTGATCATAAATTTGTTTTCTGAATCAAAAGGAAGCTCAGCGATTTTTTCAATGCCTTGATCCATCAGTGTTTGACGATCGATGCCTTCTTTTTTTCCTAATACAACAAACGCTCCATCGGTTGGATCTCCTAGGACCTCAAACTGGCCATCCGTTTCTTTCAAAGAAGCGGACGTACATAGTGCACCGTTTTCAATCATCGCTTGAAGTGCTGGCTCTTCATTGACTGAGATTTCTTGTCCTTCTTTATGGAAGCTCCCCGTCGGTTCGTACCCATTACCGGTCACAGTGTATTGCTCTCCATTACTTAGAATGATCTCAGCGATCGTCATCTGATTTTCTGTCAATGTCCCGGTTTTATCACTGGCAATGATACTCGTAGCGCCCAAAGTCTCAACCGCTGAGAGGGTTTTGACTAATGCTTTGTGTTCAGCCATGATCCGCATGCCGCGAGAAAGAGTAATGGTTGAGACAGCGGGCATTGCTTCTGGAATGGCTGCTACTGCAAGGATGATCGAGATATGCAGCATTTCTACCAAAGGCTGATCCGTTAGAAGACCTGCAATTAGGACCGTCACGGCGGCAAAGAGTGCCGCAATAATGATGGCTTTCCCTAATTTATCCAGCTCGATATCCAAAGGCGTTTTCGCGCTTTTGTTTCCAGTCAGCATATCGCTGATTTTTCCGACTTCCGTTTTCATCCCGGTGGCTGTAACGACGGCATAGCCATTTCCTCTTGTCACTGCTGTTCCTGCAAAAACAACATTGCGGCGATCACCTAAAGGGACGTCTTCATCATATTGTTCTGCCGCATTTTTTTCGACAGCTTCGGACTCGCCCGTCAATGCGGACTCAATACAGGCTAAATTGCGGCTTTCCAGCAAACGTGCATCGGCAGCGATCGCATCACCTTCTGCCAAAACGAGAATATCCCCTGGAACGATCGCAGCAGATTCGACTTCCATCACTTGCCCATCACGAATCACTTTTGCGGTAGTGTAAATCATTTCCTGAAGGGAATCAATTGACTTCTGTGCACGCAACTCTGTCACAAAACCAGTCATCACGGCAATTACCACCGCAATCAACACAGCAATTCCTTCTATCCTTTCTCCCATCGCAAAAGAGAGCAATGCGGCGGCTAGTAATAAATAAACGATCAGATTATTTAAATTGTGCCATAACAATTTCCAAGGGGAGGTCGATTCTTGTTGCTGAATCGTATTTTCACCATATGTATCTAGCGCCTCTTTTGCGCCTTGCTTACTAAGCCCTTTCGTCTGATCTGAATGAAAGTATTCAAGTGTTTCTGTCGGTGTTCGTTGATAAAAATTTTCCATCTATTCTCCTCCTTGTATAAGTATCTTCTATGTCTATAGCTCTGTTTTTATAGTGAGATTTTGTCCATGACAAATTATGGCTTCAAGTAAAGTTGTGTCACTTGTGCTTGGAGTCAGGGCGTATGATTGACAAAACGGAAAAATCAAGCAAGGATTGCTTCTTTCGTATGTTGTGAGGGTGTCTGTAATCTTGATCGAATGCGAATACAGATGGGAAAACGCCTCCACAAGTTTTTTACGAGTTGATTGGAACACAGCAATTGAAAATCATTGGTTTTAGAAAGGGAGATCTGGGTACTTCGTAAAAGGGTGTCTGCAGATAAGGATGTTTACTTTGTGAAAAAAACTATCTTTCTATCTTTAAGTTATCATGGAATAAAAGGCAGGTAAATTATTTTGCTTGAAAAATATCAATATCATTAAGATAAAGAACAAAATTTATGTAAATTTGAATTTAAAATAAAGAGAATCAAGATTTCCGATTTCTTTTCACAAATAAATCTGATAGAGCAATCCCTTTCCTTGTGAAATAAATAAAAAAATAACAACTTTTTTTAATAAGAAATTTCTTTCGCTCGCGCTTTTCCACCTGAATTTATTCGTTTTAAGTCAACCCAATTCAATCCAAGTCAACCCAGAAAAAGAAGTGATCCTCTTGAAGAAATCAGCTTGCCGCAAGTATTCATTTGAAATACTACGAACGGGTTTGAGAGTAGCAGAAGATCATTTAACCCCAGATATTTATCATCTAGAGGAAAACTAACCACTGCTTAGTAAAAAAACCAATTCCTTTGAGGTCTTCTTCCCCTCATGGAATCGGTTTTTTTACCTGTTCTTGCTGCTGTCTTTCTGTCTCTAAGTAAATATATGTTTTTTTCGGAGCTAATACCGTGCGAATTTCTTGTTCCAATTGATCGATCACCTCATAGTCACTCGAAGTTGTTTTAGGAGAAATCGTCAATTCAGCAACGATCAGTAATTCATCTGGACCTAAATGCAGAGTACGCAGGTCAATCACTTCAGCTACTTCCCTAGATGATAATACTTGACGAATTTTTTTCAGATCACTTTTCGAAGCACTCTCTCCGATCAATAAACTATAAAATTCTTTCCCTAAAAAACCAGCTACGATCACTAGAAGGACCCCACCAATGACACCCCCTAAAGAATCAAAGATGGGGTTGTTGGTGATTGCTGTCAATAAAATACCCACCAATGCAATGCTCACACTGATCAATGCAAACAAGTCTTCTGTAAAGCCTAAAAGGATCTCGCTCTCTCGGCTTTCTTTCAAAAAAGCGATCAACGGCTGTTTATCCGTATTTTGCTCTTTGATTTCTTGCCATCCACTTTGGACTGCTGAACTTTCAATAAAAAAACCAGCAAAAAGAATGGCTGCAACTAGTTGGATGTTCTCCACTTCGTGGGTAGGATCCAAAAGATCCTGACTTGCCTCCATGATTGCCAACAGGCCGCCACCGAAAAAGACCGTCATTGCCACAACCGTACTAAAAAAATAAGTCGCGCGCCCCTCACCAAATTGGTAAAGTTCACTTCGGCCGCGCCGTGCTCGTTTTTCGCCGATTGCTAGTAATCCCTGATTGAGACAATCAATGACACTATGAATACTTTCATTCATCAACACCGCACTGCCGCTGAAAAGAAATCCAATGATTTTGACCACTGCTGCAATAATATGCGTGACTAAGACAATCCCTCGTGCCTGTCGTTTTTCTTGATCGGCCTCTTTCATTTTCTATGTCTCCGTTCTGTCCACTTTTATCAAGTGTTTCCTTCTGCTTATTTAAGAATAGCACCTTCCAATAGAGGAGGAAAACAATTGCGCTTAGCGCTGACGAGGCCCAGAAATAGAATTTAACTTTTTTAATACAAAAAAAGAGACAAGTGAGCGTTGCATTCTCCTTCGAAAGCTGGCTACAAGTGAGAGGATTGCGACAGTAACTGTCATTCTCTGGCTTGTCGTTCCGAGTGAATCGCGTTGCTTTTTTGTCTCTGGTTGATTCTGTATTCATTTGTTCCATGCTTGTTCGTGCCGAGAGGCAATGGTGGTCAAGCATTGGTGATGGGCATCGTCGCCGCTAGTCGATATATTTTTCTAAATGATGAATCAACTGTGTGGCTTGCTCTTTAGATGGCGAGAGAATCAATAATACATCAAAGCCAGCCATCGTGGCAACAATCCCTTCAAGATCCATTTCATCTAGATAATTCGCAATAACATCTGCCCCATTGCTGACAGTATGGATCACTGTGATGAACTCCACTTGTTCAATTGATTTCAAGTATTCATTCATCGATAGCTTCAGCTTTTCGGTCACATCTGCTTCCGCCGTAGCAATCATCGTATACTTCGTTTTGCCTTCTTTCGTATAAGTTTTTGCGATATTCAACTCCCGCATATCTCTTGAAATGGTCGCTTGTGTGGAACACACGCCTTGTTCGTTCAATAAGCGCATCAATTCTTCTTGTGTCTCTACTTCTTGGTTGAGGATCAAACGCTTGATAATCGCTTGTCGCTGGTTTTTCTTCAAAATGATCACCTGCTTCTACTCTATCCATTATCTGCGGATACATCATGTATCCGCATTCAAAAAATTATCACTGATGGACACTCGAGTCATTTAAAAGTAAGCGAGATCGATCATCCGTAAATCAGCTGCTTGCCACAGTAGTTGTTTGGAAAATCGATCCCACCCTTTAATGATTGTCGTCACAGTGCTTTTATTATTCATCTAATTGGAAAAACGCATCATCGATAAATATCAATTCTTTATATTGGTAGGAAATTTTTTTCTGTTTGATCAATTGTTTCAGCACTTGACTAACCGTTTCTCTCGTCGTACCGCTGAATTTCGCAAGATCGTTGATCATGATCGGATAAGGAATATACCAAGACTCATCTAGCTTTCCATGCTTTTTCATAAGGATCGCTAGTGTATTGATGACACGATCATGGGCACTGGAAGTAATACAGTATTGCATTCTGGTCACTTGCTGTTCCAGTACTCGACCTTGTTTCTTAACGATCATTTTCAATAATTCTCGATCCGCTACCATCAATTGTTCCAAAACAGCAGTTGCCACATACGCGACTTCGATCTCTGTCACCGCAATGGCAGAAAAGTCATAACACGCTGCTTCAAAAAGGCCATTTACCGGAAACAGTTCACCTTCACTGATGAAATCCGTATAAAAGAAAGAATCGGTTTGATCATTTTTTTCGATACGAATCAGTCCGCTACATAGAACAAAAATACGATCACGCAAATCTCCATCGTTGAATAGAATCTGCCCTTTAGGAAAGGTTCGGTAATACATATTTTCTTCCAATCGTTCCCTGTTTTCTTGCGTCAGCACTTTTAGACAATCAAAATTGTCTTTTACGTATTCTCGCATGTTTCCACTAATATCCATCACTCCAATACTTTGTTTGCCAGTTAATCAGAAATGATACGAGTCCCTGTTTCGTGATCAAAATCAGCTAGGTCTTCTAACGAGGTAATGATCGCAACATTGTTTTTGCTAACCTGTACAAAATCCATCGCTGCTTGAACTTTTGGCAACATACTTCCTGGCGCAAAGTGACCTTCCTGGATGTATTGTTCCAGTTCTGTCAAATTGACTTGGTCTAACCATTGCTCATTGTCTTTTCCATAGTTTAAGGCAATTTTAGAGACACCTGTCAAAATAATCAACTCTTCTGCCTCCAAGACCTCTGCCAGTTTCTCTGAAGCAAAATCTTTGTCGATCACGGCTTCGACTCCTTGTCCTGATTCAGTAACGGGTATCCCTCCGCCACCTGCACAAATGACAATAAAATCGTTGTCGACCAATGCACGAATGCTGGCTTGGTCATGGATTGTGATCGGTTTCGGGCTGGCAACGACTTTGCGCCAACCGCGACCGGCATCTTCTTTAAAGATCGCATTGGTTTCTGTCATCATCTGCTGGGCTTGCTCTTCAGTCAAGAAAGGTCCTACTGGTTTTGTCGGATCGGCAAATGCTGGATCCTTTTCACTGACTACTACTTGAGTGACCAGCGTTGCTACCTTTGTTGATAAGCCTTCTGCTGCTAATTCTTCTTCTAATGCATTCTGCAACCAATAACCGATACTTCCCTGAGTCATAGCGACACAGGTATCTAATGGCATCGCAGGATTTTTGGGAGAGTTTGCTGCTTGTTGCTGTAATAAGAGATTCCCAACTTGCGGTCCATTTCCATGGGTGATCACTACTTGGATCTCTTGTTTGATCAAAGATACTAAATGTTTGGCTGTTTGTCTAAGCGCCTGTTGCTGCCCTCTTGCGCTAGGATCATCGGTCAAGATCGCATTTCCACCTAATGCGATGACTACTGTTCTTTTATTCGTCATGGTATCCCTCGTCCTCTCACACTCTTGGAATAAATAGATTTCCTAAAGTAGCGGCCATGATTGCTTTGATCGAATGCATCCGATTTTCAGCCTCTTCAAATTGACGGCCATATTTGCTGCGGAAGACTTCATCAGTGATCTCCATTTCTTTGATCCCGAATTCTTCTTCGATTTTCTTTCCGTAGACAGTATTCGTATCATGGAAGGCAGGCAAGCAATGTAAAACAATCAAGCGGTCGTCTGGTGTACCTGTCGCTTTGATCAAATCCATATTGATTTGATAGTCTTTTAGCAAATTGACCCGTTCGGTGAACTTGTCTTCTTCACCCATTGATACCCACACGTCCGTATAAAGGACATTCGCACCACGAACACCTTCAGCAGTGTCATCTGTGATCATCAATTGGCTGCCAGATTCTTTGGCAAATTCATTGGCATAACGAACGACATCGTCTTCTGGGAATAAGGATTTAGGTGCGCAGATTCGAACATTGACCCCAAGAATCGCACCAGTAACTAACAAGCTATTCGCCATATTGTTACGGCCATCTCCCACATACACCAACGTGATGTCTTTCAACGTGCCAAAGTTCTCTTTGATCGTCATGAAATCAGCGATCATTTGGGTTGGATGCCATTCATCTGTTAATCCGTTCCATACAGGAACACCAGAATACTTCGCTAAATCTTCGACGACTTGCTGGCTGAAGCCGCGGAATTCGATTCCGTCAAACATACTGCCTAACACTTTCGCTGTGTCTTCAACAGATTCTTTTTTACCTAGCTGAATGTCATTGGCGCCCAAGAATTCTGGGTGAGCACCTAGATCGATGGCAGCTGTCGTAAAGGCCGCCCGTGTCCGAGTCGATGTTTTTTCAAAGAGCAAGGCAATATTTTTTCCTTCTAAATAGCGGTGCGGGATATTTTTTTTCTTGAGCCTTTTTAAGTGAATCGAAAAGTCAATCAGATACTCGATTTCTTCTTTCGTAAAATCTTTTTCTGCTAATAAACTTCTTCCTTGAAATACTTGTTCCATTATTCATTCCTCCTATGATACCGTTAGTCTTTATTTTTGTAAATTACAGGTTGCTCAAAGATCTTCTCTGATAAATGGCATGCTCATACAACGAGGGCCGCCACGTCCGCGAACGAGTTCACTTCCTGGGATGTAATTAAGTTTGACCCCTGCTTCGACTAGTTTTTCATTCGTGATCAAGTTCCGGTCATAGACGACTACTTCTCCTGGTGCAATCGTCAACGTGTTCGAACCATCATTCCATTGTTCTCTGGCAGCTGCTGTGATATCTCCACCTCCGCAACGAATGAGTTCCACTGCATCTAAATCAAGATAGCGGCAAAGAATCCGTTCCAATGTTTCTTTTTCTTCATAGATTTTGATTTGGTCATTTTGTTTGGAGATGGAATAAACCGTTAACTCGCCTTCGATTTCCGGATGGATAGTGAACTTGTCATAATCCACCATTGTAAAGACCGTATCCAAATGCATGAATTTACGCTCTTCACCGATATTGAAAGCTAGCACATGTTCAAAAGTCGGTTCTTTCTCAAATAATTTTTTCGCCAATTTTTCAATTGAAGCGACATCTGTACGTTGTGAAATCCCAACAGCTAACACTTTTGATGACAAGACTAATTCATCGCCACCTTCGATTCGTGTGGATTCATCCCGATTGTATAAAAGATGTTCGGCTTCTTTTTTGAAAATCGGATGATAGTTAAAGATATACTTGCCGTACAATGTTTCTCTTCGTCTCGTTTCTGAATACATTCGGTTCAAGGAAACACTATTTCCGATCGTAGCAAATGGATCGCGGGTAAAGTACAAGTTCGGCATTGGATCGATCAGAAACGGATACTGATCGTCTACGAGATCGGTCAGATTCTGATGACCAGCGATCTTCATTTCATTTTTTCTCAATCCTGCCATCGTTCGGTCGATCAGTTCACGATTATCAGAGATCGATAGTAAGTATTCTTCAATCACTTTGCGGGTATTTTCACTTTGGATGTTTGCTTCCTGCAAGTACTCTGCAACAAATTGTTCCTTGAGTCCTGTAGAGGTCAAAGATTCAGCTGCTAAATCTTCCAAATAAAGCACATCAACCCCTTTATTTCGCAATGTTTCGGCAAAGAAATCATGTTCTTTTTGCGCTTGCTGTAAAAAAGGAATATCATCAAACAGCAATTGTTCCAAATAATCCGGCATTAAATTTTCCAATTCTTTTCCTGGACGATGAAGCATCACTTGTTTTAATCGTCCAATCTCTGAAAAAACGTGAATAGGTTCATTCATTTTTTCATCCTCCTCATTCCTATACAATTTGTTTCCCTTTTTCTATGAAACTTTTTTTAAATAGTCTGAGAGTAATCTCAAACCAGTTTCTAGCGTCTCTTTCTTACAGCAATAACCTAAGCGGGCGTGCCCTGGTACCCCAAAAGCTGTTCCCGGAACAAGCAAGACCCCAGTTTCTTCTAATAGATCCACACAGAATTGATAGTCCTCTTGTTGGATCTTCAACTTGATAAATGCCGTAGAAACATAATGGGGAACGATTAATTCCACTTTCGGTTCTTGGTCTACCCACTGCTTGACGATGGCAAGATTCTCTGCGACGATTTTCTTGTTTCGTGCGATAATCTGCTCTTTGTTTTCCAATACTTGAATCGCTATTTCATCAGCGATAACACCGCCACAAATCATCGTATAATCTCGGTATTTACGAAAATGTTCCGTGAGTTCTTCACTAGCGGCAGTCCAACCGATACGAATGCCTGGCGTTGAGTAGGTTTTTGACAAAGAGTTGGTGGCAATTCCCTTCTCATAGCAATCGACGATGGAACAAAATGTGCCTTCTTCTGTTAATGGTGCATAGACTTCGTCTACTAAAATGTAGGCATCCGCTTCTTTAGCGATAGCGACAATCTGCTGTAATTGCTCTTGATCAAATAGCGTACCGGTGGGGTTATTCGCGTTATTTAAGCAGATCATTTTTGTTTCAGGTTTCACTTTGGCTTTCAAAACTGCTAGATCAAGCTGCCAGTTTGCTTGATTTAATTCAACAAAGTCTACTTCTGCCCCAAATGCTTTTGGCAAATCATAGAGTTGCTGATACGTTGGCCGCATGGAGACAACATGATCCCCGCTCTCGATCAAAGCGAATAGTGCCAGGAAATTTGCTCCTGTAGCTCCGTTTGTCTGTAAAATATTCGCTGGTGTCATGTGTTGGTATAATGAAGCGACGAGTTCTTTGAATCGATCCGATCCTTCGATCCAGCCATAATCTAAAGGCTGCTGCGCGACACGTTTCAAAAAATCTGTACTCGTTTTGCCACTGAAGGCCATGATTTCCTCTAGCGTCAGTGCTTCGATAGAACTTTGGGCAATGTCATAGGTTGCTTTTTTCTCCCAGATATTCAACCATTCCTCGACACCAAAATTAGCAATATCCATAATCAACCCCCTTATACTGAGATCATTCCAGTAGCGATTGCTACGATCGACAATACTGCTGCTAAACTGACCACAGCCATGACAATTTTTTGCCTATTGCTGATTTGATAGTTGTTCTCTTTACATGCCCGTAAGTAGAAATAGAATCCTGGTAAATAGGCGATGCTGCATAAGAGAACATAGGCAAAGCCTGCTAATGTGATCCCAATGATCTGAAAGGCCGTTGCGACTGCACCAATAAACAATTGTTTATTGTCTTTTTGCTGATAGGAATAAATCATTTGATAGATCCCCACGAGCAAGTAACAAATCAAAATCGCTGCGGTACACATCGAATAAGCAAATTGATACGCGTAATCGGTCACAAGGAACGTTAACAAGAACACGTTCGTCAATGCAGCAGTGATAAACAATGAATAACTTGGTGCTTGTTTTCGATTGACCTTGCCCCAACTTTTTGGCAGCATCCCATCGCGGGACATCAATAAGGTTGTTTCTACTGGTAACATCGTCCATGACAGCCAGCAACCAATGATGGAAATGATCAGACCGATATTGATAAAGGCTGCACCCCACTCTCCAACCATATAGCGCAAAATGTTGGCCATTGCTGGTTGTGGTAACGCCATCAATTCAGCTTGCGACATGACGCCGTATGGCAATAAGGAAGCTAGCACATAGATGACTAGCAAGGAAAGCAAACCGATGACTGATGCTTTTTGGGCATCTGACCGTTTTTCCGCACGATTGGCTAAAACACTTGCCCCTTCAATCCCAACAAAGACCCACATCATCACCATTAGACAACCTTTGATCTGTGACCAGAGACTGACAGAAGCACCACTTTGTAGTGAGCTGCTGACATTTCCCCAGAAATCTGTTGAGAAAATATCGACATGAAAACTAACCAGTGCGATAACCATAAATAAAAACAAAGGAACTAATTTACAGATCGTAACAATTGTGTTGATAAATGAAGCGCTCTCAATTCCGTTATTCACCAGAAAGGTCAATACCCAAATAAAAACACTTGCTAGTAAGATAGACGGAATGTTTTGTCCTCCCTTGAATGCGGGTATAAATTCACCAATTGCACTCATGAGCATTGTCGCAAAGGCGACGTTTCCCAGCCAGGCAGAGAGCCAATAGCCCCAGCCACTGATAAAACCTCCTAATTTCCCAAATGCCGCTTCTGCATACCCAAAAATACCGCCGTCTAAATCTGGTCGTTTGGCGCCTAAATTATTCAATGATAAAACTAATGCAAGAATGCCAATTCCGACGATGATCCATGCGATGATTGCAGGTCCAGGAGCAGCGGACATCGCTAAGTCATTCGTGATACCGAAGATTCCACTACCAATGGATGAACTGACTACTAAGGCAATCAAGCCGACTTTACTGATTCCTCTTTTCTTTTCCATTGTTCTCCAACTTTCTTTAGTATTGTTTAGTAACTTGCATAAATCCCACTTGCAAAAAAAATCACAAAAAGCATTAAAACCAATCTAGCTAAATGAAATACTCTCTCGCCTCTTTCCTTTTATTTATTGATTTTTTCAGCTGAAATCAATCACTCTTCTTCCTGAGAAATAACAATTATTTATCAGGTACATGTATATGATAACGAGTTAAAAACGCTTACATTGTGGCTCAGTTATCATTTCCAATGCCAAAAAATTGGCATTATTCATCCGTAATGAATAATCGCTTTTATCCTCTTTTTTTACCCATTTTTTTCTCCTCTAGCTCATAATCATTCAGATATTTTTTTCTAAGAATTTCATTAGAAAAATTGAATAGTGTCTATTTTTTGAAGAAAATCAATCATTTTCTAACTACATGTCCAAAACCACTCTCTTCTCAAAGACCTATGAATTTATTGCATACGACCGCCAAAAACGGCCCTTTTAGAAACAAAAAAAAGAAACGCCGCAGCGTTTCTTTTTTTTATTATTTCCTATTATAAAAGAACATCATTTCATTAATAGTTTGTACTTGTATCCGTAGTCGTCCCTTGATTTTCTGATGTCGTCTCATCTAATTGACCCAATGCTTTCAGCATATCATTACGGATCTCATTATAGGAGTAATCTTGAATATAAACGATTGACTGGCCATCATAAGATTCACCATCATACCATTCATAAGTATGTTTATCGATAGTAAAACCAGAAAGCATATTCCCAGCTAGTGAAACCAAGTCTTCAAACTTAAAGTTGGTATTGACATTGTCACTGACAGAGTCAAGAATCTCCTGATATTTTGTGACATTATTGATTTTCAATGCTTGACTAATGGCTGCTTCAATGACTTCTTGCTGCCGATTGCCACGATCCACGTCAGTATCCATTTTACGGATTCGAGCAAAAATCAATGCTTGCTCTCCATTCAACGACTGTCGGCCCTTTGGAATCAGTGTTTTACCAGAATTGTCCGAAGTATACTTTTCATTAATGTCATAAGGAACATCTACGGTAACACCGCCGATTGCATCAATGATCTTCTCAAAACTTGTAAAATTGATATTGACATAATAATCAATTGGCAAGTTCAAATAGTTTTGCACCGTTTCAATCGTTGCATCTTCCTCACCAATCGCAAATGCACTATTGATTTTTGCCGTGTTGACGACCGTCCCGTTTCCGGTACCATCGTAGATATTTGTCCAAATATCTCGAGGTAAACTTACCATGTCGATCTTTTTATTTTCGCCATCATAGACCATATAGATCAAACTGTCTGCTCGAGTCGTATCCAGATGCTCTTTCTTTTCTCGTTCGGCATCATTGTCGACCCCCATTAACAGGATCCCAAATTTAGAATCAACATTTGCTGATTTCAATGAATTGTCTTTTTCTTTATTGGATTTGATCACAGCGGATTCTTTAAACATTTTATCCACAGAATTTTTTGCAGCATAATACGTATATCCTGCAAATAAAAAGACTCCTGCAATCGCAAAAAGTACGACGCCTCCTATGATTCGGCGCTTATTACGAGCTTTGCGGGCCCGCTGTTTGCTAAATTTCGACTTTCTATCCATAGTGCCTCCTTCATGTTTCCTACTTCACTCTCCCCGATTGTACCAGATTTTGTTTTCAGCGCCTATTTTTTTAAGATATTTTATATTTTTGCTGTGAATTTTTATGCTAATGCAAATTTGTTCGAAAAAATTTCCCTATGATTTTTCCTTGAAAAAATCTAAAAAGATCATAGCCAAGTAAAGTATCATACGCAGTATTTATCGTATAATTATCAAAAAAATTGAAAACTAATTGTTTGTTTCTGAAATAAAAATGAAACTTTCTTTTCTTTCTTGATTGCTCCCCCTCAGTTTGGAACTATGGTAAGATATGCTAGAAACGAAAGATTTTTTATTCGTAAATTCACAGTGGAGAATTCCTCTCCTGATGCATTTTTTCTTTCATTGACTATTTTATTTTTACAGGAGGTTTTTATGATTGGATTATTACGCTATGCCAAAGACTATCGTAAACAGATCGTCTTAGGTCCTTTTTTTAAGTTTTTAGAAGCTGTGTTTGAACTGGTTTTGCCACTCCAAATGGCTGCACTCGTGGACCATGGAATTCGCCAAAACAATTGGTCGAAAGTAGTTGAAATGACCCTCTGGATGATTGCGATGTCCGTCATCGGGATGATCTGTGCGGTCATCTGTCAATACTATGCAGCCACTGCTTCTCAAGGTTTTGGCACGGAATTACGCAATACATTAATGAAAAAAATCAATTTGTTGTCCCACAATGAATTGAATCTATTTGGAACAGATACGTTGATCACTCGAATGACCAATGATATCAACCAAATGCAAGTTGCATTGGCTATGTTGATCCGTTTAGTCGTCAGAGCACCTTTTTTGAGTATTGGTTCAGTGATCATGGCGTTTGTCATCGATTGGCAAGCGGGCTTAATTTTCTTATGTGTGCTGCCACTTTTTTGTATCATTTTATTTTGGATCATTAGCAAGACAGTGCCATTATATAAGAAAGTCCAGATCCGCTTGGACGAACTAAATGAACTAGTCAGCCAAAATTTGAGCGGTATTCGTGTGATTCGTGCTTTTGCTCGAACAAAAACTGAGACCAAACGTTTTGACCAAGCCACAGATGATTTGACCAATGTCTATATTCGTGTGACCAATCTTTCTGCATTATTGACCCCAGCTACAACCATGATTATGAATTTAGGAATTATTGCACTCTTTTACTTTGGCGGTTTCAAAGTGAACATCGGAAACTTGGAACAGGGGGAAGTACTGGCGTTGGTCAATTATATGAACCAAATGCTGTTGGCACTGATCGTTGTATCGAATCTCGTCATCATTTTTACTCGCGCTGCTGCTTCGGCTTCACGGATCAATGAAGTTCTTGATACAGAACCGTCGATTGATGATAGTTTATCTGAGGTTTTTATGGATCAACAAAAACAGGCAGGTGCCCTTCGTTTCGAACATGTGGACTTTCGCTTTTCACCTAACTATGGCTTAGCATTAAAAAATATCGATTTTGAGATTGCTTCTGGCACAACCTTGGGCATCACTGGTCCAACTGGCAGTGGGAAATCGACATTAACGCAACTGATCCCGCGATTTTATGACACAGCTGCTGGTAAAGTGATCGTTGATGGACAGGATGTACGCAAGTGGCCGCTGAAACAATTAAGACAAAAAATTGCCATGGTTCCTCAAACGGCGGTTCTGTTCACTGGTACGATTCGTGAAAACTTACAATGGGGAAAAAAAGATGCGACAGACGAGGAATGCTGGCAAGCATTAGAGATCGCCCAAAGTCGCGACTTCGTCGAAGCACTACCGCAAAAGTTGGATACGCCGATTTTTGAAGGAGGCAAGAACTTTTCTGGTGGGCAAAAGCAACGCTTAACGATTGCTCGAGCAATTATTGCTAAACCTGATATATTGATTTTGGATGATTCATTAAGTGCGCTAGATTACCAAACAGATCTGGATCTGCGGATGGCTTTAAAAGAAAAAATTCGCGGAACGATCATCATCATTTCTCAGCGTGTTCGTTCGATTCAAGACGCACAGCAGATCTTAGTGTTAGATCAGGGAAATCTGGTCGCCAAAGGCACCCATGACGAGTTGATGATCACTTCCAAAGCTTATCAAGAAATTGTGGCATCTCAAGAGGAGGAAGAAGAATGAAAAAGAAATCATTTGATTGGTCTGCCTTCCGCCGCTACCTCCCCTATCTCGCTGTGTATGCCAAAGAAACTTGGACTGCTGTCGTTTTAGGGATCGCTGCTGGCATCTCAACGGTTTTTATGACTTATGAAATAGGTCAGGCTGTCGATAAAATGATTGGTCCTAGCAAGGTTCATTTCGAAGAACTTTATCGCATTCTCGCGTTGTTTGGCGGTGTAGTGATCGTTACTGTTGTCAGTCAATGGCTGATCCAACGATTAGGGAATCGAGTGGCCTATCTGTCTGTCGCTGATCTGCGCAAAGAAGGTTTTGCTCATTTAAATACACTGCCCTTGCGTTATTACGATCAAACGTCTCACGGGAATATCGTCAGTCGTTTTACCAATGACATGGATAATATCTCAATTGCGGTTGCTGCTGTCTTCAACCAATTATTCTCCGGTATCTCTGTCGTGCTGATTGCCTTGGTAGTCATGGTTAAGATGAGTGTGCCACTGACTCTCGTCGTTCTTGTTTCAACACCGATCATCTTTTTAGTCAATTGGATCGTGGCACGAACATCACAAGCAGATTTTGCGCGTCAACAAGAGATCGTCGGTGAAATTTCTGGATTCGTTACCGAAATGATCGGCAATCAAAAAATTGTCAAAGCATTTGAACGAGAAGCAATCAACCAAGAACAGTTTGAAATGATCAATGACGAATTAAACCTTCGTGGCCGAAAAGCACAGTTTTCTTCCTCGTTGACCAATCCGCTTTCCCGTTTTGTTGACCATCTTTCCTATCTGTCTGTCGGCTTCGTCGGTGGTTTATTGTACTTTTCAGGCTCGGGGCTGGTAACAGTTGGGATGATTTCAAGCTTTACGATCTATTCTAGCCAATTTTCAAAACCATTTATTGAACTGTCAGGCATCACCACTCAGATTCAGACTGCATTAGCTGGTTTGGCACGAACCTTCCAGTTATTGGATCAAGTGCCAGAAAGTGCGGATGACACAGCAACACAAACGATGAAGGAAATCAAAGGTAAAATCGACTTTGAAAATGTGGCTTTTGCTTATGATCCAGGACAAAAACTGATCGAAAACTTTTCTTTTACAGCTGAACCAGGTGAAACGGTGGCAATTGTCGGAAAGACTGGTGCCGGTAAATCGACACTAGTCAATTTGCTGATGCGTTTCTACGATGTTGATCAGGGAACTATCCGAGTAGACGGCGTCGATATTCGTCAATTGCAGCGAACAGCGTTACGAAAGAGTTTTGGTATGGTCCTTCAAGACACGTGGCTGTTCGATGCTTCTTTAAGAGAGAATCTCCAATATGGCAATGACACGGCTACCGATGAAGAAATATACGATGCTTTAAAAAATGCATATATGTATGAATACGTTATGCGGTTACCAGATAAATTGGATACGCCGATTGGGCAACAAGGCATCAAGATTTCCGATGGGCAGCGGCAATTACTGACCATTGCTCGTACTATGATCAGTAATCCCCCGATGCTGATCCTCGATGAAGCCACCAGTTCAGTCGATACACTGACAGAAAAGAAAATTCAGGATGCCTTTTTGAAAATGATGGAAGGAAAAACCAGTTTCGTCATTGCCCACCGCTTATCAACGATCCGTGCGGCTGATAAAATTTTGGTTATGGATGCCGGACAAATCGTCGAACAAGGTACTCATGAAGAATTGTTAGCGGAAAAAGGGTATTATTACCGTCTCTACCATGCTCAATTTCAACATTAACAGTCACATGTTGATAGATTAACGCTAAAAGAAGTGGTTCCCTAAAAGAACCACTTCTTTTTTTAAAATTGAGAATTGTTATTTACTCCAAACATCGCTATATTCCGGTTTACGTTCAAACTCTTTTTTTGCAAATGGACAGAGTGGAATGATTGTTTTCTTTTCTGCGCGCGCTTTTTCTACCCCTTTTGCCACTAACTTTTCTGCCAGTCCTTGACCACGATAGGCTGGATCGACAAATGTATGATCAATGATCATTCGTTTTGTTCCTGCATTCGACCAAGTCATTTCGCCGATCTCTTTCTCGCCGTCTAATAAGGCAAAACGATTTTTTTCTTCCTTGATTTCCATTAGTTTTCTCCCCTTTGAATAAATTTTAATGCGCCGCTTGGACAAGATTGGTTCACTTGAGCAACTTGTTCTTTTTGAGCATTATCGGGAATGACCCACGGTCGACGTCCTACCTCAAAAACAGTTGGATTACCTCAAACACACTTCCCACTGTGAATACAAATGTCTTTGTGAGAATAAACATCGAATGCTGAGCCATGATATTTGCGATACCCATCAGCAAGCAACTGTTCCTCTGCGTGTTCTTTTGAGTGCTCTGTCGTTGTTTTCCCTCCGTCACTGCTTGACTTTTATTGACCCCCTTCATCATAAGCTAAATCAACAAAAAAATAAAACAATCGCCATTTATACGTAAAAGATTTAGCAGAAAAAACAACTCTACTAGAAAAAACTGCAACATAAGCACTTCAACAAACAAACGATCCGAAGACACATCGAATCCTCTCTACAATCCGATCCTCGTCCCTAGTCACAGAGAGAAGAATTCTTTCTCAAGTCCAGTTTGGATCACTTCGTCTGCTTTTGCTTCTGTTACAGCTCAATTCGTTTGATTTCATTTGATAGTGATTACTGAAAAGAACCTTAGTCATTGTTGATCGCTGTTAGATGAACCATTTGTGTTGCATAGTCGCCGGATAAAGCAGGATCAATATAGAAACCGATCTGCATCAATTCATCGCCGCCGATTTTATATCCCCCCATTTGATACACTGTATCTGCCGCTAATCCCGCCAATTTGAGAGTGATTAGCGGTGCAGATGCTTCGGCTAATACACGGAAATAGAAAACAATCGCTTCTTGTTTATCTTCAGAAACGTACATCCACGCAGTATCATTTCCTGCAAAAGGACTCAACAAGCGAATAAACGTGCCATATTGGAAGAGTTGTCGATGTTTTTTATAAAAGGCAACTTGCTCTTTGATGGCTGCTTTTTCTTCATCGGTCACTGTCGTCAAATCCAGCTCATAGCCCAAGACACCAGACATTGCAACGTTTCCGCGGATCGCTAAGTCAGTGATCCGCTGTGTTTGGTGGTTAGGCACTGCTGAAACATGCGAACCCATGCTAGAAGCCGGGTATGACAGGCTGGTTCCATATTGGATTTTCAAACGGGCTATCGCATCGGTATTATCACTCGTCCATATCTGCGGCATGTAATACAAGAAACCTGCATCAAAACGACCACCCCCGCCAGAACATCCTTCAAACAAAATAGTGGGATGAGCAGCTGTCAATCGTTCTAAAAAGTCATACAGACCTAAAATATAGCGATGGAACACCTCCCCTTGCTGGGTAGGATCTAACAACAATGAATAGACATCCGTCATGTTGCGATTCATGTCCCACTTAATATAATCAATGGGTACTTCGTTAAATAGAAGGGCTAACTGATCAAAAATATGTTTCCGAACATCTTCTCTAGAAAAGTCCAGTACAAACTGACTGCGACTTAATGCGGGAGAACGTCCAGGTACTTTTAAGGCCCACTCGGGGTGCTGACGATACAACTCGCTCGCTTCTGAGATCATTTCCGGCTCTAACCAGAGACCGAATTTCAAACCCTTCTGATGGACTTTTTCCGCAAACCCGCGCAGACCAGAAGCTAACTTTCCTTCATTCTCATACCAGTCACCCAGAGAAGTCAAATCATTTTCTCGTGCACCAAACCAACCGTCATCCAAAACAAACAATTCAATTCCCAATGCCTTCGCTTCATCGACGATCTGCTCCAGTTTTTCTTCATCGAAATCAAAATAAGTGGCTTCCCAGTTATTGATCAACGTCGGACGTTCAGTCAGCTGATACTGTCCACGAATAAGATGACTATTATAAAAGCGATGATAGGTTTGTGACATTTGGTTGAGCCCTTGATTACTATAAACTGTAACCACTTCTGGTGATTGGAAGCTTTCCTGAGGTGGTACTGTCCAGGCAAATCGATAACTACTGATGCCCATGATGAGCCGCGTTTGATCATAAGGATCTTTTTCGATAATCGTTTCGTGATTGCCGCTATACAGTAAACTAACGCCATAACATTCTCCCGAGAATTCTGTTGTAGCGGGATCTGCCAAAATAACAAAAGGATTCTGTTGATGGCTGCTGGAACCTCGCTTGCTGTCCAATTTCTTGATACCTGTCTGAACTGGTTCTCGACTGATTTGCCGTTCTTTCGCCCATGCACCATTCAATTGGATCAAATCAAGCGGTCGGTTGGGAAAATCCAGTGATTGACTGGCTAGTTGATGGATAACGATTGGTTCAAGACCGTCATTTTTTAAGGCACTTGAACGAATAATTGCTGATGTATCAGTAAAAATACTATAGTTCAAAATCAATTCAAGCGCGGCAACTTCATCTCGCAATATGATTTGCAACGTTTCGATTTCTTGCGGAGCACCGTGAGTTTGAGGCAACCCCGCAAGTGCTGGTTTGCCTTGACTGATTTCATGGCTTTGATAGATAAAATGCGCAACATGACTGCCATTTGGCAGTTGGATATCATATGCCGCTTCACGAAAATCACCGAACCCATTCCCAGGAAATTCCATCATCAGCGTATCCAGCGAGAATAAGCGATCCTTGCTGCCTGCTGGATTCGGCGAAAAAGAACGATCTAATCGTGGGTAACGATAATGGCCAGAATAATGGGTAATTTTCTTTCCAAAGTAGATATGCGCTAAATTTCCACCTTCTTCGATCTGCATCACATAACTGATTTTGTTGTTGCTTAAATGAAAAATATGGTTTTTTTTATCAAAATGGATCATTTCATTTCCTCGTTTTCTCTTTTCTTCACTTCACAGAACCTAACATGCCTTGTACGAATTGTTTTTGTAATACGAAAAAGATAATCGCTGTTGGCAAAGTGGCGATCACGATCCCGCACATCATCATGCCGTAATCCGGTGTATAGGAAGCCCCCATCGCAGATAAAACCAACGGAACTGTCCGTTTATCCGGTGATTGCAAGGCAACTAATGGCCACAAGTAGTTGTTCCAGCTATTCATAAAGGTAATGATCGCTGCTGCTGCATAAGTATTTTTAGCAGTAGGCATATAGACTCGGAAGAAAATACTTAACTCATTTAGCCCATCAATGCGGGCTGCTTCTACTAATTCTTTAGGGAAAGCTTTGATATTTTGGCGGAAAAAGAAAATCAGGAACGCTGTACAAACAGAAGGTAAAATGACCACTGCAAAAGTATTGATTCCGATTGGGGTTCCGCTAAGCTGACTAAACATGCGGTATAACGGAATCATCAAAGCCGCAAAAGGAACCATCATCGATAAGAGTAAAATATTGAAAATGCGATCTTTTGTTTTGGTTCGATAGATCTCAAACCCATAGCCCGCCATGGAAGAAAACAGCAACGCGAAGACGGTCGTAATGACCGCGATCACTGCAGAGTTGCCCAAAGCACGAGTAAAGTTCAGTTCAGAAGCAAATAAATTTTGGAAATTGATCACCAGCTGATCACCGATCATGATTTTTCCTGCCACAATGTCAAAGGTTTGATTGGTCATTCCCAATACCATCCAGACAAATGGAAAGACGGAAATAAAGGCCAAAAGACCTAAGAAAAGATACTTTAAGCTTAAAGAGAGTGTTTTCAATTTTCTTTCCCTCCTAATTTTGTTTGGATGACGGATAAGACCACAATAGCGATCACGATCACAAAGGATACTGCCGCCGCATAGCCAAAGTTCGGGGTGAATTTATAACTTAAATTATAAATGTACTGCGAGAGCGTGGTGGTTGCATTGGCAGGTCCCCCACCTGTAATATTTTGTACTTCGTCAAATAATTGCAATGTTCCGATCGTTGAAGTAATTGTCGTGAATAAAATAATTGGCCGCAAATTAGGAATAGTTATCTTGAAAAGTTGATCCCATT
The DNA here is from genome assembly GCF_051711125.1 of Enterococcus sp. DIV0574. Lineage (NCBI taxonomy): Bacteria > Bacillati > Bacillota > Bacilli > Lactobacillales > Enterococcaceae > Enterococcus > Enterococcus sp. DIV0574. The sequence goes on from NZ_JBIOMA010000001.1 coordinate 2,280,872, forward strand.
TAGTCGCACCATCAATTTCAGCAGCTTCATAGATGCTAGGATCAATGTTTTGCATACCAGAAATAAAGAAAATCATATTATAGCCTGTCCAGCGCCAAGTAATGGCAAAAATAATCAAGACTTTTGCCCACAAAGGATCCGTTAGCCATTGAATCGGCACCTCAATCAAATGAATTTGCATTAATAAATTATTGACTAACCCATTCGCTGAGAATAAACTTTTCATGATCAACGAGTAAGAGACCAATGAAGTGATACAAGGTAAAAACAAGGCCGTTCGGAAAAGACCTTTGAATTTTAATTTTTTGTCATTTAGTATGTTCGAGACGATCAAAGCCAAAAACAGCATGATCGGTACTTGGATCAATAAGTATAAAAATGTATTACCAAAAGCTTTCTTAAAGGTTGAGTCACTCAGCATCCGCTGATAGTTTCCCAAACCGTTGAATGACATCGTTGTCGGCGGTCCCGACTGGAAAGACGTAAAAAGAGCTGAAATCATAGGAACAAATACTAATAGTGTAATCAAGATCACAGGCAAAGAAATAAACGCGTTTCCATTCGCAAACCAATTTTTCGATTTATTTTTCATGGTGATTCCTCCTTCAAACGACACTATGGCACCAATCTAATGACTATACGAACGATTGCTGCTTAACAATCTCCTCTAATGGGAAATTATTGGTACCAGCAGCTATCGTTCGTATCTGATTTGTTGATTATGAAACCATAGCTAAATGATTTGCTTAGTTTGCGATTTGTGCTTCTACTTGTGTTTGTGCATCTTCTAGTACTTTATCGATATCTTCCCCATTGATTACTCGCTGCAAGCTTTCTGTCAATACAGATTCGATCGCATAAGTATGATTGCCGTAGTTGACGGCCGGGATCTCTTGTGACCATTGAGAGAAGTCTTGGAAAACTTTTTGTCCTCCATAAAAATCAAGTCCTGAAGTATATTCTTTTGTCTCTTCGGCAGCATTCATCGTTGAAACCAGCCCAATTTCAGTTGCCAATGTTCCCATCAATTCTTTATTTGAAGCAAACGTTTTCGCTAAAAAGTCTTTCGCATTCTCTTCACCAGCTACGCCTTTAATGACATACCATCCTGCTCCGCCAATACTTGATGCGTTCACTGAATTGCCACCAGCTAGTGCCGGAATCGGTGCAATCGCCCATTTGCCGCTTTGATCTTCAGCCCCTTGAATCGTACTAGAATACCAAGCACCTGTTGGTGCTGCAGCAACATTTCCGGATTGGACTGCATTGACGCCGCCATCCCAATCAGAGACTTGTTCAACTAATCCTTCATTCAGTAGTGTCGCCAATACATTCAAGCCGGCTTTGAATGATTCGTTGTCTTTAATCGTTACTGTAGTGCCGTCTTCACCGGTATACCATTCACCAGCTGACTGCATGATGATCCGTGCCAATCCCAAATCGCTTGGATCCAGAGACATCATGGCATGTCCCGTTTTCTCCTTGACATCTTTGGCAATTTGAATAAAGTCATCCCAGGTAATATCTTGGAGATCAGCAGCTTCATATCCTGCATCTGCTAAATAATCTGTACGATAAAACAGCCCTGCTACCCCACTATCAAAAGGTACACCGTAGATCACATCATCGATTTTGTTGACGGCGAATTTGTAGCTGGAAAAGTCATCTTCATTGACAATATCAGTTAAGTCGCTGAAAGCATCCGGATAGGAAGATAAATAGCCTTGAATACGATAGTCTTCGATCAAAACGATATTTGGCAAGCCATCCGTATTGCCTGATGCTAGACTAGTGTTCAACTTTTGAACGATGTCATCCTGTGACATGGTCACTACTTCCACATCAACATCCTTGTTTTCGTAAACCTTTTTCGCTTCATTGACAGCTTTGATATTGAAAGTCTCATCCCAAGCCCAAACTGTAACCTTATCAGAAGAACCTCCAGTGTCACCAGTACTTTCGTTGTTGCTGCCACAAGCTGTCAATGTCAATACAGTAGCGGCAGTCACAAGTGATACAAGCAATTTTTTCATTTTTCTCCCTCTTTCCTTTTAATTACATTTTTACTATACACTGGAGTTGTAAACGGATACAATACGCGTGGAAGAGCTTACTAAAATAGTCCAAAAATAGAAAATTTTTACCAATACCTTTCTTTTATGAAAGCGTTTATACTAGAATAAAGAAATAGGGGGGATACCATGCATCATTTACATACAGTCTTGCTTGTGGATGACGAGACCACTATTCGTGATGGTTTAAAACATATGATTCGTTGGGAGCAAGAAGGTTTTCGCTTGCTAGGAGATGCAGCAAACGGACAGGAGGCTCTAACCCTGATCCAGCAATTACAGCCAGAGATCGTGATCACAGATTTAAAAATGCCGCAAATGGACGGCATCCAATTAACAACCATCATTCAACAACAATACCCATCTATCCATTTTCTGGTATTGAGCAGTTATGATGATTTTCACTATGTCAGTCAGTCTTTTAAGAACGGTGCCATTGATTACTTGCTAAAGCCAACATTGACGCCTGCTTTGTTGATGAAAGCCCTAAACACCATCCGCGAAAAAATATCTGATACCCGCCAAATAACCGCTGAGGTCCCATTGCAAGAATCTTTGAATCGCTATCTGGCTGGGTATGAAGAACCACTTACTCCTTTTGCTGACTATCTTGAAATAGCTATGAAACAGCAACTATGTTTTCTTTATACGAATGTCAGTTATTTTCGTTCCACTGAACAGCTTTTTCATGCATTGACAGAATTTTCGCAATCGAATTCTCGCTTGAAAACATTGGCGTTCAAGACCAGTAATAATGATGCGGGACTATTGATCAGTTACGCAGAAGAAAGTGATTTTTTTGCTTCTTTGAAAAATTGTTTGGACCAGTTGAACTATACCGAACCGAATGCCTTTTTTACCCTTGGATGCCCGTTTGAATCGATTGAAGACTTGCGTTCGGCTTTTCTGACTCTAAAAGATAAAAGTCGTGAACAATCCTTTTTTTATAAGCAGCAGCGGCTTGTCTTGGAACAAGAGCTTTTTTTGTATATGGAAAGTGATCGTTTTGATACAAAAAAATTTTTACGGGCATTATTAGACAATAATTTTTTATTGGGGATTACACGTATCGAAGACTATTTCAATGAAATGATTCTATCAAATGTCGATCCTAACTTTCTGAAGCAGCAGGCCAGCAGTATTTTTTATACGCTGTTGTCCCGCTTAGAAGAAGAATTTCCAACAGCTTCCCGCTTTAGTCGCTTGCGAGCGGAATTTCTCCATGAGATCGGTCATGTCTTGTATTTAGAAGATTTTTCCGATTTGTTATTGTCAACGATCGATGAGATACGTCTGCAATTGACGACTCTTTCCCCTATGGATGAAGATGACTTACTGGTCTCGATCCAGCGCTTCATTCAAGACAATTATATGAAGAGCCTCTCACTATCTGAGTTGGCAGAAACGTTCCACTTTAGTTATACCTACTTGTCAGCTTTCCTTTCTTCAAAATTAAAAATGAGTTTCTCTGATTATCTAAAAAATACACGTCTAGAAAAAGCCAAAGAGTTGCTGACCCAATCTGAGTTGAATTTGTCAGAAATCAGTGAAGCAGTTGGTTATTCCGATATCAGCTATTTTTCTCGAATCTTTAAAAAAGAATTTCAAGTCACTCCTTCTAAGTATCGGCGGTTGAACCAATTATGAGAATCCAACAGTGGCTCAAAAAAAATGAATTGTTCAGCCGAATCTTTTTGTTTGTTGTGGTAGGAGTAATCAGTGTTTGTTTACTGACAGTGATCGTTATCTATGGACGGTCCAAAGATGCTTATGTGGCTTCGTATCAGAGCTCGAACCGCTTGCTTTTGGATAAGATCCAGGAAGATTATGAGCGCTTGAATGAGAATATCAATCGTATTTTTGATGTCGTCGATGAGAGCAAAGCCGTAGAAAATTATTTAAAAGGACAGCTAAATCAGGGAAGAACGATTTTAGAACTCAATGAACAGTTGAAAGATACTCGCTCGCTTTTTCAAACGATTCCTTCCAACTTGGTATTGATTGGAACGAACGGACGATCATTCTTTCAAAATGATGCTGTCCGAAACCAGTCGGTTGAAACTTTTTTGGCAAGTGAATTTACGCAGCAAATCAATGAAAATGAGGCTATTAGTCAATACTATTTTCTGGAACAAGGGTTGAGCACTTCTACGAGCCATTCACCAGGACTGATGTACGTGCGGAAATTAATGAAAGACGATGCTTTATTCGGTTACGCATTGATTTTTTTGAAAGAATCTGATTTTTCTTCTATTTATCGGCAGTTGTTAGACACAACATTGCATACCATCTACGTGGTCAATGATCAAGGACAGATCTTGTCCACTTCTGAAGAACAAAAACTAGGAACAGCTTTTGATCCAGCAATGATCGAAGTGAAAAATGATTCTGTTAATCAAATGCCTCTTTATTCTTATCAATTCACATTTTATGATCTGCTAGATGAATCTCATTTAGTACGCAATATGAATCTGATCAAACCAGCCGTACTGATCGCTTTTCTTAGTATTTTGCTTTTTAGTCTGTTCGCTTTCTGGATCATTCGAACAATCACACAACCTATCTATCAATTGATCGACAAGCTGCCGGCAGTCACACAAGGTGATTTCAGCAATAAAGTCTCAATCAATGGCACGTATGAAACGCAAGAACTAGGTCGTGCCTATAATTTGATGCTGGAGGATTTAGAATCCTATGTCGACCATTTGATGATCACCGAAGCGGAAAAACGCAAATTTGAGATCCGTTCCTTACAGATGCAGATCCAACCCCATTTTGTTTATAATACACTAACAGCAATCAAATTTTTGATTTGGCAAAATGAACAAGAGAAAGCAACTCAAGCCATCGATAGTTTCGTTCAATTGCTTCGCCATACATTCAACCGCAAAGAGATCGTTCCATTAAAGGATGAACTAGCCATCGTAGAAGAGTATCTGATCCTGATGAACGTTCGCTATGGTGACCGGATTCAATCAACGATCTTCTCCGCAGAAGAATGTGAAAATTGTTTGGTTCCTAAAATGATCTTGCAGCCAATCATCGAAAACGCTTATCTGCATGCGTTTCCTGAAGAAGAAAAAGGCTATATTCAAATCTTTTCTCGCATCAGTAAATCAGGGCTAATCATCGAAATCATTGATACAGGTATCGGCTTTGATGAAGCATCCTCGTTGAATAAGAATCAGTCGATCGAACATTATTCTGGTATCGGATTGGAGAATATCGATCAAAGAATCAAGTTACTCTACGGGGAAAAATATGGCTTGACCGTTGCCTCTCGCGTCAATGAAGGAACTACTGTACGCCTATTACTACCAAACCAGTAAGCAGTATAACTATTGAAAGAACATAAAAAATCCAACCATTAGCACTCCGGCTATTTTTCTCAACTTTTAGAAAAACAGCTTCTTCAGAGGGCTTATGGTTGGATATATTTTGATAGTAATCGTTTAAGTTTTCACCATTGGAGGCAATGACTTGTTGATACAAAAACCAACCATCAATGATCCGTCTCCCATGGAGATACTGCATTGATGATTGGTCACTCACTACTATTTTCGTGTTTGTCTTTTTCCTTTAGATCCGATTTTCATGATCGGCAGTTTTGACTAAGTTCGCTCCGACCATGCCGCCGATCGATGTTAGAGCTAGTCCTAAGACCATTGCTACAAAGCCCCAAATTGATGCTTTAGCAGTTGCATCACTTACTTCATCAGCTTTTTTACGCGCATCTTTGACTGCTTGATCGATATCTTGTTTTGCTTGTTCAAGATTTTGTTGTGCTGTTTCAATTTGCTGTTGTGCTTCGTCAGAAGCTTTTTGCAACCCATTAACAATATTTTGGGTAGCTTCTTGTGCTTCTTGTTGATTTAGATCGGTATTTTTTGCTACCGCATTTGAAATGGCATCTTCATCAACGGAATCGCTGATTTTCGTTGCCCGATCTTGTAATTTTGTTGAAAGATCATCGATGATTTCGTCTGCTTTATTTGGATCCGTAGCGATTTTCTTACCTGCATCGGTAATATCACTCGTTGCATCAGAAACTTGATCTTGCAAATAGTTTGGCTGCAATTCAGGAACGTCAGTGTCTTTTAATACGTCGCGGACGTCCGTTTGCAATTGATCTGTATCAATATCTCCCATGTTTCCTGTAATTTCATCAAAGGCTTTTGATGCGACATCTGCTGTTCCCGATGCGACATTCTCTACGCCACTTCCGACAGCTGAAGCGATATTGCCCAATAGTGAACCAACTACAGAAAAAGCCCCAATCGTTAAATATGATAACATAACGATCGTAACGATCATACTGGTTGCCCAAGTAAGAAATCCATGTACCAAACCAACGCGTCTAGCTGCTACACCAGAAACAAATCCTGCGCCGAATAATGAAAGAATCAGTGTCACAACAGTCCAAATCATCAAGCCTGTTCCCACACCATCCAGCGGGTTGTTTGAAGTAGGTTCTACCATTCCAAAGCCGATCGCTGAGCCGATTAATGAAAATGTCATGAATAATGCAATAAACGTCACGACTCCTGCGAAAATTGAGCCCCAGGATAAGTTATAACCGGCCTCCCGCTCATTTGCTCCTAAATAATCTCTAAATCCGTGTTTCATTTTACGTCCTCCTTTTTTTCCTCTAAAACCAGTCTAACAACCCTACGTTTTTTTATCAATCAAGACGACTTATCCCTCGCCCAGAAGTAAAAATACATTTGTTTTTCTATTCATCAGCACTAGCTTTTCAACTTATATTTATTAGGTTTTGTCACCATTTCTTGATAGATAATAAAAATAATCGTTTTTGAAGAAACCCACGCCATTCTCAATTGTCTCCTAACCATTCTCACTCCTAAATGGACAACAATTTTTCAGATTATTTCCATGTAAACAAAAAAGCACAACTAACATCTCTCTTGTTCGCTAAGAATAATCGTCAAAAAGCTTTTGTACCGCCTTTTTCTAAGTTCAGCATGTAGGATTTCCTAAGGATCAGCATCGTCTATTTACTGAAATCACATGGATAAAAATAAGTACACGCACTTGTCACTGTTTTTTAACTTGTAGGAACAGGTATTATGTGTTATTTTAAAAACAAAAAATCTTCTTATATCGTTCGTTTATTAATTACGTACATATATTTAAAGACCGAATAATTATTCTATAGTGATTCTTTTACTCTAAAAAAACGCATAAAAAAAAGAGAAAATCTGCTATTTTTGAATAGCGATTTTCTTCACATAAAATCCAATGATAATTTTACACCGAGATTATTTAATTACACAACACGACAAAAGAAGAACTTTTTTAATCAAAAATTGGCATCTCAAACTTACATTTTTGATTCATTATTAAATAATATTTATGATAATATTTTTAAAAGGAGGATGATTATGTTTGAAGATCTGTTACTCACCAATCATGCAAAGAAAAAATTAGCAATTTTGACTTATTTAAATGAGAATACCAATCAACCAATCAATATCAGTAAAATCGCCGAGCATCTGGGCTTGTCTTATCACGGGATAGCACCACTCATAGAGGAAATGCAACAAGAGTTTTCAGCGCTTTATCAAGTTTCGTTATGTGAAAAAGGTTTCAAGGTTCGTTCATTAGAAGAACCACTTTCCTATTCACTTTATCAGAAGTATTTGATTCAGGAAAGCCTTGCTTTCCAACTTCTACTTACATCGATCATGAACCCGGAAATGACCATCAATGATTTTTCAACTGTTCATTTTGTCAGTCATTCAACGATCACCCGGGCACTTAAACCACTGAAGACTTATTTATTGGGAAAAGAAATCCATTTGAATGTTTCTCAGTTGAAACTGACTGGAAATGAAATCAATATCCGTTCATTTTACGTTCAAATTTTAACTTATCTAGAGAACTCACCATTAGAAGCGGATTACTTAACGGACTTCAGTGATCAAACGGTTTTGATCAACGAATTAGCATTACAAAAGTTTTCTCCTGTTAACCAACGACTGATCTTAGTCATTTTATTTGTATCCAAACTTCGATTCGAACAAGGCTATTTGCTTAACCCAATCAATGGTTTTGAAAAATTATTTTCAAAGATGAACCATCCTCTAGAAAATTATTTTACGGCATTTATGACTGACGAAAAGCAAGTAACTTATCAGATCAATTATGTCAAAGGAATGCTGTTCTTTCTAGTCCGTTTCGCTGAGCCAACACCAGAAAGAGCTGCTCTACTTTGTGATTTCTATGAACAGATCAAAGAAGATGATCCTATTTTTCATGAGTTTATGGCTGATTTTAGTCACGTATTATTACCAGAAATCGTTGGGATCCCTTTTGATGAAGAAGTATTTTCTGAAATTCAAAAAGATAGCTTCATTATTCTGTATATTTTTTATGCAAACAATGGCCTATTGATTGATTTTTGGTCTCAAAATGAGTTGAATCTATCCTTTCAAAAGAAAGGATTTACAAATCTACAGAAAAAGATTCGTCCATTTTTGACAAAATACACTCGACGTGTTGGTTATGAATGGCTCAAAAAAGCCAAATCGCTAGTCCTAGACTATCTGACTTTTTTCATATATCCGTTTTATCAACAGCATCATTTACAAAAATTACAGGTGGGAATCATTCCTTCATTGAATTTATCAGCCATTCAGCAAATCAGTTTTTTATTGGATCAAATTCAATTTGTGGACTATGATATCGTAAGAAACCACGAAAAAGACTTTGACTATTACATCGTTCCAGCAAATAGATTGTTGCCAGCAATTGAGTATCCTGCTTATGTCATGGAAGAAACTGAGACTCTAAAAGAGTTGTCGCCATTATTTGACGCTTTATGGGAGGAATATCTGACAATCAACGACTTTTCGATAAACTAAAAAACCAGTGGCTTCCTTTTTGGAATGCCACTGGTTTTCTGTCTATCATTCTTGATTTAAACATAGGAAAAAGCAGAAATCGCTGTTTTCCTGCTTTTTCCTACTTCAAGTTCCTGTTTCCTCCTAAGATCGACAGCCTGGAATGCCTGCTAAGCAGGACTTTGGGGAGAGGTCAACGACCTTGGAGGAGCAAATAGTAAATTATTACTAGAAACCACCTATTTTTGCGTTACTGAAATCTGATGTTGATCAGATTTACTGAACGAACTTTTAGCGTAAGAAAGAAAAAATGTTGATCATATTTTCAACAACTTCCCATGGAAACCCAAATAATTGAAACATTTTCTTTTCCTCCTTTAATTGACTTTCCTTCAGTTTAATTGGAAAATAGTACTATAGTTGATTTGGACTATTTTTTCGTCCACCTATTTTCTAGGTGCATTTAGGAGGTGCTTTTTTGGAAGCCAATCTATTACTGAAAAAGTTACGTACTGAACGTAATCTTTCCCAAAGAAAGTTAGCAGCCGATATATCTGAGCGGAGCACGTTAGCTACTTTTGAACAAAAAGGACATCGAATTGCTTTTGATATTCTTTACAAATACCTTGATCGCTTGAATGTGACTCTCGAAGAATTTGAGTATCATTTGACAAACAATCAATTAAATGAAAAGAAGCAACTCTCGAAACAATTTCACAATGCTTATTACCAACATGATTATGATCAGCTAGCAATCTTGATTGACGAGTCAAAAACAACCTACCAAGAAACACAAGACTTTTTCTACTATCTTCTTTATAGCCAGTACTATTTGATCCTAAAGAAAAAGGGTTTTCTACATACCATCGATGAAACAGAAAAAATCGAGGCAGCGATAAAGAGCTACCTCGACAAAATAGAAACCTGGGGAAAATTTGAGATTACCATATTTGCAAATCTAATGTTTCTTTTCACGGACGAATATATTTTGTTTCAAATCGAGCAACTAAACAAGCAGGAATTTTATAATAATTTGCTTAGTCTCAATTATCATATTTATTCTAAGTTGTTGACTAACGCGGCCTTTCTTTTCATTGACCGCAATCAGATCGATCATCTTAAACAAATTTTGTTTTATATGACCAAAAATATTCCATTGGATAACGACCGGATTCGATTGATGATCCGCTATTTCGAAGGGATCATCGCGATCTTCCATGGTGAAATCGAAACTGGAAAACAAACAATCACGAAAGCAATTGAGATCCTACACTTTTTAGGTCAATCTGCCTACGCTGCTGAACTATCAGAATTAGCAACCAACGTCCTTTTGACAGTGGCACCATCTGAAGAACCTTTTTTATAATGTTGCTGCCGGAAAAATCTGTATAGGATAAAAAAAAACGATCTGAAAGTCTTCTTTCTGCGCCAATACTTGTTAGCAGAAAAGAGTGTCTTTCAGATCGTTTTCTTTAATTGATTAACCCAATGGAAGCTTTCCATTCAAGCACTCGTTTGACGGAAGCATCGATGGCTGCTTCCGGATAATTACCACTTCTGACAGCATCCACAATCACTGGGATCTGTTGCTGATAGGTAGATGACATCACTAAATCGTTCCCTGCTTCTAATGCTCTCAGCCCTGCTTCTGATTGAGAAATAAAGTCAGCTAGACCCGCCATATCCATGTCATCCGTCATGATTACTCCTTTGAACCCCAGCTGCTTCCTCAATAATTCATGGACAGGCTTCGAGATAGAGGCTGGTGCGCTGTCATCAATACTTGTGACAATATTATGTGAGACTAAAATACTGTCAGCTCCTGCTTTGATCCCGGCTTCAAAAGGTAAGAAATCATTCGTTTCCAACTCTTCTAACGGACGATCATCGGTAACGATCTCTACATGTGAATCACGGTTATTGCCGTAACCCGGAAAATGCTTCAATGTCGAACCAATCCGATTCTCTTTTAAAACGGCAATGTTTCTACGAACAAATTCACTGGTTCCTGCTGCATCTAAACCTATGGTCCGATCATAGATAAATGAATTAGGGTCAGTGGATACATCGGCGACCGGAAACAGACCGGTAGAAATGCCATATTCGTGGAAAATAGCTGCCTTTTGAGCAGTATCTTCTTCAATTGCTTGCCAGCCCCCTTGTTGGTAAAGTTGCTGAGGGGATAAAAATGGTGTTTGTACCAATGCAGGGTTGCGACTGATTCGAGTGACAGTTCCCCCTTCTTCGTCCATTCCGATCAGCAAAGGTATGGAACTGGCTTGCTGATAATCAGCAATCTTTTGCTTCAACGTCTCAGCTGTCTCATTCTCCGTATCACGTCCGAATAAGACATAGCCGCCTAAATGATAGGTTTGTATATCTTCGACTTGATTGATTTCAGGCACTCGTACAAAAAATAGTTGCCCGACTTTTTCTTCTAGACTCATTTGGTCAATCCGCTTATCAATCGTCGTTTCCTCCTCAGTTGATTGTTCGGGAATACTCGACTCGGTACTTAGAGAACTTGTTGACGTTGTTTGTGAAGCGTTTGTCGGTTCTTCCCCATTTGACTGTTGGTCCATCAGCCACTTCATTCCTCCTATAATGAGCAACAGAAGCAAAATAAAGCCACCCATAAGGATTCCTTTTTTATTCATAAATTCCTCCAGTTCATCAATTCCTCGTCTTATTTTACATCAGCCTATTTTAGCATGCCTTTTAAGGTAAAAAAAGCGAACACGACACACTCAAGTGTACTGTTCGCTTTAATGGATGTTTGTTTTTTATTCTTTTTTTGTTGCTAAAATGATTAGGTAAAACGCCGAGTCAAGCGTTTATAAGGCACTGCGCGCCCAACAAAGTAGATCAAAACTGTCTGAATAGGAAACATGATAACAGCTTTCATCAATCGAGCCGACCAAATTGCCCAGCTTGTTAATGGAATATTCAGCATCATTGCCAACCAGATCGGTGTCAAAATCAATGTGATCAGAAGGGTATTCAGCAAGACCACTGTTGCTGCCCGTTTCCAAGTTACTTCCTTTCTATAAAAAAAGTAACCGTAGATCAACCCACCTACGAATGCATTGATCGTAAATCCGAAGAAATAAGCGGATTTAGGGAATAAAATCATTCCTGCTATATCAGCGACCGAAGCCCCTACAGCAGTCCAGAATGGCCCAAAAAGCATCCCCATAATCAACTCAGGAACAAAAGTGAAGGTGAGTTTCAAATAGGCTGTTTCAAACCCCAAGATTTGCGACAAGACCACCATCAGGGCAATCAAAAGCCCCATGACCGCGATCATGTGTGCGTCGACTTTTCTTTTCATAACGAGCATCTCCTTTTAGAGCTGCTACAAATTCATGCAGCGAATGCGAAAATAAAACCGCGAACGAATCGTTCTTCGTCCAAAAGGCAACATCCCATCCTTTCGGCACTTAACGCTTTATTTCCTACTCTGATTTATTTAGGTATCTCTACCCAGACAAACTATAGCACAGATTCTAGTGGTCTTCAATTTTAGTCCCTTTAATGACAGCTGTTTTTTAAGAATCGTTCGTTTTTTTTGCCGTATCTTGGGCAAAAATTAAGGCAGAGCAGTAGTGGAACCCAATACTACTGCTCTGCCACTTTGATTAACGTTGATCAGCCAATGATATTATCGTTGATCAACACACGCTTGATGTTTTTCAATTCGTGAGCAATCTCAACTTGCTCGATCGTCAAACGTTGATTTACTTCTTCCATCGAATGGATTTCTTTGTTCAATTCATTGACATTGTTTACCAAATTTTTCAGTGCTTCTAAAATCAATTGATTGCTGTCCATTATTCCTACACTCCTTGTCTTTATTCTTCTCTCGAACGTTCTGAAATAGCGGCGCTTTCGACGACTTTTTTGGTTTTATAAAAGAATTTGTACAGTCCAATAACAACGACTGGAATCACTCCGCAAATGATATAGATTTGAGAATAATTAAACATCCCGTTTAAGCTACCTAATGCATAAGGACCGACACCTAATCCTAAGTCTAGACCAATGAAATAAGTAGAAAGTGCAACACCGATCCGATGAGAATCGACTTCTTTTAGACATACGGCTTGTCCATTAGACATGAATGTACCATAGCCAAGTCCAACAAAACAGCCAGAAATCAACAGCATCAAGCTATTTCCAGTAATACTCAACAAGAACAATCCTAATGTCAAGAAGATAAAACTTGGATACATCACTGCATCTGCACCACGACGATCAAACAAGCGGCCTGTCATTGGACGAGTGAAGGTTACGGATAATGCATAAACAACAAAGAAGAATGCGCCTGCGGTTTCTAGGCCAAGGTTTCCGGCATAAATAGAAAGGAAACCTAATACACTGGAATAAGACAACCCAATCAAAAAGGCCAGACCTGAAATAAACAAGACTTTTGGCTCAACAAAACTGCTGAATGACCATTTCTTTAGTTCTGCTCGGTGTTCTGGTGTTAAGGAAATATTTTTCACTGGGAAAGCGAAACAAGCAATGGCTGTTACTATCGAAAGAGCAGTTGCTAATAGGATAATAAAATCAAAACCAAAAGAGGGTAACAGCAGCATTCCGATAAATGGACCGACAGCAGCTGCTAAACTCGTGCTTAATCCATAGTAGTTGATTCCTTCTCCATGTTTTGAAGAGGGGATGTACGCCGTAACAATTGCATTTGCCGCTGTAGACACTGCTCCATAGGCGAAACCATTCAAGAAACGGACACCATCCAAAATCATGATATTCGATGAAATCAAATAAGCCGCCGTAGTTATGACATAAAAAATCATTCCCCAACGTAAGATGGCTTTTCGTCCAACTAGCTCCAATACCTTACCAATATACAAGCGGGCAATCAATGTTCCTATAATATAGATCCCTGCTGCAAACCCAGCTTGTGCAGCGGAAGCCCCTAATTCTTGCGTAGCAAACTTTGCCGTGATGACGACAAAACAATAATAGACCAGAAAAACAATAAAATTAATCAATGTAATAGTAATAAAACCTTTGTTCCATAGTTTTTCTGTTTGTTGCTCCTGTTCTGACATGTTGTGTTTTGCTCCTTTTTTATTGTTTCTTTGTTTCATCATCCTCTTTCTCAGATGACAGGTCTAACTATACCTGATATTTCAAGAGCGCAAATTCGCTTTTGTTGCTGAAAAAACGCAAAAACATAATACATTAACATTTGTTATTGCTTTTTGAGTTAGAATGTTCTTTAATTAAAAAAGAATATTCACCCAGATTTGGCGAATGTGACTGTTCATTGAAAAGGAAACACTATAGGAATAAGAGGAGTGCTTTGTTTGGTAAAACAGCTATTAATGGACTATTTAGAACAAAATAATATTCCAGTAGTCATACGTAAAAAAAGAAGTTATTTGACGTATGAAGGAATCCCTGATCGTTATGTCTATATTTTGAAAAAAGGGATCATCAAGACAAGTGTCGTCACTCATGAGGGGCGTGAATTCAATTTGCGCTATATGAATGATTTCGATATTGTTTCTCTTTTTAAAGATGAATCTTCACAAGAAGTCGAAGCGCCCTTCAATGTGCGTGTCGAGTCAGAAGAAGCCGAATTATATAAGATCGTGCGCGATCAATTCTGGACAGATGTCAATCAAAATCGGGCGTTACAAGATTATGTCAAAGAGTACTATCGCAAAAATCTAATGTACTCCATGAAAAAAATGCAGCAAATGCTGATGAATGGCAAATTTGGTGCGGTCTGTACACAATTGAATGAATTATACGAAACCTTTGGGGTACCAGTGGGTGAAGGAACCTTGATTGATTTTGAGGTAACCAATGAGGAAATCGCCCGCTTTTGCGGTATCACTTCAGCAAGTAGTGTCAATCGAATGATGCAGCGGTTGAGAGAAAGCGGTGCTATCAAAACTCAAGACCGGAAACTATTGGTTTTAGATATCGGGTCAATTCGCGAAAATATTATTTATTAAAAAAGGCAGCTAGTCGAATTTCTTTTGACTAGCTGCCTTTTTGTTTAACGTGTTTTGTGTTGTTTGAATTAAATGAAATGAACTGTTTCTGCTACCGTGATCGTTGGATCTAATGATTGGATGACTGGACAATTCGGAGAAACGAGTTTGAGACAGCGAATGGCTTTTTCTTGATATTCCGCTGAAATCCGCGCATAAAAATCGATCTGGATCGAAGAGATCGGCTCTGCTTTCTTCGTAGAATCTCTCGTATAACTGACTTCGATTTTTTCAATCTCAGCAGGCACATGAGAATTTTCCAAAACAGAAGTATACACATAACCGCCACAAGCTGCGGCTGCAGTTACAAGCATCTGAACCGGTGAGTATCCTAGTTCTCGAGCCAAGACCCAGTTGCCATTTTGCTGTGGTAATTCTAATTTATCTTTTCCTTGAACCAGTGTTAAGGTTTCAACTGTCATTTTTTTCTCTCCTTACATAATGTTCTTTTTCTACTTCTATCCATTCAAAAAGAGGACTTAAAGTGATCGTTTCTTGGATGTCTTTCTGATCCATTGCTGCTCGAGCCAGAATTGGATCAGCGATTGGTGCTGCTGCCAATAGTTTCTTTGTATAAGGATGCTGAGGGCTTTCAAAGAGTCGTTTTGTTGGCGCCAATTCAACCAATTTTCCTTGATACATGACTGCGGTGCGGTCACTGATATGACGGATCACGGATAAATCATGGGAAATAAATAAATAGGACAATGAAAATTCTTTTTGCAGCTTTAGAAGTAATTGAATGATCTGCGCTTGAATCGACACATCTAATGCAGAAGTTGGTTCATCACACAAGACAAAGGCTGGTCGATTAACGACTGCTCGAGCAATCCCGATCCGTTGACGTTGTCCACCACTGAAATTCCGAGGAAATTTATGGATGTCCTCTCCTTTGATTCCAACGATCGCAAGTATCTCTTTAGCCTTTGCTCGTGCAGCGTCTTTCGTTTCTTTCAGTAAAGGCTCCATCACTAACTCCAAAGCAGTCATTCGTGGATTCAACGCAGAATAAGGATCTTGAAAAATTACTTGCATCTGCTGATAGCGTTTCTTTTGTTCCTCTGGTGACAAACTTGCCAGCTCTTGTCCCTCAAAAAAGACTTTGCCTGCAGATAAAGTTTCCAGATTCAAAATACTACGGCCTAATGTTGTTTTACCACTGCCTGATTCTCCTACAAGGCCTAGAGTTTCGCCCCGATGGATCGTCAAACTAACATTCTCTACTGCGCGCACTTCTGTCACTACCCCACGCCAGTTTTTGCTTCGAAACGTTTTGCTGGCCTCTTCGACTCGTATCAATTCCTTCAATTGCTTGCCCCTCCTTCCCAAACACGATGCGTCTCAGAGATTTCCCGAACGTGTAACACATCAGGAAGTTCTTCCTGATAGTCAAAGACAACTGTTTCTTCTTTATCCCCTAAGTGGGCGGCCTCGAGCAGTTGCTTCGTATAGAGATGCTGAGGTTGATAGAAAATTTCTTCAGTAGTCCCTTCCTCTACCACTCTTCCTTGGTACATCACCTTGATAAAATCACACATGCCAGCGACAACCCCAAAATCATGGGTCACCAGAACGACCGAAAGGTTCTCTGCTCGCTGCAATTGCTTGATCAATGCCAAGATCTGAGCTTGAATCGTTACATCTAATGCAGTCGTTGGTTCATCTGCAATCAGCAACTTCGGCTGTGCCAACAGTGCCATAGCGATCATGACCCGCTGCCGCATCCCCCCTGATAATTCATGGGGATACTGCTTCATCCGCTGTTCAGGAAGGGGGATCCCTACCTTGTTCAACTCCGCAATGGCAATTGTTTGCGCAGCTTTTTTTGACATTTTCTGATGTCTGCGAATGACTTCAATCAAGTGATACCCGATGGTTCGCAAAGGGTTCAATGATGTCATTGGATCTTGAAAAATCATGGCTAGCGGTAATTTGCTGCGATCAACAACTGGTTGGCCTTCAAAAACAAACGAGTCAAAGGAGTCGGAGATATTTTCTGGTAAGATCCCCATCACGCTTTTCATCGTCATACTCTTGCCACTGCCTGATTCACCGACGATCCCCACGACTTGTCCTTTAGGAATGACTAGGTCGATTTCTTTCAGCAGCTGCTGATCTCCTTGTTTTCTATGAAAAAACACGTTTAAGTTTTTCACCGTCAGTAATGGCTCTGTCATGCTTGCTACACCTCCCGCTGCAAGACACGTTTGATCATGTCCCCCAGATTATTAAATGAATAGATGGTAAAAATCACGAATAAGCCGGGCAGAATTGCCATATAAGGGGCTCGTTGCAAACTGCTTTGGGCATTTTGCAGCAAACTCCCCCAAGAAGCCATTGGCTGTTGGATTCCCATTCCCAAAAAACTCAACGCAGATTCTGTCATGATCGCTCCTGAGATGCTGGCAGAAGCTGCCACGATCAGCGTAGGTAAAACTGCTGGAAAAATATGGCGGAAAATAATACTAAAGGATGTCCGACCAATAAACTTACCATAGACAACATATTCTCTTTCTTTCGCAGCAAGTGTTTCTCCCCGAATCAGACGAGCGATATTCATCCACGAAAAGCCGCCAATTACAATAATGATCGTCGTCAATCCCGGACGCAGAAAGACACTTAAAACAATCACTAATACCAACCAAGGAATGGAAGACAAGACATCAACAAGACGCATCAAAAGACTGTCCACCCAACCACCAAAGTATCCAGCAGCTAAACCGACCATCGTGCCGATCAATGTCGCTGTAATCATCGCTAGTACTCCCACTAATAACGAGACCCGACCGCCGTAGACAACTCGAATGAAATAGTCTCGTCCAACTTCATCCGTTCCGAACAGATGGGCCCAGCTAGGTGCTTGGGACATATTGCTGACATCCGTCGCATTCGGATCGATTGGAATCAAAGGTGCCGCTAATGACAACAAAATCAGCAACGTCAAAAAGATAAAAGAAAAGGCGTAAACTGGAGAAGAGAAAATCGCCTTTCTGATTTTCTTCAATCGTTTCATGAACGATTCCCTCCTTTACGTATTCTTGGATCAACAATCGAATAAAGAACATCCGCCAATAGATTGCCTAAAATAACTAAGGTCGCTGACAGCAACATGATTGCCATGATCACGGGATAGTCCAAACTTTTCGTAGCACTCATCAAATAAGGACCGACCCCTGGCCAGCCATAGATGGTTTCTGTAATGATTGCTCCTGTGACCAGCATTGGCAGTGCCAAACCAATTTGCGTCACGATCGGGATCAACACATTGCGACTGATATGACGGCTAAAAATCTGCCATTTCGTAGCGTGAAATGCCTGCTGTACAACGACATAATCTTCAGATACTTGTTGCGTAGCTGAGGCGCGAATGTACCGAGTTAATTCTGGGAAAAAAGCGACCGTCAGTGTTGCATAAGGCAAAATAAAATGTTGCAGAAAATCGTTGAAATCTCCTTCTTTTCCAACAGTATACATCCCAATGATAGGAAACAGATTCAGCCGATACCCAAAAAGATAAATCAAAATCATTGCAAACCAGAATGTAGGCACCGCGATTCCTAAAGAAGCAATACCGTCGATCAGACGATCCCATACTTTTCCCTTGTTTGCTGCCGCCAACAGTCCGAGTAAAATTGCTAACAGCAATGCACTCAGATACGCTGGCAGAACCAGTCGAATCGTATTAGGGATTCTGACCGCTAATTCTTGAGCGATACTGTTCTGGGATACTAATGAAAATCCCAAGTTCCCTGTAAGGATGTTTTTGATCCATAGAAAGTATTGCACTAGAAATGGTTGATCCAATCCATAGCGTTGCCGCAACAGATCAATTTGCTCTTGTGTCATATTTGGCGTTGTGATTGAATCGATCACATCATAAGGTGCGATATGAATCAGTGAAAAAACGATGAATGAAATAACGAATAGCAGAGGAATAGCCTGCAATACTCGCTTCATAATATATCGGAACATGGTTTCCCTTCTTTCTCTCAAAAAAAATCATGACAGAAGGCAGCTAGACAGATAACAAATCGCATGCACCAGAGGAGCAAGAACCTAAGTATTTCATCCAACTGATATCCGAAGAAACTTGAGATGGCTCCTGTCATACAAGAGCGGTTGTACCTTCAGCGTCTACCTCTATCTCAACCATTTCAGGCATTTTCATCTGGATGTTACTTAGGGCACAGCCCAACTTCTTGGTGCAGATCCGCCAACTTTAAAGAAGGCGAATCCGTCTATGTTTTCCGTCTTTCTTTGACTTCTGTCACAACCATTCATGTTACTTGATTGTCAATTTTGACATATCTTCAAATGTGTAGATTGGAATCAAGCCAGCTTCTTCTACATTGGCAATGCGATTGTTGACGGCTAAAATCTTTTTATTATCTACGATAGGATAGATTCGAGCATCATCGGCAATGGCTTGTTGCAGCTGGTCATATAACTCTTTCCGTTTTGTTTCATCTAACTCAACCGCTGCTTTAGCAAACAAATCATCGGTAGTTTTGTTCTGTGTTTGGAAATAATTTGAGCTGCCATCCGTTTTGAAAAGCATACCATAAAGATCTGGGTCATTTCCCATGATATAGCCGCCTAAAAATAAATTGTATTTTGTCGAACCGGCTTTTTTCAATTCTGTAAAGATCGCTGTTCCATCGCCGCCTTCCAATGAAACGTTGATACCTGCTTGCTGTAATTGTTGTTGAATCAATGTTGCCTGAATCGTTTGTGCAGGATCCGTTGAAGTAAATGCTAGATTCAGTTGGAGATTGGATACACCCGCTTCTTGCAAAAGTTCTTTGGCTTTTTTCACATTTGTTTCATATTTTTCCACGTCTTCGGTCGCGTAAGGATTGTTCGGTGGCAAGAAAGAATATGGCGTATCATAATATTCATCACTCAAATACGCTGCCTGATTCATTTCATTTTTGTTCAAAGCATAAAGAACCGCTTGTCTTACTTTGACATCTTTGAGGGCATCAGAATGAGTATTCAATCCTAGATAACCAACCCGATTTTCAGTATACGGATATACTGAGATCATTGATTCATCCAAATCTTCAATATCAGAAGGCAAGACAACTGCCGCATCTACTTCGCCTTTTTGTAAAGCGACTTTAGCCGTATCAGTACTTTCAATGATCCGCAACGTCACATTTTTGATTGCTGCTTCGCCGCCGTAATAGTTTTCATTGGCTTCAAAAGTAAAATATTCGCCGCGCTTGTATTCCTTTAATTTGTAAGGCCCTGTTCCTACGGGGGTTTCAGGCAATTCGCTAACAGAAAAATCAGTCACATCTTTATAAATATGTTCAGGAATGATATACGTTTCAGTTGCGATATTATTTAATGCCGCTGCACTTGCAGAAGGTAACACAAACTTCACTGTATAATCATCAACTTTTTCAATGCTGACCGGTTTTCCATCTACCCATAACGCATCTGCATTGCCGTTTTCTTTTTTCACTTTTTGTTCATAAGTAAAAACAACATCCCCTGCGGTAAAGGCTTCGCCATCTGACCATTTCACATCTTTTTTCAAATGAACCGTCAAGGACAAGCCATCCTCAGCTGGCTCAACGGAATCTGCTAGTGCATTTTGGGTTGTTCCATCCGCTTCAACAATCACTAAAGGAGAATAGATCATGTTGGTGACAGTCAGCCCCCAACGGTCACTCGTATTGATTGGATTCGTTGACGTTGGATCACCGCTGATCGCATAAGTGAACGTGTCTTTATCTCCTGCTTGAGTTGAAGTTTTTGTTGTTGAATCTTGTGTACTGGATGAGGAGCACGCAGCTAAGAATAAACCTATACTGATAATCGCTGTCCCAATCAATCCTTTTTTCCAATTTTTCATCGTTCTCCTACTTTCTTACCATACAGGTATACTTGATTTTTTTGTTATTTTATCAATAATTTCTTTGACTTCATCTGTTTGATAATACTCAATGATCGTCTGATACGTCTGATTTTCTTTTTCCTCCGCTCGGGCCGCGATCACATTGTAATAAGGTTTGGACGAATCTGCGACAGGCTCTAAGAAAATCGCATCTTCTGTTGGCACAAATCCGGCATCAACAGCCATCCCATTGTTAATCAATGAAATATCGACATCCGTTATTGCTCGCGCGGTCTGATTGGCATCCAGCAACTTGAACGTCAGCTGCTTCGGGTTATCGGTGATATCATTCGTCGTTGGCAGCAGACCTTTTGATTGATCCAATGTGATCACCCCGGCCGTCTGCAGCAACAATAATGCGCGGCTCTCATTTGAAACGTCATTTGGTAACGCGACAGTAGCACCATCAGCCAATTCAGCAATGTCTTTGATTTTGTCTGAATAAATCCCCAGTGGATTGAGTGTGGTATAAGCAATCGTTGTATTGGAATATCCGCTTTCCTGATTGACATTATCCATAAAAATCTCTGTCAAGGCTGCGTGCAGATCAATCGAACCGTCCTCTAGTGCCAGGATGGGCTGACGATAATCAGTAAATTTAACGAGCTGTAGATTGATTTGCTCTTTTTCCAACAATTGTTCCTGAACATATTCCCAAGCTTCATTTTGCTCTCCAACAACCCCAAGCTTTACTGTAGTTGCCTCTGAGGCAGGTTTGCTGCAGCCTGCCAAAGCAAAAACCAATACGCCTAAAAATACGCTAACTCATTTTTTCCAGCTTATTTTCATTTTTTTCTTCCCCTTTTTCCCCCTTTGAGCGAAGCCTACAGAAGCAACGATCCCTTTCTTGTGATTGTCGCAAATAGACGCAATGACTGGATAGAATACTTAGTACTTAACTACAACTTTACATTTTCTGCTGTAGTCAGTTGATCATCGGACTAACTATTCATATGTAGTGTAACTTTATCTTATACACCAAAAACTGTCAATAAAGAAACTCTAGTAAAGCCTTGCGCTATATCTTTCTATAGTACTCGCAAAAAGGGGTTTTTTTAGATGTAAGACAATGCCTGCGTAAGATCCGCAATCAAGTCCTGACTATTCTCGATCCCAATAGAGAGCCGCAAGAGAGCCGGCGTCAAACCATAGGACTCCCGTAACTCTTTAGGGATATCTGCATGTGTCTGCGTCGTAGGATAAGTGATGAGACTTTCAACTCCGCCCAAACTTTCAGCAAATGTAAAAATTGAGAGTTCCTTCAAAAATGAACGGACTTTCACTGCCTCCTTTAACCGAAGACTGATCATACCTCCTACACCAGGATACAGTACATCTTTGATTGCTGGCTGGCGTTTTAAAAACGCAGCGATTTCTTTTGCGTTTTGCTCTTGTCTTTCAAACCGTAACGGCAACGTTTTTAAACTGCGAATGAACAACCAACAGTCGAAGCTGCTTAAAGTTGGGCCAGTGGTATTGGCAAGATAGGTCAAGCGTTCACCAAGGGAGACTTCTTTTGCAATGATCACACCAGCCAAAATATCATTGTGACCTGTCAGGAACTTGGTCCCAGAATGAAGAACGAGGTCTGCGCCTAGTTCCAACGGTTTTTGTCTCAATGGTGTCAAAAAAGTATTGTCAACGATGAGTAAAGCATTGACTTGATGCGCGATCTCGGCGACCGCGGACACATCGATTTCTGTCATCAATGGATTTGTCGGAGTTTCTAAAAAGACCGCCGCAATCGTTGAACTGATTTGTTCTTCAAGTTCGTTTAGCGTATTGAAATAATGAAAATAAGCAATCTGGCGCGCTTGTAACTCTTCAAAAAAACGATAACTACCCCCATATAAATCTCTTGATACGAGAAATTCACTACCGCTTGGGAAAAGTTCAAAAATCAATGCGATCGCACTCATACCTGAGCTCGTGACGATTCCTCGAGCGCCATTTTCTAAGGTAGCCAGTCCGGATTCTAATAGCTCTCTCGTCGGGTTTTTGGTACGTGTATAATCATAACCGGTACTTTGACCTAATTCAGGATGCGCATAGGTGGTAGAGAGATAGATTGGTGCACTGACAGCTCCCGTCGCTTGATCCGAACGATTGCCTAGTTGTGCTAAAAAAGTCGTCATATCAACAGTCATAATCGTATTTTCCTTTCTTTGTTTAGTGTGCTCAATGAAGCGGGATAAAGTCGTTGTCGCAAGATTCTGACGATAGTAGTGAAACTAGTTGCCTTAACTGCCAAATTGTTCGTTGATGAGTAGAATGAAGCAATCATAGCCTTTTGTGAAACAATGAAGCAAAATGAGCTGTTTTGATCATTCGCTGTGGAAAACCTGACCATTGATGGAGGGTAGCAGTAAATGAGTACAGCAGTCACTGGTTTAAAACTAGCGGGCTTTTCAGATCAACCTTCTTTGTCTAGCGCTCTTTTGTTTCACTGAAAAAAACATTGACTAAAGTCACTGCCGCCTATGTCCGCCCTCCCATTCATTACCTATATAATAACCAGTACGCGTTGGCAGAATCTGTAAATCATAGGGCGTGCGCTGGTAGGTTTCGTGGATCCAGTTACTGAAAAACAAGGACGCATGCCCTCGCCAGCGATTGATGACCGTTCCTTGCTGGTCGGAAAAATAATTTTTGGGGAGTGCCGTTTTGAGCCCTTTGGCTTTATCTCGCAAATATTCTTCTTTCAACGTTTCTGTATAGTATTCCAAATGCCCTAAAAGAAAACTATTTTTATGGTCATGGGAAACTAAGAGTGCTGGACCGGTCTCTATTCCTGTAACAAGCACATTCAGAGGTGCAAGTTGCAGCTGCGCCTCATTGATCCCCGTATAACGAGAATGGGGCATCATGAAGGAATCATTAAACCCTCGTATCAGCGGATGAGCCTCGATCACTCGCTGTTCAAAAATACCAAAAAGTTTTTGCTTATGAAGCACTTTTTCGATACCATAATGATAGTACAGCCCAGCTTGTGCTCCCCAGCAGATATGCAATACCGATGTGCAATTTGTTTGACTCCAAGCCATGACTTCCTGAAGTTCCTGCCAATAATCAATCATTTCAAAAGGCATTTTTTCGACTGGTGCTCCTGTAATGATCAAGGCATCGAAACGTTCCTCACTGACTGCCTTAAATGCGACATAAAACTTGTCTAGATGAGTCGAGCTAGTATTTTTGCTTTCATGTTGCTGCATTTTCAATAATGTTACTTCGATTTGCAAAGGACTTTGGGACAAAAGCTGCAACAATTGATTTTCTGTAGTGATTTTTTGCGGCATCAAGTTGACGATCGCAATTTTCAAAGGGCGAATTTCTTGTTTGATAGCTCGCTCTTGTTGTAAAGCAAAAATGTTGTGCTGCAAAATAG
Source organism: Enterococcus sp. DIV0574 (assembly GCF_051711125.1). Taxonomy (NCBI): domain Bacteria; kingdom Bacillati; phylum Bacillota; class Bacilli; order Lactobacillales; family Enterococcaceae; genus Enterococcus; species Enterococcus sp. DIV0574. Next base: position 2,305,126 of record NZ_JBIOMA010000001.1, read on the forward strand.
CTGCTGCCGGTAATTCTTTGGGGATGATGATTGGCATCTTCTCACTCCTTTTTCAATCGACTCCTATGAACATTTACTTTTTATTACCTTATCGTTTCTCGTGGTTTCACCTATCGTTGCTTCTGAACATGGTTGGTTCAGTGTGACTTGCATGCCATGCTTTCCATGTCAGTCGCAGTGATTCGGGACGTGGTGACTACGTTCCCTTCGGTCCCCTAGTACTGTTCATCATCTGCTCGTCTACTCTGCGCTTCGCCTACAGTCGCTTCTAAGCATAGTTCGCTAAGAAGGACTTGCATGCCATGCTTTCCATGTCAGTCGCAGTGATTCGAGACGTGGTGACTACGTTCCCTTCGGTCCCCTAGTACTGTTCATCATCTGCTCGTCTACTCTGTGCTTCGCCTACAGTCGCTTCTAAGCATAGTTCGCTAAGAAGGACTTGCATGCCAGTCGCAGTGATTCACAGCAAAAAGTCGTCCCTTTTATCGTTACATTAACGATAAAAGGGACGACTGACTCGTGTTACCACCCTAATTCGTGCTGCCTTTGCAGGCGTGCACCTCAACAGTACCAATGATACTTGGCGCGTTATCGGGCGCATACCGTCTATTTGGCGTGAACCAAATAAAAACTCAGAGCTCATCTTCAACGCCTGTCTCATGTCTCCTTTTTCACCAACCGGAGTCTCTGTACCTTCAACGTAGCGCTTACTCTTCTCTTCAACGTTTCATCTCTATTTGTAATTTCTAAGAATTATAATCGTTCTTCCATTCAATGTCAATCCGCTTTTAAGACTTTGGCTTATTTCTCTGAAAGATAGAGATATTGTTGATCCATTTGTTCATAGATTTCTTGCAGATCATCTCGTGAAACTTCACGATCCTTGTAGCCATAAGGATCGTTGACATACATTTTGTCTCCATCTATTCCAGTAATAACAACGGAATGGATCAATGTCGTTTCGTAGATCATTCCCGATTGCGTCGGCCACTCAAAAAAATCAGCATTGGTAGGTACTTGCAATTCAAGGGTAGCAATCATCCAGATAGGCGTGCCCTGCTCCAAAACTTCAATAATCTCATCAAAAGATTTGTCTCGACCACTTACCACTTGATAGGATGCCCCTACCATCTGGCTCGCAACTTTGGCGATTGGCTCTACCGCAACCCCCATTGCTCCATCGCCGCCATAAATATTCCCCACAAAACCTTCTCGTGGGTCTCCTCGATGAGTTTCATCTGCGTAAACAGGGACATAGTCTAATTTGGCAGCCAGCTCATTTTTATTTGTATCATACCCGTAGAAATTCAACAGCATGGATAAAGCAGTGACTTCACAGCCATTCCCTAAATATTCTGGATCAAATTGGCTTTCCAATGGTACATCTAATCGAATCACGGGCTCTTCTTTTTCTGCAGTCAGATCCAGTCCTGATATCGAAGTCACCGATTGTGCCGCTTGTTCTTGCTTCTTCACATAAGGAGTTGCTCCAGCTTTATCATAGAAAAGCAAGATAAAGAACAAACTAAAGGTGAGCAGACCTAAAAGCAAACGAATGCTTTTCTTTTTCATCAGTTTACTCCTTTCTTCTTTGACTATTATACCTTGAATGTCAAAGGAACGAAAAGAATTTATGTTTTAGAACCATAATTTAGGAAAACAATGCTTCTCAAAGCGTTGAATCCAATGATTTAGACCATCCCTAAATGAGCATAAAAAGAAGCTAAGAGAACATGGAGAAAGTTCCCTTAGCATTTACCATTACGCTTCGTATTTGTTGTCTATTTCTAAGAAAGGACTTGTTTCTTTTTTCCTAGTAATAGTTTTTTTGCGCTTGAAAAGGAACGAATATCGAACTGCTTGCTTAGTGCCCCGGCAACAAAATAGGCTAAGTTATAATCTATCAAACTATGGATCAAGCCACCGATACCCATCAAGACAAACAAGAAGTAGTAAAAATTGCCATCAAACGCGGTGCCTGGTACATTGCCGGTAAAATAGAACACAGCTACAACAAGCATTTCCACAATAGAATGGATAAGGCCAATCACAAGATTAAAGGCTTGAAAACGAGCATTGAATAATGTTGGCTTGCCGTTCTTTAATAAAATACTTGGATTTTTTTGTAAATAAAATGCCCCGATCACGGCAAAAACAACGTGCGACAATGCCCGCAAAGCAATGATCGGCGGTAATGTGATAAAAAAGCCAAATGTGGTACCTAAAGCTACTGCTATCGCCATCCCTGGTGAAAAGAACATCGCCACAAACAATGGCACATGGCTAGCTAAAGTAAAGGAAGCCGGCCCGATGACGATCTTGGGCATCACCATTGGAATAACGATTCCCATACCAATCAAAAGTGCTGCAATCGTTAAATGACGTACTGAATGTTTCTTCATGAATAATTCCTCCTTCAATGTGTCTTGACACATTTATCTCGCTCATTGTAGCTTGAAAACACCAGGGTGTCAAGACACAAAAAACAGGACGATGACCTAAGTATGAACAGACAAAAATACCTGAAGGAGATAAGGTAGCGAATTCTGTTAAAAGTGCCCCTTGAACCAACGATACGGTTGGAATAGGTCCTTTCCCCTTTCCTTCAGATATTCAGTTTGTTGCCTCACTTATGCCACAGCCCCTGCTGTTTCATTATTCATTTATTTCAAGTCCCTTTTTGTGCGCCAGCATTTCATTGCTCAAACGTGCGAATTCTGCTAATGACAATGTCTCTCCGCGACGAGTTGGATCAATTTCACTGGCAGCTAAACTCGCTTTAAGCCATTCTTTCGTTTTTTCATCTTTTCCATAGGAATTCTGCAGGTTATTCCACAACGTTTTCCGTCGTAATTGGAAGGCTGCCTTCGTCAACTTGAAGAATTCTTTTTCATCTGTTACTTCAACCGCAGGAGTTGCACGACGAGTCAGCTTCAAGATTGCGGAATCCACATTTGGTTGGGGCACAAAAACCGTCTTAGGGACAATAAAAGCAAGCTCTGCTTCCATGTAGTATTGGACAGCGATCGATAAAGAGCCATACGCTTTCGTTCCTGGAACAGCTGAAATACGGTCAGCCACTTCTTTTTGCATCATGACAACCATTTCATGGATTGGTGCCTGTGATTCTAAGAAATGCATCATGATCGGCGTCGTAATATAGTAAGGAAGATTCGCTACGACTTTGATTGGCCGTTCATCGGTAAAAGCTTCTCTGATCATTGTAGACAAGTCTGCTTGTAAAACATCTTGATGAATCACTTGAATGTTCGAATAAGGAGCCAATGTATCTTGTAAAACTGGAATCAAACGGTCATCAATCTCAAAAGCCAGGACTTGACGCGCATGTTTCGCCAATTGCTCGGTCAGAGCGCCGATCCCCGGTCCGACTTCTATCACATTTGTTTGATCATCGATTGCAGCAGTCGCAACGATTTTGCGCAAAATATTAGGTTCAGTCAAGAAATTCTGCCCCAGGCTCTTTTTGAAGGTAAAGCCATGTTTTGCTAATATTTCTTTCGTTCTTGATGGGGTTGCAATATCCCTTTGTTCTTTCACAATTCTTCCTCCACTATCTTCATTGCTTCAGCCAATTCTGTTTCAGTAATACGAAACATGGCAAGACGTTTTTCCAACTGTTTGGCATTCGTATAACCGATTCGTAAAACATCTCCGAGTTTTTCCCGTTTTGCTCGTGCTTGCTCACCAGCAATCAGCCCATAGCTTGCTAAAACTTGACGAGAAATTTTCTCACTCTCGTCTTCATCTTGCTGACTGACTGGCGTGACGACTTTGCGAAGTGCTTCTCTAAGCGCTTCATCACTAGCGTGTTCCACTCCTAAACTGCCCTTTTTCTTTGGTGCAGCTTGGCTTCGAGGCAAAAAGGCATGTTGGGCAGCCGGGACAGCTTCCATTATGATTTTACGAATTTTTTCACCTGAAAAATCAGGGTCTGTAAAAACGATCACGCCACGAGTCTCTTGGGCATGTTCAATTTGACTTAAGATGGTTTCGTCAATCGCTGATCCGATCGTTTCAATCGTATCGACATCAAACACTTCTTGCAATCGGCGCGTATCGTCTTTCCCTTCGACGACAATGATCTCTTCGATTCTCCATCTATCCTTCATAAAGGTTGAACAACTTCTCAGCATTGATATACGTTTGCTTGGCGACTTCCTCAAAAGACATCTGACGCAGTTCCGCGATTTTTTCGACTACATAGCGGGTATACCCTGGTTCATTGCGTTTTCCTCGGTAAGGCATTGGTGCAAGATAAGGTGCATCAGTTTCCACTAATAGACGATCGATCGGAACCACTTGCGCAGCTTCTTGGACATCCAACGCCTTTTTGAAGGTCACTACACCACTAAATGAAATGTGCATACCTAAATCCAAAAAGCGCTTTGCCCATTCACCATCACCACTGAAACTATGCATGATGCCGCCGATATCAGTGATTTTTTCTTCTTTTAAAATCTGGTACGTGTCTTCGATCGCTTCTCGGGTATGAATACTGATAGGTAAATGCATCTCTTTAGCGATCGCGATTTGCCGACGAAAGACAGCCGATTGTACCTCTTTTGGATCTTCCATCCAATGATAGTCCAATCCAATTTCTCCTAAAGCTACAACTTTGGGTTGTGTCAGGCGCTCTTGGATGAATGCCTCAATCTCTTTTGTGTAAGATCCCGCTTCTGTTGGATGCCATCCAATGATACTGTATATCCCATCATATTCTTGACTTAATGCCAATGACTTTTCAATCGTAGGTTGATCAAATCCGACAACTGCCATTTTCGTTACTCCTAGCTCGTGAGCTCTGGCAATCGTTTCGGGAATCTCTTCATTAAATTGTTCTGCATTTAAATGCGTATGTGAATCAAAAATCATAAAACTTCCTCCTTGTTTCCTCTATACTCTAGCATATTTTGCGGCTTTAAGAAACGAATCCTTCTTGTTTTTTCATTTGCTAAAGAAAGTTTTCAGCAATCAAGAAAAATCAGCCCAAAGGTGGAGGGAGAAAAAAAGCCAGTCGATTATAATAGACCTATGATCCATCAGATTCGGAGGTGAAAAGATGGAAAAATCAAAACCATTTACAAAATGTACTTTACGGCAACGCTATCACTATTATCGTCAGCAAAATGCTCATCAACAATTTAACGGGAATTTTCAACAAAACTTCCAAAAAGATTTCCCAAGTTTTGCTAACTGGCTTAAATTGCAGCAAAAGCCGATTGCCAAAGATCAAACAGCGACATTTTCTCACTGGTTCTTACTGATTCTATTTAGTTTAGTGACTGTAGCCACATTTACCCAACAGCTCTTATTTCTTTTATTTGTTTTTGTCATTGCAGCACTAGTCAAAGGTCCTGGAATGATTCTCTGGGGAGTTGTCTATTCGTTTCTAGTGACACTCTTTCCTCCTCTTGGTTTGTTGCTTTCAGCGCTTTTCTTTCTGCTCACTCTCAGACAGTTGACAAGAAACTTGACCTTTATTTTTACAGCCGTGTACTTTTACAGCTACCCTTTCTTGATCACAGCGATTCATCATTTTACAACATTCGATGATCAATGGATCATGATTGCAGCGGTTATTTTTGCCTTGATCAGCGGGCATCTTTTGTTCAAGCGAAATTATCAGTTTGCCTCTAGTAAAGCAGTTGCTTGGCGACTGATCACCACTCCTTATGATTGTTTGACTGCATTGATTCCTTCAAAGAAAGGACGCCGATTACAACGGCTGCGAAACAAATGATTTTTGCGGAACCTAAATCTTGATTCCACGCTGACATTGAAACTGATTTGCCAACATTTAAGATGCATGCCTAGTGGAAAAGGACGCGGACATGAACACTTAGACTTCCTACAAAGGGCTTCTGCAATGCAGGAGCCCTTCGCCTATTATTTAAGATGTGCTTGACTGCTGCTCTTGTTATCTAAGCTGGATATTTTCATCGTTAAACAAAAACAATGGAAAAAGTGAATTTGTTTTTTTATTTTTTGAAAATCAATAAAAAAAAGGAAAAAATTTTTTACTGAATGTCTTTTGTTTGATTGCTTTTTTGGGGTGAATCTACTATGCTATTAGTTAGCTAAACAAAAAAGGAGACCCGCTATGCTGACCTTCATTTTTATCTTTTCCTTCCTTGTGGGCTTGCTTTTTTACGCCTTTATTATTGAGCCGCGCCGCTTAAAACAGCGGCATTATTTGATCAAAAAAGAAAAGCAAACGGTCCTTGATATTTCCAAAGCCTATGATCTTTATCAAAATGAACAGAATGTAGTAGTCGCACATATCAGTGATCTACACTTTTCTCGTTGGTTCAAACCGCAACGCATCAATCGCATCATCCGTTCCACGATCTTAAACAAACCTGATTTGATCATCATCACGGGTGACTTGATCGACAATTACCGTAAGTGGCCTCACCGTTCAACCAGCCGCCTCATTGAAAAGTTAAAGAAATTGAATGCGCCAATGGGGAAAATCGCTGTGTTAGGAAATCATGATCATTTGAATGATGGGCAATATTTTGTGAATGAAGTGTATGAAAACGCCAATTTCACCTTGTTGGACAATGAATCTGTATTTGGCTCTGATGAGAAAACCTCGATGAATATCGTAGGGATCGATAGTGCAAGCAAAAGTGCCCACTACCATTACGAGCCAACCTTAGCAGAATGGCAGATTCTCTTGATCCATGAACCTGACTATGTCTCTCGAGTAGACAACATTCGTGACTATGATCTCGTTCTATCCGGTCACAGCCATGGAGGCCAGATTCGTGTGCCCTTTTATCGTGCGAAAACGAAAGGCGCCCTCAAATACACAGATGGTCTCTATCTTTTGGCCGCGAACACACTTCTAAGTGTGTCCAATGGTGTGGGGACCACGGCGATTCCAGCGCGCTTTGCTGTGCCGCCAGAAATCACATACTATCATCTCGTGCCCGCCGAAAAACATGCTGTAGCCTAAAACAAGCTCTTAAGTGATCCTCCTATCTTCGTTTGGATAGTTAGGATACTTAAGAGCTTGTTTTCGTTATTGGCGTAATCCGTTATAGATCGTCTCCAAATTCCACTTCATCATCGCATAATAACTATCGCCATCTTGTCCAGGTTCAGCGATGGAGTCTGTAAAGACAGTGCCGTAGATCGGAATACCAGAATCCCGAGACACGCTTTGCATTGGGCGAGTATTAACGCTACTCTCGACAAACAATGAAGGAACTGCCGATGCTTGCAATTGGTCGACTAAATTCTTGATCTGAGCAGGCGTTCCTTCTTCTTCGGTGTTGATTTCCCAGATATAAGCGGATGGCACACCATAGGCCTTCGAAAAGTACTTAAAGGCGCCTTCACTTGTCACGATCAATTTCTTTTCTTCAGGAATTGAAGCAAAATTATCTTTCGCTTGTTGGTCTAATTCGGAAAGCTGCTGCAGATAGTGTTCCAAGTTTTCTTGATAGACCCCCTGATTTGCAGGATCTTTCTTACTCAATTGTTGGGCGATATTTCGCGCATAGATCATCCCATTTTCCAAATTAAGCCATGCATGAGGATCTGCCTTTGTATGATCAGCATCATCCGATAGATACAGGACTTCCACGCCATCACTGACGGCAAAATAATCTTCACCCGCTTTTTTGTTGGCGTTGTTCATTAATTTAGTAAACCAGCCGTTGCCGCCCGTCTCTAAATTCAAGCCATTATAAAATAGAATGTCTGCATCAGTGGCTTTTTGGACATCTTCTGACAGTGGTTCATATTCATGAGGGTCACGCCCTACAGGAACGATGCTGTGGAGATTGATTTTGTCCCCGGCGATGTTTTTGGTCATATCTGCTAAAATCGAATTGGTCACTACAACATTTAATTTGTCATCAACGGTTGCCGCCTGCTCTGCTTGCTGATAAATCAAGAATCCTCCTGCAACAGCGGCAGCAGAAACCATTGCCGTGGTCAGCCAGCGTTTGGCAGGACTCGTTTGTTGTTTTGGTGAAAAGAGAAATCCTAAGACAAACAAAACAGCTGCAGTGAGGACAATGCTTGATCCGGCTGCAATATTAAAGGAATAACCGATAAATAACCCAATCACAGAAGAAGCACCGCCTAGAATCCCTGCAATCACCATCATATGGCTAAGGCGTTTTGTAAATAAATAAGCAGTTGCTGCTGGCGTAACCAGCAAAGCTACAATCAAGATCGTACCGACACTTTGCATCGCAGTAACGGAAACTAATGTCAAAAGCAGCATCAACAAGTAATGATATACCTGTACATTCATTCCAAAAGCTTTTGCCATCATCGGATCAAAAGAAGTGATCAGCAATGGCCGAAAGAAGATCATAATCAGTGCAATGACCAGTAAAGCAATCGCAATCGTGACCCATTTATCCCCCTCTTGGACTGCGAGCACATTTCCGAATAAGATATGAAACAAATCCGTAGAACTGTTAGCTACGCCAATCAAGATAACTCCCAAAGCTAAAAAGGAGCTGAAGGTGATCCCGATCGCCGTATCACTTTTGATCAAACTATTGTTAGAAATATAGGTGATAATGATCGATGCAAGAACACCAAAGAAAATTGCTCCGACAAAAAAGTTCACCCCTAAAATATAGGATAATGCTACTCCGGGAAGTACGGCGTGAGAAATGGCATCTCCCATCAATGACATTCCCCGCAAAATAATAAAACAACCAATCACCCCTGCAACAACACCGATCGCTACGGCGGTGATCAAGGCATTTTGCAGAAAATGGTAATGAACTAATCCATCAATAAACTGACTAATCATCTTAAGCCCCTCCTTTCACGATGATCGTATCGCCGAATGTTTCTTTCAAATTTGTTTCAGTAAAAACAGTCGTCGTCGGACCATATGCGATTAAATGCTGATTCATCATCACTAGTTCATCGAAGTATTCAGTCACTTTGCCTAAATCATGATGAACAATAAAAATTGTCTTTCCTTGTTGGCGAAATTCACGCAGAAGTCCTACAATAATTGCTTCACTCATCGCATCGATTCCTACAAATGGTTCATCTAAAAAAATGAATTCCGCTTCTTGCAGTAATGTGCGAGCGATCAATACTCTTTGGAACTGACCGCCAGATAGTTCGCCGATCTGCCGTTCAGCAAAGTCAGCCATTTGGACAGACTCCAATGCAACGGCGACTTTCTGCCAATCTTTGGCCGTTATTCGTTGAAACAGAGAAAGCTGCGGATAGAGTCCTAATGACACCACTTCTTTTACTGTAATCGGAAATGTATAATCGACTGCAGTCTTTTGTTCCACGTAGGCTATCTTTTTTTGGAACTTATTGAGTGCCATTCCATTCGATGTGACATGTCCTTCAGAAGGGATCAGCTGCAGTGCAGCTTTGATGAAGGTAGATTTTCCCGCACCATTCGGTCCGATGATCCCTACAATGGCCGGCTTATCAACACAGAAAGATACTCCAGAGACAGCTTGATTTTTCCCATCATAGCTGGCGGAAATTTTTGAAAATGTGATCATAGTTTGCGCTCCTTTACATCTATGTTAAAGTATCGTTTATTTATTTTTTAGGTATGCCTAACTTATTTCCAATTATACCGATTCTCCTGTTGAATGCAAGGGATTTTTTACACAAATAAAATCCAATAAGAAAAAATAAAGTGTCCCTTCAACTTCCTTGCCCCTAGCAGATCGTTTTATTCATTCGCCGTTACTTTTAGTGTGACCAAACAAAAAAAGTTTCCACTCCTTTGAGGGAAACTTTTTAAAAGAAAACTTTCTAATCAGCATTCGCTGTTTTTTTCAAAATTTGTGATGAAGAATCAACCTGGAGTACCAATTGTCGGCAATATACTCGTCACTACTCAGATACTACGTTGACTGGTTGATTCTCTAAGAAATGCTTATAATTTGAGACAGCGATAGCTAGCAATCGTTGCCGGGTCTCTAATGGTGCCCACGCAATATGCGGCGTCAAATAGCAGTTAGGCGCATGCAACAATGGATTGTCAGCCGTGATTGGTTCTTTCGAAACAACATCAGCTGCCAGAGCAGCAACTTGTCCAGCTGACAACGCTTCTGCTACCGCTTGTTCATCTAGTAATCCACCGCGAGCAGTGTTGATCAAGATAACATCCTTTTTCATTTGAGACAATGCACGGGCGTCAATCATCCTTTCAGTATCGGGAAATTGCGGTACATGGAGACTGATCACATCTGCTTGTTGAAAGAGTCTCTCCAACGAAACTTGTTCTGCCCATTCAGCCTGCGGCGTTTTTGGTCGATGATTGTAATAGATGACCTTCATTTGAAACGCATGAGCAATTTCAGCGACTGCCTGAGCAATCGCACCATAGCCGATCAAACCGATCGTCTTGTTGGCAATTTCAGTCAGTGGCGTTTGCCAATAAGAGAAATCGGGACTGTTTTGCCAATCTCCTTGATGGACGGATTGGTTGTGCCGCCCTACTTGATTCGTTACCTCAAGTAATAAAGCAAATGTAGCTTGCGCTACTGAATTCGTACTATAGCTGGGAATATTTGTGACGGTAATCCCTTGAGATGCTGCAGCTTGTAAATCCACAACATTGTAGCCAGTTGCCAACACGCCGATATAATCGATGTTAGGGCATGCTTGTAGTATTTCCTTTGTAAGGGGCGTTTTGTTCGTAAAAACAGCCGTTGCTTTGCCGATTCGCTCAATGATCTCCTTCGTATCTGTATAGGAAGTGCGATCATAAATCGTGATTTCCCCTAATCCAGCTAATGGCTGCCAATCTAAATCTCCTGGATTCAACGCATAGCCGTCTAAAACAACAATTTTCATTTTTTTGCTCCTCTCTGTTGGAAATAAAAGACTGGAATCCCTAAACAGGTGATCAAAATACCGATCAATGCAAGCACAGGGGCCGTAAGTATCGTCATTATTAAAATGAATCCGCCCCCTAAAAGAGCAATGATCGGTGTGATCGGGTACAACGGAACCTTGTATGGACGATTGAGCTCAGGTGCTTTTTTTCTTAACAAGATCACACCTACAAACAATAACACACTAAAAAACCACATCACAAAAATCAACATATCCGTTAAGAGATCAAAACTACCCAACAACATCATTAAACACGCAATTGCTAATTGGAAAAAAACCGCCGCATAAGGAGCCTTGGTTTTATTTGTTAATTTAACAAAGGTCGAACTGAATGGAACTTCATTCTCGAGTGCCATGGCATAAGGCACCCGCAATCCGGTCATCGTATACCCATTGAGTGCGCCATAAACTGAAATCAAAATACCAATCGTCACTAGTTTGCCCCCAAAATCACCAAATAACTGCAATGCGGTTTCTGAAGCACTATTTAAGTTTCCAGCAATCTGTTCTAAGGGCAATGTTTTCAAGAAAACAAGATTGATCAGGAGATAAACCAAGGTTACAAAACTTAATCCAAAGATAATCGCTTTCGGAAGATCCTTTTCCGGCCGCTTCATTTCACCAGCAATATTTCCAACACCTAACCAGCCATCATAAGCGAAGAGAGTCGCTAGTAATGCACTGCTGATTCCTGCGATGATCGAACCATCACTTGTTGTAGAAAAATTGATTACCGAGACTGACACTCGTCCTGGTGTCATCAATCCCACTAAAACGATCAATGCGATGGGAATCAATTTGATTGATAATGTAAATGACTGTACGCCTGCGGCGGTTTTTGTCCCTAATAGATTGATCAAACTAACACTGGTACCGGTGATCAACGATAGCGGCAAGAGATAACTTGCGGGCAAATGAAACAGATTCAAACACTGAGTGGCAAAAATAATACTCAACGCTGCTATATTGGCAGGGAAATAAATAATGCTTTGAGCCCATCCTAGCAAGAAAGAAGGCAATTTCCCGTAAATTCGTTCAATGTAGCGAATAGGACCACCAGTTTCTGGTATTGCTGTTGCTAGCTCCGCTACCGTTAGTCCGCCACAGATCGTCAAACAGCCCGCAATCAACCACACAAGCAATGTTAAGCCAGAGGATTGCGTATGTTGGACCACTGCAGCCGCTTTAAAGAACACCCCGGCTCCAATCACAGTTCCCATGACTGTCGAAAGTGCTCCGAAAAAAGTGATTTCTTTCTTTAGTTGACTCTTCAAATACTCACGCTCCTTTTTTTGACTAAATCAAAGTATAGCGGATAGATGCTTTGTTGGCTAGAGTGATTCGTTTGGACCACAAAAAAACAGCTGCTTTTCAACAGCTATCCCTTTTATTTATTTACTGTTGAAACCAAAACTTGTGTACGCCTTTGGTGCATTCGTTTCACTAAGAAAACTGCAAGCAACAAGATCAAAGGAAAGATCCCCGCTCCCAAAATTCCTTGCTGCAAACCTTTGTCGCTGCCTTCTGCCAACAAACCGACCAATGAAGGTCCCAATGAACAACCTAAATCACCCGCTAAGGCTAGGTAAGCAAACATTGCTGTACCTCCATTACGAATGTATTTTGTCGTTAAACTAAAAATTCCCGGCCACAATATACCGACAGCAAATCCACTCAATCCACAACCGATAAAGCCTAGAATTGGGACACTTGATAACCCGATCAGCAAATACGCCACCAAGCATAGCAATAAGCTTGCAAACATAAATTTCCGTAGATCGATACGTTCGCCAAATTTCCCATAATACAGACGAGCAAGTCCCATCATGATCGCAAACAACATTGGACCCGCAAGATCACCGACCGTTTTGGACACACCAAGTCCTTGCTCTGCAAAAGTGGATGCCCATTGACTAACTGATTGTTCACTTGCCCCGGCACAGACCATCATGACTAGAAACAGCCAAAAGCTTTTCAATGAGAACAGTTCACGATTCTTCAGTCCTACTTCGCCTTCTGCTACGATTGGTGCTAATGGAACTTGAGTAAAAACAACCAAATTGACCAGCGGCAAAATAGCCCAGATCAATGTAAGAAATGGCCAACGAGCAATACCGAAGACAAAGAAAAAGAGTGTTGAGACTAAGACGACCCCAACATATCCCCAACAATAAAACGAATGCAGCATACTCATGGTTTTTTCTTTATTCGGGGTTGGACAAGCTTCGACGATTGGGCTCACTAATACTTCCAGAAGTCCGCCACCAATTGCATAGAGGAAGACTGCCGTCAATAAACCGGTAAAAGGGGTCGGAAAGATAAGTGGAAAAACAGCCAACCCAATCAATCCTACAGCCGCAAAAAAATGCGCCGCGACAATCGAGATACGATAACCAATCCGATCGACAAAAAAGATCGCTGCAAAGTCCACACCCAGCTGCGTTAGAAAATTAAATGTAACCAAAAGCGTGATTTGACTTAGCGGAATCTGATACTGTGTTTGAAATGTCAAAAATAATAAAGGTGCAAAGTTATTGATGATTGCTTGAACAATATACCCAGCAAAGCAAGCAATGATCGTTCGTTGATAATTTTTCATTTTTACCTCCTCCAGATTTGTTTAGTATAGCAAGAGAACTTTCACAATCGCCATGGAAAATGCTATTCAAATTGCTAGAGTATGTTCTCTTTTTTGGTGTATTATCAGTTGAAAAATGCTCCCTACTGGTATTGCAAGTCAGATCTCAATAAAGCTAGTGGTGATAAGTGCTAGTATCATAAAAAAAAACGAATCTCCCCTGCCGATTTCAGCAATCTGGAAATATCGTTTTTTTTTTGAAACACAACGATTGAAGATCTCTACTGGCTGAAGATCCTTGGTCGTTGTACTAATTCTGTCCAACAGTTCTTTTATTTTGAATAAGTTGTCCGAAAAGGATTATACTTGCGCTTTTCCGAGACAGCAGATTAGTTGGAATGTGCTGCCAGCATTTTGACTGTGGCTTCAAAAATTGGTCCAATAAAGATGATACAGAGCAATGTACCGATACCGACATTGGCACCCAAACCAAAGCCAATCAAGACCATCGCTGCATCCAAGCCGATCCGGATCGTCTTTTGGGTCAGCTTTGTACGTTTATAAATCAGCGCAGTTAGTGCTTCTAATGCTGCTGATCCTTGATTTGAAGAGACATAGATCCCTGCCCCAACGCCGAACAAGATGGGGGCGATGAAAATCGCCAACCAAGAATAGAATGGCAAATGAACAAAAATCTTATCCATAACCGGCTCAAAAATCCCAATCAGCAAACCAAGACCGATCCCATTGATATAACTGCCGATTCCAAGCTCCTGGCGATCGAAAATAGCTACGATCAATAAGACGACCAGATTAAAACATAGACTGGCGATCCAAAACGGAACAGACACATAATTCAAGATTCCCAGCAAAAATGTACTGATCGTATCATACCCCTGATGGGCAGTGATCAGCAATGAAATTGCTAACGCAATCAAACACGTACCTAACAAGATTTGCCAAATTTTTTTCACGACATCACTCTCTTTTCCAATTTAGTTTTCTAGACTCTCTTAGTGTACCTTGCCGTTTCAGAGATTACTACTATTTCTTTTATCTGTCTAAAAAACCCTTCAAGCGGTCAATCCAGTGATTCGTAACTTTGCTCATACTTCTCTCGAAATTCTTTTGGCGTCAGACCATTCAATTTCTTGAACATCTTTGAAAAATAATTCGTATTATTGTATCCGATCGCATCGGCAATCTCATTAATTGTTTGTCCCGTATGCAGCAGAAGCTGCTGAGCTTTTTTGATCCGAATAAAATTGACGTATTGATTAAAGCTTAATTCCGTTTCTTTTTTGAACACTTGTCCCAGATAGACTACACTAACATGCAGAGCTTCGGCAGCCGATTTAACCGTCAGCTCTTGCGTATAGTGCTCTTCAATCATGCCAACCGCTTTTTGAACAATCTCAGAATAACGCTTTTGCTGAGGCTGGTCTTTGGCCAACTGCAAAATCTCGTTGAAGAGTTGCCGCAGTACCTGGATCGTATTCGATGCTCGAATCCGAGTGATGATGCGATCATAATTTTCTCTAGTCAAAACAGGGAACTGGCGGTAAATATCATTGAATAATAGAAAGGCTACGTAACGGACATGCTCAGGGTCAGCCTGCATCCCCTCGAGACTTGAAAAGATTTTGTCTAATTCATCTTGAACGGTTTTTGTATCCCCGATCGTCAATGCTTTATTGAAAGAGAGAAAAGGTAGCGCTTCGTTGCGGTCTAAGATATCGACTTGAATGATTTGTTCATTAAGCAGCAAATCCGGGTAAAAGGTCTGCAGTGATTGGACTTGCTTGATTTTCTCATACCCTTTGTATAAGTTTTCCCATTCATTGATCGTTTCACTGACCACCAATTGCCAATCCCCTGCTAGAATCGCTGACAGTTCTTTGAGCAGACACCAGAGACGTTGACGTTCACCATAAAAAACGATCAGCACCTGATTCTCTCCCAATCGTCCTGGCAGTAGCAATGGCTGTTCTTTTTCGACAAAAAAACGAAACCCATTTTCTAAGATTTCAGGTGTCCCTGTCAGCTGTAGAATCGTATAAGGCGGATGGATGGGTTGTGTGGACTGTTCCAATAATAAGTGGTACTCACTTTCATTTAATTCATCATTCAGCCAAAGCAACAAGCTGGATTCTCGATACAAGTCATTTTGTTCATCGATTCGTTGCTGATGTGCCAGTTCCTCCGCAATTGCCTGCACACTTTCATAGAGTTCGACCTTGTTGACTGGCTTAACGAGATAATTTCGGACTCCTAACTGCATGCCTTGCTTCACAAATGCAAATTCTTGGTAACCAGATAAGATGATGGAAAAAAAGGTATTGCCTTTTGCCTGTGCTTTAGCGATCATATCAATCCCATTCATTTCCGGCATGCGAATATCAGTGATCAGTAGATCAATGGCTTGTGTTTCTAAATATTCCAACGCTTCAGAAGCGCTTTTAGCTGTGTGAACGACTTCAAAGCCTAATTCTTGCCAAGGAATGATCATCTTTAGGCCTTCTAGAATCATGTACTCATCGTCCACAAACATGGCTTTATATAAACTCATCATTCAACATCTCCTCATCGATCGCAATGGAAATCTTGAATCCGTGATTTTTTTCAGATTCAACTTCCATCTGATAATGATCGCCAAACATCCCCCTTAATCGTTCATGAACATTTTTCATGCCTATGGATGTTTGTACGACGACTCGATCATCTGCAAGCTCTTGGCGGATCATCGCTAATTGCTCTGGATCTGCTCCTTTTCCGTTGTCCCGTACTTGCAAAAGAATCTTGCCATTTTGTCGGAAGGCTTTGATACTGATGGCATTATCATTTCGCTGATAGTCGATTCCATGCACAAAATAATTTTCTACTAAAGGTTGCAAAGTGAACTTAGGCAAGAGCAGATGTTTCAGGTCTTCTTCGATAGTTACGTGATAGGCGATTTTATCCGGATACCTCATTTGATACAAGTAAACGTATTTCTCACAAAACGTCACTTCTTCTGCCAATGTTTTGATCTTTTCCTGTGTCGTATTGTTGCGCAAAAGTGCCGAAAAAGCGTATACGACATCCGCTAATTCTTCCTGCTGGCGGCTCAATGCGTACATCCGAATGTATTCGAGTGTATTGTATAAGAAATGAGGATTGATCTGAGCCTGCAATGCCCGCATATCCGCATCCCGCTGTTTGATTTCCAGGGTATAGATGTCCTCAATGTAGTCATTGATACTGCCTGTCATTTGATTGATCGCCTCGGCGATTGTTTTTAATTCTTGTTGAACCCCCGTGGTATCAATACGCTCATTAAAATCTCCGTGACTGACTTTTTGGGTTGCTTGAACGATCTGTTTGACCTGCTGGGTGTAACGCTTGAACGTACGATGCAAAATCAATAGCAGCACAAAAAGAATCAGCGTACCGCAACCAAAAATCAACAATGTATAATTTAGGACATCCCGCCAAATCACTTGCTTATCTAGTAAAACCAGCGTGATTTCTCCGTTGATATTCCCTTGTTTTTTTATGTAAAAATCATGGGACAATTTCGGCACGATCTCTTTTTGATTATTGGCCATTGCTTGATCGATTTTGTCGATCATCGCCTGATTCAGATTCGGTGCATCTTTATAGAGACGCTGTCCACTGCTTGTGTATATGAAACTTTTGATACCGTGTTCTCTATTTTCATCACTACGATTAGCTAATACGTTTTCTTCATTAAATACCACAAACACTTGTCCCATTGGTTGCGCAAAATTACTCGGTTGTGCGATCGACCGCGCAAAATATAGGCGATTTTTCAATTGGATCTGGTCGCCCCGCAGTTTCTCTCCGTAAGGTCTGTCTGGTGTAGCAACTAAATATTCTTTGCTTTCATCCAATTGAACAATGATTTCTTCAATGTCAGGATGACTGCTGATCAAACGGTAAAGGATATTTGGTAGATAAATATTTTGTCCTGATTGTCGAAACATATCATTACTATAGGAAAAATAATCGGCGATCGATAACTGTAAATAGTTGCGTAATGATTCAAAGGTGGCATCCGAACTGGTGAATTCTCCTAATACTTCAGAAACAATCGTATTACGCTCTTGGATATATGTATCTAAATACGTGCTTGTTGCATCGACGAGTCGATTACTCATCCGAAACCGATCCACACCCGTATAGACACTCAACCCTAACATGATCAAAATCGAAATCAGAATCAACAAGGCACTATAAAGCTGCATCAATTGATTGATCAGGAAGTCACGCTTGAAAAGGGCTAAGATTCGTTTATTCATATTGCAGTTTTCCATCGATCAATGCACGGTCTTTCCGGGAAGCAGAATGGACCCATAATAAGATCAAACTGAAGGTACCAAATAAAAACAATCCTTTCATGCTCCAAGTAAACACCAAAATACATACGAGACCAAAAATGACTTTAGCGAAGGTGCCAAAATTTAGAAATAAACTGACAAATGCCAGTTTGATCGTATTCAATAAAGAGGTTTCATAAATTGATTCAAACAATAAACTATACAAATACAGTAAAACCAAGAGACCACTTACTACTACTAGCAAAAAGTCGATCATCAGCCACAGTAGTCCTTGGATCTGACTGGAGAGATACAAATTATACGCTGCGATCGCCAACAAACCGAAAAATAAATAAAAACGGGCGTTGGCTCGCCAAAAGTTTTGCTTCCAACAGCGAAAGGCCTTCCTAAACGTTTGGTCCTCGTAAGATAACCCCTCTTCTTCGATCAAATCACTGATGGTTTGAAATGCCGGACCAACCCCAAACAAAACTGCGCCCATCATTGTAAACAATACGAAGAAAAGATTCAGTTTAATGACCGCCCAAATCAGACGAAAAGCCTTCACTAATCCTCCACTTGTTGTCTCTTTCATTCTTCCTCATCCCCTCTTGGTATTTGCCCGTTTTATTATAGCGTTTTTTTGTCACTTCTCAAAATGCGAGTCTTTACTTTTTCTGTCGCTTATCGCCGCTTATTCTATCTTATTCTATTATGTACAACAAATGAGGAGTGACGAAATCATTC
Organism: Enterococcus sp. DIV0574; assembly: GCF_051711125.1. Lineage (NCBI taxonomy): Bacteria > Bacillati > Bacillota > Bacilli > Lactobacillales > Enterococcaceae > Enterococcus > Enterococcus sp. DIV0574. The sequence continues at coordinate 2,323,648 of NZ_JBIOMA010000001.1, forward strand.
ATCGGCTACTCCTCATCTGCTCCTACGCGCAGTTGCTCCGCTTATTTTAACTAATTATTTTCCAGATTCACGGTATTCGTCGAATTGTTTTTGCATTTCATCACGAACTTTGTCCCAACCAGCTGTTTTCAATTCTTCCACTAGTTTTGGCACATTTTCTTCTGGATCAATGGTCCCTGTTGCTAGACTTGCTTTGTAACGATTCATCACATTGGCGATGTTGGTGATTTCAGTCTTCACACTATCTGTTTTAAAGTTGAAACCTAAAATTGGTGATTCTTCGGCTTTAGCAATGTTTTCGTCACGTTCTTTGATCATTTCATCAGTGATCGATTCTTGCGTATACAAGATCATATTGTTCCCAGTATTCCATGCCGCCATGTGAGTGTTTGGTTTGTAGCCATCCAACAATTTGATTTTGTTATCTTGCCCTTCCACTTTTTCCCATGCTTCTCCTTCAACACCCCAGACAAGTCCATTCAACAATTCAGGGTCGCTGTTTAACAAACCAAGGAATTCGACAGCTTTTTCTTTGTTTTTAGAAACATTTGCCACCACAAAGTTCGCCATTTGGGCTTGCCCTGTTGATTTCAATTGTTTGGTAAGCGGACGAGAAATCAATTCGTGACCGGCAGCATTGTTCAAAATTGTATCGCCGTAATCCATTGGTCCTTGGGTTTCTTCACGCATAAACCAAGTATTTCCTTCTAATGGATAGCCAGTGGTATTGGTTGCGGCATCTGTTGGGATCAATCCTTCTTTATACCATTTGTGCATCAATTTCAAGTTTGCCATTTGTTCGTCATCTTCATATGGGTTGATGATTTTTGTAGTGTCTCCGTCAAGTTTGACCGCAAATGGATAGTCTTTCCCCATGACATAGTCATAGTTCCCTGAAATGTTGAAGGTTTGACCAATTGCGAAGCTGGCAATATTCGGTTCCTTATCATGGAATTTTTTCAAGGCATCTTCTGCATCAGCATAAGAATTGATATTGCTGATATCAATGTCGTATTTATCGAGATATTGTTTGTTGAATGTCAATACTTGTTGCGCATACACGTTTCCATTAACAGGAAAGGCATACAGCTTCCCATCGATGGTGTTGCCTTTGATATATGCTTCATCTAATTGATCATAAGCTTCCTTAGCATATTTTGGTGCGAGGTCGGTCAGATCCGCATATGCTCCTTTTTGGGCATTTGCCACAAAATTAGATGCAAAAGAGATATCATAGTTCTCGCCAGAAGAAATGATCGTACTCATTTTTTGATCCCAATCGCCCCAGCCGATGTACTGTAGGTCGATCCGTGCATTGATTTTTTCCTCGATCCGTTTGTTGGCGATCTCCATCAATTGATCAAAGTTCTCTGGTTTGTCCCCGACTTGATACATCAACAAAGTCGTTACGCCATCCGCACTATTAGAATCAGAATCCGACGACTCCCCGTTTGACCCGCAAGCAGCTAAGCTCAACAGCATTGCTGAAGCGAATCCTGCAAACATTGTTTTTTTCCACGATTTCATTTGTTTTCCTCCTATATCCTTATTATTCTTTGACACCGCCAATTGTCAAGCCACCCACGAAATATCGTTGGAAAAATGGGTAAGTAATGGCAATTGGCAATGTTGCTACTACAACGATTGCCATCCGAGCAGTCTCGTTTGGCAATGCGGCCAATCCACCTTGAACTTGAGCAGCCATACCGGTACTTTTAGCTAAATAATCCAAGTTCGATTGAATCCGCATCAATAGTGCTTGTAACGGCACTAGTGAATCCTTTTGAATGTATAACAATGCATTGAACCAATCATTCCAGTAACCAAGTGCCGCAAATAAACTGATCGTAGCGATTCCTGGAACCGCTAATGGTAAGACGATCGAGATGAAAATCTTCATTTCGCTGGCACCATCGATCCGAGCTGACTCAATAATACTGTCTGGCACAGTCTTCTTGAAGAAAGTCCGCATCACTAAAATATTGAAAGGACCTAATGCAATCGGTAAAATCAATGCCCAAATCGTATCTTTTAATTGAATCAAATTAACCATTACTAGGTAATTGGCTACCATTCCTGGGGCAAAAAGCATCGTTACCAATGCAAAGAGCGTAAAGAATCGCCGAAATGGGAAATTGGAACGAGAAATCACATAGGCATACAATGAAGTCATCGTTGCATTGATGACTGTCCCGAAGACGGTGATAAAGACGGAGATCCCAAATGCTTGAAAAATCTTACTGCTCATGGCGCCACTAAAGAGATAGCTATAGGCGGCAAAAGAAAATTCACCGGGCCAAAAGCGGTAGCCATTCTCAGCTAGCGAGGTTTCACTCGTCAGAGAAATTGCAATTACAAATAAAAATGGTAAGACACAAGAAAAGGCAAATAGCGCCAAAACAATATTGAAAATCAGGTTGACCGTTGGATTAAAGGAACGGACTTCGACCTTTGCTACTTTCTTTTTCATTCGTCCATCCTCCTTAGAATAATGCTGAATCTGGTTCTAATTTACGTACCACTAAGTTGGCAGCTAAGAGCAAGCACATACCCACTACGGATTGATAAAGTCCGGCGGCAGCAGTCATGCCAAAGTCACCTGTGGCCGTCAAGCCGTTATAGATGTAGGTATCTAAAACGGAAGAAACTTGATACAATGCACCTGAGTTGCGAGGAACTTGGTAGAATAGACCAAAGTCGGCCCGGAAGATCCCGCCAATATTCAAAATCAATAAGACAGAGATCATCGGCAATAATTGCGGCAGTGTCACGTTTTTGATTTGCTGCCATTTATTGGCCCCGTCCACCATCGCTGCTTCATAATAGGTTTGATCGATACCCATCACCGATGCGTAATAAATGATACTGTTGTAGCCCAAGCTCTTCCAGACGTTCATGAACACAAAGATAAATGGCCACCATTTTGGATCGGCATACCAGTTGATTCCTTCACCACCCATGTTGGTGATCCATTGATTGATAATTCCCTTGTCAGGGCTCAAAAAGGCATAGACAAAATAGGAAATAACTACCCATGAAAGAAAATAAGGCAGCAATGACATGGTATGATACACTTTGACCAATCGCTTGTTCCGCAATTCACTCATCACGATCGCAAAGGCGATGGCAAAAAATAGATTGAATGCTAGAAACACGATATTGTAAAGCAATGTATTTCTAGTGATCAGCCAAGCATCATTTGATGCAAATAAAAATTTGAAATTATCAAACCCGACCCACGGGCTCTGTTGCAGACTGGCAAAAAATCCGTCTGGTGAAAGACGAAAATCTTTGAATGCAACGACATTGACAAATACTGGAATATAGAAAAAAAAGATGAACCAAATGACACCGGGAAGTGCCATTAAGATAAGTGCTTTAAATTGCCACACATTTTTCCAAAATCCCTTTTTCTTCACATTTGATCAACTCCTTCTGCTATAAGAATAACGCTTTCATTGTGAATAATTAAGGAACAAACTAAAGGTAAAAAGAAACAAATTAAAGATTTTGTCTTTTCTATTATCTTTTGTATGATTTTCCCCATCGATCAAAAGACGATTTTTCTTCACAAAAAAACAAGCAGCACGTATTGCTGCTTGTTTTACTTTTTTTATTGGGCTTCTTTTCCTAATAACAGACTGCCAATAATGCCGCTTTTGTTCGGCAGCCCCCAAGCAACAATGTATTCTGTGACTGTCGGTGTTTCCATGTAACCAGCCATTTGCTCAGTAAACTGATCGTGGATTTTCGTCAAAAGATGCGGTTGGTTCATCACTCCGCCTCCTAATACAATTCGATCAGGGGCAACTGTCAAAGTGATATTCACAAGTGCTTGCCCAATATAAAAGGCTTGTAAATCCCAAATCTCATGATCTTTTGGCAAATGTTGTCCTTTGATACCTGTCCGTGCTTCCAGTGAGGGACCAGCTGCTAACCCTTCCAGACAATCTTTGTGATAGGGACAGGTGCCGACATAATCGTCCTGCGGATGCCGTTTCACAAAAGTATGCCCAACTTCCGGATGACCTGCGCCTTGGAAGATTTCCTCATTGATTACGATTCCAGCTCCAATACCAGTGCCAATAGTTAGATACACGCAGCTGCGCATTCCTTGTGCTGCACCTTGTTTCAGTTCCCCAAAAGCCGCAGCATTGACATCTGTCGTCCAGGCAAAACGAGTGGCGGGATACCGTTTTTTCAAAGTCCCTAAAAAATCAAACTGCTGCCAGCCTTTTTTGGGTGTTGCTAAGATTTTGCCATACGTTTCTTGTTGAGGATCGATCCCAATCGGACCAAATGATCCTACCCCCATGGTGGCTAAGGTGTACTTATCAAAAAAAGCAAAAATAGCAGCCATCGTTTCCTCTGGTGTCGTCGTAGGTAGTGAGCACTCATCAATGATAGATCGTTCATCAGCGACCGCACAATTCATTTTTGTTCCACCGGCTTCAATTGCACCATAAAACATCTTTTTCACTCCTTCAAACCGATTGTGCGAATTTCATAAGCAGCCAGTGTTTCTCCGACTGATTGAGGCTGTTCTTCTTCCAACAAATTAAGCAGGCAACGATCTGTCTTTTCTTTCTTCGCGACAAAAGGTGTTGCTGTATCGGCAAGATTGTACCCTCTTAGAACGAGCAAGTCATCTTGGCGACGACGTTTAAGAGCCGTGATCGCCACTGTAGCGCCATTGGCTTCCACGAATTGTGACTGTTTTTCTAATAGACCTGAGTGGATGGCTGTTTGCCGGGCGATCCAAGGCACTTGAGCTGCTTGTGCTTGTCGATAGGTTTCGTAGCGTTCGTTGGCTTGAGCATGCAACTCAATCCCGTACTCAAATGTATGCTTACCGATACATTGCGCTTCTGGTGTTGGGAAATAGCCCCAATCGCCAAGTTCTCCTGTGCATCGTAACAATGTCAAACAAATTTTGTCTTCTACGATCTCGTATTCATTCAAACCAGTATTGGAAACTGTGACGCCGAAATCTTCCTCATGTAAATTAACAAATGCGTGTTGATGCTGCGGATTTGTCGGATTTTGCCAATGACTAGAGACTTTATTCGGCCTTCTAACTGCTTCATAGATACTATCAGCTTCATGTTGATCCGTATGGATACCCGTAGGGAAAAGCGCCCGTAACCGGTGGTCTTTGCTTTGGTTGTTCACTGTCGTTTTAAAACTGATTCGTTTACTGTTGCAGTCCAAGCGAATTTCTGTTTCCAAGGTAAATGGCACTGTTTGTTGCGCCCTTTGTGCTTTACGGAAACGGAAATCGACGACTGCTTTTTGTTCTTCAAGTAATTGCTCATCAGCCGATACTGGAATTTGCATCATCTGCGTTACTTTAACGACGCCATAAAGAGCAGAATTTGCGATGACCTCAATTTGATGAGGAAAAGCTGTTGAGTAAATGGCGCGGTCCCCTTCAGGTTGTTTGAAAATATACTCATTGCCGATATCGCCAACATCTTCAAAAACCAATAAATCCGTCAATTCTTTCCCGGTTGCTTTTTCTTTGATGGTCAGACTGCCGTTTGAAGTGATCGTTGCTTGGACAAACGCGTTTTCTAAAACACGACCATCTGCTGAAACGATTTTTTCTGTCGTAGATGCTACTTGTGGCTTGTCAGCCTCAATCAGTGCAAAGGTCTGCCATGAAAATTCCGGCATTTGATACACTTGGACTTGTACATTGACAAAACGCTTCATAAAAGGAATCCGAAAAGCGTCTTTCGGTAATTCATAGTCAAAAAGCACTTCTTCTTCGCTGATTTTTGCCGGTAAGATCTTTCCTTCAGAATCAATGATTTGGTAAGAACCTTTAGGCTGTTGCTGCAACTCTTGATATAACCGGCTAGGAAGCCCTTCTCGGAATGTTTTCCGGATCAGTTCTACTTCCACTTCAACGATGCCCGAACGTGTCGTCCCTGAGGTATTAAAAACTACAAATGGTCGGCTTTCTTTTGGAAAAGCGGAAGTATCGATGGCATTTAGCAACTGTGCTACTGCTTCATCAGCGACATATTTGCCGATTTCATTGGCTTTTTCAAACCGCGGCATCATCTCCCGATGCACTTCGTCCACCGAACAGCCACAAATACTGTCATGAGGATGATTTTGCATCAATAGCTTCCAAGCGTGGTCCAGCACATCGTGGGGATACTTCTTCGTTACCTCATACGCCATCGTTGCTAATGGTTCAGCCACATTTTCCAATTGACGTGAGACGCGCGTATTCCATTGTTTCAAATAAACCCGCGAGGAGGCCGTGTTGGCTAGCGTATACCAGCCGTCTGTCTCTTGACTTGTCAATTCGCCGCTCACGGTCCCAAGGTCTGCTGGCAAATCCGCTTGAACTGCTGCAAGGTACTCTGTGAACCCAGCATGCTTGAATTCATAATCAGGGAACAATTCATTCGCTAAGCGGATCGCTTCACTGATATTTTTTTGGACAGGCTGATGATCCACCCCATTCATCATCAAGTAATGATTTGTCGAACCAAATTTCTCAACATCTTGCAATTTTTGAGTCCAAAACTGGTGTGCTTCTTCCCGATCAACCGGAATCTCATTGCCATTGGAATACCAGTTGGCAAAAAGTAGACCAAAGATCTCACTGCCATCTGGACCTCGCCAATTCATTTCTGAGTATTGGGAGGTAAACTGATCATCCGGTAAAACTTCGTTATCAAACCCGATTGGCTTAACTCCTCGACCAAAAGCTGCACTGTGTAAGTTGGCTTGCTTCATCATTTGCGGCGTTTGGCCCATATTCCCGAATGTATCCGGGAAATAGCCCAGCATGACGGGTGTTCCCCATTTTTTGCTTTCAGCCATCCCAATCAACATGTTGCGGGTATTGGACTCTGAACTAATCAAAAAGTCATCTTGAAGAATATAAAAGGGACCAATTTGTAATTTTCCTTGATCGATTGCTCGTTTGACCGCTGCCCGCTTTTCCGGACGAACTTCCAAATAATCATCTAGGATAATGGTCTGACCATCTAAATGAAAACTGTGGAACTCAGGATCTTTCTCAAACAATTCCAATAGATCATCCATCAATTCAATCAAGCGCATATGGTGTTGCTCATAAGGCATATACCACTCACGATCCCAATGACTATGAGATACGATATAAATTTGTTTTTTCATTGTCTAACTCCTCTCGTTTTTGCCGGAGATGCTTATTTTTCTACTCGAATATCAAAGTAATCCATGACAAGCTCACAAAACATCATATTGGCCCATGAGAACCATTCCCGGGTATATTTCGTCGGATCATCCACATCGAATCCTTCATGCATCAAATGGGTGCCAGCATCGGTTGCAACTAATTGATTGAGGATTCGTTCTTTCTCCGCCTTATCTGGTGTCGTCATGCCTTCCATTGCCATCGCGATCGGCCACACATAGTTTTCTGGTGTATGAGAGCTTCCGATCCCCTTCGCATATTTTCCTTCATAGAAGTAAGGATTTTCGGAACTGAGCAACGTTTTGCGTGTGGCTAAATAGGTTTCATCTTGATCTGATCCGTAACCTAAATAAGGGGCGGCAATCAAATTCGGTACGTTGCTATCATCCATCACAGTGGCATTGCCTTGACCATCGACTTCATAGGCATAGATCGTTTGACCCGCTTGATTGGTGGTTTTGCCAAACGCATCGATCCCTGCTTGGATCTCTGATTGGAGCTGTTTTGCTTGAGTAACAATCTCTGGTTCATTCAAGATAGAACTAAAAATCTCAACAATGTAGCCTAAAACCACTACAGCAAACATATTCGAAGGAACCAGATAACCATAAGCACATGCATCGTCACTGGGACGAAATCCCGACCAGGTCATACCAGTTGGTACGACAGGCGCTCCTTTCCCGTCATTGATCAAGGTATCTTCTTTACGCCATGTTTCTCTCTCAAAGCGATAAGGAGATTCTTGATGATTTTGTTCCGTGGCAAAAACATGAAGGGCTTTTTTGATACCGCTCACAAAATCGTCATTAAACTGATCTGTTCTGCCAGTATTCTTATACAACAGGTACGCCAATTGAATGGGATAACACAAAGAATCGATCTCATATTTTCGTTCCCAGATCCAATCATTCATCTCTGTCAAATCGCTTTGATGCCCGGCGCCATTTGCTGCTTCATTAAAGGCATTGGCATAAGGGTCGATATTGATATAAAAAAATTGCTTCTTGACTAATCCGCTGATCATCGCTGCCAGCTCTTCATCTTCCTTGGCAATTACTAAATAAGGCCGTACCTGCGCGGTTGAGTCTCGCAACCACATCGCCGGAATGTCCCCTGTCAGTAGAAATGTTGTGCCATCTTCATGGCGTTTGACCGTTGTCAACAATGTGTTAGCAAAAGCAGCATTGAAGTTTTTTGCCCAATCCGCATGTTCACTTCCGCAACGTTCGGTTATTTCCTGCATAAAGTTTGCAACTGAATTTGGTATTTCTTGATAAGCCATTTGGTCACCGTCCTAAATTTGATATATCATTTTACGAATTCAGTATAACGATGTTTCTCAGCATTGTCTAGTGCAATTTGACAAAACTCTATTTTCAATTTTGAACGAATATGCTATCCTGTGAATATGATATATCAAAAAAAGGAGATCAACTCATGAAAGAACCATTATACAAAAAAATTTATCACGAATTGTATGAGCAGATTCAAAGCGGTGAGTTAGCTCCGGAAAGCCGTGTCCCTACTGAAAAGGAATTGTCAGAGAAATACCAAGTGAGTCGCATCACCTCCAAGCGAGCCTTAACTGAATTGGAACAAAATCAGCTGATCTATCGTATTCAAGGAAGTGGCAGTTTTGTTCGTAGACCGATCCAAACACAATCAAAGGGGAAAGTGCTGTTTATTTTACCCTTCGCGAATGACCTTTCCCTTGGCAATTTTACGGAAGGCATCTATCCAGTCATGCAGGAACAGGGATTCGAATTGATGCTGACACCTGTTGATTATCTGGAGCAAACCACGGCCGAAGCTTTGACAGAAGAATTTGACGGAATGATCTACTACGCTAACAACACGAATTCAAATTATGATCTGCTTTTCGAACTGGCTTCACAAGGGTTCCCTGTCGTCACACTTGATAAAGCACTGCATGAGTTCTCATTCCCAGCTGTTTTGGCAGACAACTTTGAAGGAGGACAGTTAGCGACTGAACATCTTTTGGCACAAGGTCATCAACGCATTGGCTATATTTTTGGTGAACGTCACCATCCACAGTCTGTCCGCCAACGTTATCTAGGCTATGTGGATCAATTAAAAAAGCAACAGTCGTCTTTTCGAACAAAACTTGATGATCCTCAGGCACTTTTGTCATCAGCTGTTAGTTATATTCAAGAGAATCAGTTGACTGGGGCTGTCTGCGAGAATGATCTTGTCGCCATCGAATTGATGCGCCAATTGAAACAAGTTGGGGTTCAGGTTCCAAAAGAGTTTGCTGTGATCGGCTTCGATGACATTCAAGCGGCTGCATTGGTGGATCCACCTCTCAGCACTGTAAAACAAAATTTTGCCGAGTTGGGTCGTTTGGCTGGTACAAAATTAGTACAGTTGATTCAGTCAACTGCTGCCGACTTATCTACGCTCGCCAAAGAAGATGAGTCTGCAACAGCGAATCAGAAAGTCGCAGTCACTTTAGTTGTCAGAGATTCAACAATTGACCAAAAACAATGACATAAAGGAGCAAACAAAATGAAAGTAACAATGATCGATACGAGGCATGGGACAGATAATCAATACAGCTTTTCTCACGGCAACTGTCTCCCTTATACAGGGGTTCCGTTTGGCATGAACTATTTTGCCCCTCAAACAAGCGACCAACGTGGAAGTTGGTGGTTCCATCCTGAAGACCGTACGTTTCAAGGATTTCGACTGACCCATCAGCCAAGCCCTTGGATGGGCGATTTTAGTCACCTTACTTTTTTGCCTATTAATGGGAAGCTATCAGAAAATACACTATTTCATGCCCAAAGTTCCTATCGTCCAGAAGAAAGTGTCTTCAATCCAGCTTGTTTACAAGTGAAAAGCCAACGCTACCAACTCACTACAACATTGATCCCAAGCATGTACGGAGGCATTCTGGCTCTAGATGGTGCAGTGACTGATCCTGGCTTAGGAATCTCTTTGCCTGGGCGCTATCAGCTGCAGCAAGTCGACGAACAGACCGTCAAAGGACAGGTCATCAATTACTCTGGCTGTGAAGACAATGACTTTGCTTTTCACTTCATCTTGCGTTTTGAAACAGCTGTTCATGCGATTGAAGGGGAATTATCAGGAGAAAATGGCTTTGTGGTGATTCGTTTTGAAGAAAAAAATCAGCAAACGATCCGTTTGGGGACATCCTTTTTAAGTTCTCAGCAAGCCTTTCTGAATCTCAGCCGTGAGTTGGATCAAACAACAGCTGACTACTTGTCTAATGCGCAGCAATCATGGGAAAATTACTTGAATCGAATAGATATCAAGCACCACGATCCAAAACAAGTTTCAACTTTTTATCATAATTTTTATCGGTTGTTTTTATTCCCACAGACTTTTTATGAACGAGATCAATCTGGTCAAAAAATCCATTACGATACACTTGCCAAGACCATCAAACCAGGACCGCTTTATACAAACAATGGTTTCTGGGATACTTACAAAACAGTCTACCCACTCTTTTCTCTGATTGCGGTCGAGCAGCTAGAAGATATGTTGGAAGGATTTTTGAACAGCTTTAAAGAAAGCGGATTCTTGCCAAAATGGTTATCACCTGATGAGCGAGGGCTGATGCCAGGTACATTGATCGATGCTGTGATCGCTGATGCCTGCGTCAAAGGAATTCGACCTGACTTGATGCCAGAGTTCTTAACAGCTATGAAGAAAGCAGCCTCCATTCAGAGTCCAAATCCAAATTACGGCCGGCAAGGAACTGCCGATTACTTGAAATACGGCTATGTTCCTAGTGAGTACCATGAATCTGTCAATCATACCCTTGATTATTGTTACAGTGATTTTTGCATTGCCCAAGTGGCAAGTTCTCTGGCTGACCCTGAAGCAAGCTACTATCAGCAGCAAGCAAAAAACTATTTAGCGATCTTTGATTCAGAAACAGGCTTTATGCGAGCAAAAGACAAAGCCGGTGATTTTCGGACGGATTTTGATTCCTATCGTTGGGGTCGTGATTATGCAGAAGGGAGTGCGTGGCAAAGTAGCTTTGCTGTGTTCCATGATTTTGCTGGCCTGATCGCAGCTCATGGCGGCAAACAATCCTTTGAACAAAAACTGGTGGATTTGTGCAATCAAGCTCCCCATTATACTACCGAGGGCTACGGTTTTGAGATTCATGAAATGAGTGAAATGGCGGCTTTGGATTTTGGTCAGTTAGCTATCTCGAATCAACCTAGTTTCCACTATCCTTATCTCTTTAGTTACATTGGCAAACCAGAAATGGCACAACCATTGATTAAACAATTGCTGACCCAATGTTTCGATGATTCTCCAAAAGGGTATCCTGGAGATGAGGACAATGGCAGCATGTCCGGTTGGTATGTTTTTAACGCATTAGGTTTCTATCCTGTCACTCCTGGTACCGGCGAATACGTTTTGGGGATGCCTTTGCTTGACGAAGCGACACTCTTTTTGTCGAATGGAAAAGAACTTAAAATCCACAGCACGCCAAATCAGCCGCAGCAGCAATTTATCGACAATGTGACTCTAAATGGTAAACAACACTCTCGGTTGTTCTTTACTCATGATGAACTGATCGCTGGTTCGACGATCCGCTATACTCTAGGCATCGTTCCCCGCAGTAAGACTTGGTCAGCGGAAGCTTATCCTTATAGTCTGTCGCATAGTCAAGAGTCGAATGAAGACCATAATGAAAATCGGTAGGTACCTTTTTTAAAGAACGAGCAATACCGAAAGAAAAAAAGGTTGCGACATAAGGATCAACCAAACTAAACTATCTGAATGACAGTAATTGAATTGCGCGAGGTATTTCCCACTTATGGAGATACCCTGCTGACCGCAGGACAATTACAACAACCTTCAGATAGTCAGTTTGTTGAAGAACTTATGTTGCAGACCTTTTTTTGCTGGTTGCTCTTTTGCAGCTATCAATCAATGAACCGATAGCCTAAATCGATTAGATCAATGCTTAGATTCCTGTAACGCCAAAATCAGTTCAATGGTTCGCAGCACACCATTTTCATCATTGGAGCGGGTCACAAAAGCTGCAGCTTCCTTGATTTCCTCAAAAGCATTTTTCATTGCAAAGCTGTAGGTGCCAGCGGCCATTAATTCGCTGTCATTCAATCCATCCCCAAAGACCATCGTTTCTTGGGGACTCACTGCCAGCAAATTCTGTAATTGGGCTACTGTTGTCCCTTTATGGACACCTTGATTAGTGATATCGATCCACGCAGCTTCTGAAGCAACGATGTAGGCATCTGCTGCAAAAGAAGACAGCTGCTTGACGCTATCGAAACAACGTAACTTAGGATCATATACCGTCACTTTCACGAAGTCTTCTTGGATCTCACTATAACTGGTGACCGTTTTGACAACACGATAAGAACCTCGAACCCGGGCTGCATTTTCTTCCGTTGTCGTTTCCTTGATATAAGCGACTGTTGGGGTACAAGCAATGATCACATGGTCATCTGCTATTTTTTCTAATCGTTGGATCAAACGCTGCCCCAATGCATTTGGGAGTAAGGATTCAAAAACATAGCCTCCTTGATGTTTGATTCGTGTGGCACTATCCCCTAATATCCAGATTTTCGCTGCTTGATCCCCAAACAGTTCTTCTACGCGCTCGCACTGCTTGCCAGTACAAGCGGCAAAGGCTATCCCTCTTTGTTCCATCATCTGGCTGACTTTATCAAAATAGGTTTGATCAAAGGCCCCCTGGCTATTTAAAAATGTTCCATCTAAATCTGTAATGATCAGTTTGATCATCTCATTCCACATCCTTCGCCGCGTCGCTGCCGCTCTATTTATTTAACTACCTTAATTAAATATACTTATTTAACTGAAAACCGTCAATCGCTTTAGGAACTTTCTTTACATTGCTGCGCTTCATCGTTATACTTAATAAACTAGGTTCACTAAAGGAGGCAATAACATGTCTGCCAATAAAAACTTGATTCGCCACCAGAATATTCAAGTCGTCTTAAAAGAATTGTTTCAAAAAGGGACCTCTTTTGCATCCGATCTGGTAAAAGAGACCGGCATCAGCATGGTGACGATCAATTCTTTATTAAAAGATCTTGTTTCAGAGGGAATGGTAACGAAAGGCAAGCTCGTTCAAAGAGAGATTGGGCGCCCAGCTATCGAATATTGCTTTAACTATAAGTACTCAAAATCATTGTTGCTCGCTTTGATAGAAGTAAATCGTCAATTGGAGTTGAGAAGCTACCACATCGATTTGAAAGGAACGATCTTAGCTGCGCAGCACCAAGCTTTTTCCGAGATCACACCGACAGCCTTTCAGAATCTTGTCCGACAATCTATCGAAGCTTTCGCTGATGTCGAACAGATCGCTGTGCTGTTGCCAGGAAAAATCAGTGAGGGTGTCGTGACTTCCAGCTGGTATGAAAAGTTTGATGGATGGGATCTTGACCAGTTATTCAAGGAGATTACGCCTATTCCTTGCTTTTATCAAAATGATGCCCATTTGCTGACCGTTGGCCATTGTATCGCCAAGCAGATTTCTCTCTCGGAAAACATCGTAGGTATTTATAATCCCGAAAACAGCATGCCAGGGATCACGTTGATCTTCAATGCTTCTCTGTTAGAAGGCCAAAATGCGCTTGCTGGAGAAGCAAAATACTTACCAGGCTTTATCGACAAAGGTGCTCCAAAAAGTACTCAAGAATTGGTGGCCCGCTTATCTGCTTTAGTGCCTTTTTATAATGCTGCTTTTGCTCCTGATCACTTTGTTTTTGCCAGTACAGCAGCAATAGAAGAAGACTTGCTAGCGGCTATCACTCACGACCCTTTTATTACCAAACAGCCGAATCATCCTGTATATACCTTTGTTCACGACTTCGACCAAGCCATGATCTTGGGTATGCACTGGCTGCTTTTCCGCAATACCCCCTACGATCTATCTTACTAAACCTTTCCGTTGGGCATTGGGAGTTGCGCCAAAAAAACGAACGAGTAGATCTCTCCTTTTTGCAGGCGAAAAGTTACGCCAAATCAGGGGACCACCGTTCGTTTTTTGTTTACGCAACAGTAATTTCGATCAAATTCCCTTCAGGATCTTGGATCACCGCTTCATAATAACCATCCCCTGTTGTGCGGGGACCGCTCAGCAGAGGAAAGCCATCTGCGACAAAACGTTGGGCATAAGCATCCACTTCCGCTTGGCTTTTCAGAGCCATCGCTAAGTGCGTGTAACCCAGTGTATCTGTTCCACCAGGGTGAAGATGCTGCTTTGTCGTTAATTCGATACGACTGCCAGAATCAAAACGCAAAAAATAAGATTGAAACCCAGTCTTGGTGTTGTGATATTTTTCAGAACGTTGGGCACCAAAATACGTTTCATAAAATTCGGCCATTTTTTCTAGATCACGAACCCAAATGGCAATGTGTTCCACAAACATTGTATCCCTCTTTTCGCTTTTTTATGAAAAGAATCCACTTTACTTGTCCTTTAATCATGCACATCCAAATTCTTCTCTTATTCATTGTATCGAAGTTTCTTCTTTCCAGCAATTTTATTCCTATCACAGAGCAATCCTCTTTCTTCTTATTTCCTCTTATTTTAAGCCATTACTTGAATGGTTTTTCTGAAATCAGTCGCAATAGTTGCAGTTCCTCAAAATTTTCTCTAAAGTGAAAGAAAATAAGTCATCGATCAAAAAAGATTCTCCAGTTTGCGAAGGAGGAATGAAAATGAACATCGCAATCATCGGTGCTGGACCACGAGGACTGTCACTATGTGAAAGGTTGATTGCTCAAGCAAGTATCAATCAGCAGTCTCTATCTCTCACATTGATTGATCCCTATCCCCCTGGAGGCGCTATTTGGCAAACGAATCAACCGCAAAGTTTGCTACTCAATTCTGTGACCAGTCAAGTCACCCTTTTTACTGACGAAACGCTAGAAACTGGCGGCCCGATCAACCCCGGTCCCAGTCTTTACGAATGGGCAAAAAAAGACGGTAGGAATTTTGCTAAAAAAAATCAGCCCTCACTGGTATCAGAAATTGACAAGTTGGATCCTGACGGTCATTGTTCTCGCGCATTATACGGGCTGTATCAGAAATGGTTTTATCAGCAATTGATTGAAACATTGCCCCCATTCATCACATTCACGTATTTGCAGGAAAACGCCATCGGCCTAATACCGAAACAAACGCACTATTTACTAAAAACAGACAGGCATTCTCTTCAATCGGACCGAGTGATTCTGGCAGTTGGGCATCATCAAGTCTCGCTCACTGAAGAAGAAGATCGATTAAACGAATTCGCCCGCCAAAAAGGCTTTTTGTATTCTCCGCCTCAGAATGCAGCGGATGTCGATTTTAATAAAGTTAAAGGCGGAGAACACGTTATTCTCCGAGGTCTAGGATTGGCGTTCTTTGATTATGTCACCCGTTTGACCACTGATCGCGGCGGTGTCTTTATTGGTTCTGATCGCCTTCGCTACATTCCTTCTGGCAATGAACCAACAATCATTGCCGGATCAGGAAGAGGTTTGCCATACCACGCACGAGGAGCCAATCAGAAGCATCCAACAGAACAGATTCTGCCTCGCTTCTTGACAACGGAACGACTCCGCTCTTGGCAAGCGAAAGGGCAAGATCAGTCCACTGAGTTTTTCTTTTATTTGCAAAAAGAAATGGAACTTGTTTATTATCAACGCTGGCTGTCTCAAGAGTCTGAAGATAATCAAGCGGCTTTTACTGAACAATTTGTCCGCCAAAATGGCGCCGCCGATGTTTTGACAGACTTCCAAATTCCTCGCCAAAATTGGTTGGACTGGCGCTATATCTTCGATCCTTACAAAAGAAAAGAAAGCCAATCGGTTCGCGACTTTCTGTTGACCTACCTTACTTGGGATGTTACAGAAGCGGCCAAAGGAAATTTAACAAGTCCGATCAGTAGTATGTTTGAATTGTTAAAAGATTTGCGTGATCCGGTTCGCTTTATGCTTGATCAGCAATTGTTTTCACCAAAAGCATTAAAAGAAAAATTCTGGCAGTCTTTCGTTCCATTGAACGCCTTTTTATCGATTGGCCCCCCACTTCAGCGCATTCGTGAATTGCTCGCACTGATCGAAGCGGATATCGTCACGATTCTTGGTCCAAAGATGATCGTTGAAGGAAGCGGCACCTTTGTGGCTTATTCAGCCAGCTATCCCCAACAACGATACGCCGCTAAGCAGGTATTGGAAGCTCGGATTCAATCGACGGATATTCGTCGTACCGCTAATCCATTGTTAAGACAATTACTAGCTGATGGCATTGCCAGTCCTCATAAGTTATACATTCCTAAGGAGGCTCCGTTTTACACAGGTGCCATTGCGATTGATCCGGCCACAAGCCAGTTGCTTGATCCAAATGATCAGATTCAAGAAGGACTTTACTGTTTTGGTATCCCAACAGAAGGCATTCACTGGCTAACCGCCGCCACAGCACAACCGGGAACCAATGCTTTTAATTTACGACAAGCAGATCAGATTGCTGCCCATTGCTTGACTAGTTCTCTTCTTGGGGATAGGCGCTGCCTTCAATAAATTGCGATTGCAAATAAAAACCGATACAATAAAAGAAAAGGCTCAAGGAGGTTGAAAAATGGCAGATGAACTACAAAAGATCGATGCGTTGATCAATGAAGTCGAGAAAGTGATTTTAGGAAAACGTGATGTGATCCAATTAACTGTGGCGGCATTATTGGCAGGTGGTCACGTTTTGTTTGAAGATATTCCCGGAGTAGGGAAAACGATGCTAGTCAAATCATTGGCAAAAGCCATCCAAAGCGACTATAAGCGTGTTCAGTTTACCCCAGATCTTTTGCCCAATGATATCTTAGGTGTATCGATCTTCAATTCAGAAAACCAGCAATTTGAATTTCGACCGGGACCTATCTTTACTTCTGTGTTATTAGCAGATGAAATCAATCGCACAACACCTCGTACACAAGCAGCATTATTGGAAGCAATGTCTGAGAATCACGTGACCATCGATAATCAAACCTACGCGCTAAGCCCTCACTTCTTTGTGTTGGCGACTCAAAACCCAATCGAATATGAAGGAACCTATCCTTTGCCGGAAGCACAACTGGATCGTTTTTTGTTTCGATTACACATTGGCTACCCTGCTTTTCAAGATGAGCTTGCTTTACTGATTGGACAACGCCAGCAATCCCTCAATCAAATTCAGACAATATTGACCTCGCAGGAAGTTACCGCATTGAAACAAATGGTCGATCAAGTTTTCGTGGACAATCAAGTTGCTCGCTATGCGCTGCAACTGGTCCAAGCTAGCCGCAACCATAATGCCATTGATTTAGGCATCAGCCCTCGTGGCGGCATTGCCTTTTTGAAAGGGGCAAAAGCATTGGCTTTGACCGAAGGAAGAACCTATGTGACGCCGCAAGACTTGCAACGAATTTTGCCAGCCGTTTTTGGTCATCGCTTATTATTAAAAGGCGGGATTACCGCCAGCCAGGAAAGTCTCTCTGAGATCATGAAGCAAATGATCCAACGCGTTCCTGTACCAGTGAGGCGCTGATGATGAGCAAACAGCGGTTATTCGGAAAATATCTGGTATTTTTTGTTACTTATTTTCTTTTACTAAGCTATTGTATCGTTTTCAATAATGAAGCAGGTTGGAGTCTCTTCTTTTTTGTTACTTTATTGGTACTAGCAGACTTGTTATTCATTCTGCCTTCCCTTAATAAAATCCAAGTGACTCTTGAAGAATCGATCCAAACACAAATAAACAAAGAAACACCTTTGCCGCTGCAAGTTTTCAAGTATCGGCCAACGCTGTTGCCAATCCCAAAGCTGTCTTTGCTCTTTCAAAATCAGGAACAGACGCTCACTTTTTATCGGGGCGAATCC
The DNA here is from genome assembly GCF_051711125.1 of Enterococcus sp. DIV0574. Taxonomy (NCBI): domain Bacteria; kingdom Bacillati; phylum Bacillota; class Bacilli; order Lactobacillales; family Enterococcaceae; genus Enterococcus; species Enterococcus sp. DIV0574. The sequence continues at coordinate 2,341,739 of NZ_JBIOMA010000001.1, forward strand.
ATCCGCTTAGAGGTGCTGTGGCTTCCTACCGCTCGAGGAGCATATAATGGACTGCCATTGACCCTCACAAGCCAGGAACTTTGGGGATTCTTCAGAAAAAGGCGGCAAATGAAAATCCAACAAGAAATCCTCATTTTGCCAGAATATCGACCCGAGGTCCTATCCTTGATGACACTTTTTGAAAAAAAGCCGCGAAAATATACTTACGGGGAATCAAATTTCACCATTCGAAACTACCGTAACTATCAGCAAGGGGATTCATTAAAGCATATTGACTGGAAGCTCTCCAGTAAACAGCAAGAACTGATTTATCGAGAACATGAAACGGAACAACAACAGGAGTTGACTTTGTTGTTTTGGGGTGAATCTCACCCTGCTTTTGAAGACACATTGGCGATCTTCTTTTCGCTCCAAAATCTCTTGCCTAAAAAGATGCCTTTTCAGCAACTATTGATCGGCGAGGACCTGGATTCTCCTTATCAAATCCATGCTGGAGCTTTCGCAGCGATTCAGCCATTTATCACAGTCCCAGAACCATTGCCCAAAATCTCAGGGCGTCAGGTGATTATCATCACACCGGCTGTCTCGCAATCCTTAGAAGTCTATCTGGAATCCTTGACGCCAAGCAACATGCTGCAAGTTTATACGTATCATGACCTGATCCAACGACTGTCGAACAAAGAGGTGTCTGAATGAATCCTTTGATCAAAAAAGCCATAATCGGAGCTCTGACTTACATTGCGATCATTTTGACGGTGCTGCCGTTTTTAGCAGTCTACCACTTGGGGCACCAAACTACGTTGCTTCTGTACGCCTTTCTGATTTGCTTCGTGAGTATTTTAAGTCCTCGTCTTCGCTACAGTCTGCCTTTTTACATCGTAGGCTGGTTTGTCACTCTTTACCGCTTTTTTCCTTATGGTGAAGGATTTTCCTTCACTTGGTTCCAAAGATATTTTTATGATTTGCAAACAGCTCTCAGCGAGATTCTGGCTGGCAAAGTTGGTTATATCACTGAACTTGTTGCAGTGACCATTATCGTCACCGGCATTCTTCTGTTTGCTGTGTTCTCGATCTACATCCAGCATTTTTATATTGTCTACGGTGCAATGTGTCTCTATCTGCTGACTGTCGTGATTTTTAATGATTTCAATCTAACGTGGCATTTGTTGGGGGTGTGTTTTTGCGGAGTTCTTTGCAGCCTGATCAAAACCCAACAGCTGAAAACAGTACGAGAATGGTCGTTCTGGCTGGGGCTCACCCTGCTATGTTCGTTGCTGTTGGTTGGAGCAACACTGCTGCCAAGAACCGCGATTCGCGATCGCTTGGTAGCAGCTACCACTGGTATACGCACACAAGCGAATCAACGCGGCTTTTATCAGTTTATCGAAGAACATGGTGCACCTAGCGGGTCCCGTACAGGCTTTAGCGAAAATGATCGGCAATTAGGCGGTCCTTTATTAGACGATGATACCGTGTTATTTACAGCCCAACAAGATACCCGCCATTATTGGCGAGTAGAAAGCAAAGATTTTTATTCTGGCAAGGGTTGGATCAATACGATACGGGAAGAAGATCTGCGAACAGTGCCTGATTCCCTGCGGATTGCAGATGATAATTATCAACAAGATTATCTTAAAGAAGAAACAGTCCAGCTTTATTTGCAGAATCAGGGAGATTATTTGCCATTACCTTATGGAAGCAATCACCTCACTATTGAAGAAGGAGCCTCTGGTTTTATTGTGGATGATGCGGTTCAACGAGTCGATCTAATGGAGCCGCAACAACAGATTGAAGTTTCACTGGCTTGGCAGCCAGCGGACTATGCCGCTGAAACATTGCAATCCTTGCCGCTGCAACAGCCAGATACTCCTGTTGACTATACACAATTACCAGAGAACCTTCCTGCACGGATTCGGCAGCTTGCGCGCTCAATCACAGAAGATCAAAGTACCATCTTCGAACAAGTCACAGCCATTGAAAATCACTTGAAAAATTCAATTGAATTCCGTTATTCAAAAACGGATGCCGTCTATCCAGCAGAAGAACAAGACTATGTCGATCAATTTTTGTTTGAATCAAAAGTTGGCTATTGTGATAATTTCTCGACTGCGATGGTGGTATTATTACGAACGCTCGATATTCCGGCGCGCTGGGTCAAGGGTTTTTCGCCAGGAGATGCTCAAACTGAAAATGGCCTGACAACATTTACCGTGAGAAACCGCAACGCGCATTCGTGGGCGGAAGTCTATTTTGCCGGTTTTGGCTGGGTACCGTTTGAGCCGACGCCGAACTTTCAAAATCCTGATCGTCCCGAATTGCAAACAACAACTGTCTCTTCTGAAGTATTACCTGAAACGAGCAGTTCTAGTCGCGAGTCTTCTACCAGCAGCAGTAGTGAGACCAGCAGTTCCACAACAATGACGGCAACTGTTGCGCCAGCAGAAGAACACCTTTTCTCACCTGAAACATGGCAATGGATCCGTTATTTTCTGCAAGGTATCGCATGCTTGGTTTTCTTGGGATTACTGTATCTTTTGCGCCGCTACTTTTTCCGAATTCGCATCTGGTTGATTGCTCGCTTTCGCTCCGAACCATTACCAACCGCCTATCCTGTCTTGATGAAACAAGCAGCAAAAGTTCTTTTCCATGCTGATTCGGAACCTCTTAGTGAGTACGCCAGCCGATTGGAAGCTGTTTATCCTATTTTCCACGGGAGTTTTATCCAACTGACGGCAACCTATGAAGATTATCTTTACGGTGGGAAACCAATAGACGGCCAACAACAGCTGATTCTTCATGTCGCCCAGCAAATCAGTCAATTAAAGAAAATCAATCAAGTCCATTAAATGAAAGCAAGAAAAAGAACCGAAGACGCAGTGCTGCATGCTGCGCCTTCGGTTCTTATTTTGTTCATCTGATTAGCGAAAACACTCCCGCAAGTATCATGAGTTCGTGTTGTTCCCTCGAGATTGTACCGCTAAAATAATCAGTTTTGTGATTTCCATCATCAAGACAGCACCAGCTGCCATAGCTATGCTTAACCCAACATGGTTCATTGTAAAGGTTTCTGGAATCGCAAAGACTTCCCGAATTCCAGGTAGCAATGTCACACTATAAAGCAGACCACAAACCACGATCGCCAGCCAAACCATTTTATTCGCAAACAATCCAGCTTGCCAAGCAGTCTCTGTATTGGAACGAGCAGGCAATGTTTGTAATGTACGGCTCCAGATCAAAGTTGAGAATGCCATTGCAACACCTAACTCCGGCGATTGATTCATCCCGATCCATTGCGCTATAATCACCACTGCCGCAATCAAGATCCCACGATAAGTAACTGAGATCAGCGTTTTACCAGAAAAGATGCCAGCATCAGGATTTCTAGGTTCTCTTTGCATGATAGTTGGTTCCGCTTTTTCCATCCCTAAAGCGATAGCAGGAAGCGAATCATTCACTAAGTTGATAAACAGCAATTGCAAGGCTGTAAATGGATTGTCCCAGCCCATTACTAAAGCAAACACAATGGCGATAATCGCGCCGAGGTTACCAGCAAAAAGATAAGAAATCGCCTTTTTGATATTATCAAACACATTGCGGCCAACTTCTACCGCTCGAATAATTGAAGCAAAGTTGTCATCTGTCAAGACCATTGCTGCTGCATCTTTTGCAACGTCCGTTCCGGTCCCCATCGCAATCCCGATATCCGCTTGCTTCAATGCTGGTGCATCATTTACGCCATCACCGGTCATAGCAGAGATTTTCCCTTTATCTTGCCATGCTCGCACAATGCGGATTTTATTCTCAGGAGAGACGCGGGCGTAGACAGTGATTTTCTCCAATTGATTCGTCAGTTCTTCTTCCGACAGTGCATCAAGCTCTGTACCGGTCAATGCTAAGTCACCTTCTTGCGCAATCCCGATCTCCTGAGCAATGGCCACAGCCGTCGTTTTGTGGTCACCAGTGATCATCACTGTTTTGATGCCAGCCGATTTCGCGTCTGCCACGGCTTGCTTGACTTCCTTCCGAGGGGGATCAATCATCGCCATCAAACCAACAAAGATCAACTCTTCTTCGAGACCTAAATGCAGTTCTTCGTCTTCAGACACTGTCAGCGGACGATAAGCAAAAGCCAAAACCCGCAGCGCGCGTTTAGAGAATTCTTCATTTTGATGCTGCAACTGATGTTTGATTTCCTCAGTCAGTGGAACGATTTCGTCATTGATAAGAACCTTTGTACTTCTTCCGATCACAATATCCGGTCCCCCTTTTGTCAAAAGGAGTTGTTCCGAATCAATGGTATGCAATGTGGACATCAGTTTCCGATCGGAATCAAAAGGCAATTCTTGTAATCGCGGGTATTGTTGACGAATCTCACGATACGGTTGATTCAATTTTTCTGTATAATCAAGAAAGGCAATCTCTGTGGGATCTCCTAGTTTAGCTCCTTCGGGACTGATTGCCGCATCATTTGCAAGCACACTGATCTCGATCAAGCGACGTTCAGGCAATGTCCATTCAGAAGGATTCTCAGAAAATTCACCCGTCTGTCCATTTGGCAAATAAAAATCAACGACCGTCATTTTATTTTGGGTCAATGTTCCTGTTTTATCTGTACAAACGATACTAGTAGATCCTAGTGTTTCAACTGCCGGCAACTTACGAATGATCGCATGTTGACGAGCCATTTGTTTGGTACCGATCGATAAAACAATCGTAACGATCGATTGGAGTGCTTCAGGAATAGCAGCCACCGCAACAGCGACTGCAAACATAAAAGCGTTGACTAGATCGGCGGTCATATCGCCAGACCCATCACCTAAAAATAGCCGAGCAACTTGGACACCTAAAATAATCAAGGAAAGAACGAGGATCGCCAAGCTCAATTTTTTGCTGAAGCGATCCAGCCCGCGTTGTAATGGCGTCTTGTGTTCCACTGTGTTTTCTAATAAACCAGCGACTTGCCCGATTTCTGTCACATTTCCTGTGGCAGTCACAATGAAACGTCCACGGCCGTAAGTCACGATCGTTCCACTAAAGACCATGTTATCGCGGTCTCCAATAGGCGCTGTGCGGTCAATAACCCCAAGTTCTTTTTCAGCAGGTGTCGATTCACCGGTCAGCATTCCTTCATCGACTTTCAATGCCCCTTCTTCAATCAGACGGCCATCAGCAGGTACATAGTCCCCTGCTTCTAGAATAACGATATCACCCACTACCAATTCTTTTGCCGGTACCGTTTGTTCCTTTCCATCTCGGATGACATTTGCATTGGGTGCCGAGAGGCTTTTCAATGCATCTAACGATCCTTCTGCTTTTTTCGTTTGGATGACACTAACAACCGAATTCAGTAGCAAAACAGCAAAAATGACAATCGATTCAACATGGGCGCCCATGATCATCTGAACGATAGCCACGATCAGCAAAACGATCACCATCGCATCTTTGAAGGTTTCTAAAAAGAGTATCAAACTTGATTTTTTGGGAGCTTCTTTCAGCTGATTCAAGCCATTTTCTAAGCGCTTTGCCGCTTCTTGCTGGGACAATCCAGATGGACTGCTGTTTACCTCGTTCATAACCTCTGTGATTTCTTTTTGATACATTTCTTTTGCCAATGATTTCTCTCCTTCATAGTTGCTATCCCTTGCATGAGTCCTTTTTTAGAAAAAAAGAGACCTAAGACAAGTGGATGCTTGTCTTAGGTCTCACCATTTCATATAATACCAGAAAACTGTCGCCAGTTTACTTACTGTTGATATTATCGCAGCCGAAGCCACTGGTTACTCCCCTAAGGGTTTATCAGAATGTAGAATCATCATAACGAAATTTTTTGAAGATAGCAACCTTTATGCACAAATTTGTCTTTTCTCAGATATATTTTTTTGAAAAAAGCTTCTTTTTTCTGTTACACTAATCTACAGCGTAACAAGCGTGACAGAGGAGGAACAATAATGGAAACCATTGATTTTTTTACAAGTCACACATCGGTTAGAGACTTCCAAAAAAAGTCTTTATCAGCAGAAATGAAGCAACAACTTGTCAAAGTAGCACAAAGCGGTTCAAGTTCAAATTTCGTTCAAGCCTATTCAATCATCGAGATCAAAGATCCTAAAAGATTGGCAGAAATCGAGAAAATCGCCGGTGCTCCCCACTATATCACACAGACGGGTGTCTTTTATCTGTTCGTAGCAGATTTATATAAACACCATCAATTGTTGCAGCAAGCAAATTTGCCTAGTGCTGGACTATCGAATATGGAGGCCCTCTTGGTTTCGGTTGTAGATACCACCATCGCCGCTCAAAATATGGTAGCCTTTGCAGAAACCCAAGGTCTGGGAATCTGTTACATTGGCGGAATCCGGAATGACTTGTTCCGTATCGCTGAACTCACGGAGCTGCCCCCGTATACACTGCCATTGTTTGGGTTGACTATCGGTTATCCCGCAACGAAAAATGAGCCGAAAGTTCGCTTACCGCAATCCGCTGTGTTAAGTGTCGACCACTATCAGCCACTGACCGAAGACCTCGTTGCTCGCTACAATGAAACTACCGCGGACTACTATGCCCATCGGAGAAGCAATCAACAAAAAACGGATTGGCAAACCAAAATGACTGGCTTTTTCCAAGAACCTCGCCGTCCGGACGTAGAAAAATTTTTGAAAAGGCAAGGCTTTTTGACACAGTAAGTACGAAAACAAGCACCTGCTCCTTGTTATCGGTCGCTAGACTATCTCCATCAAAAAAACACCTCATGAAGAAGTTCTTCATGAGGTGTTTCGAGTTGTTTTATTTTGCCAAACGGTAGATAGCAAAACTATATAAACGTTAATAAATCAACGATTAAACCCAAAAATATTATTTTATCACACCAAAATCACACTAAATTTCCTGGACAAAATGCTTTTCATTTTTATGGATTGAAACAAACTATTTTTACCTTTACATCAATTGTGAATATTTAATAAAATAAAAGAAAAAATGAATTGAGGGATAAAAGTGAAAAAAATTAGTCGCTGGATTATTACTTTCAGTTTTATTTCTGAGCGCTTGTACTAACTCCGACTCAGCAGAAGAATCTAGAAATTACAGTGAGACAAATTCAATAGTGAAAAAAACTGACAATGAGGAACGATCCGAGGCTTCAATAATTGCAGAGAATGTTCTGAAAAAACACTATAAGATAGATAATTTGGAAGTTAATTTTATTAATGATACATTTAAAGTGTACCGTATGCCGTATGATAAAAACTCCGATACTGGTAAAGAGTACAAAAATGTTTATAGTGCAATCGGTAATTTTACTTATCAAGACAAAATTTATGATTTTGATATGCTCTATTCACTCACAGACAAAGATAGTTATGAAGTTTTGTATTTCTATCCCCTTTAGATGATTCTAAAAATACTATTAATAGACCACTAGAAAGTGATAAATAAAAACTCTAACTGAGCAAGAGTTTTTATGTACCTTGTAGGATTCGAACCTACGACCGGACGGTTATGAGCCGTCTGCTCTGACCAACTGAGCTAAAGGTACGAAACAACCCACTCAGAAGAGTGGGCTTCCCTGAAAGGAGATTAATGAAAAAATCTCAGCTGAGTATATTTTAAAACGTGAAATTATATTTTTCAATATCAGTTTTTTTAAAATATACGTTTTTTTATAGCTTTTAAAGAAACAATAATACCCACTCGTAGAGTGGGTAAACAGAGAGTTAATCAGAAAGGACTGGTACATAAATTTTAACTCGCACGTTTTATTCTTTCAATACATATTCGTATTAAAAATAACATGTTTTTTATTACATGTATTGTTCTACGTGTTCAATCTCTTTTTGGAGTTCTTTCTCATCATACTTTTCATACTTACCTGCTTCGTGCGCAATCTTTTTGATCTCATGCATTGCTTTTTTCTCTACAATCCATTTCTTCATACTATGTTTCTTCGCATCATCATTTAGAGAATCTAGTTCCTCTAAATCGCGGTCTAACTTGTTCAATACTTCTCCAATTTTGACCAATGCTTTTGCTTCTTTTTCTTCATAGTTTGACATAATTGACACACTCCTTAAGTATTTGGTAACTAAAGTGTACTCCCGATGCTTTTTATTTGCAAATGAAATACTAGCACTTGTGAGGGTTTTCTTATGATGATTTTTACTGTATTTATGTCATGTTAGATAAATAAAAATGCCCACTCAGAAGTAGGATGGGGTGGAATTATTTTCTAGAAAGATTTACAAATATATTTTTTGTATAACTTGCGTATTTTAATTTACTATTAGTCATATGATATATATAATAAAGGTGTGGAACACTTGTGAAACAAAGGAGGAATTGAAATGTCAAAAGTTATGGATGTTGCAAGCTTTCTTTTGCTGTCTTACAAACAAATTTACGGACATGACTTTGGCGATAGTGAATTAAAATTACAAAAATTAATGTATCTCGTTCAAAGACAACATTTAGCACTACAAAACGAGCCCCTTTTTGAAGAAAGTTTTAAAGGATGGATTTTAGGTCCTGTGCTTCCGGAGTTACGAAAATGTTTTCAACATAATACCATTCCAAATGAAATTCAGGGCGAATTGACAGTTGAGGAAAAATTCATTATCGAAAGTGTAATCTACGAATTCGGCAATATGACTGCTCGATCATTGGTAGATTTAACGCATGAGGAAACCTCTTGGAAAAATTCGAGGCAAGGTCTAGACGAAAATGAAAATGGCAATGTTGATATATCTATTGATGATATAAAGTTTGATGCAGCTAACATTAGAGTATACGATTATAACTATGATATGTATTTAGATGAATTTGATGAAATTCCTCACGAAAGGATTTTAACATAGGTGCGACGTCACGAAATTCCAGTAGGGACTATTTGTGCAAGCATGTTAAATATAGGCAATAAAAGTTGTATTAGACCTATTTTAGTTATAGGGAAAGAAGATATAGATGGTAAATGTGACTATACTTGTTTACCTATTTCAAGAGTAACTTGTTCAAATCGAATCAATCCAAATTACGATGTCGAAATAACTACTCATAACCATCCTAGACTAAACATGCAATATCCTAAACAATACATCAGAACTCACAAAGTGATGACATTGAATAGTTCAACTATGTACTGTAGTGCACCAGTTCATTTAGATTTAGAATATCCAGATACCTATAATCGTGTAATTGATTGCTATTTAACTTTTATCAATACTCTATTTTAAAATTATGTACAAGCCCGCCGAAGCGGGCTATTTGTTTATAAAAAATACCCACTCCAAAGAGTGGGCTTCCTTGAAAGGAGATTAATGAAAAAATTGTTTATTGGGTAATTAGATTTTAAAATACAAAATGAATTTTTTCAATATCGATCTTATCAAAAATCAGCGTTTTCAGTAAAATCAACAAGTAGTCTTTAGGCGATGAAAAATTATTGATTATTTTTTTTACCGATGATATTCTTAATACAATAGAAAGGGGAGAAATAATATGGCCAATACATCTATCAAATGTACAGAAATGGTTTTTACTGACTCTAAAAGCTATAACCGATTTATGGATAGTATTTTTGGCAAAGATAAACAATTTACAAATGAAAATGCAAAAAAAACAGCAAAAAGAGTGAATGCTATTAAAACACTCAATATCGATGGAAAATCTTACAAAATCTAAGAGGTTACTAAAATCATATGTTTATTGATAATGAAGTACAAATTAAGAAGCTTTCAAACATTGATGACGAAGAAAAAGCCTTAGTACAGGCTTTTTCTTGTGGAAAACCTCATATTGATGATTACTTGAAAAATGATGCTCTAGAAGATTTACTATTTGGCATTACAAAAACTTTTCTATTTTTTATGGAAATTAAAGGTAACAAACAATTAGTGGGGTATTTCACCTTAACAACTGATAGAGTTCTGGTTACTAATAAGTCAAACATACATAAAAATTTAAAAAAATGGGATAATCCTGTAAAACGACAGTCTATACCAGGGATTCAAATTCATCATTTTGCTGTAAAAAAAGAATTGCAAAAACAGAATTATGGTATCAATTTAATGTTTTATATTTTTTCGTTTATAAAATATACAATTTTGCCTCATGTTGGCTCATGCTTAATCACAGTTCAAAGTGAAAAAGATGTCCAGAATTTCTATAAAAAAATAGGATTTGAAAAAACTGGTGAAACTAGAGATTGTAACATTAGTATGGCCTACACAACTAATCAGCTTTTTATCGAAGATTAAAAGATATTCCCTTGAATATCTTTTTTTATTATGTACAAGCCCGCCGAAGCGGGCTATTTGTTTATAAAAAATACCCACTCTTCGGAGTGGGCGATTTTGAAAGAAGAATAAATGAACACTTTTTAGATACTCATATTTTAAAACACAAAATAAGTTTTTTCAATAGAAACTGGAATCGTTTTCTATAATTTTTTAATTTTTATTGAAAGGGAATTCATAGAATCAGCTATTAGGTGTATAATAAAAAATATTTTAAATCAATAAAAAGCTAAAGGTGGAATAGTATGTTAGAGTTAACAAAGTCAGAATATCAAATTTTAACTTATTTATTCAAGTTTGATCAGGCATTAACTAAGACAGAATTAGTAGAAAGAGTACCTGATTTAAACAGCAATACTACTGCTCTTGCGCTTGCCGGCTTATTAAAAAAAGGCTATTTAGAAGTAAATAAAGTAAAATACTCTCGCACTGTTTTAGCTAGAGCTTATGTACCTAGTTTTTCTATTGTTGAGTTTTTAAAAGAGCATTATGGAGAAAAAGCGATACAAAAATTGATCGCTTATACGATAAACTCGATAGAAGACAATGCGCGTTTAGATCAATTTCTACAGCTTATAAAAGAAAGAAAAAGGATTGTTAAAACCTATTAATTCTAACACAAATAAACTGTCTGAGTCATTTTAGAAAAAGTTATAAGTAAAAAGAACCACACCCTTTAAAAGAGTGTGGTTCTTTCATGTGGAAAAGTAAAAAAATATTTTAGTAAAATCTTCCCCAACAGTCAATACGTCTTCCGTTTTTACTTCTTCCAGTCGCCATATAGCCATAACCATTTCCACGTTTTTGACGAATCCACACGTAACCATTCGGATCGATTTTATACGCATCGTAAATGATCACAGAACCAGCGCCTATTATCGCAATTTCTCGATCACTCGTTGATGGACCTTTTCGAAGTTTGATTGCTGCATTCAATTTAAAATGCCCCTTTTCCGCAATCCATCCTCCTGTGGCTTGCTTAGAGCTGGTTGTTGCGGCAACGTAACGCAAATAACAATTCCACGGATAGTTGTAATAGGAGCGGACATTGGTTTCCCATCCTGTCTGATCCCCACCGCGACCACCTGTGATTCGACCTCTCTCATCAATCGATGCTTGCGCCAATTTTCCACCGCCAATATACACTGCCACATGGTTTACATCGTTTAACAAGATATCTCCTGCTTGAGGTCGACCATTGTTTGCTATAACTTTCCAGCCACGTTTTGTCAGATTAGAGCGCATATTGCCGGTATATGTAGCTGATCCAGTGTCAAAGCCTGCTTCTTTCAACGCATGAATCACTAATGCAGAACAATCCGTTTCTCCACCATCTCGGAAATCTTGCCGATTGCTTTGGTCGTAGCCAAGGCTAACTGTTTGGCACCAATAGTTCATGCGTTCAATAAATTTTTTTATGCTTCCTCTCATTTTTTATCTCTCCGTTCTGTAAACTCCTGTCCATCTCCGGAATCAATAATGTCTTTTTTGGGTTTATCATAGGTCATTGCCTGATCACTATCTGACAAACCTTCTGTAGTAGGATCTTTAACAACACCAATCAATGCCAATAACAAAAAGATAGTATTAATAATTTGAGTTAATTGCTCATTTAAAACAGTGTAGTCCCACTGAATACCGAAAATTGACAAGATTTGTTGTAGTAATAAAAAAATCAGTCCTAAAAGACTGATCACAAATACTTTACTCTGAATTCTTACTTTCCAATTAATCTTATTCATGTTTTCTTCCTCCAATACTTTTAAAAATCGTTTTATTTTGTTCTTCTAATCGCGTAATTCGAATCTCATGATTATTCAATCGATTTACCGCATCTTTCAATTCCTGTAGGCTTTCCTCTAATTTTGAAAATACATGATGAAACTTCATCAAAGCAAAGAGAATACTTCCGATTAATCCTACTATGGCAATAAACTCGGTAATCGACAAACCAAATAAACGCATAGAATTCACCTCTTCTATAAAAAAGAACTCAGTCTATTGACTAAGTTCATCTGATTCTTCCACTTTTTCTTTTGTTAATTCTGTAGCTAATTGATCTTCTACTTCGTATACTTTATCTTGGAAAGCTTGAATATCTTTTCGACATTGTGTACGATTTTCACGATACTTTTTAGCATCTTGGATAGTTTGCGAAATATTCGTATTCCCCATACTTTCTGTAGAAACACTTGCAGAAAGATATACTACTGTTTTTTCATCAATGATTGATTGTCCAGATAAAGTAACTGATTTTGTTACTTCTAATGCCATGATACATCCCTCCAAATTTTTATAAAAAATGATGATTACTTAATATCTTCCTTTTCAAACTCATCTAATAAACGATCGTAGATCTCGGCATCTTTTCCAGATATCATTCCATCATACTCCTCTAAAATGCGTGGAATTTCATCAAAATTTCGGGCATACAGCCCTCCCTCAATCACAACTTCTTCATTAAGTAATATCGCTTGTTCCTTATTAAATATAGCTACATCTTTTATGTCTTGTTCTTTGCTATCTTTGAGTTGACCGTTTTCATCAAGCAAATTGAATTTTTCCATCAAAGACTTCTCCTCGTCAGAAAGTTCTATGAGCGCTTCTCGAATACGTTTTATCAACTTTGTTCGGTGTCGGCTATCTTTTGTAGATAATTCGATAGATTCCAAAAAGTTGATTGCTGGTACTAACTCATTATTCTTCAATGTAATTTTCATTCTCCTATCTCCTTTTATAATTTTACTGTTTTAAAAGACGCTACCGTTCCACTACCTTGACCAGAGGTACGAATAGAAGTTGGCAGTTGTAATGTGCCCAATCCTTTTAATGCACGAACAATATTTCTTATATCTTCCACAGGTAATACAACATTATTATGCAGAAGATACAAATAACCACTACCAAACATTACACCACTTTTTCCGCTATCGTTTAATAGAGCAGAATAAAAGGTATTATTATAATTCACTACACCAAATCGTAAAAACTCTCTTGCACTAGGAATTCCTGGCTTAACTTTGATCATATGAACATCTGCATCCATATGAATTCCTGCTTTTCCTGAAAATTTTCCACGAGGATCAAGCATTAACATAGAAGTAAATGCACTATCATTTTGAGCTTTTCGATAAGACCATGAGATATAATCCCCCTCGTGATCTAAGTTCATTGCAATCCCACGGATAGTTTCATTTCCTATTTTTGAATTTTCACCTATTCTTCCTATTTTTCTTGTTCCATGCCAAAATTCCATTCCTTCACTGGTTAACTTCCCACTTAATTGATTTTTATTGAAGAAACTTAGGGTGTAAGGATCTATCTTTAAATTCTGGCTATAATTATTAAAACCAACTTGAATCGCATTGACTGCTAATTTATCTGCAGTAATTGATCGAGCTTGAATCCGTTGTGCAGAAAGATAGCCCGTTGTAATTTTTGCAGCATCGACAAACGCAATTTTTGCATCAGTAATTGCTGCGTTCGCAATTTTAGCTGTCGATACTGAAAGATCCGCAATTTGAGCGGTTTTGATCACTCCATTATCAATTGATGTCTGACCTGTAATGTGAATCTTATTACCAGCAATCAATATTGATTCATTAGATATATTGATTTGATTAACAACATCATTTTTAGAAACTTTTAAATTAATTGTATCTGATAGTTGGGTAATCTGTGATGAAGTAATATTAGTATTTGCCTCATAAATATATAACTGACGAATCTTAATCGTAGTTGCTGGTGGCAGCCAAAATGACAAGTCAGTCCATTTTGTCAATTTAATTGTTCCATATATCCATACAGGATTCGTATTAGGAAGAGAGAACGTAAAATTTTCTCCTTCACTTGTTCCTACCTCTATGGGTTTCCTCCCAGAGTTAACCCCCACATTTACATACATTTTAATATTGTATGTTTTCCCGATTTCTAAGGAAAGTGGTGGTGATCCCCAGTAAGCTCTGTTTCTTGTTGTTCCTCCGTTATTATTAATAGTCATTCCTTGACTATCATAAACTATGTGAATTCCTGTTCCTTCAACAGCTGGCTTTGGCTCTTGTTTTTTGAAGTTTGGATTAGGAAATTTGTTTGTGATATCCGTAATATTTCCTTGAATTTCTGTAACTGTCTGTCTAATAACATTAGCAGTAGTTTCAAGCTGCGTAGCTTTTGTCAGTGCTGAGTTTGCTGAAGTCTGAACACTTGAAATAGTTGTCTTTAAACCGTTCACTGTTATTTCAGTTTGAACAGCTTTTGAGAGAGCTGACTCTGCTGTTGTTTTTACAGAAGATACTGTCGTTTTGACACCGTCTACTGTTGTCTCAATCTCGTTAACTTTGGTTATTTGTGCCTTATCCTCAGGTGCTGGAGACCAGTCAGTCAACTGATTTCCTTCTTCAATCTGAGCACGCCATACGGTAAAATCTAGGCTGTCAGCATTCGTGGATCGATATAGTACAAATTGCATTGCTGCTGAATTCTCAAGGTGTTTAGCTACCATTGAAATACGTTTAGATTGACCTGGTTCAACATAATCAGTCTTACCTAAATTATTACTAAACCTAATACGTTTGTCTCCATTGTTCTTAACATATATAGAGTGAACATAGCTCGTATTGTTTTTAACATAAGTAATAATATTTCCGGGAAGAGTACCACAAATTGTACCAGTACCGCCCGTAACAACATGCCTAACTGCATTTTTTGCATTCCATTCAGGAACTTGAACTATTGAATGAGTAATTGAAGCACCTTGATATGGTCTAAATTTTGGAGATTCAGATTCACTAACCCAGTTTCTACCACCAACTTGAAAATTGTTTTGCCATTGTTCGACACTTGCCAAAGTCTGGGTTACACCATCAACTGTTGTTTGTAGAACGCTAGCTTTACTTAACGCACTATTAGCTGTCGTTTGCATAGTAGCAAGAGTCTGCTTTTGCCCATCTACTGTGATTTCTAACTCGTTGAGTTTCTTTGTTGTACTTGTTGATGTAGTCTCAACTGTCGTGATCCTTCCTTTTAAACCATCAACTGACTTTTCTATTGAAACAGTCTTGCCCTCTACGGATCGTACCTTACTATATGCTTCACTTGCTTTAAAACTGATTGTACTGATATCCCGATTCATCGCAGAAATATCAGAGACAAGATGGTTAACATTGATTTGAATATTATTTGCTTTCTCAACAGCTCGTTTTGTATCACTTTCTACCTCACTCACTTTATTAGCGATTTCATCAAACTTCGCTGTAGACATAATGAATGTCCAAACAGTTCCATCCCAAATATAAAATTCAATATCCTCACCACTTGGTTTGTACCACATATCCCCGACACGTGTTGCTGTTGGTTCTCCTTCACCATTTTTACCAAAGAGACCATGGAAAATCATGTTCTTTCCATTCGCAGCAGTAATTGCTGAATCCATTTGATTTCCTATTTCTTTGATCGATGTTTGAGTGTCATTTATGATCGATGATAAAGTAGTACGTTTTTCACCGATTTCTATTTCATCATAGGCATCACGCAACACATTCCACTTTGTTTTGATCACTTTAGCAGTCGTGTCTACACCTAACTTTTCATAATATACTCGAACATCATCGCATAGCTCGACAGTCTCCAATGTAGCAATATCAGCATAATCAGCGGTCTGTGCCAAATCCAAAAAAGACACCTTAATTGATGTCTTTGGAATACCAATATCATTATTTTTGATATAATCCTGAGCCAATTGTTTTAGTTTTACCTTGGTTGGAACTTCATCATGTTCAAATTTATTACTAAAATCAACTGGCAACACATTACGGTTTGGGTATTCATTAATATTCTCGCAATCAACTACATATCCATCAATAGTAACTATTTGTTCATTTTCATCGTCATCCGTATAAATAGCATACGGATAAATTGTTGTATAAGTCGTCATGATATTACGTTCCTGTTCAAAATCCGTAATATTACGACCGTATGCTAGAATAGTGTTGGCGGTAGTTCCACGCTTCTTTAACAAACTAATGTGATAGTTGTCAAAACGATATTCACCACCCCAAACATCTAAGATAGAACCTTCCACGCCGCCTAAGGCTTGTCGAGGATTTTCCACTTTGTCGATTCGCCAATTCGTTTTGTTGCTTGTATCAATATCCGAGTCCACAATAAATGGATTGTTGTCTAAAATTGCTAACTTCCAAGCATTTAAAGCTGCACTTGCGTTTCCACTGATAAATACTTCTGGCTTCATTGGTAATTCTTGACTCAAGTAGCTAACGTGTTCTGCGTAGATTTTAGCTTGTCCGTCATGATTTGGCACAATCCGTTTGATTCTGAACCGTTGATCAGTTAGTGTCGGACTTGCATCAGCTTTGATTATTCGGTTTTCTTGCAACAACGGATAGATTTCATCATCAACTAACACTTTAGCTTCAAGAATAAAGGTACCATTTCTTTCTTCTGTGACAAAAGCTTCTGTTGCTGTTTTGATTGGACCT
This sequence comes from Enterococcus sp. DIV0574, assembly GCF_051711125.1. NCBI lineage: Bacteria > Bacillati > Bacillota > Bacilli > Lactobacillales > Enterococcaceae > Enterococcus > Enterococcus sp. DIV0574. Next base: position 2,358,519 of record NZ_JBIOMA010000001.1, read on the forward strand.
AAACCCAAACTAAAAAAATCTATTTCGTTTGCCTCATACAAAATTGGATAGGTCACACAATCACCTCCCAGCGAGGAACAATTTTCATCTCAGTTACTGATCCAGTAGTCAGCACATTGTTAAGTCCAGGATTAATCCCAGGCAAAGGATAAGTAGTGATCTTATTCCACTGTGGGCGAGTACCATCAAGAGACTTCACTTGATCGTACAATACATCAATAATTACACCGCCATCTACACCTCTTAATTTGTATGTTGACGATCCTATTTGTAGTGTTATATTGCCTGTCCCTCTGATCGTGATTTTAGGTCTTGAAATTCGATTAGTAGGGTTGGTAATCGATGTTGATAGAACTTGTTCAACTAGGCCAGACTTTAAAAACTTGTATGGCTTAACGCTAAACGTTAGTATGGTTTTTCCATGTTCAACAATATTCGCTTCTACCTCATATTCGGCTGTATAAATTGCTTGATAAATATATTCCTTGTCTCCGCTAAAAAATAACTCTTTCCATCCCACATTGTTTTTAAGCCAGTTCGATATCTCTGTTGCTCGTTGCTGCTGAGATACTTCTGTAGGTATTAAGTATGCCGGAAAGCTCTTGTTTACATTCTTTAATTTGCCGTCTGTCAAAAACGGCTCACCATCTTGACCACTTACTTCAACAAATTCACCTTTAACCCCAGGAGAGGCAAAAGAGATCTCTGTATCGATATACAAATCAAAATCACTTGACTTTTGATTGTCAATTTCAAAATATCCATAGGTCATTCTAATGCTCCTCTCCCTTCGATTTGAGTTAATAAAGCCAATTCTTGCGCAGTTCGCCGAATATCATTTTTAGTATCCCAGTTTTGTGGATACACATTTATTTCTGGAGTTAATCTACTAATTGCATTTAGCATTTGACGCATCAATTGCACTAAATCGCTATTATCAACAGTAATTGTTTGTGTGCTTTCACTATTGCGAACAGACTGCAAATTGCGAATCAATGTAGCATCTCTAGGAACTCCAACACCATTTTTATACTGTGGAATCATTTGTTTTGTTTGTCTTGCGGTATATACTTTTGTTCCTCTTTTCGCATTAGGAATAATGACATTCCGACCTTCTGGAATATAGGCATTGCCGTCTGGTTCAACAATTAGTTCTTTGTAGAGCGGACCTTTTTGGTCATTGACCATCATGTGTCCGCCTTTGTGGAAATTTGTTCCTGTTGCGTGTCCGGAAATCTTTTCAGTGATCCATTGTGTCACATTTTTAACAATACTGGTTAATGTGACGGTATGGTCTCTTTGTTGTCTGAAGGCTTTTACACCTTCCGTTGCTTGGTATGCTGGGCCACTCGCATTATCCGTTGCCTTTAAATATTTCATGGCTGGATTATTACGATCGTAAATACTTAATGCACTACCGCCTGTTTTAGCAGCTTGTTGAGTAGATGACGAATCACCGTTTAGAATCTTCATCGCTGGGTTATTACTATCATAAGAATTCAAACTGCTTTCACCTTGTGATAGTTTTTGAATGATATCACTATTGTCCCCCAATAATTTTTTCAAGGCTGGAAGTACGTTCTGGTTATAATCTTCAACAGATATTGTTCCATCTCGAACTTTAGATAATATATCTTCATTATTTGCGAGCATATGTTTCACATTGTCCGGCAACGCTGACCACGCACTATAGGATTCTTGAGAAGAAAATACTTTTGTCATTAAGTCGGTATTATCCGCTAAAATTTTCTTTTCCGCTTCAGGTAGCGCCGTCCATTGGTTCCAACTTGATTCAGAGGTAAGTATCTTATTGAGAAAATCAGTATTATCAGCTAACAACTTTTTATCGCTGTTCGGTAGTTGATTCCATCGATTAAACGAATCTTCGGATTCATAAATCTTAGTCAAGAAATCGTAGTTATCAGCATATAGCTCTTTTGTTTCGTCTGGTAAGTCATTCCAATTTTTCAATTTATCTTCTGACTCGCTCAGAGTAGTAAGAAATTTATAGTTCTTAGCGTCTAAATCTTTTATCTCAGGTTGATAATCATCCCACAACCCTAAATTCAACATAGTTTCAGCCATTGTTTCTGGAGTATTTGAATATAACAACGCGGTTTTGGCATCAATGCTTAACTCATTCCATTTACCTGAATCATCCAATGCCTTATACATTGTTTGGCTAAATTCATCTTCCAAAATAGCTTGTTTATCTTCCCAAGCCATCCCATCCCAGTATCCATTGACAATCGCAGCTTCCCCAATTACTTTTTTAGCATTTGAATCCAAATCTGCATCGTGAACAACTAATTTTAAATCATTCCATGTTTTTGAATCCTTGGTTGCTTCAATGACTGTTTCACGAACATTGGATTTTAATTCACTTGTTTTTTCATCAAAGACTAAGTCATTCCATGTCTGTGCTGCTTTCTTGCCTGATGCACTTACTTCAGAAGCAGTCCAAGCCATCTTCTCAGCATTTGCCTCAGCATTCTTTGCCAATTCAGATGATAATGTTCTTGCGTTCTCAACAATACGTTTATTGCTTTCAATTAATGCTTGTGCCGCATTGTCTGTACCATTAATCAATTGCCCATTTGCAAGAGCTACTTCATTTTGTAATTCAGGATATTTCTCTAATATAGTTGCCATTTGCTGGTCAAAACCTTGTGTTGTAGTGGCGTTTATCTCATCCCAAGCTTTCAGGTACTTTTGAGCAAACTCTCCGTCAAGATTATAACCAAGCTCTTCTAAATACTTCTCTTTTTCTTCGCGACTAGCTTTTGCATTTTGTTGCGCGGCTTGTCTTTGCTTACCGAGTGACTGTAACCATAATTTCGCTTCTTCCTCAGTCGCATTTGCTACATCACCAGTCATGGCAGAAAGAATTTTTTGTTTTTCTTTCGCTGAAACATCAAGTGTTTCGACATAAGCTTGTGTCGTATTTTTTGCGAGATCACGAATGATTTTGGCTTCACTGGCACTTATTTCTCGATTATTTTTTGAAGCATTCTTCTTAATCTCGGTGATTCTTTCAGTATTCTCTTGAACCGTCTTAAGAGCGCCCTCAGCACTTTCTTTTTCATCTGTGACCATCTGCTTTAAAGAATCACTAACGCTTTCTGGCAACTCTTTTAAAAGACTGTCCAGCCCAGTTATTTTCTTAACCAAACTATCTTCAATCGTTTGACCAATCTTTTCAAAGTTTGAAACCATCGCTTCAGAATCTGTAGAAAACCCGTCAGCCATTAAACCAAATTGTCCGGATGCTTTTTGTGTGTTCGTTTGGATTTTTGTTAATGTTTCGTCTGTGGCTGAACCCACATCTGATCCCCAACGTTTCACACGTTGACTAGAATTCCAAGCCTCTTCCCCAAACAACTTCCATGCACCATAGCCTACAGCCAACGCTCCACCTACACCGACAATGCCAAGTATTGCTGGTCCCAAAGGTCCTAAAGCAGCTGTCATTGCACCTAAACCGCCTGTTCCACTAGCAGTTGCAGCAGCACCACCGAATAACTTGAACTTAGAAGCTCCTCCGCCTAACGCAACTGATAAAGTATCCACATCTACTGCGCCGTCAGCAAACTGTTTTGTAAATTCTGCAATGGCCTTTTTCTTAGCCATTTTTGCTGAAAGATCAACAAAAGAGCCACCGAGCTTGCCAATTCCAGATGTAACTTTACCTGTAATTGATAGCAACGGACCAGCGGCAGCTGTTAAGCCTATCCATTTGATAATCGTTCGCTGAGCTTTAGGATCCATATCGCTAAATTTCTTAGCCAAATCTCCTAGGCCTTTGATTAGCGGTTTAGATGATTCTAAACCGTCACGCAATGCGTCAACAAAAGGTCCACCTAAATCAATTGCAGCATTGGTTGCTTCATTTCTCAGCATTTTCAATTTAGATTCGGTTGTTTCATATCTTTTACCTGCTTCTTCAGCAAGAGCGTTATTTTTGCCAAACGCTTTGTTACCCATTTCGACTGCGCCAGAGAAAACATCAGAAGCATTCGCCGCACGTAATAGACTGTCACGAAGTCGCACTTCTTTAATATCCATGTCGTCTAAGACTTTGATAGCAGAAGTACCATTTTTTTCAGCCTTACCAAGTCCCTCAACAAATTTCATGATTGCCGTGCTGGGATCATCTTTGAACATCTTCGAAAACTGCTCACTTGTTAACCCAGCAACATCAGCAAATTGTTCCAATGAAGTTTTGGATTTATCAGCTTCTTTGTACATCTTCTTCAATTCAGACGATGTGAAGCCCATCTCTTTAGAAACACCAGTTAATTCTTTGCCACCATTACGAACAGCAGAAACTAGACGTTCCCATGAAACACCTTGGTCCTCAGCGTGACCTTTTAGCTCTTCAAAAGCTCCGGATCCTTTTTCTACAGCTAACTGCATTTGAACCATTACTTTAGAAAAAGCGGATCCACCTGCTTCTGCTTCAACACCAACGGAACTCAAGGCTGCCGCAAAGCCTAAGATGTCACCTTCGGACATCCCAATCTGTGTTCCAGCACCAGCTAAACGTAATGCCATTGCAGATATCTCTGATTCAGTTGTAGCAAAGTTATTACCCAAATCTACTAATGCAGATCCTAAATTAGAGAACTTGTCCTGTGACATTTGAGTAATATTTGCAAAACGAGCCAACTCAGTAGCAGCTGTTTCAGCACTCATGTTTGTTGACTCACCTAAATCGATCATTACTTTAGTAAATGCCGAAACATTTTCTGTTTGAATCCCCAATTGCCCTGCTGCTTCAGCAACATTTGCAATCTCAGTATGTGTTGCTGGTAATTCATTTGCCATACTGCGTAAACTAGATTCTAAATCGTCATAACTGTAAACAACCTTACCGTTAGAATCCACAACCTCATCGGTTGTTTTCTTTACACCAGCAAATGCGGATTCCCAATCAATAGCTGCTTTTGTTACCACCGTTGCCAATCCTGCAATCGGTACAGTCAATCCTTTAGTCATTGCTGATCCAACCGACTGCATACGATCACCATGCTTGACCATTTCAGCACTAACTTTGGCTATTTGACCAGTGACACCAGTAGTTCGCACTTGTAGTTCAGCCATCTGCCCGGCAGTATTAATCAATTGCTGTTTATAGTTAGCTAGTTTTCCATTTGCATCTTGCAATTGGGCTGCTAACCGCTTTGTGGAATCGGTGGCTTTCCCATCGACAAAAGACTCATCATAAGCTTTCTTGAGTGAGGCAACTTGTTTTTCTTGTGCGCCAATTATTTTCGTCAAACCATCGTAACGAGTCCCTAGTTTCCCTAGCTGATTTCCAGCCATATCAGCGATCTTCATGTTTGCTTGCATTTCTTTTGCAAGATAGGTGACTTGTTTCTTTGCATTCTGGACTCCACGTCCAAAGTCCGCATCGTCAAGTCCTAGCTTAATGACCATATTACCTAATGGTGTAGCAGCACCGCTCAAATTAGTTACCTCCTCTCATATTTTTGATCAATTCGCTCATCGGACGTATCTCTTTTCGTTTTTTCGTTTTTTTCTTTTTTGATTCTGAACTCAGCAGAATCTCGTCTACGTCCAAACACTCAGTGTCCATTAGATTTTTGATTGTCATGGACGGCATAGCGGAAATTACATCACGAATAAAGCTAATTTCTAAGTCGTAGAATTCTGACCAGCTGACATTTCCGCTGCCAGAGCTTTTTTTAACGCTTCGTCCTCTTCCTTTGAAAAACCAAGAACACGATAACGGACAATATCATAAATCACGTCAAGGTCTTGCGTATCCAATCCTTCCAGAATCGCTTTCTTATTGACTTTCTTATCGTTAAATAAGCTAGCGACAAACTCTGCTTGTAGTTCCATGTAGTCCGACTCTGTCGGCTTGATCAATTCTCCGCTTTCGTCTTTGCGGTTTTCCAATTCCTTTTCTAGTCGGATATAATCTAATCGTTTCGAAAAAGGTACGAAGTCTTGAAAAAATTCTTCAACGTCACCTTTAGCATTTCGTAAGCGTAATTTGATTGTTCTTTCAGTCATCAATAAATCCTCCTAAAATCAATATAAAAAGACTAGTCACATCGACTAGTCTTTCGGTACTAAAGCTAATAGATCTGCTTTAACGGTCTTTCCAGCATAATCAATGTGATGTGCTGTTAACCACGTTTTGATTTCTTCAACGGTGTTAGAGGATGTCGGTTTTACATCCACATCAGCACTAAACGTCTCTGCGGACTTAACAGTAAATGCTGGAATATCGACCTTTGCCGATTCTTTACCATTTTGTACCCTTGTTGCTTTATACTCCCCGGCTGCCACTTCTGTAGCTGGCTCTATACCTGTAATCGATAAAGGACTTGCTCCCTCAACAATTTTAGTATCACCTTTGTAAATTCGAAATGTATCTGCCATCTTCATTTGCTCCTTTCTATGATAATTCGACTGTGGCCCCATCATTGGTTGGTGTAATTGTTCCAACGACAGGGACCGTTACTCCCCCGGCGTTGTTTCTCCAAACAATAAGCTTTTAAGCTCTGTCATTTCGGCATCACCTTGTGCAAAGCCAACGATTTGTGGTTTGTCGATGCCATCTAATTTTTTAGCAACTGGCGTACAAACGTACTCGTCAGGTTCTGGCGTAAAATCCTCATCTGTAATTGTCGCAGCTTTATAAGCATCACGACCAAATGTTGCCGCAAATATCCCTGTACCCAAAACATCACCAGTTGAGGCATCTTCTGATTCCAATAGAATTGCATAGTACGGTGGCTCAGTGTCATTACCGACTAAAGGAATTCCTCCTTCTTCTTTAGACCTCTTGTGTCCTGCCATCTCATGGTCAAGCTCGTATGGTACATCTAACAAGCCTAAATTTGCTGCAACATCGCCATATCCTTTTCGTGCTAAGAAATAAGCGATATTCGATCCAAACACTTTAACTGGTGTTTTTGTTAAACCGGTAATTTCAAAACTGGCGGTCGCTCCTTCACGAGGAACGCCTTTAATTTCAACTTTTTCAGCACTCGTTGCTGGTTTCAAATCATCACCTAAACGTAAAATTGTTGCTTTTGAAAATCCGTATGGAACTGCCATAGTTAATTCCTCCTAATAAAATAGACACCGATCAATAATCAGTGTCATAAATTTTTGTATTTTTTCGATATCGTCTTGCATCAACAAAACGTTTTGTTTCCGGGAAATACTCGTCTAATCCACCTGATAACTGAGAAAAGCCAAATTCCCACATTGTGTCTTTGACAGCTTTTGCAATTTCTTTAGTCAGCATACGACTAGCTGATTCAACATTGATCTGATAGCTGAACTTCTGCGACAATTCTTTATTCGCAGCAAAGTAAGCAGGTGTCGGCGGACCGCTAAAAGTATCAATAATAATAAACGCTTTTGATCTGTCAAATGATTCGGGCGCTTCATAAAACTTGATTTGTTCAGCTGTGACTTTTTCTTCAATCAGAGGATTAGCGATCAAAGCATTGTAGACTTCCATCATCATATCTTTCATTGTGCTAATTCCTCCAAATCAGTTCGTAATTCTTGCAAAGCAGTTGTTTCTGTTTTATCTGCCACAGCTTGTAGTTTTCCTTTCCCACGAGGACTGATATATCTACCAAAACGAGTATATCCGAACTCGCTCAAATGGACTAAACGCCATCTTGATCCTTGCCCCCAACCGACTTGAACTTGTTTTGGAGGACCTTTTTTCACATTTGAAACGATGACTGTATCGTGTGTTTCTCCTGTGTCCATATAAGATGCTGTCGCTTCTTCAACATCCTTCTTGAGTGTTTCACCGTATTTTCTTAGAGCCTTATTCACGACTCTTGTAGTTCGTTTTTCCCCTAATTTAGATTCTAGATTTTTTAAGATATCATCTACACCATTGATAGAAAATGTCATGAGGTCACCCCCAAGATGATTTTAAGGAAATCGTTATTCTCAATATCTGGCGCAAAATCTACAATATCCCAGACATCATCTTTATATCGATAATCATCCAAGACTACTTTATGGCCATTGTCTGGCAAATAGTCTGTGAATGGGTCTCGAATCTTTATTGTGACAGCTTTCTTTGTGCCTTTTCCACTAAGAATATCTCTATCCTTAGAAGAAGGACTGTAGACTAAACAAGTACAGTTGAACAATTTCTTACTTTCTTGTTCGCCTGGTTCGGGTCCTTTGTTTGGCATGACTTCAAAAAAGGTAACCGGCGTATTTAAATCACCGGCCACAATTTCAGGTCGTGTATATTTTGACTTAATCGGCAACTTGATCACCTGCCAAGTCAATTGACGCGTCCATGATCATAGTTTGAAAATTGTCATAAAAGTATTCAAGCGCCTCGTTCCTCAAATAACGAGTTCGTTCATAAACTAACTCTTTCCCTTTTTTGTACTCACTAGGATCAAAAGTACCAATCAGTGATTTAATATCAGAAAAGCCACTTTCAAGCTGTTCGCCGATGTCTGCATCTTCTGACGAGTGGAAAATACGAAACCGAGCTTTATACTCATCGATATATTTTTTATCGTTCATAGTCCCACTCCTTTATGAAAGATTAATGACTGCCCCATCAGTCGTTGGCGTTACTTCGCCAATTGTTGGGGGAATTACTCCCCCGAACCACCACCGGTAATAGTAAGTGTCCAAACAGCCGCCACTTTATTATCTTTTGCTTTACCATATGCAAATGTCTTAGCAGCATATAAGTCTAGATCTTCCAATGCGAGTGTTTGATCAAATTTCTTGATTGACACACCACCACCAACATAGCCATCATAACGCCCGTTTACAAAGCTCAAACACTTACCAGTTGCTTGCGCCTCTGACTCGATAATTTGAATATTGAATGGTGTGTTCTTAACATACAATCCAGCATTAGTGACAATTGTAAAAGCGACATCTAAATCTGTGGCATCTTCTGGCGAGATTACCAAACAAAGTTTTCCAGCAGTGTTTAATCGTTTCCCATTTTCTTTTACGGAATGAAATTTCTTAATTTTCCCCATTTCCAAAAGGTTTTCTTTTCCATTTGCTAAAGGATCAATTGTCAAAGTCCCTTCTGGTGTTTTTTCTGGATACACACCACCGGTGATCGATACATCTTTTTGAACTTGTCGATTTAACCCGACTGGCTGATCTTTACCAGTTCCTGATAAGAAAGCTAATTCCATAGCTACAGCAAACGCTTCTTGAATTTGTAAACGTACAAATGATTCAACCCACGCTGGACCAAATTGCGTTAAATCTTTTGGTAAGACTACAAATGCGGTCAATTTGTTTTGAATTGACTCTTCTTCACTGAACGCAGCATCTAGCTGACCTTTAATTTCATCAAAAATCTTACCCCAAACAGCTACACCGCTTGTCTCAGATTTCAAGAATTTCAAGCGTAATCCAGCATTTTTCACACCGATTGCAGCTAACAACGGATGTTCAGAAACAACATCTTCAAAAATAGTGTCAATTGTTTCTTGTGGCAATAGTGTTTCTTCTTTGTAACCAACTTCTTTGTTGATTTCATTGAAGAATTTACGTTGTTCGGCAGCGAGTTTTGCATCTAATTTAGTTCCAGCAGCGTATGATTCAGCAGCAATTTCACCGGCTTTTTTCGCCTCTGAAATCATTTGATCCAACATTTCACCGTAAAGTTCCCCAACTTTTTCAGTTGATTCGTTATTTTGTACAGCTTGAATCCATGCTTTTTTTGCGTTCTCAAAATCTTGTGATAATTTAATAGTCATTTTATGTCCTCCTCATTTTTTGTATTAAAAAAGAAACCTAGCAAATGGAGATTCATTTGTTGGTTCCGCGTTTTTAGTATTTTGTTTTTCATCCATCCACTCTTGGATAGACTTTCCTTGAATAATTGTATTTGTTTTTAAATCTTCAATACTATCATCCACAATTTGTTTCATTTTTTCTTCATCAATCACAACTTGTGCAAAAGGTTTTTGGTTTCTAAGTTTATTCACTTCGTTGATAACGTTAGACGGAATCAATCCGCTACCTCCATCAGCGACAAGTTGTGGACGTTCTGTATTTTCGAACATAATTGAATCTGCGAAACCATACTCAACAGCTTCTTCAGCAGTGAGCCAAGTCTCTTTATCCATCAGTGACAAGATTTCATCTTTACTTTTACCAGTTTTAGCCACATATGCATTAGCTAGAGAAAGATTAGCCTTTTGTAGAATCTCGCTGGCTTTGTCCATTTCATGATAATCGCCTTGTGACCCCATAGAAACGTTATGGATCATGATTTGACCGACTGGGCTAATTTTTATTTGGGTTGCAGCCATTGCAATAATACTTGCCGCACTTCCAGCCATTACAACATTAGCAATCACTTTACCACTGTAAGCACGTAATCCAGTATAGATTTCATTTCCCATGTCAACTAAACCACCATATGAATTGATTGTAACTTCTACATCTTCTCCATTTGTGGGAAGTTTAGATAATACATCTTTTGGACAAGTTGCTTCCATGTCAAACCAGTCATAAAACCATTTGTCATCACTTGAAATGATTGGACCGTTAATTTTAATCTTCACCGTCATTTTCATTCTCACCTCCTTCTAATATTTTTTGATAGTTTTTAGTCATGATTAATTTCTGTCCTTCTCCATTCGGCAATGGGTCAAAACCGAGTGGCTCACGAACTTCATCTCGTAAGAACGTTCCAGATGAAACAATCTTGTCAATCTGAGTTGCGTATTCTAATATGTCTTTAGGTAAAACGTTGTTAATTTTGATGCGTTCACCTTTTGTATATTCTTGGCAACTGATGATCTTTGCGATCAATTCATCTTGTAGTTTTTTTACCAGCGGAACAATACATAATTGGCGGAACGCTTTGATATTGGAATTTAATTCAGCTTTCTCACCATAAATAAGCGCCGTGGGTACTCCTATGGCGTTGGCGATATCATCAATGAGAGAGGATTTCATTTTATTCAATTCTTCTAATGACTGATTAGACACACCCTGCTTGTTGGTATATTCTTCATATTCGAATCCCTTTAATTTTGGTACGATCGCTACTGAGTTGGTTCGAAAAGAGTTATAAACTTTATTGATAAACGCTTGTAATCTTTCACTTTTAGATTTCCCGTCTTTTCCTTTTTCATCACCAATACCACCTGTGGCATCTATGCCGACTGATGCACGAATTTGGTTGTTACGCATAGATATTTCCAGTATACGTCCAAAAAGTTCCGCGTAATCATCAAACAACCCTTTTGTAAATTTCTCTAACTTTTCGTTGTTGTATTCAAGGTATATAACTTCCGACATTTTATACGTTCTCTTAAATGTGTAGTTTTTGACTGTTACCATAGAAAAAGTATCTTCATATACCGCATACTCTTGTCTATAATAATCATCTGCAATTAGCATCTGGTTATCATCAGTAAAAATCACTAAGACTTCATTGTCATCCAAAAGACGATAGAAAAATTTTTCCCAGAACGTAGCGGCTGACATATCCGAATTAGGACGCACATTTAAAATATAATCCCAATCGGCTGTGTTATTCTTACCTTGAAATTTCACTTCCAGTGTTGACATCGTTCTTGAGACAAAATCAAGAACAGTATTTTTCGCCATAGTTTTTAAATAAGATCGTTGCGCTAAGTTTTCTGCAAACTCATAATCTAGCATCCATTCGATCTCATTATTCTTTTTAAAAATATCTAAGATTCCCAAATAATTTCACCACCTTTCTAAAAATCAATGTCATCAAGCATATCAAAAGCTTCGTCATAATCAATCTGATCATCTAACTCTGTGGCTTTATATAACGCGTGGACAAATGCTTGGAATCCATCTGTTTTTCGCTTAATTTCTTCTTTTTTTAAGAATTGTTTTCCCGCTTGCGTTTCCTTTACATATACATTATTGGTAAACCATCGCATTAATGGATTATCACCAAAGATAAATTTGTGATTTGCAAATCCATCTTCTACACGAGGAGCTAATAATGGGTGCAAGTTAGACGGCCTTTTCAATCGGACTACTTCAAATCCTTCTTTTTCAAGCATAGGTCCTAAAATATCTGCCTTGTAGTTATCCATGACAATTACTCTCATGCCATATTCTTCTCTTGCTTGAATAAACCAGTCAACAATATACTTAGGATTCAAAGATGGTTCGTCTATAACTTTCATCAGTCCCATTCTTTCCCAAGCTTTTATTGGTGCGCGTTTTTCACTACCAACTAATTGCTCTTTCAATGAATATCCGTAGTGAATGTCACAAAAATGTTTCATCGCAAACGTAAATGTCTTAAATGCATATTCCAATTTCTTACGATTTTTAAATAGTAAACCGCAAGTAGCAAAATCTCGAACACTACCAAAGTCAATTGACCCGATTGGTACTGTATCTAGCTCAAAGAAAGGACGATTCGTTGCCATCATCTCTTCCCTTGTAGCAACAGAATTCTCCATATTGTCCTCAAGAAAATTCATACGTTTAGTAACAAATGCAGCACGTCCAGAAGGCTCAGTAGCCAACTTCTTGTACTTTTTCATAACTTCATTAAAAAGACGCTTTCCACGCTTATTCAAAGGTGGTTGCAATGCTGGGTTTGCTTTTGGCCAATTTTCCGGATTATCCATTTCCTCAATGGCATCCAACTCACAGATATAAGGAAACACCCCTTTAAATTCTGTTAAGCCATTCAAAATATCTTCACATTCGCGATATTTAATATCAAAATATCCCTCACGTACAAATCCCTTTGTACCAATGAAGAACTGTCGCCCATGATCTACCTTCCCAAGTCCGCCTGAAAATACATCAACAATATCTGTATTTTCCATCTCATGATATTCGTCATAGATTACTGCACCTTCTCGGCCGCCATCTTGTGAACTTGCATTGCTCGTTTTATACTCAAAAACAGATTGCGTTTCTAAACCTGTCAAGCTGCTTTTATAGGCTTCAAACTCTTCTTTCAAATCTTCATTGCCTTTTTTATTAATAACTCGATAGCATTCTTGAAAACTTCGTTTGGCCTGTTTCTCGCTATTAGCTACAATCGAAACATCATAGTAATCAATCCCATGAAGTGAACTGACAAAGTAATTTGAAAGAGTTGAAATGAAACCATTTTTTCCGCCACCGCGTCCCATATTGATGACAAATTCATCAAAAACAACTTCATCATCTTCTTTGTAAAACAAAAAAATGAATGCGGAAATAAATTTTTCCCATTCATCCAACTCAAAATACCAAGCCTGACTAAACTCAATATAATTATTTATTTGTTCCTCATCGAAATAATAAATATCGCTGCGAGGTAAAATTTCTTTTTCTATTAGTTTTAAAAGAAGTATCCTTTTTTCGTTAAGGATTAACTCACCAGATTTCCATTTACGAATATATTGATCAACATACTTGTTAGAAAGCATTTCTATTTCCTACCAAGCAACTTACTTTTTTTATCTACTTTCACATTTGGAGGTAATAAATCGGTGAGTTGTTTGATAATAGTTTGGTATGTTTTATCTCTATTATCGTAATTCTCGACAATAGGCCGTTTCCTATCATATGCCATTTGATTTTCGCTTTGCTTGAATTTTTCATACTCTCCGTTTTCGAGGATGTCCTTCCAATTATCATCTAGCAAGACCCTTAGTCGCGCAGCTTGTGTAATTAGTCCTTCAACCAAACTAAGTTTGTCCCGAGGAATTTTTTCAAAAATTTCTTGAAGCCGGTTAGTTTCTAATTTCACACGATTTTCCATGTCGTCCATACGATCATTTAGTAAGAAATGTAAACTGCATCCAAGCACCTTTGCAATAGCACTTAACTTTTCAATACTCGGCGAATTTTTTCCATTCTCAATACTTCCGTAATACTTACTAGAAATCCCGCTTTTTGTTGCTACATCAACTTGAGTCATCTTTTTTTCGAGTCTTTTTTGCTTCATTCTCGTCCCAACTAACTTAGAATCCAAACTAATCACCTTCCTTCAATATTTACTAACTTAGGGGTAGAGGGGGGAGGGGTACAAAAAATTCGTCGCATTTGCAGAATTGACCCCTTCCACCGGTTCCCTAGATTGGGATTTGACCCCAAAATAATTCGACCGGGGGTATGTTGATCCCCACTTTAGTTCGTTATTCAGTCTAATTTTGGGATTTGATTATTACGTTTACCACCATTCGTCATCCCACTTTCGTTTCTTTGGTTGGCCACGATAGTTCATGCGATCGTGTCGCTTGTTGTGGCAGTCCTTGCATAACGTTCTTAGGTTGTCTGGATCAAATGCCAGCTCTGGATTTGTTTCTAACTCCTTAATGTGATCGACTTCAAGAACAGAATCATATTGTGTAGTCAGTCTGCCTTCTGCTTTACACCACAAGCATTCGTAGTGATCTCTCTCAAGTATTGACTGCCTTAGATTTCGCCACTTAGTAGATCCATAAAACCTAGCACGATCCGCTTTTGTTTTGACAATCGGAATCATTTCTTCAATTTGCCAACGTAGACATTTACTAGCGATCGTTGTATTTGTAAGATTCCATCGATACTAAGATCATTGATATCTATCTCCATTCGCTCCCTTAAAAACCGAGCGTTGTGATCAGCTTTCAGTGTTCGTTCAGTAATGTAATAATTCAAAGCAGCAACTTCATCCATCTTCAATCCGCAAATGCTAATCATTGTCATGAACAAATCAGCAATCTCATCCATGTCTTTTGATTCGCGGATATCTTTTAAAATTTTCAGGTAATCTTGTTCTTGTGATCTCTTCATTTTTACCGCTCCTTTTTATGTACAAAAAAAGACACCTGAGATCAGATGCCTTTTCATATTCTTTTTATTTTTTTGACTTTGATACAATTTGGAGTTGTATTAAAGTTACAATAACTAATCCTAGCAATCCTTCAAAACGAATATCCTTATTGACTAAATACTCAATTGATATTCCTAAAACACTACCAAGCACCACAGCAATCAAAATGCTGACAATTGGATGTTCTCGTGTATAAGAAACCCATTTTCTATACAATAGTCTTCACCTACTTGCTATTTGGTTTTATATTCTGTTGCCACATGCTTACCGTTAGCATTGTAACCTTTTCTCATATAGAAACCAACCCATCCGTTTTTGTTCGTATCCCATTTTTTGGCAATTTCTCTACCTGGAGCTGAGCCAAACTCCGTCCAACTTGTTACACCCAACAAGCCTGCAATGGCCCATCCAGGAATACCAAACATAGAGATAGCAGCCGCACCACCAGCATAAAAAGCAGCATTTATTGCATTAGCTAAAACACCTGTGGACACTGCAATATTCGTATATTGCCAACTACCCCATTTTGTTACACTTGTACTAGCTCTTGCAAAAGTGGTGGGACTATTATAGTATTCATCCTCATATTTTCTAACAACTGTACTTCCATCTTCATCTTTGTACACTACAATATTTTCTAAGTCATTGTCTTTATCGGTAACTGTATTCTGTCCTTGGTTATCTACCTCCGTGGCAACTGCAACTACACCTGATGAAATTGTTCCTCCTAATACTAAAACAAGTAACGATACAATAAACAGCTTTTTCATACCAAACCTCCTATATTTTTTTATTCTATAATTATTTTAACACCTCTAAAATATTAATTCAACATAATATCTTTTTCCAACACAAAAAGACAGCCCTAGCGAATTTTGAAAAGAGGAATCACCTCCATCAAATAGTGTGCTGTCTTTTATTTTGTCAAAGAAGAATAAGCGATAAGGAGATTGCCTCCTTTCGGTTTATGGAATATTGTGAGTAGTCCAATCACCGTCTCTCTTAATCTTTCCGACACTACTATAATAACACCTAAAATCGGACAATTTGCGCCAAATCTGCGCCAAAAACGCCAAATTTACGCCATTTACGCCAAAATTTTCATCGATAAGCAACGATTCCAAATACATCCGCAAATTCTAAGAGCGCTTCTGACTTCATGCGGTTCAATGTCCGTGTAGCTACTCCAAGATTATCGGCAATCTCGTCGTTTGTCATAATCTCTTTTACACAATAAGTGTAATACAGTACCTGTCGGCTCATCAAGCTCAATCGACTCAAAGCATATTCAATAGCTTGGATTTTTTCTTTTATTTCAATAGTTTGAACCAATGCATTTTCTAAATTATTTCCTCTACTTGGTGCCTTCGGCATGTCATCAATGAATGGTGAGCGAAGATCGATCGGACTTCGCTCAGCTTTCCGTTCTAAACTTCGATATTGTTTTAAAATAACTCTTGCATTCTCTTTCGTCTGTTTAATATCCGCCTCTTTAATCATTTCAAATCACTCCAAGATATGTTAAAATGAAAAAAGATTTTTGATACCATTCAATATTCTATGTACAGGCAGCCAGTGGTCGGCTGTCTTTTTTATCAAATAATCTTGACAAATAATGATGATTTTATATCATAAAATAAAAGGCTAAGTCTCGAACAAAAACAACATATCCAGTCTATTTTTTCTGATAGTACCTTTTAAAGTTTTTAGCCTTTTCCGAATCTCTATGTTGCCTAACCTGCTCTATCCATAGTAGATTCGGTTTTTTTATTAAAGCATAAAATAACATTGACAATTTTATAAAACGTATTATTCTAATAAAAAAAGGCTATTCTCCAAACGCAGTGCACAAAACTTTGTATTCTTCTTTTTAGCTATAGCCTTTTTCGAGCTTTCTACACTTTACAGTCCTTTTCTAGTTCATGTAGAAAGCTCGTTTTTTATTTTTAACCTATTGACTTTTTATGAAAACCTATTATTCTAGTAAAAAAGGCTAACTAGCAAGTTTTATTTTTGAAAAGCTTTCACTTGCTGTATCCACTTCTTAGCCTTTTTGAATCCTTTGTAGTCCCTGAAACACCCAATCAACTACGGAGGATTCTTTTTTATTTAATTATAAAATAATATTGATTTTTTTATAAAACCATTTATTCTAGTAAAAAAGGCTAGATTTTTTATTGTGCCCAAAATAATGTTTAGTTTTCTTTCTATCAAAACATGGTCCACCTAGCCTTTTTTCGAACCTTCTATATACTTATCAATCATCTAGATCACTCTCCATAGAAGGTTCGTTTTTTTATGCTATTTCCCAAAGATCCATTTGAGGATAATAGCCTTCTTCCTTCAACAAATCATAAATAAACAGCCTTCCTTTTTGTGTCCACTTGGTACTCATCACAATTTTTTTCGTTCCGTCTGTTTGAAGAATTTCGCTCGTGTGAGATTTTGTATATCCGCAATTCATATACTTCTTGTAAAGTAACCATTGACCGCCTACTTTTCGTTGTATACCTAATTGATGCAACAGCTTATTTAATTTGACTGCTGACATTCCATAATCCGCTGCAATCTGTGAGGTAGTCACTGCATCTTTCGATGCTAGAATTGTATCAAGATAGGTGATTTTCGGTTCATATTCAGCGACTTTTTGTTCCGCAATTAATCGTTTCGTTCGTTCCTCTTTCAGTTTCGTAGCTACTTCAATCAACAAATCAGGATTTTCAAGTATTTCATCTTTAGCGTACATACCGTATTTTCTGATTTGTGGCAGCACTTCGCTTGTGACCCAACGCTTGAACTTCCTTGCATTTAGAAGTTTTGATTTTAAGATTAAGCTGTATAGTCCGGATTCATTGATTATGGTGGCAACTTGTTCTCCTGAGGGGGTAACGATTCGTTCCCCCCTTTTATCTTCATTGTCGACATGATCTTTAAGTGCTTTACTCGTGTTTTTATAACCAAGAATTTCTGCCACATCTTTCCCTACAAAATATGGCTCATCATTCACTAGAATTGTTCTAACTTGATTGTCTTCAAAACTAAAAATTTGTGGTGTTTCCATTTGATGACTTCTCCTTCTTTAGATATTTGTTACTTATTGTTCCATTTGCCTGTGCTTTCTCCAACAGTTTACGCTTTTTCTTCTTGATTTTTGATTTCGTCTTTCCCAATAAAATCATGCTCCTTTTCATCAACAGACTTACCGATTATAATGCTTACAAAAATAATCCCAACAACTGCCACGAATCCTAACACTATAAAAGTCATTAGTTACCCTCCTGCTTCCATTGCATCCTTAGCTAACGGATCATTTTTGATAATTTCATACTTCCTTTGCACTTCTTGCAATTGATTCTCTAACTGCTCAATTTGCTTTGATTGGGACCAAATTACGTACGTTGATCCCCAGCATGACACAGCAAGCATTGCTAACAATATATAAATCACGTGTTTACTTTTCATCTGTTCCCCTCTCTAATTCAGCAATTGTATAGGATAGCCAACTCAAGCCTGCGATCGTTAACAGTATTGATACCATCGCTAGTACTGTATAGTGATTAATTTTCATCGACTTGCTCCTGAACTAACACGAGTAATTCATTCTCTACCTCATAAATCTGCTCAAACAAATCAGCTTTCGCATCATTGATAGCTTTCTCCAAGATCTTACGAGGAACACAAAAATGCTTCTTGTTTCCTTCAAACGCATCCCAAAAACACAACTCATAACTGCTAGACTTAATCTCGCCACCGTACTCTCTGCGGAGTGCATCGCCAAAATTTTCTCCATGTTCTAACTCACTATCAAGTTTTTCCAACTTATCAGACAGTTCACTTACTTTTTTACAAAAATCTAACCAATTCATCATTTCACCTCCAAAAGTTCTGGGTTCTCGTAGATATTGCCGATAACTTCGATTGTCTCGTAATCTCCCCCCATAATTGTAGACAAAACGTTGCTTTCGTAATACCACGAGCTGGGAGCTTCAATATCAAAGGCTGGGTAACCCTCGTCCGCATAATTCTTAACCACACTGGTGTAGCTGTCTTCTTCGTTGCCCCCGTCAGATACTTTTACAACGTCGCCTTCAAAAATCTCCACGCCGTTCTTGTCTTTCAAGCCAGTGGATTGCATGAGGACTGAATCTAAATGAGGGAACACCCAGTCGTAGGGTTCAATTGACAAATCTAAAATATTAATACCTTCCTCGGTTAATTCAAAGCAAACATCTTCTGTACTTGGATAAACCATTCTGTCATTTTCTTTATCCCAAGCTCTAAATTTTGGTTCCATCTTATCCCTCCTGTTCGCTATCGCTGACGATTGTGGAATTAATCGATAAATCTTATCAAGTCATGCTCATATAGCGCTATTGTTCCATCGTTCATTTCTACTACTGCGTATAGGTTGGATCTTTCTCCATACTCGTTAGCAGCATATTCGGATATCCACTGATGAAATTTGCCTTTTATTTCTGTGTCTGTGTATTCGCAACTAACGCAATACCGCACACTCGTTATTTCACTAAAAGCATGCTCTTCTTTCTTCTCTCGAATTACTACTGGTCTAAGAATCATCATTCTTCCTCCTGTTCCTGCACCCATTTAGAAAATACTTCTAAGACTTGGGCAAATCCATTCTGTGGTAAATCAGGCATTTCAGGTTCTTGTAAAGTTGCATGCAATGCATGTTGCGCCGTTTCGCCATACCAAGCGTAATTAATTGTCAATCTATTAATCCACTTTTGCTGATTCTCGTTGAGTTGCGGTTGATCTACCATTCGCACAGTGTGTGTGCCTCCATATGACCTGTATCCACTGATTTCGATATTTCCTTTTGATCGCTTAGCATTTTCGAATTCTCCCCAAGCTTTACCTTGGATGATTAATTTCCCACCCACATTCATTCCTCGCTTTCTATTACTTCTTCGGTTAGCTGACTCACACATCATACTCACTAGACACCTGTTTATCAGTTGATCCAAGCAATCCCCAAGCTTTCGCCTGCATTTCATAACGATATTTGTTGTCGTGCAAATACGCCAATCTGTTTTCAGCTATCTTAGTAAGCTTTGGGATATTCACCCCCAGCACTTTTGCTTTAATTAATTCATTAGAAATTTCGTTAATCTCGTCTTTGTGTGATTGGATAATACCCATAATATTTTCTTCGTTAAGCATTTCTATACCCCCGCTTAGTTATTTTTTGTCGTATAGCTGACTTAATCATCAATTATGTTTGCGAGTACGCTACCCAATATATACTCAACATTTTCTTCATCTAGCTCTTTTGGAATCTTGAAACCTGCTACTTCTACACAGTCATCCTCGATTTCAACGTAAATCACTATTTGCTTTATCTTTTTATCAGTCATTGTTAAACCGCCTTTATTATTTGTATATTTCTTCCACTGATGGAAACCTATCTAAACCTATCCATACTGACTTCTAAAGCATCAGCGATTTTTTTTATCAGCTCAAAACTAGGTTTCTTTATTCTTCCTTTTTTCAATTCAGTGATAGTCCCAGTTGAAACGCCCATTCTCTTTGCTAGTTCATATTGTGATATATCTTTTTCAATTAATATTTGTTCAACTTTACACCACATTTCCATACCTCCAAAAGAACTCACGTTCGTAACATTTGTAAATAAATTGACACAACATGTAGTGTTAGTGTAAAACGCAACTCTGTATATTGTGCTATATTTTTACTGAATAATGCGTCTGCCAATGTATTATTCAAATCTATAATGAAAGGAGACATATACATGGGAGTTAAAATTAAAGGTTTAAAAGAACTGCAAAGAAACCTAAAAAATTTAGAAAAGAAAGCAGATTCTGTTAATGGTAGTCATTCTGTTCCTTTTAACGAATTATTTCATGATGGTTTTATGCAGTCTTATACTAACTTTTCTAACATTGATGAATTTGTTGAAAAGTCAGGTTTTGATTTTTCTAACATGGAATCAATTGACGAAAATGAATTAGATTCTTTCATAAAAGAAAATTCAAGTTTTGATTCTTGGAACTCTATGAAGTCTAAAGCTGCTGGTCTTTGGACAAAAAAACAGCTTGGGCTTTAAATTTTTCGATTTTTTCTAAAGTATCTTTTAACTGATCAATTTGGTATCCGGCCCGATTGATCAGTTTTTTTAATTCTTCCATATTTGTTATTTCAACTGGTATAAATAATTTATCCATAATAATCCCCCTTTTTTAATTACCTTTCTTTTCCGCTTTTAGAATTATTTCAGGTCACTTGATTTAACAAACACTCCGTTGACCATCTGTCCAGTGCGCCCCTTGATTTCGTCATAAGCGCAATTCAAACACTCTTGAATATTTAAGTCTTGTTGCATTGCTAAGATGATTAGGGTAACGATTGTGTCGCCTATACCATCTTTTACTGCTTCCATATTGTCACGAGCCATACCAGCTGCAATTTCAGCTACTTCCTCGACAACTTTAAGCATCTGTTTTTCCGAAGAGGCATTATGCAAATTTTTGTCTACAGCCCATAATTTGATTAAATCAATCAGTGTTGAAATTGTAACTTTATCAGTATTTTCTTTAACTTCTTCAAGCGACACATACTCAAAAATATAATTTCGTGTATCTCCATTCATTTCAGAAATGTTTTTATCACACCATCTACTTGAATAGCCATAGTATTCGGAGCAATCTCTTGCACTAAGAAAATATCTAGTTATTCCAGTTTCTTTTTCAAAACACTTAACAGGCTTTGCATTCCTGATTTTTAGACATACTTTTATCATTTCCGTATATTTTTTTAATCCTAAACCATACGCATGATAGAGTTGCTCTGATCTATCAGCCCATTCAAGATTAGATACATGGTTATTCCTCTTGTTCCCATCAATATGATTAACAGTCTCCTTATTATCAATATTGGGAATGAATGCTTCAGCGACTAATCTATGAACCTTTACTGTTTTCTTTTTTCCAAAATAGGTTAACTTTACAGTAGGATACCCATCTGCACTTAAACGCTGTTGCAAAACTCTTGCTTTTCGATAATGCCCTCTTTGATTTACATAACTCAAAACAACAACTTCCCCAAAACTGGTAATTACATGATGGGGAAATTCTTCAATATAGGCATACTGTTTACTAGATTTCGCTTCATCCAATCCTTTATTCCTAGCCCATTGCTCAACTGATTTTATTAACTCATCCATGTTTATTCCTCCAAATTTTAGTTTTGCACATATCCACAAAGTTATACACAATATATTGTGGGAACTAATTTTCGCCTACAATATATTGAACTATTAAATTCAACTACTGACTCACAGTAATCTTCATTATTTTGAACACACCCTGTGCAACCATTGCTTGTTGTTCAATTTCTGAGTAGCTGTAGCCGTGCAGATACATCACCGCATGGCGACCTTTCCAATTCACATAATCAACTCTGTATTGTCTCAGGCCCATCTACATCACCTCTAACAAATCGCGAACGACGCCTTTCGTTAATCCGAGCGATTTCTTCCATCGAGCTAAAGCATATGCGGTGATATTGAAAATATACTTGATCTCACGGTCTAGATAGCCCTGTTTTTTTAGCTGTATATAACTATTTACACTCAGTTCCTCCATCGTGCAGATCGCTCGATCACTAGACAACTGTTTTTCTTGCGTTCCCACTCGTTCTAGTGCTTTGCTCAGCCGTTGGACTTTCTCCACAATCTCTGGATCATTGTCCCAACCTTCTAAGTAGGTCAATTCACTGATTTTTTGACGTAAAAACCGTTTTTGATAGGTGGATCGAGACGATTGAGTTTTCTTTGCTTGCTTCATCCGGTCTTCTCCTTTCTTGCCATCAGTCCTCGATATAGCAACTTGGCTTCTTGCCACATAGATTCAGTAGTTCCGGCAGTGAGAAATTCGCCATAGTGCATCTTTGATACTTTGCCCAAGCTAATTCGAGTATGGCGATACATCACCATGAAGATTCGAAAGCGGACCTCTTCTGGCTGATCACTATCAAGGATTCGCTTAACATTTTCCATCAAGTTCTTGTGACTAGGGTCTAATGCAGTGTAGATTTGCTTAATTACAGTGATTCGGTTTAATTGATCAATTTCCAAATGGATCGTCCCCCGCTTCTTTTCGTAATCGTTCCATGATTTCCGCTTCTTTCCGGGCATTGTATCCTTCTGGATCATCTAGCCATTCTGGAATAGGCTCTGTGCGCACTGGCTTGTAGGATAAGGCGCTATAACTTGTTCCCGCTTGTTTGTACTCCCTGTTGGCTTGTACCGCCATGGTGTCGTATTTTTCACGTAACTTGCGGGCAGATAAGATATTTGCTGACCAAAAATTATTTTTCTGACTCCAATCAATCATCCGGCTTACTTGGTCTTCGGTCCGCTTGTCGATCTCGATCATTTTCCGAATGTCATCCGCCCAACGTTGGAGGTTCGGTTCCTTGATTTCCTGATTCTGACAAATCTGTTTGAATAGCCGTTCTGCGAGTTGATAATAATTCGAGGCATGGTCGTAAACGCGCGCTTTGCGTGTTTGCGACGATAATGTTTTATTCTTTATATTCTTATCATTCTTTATTTCTTTATCATTCTTGTTAGTTGTTAGCTGCTTGTTAGTTGCTTGTTGATTGCTTGTTAATTCCTTTGTTGAGTCAGATTCCCTAGATTGATAAATCTCCCAATTGACAATGGTTATAAGCCTATTTTTGTTTGTTGATTCGCTTGTTAGAAATTCATATTTTTCAAATCGTTTTAGAGCAGTTCTTACATTCTGTACAGAGATTCCTTTACCACATTTGCTTTTAATCTTTTCTAGTGACGTAATAAATTGACCAGGAATAGCCTTGTAAGGTTTACCTTGCCATTCCCATTCTTTTTTCTCATGATTCGCCATAGAAAGAAGTGTAATCAATATGACTTTTTGTTCTGGTGTAGATTCTTGCCATATTGGCTTTTCAAGTAATTGACGGTAAATCTTTATCCATCCGCCGGTCATTTAAATCACCACCTTATCCCAATAAATCGCCGACTTCTACAAAACCTGTTAATGCCTTATGTTGACGACAGTATTCACATTTCCCACACATTTTTGGTGCTTCTTCTCCGTTTTTTACTCGTAAGATATGGGGAAGTTCCTGTTCCAATAATCGAAGTTCAAAATCAAACCGTCCTGGGTAGATGCTGATACCCGCAATATCAGGAGGGGATTCTTTCGTTACTGCAAAGATATAGGGGGTGATTTTCCTGTTATAGTTTTGTTCGAGTAAGTGTTTATAAACAGCCATTTGTAAAATGTAACCATAATGTTCAACAAATGAAACATATCCACCATATTTCTTTGACCAGTACCTTTGATCGAGACTTCGAGTCGTTTTTAAATCAACAAGATAGCCTTTCTCTAGATTGAAACAATCTATTCTGGCTTTCCATTGCGTATTAAATAGCGTACCGGTTAAAATCAATTCCTTCTCCCCTTGATAAACAAAGCGGAAAAAATCATCATATTCTAACGCTTCAATCATATTGATTGCTTGAACAAATTCTGCACGCTCAGAACCATTCTTTTTATAGATTGCACTTGCATTCTCCTTTAAAAATTCTTGGTGTGCCTCAGAAGATTCAAAATAAGAATGGACATAGTTTCCAACTAACAAAGCCGTAGGATCGCTCTCTGGTGACCACTCTTCTTTTAATTTTGCCAAAGTAGCCGCTTCACATTCTTGAAATGATTTAAACTGGCTGACTGACATATATTGCCAGTCAGCTTCATTGCTATAATAGTTCTTCTTGTTTAGGTCCATCGGTACCTACCGCCTTTGCTTCTTTCAACGGGTCTTTCTTTGTTTTAGAAAATTCTTGCTCTAATTTCGATGATTCTTTCTTTTCAGCAGTCGGAATCTCAAACCAATCCTCTACTTTACTCATACCATCTTTGATTGAGTTATAGATATTTGCTAAATCCACACCATTTTTTTCGGTAAAAGCAGTTGCTTTATAACCAAATCTGGCTTCAATCATTTCTTGAGTAACGTCAAGTTTTTCTTTAAACAATTTGAACATTTGATCCAGTCGCTCTTTTAACGGTTTGTCATTCGCCCCAGCCATCGTTTTGTTGCATTCTTCAACTGCGGCTTCAATAATATCTCCCGGAATAACCCCCAAAATACACGCCCGCACACGCCGTGCACCATTGTTAGCCACTAACTCATAAATATCTCTTGGATCCTTTAAGAAAGTAACTCCTTTTTTTGTGTGGCGTTCATGTTTTACTGTGAATACTTTCTCTTGCCGTGTATTCGTTTCAAGGTCCCATGCATAAGCCATGGCAATTGATTCCCCGGGCAATTGTTGTAGTTCTTTAATACCAAAGGATAAATTTCCCCAATTTTGAGCGATTACTTCTGCCAATCGAATCGATGGACCACTGACCATTTGACCACCTCGCGGATAGTTATAAACTGCTGTTTTGGCTAAAGACTGTCGTTTGCATGCATCTAAAATTCGCCGTTCTGCATCAAATGGATTTCTTGGAAATTGCTTTGCCATGAAAATCTGACCTTTTACCTCTTCCACTTCTCGGCTAATTGCAGTAGTCATTAATCCGCTTTGTCCTTGTTGGTTTGTAACTGATTGTTGTTGAAAACTCATTTCTAAATCATAACTCATTAAAAAGTTCCTCCTGTCTTTGCTTGAGCCAGTCTTTTCCGCTAACAATCCGTAGCTCTGGCATTGTGATAGAATCTGCACCGAAATCATTGATCATATCCAAGAAATTCTCATGGTGTAAAACGAATTTATTGCGTGTGCCACATTTATTCATTCGATAGCCGATAAACAGCCAATCCGATTCGTAAACTGTTGTACCGTTATCGTCTTCATTCCAGTGTGCAGATGGGTCTTCTACCTCTTGAATATCATCAGATAAGATGTTCGGGAACACGTGACTGGTTTCGTCTTGCATTAAGGTATCGTAATTCGTTGCGATGTAATCCATCATTTAAATTCACCTCGCAAAGCACGTGAAATAATATCAAGCACATCGTTTGGGTTGTCTGTCACGAATGTATGCGTTTGTTTCGGAGTATTTTCCGTTTCGATGCCGTATAATTCTTTCAACATGCGGTGTTTCGGACAGTCGCAATCCAATTCGGTTAATTCTTCTTTTACATGGTTATATTGTTCAAGAGTAGCGATTGACACAAGTGATTCTGGACCTGCTTGCGCTAATGCCATTTCTCCTTCATCATCAAGCACGGCTAAGGACAATCCAACATTTTCTTTGTGACATTCTTCTGCTAGTTCCTCAATTAATCTTTGAATTTTTTCGTTCATTTTGTTATACTTCCTTTGTATAGATTTTTTGTTATAGTTTTGTTTGGCTCACACTAGCGGAAACTGGTGTGAGCACTTTTTTGTTTTCCTTAATAGTTCTTATGCAATAATGGTTACTACCTCTTCTTTAAGCAATTCATCTAATTCACTATTCAAAAATTCGTGAATATTCTCCATCGCTGATCCCGCTCAAAGGAACATTAATATTTTCAGCCATTTTGATTTTTTCCTCCTAGCTGTGCTATAATTTTTTTACCTTTTTCATTTTTTTGAGCTTACACTGGCGGAAAACGGTGTAGGCTCTTTTTGTTCTCTCAGTTCAAATAATGCCTCATCATAAATCATCATCAACCACATGACAGCTGTTGGATAGCCGATTCTAACCCACATTGGTACTTGTCCTGTGATTAGTGCGCCTAACGCAAAAATCGTTAAGATAAATGCGGTCCGCCGGACCCAGTAGATTTTTTTCATGGTTACTCCTCCATTGATTTTTCTCTATCTAACTGCTTTAATCTCTCATCATACTTTTGTAAGAATAAATCTTTCAACGCTTGATAAGTTTCTCTAACAAGCCTGTACTCTGTTACATCTAAATCTGTATTTTTTGTCGCTCCTGTAACTCCTAAAGCGAGTTTTCGTAATGCATCATGTAAATTAGTCGTTGAAACGTTATAATGTGGAGATTCATTTTTCACTAATCCATGTGCTCTTGGATGAAGCGTATAGATTCTTGAAAAAGGTAATCCTTCCCATGATTCGAGTTTCTTTGTTGTGTCGTGTGTTTGATTAATACGTAAAATATCAGCATCATCCAAAGCAATGTCTTTAAACAGCGTATTCTGAGTTACCTTTTCCATCGGACGTTTTAATAATTGGATTTCAAGTCTTAATCGTTCATTTTCTTTTTTGTACTCTTCTAACGTTTTCATTTCCATGTCTATTCCTCCGTGGTATACTATTTACAAATAGTTTTTCATGTAGTTCGGAACTTCCTCAGCGTTCTTCGCCAAAAGTACACGCTGAGGTCGCTCGAACAAGTCTTCTAGTGCGTTTAGCACTTTTTGTCTTGGGAAAGAAGTTCCTAATTCAATCCCACGATAATATCTAGCTGTTACACCAAGTCTTTCTGCTACCTCAGATTGAGTTAGCTTTTTTTGTTTACGATAGCTTTCTAATAACAAATCACATCCCACTTTCTTTATTAAAGAGGTAAGTTTCTTTCCTCTTCGAGTTTTATTATAGAGGTAAGTTTCTTTCCTGTCAACAGGAGGAATATTTAAACATGGCTAATTTAAGAATCAAAGAATTAAGAATATCTAAAAATATTCAACAAAAAGCCCTCGCTGAATTATTAGGGGTATCACCACGGACAATACGAATATGGGAATCTGGAAAGTATGAGCCTAGCATTGATCAACTAATTTCTATAGCAAATATCCTAGGTGTTTCTATCGACTACCTCGTGGGCCGCACCGACAAAAAATGATCGCTTAGGCGGTCTTTTTTGCTATAATAGTGACAAAATAATCCATACAAATTTATTTGGAGGTATTGAGGTTATGCTAGATTCCTTTCACAATTCATTTCAAATTGTCTATAACCTAGTCAATCTAATTGATCCTTTCATTGGAATTGCTACTTTTTTATTGGCTTTATTTTTGAAAAAAGAAGTAAATAGAACCATCGAAAGAATCGAATTTAGAAAAGATTACGAACAATGGTCTGGAGAAGCCGCTGGATTTATTAATTTACTTAATTCAGATATCTATAATGAACAAGCAATAAAACTTCAACTCCATGATTACTTAGCAAAACTAAAATACAATTACACTTTTTTTACTTTTTCCACCAAAAGAACTATTAAGAAATTAGAAAACATCCAACTAAATAAAAATGATCTTAATTCCGTTCTCCAATTCCAAGAACTATTAAGGAAACTAGAAGCAAAACTTTTGAAAGAAGGGAAAATCTCTTGAATCCACAACCAAAAACTAAACAACTCATTGATAAACTAGTAAATAACTCTTTACATCGATCCTATAATTGGAATGATTTATCACAACATCCAAATAGAATTCTCGAAATTGCTTTTAAAGAAAAAACAAATAATCTTCCCATTTTTCCATTCGACAGCTACTGGTTTGAAAACGATAAACATATCGCTGGACTAATCCATTCAGTAAATCATTTTGAATACTGTATTTTTTTATTCAATAAGAAAACCCGTCTATCTGCTCTCAATCCCATTGATACCCGTTCTTATTATCAATTGAAAACCATTATTGATAATCAAATAAAAGAACGAGAATTACTCATTGATGATTTTTTGGATACCTAGATCTTGGTGTCCTTTTTATTTGTCTGATAAACTCTCTTCTCGTTTGAAGCAAAACAATAATCGTTCCTATTCCGAATAAACACGATATTATTTTCATTCAAACTGCGCCTCCGTCAACTCGTAGTCTACTTTTTGTTGCGCTTGTTCAAATAACTTTTCTAAGTTATCTTCTGTCGCAAACGGGATTATCTTTTCAACATTCGGGAATACCGTTTTGATAAAATCTAATTTTTCTTTTAACATTTACTATCCTCCATCTATTAGTTTTTAATATTTACGTCCCCAAATTAACTTATTATAATTAATGGGGAGGTGATTCTATGAAACAAATTCCTGTAATTGCTTATGATGTTCTTGCGGTTGCTGAATCTTTTGCTCCTAGAGATCATCCAAAAGCTGACACTTTCTTCCAGCATCCATATTTAACTTCCTATTCTCGCGAATAAATTGAGAACGCTTTATTGTTCTTAACTGCAAAAAAACTTATCGATAGTGAAGTTGGTTATTTGCCGAATGGTAGATTTTATTGCCTCTTCATAAGTGTTTTGCCCGATGGATATGAGGTTTTAGAAAATAACTATTTCCAAAATTCATAACTATTTTGTCGTATAATTTCCTTATCAGGGTGACAGACTGAAATATCTTATAGGGAGGTGAAAAATATGAGTATGACTGATAAGGAGATTTCTCTGGAACTGACCAAAGCGTATATTGAACACTTAAATAGACGTATTGATGTCAAAGCAAGCCACTCACAAATCGACATTGAACATGTTAAACGCTATTACAAGACTGTTTTTGATACAGTTTCGTCTGTTGATAAACCTGCTAAAGTAACCAAGTAGTTATTCTTATTGATGCCAAAGGTAATATCATATTTTTCACATAGAACTTCTAGGTCGGCTAGGAGTTCTTTGGCTTGCTCAAATGTTTCTACTACGGCATTTACTTCGAGTTCCATTTTTTTCATTCTCCTCACCTCATTTCCATTTGCTGATTCAATCGGTTTTGATAAAGTAGCTCTTGATACTGATTAAGCTCTCTTCTAGCAATTTCAAGCTGTCTATCACTTAATACGCTTTTCTTATCATGTAATAAAGAATGCAACTCATTTACCTTCTCCTCGATTAACTTAATGATTAAAAGATCATGATTCAAAATGAATAACGCCCTTCAATACTTCTTTATCGATAACACTCTGTCCGGGAGTCTCATCTAATTAATTTATGCTTGTGTAAATATTCAAATACTTCTTTTTTATTCCAACATTCAGTGTTTCCTTTTATGTGATAAGGAAATCCATCAAGGTAACGAAACGATTTGTCAAAAGTATCTGGGTCGCAACCGATAGCAGCTGAAATCTCTTTTCTATTTAGAAGAAATTTTTCTTCGTCGTTAATTTCATCTAAAATTTCATGAATAGCTTTCGTCAGTACAGACTTCAACATTTCTTTGAATGAATTAACGAAGTCAGTTGCAAACAGGTTCATGGTCAACCACTCCTAAATCAATATCTAGTAATTCCTCGATTTGTTTCAATCGTTTAGTAGGTGTTCGGTTTTCTGCCAAGATGTCTTGAAGATAAGCCATTGAGATACCCATTTGACGAGCCAATTCTCGTTGGCTCCATTTCTTTTGAATAAGCGCAATTTTTACTTGTTGCTTTAATGTCATGTCCATCACCTCCAAAATAGAATTAATTACATTTTTATTTTCCATTCAGTTGACAATAAATGGAATATAGTTCATAATGTAAGCATACAAAATGCAGCACACAAAATGTGAGCTTTACTGATATCCGGGGAGACTATTTAGTTATTGCTCACAGGTTTTGTGTGTCGTAAATATCTCGCTTACAAAATATAGTATAGTGGACTATATTGCATTTGTCAACACTATAATGGAAAATAGACCATTTTATTTATTTGTGGGCTGAAAGGCTTGATGTAAATGCTTTTAGAACGCGTTGATAGGTTAATTGCCGAAAAAAAAATGTCTCGAGCGGAGTTGGAACGAAGATTAGATTTAAGTCAAGGTAGTATCAGAAATTGGAATAAAAAAAATCCTGGTATAGACAAAATTCAAAAAGTTGCAG
Source organism: Enterococcus sp. DIV0574 (assembly GCF_051711125.1). Taxonomy (NCBI): domain Bacteria; kingdom Bacillati; phylum Bacillota; class Bacilli; order Lactobacillales; family Enterococcaceae; genus Enterococcus; species Enterococcus sp. DIV0574. Next base: position 2,389,126 of record NZ_JBIOMA010000001.1, read on the forward strand.
ATTTTTTTGACGTTAGTACTGATTACTTATTGGGAAGAACTGAGAAGCGCCGTTACTACGATCTCACTGAAAAAGATGAAAGAGATATCCAAAAAGAATTAGAACTGATTATCGAAGATATGAAAAATTCCGATGCAATTGCTTTCTCAAAAGATACTGAAGAACTCTCTCCCGAAGCTCGAGCTGCAATTCTTTCTTCCATTGAAGAATCTTTGCGAATAGGGAAGGCACTCGCGAAGAAAAAGTATACTCCTAAAAAATATCGTGATAAGTAAAGTAACAATTAGGGGAGGATTTTCGTATGCTTTTATCCGATGTGCCTGCTGCAATCAATAAATTAAAACTACAGCATGGGACAAACGATCCTTTTAAAATAGCAAAAAAAAGAGGGATTTTTATTCTCTATGGCTATTTTGGTGAGGAAGTATATGGATTTTATACCAAAAATCATCGCAGTAAGTTCATACATTTGAATGCCGAACTATCTTATTCTAAATCTCTTTTTGTCTGTGCTCACGAATTGTTCCATGCTATTTTTCATCAAAATGAGAATACTGCACATATGTCTGCGGATAGCTTCTCATCCACTTCAAAAATAGAAGCACAAGCTAATTGTGGTGCAACTCATTTATTGATTAATGGTTTGCATCAAACCGAACTCTATGATCCAACAAAACGAGATATCCTTAATTACTATGGTCTTCCACTTGAAATGGAAAGATATTTATAATTTAAAGGAGGTGATGGTCGAAAATTCTCTAGAGCATTCTGTCCGGGAGCAAAAGGAGAATAAAATGGCTAAATATAAAAAAACAAAATACCCAAACATTCTTATTTATGAGATAAAAGCTGGCACTCGTTACCGTATACGAAAAAAAATACGTATAGCTGGTAAAGAAGATATTATTGATGAATCTGGCTTTAAAACTGTTGCACATGCTAAAGCCAGATTAAGAGAAATTGAAGAGAGTATTGATAAATCAGAAATAGATTATATTCGATCTCAAAAATTAACTGTTACAGAATACTATAAAGAATATGCAAATCGCAAAACTAGAACTCATGTCTGGTCCGTTGAATCAAGATACAGTAACGATTCCCTTTTTAAAAATCATATTGAACCTACATTCGGTAATATGCCATTAAACAAAATAAAACGAGATAGTTACGAAATTTTTATCAATCAAAAACTTGAAAAATTGAGACGACGATCTGTTCAATCAATCCATGTTATGTTCATGGCCTTACTGAATGATGCTGTTTACAATGGTGTTCTCGAACGTAATAGATTACAACGTGTAATTATTGGTAGTGGCACTCTTCCTGAGAAAAATAAACGTATATCTCTCCAAGAGTATCAACAATGGATGGAAATGGCAGAGAAAATATTGACAAAATACGAGTTTTCCATGGTTTATCTTTGTGTGTTTGGCCTACGTCGAGGTGAAGTGTGTGGTCTTCGATTATCTTCGATCCGATACAGTGACCATCCAGAATTAGCAACGCTACACATTGCGGATAGTCGCACACAGCGAACGCAAAAATACGGTAAAGGTGGGCTTAAAACATCAAGTAGCCACAGATACATTGTTTTAGACAAAAAAGGTACAGAAGCAGTTGAATGTATCATTCATGAAGCGAAAGAAATAAAAAAAGATTACGGACAAATTTTACACCAAGATGATTTTCTCTTGCTCAATCCTACAACTTGCAATCCATTTGTTCCTAGTCAATTAAACCGATTATTTGATAAAGTTTCAAAAAGCTGTAATATAAAAATTTCTCCGCACATGTTGAGACACTTTTTCGCAACTCAAGCCGCAATAGCTGGTGTTCCTAAAGAACACGCTGCAGCTTATTTAGGTCATAAAAATAAAACTATGACCGAGTACTATACACATATTCAAAATGAGACTGCTACCGAAGTTATCAATATAGTATCAAAACAGCTGAATAGTAGTAATTATGGATACTAAAAATAGCGGTGTGATTTTTGGTGATATTTCGAAAAATATCACACCAAAATCACACCGCTATTTCTATATTCAACTTTTTCAATCATCTTTTCAAAATCAACTTTATTGAATTATCAACTTTTATCGATGAATGAAAAAGAGGAAAAACGATTAAATTATTGATCTAACGTGCCAAACGGTAGATGGCATCTGCATAAATCACTGCCGCGTTGAATAGATCATCCAAGCTCATAAATTCGTTTGCTTGGTGCATCGTATCTGTGTAGCCTGGGAACATTGCCCCATATGCGACACCACGTTTTAATAAACGGCCATAAGTGCCACCGCCAATGATTTGTTCATAGCCTTTTTGACCAGTATGTTCTTCATAAACTTCAAGCAATGTTTTCACCAATGGATCATCAATTGGCACATAGTGAGGCTCCATGTTGCGCTCGTTCCGAGTCACTGTTGCGCCTTCCATGCCAACGGTTTTTTCAATGCCGATTTCCAGACCTTCTGCAGTTACCCCTTGAGGGTAGCGGAAATTCAAGGCAATAAAGTTGTCTGCTTGAACACCTGATTGATTAGCTTTAAAAGCAAACAAACCAGCATTCATGGTTAGTTTACCCATTTTTTCATCTTCATGCGCCACGCCTAATTTTTCACCATAAAAATCTTCATGGACATAAGCTGCCGCCGTATGGATAAATTGTCTTGCGCCGCCGCCAAAGGCAAAGTTGTCTAAAAAGACTGCCAAGAAAGTTCCCGCATTGATCCCAGACTGAGGACTTGCACCATGGGCGCCTTTACCGACTAGTTCAATGGTAACTTCTTCATTTTCTGTTTCGATGGTGCCAGTCACTGGTTGACCTTCGACATAATCAAAAAAAGCTTTTTCCATTTCTAATGCAGCTTCTGTAGATGGGGCAGTCAATTTTGCAACCGCAGTTCCTGGTACCATGTTTTCCCGCAAACCAGCAGTGAATTGTTGCAGTTGATAAGCACCTTCGTTATTTCCTTGGAAATGAAGCCCTAATGTTACATTCCCTTTTTCGCCATTGATGATTGGGAATTCCGCATCGGGAGAGAAACCAAAATCAGGTTTTTCTTCATGCTCGAAATAATAATCCATATCACCCCAGCCGCTTTCTTCATCAGATCCTACGACAAAGCGGATTTTTTTAGATAATGGCAACCCTAACTCTTTAATGATCTTCATTCCGTAATAAGCAGCCATTGAAGGACCTTTATCATCGGAAGATCCGCGAGCATAAATTTTATTGTCTTTGATCACAGGATCGTAGGGATCTGTCGCCCAACCGTCACCAGCAGGGACAACATCCATGTGGCCGAAGATCCCTAATGTTTCGTCTCCTTCACCAAATTCGATATGTCCAGCATAGTTATCGACATTTTTCACAGCGAAACCATCACGTTCCCCATAAGCCAACATGTGCAGCAAGGCATCACGAGGTCCAGGTCCAAACGGAGCATCTGCCGTTACCTTGTCATCTTCTCGTTCACTTTTTACTTTCAAAAGATCAATCAAGTCATTTAGCAAATCGTCTTTACGCGCTTCGACTTCTTTTTTCCAATCGATTGTCATACGATTCCCTCCAATTCTTTTCTCGCCTTTTATGATAACACTCTTAGCTGAAAAAAGGAAAAAAAATTGTGTATTTTCAGACGATATCTTTCATAAAACGAGTATAATAAAAGCAATAGGTTTATTCTAGAAAATGAGCCCAGTGAAAGAAGCAGAAAAGGAGTCATTGTATGAAGCAACTGGAGCAAACTATTTTAGCAGCAGTGATTCGCAAACGCCCCGTCGAAAGTCACAAAGGAACCTTTGGCCGTGCCGTAGTGATTGGCGGTAACCAACAGTACGGAGGCGCAATCTTGATGGCGGCACAAGCCAGTGTTTATGGCGGAACTGGACTAACCACGGTGATCTCCGATCCTGTCAATCGTACGGCGCTACATGCGCGACTGCCAGAAGCGATGTTCGTCTCTTGGGACCAGACTGAGCTTATCAGCACGGTCACTGAATCTGCGGATGTCCTATTGATTGGCCCAGGCATGGGTGAAGGCAAAACCAGTTTCAATCTGTTGCAAACAGTCGTCGCTGCACAAAAAAGCCATCAATGGCTAGTTGTTGATGGGTCAGCGATCAATTTAGCTGCGAAATACCCATTGACTTTTCCTTACCCCAGTCACGTCGTATTTACCCCTCATCAAATGGAGTGGCAACGATTAAGCGGCATTGAGATCAGTGAGCAAACACCGGAGAAAAACGCAGCCTTCCAAAAAAAATTAGCCAGTATCGTGGTCTTAAAAAGCCATCGCACCCAGATTTATGGCACAGAAATCGTCGAAAACCCATTAGGAACGCCAGCTATGGCCACTGGCGGCACCGGGGATACCTTAGCCGGGATCATTACCAGTTTTTTGGCACAATTTGATCGAACCGAAGAAACGATCCACGCAGCGGTTTATCTCCACAGTTTGATTGGCGAACATTTAGCTGCCACGAATTATGTTGTCTTGCCGACACAGATCAGTGAAGCATTGCCTACATTTATGAAGGACCATTCGTTGCGCTGATTGGCGTAACCAATGGTCCTTTTTTCTTAGTGTACTTCAGAGGGGTGATATACGATCCTGACTTCATAGGGTGCCAACGTGATTGCTCCCACTAGATGTCCATTGGTTTCCAGATCGGTTACTGGCTGCTTCAATACTAGATGCTGTTCTTCCTCTGAAAAATTCATAATAAATGAATAGTCTCGTTGCGTCCCAACTCGCGTTTGAATCGACACCTCAGGAAGTGCTTCAGCAATCGCTGTTCTTCTCAATCCCAACTTTTCAATCAACTTTTGATAAAAAGCAGCTAAGAAATCACTGTTCGTTCGGGCAGCCAAATAATACGAAGCCCCTGCACCGAATGGCTTCTTCGTAACCGCAGGCGTGCCTTGATAGAAATCTGTCTGATAATGGCTTAAAACTTCTGCATCCAACACGTCAATGATTGCTGAATAGTCTTTGGTGACAAATCGCTGATCTTGAAAATCAATCTGATTGTGTTCGTCTTCTAAAAGTGTTTCAAGCTCTAATACCTCAATGCCAAAGAGCGCCTTTAATGGTTGAGGCAATCCGCCAATATAAAGCAAATCTGTTTCATTGACCATTCCTGTGAAATAGCTGGATACTAGTATTCCACCCTTTTCAACATAGCTCGTTAATTTTAGCATCGTTTTTTCTGTCATCATATATAGCATTGGCGCAATGACTAATTGATAATCAGAAAAATCCTGCTCAGGAGTCAGAATATCAACCGGAATGTCTTGTTCCCAGAAAACCTGATAATGCTCTTGCAACGTTTGGGGATAACGTCTCGTAGGACGGCCGAATCCTCCCCCGCGCTTCAACGCCCAATTGCTTTCCCAGTCAAAGAGAATCGCCACTTCTTTCTTGCGAGTGGTTCCTTTGATTTCACTGATTTTTTCGAGACGAGCGCCATATTCAGCAACTTCTTTAAACACTCGATTGTTTGTGGAATCATCATGACTGACAACGGCGCCATGAAATTTCTCCGAATTGCCACGAGATTGGCGCCACTGGAAATACAAGGTACTATCTGACCCATGAGCTAACTGCTGCATACTACTTAAAATATGGACCCCGGGGCGCTTCGATTTGTTGTATTGGTGCCAATTGACATAACTTGGGGTACATTCCATAACTAAAAAGGGTTGTTTCTTCAAAGACCAATACTGATCATGGACATAGGCAGACTTCATAGCGGTTTTAGCGATTGCTTCAAAGCGATTGTTCCAATCGGGATAACTATCCCAACTAACCACATCCACATACTGAGAAAACTTGCCATAGTCGATTCCTTCCAGAGGAATGAAATCCTGTGTGGCATGACCTTCCGCCATAAAATTCGTCGTTACCGGGATATCAGGGGTTCGTTCCCGAATAGGGACAATCTCATTCAAATAAAAATCAATGGTCTGATCAGTGACGAATCGTTTCCAATCCAGATCCATCCCATGAACTTTATGTTCTCCTAAAGGTGATGGTGGCAAGACTTGTTCCCAATCGGAATAGCGATTGCCCCAGAAACTCATCCACCACGCATGATTCAATGCTTCTAGGTTTTTGTACTTTTTCTTTAACCAGTCACGCCATTTTTCTTGGCAGTATTCGCAAAAACATTCCCCTGAATACTCATTGGAAATGTGCCACATGGCTAGTGCCGGATGGTCGCCATAGCGTTCAGCTAATTTTGTGTTGATCTGCCGCACTTTTTCGCGATAGATTGGTGAAGAATAGCAATGATTATGGCGAAAGCCATGGGTATGTTTTTGTCCATACGCATTGGTGCGATTGACTTCCGGATATTTCTGACTCAACCACTGGGGACGACCACCGCTGGGGGTAGCCAAAATGACATTGCCCCCCATAGCATGGATCGCATCAAACTGTTCATCAAGCCAGTCAAACTGATAGACCCCTTCTGTTGGCTCCAAAACGCTCCAAGCAAACACCCCAAGTGTGACCGTATTGACGTGGGCTTTTTGCATATACGCCAAATCCTTCTTTAGGATTTCCGGATAATCAAGCCACTGATCGGGATTATAGTCCCCACCATGCAGGAATCGCTGATCAAAGAAATAATTCGTCATCTTTTTACTCCTTTTTGATTGCTTTGATTTGATAAACAAATGACTGGAAATCTCCTGTTACTTGCGCCGTTTGGTGATTGACAGCATTGAATAAGTACGGTTTGCGCAGTCCAATTTGCTTCAGAACCTTGCCAGACAACTGCTCATTCTCCAGCAGATAGCTTCGATCCGGATCAATGAACGGTACCGGTATAAAAGCTTCCGCTGCAGGATTTGCTTCAGCAAGAATCCGAAAATAGGCAATCAGTGCTTCCTCTTGATGAGAGACTCCCCATACAACTTCATTTTTTTGGCTCAAATCGTTCATCCGATAGAAGGCGCCATAAGTCAGAAGTTGTCGATGAGCTTTATAGAAAATGATTTGTTCTTTGATTGCTTGTTTTTCAGCTGCTGATAAACTGAAAAGATCCAACTCGTAGCCTAATGGGCCAAACATAGCCACCGATTGCCGAAATGCCAGTGACGTATTGCGCCCCACTTGATGATTGGGACAAGCGGAGACATGATTGCTGAATGAAGACATCGGATAGCCAAGTAATGTGCCGGTTTGAATTTGTAGTCGTTCCACGGCATCGCTGTCGTCACTCGGCCAAATCTGAGGACTGTAAAACAAGATCCCTAAATCATAACGACCGCCGCCGCCAGCACAGCCTTCGATCAAAATCTCCGGAAATTCTGTTAATATTTTCTGATAAAGGGCATAGACCCCTAAAATATAGCGATGAAAGAATTCTGTTTGGGGAATCCCTTCATCTGCTAAATAAGGTGAATAAGCTTCTGTGATATTCCGATTCATGTCCCACTTGATATAATCAAGATCCGTTTCGACGATGACTTTTTTGATAGCAGCAAAGATCGCCTCCACGACTGCCGGATTGGCAAAATCTAAGACATACTGGCCGCGTCCCACAGAGATGCGTTCATAAGGATGTCGGACCACCCAATCGGGATGTTTTTGATAAAGCTGGCTGTCAGGAGAGACCATTTCCGGTTCAAACCAAACGCCTAACTGCAACCCTAGATCGTGGATTTGTTTTGCAAAATGACCGATGCCATTAGGAAATTTCGCTGGATCTGGCACCCAATCCCCTAAAGAACTGCGATCGTTGTCTCTTTTACCAAACCAGCCATCATCTAAGACGAAGCATTCCATTCCTAATGCCTGACTTTCTGCTGCTAATGCTACTAATTTCTCTTGGTCAAAATCAAAATAAGTTGCTTCCCAATTATTGAAGACAATCGGCCGCGGCCGTTTTTGCCAATAAGGGGCAATCACGTGCTTTTCAATAAACGCAGCAGACTCTTGCCCTAACCCATTCAACCCTTCATCGGTAAATGTCAAAATACATTCTGGGGCTTCAAAGACTGCATCTTGCTGCAATGTCCAAGAAAACTGTTCGGGATGAATCCCCAGCATCAAGCGGACATTGTCCCACTCATCCATCTCGACTTGCGCGAGAAAATTCCCTGAATAAATCAGATTTGCTCCATAGACACGTCCCTGATCATTGGTGGCATTGGCAGCCTTCAGTGCCACGAAGGGATTGTGCTGATGCCCAGAGGCCCCTTTTAAAGACCCCACTCGAATGGTTCCTTGCGTCAATGGTGTGGCTTTGATTTGGCGTTCCTTTAGCCAAGCACCAGAAAGGTGAACAAATTCAAATTGCTGATTTCTTAATTCCAGTACCCCGCTCATCAACGAAGAAAGTTGTTTTTTCTCAGCGCCAAGATTGGTGATCCGCTGATTGCGCGCAATCGTGCCTAAACCAGCAAAAATAGTGTAGGTGATTTCCATTTTCAATTGCCGCTGCTCATCGATCAACATTATTCGCAGGCTTTGGCTTTCTGTTTTTTCGGCAAAACTCGCCGGTTTGGCCAGCTCTCGTTCCTTTCCTGCGAAAGTTTCGACTTCTGCGACTTTAAAATCCACATACAAAGGCACGTCTTCTGCAAAAATAGTAACGGCTCCTTCTCGAAAGTCAGAAGAACCATAGGTTGGCAACTCTTGAAAGCGATCTGCTAACGTAAACAGGCCATCATTTTCAAAAAATTTGACTGTGCCGGCAGATTTATTTTCTTTTTTGGTTAAATAGTCCATGTCATTGGCACTCAAATGCCCCAAAGATGGACCAAAGTAAAGATGACCTAATTGTCGATTTGGTAAAACATGCATCACATAACTAATCTTTTCATTGTATAAATGAAAAATCGTATCGGTTATTATCTCAATCATTTTTTTCCTCTAATTTCAACTTTATTCTCGTCTATTTCATTATGTTTCTGGCATGCAGTTTCCAAATACTGCATGCGTTTTTTGACCCCTTTGTTAAAAAAGAACTTATAGAATAATGCTGCCAGCATGAAACTATACGTATTGCGGGAACGATCAAAAGAATTCTGTTCCGAATACGTAACCTCAATCTTTTCTGCTCCACTAGGAACAAAGCGATACCTTTGACAGATTTTTCCTTGTTCATAGGCTGTTATCAAAGCAATCTCATCTTGCGCGATTTTTTTGACTTTCATCACCGCTGGCACCAGCGTGGCCGCTGATTTTGTGCGAATCATCAAATCAATTTGACTGTTCTCGCCGAAAGGTTCTTCTGCTCCTTTTGAGCGAAAGAATGCCGCTTGTTGCGCGATCATTACTTGATAGAATCGTTCCGGCGTTGTACGCATCTGATAAGTATAGGTCAATGTATCTGTTCGCATCTTCGATCCTCCATTTTTCAGTTGCCATGCTGACAGAACGGAATACTAAGCTTAGCTTTCTTTGATTCTTTCGTCGATGGCAGGGCCAGTTTGTGCGAGCGATTCTTTGGCTAGCTCTTCTTTTTCTTCTTTCAAATAGCCACGATCCATCACGATTAGGAATGGCACCCAAATCAATGTCATCACAGCAACAGTTACCAATTGTAGAATGGCACCTGCTACAGAGCCAGTTCCCAGCCAGCCAGATAAGAAGACCGGTGTCGTCCAGACTACCGTTGCTCCGATTGGGCGAGGCACAAGACCAGCAGCGATTGCAAAATAAGAAATCGTCGTACTAGCAAGCGGGGCCAAAATCCACGGAACAAAAGCAATCGGGTTCAATACGATCGGCAACCCGAATGTCATTGGCTCTGACACATTGAAAACAGATGGTGCAATGACTGTCTTCATCAGCTTCTTCATCCGAATCGAACGAGCAATAAAAAATGCCATCGTAATCGAGATCCCTAATTGCATTCCTTGGTTTACAAAAACGCCCATGAAGGTTGTATTGATGATATGAGGCAGTTGTTCTGCACCTGCTTTATAGGCTTCGTAGTTTTCAATCGCCAATGCATTCATGATCGGATCAATCACGGCGTTAACAACCAGTGTGCCATGGATCCCAAACCACCAGAAGAATTGGGTGAATAAAACGGCAATCAAGACTGCAGGCAACGTGCCTCCCAATCCCATTAATGGTTTCTGTAAGATTTCGTAGACAAAGTCGACCGCATTGCCCCATGACGTGAATGTAAACAAGTAACGGATCAAATTAAATAAAAACAATGGCGCAGCACCTGGAATGATAGCAAGGAAAGACTCAGCGATCATCGGTGGAACCGATTCAGGCATTTTGATCGTTAACCCAGAAGCACTGATCTTGCAATAAATTTGTGTAGCGATAATCGCTGTGATGATCCCAACGAACATCCCTTCCGCACCTAATTTTGAAAGGGGAATCACTGTTCCCAGGTCATCGGAAGAACCGTAGGGCAAAAGCATTAAGAAAGAGGACAATGAGATTGCTCCGGCAAAAAGTTTTGGCTGGCCATATTTTCCTGCCAATTGATAGCCGATCCCGAAAACAACAAAAATCGCTGTGATACTCATGGTTGCGTTCCCGATAGGACCAAAGAAATCATTCAAAAAGGTCATCAGTCCTGCGGGCAGTTTCTCAGATAAGCCAAAGGTAGCGGGTAAATTTTGAATAATGATCATGATTGAAGCAAACATTGTCGCGGGAAAAGCAACCATAAAGCCATCACGCAGACTCAATAAATACTTATTATTGGCAATGATTTGGGCAAAAGGAACCATCTTCTCTGCTAATTTATCAATAAATTTCATAACTAATCTCCTTTAATTTGTCTGTAAACGTTTACTACAATCAGTATAATTGTTTAGTTAATGTTTACACAACTCTAAAATAAAAAAAAGATCATTTTTCATGATCTTTTTTTATCGGCAATCGATTCTCTTAATATCAATTCACTTTTACAAATCACTCGGACTGGCATTGTTCGAACGCCCAATAATTTGTTTTTCGCCAGCTCTACACTCATTTGACCCATTTCTTCCGCTTTCATTTTGACTGAAGAAAGCGCTGGTGTCATAAACTGGGCCATTTGAATATCATCAAAACTAACCACTGATATATCTTCTGGGATCTTCAGCCCGTATTCATTTAATGCTTTATAGACCCCCACTGCCATGGGATCACTAGCAACGATGATGGCTGTCGGCCGCGGGGTCATCTCGGCGATTTTTCTGCCAAAAGCTAATCCAGTCTCTGGTGACCATTTTCCTTGAAAAACATGACTGTATTCTTCCAGCTTGTTCATCAGCATCCAATTTTTGTAATTCTCTGCACGAATTTCTTGTTCATCATAAACGACTTCTCCTGTGATCGTTACTCGACTGGAAACACCACCAATAAATGCTATGTTCTCATGTCCTTTTGCTTTTAAGATATCCAAAATTTGATGGGTCTTTCGAGCAAAATCAGTTTGTATGCAATCATAGGCGTCGTTTTCACTATAATTATCTACCAAAATAATATGTTGATTGTACCGGCTGATTTCTTGCAATGCTTCTTGCGTCATTTCCCCAATGATGATGACAGCACCATACTTTGCCAGTTGAGTCAGATCTTTGTCTTGGTCTCGCATCGAGAAGACACGAACCGTTTTTAAACGCCATTTGGCTGCCTCTTTCTCTATTCCGTTACGAATCATCATAAAATAAGGATCATTACGCTCCGATTCACTGTTATGCCGTGTAATGATTGCTATCGTATTTTTATCGCCAGCTTCTCGCGAACTCGACAAGCTCTTGTCTTTAGAATAATTCAGCTGGTTGGCAATCTCGATCACCCGTTTGCGGGTATTTTCGTTGATACTAAATGTTTCATCATTGTTTAAGATTCGCGACACACTTGCGACGGAAACCCCTGCCAATTTTGCAATATCCCTCATACTTGCCATTCTGCCACCCCGTTGTTTACTGTTTACTAAATCTCTTTTTAAGAATAGAGAGAAACAGCGATTTTGTCAATCCCTACTTGTTACGCAAGAAAACAGGTTAGGTTATCGCGTGCAGAAAAATAGTTGCTTCGTGTATGATAAAAGTAGAAATAGGAGGGATTCAGATGAATATCACAACAACACTTATGCAGCAATTGGAAAAAGACGAAGGGGAAATGATTGCGATTCGGCGGCACTTGCATCAACACCCAGAGCTTTCATTTCAGGAAAAAGCAACCGCCGCTTATATCAAAGCCTACTATGAAAAACTAGACTGCCAAATCACAGAATGTGGCGACGGCTATGGCCTGATCGTTGATATCATCGGTGAGCAACCTGGAAAACGGCTGGCTTTACGGGCCGACTTTGATGCTCTGGCTGTAGAAGAAGACAATCAGCTGCCTTTTCGATCTCAGGTTCCTGGTGTGATGCATGCTTGTGGTCATGATGGGCATACAGCCTATTTAATGGTTTTGGCTAAGAATTTGATTACCTTAAAAGACCAGTTAAAAGGAAGCATCCGCATCATCCACCAACCAGCTGAAGAAGTATCTCCTGGCGGTGCCAAAGGCATGATTGCCGACGGTTGTTTAACAGATATTGATCATGTACTTGGCGTCCATGTGATGTCTTCAATGGAAACAGGCAAGATTGGCTACCACTCTGGCGAAACCCAAACTGGACGGGCAAATTTCACTTTGACCATTCGTGGCAAAGGTGGTCATGCTTCCATGCCGCAACTAGCAAATGATGCCATCGTAGCAGGCAGTTATTTCGTTACTCAACTACAGACGATCGTTTCTCGTCGGATCGATCCTTTTGACACAGCAAGTCTAACGATTGGTTCTTTTGACGGGAGTGGTTCCTTTAATGCAATCAAAGAGACTGTGACCCTAAAGGGAGATGTTCGTGTGATGAAAGAAACCACTCGTCAAACGATTCACCAACAGATCCAGCGAATGGCAGATGGTCTAGCACAAACTTTTGCGGTCGAAACCAGTCTTGAATATGATGACAATTATCCGGTTCTTTATAATGATCCAGCTTTTACACTACAAGTGATTGATTCCCTCAAAGAAGCTCACTTACCTGAAGTGAAGGAGATCTTTGATTGCGGTCCTCAAGATCCCTCTGAAGACTTCGCCTACTATGCACAAGAACGACCTAGTCTTTTCTTTTATATCGGTTGTATGACAGAAGATCATCTCAATCATCCTCACCACAGTCCTGATTTCATGATGAATGAAGACTGTCTCTTGATTGCAGCCAAAGCGGTCGGTACCGCTACAATTGCTTATTTAATGGATTAGCTCCTAATCAATGCAGTTAAAAAGAGTAGTCATAAGTTCCCAAAACGGCGGTCCCCATCATGCAGGGTATCGTATCGTTTTGTCTCAACTTATGTCTACTCTTTTCAATGAGAGATCTGGATTGAAGTAATCGAAGCAGGACAGATAATTAACTGAATCAAACAACAACCACTCATTCCCACCAAAAATAGGTACGCCGGACCGAAGAAGCCAAAAAACAACAATAGCGTAATCGTCCAAAAAAGATGGAGCAACACTCGTTTAGGTGAGCGACCGGCTTGATAAAAAGCATAAAAGAAGCTGACTTGCTGCTTCTTTTCGCCCATTAAAAGCGTCTGATAGAAAAAAATCAAGCTACAGATCATGAAGATCACGATCAGCATCGTGGCCATGACTTGAAAAAGCGGTTGTGGAAATCGACTAAGAATGGAATGATCAATCAAAAGAAAAAGACTATAAAAGCTGAATACAATATCTTTCTTTTTATTCAGTTGCCACAGCTCAGAAAATTTCGTAAAGAAAATCGTCGTCGTTTTCTCTTGTTCTGCCCTCTCTTGAGTGTCTTTGATCTGCTTAATCGCCGCAATCATACTTCTTGTCGCTGTTGCCACTGTAAAAAAAGGCATTGAGCAAACCAACCACAAAAATTGTAGAAGAATCAATTTGGGCATCCAATTGATCCAAGTAATCAGACCATTGAATAAACGCTGCGGCTCTATCTTTCTCATCCTTTGGTTCCTCCCGTCAGATCCATTCCCTCAATAAAGTAGCGTTGTGCAAAAAAGAATAATAGGATCGTTGGTAATAAGACCAGTGTTGCACCCGCCATCAAATAGTTCCACTGTGTCGTTGATTGATTTTGGAAAACTTGCAAACCGATTTGGAGTGTATATTTTTCTTGATTTTGAATATACAGCAATGGTCCTAAGAAGTCATTCCAAGCACCATTGAATGAATTGATGGCAATCGTGATCAGTGCAGGTTTGGTTAAAGGAATCATCAGATGGCTCCAGATATATAGATGATTGGCGCCATCCATTTTTGCCGCTTCAATCAGTTCATTATTGATCGATAAGTAAAATTGCCGCATCAGAAAGATATTGAAGGCATTCCCAAAAAATGAGGGAATGATCAGCGGCAGATACGTCCCTACCCAGCCGATTTTAGAAAACAGCACGTATTGTGGAATCATCGTCACAAATCCTGGAATCATCATTGTTGAAAGGACCAGAGAAAAAATCAGGTTTTTCCCTGGAAAATCCAACTTGGCAAATCCATAAGCGATAAATGAGTTTGAAAGCACGTTGCCGAACACAACTAACACCGTGATAAACAAGGTGTTCTTTGCATATTGCCAAAAAGGAAACGCATTGATCGTATCAAGATAATTTGAGAAATTGATTTCTTCTGGAAAAAACGTTGGTGGATAACGGACGATCTCTTCCATTGGCTTTAATGAGGTGAATACCATCCACAGCAACGGAATGATCAGAACGATGCCAATCACAGTCATCACTAAATAACTCGTTAACTTTTTGATCCGCTGCTGTTGAGAATTGCTCTTTATTTTGTACATCTGCATACAGTCAGCCCTCCTGAGATAGTGTACTTTGTTGAAGCCATCAGTTTTGTCCTCCTGCATAGTGGACCCAACGAGGAGCTAATTTCAGATTGATAAATGTTAAGACTAATACGATTAAGAAAAGGATCATCGACATCGCCATTGCATACCCCATATCAAAAGCTACAAACGCTTTATTCCACATATGGAGATTATAGAACAAGAGCGAATTGGCTGGTCCACCAGTGCCATTTTTCGTCATAACATAGGCTTCTTGGAAGATTTGGAAAGAACCGATTGTCGACGTAATGACATCATAAAAAATAATTGGTGTAATCAATGGAATCGTAATATGTTTAAACTTAGCCCACATACCAGCACCATCGATCTCTGCTGATTCATAAAGCGTTCCGGGGATGTTCTGCAATGTCGCCAAGTACAGCAGCATCGCCCCCCCAGAGCTCCAAATTTTCATTAGGATCAACGCCGGTTTGGTCCATTCAGGATCAAACAGCCAGGCCGGTCCTTTGATGTTGAACCAGCTTAAAAAAGTATTAATCAAACCAGCGGAAGGCGACAGCAGCTGCATCCATAACACATATACTGCCACACCGGATAAAATCGCTGGCAAATAAAAAGTCGTCCGAAAAAAGCTGATTCCTCTAATCTTTTGATTCAATAATGTAGCTAGAAAGACACTGAATAAGGTCGTCAGTGGGACATTAAAGAGTACAAAATAAATTGTATTATAAAGTGATTTCCAAAAAAGTGCATCTTGCGTAAACATTCGTTTGAAGTTTCCAAAACCAATAAAATTCATTTTTGACGTTAGATTATAATCCGTAAAGCTGCCGATAAACGAGAATAACATAGGGCCCAGCATGAACACCATGAAACCAATCAAAAACGGCGCTACAAACAAATATCCCCAGAGGGCATCTTGTCTTTTGCTTCTCGATCGTTTCTTTTTCATAATTCCCCTCCTTTAGTAAAGTGTTTTCTGCCATCTTTTTTCAGCAAAATAGCAATGATGCAATGAGAACAGTAACGATAGAAAAGGGAATGCGGCTAGCCGCAACTCCCTATCTCAATCTATTATTTATTTTGTTCTACAAGATCTTCCACTGCTTTTTGAGCATCTGCTAATCCTTCTGCTGGTTTTTTATTCCCTAGCAGAATTTGATCAATTTGTTCATTGACTAAACTGCTGAAATCTGGTGCATCCAATGGTACCGGAGTGATTACTGTATTAGCAAAATTCTCATCCGCCATTTGATAGATCATTTGACCTTTTTCATCTAAATGATCATTTTTGACAAGATTTTCATTTGCTGTTCGGTTAGCCATAATATCAAAGCTCTTTTCACCAAATTTTTCTTGAACTTCTGGGGTTGAAAGATACTCGATAAACTTGTAGGACGCTTCGGGATTTTTGGCTCCTTGAGGAACTTCTAAGACAAAGCCGCCACCCCATGACCAGTGACCAGAACCTTTTTCTTTTTCTGGAATCTGGATGACGCCAAAATCAAAGTCATCTGGCGCATTTTCCATCAAGCTAGAGTAATAATTGATATTCTGTGCCCGCATGGCCACCAAACCAGAAATAAATGGATCTGCTACACCGGAGCCAAACTCAGCTTCTAAACGATTGATCGTATCTTGCCCATAATAATCTTGCCAATCAAGAATCCAATCCAGAGCCTCCACTTTATTTTCTGTGTCAATCGAAACCTTTTCATCTTTGTCAAACCAACTAACACCGTTATCAGCGTTCAATGCCCAAACATCCGCGCCAAGGTTCCACAAAGGATAGAATCCGATACGCTCAAAATCATCGCCTTTTTTGACATCTAATTTGTGTGCAACAGTTTCAAGTTCGTCCCATGTTTGGGGTAACTGATCTTCACTGATCCCTACTTCTTTGAAAATTTGTTTGTTATAAAAAATCACTTGGGTATCGGTATTGAAAGGAATTGCATAAGGGTCTCCTTCATATTCTACCGTATCCCATAATTGAGGATAAAATTCATCAGACATGCCATCTTTAACGTACTCGCTCAAGTTCGTTGCTTGCTGTGCTTCTGCACGCTGCGCGACTGAATTGATGTCTTGAACAATAACATCCGGTGGATTTCCTGCAGTGATTGCCGAGAGAGACTTCGTCCAAATATCTCCCCAAGGCTGGTAACTATATTTCACTTCGATTTCATCTTGTGACTGATTAAAATCGTCGATGATCTCTTCGATGACTTCTTGGCGAGCCCCCGATCCCCAAAAAGACCAAAAATCTAATGTTATTTTCCCATCACTTGTCTGTTTTCCCGATGCGTCAGTATTTTTGTCTTCCGAATTACTGCCGCAAGCCGCTGTCACCAATGCGGTCGAAAACAGCAACAACCCTATTGATAGTGCCTTTTTCATCTTTTATCCCTGCTTTCATTTTTATCATTATTTTATAATGTTGTAATTTTAAAGTATCATGACTCTTAGTAATGAGCAAACAATAAGCATTGTTTTTTTATCAAAAAAAATAACGAATTTCATAGCCGGAGATTTTTTGGAGCGTTTTCTTTGAAATCTTATTTATTTTCAGGCATGATAGTTTTAGAGGATTTTTCTTAAGCTATTGTTCTCTTTTTTCATTTTTTTATCACTTAAGAAAGAACAATGAAAATAAAACTATGTTTTATGAAAAAAAGAAAGAAGGAATCGTCAATGTTAGTTGTTATTGATATGCAGAATCAGATTCGTGATGAAAATAGTCAATCATTTATTTCTGACAGCCCTGCTTTGATCACGCGAATCGCAAAACGGCTTCAACAAGCTCGTGCAGAAGGTGAATATATCCTTTTTACAAGAGATATCCCGATTGATTGTAAAGATACTCCTGATGAAGAACAAGAAGCGTTACAGATCGTTCCTGAACTGCAACCGTTGCCGAATGAAAAAGTAATAAAAAAATATTACTTTAGTATCCCACCTGAAGTTCTCTTGGAAATCAAGGAGCAACTTTTCAATGATAAAAATGAACAAAAACATATCGAAGTGACCGGAGTAGAAACCAACATCTGCGTGTTGTCTAATACGATCGAGATTCAGAGTGCTTTTCCAGAAGCCGATTTTCTCATTAATCAACAGCTAGTTTCAGGTAGAAACCATGAGTCTTCTGGATTGAAAATCTTGCAAGACTTCAATGTCGAAGTGGTTGATCGGACAGATAACTAAAAAAGAAACGCCAACCACTGGCGTTTCTTTTTTAGTTATTATGCAGTAATTCTTGCGGTATCTCGATGCGGACATCATTTGTTGTCTGACATGCAGGACAGACAAAGGTGCCTTCGATCGCATCTTTTACTTCACCATAATCATAATGAATAGCGATTTCATCTGAGTGTAACTCGTTTTCTTCTAGAGGCGGAACTGTTTTCAGCTTCCCATCTGCATCTTCTTGCAGATGAACAATCAATTTGCCATCATAATTTTCCTTGCAATTCACACAAGATGCTTTTCCACGAATCGTAATATCCATGTTTTTCTCCTCTTTTCTACTTTTATGTGAGTCCTCATTGGGGATACGCTTCGATGGATGAGCCCATCGATCCTGTTTTCGATCCACCTTTATAGTGTCACGCTTGTTTAGTTAAATCAACTATTCTGTTTTCAACTGTCTTGCCGATCGCAAAAAATTCGGCTGGTAAACCATGAGCGTTTCTTTTGTCAAAAGCATTTTTTCCCGGCACAATTATTAAGAACACGAATTTTTTGTCATCCCAAAAGAAGAAATGGCAGTCAATCACACGACCAGGAACCTTTCCCGTCACATCTCATAAAAGGAGGAACAAGTATGCGTGCAGTAACATGGCAAGGAAAAGAAAAAATGGAAGTTCGAAATGTGAGTGATCCGACGATCATTGAACCAACAGATGCGATTATTCGAATTACAGCAACAGCGATCTGCGGCTCTGATCTTCATTTGTATCATCACGGTGGTGCAGTACTAGAAGAAGGGTACGTTGTTGGTCATGAACCAATGGGGATCGTTGAAGAAGTCGGCAGTCAAGTTCAAAAATTGAAGAAAGGGGACCGTGTTGTCATCCCTTTTAATATTGGCTGTGGACATTGTCATTTTTGTCAAAATGAGATGGAGAGCCAATGTGATAACTCTTCTGATCAACTTTATGGTGGCCTCTTTGGCTTTGGTAAGCTGAATGGCAATCATTGGGGTGGACAAGCAGAATTCTTACGGGTTCCCTTTGCTGATTTCACTTCGTTTGTCGTTCCAGATACCGCGATCCCGGATGAAAAAGTGCTTTTTCTATCAGACATTTTGCCAACTGCCTACTGGAGTGTCCAAAATGCGGGTGTCAAACAAGGCGATACCGTCATTATTCTTGGCTCAGGACCTGTAGGACTTTTTGCCCAAAAGTTCGCCGTTATGGCTGGTGCGAAACGAGTGATTGCGGTCGATCCAGTTGCCCATCGACTGGAAAAGGCGCAAAGCTACAATCAGGTAGAGACCTTCCAATTGGATGACCTTGCGACAAGCGCTGATGATTTGTATGAATTAACAAAAGGCGGCGCCGATGTCATCATCGATTGCGTCGGTATGGATGGTTTAGAACCCGTCAAAGAAAAAGCCAAAAATTTGGTCAGCTTGCAAAGTGGTACGATTTCACCGATCCAAATGGCGGCGAAAGCGGTCAAAAAATTTGGTACCGTGCAAATTACTGGTGTCTATATGACTCCAGCATCGTCCTACCCTTTACAAGAGTTTTTCATGCGCAATGTGGCAGTGAAACATGGACAAGCACCCGTTATCCACTTAATGCCAAAAATTTATGAAATGATCCAAAAAGAGGAGATCGACCCAACACCGATCATCACTCATACCATGCCTTTAGAAGAAGCCGCTGCGGCTTATGACATTTTTGACAAAAAAGAAGATAACAACATCAAAGTGGTATTAAAGCCAAATTAACGCAAAGAAAGGATGATCGCCCTCAGTGCCAAAAATCAAACGAAATGAACATCAGATCGAACTTGGTAAAGACGAAGACGTCATTATTAAAGGACGCCGTTTTCATGTCTATTTCAAAAACCGGTATCTGCTGATTTCCCTAACGAATGATATTTTGACTGGTTTATTTTATATTTTCGGAAGTATCGTGTCCTTGACAGATCTGCCTGCGATCTATGGAACTATCGCCTATCTGATAGGAGCAATCTTCTTAACGATCCGACCATTGTTGAAGATCGTCCGTCATGTATTTATTTACAATGAACGGAAACAAAATGGAGAGAAAGAAAAGAATATCGAAGTATCCGATGATGGCGAATAAACAGTGACGATTTTCTTCAAGCAGTATTTTTCCCAAAACAAAACACATGCTATATACTATAAATATGCACAAAGAAAGGAGAATTCTAAAATGAAAGTATTAGACAGTATAGCTTTAGCGCTACTTATCGTTGGCGGCCTAAACTGGTTATTGGTTGGACTATTTGAATTTGACTTGGTTGCAACAATTGCGGGCGGATCAACTACATTATTCGCTAAAATCATTTACGTAATTGTCGGTATCTGCGCGATTTATTGCTTGAAGTTCTTTGTTGGTATTGCTCGTCAAGACAACGTGAACCGATAATCATTGATAAATAAAAAGCAAGAAACGAATGATCTGATCCATAGTTGCTCTACTTTCTATGGATCAGATCTTTTTGTTTGCATTGCCTTTTGTCTCTTTTTTTATTTGTTGTATAATTAGTGTCAACAGCGAATAAAATAATTTAGATAAATAGATTTTGGCTGGACTAGGAATAGCAGCTCATTCACAATGAACCGACAAAGGAAGTGACCCATGACTGATAAAAAACGTAACTCCAAGCTTCTCCCTTCTCTGCTTTTTTATTTCATCCTCCTGCTCATCATTGCAGGAATCTTAGGGATCGTTGTACTGACGAACATCAATATTGCCGAAAACTGGTTTGGGCTGGATGAGTACACAGTTGTAGAAACTCGCGACCAAGTGATCGGCTATCTTCCGCTACTCTGGTATTTCGTTATAGCACTAATGATAGTCTTGGCATTATTTTTTGGTATCAGAAAAAGAAAAAGGGCTTTGTTCTATTGGATCGGCACATTGGTCATTCTCCCTAGCATCTTGTTAGCATTTGGTGCTTTAACAACCTTGCTACCCTTCGACCGAAATTTTTTTAGAGAAGAAGCCTCTGCTTCCGCGATCATGGCTGAATTAACCGACAAAAAAGCGCTGAAAGATCAAGAGGTTCAGCTCATCAGTTATAGCTATCACATTCGGAACATTCCTTTGAAAAGCGGCGTCTATGCAGTCGCGCGAATCATCAACCCCACCACTAAACTACAAGATGAATACTGGTATTATTCGACAAATCTTTTACAAAAATGGCAGAAAGACAGTGATACGATCGAGTTACCTATTCAAGAGACCATTGCTTATAATGAAATCGATTGGGGCGTTATTCCCAAGGTTATCAAAGAAACGGAAAAACGGGTTGCGAAATTAGACCATTATTATCCCGGAGTTAGTATCGTGATCTTAAATGGTTCTCAAGGCAAATGGACTTGGACGGTCGGTGTCGATGATATTCGGGGACATACTGCACTGAATCTGGTTTATGATCTTTCAGGAAATTATCTTTCTCAATGGGATTAATCGGTCAACACAGGCCCTACTTCCATCATTTATTAAGACAGCAATTAAACAAAAAACTATCTAAGCGATCACTGATTGTTCCTATCAAAGGACGACTTGCTAAAAAAAAGCAATGAGACAATCAAGATTTTTTAGATAGTTTTTTTATTATTATTCACAGACACGCCTAGCTTTTGGCACAGCGAAAGCCTAAATTATTGGCCGCAGACATCCCGGAGTTTCCATTGCGGGCTGCGATCCGATAACGTTTGCAGTAAGATTCATGACACAAGAACGACCCTCCCCGTGTCGCATACATGGCATCATCCACCTGCTGAAATCGTTGCTCAAAAAAATGGCTGTCCCATGAACGAAATTGCTCCAATGGTATCCTTGCGGGATTGCTGCACCATTCCCACACATTGCCAATGACTTGATAAAGTCCATAGCCATTCGGCTCATAAAACCGAGCAGGTGCAGTACTCGCAAAGCCGTCTGCCTTCGTATTTGCTTTGGGAAACGCGCCTTGCCAGATGTTGCAGTGATAGTCTTCTCCAGCTAAAAAATCTGTCCCCCATGGATAAAAGTCATTCTCTGTACCACCTTTCGCGGCAATCTCCCATTCAGCTTCTGTTGGCAGCCGCTTATCTGCCCAGCGGCAAAATGCCAACGCATCATTTCGCGAGACTTGGACGACTGGATGATCCATCCGTTGCTCAATCGATGAGTCCGGACCTTCAGGATGTCGCCAGTCTGCTCTCGCAACCGCATACCACCAACTCATATTGGGGATCAGTTGGCTCCTCTGTTTCGTCTTTTCGGAAAGAAAATAATGAAAGACAAACGACCAGCCAAACTGTTCTGCTTCCGTCACATAGCCTGTTGCCGCAATAAATGCTTCAAACATCTGATTGGTAACAGTCGTTTCATCGATTTCAAAAGAGGCCATCTCAACTTGGATCTTGGGACCTTCTTGGTCCTCTTCAAAGCCAGCTTTTGTATCCGTGCCAATTCGATACGTTCCAGCAGGAATCTTGATCATCCCATCTGCCTTCTTTCTATAATAATTGATAGCCGTTATAAAGATTGATGGTTAGCACCAAGAGGATGACTGTCTGGAAGACCAGCGTCACTTTTTGTGGTGAGAGGACAGTGCTGACTTTTGCCCCTAACAAACCGCCAACAATCGCGGCTGGAATCACAAACCACAAAATCTTTAAGTCATAGAGGCCAAATCCAGTGGTCCCAGCAATCGTCACGATTTTCGCCAATTGAGAGAAAAAAATCGTACAAATCGAATAGACTGTCGCTTCTTTGATTGGCAAAGCAAACATCAGCATCAGCAAAGAAACATTGATCGGTCCGCCGCCGATTCCTAGAAGACTGGCTAGAAAACCAAGGACTAAACCACAGAAGCAATACCAGAAGTTATTTTTCAGTTGGAATCCGGGCCAGTCATATTTGGTATAAAAGAAAGCAAACAACAACGTCACGACGGTCAAAAAGATCTGCACCATCTGTACATGGTCTTCATTCTGGAAAAACAGCAACAGCTGATCAAAAGCGACATTGCCCAAGATACCGCCTAAGATGGCGCCTCCTGAAACCCAAAGGACGATTTGCCAATTGATCTTATGTCCGCTAGCCAACTGTCTTGCGGTAGAAACCAGCGACATAGTAAAGACTGCTACGGCAGAATAAAACGAGATGGCCGCAACAGAATGGGCGCCGATAAAATCAAAAATAGGTTTGATCAGAACGCCGCCCCCCATGCCTGAAACGGCACCAACCGTATTCGCCAACACGATCACTATAAAATAAATGAACCCAATCACACACTTACCCCCTGTAACAAACCTAAAATCCGATTGATCTGCGGCACAAATTCCTGCAAGAGTTGCTGATAACCGCAATAGTCCCCATCCACATAGATGGCATCTTTCATTCGTTTGCAGCCGCCACGACACATTTTTTGAAACGGGCAACTCAGACATTTCTTTGGCATTTCGGGCCGTTGACACACAAACGTTTTTGCAATGTCCTGTTCAAATAACTGACGCAAGGTCTGTTCTTGAATATACCCCATTCGATAGTCATCTAACACATAGAAATCACAAGGATAAACACTGCCATCTGCTTCAATGACATATTGCACTTGACAGTTTCCTAAGATCCCGCAGGCGGTGACTTGTTGCTTGACCAATAGATTCAAAAGATCATCAAAAAGCTTGATACTCACATAATGCCCCTCCGCTAATTCTTGCAGCCATAACTGCAAAAGCTGGTGGTAAAATCCCGCAAAACGTTTTGGTGTGAGGGCATAACTATTTCTTTCTTTCACATCTAAATCATCTAAACAAGGAATAAACTGGACAAAATCGATTTTTTGTTCTTTTAGAAAGCGAAAGACTTTCTTAGCCTCTTTAGCCAATGGATTGGTCAGGACACAAAGCACATTGTAGTCAATCTCAAAGTGGTCAAACAGCTGTTTTGTTTGCAGCACTCGCTGAAAAGTTCCTCTTCCTTTCGGATCGACCCGGTGCAGATCATGGTAGAGCGGATGGCCATCGATCGAGAGACCGACCAAAAAATCATGTTCTTTCAAAAAAGCACACCATTTTTCATTGATCATGGTCCCGTTCGTTTGAATCGCATAATGGACCTGTACCTGCTTTTGCTGTTGATCCACTAGTTGGGTCACTTTTCGAAAATAATTGAGGCCCGCCATCGTTGGCTCTCCACCTTGAAACGCTAATGTCAATTGATCACCGTCTTCTAAGTCTGCATAAATATTTTCGATCATTTTCTCTGTCACTTCTTCTTTCATTTTGCCAAACGAGCGGACTTCCCGCAAGGAACTGACATTGGCATAAAAGCAGTAGCTGCAGCGAAGATTGCAGAGGGAAGATGCGGGTTTGATCAATACTGAAATATGTTTCATGGTAGAAGCCTCGATTCTTTTACGAAATAATGGATCAACGTTTGTCCCGTTTCATTGGCACATAATCAGTTGTCTCCATATAAAATTGGGTGACACGATTTTTCATAGTTTGTAGAAGATCCTGATAGTCTTCAGTCAATGCTAAATTGTTGATCTCCATCGGATCTTGTTCTAGATCGTACAGTTCATCCGTTTCATACAAACGCATGACGTATTTGTATTTGCCCATTTTGCACATAACTGCTTTGGTATGTTCGGGACCTTCGCTGTATTGTGTTGCCAAACGCGGCCAGTAAGGAGATTGAGGTCCGTGACCAAGTTCCATTGCTTGGGTTTCACCATGGATTCTTCCACCTTCACAAAAAACCGCGTCCTTATGCTCTTCATCTCCTGTCAACACATGTACCAATGAGCGGCCAAACTGAGTATAGGAGAGTTCGATTTCTGCCAATTCTGCAATGGTTGCAGGCAAATCAACTAGCTCGGCTTGTGCTTTAGTGATCCGTGGAACACTTTGAATGGATTTAGCTGGTTTGATTAATAAAGGCACATTCGAAATTGGGTCTTCAAAACAGTTCTGGACTTTTTCGGTGATTGTATAATCTCCCGTATAATCCCCATGGTCACTAAAGACGATCAAATGCGTATCATCATAAAACCCAGTTTCCTGCAGCTTCTCTTGGATCAGTCCTAACTGGTGATCAAAGCGAGAGACCATTGCTAAGTAAGTTGCCCGCAATTCATCAAAGCGTTCTTCTGTCCAATCATTAAGATTCTGTTTTTCATTGATTCCGTAAAGCATTGACGCCTTATTAGGGATTTCCTGAATATTTGGTCGACGTTTCGGAAGTTTCTTACGGTCGATGCTTGAATACCAAGGATCTTCACAAGCATATGGCGGATGTGGAAAAGAAATCGTACAATAGATAAAAAATGGCTTATCTGATTTCTCTTTTCCTCGCCGTTCAATGAATTCCAGCGCTTTTTGAACACAATTCCAGTCGGTTTTGCCATAGCCCTCTCCATCAGGCAATTTTCCCATATAAAATGAATAATAATTATCACCAGAAAGCATCTCATCATAAAGTTTTTGGCTGGCTTCATTCATATCTGCAGAATGATTGACTTCACTGTTTTTCGCATCTCGTGTATTGGCATCCACAACACCATCATAATATTCGTCACAATAATCGGTCTTGGGACGATCACCTGGAACGACATCGTTTCTGCCGATCCAAATAACTTCATAGCCTTGGTTCTTCATTTCTTTCAAAATATTAGGCTCATCTTCACGTTGCAGGTAATGCATGGTCCGGTGCCCATTGACATGGGGATAAAACCCTGTCAAAAAACTATTTCTCGAGGGAACACAAACTGGATTCTGACAATAGGCATTCTCAAATGAGACACCTTCTTCTGCCAACTGATCCAAATGAGGTGTGATGGAAGCAGGATTGCCCATATGTGCCATTGAATCACTTCTCATCTGATCTGCTACAAACAAAACGATATTTTTTTTCAAGAATCATTCACTCCTATCCGACAACCGTGATAACGGTATCCATGTTATTAACATCTGATTTATCTGTTTCAACGATATCTAAAAAATTATTGGTATTTGATACGATGACCGGGGTAACAATAGAATAGCCGGCTTGGACGAGTGCATCTTGATCGAAAGTCAAAAGCAATTGTCCTCTAGTAACAGTGTCCCCTTGGGCAACTTTCGGCTGGAAGTATTTACCTTTTAAATTCACCGTATCCATGCCGATATGGATCAGAACCTCAATGCCCTCATTTGTGGTGATACCGATTGCATGATTTGTAGGAAAAAGTGTTGAAACGACACCATCAGCAGGTGCAAATACTTTTCCTTCAGTCGGGAGAATCGCTAAGCCTTTCCCTAACAATCCACTTGCAAAAGCTTCATCTTCCACTGCTGATAACGGAAGGATCTCGCCTTTTAACGGAGCACTTAAATCATAAAGCACCGTTTGCCCCACTTCATTATTGATCAATGGAGCTGGCGCTTCTGTTTCCGGTTGCTCCTCTACGTCTTCAGTTTTGGAATTATAAGCATAGAAGAAAGTAATCGCAAAACCTAATACAAAAGCTACTAGACTAGCTAAAGCAAACCCGATAAAACTATTGTCGATCCCATTTTCGGGATGGATAAAACGAGGTAAAGCAAAAACGCCCGTTCCACCATTGATATAAACTTTGGTGTTAAAAATCCCCATGATCCCACCAGCGACGGCTACCGCAAATGAGGTAGTATAAAAAGCTTTTTTCCTCGGTAAAGTTACGCCATAGAGTGCCGGTTCTGTGATGCCAAAAAGTGCTGAAAGAAAAGCAGGAAATGCGATTTCTTTTAATTTTCTGTTTTTTGTTTTTAGAAAAATCGCTAAAGTTACCCCAGCCATTGCAACAGGAGTTGCCAATCCTGCCATCATAACTACATCATAGCCTAATGTGGCATAATTGTTCAACGCAATTGGAACAAAGCCCCAGTGCAGACCGAACATGATGAAGACTTGCCAAAAACCGCCGATCACAATGCCTGCGATGATTGGACTAAATTGATAGGCGGCAGACAATCCTTGCCCGATCAGCAATCCTGCCCATGTAGTGATTGGTCCTACAATCAAGAAAACTAAAGGAACTGTGATCACTAAAGTTAAGAAAGAGACAAAAAAGCTACGGACAGCTCGCGGGATCAGTTTAGAAAAAAGTGCTTCAAGTTTGGCAGCCAAGTATGCAGCAGCAATGATTGGAATCACACTTGAAGTATAATTCATCAGAATAACCGGAATCCCCAAAAACGTAAGGTAAACAGGTGATTCAATCGGTGTTCCTGCAAAAACTGTAAATAGGGCCTCACTACCACCATTGGCCGCAACGATGGTTGGATAAACCAATGCTGCTCCAATCGCCATGCCGATAAACGGTTTTCCACCAAATTTTTTTGACGCGGTATAACCCAAGAATAATGGGAAGAAGTAAAACAAACCATCTCCGGTAGCATTTAAAATCAGATAAGTACCTGACGCTTTGTCTAATACATTAAATGTTGTCAACAATGCTAAAAATCCTTTGATCATCCCGGCTGCCATCAAGACATTGATCACCGGTGTGAAAATTCCTGAAACAATGTCAATAAAACGATTCAGGATACCTTTTGGTTCGTCTGCTGCTGCTGCTCCTTGTCCCAATCCAGCTAACTCGGTAAACTCGTTATAGACTTCTGCAACATGGTTACCGATCACCACTTGATATTGCCCCCCACTTTGAACAACAGTTACCACACCGGGTAGATTTTTGATCACTTGTGTTTGGGCTTTACTTTCATCTTTTAATTTAAATCGCAATCGCGTCATGCAATGGGTCAACCCATTGATATTCTCTTTACCACCAATATTTTTTAAGATCTGTTCGTTCAATTCTTGGTATTGCATCGTTGCCCTTCCTCTCTCTGACCGGTAATAAAAAGACAAGACCAAACAAAACTACGCGCAGTAGTTTCGTCAAGTCTTGCCTGCATCACCAGTAACACCTTGATTATTTATTTTCAATTAATTTTTGCACATGTAGCGTCAGATAAAGCTGTTCATCATCATATAGCGTCGTATTTAAATAGTCTTCAATCAAACGTGTCGTTTCATAAGCTTTTGGGTATTTGTCGACAACGTGGACAAGCAGCGGGTTTCCTATGTCTTCATGGGTGCTGCTATTTTCTAATCGTTTAAAAAAGAAGCGTAAATGTGTGACAAAACGTTCAAAAGCTAAACTATCTTCATTGATCGCGATTCGATTATGAATACGTATCAGTGACAGAATGTCTTTGATTTTTTTCGTCAAAGCCTGAATATCTTCCATTTGCTCTGAGTTATCATTGATCTGTGCATTGATAAAGTGCATTGCAATATTACTGACTTCTGCTTCATCC
Source organism: Enterococcus sp. DIV0574 (assembly GCF_051711125.1). Taxonomy (NCBI): domain Bacteria; kingdom Bacillati; phylum Bacillota; class Bacilli; order Lactobacillales; family Enterococcaceae; genus Enterococcus; species Enterococcus sp. DIV0574. The sequence continues at coordinate 2,417,480 of NZ_JBIOMA010000001.1, forward strand.
AATTCAAAAGCTGTTTTTTGTTCAATCAAATCGATGGCATATTCGCCAATCGAAAATTCATTTGGGTAAAATTTCCTGATTTCCCAAGACAAACGGTTATTGATACTGATTCCTTCTTTTTTTAATTTGATAAGATTGAATAAATGATCCGTCAAAGAAATGTAGATGGAATCACTGAGCCGATAGGCCAATCTTTCTTTCCCATACGAAATGATATCATCTGCTAAAGAAGCATACTGAATCGGGATATTTTCCAACAGCTGAATCAGACGATCTGAGGATTGCTTATGCAATACAAATACTTTCTCTATTTTCGTCTCGTCTGCTGCTTGTCCCGGTTTCATTTTAAAGCCCAGCCCGGTGCCGATCCAAATAAAATCTTTGCCATCTTTTCCGACCAAAACCGCATTATTATTTAGAATCTTTTTGATCTTCAAGACGTTTCTCACCTCCTTAAAATGAAAAAAGGCTATACCTCAATACATGTGTAGGATCCATACACACGTACGAAGGTATAGCCTGCATTATCAGTAACTACCCATTTGATTGTTTATACTATACTATTTATTTGATTTTCGTGCAAGCGTTTTTATCATTTTTTTCTGCTTGCATGTGTTTTGTTGAGTAAATACTCCATTCCTACTCCTCATCCAGTAACCGACTTTGTCCTTCGATCTTTTGGATCTCTGTGATGTCTTGCGTGACTTCCAGACAGCCTAGATATTTCCCCGTTGGATTTTTCAACGCAAAATAGCGAATATAGATTTTTCGTCCCCGCATGTCAATCCAGAAATCAGCTGTTTCTCTTTTGTCTGACCGAAAATCGTCTAAGATTTTTTGAACAATGTGCATACTTTTAGGTGGGTGGCAATTCACTACTTCTCGACCAATCACTGAATTTGTCCGGGGGAAGACTCGACTCTTCCCTTCAGAATAAAAACGTACCCGATCTTCATTGTCCACAAACGTCAGATCGACTGGCAATGTTTGGAACATAGCAATCAATTGTTCCAGCTGCAAGGAGCCGGTGGGAAATTCAATGGTTTGGTTCGTGGGAGCAGTCGTTGTCACTGGCGGTTCAGCGAATTCTTCAAACCCAAGTCCCGCGGCAATACCAGCTGTGGTTTCTTGAGCTTGTTTGATGGCCAATTGACGAGCTGGCTCCCGTTCCAATTCTTTCTCCAGTGACTCTTGGCTTGGTTTCCAAGGCAATGGTTCAGGAATATAAGCAAACCCAATGTCAAAGCTATCTTCCGCGATCCGTTGCCAATCCGCTAAACTGAAGACATCCAATGTCATAGGAACCATGATTTCTTCTTCTTTAAAAATCATTTCTTCAATTTCAGATTTTACTGCCTGCCACTTTTCAGCTAGAGGATTATATGCTGCTTTGTCAGTTGCCAAATACTGGTTCAACTCTTTGATCATCTCGCGAATATCATCGTCGACTCCCCACATGACTTTCGGCGGAGCAGAGATGCCATACTTCTCCATATATGAAAAGATCAGCGTTTCTTTTCTTGCATAATGTTTGTCGATCTGTAACAGATCCTGCAGTGCTGCTTGCAGACGTCCTTTTTGTGACCAGTCCCCCTTTTTGATTTTCTTGAGCAATCCGTCGATTTCGTCCGTCAATAACGATTGCAGGACTTGGTTTTCTAGCTTGAGGGTATGGACTGGATGACCAGGTTGTCCATATTCTTCATTTGAATGATGGATCTCGTTGATCGATCCCTTAAATACAGCCGCATGGATATTGCATAGACGTTGGATCTCCGAAGGGTCTAAACCGCTTTGAATCAATGCTTTTTCTGCCGAGGTGATCTCAGTGACATCTACGCCGTCAAATTCTTCATTGAATAAGCGTTTAGCTTCTTCAAAAGAACCGCCTTGATGAAGCAAGCTCAAAATTTCGACGATTCGTTCTTGCCGTTGTTCCTTCGTTCTCATTTGTCGACTCCTTTCACAAGAAAACCTTGGTTTTCAAAAGATTGAATGATTTTTTCCAAAGGTATCTTTTTCATTTGTGCGCCTTTCGGAATCGTCATATAGCGACCGGCAGTTTGGAGCATGCCGGGTTTATTGATGGCAGTAAAGCCAAGTTTGCTCATAATGTCTTTGATTTCCGGATGTTCCGACACTAAATCAAAGAGATTTTTTGAGAAATCTGCTTCTTTCATTCTTATCCTTCCTTCTACTGAGAATAATTCTCAATCAACTGCATATATTATATACGAAATTGCTCACAATTACACGATCATTTCCAAATTTATCTCCCCTCACTTGGCACAAAAAGAAAAGAACCACTTCTCGACCTCTGCGAGCGAAGAATTCTTTAATAGCAAGATGAAACTCTTGATTTAGTGATGGAAAATAATCAGCTGCGATAGCGACACACCCATTTTTCTAATCCATCCACCACACCAAAGAAGAAAAAGCCCATCAATGCAATCACAACGATGCCTGACAGCATTTGCTCATAATCCATTTTAGACCAAGCACTCAAAATCAAGTACCCGACGCCATAAGTCGTATTATAGTTTTCCGCAAAGAACAAGGAGGCAAGCGAGATACCAATACTTACCCGCATGCTGGCAAACAATGCCGGCATGATTGCTGGCAAAATCAAGAAACGGATCTGATGCAGCGGGTTTTGCGTGTAATTTTGCATCACTTGAAAGTAAGTTGCTGGGATTTCTTTTACCCCATCTCGAATCGAAACCACAACTTGAATCACGATCACCGAAAAAATCAGGATCACCTTTGAAACATTCCCTAAACCAAAAAAAATCATGAAAACTGGCAGAAAAGCGACCTTTGGAATCGGATATAAGAAATAGAGCAGAGGATCAACGATTGCTGCTATTTTTGTTCTTCCGAGAAAAATCCCTAAAGGTATACCGATCAGCAACGCAAAAAATAGTGAGATCAGGACACGAATCATACTGGCCCCTGCATGTAACCCTAATTCTGCACGCAATTGCCAAAATCGTTGGAAAGTTTGATAAGGGTCCGGCAGCGAACGGTTATCCGCTAACAAGCTGATTCCCCACCATAACAATAAAAACGACATTGCCCCCCACAAAAAAGAACGTCCGGCTTTCATCTGACTTCTCCTCTCATCTTCTTTTTCAATGCCAATGAAAAAGCATAAAAGTCCATCGTCTCACGGCGGTTAGCTTGGTGGAAAACTGGGTTTTTGATCTGATGTATTTGATGTTCTTGAACCAATAGGATCGTCTCGCCAAGGTAAGCCGCTTCTTCTGTATCATGGGTCACTACGACTAAACCGTTCGCAAGTCGTTGTTGCTCAGATAAAATCAGATTTTGCGTACGTTCTTTGGTTTCCTGATCCAAAGACGATGTCGGCTCATCTAACAGTAAAAATGCTGGACTGGTCACTAATCCTCTTGCCATTGCCACTCGCTGTTTTTGGCCGCCACTCAGTTGACTAGGGAAACGCGCTTTGTAAGAATCTAGTTCTAACGCTTGTAAGCACGTTTCGACTAACTTTTCTCTTTGGTTTTTGGGGACTTTTTGGATTTGAAGAGGCATTTCTACCGCTTGATAAACTGTCTGCCACGGAAACAGACGTAAGTCTTGAAAAACCAATTCGATCTCAGAAGGATGGCTATCGCCATAATCGATATGACCTGATTGCGGCAGCTGCCACCCTTTCAACAATGAGAGCAGGGTACTTTTACCAACCCCTGATTTTCCCAAGACGACGTATGTATGGCCCTTATCTAAGGTTAAATCTAGATTGTTAAAGATTAAGCGATCTTGAAATGAAAATGCGACTGATTCTAAATGAATCGCCATAAATTGGCTCCTTCTTTCTAAAAAATAGTTGTTCCCTCTTTCACATTCTATGCTATACTGATTGTTGCGAAAAAAAATAGAAAGGGATGCATTTGATGTTCCGCACACTTGTGTTTCATGAAATACGATCAGACAATGAGTTAAGTGAGCAACCAAGACCAATCGAAGTTGCCGATGGCTATCAAGATGCTCTTCCATTGCCGTTATTCAATAGCTGTTCTCATTTTAAACAACAAATCGACTTTTTGAAAGCAGAAAAATATCATACCCTTACTTTGGAGGAAGTCAAAGACTACTATCTTCAAAAGAAAGCTTTACCAGAAAAAGCGGTTTTGTTGACGTTTGATGATTGCTACCAATCCATGAGGGAATATGCCTACCCGTTATTGAAAGAGGCCGGCTTCAAAGCGACCGCTTTTGTTGTCAGCGGTTGGTTGTTTGCTGAACCGAGCCCTTATAAGCCGGCTGTTTCCAAAACACTCAGTCGCTCGGAATTGAACGAAATGAGTGATGTTTTTGAATACGCCAATCATACGACTCACTTCCATGAACGAAAAGGAATGATGGGCCGCTCAATGTGGGAACCGGCTGAAAAATTTGCGGCTGATTTAGATTGCTGCAATCAAACTGTAGCGATACAAGATGTTTTTGCTTATCCCTTTGGTTTCTATGATCAACAGACGATCAAAACACTAGAAGCGAAAGGTTTTGTCTTGTCATTCACGACGATTCCAGGGTTCAACACCCTAGAAACCCCACGCATGGAACTACGAAGAGACATTATTCCCTTCTCATTGGATAAGACATCTTTTGAACAATTATTCAAAAAGACCCATTAAGAACATCCCTTCAAGGAATAAATAAGAAAGAGGAACGAAAAATGAAAAAAACGATTTTATTTACTTGCTTATCATTATTGGCTTTAGGAGTTGCTGCTTGCGGAAACAATTCAGATTCCACTTCAGAAACTAAGACAACTGACACCTCTGCGACAACTGCTGAAGTGACCGATCAAACGTTGAATGTGGGGATTTTACCAGCAGAATCTGCGATTCCAATTATTCTGGCCAAAGAAGAAGGCTATTTTAAAGATTTAGGTCTAAATGTTGAAATCAAATCTTTTACTTCTCCAAATGATCGCAATGTTGCCGTACAAGCCAAAGAATTGGACGCAACTATCAGTGATGTGATGACAGAAGCGACGTTTAAGCAAAATGGCATTGACATGACAATCACTTCGGACATTCTAGAAGACTTTAAAGTCTTAGCTTCGCCAAATTCAGGCATCTCTGAAATGAAAGGATTGGCTGATAAAAAGATTACCCTTGTACCGAACTTCATTTTAGAATACATCATGGACCAGTTTGCTGCTGAAAATGATTTTACTTATCAAATCGTTGATATTGCTTCTTTTGCGGCTCGTTCTGAGGCACTATTAAGCGATCAAGTTGATGGTGCTGTCTACACAGAACCGCAAGCGAGTATGTTAGCCGCTCAAGGTGCAATTGTTTTGGGCAGTTCCAAAGAAGCTGGCATCAAAGGTGGTACCTTGCAATTTATGACTGATGTGGTAAAAGATCGACCACAAGATGTTGCCGCATTTTATCAAGCTTACGATCAAGCCATCGATTATATGAACAGCCACAAAGCTTCTGAATATGCTGATATCTTAGCCGACTATCAGTTCCCAGATGCCATGAGTACTTACTTAGATAGCCAAAAAGAAGACTATCCTTATGCTGCCAAAGTCCCACAGGACCAACTAGACAAAATCGTGGCTTGGACTAAAGACAAAGGACAAATTGATCAAGCTTACACTTATGATGAATTGACTGATTTTAGTTTCTTAGCGAACTAATTCCTGATCACTTATTACACAAAACCAATACTCGAATCCATCAAAGCCAGTGCTGTGATAGATTCGAGTGTTTTTTATCCAGCCATTATTTGACGGATGCTCGGTCACCGAGTATCATTCACTAAAGGGTTGTGAGCGATGAAAACTACTTTATCTGTTCGTTTCACTACATAAGAAAGGGAGAAAATATACCATGCCCAAAATTGATCTTTATTTACTGCAAAAGCCAGAAGAGACACAATTTTATGACTATTTACCTCAATCGGAGTCTTGGCTCCGCGCCTATAAACAACTTCATGGTGAATCCTTGGTGATTCATTCTTCTGTTTTGACTGAAAGCATTCTGCCTTTCATTACTCACCCACTTGTATTGGAACTTCTAGAGCAAGAAGATCTCGCGTGCTTGCCTTTAGTTTTTGCAGAAAACAACCTTTATTGTAAGGGGCGTCTTCCTACGCTCACCGAATGGGAAGAATTGACACACGTTGGTATTTCGATTCAGGAATTAGATGAATCACCGAGCGCCACGAAAACAGCGGTCTATCATGATCTTATATGATGGGGAAAACTATCCGCTAAACTGTCGTTGGTAAGTCTTCTCCTGATGAAAGATTCGGTCTTTATAGCTATAAAAAACAACTATGAATGAGAGTGAAATTATGGAAACGATGACTTTTGAAGAATTAATCCAAATCAACTGTTTTTCTGAAGAAAAAGAAGAACGAAAGAAAGCAGCTGAATTATTAGAATATCGTTATGGCTGCGAGATTCGTTGTGGTGAGATGGACAAAAGTGTCCGCTTTGCTCACCATGCTCGCGGCTGTACGATCATTGCTGCGAAACTTTGCGCCAATGTTGTGATTTTCCAGAATGTAACGATTGGTTCAAATCAGCGGTTTAACCGGAAAAAGAATGCCTGGGAAAATCTGGGCACACCTATTTTAGCAGAAAATGTAATCGTTGCAGATGGTGCCAAAATTCTTGGCCCAGTCATCATCGGTGAAAATACTGTGATTGGAGCAGGCGCCATTATTACCAAAGACATTCCTGCCAATAGTGTAGCCTTTGGCGTCAATCAGTATAAACCAAAAAATCCCGACTTCGATCTTATCATCAATGACCAAAATATCTCTGGAGAAGAGATCATGCGGATCAACGCAGAACGCGTAGCCGCATTTAATCAGCAAAATCAACGCTAGCAGATCATCCGATTATCGCTAGCAAGACAACCAAGGAATTATAAGCGATATGAGCAAACACAGACTCCCATGGATTTTTGTTGCGCAAATAGACGATTGTCAGCCAAAATCCAATAATAAAGTAAGGGTATAACAAAAAAATATTACCATTAGCATTAACAATATGGGCCCACGAAAACAACAAAAGACTGCACAATGTCGTAACAATTCTCAGCCATCTTTTTCTACCAGTATAAATAAGCGTATAGCGATAGAACATTTCTTCGAACAATGGGCCTACTACTAATGCCCCCAATAGTAAAGGAACGGTTCTCTGAGACGATGGATAATAAAAAGTCATTGATTGTTCACCTGGAAAGATAATCTGGTTGAAGAAAACCGTTGTTAAAAGAATCGCTACAAATGTCAGCAAGCCTATTTTTATCAATGAGAGAACCTTCAGTTCTTTTAAACGATCCAACAAATCCCTATAAAAAAGGATAACAAAGAAACAAAGCAACACTAGCTTGGCGCCCAACTCATGATAGCCCATTAAAAATTTCGCATAGGAAGAAGGAATTCCATGTATGGCTATTCCTTTCCAGATAACAAAAGCCAAAAGAAAAAGCAGTTTCTTCAAGTCTTCACCCCTTTTTGAGTAGTTTCACTAGAATTGCATGATGCTTCGCTTCACAATTAACCTCTATCAGGATTCTTCTCGTTCCGTTCTTTCTCATGATTCTCTTTGGGTAGTTTTTAGATCATTCTCAGCATTTTTTTACTCACACTACAATTATACACTATAAAAAGGTATCAAAAAAACATTCATCCGAAAGAATGAATGTTAATCAGACATTTTTTACTGAACAATGTCATTGACTGATTGGTTTTTTAGGAAGAACAGAAATGACCGTTCTCGCGACCAAGAGATAGCACCAGATAACAAGAATAAGCTAATGGCCGTTCCTTCCCTCACAACCAAAGGAAATGAAAAAGCTGTAGAAAGGCCGATTGAGATTATGACACACAGCACATCAACACTATACCGATATTGTTTGAAGGAAAAGCGACTTCTATCAGCCATCAGCTGACAAAAATTTTCAATAGGAAATTTCAAGTGATTGAGTCGCAACACTTGTCCCGTAGCGAGTCCTGAAATCAATGTCCCAATGATAAAACATGTGACTTGTGCCAAATAGTTTGGCACTATCAGATTTGGCAGTAAGCCATATAAAATACCATTGACTAAATTGCCAAAGAAAAGCAAAGCTGCCATCATAATCAAATAGTTGATCCATTTCCGATAACGGCTTTTTTGACTGTGGTCCAGAAACCAACAAGTGACTAAGAAGAGCAGATTGATGGCTGTCGTAATGGTTCCGACCTTGATACATGTGATTGTGGATAGTGAGACATTCAATGAATTAAAGCTGCTTACACCAATAGCTGCTTTGATTGTCAAGCTGATCCCTAATGCGCTGATACCATAGAAAAACAGTGACCAAAAGAGGGTTCGTTTCATATGAGATCTCCTTTCATTTGCTCTTCCTCCATTATGTGGTATGCTAAGAAAAACAACTAGGAGATTTCTCCTAGAAAGAGAGAAAAAATGAAACGAACCCTTTATCCTGTTGCCAAAAAATTTCATCAATTGGACTTGCCTTTTTCCACTGGAACATTAGAACAGTCCTCTGTTTACGAGTTTTCTCACAACGAGATCATACAAGAAGAAGCCGGGACACTGACTCACTTGTACGTGATCCTTGAAGGAAAAGCAAAGATTATCAAGTCTCAAGCCAATGGCAAACGATCGATTTTACAATTTTTGCATTCCGGTGATTTCATCGGAGATCTGACCTTAGTGTCCGCTGAAAAAACGACCAAAGAAGTTTTAGCGATCGGTCCAACTGTTTGCTTGGCGCTTCCTATCGATCATGCCAAGCAAGTATTGATGCAAGATATTGATTTTGTCAAAATGATCAGTCAATATATCGGCGATAAATTGATTAGACGGATGGAACATTTCTCCATCAATCAGACTTACCAATTGAATTATCGCTTGGCGCTGTTGCTCTTGGAAGTAGCTGTAGCGGGAATTTATCAAGAAAAACTCACAGAAACAGCAGAATACCTTGGTGTCAGTTATCGGCACTTGACCTACACGTTAAAAACATTCAAAGAAAACGATTGTGTCTATCGTGAATCTAGGGGTTATCGCATCAATGAAGCAAACCTTAAGCAATTGATTCGATCGATGCAACGCGAATAGACACGCTCTTTTCCTTCTATCACGCTTCTTTGCTGATTGCGCATGCTATTTGCTAATTTGAGAATGGCCACAGTTGAATAGCCAACCTGCCAGTCCCTGAGAAGACGATTTGGTCTTGCTCTTTTTGCGGATAAAGTCTGGAAGTAAAGGTATACTCCCCATTGTTTATGAACACTTCCATCGATGAAGTGTCCATAAACAATTGGATCTGTCGTAATTCTGATAGTTGAATGCTTCTTTTTTTGCGTCCATAGCCGGAAGGCCCATGAGAAAGAGTAAAAATATGGCCATCATAAGAGAGAATCGTGTCTTGGCGCAAGAGAAGCTGCAGGTTTTTTGTCTGTTGGGTTAGCTCTACCTGCAGTTCGTAGACCTCTCCAGCTAATTTTGGAGCAGTAAAGCTATCCTTTAACTCGACATTCCAGAAGAAAGGCTTTCCACGTAATTTTTGATATTCTGGCAATGGTTGTTGGATCAATCGTTGCCCATTGAAGCTCAGTTCTCGCGGCAATGTCGCCGCATGCTGCCATCCTCGAGTAACAGTGGGATTCGAGTATTCAGGACTTGTGTCCCCTAGTCCCATCCAGCCCCATAACAATCTGCGCCCTTTTTGATCCAAGAACGTTTGCGGAGCATAAAAATCAAACCCTCGATCCAATTCCACGAAATCCGATGTTGGCTTAAATTTCAAATTTTTCCAATCTACTTCCCCTAATAAGTAGCCAGACTGGTATAAATTATTGAAAGCATAAGCTTGCGGATCTACTCCCTGTGGTGAAAAAAGTAAAATATCTTGTCCGTCAAGTTGAAAGAAATCGGGACATTCCCACATATAACCAAGGGAATAATCATCCCCTAAAAATATCCCTTGATAGGTCCATTGTGAAAGATCCTCTGACTGATAAATCAAAATCTTTCCTTCACTTTCCCGAGTTCGAGCCCCTAAGATCATATAGTAACGGCCCTCTTTTTCAAATACTTTTGGATCACGGATATGATCGGTAAACCCTGCAGGATATGCTTCATGCGGGATCACTACTTCTTGTTTTTCAATCGAATAACCATCACTAATCACATGGACCGTATTTTGCTCTCTGCCACTAAAAGTATAATCATGGTCCCCTTCGTTTTTCACATTTCCTGTATAAAAGAAATGGATCTGATCATCCTTTACAATCGCACTGCCAGAAAATACACCATTTCGATCATACGAATGTTCTGGTGAGAGAAAAATTGCTTCTTCTTTGAAGTCTACCAAATTGGTTGACGTTTTATGTCCCCAATGGGGTGCTTCTTTTCCTGCAGGATTTTGAGGAACATATTGATGGTAGAAATGATAAACCCCATTAAACTGACAAAGCCCATTGGGATCATTCATCCACCCAGTTTCCGGCATTAAATGAAAGTACAGTCGCCAGTTATCCTGAGCGATCTTTGCTTTTAGTTCCGATTGTTGTTCCAGCTCTTGCCAGGCTTCTTTTGCACGCAAATCCATCCACCACTTTCTTCTCTACAATTTTTCCATTAATTCTCGGTTGCGCTTAACGTTTGAAGGTCATCCTCAATCGTTGTTTCTTCATTCAATTCATCGGAAATCTTTCTCCGCTGCAGTTGGACGCAGGCAAAGCCCACACTAAACGCAATGAGGATCACTGCAATGTATTTCAACATGGCGCCGAAATCTCCTGTATACAACAACAAACCAGGAATAAATGTAATGCCCATTCCTGTTGCTGCCAATTGAAAAACATACGTCATCAAGCCGCCGATGGCCCCCCCAACCATGCCAGAAGCAAAAATACGCAAGGACCGAAGATTGATCCCAAACAATAATGGTTCCGTGATCCCAAACAAGGTTGGTACAGCTGCACTAATGGCATTCGAGCGTTTGACTTTGTTTCGGTAAAGAAAAGCAGCTGCGATTGCTGCCCCAAATTGTCCTGCCATACTCGCTGTTCCTAGAACTTGCAAGACATTCTCTCCTGAAGTATTTAATAAACCAAGTTCGATGATGCTCAATGAATGATGCAAACCGGTGATAACAATCAATTGCTGAACCGCTGCATATAAGATATAGCCAATACCAAAAGGCGCTTGTACGAGGTAAACAATGCCGTTGATCACTGCTTTTTCTGCAACTTGCAAAATGGGACCTAATGCAAATAAAACTAATGTCAGCGTCACTACGATAGTCAGAAATGGAGTGACGACTAAATCCATCATTTGTGGAACAAATTTTCTAAATCCTTTTTCTAATTTGGAAACAAGCCAACCAACAATAATTGCGGGGAAAATCGAACCTTGATACCCTGAAATAGAAAGACCGAATAAATGAAGCGGCTGTGCATCGCCACTAGCAACTGCCCAAGCATTGGGTAACTGAGGTGCTACCATCATCAAACCAACAACGATCCCGATGATCGGATTACCGCCAAATTTTTTGGTGGCACTATAAGCAATCAATACAGGTAAGAAAGCAAAGGCTGTATCTGTCAGCATTTCAAAGAGCGCATACCAGTCCGCACTAAAAGGAACCCCTAATTCAACTAGCAGACCACGGATCCCCATCAAAAGTCCAGTTGTAACTAATGCCGGAATCAATGGCACCAACACATCAGAAAGAGTACGAACAACTTTCTGAACAGGCGTCAGATTGGAATAAACATCTTCTTTAAAGGCTGTCTGCTGCTCACCATCTTTACCCATTGTTTGAGCAAAAGCCTCATAAACTTCATTTACTTTTCCAGTCCCAAAAATAAACTGATGCTGTCCTGTATTAAAGAAATAACCTTTGCTTTCAGAAATGTTTTCTGCCTTCTTTTTGTCTAGCAACGCATCATTTTTCAAAATAATGCGTAGTCGAGTGGCACAATGCTCATAATTTTTAACGTTTTCCTTACCACCCACTGCTTGGAGCAACTGATCAATGATTTTCTGATCTTTCATTTTAATTTTCCTCCATTTCAACTCACTTTATTTTGTGGAACCGGTTCTACAAGAAGGATAACAGAAACCGTTTGCAAAATCAACCCGTTTTATCAAAAAAAAAAGACTGTGACAAAATCATCATCCAACAAGTTAAACCGAATCATATGCTATTGCGATAGTTTCCTCGGACTTTTGCGACGAGGAGCCACTGCACCGCAGGAGCAATAATAGAGACTGTGACAAAGTCATCATCCAACAAGTTAAACCGAATCATATGCTATTGCGATAGATTCCTCGGACTTTTGCGACGAGGAGCCACTGTACCGCAGGAGCAATAATAGTTAAGGTTCGGATAGTGTTACTTGTCGGAGACTTATGGCACAGTCCCTTTCACGAATCATTATGGTATTTGTTCTATGGGAATCGTTGATTGTTTGATCACCAGTTGATTCGGTAACTTAATCAATTCTGGCACTTGAACTTTTTGGATCAACTTCTGGATCGTTTCCACCGCATCGACACCTAACTGGTGGTAAGGATAGTGAGTGGTCGTGATCGTCGGAAAGACATAATCCGTCGAATCATATCCACCGAAGCCGCTAAGGGAGAAATCCTCCGGCACTCGCAAGCCTAACTCATGCGCGGCTTTCAATACGGCAACAGCAATGTTGTCTGTGGCACAGGCTAAATAGGTCGCTTGATTCTCTTTTAGAAATAAGCGAGCTTTTTGATAGGTTTCACTTCTGGAAAAAGACGTTTCGATGAAAGATAATTTGGTCCCTTCCATTTGAGCGACCACATCCGTAAAGCCTTTTTTTCTCAAGATCCCTACTGCTTCGTCTTTTTCAGTCACTCCGATAAACAAAAAAGACCGATGGCCGAGTTCAATTGCATACTCTGCCAGTTTCTCTCCCGCACGATAATCATCATGGACAATCGAATGGACTCCTTGTAAGTGTTGACCCAACATCAGTACAGGAACGGTCAATTGCTGCAAGACTTGTGCTAGCTCACTCGTGATCTCTCTAGCCAGCATAATGATACCAGCAACCTTTTGCTTGACCAGCATCTCAATATTTTCTAATTCGCGTTGTTCATTTTGATTAGAATTCGTGATTAACAATTGATACCCATTCTTTCGAGCTGTTTCATCGATCCCTTCTAACACACTGTTGGTGGAAGGAGAATCCAGCCTAGGAATGATCACTCCCAACAGTTTTGTGTCTTGTGCTTTTAAACTGCGGGCAAACGTATTGGGCCGATAGCCGGTCTCTTCAATAATTGCATCAATTTTTTTACGTGTTTGCTCGCTAACATAGCCATTATTCAAATAGCGGGAAACGGTGCTTTTCGCAACGCCTGCTTTTTCAGCGATATCTTTAATCGTTACCGTTACCATAGTCACCCTACTTTGCTTTTTCTTTTATTATACCAAGAACTGAAACAAAAATAAGCACTGATTCTCTTTCGGATGCCATTCACTTCATGAAAAGATAGGAAGCCACAAAAAAAGATGCTTGCTACTCATGAAAGAGCCAGCAAGCATCCGTTTATTTCTCGTGATCAAACGTTCAAGATCCACATAAAACCAATAAATACAAAGAATAACACATACATGATCGGTGAGACTTCTTTACCACGTTTGGCCGCAATCATTGTAATTGGATAGAAAATGAAACCTAGTGCGATCCCGTCAGAAATACTATAAGTCAAAGGCATGCCTAATAAAATCAGAAAAGAAGGAATCGCGATTTCCATTTCATGCCATTTGATTTCTTTTAGTGATTGCGCCATCAGTACTCCGACAACAATCAATGCTGGTGCTGTAACCTGAGAGGTCACTACTGATAAAAGCGGAGAAAAGAATAGACCAAACAAAAAGAAAATACCTGTGGTCACAGCTGTTAGTCCAGAACGACCGCCGACAGCGATCCCTGCTGAAGATTCCACATATGCGCCTACTGGAGAAGTTCCTAGTAATGATCCTGCCAACATCGCTGTCGAATCAGACGCTAATGCTTTCCCCACTCGAGGCATCTTATTGTCTTTCATGAAACCTGCTTGATTGGCTAAACCAACTAACGTACCGGCAGTATCAAAGAAAGTGACTAGTAAGAATGTTAGGACAACGACCCACATTTGCAATGTGTTGATGTCACCGACATGCTTCAATGCGACTAAAAAAGTCGACGACATACTAGGTGCTGCCGAAACGATCGAACTTGGTGCGTGGATCAAACCTGTCACTAAACCAAGAATGGTCGTCGCTGCCATCCCAATGAAAATCCCGCCAGGTACTCGACGAACCATCAACACAGCCGTAATGACCAAGCCAAAGATCGTTAACCATGTCGTACCTACACTCAATGATCCTAAGGCAACTAACGTTGAATCGTCGGAAACAATGATCCCACCTTCACTAAGACCAAGGAAAGCAATGAACAAGCCTATCCCACCAGAAATAGCATATTTCAAGTCGGAAGGAATCGCATCAATGATCATTTCACGAAGTTTAAAAATCGTGATTGCAATAAAAATCAGCGAAGCGACAAAAACACCGGCTAGTGCCGTTTGCCAAGGCACACCCATCCCGATACAGACTGAATAAGAAAAGAACGCGTTGATTCCTAACGCAGGAGCTGTCGCAATCGGGTATTTTGCCAAGACTCCCATCAAAATACATCCGAGGGCACTTGCTAATGCTGTGGCTGTAAAGACCGCTCCCTCATCCATACCAGAAGCACCAAGGACCGTTGGATTGACAAAAAGAATATAGGCCATTGAAATAAATGTCGTGAATCCAGCCAAGAGTTCCCGCTTGATGGTCGTGTTGAGCTCATCAAGCCCAAAATAAGAGTGAAGCACATTTTTCATTTTTTGAATCCTCCATTATTCAGATAGGCGCGATTATTTTCCCTCTGAATCCTTAATAAAACAACGAAATCAATGATATACCAACTTTTCCTCCAAGTAAATAAACTTTTCTAAAAATTTCAGAACTATTTTCATTTTCATTTAAGATGCTAAAACCGCTTATTTCCCATACACAGTGCCTCATACTCGTTATGCTTCGATTGTACCACTTGAATAGTAAAAACAAAAAAAGTCTGTACTGTCAGAAACAAAAATAGGCAGCCAAAGAACGATCATCTTTTCCGCAGAAAAGCCAATCCTACCTGACAGAAAGATCCTATCAGGATTTCTTTTGCTGACCTATTGGTTAAACTGTTTTTGTGAATGATCAATCCACAAAATTTTGCTCTTCCTCAATCAAAATCTTTAATTGTTCTGCTGTCGTTCGTTTCATTGACAACGGCGGCAACTCTTCCAACGTAAAAAAGCCACTGGCAGAGGTTTCACTGTTCGTCACAAAAGAACCTTCTTTGATCGAACAGGCAAAAACTAATTTATAATATTGAAACAATTGTGGAATGTCTTTGCGCAGATTAGTATCAAATACTGCACAAAGTTTGTCAACTTCAACAACTAATCCTGTCTCTTCCAACACTTCTTTTATAACGTTTTCTTTGGGTGAGAAACCGACTTCTGCATAGCCACCAGGTAAAGACCACTCTTTTGTATGAATGTCTTCCACTAATAAGACTTTGTTATCCTGACGAATCAATGCTCGAACATCAACTTTTGGTGTTGGATACCCCTCATTGGCATCTAGCACAAGTTTAAGCGTATCGGTTGTTTCTTTCGTCGATCGGCTCATCAATTCCACTAGAATTTCTTTCATTTCGACATAACGCTCTTGATCATAAATATCCTTGCCATAATAGATCCCAGCATCAGCGATTGCTAGCAATCGCTGATACTTCTCAAAAATCTCCTGCATCTGCTCCCCTCGCTTTGTGGTCTGTCATTCTCTCTTTATGATAAAGCAAATCCTGGCAGATAGAAAGCCAGACAGCTCTAATTTCTAAAGTCAGCTGGCATTGTTCAACAAGCAATCATTCTTTGCGATAGATCATGCTTTGCTGGATTTGCTTTAACGCAAAATCCATGAGAAAAATCAATCCCATAGCCAATAAACTACCGATCAATGTTCCCGAGAAACGCCAAGGAATCAGATGGAGTGGTACAAAACTACTGCCGATAGTCATCAAAAGCAGCACTTGCGGATTGGTAAAGAAGTTGGCGATCGTATAATTGACAGGCATGAAATATTCCGTCAATACATTCAATACAATCAAAATAGCAGCTTTTGCTTCTAATGGTAAATCCAGTGCCATGAGTAAGAAACCTAATAAGAGACCAACTATTCCTCCTAGCACACGACCGATTGTCCTTTTTTTGATGTTTTCCATATGTTCGCCAGCGAGTACCGCGGCTGCAGAAATCAAGATCCAATAACCATTGCTTGCTCTCAACAGATATCCACTATAAGTAGCAATAAATAAAATCATCGAAAAATGCATCGCTTTTAGGATCATTTCCGGTTGGTGGTAAAGAGCGACATAATACTTATCTTTGAGAGAAAGCTGCTGAAAGCGATCTTTGGGTAAATGAAAAGGCAGCCTTTCTGCAGCGGAAATCAGCAACCCGGCCGCCAGAGAACCTACGATTCCATAAAGAAGATAGGAGCTTTGATGAAGAATCGCCAGTAAAGCATCTGTCACATTCTGTGTTTGATGGTGAAAATTGAATCCCGTTGCGTAGAGCATCAGTACAAAGAAATAATCTGGTTTTGGCAAGCGGTAGATTTTGGAAAGTAAAAAAGCCGTGAAGGATAAGCAGCCGATAATAAACGGTGCACTCCAAGGAATCAATGAAGTAATCGCCCCTAAAATAAAGGCACTCAACAATGCAAAACCGTGGATCAGGATTGCTTTTAAATTGTAACTGAAGGAACGGTGCTGAAAAGCCAAATAAGAAAAAGCTCCCATGGCTCCAACAGAACAAATCATGGGGTCTTTGGAAAGAATCCCAGTAATCAAAGGAACGCCCATTGCGATGCCAGAGCCCAATGGACGTAATAGTTTGGTAGTTAAATTCATGACATTCCTCCTCTAGCCCCTATTGGGAGCGACATCTTTTATAAGTGGTTGTTTGGGAAAAAATTAGTATGTAAATGATCAGAAGAAAACAAGATCTTCAATGAAAAACACGGCATAACTGATGAAGCAAGCTATAGAAGATGAAAGATTTTTAACAATGGAAAAACAAGCAGCGACTTTCTAGCAGAGAAGCAACGGCCTCCCTATCAATTATAGGAATGAAAATCGAAATATGCAAATTTTTCAAGAAAGTTTCGTGAATCACTTGATCTCAGTTAATCTATCAGAAAAGACGATGCTCTCTCATTGCCGTCAATTATGCGGTTCAAGTGATATAAAAAAGATCAAAACTATTCTGGAGCAAACAAGAAGTTGCACTCAGTTAGTTTTGATCGAATCATTTTATTCCTCTATCTCCTTTAGGATAGGAAAAATTTAGTCCTCTTTTATTTTACAGATGCACTAGAAACAGCATCGACTACGACAGCCTCTGACGCACCAGTTGTCGTAGCTGACTCTGCGTTATCTTCATGGACAGAAGCACTGGTAACAGCATCTGAGTTCTCGTGAACAGAAGCGCTAGAGACAGCATCTTCGTTTCCCACCAATTTTTGACCGGTTTGTTGCAGATACCATTCAATGATTGGTTTGAAATCTAGAATATACTCGTTGATACCTGCATATTCGCCATTTTCATCATGCATGGCTTGGTAATTGTGGACAATGTATTTCTCTGGAACCTGTTTTGGTACATGAACCCGAACAGCATCTGTAGCGCCGCTGCGCAATTGTTGGATCACCCATTCCACATTTTTATATGATTTTTCAGGGTGACAGTTTGCTAATGGATTGCCCACCTGACCGGGAACACGAGCTGCCAACATTTCATGGGCTTCTTGACGCAAGTTATAATACAAGAATTGATTATTGCTATCCGCAAAGGTCAACTCCATCGGCATTGAATCTAAAAAGTAATTGATTTGATCGACGGTCAATAATCCACGATTTAACTGAACATAAGTATTTCCAGAAACGGCCCCTACTGCTTCTGCAGCTTTCTCAAGCCATTGATCATCAGACATATCAACGCCTTCCACCGTTGTAGCGATCTTCCCAGTCGCATGTAAATCTTCTGGTGGCAATTGTTTAGGTCCAGCTAATGCAGAGACTACGTTAATAAATTTGACGAAGCTTGCTAACGTGCTGCCTAAAAAATCAATTGTTCGTTGATCGATCAGATTCCCATCTTCATCAAAAGCTTCTTTTGACTTTCCTAGTAAAAACTCATTCCCCGGCATCACAAGTGCATTGACTCCTGGGGCATCCAAGATTTGACGCAAATGCAACTGTGATCTGGAAGTTCCTTGATCATAATACGAAGCACCCACGACCATTACTGGCTTATTTTCAAGAGGATGAATCTTAAATGAAAGCCATTCCAAGACACTTTTCAGGCCTGCTGGTACTGTATGATTGTGTTCTGGTGTAGCAATGATTACGCCATCGGCTAAAATGATTTTTCGATTTAGTTGCTGGATCTCTGGACTGTTCGTTTGATCATCATCTTGATTGAATAATGGCAAATCTTTGATTTCGACAAGTTCCAAAGTAAAAAGTTCGGTGAATTGTTTTTTGATGAATGTTAATAATTTTCGATTGGTTGAAACTTCTGCTGTTGATCCGACGATACCGATTAATTTCATCTTTTCTATCTCCTATCGCAATTAAATGGTTTCCCAAGAAAAATTTTCTGCTTCACGTTTATTGGCTTGATGGGCATGTTGTAACTGACTTGTGATCGTCACAAACAAGAGAAAATCACTGAATAGTTCCCGCAATTTTGTTACTTGCTCTTCATCTTTCAGGCGTCCTTGTTCATCAAAAGCTTGCAATGAATGCCCCAAAAGAAATTCTGAACTTGGCATGATCCGTGCTTTTAATTCCGGTGAATCTAAAATCTGCCGCAAATGAGCCTGTGCTCTGGAAGACCCTAGTGTGCCATACGACGCCCCTGTGATCATAACGGGCTTATCAACAAAAGGAAAAATACCATAAGAAAGCCAATTCAAGGCATTGATCAGCGAAGCTGGAACGGCGTGGTCATATTCTGGGGTACTGATAATCACGCCATCAGCAGCTTCAATTTTTTCTGCAATCCTTCTGACTGCTTCCGGCAACTCATGGTCTTCCGGCTTATTGAATAAGGGAAGACCGGCGATTTCGACAAGTTCGATCTCCGCTTCACTAGCAAAAAAGTTTTTCATGAAGTTTAACAAATCGCGATTCGTTGATCGTGATGAGTTGGTTCCTACTAAGCCTATAAATTTCATTTTTTATTCTTCCTTTCCAAAATAATTTTCTTTGATCCCTGACGTGTGGCAGACCCGATTCTCCCTTGTGACAAAGATTCCTTCGATTCCGGTCTGAGCTTTCAATTGATCCACCACTTGAACGATCGGTTTACCAAATAAACGAGTTGTCCAGATTTCTCCTTCCAACGATGACTTAGAAACAATGGTCAGACTCGCTAAGTCACTTTTGGTTGGAAAGCCTGTTTTTGGATCAATGATGTGATGATAAACGGATGCTCCTTGCTGTAAATAGCGTTCATAGATACCAGAAGTCACAAGAGAGGCATTCTTGACTTTGATGATCTCCAATGATTGCTGCCTTGTTCCTTGGGGGTCTCTGATACCGATACGCCAAAAACCATCCTGATGTTTAGGAGACGCGCCATAGGTCACGATATTACCGCCTAAATTGATCAAAGCATAAACAGCATGGTTCTGATGACAGTACATTCGTAATTTATCAGCAATGTAGCCCTTAGCTAATGAACCGAGGTCTAGCAGCATTCCCTGTTTTTCCAAGAAGACACTTTGCTCTTCCTCATTCAGACGAATTTGTTGCGGGTCTGTCAATGGCAATAGTGCAGTTACTTCTGAGGGTGTGAGGACTTTTGCATCCGTAAATCCGATCCGCCATCTTTGGACAAGAGGACCAATCGCAATATTCAAGTGACTGTCTGCTGCACAACTATGATATTTGCCGATTTTGATCAGCTCATAAAGTTCTGGATCGACGACCACAGGATGTTGACCAGCTGCGTGATTCACCGCCATCAATTCTGAGTGGGGATCGTTTGCGCTAAATCGTGTTTCATATTCATGCAGCAGGCGTTCTAATTCTGATAGTAACCACATTGGATCGTTATGGGCAACTTGTAATGTGATGGTTGTACCCATTCTATGAATGACCCTTGTTTCTTCTCGAAAAAAGTTTTCACCCATTTGTATCCCTTCTTTGATTCCAAAAATCAAACGACTCGCTAGCGAACCATCATTTTTGTTAGTATTTTCACAATCAGAGAATACTCCTTTAAAACATTTTTGTCAATATAATTATATATTTTTTTATATACAAAGCCGCGCTAATCTTATATAAAAAAAGAACAACCTTCGATCTTTCGTTGCTAGATCAAAGGTTGTTCCCTATAAAACGGATCAAAAATAACGACTCATTTTCATTTGCTTTAGTCATGCATCATTATAGCTGTTTTTTCATCTGATTTAACTCATTGATCAACAGCCGATTTTTGTTGATTTTTGCAAACGCAAGTGCATCTTGTATCAATTCTAGAATGACAGAAGCTGGTTCGCCGGCAGCTTGGGCATTTTTGGCCAACTGTGCAGCTGCACGGGCCAGATAATAGGTCAAATGATTCTCTGAGCAAATGGCGATCGCATAATTTAATAGTGCGTTGCTGGTTTCAAGATCATTCGTTTGCGCGTAAAAAACCCCGCAATGGAAAACGATATTCAAAACGCGCCAGATGTCTTCCGTTGTTTGGATGGGATACGTATAAATTTCGCTAAATACTTTATCGAAATATACTTCCGCTTTTTCCAACTCAGCTTCACGCGCATAAGCGATGCCGATCCCCGTGTAGGCCAGCAGTTGAAATACTGTGTCGGTCGTCTTTGACATCAGCAATTGATCAAAATGGAACAAGACATCCGTGAACGGCGCCTGGTTAAAAACCATCTCGAATCCTTTAAGATAATAATAACGAGCTCTTAAATCGGCGTCTTTGATCGTTTTGGGATCGATTTTCTCCAAAATTTGAGCCAATTGTTCAAATTCACTGGTAATCAGCGAAAATTCAGCTTTTTCTAGTTGTTCATCTAGTTGTGAATTCACCACATTGATTGAAGAAAAAAGATCCACTAAAGGCAGATTGATTCGATTGCATAACTTGATCAATATTTTCAAGGAAGGGACTTGTCCATTATTTTCAAACCTGCTCAGAGTTGCTTGTGTGCAAATACCCTCTGAAAGTTCTTTTTGTGACATCCCGGCAGCCTTTCGTGCTGCAATAAATTTCTCTACATTCAATTGCCTTTCCCCTCTCTGCTTCAACAATGGCAGCCATTCAGTATCGATATGATTTTAGCATGTTTTTTTGAAAACAGGCACCCTCTTTTGATTTTATTTTTTCCTTGTGAAGGGGAAGACTCTATGGAACAATCACTTTTCTGAGAAATCGCCTTTTACAACAGCCCGCTGGGTTTGATAGATTCCTTTCTCTTTTCCTGTACGTATCTCGGCTAGCTTTGTTTCGATCATTTTCATAATTTTGTTCAAGTTTTGAGGGTCTGCTACAAAATCTAGTTCATCCCCATCGATCTGCATTTTCGGACAGACATCAAAATTTTCATACCAAGCATCATACCGTTCGTTCAACAATTTGTAGTAATCATACAAACTTGGATCATTTGCCACCTGTTCATACGAACGTCCTCGCTTACCGATCCGATCGATCATAGTCTCCAAAGAAACTTTGATGTGGATCATCAAGTCTGGTTGTTTCATTGGGGCGGAGTCTTCCAACTCACGCAGCATCGTGTTCAATAAATTGTCGTATTGCTCGACTTCCATTGGTGAGATCCTTCCAAGATCTGCATTCAAATGAAACATCATGCTGTCTTCATAAATCGAACGGTCGATCACATTGTCATCGTGAGACAAGGCTTCCCGCATTGCAAGAAAACTTTTATTCAAAAAAAAGATTTGCAACAAAAAAGCATATCTTTCTGGATTTGAGTAGAACAATGGTAACACATCGTTGTCCTCAACATTTTCATAAAATGGTTTTGAAGCCATTTCCTTCGATAAAAAATCGGTCAAACTACTTTTGCCTGCTCCAATCGTTCCTGCTATCAATAACACATGCATCCATCCTTCTTACTAAAATATCGTTGAGCCATCCTTGTCTCGCTTTTTCCCTCACTGATAAACCTAACACTGAAGCTGGTTCAAAACGTAGGCGTATCTTTACATAGCATTTGGTTAGCAGCAAAATACTCATAAAAGACCTTGTTTACTGATTTCTCTTTGATAACAAAAGATTTCTCGCGACTAATGTCTCAGTGGCAACCTCTCTAGTGTATCAAATCCAGCACGTATTACAAGATTGAAGGTCCTTTTTCCAATAACGGGCACTCTTCTGCTAACAGGTTGTCGTCTAAACTCGTGCGTTTCTCAGAGTCTTAATGGCGGATTCTTTATGCTTGTTTGCCTCACTTCGACACAAATCCCTGCTAAACGATTATGACAAAAACAGCGCTCCTTCCAAACTTCAAGATCCATTTTACCTAATCTTTAAAAAAAGTAAATACAATATATAGTGAACAGAGTGTAAGAAAAAGATTAAAAAATACTATATATTGTGAAGTAATGGTATCTAAAGGAAGGAAATATTCAGTCACTGCAGCTGATTTTGTTATTCATCCTTTCCCCCAAAAAACACAACACCTGCTCTCCTATCAGAAAAAAGAGCAGGTGTTGTGTTTAAAATGTTGCTATTCCACTTCAATGGATCAGCAATCAGTCGTTTTTGTCCCCTTGAATCAAAAAACAAACTCTAGCTAGGATATATCCTTTGTGTCAGTGAACTGATTTCCGCCTCTTTCCACTAAAGAATATCTTTCCATGATCCTTAACGTAAGATTTCGATCGTTTTCTCGATTTTAACCGTTACACGACCGTTCTTGATCACATAAACCCGTTCGGGAATATCAATCAATGCATTGCTTTTCGACTTTGTATCTAACAATACAAGATCGGCTTTTTTACCAACAGCTAATCCATAATCAGCTAGTTTCAACGCTTTCGCCGTGTTGGTAGTGATCATCGGTAAAACCGTCGGCAAGTCGGAAGCCCCACCTAAGTGGGCAACTGGAACAGCTAGCATCGCAATCTGAATCAAGTCCCCATTCCCATAAGGTGTGAAGGCATTGCGGATGTTGTTGCTTCCTAAGCAGATATTTACACCACCATCTCTTAGTTTGCGAATCGGAGTGACTGCACGACGCACATTATAAGGATCGTTTCTCGCCCCTAAATGAAGATCGGTGGCAGGCAATGGCATGACATTGATTTGTGCTTCCGCCATCAATGAGATGACTTCTGCTAATTTTTCAGGCGGCATCGCATGCAACGCGGTCAAATGACCTACGGAGACACGCCCATGATAGCCTTCTTTAATGGTCTTCTCACACAGATAAACAATTGATGTCTCATCCGCTTCATCGGCGAAATCTTGATGGAGATCAATGTCTTTATCAAACTGTTTGGCAATCGAAAAAACCAAATCAATATGCTCATTGGCTGGTGCATCATTATAAGGAATTCCTCCTACAACGTCGGCACCTTTTTCCATTGCTTCGATCATCATCTTATCAGTACCAGGCGCCTTGAAGATTCCTTCTTGGGGAAATGCGACAACTTGCATATCAATCAAATCCTTGTATTCTTCTTTTAATCGCATGATTGTATCAAAGCCCGTAAATCCTTGGGCTGGATCAAACTCTGCATGAGTCCGCACAGCTGTCGTACCATGAACGATCAGCATCTCAAGTGCTTGTTTTGCCCGTTGGTATATGTCTTCCTCTGTGAAAGTTGGCTTTAATTTTGCAGTAACCGCGATAGCTTCTTGCAGTGTGCCGGAATTGTTGGGTTCACGGTCAGCGATCAATGCTTTATCCAAATGAATATGGCTTTCTACAAGACCGGGAATCAGCACTCGTCCATTGGCTTCGATGGTCTCATTTGCAACTGTTTCGATGGATGGTGCGATCTCGACGATTTTGCCAGCAGTAATGCCAACGTCTTTTAACTCTTCTCCATCCTCGATTCTTGCTTGTTTAATTAGTAGATCCATTTCTTTTCCTCCCTCTTACTTACCCAAAAATCAAACCAATGAACAACAATATAATTGAAGCAAGACTTAGCCATTTCACATTTCCTTTGACCACATCCAAAATGGGGATTTGGAATCCTGAAGATAATGCTTGCATCGTGATGTTGACGAAACTCATTTGACTGCCTAAGCCCACGCCCATTGTGACAAAACCTAAAGCAATCGGTGGGAATCCTAGGGAAACGGCGACTGGCAAAACAAGTGTCAACACTGAGCCCACATACGCTCCGGCAGGAATGCCAATCAAGACTCCGGTTAAAATCGCCACAGGTACTACAACAAATTCCGGTGCATTTTGAGCTACCCCAGCAATGACGGCAAACGTTCCTGTTTGCGCAATGATATTGATGAATGCCAAGAAGATTCCCACTTGAAAAAGACGAGTCAGAATATACGTTGATCCATCTACCATTGCTTCCACCGATTGATTCATTGAAAAATCAGTACATAAGTAAATCAATGCTAATGTGATCACCATATAAACAAGCGGTGTGAAGAAAACAAAACCAATCAACTCATTGACTAGCGGGCCGAATATAACTGCAAAAAGCAAGAAAATCGCTGGTAATGTGATTTTGAACAACTCGCCATTACTTTTTGTTTCATATTCATTTTCTGCAGAAGCTTTAAAGCCGATGTGACGGCGCTTCGTTCCCCAAAAAGCCAAAGCGATAGCTAACACGACAAACAACAACCAAAAAGGACGCATCTCAACAACATAAGAAGAAACGCTAAAGCCGCCCAGTTTGGAAACAATACTTGATTCTAAGGAGGCAGGAGAAGTTGTAAATGAAACAGCTGCCGCTAGCGACATGGCTGCAATCAATTCTGGAACCACTCCCACTGCTGCAAAGGCCAGTGGTGCGATCACCATTGCACTGCCGCCGCCAATTCCAGACATATAAGTAGCTGCTGCAAGCAAAATGACAATAAATGCAGAAACATATTCTACCTTGCCTCTTGTTCCTCGTTTAGCCAAAGTCAAAGCTGCCGTATAGCTTCCCGCTTTGAAAACAGCCATTGCCACAGCAGAATTGATGATGGGGACAGTGATACTCAACATCGTTGGCACAGCTTCCAGCAGTTGCGTATTGGCTTCTGCTAAACTGATCCCTCCGATGATCATTGCTAGTATACCAGCAACCAGTCCAGCAATGATCATATCTACCTTTCTAAATAAAAGAACTAAAACCAAGACCAATGGAACTAAAACCAAAATAGCTTTAAATCCTGTTGGTGCAACGATTTGGTCAATTGCTTCTTCAGCATGTACAGCAATGCCATAAAACATTCCTACAAACATAGCAGCAAGCAAAAAAACCCATTTTTTAAATGTTTTCATTTTTCCACGTCCTTTTTTGGATAAAAATAAATGCATTGAAAAAAACGAATGATTCAGTCTATTACGTAACTAGCAAAATAGGTTATTCCATTTAGAGAAACTCAAACGGGGCCTGCTTTCTCCTTTCTATAAAACAATTACTGCCGATTACCTATTGAAATCAAAATGAGATCACTCTTAAAAAACTACCCCTTTCACTACTTGCTATTCAGCTACAAGTTCTCTGAGCCACTCCTCCCTAAGAATCATTCACTGCACTGTCCACTACTAATAAACGGCCACCAGATGCCGTTGGTGAATCCTTTGAAGTTGTCGGACATACAAATACACCGCTTTTTTGTGGGAATGATTCTTCCTTTTCTCCTTTTCTGCCTATCTTCCTGTTTTCTATTTTACGCGAATGTGAATCCGCTTTCTTTAGACGTTATTCTAAAAAAAACGATCTTTTTTTAGCCGATTGTCTAAATCATTTGCATCAAAGTGAAACAAAAGCGGCTGTTCTGCCTATTCTGACCAGCCACTTTTATCAATTATCTGGTTCCACTGAAGAATCGCTTAATCCGCTGATAGGCCAGCAATTGTTTGCGGGCACGTTGAATCCGGCGATACCGATGAGGATTTTTTTGGTAAAACCCTTGATGGTAATTCTCGGCTGGCCAGAAAGTCGTGGCTGGTCTAATCTCTGTGATGATTGGTTTTGCGTAATGACCTGACCTTTGCAGCTGTTCTTTTGACGCTTCAGCAATCGCTTGTTGCTGCGGATCTCCGACAAAAATGATTGGTCGGTACTGCTTTCCCCGATCTTGAAACTGTCCACCAGCATCTGTGGGATCCGTCAACTGCCAATACAATGAGACTAGCTCCTCATACGTAATCAACCGATTGTCAAAAATGATTTCCACTGCTTCTACATGTCCGCTTAACCCGCTACTGACTTGATCGTACGTGGGCTGCGGGATATTCCCGCCGGTATATCCTGAAAGAACAGAAGTGATCCCTGTTTTCTGTTCAAAAGGCTCCACCATACACCAAAAACAACCCCCCGCAAAAATGGCTGTTTCTTGATGACTCCAGTCAGTGATTTGATGTGTCTTTGTTTTTTGAGTTGTTTGAGTTGTTTCTATCCCTCTTAACTGATCATAAAAATCCTGTAAATCCGGTGTCAAGTTGCCTCGAAGTGCCAATGGTCGCAAAGCAGCTTCCAACTCTGATAGGACATTTTTTTGTTCTTGTCCGGATTCTAACCGATCTCGGGCTGCCAACAACTGGGATCGTTCCCAATCTCTTGTCCCTGGATTGATGATCAAATTGTAAAGCTGACTTAATCGTTCCTCGTCCATCCTTCTCATCCTCTCTGCCAGCAAAACTTTGAAGTGTTCCATCCTCTTGCAATTACTTGAAATGATTTATATGCAAATTACCATATTTCCTTCATCTGGCCTACTGATTCGCTTTCTGACCAAAGAAAAAATTCTCTGAATGACAAAAAAACCGAACAAATAGCGGTACAGACCATCAACATAGGAGGGTCTGAAATTCCTGTAGAACAGAAATCAGCTATCGTTCAGTTCGAGGTATTTTGCTGTTTGGTTATCTTAAGAGCATTGTTTATCTTGTTAGTGAAAAATACAATGGACTTAATTCTTCTAATGCTTCAGTCGTCAATCTCTCAACATCTTCGATGCTCTCTGATGGAAACCAAAGTTTGCCGATTTGAAAACTGCGTCCTTGCAGCTTTTCTTCAAGTTGTCTTTGTTTTTGCGGCTCTGAGAGGTATACAGCTAATGGGCAATGATCTTCTAGTTCATGTTCCACCTGTGGCCAAATATAATAATCAGCCAAATTTTTGTCTTTGCTCCATTCTTCAATCTGCCAGCGTAAGTCATTATATGCTGCTAAACTCCCTGAACGTTGGCCACTTTTGTAATGTTGGAACATGAAATAGACTTGATATTGCTTTTGATTGATCAATGCAGCTAGGCAGGCATTTTGATTCGGATGTGCCTCATTCCGATAAGCACACCAAAAATGACTGCGCAAATTCCAACCATTCGTCCAACTCTCAACTTTCGGTTGAAGGTCTGCTGATACATTGGTTGCGACAGTCATTTGGATATGTTTCCATTTTTGCCAGCTCATCTGATAATCCTCTTTCAGCCGCTGAATTGTTTCTGGTGGGTAGATGTCTTTGAGTTGTTTAAAGGCAAATACCTCACGATCGAATAAATCAAAATCTGCCTTAGCAAATTCCATAATGTCACCTTACTTTTAAGCTCTATTTTTTAGTGGTAGTAAACAGCATCTAGGAACAATCCTTGGGAAGGCACTGTCTCTCCGGCTGCTTTTCGGACTTGATTCGTAAATATCTCATCGATCGCCGAAATGTCCATTGTACCCGCACCAATCTCTAAAATCGTCCCGGTGATGATCCGTACCATTTTATAAAGAAAGCCATCTCCTTTAAAGCGAAAACGCAGCATATCTCCTTCTCTTGTGAGTGAGAGTTCCTCGATTGTACGAGTAGTGGATTTTTTGGTCTTTTTTAATGCAGAAAAGCCAATAAAATCATGAGTGCCAATAAACTTCTCACAAGCTGCTTGCATTTTGTCCCAATCAAGCTCTTGCGGACAATGAAAACTCCGATGACGTTCAAATACGGTTGGAATCGGACTATTCCAAACATAATAACTGTATTGTTTGCCGGTCGCATTGTAACGGGCATGGAACCGTTCAGAGGCTTCTGCGACCTCTTTGATGACGATGTCTTGAGGTAGGTAGCGATTCAGGAATTGCAACATTTTTTCGGGGGACAAATCGCTTGCTGTCTTGAAATTGGCTACTTGTCCTCTCGCATGCGTCCCTGCATCTGTACGTCCAGACCCGATGATTTCGATTTTTTCATTTGTCATTTGTGTCAAAATACTTTCAATTTTCTCTTGGATCGTTCGATCAGAATCGCCTAAACGTTGCCACCCCAGATAGCGCTTGCCATCATATTCAATCGTAAGTTTAATATTTCTCATTTATTTTAATTGCTCCTGTCATCAATGATTTACCCCAAAAAAAAACGGGTTCCCTTGCTTATCATAAGGGAACCCGTCACCGGTGTAAATGCTCTAAAGAAGATTTTAGCGATATTTCAAGAAAACAGCCAAAGATTCAAATTTCTGATGTCATTAAAAACTTTTATTTCCCAATCACTAATCTCCTTGTATAGACTGCTTGGCCCGAATGCATGACTGCATCATCGACGATGGAGACGATCCGAGCTTGTCGTGTCACAGCTGGCGTCCAGTTCTCATCAATCACTTCTGATAAGCTAGTTTCATCAATAGACTGAAGGTAATTAACTGCTAACTCGACACTAGCGGAAAGATAATCCACTAATAGTTCTTTTTGATTAACGATTACCTTGGCGGCTTCTTCTGGTGTATGACGCCAATCTTCTGTATCGTCAGGCAAATCCAAAGCAAATCGCTTCGTCCAGTCCGCTAGCCAAAGCGGTTCTTGATCCGCTAATGCGGAAATCTGCAGATCGATTTCGCGAGCGGTATGCCAGATCAGCCAAGTGACTGACTTAATCAGTGGCTCCGGCATCGTGTTCGCTTCCGCGATACTCATTTGCGCCAACGTTTCTTCAAATCGTTCTTGGGCCCGTTGCAATGTCTCGATCGTCAATTGTGTTTCCTTCATGATACTCCCCCTCTTTAGTAAGTGCTTATCTTTACTCTACTACAGAAAAAGGGAGAAGCCAATGAATCAACTTGCTGGTAAAAAGGACTGAAAAATTATTCTTCCGCATAAATTTCTTTGGCTAAATTGAATGCCGACCATGCTTTAGGCCATCCGGCATAGAAAGCCAAGTGTGTGATCAATTCAACGATCTCTGCTTGAGTCACACCATTTTCTTTGGCGATTCGCAAATGAGCTTCTAATTGAGGCACACCTTGTGTCAAAAGGCTGGCAACAGTGATCAAACTACGATCTCTGGCGGACAATTCTTGTTCTCTAGACCACACTTCTCCGAATAATACGTCATCATTCAATGCCGCAAACTGAGGGGCGAAGTCACCTAACCGTTCACTTCCTGCTGTTTGTTTTTTCATTCTCATTGCCTCCTTATTTTTGTAACTGCTGATAGTCTTCCTCCGCCACAGCTTCGAGCCATTCAGGCGTTCCGGCAGTAATAGCCAGATGTTCAAACCAACTATCTTTTGCTGCGCCATGCCAATGCTTGATGCCATCATGGGTGACGACAATATCTCCTGCTGTCAAAAATTGGGCTGGTTTTCCTTCTTCTTGATACCAGCCTTCACCACCAGTAATCAGCAAAATCTGATAACCATCATGATGAATATGCCAATTATTGCGGCAACCTGGCTCAAAAGTTACATTCCCAACGCCAACATTGACCGAGGGGTCTGCAACTAAAGTGTTTAAATAACTTTGTCCAACAAAGTATTGGGCATACGATTCATTTTTTGCGCCACTTGGGAAAATCACGCCATCTTTTACCTCTTCAAATTTTGCCATT
The DNA here is from genome assembly GCF_051711125.1 of Enterococcus sp. DIV0574. NCBI lineage: Bacteria > Bacillati > Bacillota > Bacilli > Lactobacillales > Enterococcaceae > Enterococcus > Enterococcus sp. DIV0574. The sequence goes on from NZ_JBIOMA010000001.1 coordinate 2,447,675, forward strand.
GCTTGTCTCCTCCTTGCATACCTCTTTGTCTGATACCATTGTGCCATTTTGTCAGCTTTCACAATCAATAAAGCGGCAATCCTTTCAATAACTTACAAGTTCATGTTACTGCTTGATCCACATAACGTCCAATACTTGTTAAGCTGATTTCTATGCTTGCAAAGCATGCTTGAATTTCTTCAAAAATGTTTGGACTGTCGGCGCCAAAATCGTCTCTTTCCTCCATACCAGAACACAGTTCGTTTCCAGAGGTGGCGAAAAGGGGATGAATTTTGTTTGGTTTTCTCGATGATGAATCGCTCCAGCAATTGCTAAAGCAGCACCAACATTGTTTTCGACCAATAAAAGGACATTAAAAATCAAATTGTATCTCCCGACGATCGTCAACTCTTCTTCAACGAACCCGCCCCACGTGCAAAACATTTCCAAAACTTCTTTACGACTCGAACAAATCAACGGTGTGGTGAGGATGTCTGCAGGTGAGATACTGCTTTGATCAGCCAGCGGGTGTTCATTTGCAACAAAAAGCCCCCAGACTTCTTTCTTAGGCAATGTCAGCCGATTGTATTGATCCGTCGTTGCAGGATCAATCAAAATCGCCACATCAAGCAAGCCTTTATCAAGTTTTTCCAGAATATCATTACTAGTTCCGCTAAAAATAGTAAAAGACACTTGGGGGTGATCAGTAACCATTTCTTCGATGATTTGTGTGAGCAAATAGGAGTTTTCTGCTTCCACACAACCAATCGCAATTTGTCCATTCAGAATCGTCTCCTGATAATTGAACAATTCTTGTTCTGTTTTCTGATTCAATTCAAGAATTTCTTCTGCGCGCTTTTTTAAAAACAGACCTGCTTCTGTTAAATAAAGTTTCTTATTTTGGCGCACAAACAATTCTGTGTGCAAACGCTCTTCAAACTCTCGAATTTGTCTGCTTAAAGTGGGTTGCGTAATGTTCAGCTTTTTAGCTGCTTGGGTAATATTTTGTTCCTCGGCTATTGCTAGAAAATACTTTAATACACGAGTTTCCATCGAAAACTCCTTTCTTCTATGACACAACATTTTTCCTACTGTTATCTCAGATTTTCGGGAAAAGAACGCATCCTTATTTATCTGTAACAACGAATACTAGCTTTATTCTACCACCTAACTAGAAATTCTTGACCGCTATTCGTTTGGTTCATCCAAACAAAAAGGCCCTTCATTCACTGAAGAGAACGAAGGAACCGATAGAATTGATTTTCAGTTGTTTCTAAAGGACGTTTTTATTACAAGTGAATCGGTGTAGCAGTCTTTTGCAGAACATTGTTTAGCGCTTCAATATTTGTACGTCCTTGGGTCTGCAGCCACTCTTTCGCCGCACCTTCTCCCTGAGTCACAAAAGGCTCTACACCGTTTGCCCAGGTTGCTCGTCCACAAAGTACGCCATTGAATTTTGAGCCGGATGTTTTGGCAAACTTCAACGTTTCTTGGAACAACTCAGCTGAAACCCCTGCACTCAAGAAAATATAGGGCAGATCCGTTGCTTCCGCTTGCTCTTTGAAATAAACCGCCGCTTCTTCTTTAGTATAAGCAGCTTCCTCCGCATAGCCCTCTACATAGTTCATATTCACAGGGACTTCCACTTTTAAGACATCAACGCCATAGTATGCTTGCGAAAATTCTCGCATCATATCGTTTACTTTATGAGGCTTTTTCAAAGCATATTCTTTCGAAGTGGTGTCTGGGATAGCAGCATCATAAGAAACCAGTTCTAAGAAAAATGGTAGATTTTCAGCAAGGCATTCCGAACCAATCCGTTCGATAAATGCCTTCTTTTGATCATTGATCTCGTCAGGTTCGTCCACATCATAATAGAGCAAAAACTTACAAGCATCCGCGCCATTTTCTTTTAGCCGTTTCACAGACCAGTTGGACAAAAGATCAGGCAAACGACCCGGAGTTGAAGCATCATAACCGGTTTTCTCGTAGGCTAACAATAATCCAGCTTGTTCATCCCGAACTTGGGCTGCTGGCAATCCGTACTCTGGATCTAGTAAAATTGCTGAGGCATAGGGCGTCAACTCGGCTGACACGATTTTTTTGAAGGCACTGATTTGCTCTGTCGTGACTGAATGGTCTTGGAATCTGCCAATCATTTTTTTCAAAGCCCCTCGTTGATCAATGGCTAAAGCACTAATAATGCCATTTTCATTACATAGCTGTTGGATATATGCTTGCTTATTTGATAATGTCATGCTTTCACTACTTCCTTTTTTAGTTTTCTGCCAGTTTTCCATTTAAAATTTCGGCAATTTCATCAGGAGACTGTGCTTGCTTCAAACAATTTGTCACCTCTTTATGCATCAAAAGCCGTGCCACTTGAGACAATAGTTTCAAATGAGTCGTTCCCGCTTCTGAATCAGGTATAAAAAGAGCAATAATAAAATCAGTTCCTTCCCCATCCAAACTTTTCCAATCGATTTTGCTATTTAATTGGACGATGATGACATTGGCTTCTTCGATACTGTGATCTTTCGCATGAGGGATAGCAAATCCATCCATCATCCCCGTTGTACTCTCCTCTTCTCTTGTTAGCAATTTTCTATAAACAGCAGCTTGATCACTGCTGATGCCTAGAGTAACTGCTTGTGCTGCAAGGAAGGTCATTATTTCGTCTTGTGTCACAAAATCTCGCTTCATAAAAATGTGGTCTGTTTTGATCAACGTCATTTGTCTTCCTCTTTTCTATTCTTTCGCTGTTTCTTTCCATTCATCAGCTGAAACTTCTGCTTCACGTTTTTGTACACTGCGTTTTTGGATGAACCCTAAAATCACTCCACCTATGATCGAGCCAAGTAAAATCGAACCTACCCAAGCAATTTTCCCCGTGACAACCGGCAATACTAAGAAGCCGCCATGAGGAGCAGGAACTTGGACTCCAAACATATAGGTCAAAACCGCTGCGATCGATGAACCCAACATCATCGTAGGCAGAACACGCAGAGGATCTTTGGCTGCAAAGGGAATCGCCCCTTCAGTAATATGCGTTGATCCTAAAATAAAGTTGACTAGCCCTGCATTGCGGTCGTTCGTATCAAAATATTTCCCAAAAAATAAGACAGCAAATCCCGTAATCAATGGTGGCGCGATACATGCCGCAGAAACACCTGCCATAAAGGTATGGTTTCCTTGAGCTAACAATGCCGTTCCCGTAACGTAAGCGGCTTTATTGACGGGACCGCCCATATCAAATGCGGACATACAGCCAACAATGATGCCTAAAATCAATGGATTCGAATTCTGGAATCCTGCCAAGAAATCCATCATACCTTGATTGATCGCCTCCATCGGGCTTGCTAACAAAGACATCACCACACCAATGACTAAAACACCAATCACTGGATATAAGAAAATAGCCTTCAATCCATCTAATTGTTTCGGTAATCCTTTCATGACTTTTTGCAAGAACAGAATAAAGTACCCAGCTAAGAATCCAGCAAAGATCCCGCCTAGAAAACCAGCGCCACCAGCATTGGCCAACAAGCCGCCGACAAATCCCACCACCAAACCAGGTCGTTTAGCAATCCCTTCAGCAATGTAAGCCGCTAAAATAGGGACCATCATTCCCATTGCCGTATCCCCAATTCCTTTTAACATCGCTGATGTCGGATTATAGGTGGGATCATTAGGATCAAAAGAGTAGACACCCCAGATTGCGAATGAGACGGCGATGATCACGCCCCCTGCTACGACAAATGGCAGCATATGAGAAACACCATTCATCAGATTTTTATAAATACTATGTCCGATTCCAGCAGCCATTCCCCCATCTGCTTGCTCCAATGCATCGACCGTCTTGTTTTCTGCAATCAGCGACCCTCTCAATGCTTCTTCAATTAGCTGATCGGCATCTTTGATTCCTTTGCTGACCGGAACATTGATCACGCGTTTTCCCGCAAAACGTTCCGCTTGGACATCTTTATCTGCAGCAATAATGACCGCATCCGCATTTTTTATCTCTTCTGGCGTTAACTGGTTTTCTATCCCCACTTGTCCATGAGTCTCTACTTTAATAGCTATTCCTTTGCGTTTGGCGGCTTGTTCCAACGCTTCTTGTGCCATATAGGTATGGGCGATCCCAGTGGGACAGCCCGTTGCAGCAACAATCTTGTAAGTTGTCATTTTTTATTCGCTCCTTCTTTTGATTTCAATTTGTTCTTCCAACTCTGCAACATCCGAAAAATCAGTTAATCCCTTACGAAAAGCGGTTGAACTGCCAGCAGCTAATCCTTTCTTCAAATTGACATCCAGCGGCTCACCTGTTAAATACCCTGCAAGAAATGTTCCTAGCAACGTATCTCCGGCACATGCTGTATTCACTACTTTGCCTTTAGGAGAGTTTCCAGAGTAGACCGTATCTTTCGTCAAAAGAAGGCCGCCTTCTCCTCCCAAAGAGAGCAGCACATTTTGCGCACCACTAGCCACCAATCGTTTTGCGTAGTCGATATAGCCTTTGCGATCATTGATTTCGGTCTGATACCATGCTTGCAGCTCTTCTTCATTGGGCTTTAACAAGAAGGGCTGATAAGGCAGACATTCCAACACCTCTGAATAACTTGAATCAATAATCAGATTCACTTGCTTTTCAAAGCAAATACGACTGATTGCTATAAGAATTTTGGGCGAGACACCTTGTGGCATACTCCCAGATACACAAAGATAGTCACCAGCTTGCAAATGTCTAACTTGGTCTAGCAAAAGATTGATCTGCTTTTTTGAAATTTCAGGTCCCTTATTCACAAGTTTGTACTCCTTATTATCGCGATTTACATGCGTAAAAACGTTGATTCGCGTAAATCCCGGAACGGGAACAAAATCGGTCTGAATCGCTTGTTGATGCAAGTAGTCCTCAATATAATTACCAGTAAAACCAGCTTTGAAACCCAATGCTGTACTATCGATACCAAGTTTTTTCATGATCAATGAGACATTGACCCCTTTTCCATTGGCTTGGATATCATCATCCTTTGCGCGATTCACTTGAAATGGTTTCATCTCATCTGTTTCGATAAAAAGATCGATCGCTAGATTTAACGTACATGTATAAACAGCCATTTGCGCCCCTCCTTTCCTACAAACCTATTATGGATCACTACTTGATGTAAATGTTTTCATAAATAAACAAAACCGCTGAAAACTTTTACAAGAAATACTTCATGACCTTGAAGTAGGTGAATCTTTCGATTTACAATAAAGACTAGCTGAAGGGAGGCAGAACATGGATACAAAATTAAGTGAGTCAGAGCAATACCTGTGGGATTTTATCCAAAGTCATATCCTTGAGATTCCGTCTTGCTCCATTATAAAATTAAGTGAATATGCAAACGTTTCAACGGCGACTGTTGTTCGTACCATGAAGAAAAAAGGATACGAGGGGTTTACTGCTTTCAAGCATTCACTAAAAGAAAAAGATAATACCAATATCAATTTTGCAGCGCTTGATAAGGTGGACGAAGGGATAAAGACGGCGATTCTAAAGAATGAACAAGAAGTGATCCGCACGATCAATATGGTGGAAAGCGGCAATATCGAAGACGCGATCCAACGAATCAAAGCTGCTAGACGAATCATGATTTTTGCTCGTGGATTTTCTGAACTGATTGCTCAAGAAATGATGGTCAAATTTCAGCTTACTGGCAAATACTGTGAGATGCATACCGATCCCAACATCATTAAGAACATCAGTAAGAAACTATCAAAGGAAGATATCGTGATCTTCGTTTCTTTAAATGGTGAAACCAAAGAATTGATCACCGCAGCTGAAAACTGTTATGAAGCGGAGATCGGTACCATTCTGCTGACAGCCAATCGGCACTCTAGCTTAATGGCGCATATCGAAATTCCTTTTGTTGGCTTCAAATCAGAAGGCTCCTTCTTTCCAGACTATGAAGTTCGTTCAAGACTGCCCCTCTCGATCCTTGCTAGAATCTTGCTCGACGCGTATGCGCTGCGGACTGCAGAATCAAAGAGGCACTGATATCTTGAGAAAATCATAACCGGTAAGGAAGCTGTAGTTGATTTGAGATTTTTCAAAATGAAGTGATTCACGCTGAACGCATTGTTTTTGCAGTTATTCATATAGAATTCGATACTCGTCAAACGATGGGGTTCTTTGATTTTTATCCAGTTAAATTTGCTTATATTTTTTTCGTCAAAAAATGATCATCCGAAAAAAAATCTTTCGATTTGATAAAGCGGTTCGTAACCGTCTATCTGATCGAAAGATTTTTTTGAACTGTTTGCGTATAGAAATGCTTCTTTTATTCTGCCTCCTGCCTACGGTCGGTACGAAACGTCTGGCATTAGGAGTCAGCAGCTTTACTGGATATCTTAACTCGAATAACTAAAACCTAATACTTACTAGAATGTTTCATCATATGCATGCATTTAACCCAACAACTACGACTATCACCAGTCCGGTCTTGCTTAATCCAAGTCAATTGGTTGAATAAAATCAACTTGCCATTTCCCCTCTTTTTCAGAATAGTTAAAATACCATAGTTGAGAAAAAGATTGTTTTCGATGTTTCTTTCCTGAGAGGATCTGCTTACTCACCCGGTCTTCCACATAATCGCAGCAACTGAAATCAATCCGAATGGAGAAGCTGTCTGCACGAAGTTGTCGATAATTTTCCACTTGATGTAGGATGACTTTCTTTGTATGATTTTTTATACCATCCTCTTTATTCTGTTGCAATACTTGACTGTGTTCCAACAATAGTTTGTCAGTATAGTGTCTGCTGGATTTTTCAAGTGCTTCTTGATCCCAAGCGGTTTGGATCGCAAAAAAAGTCTGTTGGATTTCGTCAAGCAGTTTTTTCTTTTTATTACCAGGAATTTGAGCGAATAAATCATTCCTTCTGGTTCGTTGGTCTTTTTTTCGTTTAACCAAAGAGAGAATCGCGGCTCCGCCTACTGACGCCCCAACCAAAACATAATTTTCTATAACTGATGATGAACCATAGGGGCTATAATATCCATACCCTCGTCTTCCCCAAGAAGCTTTGGAATAATGATCCGAATAGTCATCAAATGTAGTGACACCGCCAAAGCCGCCACCGGATCCGCCACGACTGGTCGAACCACCGCCGTGTCCCCCAGCAACTGCCATTCCCTGCACTGGCAGAGCAAACAAAAAGAATAAACTAAGTAAAAAAGCCATAAAGTAGTGTTTCTTCATTGAATACCCTCTTTTGTCTGACTCAGAAAGCCCGACAATTTTTTCAAAATCTTTTTCATGCCATTCAGTTCCAAGTGTTCTTCATCTTAGCACTGTTTAACGATTGGCAAGCTGAATAAATGCATTTTTCAATGATTCATTCGCTGTCTCTTTAAAATACAGATAATTGTTTTGATTTCCTTGATTTTGTTGTGTGATTAGAACTTCTGGCTGCTTTTGCTGGAAGCCAAAGAAATAGAGATGCCCTCCAGCTGGTGTAGCATGGTCGATGTCCGAATAGATTGCCACGATCTGAAAATCGGCTTGTCCCTCACCATTTTCTGACCACTCCACCGAGACGGGCGTTTGATTAATGACGGTTGTCCATTTACCATCAAAAATATCTTGAGGTACTTGGAGACCATAGTAATTTGCTTGCACATGGTCGTCATAGCTTCGATATTGCTGCCCCATTTCTTGTCCCCAGCTCTGCATAAACGTCGCAAGCTCTGCAGTCTTGGAATCATCCCACAAAACGTGTGTCACTGGTTGATTGGTTTGTGCTTGATTGGAGGAAGTTTTGGTTTGAGCAACGAGTGACGCACTTTGATCTTTTGTCGATTGGCGCTCGGATGACTCAGTCGTATTTAGTTTAGTTGCTTCGGTACTCGTAGATTTAGAAGCTTGAGCTGTACTTGATTGGGTGGTACTTGATTTAGTCGTGCTTGTTTCAGTTATTGCAGCTTTTGCTGGAGTAGATGTTTCTGGCTTGTTTGTTGAACAGCCACCCAAAAGAAGCAGTAGACCCATCGTTGTTACTAGAACTTTTTTCACTTGTAAGACCTCTCTTATAGAGTATTTAGTGTACACATAGTAGCAGACAACAGGCAAAATGGTTACTAAATTTTTGAAGAATTATTTCTCACGACTTCCTCATACATGAGATTGATAAATAACATCACATTGCATTGGTATGAGTTTAGAATCATTACAGCTGCTTTTTGAACTATAAAAATAAAAGAACGATTTAGAGTATTTCTATGAGTAGCGTTTAATACTTTGTTTTTTCTTCTCAATCCGTCTTAAAATGTTTGAAAAAAGACAAAATACTCGTTTGTTCTTTACGATTTGACGTACGACTTTTCTGGTACCTTTGGTCGACTATCAACTTTCTTACCCGCTCCGCAAAAAAAGCCCAACCATCTACTAAGATGATTGGACCTTGTGGCGCCAACTGACTTTTTGAAGGACTTCGTTCTCAATTCTTTTGTAATTTTTAATGCTTAACTATTTTCTTCATATAGAGAAGCTCCATCGCTCGCAATCACCTGTTTGTACCAGTAAAAGCTGTCCTTTTTAAACCGGTCATAAGTGCCGTTTCCTTCATCATCCGCATCCACATAGATAAATCCATATCGTTTTGACATTTGAGAAGTCGACGCACTTACTAAATCAATACATCCCCACGTAGTATAACCCATTACTTCAACGCCTTCTCTGATGGCTTCATTGACCGCTTTAAAATGATCTTCAAAATATTTTATGCGATAATCATCATGAATTTTTCCCTCCACAAATGCATCAAAAGCACCAATCCCGCTTTCAACAATGAACAGAGGCATTCTATAACGATCGTACATGTCGATTAATGCAATTTTCAATCCTGTTGGATCTACTTGCCAACCCCAATCACTTGTATCAAGATAAGGATTCTTCACACTGGTGACTAAATTTCCGCCAACTTTTTCCCGATCTTCTTCATCTTCTGTTTTAATCATAGACATATAATAACTAAAAGAGACAAAATCCACTGTGTGTTGCTGAATGATCTCCTCATCCCCTTCCACCATTTCAATGGAAAAATTGTTCTCTTGCCAGTAATTTTTGACAAAAGTCGGATACGTTCCAAAAACCTGCACATCAGAAAAAAAGTAGTTCTCCCGATTATGTTGTTGGGCTAGCATCACGTCCACTGGATTTGAGGTTAACGGATAAGCTAAAGCTCTTGTAACCATGCATCCCACCTGCGCATTAGGAATGATTTGATGGGCATATTTAGTCGCTAGGGAACTAGCTACAAACTGATGATGTAGTGCTTGATAAATGGCCTCTTCAGCTTCTTTTTTTGTTTTGTACTTTTCTTCCACCACTCCCATCGTAGTGAAGGGGTGTCTAAAGACGCTATCGATTTCATTGAAAGTCAGCCAGTAGTTTACATACGGTCCGAAATGTTCAAAGCAAGTTTTGCTAAATCGTACAAACATGTCGATCACTTCTCGGGAAACCCAGCCGTCATATTCATTGACCAAATATAATGGCATTTCATAATGAGATAATGTGACTAGAGGTTCAATCCCATTCTTCTTCATCTCTTTGAATAAGCTCACATAAAAATCGATCCCAGCTTGATTGGGTTCACTTTCAATCCCATTGGGGTATAATCTTGTCCATGCAATAGATACCCTTAAGCATTTCAGTCCCATTTCTTTAAATAAAGCCAAGTCATCTTTGTAACGATGATAAAAATCGATTCCTCGTCTTTTCGGAAATAACTGGTCGTTTTTTGACTGCATGGCTTCCTCGATTTGTTCAGGAGACACGTGCCATTGACTGATATAATCTGTCCTATCTACATCAGGTTTGTACATTGCGACATCTGCTACCGACATCCCTTTTCCATCAACGTTCCAGGCCCCTTCTACTTGATTCGCCGCAATTGCTCCGCCCCAAAGAAAGTTCTTGGGAAAATAGCTTTTATTCATTCGATTACCTCTTTCAGATTGTTGTTTTTATGCTATTATTTCTGTTTGTATCGTTTTTTTGCCAGTGAAAGTTTGGATGATTTTACCCTTAGAGTCGATAATGTCTACCTCATCAAGATCATCCAAATTGGTTACTACAAGGATCGTGGTTGGATCATAGCCTTCAGACTGGATGCCTTCAATATCCACACTTCCGATTCTTTGCCCCTTTTGGATGTCATCGCCTGCTTTAACAGCTAAATCAAAATAGTTGCCGTTTAATTCAACGGTATTGATGCCAATATGAATCAATACTTCTACACCAGATGTTGACTTTAATCCAATCGCATGTTTTGTAGGAAAAACCAGTTCGACCTTTCCACTAAATGGTGCTTTAATTACGCCATCAGTTGGTATTACAGCAAATCCGTCACCCATCGTTTTTTCTGAAAACACTGGATCGTTGACTTTTTCTAACTCAATCACTTCCCCATCCAATGGTAAACTGATTGTATTGACTTGACCTTCTGTTTCTTCATTACTTGATGAAGATTCTTCTCCCAGTCCAAAAGCAAAAGTTAAAATTGCTGACAGGAAGAAAGCAAGAGCGATTCCGATGAGGTAATAAACAAAGGTATCACCCAAAAAGGCTGGTAACGTTGTTAATGCTGGAAAAACATAGACAATCGCCTTTGTCTGCATTGCTCCCATGAAAGCTCCAGCAATTCCACCTGCGATTGTTTGGGCAATCAATGGTTTTTTATATTTTACCGACAAGCCATAGACGATGGGTTCAGTTATCCCACCAAGTAAAGCTGGTACAATCGCAGATAGCGAGAGCACTTTAACATTTTTATCTTTGCTTCTTAAAAATACGCCTAACGCCACACCTGCACTTGCAAAAGTGGCAGCCGCAACCATTGGTCGAATAACGTCATAACCATAGACTGCAAGATTATTGATCATGATTGGCACAACACCCCAATGAATGCCAATCATTACCAAGAAAGTCCATCCTGCCCCAATAATCAAACCAGCCAGTAACCCACTGCGGTCACTGATAAAGTTCATAGCGCTTCCAATCCCATCCCCTAATGTAACGCCGATTGGTCCAACAACTAGCACTGTTAGCGGAACCATAATAAGAAGGGCAACCATTGGCAACAAAAAAATTTCTAAACTCTTTGGAATCATTCGCTTTAGCAGCGTTTCTAACTTTGAATAGAGGTAAATGGAAATAATCGCAGGAATGACAGTTCCAGAATACCCCATTAAAATTGCTGGAATACCTAAGAAGTCAACCGTTACACCATTTTCTGTGACTAATGCTGTGAAATTAGGCTCTAAAAGTGCTGCTACAATTGCTAATGAAATAAATTGATTTGTTCTAAACACTCTGGCCGCACTAAAAGCCAAAAATAACGGTAAGAAGAAAAATACACTATTGCCGGCTGCTGAAAGAATCTTATAGGTACTTCCATCTGCTGACATAAAATGATATGTCGTTAAAACCACTAACAAGGCTTTAATCATTCCTGCCCCAGCTAAAGGCATAATAATCGGATTAAAAATGGAAGACAGTGTATTAAAGAAGCGGATGAAGATATTTCCAGATCGGTCATCATCTAATGCTTCCGACTCGTCTGATCCCAAGGCGCTTTTAATGTCATAGTTAGCCATGATCGTTTTATAGACATCTTCCACTTCATTTCCAATAACGACTTGGTACTGATTATTTGCTTCGACGACGGACAAGACACCGGGAATCTTCTTAATTTCATCGGTATTTTTTTGTGCAATACTTTCATCTTTTAACTTGAATCTCAATCTAGTGATACAGTGATAAAGACTAATGATATTCTCTGTTCCACCAACATAATCAATAATACTTTTGGAAAGAGCACTATAATTTTTCCCCATTGTTACAACTCCTATCAATTTTGTTTATGTTTGTTATAATACATGTGTAATATACAATTTTTTCAACATATTAAATGAAAATTTCGTTTTTTGGAAACTCTTTCACAGATAGGAGCTAGTATTTATGGGACCCTTAATTATTAGACTATTGACTGTTCTTAACAATGAAACAACTTCTTCTACCTACTACCATATCGCTCAGACACTTTTGAATAACTATAGCATTATCGATAAATCAAGTATCTCTGATATAGCTACTTTATGCACTGTCTCTAAATCAACTATTTCAAAATTTGCACGTTCCATCGGTTTTGAAGATTATTATGAATTAAAAAAATCCTCAACCTTTGCTGAAAATAAATACCATTTCGACTTAAATTACATTTCAAATATTATCAATCCAATTGAAAAAAATGGTTATGATGATTATTTAGATGCCATCATTAAAGATATTAGTGCGTTCAAACAGCAAAGCAACATGAGAAGTATTGATGAGTTAGCAAAATGTCTGATTACCTATAATAAAGTAGGTGCTTTTGGACTGCTATTTTCCGAATCAGCAGCCATTGATTTTCAATACAAATTGGCTTATGCGGGAAAGTTTATTATTACTTATCAAAGTGATCTCAAACAAATCGAATTCATAGAACAAGCCGATGAAGAGACACTATTGATTATTTTTTCTAACTCTGGCGGTTTTTTACAGCGACAACAACTTAGAGATGATATACCCTACAGAAATGTATTTGAAAACACAAAAGCCAAGATTTTCGTAATCACAGCAAATGAAGAGGTTCGTAACTATCGTTTCGTTCATGATGTTATTCTTTTCCCTCATGAGACTATTTTTCAAACCCATTCTTTTATCTATCAAATCATTATGGATATCATCGTTAGTAAATATCGACAGTATCTTGAACCTCCAACAATCTCTCCCAAACAATAATATCCTACGAATGAAATTGACAAAAGAACTGCTAGTGATGAGAAACCTATCACTAGCAGTTCTTTTTGAGGTTTTATTTTTTAATTAGGAAGAAGTAGTCATCTACCATTATTAGCAAATATGCCGGCAATACTTTTCCAATGTATTTCTTCTCAATTGCAACTTCCATCTAACTATTGTCTATAAGGTTTTCTTTTTTAGAAAAATCAATTATCAGCATTTTTGTTATTTAAGTTATCCCGTCATATCATTTTAGTGTTGGGCTTTTCTTGAAACACTTTTCTAATGATTAATATATGCAATTGCACTTCCACTACCAAATTTAATCTCCGGCAACGATCGTTTGTATAAATTCAGCTCTCTTAACGTATCATCTCTTTGAGAGAGTGCACGAAACGCATAGCGTGTCCGTCCGTTTTCGTTTTTCTTCGATTCTGAATATTGAGAGGAGACTTTATATGCAGCAACAACCGCATTATCTGCTCCAGTATTAATCGCTATAATGTAGCGAATCCGATGAATTTTATCACGACCAATTACCCAATTACCTAGCGTACGAGATTTTAAATTATGATCATCACGAAATTTGTCGTCAATCGGATATTCATCTGACTCATCTTTACAAAGTTCAAAAGCATCTCTCACTTTTACTGCTAAGACCAACTCATCCGTTGCTATTTGATTTACAGATATGGGTTGAAATCCATAGCGCTCTTCTACCTCTTCCACTAGCATTGGCTTAGAACCATGTCCTTTTACTAAATTCGTCAAAGAGAGTCCTTGAATCAGTTGAGCATAATTAATCAACGCATTTTCACTAGCGTAAGCTTCATTCTCAGTTAATCCATAGCTAAGTATATAACTCAATGGTTGCAGATTCATTCCGTTTATTTCTTGGATAGTTTTTATTTTTAATGTTCTAGCTGATTCATCTTCTTCAAAATAATCAGATTGACTTAACATACTTAGAGCCGCTTGACGATGTGCAAAAATACGGTTACCTTTGCCTTTCCCAATATAAAAAGTCTGGTTGTTTCTAGGATCAACCAAACAATAAACATAGTAAGGATGTTGCTCATCTTTTTGCAACGCAGCTAAAGTAGATGCAGAAAAATGGTTAAGTTCACTCATTTGTTACTCCTCTGTTTTACTATTTTTTCTTTCGTGGAGAAAACACCCTCACTTATGATAAGGCGCGCCTGTATTGATGCGAAAAGCACGATAGATTTGTTCGACTAGAATCAGTTTCATCAACTGATGGGGATAGGTCATTTTGCCGAAAGAGATTTGGGTGTCGCTGCGCTGCATCACTTCTTGGCTGAGACCTAAGGAGCCGCCGATTACGAAGACTAGTTGGCTTTTGCCTTGGATTCCTAATTGCTCGATCTGCTGGGCAAAAGCTTCACTGGTGGGATTTTTGCCTTCAATCGCTAATGCAAAGACGTATTCCTGGTCTTTGATCTTTGCCAAGATTTTCTTACCTTCTTTTTCTTTCACTTGAAGCATTTCAGCTTCACTCATGCTTTCTGGAGCTTTTTCATCAGGAACTTCCACGAATTGGATTTTGCAATAAGCGCCTAATCGTTTCACGTATTCATTGATGCCTTGAATCAGATATTTCTCTTTTAATTTGCCTACTGTGACGATTTTAATATTCATGACCACTCACCTTCCGCTATCATTATAATGGAATTTCTTTCTAGAATATATGTCGAGATGGATTTTTCTTTTATAATAGTATGTCTCGTTTCAAGCAATCCTCTTCTTACTAAAAAAAGAAATTTCATTGTTTTGGTCTAAATCCTCCCTATCTTCTTCATATTTTTTTCAAAATCTCTTAGTAGACTATTGTCAGAAAGAAAGAATATAATAAATACATACAAACAATTCAATAGGGGGAATAACAAATGGTACGAAAAAATGTGACACCAGGAAGAAAACCTTCTTCCGGTTTATTAAAAAAATTAGGTATTGGCATTCTTGGCGGAGTAGTTGGTGGTTTGTTGACCTTCGGCGGACTTTATCTGGCGATGGGCTCTTCTTTGACTTCACCTGGAACGACCGCAACCAGCGGTGTTCAAGATAACAATGGACAGACGAAAGTCTCCAATGTTAAATATGACGTCAACAGCGATGTAACAAAAGCAGTCGAAAAAGTGCAAGGAGCAGTCGTTTCGATCATCAACTTGCAACAAAATAATGCGAATGGCCTCGAAGGGTTATTTGGCTCTGGTCAGCAAGGTGGTCAAGGATCAGGGACTGAGAATTCAGGCGATGACAGTTCACTAGAAGCTTCTTCTGAAGGAAGTGGCGTGATTTATAAAGTAGATGGTGACAAAGCGTATATCGTTACGAATAACCACGTAGTAGAAGGACAAGATGGTTTGGAAGTCGTTCTCTCTGATGGCACAAAAGTCAAAGCTGAATTAGTCGGAACAGACGCTTACACTGACCTTGCTGTTTTACGCATCTCTTCTGATAAAGTAGACACGGTTGCTTCTTTCGGCGATTCTGATTCACTAAAAGTTGGCGAACCAGCAATTGCGATTGGTTCTCCATTAGGATCTAGCTTTGCAAATTCTGTAACGCAAGGGATTGTTTCTTCTCTGAATCGTCAAGTAACGAACCAAAATGAATCTGGTGAAGCTGTCAGCATCAATGCGATTCAAACAGATGCAGCGATCAACCCAGGAAACTCTGGTGGTCCACTGATCAACGTTGAAGGACAAGTGATCGGAATCAACTCTAGCAAGATCGCCAGCACTTCTGAATCAACATCAAGTGTCAGCGTAGAAGGAATGGGCTTCGCGATCCCAAGTAACGACGTTGTCGATATTATCAATCAATTAGAAAAAGACGGCAAAGTTGTTCGTCCAGCATTGGGTATTCGAACAATCAACTTAAGCTCAATCACTTCGCAACAACAAGAACAAATCTTGAAAGTACCATCTTCTGTCACTGACGGAGTAGTCGTATACTCAGTAAATAACGCGACACCAGCTGAACAAGCAGGATTGAAACAATACGATGTCATCACGAAAATCGATGATACCGACATCAGCACAACCACAGATCTACAATCTGCACTGTACAAGCACAAAGTCGGTGATACGATCACAGTGACGTTCTACCGCGGCAAAGAAGAAAAAACAGCCAAAGTCGTTCTATCTGTAGATACTTCGATCAATGAACAATCGACTGACAGCAGCAACTAAATTCAAGTCAAAAAAAGATCTGCCACACAAACAGGACGTGGCAGATCTTTTTTATTATTTTCCAACTGGAAAAGCTTCACCAACAACGGCATCTTGTGGTAACTCAAGAATTCCTTTTTTCGATGGTGCATTTGCTAAGTGCAGTTCACGAGCAGAACAGATCATGCCGTAGCTATCGACGCCACGAAGCGTTCCTGGCCAGATCAATAACCCATCCGGCATCATTGCTCCTGGTTTAGCAACAACGACTTTCAAGCCTTTGCGAATATTGGCAGCACCACAAACGATTTGCAGGACCTCGCCTTCTCCGACTTCTGTTTCCGTTACAGATAAATGATCACTATCTGGATGTGGTTCACATGTTTTGACATAACCCACAACGATTTTCGGCTCTAAATCAATTGCCAATTGCTCCGTAAAGCCAGCTTCTGTGATCAATCGGTTCAAAGTTTCCACTTGTTGTTTCGTCAAAACTACTTGCCCGTTTCCTTCAATGGCAACTGTATCAGAAATGTGAAAGAAGTTCCAACCTACGATCGTACCTTCTTCATTTTTGATTTGAGCGACATTTCCTTTTCGTTCAGCCGTTTGTTCCAGCCCTTTATCATCTGCTGTGATCACGATCAAAGTATCGCCCACATATTCTTTGTTGTATGAAAAAATCACTTGTCTTCCTCCTCTTACTTATTCCGCCCATAATCTTAACAAATTTTTGTCTGTTCGTCATGGGAATTTTCTCAGTTTACAATCGCTGCACTTCCCAATCCATAAAAAAACTGCGACAGAAATCAGACCAACAGGCAGCTAGTGAATGAAAAAGCACTCGCTTGCTCTTTTTTCCTGTCTCTGTATCTTCTGTCACAGCTTTGTCTTTTGCTTATTCTTCGCTAGGAGAGACAACCAACACATCACATTTCGCTTCGCGAATAATATAACTCGCTACACTCCCGGTGATAAACCGCTCAACTGCATTCAGTCCGGATTGGCCTACCATGATCAAATCAATCCCATATTTTTCTGGTAACTGTTTGGCCATTGCTTCTTTCGCAGAGCCGTAAGCAATGATCCCTTCGATCAAATCAAAATTAACGGATTTACCATATTGTTTACAAGATTCGATTAATTCTTGGGCAGTATCCTTTTCCTGCTCAATGATCGTTGTATCTAAAGGAGCATATCCCATCATCGTGGGGATCTGCTGATCGATGATATTCGCTACATAGACTTTCCCCTGATTGCGTCGTGCCACTTCAACTGCTTTTTTGAACGCTTCATTGGCTTGGTCGGAGCCATCGACACCTACTAAAATATTTTGATATCTTTGCCCACTCATGTTTTTCACCTCGAAAGTTTAATTTAGACTTGATAAGAAAGATTCGATTTCTGCTTTTGTTTTTCGATCTTTGTTGACTAAACGACCAAGTTCTTTGCCGTCTTCGATCACTACAAGACTTGGAATTCCAAAGATATTCCATTCAACAGCCACATCCATATAAGCATCACGATCAACTTCAACAAATTGAAATTCAGGGAAATCTGCTTCGATCTCAGGCAATTGCGGTTTAATATAACGGCAATCCCCACACCAGTCTGCTGTAAAAAAGAAGACATTTTTTCCTTTTTCGACATATGTTGCCAATTCTTCTAAATTTTTTGGAACAATCACACGCTCACCACTTTCTTTTCTCTAATCAAATTATACACCTTTTAAAACAGGGAACCAACTCACAAGCAAAAGAGCTGTGAACACGCCCATGCTAGTCACTGAAAACAGCACCCTAGTTGTCCCATTTCCTGATTATCGTAAACAGTTACAATAACAGATCAAAAATTGAACCAAATAGGTCTGATCTAGCGTTGAGTCGTATCACAGCTCTTTATTTTTATTTTCCTTCTACAATTGTAGCAACTGTTGATTTATCCAAACCTTTCAAGACTTGGATCACCATTTCTCTCGCAGCATCAAAGTCAGCGATGCTGAATAGTGTTTGATGGGTATGGATATAACGTCCTGGTACACCAATCACAGAACTTGGAATTCCTTCATTGGCCATATGAGCTGCACCAGCATCCGTACCGCCTTTAGACACAAAGTATTGGTAAGGGATATTGTTTGTTTCTGCTGTGTCCAGCAAGAATTCTTTCATCCGAGGCAACATGATCATTCCTGGATCATAGATACGCATCAGTGTACCTTCACCTAAATGCCCAAAAGTCCCATTCTTCGTCACTGTATCATCAGCTGGTGAACAGTCAACAGCGAAGAATAGATCTGGTTGGAATTTCGTGACAGAAGGTTTTGAACCACGTAAGCCAACTTCTTCTTGCACATTGGCACCAGCAATCAATGTATGACCCAGTTGTTCTTCTTTCAATGCTTCCAATGCTTCTAATACAACCGTACAGCCATAACGATTATCCCAAGCTTTTGAAATAATGTTTTTGCCATTCGCTGTCTTGATTGTTTCTACTTGAGGTACGATGGTGTCACCTGGTCGTACGCCAAAACTTTCCGCTTCTTCTTTAGAATCAAAACCAGCATCGAACAGAATGTCCGTTACTTCTACTGCTTTTTGTCCAGCTGTTCCACGTAGTAAATGTGGGGGCACTGATGAAGAAATACATGGATAGTTGCCTTTCGCAGTTTTTAAAGTGAAGCGTTGTGCTGAAACGACATAAGGGTTCCAACCGCCAAGAGGTGTCACTTTAAATAACCCGCGTTCGGTGATTTGTGTCAACATGAATCCAACTTCGTCCATATGAGCAGCTAGCATCACGCGTGGTGCATCTGCATCTGAATGATGACGTAATCCGAAGATCCCGCCAAGTCCATCTTGTTGGATTTCGTCCACTAATGGAGTCATCGCTTCCCGCATATAAGCCCGAACATCCTGTTCAAATCCACTAGTTCCTTGCAATTCTGTTAATTCTTTGATTCGTTGAAACGTTTTTTCTTCCATACTTTTTTCGGCTTGAATCGAAACAAGCCTTCCCTCCTCTTGCAAATCTATATTTATTATAACGCAAATTACTCATTCTGGTTCTTTTCTTATAGAAAAATTCTAAACTATGGTAAAATAATCTAAACAGACAAAAGGATTTCCGTTTATTCCTTAACAGGATAGGAGAAGTCTTCAAGGAGGCACAACATTTATGATCAATGAACGTCCATTCAATTATTTTAAAAACGGCCTGGCCATCGGCGTGGGTGTCGGTTTTGCAGGCGGGATCTTCTCGACATTATGGATGAAGAAAAAACAATCGATGAATGCAGATGACGTCCTCGATCAAATCAAAGCAGCATTTTTAAAAGAAGGTCCGATCGAAGGTTCCTGGATCAATTTTGAGAAGCAACCACTTCGTAAATTTGCAGTGACATCTCAAGGATATACCGGCGGTATTACTCGGACCGAAGACGGACAACTGATCACTTACGAATTTTTAGCAGATGCGAAAACAGGAACTGTTTTGGATATTCAACGATCGATCATTGATTAATACGCATTGCTATACAACAGACGCTCAATGATTCAAACTCATAAAATAGTCGAACATCGCTAGATGATTTTTCTTGTCGTTCTTTATGAACAACAGTGATCATCTTGAGTTGTCCGACTATTTTTTAGTTGCAGCAATCTTTTTGGGACGTTTATTTGCATGAAGCAACGTTGCTAAGTCTAGTAATAAAACATTGGCTAACACAGGATTGGCTTTCTCGCGATACGCTGCGGCGCCACTTTCAAACAATACTGCTAGACGATCTTCTACAACAACGATTTGTTCCAAATACGGTGGAAATTTGATTCGTTTTAGGATCCGGCTAGGGGAGTCCCGCTCGAACACTAAGAGTTCCGAGGTATAAGGACCATAAGAACGACTGGCTAAGAGATAATGGCCATAAAAAGCCACACCTTGAATCTTATCAGATGTTTTTCTGCTCATTGTCACGGTTGGTTGGATTTTGTCTTTGCGGCGAATTGCTGTTTTCATTTCAGCTATCGTCGGCAATAGATAGAAAGTCAACTGTCCTTCAC
Source organism: Enterococcus sp. DIV0574 (assembly GCF_051711125.1). Lineage (NCBI taxonomy): Bacteria > Bacillati > Bacillota > Bacilli > Lactobacillales > Enterococcaceae > Enterococcus > Enterococcus sp. DIV0574. Next base: position 2,467,731 of record NZ_JBIOMA010000001.1, read on the forward strand.
CTTTTAATGTGAAGTTGCCAGATACCAGTTGATCATTGTTTTGAGTCAAATACGATGCTTGTGGAATCTCTAAGAGATCAGTTGTCAGCCAATAAGTGATTGGCTGTCCCGTCGCTTCAGATGTATCTGCTAAGATATCGATCAAACGTAAAGCGGCTACTCGTCCAGTAGCAGATCCTGTGATTGTCAACCATAAAAGTTCCCGTTTTGTATCATATACTAAGCCCCCTACATGTGGCCGTTTAGGTAAAATCAGCAGTTTGATCGGCTGTCCTGTTTCTCTATCCAGTACATGAATAATAGAATGATGCTGATGGTCATAGCAGTAGGCAGAAATAAACACAAAATCTTGAGAAAAAGCCAACCCTTGCGGCGTCATCCATTGACAAACCTCATTTTCGCCGGTTTCCGGCACCACCATTCTTGTTTCTGTTAATCCAGGAATGTTATATTGTTTTGCTTCAGCCTTTTCCCAAGCTGCTTGAACAATAGGATACCGTTTTAACTTTTTTTCAATATCCTGATGTATCCGTTGCTGCTTCCAATGCTTAAACTTTAGGACATAGTAAACAAGGAGGCCAATGACCAGCAACACTAAGATCATTATTGCTACCCGCTGTGTCATTTTTTTTGCCTCCTTGGTCTATTCGATCAATCGTACATAGACCGCTATTAATTACCGTAACTACATGTTTCTTTTACTAGCGTTTCTTTATAGGATCTTTCATAATCTCATTTATAGTAACATTAAGAATCCCTTATTCTACTATAGTCACTTCCACATCAATATTGCCTCTTGTTGCTTTAGAGTATGGGCAAAATGCGTGGGCTTCTTCTGCGATTTTCTCTGCTTGGTCCTTCTCAAGTCCTGGCAAAGAAACTTCTAAAACAACCCCGATTTGGTAGCCCCCATCTTCTAATTGAAATAAAGATACCCGTGCTTTGACTTCAGAATCAGACTCAAGATTATTTTCTTCCAGCATGTGTTGAACCGCGCCGTTGAAGCAAGATGCGTATCCAGCCGCAAAAAGTTGTTCCGGATTTGTCCCTTCACTATGGATTCCTGGGCGGTCGATCTTCATGTGCATACTTCCGTTTGGTGCCTCAACCTCGCCATCACGGCCTCCACGATTGATCATTGCTGTTTCGTACATTTTTTTCATTGAGATCATCCTTTCTTTCGTCGTTCTATATTAAGTGTAACGAGTATTTTTTAATCTGACAAAGGTAATGCTTGCATTCGGCGACATCAGTTAGACAACATCGATGATCAGTGATAGAAGCAGTTTGTCCATACAAAAAAAGAAGCAGCGAAAAGCTGCTCCTTAAGATAATAGGTAAAATTGCTGATATGTTTGACGATTAACCTCTTGAACGTCCCAAGAAAAATGATACTACAGCAACAACAATGATCGCACCAATGATAGAAGGAATCAAAGCCATTCCTGCTAATTGAGGACCCCAGCTACCTAACAATGCTTGTCCAATTGCTGAACCAACTAAACCTGCAACGATGTTAGCGATCCATCCCATTGATCCACCTTTATTTGTAATTGCTCCGGCAATCAAACCGATAATAGCTCCTACGATTAATACCCATAACCAATGCATAATTTTCTCCTTCTTTCTGTGAAATATTTATTACACATATTATGTTACGCTTCTTCTTAAAAATACACAAAAATTTTGCTCTTAAAAAAACAAAAAAAATTTAAAACGTTGTTATATTAAGGATAAATCAACTTTTTTGGAATCATTAACACTCACTGCAAGAGGTCAAAAAAACTGCCGCAGCTCTTTGAAAGCGTTTCGATCAGCAAAAAGTTATTTTCTGATAAAGGGTACCTAGACTATGTACGATTTTCTTTCATTGTCTGCTTTCAACCGTCATCTTCCCTATGAATAAAAGCAATCAAAGAAACCTGATTGTCGTACACACCTCATTCACTACATCCTTCTGATGAAACATCAAAACAATTGGCATTCCTTTGATTCTGCCTTTTGTATTTGAAACCTGCTTCCCCTCACTATGTAAAAGGATTATGAGAAAAAGGAGCGATAGAAGTGAGCGTATGCAATAGCGAGTAAAGTAAAAAATAAATTGTTCGGATTGTACCCCGGCCTTTCTTCTTAATATTTTTCATTTCTCGCTTCTCCCCTCTGCTTATTGGACAGTCTTCGCGATTGTGAAGTCACGAAAAAAAGCAACTTTGCCCAGCGTTCAATGCTAGACAAAGTTGCTTTTTTATTTTGTTTTTGAAAAGTCTTTCTTTGAAAGATAGACAGCAGTAAGGATGCCTACTAAGACAGCTAACCCAAAGACTAGAATCGTTCCTATCGTGTTATCCTTCCCAGGCAGTCCGCCAGTGTTGATCCCCCAAAGTCCAGCAATCAATGATGGCACTGCAACCACTAATGCTGCTGAATCTAAATATTTCATCAAATGGTTCAAATTATTGTCCATCATATCCGAGAATAGACCACCGATAGTTTCCAATAAATCGCGATAGATCGTGACAAGCTTGTTGGCAAATTTCTGTCGCAGTTTAATGTCGTAAACTAACGATTCATTATCTAATTTGTCTAAAAACTCTTTTCGTTCCATCAAGTGATTCACTGTAAGATTCTGATCTTTCAATGTGTGATCCAAATAAACCATATCTCGTTCTGTGTCTGCCAGATTAAATAGTTCATTATTTTCGGTTGTTTTACGGGCAGCCGCATCCAATTGGTCGATTTGCTTTTTAATCTCTTTCAACCCATTGATATAGTGGGTATAGATCATTAATGTGGCAAAAGCAATGATATCCTCAAAATGTCGAAGCTCACTTCCATGTTTCTCGATCAATCGCTCAACGAGATTCGATTCTCTAGAGACATAGGTGATCATCAATCCTTTAGAAAGAATAAATGTGACAGGTTCAAGGCGTTTTTCAATGCGTTCTTGATGATTTGAAGAAAGATCGATCAATGTATAAAGAAACGGATTGTTTAACTTAGTGTCTCGTAAATGTTCTAATCGAGAAACTTCCTCTGGTTCATCGGAGCCAATAAAAATATCTTCCGGTAAATCAAAAAGTGTCAGCAGCTCTTTTTTTTCTTCTTCATTTCCATGTTTGACTACCAACCAATTATAGTCTTCTTCGGATGATTCTCTGATTTGGTTCTTTTCGATTTTATAGTACGAATACATTTTGCCTCTCTCCTTTAACTCCTTCACTTCTCTTCAACTATCTAATGGCGACTGCTTTTTGTCAAGAAAAAGCGCTATTTCAACGGTTTTTATTAATACGGAAATAAAGCAAGCGTTTGATTAGACCATTCTAAATAAACGTGAGAGAATATTTTTGGGCCCAATAAAAATCATTTTAGAGGAGGACAACTATGTTTCTACATCAGAAAGAACTACAGTTCGAAGCAAAACCAGACAAACCAAATCCATTAATTGCGAAGTATCTTCAAGAATTGATCGGTGGCCAGTATGGCGAAATGAGTGTAGCAATGCAGTATCTCTTCCAAGGTTGGAGCTGCCGTGGAGAAGAAAAGTACAAAGATATGTTGATGGACATTGCGACAGAAGAAATTGGACACGTTGAAATGCTTGCTACAATGGTTGCTCGTTTATTAGAAGGTGCACCGGTAGAAGATCAAGAAGCCGCAATGAAAAAAGACCCAGCAATTGGCGCAATTATCTCTGGAATGAATCCACAACATGCGATCGTTGCTGGCTTAGGACCACGTCCAGCTGACAGTGTCGGTAATCCATGGAGTGGCGCTTACATCATTGCCAGCGGTAATTTACTGGCAGACTTCCGTGCCAATTTAAATGCAGAATCACAAGGACGATTACAAGTCGCTCGAATCTATGAAATGATTGATGACCGTGGAGTTAAAGACCTCTTATCCGTGCTATTAGCTCGGGACAGCTATCACCAAAACCTTTGGGCACAAGCTGTCAAAGAACTTGAAGAAAAAGAGGGTACAATCTTAGTACCGAGCACTTTCCCTCGTAATGAAGAACGGTTAGACATCGCCTATGACTTTTACAATTTCTCTGAAGGAGATCAAAGTAAAGAAGGCTCTTGGGCAAAAGGAAAAGCACTTGATGGCGAAGGTGAATACCAATGGCTTTCTACACCTAAAGTTGAAGGCAAAGCGCCAAAACTAGATCCTGTCACACCAAAAATGTATGGCACGCCACCTGAAAAATAAATTGATCGAAACGAATAAAAAGAGCAATGATTCCATTCACAAGAAATCATTGCTCTTTTCTTGTCTTATTGAGCAAGTTGGTTACCTTAAAGCTAAAAAAGCGTTAGAGTAGAATGTATAAGAAAAAGGAGGAATCATTATATGAAAGCACCTTTACTTACACTAAATGACGGCAATATGCGCCCAGCCGTGGGCATCGGTACCTATCAAATTCGCGGTGGCGAAGGCTTAAGCCAGTTGCAAGCAGCGATTGCAGATGGCTATCGTTTGATTGATTCGTCAACGAACTATGACAATGAAGGAATCGTCGGTAAAGCGATTCGCCGATCCGGTGTCCCTCGTTCTGAGTTTTATATCACCTCAAAATTACCAGGAAAATATCATGGATATGATGATGCACTGACCAGTATTCAAGAATCGCTGGCGCGCATGGGATTAGATTACTTTGACGCCTTTTTGATCCACTGGCCACTGCCTAAACGCGGCAAGTACATTGAAGCGTGGCAGGCGTTAGTGACTGCGCAAAAATTAGGTTTGATTCGTTCTATTGGTGTATCTAACTTTGAACCTGAACATTTAGATGCCATTATTGAGGCAACTGGTGTCACACCAGCCATCAATCAAATCGAGATCCATCCTTACTGGGTCCAAGAACAAATGGTAGCAGAAAACAGAAAACGTGGGATCATTTCTGAAGCATGGAGTCCATTAGGCCGCGGCAGCGCGGCGCTCAAAGAATCCATCATCACTGATCTAGCAAATAAATATCAAAAATCTGCGGGTCAAGTCATCTTACGCTGGCACGTCGATCGCGGGATTCTACCACTACCAAAATCCCGAAACCTGAGCCATCAGCGAGAAAACTTAGCTATTTTTGACTTTGAACTGACTGAAGAAGAAATCAATGCAATCAATCGCTTGAACAAAGAAGATGGACGTATTGAAGGTCAAGATCCGAATGAATATGAAGAATTTGAGTAAAGTGAGACAGCACAAAGCTCATGAGGGATTTCATAGGCTCACATCAATTATAGGAATTGGAATGGTCACAAAAAAAGAACTGCGAGATGACTTGCCCCAATTGAATTCCTTAGATCTACTAGCAGCAAGGCTCTACTGGAGTCTTGCTGCTATTTTATGAGAAGTAAAAACTTCTGACACGATCAGTTTTCATTTGGATTATGCTTTTCTCACAGTTCTTTTTCTGAGTTAAAACTTCTGTACAATCATCGTTACAACTGATAATGAATGGCTTCTTTGTATTGTTCAAACAATGATTGGTTCAATTCATCGCCGCCATCCATATTTGCGGAATAAAAGATGGGCGGATAATCGATTCCTGCTTGTTTCAATTGTTGGCAAACTTCGACGATAATGGTATTAAGGATCGTAGCGCCAATCACCGTTGAAGTAGGCCCCACTTTTTGATCCATCCCCTTAATCTGACAACCTGCATCACCAATTTCCCCATGATTATCGATTACAAGATCAGCGACTTCAAACAGACGAAGGCCCGAAGAATGGCGGCTAGTGACTGATTGCGAATACGTTTTGTTTGTTAAAGCGATAATTTTGACGCCTTTTTCTTTTGCCGCTAGTGCTAAATCGATTATGACGGGATTACGACCTGAAACTGAGTGTAAAATCAGCACGTCTCCTTCTTTGAACGGCTGGATTTCCGCTAATGCGGTGCCGTAGCCTTCTAGTCGTTCCATTTTGCTAGTAAAGGTGATGGGACTGCGATCCAACATCAGTTCTCGTCCAAAGATCGCATTGATCGTCATCATCCCTCCCGCGCGATAGTACATTTCTTCTGCCAAGATCCCCGCATGACTAGCCCCAAAAATATAAATCGAATGTTTCTCTAGATTTGCTGTAGTCAAGAGACGAATTGCCTCATCGATTGCATGCTGTTCCTTTTTTTCAACGGTTTCTAGTAATGCATGAATTTTATCAACATATTGATACATATTAAATTCCCCCAAATAGACTGCCGAGACCACGACCAATGATTCCCCAAAGTGATAAGTCATTGCCACCAAAGATCAGAATCCAGTTTTGAATCGTTGTGCTGAATAGAACGGCAGATACACCAACTAACAAGACCATCACAAATGATGCGGCAATGGTACCAATGACTGCGCCACGCAAGCCGCCTTGTCCTTCTCCAATAACTGCTGCGCCGCCACATTCAAAGAAACTGGTGATAACTAATGGTACGATCAAGATTCCAAAAACATTCGTCGTATTGACAATGATCACAAGGATCGTTGAGGTGATCATAGCTACGATAAAGCCAATAATCACGGCATTCGGACGATAATTGAATAGGATCGGTACATCAAAAGCTGGTTTGGCTCCAGGGACGACTTTTTCGGCAATCCCTTGGAAAGCTGGAATAATTTGGTTGATCAATAGGCGGACCCCATAAAGCATGATCAAGAGTCCTGCGCCAAAGTTCAAGCCTGCTTGAACAGCAAACATGACCAGATTCCCACCTTCTGGGACAAGAACTGGTGCGATAATTCCTACAACAATATTCATCAAAAACATCACCAAGGCACCTGTAATGGAAATCTCACGGAAAAAGGACAAGTTTTCTGGCACTTTTAAATCTTCTGTCGATTTTTCTTTGTTTCCTACTCGTTTTGCCACGAAGCCGGACACCATCGATAAGATCCCTGTAGGATGTCCAATCAAGAACGAATCATCGCCAGTGGCATCCCAAACATATTTCCGCATGATCCAAGGCATAAATGACCAATAACAAGCAGATAAAACAGCTCCTAAAATCAATAATGGAATCCCCGACATTCCACCTTCAACCCCACCAGCAACGATCACAAATGGGAACCACCATAACATATGACCCGTCAAGAAAATCGTCTTAACTGGTGTAAAACGAGCAATCAATAAGTGCAAGATCAATCCAAAAAACATGGCTAACCCAACAGTTCCCCCGTATTCTGCTGTGAAGGTCACATCAGAAAGACCATCGGCTACTTGAACCCCCAACTGTGTCTGAACCGCTGTGTTGATTGGTGCGATCGTTCCCGTCAGCATATTGACCCCTGCGGTCAATGCTACCATCCCAAAGGCTGCTGTCAACGAGCCTTTCACCACTTCGGCAAAAGGTTTTCGTTGCACGATCAACCCGATCATTGCAATCAGTCCGAGCAATACTGGCGGATTCTTTAAAATATGATCTGTGACAAAACTCATGATTATCCCTCTCTTTCAGCTAAAAACTTTTCCATTTGCATTTTGACTTCAGCGACATCCATATATTTTTTGATGGGATAGACAGGTGCTTTGACGGAAGCTTGCAAATCATTCAATAATTCGTGGCTTGTAAAATAAACATCTGCAGGAGTTGCTTTTGCAGTAGACAAATCCGTATTCTCAGCAGTCGCCTTCAGCCCCAGCTCCTTAATCACCTTATCGATCGTCATCTTTAACACCATTGAACTTCCAACACCAAATCCACACACAGCTAAAATTTTCATCTTCTTTTCCTCCTATTGGAATAATTGGCAAATCTGTTCTTTGTCACCATTCAAAATAAGTTGATACTTTTCCTGATCCATAAACACTTCCATGATTTCCTGTAAACTTTCCAAATGACTTTGATTGTCTTTTGCAGCTAAAACAAGGAAAATACGGACCGGCTTGCCAGCTAAATCGATTTCGTTTTTAGTCACTAGCAAACTCATCCCTTGATGAAAGACACCTTCCCCCGGACGAGCATGCATCAATGCAAAGTAATCAGCCAATACCATATACGGGCCGTTCTCCTCAACGCTATGGATCATATTAGCGACATATTGTTGATCGATGGCTTTTTCATTTAATAGCGGCTGACTCGCCAATTGAACTGCTTCTTGCCAAGTGAGGATTTGATTCGTGGTCTCGATATGATCCTCAGGCAGTAATTTTTTTAAATTGATCATGATTTTACCTCCAACATTTTTGAAATGAACCATTCTTTGTCTTCGATCCCTTGCATGATCAACTTCATGACAGGTTCTACTTCTTGGGCCTCATCTTCTCGTATCATTAGTAACACGATGATATCGACTTTTTGGTTGCTCCAATCAACAGGACGATCCAAAATCAATACAGAAAAGGTCGTTTTTGAAACAAACTCAGGATTGCCATGAGGTATGGCAAAACCGTTATCTAAATAGGTCGACTGCAATGCTTCTCGTTCTAAGACGGAACGCTGAAAGTCCGTACGCTGATTTTCCGACGAAAAGTCATTTTGACTGATCAGAAAATCCAGTGCTTGTTCTTTGGTCTCAAATCGTTCAAAATAAATCTTCGGTGCAATCAACATCCGTGTATCTTGCAGGATTTTCACCTTATCCGCAATCGGTTCATTATCAATAATCAAATCGATATAGTGATTCATGATCCGCTTCATGTCTCGATTGGTCACCATCGGCGAGATGCGGACGACTGGTTTGGAAACATCAGGTAAATCGATCGTGGAAATAATGAAATCGATGGCAGAAATATCCATCTCTTTGAGCTTAGCGACAGAAGCGGTTTCAATACTATCGACATTAGGCAATATTCGACGAATCTTGGCAGAAATAAATGAACTGGTGCCAACACCGTTCGGACAAACAAAGACGATTTTATTCAATTGCCGCATCCGTTCTACTGCAGCTTGAAAGTGAATCGAAACAAACCCGATTTCATCCTCAGATATTCCAATATGGTAGGCCTTTAGAAAGTCGTTCAAAGAGAACCAAACGACCCCATACAACGCCGGATAATGCTGTTTGATCTCATCTAGCAATGGATTGACTACAGTAGTTTGGGCCTCAATGCGTAAAAACAGCTGGTACAAATGAATCGTCAAATCTTCTTCTAAGCGACTATCCTGTGTCAAATCGATCTGGATGCCTTCACTGACTTTCTGAATCAGATTTCTGACTTTCCCTCGAAAAGAGAACGGAATCGATTCGTTCTTCATAAAAAAACGTAAGCCACTACCTACAATGAGATAGGTTAGGTACTGAACTTCTTTCGATGAAAAATGGTAGATTTCTTGTTCTTCAATTTCTTTCAACAATTCATAAATCAACGGATACTTGTCAAATTCCAAAAACAATTTTCCAAATTGGCGCTTCTCTTCTATATCCAGCTGATTTGCCTGATTCGAGCGCTCGACAATCAGCAAGATCGAAACAACGATGCTTTGGATGTAGCTTTCTGGGATCTCCATTTGCTTTTCGGTGATCGAATGGCGAAAAGCCGCATTTATCTTTTCAAATAATGACACATTTGTCAGAACAGAAAGGTTCTCCCCATGCTCCATAGTAAGGAGAATGAATCGCTTCAACATTCGTTGGATTTGTGACTCGCTTCCTTGAAAATAAGTGCCTGAATTATCAAAACGCAACAGTAAATTTTCTTTGACAAACAGTGTTTTTAGATAAGCGATATCTTTGGCGATACTGCTCCTAGAAACATAATACTCATCAGAAAGTTGCTGGTAACTCAAGTGCTCCCCATTGATCAGCCGCTTAAAAATTTGCATGCGTCGGTCTTCGATCAAAGAATAATTGTTTTTCATTTGCTCACCCTCTACCTTTATTCTAGTGATACCTTAACAAATATGAAGACCAATTGTTAGATTAAAAAATGATTAAAAGGTGTGCACACCCTTTCCCTTGATAGCAATATCGGTCGTTTGTTCCGCAAAATCGCTTCAAGCAAGCCAAACTTTTCTCATCTTCCTCGTTTTCTCTTATAATAAATGTAAACAGTCAAATGAGGAGGAAACAAAATGAAATGGCGTGGGGGTAGACAAAGTTCCAATGTGGAAGACCGCTCTGGTCGTTCCGCAGGTTCAGGAGGAAAAATAATGGCCGGCGGTGGTATCGGTACGATTGTTATCGCAGTCCTCTTTTTTCTATTCAGTGGGGGTGATTTAAACTCCGTCACAGATATTTTGGGAGGCGGACAAGCCGCTAATTATCAAACAGAAAATGTGGCTTCAGACGAGTATACAGAGGAAAAAGAATTCTCCGCTGTCGTCTTCGGCCATTTGGAAGATTATTGGAATGGTGTTTTTGAAGCAGAACAGACTACGTATCAAGATCCTAAACTGGTTTTATTTACAGGAAGTGTTCAATCGGCTTGTGGGAATGCAACTTCTCAAGTTGGTCCCTTTTATTGCCCTGCCGATCAAAATGTTTATCTGGATCTCAGCTTTGCAACAGAACTTTCTCAAAAGTATGGGGCCAGCGGAGATTTTGCCATGGCCTATGTCATTGCTCATGAAGTTGGTCATCACGTACAAAACGAACTTGGTATTACACAGCAACTCGATAAGATCCGCCAACAGGTTTCTGAAAAAGAATACAATCAATATAGTGTTCGTTTGGAACTACAAGCGGATTATTTAGCCGGTACATTTGCCAAGTATCTACAAGGAAAAACTTATAACGGCCAACCGATTTTAGAAGCTGGTGATATCGAAGAGGCTATCACAGCTGCTAATGCCATTGGTGATGATACGTTACAAAAGGAATACCAAGGATATGTCGTACCAGATAGTTTTACTCATGGGACTTCAAAACAACGAGTTGAATGGTTCAACCGGGGGTTCAAATATGGTGATTTGGAGCATGGAGACACCTTCAATGAAAAAAACCTTGATTTGGTCTACGTATCGTAACAAAAACGTTCCTTTTTGGTCACTCTTTTTTCACATTTGGGCGGTATAGTTTATTCATACCAACAAACCCTAACTTTTTCATTTTACTCCTTGCCTGCCAGTCCCCGCTGGCAGGCCCTTTTTTATCATGGTGCTATTTTAGTTTTTTTTAACCTTTGGCCTGTTTTTTTCTTTAAAACGCTAAGGGTTGATCACAATTTTTTCATATTTTCCGGTTACTATATAAATAACCCAACAAACAACCCAACTTTTTCATTTTTTACTCCTTGTCTGTCAGTCCCCGCTGACAGACTTATTTTTTTCTTGCCAAAATTCTCAAAATGCGCTAAGGTTATTTATGCGCGGAAGTGGCGGAATGGCAGACGCGCACGCTTCAGGCGCGTGTGAGTATATCTCGTGTGGGTTCAACTCCCATCTTCCGCATTTTGAGCAGGTCATCTTGGATGATCTGCTCTTTTTTATGTGTTTCTTTTGTCTAAATAAAGAAAAAAGCTTAAGCTAGAAGTATATCAATTGGAAAAAGACAGGAGGAAATCCAATGAAAGAAGTACCAACAGCGAAAATCAAATTAACTGAGGTCAAAGAACTCTTTGATGCTGGTTATGAAATCTTAGGAGAATTACGGTCTGAGGTGAATGCCCCAGTCGTTAGAGCTAAATTTCTGAATCAAGAAGTGATTGCCATTTATGGAAAAGAAGCAGCAAAAATTTTTTATGATCCACGAAACTTTAAACGTGAAGGAGCAATGCCCAAACTCGTCCGTTCAACCTTGTTAGGGGAAGAGGGGGTTCAAACTTTAGACGGGGAACAACATCACCATCGGAAAAACTACTTTATGGACTTGATGACACCTGAGAGAATGACCGATTACCATGATTTGTTGGAACGAAACCTTTCTCATGAACTGAATAAACAATCCGGTACCTTTGAGCTTTTTTCACTCACAAAAAATGTTCTATTCAAAACGATTTGTGAATGGTCAGGAATCAATCTAGCACCACTGTCTCAATCAGAGATCAGTGAGTTAGCTGATTATCAAGTTGCTATGTTCAGCGGGACTGTCACCTCCCCTGTCGCCCATTTAAGAGGCGTCGAAGATCGTAAAAAATCTGAGAAATGGGCTCAAGGATTGATTGAAGAAGCTCGTCAACATCCTGTTGCTGGCAAAGAATCATTAGCACTTTATACTTTCGCTACTGCCACTGATCTTGAAGGTAATTTACTGCCGATCGAAGTTGCAGCCGTCGATCTGTTAAATATCATCCGCCCTACGGTTGCTTTAACCGTTTGGATCGCTTTGATGGGACATGCCCTTTTTAGTACAACGACCATCTACCAAGCACTTAAACAAAACTTTTGGGAGTTACAGGATTCATTTATTCAAGAATTACGCCGCTTTTATCCTTTCTTTCCAATGATGCCTGCCATTAGCTTGCAAGATGTTGTCGTCGATGGTTATCTGATCCCTAAGGACAGCTGGGTCGTCCAAGATATTTATGGTACGAATCATGATCCGAGAACCTTTGATCAGCCAGATGACTTCAAAGTGGATCGCTTTGTCGGACGTACACAAGCCATTTCCTATGAGGAAGAATATGAAATGATCGCACAAGGAGGCGGTGATTTCCGCAAAATGCACCGCTGTGCTGGTGAATGGATCACTTTGCATACGTTGCGCGTGTTCAGTGATTTACTGGTCAACCACTATCAGTTTGAAGTTCCTGAACAAGATTGGAAGATTCCAATGAATCACTTTCCAACCTATCCAGAAAGTAAAGTTCTCTTATTTAAAGAAGCTGCAATGACCACAGAAAATGAGTAACTACTGATCGTTGTTATTAAGTGCAGCTCACAAAAACGCAGCCCAAGCAAGCTTAGGGCTGCGTTTTTTGCTTACTTCTCTACAGATGCCGTACGGAAATAAAAATAGGCACCGTATGCGGGAAATTGGATATCTTTGATCGTTGACCTGATCAAATAATTTGATGCACTCTGATATAGAGGAACTTGAGCTGCATCTTCTGCTAACAGAATTGATTCTGCTGATTTGTAATCTTCAAATACTTTATCTGGATCATTGGCATCCACGGTACGTGCGTTTTCTGTCAATGCCGTATAGTCCTCGTTGACATATCCACCGTAATTGTAAGAAGAACCTTTTTTATATAAATTGAAATAAGATTCCAAGTCACTGCTGCCAGCAATCCAACCAGAAATCGACAACTCATATTGACCATCTGCTCGTGATTGATTCAAATTCGTTCGTGGTTGTTTATTGATTGTAATCGTCAAACCAGGCAAATGATCTTGAAGCTGATTTTGCAGATATTCACCGATTTTTTGTCCGTGATCATCATCTGTTACCAATAAAGTCAGTTCAATTTTGTCACCGATAGCTGATTGTGCTTGGCTCCATTCTGCTTGTGCTTTGTTACTATCGTATTCATTGTAGTCCCCGCTATAAGTGCGAAAATCTTCATTGGTATTCGGATTGGCATAAAGCCCACTGGGAATAAGGCCATTCAATACGCTTGCTCCATCGTTCAACACATCATTCACGAGACTCTCTTTGTCAATCGCCAAAGCGATGGCTTTACGAAGGTGGACATTTGCCAATGGTTTATTTGCCTGTTTATTAAAATCTAAAAAATAGTTGGCAATATCCTTTTGAGTGACTAAGGAGTCATTATTTTGGTACTGTTGCACATAGAGTCCGCTGATTTTTTGCAGATCCAACTCCCCGCTTTCAAACAACTGGATTCCAGTATTCTCCTCTTTGATCGTGGAACCTTTGATTTTATCCAACTTAACTACCGCTTGATCGTAATACTCAGGATTTTTGGCAAGCGTCCATTCTGCACCGGTCTGTTGCCAGTCTTTCAGAATGAAAGGTCCCGTATAGAGCAAGTCTTCACTTGTTTTCCCATATGCCGTCCCTTTTTCTTCAACATAAGACTGTCTTTGAGGCGCTAACCAGCCAATCGACACCACCGATAAAAAAGAAGGTTGCGGCTGTTCCAAATGGACGACAAAGGTCTTTTCATCCGGTGTTTCTAAGCCAATCGTCGCAATGTCTGCTTTCCCTTCGCGAATATCTTGACTGTTGACGACATTGTCTAAAAGATACGCATTTGGCCCCATGGTTTTAGGATCGACCAGTTTCTTCCAAGCATAAGCAAAATCTGCTGCTTGCACTTGCTGCCCATCACTCCATTTGGCTTCTTCCTTTAGTTTAAAGGTATATGTCTTGCCATCTTCACTGATGACTGCTTCCTCCGCCAAACCGGGAACTGGCTGACTCTTTTCATCAAAACGATACAACCCTTCAAAAAGATGCTGGATAACGGTAAACGTAACTTTATCCGTTGTTTGCGTCGTATCTAATGTTGTCAACTCTGCCGGTAAGCTGACTGAAATCTCTTGAACTTCTGGATCTGTCTCCTTTGCGGACGATCCAGTCGTGCTACATCCTGCTAACAAAAAACTTAAAATCCCTACAACAACCAAACCCTTTTTCATTTACTCTCCTCTTTCCTTTTCACTTGCAAGTTGCAAGCTTGATTAAATAAAAAAATCCTCGTCCCTTTGCTGATCATCATTGATCAACAAAGGGACGAAGACTTCGTGTTACCACCCTTTTTCGTGTCATTTTTACAAATAACACCTCATCAGTACGTATGCATACTCGGCAGGATAACGGCTGCGTTCCGTCTAACCAGCGTAAACCAGTTAAAAGACTCTGAGCTCATCTTCACTTAGCGTTCTGTCCCCTTTCTCACCAACCCGGGTTCTCTTTAAACAGTCATCAAAGCTACTCTTCTCATCGATGTCCTATATTCTACTGAATTGATAAAAGTATACTATTCCTCGTTTTTCAAGTCAAACAGTTTTTAGAATTTTCAATCTTTTCAATAATGGCTTCAAGACTTTTTGGAGGGCAAATACTTGCCAGCTTAGTGTTTTTTTTCTAGGATAAAGAAAAGAAACCTTGCTCGAAAGGATGAAATCAATGAAACTTGCTGAAGCATTATTACTACGAAGAGATCTTGAATCCAAACTCACTCTGTTACGAGAAGAGATTGCCAGTAGTGCCGTGATCCAAGAAGGCGATACGTTAGACCGCAGCATCGACGACTTACTGCTGGATTATGAAACAACAAACCAAGAATTTGCCCAGTTGGTCATTGCAATCAATCAGCGAAATGCGGTCGCCAAAATCGGTGGACAAGAAACGATTGCTGCTGCATTAGAGAAACGGGAAGCTTTAAGGCGTTCGCATGCGATGCTAACGGCAACATTGGAAGCAGCCAAGGTTGCTCCACGGATGGGACGTAATGAGATTCGTATGATCCGAACGATCGATACCAAGCAAATCACCGACCGTTTGAATCAAACCGCAAAAGCCTTACGTGAATTAGACGGGCAGATTCAACAAACAAATTGGCTTGTTGATTTATAAAACAGCTGGGTGGGAGTCAAAAGCGAGCACAAAGCAGGTACAGGCTTATATGTACACCAATGGGGTCTGGCAGGGACCAGTTTAATGACTGCTGTTCAGTTACAAGCGTACAACTTATATTTTTCAATTAACGACCACGTGCTGGTTTGACAAGGTGGGTGCCTCTGTTTATCTTTTGTTACGCAAAAGGTAAACAGAGGTTTTTTGTTCAACAAGACCTCTTTCAAAAGAAAAAGACCCCCTGATCCGTTTCCAACATAGGAAACCAGATCAAGGAATCTTTGTTCGTTTAGCTAGTTACTTTCTTTTCTGTCTGCGATATACCACTACTACAATGCCTACTAGTAACAAGCCTACTAACATCCAGCTGACTTGATACGTTTCACCGGTTTTTGGCAGTTCGTTTTTCTTCGTCGGTGTTTTTGTATTCTGATTTTTTGCTGGATCAGTAGCTTTTTCTGGCGTGTAGCGGTTATTAAAGGTTGGCTCGCTACCATAATCTGCTTTCGCTTCCAATGTTCCGTTTTGATCTTCGACATTTACGGTCACTGGAATCTCTGCGTCATCATAAGTGATTGTACTGTCTTGTCCGGCTTTTTCACGGATCGTGTAATTGTAGTCACCAGCCTCTTCGTATGGAATCGCATCGAAGTAAACTTTCCCTGTGCCGTCGTTGGTTTGACTTTGAATCACTTGTCCCTCTTGATCGACTAATTCAAAGGTGAACTCCCCTGCGACTAGTGAACGGCCAGTCAAAACTTTCTCAGCTTCCAACACTACACTGCCAGCTTTTGGTGTGTAAGTGTTCGTGAAGACGGCGTTGCCTTCATAAGTCGCTGTTGCTTCCAATTGTCCTTCATTGTCTTTCACACTTACAGTCACTGGCACTTCCGTATCATCATAAGTGACTGTGTCATCTTGACCCGCTTTTTCACGGATCGTGTAATTGTAGTCACCAGCCTCTTCGTATGGAATCGCATCGAAGTAAACTTTCCCTGTGCCATCGTTGGTTTGACTTTGAATCACTTGTCCCTCTTGATCGACTAATTCAAAAGTGAACTCCCCTGCGACTAGTGAACGGCCAGTCAAGACTTTCTCAGCTTCCAACACTACACTGCCGGCTTTTGGTGTGTAAGTGTTCGTGAAGACGGCATTGCCTTCATAAGTCGCTGTTGCTTCCAATTGTCCTTCATTGTCTTTCACACTTACAGTCACTGGCACTTCCGTATCATCATAAGTGACTGTGTCATCTTGACCCGCTTTCTCACGGATCGTGTAATTGTAGTCACCAGCCTCTTCGTATGGAATCGCATCGAAGTAAACTTTCCCTGTGCCGTCGTTGGTTTGACTTTGAATCACTTGTCCCTCTTGATCGACTAATTCAAAAGTGAACTCTCCTGCGACTAATGAACGGCCAGTCAAGACTTTCTCAGCTTCCAACACTACACTGCCAGCTTTTGGTGTGTAAGTGTTCGTGAAGACGGCGTTGCCTTCATAAGTCGCTGTTGCTTCCAATTGTCCTTCATTGTCTTTCACACTTACAGTCACTGGCACTTCCGTATCATCATAAGTGACTGTGTCATCTTGACCCGCTTTCTCACGAATAGTGTAGTTGTACTCGCCGGCTTTATCGTATGGAATCGCGTCGAAGTATACTTTCCCTGTGCCGTCATTGGTTTGGCTTTGAATCACTTGTCCCTCTTGATCGACTAATTCAAAAGTGAACTCCCCTGCGACTAGTGAACGGCCAGTCAAGACTTTCTCAGCTTCCAACACTACACTGCTAGCTTTTGGTGTGTAAGTGTTCGTGAAGACGGCGTTGCCTTCATAAGACGCTGTTGCTTCTAACTGTCCTTCATTGTCTTTCACACTTACAGTCACTGGCACTTCCGTATCATCATAAGTGACTGTGTCATCTTGACCTGCTTTCTCACGGATCGTGTAATTGTAGTCACCAGCCTCTTCGTATGGAATCGCATCGAAGTAAACTTTCCCTGTGCCGTCATTGGTTTGACTTTGAATTACTTGTCCTTCTTGATCGACTAATTCAAAAGTAAACTCCCCTGCGACTAGTGAACGGCCCGTCAAGACTTTCTCAGCTTCCAACACTACACTGCCAGCTTTTGGCGTATAGGTGTTCGTGAAGACGGCATTGCCTTCATAAGACGCTGTTGCTTCTAACTGTCCGTCGTTATTTTTCACCTCTACTGTAACATTGGTGATTGAATCATCATAGCTAATCGTAGCGTCATGTCCTTGTACTTCATAAATTTTATATCGATAGGTTCCTTCTTTTTGATAAGTAATCTCATCAAAAAGAATATTATTTGCCTTGTTCGTCTTTTCTTGAAGGATTTTATTTTCTTCATCTGCCAAAACAAAAGTGAATTCCCCGTCTTCGATCTGTCGGCCTTCCAAAGCTTTCGTAGCCGTTAAAGCTAGGCTAGTTTCGATAATTTCCCTTGTATTAGCTAGTTCAAAGACATAATCGACTTCCTCGCTCGAGATCGTAAACGTATATTCTTTTTCATCCCGCTCATATCCATCTGGTGCTTTCGTTTCTTGGATTTTATAATCTCCATATCGTAGCCCATCTAAGCGGTCAAATTCGCTAGTTCCTTGAATCAACTTATTATTTCTGACAACAAGTTCGGAGAAAACAACTTCGTAGTTTCCTTCGGCATTTTTACGACTGAGTTGGAAATGTGCCTCTTTGTTGATCCCAGCTTCCTTATCCCCTTCTCTGTCATATTTCTTGATTGTCAACGAGCCATTTGTTCCCGTTGACGTACCGCTACCGTTGGTAGATTTGACGATTACGTCTTTTGTTACTTGATGGATTTCCGTCTGACTTCCGTAAAGAGACACATCATTTGAAACAACTTCATTATTTCGAATGCCAGGATCAAGTTTCGTTTGATAAACGATGAAGTATGGACTGTCAATGACATCCTCAAAAGCAATACGTAATGTGAATGTTCCATCAATACCATTCGTTGTTACATTTGGATTGTCTTGATTATTGAAAATAACTTTCTCACCTTTTATCCATTGATCTCCGTCTTTGACGGCTTTATACACATCAACAAGGACTTTTCCTGTCTCATCGTACAAGAAAGTCTGTTGATTATAATTGATCGTATCTTCAATCACAGCATTCTTGATCGTTCGACTATCTTGGTTAACCAGCACTTCCCAATCCAACAGTCGATTATTGTCAACATTTTGAGTGCCATTTTTTGTTAACCAGTTTCCTTTTGCGGATTTCTCAACTTGCGCTTCAGCAGTTAAATCCGTTGTACCATCTGTCAAAGAGATCATATTATTGTACTTGTAAACATCTGTAGCTGCTTCGACAGCAATGAAGACAGCAATCGTTTCTGAAGTGTCTTTCAACAGTTCTACTGTCACTTGTTTTGTCACTGGATCATACGTCAAGCGATAATCAGCTGAGCTCAACTCTTCCTTCAGAGATCTTACTTGGTTTCCTGTTCCGGATACGTCAACTGTATAAACTACTGCTTCTTTAAATGTTTGACCATCTTGTAATTGATCGACAATCTTGGTTCCTTCATGAAGTGTCGCTTTATACGTATTAAATAATCCCATCCAATAGATTTGATCACTTGTAGCAACATCTTCTGAAAAGATATTTGGGAAATTACGGTTAAAAGCTGCTTGCAAGTATGCTTTTACATCTCCTCCTTTTGGAATGAAAAGCCCTGCTTTTAGCGCGTTTAAGGTCCAAGTAGTGTCCATCCATGAATTTGCTTGAGCGGCTTCCCTATAAGAGTTACCGTCAATTTCATAATCGACAAAAGCAGAATTACTAAAACGTGTTTTGGCACTTCCTAAAGCGATCTGTGTCGTCATATCAAAAGTCGTTTTGAATCTGACCGTAATTTTGTCTGCTGTCTTTGCATAGTTTCCTTTTAGTTTAATTTGAAAACCAGATTCGTACTCAATTGGATTTTCTCCAGAAGTGGTTTCACGCTGCTTCGATAAATCAAAGTCGCTTGAAGTCAATTCTTTAACTTCTCCTGACTGGCTAGTTGCAGTTAAAACAAGAGAGTCTTCAATCAATTCTAATCCACTAATATTTGCCCCGCTAATTTCTCGATAGCGATCTGTGATGACCATATTTTCCACTTCTACATATTGCTGATTTATCTCAATCTGCCATTGAATCGTTTGATCCTGATAACTTTTTGATGGTGCTGTTTTTGTCACACCAATTTTGCTTGTTGGGGTCACTGTTCCCGACCCATTATGAGAAGTTGTCGTATCATCTTTGATAGTTATATAGTTAGTAATTCTAGTATTCGCCAGTACTGGATCAAAGAGTTGTGTCTCATAACGAATCACATATTGTCCAGCATGAGCAAACACAAGTTGAAATTGAACAAGCTGATTATCTTTTTTTATTTCTCCTGCTTCATCAAAGTGCCAATCTGTCACAATACTGTTATCATTTTTGTTTCTGACCACTACAGAATCGGCTACTAAATAATGCAATGCATTTTCTGAAAGTGATCCAGAATACGTTTTATCAGTGAGAATTGAACCGTCTTTGCTAAGATCTAAAGAAACTTCCCAAGAAGCACGACCAGTTGACTGATCATAACCTAAAAATCGCTTATATTCCGCAGATTCATCATAGCTGACTGTTGCTTCAACTGATTTTTCATGGAAATTATCTCCAGTGATTTGAGCAACATTTTTGAAGGAGTTAATCGTTGGATCATTGACAACACTATAAATTTCAATTTTGACTGGCTTATCGATTTTTTGATTGAATGTAAAAGTTCCAGTCGTTGAGTTATAAGTATACAAGTCGCTAGTTCTAACCCAAGCGTCTCCATCATAAAGGTAACCATAAGAATGTGAATATGCCAATCCGCTTGGTAGTTTATCTGTCACAACGACGTTTTCCAGTTCCTTGCTTTCCGTATTATATACGATCTCCCAAACAATTGAGCCACTAGTACTTACTTTCCCACTCTTCGTAATATCGATTTGATAGATTGGTAAAGTAATCAGGATCTCATTGCCATCACGGTCATAAATACCAGTTTCGATGACAACATCTTCTGTGATTGTTGACACTTTCAATTCGGTTTCAAGATTGATTGTCCCACTTCTACCTGATAGATTCTCTGCGTTTTCATTGAAAACAATCTTTAATTCTCCATTTGTATTTAGATAAAAGTCTCCTAATGATCCTCCACCTGAACGCTGTAATGTGCCTGACACCTCATTGTGAACAGCAAAATAGCTTGGTAGTTGATAAATATAATAATCACCGTTTTTGATTTCCTCCTGATCAGATAATGACCAGTCAAAGTGAATCTTAATATTGTCGTTATAATAAGGAGGATTGTCTTGATCAAAAGGTTGATCATTCATATCTGTAATTCGTACATTATCAAATAGTTGAATTCCTCGAGCATTTAAATCTGGATTAACAGCATTTGGAGTGGCTGCTTGTTCGGTAGATTCAGTCCCTGAATCCTCCGTGGGTGCTCTTGGCTGTATTGTATTTTGATTCAACTCTGAAGTGGACGTTTCAGTCGTAGTAGTAGTGGTCGCTTTTTCCGGTTGACTGTTTGAGGTATCTTCGACTGTTTGACTAATACTCTCCGTGTTTTCTGAAATTGTTGTTGATTCTTCCGTTTTTGTGTCTGTCGCAGGTGAATTCGATTGACTCGTTTGACTTTCAACTTCTATATTTGAAACCATTTCAGCTACTGCAATTGCCGGTGTACAAAAAGTCGCACCTAGCAAAATCAACAAGCTCAAATATGCACATAGTTTTTTATTCATAGTGATTCATCCTTTCTAAAAAAACAACTGTTACTTTTTAGAAAAACTTAATTTTTTTACTTTTCTAAAATATAAGTTTTTCTAAAAGAACCAACCAATATAATTATTTATGATGGCACCGTACTGTACGTTCTTCCCTCATTCTTCCGAAGACAGCATAACGATTGATATAGCTAGACCAGAACCTATTTTTCATTCAATAACATACCTTTTTTATAGAAAATCAGAGACAAGTATCAATAAAAAAGCATGTGTTATCTCACCTTTATTTTCCCAAATTTGGCATAAACTAAGTGTTCAAAAAAAATCATTTTTCAAATATTTTTGACTATTTGGAAAAACGTGCTACCATCAATACATAACTGATTGGAGGAAAGCTATGTTCAGAGGTTTATTGTCAACTGCTTCACAAATAAAATTGCAGTTGATTGAAAGTTTGTTGCATGACCGTCACTGTTTTATTGCTGATTTGCTGGATGAATTTGACTTGTCTTTGTCGTTGTTCAGAAAGTATGTGACAGAGATCAATCACGATCTGTCCTTTCTTCAAATAAATATAGACAATCATTCCCAAGTGAGTCTGGAATTCCATTCTTTCGCTTCACGATCGGATGTCTATAGTTTTTTCTTGGCTGACTCTTCTGCTTTCAAACTCTTGGAACTTCTGTTTTCATCCCACTTTTCCAGTTATGAGACACTAGCGATTGAATTGAATCTAAGCAAATCCTCAATTATTCGTTTAATTAAAAAAATCAACACGGTCATACGTCCTTTTGATTTTCATATAGAAAAAAAACCTATCCGCATAGCTGGGAATGAAATTACTATTCGCCAGTTTTACATGGTTTTCTTTTTGGAGAAATACCAACATGAGTTTAGAGATGCCAGTAAAAATCAGGAACAAGAATTTTTAAAAGTTGCACAACTTTTGGCTGAAGTTACTCCATTAAAGCTGTATTTTTCTGACATACGAAAAATAGCGTTTATCATTTATGTACATAGTAAACGAGAGAGGCTTTTTGCCACGGAAGTGCAATCGAATAAAATTGAATATTTTCTAGAAAAAATCGATCTCGCTGAATTCTCTCGCTACAAACGCTCTTATTTAGAAAAAGTTATGGGTTATCTGACTTCTCATATCACAGCCGACCCAGCTATCTATAAACAAGTAAAAAAAATCTTCTATCAATTGACTAAACAAATTTTTCTTAAATACCATTACACCGAAACAGACTTTCAAGAAAAATTGGATGCTGTTAGTTTCAAATATTTGCTGGAAACGAATTTGAATGTTCCGTATTGTATTTTGAATGATCGCCTGGCCCGTTTTGTTGATAACTGCGATCCTGTCCAGCAAGCAATCAACAAGGATATTGTTCAGCTAGTGACTCATTCTGAATTACCGGCGATTCGCCCTGCTACGATCAACCATTTGATTTATATTTTTCATACTTCTTTTCCACTATTTACAAAACAAATCATTGATCAACATGCAGATTATCATCTCGCCTTGTTCTACGATACCAATAGCGACCATACGGAAATGATCCGAACACAAATCAAACAGTTCGTCCCCTACGACCTGAAAATCACGATTCTCAATCCGTTAGACTCTTTTTCAATCCCTGCCGTCAAAGCAACCTATGATTTGATTATCGGAAATATCGTCCCTCCTTTTCAGAAAGTTCCTTTCAAAGCAACAGACATCTTTATTACACGAAATGAGATTGGCTATATCGCAAACAGTATTCAAGAAAAAGCGATCCAGCAGATTGAGAAACAAAAAGAACCTCTTAGCCCTACTCACTGAAAAAGTGAGTTTCGCTAAAGAGGTTCTTTTTAATTTTGTCGTTCGAGTAATTGTTTGCCTTGAGCACTCTGATAAAACGTTTCAATTAAATGATTTAAATTTGTTTTTGTCTCACTGGCGCCAAAAAGTTCACCGCCAGGTTCTAGCATAAGACCATTGGCTAGACGACCGATCACTACCGGATCAAAGCCAAAGTCGTCAACGATTTTGGCCGTTTGAGACATAGATTCCGGATCATTACCAGCGATTGCCATGGCTTTTCTGGCTGGTGAACCAGCCGGCCGAGCTTCGTCTTGAACATCATGATAACCCATATGGTTGAATGCCTTGATAACTCTGCTTTGGTCAAAATATTTTTGGACCCTTTCTGAAGATGTTTCTTCAACAGTCGAATACGTTTTGCTGGTTCCATCAACTTCCCACCAATAGTTCATTGCATCGATCACAAGTTTACCAGCCAGCTGCTCCTTGGGAAGTGACGGATAGTTGCTTAAAGGGATTGCTAATAAAATGACTGGCATTTCCGTCAGGATGTCTGAGACATTCTTCACCTTTGCACCTGGAGCAAGGATTTCAACAGCTAGAGCATTCTTTTCCGCTGGCTTTCTGCTAGCGATCCAGACCTCATACCCAGCTTCTGCTCCTAATTTTGCTAAAGCTAACCCCAACTTGCCGGCTCCTAATATGCCAATTCTAGATTTTTCCATTATTTCCCACCTGATCTCAATAGTTCTTTGACCCTAGGGATTACTTTTGTACCATAAAGTTCGATAGTCCGCAGACGGTCTTTTTGTAATTGTCCACCGGTTCCATAAACAAGATCAAACCGTTCGACGCCGACTTGCGGCATCGTTCGCGCAATTTTTTGTGCCACAGTCTCAGGACTGCCTACATAGTAAGAGCCATGTTCTACTTCAAAATCGAAACGTTCTTTCGACATCTTGGGCCAACCACGGTCTTCTCCGATTTTATCCATACTTTTCTTGATATAGTGCCAACCGATTTCGTACGCTTCTTCATCCGTCTCCGCAATCACCCCATGGGAATGCATCCCTACCGGAAGAATCGGTCTGCCCATTTGTTGCGCTGCTTTTTGATAAAGTTGTACATAGGGGGCAAATCGAGCAGGCTCCCCGCCAATGATTGCCAGCATAACTGGAAAGCCGTAGCGAACAGCACGAATAATCGACTCCGGTGTTCCTCCCACACCAATATACGTATCCAGTGTTCCTTCGGGTTTTGGATAAACTTCGGCATTCTCCAAAGATTGAGTAAATTTGCCTTTCCAGGTCAGCGGCTCCCCTTTAAGGAGTTCGTGAAACATTGCTACTTTTTCTTCAAATAATTCTTCATAATCTTGCAGATCATAGCCAAACAGTGGAAAAGATTCAGTGAATGACCCTCTTCCTAACATGATCTGCGCACGACCATTTGAAAGGGCATCAACTGTCGCAAATCGTTCATAGACCCGAACTGGATCATCAGAACTTAATACAGTTACTCCCGTTCCTAATTTGATTCTTTTAGTGACCATTGCCAGCGCAGCTAGCACGGTGTCTGGACTTGAGATTGCGTATTCTTCTCGATGGTGTTCGCCTAATGCGAGGATATCGACACCGACTTCATCGGCCAACTTTCCTTCTGCAATAATGTTTCTCAATGATTGGCTGTAACTGATTCGTTGATGGGTTTGGTCATCAAAGGCAAGATCGCCAAAGGTATCTAACCCAAATTCTAATTGTTTGTTATTGATTGTCATGTCATTTCCCTCTTTTCAAATACTTCCTGCATTCACTATAACAACTTCTTTTTATTAACGCGAAAGATATGCTTACTTTTTGTAAGTCTAATGTGTACGAATTGTTTTAGAAAGTAAAAGCGCGTCCTTGCTTCAAACAAGAACGCGCACTTTTTTGTTTTTTAATTAGCCATCAGAGATAGATCCCTTTGCTTCTTAAATTAGCTAAACACTCCTCTAAATACATTGCAGTATGTTCAGGATAAATAGGGACTGATTGCTCAATCGGCACTAACACCTGATAAGGAGGTGTCTTTTGACCGCGATAAGTAGGCTCTAACCATGCTGCTGCTGGACGGTATCCCCGATGCTGCATCTCTGCCATGACGAGTAGATGGTATTGATACAACTTATATGGAGAATGATCAAAAACATAATCGACTGTCGCATGTTTCTTTCCCCAGCCAGCGCCTCTCAGCGCAGCTACTTCCCGATGCTGTCCCAGCAATTGCTGCCGGGGTAATTTAGTCAAAAGTGCTTCATGCCACAATCTCATTTCCGCTCTTCCTCTACTTCGCTTGATTTTTATCCAGATTCTCTTGGTTGTCGAGCACGATTTTCCCTACCGCATGGTGTGTTTCACTTAATGCATGGGCATCATAGACACCTTGACGAGTCAATGGGAAAGTTTCGCCAATCACACTTACTAATTTGCCATCAGCCATTAGTTTAGCTAATTCGCTTAACTGTTCTCCATTTGTACGTAACCAAATTGCTTTTGCTTCAATTTGTTTCGTTGCGGCTAATGTTTCATCTTCAATACTCAGTACAGAAATCAAGCGGCCATGCTCTTTTAGAACGGAGAAGCTTTTCTTTTGGATCTCGCCACCCATTGTATCAAAAACTAAATCAATGTCAGTAAGAACTTCTTCGAAATCCGTTGTATGGTAGTCGATCACTTCATCTGCACCTAATTTTTTAACAAGTTCATGATTACGGGGACTTACCGTCGTGATGACATAGGCGCCGGCATTTTTCGCAAGTTGAATGGCGTAGGTCCCAACTCCGCCAGCTCCGGCATGAATCAACACTTTTTCGCCAGCTTTTAACGAACCATGATCAAATAGAGCTTGTAATGCAGTCAATCCTGCTAGAGGCACAGCTGCAGCTTCCGTGAAGGCAATAGATTCTGGCAGAGGTGCCAATAAGTTGGTATCCACGATCGTATAATCCGCATAGGTCCCAAATCGTGTCGTCTCTGGACGAGCGAAAATCCGATCGCCTACGTGATAGTCTTTAACCTTCTGACCAACTTCAACGATTTCTCCAGCAACATCCCATCCTAGAATAATCGGAAATGACCAAGGAAACATTTGCTTCAAGTATCCTTCGCGTAATTTCCAGTCAATTGGGTTGATCGAAGTTGCTGCAACTTTCACCAACACTTGATCCGCACCGAGTTCAGGTAGTGAAACTTTCGCTTCTGCTAGTTTTTCTTTACCACCATATTCATTAATAACAACTGCTCGTGTTTCCATGTAAATCACTCCTTGAGATTATGTAAATGAGCTTCCGTCATTTTTCTAAAGAAACGAAAGGTCTCTTTCATAGCTTAGGCAATGATCCCTGATTTTACAACTGATTCGACTTTCCCTTTTCTATCAGAAAAAGCAGTTTTTTCACTGACTAACTTTTTATTGCCTTTTTAAAAGGTTTCATTTATTCTACAGGAATAAGAATGTGATAAGAAAGAAGGAATTGATGAATTGAAAAGATTGCACGTATTTTTTGGCGGGATCATTGCGATCCTAGGTATTCTTTTTGTTGGCAAAGCTGTACTGTCCAATGAAACAGGAAGTGCATCAGCAAATGATGCTAACACGGTTATTATTTATAATTGGGGAGAATATATTGACCCCGATCTGATAAAAAAATTCGAAACTGAAAGTGGCTATTCAGTGATTTATAATACATTTGATTCGAATGAAGCAATGGAAACAAAGGTCAAACAAGGCGGTACCAGGTACGATTTGATTTTCCCCAGTGAATCGATGATTCCTAAAATGATTGAGGAGCAGCTGCTGATTCCTTTAGAACATGATAAACTCGTCGGCAGTGAAGATCTTTCTGATTTTCTGATGGATCAGCGCTTTGACAAAAACAATCATTACTCCATTCCTTATTTTTGGGGAACTATTGGAATCATGGTTAATAGTGACCAAATCGATCCTACCACCATTCATGGCTGGGCAGATTTATGGCGCCCGGAATTTGCCAACGATATTCTAGTTGTTGATGGCGCAAGAGAAACGTTAGGAATGGCTTTGCAGACTTTAGATCTTTCTCAAAATGAGCTAGATACAGCAAACCTTCAACAAGCCATCGAGAAATTGGAAGCATTACGCCCCAATGTCAAAGCAGTCCTCACTGATGAGATCAAGACTTTGATGGTCAACAACGATGCACCGATCGGCATTGGCTATTCAGGAGATGCAGCGTATGTCATGTCTGAGAATCCTGCTATAACCTATGTCGTCCCTGATGATGGCGGTGCTATCTGGACAGATAACTTTGCGATTCCAAAAACAGTCGGCAATCTTGAAGGAGCTTATGCGTTTATCAATTTCATGCTGCGTCCTGAAAACGCCGCTCAAAACGCTGAGTATGTCGGTTATGCGACACCGAGTGAGACCGCGAAGCAACTGCTACCGACTGAATTGACCTCCAATAAAGCTTTCTATCCAGAGCCGGAAGCAATGCAACAGATGGAACACTACGAATACTTAGGAAAAAATGCCGTTGAACAGTACAACGATCTTTTTCTCGAATGGAAGTTGGGATTATAAAATGAATATACTATTGAAGTCTTCCTACATTTTTGATACAGAAAGAAAAACGACCTTTGCTGGTTTTATTTTGATTGAAGGAACTAGGATCAAGGATGTGGGTCCTTTGGATGCCACACCTACCAACTTACCGGCTGAAACAACGATCATTGATTGTCATGACCAAATGATCATTCCTGGCTTTATCGATGCCCATATTCACTTTTATCTTTCCGCTTTGCTTCATGCAGGGCATTTAACTCATGTCACTGGAACAACTGAAGAAGCATTTGCCCAGCAAGTACCGCAAATTCCTGTGACCCATGGCTGGAAAATTGGGATTGGTTGGTTCAGCAGTGACTTTGGACAACAAGTCTATCCCACAAAAGCAACGATTGATCACTACTGTGACGAAGTGCCAGTCATGCTGATCTCAGGAGACGCCCACAGCATTTGGTTAAACAGTAAAGGAATGGAAGCCTTAGAAATCACAACCGATTCAGTTCCTACCGGAATCAGTGGAGAAGCATTGATGAAAGATGGCGAATTGACGGGTTGTTTTCTTGAGGCAGTTGCTATTAATTACTTGGCGGAGGTGCTGCAATCTTTTCAAGCCAACAGTTACTCAACGTACCTTTCTTACATGAAGCAGCTCAATCGCTATGGCATTACTACAATCGGCGATGTTGCCCTGACTGGCGAAAGCTGGGACGACTTGATTTATCCAGAGCTTTACCAAAAAGTTGCCGAAAAAGCGACTTTACGGGCGGTTTTTTACCCTGCGATGCGTATGGAAATAGATCATTTAACTGATATCTATCAAAACTATCGATCTGAGAAAGTCCAAATGGGTGGTGTGAAACAGTTCTTTGATGGTGTAACAAGTACCCATACTGCTTTGTTGAAATCGGAGTACGAAACGCCTTATTTTACTGGTGATATTGGTATGCCGCTGATTGCAATTGAAAAAATGCGCCAGTTGATTTTCTTAGCAAACCAGCAAAATTGGCCGATGCGCATCCATACGATCGGTGACCAAGCGATCCATCAAGCGTTGTCTTTTTTTAATGAAAGTCATGCGCGCTTCCCTCTCTCTGCCGGTAAAAATAATACACTGGAGCATTTGGAAGTCATGGATCCTGCAGATCTTTCTTTAGTGGCACAAGACAATTTAGTTCTTTCTGTTCAACCTAGTCATTTATTAGTCGGCTATGAAACGTTAGATGAAGAAGTAGGTCCGCAACGCGCTAGTCAAATGTTTCCTTTTCAATCCTTTTTGACCCACGATGCTGTAGTAGCATTTGGAACCGACAGCCCAGTAGTGATCGATGTGTCTCCATTGGATTCGATCTATTATGCAGTGGCTAGAAAAGAAAAAAACGGCTCTCCAGTAGAAGGATTGATGCCCTCTGAAGTGATGAATGTGGCGGATGCTCTGGTTGCTCATACCGCTGATGCAGCTCGGGCACTCAGTCGACAAGACATTGGTTCGATCAAAGTCGGTCAGTTGGCTGATCTTTGTATTCTTTCAAAAAACATTCTTCCCCTTTCAGAAAAAGAGCTGCTTGAGGTAGAAGTCACTGCAACCATTTTTAACGGTGCATTTGTCTATCAAAAAGACGAAGCTTCGCAGCAAAATTCCTAATTGATCTTTGACCATATCCCTCGAATACCCGAATAATGGCTGACTTGCTTCTCTCGTCCGAGGGCTCTCATTCATGGAAGCCCCTTGACTGTGTTCACGCTAGTCAACCGTATTATTCGGGATTTTTTGTCAACACCACCCTAATCCCCCTCCTTTTTTTCGTTCTGGATACTGCCAGGCTATAATTTGGTTCCTCTTGATTGTTCCCTCTGATCATTTCTCGCTTTGTTTCGTCTTGACTCCTGCTCAATCATTGCCCTTTTGTTTTCCCTCCAATTCCTTAAAATATATACAATATGACCAACAGGATCCCACCAACGATTTCACTTATTGGATACTTGCGATTAATCGGTACCAAACAATTCCTGCACTTGCCTTTTAAGAATAAAAATGACCAAATAGGGATCAGCTGCCATGGGGTTAGTACCTTTCCACAGTGCTCACAATGAGAGCGGCCTCCCAATGATTCCTGACGGGGCAAACGATAAACAACAACCATCAAAAAAGAACTAAGACAGCTACCAAGACTAAATACTGATAAAATGGGTAATAGCAACGCTCTTCCCAAACCACACACTCCTCTCATCTAATCGACACCTCAAATAAAGAGCCTATTCATAAGCAAATACGCTCTTTTAAACACGAAGTTTTTTTATTCTTCAGCGACGTACTGCTGACAGCGGATACCTAGCAGTACGTGATCGTCTGATTTATGTCATCAAATTGATTGGATGTGACTCTAGCCTCTTGCTCCTATTTGCTACTGCTGACACCTCCTTTGTTGCGAGACAAACTGAGTGTTACTGACCATTTCTTAAAGAAAATTCATTGATGATTCGAGGATTGATTTCCCACAATAGTCGATTCCAATCCTCTGCGTCTGGAATTGACTTAAAAAGCAAATGCCAGTTTCCAATCAATTGATCACTGACATATTCACTATAATTTGTCACTACTAGATCAATATGATTCTGCTCTAAATAATCTAAGTTCATCTCTAATGCATTCGGGAAAAACAGGTGCTGGAATCGGCCAAGATATTTGATAGCCATTGCTTGGATATTCTGACAAACAAGGTAGTTTCCTTCTAATAAAAAAGCAATATTTTTAGGTGCTCCCCAATGGATTTCCTTTAGTGAGTCCATGAATAGGACGGCCATCACGGTGATTTCTGTTACTGCTGTCTTTCCCCCTGAGATTGTCTGATGGTGTTCGGTAAAGAATGCTAATAACTCAAGATATAAATCTGGGTATTTCTCTTGGACAACTTCATGAATATCAAGAATATTTTGATTTGTCACTGGTGATAGCTGTTCTTTTAAATACAGCATAGTAAAAAAAGACCGCACAAGGATCATGTCTCTCTGAAGGTCATTGCTCTGCTGGCCAAAAGCGGATAAAAATAGTTGGGCACAGTCTGTAATCCCAACATTCGGCTGGAGTTCCTGAATAAACTGCTGTTCTCCAGCCAGATCCGTCAATGAACGCCGGCACAAAATCATCACATACAAATACAATAGTTCCTCCACTGGCAAACGTTTGCCGATTGACGCATCAATCACATCATTGATAGCTGAAAAACGCTGGAATGCCTCTCGTTCTTTCAGCGCTTGAATCATTTCTGACTCGATAAGCAAGTCTCCCTCACGTTCTAAAGTAATCATTAGAGTATAACTAAAATCTCCCAAAGAAACATTGGGATAGCTACTGAAGAAGTGCTTTTTTTGTAAGGCAAAGGCAATCGACTGGATGGCAATTGATGGCAAGACCGTGTGTGGAGTTATTTCTGATTCATAATAAAAATCATGAAAGAAACTGCGAATATCGATTTCTTTTCCAATGAAATCCACTTTCTTCAGGGACAGTGTCAGTCGATAGCGCGCTAATTCATTTTCTACCATTTTGAAATAGCGCAGCAAACTACTTTCTGAGAAGTGGAGTTGATCGGCCCATTCTCCGATCTCTTTGATCTGCCTTTGAAAAATCCCTTCAATAATGTGAAAGAGTGGTTCATTTTCAAGCAATGACCGCTTTTTAGTTTGGTACGCTTCTCGATTGGTTTCTTTGAACAAATAGCCTGAACTCGTGTTTTCAATCAGAATCGACTGCTGAAAATATTGCCGAATTCCGGTAATATCGGCAATGATCGTTCGTGAAGTGCTTTTTGTGAATTGGGCTAGTTCTTTGACTGATCGCGTTGGTATTCGCTCGAAGGTATGCAAGATTTTCAGCCATCTTACAGTTTCCTTATTGGTAATAAAATTAAGTTGAAAATTTTTCATCTCTTTTCTCCTTACTGGTTTTCATTGCCGTTATTGACTGAATCGTTTTCCTTATTATACGCCCTGCGGAGGAATTATACTCAGTTGCAAGCTTCTGGCAGCACCAGTTATCGTGATTTATACGAGAAAAAGGGACCCAGTTATGAAAAAAACGGTCATCTTGACAAAAACAGGCATCGAATTGTATAAAATTGTTATTTTTTGTTAAAGCCCTCTTGATTGTAAGCGGTATTTTTGTTATTCTTTAAAGGTAGAGGAGGTGGATAGTGCAGTGTATGCTATCAAGATATTTCATGGTTATCTGACAGCACAAGGAAAAAGAACTCGAGATAAATCAATTGCTTTGACTTATACATGCAAAGAAGATGCCGAACGCTTCGCAAATAAAATTGGCGGGAGAGTTAAAAAAATTGGATAACCTAAACTATTGAAAAAGAGTCGTCGACCATTGATTGTTGACCACTCTTTTTGTTTTGTTAAAAAATATTCTCTAACAAATCCTTTTTTCTATTTGTTTTTATTTCTCGCTTGTCAAAAATAAAAATACACTGCTGCGATCAATTGTTGAATGGCCATTTCTTCCCCTTTTCACTTCTATTAGCCAAAAAAAATGACTGAAACGTCTGAGTTGAAACAAAGTGTTTTCTCGCTCAGAAACATTTCAGTCATCTTCTTTTTATGGAATCGCGATAGTCACATCGACTGTCTGGATCGCTACGTCATAAAACGGATCTTCTCGTCTTCCCAAGAAATCTTTTGCTTGAGCTGGGAAAAGTGCATACATCAGTACATCTTCTTCCGTTTTGGCATATTCTTTGATTTCTTGCTCGAATTCTGGGAGCTGTGGTGGAATCAAATCTGCTGGTCGTTCTGTGATCACTGCTTCCGTCCCAATGATTTTTTCTTGGATCTCCGTTTTGATTGGTGCCGGAGGACGACCGTAAAGACCACGAACGTAATCTTTGATCTCAGTTGGGACTAGTTTGTAGCGTTCCCCAGAAATCACATTCATCAAAGCCTGTGTGCCAACCATTTGAGACAAAGGGGTAACTAAAGGAGGAAATCCAAGGTCGGCACGCACTTTCGGCACTTCTGCCAATACTTCTTCGTACTTGTCCTGCAGACCTTGTTCTGTCAACTGACTCAATAAGTTGGATAACATCCCACCAGGCACTTGATAGATCAGTGTTTTTGGTTCTGTATCTTTGACTTTAGGATTCAAGATCCCTTCCTCTCGGAACCGATCGCGGATTGGATTGAAATAATCAGCAACTTCAGCCAATTTCTTTTTGTCCAGGTTTATATCAAATCCCAGTTCTTCTAATGCGATCGCCACAGATTCTGTCGCTGGCTGACTCGTTCCCCCTGCAAATGAAGAAATTGCTGTATCGATAATATCTGCCCCAGCTTCTGCAACTTTCAAATAAGTCATTTCTGAAATACCACTAGTAGCGTGGGTGTGGACCTCTAATGGCAGATCCACAGCATCTTTGATTCGGCTGACCAATTCAAATCCGATTTGAGGTGTCAGCACACCAGCCATATCTTTGATACAAATCGAATCTGCTCCAATATGGGCCATTTCTTTTGCTAATTGCACAAAGTATTCAACGGTATGAACTTCGCTTGTTGTATAAGAGATCGCTGTTTGGCAATGACCACCAGCTTCTTTTGCTGTTGTGATAGAAGTCGCCAAATTTCTGGTATCGTTCAATGCATCAAATACGCGAATAATATCGATTCCGTTCTTGATCGATGTCTCTACAAATTTTCGCACCACATCATCCGCATAATTTTTGTATCCTAGTAGATTCTGTCCGCGAAGAAGCATCTGTAATTTCGTGTTCTTCACTTCACGGCGAATCTGTCGAAGACGTTCCCAAGGATCTTCATTTAAGAAGCGGATACAAGAATCAAAGGTTGCTCCACCCCACATTTCTAATGAATGGTAGCCTACTTCATCCAATGTTTTGATGATGGGCAACATATCTGACGTCGGCATTCTGGTAGCGATCAAGCTTTGTTGGCCATCACGTAAGACTGTTTCCATGAATTGAATTTTCTTAGTCATCTGCTTGCATCCTTCCTTTTGAAACTAATTCATTTATTTTTTGCTGTATTGCTTCGACTGAATGCGTTCTCGATCGTCCGCATAGTTTTGCTTCCTTGTCACAAAGAAAGCAGCGCCGTCTTGGATAGCCTAACGCTTCGCGACTGATGGACTGCACTTCACCCGCTTCTAGCCAAAGCACGTCAAGATCTGCTAATCGCCCATAAGGATGTCTTTCTTCAAGTGCCACCATCCTTTTCTTTAGTTCTTCTTTTTTTAAAGGAAGTAAAAGAAAATATTCATAGCCAGTTTTTTCATTTCGATAAAGATGAAGGAATGAAAAGGCATCCGCCACTGCTCGCTCGACTTCATCCGTCAAGCTTTTAAACACAGCTTCTAACTCATCTGATGTTTTGACAGGTCCGGGAATATTCATGGTGGCAGATAGCAGTGTGTATTGGGGCGCCGACTCCAGTAACTCCTTTTGCCGTTTTGCACGCTGTTCTCTAGCCGCCAATACTTCTGCTAATGAAACTTCCGGTCCCTCAAATAACAAGCTACACATTTCTCACAACATCTATGAGCGTGCCGTCTCGATATTCAATCAATGCCACTACTTTATCGCCATAATGAATGGCTTCAGGCGTTCCAACAATCTGGTAAGCTTTCTCTTTTAACTCTTCGATCGTATACTGAGGCACATCTAGTGTTTTAAAATGTTCAATCAAATCTTGACGATCTGGATTGATGGCAATCCCAACTTCTGTCACGATCACATCGATACTTGTTCCTGGAGTGACCACCGTATTTACTTTGTCAACGATCGTTGGAATTCTGCCTCGCACTAAGGGTGAAATAACGAGACTCATTTTGCATGCCATACTCGTATCAGAGTGCCCGCCTGACGCTCCCCGAATCACACCATCGGATCCTGTCATCACGTTCACATTGTAGTCTGTATCGATTTCCAATGCGGACAAAATAGCGGTATCTAATTGGTTGATCACTGATCCTTTACTTAACGGCGAAGCATACATCTCAGCATCGATTTCATAGTGTCCTGCATTGCTTCCTAATGAAACGGCTGAAGAATGATCGAAATCTTGTACATCAATGATTTTTTCAACCAATCCTTCCTCCAATAGTTCCACCATTGCATTGGTAATACCGCCTAATGCAAAGCTCGCTTTTATTCCATCTTTAAGCATCGCTTCGCGCAAAAAGCGGGAAACAGCTAATGCAGCACCACCGGTACCTGTTTGAAAGGAGAATCCCTCTTTATAGTAAGGAGAATTTGTGATCACTTTTGCTGCGTATTCTGCGATCAATAGTTCTTTCGGATTTTTGGTAAAGCGGGTGGCTCCTTTGGCAATCCCTTGTGGGTCACCGATTGCTTCCACTTCAACCACATAATCCACGTCGGTTTGCGGAATACTGATTGGTGTATTCGGAAATGGCACGAGCGTATCTGTGATGATCACGACTTTGTCTGCATATTTTGCATCGATCATTGCGTAACCTAATGAACCACAGGTTGCTTTTCCCACCGTACCATTGGCATTGCCATAGGCATCTGCACTTGGTGCGCCTAAAAAAGCCACATCGATATGCACATCTCCAGCTGCAATGGCCCGAGCCCGACCGCCATGTGAACGGATCACAACAGGATTTTCCATGATTCCTGCTGAAATAGCAGCACCCACATTGTCTCTCAATCCGCTGGAAGTAATATTGGTTACAACGCCATTTTTGATATGGTCAATCAACGGTGCATGGACATTTGCGATGGAGCTAGGGGCAATAGAAATATTTTTGATCCCCAGACTAGCAATTTCTTCCAAGACCATATTCATGACATAATCGCCTTCACGAAAATGATGGTGGAAGGAAATCGTCATGCCATCTTTCAGCCCTGTCTTTTCGATCGCCTCGCGAATACTGCTAAGAAGTTTGGTATCTCTTGGACGAACGGGGGTAACGGTACGACTTGCTTCTTGATACGTATCGATATGCGCCAATTCCCCTTCAAAAACACCGTATTGGTCAGCATATACTTGTGGAATATCTTTTCCTACTTTATTCATGACCATGCCTAAATATCCTCCTCCGTAATCAACTTCGCTGCCTTAGCCAATGCAATCACTCGCTGTGCACGTTCAACGATTGGCTTGTCCACCATTTTCCCATTGACTGAAATAACTCCAGAGCCTTTCGCTTCGGCCTCGCGAATTCCCCAGATGACTTCTTTGGCATTCTGGATTTCTTTGTCTGTCGGTGTATAAATAGCATTTACCAACGGAATTTGTCGTGGATTGATCACTGACTTTCCATCAAATCCTAGCTGCTTGATTTGTTGCACTTCATTTTGGAATCCTTCTACATTGTCCACATTGGAATAGACAGTATCGATAGCCGCAATTCCTGCAGCTCTGGCTGCATGCAAAATCATGTTGCGGGCAAAGGATAATTCCTGTCCATCCGGATAGCGCTTGGTTTTCATATTTGTGACGTAATCTTCTGCTCCTAAAGCAATTCCGATCAGTCGCTCTGACGCTTTGGCAATCTCCCGTGCGTTCAATACCCCTTCTGCAGATTCGATGGCTGCCATCATTTTCGTTGTGCCCACTGGAATCTGATTGTCTTTTTCAACAGATGTAATGACCGCATCCACATCTAAAATATCTTGTGCCGTCTCTGTTTTTGGTAAGCGAATAACCTCAACGCCAGCCAAAACCATTGCTTCGATATCTTGGGCGCCACCTGCTTCCAAACTATTTATCCGTACGACTGTTTCTACATTGCTGTAATCAAATGTTTTCAATGCAAAGTGAACCAATGTACGCGCGGAGTCTTTTTCTTTAAGAGAAACTGCATCTTCTAAATCAAACATAATTGAGTCTGCACCATATAAGGGTGCGTCCCTTAGCATTGCTGCATTTGCACCTGGAACAAACATCATGGTTCTTCTTAAGCGTTCCATGAATCAATCTCCTTCCAATCATATGCGTCTTTTTTTGCTGCCCGATGAATCGCGGTAATGGTTCGAGCTTGAATCGTACAATCCAAAGCGCCTTTATCAACGGCAGCTACTCGAACAGACTTGATCCCTAAATTTTTGATGGTCTCTTCGATCACCTTTTTGATTTGTTGACCAAATTGTTTCTCTACACTGCTTTCCAAAGAAATTTGGATTTGGTCTGCTTCAGTCGGCTCGACAGTAATCAAAATGTCGCTCGACTCTACTGTACCGGCTACTGCGATTTGTGTAATTTCCATATGGTTTCACCTCTCGTTTTTTAAATAATGATATGTCGTTGATGGCAAAAATTGTCTCAAACGGCGGTCATCCTGATTTTTCAAGGCTTCTCTAACTTTGGTAGCACTGATGATCTCACCATCAATACTCAATCTAGGTAAAATAACCAATTCTAATGAGTCGCCAAACATTTCCTGCATCGCATGATTATACGTATCGGTCACCTTTGAATAGGGTTCTTCTCCGACAAACCGTGTCCGAATGTCTAATACAGGTGCTATCTTCTCTTTAAACAGTTGCGCATCAACCTTTGCCTGGATCTTCGCTACTGTTTCTATGGCACTGTCTTTCAGAAAGTAGGAAGGAAACGTTGCGGAAGATACAAGGTAATCATTGGTGGGAAAAACTGTTACATTGGACAAGTGTGCGACTCCACGTTTTACCATTTCCATCCGATCTGCAGTCGAAAACTCTGAACGATCTTCGGATAACACAAAGACATAAACTTGCTGACTCTGCTGCGCAGCTGTCTCGACAAGATACTGATGTCCTTTGGTAAAGGGATTGGCATTCATCACTATCCCGCTTCCGGTCCCCATTTTTTTCCCTTTAGCCAGCGTAGAAAGATAGCTCGCAAAATTTGGCAGTCCTCGTTCCATAAAAAGAATTTCTGAGGTTGCGATGATTTTCTGAAACCCTAGTGAGCGAAAGATCAATTCATTGCTGGGTTTTGAATACAAGAAATAATGTTGTTCTCCTTCTTCTGCCAAGCGATCAACCAGATGCTGAATGATTTCCGTCAGTAGATTTTCTGATTGAAAGGCTTTGCAAACAACCAAGCATTTCAATATGTTGTGATAATAGGATCCAGTAGCAACCAGTAAATCGTTATCGTAGATTCCCACTGTGTAATCAAGTTCTTCCTCTTTATTCAGACCGGCTCGATCCATCAAGGAAGCCCACTGTTTATAGACTCCTTGATCTCTTAGCCATAGCCGTTTTAATGAATACATAAACGTCTCTTCTTTATCTTTTTATTTTTTGATTGGAAAAAGTTTGCTAAGCAGCATCGAAGCAAGATAGATAATCAAGATAACCACGAAGACGCCGCCCCATCCCAGCACTAATAATTCCAGTGATTTCATTAAATCTGCTGACATCGAATCTCTCCTTTCTTAGGTTAGTAAGGCAAGCAATAAACCACCTGCAATAACTGAAGCAATCTGACCAGAAACATTGGCACCGGCTGCATGCATCAAAATAAAGTTTTGTGGGTCTTCATCCGTTGCCATTTTTTGGATCACTCGACTTGACATAGGAAATGCAGAAATCCCCGCGGCTCCAATCATTGGATTGATTTTTTCTTTTCTGAACAGGTTCAGCACTTTTGCAAACAAGACACCACCTACAGAGTCCATGATGAAGGCAACCAGGCCTAAAGCGATCACCATCAATGTATCGACTTGCAAAAATTCTTCATACTGCATTTTTACTGAGATAGAGAGCCCCAACAAAATACTAATGATGTTTACCAGCTCATTTTGAGCCGTGATAGAAAGTCGGTCTAATACGCCGCATTCTCTCAAGAGATTTCCGAACATCAAGAAACCAACTAATGGCAGAGATACAGGGGCAATGAGCCCGGCAACGACAGAGATAACAATCGGAAAAAGAATTTTTGCTGTTTGTGAGACTTCGCCAGCGCGATAATTCATACGAATCGAACGCTCTTTTTTCGTTGTGACCGCCTTGATCGCAACCGGCTGAATGATCGGCACCAAAGCCATATAAGAATAAGCTGCAACCATGATTGCTCCCATATATTTGGAATTCAAAGTGTTGGCTACAAAGATGGATGTTGGACCATCGGCGGCTCCAATGATTCCAATGGAAGCTGCATCATTTAAATCAAATCCAAATAAGACAGCGACGATAATCGTAAAGAAAATACCAAATTGGGCTGCAGCCCCAAATAAAAGCAGAAAAGGATTTTGGAGCAGCGGACCGAAGTCGATCATGGCACCAATTCCGATAAACAAAAGCAATGGAAATAACTCGGTTGAGATCCCCATATCAAACAATACTTGAAAAGGACCAGGTTCCCCGCCAGCACTCAAAACACCAGAGTTCGGGAAATTTACTAAAATCGTTCCTAGTCCCATCGGAACTAGTAGTGTTGGTTCATATTCTTTTTTGATTCCTAAATACATCAGGATGCCACCGACTACCATCATGACAATCCGTCCGGGTTCTTGTCCCATCCCTAAAAAGCCTTCAATCAGAGTTTCCACTAACGTCACTTCCTCTATTCATTAAATTTTTTATTGATTCATCCCTATTAATGAATCGTGATCAATGGGTCACCAGGATTGACCATCTCTCCTTGATTGACATGAATACCAGCTACTGTTCCCGCTTTTCCGGCAACAATCTCATTTTCCATTTTCATGGCTTCTAATATCATCAATGGTTGATTTTCCGCCACAGTATCTCCAACATTCACCAAGATTCTCAAAATCGTTCCTGGCATTGGAGAAGGCATGGCATCTGCACCTGCGGCAATGGGTGCCTTAGAAACAGATGGTGCCTCGGATGCGGCTGGTGTTGCGGTTTGCGGAGCTGGTGTTTCAACTACAGGTTGAACGGGTAGCACAGGTTGTGGTGTACCACCGATTTCTTCCATCTCTACTAGATATTCTTTGCCATCAATCGAAATTTTAAATTTACGTAACATTGTTTTTCCTCCAAAATGCTAATTTTTATTGATTCTTCGAATAACAAACTGACTCTTTTCATTTAATCCAGCAGCTAGACTTGACGCGATGATGGAAACAAGTTTCGCCTCCGGATTGCGCTGCATTACTTTCTTGACCACAAATTGGCTCTTAGGTTGATCACCTGCCGCAATGGCTGTCGCGATCAAACTAACAAGTTGATATTCTTCTTCACTAGCTTCGATATATGCAGGAACCGCTTTCCATTTCATTTCAGATTCATTATCATCGAGCGTTTCAGAAGATGTTTTTGTTATTTCTTGATGTGGTTCACTTTTTTTGAACAGTCGGGCGAATAATCCCATGAAGTTACTCCTTTCATTTTTTTCGTTCTCAACCACATTATATTGATAATGGACCAATCCGGTAGTTCTAAATCAAAGATTATTGTTTTTTTTCTGTTCCTATTTCTTCACCTTACAACGAAAAGGCTGATAAACATTGTTAAATCAACGTTTATCAGCCGTTAAGATTTTATTAATATCTTGTTAAGCCTCTTTTAAGAACACCTATACCAAATTGTTTTTTTCCTGTTCTTTTTCAGATTTCAATCTATCTTATCAAATGAATATTGCTTATTCTATAGTCGTCAAACGGAAAAGCTAATTGTTTCCAATACGTGTCTTTCTCCCCCAAAGGCATGAAGCTTTGTTTTTTATTGGAATGAATTGGCACCGTTTACAAAAACAGAAATTATTAAATCAGTTGTAGAAAGGAAGAAAAATATGTTATTGACGGTTTTATCTTATGCCATGATTATTGTCTTTATGTTTGTAATCATGAAAAAGAAAATGTCTCCATTCACTTCTTTGGTGGTCATTCCTTTGATTTTCACCTTAGTTGCAATGGTGTCAGGAGTATCCAAAGAAGGAAACATCGGGGATTTTGTTCTAGAAGGAATCAAAACAACTTCTAATACGGGGATTATGTTGCTGTTTGCGATACTATACTTCTCGATCATGCTGGACGCTGGATTATTTGATCCGATTACCAAAAAAATGATCTATTTCGCAAAAGGCGATCCGATGAAAGTTTTGATGGCAACTGCTGTTGTTGCGGCCACCGTTTCTTTAAATGGGGATGGAACGACCACTACCCTGATCTGCTGTTCAGCCTTTATTCCGATTTTTAAAAAATTAAACATGAAAATGATGAACCTTGGGGTACTGGTGATCTTGCAAAATACCATCATGAACTTGCTCCCTTGGGGAGGACCTACTGCTCGAGCTATGGCCGTTTTAGAAGTTGATGCCGATATCCTTACTTATCTGGCACCAGGAATGATCATCTCAGTTCTTTATGTCATCTTCTTTGTTGCTCGCAGAATGGGGAAACAGGAACGGGCACGCTTAGGAATCACTGAATTGACTGCAGATGAAATCGAAGAAATGACAACGGTAACAGACCCTGAAACACTACAGATTCGCCGGCCAAAAAACTTTCTTTTCAATGGTATCTTGACGATTGGATTGATTGCCTGGCTCGTAGCTAGCTCATTCATTGATTCGATTGCACTGCCACCACTTTTGTTGTTCTTAGTTGGAACGTGTATTGCTTTAATGGTCAACTACCCTGTTTTAAAAGACCAATCTTCACGAATTGGAGCCAATGGCGGAGATGCTGTTCAAGTCGTTATCTTAGTCTTTGCAGCGGGCGTATTTATGGGATTGTTCCAAGGTTCAGGTATGGCAGAAGCATTGGCTAACAGCTTTACTCACATTATTCCGAAAGAATTAGCCGGCTTCTGGGGGCTAGTTATCGCCCTTATTTCTGCGCCAGGTACCTTCTTCATCTCAAATGATGGTTTCTATTTTGGTGTGCTACCTGTATTAGCAGAAGCAGGGCGTGCTTATGGCTTTACCAATATGCAGATGGCTCTTGCTTCATTGATGGGACAGGCGTTCCACTTATTAAGCCCATTGGTTGCCTTTATCTACTTGCTGTTACGTTTGACTGGATTGGATATGGGTCAATGGCAAAAAGAATCAGCAAAATATGCATTGGGAATCTTTGTCATCTTTATCGTTACCATTGTGTTATTAGGTCATATGCCGCTTTACATTCCACAATAATATTCAGGATTGATTGGGACGGGTCGTCATTGCGGTCTCGTCCCTATTTTTATTAGTAATACATGAGGAAATCAAAGAAAATCTTGAAAAAAATTTACTAGCATGTTTTATTTTCAGAGGTATCATGAGAAATGAGGAAAATAAATGAGTAATATAGTTGAAGCCGTTAAAAAAAATCTTGATTTAACACAAAACAAAACATTAAACGTTCTGATTTATGAAGCGTTTCGAAAAACCATCATCCTTGGTGATATTCCAGCAGGTACTCGAATCAACGAGAAAGTCTTTGCTGAAGAATTGAACATTAGTCGAACTCCTATTCGCCTGGCTATGAAGCAATTAGTGAATGAAAAACTTGTCGAACATATTCCTAAAGCGGGAATCGTCGTCAAAGGTATTCGTATCAAAGATGCCTACGAAATTTATGATATCCGTAAATCATTAGATACCCTAGCAACGATCAAAGCCATGAATCAAATGACTGAAGCAGATTTCCAAGAACTGCAAACATTATTAGAACAAGGGGAACAATATAATGAGGCCGATGAAATAGAGCTGGTTTTAAAAAATTTCTCTGATTTCAACGCATTTATCTATGAAAAAAGTCAAATGCCTCGCTTAAAATCAATTGTCCTAGAACTACAAGCCTATCTCGTTTATTTTCGCGACATCGCTATCCGTTCGACGAAACGAAGAGATAAAGCATTGGAAGAACACTGGCTGATTTTTCGCGGGATGAAAACAAAAAATGTCGAACAAATCACGCTGATCACGCATGAACACCTTGATCGATCCTTGCAGTTTATTTTGGCGGAAATGGAGCGTAGACAAATTGACTGAGTCCCTTTCGAACCAGATTACCGACTATGCCATCAAAGCATTGTTCTATGAAGTCAGTCTCAGTCCTAAACCTGGACTTGTGGATCCCTTGACAACCGGTGCGCACCAAGACATGAACTTATTCACATTTATCGATAGCACGATCAGCTTACGTCCGTATTTTCAACAGTACCTACATGCAGGGCTGACACACAAAGGAACCCCTAGGGAGTTGTTTGATAAGCTTAGAAAAATCGGAGTAGCTGCAGAAAAAGCCATGCTGCGTGCAACACATGCCATCAATACGCATAAAGGAGCCAATTTTTCTTTTGCAGTCATTTTAGGGGCGACTGGCTGGTACTTGCAAGAAAAGGCATTGCCTTTAATAAAAGAAGATAGTGAGAGGATTTTGACTTACACGCAGCAAATGACAAACCACCTACTCGCAGAAGATTTCAAAGACTTAGAGATAAAGACCCAGCTCACTTATGGCGAAAAGCTTTATCTGGAATACGGAATAACCGGGATTCGAGGAGAAGCCGCAGCAGGCTACCCTAGTTTGTCGCACAAACTACTCCCGTTTCTACGGACAACTGTTGATTTCCCAATGGAGGAGCGTTTATTGCGGGGACTGATTTTCTTGATGAGTGAGATCGAAGATGGGAATTTATTGCATCGCGGTGGTTTATCCGCTTGGCAAACAGTGAAAGAAGAAAGCAAAAAAATTCACCAAGCCCCCTTCTCAAAAGAAGAATTGCTTGATGAATTACAAAGCTATGATAGGATTTTGACTCAACGCCACTTAAGTCCTGGAGGTTCTGCAGATCTATTGGCATTAGGTATTTATTTTGCTCAACTAGAAGAGATCCTTTAAACACCATCGGGCAAAAAGGTATAGCCTAATCCCCATACTGTCTTGATATAGCGAGCTTGCTTTGGATCATCTTCAATCTTATTTCTTAAATGATTGATAAAAACCATGACCGTATTTGCGTCTAGCTCACTGCCGTTCCATACGCTTTGATAGATTTGTTCTTTCGAAAAAACTTGATCCGGGTTTTCTATAAAAAATTGCATCAATTTTGTTTCCTTGGATGAGAGCTTGATTGGCTCTTCCTTTTTGTAGAGTTGGTAGCGGGACTTGTCAAAGCAGAAATCCCCAATCATGATTTTGCTCTCTTTTGAAAGGGCACGATGCTCTTTGATAACTTGCCCTCTATCAAGGGTCACTGTTACTTGTGCTCTTAATAAGTTAGGCAAAAATGGCTTGGTAATATAATAATCTCCACCCATTTCCAATCCAGTAATGATGTCTTCTTCATTTTTCTTGCCACTGAGAAAAATGATCGGGACAAGTGGATCTTCTTCACGTATAATCTGAGCAAGATAGTACCCATCGTTTTCATGTTCTAAACTAATGTCCAATAAAAATAAATCAAATTTTACCCGTGTCATGATATCGACTGTCTTTTCAACCGAATCACTTTGATAAATCAAGATTCCGGTCGATTGGAGTGATTTCCATATCAATCGTCGTATTGCTGGATCATCATCAACGACAAGAATTTTTTCGTTTCTCACTTTTTTTCCTCCTAGTTCTTTGGATCAAATTATTAAAGGGAGCGTTTTTTATGAAAAAGCC
The DNA here is from genome assembly GCF_051711125.1 of Enterococcus sp. DIV0574. Lineage (NCBI taxonomy): Bacteria > Bacillati > Bacillota > Bacilli > Lactobacillales > Enterococcaceae > Enterococcus > Enterococcus sp. DIV0574. The sequence goes on from NZ_JBIOMA010000001.1 coordinate 2,511,829, forward strand.
TTCAAGCAGATTGCTTGTTCTAGGAATGATGACCGTCCTCTTTTTGACTGTATTAGGAATGGTCATCACAGCAAACAGCTATCAGCAGACACAAAAACATGCGTTAAAAATGGGGGAGAATCAACTAGCCAAAATCAATGACTCTGTAATCAAAATATTGCGATTGGAAATCAAATCTTACACTTTAGCACTGGAAGATTATGCTTCGAATATTTTTAATGAAAAAAATTACCATGAACTGATCGAAGACACTCAGTTGGACAACAGTCTCCTATTCAAGACCTCGGCTGCCGCCGGATTATATCTTGTTTCACCAACGGGCACTCTCCTTTCTGGCAAAGACATCCATGCTGACCAATTTGTTAAAGAACCTGTCAAAGTCACGGCTTTTGATCAAGATCCCCTTTATCTCAAAGCTTTAAAGGGGTCGGTTCTTCAAAACGGCGAAGCTTACTTTGCTGATGATACGTCTTATGTCAATTTATATCGACCGGTCTATGACAAGCATCATGTGCTTCAATCTATCTTGGTTCTGCCAATCAATCTTGAAGAGCTATATCAGCAAGAGATTGACACAACAGAAAACCAAAATGGCTATACGATGGTCAAAAATGAAGAAATGAAAGTGCTCATGCACCCTTCCACCGAACAAATCGGATTAGACATCATCAATGGGCGAAAGCTGAAATATCCTGACCTCGACTACAGCGATTTGGCTCATTTAGAAGATGTCCAAAAGACCAATGAAAAAGGAACATTAAGCTACAATTCTTACTGGTGGACAGAAGAAGACCCCAAAAAAGTTTTAAAAATCTCAGCCTATGAATGGATTACGGTTGGGGATGCACGCTGGATCGTTGCCAGTTCATCGGACTTTTATGAACGAAATGGACTCGCACTGCAAAAAAATCTGATCATACTTGGCTTACTGACCATTCTCTTAGCAATCATCATTCTTTTAGCAGTCAGTTTTAGTCATTACAATCGCCAAAACCGGACCTATATCGAAAATCTGCGTTTAGTTGAACGGCAAAATTTTTTGAAGGAAAAGCATGCCCTTGAAAAATCAATGATGCAAAAATCGCAATTGGAAACAGTAGGTCTGCTAACCACTACCATTGTTCATGACATGAATAATTTTCTTACTCCGATGATCGGAAATCTGCAACTGTTGATTGAAGAATACCAGTCAAACGAAGCGCTCGTTGCTGATCTAAATGAAGTCTACCAAGCAGCGCAAAAAGGCCAAAACCTATCTACGAATGTATTGCGCTTTACTAAGACTGGAATCAAAACGAAAGAATCCCTCTCGATCGAAGAAGTGGTATCAGAAGCCATTGACACCATGCGCGTACTCGTACCAAAGAAAGTCACATTGACCTATCAAGCTTCTTTTGTGGGCGCTGCACTCATTGAAGCCAGTGACTTACAAGTTATTTTATACAATTTGATCACCAATGCTTATCAGGCTCAGCCAGAAAACCCGCACATCCAAGTCAGACTTAGTGCAGCAGCAGATAAGCAGTTGACAGCATTCCAAAACCATTCACTTGCTTATTGCGACAAACATTTTGCGCAACTTACCGTGACAGATAATGGTCCAGGGATCCCGAAAGAAATAGAAAGTAAAATGTTCACGCCTTTTTTCACAACGAAGACAGAGTCCAATGGAACTGGTCTCGGCTTATTCATCGTCTCATCGATTGCTAAGAAAAACGATTGGATCTTACAAGTAAAAAGCACCGTCTATGGAACGACCTTTACACTAGGGATTCCAGTAGATAGCGGCAACGTTCAGTAATCGCTTGCATTACTTATCTAAGCCTTTTGTTCGTTCATTCACTATACCTTTATTATAACGAAAAAGAATGAAGGTTTGACGAAAAGTACAATAAAAAACCAGCTATTGTTTGTCGTCATCAGCCGAAACTCATTTTAGTTTGTCACGGAAATTCCCTCTTGTTTTTCTGCAATGAAAAAATTACAGGATAGCTCATCGCGTGATTATTAGCGCCAGCTTCTGTTCTGCTTTTATGTCATTAAAGCCCTTCTCAAGGGCTTTTTTTGTTGCAGCTGTTTTTAATTGCCGCGATGATTTTACAAAAATCAAAAGTTTTAAGGTGTGTTCGCTTTACAAAAGAGAACGTATGTTTGTATTATACAACTAGGGAGGCGTTTTTGATGGGGAGATTTAATTATGAAGAAGAACCGTTACGGGATATTTTGTTCATTGATGTAAAATCTTTCTATGCATCTGTCGAATGTGTCCAGAGAGGGCTAGATCCTTTGACCGCCTTGCTAGTAGTCATGTCTCATTCAGATAACACAGGAAACGGATTAGTCTTGGCAGCTTCGCCAATGGCGAAAACTGTTCTGGGGATTACCAATGTCACTCGTGCTGACAACTTGCCCAACCACCCGGATCTATATAAAGTTTCACCTCGCATGAATCTATATATCAAAGAAAATTTGACAGTCAACAACGTTTATCGGAACTATGTGGCGGATGAAGATCTCTTACTCTATTCAATTGATGAGTCGCTGATGGATGTGACGCAAACGTTGCATTTATTTTTTCCTGATCCTTCTCTTTCTAGAAGCGAGAAGCGGCACAAAATGGCAGAAAAAATCAAAGCCCATGTCTTCAAAGCGACTGGACTGCGGGTAACTGTCGGGATCGGTGATAATCCTCTTCTTGCAAAATTGGCCCTCGATACCGAAGCAAAGAAAAATCCCACCTTCATTGCCGAATGGACATATCAAGATGTGGAAAGCAAAGTATGGGGAATTTCGCAGATGACTGATTTTTGGGGGATTGGTTCTCGAACCCAAAAACGATTGACTCAGTTGGGGATCGAATCGATCAAAGCATTGGCTCATGCTGATCCAGATTTTTTGCGCAGCCGTATGGGCATCATTGGGGAACAATTATACCACCATGCCAACGGGATCGATCGAACGATTTTAGCAGAACCAGCCCCAAAGACAATGGAAAAAAGTTATGGCAATAATCAAGTCTTAAATCGAAATTATTACTTGCAGAGCGAGATCGAATTAGTTATCAAAGAAATGGCAGAACAAGTCGCCGCCCGAATCCGCCGTGAAGGCTGCCAAACACAATGTATCCATCTCTATATTGGAACAGCTTTTGGAGAGACACAGAAGGGCTTTGCCCACCAAATGAAAATCCCTGCGACAGATAACACCAAACTATTGATTGCTCACGCACTGTTCTTATTTCGCAAATACTACACAGGACAAGTGGTTCGTCATGTGGGGATCACTTATTCGAGACTGGTTTTTACCCAAAGCGTTCAGCTCGATTTGTTCCAAGATCCGGAAGAACAACTAAAACAGCGAAAGCTTGATTTACTGATCGATAAAATTCGCGCCAAATATGGATTTACTTCAATCGTTCATGCTGCCAGTAAATTAGAAGGCGGACGAGCGATTGCACGGGCGAATCTCGTTGGTGGTCATGCCGGTGGAATGGATGGTATCTCAAACGAACCTCAAGGCAAAGCAGTTCGTCCAAAATAGGATGGCTGCTAAGCATTTTGCTATACGCCTATCTCTTTTGCTGATAAATTGAATCTGTAGACCAGCCGGAATTCACAGCATTGCTAAAAAGGAGGAAACACCATGTGTGGGAGATATTTATTTGATCCAAGGACAGGTGAGCTGTCTGATTATTATCAAGAACTAGTCACGATAGCCAAAGAACAAAACAAAAAAATCGCTGTTGATGAAGTTTTCCCTTCCAACCAGGTCGTCACGCTGATTGCCGATGACTCGCAGCAAATCGTACCGATCCTAACCCATTGGGGCTTTACTGGTTTCAAAAAAGGCCAACTTTTAATCAATGCCCGAGCAGAAACCGTAGAAGAAAAACGTACTTTCAAGAAGCCATTTCTGGAAAAACGCTGTGCCTTTCCAATGTCTGGCTTTTATGAGTGGGATAGCGATAAGCACAAGTTTCTCTTTGACTCCTCGGAGCCCCTCTACCTTGCTGGTTTCTATCGGAACCATTCTACTGCCAGCGGTTCGGAAGATGAATCCATTATTTTGACGACCAAGCCCAATGCAACGATTGCACCAATCCATGATCGGATGCCTGTTTTGTTGTCGAAGGCAGATGTTTTGCCTTGGATCACGGATGTGACTTTCGCAAGAAACTATCTACTCCAAACGATGCCTGATATTCACCCACAACCTGTTTCGTAAACCAAAACGCCGCCAGAAGAATTTGCTTCTTCTGACGGCTTTTTTTAGCGAGTGACGGCTTTAATAAACAGTAAAAGTCCGTCCTGTCATGATACCAAAAACTGATTTTTCATAGGCAGCAAAAACTTTTTCATCCGCGACAGGCAGAAAGCCTTGGAATGAGGGAGCATAGGTCTCCCAAGAGCCTGCCAGCGCATTCGGACTGACCGCATTGATACGAATGCCACGACCAATTTCTAACGCCGCTGAAGCAACAAAAGCACCGATTGCGCCATTCACCAATGCCGAAGAAGTACCCATCGGAATAAACTCGTCTTGAATGATGCCTGAGGTCAACGTGATACTGCCGCCCTCCGTTAAATAATGCTGTCCGATCAACACTAGATTGACTTGGCCTTGCAGCTTGCTGTCAATGGAGCGCTGATTTTCTTCCGGTGTCAACTCCGCAAAAGGTTTGAAGACGGTACTACCCGCTGCGGAAATAATAGCATCTACAGTACCGATCTCTGCAAACAGCGTCCGAATACTTTCTGGATCAGCAATCTCCACCCGGTAGTCCCCTGCACTTCGACTCGCCGTGATAACCTCAACAGATTTGTCTTGTAAACCAGCCAGCAAAATTTTCCCTAACGTTCCGGTATGTCCCACTAAAAGAACTTTCATCCAATCATCTCATTTCGCTTATTTTTTCTCATTCTACGGCAGATTTTTTCTTTTTACAAACGTTAGCTGTCCTTTTCCTCTTTCCCTTCTTTCTGTGCAGGTAAGTCTTGATTTAAGAGGATAGGATAAAGACAGCTATTGTCAAATTACGAAAAAAGTTTGAATGTTTTGTGAAACGCCTTCCTTGTAAAAGGACTTCTATGGTATAACTCTAAAAAAGAAGGTGAAGCTTATGAAAAAAGAAGAACTTTGTACAAGTAAATTCTATTTAGCGAAAGTAATCGGACAACCTACCTTACAAAAGATCAAGATCATTCGCTTACTGAGCAATACAGCGACTGTCGAACTTTTAGAAGGGGGCAACTACGGCGTAGCCAAACTCAGTGACATCCAGCCATTGACCGATTAGCGGTTAGTAAAGACTGCTCTAAAAAAGCGTCAAGCAAACAAGGAAATTCCTAGGCTTGACGCTTCTTCTATCTTATTAAAAAAGTGAGTCTTATCCTTGATGAATCAAAGTTGCTCTGACTGCATTTGGTACATTTGCTGATAGATTCCCCCAGCTTGTACCAGACTGGCATGATTGCCCCGTTCAACGATTCTACCTTGATCTAAGACTAGGATTTGCTCAGCTTGCTTAATCGTTGATAAGCGGTGAGCGATCATAAAAGTGGTCCGTCCTTTTTGCAAGACTGTCATTGCTTTTTGAATGATTGACTCCGTTTCGGTATCAACGTGACTCGTTGCTTCATCTAGAATCAAGATTTTTGGATCAAATACCAAAGCACGGGCAAAGCTGATCAATTGACGTTCGCCACTGGAAAACTCATTGCCCTTTTCTACGACGGGATGATGGATACCTTTCGGGTAACGCGTCAGCAGGTAACCGGCACCAACTTGTTCTAATGCGGATAGGATCATCTCTTCTGTGATTGACGGATCATTCATACCGATATTGCTGGCAATCGTTCCTGTAAACAGATAGGGATCTTGCATCACGATCGCCATCGAACGACGAACGCTGTGACGGTCGAATGCTTCGATCACTTGATCATCGATCGTGATAGTCCCTGCTTGAGGGTCATAAAAACGGAACAGTAAGTTCAAGATACTGGATTTCCCAGATCCTGTATGACCTACTAATGCGACTGTTTCACCTGCAGATACTTGAAAATCAATCTCATGTAAAACAGCTTGCTCTGGATCATATCCAAAGGTTACTTGATTGAAAGAAACATTTCCTTCTTTGATCGCAATAACTGCTTCTTGCTGTTTTTCAATTGGCTGATCAGCAAACTCGAAGACTCGTTTGCCAGCAGCTAGCGATTGCTGAACATTGGTGATCGTTTGGACCAGGCCTTCGATTGGGTCATAGAGTCGATTGATATAATCAATAAAGGCATAAAGCAAACCTGCGGAGATAGCGAGCTGGCCATCCAAGAAGAATGCCGATAATGTCGTGATCAGAATCAGGATCGTTGAATTCCGCAAAAGATTGCCCAATCCCCAGGCAATACTCGAATCCAATAACAGATACTTTCGACCTGTCTGAAACCATTTCTCGACGGTTTCATTGAATTCTTTCTGCAGTTGGCCTTCTCTCTGAAAGGCCTGAATAACTGCCATTCCTTGAACAAATTCATTTAACTGACCACTGATTTGAGAAATATATTCCCGCATGGCAATATTATAACGGGAAGCATACTTCGTATAGACATGTTGCCAAATACCCAGAATCGGAATCAGAATAAGCATAGCCAATCCTAGAGTATGATTCAGGAAAAAGAGTGCCAAGAAAGCCCCAATGATTTGAATGATATTGCTCATCAAATTACTGATGACGATCACATAGAAGTTGGAGCGCAAAACTTCCGTGTCATTCGTGATTCGCGCGACTACTTTCCCAGCAGGAATCTGATCAAAATAAGAAACGGGCAATTGATGCATATGGTCAAAAAGCTGGTCCCGCATTTTCTTCACAATGCGATTTGACATTTTACGCAGCTGCAGCAAGCTGATATAACGAAAGAGCGAGCCAATCAAATTGATCAGCAAGTAACCCGCTAATAATTGGATCAAGAAAAGGATATTCAATTTCCCTGTCTCAACCGATGGAGTCATGACGCCGTCAATCAATCGTTTGGCAATCAGCGGTGATGTCAATTCCAGTGCAGCACCTAGCAGTAGCAATACTGCACCGATCAAAAATTGCTTTTTGTAATAGCCTACATAAGACAGCAGGCGCTTAATCGTTGAGAACATCTTGATCGTCCTCCTTTAACTGTTGATGATAATATTGCTCTTGGTACCATCCAGGAACTGCGATCAGCTCCTGATGGGTCCCTCTTTGGATAACATGCCCATCTTCCAAAACAATCACTTGATCGGCGTCCGTGATGGCGGATAAGCGGTGGGTCACGATGATCGAAGTCGGTGCATCTGTCATTGCTTTAAGGTTTGCGATGATCGTTTGCTCTGTCTTTGCATCGACAGCTGACAAAGCATCATCCAGCAACAGTACATCACTCCTTCGCAGAAAGGCCCGTGCTAGCGACAAACGTTGCTTTTGACCCCCTGATAAAGAAACTCCCTTTTCACCGACTAATGTTTCAAGGCCTTCTGGCATCCGTTTGATGTCTTCAGCGAAACATGCGAGTGATAACGCTTGCCATAAGCGTTCTTCGGATGCGTCTGGATCCCCGAACAATAGGTTTTCGCGAATCGTTCGTGAAAACAACGTATGTTCTTGCGGAACTTCCGCAAAGTGACGACGAATCTCTTCTGTCTGAAAAGCAGTCAAAGGCTGCCCATTGATCATTGGCATTTGATTTGAATACGGGTACCGATGTCCGAACTGACGTAGCAAGGAAGTCTTACCACTACCTGTTTTGCCGACGATCCCCAACACTTCTCCTTTGGTAATAGTCAGATCAACGTCTTGTAAGACAAATCGTTCCGTATTCGGATATTTGAAACTGTACTCAGAGAATTCAATTGTTTGGATCATCGGTACAAGTTGTTGTCCTGTAGATTCTAGCTGATCGCCAGTCTGCAATACTTCATTGATCCGACGCCAAGAAGCAGCCCCTTGCTGCATCACATTTACCAGATCTCCTGCTGAAATCATCGGCCAAACCACCATCGTTAGATAGACTTGGAAAGATACCATCGCACCAATAGTGATTTGTTGATTGGCTACTAGGAAAGCCCCGATCCCGAAACTCATCACAAAACTAATCGCCAAAATGATTGTAATCAGCGGCCCAAAACGGGAATCAATCTCGGAAACGATGTCGTTTTTTTCACGAGTTTCTGTTGTTTTTTGCTGAAATTGCTGCGTCGTTGCTGCTTCTAAGCCGAATGCCCGTACCACTCGGATACCATCGATGATCTCCAACACTTCACTATTCATCTCTGAAACAGAGTTTTGTGCTTCTGTAAAAGCTTTATCTACTTGCGAACCCCATTTGAAAATGTAGTACGCCAAGAGGGGCATAGGAATCAGTGCAATGATTGTCAATACCCAAGAGACTGTAATCGCCATCATGGCAACGATGAAACTCAAATAGAGACTCGTATTCAAGAAAACCATCAACCCATAGCCTACGGTCATTCCCATGACTTGAACATCGTCACTAGAACGAGTCATTAAGTCTCCCGTTCGAAACCGATGATAAAAGGGAGCCCCCATGTTTAAGAAATGCTTCATCAATTGCTGACGCAATTGCTTTTGCAAATCGTATGATCCGATAAATAAATTAAATGTCCAAATAAATTCTGCAATATAGCCTAAAAGTATCGCACCGGCAAACAAGCTGACATAGCGAATCAAAATTGCCATCGTAAAGTCATCTTGAATCAGTGCATCAATGAATAAGCGCAAAATATAGATCGGTGCTACATACATCGCACTGGCAATAACCATAAAAATAAATACGATTGCATAACGCAATTTATGCGCTTTAAAATACGTCGTTAATTGTTGTAAAATATATTTCATTTTCTTCCCTCTCAATCTAAAAAAGTACACAAAAAAGCTCTGCCCTTTCGGAAAAAGGACAGAGCATAACGTCAAAAAATATCGACACTATCTGTGTACTAACGGATTACCGAATAAGGGATTAACTACTATTTTGTTGTTTGCGAATTTTGCTGTAACGTTTTGCATCGTAATCCCTCCTTCTTTTTTTATTTGCTGACTACAAGTAACACTTTACAGATAACTATGAGAATTTGCAAGAATTTTTATTAATTTTTTTTTAAAATGATTGACTTTCTTATAGTCCTTTTCATCATTTAATGATAAAAAAAGACCCTTTATTCTTTTCCCATTCTGAAAGAATTCTTCTTGTTCTTTTTTCTCTTTTGTCTTGATAATCCTTAGTCTGTCAAGACAAAGGAGGCCATTATTTGGCACAAAAAAAAGTTTTTCATAATCCGCCCACAAAGAAATCTGCTCCCAAAAAAGTTTCGTTTTTCAACACTTTGTTCTTTACTATTTTAATAATCGACAAACTATTACTCGTTTGAGCAGGCTTATGAAGGTCATTTTCGTCTCTTTTTTGCCGCACTTTTTTTGAAATAGGATGTCCGATACCAGTTCAGAAGATGAAGAAATGGGGAACATCCTTTTAGGTCTTAAATAAAATGTTCATCCTTCAAAAATTCTAATACTTGATTTTTCAATGTATCCGTATCAGAAGCTTCCTGACGACGATTAGGTGAGACCGCAGGCTGAGCGATCGATTCGACGGTTTCTTGTAGAGATTCTGGCGGCAATTCCAGCAATTGGAAACTATCTACTACAACTTCGGCACCATAGACAGATTGTCCTTCCTTGGTTTCAAAAGGACACATATGCAAATGTCCATTGATTTTAACACTTGCACCTTTCTGGGTATACCGCAAAAAAGTTTCTGCTTGCTTGCCGTTGATAACACAAGCAAACCATTCTGTTTGCAACTGTTCGCTTGTTTGCCATTGTGCAGCGACTGCTAAATTAAACCGTACACACGTATTATTTGCTGCTGCAGAAGCCAGTTGTTCTCGACTGGGCATCTCATTAATTTTCCCAGTAAGGATCACCTTGTTCGTTGCCACGTTACTCCCTCACTCTACATTTTATTTAGACTCGCACTAATGCAAGATTAGCCATAGTCTATCACAAAAAAAATTTCTTGCAATTCTTTTGAGAACATCTATAGTGATCTTCTACAGTTTTTGTCGCTGACTTTTAAACAAAATTTAATCGAGCTTAGCCTTCATCAGTCGTTGAATCTATTTCAGAGACATACGTCCACGTCATGCCATTGTCTTCTGAGGTAAATACACCTTTGACTGTACCACCTTTGTAATCCCCCATGGGACCTTGATTGACCATAACTTTCAACTTTCCATCTTCTAGATAAGGTGCTTCAGCAACCACGAAAACCTTCTTCCATTCATCAGGCATTTCAAAAGCAGCTTCCAGCCATGTGTTTCCTCCGTCTGTCGTCACATAGAGGCTTGGTTCTGTTGGCGTTACTCCGCCGAAACTCATAAAGCCAACATTCTCGTTGAGGTAGCATGCGTCCGTCAAGAGTCGGCTGATTCCCTTAGCCACTTGCTTTTCCTGCCAAGTTTTGCCACCATCTTGGGTCACATATGAGAGATAACCTTCCTGCCCCATTACGCGGCCACCCGATAAGAAAATGTAACCAAAACCGTCTTGGCCAAATGTCAATTTGCGAAAACGTACAGCTGCTGTCTGCTCTGCCAGAGCAACATTCTTCCACGTATTTCCTTGATTTTCCGTATAAGTATAATAGACATTTTGAGTTGGACTGCCCTCACTAGCATATTCCGTTCGAATAAATCCAGTCCGTTCAGGAGTCAAAATATAGCTGCCAGCGATCAGCGCTTGTTTGTCGCCACTATACTCGCCGCCAAAAAAATCATCTAACGGATAGGGCAGAATGATTTGATGTTTCCAGCTATCATAAGTTAATTTCAATTGACTCTTACCAATTTCTGTTTTATACGCAATCGTCTGATTCGTTTCCTTTGAGGTGGTCATTTGATTGTTCTTATCGGTGATCGCACTTAGATCTCCCGCATCTACATTCGTGATCGCTTTGTCCCCTTGAGCAGTCGTAGCAACCTTAACTTGCCAACAAATATCCCGCACAGAACCGTCATCGGAAACTTTACCCCAATAAGATGTCATTGTCTCACGATTGATCGACTTGGGCCACACAGTAAATTTTACCGTCAGCAGCCCATCTTGATAGGTTGCACCACTCACACTGTAAGAATCGATCCGTACATCTTCTTGCACCTTCACAGAAGAAAAATAGCGCATCAAATCATAAAATAAATTAAATCCTTGTGTATTCGGATCATAGTTAAATTCGCTTTCAAAGGGCAGAAATTGATTAAAATAAGTAACGGGTTGTTCTTTGTTAGCGGATTGGTTTGCTTGAGAAGTCTCTACAGTTGATGATTTTGAACCACTCGAACTGACCGCTCGTCCTACAGAAAAGCCAATGATGAACCAGATGACTAGCCCAATCACAATCAGTGTCAAACCGACAGCTAACGCTACCCGAATTGCTGCTATTTTTTTATGCTCTTTCACGGGAAAAACCCACCTTTTGTTTTCAATTACTTGAAGTATAATGAAAAGTTTCTTTTCTCACAAGATGCTTTTTCACTTCTTAAGAAATTAAGAAAAGGGTTCCTCATTAAATAGTTTTTAGAAAAAATAAAAGCATTCGCAAAAAAGTGACATACTTCAGGCTTTCCAAAGATGGAAAAACTGAAGTATGTCATTTCTAACCATTCTACTGTTTCTTTCATATTTATTCTTATATTGCTTCTCTGGTTTCTTCACACACGTTGATTAATGGATCAGATTATTCCTTCAGATACCTTCTAAACATCTCCTATCATCTAATAAATATGTGCGAACTTGCGATACAAAATATAATGAACCAGTAATAAAAAGAGTATCTTTCGATCCCATTTTAGCAACAATCTCCTTAATACCTTGTTGCCACTCTTGATAATATTTAAATTGGCTATTTTCTCGAACAAGATCTTCTTTTTTCAACGCTTTCGGGTAATCGAATGTGGTTATTATAAGGCAATTATTAGGGATTTGCTGCATCTGTCGGATCATTTTCCTACTATTTTTGGTTGTTAACGCTGAAAACAAAATATATTTCTTTCCTTGTTGAAATTTTTCTGTAACTGTATCAACAAATTCTTTTATGGCATGTGGATTATGCGCCCCATCGATAATGATCGTCGGTTGTGAACTGATTTTCTCCATACGACCTGGCCATCGCGCTTTTTCTAAAGCTTTCTGTATGCTCTCTTTTTGTATTGCTTTGTTTTGCTGCTGACAATAAAGCAAAAAAAGTTGAAGGGCAGTTGCTGCATTTTCCACTTGGTATTTTCCACATAAAGGAATTCTAAGATTTAAAAATTGAAAGTCTTCATTTTCGAAGTGAAACATTTCTCCACTTAAAGAATCCTTAGGACTATGACTTTCAGGGCTTTGCTTCACATAGTGAACTTGGTAAGAGGTATTTTTCTTAGAGAGTGGCGCATTTTTTTTAGAAGCGACTTCTTCAATTATTTTCACTGCATTTTGCGAAATGTTTCCTGTAACAATAGGTATGTTTTTTTTGATAATGCCAGCTTTTTGCAAGGCAATTTCTTCCTCAGTTTCGCCTAATATATCTGTATGATCTAATCCAATCGTAGTAATAGCAGTTAAAATTGGTATAAAAACATTCGTACTGTCCCATTTCCCCCCGATACCTGCCTCGAAAATTGCGATGTCTGCGTGCTTTTGAAAATAAGAAAAGGCCATTGCAGTCAATATCTCAAATTCTGTTATTCCCTGATAGCGTGTATCCTCATCCATACTATCTACCAGAGGGCGAAATTCATTTGCTAGCTGGACAAATTCTTCTGCGGAGATTGCTTTCCCATTAATCGAAATACGTTCATAAAAACTTTCAATGTACGGCGAAGTAAATGTACCCACTGCTAGCTTCTGCATTTCTAATAAACAACGCAAGTAAGTTACCGTCGAACCTTTTCCATTTGTTCCTGCGATGTGAATCCCGATAGTATTCTTTTCGGGATGACCGCACAGCTTCAGTAGCTCGTTGACTCGTATCAAACCAGGCCGCGATCCAAATTTTTTGCGCGAATGAATCCAGCGTACTGCTTCATCTCCTGTTTTAAACATTCTTATCATCCCCAATAGAATTGTTAGTTCGTTTAGAAAACATTACGAGCGAAGCGTTTCAAAGGAATCGCATGACCAAAGAATACGATCATGGCTGTTTGTACAGGTAGCATGATCACCGCTTTGACGATACGTATTCCCCAAAGTTTCGTATCGGTCAAAGGAATTGCATACATCATTGACAACCAAATTGGTGTCAGACACAAACTGATAATTAATGTATTGCAAAGAACACATAGAAAAGAATTTTTTATTGTAATGGGCTTTTTATAAAAAAAGTAGCCATAAAGCAAACCTGCAATGAATGAATTCAGTGTAAAGCCAATGAAAAAAGGAGCTTTCCCTAAAAGAGTATTCCCGATAATATCAGCAATTGAAGCACCAATTGCTGTCCACCAAGGGCCAAATAAACTAGCCATAACCACTTCTGGAACAAAATCAAAGGTAATTTTCAACAGCTGGGTTTCAAACCCTAATACTTGAGACAAAACGACCATTAATCCAATCAGTAATCCCATTGTTGCGATAATATGTGCGTCGATTTTTTTCTTCATTCTTAGCATCTCCTTTAATAGAGCTGCTACACAATTAATTTATGCAGCGAATGCAAAGATAGAATCGTGAAATTTGTTTCTTCGTCTAAAAGGCAACATCCCATCCTTATAGCACTTAACGCTCTATCTTCTACTCTGTTTTTTTATTTTTGTCAAAACAGCAATCCTGTTGTTTGAAAGATTCTGTTTCTCTGATGAACTAGATTCCACTTGTATAAATGTTTCATCTTTTATAACCAGCGTTTCATTTTTTTGCAACATTTGTCGCTGTGTCCTATCGCCCAGAAGCACTATTGAAAGATTCTCCAATGCATAAATGACAGCAATAGTCTGCGGTTTAATAAAATGCATCTCATTTCCTTTAAGCGCCTGAACAAAGACGTCGTAATCGTCTTTAAAAATAACATTAAAATCTTGACACTCACCCTGACACGTTGTTTTTAATTTACCATCGAAATGGTGGGGCTCAAAAGCATTTAGGCTAATCCAAGAACCTAATTGCCCTAATCTAACTGGATTATCCAAAGACATAAGGATTCGTTGATAACCAGTAAAGTCAGAAAATTCCACGGTATTCATAGTCACTGTCGCAGTTGAGAGACGGAAATCAAAATCTCGTTTAGCTAAGCTACTTGAATCAGGTTCCACTAAAAGTTCTGTAGTCTGTCCTCCAGACCACTTTGTGGACAAGTAATCTTCATATGTTTTCTTCTCGATTGTTCCCACACTTCTTCCTTAAACAATATCTAATTCTTCAAATTGACTCAAAATTTTAATATCTTGTGCCACACTGACAAAAGCCTTTTGATCAACATCTTTCATGATTTGATCCAAAATTTCCATTTCGTAAGTAGTAATAACCAAAATCAGAATCGTTTGAGTTTCTTGATTATATGCGCCTAGTGCATATGGAATGATTGTGATTCCACGACTTAATTTTTCTTGCAGAGCTGGGATAACTTCATTCGGCTTTTGCGTAATAATCGTCACCTGAACTTTTTTATGTTTGACATACACTAGATCTGTAACTTTTCCACTTATAAAAATGGATAAAACACTATAAAAAGCATAGGGCCAGCCAAATAAATAACCGGCTACCAATACAATGACTCCATTCAAAACAATCGAAATCACGCCAATACTTCGACCGGTGATTTGTCTGATTGTAAGAATGAGCGCATCCATACCACCAGTTGAAAGTCCATATTTTAATGCCAGCCCCAAAGAAAAGCCATTGATTGTTCCCCCAAAAATGGCGCAAATAATCGGATCTGTAGTTAGCTCAGTACTTGGGACGATGTGGATGGCAAATGATGCAACCGTTACACAAATAACCGTATAGATGACAAACTTGCGATTAATTTTGAACCATGCAAGCATAAACATTGGAACATTCAGGAGATAATATATAACTGAAATAGGGACTTCAATATGGCTTTTAGCAAGACCAGTCGCAATGATTTGTGCGATCCCAGTTAAACCGCCGGCATAAATATTCCCTGGCTGCCAAAAAAGATTCAGCGCCAAGGAATATAAAAAGGCATAAATAAGAATCACTGTTAATTTTGTAACCACCTCTTGCCAGATATCTATTCTTTTAAAACGTGACATAATCCTCTTTCCTTTTCTTAAAATAAAAGGAAGACATCGCTTCCTCTGATATCGGTCAATCGGCACAAATCACGTCATACCTTTAAAACTGCAGATCCAATGTCACTTGTTTCTCAATTTCTTTTAAGAAATCTCTATCTTCTAAAACGGTAGTTGCTTTGTTTAATTCATCATACATTTCGATGTCTTTATCATGCTCAATAAAGTTTACTTGTCGACGAAATGCAAGATAAGCTGCTTTTGTGCCTTTGCCAAGTCCTGACTGATATCCTTTGATGTCTAGTGCTTGGCAAGCCGCCATGATTTCAGTTGCAACGACCCGCCGAGAATTTTTGACGATTTCTAGAGCTGTTCGGGCAGCAGTTGTACCCATGCTAACAAAGTCTTCTTGATTTTCACAGGATGGTATTGAATCTACACTAGCTGGGTGTGCCAAGATTTTATTTTCTGAAACCAGAGATGCACATGCATATTGTGTGATCATAAAACCAGAGTTCAACCCCGGATGTTTCACCAAGAACGAAGGCAGATTACTTAATTGGTGATTCACCAATCGTTCTACTCTTCGTTCAGATACATTGCCAATCTCAGCGGCAGCAATACCCAAAAAATCAAATGGTTGCGCCAAAGGTTCTCCATGAAAATTCCCTCCGGAAATCACTTCACCATTTCTAGAAATGATTGGATTATCAGTAACTGAATTAATCTCAATTTCTACTTTTTCTTTTACATATGCAATCGAATCTTTACTAGCACCATGAATTTGCGGCATACAACGTAATGTGTAAGGATCTTGAACATGATCTGGTGTCGCTTCCGTAATATATTTACTATCTTCAATTAAACGACGAATATTACGAGCGGTTGCTAATTGCCCACTTTGCGGGCGAATCGTATGAAGGTCTTCTTTAAAAGGACTAGAAATTCCGTCATGAACTTCCAATGAGAGTGCTCCTGCAACATCTGAAAGTTTTAATAACTGAATAGCATCATACGTTGCCAATGCCCCAACCGCGTTCAAAACTGTTGTCCCATTGATAAAAGCTAATCCTTCTTTGGCACTTAATTGAATCATTTTCAATCCTGCTTTTTCCATTGCTTCTTTCCCAGAATACAACGTGCCCTTATAATAAGCCTTACCTAAACCTAGTAATGGTAAAACCATATGAGCTAATGGGGCTAGATCACCGGATGCTCCTAATGAGCCTTTCTCTGGAATGTAGGGATGGACACCTACGTTCAACATCGCTAACAATGCTTCTACAGTGCTTAAACGAATACCAGAATAGCCTTTAATCAACGAATTAATTCGAATCAGCATAATAGCTCGCACAATATCTTCCGAAAATGGCTCGCCGTAACCAGCAGAATGAGTACGAATCAAATTTTCTTGTAATTGCACAGTGTCTTCTTTTGAAATACTGACATTACAAAGAGAACCAAATCCCGTATTGACTCCATAAACAACGCGACGTTCCTCTACAATTTTATCAACAATCCTGCGCGACTCTTTCACTGCTTCTTTGGCACTTTCGGCTATTACACATTGACGATGGTTGCGTGCTACAGCCACTACGTCTTCTAAAGTTAGGCTAGCACCATCCAAAATAATCATTTCTTGACTAGGAATGGTATTCTGAGCTTCTTCTTTTATCAACATTTTCATCGTTTTATTCCCCACTTTTCTAATAAATTCCTTCCAAGTATCAGTTTCCACAAGTTTTCTAATTTACTTGCTTCGATTTATTATTGTTTAAGAGTAGATACAAAATGCTTGCTACTATAACTCCAATAACTCCAGCTATTAAATTGATCGGATTGGCCGCAGCGACCATCCAAATACTAACAACTATGGAGATAATTGGAATGACTGGACCAAACGGCAGCCGGAAAGCAGGCACATTTTCCATGTCTTTTTTTCTCAACCAAATAACTGCCAATGCAGTCGGAATGTACTGGAAGAAACGAAAGACTACGGACAGTTCCGCTAATTGTTCAAATGATCCGCTTAGTAGAAAAGCTATGGTTAGTAAACCAGAAAAAATAATAGCAACGATAGGTGCATTTTTATTATTTTTTTTAGCAATCACCTTAGGTAACAATCCTTCATCCGCGATTGAAGCTCCATATCGCGGAATCATCAGAGAATCTCCCATATTCAAGCCAGCAATTGAAATCAAGGCCCCGATTGAAATAATCCATTTCCCAGCTGGTCCAATCATTTCAACAAAAGCATCTTGAACTGGCGCATTGCTTTGTAAAATTCCCGTTCCAAGCATGGCAATCGTTCCCGCAATAATCATAAAATAAAGCAACGAAACAATACTTATGGATCCAATAATCGCTTTTGGCACATTTTTTTTGGCATTCCGCATTTCTCCAGCTACTACAGGTAAAGCTTCAAAACCAATAAAAGCATAAAAGACAGTGAGTGACGTTGAGGCCATGGCTTTAGATAAAGTCATGTCAGGATTCAATTGTAGAAACGGTGTAAAGTTTCCTTGATTGATTCCATTTTTGATGAAAAAAACTGCAATCAGTGTGAAGGCAATAATTGGAATCAATTTAGCTATTGTAATAACAATCGTAAAAATTTTTGAAGTCTTAATCCCCATACTATTAATCACAGATAAGAAAATAACCAAACAAATGCTAATCAATGTATTCTGTCCTTCTAACGCTGGAAAAGTTTGGATCAGAAGTTTCGCAAAACCTGCAGCCATTGCAGCCCACGCAATAATCGTCACAAACCACCCCAGAACACCAACATTAAATCCAATAAAATCGCCAAATGCTGTTTTCGAATATTGGAAAGCTCCGCCATTCTTATTGAAGTAACCCGCAACTTCGGCGAAGCAAACGGCCAACATCAAAACCAAGACCGCATCTAAAACCATTGCAACAAGAGAAGCAGGACCTAAATCTTGGTAAATGGTTCGGGGCAAAAGAAAAATTCCTGAACCAATTACTGCATTGATTCCGTATAGCGTCGCACCACCAAAGCTAAATTTTGCATTCTCATTTTTCGCTAGCTCTGCGGAGTCAATGTCTTTAATATCCGTTATCTCTGAAACCTCGACATCTTTTTGCATACTATTTCACCTCTTCTTTTTTTATTGTAAAACGTTTTCAATTACACGTTTTATTCTAGTAAGCAGTTCATGTTAGCTATTTTACAAGGAGAGTTCCCTCCACCTCCTTGTAAAATAGCTCTCAACTGCTAGAATAATCCGGTTATATTTCCTTTTTCATCAATATCAATTCTTTCAGCTGCTGGAGATTTTGGTAATCCCGGCATCGTCATAACAGCTCCTGTCAGCGCAACAATAAATCCTGCCCCGGCAGATACTTTGAGATTACGGATCATCACAGTAAAATCTTTTGGCGCTCCAAGTAGTGACGCATCATCTGAAAATGAGTATTGAGTTTTTGCCATACAAATTGGATAATTACCAAATCCAAGACGTTCCAATTCCTTTAATTCTTTTTTCGCACTTGGTGCCAATTCTACGCCTGCCCCACCGTATACTTTTTGGACGATTTTATTTAGTTTTTCTTCAATTGAATCATCCAAATCATAGACATAGCTAAAATGATTTGGCTCTTCTGCTAGTGCAACTACTTTTTCCGCCAACTCTTTACCGCCTGCACTTCCTTTCCCCCAAACATCAGATAGAACAACTGCAACGTCCATTTCTTTACAAGCTTTCTCTACCGCAGCTAATTCTGCAGCTGTATCTGTTGGAAATTTGTTAATAGCTACAACAACTGGCATCCCGTATACTTCTTTAATATTCTCTAAGTGTTTAGACAAGTTAGGTATTCCAGCAAATACTGCATCGACATTTTCTATTCCTAAATCGCTTTTCTTCACGCCACCGTGCATTTTTAACGCACGAATCGTTGCTACCAAAACAACCGCATCTGGTCGTAGATTAGCTAAACGACATTTGATATCTATAAATTTCTCAGCTCCCAAGTCAGCGCCAAAGCCGGCCTCTGTCACTGCATAATCGGCATACTTTAGCGCAAGTTTCGTTGCCAATACGCTGTTGCATCCATGTGCGATATTTGCAAATGGACCTCCGTGAATAAAAGCAGGGGCATGCTCCAATGTCTGTACAATATTTGGCTGAATTGCCTCTTTTAATAGGGCGGCCATTGCCCCTTCTGCTTTCAAATCCCCAGCAGTTACCGGCTCCCCATCGTAATTATATGCAACGATGATTTTTCTCAGCTTATTTTTTAAGTCAGCAATATCGTTAGCTAAGCATAGAATGGCCATAATTTCTGATGCAACTGTAATGTCATACCCATCCTCACGTGGCACGCCATTTACTCGTCCTTGAAGACCATTTACAATGTGACGCAATTGGCGATCATTCATATCTACCACACGTTTCCAAGTAATTCTGCGAGAATCAATTTGGAGAAGGTTCCCCTGATGAATATGATTATCTAATAGTGCCGCTAATAAATTATTGGCGGCACTAATTGCATGAAAATCACCGGTAAAATGTAAGTTGATGTCCTCCATTGGGACTACTTGAGCATGTCCACCACCAGCAGCACCACCTTTCACACCAAATACAGGACCTAATGAAGGCTCGCGTAATGCAATCACTGCTTTTTTCCCAATGGCTGTCAATGCATCGACGAGACCTACTGAAGTAGTGGTCTTTCCTTCTCCAGCAGGTGTAGGCGTAATTGCGGTCACTAGAATGAGCTTGCCATCCTCGTTGTCATCCAATGACTCAATATTATTGATCTTTGCTTTATATTTTCCATAAAGAGACAGATTTTCTTTAGCAATACCAATTGATTCAGCAATTTCTTCAATCGGCTTCATCACAACAGAATTTGCAATTTCAATATCTGATAAGACCATGTCCATAAACTTCCTTTCTATCTACCAATCTAAATGATTACAGCGATTCAAGTATTTGTTGATAGGTTGCATCAGCAATTTTGCTGCCTTCCTCAACTAGCGATTCCCCGGCTTTGCGGTATTGGCGAACAAACATTTCGTCTTTGATGCTTGCAAGGTTAATCAATACATTCAACCACGCACCTTGTAAAGCTGCCTTTAAATTCAAAGCAGCTACTCCCAAATCACTAGCAGCATTGGTATTTGATTTGCCAACCGCAGCCTGTGTGACTTTTAACGCATCCACAATTTTTTCCATCATAGAAAAAGGTGTAACAGCTGCTCCTTTTAAAGCACTCTGCATTGCTTCTCGGCGGGCTTTTTTTTCTTCTTCGGTTGTTTTTGGAAGTCCAAAAACAGCTGACACTTGATTAAAAGCTTCTGTATCTTCATCAATTGCCCTGAGTAAACCCTCTTGCAAAGATTTAGCTTTTTTTTGCAGTAATTCAATTTCGTCTTCGAACTCTGCATATTTTTTTTTGCCAATCGTGAGTTCTGTCACCATCTTTGTCAAAGCAATTCCCTGTGCGGCAGCTAATGCTGAAGCAGATCCCCCACCTGGTGCCGGTGTATCCGAACCTAAAACAGCAATGAAATCGTTTATTTGCATCTCAACGAGTTTCATGACAATCCCCCTATCAATTCAATAAATGATTTTCGAAAACTTGCTTATTATAATTGAACTCTTCAATCTGTAAATAATATTCAGCACAATCAATCAAGGCTTTTGCTGGCGTTAATCCGATTACTTCACTGCCAATAACCGACACACCATAACGTTTTGCTTCAAAGCGAATCGTTTCAAACACACGATACAGTGGTGTTTTCTCGAAGTTCACCATATTCATAGATACTTGAGCAATATTACGATCTTCAAGCATGACACCAATACCCTTGCAGTATTTCCATCCTCCAGAGGATCCGCGAACAATTTTAGCGATTTTATTGGCAATCTCAATATTATCTGTATCCAAATTCACATTGAATGCAACTAAAGGCATTCTGGCACCCACTGCTGTGACACCAGCGGTTGGATGAATTTTGCGTTCGCCATAATCTGGTTGCCATTCTTCTTCCAAAAGTTTTTCTGGCATTTTCTCAAATTGTCCTTTGCGGATCTTCGCTAAATTTTTACGTACGGGTGTAGTGGCTGAATCTTCATATAGAAAAATGGGAATCTGTAATTCTTCATTGATTCGTTGAGCTACTTTCTTAGAAATAGCAATGCACTCTTCCATGGTGACATCTTTGATCGGCACAAAAGGAACCACATCTGTTGCCCCCATACGAGGATGTTCTCCTTGATGCTTCGTCATATCAATATTTTCACTTGCAAACTTCACTAATTGAAATACTACTTCTTGGATTCCTTCTTCATCACCAACGAGTGTAAAAACACTACGATTATGAGATGTGTCAGAAGAATGATCCAACAATGTGACACCTTTAACATTCTTAGCGATCTCCACCAACCCATCAATAACCTTTTGATTTCTTCCATCACTGAAGTTCGGAATACATTCAATTAATTTTGTCATGGTCTATTGCTCCTTGTTTTTATTTTGAACTTTAGGTACGGCATAAATTTGTTCTTACTACATTAAAAAAAATCTATGAATAGCGTTATTTTTATTTCCACACCTCCTAATATACCAGTTTGTTTGTTACCGCTTTCATTCACCGAAATCAGCTTAACACTCTTTCAAATCGGTTGCAAACTCCGTAAAAAAAAGCTTTTCATAATTTTTTCATAATTAAAATTCTGTTTTTTTTTGGAAAATCCGCCTAATTGTCTTCCGCATTTTTTTGTCTTTTATTTTATTTGACCTTTTTTTGACTTTCTTTTTTAAACTGAAGGTAACCTATCGTTGCGCATTGAATAAAAAACAAGACAGACTTTATTTAATCTTTTTGATTTCTTTTACAAAGTACTTTTTTTGCTTGAATAGGTACACTCATAAACAAAAATTTGTAATCAACACATAAAAAATCTTCAAGTTTTATTTTTGACGTTTAATAGTCGGTGCCCTTCGTTTTTTATACATAAACATTAGAAAAAAATAATTATTATGCCGATAATTCTTTTGAACTTTTGGAAAATTATCAGCAAATAAAGAGGTGGAAACATGAAGAAAATTGTTTTGTTGATTGATTTTGGCAGCACATATACAAAATTAACTCTGGTCGATCCTAGCGCCATGGAAGTCCTTCATACAGCTCAGATTCCCACAAGTAGTCAAGAAGGGTTACAGTTGTGCTATACAGAAGGGAAAAAAGCATTACTTCAAACGTTAAAATTTTCTGATCAAGTAAAGATAGAAGAATATTTCTGTTCTTCCGCATGGGGAGGCTTTAAAATGATTGCCATTGGTTTAACTGAGAGTTTGACATTAGAAGCGGCGAAAAGAGCGGCTCTGGGGGCAGGCAGTCGTATTCTTCAAACTTTTTGTTATCGTTTGACACTGGACCAGCTTGAGGAAATAGAACAACAAAAGCCAGATGTTGTTTTGTTGACAGGAGGGTGTAATGGTGGAAATCAAGAAATCATCCGTCACAATGCCCGTCTTCTTGCTCAGCTTTCTACAGAGATTGCATTGATTGTAGCTGGCAACGAAGACAGCTATGGAGAATTATCTAAGCTCTTGCAAGATCGAAATAATACTTACTTTACCGAAAACGTGATGCCTGATGTTAATAAGCTGAATCCTATTCCGGTTAGAAAAATTGCCCAAAAAGTTTTCTTAGAAAAAATTGTTCATTCAAAAGGGATCCATCAAGTTGCAGCTCACGCAAGTGCCCCCATCATCCCCACCCCTAAAGCTGTATTAGCTGCAGCCATGCTATTAAAAGAAGGGACACAAACTTCGAAAGGTTTTGGGAATTTAGTCGTTGTTGACATTGGGGGAGCGACAACAGATATTCATTCTGTTGGAGATGGTTTACCCCAAGCAGAAAATGTTTACTTTGAAGGATTGGAAGAACCCTATTTGAAGCGTACCGTAGAAGGTGATCTCGGTATGCGTTCTTCTGCAGCAAGCTTGCTAAGGTGCATTGTAGAAGATTCCAATCGAATCAGGGCATTGTCTTCTTGGAAATTTACGACCCTTCAAGCTGCTTGCTATTATAGATGTAGTCATCCAACATATGTACCAAAGACACGAGAAGAATGCCTAATTGATCAATTTTTAGCTCAATCGGCAACGGCTATCGCTTTAGAGAGACATGCTGGAAAGATAAGAAAAGAATATACGCCAAATCGTACAATCTACTACCAGCATGGAAAAGATCTTCGAAATTTCCAAACAATCATTGGTACTGGTGGCGTTATCATTCATAGTCAATCTCCTAAAAAAATAGTTAAACCTGACATCAAGGGCATGTCTAATACTTTGCTACCAGTAGATCCGCAAATTCTTATTGACCAAGACTACCTTTTATCTGCAATAGGACTTTTAAGTCAAAACTATCCCGAAGCAGCATTGAACATTCTAAAGAAGAAACTTTATCGACTCAACCCTTAGTTGTGAAAAGAAGCTGTGACAAAAGTTTTGTCACAGCTTCTTCTGAATAAGCGGTTAGTAATAGCTTTTTCGGAAATTCCTTCTCATTTCTTGAAACTGATCACATCTGTCACAGCCTCAGATATCAATCTTATAGATTTACATGAAAGAATTCTTTTAAAACTTGCAACTCATAGCGGTCTCGGTATTGACTAAGGTTGTCCATTGCTTTTGTCAAATAGTACGATAAATCTTCTTCAACCAAATGATTTAATTGTAGATTTGCATGCCTCTCATTTAGACACTTTTCTTTTACCAGTGCTTTGATAAAATAAACGAGACCACTATCACGCGGATTAGCTAGTTGATTTTGGTAACAGCTTGTCTTTTCAATAAACTCTATCACTTTTCCATAATCTTTTTTGTGAAGGTAAATTAATGTTAAATAAGCATTTAACTGAACCCTTTTCCATAATGAAGTAGTAACTTCAAAATATTCATTTGCCTTGAGAAAATAGGTTTCCGCTTGATCATAATCTTTTTTTGCATACAGTGTAATTCCCATATCAACATAAAAAATAGCCAAGCTCGTCACCAAATTATTTCCTTCACACAAATTGATGGCTTTTTGTTGCAGTTTGATAGACTGCTCATAGTTAGACCGCAAACGCTGGATTTCTGCTAGATAATCATACGCGGCAGCAATATTGCTGTTATACTTTTCGTCAAAACGGTTGGCAATATTAAAAATTGTAATCGATTCTTGGATGTACGATTCTGCTTGATCCAAATCACCGATCATCAGATGATACAAACCTTTCAATCGCAATAAAATACCGATAGATTCGTTGTTATTGGCAGTAATTGCTACATCCATTGCCAAATCGATATAATGTGCCATGTCCGTCGCATTATCAGTTTGAATATAGTAATAAATCATTTGGCGATACCCTCGCAATAAATAGGTTGTTAGATGAAAGTCTTTCGCTTTTACGATTACTCGCTGAATGTTTTCAATTCCTCGATTATAGTCCCCGGAATTGATGAAAAAGCGACCTTCTAGATAAAGAAATCTGACGAGCAACAACTGATAAGTACTATCTTCTGCATACTGTCCTTCAATTTCCTTAAGTCTTGCACCTATCTCTTTGAATTTTTCTAATTCATTTGGGTCTTCTCTTCTGACCGATTCATGTGATGCCAAATGTTCTTGATGATAGATTGGAAAGAGTTCATGTTGAATACGTAAAAATAATTGATGATGAGAAAGTTCATAATCTAAGGACTTAAGTTCTTGATGCGCCTGACGATAGTGATACCCGATTGCTGCCAATAATTCGCTATCGTTTTTTGCTTCATTTAACTTTTGCTCTAATAAAACAGCAATTTTTTCATGTATCACACGTAATTTCATATCTGATTGTTTTGCATAAATAAATTGTTTCATCTTATTATGTTTAAAACTAAAGCATACTTCATCGAGATAAATATTCTCATTGATCAATCCTTGCTTGATTAAATTATCGAGCGCTTTATAAACCTCTGCTTTTTGACCATCGACTAACTCAATTAGTACACTCATAAATGCTAATTTCTGAAAGAAAGAAATCAAGTCAATCAATTCCACTTCTACAGGCAATAAGTTTACAAACTGTAGACTAAGCTTATCCTTTATGTTTTGCGTTAATCTTTCCAATGTGTTGCTCTCTTCCAATTGATTTAAGTACTCACTAATGTACAGAGGAACACCTTCTGATTCTCTCATAATAAAATCTATTGTAGATGTTTGGAACGTATGATTAGGCAATTGTTTCTCACAAAAAGCCCTGACCTCAAAATCTTGAAATGGAAGTAATTTCAATGTGATAATTTTTTCATAGCGGCGAACGCTTACGATAAAGTCTTGTATTTCCTTGCGAAAGCTTGATTGCAATGTCATGATAAAAATGATATCCCGATGGGGGTTATGCAGAATTAAACTCGTTAATAGCCTAATACTGGTTCGATCCATCCATTGTAAGTTTTCAATAAAAATGACAACAGGAGTTATTTTCCCCAACTGTTGCAAAGCTTCCGATATGCATTGTGCCAAAAAATTTAACTCAACAGAATCAATGGACCGAAGTACGCGTTGTGCTATTAAATCATTAAAAAATGGAAATTGTTGACTAAATGTTTGTTGCCATTGACTAACTTCAGCTAGCTTTTCTCTTTGCAATAAATGGATGATCTGTTGCAGTAGTTCACGCCATGGACGCAAGCAATGCTCTTGTTCCGTTTTATAACAAGTCACTTTGAATAGCTCATAAGGATATTGAATATTTTCTATGACTAATTGACACAATGAAGACTTTCCCACACCTAAATCTCCGGTAACTAAGACCGATTGAAATGGCTTTTTTTGTTTTAAATTCGCCAAATTCAACTCCAAGCGCTCCACTTCATTGGATCGACCATAAAAGTGATTCGCGCGTTTTTTTTGACTTACTCGCTGTTTTTGATTGGCAATCTGTAATGTTCTTTGATAGAGCTGTTTTGTTTCTTCACTTGGTTCAATTCCTAATTCATCTCTAAGTGTCTCTGCCAATTCATAATAGGTTTCAATTGCTTTCCCATTGCGATGATTTTCAATATAAAATTGCATCAATAATTGATAATTGCGCTCATCAAATTCATCAATTGCAATTAATTTTCTGATATTTTTTTCTACATCGGCTACGGCATGAAATGAAATGTCTTCTGCAACCTTTTGATAGCAGCATTCTATAAATTGATGTTCATAGAGATTACGCATCTTAGTCAACCATGCATCAAACAGATCGGAATCTTTCAAATAAAATCCTTTTAAAAATTCATCCCGATAGTCTTCCAGATGAGCATAAGCATCCTTTTCAAAACGATACGTATCACTCTCAATGATTAAATCAGAATTAAACGTCAAAATAGATTTATTCGGTGAAACAATAAATTCCCCTCCCAACGAGCGATTTGCTTGATAAATTGTATTTCGCAAATTCTTCTTGGCACTTTTTTCATCTTTACTAGGCCATAAAATACCTGCTATTTCATCCCGACTAATTTGTTTGTTGATCACCATGTAATACAGCAAAGCATTGATTTTTGAAAAAGAAAAAATTTTTATGTTCCCATCCACTTTTATTGTTGGTGTTCCTAATAATTTAAACGACAATGTATGCTCCATCACTGCTCCTTCTTTCAGTTTTACTAATCTTTATTTTAAAACAACCAACCTAATAAAGATACCGCTTACAACACTGTCCATTATAACCTTCTAAACCTTTTATAAGAAAAACTCTCTAACTCTATCACTAGAATTGGAGAGTTCTCTGCAAAAAGATTTCTAACTATGCTGACGTTGCGAGACGACAAGATCTCCAGCCTTATATACATGTGTAACCAAATTAGTTGCAAAAAAATACAATGGAAAATCGATATTCGGTGCATCAAAAATAGTAATATCTGCCGATTTTCCTTTGTCTAGGCTTCCTACGCTCTTTGATCGACAAATAGAATACGCAGCATTAATCGTAACCGCATTAAAGACTTGAATTGGAGTAAGCTTTTGCATAAAGCAACCTAACTGCATAATAAACTGTAAATTTGCTGTTGGACAACTTCCAGGGTTACTATCTGTCGTTAATGTAATTGCCATACCCTTGTCGATCATTTTTCTTGCTGGTGCATACGTGTCTTCCATTAAGCTAAAGGTGGTTCCAGGCAGCAAATTCCCGATAACTTTGGCTTCGCTCAACTTTCTGATTCCTTCGTCAGTTATCATCATTAAGTGTTCAGCACTAACTGCACCTAACTGTGCAGCAATATCTACTCCCCCAATCGATGCAATCTCGTCCGCGTGTATACGTAATTTAAATCCCATTTCCTTTGCGGCTTTTAACAATCGATAAGATTCTTCGGCAGAGAAAACCCCTTCTTCACAAAACACATCACAAAATTCTGCTAGTTTTTCTGCTTTTACTTTTGGGAGCATTTCATCAATGATTAAATCAATAAACTCATTAGAACGTCCCTGATACTCTGCTGGAATCGCATGAGCTCCCATAAAAGTAGAAACAATATCGATTGCATGCTCGTTATTCAATTTTTTTGCAACTTCCAATTGTTTTTTTTCTGTTTCCCAATTCAATCCATAGCCGCTTTTAGCCTCTACTGTTGTCACACCATGCATCAGCATTTTATCCAGCAGATCTGCAGATTTATTATACAGCGTGTCAAATGAAGCTTGTCTAGTCGCATTCATTGTACTTAAAATCCCACCACCATCAGCTAAAATCTCTAAGTAAGGCACACCATTTAATTTCTTGGCAAACTCATGCTCTCGGCTACCACCATATACGAGGTGTGTGTGACAATCAATTAATCCAGGTGTCGCTAGTTTCCCTGTGTAATCAATAATTTCCGTATGTTTATCAACCAAATCATTGTTTGGCTGTCCTTCCCCTACGTGCAAAATCTTTCCATCCTTGATAGCGATATAGCCTCCGTTGATGATTATCGCTTCACTCATCTGCTTTCCTCTCAATGGTGCACCCTGATCAATCGGACAAAAAATTTGACTAAAATTGTTTAAAATTTTTTCTGCTTTCATTATTCTTACTCCTCTACAAATTATTCATATTCTGAGTATAAAAAATCATAGTCTAACAGAAGTCAAACGACGCGTCTCAACCATTTATAAAATTGGAATAAAATTATTTGTGCGGATAGACGTTTCGTTGACACCGCTTACATATACTGAGAATCGTAAGCCGATTAAGAATATTTTATTCATTCACCATTATTATACACTTGAGGAGGAAGTATTAATGATTCAATTACAAGACATCGAACAAGCGATGACAGTTAAGTTAGATGACTTTTTACCTGAAAAAACTATTTTTCAAGAAGGCATTCGCCGCGCACCTGATCGCGGATTCCGTTTAACAAAAGACCAGACAGAACTCGCATTAAAAAATGCATTGCGTTACATTCATCCAAAATATCATGAAATCGTGATTCCAGAATTTATAGAAGAGTTAAAGACACGTGGGCGTATTTACGGTTATCGGTGGTATCCTAAAGAAAGAATCTATGGCAAACCAATTGATGCATATAAAGGTAAATGTACTGCCGCAAAAGCAATGCAGGTAATGATTGATAATAACCTTGATTTTGCTGTGGCGCTTTATCCCTACGAACTTGTAACTTATGGAGAAACTGGTCAGGTTTGTTCCAACTGGATGCAGTATCACTTGATTAAAAAATATCTCGAAATCATGACAGAGGAACAAACATTGGTGATTGAATCAGGTCACCCTTTGGGCCTTTTCAAATCAAAAAAAGACGCTCCCCGTGTGATTATCACGAATGGATTATTAGTTGGAGAATACGATAATATTGATGACTGGGAAATTGCCGAAGAAATGGGAGTAACCAATTATGGACAAATGACCGCTGGCGGCTGGATGTACATTGGTCCTCAAGGAATCGTTCATGGCACGTTCAATACCCTTTTGAATGCTGGTCGTTTGAAACTTGGAATTAAAGATGATGGCGATTTAGCTGGAAAACTGTTTGTTTCCTCTGGACTTGGTGGGATGTCTGGCGCTCAGGGTAAGGCTGGAGAAATCGCCAATGCAGTGGCAATTATTGCTGAAGTGGATAAGTCACGAATCGATACAAGATTAGAACAAGGATGGATTTCTAATCTTGCGGAAACTCCAGAAGAAGCAATAAACATTGCTACAAGCTATCTAAATAAAAATGAAAAGACTTCAATTGCCTATCACGGCAATATTGTCGATTTATTGGAATACATTGACCAAAATGATGTACCAGTTGATTTACTATCTGATCAAACCTCTTGTCATAATGTGTACAATGGAGGATACTGCCCTGCTGGCATTACGTTTGAAGAAAGAACAAAACTATTAGCCACAAATAGTGAAAAATTCCATCAGCTAGTGGATGAAACATTGAAACGCCATTACCATGTAATCAAGTCGCTTGTTGCAAAAGGCACCTATTTCTTTGACTATGGTAACTCTTTCATGAAAGCAATCTATGATTCTGGCATTAAAGAAATCTCAAAAAATGGGATTGATGATAAGGATGGCTTCATTTGGCCATCTTATGTTGAAGATATCATGGGACCAATGCTTTTCGATTATGGCTACGGTCCATTTCGTTGGGTGTGCTTAAGCGGTAAACACGAAGACTTGGTCGCAACAGATCATGCTGCAATGGAAGTGATTGATCCGACTCGCCGTTATCAAGACCGAGACAATTACAACTGGATTCGTGATGCAGAAAAAAATCAATTAGTCGTTGGTACACAAGCTCGAATCTTATACCAAGACTGTATGGGGCGAGTGAATATTGCACTTAAATTTAATGAATTGGTTCGAGAAGGTAAAATTGGTCCTGTTATGCTAGGACGTGATCACCATGATGTTTCTGGAACAGATTCTCCATTCCGTGAAACATCAAATATTAAAGATGGAAGTAATGTTTGTGCCGATATGGCTACACAATGCTACGCCGGAAATGCTGCTAGGGGGATGTCTTTGATTGCACTGCATAACGGTGGTGGTGTCGGAATTGGCAAATCAATCAATGGCGGTTTTGGACTTGTACTAGATGGTTCAGAACAAGTGGATGAGATCATCAAGTCAGCGATTGCCTGGGATACGATGGGCGGAGTGGCACGTAGAAGCTGGGCTCGAAATGATCACGCAATTGAAACGTCCATTGAATATAACAAAATGAATCAAGGGACTGATCATATCACTATCCCTTATCTTGCAGAACAAAGCAGCATCGATGCCGCAATCAATGCGCTTTTTGATTAAATCAAACACGGATTATTTTTTCCCAGGAACTGTGATATAAGTACTTTTTAATAAACTAAACATCTGAACTGCATGATACTATTTACGGTGAAGTCGGTCTTCAGCACAATCTTAAGAGAAAGACAGTTCATCATTATAGAGAACGGATACCTTTTGACTAGTTTATACTTCTGTCACACTTCCTTTTTTAAGTGATCTACTGAAAGGAAGCGAACCATGTACGCACCAGAAGAAATTGTTGA
The DNA here is from genome assembly GCF_051711125.1 of Enterococcus sp. DIV0574. Lineage (NCBI taxonomy): Bacteria > Bacillati > Bacillota > Bacilli > Lactobacillales > Enterococcaceae > Enterococcus > Enterococcus sp. DIV0574. The sequence goes on from NZ_JBIOMA010000001.1 coordinate 2,542,661, forward strand.
AATAGCAATCAAAAACGGGGCAAACAAAACAAAAAAAACACTAATAGCAAAATGTTTGTTAGGCTTTATTGGCGGTGCTATGATTTCTTTGGGATATTTAGCTTATATCCGAGTATCCGCCCCCATACCATCAAACTTTTCCGGATTAGGGACATTGTTAGGATCAGCAATTTTTCCTATTGGATTAATCGTCATTTTACTAGCTGGCGGGGAATTAATCACTGGAAACATGATGGCTGTAACAATTGCCTTTTACGATCACCGGATTTCTTATCAGAAGCTTGTAGGCAACTGGGTATTGATTACAATCACAAACATGATTGGAGCAATTTTTGTTGCCTATTTTTTTGGTTACTTTGTTGGACTGACGCATACTGATGTCTTTAGAGAACAGGTCATAAAAATAGCGCAGCACAAGCTAAACACTTCTTTTTCACAAGCCTTCATTTCCGGTATTGGCTGTAACTGGTTTGTTGGACTCGCATTGTGGTTATGCTACGGTGCAAAAGATGCGGCAGGAAAGATTCTATCTATCTGGTTTCCAGTCATGATTTTCGTGGCAATTGGATTCCAGCATAGTGTCGCTAACTGCTTTGTTATTCCCGCAGCAATCTTTGAAGGAGAAGCTACTTGGAAAGCGTTTGTTTTAAATTTTATCCCTGTCTATCTAGGAAATATAGTAGGTGGTGCAGTTCTCGTATCTGGATTTTATTATCTTAGTTATTCAGCAAAAAATGCTACTACCAAAGATAACTAGCACAGAATAAAAGAAGATGAACATATGTATCCTCAATACGTATGTTTATCTTCTTTTTAAGACGTATACCTATTCGTTATTTTCCACTATAAAATAGTTCAGCACCTACTTCGCAAATGCATCTTGCCCTCCATACTTATTCTGGTGGATGGTCTCACTGATCAAGTACTCGTAGATGGAACGCGGAATCTGTACACCATCTTGCTTTGCTTTCTCAAACTGTAGTTGACTGATCTCGCCTGGATAATAGACCTCTGATTGTCCTTCTACAGGCGGAATTTCATGTAATTCATTTACCATTTGATCCATCTGTTCTTTAAATGCCGAAAGATCCGTAAAGCGTTTGGGATCAATGACTAGAAACATTTGTCCTAGGCGTCTTTTTTCAGTGAGATCGGCATACATAGAAGATACATGTTTCCCGAAAGGCAGTCCTAACAGTGAACCGGCTAAAATATCCACCATCATCATCAAGCCATAGCCCTTGGCGCCAGCGATCGGTAATAATCCTTTAACGGCCGTAGGATCTGTGGTTGGTTGTCCTGTCTCGTCCACTGCCCAATTTTCTGGGATCGGCTGATTTTTGGCTCGGGCATCGAGTATTTTGCCCCACGCTTGAACGGTGGTAGCCATATCAAAAACAATGGGTTCATGTCCCGCTCGTGGCGCAGCAAATGCAATTGGGTTCGTGCCAAAGTAATTGCGGGTACCGCCAAAGGGAACTGCCATTGGATCTGATTGACACATCGCTAATGCGATCAACTCTTCTTCTGCCGCTTTTTTGACATAATAAGCCATGGTACCACTATGACTGGTTTGTTCGACACCGACATAGGCAATTCCAGCTTCTTTGGCAAGATGGATCGCAATCTTCATCGCTTCATTACAGACGTATTGTCCCATGCCATTGTCGCCATGAAAAATCCCTGTAGCAGGACCGGTTTTCTCAAAAGATAATTTAGGCGCCAATGTGATTCCGCCTTTAGCGATCCGTTCGGCATAATAGTCCATGCGTACAGCACCGTGGGAATGGACACCTGTTGCATCTGCAATAGCTAAATGTTTCGCCGTTTCGCTGGCAGCTTCTTGCGGCAACCCAGCAGCGATCAGTTTTTTCTTCATCAATTCTTCCAATTGAGTAATAGAAAGAGTGACTAGTTCTTCCATCGTGAATCCTCCTTTAACAATAAAGGAGAAGTACCTGATAGTGACAACAGCGACTTCTCCTTTCTCTTATTGATTAAATATCTGATAGTCCAATTCATCCGCAGATTTCGCAATGATCATCGCAGAATAAACATCTGAATTGACATTCAAAATCGTTCGCAGCATACCGACAAACCATTCTACACCAGCAAAAATCGCGATACTCTCGATTGGGAGTCCTAATTGAGGGACGACAATCGCCAGTGAAACGAGGCCAGCTCCCGGAACAACTGCATTCGCCAAGGACACGAATGTTGCAGTGACAGCCACTGTAATCATTTGGATCAAATCAAAAGGCATTTGATACATCTGGGCAATCGTCATCACTGTGATCGCCATATGCATCGCAGAACCATTACTATTTAAAGACATTCCTAGTGGTAAGACTAGATTTGTGATACGGCTGCTTAATCCCAGCTTATGTTGGGCTTCTTCCATAGCGACCGGTAATGTGATGGCGGACGAGGTAGTCGCTAATGCCATAATGGTCATATTTTTCATATTTTGGATCAAGCGCCATGGATTCACGCGGCAATAGATCATCAAAGCAACAATCCATAAGGCAAGAAACGTCAGTGTGGCTAACCCATAGATTAGAAGATACTTTCCTAGAGGTAAAATGATCTGTAACCCCAAAGAACTGATCGTTGAAGCAATCAGCGCAAAGATCCCGATGGGCGCTAAAATCATGACATAGCGGATGATCGTCAGCACGACTTCATTCAAGTCAACAATGATTGTTAATAATTGCGACTGCGGATTCTTTTGCAAAAAACGATTTAAAGCAATCCCAAAAAACAGGGCAAAAACGATGATCTGAATAATCGATCCTTTTGACAAGGCATCGAAAATATTGGTAGGAATAAAAGTGATCAGCGTCTCCGATGGTGAGATTTCTTGCGCTTGGACAGTGTCAGCAGCCGTTTGTGAAAAATCGATCCCTTTACCAGGGGTAAAGAAAACTGCCATTGCGACACCCCAAGCCGCAGCAAGTAAGGAGGAAATCCCGAAGACCGCGATTGTTTTCCCACCTAACCGTGTCAATTCTTTGGGGGCAATGCCCCCAACAGCCTGAATGATTTGCCCTAAGATCAATACCGGTATTGCCATTTGCATGAGCCGTAGAAAAATATCGCCAACGATTTTTAAGTGAACGCCCGCTTGTGAAAACAGCAATCCAAAAACGATCCCCAACAAAACAGCAATAACGATTTGTGTGACCATTGGTATTTTTTTTATTTTCACCTTGATCCCCTCTTTATTTGCGGAGTATAGTCCCTACCTGTTGATCAAGTACAGCTAAATTTTCAATTGAGGTAATGATCGCTGTCCTTGACGCATCCTCGTTTACAAAGCCGATGGCTGCCTGGATCTTCGGTAACATACTGCCAGCAGCAAAGTGTCCTTCTTCAATATACTGTTCTGCTTGCTCGACAGTGATTTCTTTGAGAGCTTGTTGGTCTGGTTGATTGTAGTTAATGTAGATATTATCAACACCCGTTAAAATAATCAGACGATCTGCTTGGACATTGTCTGCCAAAACCTTGGCTGCAAAATCTTTGTCATTGACTGCTTCCACGCCAACATAGTGCTGATTTTCTTGATAAACAGGTACCCCACCACCTCCAGCACAAATCGTGATTACACCGGCATCGACTAGGGTCTTGATCACGTCTTTTTCGACGATTTCTTGTGGCATCGGAGAAGGAACCACTTTTCGGTAGCCCCGTCCGGCATCTTCTTGATAGACACCCCCGGTTTTAGCCATCGCTGCTTCCGCTTCTTCTTTATCATAAAAAGGACCAATCGGTTTCGATGGTTTCTGGAAAGAAGGATCGTTTTTATCCACTCTGACTTGTGTGATTAAAGAAATCACGGATTGCGGCACACCCCGTTGGGCAAATTCATTGGTTAGTGCATGTTGCAACCAATAGCCGATACTTCCTTGTGTCATCGCAACACAGGTATCCAATTTCAGCTGTGGATTTTTTTCGCTTTCAGCAGCTTTTTGCTGAAGCAGCAAATTACCGACTTGTGGGCCATTTCCATGACACAAAATCACTTGTTCGCCTTTTTCAACAAAATCAGCAATATATTTGGCTGCTTGAGCAACTACCGCTTTTTGTCCACTATCACTAGGGTCTTTATCCAAAATGGCATTTCCGCCTAGTGCGATCACATTTAAACTCATTTTACTGTCTCCTTCTCATTTTCCTTCGCTAATACGGCAAATATTCCTAATCCGATCAGCAGCAACACACACGATAAGTAAAAACCGACTTGCATTGATCCTAATGAATCTGCTAAAAATCCTGTGACATATGGGGCGAGGATCGAACCAGACATTCCGATGAAGTTGTAGGCACTAAGCGTCGTGCCTAACGCTCCGGCTGGTGCATTTTTCGTTACAAATGTCACCACGATTGGATCAAGAGCAAGCTTGCCCGTCAATCCATACAAAATCAACACGGCGATCAATATCGTGCGGTCTGTAACAAAGGCAATCGCAAAAACTGAAAGTGTCGCAAGGGGTACCAAGAAATACACCAGTTTTTTCGTTGCTCCTGTTTTGTCGTTCAACCGAGCAAAAATCAAGGCACCAGGAATCGAAGCCCATGGGACGAGAGAAGCAATAAATCCAACACTTGCTCCTTCAAATCCACGTTCTGCGATCAAAAATTGTGGTAACCATGTAATGATAACAAAATTTGCATAAATGCTAGTAAAACATAAGATAAAGGCAGCCACTAAATTACGATTAGAAAAAATTTGTTTAAGAGAGATTTTTTCTTTTGGTCCTTCTTCTTTAACCACTTTTTCTTCATCTTCAGGACGGATGACTTTCTCTTTCAATACCGTGTAAAACAAGATACCGAGAATCAATGTTGGGATCGCCATGATAAAGAATGGTTTACTCCAATGATCGCCATTATCCAAAACAAGTTTACTTGACAATAGATACCCGCCAGAAGTCCCAAAAGCCATTCCGCTGTTGATAATCGCATTTCCAACGGTTCGTTTGTTATCTGGAATCGCTTCTGTTGATAACGCGTATTGAGGCCCATAATACGCACCTTGACCGATACCGGCAAGTGCGCGAATGACTAAGAACAAGACAAAACTCGTAGCTAATCCACTGAAATACGTAGTCACGGCCAGCAGTACAAAACCAATGGCAATGACTAGCTTTCGACCGATTTTGTCCCCAACGATCCCAAAAGGAATTTGGGCGATGGCATAGGTCAAGAAGAAGATACTATTTGCTAGACCTAGTTGCGTATTGCTTAAATTGAATTGTTCTCCGATCACACCCATGATTGGATTAAAGATCGTCCTTGTGGCATACATTAAGATCCAACCTACAAAGAAAATGGCAACAACTTTTTTCCAATAATTGTTACTTACTTTTTCAGCTGGTCGCTGGTTGATAGATTCCATGATTTCTCCTCTTTTCTATTCTAAAGTGATTGATTCCAATGCTAGCAGAATGCCAAAACACAGATCAATGCCCGATGAATGGCCGATTTTCATGACATCCTTTACATCTTTTTCGATCAGCTGCTGATCTTGGCTTTTCAAATCAGTCAATAATCGATAGATCAATGAATTGACATAACCTTTGATAGAGGCGGAAATATAGGCTTTACTGACATCAGTAGTAGACAAAGGAACCGCTAGAGCAGTTGCTAACTTCTCCGCTGGTTGGTCAAAGGCATAAAGCATTGCTTGGTAAGCAACCAATAGATCATCTCCGCTAGGTGTCAATCCCTTCCCTCGGCCAATTAGATAAGCAGTCACTTGCTGCCAATCTGGCTCGGGATGCCGCAACGCTTCAAAAATTTCTAAGGCTCGTTTTTCTAAAGGAAGTCCAATTTTTTCTACTAAATTTTGCTGGGTCAGTATTTCTTTTAAGCTGTTTCGCTCCGCTGCAGTGAAGGTAAGGTCCTTCACTTGCAGCGAAACAAAAGCAACATCTGTCAAAGGCAAAACAATCGTTCCTTTGGTACTATAAAATGTCAAACTATGACTACGTATCTTGACTAAATTTCCCGGCTCCACATAAGGCATGATTGCCCGAAACTGTTCTTCAGGTAAATACATCCCAAATCCTGCCAGATAGCTGCGGTAATTATTGATGTTGATCAACTGTTCATTGACTTGAATATTAAATGAACGATCAAATACACTATGGATTTTCCCCATTCCTCCAAATTGCTGGATCGGAGACAGGTAATCACTCGCAATGATTTTTTCAGTCAACGTCGATCCCTAGTTTCTTCGCATAAGCTGTTAGAGCATTTTCAAAACAGCCTAGAGGTGCTCTAACCGTTCCCGCACCAACTTGTCCTACTCCAGCTTCTTTGTGGGCGATTCCAGTATTGATCACTGGTGTGATCCCTGTTTCGACTACTTTTCGAATGTCGATTCCTAAACATGTTCCTTGGAAGTCCCATGTTGGGATCGAAAATGTCGAATTGTGTCCCAGACAAATTTTTGCCATTTCATTCGATGTTTCCAAGGCATCTTCAAAACCGCCAGCACCGACAAAACGGGTCACGCCTGGTGCAGCAACCATTGCCATTGCCCCAACACCGACGGTTTCCGTAATGGCGCTGTCTCCGATATCAGGATTACCGTCTGCTTCAGTAAAGCCGGTAAAGTACAGACCTTTTGGCGTATTGACCGGGGCAATGTGCCATTCGTCCTCTGTTTCTGCGATACGAATCCCAAAATTGACACCGTTACGGGTCATCGTTGTCACTACTGTCCCTTTTGTTTCTGAACGAGCACCGTCAACGATGGCCTTACCGGTAGCCATCATGATGTTCAAGAAGAATTGATCAGTATCTGCTAAGAACTTGATAACTTCGTACTTTTGATCTTCCGGAATATCTGTTTGAATGATTAGTGGCGAAATTTCTTTCAAGAAGTTCAATGAGGCCGCAATGTTTCGTTGGTGGAATTCATCCCCCATCGTGATCGAACGCGCGATCAAGACATTCAAATTGATGCCTTCTTCTGTCAACTGCAATGCTTTAGCGATCGTCGGTCCTAAAACATCTTTGATCCAATCCAAGCGATCAATGACTTCTTGGGAATAAGCACCAAAACGTAACACTTTGCCGATACCCTCGTTCAAAATACAGTAAGCACGATTTCCTGTCAGACGATTTTCAACCACAAAGACAGGCATGTTTGCAGAAGTGATTCCACCCATCGGGCCAACAGCTTGTACATGATGACAAGGCATGAAACGAACTTCTCCGCTTTCCAACAACCGGCGTGCTTCTTCTTCATTCGTTGCCCACCGTTCAAATAACGCCGCGCCAATACAAGAACCTTGCATCGGTCCAGTCATTTCTGACCACTCGATTGGAGGTCCAGCATGTAATAACGTTTTTTGCTGCTCATTTAGTTCAGCAATGACTGTTTTAGCAGGTACTACATCGATCAAGAAAGGTTGCGCATTCTTGATTTTGTCTGTCACTTCTTGGTTGTCCGCTGCAATTTGATCCTCAAAATCTTCCAGTGCATCCAGAATGCGAATCATTTTTTTATTGCCGCTCGCTCTAGGACGCCAGTTAAATTGCTCCGTTTGTCCACCATATTGCAAGATCGATTCATTAAAACTTTGTAAGCCGACATTGATGATTCGCGGTTTTGTTGTCAATAATTCCATCACTTGCTCACTAACCGTTGGTACATCAATCGTTGTCCCCGTGTAGTCTTCCACCGCTTTATCTGCTTCTGACATTTCGACACCTTTTAACAAGAGTGCTAATTGAACAGCTTTCGCGTTGCTTTCTGCTACATAAACCCCCGCTGCTTTCAAGCGATCGACTGCATCTTGATAATTTTGCGGATCTTTCGTGGTTCCGCAGACTGTAGCCACGAAGTAAAGATCACGCCCAGCTGTTTTAGCTGTTGTTTGTGCTGCTTCGATGGCAGGTAGCAATGCTCCGACCATATCTTCATGTGCACCGTAACCTAAAACCACGTCGAACAAAATAATTCCTGTTTGTTCATCCTCTGCATACTCTTCGATTTTTTGAATCCGTACCTCTGGATCGATCATTGGATGAGGTTTTCCTTGCGTATAAATATCATCGCCTAAATCGATCACATCGTAGCCGTGAGAATGCAAAATATATCCTTCTTGCTTGACTAAACCTTCTAAGTTCAACGCTTCCGAAATCAACATGCCCGCTTCAGCAGCTAGTGTGCCGCCAGAATAAAGGCCTTTAACAACTTTGTCTTTGTCTAAAGTGGATACGTTTGGTTTGTCCAATTTTGTAAAATAATTCCGTTTGACAGCTTCTTCATTTGCTAAATCAACAGCAATTTGTGCAGTTTCTTCCAATGTGTGTGCCAAGTAAACTTTTCCTTCATGGGCTTCAGGTTTTTCTCCTAAGAAAATAGCAACGACTGGCTTGCTGATACTTTGCAGCAATTGAACGACTTCATCCCGCACTTCTTTTGCAGGTGGCTTCGAGATGACACAAATCACATCGGTTGGTTCATGATTTTCCAGAGCGACGATCGCATCTTTCACAGTGATGGCTCCCACCTTATCACTGAGATCACGTCCACCAGTTCCGATTGCATGTACTACCCCGCCACCTAGACGATCGATGATCGTTGTGACTTCTTGGATCCCTGTCCCTGATGCACCAACTACACCAATATTTCCAGGTGAAACCACATTGGTGAAGGCAATCGGGATACTAGAGATGATCCCTGTTCCGCAATCTGGTCCCATCATTAATAGTCCTTTTTCATGCGCTAATTTCTTTAAGCGAACTTCATCTTCAATAGCTACATTGTCCGTAAAAGAAAAAACATGCAGACCATTCTTCAAAGCCTTTTCCATCTCGGCTGCGCCATATTCTCCCGGAATACTGAACAACGCCACATTGGCATCCGGCAAAGCAGTCAGTGCTTCTTGCCAAGAAGCTGCAGCAGGTTTCTCTTTGTCGTCACCTTTAGCGGAAAGATCAGCTAGAAAGGTATCGATCGCCGGTAAAACTTCCTCCATGATTTGCTCGTCTTCACTGTCGACAACGATCATCATGTCATTCGGGGAAGCAGCTTCTGCTTCAGGCGTCAGCAAGCCAGTGTTATTTAAAATATCTTTGTTTGCATCTGTCCCCATCATGATCTGACTCATTGTCACGCCATCAAGATCATTGATCGTATTCGTCAACAACATGAGATTGATCGAATCTTGATAGTTGTTCTTTAAGATCACTGTGTTTAACATTTGTTCTCCTCCTTTTCTTATATTTTTATTCTAACGCGACTTGTTTGCGTTTTCATTGGATAAAAGTCTAAAAAAATGCTATACTTTTTATCCAAAAGGGGAAAAAGGAGAATCTTATGCAATTAAAAGAATTGATTGAGCTGCCGCTTTTCAAAAATAGCAAGACACTGACTGGCACGATTGGTTTAACAAATCCGGTGGCCTCTGTCATGGTGCTTGAAGCCATCGATATTGAAAAATGGAGTAAGAAAGATCAGTTGATCTTGACTTCATTCTATGCCTTCACGGATCTTCCTATGGATCAGTTGCGTGTTTTTTTTGAAAAGATGCAGCAGATTGGGGTCAGTGGGTTAGTCGTCAAAGTCGATCGCCTGATTCCAATGATTCCTGAATGGATCATTGGTCTTAGTTTTGATTATCAGATCCCATTGATCAAAGTACAGCAAGATGTTAGTTACGAAGCAATCATGTTGGCGGTTTATGAACCGCTTTTGAATCACCAAACACATCTCTTGCGAACCTACTATGAGGTCCGTCAGCGTTTCATGAAGGTTGAACGCAACCATTCGTCCTTTGAGCAGATCATGCAAGAGTTTTATCAGTTGATCGAAAAACCTTGTTCATTACGGATCCCCCATTTGGATGTTCAAGTTGCGATCGGTCAATCCTTTAAGAATTATGTAGTCACAAAGAGTGAACCAATGAAAACCATCGAATTCACAAAAAATCATTATGAATATCTAGAGCTTTTTTCTCATGAGAACAATCAGTATGTCACTGCAATCAAAGTGGATATCATCAACCCATTCAATGACTTATGTACATTGATCGTTTATCAAAAAGATTCTCAGATCCCCGAAGCAAAGGTCATGATTATCGAGAATGTCGTAGACGTTATTTACGAACGGCTACAAATGGAATATCTTCTAAAAAAAGAGCGCTATAATCGGATGAACAATCTGGCCGAAGCCATTTTGCAAAGTACACCGAATAATTCCGAAGAATTAGCTGCATTGCTGCAAGAGGCACAATTAGATCGTTATGATTACTACCAAGGAATTGCTTTTGCCTCCAATACCTTTAAAGATAAGCAAAGAAAAATAGCTGTCCTGCACAAATTACGGGCATTGAAAACTGCCCATGTGTTTTTTGAGCATCATAATTATTTAGTCGTCCTGTATAATTTTCAGCAGCTAGCCCAAGAAATCAGTAAAAAGAACTTGGAAAAACAATTTGAAGTCTCTCTCTTATCAGAAGAATCTGCTTGCTTAGCAGTCAGCGAAGTCTTCACTAAAGAACATATCAAGGAAATCTTGCCCCAATGTCTCGATGCCATTCGCTTCAACCGCCAGTTCTATCTAGGACCGATCTTAACTTACAGTGATTTAGGAATCTTTAGCTCCTTTATCAAAGAAAATCAGCTGGAACGACTGCAGCAAAGCATTCCCCCAAAGTTGTACCAAATGTCAGAAGAAGACGAGGAATTATTCACTACTTTCTATACTTTTTTTATCAGCAACCGCAATTACAAGAAAACTGCCGAGGCTCTTTTTCTGCATTCGAAAACGATTCGCTATCGTCTCAACAAAATCGAGCAGTTGCTGGAGATTGATTTGACAAATCCTATCCAATTGGTCAATTATGAAATCGGTACGTATTTATTAGAATTGAAGAAAAGGAGTCGTTTATAAATGAAAACAGACTTTTTATTATCTACCGGTGCCTCAGTTAGTCTTTACCCTGCTGATTCCATTGAGCAAGAGAGCTATCTGATTTACTTGCATGGCGGCGGATTCGTTTACGGCAGTCGGCAGGATATTCCCAAACCATTGATCGAATTGTTTCATGAACACAACTATACGATCCTATCTATGGACTATTTGTTGGCACCAAACAGTTCACTTTCTGAAATTATTGCCGCTACCTGGGAGAATTTCTTGGAATTAAAAGCGAAAGTAATCAAGGAGCACCCTTATCGAATCTGCGGTCGTTCAGCGGGAGGGTATTTGATGATGGCACTGACGAAAAAAATTTTTGCTGAAAAACTGCCAATGCCCGAAAGTCTAATTAACTTTTATGGCTATACAGACTTAGCTTTCATTGAAGCTTCTCGTCAGACGACTCAACCACCATTGTCTGAGTCCCTTCTGCCAAAAATCGAGTTAACAGAGAAAGTATGGGATGATCCCCAGTTTCAGCGTTATCTCTTTTATATTTATGCACTTCAGCAACAAAAATTGACTGAGGTATATGGCATTTCCTCCAATCAGTTGACGGATTATGCGCTCCCAGCGGAAGAGCTACAACTCTTTCCTCCTGTTTTTAGTACAGCCAGCAGTACCGATGAAGAAGTCCCATTTCGCTATAGTAAGGCATTAAAGAAAATTCCAGATAGTAAATTTATAGCTGTTTATGACCTGCCGCATGACTTCCTGAAAGAAACAGATGATGACCAAGTCCAAATGGTTTTTTCCCGTTTAAATACCTGGTTAAATGACCACTGACAAAAAAACTAAAACAAAATCATTTTTGACAGGCAGCAGAGTGTTATAAAAAGAACCCTCTGCTGCCTTTGATCAATTTTTCTTCTCTTTCAACTTGAAAATCAGCAAACAATGCTTACTTACACCAAGATTGCTGGTTACATGCTATACTAAAAATGATTATTTGAAAGAAAGAAGGATGAATTTAATGGAATTTGTGGGTATCTTATGCCTAATCCTCCTCACAACAACTCTTTTCTCTCATATAGCAAGACGGATTGGCGTCCCTGCTGTAATTGGGCAATTGTTGGCTGGTGTTTTATTAGGAGGTGCAGGACTTAATTGGGTACATCCAGACATTTTAGTACACGATTTTTCTGAGATCGGTGTTATTTTGCTAATGTTTTTAGCTGGTTTAGAAAGTGATATTTCTTTACTGAAACGCTATTTTCGCCCTGGAATGTTTGTAGCGATCTTGGGGATCCTCTTCCCGATGTTATTCGGCTATCTCACAGGTATCGGATTTCAAAGCAGCGGAACGGAAGCCTTCTTTTTTGGTATTGTTCTAGCAGCAACTTCTGTCAGTATCTCTGTCGAGGTACTCAAAGAACTAAATGTTGTTAATACCAAAGAGGGTTCGACGATTCTAGGCGCCTCAGTTGTCGACGATATTTTGGTCGTTTTGGTATTGAGCCTCAGCCTTTCCTTTTTGGGAGGTTCGGGTACGCAAAGCACCCCTTTGCCTGTCACACTATTTGTAGAACTTATTTATTTTGTTTTGATCTTCTTACTTGTTAAATGGATTGCGCCGTTCTTACTTTCTTTAGCAGAAAAGCTCTTTGCCAATGCCTCAGTCATCATCATGTCTCTGATCATCTGTTTAGGTATGGCTTATCTTGCTGACTTAGTCGGTTTGAGCTCTGTGATTGGTGCTTTCTTTGCCGGGATCGCTGTTAGCCAAACAAAAGTCAAAGAAGAAGTGGAACACAGTGTAGAAGCATTGGGATATGCCGTGTTTATTCCAGTATTCTTTGTTAGTGTCGGCTTAGAAGTAGACTTTTCTTTGTTGAATGAGCAATTACTCTTTATCTTAGCCTTTACGGTAGTAGCTATTTTGACTAAACTTGTCGGAGGCTTTGCTGGCGGAAAAATCGCTCAGTTCTCCAACAATAGTGCTTGGATGGTTGGTGCAGGGATGATATCTCGCGGCGAAATGGCTCTGATCATTTTACAAATCGGACAACAAAATAACTTGATCACACCTGCTCTTTATTCACCCTTAGTAATTGTGGTTTTATTGAGCACACTGATCTCCCCACTGATTTTGAAATATTTTACAAAAAAAATCTATTGATGCAATTCGTAAAAGGCAAAACACCTTCTCAACTGAATTGAGAAGGTGTTTTATTGTATTTAAAGCAAAAAAACATTACAATAAAGCTATATAGGATCAAAAGGCCGACAACACATCGTGAAAGGGCGTATTCTCATGAAAATCATCAAGAACTCCATTGAAAATCACCAAAAGAAAAAAGAGCAAAAAAAACTGATTTTAAGAAAAAAGAACTTTGAATTACGTGAAAGAGGAAAAGATCCTCATAAAGGGTGGCACCCCATGGTCGATACCGGATCCGGCGGTGCGAATGGTGCACTCGTTAAAATCAATAGAGGCACCATCGATATTACCGGAAACAATGACGAAACATTCAACTATTTTTTAGAAGAACAAAGACGAGTTGCTGATCATTCAAAAAGGCAGAATTAACTCTTGTTTAGAATGACTGGCAAGAGCACTTTTCAACTGCTTCTACGATAAATACTATTCAATCCAGACGGTCTCAATCAGTAAATATAATAGTCATCGCTTCCTGCCTGATAGATCTCGATCACTAATTTATGAGGTAAACAAATACTGGTTTGTCCATTTTGAGAGATCCAGCCAGTTTTAACAGCAATCTGATCTGGACTATTGTCTTCTTTCACGCGAATTTTCCCGTTATTTATTTCGATAATATTATATTGTTTTCCAGACGGAGCATACGTTTTTGTCAATGATTCAATTTGTTCGAGATTGAATCGGTCAACCTCTTGCCCGTTGATTCGAACGATCGCGTAACGATCACCTGTATTCTCCGCAGCTTGTGCAGAGAAAAAGAATGGCAGAAAAGATCCTACAATCAATGCAGCAAAGAGGAGGTAATCAAAGGGTTTTAATAAACGAATAAAAGAATCTAGCAGCCTCATTCGTATCACCTCTTTCTTTTTTTACTGTTTTTTCTTTAAAACAGCTAGTCGTCTAGTTATGTCCTTTGCTGATTTCAATAATTGAATAAAAAGGCATTGGCAAAAATCACCTGATTTTGCCAATGCCTTTTTATTGAATACAATTAAAATCATAAATGATTGGTTGTGCTCATCATGCGTTTCAATGGATGCTTCCTGTTTTTGCATCATTGTCAGCTGTGGCGACTTAAATCGTTTCTTTTTTAATGGTTTCAATCATTTGATCGATTGCTTGTTTGATTTCATCTTCTGTATCGGGTAATTTGCTTGGTACCCCATCATGCTTACCACTGTCGACTTCTCCGGAAAAACTTACTTCATCCCCTGAAACATTGATTTGGTCTTGATACCCTTTTACAGCGATATAGGCTTTGGCAAGCACCTCAGTTTCTTTCACATCTTCAATTTTTTTCATTGTACTTCCCCTCCTGAATCTTATTGTAGCAACTTCTATTTAAAAACCAAATTGATTTGCTTTGTTTTTCCCAGTTTTAATATCTCCAAAAGAAAAACGAAAGTAGGAAGGGCTATTTTTCGGATGGAAAACAACACCGTTTTTTTGTTAAAGTATTTGCATATCTTCTATTGAAAAGAAGCTTTTTTCAATTGATCTTTCTATTCGACAGTTGGTTCTGATAATCTACGGTCTTCAAAATAAGCCGATAAATCAATCAATTCATCCTCTGTAAACTGATTCGTTTCTACTTCACCTAAAATCCTTTCTTGCAGTGTTCGATCCATTTCCCAGAAATGGTCGATCTTTTTGAAATGGTCAGCCGAAAATCTGGCAAATACTGGATAGAGAATTAAGAAATCAGTGTATGTCAGGTCCATGGACTCTGTATAATCCTTTACGTAACCTGAATCTAATGCTTCTTTGGTTGGTTCACCCTTTGGCCCAATCAATCCTTTGTGATATAAAAGCTGAAAAATTTCTGCTTTAGTGACTGTCGGATCAACTTTCTTTTGGTAGCAATAAGCCTCTTCAACCAATGATGGATATTGGATCATCATTATTCTCTACTTCCTTTCAGTCATTTGCTTTCGTTATGATCGGTTTCTTCAAAAGATATTCCTTTAATGACACATGGTGACTTCGTGTATAATTCCCACTGGTACTGTCAAAATGGATGGCTGGCTTCTTCAATTGTTGATTTCTCCGCCGCCGGTTTTTCTTTGCCTTTGAAGTTTTTCTAGCTGGTACTGCCATTTTTTAATCCTTTCTTGGAAAAATAGTTTCGTTAGCTAATTTTTTTCTTGTTCCGCTTGTATTCATGGATAATTTTTAGCGCACGCTTGCGAGTCTTGATATTTGGACTTTTCAAGCGGCGATAAGCACTTGCCAGATCTGTTTTTTCCAATCATTTTTCCTCCTTTATCGTCCTACTTCTCTCTTTAAGATTCATCTGTATTCTTTACTCACTTCTTTATTTCACGAAAAATTGCTTTTCGCCGTAGTTTTGGTGAATATTTTTTTAATTCCAATCGATAGGGTGTGTTGCGCTGATTTTTGCTAGTCAGATAGAGTCGTTCTCCGGTTTCTACACATTCCAATATAATATTATTTCGCATCCTCAAACTCCTTCCAAAAATCTCTTCAAAAACAAAACGTAACGATTACGTTTTAAACCTTATCATAGAAAAGTAGAAGATTCAAGAAGTTTTTTATATTTTTGTTATTTTATAAATGAAAGATGTTTCATATGAGTCGTTGATCGTTTCTGAAAAAAATTCTATTTAATAAAATACCAGAAATAAAAATAGCTGTTTCTCTCTTTAAAAACTTTGATTTAACAAAAAAAATAAGATACCCGCAAGCTGGTATTTTAGAACAACTTCTTAAAAATTGTTCTAGTAATTATCCAATACTTTACTGGTATCTTGTTTTTTATTATTCGTGTGTCTTCATCCATTCCGTGATAGCCGATAAGCGTTCAAGACGTAGATTGGGCAACCCGCTGCGAGAAAGGCCATGACTAGAATGCGGAAAGAGGATCAATTTCGTGTCAATGTCATTCCGTTTTAATGCCGTATAAAATTGTTGCCCCTGTTCTTGCGGACAACGCAGATCATTTTCGCCATGTAAAACCAATGTAGGGGTAGTCACACGGTCTGCATAAGCTAATGGCGACATTTCCCAGAGTGTCTTAGACTCATCTAGGTCATGCAGCAACTGATATTTTACAAAAAATGGTCCAATGTCACTGGTTCCATAGAAACTGATCCAATTGGAGATCGACCGCTGTGTGACGGCAGAGCAGAAACGATCCGTGTGCCCTACGATCCAATTGGTCATAAAGCCCCCATAACTACCGCCAACGACATGAATTTTTTGGGGCTCGATCTCTGGATGATGATTAAGCACGTCCTCCACACCTAAGAGCAAGTCTTGGTAATCTTTATTGCCATAATCTCCTAGGATCGAGCGAACAAACTCCTGACCATAGCCTTGCCCACCGCGAGGATTCAGCAAAATCACTCCGTAACCATTGGCTGCATGAACTTGCATTTCGTGAAAGAACGTCTCCCCATAGCAAACTTGCGGTCCACCGTGAATATATAAAATCGCAGGGTGCTCTTGACTGGTCTCGATCGGTGGTAGATACCATCCTTGGATTTGCCAACCATCTGCTCCCTCATACCAAAAACGCTGCGGTTCACTGATCGACAGGTCATTCATCAGAGCTTCATTCGGATCAGCTACTAGTTCTAGCTCGCCACTAGTTAAGTCAAGCACCGCTAGTCGACTTGGGATCGTTGGTGTCGAATAAGTGATTGCTAAGTGGGTTTCATCAATCTTTGCTGCATCAGTGATATCCATTAATTGGTCAAATAGTAATGTCCATTGTCCTTTCGTATCGACACGGTACAATTGCAATTTTCCATGAGTAGTCACTGGTACAATAAACTGTTGTTTGTTGATCCAGGTTACTGAAACACCACGATTTTTTTGTTGAAAATCACCGATGATCGTATTGCCGATGGCAAGGTCTTGTTCATTTGAGAGGTTGACTACTTCCTTTGTTTCAAGGTCCATGAGATAAAGATCTTCCTGGGTAACAAATCCATAGGTTAGGTCATTCCCCAAAAGCAGCAATTGGTTGCCAGATAAAGCAGCAAAAGAATAAGTCCCTTCAGGCAGATCAGATTCAAATGAGTGATGCTGATTCGTTGTCAGATCATACGCATACAGCATACTTCCATAATGCCATTCTCGTTCGGGTTTCGTCTCTGCGGTATAGAGTAGACCTTGCTCTTTTTCCATGATTGCTTCAAGATGGATTTCCAGATCTGTTTCAAAAATAGTTGCTGATTCTTTCGTCGTTAATAAGACTTTCTTTACTCGCGTGATTTTCTCAGATAAAAAGCCCGCACCATCTGCTTGATAGCCTAATTTGGTCGTCATTTTTATTTTAGGAAAATCGTTTTCAGCAGCTTTTTCTTTTGACGTATCGTATTTTTTCTCAGAGTCATCCACTCGTTCTTTTGATTTATCTGCTGAGACTTGATAATAGACCGCTGTAGCATCGTCTGTCCAAAAATAATTGCTGATTCCCTGCTCTGCTACTAAGACAGAAGCTCGTCCACCGTTTAACGGCATAATCATTAGTTGATTTTTTTCTGTTTCTTTCTCTGTCGACAGAAAGCTCAGCCATTTTTCATCGGGAGAAACTTTTAGCTCGGTACTATTTTTTAATTGGTTGCCCCATACCTGCCTTTCTTTTGTCTCTCGATCAACACTGAATATCTCCGATTCATAGCAATTCTTTTCCTCATTGATTGTATTCTCAAGATAGAATATGCGCTCACCAGCAGCTACTGGCTGTGCCACACTCTTCAACTCAAACAACGACTCTTTTTTTATTTTCATTTACCCGCCTCCAAAATTAGGATAATTCCATTATAGCAAAATCCGCTGACATGATGTCAGCGGATTCACTCTTTATTCTTAATAGGTATATCCACGAACGATGCCGGATTCTTCAAAACCGGCAGAGAAACCCGTTTGTCGGAAAATCGTCTGACCATTTTCAATCAACGTCAGCAAAATCTCCGTACTGGCACTTTCCCGAATAATTCGATTCATCACACCATCCGTTGGTGCCATCAAGGAATGGCCCTCTTTTTCTGCAACTTCAATCGTTAGTTCAAGCCCTTTTTGCCTAACAATAATCACTAATCGACCTTGTTTGCGAGTCACAGAATCTAAGCGGGCACCATAATACGTTGCCAAGCGATATTCTTTATCCCCTATTTGTAAGACTGAAATAATCCCTAAAAAAGCCGTTCCTAAAAAAGGAATGTCTGCTGCTGAGAAAAAGAATCGGACATCAGGCGCTTCAAATTGATTGCATTGCGCCCAAAGATAGGCAGCGGGAAACGAGGTTCCCCAGTCTTTTTCGAGATACCCGATTCCTTCAGAGAAATCAAGTGACTGCTCATTCCATAGCAAAGTTCCCGAGAGGCTATGAGCCATACTTAAAATACCATGGTAGCATTCCATAAATGAAAGGTAGGAAAATGGCCCCATAATACTTGGGGCATAGCGACTCCGAGATATTGGATGAAAGGCACCGTAGGTCAATGTGCCTTTAACTGATAATTCCGCACTCTCTAATGATAACGAAATTCCCTGTTCGCTAAAGTGATTCTCCCCGATCTTAATTAATAACTGATCTTCAGCAGCTGAAAATTCCGCTTCACTAAAAGGAAAATAATGAGAGCCTTCATGGCTGATCACTTGAATAAATGGCTGTTTTCTTCCATCCGATTCAATCGATAGCCCCGGAATAAATGCATACACCTCATCCCCAATTTGATGTTTGAAATACCATCCTTCAAAAAATGCAGCTTTCTTCGTATTGCCATGAAAAAAAAGATCTGTTGTAATCGCCATACATTCCCTCCATTCAGCTATAACTAGTGTAGCATGAATGGCATAAAAGATGGCTTATGACGTTTTCACCAATCCAGGATTGTAAGATCTACGATTTTTCTGTTCGTATTCTCGATCACGGCTTACTTATCTTTTGCAGAACGTCTGGTCCAAAGGATATAAACAGCAAAAGCTGCCACAAGCAATGCAATCAACAGCCCTTTAAACCGATTATCATTTGTCAAATTCTCTTTGGAGGCCCATCGTTGAAGGATTCCAAGTATAACGAAAATCGTTAGCATAAAGGCGACGGGATAAAAGTCTTTTTCCTTGCGCAAGAAAATCAAGGCGCAGGCAGCGACTAATAGCACCAACATTAGCACCATATCCATTGGATAAGATAACGTCACCACAAAAAGGTTAGGGGTATATAGATTCAGTAAAACCAAACCACCAATCCAGACCATCGCTATCACCCACAAAACCAGAAATTTCTTTAACTTACTCTGAAAAAAACCTTGCTTTAAATAAATCGTTTTTTGCACCCCAAAGAAAAAGAGGATGACCAAAACGACTGAAAAAACAGCAGTTGTCACATAAGAATAAAGATTTAACTGCAAGACACTATCAGAAGAAAAGTCATTAAACAGTTTGACCAGCCATGAGACGCCGACCATAATATAAATCAAATTCAACTGATCGATCAAACGGCTTTTGGGTGTGTTACGCAACAGCTCATCTGCCATTTCTTTAGGATTTTTCCCAAAATATTCTTCTGCTGTTTCACCATGATTTTGGGCTTCAAGTAAATCATTGGCTATCTCATAGACTTGAGCAACCACAGCATATTCATCTTGAAACAGGCTAGAAAAAAGTAAGTACTCCCTCAAATCTTCAAAATATTTCTGATTGCTTGCTGACAGTTGTTTTGAAATTTCATTTGTTTTGTCTCGGTAATAAGCTAGTTGTTTTTTCTTATTCATTTTCTCACTCCTCAATAATTCGTTCTACTTTACTCACTAGGTTTTCCCACTGTTGTTTAAAGCTGTTTAGGTACTCTTCTCCAGCTTCGGTCAATGAAAAATATTTCCTGTCTGGTCCATCTGGTGATTTTTTCAGTTCAGCTTTGATCAAACGTTGTTTCTCCAGTTTCTGAAGTAAGGGGTAAATCGTACCGCCAACGATCGTTTCAAAACCATATCCTCTCAATTCTTGTACAAGTTCGTAGCCATAAATTTCTTTTTTTGAAATAATTTGCAAGACGCAACCATCTAACACACCTTTTAACAACTGCGTTTCTTTCACGACTTTCACCTCCATGAATCATCTTCTACTAGTATGTTTTACCTATTAGTTGATTTGAGTATATCAAAAAGCATCTAGTATGTAAAGCATACTAGTTAAAAAAATAAAAACACAGTACGTGTAAACATACTGTGTTTTCGGTTATCTTTTGATTCCTCGCCCATAGGAATCATTATAAGGTTGAAATGAGCGATCGTGGAGCTGGGTAGCGGCATCTGCCAACCAGTGAATATTTCTAATCAACGCTCGTCCTTGTAAAATTAAATCCGCTTGCTTGGTTTGCAGAATGTGTTCACATAAATTAGGGTTATCCAGCATCCCAACGGTAGCCACTGGGATCTTAACAGCTGCTTTCATAGCTGTTGCAAAAGGTGTTTGATACCCTTCATAAACCGGGATCGTTGGCTTTCTATCTAACAAACCGCCCGTAGAGATATCTAAACAATCAATCCCATCTGCTTCAAGCCACTGTCCAATTTGTTGCCATTCTGTGATTGAATTTTGTTTATCCTCTGTTTCATAATCGGTTAACGACAACCGCATCCAAAGTGACCCATCAAAGACAGCTCGAACCGCTTGAACAATTTCTTTGACGAAACGATAGCGGCTTGCTAATGATCCGCCATATTCATCTGTCCGCTGATTCACGATTGGTGAGAGAAATTGATCAATCAAATATCCGTGAGCTCCGTGCAATTCAATCATGTCTACGCCAGCAGC
Organism: Enterococcus sp. DIV0574; assembly: GCF_051711125.1. Lineage (NCBI taxonomy): Bacteria > Bacillati > Bacillota > Bacilli > Lactobacillales > Enterococcaceae > Enterococcus > Enterococcus sp. DIV0574. The sequence goes on from NZ_JBIOMA010000001.1 coordinate 2,563,552, forward strand.
TTGCGCACGTTTGGCTGCTGCCACAAAGGATTCTTGGACACGATTGATTTCAGCAAGCGTCATTTCGTGAGGAACAGCATAGCTTTCGTTAAAGCGAACGGCGCTAGGTGCTATTGGGTAACCTGCATCCGCTGCTTTGCGCCCAGCATGGTTCAACTGAAGCCCCACTTTGCTACCGAAACCATGAAGCAATGCAACGAGTTTTGATAACTCAACTTGTTGCGCTTCATTCCATAAACCAAGATCATTCTTGGTGATTCGTCCATCTGCTTCCACAGCAGTTGACTCAATGATCAGCAAGCCAACTTTACTTAATGCACGAGCACCATAGTGAACAAAGTGAAATGGCGTGGCAATCCCATCCTCTTTTTTCACTTCATACATGCACATTGGTGAAAGGACAACACGATTCTCTAACGATAACCCCGCCAGTTCAACTGGCGATAATAGTAATGACATACTGACATTCCTCCGCTACTCATTAAATTGCATTTTCTGCTTGTTATCAGTATAGTTGTTACACATAGAAATACAAGCAGAAAGAGTTTGTTTTTTTTGAACATGAATCAAAGAACAGTAGGCGAATAGACCAAAAGTCAATTTACTTTGCTGAAAACTACAGTCTCCCGTTAGCTAAGTATGGAGTTAGCCTTTATTATTTTTAAAAACAAAAAAGAATTGCTGATTAATAATTCTATCAGCAATTCTTTTCCCTATAGTTATTATACAGGAAAAAACGAGTAAAAAACAGACTAGTATTTTTGCCGCCACCTCGTATAATGAAACATACTCTGGGAAATGGATGTGAAAACAGATGGAAAAGCAACGCATATTAGAGAAACGTCATTTATCTTTTGTTTATCAAAAATTGGTCACTCGAAAAAAAGCCCTACGCTCTTTTCTGGATAAAGGCTACGCAAGCCATTTGCAAGACCTCCAAACAATTGGCACGGATATTCGACTCAATTTTGATAACTTGTCAGACAGTCTGGAAACTTATGCTGCCATTGAGAGCAAAAATCGTGAAATTGACCAAATGAATCTGAGTTTGCAAACAGCCGAAAAAGAACTGGCAGCCGTAGAACGTTTGCTCCAGTCACCCTATTTCGGGAAAATAGTCGTTGACTTTCTTGATGGTGAATCCGCTGAATCCTTTTATATTGGCATCAACGGCTTTGCAGATGAAGATAGTCATAACTTAGTCTATGATTGGCGCTCTCCAATCGCTGAGCTTTTTTATAACAATACGTTAGGGGATTCTTCTTATCAAGTCAATGAACATGAAATTGCTGGATCTATTAAAAATAGACGGCAATTAATTGTCGCTCATGATAAACTGATCCGCTTTTTCGATACTTCTGTCGCGATCCAAGATGATGTCTTATTGACCGCACTAGAAAAGAACGACGGCAAAAAAATGCGCGACATCACAGCATCCATCCAAAGAGAGCAGAATGCAGTCATTCGTGACCAATCAAGTCAAACCTTATTGGTCAATGGAGTAGCCGGTAGTGGAAAAACCTCAGTTATTATGCAACGGGTCGCTTATTTATTGTATCAATACCGTAGTCAGATCACATCTGACAATGTACTGATCCTTTCACCCAATCAAGATTTTATCCACTATATCTCAGATGTCTTGCCTTCATTAGGTGAAAAGAATCCTTTAAATCAGACGATTCGTCAATTTTGCTCGTATTTGCTGCAAGAAGCAAATACAGTTCCTTTAGAAAATGAGGAAGCCTATTTTTTCCGTTTACAAGAACCTACTTCTTTTCAAACAGAAACGCTCCGCAGCAATGAGTTTGTGGCCTTTCTGAAAGAATCAGCCAGCAAGACAGCCCTGATCGAACCTTCGTTTCACTCAATCCTTCGAAAGGGTAAAGTCGTTATAGCCAAAGAAAAGATTCAGTCAATCTATCAATCTACACCACAACTCCCTATGATCGAGCGATTGCAAGCAACCAAGAAACGATTAATAAGTGAGTGGGAGTCACAATTGATCAGAAATGCCAAAAAGAACCACTTGCAAGATCAAGTATTAGCACTTTCTGAACAGCAGCAGCAACGATACTTTGGTCATTTGATCGAAGACGACTCTCCCTCCAGTATTCAAAAGTATACTGAACAATTATTGCGAACGAGGTATCAAGTCGTTGATGAACAATTGAAACAGAATAGCTGGATTGATGAGGATCAATTTTTAGAACACTATTATACGGCGTTCACCCAACAGCCTTATCTGAAACATTCTACTATCACGTTAGATGAAGCAGTAATTCGTTTATTCAACCGACACCTATTTATCGAGAAACTTCCTGTACCCTCGCTGGCTTTTTTGCTGATCGATGAAATCCAAGATTATACACCCGCTCAGTGTACGCTGTTATTGACACTATTTCCCCGAGCAGCCTTCACCATGGTTGGGGATGAAAATCAAGCAATTTTTAATTCTGCGATTGATTTTAGAGAGATTCAAGAAATCTTTGAGGCTAATAATCGATCAGTCACACGCTATGACTTACGAACTAGCTACCGTTCCAGTGGTGAAATTACTAAATTGTTTGCAAAGCTTGCCAACCATACAACTATGTCGATCATGCCTGTTCGCCCGGCCGGAGAGTCTCCTCGATTTATTCGTTTTGAAAACGAGTTGGAATGGCTGGCAACTATCACACCTTTCATAAAAAAGGGAAGGCAATATACGATACTGACAAAGAGCCATAAGGAGGCTGCTTTTTTGGAAGAATATCTCAAAGGACAGACAAATCAACTCCCCTTTCCTGTTTATTCGATTGACATCGCTAAAGGAAGAGAATTTGATCATGTCATTCTTTATGACGTTTCAAACGAACAATTCTATACAACACAAGACAAGCGAATATTGTATACACTGCTGTCCCGTGGCATGGAAAGTATGCTGGTTACTTATAAAAAAGAACTTAGTGCCTTTTTCTAATCCGAAAACCATTGATTCTTGAATAAAGCCCAGAATAAAACTACTGCCAGATCCAGCACTTAACAACTAAGTTTTTTTAGAAAAAAGTACCTTTTTATCTATTTGAGCAAATGCATCTGCCCAGGCTTAGGATAAATGAAGTTTCACTTTATTTACCCTAAGCCTTTTTGACTTGTCCCTTCAACCTCCGACTCTTCTTCGTTGATCCGCATCCCTTTGTGACAATCTTACTTGTCTTCTTCTATGATCTTAAAAACGTAGATGCAAAGATTTCCCATGGGATTAGAATTAGACGGAATAATTTCGTCACAACATTTGTCCAATAATTGAAATTGCAGCGATCGTCAACCCTGGAAGCTCGTGTCAATTGCTCCAATTCAATTGTTTTATTCAAGCGCGGAAGGCTTTTTTACATAAATTTTCACTACAGTGGAGCATTGAATGTCCAACTGTCAGTTGGAATAGTTGGAGCAGCGTCCGCTATTTGCAGATACAAAAAAACCACTAATGACGAATCATTAGTGGTTAAATCTATTGATTAACGATGAATGTAAGTATAACCGGATGCATTCATTGTTGCTGTGTTTGGTCCTGTAGGTGAAGGGAAGCCCATTCCACCTTGAGAGATCGTAATGGTGTTGCTTGCAGGATCATAAGATTCTACATAGGCTACGTGTCCATACGTACCATCTGCTGTCCACTCTCCGCCAACGGATTGGCCTGCGGCAAAGACAACAACTGCTCCAGCGGCTGGTGTTCCATTCACTGTGTATCCATCAGCTGCTGCTGATGCACCCCATTGGGCACCATTTCCCCAGTAAGTACCAACCCATGGTGCGCGATTTTTAACATACCATGTACATTGTCCTACTGCATACATGTTACCTGATGATGAGTGGTCTTTACCACTACCACCGGTATTGACTGTAGAATTATTGCTGTTATTTGTATTTGATGAAGAACTGTTTGATGAATTTGAACTATTACTTGATGAACTTGAGCTGCTTGATGATCCAGCAGTTGCTGTTTCAACAACAGAAGTATCTGAAGAACTTTCTGTCTTCGTTGTACTTGTTTGAACATCTTCTGTAACAGCTGCTTTTTCTTGCGCTTCTTTCAATGCTGCTGCCTGTTTTGCTTCTTCTGCTTTTTTAGCAGCCGCTGCTTCTTGTTGAGCTTTCAAGACACGTGCTTTTTCAGCTTCCGCTTCTTGTTTTTTCTTGTTCAACGCATCTTTGTCTTTTTCAGCTGTTGCTTGTTCAGCAGCTAAATTAGCTTTCAACACATTCAAGTCTGCTTGTTTTGTAGCCAATGCATCTTTTTGATTTTGCAGCTCAGCTTGAGTTGCTGCTACTTCTTGAATTTTGCTTTCATTTTCTTTTACTTTTTGTTCAACATCTTCTTTGTCGCGTTTTTGCTGCTCAACTAGATCATTGTTGGCATTTACGATTGTTGTCATGGCTTGTACTCGACCAATAACATCCGTCAAAGAATCTGCTTCTAGAACTGCATCGATAAAGTTTGTGCTTTGACCATTTACTTGCACATCGCGTGCTTGTTTTTTGATGGCTTCTTCACGTTTTGCGATACGTAATTTTAAAGTGGCAATTTTATCTTGCAATTTTTCTGCTTCTTTACCTAGTGCAACTTGTTTAGCTTCTAAGTCACTGACTTTTGCACTCACTGAATCAATTTCTGCTTCTAGAGAATCGATTTGTGATTGAGCATCTGCTTGTTGTCCTTTTAGGGAATCGATTTTTTGATTTTGTTGTTCGATTTGATCATCAATGGAATCTGCTGATACTAATCCTGGTCCTGCAACTGCTGTTAATGTTAGAGAACACACCATTAATGCTGATAACAAACTTTTCTTCACTCGTTTTTCCTCCGACTAGCGCTTTTTGTGTAAATTAGTTGTCTTAATAAAAAATTTACTTAATATAAGAAAATTTAAAGTTCGATTTAACGACAAATGAATTCTAACATAAGCATATGACATACAGATAAAAGGAATGTTACAAAAATGTTTCAAAGACAATTCTTATCAGAAATATTCTTCTATGCTAGCTATAAAGCTTGATAAAACAGCATTTTTAAAATGTTTTTCAAAAAAAGAAATCGATAAAAAAGCGCTTTTTTATTTTTCAGGTAGTCCAAAAACTCCTGAAAAAACCGAAAAATTTGCTTTTTTACAGCGTGAATCCCCTTTTTTCTCTCTTTTGGCTCTCTCTTTATCCGTTTCTTTTTTCATTAAAGAAGATACCGTGTACGCAAAATACTTGATCCTTTCTAAGTGACAAGCAAGTTTTCTCTTCCTATAATAGGGAGAATACCACTCGAAAGGAGGAAGCATCATTTCCAAAAGAAAAATAATTATCTGGATCAGTAGTGCATTGGTTTGCGGCTTACTTTTGCTTGCTCTTTGGACGACCAAAAAAGCGAACAGTGTGTTGCAGAAAGATTCAAAAAGCGAATTTTGGCTGCTAAGCGATGTTCACTTCCTGTCGTCAGCACTTCACGATAATGGTATAGCCTTCAACCAGTTTGCTGAAGGTGCCGCTGGTAAAGAAATGCGCTATCAGAAAGAAAGTTTGGAAGCTTTTGTTGCTGAAGCCCTAGAAAAACGGCCAACAGGAGTGATCTTGACAGGGGACATGACATTGAATGGAGAGAAAGCAAGTGCAGAATCTCTCGCCGAGTTATTGGCACCATTACAAGAAGCTTCGATCATGGTACTGAGTTTGCCCGGCAATCATGAGATTTACAATGGTTGGGCCAGAATTTTTGATGGGGATAAGGAATTTTATGCCGATCAAATCAGCCCGCAAGATTTCAAAGATATTTTTTCCGAAGGCTACGAGAAAGCTGACAGTGTTGATCGGACCTCATTAAGCTATAGCATCAATCTCAATGACCAGTATCGCTTAGTATTACTTGATTCATGTATTTATGAAGAACAAGTGAATTGGAACCAGCCAACTACGAATGGCCGCTTGAAAGAAAGCACCTTAGAATGGCTGAAGGATCAACTAGAAGCAGCTAAACAACAGCAGCAGACACCACTTCTCTTCATGCACCATAATCTTCTGGAACATAATTCATTGTTGAAAGAAGGTTATATTTTAGATAACTCGGCGCAATTGCAGCAATTACTAACTGCTTATCAGGTACCAGCGATTTTTTCTGGACACATCCATATCCAAGATATTACAGAAGGACCCTCTGGTATTCAGGAAATTGTCACCGGCTCTTATTCCACACAAGAACTTGGCTATGGGGTCGTAACACTTACTGATAAAACGATCAACTACGATAAAAAGGTGATTGATTTGGACCAATGGGCTGCTAAGAACAAGCGGAAAGATCCTCAACTTTTGCAGTATAGCAACTATCAAGCAACCATCTTTCAACAAGATACAACTAAAATGGTGCGCCAACAGCTCACATCTGTTACTGAATTGACAGAAGAACAAATCAACACATTATGTACATTTATTGCAAAGATGAATGCAGCGTTATTTACTGGTGACGACGCTTATTCGCAAGAAGAAAAAGAAACGATTCGACATTCTGAAGAATACCAGCTGCTGGCAACATATTCTTATTTTCTAAAACAATATGTTGACTCGCTATTGGAAGATAAGAGTCCAGATAATGCGCTGACACTTCCCATAAAATGAACGATAGCCTTCCTGTCATAAGACGGGAAGGCTATCTAACGATGCAATATTTATTCTTTGAAAGTTGAAGCAGACTATTACTACTATTATTTATTTCTCATTTAAACGATGCAATCCCTAACCTCTACTGCATCCTTGTAACTCTGAAGTTACGCCAGTTTTGAATAAATTTCCTAAAAACAAGATAACGTTGGTACAAAAATATTTCTCGTATTCAATCAGTATAACACATTTTGGCAAAAATGTCGTCAACAGACTTCCTCTCTCCATTCTTGTGTAGATTTAGCTTGGTATTCTTTCCTTAACAGGCAACATCACTTCAAAAATCTGCTGTTCTTTTTGATCCGTGGATACATCATCTTGCCACATCAGTTCCCAGATATCTCCATCTATCTGTAAATTAGCTGATTCCAGATAGGCTTTGAATCGTTTTGTAAAATCTTTTAAATGATGGATCTCCCCTCTGACGAATCCCGACACATAATTTCCTGCTGGTCTACAAATAATTGCCTGATCCGAGTACAGAGGCAGTCGTTCTTTGGGAATCATCACTAATGCACGGTAAGGCGCTTCATGGATCGACTCTTGATCGAATGCAGATCCTTCTACTAAATAACCGATGGGGTAGCCACTAAATAAATCCTTGTAATCTAAATAAGGATAAAAACGTGAAAAAGCCTGAAAGACCGAAGTCTCATCATACTCATTGATTTCTTCAGAAACAGCAAAATATTCTTCTGACCGATAACTATAAGTCATATTGGTAAAATCGGCTGTCTGCACTTTTTCAAATCGCGAAATGAACCGATCCAAAACGGCTTTATGTTCCTCTAGTTCCGTTATTTTCTGATCTACTTCTTTACGACGGACAATCAACTCTTTTTGCATCGTCTCAGGATTGCGGTTTCTTAGAAATGTTTGGATTTCCTCTAAGGACATATCCAATGCTCGCAAGACCAAAATCACATCTAATTCCGCACACTGTTCAAATCCGTAATAACGATACCCGTTTTCACCGATCTGTTTAGGTTTGAACAGCCCGATTTGATCATAATAAAGCAGTGTACGACGACTAACATCGCCATAAGCCGCAAGTTCACTGATGGTCAAAAATTTTTTCAAAAAAAATGCCTCCCTCCTATTGACTGTTACGTTACGTTACAGTTTATTCTAGCACAGAACGACGTAATTGGAGGGAATTTTTATGAAACAATTAAAACAATTTTTTTTCACCGAAAAAAGCCTATTTCTAGGTACTTTTTTATTTATGCTGATCCATTCTTTCGGGACACTTTTTCTTCCCTATTTTGTAGCCAAGATCATTGATGATGGCATTTTAAAACAAGATCAATCAGCTATCATCCGCTATGGGGGCTGGATGCTGGCTGTTGCACTAGGAACTGGTGTGATTGCTGTCAGTGCTAGTTATTTTTCTGCCCATCTAGCAGGGAAGTTCGGGCATCATCTTCGGATCAAACTATTCAACAAAATACAGGAGCTTGCGATCTCTAGTTTTGAAAAATATGGTACACCAACCTTGCTTGCAAGAACAACGAATGACATCAATAACATTCAACAAATCTTGATGATGGCTTTACAAATGATTCTTCCCGCTCCACTGATCATTTTGGCTTCGATTATTTTAACAGGTAGTGTATCTTGGCGAATGGTGTGGATCCCTATTGCAGCGATTGCTTGTTTCTCGATCGTCGCACTTTTCGTCATTTATCAAGCAATCCCTTTGGCAAAGAAAACGCAGAAAAAAGTAGATACTATGATGCGGATTTTGCGTGAAACCTATACAGGCGTACGGGTGATTCGCGCCTTTGACAAAGCTAGTTTCGAAAAAAAGCGGACAGACCAAACTTTTGAAGGGTACGCAAAAGTGATGATCCAAGTCAATCGTTTATTCGCTGTTTTGAATCCAGCCGTACACTTTTTCATGGGGCTGTCCATTCTAAGCATTTTGGGATTCGGCGGTTTCCAAAGTCTCTCAGGAAACCTGCCCATCGGCAGTATCACTGCGATCATCGAATATACCGTTTTGAGCCTTTGGTTTTTGACCATGGCAGCAATGGTGATCGTCATGATCCCAAAAGGATTGACATCCTTGCAGCGGATTGAAGAAGTTTTGTCTGAAGAAGAAACGATGACAGACGGTCCACAGCCAATCTTGCCAAAAGAAAGCTCATTAGTAGCTGCCTTTCATCATGTCTCCTTCACCTATGCTGGGGCAGAGGAACCCGTACTGGAAGATATTGATTTTGAGATCCATCGCGGACAGACCACTGCGATTGTTGGCGGCACCGGATCAGGAAAAAGTACGATCGCCAAAGCACTTTTGCGGTTAAAAGACGTTTCTAACGGCTCAATCACATTATATGATCGTGATATTCGAGAAGTCTCACAGGTCGCACTACGATCATTTATCAGCTATGTTCCTCAAAAAGCATTGTTGATCAGTGGATCGATCTGGGACACATTGACTTTCGGGATTGTCAATCCCGATCCGCAACAAGTAGCACAGGCCGTCAAAATCGCGCAAGCAGAGTCGTTTATCGAAAGTCTACCCGATGGGATCGACAGTCACGTTGCTCAAAAGGGCAGCAATTTTTCTGGCGGGCAAAAACAACGCTTGAGTATAGCGCGCGCATTAGTGAAGCCCGCTCACATTTACTTTTTTGATGACAGTTTTTCGGCGCTTGACTATCAAACAGATGCAAATTTACGGCGAGCATTAAAATCTTATGTCCGTGATTCAGCCGTAGTGATCGTGGCTCAGCGTGTTGCAACTGTCATGGATGCTGATCAAATCATCGTTCTTGATGAAGGAAAAATCGTCGGAAAAGGGACCCATTCAGAACTGATGGAAACCTGCAGCACCTATCAAGAATTTGCGGCTTCGCAAGGAATAGGAGGAGAAAAAAATGAGCAAAAAAATAACTGATGCACCAAAAAATTTAAAACATACGAGCATGCGGCTCTTACAATTATTATTCCAGCAAAAAAGCCGCTTCGGACTGATTTTGATTTCTGCTCTCTGCTACGCGACACTTATGACAATCGCGCCATTACTGTTGGGTCAAGGATTGGATAATCTCATCACTTTGCTTCAGCAAGGAGGCTGGCAACCTAGTGAATTCTTGCAAGTCATCAAATGGCCACTGCTCCTTCTAGGGATCTCCTGGCTGATGATTAGTCTATTTTCATTTTTACAAGAATACACAATGGCAAGTGTCAGCGAAACATTGACCTTAACCCTCAGAAAAGAATTGACGCACAAGTTTAATCGGTTGCCGGTACGATTTTACGATACGCATCAGACAGGCGATATTTTAAGCCGAGCAATTCTAGACCTGGATAAAGTCTCTGAAGTCCTTCAAGTCGGATTGATGCAACTCATTACAGCCACTCTCAGTATCTTATTTGGTCTTGGTGTGATGTTTTGGCTCAGTCCATTATTAACTGTAGGGATTATCATTATCCTACTGATAAGTGCTTTCGCTACCCATCGACTGGCTCAGCGAAATTTGGTTTACTTTTCAGAAAATCAGACAACATTGGGAGCAGTCGGTAGCCGGGCAGAAGAGTTTTATACTGCACATTTATTGATCAAATCCTACAATCAGCAATCTGCTGTCGCTTCAGAAATGCACGAATTAAGTGAAAAGCAATTTCATGCTTTTCGTAAAGCACAATTTGCTAGCTATGCGATCAATCCGTTCATTCGCTTTATCAACCAAATCGGGTTTGTCGTAAGTGCTGTGATTGGTGGAATGATGGTAATCAATGGACAGTTATCCATCGGGTTGATCCAAGCCTACTTGCAATATACCAATCAAGTTTCCGAACCGATCACACAAGCTTCTTATATTATTAATACGTTACAAAGTGCATTAGCGTCATTGGAACGGATCTTTGAGATTTTGGATTATCCAGAAGAAAAAGAAACCCAACACCCTCTTGCAGTCCCAGAAGAATTGTCGGGGAGAATCGATTTTGAAGATGTTTCTTTCGGTTATTCTCCAGATAAATTATTGATGCAACATGTGAACCTACAAGTTGCACCTAGACAGACTGTAGCCATCGTGGGGCCTACTGGGGCCGGCAAGACAACTTTGATCAACTTGCTGATGCGCTTCTATCCACTGAATGGAGGCAAGATCCGGATCGATCGCTACGATATGACGGATTTCTCAGCCACAGACATTCGCAAAAAATTTGGGATGGTTTTACAAGACACATGGTTGTTTGAAGGAACGATTGCAGAGAATATTGCTTACGGCAAAAAAGATGCAACAAAAGACGCAATCATTGCCGCCGCAAAAGCAGCACAATGCGATCATTTTATTCGGACACTGCCGAAGGGCTACGAGACGATCATAGGATCCGAAACCGAACTATCACAAGGTCAGCAACAACTTTTGACGATTGCTCGTGCAATTTTGGCAGATCCAGCTATTTTGATTCTGGACGAAGCGACTTCCAGTGTTGATACCCGAACCGAACAAATGATCCAAACAGCAATGGACACATTGACGAAAAATCGAACAAGCTTTGTCATTGCCCATCGCCTCTCCACGATCAAGAATGCTGATTTGATCCTTGTGATGGAAGCAGGACAAATCATTGAGCAAGGCAAACATGAGGAACTGTTAGCAAAACCTTCATTATACGCCCAACTCTACAATAGTCAGTTTGCCAGAAATTGATTAGAATTTTTGTCACGTTTCATCTAGAGATCAAAAAGCGAAGGCCATCGCCAATAAAAAAGACTGCGTCTAGTATACAGACGCAGTCTTTTTTTGAGATTCATTGACTCATTCCTTCATTTTTCCTTGGAGATCACCAGGTCAAGAAAATAATTTCCGGAAATGAATTTTTTACTTTAAAGCAAAAAAAGAAGACCATTGCCGGTCTTCTTTTAAAAGTTGTTATTATGCTTTAACGATGTTTGTTGCTTGTAAGCCACGTTGGCCTTCTTCAACGTCGAAAGTCACTGCTTGACCTTCATCTAAAGTTTTGAAGCCGTCGCCTTGGATAGCTGAAAAGTGTGCAAATACATCATTGCCATCTTCACCTGTAATAAATCCAAAACCTTTATCTGCATTAAACCATTTTACTGTACCGTTATTCATAAACGTATACCTCCATATTACACATCGTGTGTGTTTATTTTTGTAATAGAAAATGATGTGTAATTGAAGTGCGTATCAAAAGATAAACAAGTATTAACATATCAGAACTTTACTTTTATAGAATACCATGCCAGAAGAAAAATAGCAATGATAATGCCGCTTTTCTTTTTCGATACTCGTAAAACCTTAAGTTTTCCTTGGCAACAGCTTTTCTAATCCTGTCTATAGCTCTTTTACCACCTTATTCCTTTCACATATCCTTTGCGCTTTGTAGAATATTTGTAGAACACGCGACGCTTTTGCGTACATAAGAACATGTAAAATAGCGAATTCTAAGACAGTACTATCTAGGCTATGGTTTCAAGTACAAGATTCAACGCCAATCGATACTTGCCTCTTGCAGAAACATGCACCGAACAATTCTTTTATTTTATCAAACTTGTCTCTGGAAACTTTAAGGAAATTTTTAGCCTTCTTTTTATTCTAGTTCTATTTAAAAGTAAAATTATTTAAAAGTTAGTAGAGAAAATCCCCAATGACTCGCTGAAACGTAAATTGATTCATAGATGTCCTTCTCATCCCTGTAAAGATAATTTCCATTAAAGCTGCCTTTCTCATAAATTTTTCTTTCTTGAAACTGGATTATGATATTTTCAGTAAGAATTGCTTGATATTTATTAAATTTCTCCTCATTTATGTTTTTTGTTTCACAAACTAAACCCCTCTATGGTATAATCATTTTGTTTTTAAGAAAACTATGGGCATACAAAGGAGAAGGTAACATGAAAAAAACAAAAATCACTTTAATCGCTGCTTCATTGCTAATGGGAGGAACTCTTCTAGCTGCATGTAGTTCTGATAACAATACAACTGCAAGTTCATCAACTGCTGCTTCAACTGCAACAACTGCATCAACAGATGATGTTGTTTCAACAGCTTCAGTAAGTGACCAAACTTCAGTCATTGAAAAAGCATTGAGCGCAGACGGTAACTGGATCGTTGCTGTTACAGACAACATGACTTTCGACAAAGATTTGACAGTTGACGGCGAATTCCATGACAAAGGGGACGCTGCAAATGATATCTACCGTAAATTTGCATTGTACTCTCAAGATGAAAACCGTACAGTAACTGCTGAATACACTGTAACTGTTCCTAAATTAGTTGTTAACTCAGAAAACTTCAACATCGTTAACGGTGTAGTGAAAGGCGACATCGAAGTAAATGCAAAAGGCTTCGTATTGAACGGCACTAAAGTTGAAGGAAACATCACGTTCGCTTCTAAAGAAATTCAAGATTCAGCAACACTTGATAAAGAAGGCGCATCTGTTACAGGTGACGTGAAAGTCAGCGAATAATTTTTTACTGTTTTCTTTGTGAAAAACACTTTCGAAAAAGGAACCTTGGATTTGATTTTATTCATCTCCATGGTTTTTTCTGTGTTTTTTTATTCTCTGTTTTATCGTTGTTTCCACTAACTTTGTGTAAGTAGCTACAAAGATTTTCTGATAATCTAAAAAATTCCTCCCATCGTTTTTCACTCTGAAGCACACTCGCCAAGAATGTTTGACGATAAGAGGATTTTTTACTTCTTGCCGATTAACTGCTTAATTCAATGCTACTCACTCTTCAATAGAAGCCCATTTGTAATCATATTGCGCACCTGCACCATGAGAAACGACTCCTTTGACTTTTGGCGCCCGCAAATGGGCTTCCACGTTTTGGTAAACAGGGATGACACCTTGTTCTGCCATAATGATTTTTTCTGCTTCTAGTAGATCTTGCCAACGAGCTTCAGGATCTCCCGCATGGGTTGAAGCAGCGGCATTCACTGCTGCATCATAATCTGGATTACTCCAACGACCACGGTTATAGGAATTTCCAGTAACAAACAGATCTGTAAAGCTGCTGGCATCTGCATAGTCGGCCCACCATCCGCCCATTACAACATCAAAGTCGCCGTTGTTGGAACGATCTAGCCGAACAGAAAAAGGTACCGGACTCAAGCTGACTTTCACACCATCCAATGTACTTTCGATTGCACTTTGGACATACTCGATCGCTTTTTTAGTCGAGTCGGTATCAGAAGCCAAGATTTCAAAATCTAATGAATCGATTCCTAAAGCTGCTTTGGCTTTTTCCCAGTGTTCTTTCGCTTTGTCTTCATTGTATTCGATCACACTGCCAGCATCTTCAACAAAATCTTTGTTATCCGTCGGGCTGAAAGTCATACCTTCTGGAATCAATCCTGTCGAAGCTAGAGATCCGTCCCCCAGAATGGAGGATACAAGTGCACCACGATCGATTGCATAAGAAATTGCTTTTCGCAAATCTTCATTACGGAATGGAGAATTTTCTTCTCGCTGATTCAATTCGATATAAGAGGTCCGGGCCAAAGGCTCTGAAACAAAAGCTTCCTCATTTGCCATTTGCTGCGCCAATTCTCCTGTTAAGATCACATCGTCTGCTTGACCATCTTGGAATAGATTCAACGAAGTCGCAGATTCTTTGACAACACTGACATTGATGGTTTGTAATTTAACATTTTCTTGGTCCCAGTACTGATCATTCTTTTCGTAGGACCATTCCGTATCTGTACCCGGTCCATCAAATCCTGTCAAAACAAATGGGCCATTGTACACAGAATTATCACTGGTCGTTGCATATTGATCGCCTTTTTCTTCAACAATTCCTTGATTTTGCGGGAAGAAAGATGGGAAAGCGAGTAAATAATCAAAATAGGGGGTTGCTTTTTCTAAAGTAATCTCTAATTCGTACTCACTGACTGCTTTGATCCCTAACTCGCTAGGATCTGTTTTTCCTGCAGTGATCGATTCAGCATTCTTGACTGGGGCAAACAAATAAGCGTATTCTGAGCCTGTTTCGGCTTTTACTGTCCGTTGCCAGCCGTAAACATAATCCGCAGCTGTTACAGGATCACCATTCGACCACTTAGCATCTTCTCGCAATTTCAATCGGTAGATCAATCCATCTTCACTCACTTCTGCGAGTTCAGCAGCTCCAGCAGGTTGCGGCTTACTGTCAGCATCCAAACGATACAATCCTTCATAGACATTATTCAATGCACTGAAGCTGATCGTATCAGTTGCAAGAGAAAGATCTGCACTAGGCATTTCTTGCTGGACGACAACATTGAAGATCTGTTCCGCTGCTGCTGTTCCATTCGAGGAAGTACTTTCTCCTGTGTTACTCGTGCCTCCTGTCGTACATCCGGCTAATAAGACACCACACACTGCTACCAATCCAAAGGCCCACTTTTTCATTTTCCTCTTCCCCTTAAGTTCATAATTTTCAGAATTTTCTGAAGTTGAATTTGATTTTAATCAATAATTATGATAATTGCAAGAGTTTTTCCCTCGTTTTTTTCAAAAAAGATTAAAAAAAATTTCTTTTTTTCATAAATAATTAATCTACAACCTTTATGTTCTCTTTCAAACAAGAAAAAACTGTGATACGCAAGAGCATCCTATCAGCTCCTTACGTATCACAGTCAAACAATTATCAAGCTTCCATTTTGTAGCTTTCTCTACTATTCTTACGATCTCTTATCACACTAAGAATCGTAGGGATCGCACCAATTGCAGTAAACAGATAGACAAGAGCTAGGTTCCCATAGTATTGACTAGCTTCCAAATAACCTTCTCTTAGCAAGTCAGGCAATATCCGAAATGCATAGAAATAATCAACATCGGTATAATAATTGGCTACACTGATAGACCAATCAATCCGATTGCCTAGATAAACCATGATGACCATAATCAAAACACTACCGATGATGCCTTTGTTGCTCAGCTTTCCGCCAAGAAGTTCATACCCTTTTAAAGCACAGACAGCCATTGCAATACCTGATAATGCCGCTACATAACCTAATTGGCCAAGTAAAATAATGACACCGACCCCAATCAGTGAACCTATAAATGCACCAACTATCCCAGCCAGCCAGTTTTCTTTCTTCTGATTCTGCTCATGCAGGCTAGCAAGCATCGCTTCATTTTGCTTTTTGAAACAAGCACTGCAAGCGATCACTGGCAGCCCACCTATGCTGTAGGTATCTATTGGCGCTTCCGATGTTCCGCAAAACTGACAGACAGTTTGATAGTGATTTTCTTTAAGAAAATCAGTGACTGTATCTAGACCAGCAACCAATTTTTCTTTGGTTTTGGCAACAGTCATTGCCCCTCGGAATGTATAAGTGACTTGGTAACCTTGTACAGAGCAGTCCAATATGTCTTTGGAATCAGTCACTACTTGTCTCACTTGCTCTGAGCTAGGTAGTTCTTGGTTTTTGCTGATCGAAAAAGTTGCTGCGAAAGAATAACTATTATTATTCAATTGTGTCAATATAACTTTATACGAACGATACGTACCGTAAATCACACCCATTTTTGGATCTACCGACAACCCCAACGTCTCCGCAAAACTAGATAATGTTTTTACGAGCTTCTTATTCATTTGTCCTCCTTATAAACGATAGATTATAACAAACGTTATAACTTTGAGTGTAAAATAGAGGCTAAAATCGTGTCAAAAGATACGTTTGTGTATTTTGTAACACGATTTGTTTTCTTTAAGCGATTCCCGATATTACCATCTGCTGGCCTTCAGGAAGTGATCGATAAGACAAATTTCTGAAGAGCAGCTGCAACTCCACTGTCTTTATTTGAAAGTGTAACGGCATCCGCCTGTTCCCTGACTCTTCGTGGTGCATTGGCCATTGCGACCCCTACTCCAGCTTTTAGTATCATAGGTAAATCATTGAAGTTATCTCCTATTGCCAACGTTTGCGCTAGAGGCACGTTGTAATAAGAAGCCAGTTCCATCAATGCTTTTTCTTTTGAAACTTCTCGATGCGTGACTTCTAAGTAATTATCTTTTGAAAGGTAAAGAGCGCTCGTCTTCAAAGATTGCTTTTCCCAGTATCCTTTTACTTTTTGGATCTCAGCAGACGTACCGATCAAAAGTAATTTATGAACGGGTATTTGCAAGGACTGTACTAAGGCCAATAAATCTGCCTCCTGCGGTACCTCCTGCGTGATTGCGGCTTCTTTTTTTACCCATTCATCAAGACGATCCACATACCAAACTGTATCTGAATAAAGATTGATAGAAACTTGTGAGAAGTGTGTTCTTGTCTCGCTGATGATTCGCACAACTTCTTTGATTGCAACTTCATGACTTGAGATAGGCGGAGCAGAAAGATTTCCGTTTGCCAGAACTAACGCGCCATTGTAACAAGCCAAAGGATACTCGCTGATTCCTAACGCTTCAGCTAAGTGCTGCATCCCTTTTGGTGATCGTGCAGATGCTAAGACAAAAGGAATTTTACTTTCTTTTAATCGTTGCAGCACCTGTTGTAAGTTTGGGTCAATCTGATGGGTATCATCTAAAATCGTTCCATCAATGTCGCTTACGATTAATTTGATTTCTCTCGTATTCATTTGTGCCTCCTAACTTTAGCTATGACTTTCATTCGACTATCTTCATCCTCAAATTCGCCTAAGGATGAATCCAATTAGCGTGATTTTTTGATTCGTAATGCTTGATTCTTCGCTAAATAAAATGGACGCAAATAAGCGACTGTGTTTGATAAAAGTAGAACATCGGGAGATAGTTGGATGTTCAAGCAGTTTTCGAGATATTCTTTGCGTTTCGTGATACGTTCCCACAATTCTGGATAATCGGCTTTTAATTCTTGTCGCAGTTCTTGATCAGCTAATGCAATACATTCTTCCGCACTGACACCAGTATACTCAGGAACAGATGGAATGATATCTACTTGGAACATCATGCCGCTTTCTAAAGGTGTAAGAGAGTCCGCGTAGATTGGTGAAGACATCCACTCATCATCCGAAACCAGATGTCCAGGATTCAAATGCCAGTGATAACTCTTTTTTGGCAGAACTTCTTCAATCAATCGATACATCTCGCCACCCGTTTGGTTGATTCGAATTGCTTCCAACCAAGTGGTGATCGCCTGGTAATACGGTTTCACGACACGTTCAAGGTAATCTTGTTGTTCAGCCGGCAATTGACTTGCTTCTGAGACGACAAATCCCGTGCGGCTGGAGAGTCCCCCTTTATAACCAATCGTCATTGAGAAAGGATCACCCAAAGCAATTCGTTTGTGCGTTGGATAAAGATTGGCAAATTCAAATCGTTTACCGCTAGCAGCGATTGGCACCACAGAAGGCATTTGTCCCTCTGCCAACAAATATGCCCCAATTTCGGCTTCTTTTTTGCCAACTTCAATCGCATTCATCGCACTCAAAATACAACGAGAAGAAAGGTTAGCCCCATATTCATAATGAGCGATCTCATTGGCATTGTTGTGACTACGGCTTCCTTTTTCACCAATCAGCAAATAAGCAGCATTTACCACATGACATGTCCTTGTGACTGCCCGTTTGACTGCATCTACGATAAAATAAGGAACATCAAAGAGTGTGGCTGGATCTTCGTGATGCGTCGTGAACATCTTCCACCCAATGATGCCAATTTTTTTCTTCTCTTTAAACCTTAAAGAAGAAAAAACAGAGGATAGTGATTTTTCTCCTGTCATAGGCTGATTCGGCAGCGAAAACTGCGGGTAATGGACTAGCTCTGCCGCTATGCGGGAATGAGCCTGCAGCTTTAAATTTTCATTTCCCAAAATGAGTGTTGCGGCGCCAGTTTTATCTAGAACCAATAGTCCTTCCTCGAATCTTGGCAGGAATCCTGTCAGATATTCAAAGTTGCTGCCATGTTCTTTGTCTGCATAGATCACCAACGTGTCAAACTCTTCAGCAGCCATTCGCTCTAAGACACTTTGTTTGCGCTGACTCATGGTCGCATCACTTAAAAAAACTGGAGCGACCTCTTCAAAAATAGGTGGTTCTGGTAAAATGGCTAATTCAATCGCTTTTTTCATGATTAAGACTCCTTCTGATTTACTCTGTTACATAAATGGTCACATTCGCTGCGGCAAGTGCTGCTTGTAACTCGATGTCTGGTTGTTGATCGGTGATTAAAAGATCGATCTCCGGCAGATCACAGACTTTAAAAAAACCAGTCGTTGCTAACTTTGTATGGTCAGCTACTGCAATGACATACTCTCCTTGTTTCACCATCTGACGCTTGACCATGCCTTCTTCTTCCGTATGGATAAATACGCCTTCTGTAGAAAGGGCAAATACTCCTAACAGTGTGTAATCTGCCTGAAATTGGGCAAGTTTGGCAACAGTATCCGCACCATATAAAAATAATTGTTCTTTGTCTAATCTTCCAGGCAAAACCGTAATCGTACTCTGTTTTAGCGCTGCCAATCGTTGGGCATGAGTCAATGAATTAGTAATCGCTTGAAGAGGATAATCTGACAGTTCATTGATCACCGCTTCTACAGTTGTCGATGCATCAAAAATAATCGCAGCTGGCTGTTTGATCCAATGAATAGCTGCTTTAGCAATTTTTGCTTTTATGTCATAAAATTGCCCGGCGCGAGTTTGATAATCATAAATCACGGCTGCAGGGTTCGTCGAAACCGCCCCTCCGTGGGTTCGTTTAAGTACGTGCCGTTTTTCTAATTGAATCAGATCACGACGAATCGTATCTTTTGATACGGATAACAACTTGGACAATCGTTCAATCGAAGCACTTTGCTCAACTGCTAGCACTTCTTGGATTTTAGCTAGGCGCTGTTCCACAAACATCTCTCTGTCATTCCTTTCCACTAAAAAATACAATGCAAAAAATTGCTAAACAATGCAAAAAGATGCAAACGATCTTAAAAAAACTACCTCCAACAAACATGTTGCAGGTAGTTTTGTCGTCATTGTTCTTCTTATTTTACACGAAGCGCAAAGCTGGCTGTTGAAAAACCTGAACTTGCTTCGGTAACCGTGTACCCAGTGCTTGGTGCATGAATGAAGCTGCCGTTACCTGTTGCAATTGCAACATGATACGTATTGCCTTTTTCACCCCAGAATAGAAGATCTCCTGCTTGGGCTTGAGATACAGGGATGATCGTACCGGCACTTTCTTGCGGAACGGTCCAATCGCCAATATTTTTCCCTGTTACTTGTAAAAAGACATAACGAGTGAAACCGGAACAGTCAAAGACATCTGGCCCTTTCCCTCCCCATTGGTAGGGTGTCCCGATATATTTACGGGCTTCAGCTACAATAGCAGCACCGTTAATATTCGTACCGATAGTATTGTTGCCAGAATTGCCAGGATTTGTTGTGGTATTTCCACTGACTTCTTTTACGTAAGCTGCCGTGATCCAGCCACCGCTAGATAACTTATACCACGTCGTATTACCATTGACAGAAGTCCCTTTTTTCTGCGCCACTGCTTTCACTACAGCGTTGCTGCTCAAACTGCTGACAATACTGGCAGTAGTTGAAGCGTTCGAACGAACATTCATCCCAGTCGTAGTCTGTAGATTTTTACTGATTGCTTGTTCGGCAGAATTATTTGATGAATTAGAATTATTGCTGCTTGATCCACCGGTCGATGGATTGCTCGTATTGCTCGCATCTTTGACATAAGCTGCCGTGATCCAACCACCTGTAGATAATTTGTACCATGTCTTATTGCCGTTGACGGATGAACCTGATTTTTGAGCGACAACTTTAACGGTCGTGCTATTGCTCAGACTTCCCACAACACTACCACTTGTTGATGCACTGGAACGTACATTCAATGAAGCGGTGGTCTTGACATTTTTGCTGATTGCTTGTTCTGTGGTTGATGTGTTTCCAGGATTGCTTGTCGTTGAACCGCTAGACACAGCCTGAACATAAGCTGCGGTAATCCAGCCACCATTAGACAATTTGTACCATGTTGTTGTACCATTCACAGAAGTTCCTGATTTTTGAGCAACCACAGTGACCGTGGCATTGCTGCTCAATCCCCGAACGACACTCGCACTGGTTGATGCACTAGACCGTACATTCAGTGCTGCTGTTGTTTTGACGGTCTTATTGACAGCTGTTTCTCCGCTAGTACTGTTGTTGGAAGAGTTGCTGTTGCTGGCGGTTGTTACATAAGCGCCAGAAATCCAACCCCCAGATGACAACTTGTACCACGTCGTGTTCCCATTGACGGAAGTTCCTGATTTTTGAGCAACAGCTTTGATCGTGGTATTGTTCCCCACACCGTTGATAATTCTCGCACTGGTTGAAGCGTCTGAACGCACATTCAGTGAAGCGGTCGTTTTAAATTGTCGATTGATCGTTGTTTCTGACGATCGAGCAAGAGTTGTCGTTGCAGTTGATTTAGTTGACTTTGCTACTTCTGTTTCATTTACTCCTGTAGCGTTGGCCTCTGGTGCGTTGACCAAAGTTGTGAATACACCTGATGTAGAAGCTAACACCGTTGTAACCCCTATACTTTTTTGAATAAAAAGTGATCGTTTTTGTTTCACTAAACGCTTACGGATTGCTTTTCGAGATTCCAATGAAACACCCCCTCCTTTTCATTCTATCAAAATCGATTGATTTTTAACATCTTTTTTCTGTCTGTAACATTTATTTAATGTAGGTTTATTCCTTGGCTCCGAAAAATTTTCTTTCTAAAACCACGTTTTACCTATACAAACGATACAAATACAATTCTATTTTAAATGAAAAAAATATAGAACGCTATCAAAACGAATGAACCCGACTGTTTTTTTGGAAACTAGAGTAGCTCCTATCAAATAAACAAGGTAGGCCAATTTTCTTCAATAATCCTTCCATCTACTCGACATTTATTTGCAATCTAGTCCCTTTTTCTTCACAAATACTATTTTAAAAAGCGTTAAAGCTTTAAAAACAAAAGAGAAACCGTTTTAATTCTTTGTGAAATTATGCTATAGTAAAAAAAAGGAAGAGGTGACTTAAAATGAAAACGAAATCGAAAGAAAAAGTTTATGCCGAGCGTCAGCATAGTTATAAGCAAGAAAAAGAGGAAATTTTCAAAAAAGCCCTTGCTTCTGTACAAAAAAAAGACAAAAAATCCGCCGCTAAAGACAAACGATGACCCTTATCTGCCTGCGACATTTACTTTAGGCTGCTTTGTAGCTTGAAAAACATGCCTGACTATTCAACCGATCCGAGTAGACTCTCGGTTCGGCTAAATAATCAGGTATTTTTTGTGTCGTTAAAGCTTTAAAGATCCCGTCATTCCTTTGACAAACCCTCGTTGCATAAAGAGAAAAAGGACTAATGTAGGGATCGTTGCAATGACAATTGCTGTCATCTGCACGCCATAGTTCGCAACATAAGAAGCCGAAGATAAGTTCGATATCAGCAACGTCATCGTTTGACGATCTTCTGTCTGCAAAAAGATCAGTGGGAGCAAATAGCTATTCCATGAGTTCATAAAAGCATAGATAGCCGCTGCTGCATAAGTTGAGCGCATCATTGGAAAAACGATCCGAAAGAAAATCGTATACTCACTTGCTCCTTCGATCCTGCTGGCATCTAAAATGCCGTCGGGAAAGGACTTGAAATTTTGACGAAAGAAAAAAATCAGGAAGAGATTATTGACTAGCGGCAAAATAACGGCGATATGCTGATTTACAAGATGCAGGCCTGACATCATCTTAAACAATGGGATGACTAATGCAGCCAGTGGAATCATCATGCACAGTAAAAAAAGCGAGTAAATCATTTCACTGCTGCGGGTTCGAAATTTCTCAAAACCAAATGCCGCCAATGATGTGATCAGTAAACTAAATAGAACAGTAATTACAGAAATCTTGATCGAATTCCACATGATCAAGGAAACATTATAGTTAGAAAATAGTTGCTGAAGGTTTGTGATCAGCTGATTTCCTAGTGTGAGTTTTCCAGCAGCAATCTGATTCGATGTATTCGTCGCTCCCGCGATCATCCAATAGAAAGGAAAGATAGAGACGAATGCCGCTACGATCAAAAAAAGATATTTTATCAGTGTATTCACATTTCGCTTCATCGCTGCTCCTTTCTGCTTATTGTCGGTCGTCTTTTGCTAATTTGAACTGCGCATAGGATAAGACCGCAATGATCACTACCAACGCCCACGACAATGTTGCTGAATAACCAAAATTTGAGGTATAGACAAATGAATGATTGTAGATCAGTTGTGCTGCAGTCAATGTCGCATTTGAAGGGCCACCGCCTGTTAAATTCACCACTTCATCAAAGAGCTGAATCGTTCCGATCGTCGATGTGATTGTGGTAAAAACAATCACTGGCTTCAATTGAGGAATAATGATCCTAAAGAACTTCTGAAAGCTGTTTGCGCCATCTATATCCGCAGCCTCCAACGTATCATCTGAAATATTTTGTAATCCTGCTAAATAAAAAATCATGTTATACCCTGTCCAGCGCCAGCATAAGGCAATGATCACCGTCACTTTCGCCCAAAAAGGGCTATTTAACCAGTCTAACGGTTGTTGGATAATTCCAATTGCCAGCAAGCCCCGATTAATGATCCCACCGATCTGGAACATCATCTTAAACAAAACCGCATAAGAAACCAGAGAGGTGACACTTGGCAGAAATAAGGCAAGCTTAAAAAAAGTTCGTCCAACTAGTTTTGGTGTATTCAACACAAAAGCTAGTAAAAGTCCTAAAAACACCATGATTGGCACTTGAAAAATCAAGAAAACAAAATTGTTGAATAATGCTTTGTGGAAAATGGTATCTTGAAACATCCGAACGTAATTGCCTAAACCAACAAAAACGGATTGCAATCCTTGCATCGTATGAAGAGATAAATAAATTGAATAAAGAATTGGATAGATCATGAAAATACTGCTTAAGATCATTGCAAAACTAATAAATTTCCATACTTCTCGCCTTTTTCTCGAAGGATCCATCTTATTCACTCCCTGCTAATGCAAATCGGCTACTCGCCGACTTGCATTGTATAATTATTTTCGGCTTCTTCTAGCATTTCGTCCAAACTCAATGCATCATCAAAATAACTCTGCATAACTCCTCGAAGAGCATCAACCGCTGCTTGCGTATTGTTGCCATAGTCGACACCAGGGATTTCAGCCATCCAACTCGAAAAATCTTTATAGATTGGCGCATCATTGAAAAATGGGTCTTTGTATTGATACGCATCCCCTTTTTGAGATGGTAAATACGTTCCCACTGCCCCATTCTCGACCAATATCTCTTGATAAAATTCATCATTACCTGCAAATTCTGTCTTCAAGAAATCCATTGCCAGTTCTTTATTTGGCGAATCGTTCAAAACTAACCAGCTTGATCCGCCTAGGTTTGAATAGGGGGTCGCCCCATCAACTGTCTCTAATTGTGGCAAATGTGTATAAGCCCACTTGCCTTTTTGATCCTCCGCGGAACGAATCGTTGCTGAAAACCAAATGGCAGAATTAACCGCCGCGACTTCACCACTCGTAACTGCTCCGATTCCCTCAGGAGCAAAATAATCTACCGGTTTTGCTAACTCTTTCTGGTCAATCTCTTTTAGGATCGGCATCATTTCGCGGATCGCTGGATTGTCTTTCAAGAAAATTTTGCCCTCTTCATCGAAATACCACAGTCCGGCAGACTGCATCGCCATCTGCAGATAATGGGTCCCACGGTTGGGAATGAATGCGACAAACCATTTACCGGTCTTTTCTTTCACATCTTCACCGATAGTGACAAATTGGGACCAAGTCAAATCTTTCATATCTTCTTCACTGTAGCCTGCCTCACTTAAATAATCGGTGCGATAATATAATCCGGCAGAACCAGAATCAAATGGGACTGCATAGATTCCCTCCTTATAGGTAGCATTCTCTACTTTGTATTCGGCAAAATCAGCAAAGTCGATGGTATCAGATAACTCCGCAAATTTCCCTTCATAATTCGTAAGATAACTTTGTACATCATAATCATCCATCAAAACGATATCAGGCAATCCTTCTGATACCCCCGACGTGAATCCAGAAACCATTTTTTGCTTTGTGTCCTCATTCGACATTTCGATGACATTCACTTTAATCTCATCATGCCCATCCTTACGGTAGTACTCCCCTGCTTTTTCCATAATTGGAATATTGAAATTCGTATCCCAAGCCCAGACAGTCAATGTCTGCTCATCTGAACTAGCAAAATCTCCTGATTCACTACTCTCATTATTACTGGAACAACCAACAAGCAACGCAAAGCTCAATATACTATATAGAAAAATCAACCTTTTTTTCATTTTTCTCTCCTCCTATTTGCTTTTCCTAAAATCCCAGCAAAGGTGCAATAGAAAGCGATTGCACCTTGCTTTTATTATAGATATCAGATGAAAAAAAACCAAATAATTGAATTTCTGTTGATAAAAATGAATAAATTTGAGCCATGATGAATGGAAACAAAATATGAAAGAAGTGCAGAACAATGAGATTAAAATGAGAAAATGATATAGTAGTGCTAACATACAGGAGGTGAGCAGATGGTTTTTACGATTATTCTAAAATTATTCTTTGGGTTATTTGGCTTATTGTTGGTGGCAAGACTGTTAGGGAAAAAGACACTGTCGGAAATCACACCTTTCGACTTGATTTATACTCTCGTTTTAGGCGGAATCTTAGAAGAGTCGATCTACGATGACAACGTTTCGGTCTTCCATGTCCTTTTCGCTATCGCTTTGTGGGCACTGTTGATTTACTTTATTGAAGAATTTGTTCAAAAAAATGAGACAATCAATCGCTGGTTGAAAGGCGAACCGGCAGTCTTGATTCACAATGGTCAGCTCAATATACAAGAGATTACCCGCAATCATATCGAAATGGAGCAGTTGCGAACCATGTTACGGCAACAACAATGTTTCTCCCTTGCAAATGCCAAGTATGTTGTACTGGAAAACGCGGGGCAAATCAGTGTTTTAACACATTCAGAGGATGAGCAAACATTGGCAATCATGCTGGTTGACCAAGGAAATATTCAATATCCTGTACTGCAATCCCATCATTTGAGCGAAACTTGGCTACGAGAAGAATTACAGAAACAAGGCTATTCTTCTTTCAAAAATCTTATTTATGTAGAGTGGTCCCAAGACAATGGGTTTTATATCATCACCAAGGCAGAGACGATCCAGGCTCGCTACCGAATCGATGGCTAAAACAATCATTCGATTTTAAGATACTTTTCCTCTTTAGGAAGATGCCATCAGGAAGATACCATCAGGAAGATACCGTCCATCAACAACTATTTTCGACGAGTAATCACTTAGCAATCAGCATGAGCAAAAAAGGCTTACTTTAAAAACGTTATTTTTTCCTCACTGCCTCTTCATAGAGATTTCTTTGTTTTCTTGGAATTTTTTCAGATGAAAGAAGTATTCTACTGAATTAGATGGAGGTGAAGGGATATAGAGGTAATTGGTGGATTGATTTTTTGGATTCCTGTTTTATTGTTTCTTATTATCGGATCGATATTTATTACATGGCGAAAGAATGTCGTTGTACTACTCTTTCTTTTGATACCATTTTTGTTTTTTTTACTAAATGTTTTTGATCATCATCATTATGAACCCACGTCTGATTTGATGTACAATCTTTTAGGACTAGCTCTTTCAACGATTGCTATCATCCTTTATTTGCTTTTTCAAAGCAAAAAGAAATAGAGTCTATGCCATAAGATCTTCGACAAACGGATATCCCATCGGTGACGATGTCCCGTTGTACTCCAGTCGAATCTTGTAACAAAAGAGCGATGATTCAACGATCAATCAGATGTTTTTTATTTTTACTAAGATTAAATAAGTGAACGAATACTCACTCAAATAAAAGATATCCCAACACTGAGAAATAGTTAGCCCGTCTTCACGATTTTATCGCGAGTATTGGCTAGCTACTCTCAGGCGGGATATCTTTTTTCGCTTGAATCTTCTCATACAAAGCAGAACTCAATTTTTTCACTAGGGCCTTAGCTATTGCTATAATTGCAGGCAACTAGTCCACTTGTTCGATAGTCGTTGTCCCCCAGTTCATGACATTTGCAACATGGACATACCCATCATAAAGATTTAACAGCAAAGCGATTGCACAGACAATATAAACAAGTCGATAAAAAGAATTTGTCTTCTTGTTACGCCAAATGGCAAAACCGCTTAGGAGGATGCCTAAAGGAAAGATGAATGAGGATACGCCGGCTAAAAGCAGCAAAATCAATCCTTCATCTTTATCAGAAGACATTTGTTGGGTGATAAAACTCAACTTCTTCTTTTTATCTTCAATTTCCACATTATTCTTTTGAATTTGTTCTTTCAATTGTTCATTTTCCTGCAGCAATTCATCAATCGATACTTGATAAAGTTTGCTTAGTAAAACTAAATTATCAATATCTGGATAGCCACGCCCATTCTCCCACTTAGAGATCGACTGACGAGAAATCTTTAATTCTTCTGCTACGGAAGCTTGCGACAATCCGCTTTTCTCACGATATAATTTTAGTTGTTCCGCTAAGGCCACTAATTTCATCTCCTACACCTATTACTTTACAACTAGTTTACCATTAGAAATGGTTGCGGTCACGCTTGCATTTGTTGTAATCGTTCCAGCTTTTTGTTTAAAGCTGCAAGTAGCCTTAGTCGTCGTATGGGTTAATGAACTCGAAAGAATACTTCCTTTCAATGCTTTGATGCTCAAATTTGTCGCCGCTGTGATCTGTTCTTTTGAGTTGATCTTTACATTATAAGAAGCAGTCCAACTTCCTTTGACTGTCTTAGACACTTTATAAGTTCCTTGAGCAATTCGTGCAAAGGGTTGAATATATTCAACAGATAGTACGACTTCATCACCCGCTTCATCAATATAAGATATCTCTTGAGAACCGACGCCAGCGGTCATTTCATAAACAAGCTCATCTGTATTCTTTTCATCCGCTGCAGCTGTGACAGACACCCCCAAAAAACCTAAAAAACAGGCTACTAAAATAACTAATTTCTTCATAAAAACACTCCTCTCTTATTTGTCTTCACTTTATCGCTTTTCTTGAAATATAAGGAGAAACTATAGGTTTACAGGGGGAAACCATTGGTTTACATCCTTCATTTCCCTTTCATTGTAAACAAAAGGTTGCTTCTTTTCTATAACAATTACTGTAATAATGGAAAAGTACGATCTGTGGGGAGGTGTCAGAATGAAAAGGCAAAATAAAATCCTATTATTCAGTTTTAGTCTGCCGCTTTTTAGTGTTTTTTTCGGTCCAGTATCTAGCCAACAATTTGGTCCCTTGTACGAATATGCTTTTGGCTTCCCGCTAAGATTCATCTGGTATAGGAGTATCAATGAACCTCTTGAAAGTCATTGGGCACTCTTTTCCTTTGAAAAGATCGCTCACTTGCAAGTTGATTTACTTGGCTACTTTCTTGCAGTGCTGCTGACTTATCTCGTTTCCCGATTTTTGTTCGAGCAACTCTCACAATGGCTGCATAAGCATGTGCAAAGCGGACTATTATAAATAAAAAGAATGTTTTCGTTAAGAGGATAAACCCTTTCTCAATCCACAAAGACAATACAACCTCAAGATGTCGTAGGCGAAAACAAGTTCCCCCTATATATTGTGGATAAAACTGTTAATATGTGCATAACTCGGTCTTTGACACGCTGTTTTACGAATAAAACGGCCCAACAAGTATCCTTTTCACAGATAAATGTTGGGCTGGTATCTTAACTCATCCTCATTTTCCAGCAGACCTTCGCAAAAAATTTTTTGCCTTGCTGCTAAACTTATTTCTGTTATTCGTCATTCTCGTGCTATCCATCGATCTCTTTCAGTGCTGCTGACGGCACGTCTTCTTTGGCAATTTCTTCATACGTCTCAACATGTGCCCCTTTATTCGTCAATTTCAAAAAGCGCTCTGTCTTCAACACTTGTAAGCCTTCAAATTCTATCATTCGAGTCTGGCCATCTGCCGTGGCAGCTACTTGTTTGTAATGAGCAGTGCCATAGCCGTTGACCGATTCAGGCGCTTGCGTTTTTACATACATTTCGCTTTTTGGAACAAGTGGATTCAATTGATCTAAAATTCCTGCCACCTCTCCCGATGCTCGGTTAGTGTACAACATGATTCCCCCGCACAGAAGTAAGAAAAACAAACCAATGGATAAGATTGCTCGTACGATTTTTTTCATCATATTCTCCTTTCGTCTCTCTTTCTATCTTAGCAAAATAAAAACAGGGGAAATCGGCCTTAGGTCCCAATCCAAAATAACAAAATTGAAAGGTTGCCGTAAGAAAACTTCTACAACTTATTGATATTTGCTTAATACTGCTTATCCAGCTAGGCAACAAAGGCAAAAAAGATTACAATAATTAAAAAAGGAGTACCTATATGCTTACACATTTCAATCTTATTGCTATTCTTTTGGCAACACTTGCTTTTATGATCAGCGGGAGCTTACTTTATAATCCAATCCATGCTTGGGGGCGCTTTTGGGCAAAAGAATCTGGCATGCTAAATAAAGAAAGGCATCATATGTCTGCCGGCGATGTCGTTTTTACTTTTGGCGGGACAGCTGTTGGCGGACTATTATTGGCATTTACACTAGGACAAGTCACCTATTGGTTCAATAAGTTTGACCATGACGGTTGGATGATGACGAGCTTGCAAGTGGCCTTTTTGCTATGGCTGGGCGTATTTGCTGTGGCAACTTTCGTAAATGCAGCCTATGCTGGACAAAGCAAAAAACTGATTGGTCTGCATTTATTGAATGGTGCAATCGAGTTAGTCATTATGGGAATCATCATTGGCTTGTTTCCAGTGGTAGGTTAACAAGCTGATACGCAATCATAAGCAAGTGTTTCTCAAGCTATCGGGGGCAGAAAAAAACAGGTAATGTAAACCAATCAGTGAAAACCTGTCGTAAGGTATGAGTGGGCTAGATTGTCTTACGACAATCCTAGTAGTACTTTATTCACCCACGATCTTCTCTTAATCTCTTTCGCTGATTTAGTTGAGCTCTCGGGATTGCTTTTCCCCCTCTAGCAAGCTTGTCGTTTTTTGATTATTCTTGGGCCAAAAAAAGAAAGAAGGGATCACCATCAACTACCTGCCCAATCTCTTGTCCATTGCACGGATCGCGTTAGCTGGTCTTCTATTGATCAATCAGCAGCCTTTGTTTTCAGTCTGCTACATCATTTGCGGATTGACGGATGTTTTAGACGGATTTATTGCACGAACCTATCGATTGCAAACGACCTTGGGCTCAAAACTAGATAGTTTAGGTGATTTTGTTTTTTGGTCCATTGTCCTATTTCTTTACATTAAAACTAAGATCTATCCAGATTGGATCATTTATGGCATTGTCTTAGTCGCTAGCATTCGATTTCTTAATTTGATTTTGACTAAAGTTAAGTTTGCTCAGTGGGGGATGCTGCACACATTGAGCAACAAGATAACAGGTCTTGCCTTGTTTCTCCTGTGTTTCGTGGCATTTACTTTTGGTGACGTATCAGGATATATTTGGGTCGTGACATTCCTGCTCGCTTTGTTTTCATCTATAGAGGAAACACTGATTGTCTGGCGCAGCACTTATTACGAACCGAATCCAAAAGGCTTTTTCACTGTTTCTCATCAATCCAGCTAAATTTTAGCAACAGGAGTATCAAAAAAACGTCCAGCTCTTATTACAGCTGGACGTTTTTTGCGTACTATCTATTATGAATAGTGATGTTTATTTATTTTTTAGCGTATTCTGAAGCTTGGACCCCTGCTTGACGACCAAAGACCATGATATCAGCAACTGCATTTCCGCCGATACGGTTTTGTCCGTGAATACCACCAGTTACTTCTCCAGCAGCGTATAAACCATCAATAACAGAACCGTCTTTTTTCAAGACTTGTGTATTGGTATTGATTTTTACACCACCCATTGTGTGGTGGATTCCTGGTGCGATTTTGATTGCATAGTAAGGACCAGTTGTTAAGTCATAATCCATTGCTGTTTCTCGACCAAATGCTTCGTCTTTTTTATCTTTAACAGATTGATTCCATGTATCTAGTGTTTTTGCCAATGTATCAGCGTCCATGTCGATTTTCTTCGCTAAGGCTTCGATCGTATCTGCTTCAACGACTACACCTTGTTCTTTGTAGAAATCAACTTGTTTTGCTCGACCTGCTAATGCATCGTCAAAGATCAAGTAAGCATAGCTTTCTGGAAGAGCGGTAATCGCCGCAGAAACATTGTCGCGGGTTTCTAATTCGTTGTAGAAACGTTCACCTTGTTGGTTGACTAAAATCGCACCTTCTCCACGGACTGTTTCACTGACTAACATCCCTGTATCTTGAACAACTGTTGGGTGAACTTGAATTTGATCCATATCGACTGTTGCACCGCCAAGAGATTCAATCATCTTGATGCCGTCACCTGTACTGCCTTCAGATGTTGTGCTGACATAGCCTTTTAAATCCGGACGATATTTTTCAATCATTTCTTTGTTTGAGCCAAAGCCACCAGTGGTAACGACAACTGCATTCCCATTGATCGTTTTTTCTTCATCACCGATTTTTACAGAAACGCCAGTGACTTTTCCGTCTTTTTCGTTGATTTTCTTCACATCAGCATTCACAAACAAAGGAATTTCCTTTTCATGGATATTTCTCAATAGTCCATCTACCAAGTAGGTTCCGACAGCAGAGCCGTCATGTGGACGGTGGATACGTTTGACACTTGCACCACCACTGTAGCTGATGTTGTCTAATGTGATTCCCATGCCGTCTAACCAGTCAATGGCTGAAGCTGAGTTATCGACTAAGTAGTGTAAAAGTTCTTGGTCATTCGTACCTTTACCACCTTTTAGTGTGTCATCAAAGAACTGTTGGTTGCTGTCTTCGATTCCTTGTTCTTTTTGGAATTTTGTTTCAGAAGCATTCATCCCACCAGAAGATTTCAATGTGTTTCCGCCTGCGATCGGCATTTTTTCCAAGATGACTGGATTCATCCCAGCTTCTTTGGCAGATAAAGCAGCTGCCATTCCGGCACCACCAGCACCAACAATGACAATGTCATATTGATCTTTTAGTTCAGAAGGATCGGTATATTCTTGTTCAGATGCACCTGAAGCCACTTCTGTTTCGCTTGATGATGCTGAACTTTTTGCTGTTTCACTATCTTTTGTCGCCCCATTACTACCACAAGCACTGAGCAATAATAAACTTGCAGCGCCAATGACCAATTTCTTTAATCCACTTGTTTTCACTTTTTTCCCCCAACTTTCTTTCTTTTGTTTGATTGTTCTTTGATTCTTCCACTGAAAAAGCAGCGCTCTAGCACTATTGATTGTTACTTTATTAACAAACAAGAATAAAAAAATATTTTGACTATTAACAATTTCAATTGCTTTAAAATCAGCGTTATCATCTAAAAAACAAACCCAACATATTTATATAAACATAATAAAAATAGAAAATAATAAAATCACGCTTATATTTTGTGTAATTTTTCATTAGTTGTTCTAATCGAAATTTCATTTACTGTGTATATGTCCCCATTGATCAGCGGTGCATACATAGAAATATATACACACCGCAGGCAAAACCTTAGGAATTTTTCTTTGATTGCTTCTGGTCAAAATTTATTTGATTGCTTCTATTCTTTACTTGCCAACTGCTAGTTGCTTTTTTGGAACGATAATTTTCTACATCTTTATTACACAGAAATATCCTTAGCGCTTTCATGATTTTCGAAAACGGCACTGACTACTTGTTGAGAAAAAACAATCACATTCTCCTGCAAGATGTGTTCTCTTCTGATGGATTCGATTTTCTTTGTCAGACGTTCAATCTCTAAACTGTCGATCGCTCCACTCATGTAGATTGCCGAACGATTCTGGTAGGTGTTTGAGATAATGATGTCTGGCTCTTCAACTAGTGATTCCGCAGCAATAAAATCAATATTATAAAGAGCGGAGAAGATCTTTTTCAGCTGCATAATGAAGAACTGTTCAAATGAGAAAGGAAAATCTGTTTCTACCGAAACAACAATCTTTTTCTCAAATAAAGTAGGTGTGATCAGAGACGTGTAGGCAAGAACATATCGTAAGAGCAGAAACTCCTGTTTTTCTGTAAGTTGCCCTGTTGTGCTGCCAAAACAAATGGTACGTATTTTATTCACAAGCACTGGGTAGTAGTGTCTGTAATAGCGGATGATATCTGAATCGGAACCTACTTCCAGGAATCCTTCAAAAGCGTCATAAAAAGAATGCGCCGCCAATAAAATGCCGAAGACATTTTTCTCATTTCCGCCATTTAACGGCAATGTCAATTTTTCTGAGAGACTGACTGCTTCTAAATACACCTCTGCTTTTTCTCTTTCCCAAAAATCGATGATTTGCTTATAGGTCGCCTTTTTAGCGTAAAACTGCGTGGAAGTTTGCATCATCAAAAATAGAAAATAAATGCTTTCATCTCTAAAAAAGCTATACTGAAAGAAAGAATCTTTGATATTTTGAAACTCTTTTTCAAATAGATCTTGAGTCATATTGATCGACCATTGAGGCATTTCCTCCATTTTCAAGCGGTTGCCTTTTTTATCTCTGAGGATGTTGATCGCAATCAAGTAGCACCATTTATCCACGATCGATTGCTTCAGTTGAAAATCAAAATTAGGTAAGATTCGCTGAACGAATAATTCTCTGATATGAGCATAATTCAATTCGGGGTAGGGCCACTGACCGCCTTTACAAATCGTCCAAAAAAAGGAATGACCAAAGTAACGAATTTGGCTTTCGGACCCTTCAATCACGATCCGTCTATTTTTGGTGCCTATCTTTAATTCAAAGCGTTGCAGACTACGGTTGATGCAATGAAATTTTTTTCTTAGGTTTGAAAGGCTTATGTAATTCAATTCACAAAACTCTTCAATCTTAATTCTTTTTGACAATAGACAGTTCTCGATCACTTGATATATGACTGACTGATTATAAATTTCATGTTGTACATCAAAATAAATGTTTTTATTGCCACTAAAAGAGCACCCTAACGCTTTTTTGATTTTGATTGCTTGCGGATTGATTTTTTGCAATTCATTAAGAATACTATCCGTTGTTTTTCGATTCACATTCAGTCTTTCTGATAAATTAACGATTGTTACAAAACTATTTGACTGATAAATATAACGCAAGCAATTGACCATTAATTGGGTTCGCTTTTCAAAAAGATCCTGAATAATCATGTCTTCCTCCTGCATTAAATAGAAGTTCGTTCATAAGTTGCTTTCTTTCATACTCATATAAACTGATAAAACGATTAAATATATATATTAATTTTTAAGCTAATTTTAAACATTTGTCGAATAAGTCGCTCATTCTTCATCTGTTCTATGTAGTGCGCCTCAACAAAGGAAGAACGCTCAACTTTTTACTGTTATAAAAAAAGGCATCTGACTGCCTTCTCTGACCTTAATTCTGTAATTGATCCTCCCTACTACTTAAGTGCTTCCTTTCAGCCATCAATTTTTAATGAGAATTTAACTCCACTAACTAAAAATTATAAAGTTAATCTGTATCTTGAGAAACCCAATTCGGGAAAATGAACTCACTTTTTTTTACATTGTCACTAGAAATGTTTTGGCAGGAACTCCTATAAATGCAGGAAAATTATTGTTAATAAAGACCTTTTTATCGCTGCTTTCGGTTAGCCATTTACTGACGATAATTATCCATGTAATGCTTTTATACTTTTTCAGGAAAAACAAATCCCCCTATTTTATCTTACACAAGCAAAAGAGACCTTCGAGAATAGACAAAGGTCTCTTGAAAAAATTATTGTTGATGTTTCTGGACTCATCCTATACGAACGTTCTAGCGAGCGGTATATGTTTTAAGATGATTTGCTTCGTGTTTTTTTTAATGCTTTAAATAAGGTGTGATATTGGCCTTTAAAGGACATGGCTTGTTCAAAAATATCTTCACCGTCATTCAGCATCTTAACAGTAACCCAACCTAAAGATTCAGTAATAGCACTGGCTACCCCCGCGTTAATGGACGCGCCGGCGATCGTACCGACCCCCGGTACGAACTTGATAATATTCCCCACAGCGCTTCTACCTAAACTAACAACAACTAATTCTTTAGAAATGCTTTTTGCGATTCCCTCGACCCACGATTGACCAAACAACTTGTGTAGTCTAGCCATCATCGTCATTTGAACAGGTACAAGGAGTATCGCATCTGAAAACGGAATAGGTGAACAGCCAATGATGGCCGCCGTCAGAGAAGCGGCATGGATGATTCGATGCGCTTTCTTCTTCGTCGCATCATCCACACCCATTAAAAATTCAGAGAAGACGGCATCAAATTGGGTACGGCTTTTTGCTTGGATCTTTTCTGCCGTATGTTTTGACTTCTCAAAAGATCGACGAATGATCCCTGCCGTTTTGTTTGGTAGTTTGGTTAAAACTTCTGCAAAGAATGACTGAAACTCTTCTTGTTCTGCCGATTCTTTCACAGGTTCATCCACTTGTTGCAGCAAAATCTCTTTTTGAGATTTTTTATTTTTGGGAGTGTTTCTCTTTAATTTCATAAAAACCACCTTTAATGATTAGTTGTCATAGATTTAGTTGCTTTCTCAACCTCTTATTTTCATCATACACTAACAAACAAAAATCACCTAAAGCCGCGCTTCAGGTGTTATAATTCTTAACGGAAGCACAAGAAATCAACTTCTTTCTAACAGAAAAGCTCACATGACCGATCCAACGATACCCCCTTTAAACGAGAGTCTCTCCCGTGGTATAATGACTACTTGTTTCTTGGGTATCATGAAAGTGTCATAACCTCTATTCAGAGAAGCATGTCTAATCGAGCGTGTTTTATTCATATAGGCAGCAGCTGCTGCCAATCCCCACAACAAATCATCAATTGATAAGGAGAAAACAAATCAATGACCTATGCACTTGAAATAAAAGATCTAAAAAAAGTCTATGCGACCGGCGTCGAAGCATTACGCGGTATCAACTTGACAGTTGAAGAAGGTGACTTCTATGCGCTTTTAGGGCCGAACGGTGCTGGCAAATCAACAACCATCGGGATCATTACTTCACTAGTAAACAAATCTTCTGGCAGTGTCAAAGTTTTCGGTTATGATTTGGACAAAGAATTGGTTCAAGTCAAGCAACAAATCGGCTTAGTTCCACAAGAATTCAATTTCAATCCTTTCGAAACAGTACAGCAAATCGTCGTCAATCAAGCGGGCTACTACGGCGTTCCTCGCAAAGAAGCGATCGCTCGTAGCGAAAAATACCTAAAGCAATCCAATTTATGGGAGAAACGCGATGTTCGGGCCAGAATGCTTTCGGGAGGAATGAAGCGCCGTTTGATGATTGCACGGGCTCTGATGCACGAGCCGCGACTCTTAATCCTCGATGAACCAACAGCTGGCGTAGATATCGAACTGCGCCGAGAAATGTGGGCCTTCTTGCAAAAATTAAATAAAAATGGTACGACGATTATTCTAACCACTCACTATTTAGAGGAAGCAGAAATGCTCTGCCGCAACATCGGAATCATTCAATCCGGTGAATTGATCGAAGATACCAGCATGAAGACCCTTTTGTCCAAATTACAGTTTGAGACATTCCTCTTTGACTTAGATACCTATGTGAAACCACCTGTGATCTCCGGCTATAAAAGTGCTTTTGAAGATGATCAAACGTTAGCAGTCGAGATTGAGCGCAATCAAGGCGTTAATGATTTGTTTGAGCAATTTACTAAGCAAGGAATCAAAGTTCTTTCCATGCGCAACAAATCGAATCGTTTAGAGGAACTCTTTTTGAAATTAACCGAAGAAAAGCATGAAGCGGGGGAAAAAAATGTTTAGTCTTTATTTTACAGCATTAAAAAGTCTAGCGGTCAAAGAAACCAACCGCTATTTACGGATTTGGGTCCAAACACTCGTACCACCAGTGATAACGACTTCGTTGTACTTTATTATTTTTGGGAAAATGATTGGCGGCCGTATTGGCGAAATGGGCGGCTTCTCCTACATGGAATTTATCGTTCCCGGGCTGATCATGATGTCAACGATCACCAGTTCTTACGCGAACGTTTCGTCTTCTTTCTTTTCTCAGAAGTTTCAAAAGAATATTGAGGAACTTTTAGTTGCACCCGTACCTACTCATGTGATTATTTGGGGATTTGTTTTCGGTGGTTTGGGCAGAAGTATTTTAGTTGGTATGCTGGTCACAGTGATTTCTCTCTTTTTTGTTCCTTTGCATGTTTTTTCTTGGGTAATGGTTATTCTGACATTAGTGATGACCGCAATTCTTTTCTCACTAGCTGGTTTGCTAAATGGTATCTTTGCCCAATCATTTGACGATGTATCGATCGTGCCAACGTTTGTCCTACAGCCACTGACTTATTTAGGAGGCGTCTTCTATTCCATTTCGATGCTGCCACCAATTTGGCAAGCTATTTCTAAAGTGAATCCAATCGTCTATATGATCTCTGGATTCCGTTATGGCTTTTTGGGCACAACTGATGTGCCGATTTTAGTCTCTGTTCTGATTCTAGTTTTATTCATAATTGTTTTGTACGGTATCTGTTGGAAATTAATTGAAAAAGGCCGCGGTCTACGCAGCTAAGAAACTGACGGCTATCTTTCAATAAAAACAGGAAGGCTGTGCCAAGAACTCTCTTAGTTCTTGGCACAGCCTTTTTCTAATTCTTTTTGCCTTGTCTTTCGGGACTGACCCAAACACCGCTGCCGTGTCCCAAAATTGTTTTGACCGCTGGTATGAAGGTCGTTACGATCGTTAAAGCATTGACCATCCAATAAATCAGCATATAAAATGGTGCAAAAATGAAATACTTGATTTTTCTGCCAGCATCGTCCACCAATAAACTAGTCAACAACTGCATGATCCCAGCAACCATTTCAAAACAAACGAATAGGAAGGCCATTGTCACCATATGATACATTCGTTCAATGTTTCCTTCGAATGCAAAACGAAGAAAAGAAAAGATGAACAGTGCTGAAGAGATCCAAAAGAAGATCGACCAAATAATACTGAATGTTTGATCCACAAACATGACGGACCGACCAATATTTTGAAATGGATGAGTGAATACTTTTTTGAAATTTGTCAGCCAGACTTCTGTACCGCCTTTTGCCCAACGTTTCCGTTGGCGATAAAGCATCTTCATGGTCTCAGGAACTTCCATGAAAAACATGATCCGCGGAGCAAACAAGGACAACCAGCCTTGGAATTGGTGATCCCAGGCAATACTGATATCCTCGGTGGCACGATTTTGGCGGAAGAGTCCCACATCGATCAAAGCATTTTTTCGATACATCGTGTTGGCACCGCTGTATGCATAGATAACACCTAGCACGCCTTGTTGCGTCCGCTTGATAATACCTACGATACTTGAAAATTCAACAGTTTGTGACTTACTGACAATCGTCGTCCGATTCTGAACGTCCATGTTTGCAGTGATCGCTGAAATATTTACCGCATCTTGGCGAATAAAGTAATTGACATATTTCCAGAGTGCATCGGGTTCCGGTACAGTATCTGCATCGTTACTCAAAATCAGTTCTCCATTAGCAAAACCGATCCCGATATTAAAGGCATGGGCTTTTCCTTGGTTTTTTTGGATGCGTACCACTCGTAGATTAGGGTAGGTTTGCTGCAACCGCTTAAGGATTTCTGGTGTTTGATCCGTTGAGCCATCATCTGTGACTAACACTTCGTAACGGGTATAATTCAGTTTATTCATTAAGTAATGAATGGTATCTTCAATGACCACTTCTTCATTATGGGCAGGGACCATGATCGTGATCATTGGCTCTACTGCTTCGGGAATGGGGATCCATTCAATCTGTTGATGCTTAAACAAATACGTATGACAAAGGACGCCAATGAACCAAGCAAAGCCGCCTAAGATTGGATAAGTAAATAAAATGGCCACTAATAGAAAAAGGAAGAAATCCACTATCGGGTATCCCGTATCGATTTGTTCAATCATAGAGAGACCCCCTTATCTTTATACAACTTTACTATTTCTGTTTCCGTTAGATTTTGTTCCGGTTTCACTTCATAATAACAAACAGAATGCCGCATCTCTTCAGGACCAAAACGGTCATCAAAAAATTCTTCCAACACTTCTTTGCGCTGTTCAAGTTTTCTTTCATCATGCAAGACTTCTTTCCGCAATGTATGGCGAAAACGCCGATTGTTCCTCACGGTCAACAGAACAAAAAGAATAACTAAAAGAACGAAGGAAATTCCTAAAAACAATGCTAACAATCTAAAAATAGTGGCTTCCTCCACATAGGTCCTAAATCGTATTTGAGCGGCTGTTTGCGGAAAGAAAACCGGGAAAGCGACCCAAACGAATGGTACGATCACAGCAATCCACGCAAGCAGTGTCAAAAATGATTGCCACAACGTTAACTTTAAATGTCCTTTTTCAAAAAACAAATCTGAAACCAGCTGTTGACTGACTTCTTCTCTGGTGATTCTTTTTTTCATCCCACATCCTCCTTTTGGCTGTAACTCTCTTCTCCATCTATACATCGCTTATTACTAAAAAGAAGCATCAACCCTGGTAGCGGTCACAAAAACACTTAATCAATAAAAGCTATATTTGTCCTCTTGTAGGACTAGGTCTAAGCGAGTATACCTACATTTTAGTTGAATCGATTCGAAAGAAAAAGAAACTAGCTTGCGCCAGTTTCCTTGTGATCCTATTCTTTTAATTCGACTTCCTAAAAAGAAAACCGCTAACAACAATTTCAAAAGTTATCAGGCAAGTCCATTTTTTTGAACACCCACGAATCTTGCTTTTTAGTACCCTTTCATCCAGACAGATTCTAATTGATTTCCGTCCGGATCAAGCACTTCAAAACCAAGCATTTCTTCCTCTGGAATCCCCATCTCTACTTGAAACGACTGTCCCCCATTGGCTTCAGCCGCTTTAGCAAAGTCTCGAGCTCCTTCAGGTGTATCAAAGCTAAATGCGATCAAGGCAGCATTCGTCTTTTGCGTATCCGCAATCTTTCTACCATTTAAAAACTGTTCATAAAACGCATATTCTGACAGCATCACCCAAATCGTCTCATTCCACATCATTCCACTTGATGTTTCATTCGAAAATTCTTCATTCTTGCTAAAGCCCAACGCTTCATAAAAACTAGTAGCTCGCTTGATATCTTGAACAGGCAAATTGATAAAAACCATCTTTCCCATGCTGTTTCCTCCTTTGACAAACCCGAGCGACATGTCATTGCTCCTTTATTATAAAGGGCCGATCCAGATATACAAAACAATCAATTTGAAGCTATTTTCACAAAAAATGCAGCGGCATTTTTCAGGATGACTCCTTTTCTCCATGCCAGCTGCATTGTTTCATATCGATTTTTCCGTTTGTTTTAAAGACGATCCCTTCTGCTAGCAGCCGCTGCTTTCGTTCTACGGCGGTAAAGCCCACAATCTCGCCGTCTGCTCGTACTACCCGATGGGCTGGTAATGACTCTGGGCAATATTTC
This sequence comes from Enterococcus sp. DIV0574, assembly GCF_051711125.1. Taxonomy (NCBI): domain Bacteria; kingdom Bacillati; phylum Bacillota; class Bacilli; order Lactobacillales; family Enterococcaceae; genus Enterococcus; species Enterococcus sp. DIV0574. Next base: position 2,603,796 of record NZ_JBIOMA010000001.1, read on the forward strand.
ATGGCGCGTCCTACAGCTCGTGCACCATTCAAGCGACCTAAAGCCCAAGCTATTTGGCTGTAAGAAGCCACTTTGCCATACGGAATCTTCTTTACGAAACGATACACCTCTTCATAAAATGGATTCATACCTATCAAGCAGCTCCTTTCAATCGTTAGCGAATTTGCTTGTTCGCTCAATGCACGATAACTTGCATGCCATAAAGGGCATGTTCATAAAACCATTTTGCATCTGCAACAGTCAAACGGATACACCCATGAGAATTGGCTTTTTGTCCTAGTTCTTCTGCTTCTTCTTCAATGTAATCTCCCGAAGCGTCAATCGGCACCGAATGAAACAAGTAGACGCCATGATCTTTCCAAGATACCCAATAGTTCGCTCCCTCGCCAGAAGATTCATTAAAAAAAGTTTCTCCTCTTTCAGCTTGAATGGAATAAGTTCCTGTAGGCGTTCTTCGGTCTCCTCCTGATCCGGTAGAGCAAACCATCGTATAAAGCACTCGATTCTTCCGCATGATCTTCACCCGCTGGTTTGCCAATGAGACATCGACCCAATCACCTTCTTGTAAAACAGGATAGGCTTTCTTCTCAGATGGATGACGCCAATCTGCGACGGCTACTTCTGTCGAAGAAGAATCCTCTGAGGATTTAGACGTTCCTGATCTCTCCTTTTTAGTAATTGCATTTTTTTTCGTAGGGATCGTTGCTTTTTTAGGAATGGTCTGTTTGGTCTGTTCTGTAGACTGGTTCGTCTGACCAGCGGCTACGTTATGTGATAGGCTGGCACTAACAATGAATAACAGCACAGCACTCACAAACATACCAATGGTTCTTTTAGGGTATCTTTCTTTCATTATTTCTATCCTTACTAAGCCGTCGAAAAATCTCTCAGGCACAATTTCCAGTTCATTTTACCAAAGCTGCTTCTAAAACGTGATTTTAATCAGCAGTGACAAAACAAGTTAACAGCAGATTTCGTTTCAGCGTCTCTTAAAAAACTCTTGATAAAATGATCCATTAGCAGTTTAACGCCTTTGTAACTAAAAAGCCAGTTAAAAATGAAAGAGTAGAACCAGCCTACAACATCGTGCAGCGCTTCAAACGGATGCGGACAGGCCTCATTCAATCGGGTGGTAACTAAACCCTCGTCCTAAAACTTCAGCTACATTGCTGGCAATTACAAATGCCTGCGGATCAATGCTTTCAATCAATTGTTTGATATCAGCAAATTCTTGATCGTTGACAACGATCAATAAAACTTGTTTCTCACTTCTTCGATGAACACCTTGTGCTTCTAACAAGGTTGCCCCTCTAGAAATTGCCGTTGCAATGGCCGCTTGAATCTCGTCAAGATGTTCCTCACTCATGATCATCACAGACTTCTTGCGGTCCATCCCGGTTTCGATATAATTCATCACGATCGAAGTAATCACAATCGAAAGAATCGCAAACAAAAATTCTTCAAACCCAAAAACCAGTAAACTCATTGTTACCACAACCGCATCTGTGGCTAAAAGCCCGATGGAAGGATTGATATGGAAATATTTCTGGAAGATCAGCGGCGGAATCGTAGTTCCGCCACTAGAAGAATTATTTTTATATAAAATAGCAACCCCAGCAGCAAAAATCGCACTCCCAAAAATAACAGACAGCAGACGATCACTGGCCAACATATATTCAGGCACTACGGCAATTGCTAACGGAAAAACTATGCTGCCGAACAGCACCTTGAAGAAAGGCGCTTTCCCCAAAAAAACATAGGCCAGAACCAACATCACACTGTTCAGAACCATGATCACAAGCGCACGGTCCCAGCCCAAAGCAGATTCCATCAAGATTCCAATGCCACTGACCCCTCCAGCTGCAATATGATGAGGACCTAAAAACATGTTGATGCTCACCGCTAGAATCACCAGTGCAGAGAGTATTTTACTATAAGTTATCAATTGCTTCATTGTCTTCCTCTTTTCTTTGATCATCCGAATAGAAGCTGTCATTTTTTCCGAGAACTTGTGCTTTTACTATACCCTCATCTCTGAGTTGAGACAAAATTTCTGTTCAGAAGACTGAAACTTTTTTTCTTATAGGATCAAGTACAGGTAAGAAAAATTTGCTCAAAGCTTGGTTGTTTAGGAACCTTTTGACTTGCGTTCTGACGTTCATTTTCTCACAGAATCGTTGGAAAAGAGAAGCATTTTTTTCAGCCTTCTCTGAAAATGATCATCTAGAATGCTGCTGCATTTCCATCTTTTTGCACTTGACTCTCTTTAGGGATTCCCTTATTATCAAGGTTAACGATTTTAAATCAGAATTTTCTGAATTTTTAGGCGAAATAAACAAAATGAGGAAGGATGAACCATTTGAAGACAAACAAACAAACCACTTGGTCTGGCGAACCCAACGAAGCAGCAATCCAACTGCTCCAGCAAGAAGGCAAAGTCATCGTTTGCCCCACTAAAGTAGGCTATATTATTGCCGTCTCTGACAAGAAAGGACTAGAACGCAAGTTTTCTGCCAAAAATCGCAAACGTAATAAGCCAGGAGTTGTATTATGCAGCTCATTGGAACAATTACAAGAATTAGCGGAATGGAACGATGAAATTGCGGCAGTTTACCAAAAATGTTGGGACAACGATGTTCTTTTTGGCGCGATCTTACCATGGAAAGAGTCTGGAAAAGCATATATTCCTGACGGATCGCAAGAATTGATGATGGATACCAGGGAAACGAGTTGTTTCGTCATCAAATTCGGCGTTCCTGGAGAACAAATCGCTAAAGCTCTTTGGGAGGAAAAGCAACAGCTATTGTTTGCCAGCTCAGCAAATCCTTCTGGTAAAGGCAATCGTGGTCTGGTGGAAGGAATTGGTGAACAAATCGCTAACGAAGCAGACCTCATCATTGAAAGCAATGACTATGTCGCTTCGATCCAACCAGATAAAACGATAGAGACCCGCTACGAACAAGGAGTCATGGTTTCTTTCGTAGATTCTGCTGGCAAATTGATTCCTCATCAAGGCTCTCAGCGATCGATCACCCCGGCGCCTGTATTGATTCGGAAGGGTTTAGCTGTAGATAAAATCCAACTGTTTTTGTCCGATCACTTCAATTCCTGGGACTATCGCCACGGCGAATACTACTAAGCAATTCATAGATTAGGACATCAGTCCAAGCATTCAACTAACCTTAGCTACGACTCTTCGACCGTAGCTGAGACTTTAGATCGAACTGCTTACAGCTGATGTCCTAATTTTTTGAGGGTAATTCTTGCATACAACAGCATTTTCCTTTCAATACTACTCTTCACAGATCAAATCATTTCTTTGATCGTCATGATAGCGTTCCAGATTTAATGATTCAGCTTACTGGTTACATCAGTCAGTCCCCTATGAAAACAGTCTCTTCCTAAAGAATAGAGCTACTATTTCTTGATGATCATCTGAATCGCTTGTTCCAGCTTCTGTGCTTGTTCTTGAGGATCTTTTTCTGGATTCTCGAAACAATCTTTCAAGTTCTCTGCAACAATCATGCCCATCACACGATCGATACTTGAACGTACCGCACTTAACTGAGTGATGATATCGATACATTCCTTCTCTTCTTCGATCATTTTTTGAACCCCACGAATCTGCCCTTCGGCACGTTTTAAACGATTCAGCACATTTTTTTGATCACTTCTTGTCTTATCCATCGTCTCACTCCTTTCCCATTAGAATATACCCTACAATGGTATAACGGTCAAACATTCTTTTCGTATCCGCAATGTTAATCAAATCAAATCATTGACAAATATAGAAAAACGGGGTTTAATATACCCCATACCGTATATAAAGGAGAATGTCTATGTTTTCATTGTTTCGTTCTGTCCCTTCCATCTCTATTCGTGATTTTTCCGCAGCACTGACTGCAAAAACGAAAGTTATTGATGTCCGGACGCCCTCTGAATACCGGGGTGGGCATATTCGAAATGCCGCCAATATCCCATTAAATAAAATCGCCCACTATTCAGGAAAAAAAGAACCGTTATATGTGATCTGTCAATCAGGCGTCCGCAGCAAACAAGCTGCCAAATTATTGATTAAAATGGGATATGATGCCACAACGATTCGCGGTGGCATGAATCAATGGCAAGGACCAATTCAAGGAGGAAAATAAAATGAAAGTACTGATTGTCGGTGGGGTCGCCGGAGGCATGTCTGCTGCAACTCGATTACGCCGCTTAATGGAAGATGCTGAAATCATTGTTCTAGAGAAAGGTCCTTATGTGTCCTTTGCGAACTGCGGCCTTCCTTACTTTATCGCAGGTGAAATTACTACTCGCGATCAATTACTACTGCAAACACCAGAGTCCTTAAAGGCACGTTTTGGTTTGGATGTTCGTCCAAATCAAGAAGTACTGGCTATTCACCCAGAACAAAAGACCGTGACTATCCATCGAGATTCTGAGACTTATGAAGAATCATATGACAAGTTGATTCTTGCTCCGGGAGCAAAAGCAATCATACCAAAAATCCCAGGATTAGACCGTGCCACAAACTGCCGTCAGTTACGAAACGTGCCGGATATGGATGCTATTTTGCAGAAAATCGATCAACATACCCGCCAAGCCGTCGTAGTCGGTGCCGGCTTTATTGGATTGGAAATGGCAGAAAGTCTGAAAAACCGTGGCTTAGAGGTCGCCGTCGTTGAGAAAGCATCGCAGGTTTTACCTTCGATGGATGAAGAAATGGCTGCCTATGTCAAAAATGAATTGATAGCGAAGGGAATCAAGGTCATTACGGGCCAATCCGCAGTTTCTTTTGAAGAAGAAGGGAAAAAAATTCGGTTAGAAGATGACACTGTACTGGACTCAGACCTGACATTATTGTCTATCGGGGTCCAACCAGAATCAAGATTAGCAGCGGAAGCTGGGATCACTACTGGTATTCGAGGAGGAATCCTTGTAGACGAAAACTACCAAACGTCGCAAAAAGACATTTACGCTGTCGGAGATGCTATTGTCACGAAACAACAATTAACTGGAGAAGATGCGCTGATTTCTTTAGCCTCACCAGCTAACCGGCAAGGTCGACAAGTCGCAGACGTGATCGCTGGTCTGCCAAGAAAAAACCGTGGCAATATTGGAACTGCTATCCTGCGAGTCTTTGGGCTTACAGCAGCCATGACCGGATTAAGCGAGAAAGCAGCAGTATCTGCGGGCTTGCAGCCAGCTGTGATTCATGTCAGCGGAAAAGATCATGCTGGCTATTACCCTGGTGCTAAAGATCTGCTATTGAAATTGATTTTTAATAAAGAGACAGGTACTCTCTATGGTGCTCAGGCCGTTGGACAGAGTGGCGTCGATAAACGAATGGATGTATTAGCCACAGCCATCAAAAGTGGATTGACGGCGGCAGATTTAACAGAACTGGAACTGAGTTATGCACCGCCTTTTGGTTCCGCCAAAGATCCAGTGAACCTGATCGGCTATGCGGCATTGAATCTAATCGAAGGGATCAGTGAATCAATCCAGTGGCATGAACTTTCTGCAGAATTAGCTGCCGGCAAACAATTACTAGATGTCCGCAATACAGCGGAAATGACTGGCCGCTTCAAAAACGCCCTGCATATTCCGCTGAATGAATTACGAGACCGACTGACTGAACTTGATCCGACTGCTTCTTATATCGTCAGCTGTCATAGCGGACTGCGAAGCTATTTAGCCGAACGGATTCTCAAACAATCTGGCTACGAGGCAAAAAATCTAGACGGGGCTTTTGCGCTTTATCAAACCGTCAGACCGGAGGAAATCATTCATGTATCGCTCGATCACAATGCCTGAATTTTATCAAGCAAGCAAACAACAGAAGTTCCACCTGATTGATGTCAGAGAAGTCGATGAATTTATCAGCGGCCATGTACCAAATGCGCAAAATAATCCGTTATCTCACTTCACTACTGCCAATTTGGAGAAAGACCTTGACTACTACGTGATTTGTCACTCAGGTGCTCGGTCAGAGCAAGCCTGTCACTATATGGACCAGCAAGGGTTCAAGGCGATCAATGTATTAGGCGGCACTTCTGCTTGGCCAGGTGAACTCGTTTAAAACACGTTACACCAAATAAAACCCAATGACCGCTACTTTGATCCAAGTAGCAGTCATTGGGTTTTGGTTTAAACTCGTCAGCTAACTATTCAAAAACAAATTGATTGTGGTAAAGTTCGGCATAAAACCCGTTTTCTGCCAATAATTCTTGATGGCTACCTTCTTCGATGACTTGCCCCTCCCGCAAGACAACGATTCGATCGGCATTCAAAATCGTCTTTAGACGATGGGCGATGACAAAACTGGTCCGTCCTTTGATGGCTTCATCCATTGCTTGCTGAATCTTCGCTTCCGTCACCGTATCAACATTACTGGTAGCTTCATCCAAAATCAATAAAGATGGATTGGTCAAAATCGTGCGAGCGATACTCATCAACTGCTTTTGCCCGGTACTGAATAGATTGTTTTCTTCCGTGATTGGTGTATCATACCCTTGTTCTAACGTCATGATAAATTCATGGATGTTGGCCTGTTTTGCTGCTGCAATAATCGCTTCCTCACTGGCATCCGGCTTACCAAAAGCAATATTTTCCCGAATCGTCCCAGAAAACAGTACCGAATCTTGCAACACGATCCCCACATGCTCCCGCAATGCATCTAAATCTAACTGTCGAATGTCCTGACCATCAAATGTTACTGAGCCATTCGTCACATCATAGAAGCGATTCAAAAGATTCATGATGGTTGTCTTTCCAGAACCAGTTGGTCCTACCAATGCCACCATTTCACCCTTTTTGACATGGATGGTGACATCTTTAAGGATTAAACGATCACTATCATAACCGAAATCAACATGATTCAATGCCACTTCTTGCTTGATACCAGTGATTTTTTCACCATTTGCCGGTTTTTCTTCATCCGGTTCATCAAACATCTCATTCAAACGACGGGCGCCAGTGATTGCCAATTGAATCATACTGTAACCAGAAGAAATCTGCATCAACGGTTGATAGTATTGTTGAGAATATTGAACGAAAGTCACCACAAGGCCTAGAGCAACTGAACGTTCCAAATCCCCATTCAATGCTAACCAACCACCAAAGAAAATCACGATCGCCGTGTTGACCAGCGACATTCCTTGCATCATTGGGAAAAGCAATCCTGAGTAAACTTGTCCTTTGTAAGTGGCTTCCCGAACACTTTGGTTGTGCTGCAAAAATCCATCAATCGTTTCTTCTTGAAGACCGTTGGTGATGATGATCCGTTGGCCGCTGATTTTTTCATCAATGTACCCGTTTAGTTTTCCTACTTCATCTTGCTGCAGATCGACATATTTGCGAGCTTTTTGGATCACAATGACTGCAATCAGGATGGCAATTGGTGTAGACGCAATCGTCGCCCAAGCTAATGTGACATTTTGTCGGAACATCATGATCAAAATCCCGATCATCAATACCACATTGGTCAATACTTGCAGCAATGCTTGATTCAAGCTGTTTTGAATGTTATCCAAATCGCTGGTAAAACGACTCAAAATTTCACCATCTTGATGGGAATCAAAAAATTTGATCGTCAATTTTTCCAATTTATTGAATAACCCGATTCGCATTCGATTGGTGGATTTCCCCACCACTTGCGTGAACAAGATACTATAAATAAAGTTTGCTCCACTTGCCAATACGTAAAACAGCAGTAACTTCCAGATGACAGATACGAATTTTGACTTGTCATCTACGCCTTGCATCAATCCACCAACATAATTCGCTAATTCCTGAAAGGCTTGCCCCACATAGACCGGTGCTTGGACTTGCAGATAAGTGGCTGCAATCACGGTAATGAAAATGAAAAAGAAAGAGAGTTTGTATCGTTTTAAATAGTGATAAAAAAACTTGCTTGCTTTGATCAAATCCGTCATAGTTATTCAGCTCCTTTCTGAGTCTCAAAAATTTCCTGATAAATTGGATTGTTGGCAGCTAACTCTTGATGGGTACCTACTCCAACCAGACGACCTTTATCCAACACCAGGATGCGGTCCGCATTCACAACAGAAGCAATTTTCTGTGCAATGATGATCGTGGTGGTAGCTTGCAGTTCTTTTTCAAAGGCTTCACGAACCAGTTTTTCCGAACGAGCATCCAATGCACTCGTACTATCATCTAGAATCAAGATTTTTGGTTCCCCGATGACACCTCGTGAAATAGACAGCCGTTGCTTTTGACCACCAGAAAAATTACTGCTTCGTTCCGCTACGGGTGCTTCAAAACGGTTCGTCAATTTTTGAATGAATTCACTTGCCTGCGCGATTTCTGTTGCATGGGTCATTTCAGGGACAGTGGCGTTCTTTTTGCCGTGGCGCAGATTTTGGGCAATGGTTCCGGAGAAAAGAATCGCTTTTTGTAGAACAAAGGAAACGGTTTGACGTAAGCTTTGCTCATTTACTTCTCGTAAATCGACGCCTCCAACTCGCACGGTTCCTTCTGTTGGATCAAACAAGCGCGGAATCAATTGAGCTAATGTCGATTTCCCTGCACCAGTTGCCCCGACGATCCCAATCATTTCTCCAGGAGCGATTGAAAAACTGATGTCTGTCAAAGCATTTTTCTCATCCCCAGGATAACGGAAAGAAACGTGCTCGAATGCCACACTGCCTGCTAATTCTTGCTGTGGAACATCTTTGTAGGACAAGTCTGGTTCGGTAACCAGAATTTCTTTCAATCGTTTGAGAGAGACCGCTGCCCGAGAAGTCATCATCATCATCATACCGCCGATAATGATCGCCATCATGATCTGCATCAAATAATTCATGAAAGAAGCGATTCCCCCGATCAATGTCGGATCGTCTTTTGCAAGGTCGCTGACAAAGAAGATCGCGCCTACGACCGCTAAGTTGGCTGCCAGCATAAAGGACGGAATCATCACAGAGAAAAGCGTACCAACGATGATGTTGTGTTTTGTTAGTTCGTCGCTGACTTTCGTGAAACTGTTCAATTGATTTTTTTCTTGAACAAATGATTTCACCACACGAATCCCTAAAAGATTTTCTTTTGCTGCACTATTGATTTTGTCGATCAAATTTTGAATGATCATGAAATGTTTGCCCATCTGTGTAAAAGAAAGACCAGTAATGATCACTACTGCAACGATCAATGCGACGATTACCCACCAAAGTTGAGGCATCGTGGTCATGGCTAAGATAAAGGCACCAATAAATAAGAAAGGAATCCGAAACAACGACTGCAAGGAGATCATCACTAAATTTTGGATTTGGGTGATGTCATTGGTCAGTCGAACCACCAGATTTCCTGCTGAGAATTTCTCGATATTACCAAACGAGAAAGTTTGGATTTTACGAAAGGCTTCTTCACGAATATCCGCACTGACTCCTTGCGCTACTTTGGCAGAGAAAATAGTATTGATGACCCCAGCCACCAGCCCAAACACGGCTAGACCGATCAATTGGACCCCAATCGATTTCATTTCATTATCGTCTTCTTTAATAATTGCTTCCAATACTTGTTGCAGCAGCTTCGGCTGCCATAACGTAGCCAGTACCATGACAGCTACAGAAACCAGCGCAATGAAGACAGCGCCTTTGTATTTCTTTACATGGCGTAAAACAAGATCCATCTTAAAACACACTCCTTTACAGTTTGACAGGCATTATTTAACACTGTAAAATAAAGCCGGACAATAATTTACCATTTTTAGAAAAATGTTGCAAGCGAACAAAGGATGATTTTTTTATGGAACAGAAGTTATCAAAAGAATCAATTATTCATGCGGCTTTTGCCTACCTAAAGGAAACATCTGACCTTTCTCAGTTAACCATGCGCAAATTGGCAAAAGTACTTTCTGTTCAAGCACCGGCATTGTATTGGTATTTCACGAACAAACAAGAGCTGTTGCAAGCGATGGCTGAAACGATGGAAAATGATCTGCCGGATGTCCCTGCGGGTAGCTGGCAAGAACAGTTGCAAACCTTTATGGCCAATTACTACGATCTCTATCTCCAATATCCCTGTGGTGCAGAACTAGAGATTCATACGATTCCTTCCTATCCTAGCCGACTGCTGCATTTAGAGCAAATGATCACTATATTGATCGAAGCCGGCTTCACTCCTGCCCAAAGCCGTCAAACCGTTCAGGCATTGCATCATCTCTTATTGGGACACTTACTCGATCGTCAAAAAGAAGAACAATTACGAGCAAAAATTGTAACTGGCGATGAAAAATTGCGGGCACATGTCTCTGCTATGCGCAGCTATGTTGTTGAGAATCATTTAAAAGGGATGGCAGAAGGCATCCAACAACGCAAACAAATCGACGAACGTCAAGTTTTTCTGGAGAGTATCGCGATTTATCTGGCTGGCTTACACAAGCGAAATACCTCTCTAAAATAAAAAAACGCCAACAAATCTCACTAAGTTTCCTTAAATCGCTTTCCGATTTCAAGGCACGAGGCTCGTTGGTGTTTTTGTTGCGTTTTTTAAAGCGTTGTTAGTTCTTCTTTTTGTTTTTTCGTCAATTTCTGATAAACCAGTTCATAAGAGGTCAAAATCAACTGTTCAATTTGTTCGTCTGTTACCTCATCCGCTGCTAGACGAATAGAATTCCAGTGGGTTTTATTGGCATAGTATCCGGGAATAATCGCCTTAGGGTATTGTTCACGTAATTCTTCATTGACTTCCGGTTTATTTTTCAACGTAATGATCGCATCATCATTCGCTTCAGGACTCATCATACCAAACTGTTTGCCGATTAGACCAAAATAAATCGTCCCCCAATCCTCACGATAGGCCACATTAGCACCTGCCAATGACTGACCGTAACTTTTCAGGCGATCGATTCGTTGTTGGATCTGATTATTCATTGCCATCCCTCCGGTTTGAAACTGATTTTTTCTTTAGTGTACCATATCTTAGAGGGTTTCTTTCATAAGCAAACTGTTGATTTAGATAAAAAAACAGACCCGCTAAGCGAGTCTGTGATACGTATGAATGTTTGGCTTGATTAATACCAACCGTTAGCTTCCCAGAATGCTTTTGCTGCAGACCATGAACCATAACGTGAAGCAACATAATTATCGGCTACTTTTTCTTGATTGGCCGCTGAATAGTCCCCATTCAAGTAAGAGTTAGTCACCTGATAACGTCCATAGTATTGGCCATTTGTTGCTGTATAAGAACCGCCAGATTCTTTGTTCGCGATCCATTCTTTAGCTGAAGCTTCTGAACTTGTTGCTGCAGAACTGCTTGATGCAGATGAGCTCGGGCTTGTTTGTTGGCTGCTGGCAGGTTGTGAAGCTGGTTCTTCATAAGTGACTGATGATTCTGCAGCTGCTGAAGAACGTTCATTTGTATAGCTGGCATCGTCTGTTGGTAAGACCAGTGTTTCACCAACATAGATCAAATTTTTGTTCGTAATGCCGTTTGCTTCAACAATTTTATCAACGGCTTCTGAGGTGCCAAAATAGTTATAGGCAATCGTAGATAGTGTATCCCCAGATTGCACCGTGTATTCTTCATCAGCAAACGCATCTTGTCCACCTAGAAACACACCCAGACCTGCAAGGACAGCTGTACTAAGCAAAACAGTTTTCAATGACTTCATAAAATAATTCTCCTCATCTTGTAGCGTTTATAGTCTGTCGCAGGAGAAATCTCCAACGCATAGACTAGTCTAACACCAGAGAATATTTCATAGGTGAAAATCTCGTTACAGATGATTACGAATGCGTCGAGTTCCTTACGTTTCGTAAGCGTCGCGTAATTCCTTTTGAATCAACAACGATTATCAACATAAAAATATAAATTAGTTATTTTATTTCAATAAAAGTGAATCCCCTCTTTTTTATTTATGAATTGTTACAAATTGGATGAATTTACACACAGTCGTAACAAAAAAAGCTGCAGCTGAACAGCGCGTTTCCATGAATGCTTGTTGCATCGACTGGAAGCAGGCGCTCACTTGCTGCAGCATCTTTCGCTGACACTTTATCTAACCGTTTTTTTCACTGGAATCAACTTATTCATCACAATAGCAGCAATCGCACTTAACGCAATCGGTGAATCCAATAAGTATTGTAGAAATTGCGGAGTTTCTTGTTTGATCTCAGCCGGCATGAACAAAAGACCGATCGCTAAGATTAGCGGAACACCAATAATATAGAGTTCACGTTCAGAAAACTCTTCATTCTTGATCACTCGAAAGCCGCTAAGCAAAATGATCACACAGACAACTGCGAAGACACCACCGATTACCGCTGAAGGTACGGCATGGATCAATGCTGATAACTTGCCGACAAATGACAAGAGGATGAACCAGCAGGAAGCCATCACAAAGACTTTTTTACTGGCAACCCCAGTAATGGAAATGATACCGGCATTTGTTGAATACCCCGTCACTGGTGTCGTTCCTACTAAAGCAGCCACCAGGCAACCGATTCCTTCACCAATGACTCCTTTATTGATTTGTTCATCTGTCACAGCTTCCTCAGTGACAGAGCTGACGGCATACCAAGTTCCTGTTGTTTCTGCTAGTAATACCATATAAATCACCAGCATCGTCAAAATAGCTGAAACATCAAAATGAAGACCATAATTGACGAAAATAAGTTTTGGCAAACTGAAAAATGAAGCATCCGCAACAGACTGGAAGTCTACGCCGCCCATGAACCAAGCAATCAGCGTCCCGATCATTAAGGCAATAATCACCGAGCTAATCCGGAAATATTTACCTAAACGAGGGAAGTAATCACCTAACATCGAGAATAAAATCAAAATTGCTGCTGTCACTGCAGCCAAAAACATGTTCTGATTAGCCGATAATGTCTCAGTAGCTGGATAAATGTTGCTGGTAAAAGCTGTAGGTAACAATGTCAGTCCAACGATCATGATGATCGTGCCACTGACGATCGTGGGAATAAAGTTGCGGACAATATACTTATAGATCCCTGTCATCCCTAAAAGAATAACAGCCAATGCCCCGACAATACTAGCTCCTAAGACAGTATCCATACCTTGCGCTCCAAAATAGATACCAATGATTGCGCCTACTGGTACAAAGGACGGCCCTTGACAGACGGGCAATTTCAAGAAAAAGAGAACTTGGATCAGCGAAGCAATCCCAGCACCTAAAAAGGTGGATTGGATCAGCCCGGCTGCATCCGACGAGCTCATGGCAACAGCAGTTGCAATAATAAAGGGTGGGACATACACATCCATTGCCAACACGTGTTGTAAGCCAAGAACAATGGCTTGTCCTAAAGGTATATCTTCATTCATTCCGATCGTTAAACGATTACTTCTGGTTTCCACAGTATCAATCTCCTCATTTTTCATGTACTTTTTTTCCTTGCACCCAGACCTGACGAATGTTTTCAGCCGTTGCTAGATACAAAATCTTTTGTAATTGTTCTTTCGGTTGGTTCAGTACACCAAAAGCTGGCAATGGATTACCAGAATAACAAGTATCGATCACTTGAAGGTCGCAAGCGTAGCCTTCCTTGATAAGACCAATCGGTAGTCGTAGCGCTTCGCCCCCTCCTTTTGTCGCCAATGAAAAAGCGTCGATGACTGAGATACGCGCATTCGCAACACCTCGATTCGTTTGGGGCAATGTAACATCCACACCGTCTTCTAACATGCGGGAAGACATAACAGCTTGCTTGATATTGTCATACAAACTTGGAGAAAAGCCGCCAGAGATATCTGTGCCTAGTCCAATCGTTACGCCTTGTTCTTTAAGCCGATTGATAGGGATCACACCATTGGCAAAGTACGCATTGGAAATCGGGCAGTGAGCAACAGCAGTCCCTGTTTCCACAAAGATCTCACCATCTTTTTCATCGATAAAATTACAATGAGCCATCACAGCTTTTTCTCCCAGTAAGCCAAAATCCCGCAAGACTTCTGTGTCGGTTTTACCAAATCGTTCCAAGACGTGATCGTGTTCCCATTGGCCTTCACTGCAATGGGATTGTACATGGACATCGTATTTTTGTGCGAGTTGTCCTAACCCAGCCAGACCTTCATCCGTGCAGCTTGGGACGAATCGTGGTGTCACTACTGGATAGACTCCTTGACGTGTCGTTTTTGCCAACTTTTGGACTTCTTTAATGAAGGTTTCGGTCTCTGCTAGTGCCGTAGCAGTTGAGGCATCTCGATAAAAATCTGGGTTCGCGTCGGGATCATCCATGACTACTTTCCCCACTAGCCCTCGTTGACCCTTCTCAGCACAAATCTTGGCTAATTGTAAACTTGCTTCCAAATGAACGGTCGCAAAATAAAGAACCGTCGTTGTTCCTCGAGCCAGTAGTTGCGCAACTAAATCTTGGTACACTTCTGAAGCAAAACTTGAGTCCGCGTATTTTGCTTCCAACGGGAAGGTACACTCATCTAGCCATACATTCAACGGCTCATCCAATGCAACTCCTGCTTGCGGCCATTGGGGTGCATGAACGTGCAAGTCGACGAATCCCGGTAAAAAATACTGTCCCTTCTGCAATTCAACTAGCATTCCTTGTTTGGCAGCTGCCAGCATTTCTGGATAGTCTGATTGTTCTGTTGTGACCACCCTTTCGATCATCCCTTCAGCATCCACGCAAATGAGGACATCCTCTAAGTATTCCAGCACGCCATCTGTGGGTGTATGAAATACAGAACCTTTAAAATATTTTGTTATTGACATAAGTTTTCTCCTTTAACAAACTGCATCAGACTGCTGCTTTGACATTAGCAGTTTTCATTAAAATAAGCATCAATGGTTTTATTTTACATTCATTCGGATTTTTTTCAATAAAAACCGTACATTAATCCTGACAAAAAGAATCTAATGTTCGTTTTTAAGGCAAAAAAAGACATTTGGTGTGTTCACCAAATGTCTTTCCTTCACTTAAAGCTGAATTGTCGTACCACTATTGCCAGCTAAAGTTTCCGCCGCTTTTTCCAATGAAGCGATCACTGCTTGACGCCCATCCTTGGAAGCAGCAAATGCGATCGCTGCTTCCACTTTTGGCAACATACTACCAGGTGCAAATTGATTTTGGTCAATGTACGTTTGCATTTCAGCGACAGTGGCTGTTGTCAATCCTCGTTGATCTGGTTGACCATAGTTGACAAAGACTTGGTCAACAGCGGTTAAGATAATAAAGATATCCGCATCGATCAGTGCCGCCATCTTGGCTGCAGCAAAGTCTTTGTCAATCACCGCGTCAACTCCTTTATAGCGAGTGCCTTCATAAACCACTGGTATGCCGCCTCCGCCACATGCAATCACCACTTGACCTGCATCTACTAATGTTTTTAGACTGATTTTTTCATAAATGTCCACTGGTTTAGGAGAAGGAACGACCCGACGCCAACCTCGGCCTGCATCTTCTATATAAGTGTCGCCGCTTTCAGTCATTAATTGCTGAGCCTTAGCTTCACTATAGTAGCCACCGATTGGTTTCGTTGGATTCGTAAAAGCTGGATCAGCTGGATCGACCACCACTTGCGTCAACATGGAAACGACCGGAATATTTTCCAACCCGCGAGAAACAAGCTCTTCATCAATCGCTTGTTGCAAATGGTAACCGATGTACCCTTGACTCATAGCTGTGCATTCAGGAAATGGCATGACGTCTTCTTGCGTTTTGCTGGTTTCCTCAAATGCTAAGCGAATTTTGCCAACTTGAGGACCATTCCCGTGAGCAATCACCACGTGATGGCCGTCACTGATTAGATCAGCAATCGATTTTGCTGCCACTTGGGCTTTGGTCAATTGTTCGTGCGCAGAGTCGCCTAAAGCATTTCCGCCTAAAGCGATGACAATTTTTGACATACGTCTCCTCCTATCTTTGCGGTTGTTGTTGCGTGATACAGTGAATATTCCCGCCACCGTATACGATCTCAACTGTATTTACGCCCACAACTTCTTTATCTGGGAAAATCTCTGCTATTTCTTCAAGTGCCCGCGCATCATTTTCGTCTCCGTATTGAGGAACGATCACACCATTGTTTGTAATTAGAAAGTTCATATAAGAAGCAATACAAATGTCGCCATCTTCTCGCGGCATGGTTCCTTCTACGTAATCAATCTTGAAATCCCCATTGATCGTGACATTTTCTACTGGGCAGCAAAGCTTATGAACTTTTAATTTGCGGCCTTTGGCATCGGTCATTTCATTCAAACGCTTGTATGCAGCTTGAGCCGCTTCATAAAATGGGCTGTTTTTATCTTCAGTATAGATACAAGCCACTTCTCCAGGACGTACAAAACATGCCACGTCATCCACATGTCCATTGGTTTCTTCCGGATCGATCCCGTCAGCTAACCAAAGGACCTTCTCACAGTTCAAGTAGTCGCATAATTTTTGTTCGATTTCTGCTTTTGTCATATGGGGGTTCCGGCCATCACTCAACAAACACATCTCCGTCGTTAACACAGTGCCTTCCCCATCGACATGGAAGGATCCCCCTTCTAAAATAAACCCTTCCGTCCGATAAGAATCCACATGCTCGATCTCACAGATCTTTTGAGCAACTAAATCATCTTGATCCCAAGGAAAATACAAGCCATCGACTAATCCGCCCCAAGCATTAAATCCCCAGTCATTGCCTCGTAATTCGCCTTTGTCGTTGATGACAAAGCTAGGACCACAGTCACGAATCCATGCATCGTTATTGGACATTTCATAGACAGTGATGTCTGCAGGCAATTGACGACGGCAATTTTGATATTGTTGTTGCGACACGACCACATTCATTGGCGTGAATTTGCTGATCGCTTTTGCGACTTCAGCAAATGCTTCTTGAGCTGGTTTGCCCCCATCACGCCAGTTATCCGGGCGCTCTGGCCAAATCATCCATACTTTCTCTTGTGGTTCAAACTCTCCGGGCATTCTAAACCCGTCTTGTTTCGGTGTGGTCTTTTCGATTCGTTTCGCCATGATACAGCACTCCTTCTTTTTTGATTTTTTTGATCCAGATAATGGCTTCACCAACGAGGGCAAATACAATTGCTCCAATCGTGATTGGTAATTGCTGACTCAGTGACTCAGCGTCAAATTGCAAAGGAAGCGCTGTGAAAATCAATGAGATCACGATCATGATCATCGGTAGTGCGACTAATACCTTCAAGAACAAATCGCTGCCGCTCACCTTGAAAGGTCGAGGTGTGTCTGGATCAATTTTACGTAATTTATAAAACGCAGGAAACACAGGGACATACGATAGTAGGAACATTACTAGGTTCAGTGAGAAAAATGCCCAGAATAAATCTTGATTTGGTAAAATTGGGGCGATGACGACGACGATAGAAGCAACGATACCATTCATAATTGCCGCACCAGTAGGCATGCCATTTTTTTTGCTGCGTTTGGCAAATACTTTCGGCATATCGCCATTTTCGGCCGCATAGCAAGCAGTATTATTGACCCCTAACGACCAAGAAATCATGTTGCCAAACAATGTCAGCAAGAACAAAAAGGCCATCGAAATAATGAACCAGCCGCCTGTTGATCCTGTCAATAATTTAAAACTATCCATCAATCCACTGCCGGTACTGATTTGATCCGTAGGAATCGCTACACCGATCCCGAAAGCAGAAAAAATGTAAATGGCGGCAATCACCAGTCCACCGGCAATGATCGATTGAGGAATTTGCTTCTTAGGGTTTTCCATGTCACTTGCAAATGTACAAATCACTTCGAATCCTAATAAGTTAAAAATGATTACCGAGATAAAAGACAAACTATTCAAATTGAAGCTTGGCAGCATCGAAGAAAGAGTGAACTCATTCGCAACACCTTTGGTAAGGGCCGTATAGAGACCTAAGCCACCAATCAAGATTGCTAACAGCATCTTGATCACTGCTGCCCCATTCAAAATCCACACACTGTCACTGACCGGATAAAAACTGATCCAAACGATGACCCATATAAAAATCAGTTCGATCACGATAGCAGCCACCGTGGAAAATTCACGACCTGTGATAGTCGTCAACAAGTCAGGACAGACTACGGCTAGAGAGGCTAACCATAATGGATAATTGATCCAGTAGTACCAAGAAACCCGAGAACCCCAGCGATGACCGAAAGCTTGTGTCACCCAATCATAAATACCGCCATCACCAATATACGTTGTTCCTAATTCTGATGAGATTAACCCATAGGGCAAAAGGAACGCAACCAATAGAAAGATCCACCAAAAAAACTGTGAATTTCCGATTGCTGCTACCGGTGCAGCCGCTTCTGCCACAAATACAACACAAATAACCGATAAGATGGCACTCATCAAACTAAATTTTTTCTTTTCTCCCATTGTTTTCTTCCTTTCCGGTACAAGGGAATAAGGGTTGACCAACGATTGAAGGATTCTTGCAACTAGCGGATTTCTCTCTTGTGAATCCCAGTTCAGCACATAAGCTGCGACATTATTAGAACGAGCTTCCGCTCAAAAGAATCTATTCGCAGTTCGTTGGCCCCTCCTCAAGAACCAAAACAGTCTTCACGCATCCCCTTGATACGCAGACTATTTCCTTTCCTCATCTCTTGCGTCTAGTTTCATCTAACAAAACTTCCAAGTCTTTTTCAGCCGCTGCTTTTTTGGTCTCGTCGATTGGATTTTTATCCGCATAATCCCGCATCAAGTACACTAAGAGACCGCGAATCGACGTTAACCGGTTTTCTGCTTCATCAAAACAGATCGAGTTTGGTCCATCCATGACCTCATCCGTGACTTCTTCTCCACGAGTGGCAGGTAAGCAGTGCATAAATTTCGCTTGTTCACCAGCGCGTTTCATCAAGTCAGCGTTCACTTGGTATTTAGGGTAAAAAATACGCATGCGTTCCTCTTCTGATAATTCTGCTTCATACAGTCCATACCAAACATCTGTATAAACAAAATCCGAACCTTCGATCACATCGATTTGATCTGATATCGTATAGGAACCGCCAGAATCTTTACAAATCGCGTCTAATCGTGCGCGATGGTCTTCGTTTAACTGGAACCCTTCTGGACCAAATTGAACGAATTCCATCCCCATTTTTGTTGCAATCAATCCTAAAGAGAAACAGACTTGTGTGGCATCACCAATAAAGGAAATCTTGCAGTCTTCGATTTTTTTGCCTGCTGGAAGATGTTCGATCATGGTGCAAAGATCGCCAAGTTCCTGCGTTGGATGGTTGAAGTCAGACATACCATTAATAACTGGGATCGTGGCATTCGTTGCTAAGTCATACACACTATGATGCCGTTCCACGCGAGCCATCAAAATGTCAACTAAACGAGAAAGAACACGGCTTGTGTCTTCTATCGTTTCATGACCACCCAATTGAATTTGTCCTGGTGCGAGATATTCTGCATGCCCTCCTAATTGTGTCATTGCTGTTTCAAAAGAAACCCGCGTTCTGGTAGATGATTGTTGGAAAATCATCCCTAATACTTTGTTCTTTAGTAAAGGGGGGTAATAACCATTTTTGATGGCCGCTTTGATTTTCAATGACAGGTCAACGATTTGTTGGATCTCCTCCTTCGTGTAATTTTCCGTTGTAATAAAATCTCTTTTTCCCATAATGAAACCTCCTAAGTGATTTGTTTGCTTTTGCATCTTCACTTTAGGTAAAAAAGGCGGAGTTTACGATAAGCTATTAGTTGTAAACGTTATCACACTTATTCTATACTTGCTGAGGACAAGTTTATTTTTGGATATAAACCAGTTATTTTCCAAGGGTTTACAAAAGTTTAGAGGAAAGTTTAGCGGAATTAAAAGTAAAGAAAAAACAAATGGTGTTATAATTAGGATAAGAAAATTGGTGTAAGAAAAATTGAAAGGGGATTCAATATGATAGCTATTTTTATATACAATATTTTATTGATCATTCTATATTCAATCACGATGACTTTTGCTATTTATTCTTACTTAAAAGAAAAAAACAAATTATTTCTTTGGATTAGTTTGTATCTGGCATTCTTTATTTTTGACAATACAATTATTTATATGACGGAATTTCTCAATTCCTTTGCCCAAAGTTATGATCAGGCATTTATGAGTGCACCAGCAGTTAAAACTATTATATTTATGGGAAATGCCTTTTTCTCCATTTCTATTCTTGCCGAACTACGCAAAGAAAAACTCTCTCCCCTCCATTATACGCTATTGATCGTTTTGGCCATTTGGATGATTACGACCCCACTGATGGAAAACTCAGCATTTAAAGTTTGGCTCTATTATCTTGGTAATCAACTCTTCCTTTTTTATCTAGGAATTTATTGTTGGCAAGGGACCAAAAAGAAGCTCCCTCTACTGAACAAACACTATTTAAAACAGTTGATGATCATCAATCTCTTCTTTAGTATTTTGATCATAATTGAAGATAGCTTCGTGATTTTCAATGTCGACCAGTACAGCTCGTTAGCGACAAAGATTTATAATCGCAGTATTTCAGAGGATATCTTTTCGATTGTTGTTTGTATATTATTACTGCACTTCTTTATCAAAGAACGCCAACCACAGGAAGAAAAACCGCAAGAGCAAGACGCCTCTCTCTTGATTCAAAACTTTTGCCGTATTCATCAGTTTACCCAACGAGAAACGGAAATCTTTGCGTTGCTGTTGTCCCATCAAACCAATCAGGAAATCGCCGATCAGCTCTTTCTTTCATTGGGAACGGTCAAAACCCATGTTCATAACATTTTTATCAAACTTGAGATAAAAAAACGCACGCAAATTATGATTCTTTTTGAAAAGTACAAAGAGACCCATGAGGCAGCTGCCTAAAAAAGACCTGGAAGGATCGCTTCCAGGTCTTTTAAAGTTTAAAAACCAGTCATTCATTGCTCTGAACGGCTTATTCTTCCATATATGCATACTTGATGATCGTTGACGGTCCGAAAGTTGGATAGTACACACCTTTCAGGGAAGGATTGACCATAATACTACGAGCTCTTTGGTAGATTGGGACAATCCCGGCGGTTTCTTCTACTAATAGTTTTTCTGCTTTGATCATCGTATCCCAACGTGTCGCTAAATCATTGGCATAGGTCGTATTGCTATCAGCAATCAACTGGTCATAGTCTTTATTTTCATAATTCGTGTTATTCGGTGAAACGAGATTGTAAAGGTACGTCATCGGGTCTTGATAATCTGGTCCCCATGTTCCGATAGCTAACTCGTAATCGCTTTTTCGTGTCAATTCAATCGAATTATTCAATGGGACAGACTTGATTTCAACGGTCAAGCCCGGTAAGACTGTCTGTAACTGATCCTGGATGAATTCAGCCACTTTTTTATCTGCATCAGTGTCTTTGGTTAACATCTCGATGGAGATCTTATCCCCAATATCAGCAGTGGCTTTTTGCCAGTAAGCGAGTGCAGTGGCTTTATCCGGTCCTTCGAGAGGCGCATCTTCTCGAAAATCTTTGCCAGTTTCCGGATTGAAGACAAAGTTATTCGGAATAAACCCATTGATTGCTTCTGATCCATCCGATAAGACATCTTTGACTAAAGCTTCTTTATCAATCGCATAATAAACGGCTTTTCGGACATTTTCATTGGCAAAGATCGTATCTTTACCATCTCTTTTCTGATTCATCTTGAAATAGTGGATATAAGAGGTCAGCACCGTCTGTAGTTCTTCGTTAGCGGCATTTTGCTTCACGTATTCCCCATAAATATCCGCCATATCCAACTGTCCTTCGTTGAAAAGATTATATCCTGTAACAGCTTCTTTGATCACTTCATAATGGATATTCTCCAGTTTGATGGCATCACGATTGTAGTAGTCTTCATTTTTTTCCAGATCCCATGTAGAGGAAGCTTGATCCCAATTTTTCATCAAAAAGGGGCCATTAGTTAAAATATTTTCACTTGATGTGCCATAAGCATCCCCTTTTTCGGTGACAAAAGCTTCATTTTGTGGAAAAAATGGAGTAAAGGCCAATATCGAAGTCAAATAAGGAACTGGCTGTTCCAATTGGATCTCGATCGTGTACTCATCCGTAGCTTTCGCACCTAGTTCAGAAGGGTCTTTTTCCCCATTGATGATTTCGGTGCCATTTTTAAATGTACCGTCCAATAAAAACATGTAGTTTGCTTGATTGGCTGGCGTGGCTAGCCGTTGCCAAGCATAAATAAAATCTTTAGCCGTCACTGGCTCCCCGTTACTCCAAGTAGCATCTTCTCTCAACGTGATCGTGTAAGTCAGACCATCGTCGGATATGTTGGGGAAATCTTTGGCGATAGCCGGTGCGACCTTATTGGTGTCATCGATTTGATACAATCCATCAAAGACATTGACTTGGGCATTGATACTTGCCGTATCTTGTGTAGAGAGTGTATCCATTGATCCGATTTCGCTTTGTTCCATCAAATTGACCACACTGCTCGCTTGGGCAGTCGCTTTAGATTCTTTCTGATAACTACAACCTGAAAAACCAATGACGCTAGCAACAACCAACAAAAACATCATTCTTTTTTTTCCTTTATTCCTCATTTACGTCCTCCTTTTTACATGCGTCCCAACACTTATCGAAGCGCTTTTTCTAAAATCGTCATCTCAATCAATTCAGCTTGCCAATCCAGCTCATCATATCGGTAGCCTTTCTTAGCAGACTCAAATTCTCCCCGCTGATTGTCGATGGGGTCTGCTCGTAAGAATTGCTTCGCTACGGTAAATCCCCCTTGAATACAGTTATTAGCAGGTAAGCGAAAAATATCTAGGTTTCCAAAATAATAACGCCAGCGCTCTTCATTTCCCCCTCGAAATGCGCTGCCCCCAAACGAAACATCTACATAAAGCCAACCGTACTCTGGTAGATAGAAGCGCGCCCAGTCATGAGGGCCCACAAAAAATTCTGAAACATATAAACCCGACTCCCATTCAGCTGGGATATTCGCCATACGACACAAAGTGATAAATAAAAGTGCTTGAACCCCGCAGTCTCCTTTCTGATTGACTGCACAGTACTCACTGATATTCGGAATCGCATAATATTCTCGCATAAATGAATAGATCACTTTGGTGGTCACAAAATGATAAATCGCATACGCACGTTCCAAGGGATTTTTTGCTTCCGGCAAAATTTCCTGCAATAATTGCTGTAGAAAAGGCGTAAATTGAATATGGGGAGCGAATTCATTGAGCGCTGATGCAAATGCGGTTTTTTCCGACTCAGTCAACTCACGAATCATGGTTTGCTCATCCAACAACTGGAATAAATCCGTATAAACAGCCGTCAATTCATAGCTGTGTTCCACAGTCGCTTCAATTGAGGAAGGGTCGTTGGTTTCAAATGCGATCGTTCGCTGTGGTGCAGCGAAGGGATCAATCTGCTTGACCTCTCCTTTTGTCTGAAGAATCTTGGCATTTGCTACCTTTCCAGTGTCTCGAGGCAAAGGAATGTGCGTCAAGAAAGGACCGTCTTCTTTATTAAGCGTTGTTAGTGGTCTAAGTGATTGTTTCAAAACGATTCGAGCAGTCCTTTGTCCGAGTTGTTTCATTTTTTCTACATTCTCATCCAGTTCTACTTGTCGGGCACTGTCAATTCCGTTTTCTTCCTCAAATAAATAGCGCGTATAATAGTCTGAGCGCGTCTTAACGAGATTAGCAATAAAGCGTTCATGGAAAACTTTTTTGCCGTTCAAGTAGATCCATTCAACCTCTCCTGCTTCCACTAAGCGATCCAGTTCTTCTCGCTGAAAATCGACAAAGGACTGTTGCATCATCTCCAGAGCTTTGGTTTCTTCATAGGGATATTGCTTTGCTTCAAAAACAGTCAAAACCTTTAATTCCGTGTGCAAACGATCTTTTAAGACTTCACTGATACGGGCATTGTTCAACTTCTGATGAATGAGTCTACGTGTTAAAGAAAAATCACCAAAATCTTTGGCTCGTTGAATGTCTTCTGGCAAAGGAACCACTAGATTGGATAGATCATTAGGATCCATACTCACTGCGCCACCTCCTCTTTTTGTTTAACGCCTAATCCAGCCGCTTCATTAAGTTGAATCACCGGTGTTTTTTCTGTACCAACAACCCCTTCATACGCAAGAACTGCTAAATCAAACGTCGCGTCGAGGTCAGCGAAACGAACATTTTTTTGTGCAGCAACAAAGTGAGCTGCCGCTGCGATACTAATATTGGTCTCCCCTGCCATACAACCTACCATACAAGGGATATTCGCAGCTTCGCAAATACTATTGATCTGTAACGCTGGATAGATGCCGCCACATTTCATCAATTTGATATTGACAGCATCTACTGCATCTTTTTTGATCAATGATAACGCATCTTGAGGTACAAATGCCGCTTCATCTGCCATGATCTGTTGGTTGACTTGAGTTCTGATAAAGGCTAATCCATCAATGTCACTAGCAGGTGTTGGTTGCTCAAAAAAAGCGATATCATATTTCTGCAACTGTTCAATCATTTTTATTGCCTGCTTTGCCCGCCAACCTTGGTTGGCATCAATTCTCAATTCGATGGCTGGACCGACAGCTGCCCGAATTTGTTTTACTCGTTCAATATCGTCTTTCTCATCCAATCCGACTTTGATCTTCAGTGCAGTAAATCCTTGTTCCACAAACAATTGAGCATTCTCTGCCATCACTTCTGGAGTATCGATGGAAATCGTCATATCTGTCTCTACTTGGTTATCCTGACCGCCTAAAAGCTGATACAAAGGAAGTCCTGTACTTTTTCCCAATAGATCATAGCAAGCCATATCGAGAGCTGCTTTGGCAGACCCATTGCCTTTCATGCACTGGTTCATGATGCTATGGATCCGGCTTAATTGCCGTGGATCTTCTCCAGTTAATGCATCAGCCAATAACTTTAGAGCAGCTTCACAGCCTTCAAGTGTCTCCCCTGTCACTAAGGGTTCAGGTGTTGCCTCACCGATCCCAAAGTCCCCTGTGTCAGTGATCACTTTAATGGTCAAATTGCTGACCTCAGTAATAACGCCTAATGCAATTTTAAATGGCTTGCGCAGCATCATTTTATTTGCAGCAATTTCCACACGTTCAATTTTCATCTTCATTCCCCCCTCTAACTTAAAACTGACTATATCATTCCGTTTTTTTCTTTTCAACACTTTTTCTGAATTTTCTGAATTTTATTTTTATACAGATTATGCATAACTCTACCAACTTATCTCCTTTGAGCAGTAAATTTAATAACAAAAAAAGAGCAAAAATTTGCTCTTTTAATCAGATAATTGTATTTTATTAATAATCGTCGGATGCCAACGAACATTGATTTGTTTGATTGTATCAAGCGGACACTTTGGTTGTCGATCAGCTGTTAACAAACCGTTTTTTTCCTGTTCCACATCCGTCAACTGCGTATAACAAAAGCCGTGAAGAATTTCTGACTGATAGACAGCATCAATCACCCGCTGATAGTCCTGAATAAACTCTGCTTCATTAGCTGCATTGGTATATCCCCAGCCTTGAGCCCCTGTATCATAGCCGATCCCGCCAAATTCTGTTAACAAGATAGGAACATCTTGATGTTGAAATCCTGGACAATAAATTTTTCTGCGATTGGGTTCAGAAGTTAAAATCGTATCTTTTGTTCGCAAACTCGCCACAAAATGGTCGTATTTCTCCAGTTCTTCTTTCGTTCCATGAACATAGCTGTGAATCCCACAAATATCACTTTCTGTCATCTCCCAGCCATCATTTGAGATAACCAATCGAGTAGGATCTAAAGAATGGATCAAGTGATAAATCGCCTGCGAAAAATGCTGTTGCTGACGATCGACACTAATGTTCGGTACCCCCCAGCTTTCATTGATCGGTACCCAAGTTGTGATACAAGGATGATTGTAGTCACGGTCGATGATCTCTTGCCATTCAGCCATCACTTTCCCCCCGCTAGTTCGTGTATAAACACTCGGTGAGGCACATTCTCCCCAAACAATGAATCCTAACTGATCTGCCCAAAACAAAAAACGGGGGTCCTCTACTTTTTGATGTTTGCGACAGCCGTTGAAGCCCATTGCTTTGGCTAATTCGATATCTTTCTTGTAATCTTCATCTGTAGGAGCTGTCATGAGACTTGTGGGCCAGTAGCCCTGATCCAACACTAGTTTCTGATAATACGGGCGGTTATTTAAGTGGACCATGCCATCTTGAATATGAATTTTTCGCATGCCAAAATAGCTTTTAACGGTATCGATACACTTTCCTTGTGACCAAACATCAAAGACGACATCAAAGAGATTCGGGGTCTCTGGAGTCCAAGTCCATCCGCGACCGTGAAAGTCACTGCGGTCGATCTTTTGATTGAATAGACTGTAAGAGCGTGTGAACTGGTGCTCTGTCAACTGCTGGCGATCAGAAACGATCAGCTCTTCGCCGTAATAAATTCTGGTACACAATTCTTTATCCGTCAAATCACCAGCATAATGATAGGCGATCTCTACGGATCCTCGATCAAACTCACTGGTATAAAAGACCTTTTCTAAATAACCGTTTTTGTCAACTGCCTCCAACCACACCGTCTGCCAGATACCCGTTGTTCGGGTATACCAGATAGCAGCAGAATGTTCCTGCCAATATTGCTTGCCTCTTGGTATTTCTTCATCTGTTGATGGATCAAAGACCTTTAGTGTGAGCAGATCTTTGTCAAAGGTCAAATAGTGAGTCACATCAAAAGAAAATGAGGTGTGTCCGCCAATGTGTTCCCCTACTAACTGATGGTTGATGTAGACCCAGCAATGGTAATCGACAGCGCCGAAATGTAACAATAAACGTTTGTCTTGCCAAGTATCTGGCACCATCAGCTCTCGCTGATACCAAACACCGTCATGAAAGCTTTTGATTTCAATTCCACTTTGCTTGGACTGAAAGACATAAGGAACTTCGATCATCTGTGTCAATGCTTGTGGCTGTTGTTCCTCTAAGTTGTCGGTAAAATCAAATTGCCACTTACCGTTTAAATTCAGCCATTTCCTTCGTTCAAATTGTGGGCGCGGATATTCTGGTCTGTTCATAGTCGTCCTTTCCTTTTCAAATTTTTTTATTACGAGGCAAACTAGCCTTTGCTTCCAGAAGTAAGACTGATTCCTTGAATGAAATACTTTTGACCGAAGAAAAACAAGACTAACGCAGGAATCGTCATTAATGTAGAAGCCGCCATCATGATATTCCATTGAGAAGAAAATTGCCCTTTTAGTTGCAATAATCCGAGAGCTAATGTTTGTTTGCTAGGATCATTCAAGTAAATCAAGGGGCCAAAAAAATCATTCCAAGTATTCATAAACGTAAAAAATCCTACAACCATCATGGCAGGTTTAACTAACGGAAGCATGATCTTATAAAAAATCTGCCAGTGGGTTGCACCATCCAGGATCGCCGCTTCATCTAATTCTTTTGGGATACCAGCAAAAAATTGTCGCATCAAAAAGACATTGAACCCACCACCGCCAAAAAAGGCTGGGGCGATCAAAGGTACAAAGGAATTTACAAATCCTAATTTATTCCACATCATAAATGTCGGAATCAACGTCACTGCACCTGGAAGCATCATTGTCGCAATGACCATCGCAAACCACATATTCTTGTATTTAAAGTTCAAGCGGCCAAATGCGTAACCGCATAAGCAAGAAGTAAAGACATTCCCGATAATGCAGGGAATAATAATCAAAAACGTGTTAACGAGATAGGTCTTTAGATCCAAAACTTGAAAGACATCTGCGTAGTTAGAAAATAATAATTGATCAGGCAGCCACTTAGGGGGGAACTCAAAAATTTCATAGGAATCCATAAACGAGCTGCGTACTAGCCATAAAAATGGAACCAATGAGATCAGTCCAATCACCACTAATGGAACATACATCATGTATTTTGCTTTTCTCATGGTCATTTTTCTTGCCCTCCATAATACACCCAATTTTTTGCCGTACCAAAAACCAGCATCGTAAACAAACCAATAATCACAAATAGGATCCATGCTAATGCGGATGCATAACCAAACTGATTTTCTTGGAATGCTTTCCGGTAGATCAACAATGCGTAAAACAAGGTCGCATTATTGGGTCCACCTCCAGTCATAATGTATGCTTGCGAGAATGTCTGGAAAGACCCAATCAACCCCATCACCAAGTTAAAGAAAATGATGGGCGAGATGGCTGGCAATGTCACATACAAAAATTTATGGCGCCAATTGCCGCCATCTACTTCCACAGCCTCCATTAGGTCTTGGGGAACATCCTGCAGCCCAGCTAAGAAAACCAGAGCGGTACCACCACATCCCCATACGGCCATTAAAATCAAAGATGGGATCGCTGTTTGTTCATCAAAAATCCAGTTAGACGGCGGCAAATGGAAAAATTGCAAAACAGAATTCAGCAAGCCAAAATCCGGGTTGAATAACCACATCCATAAAATGTTTGAAGCCACCGCTGGAACTACCACCGGCAAGTAGAACAATGTTCGAAAAAATGCCTGTCCTCGAACTTTGACATTCATCAACAATGCGATCACTAGTGCAGCGATCAAACTACTTAGCGTACTGCCAAAAGCAAAGGTGAATGTCACAACCACCGATTTTTTGAAAAAAAGATCATCCATAAAAATCGTACGGTAGTTATCGATGCCGGTAAATTTGAAATCACCGATGACATTATAATCTGTAAAACTAAGAATCAGACTAACGATCATTGGGATGATGGTAAAAATCAATAATCCGAGAATTGCAGGGGCTGCAAAAGCATACCCTGCACGATTCTCTTCTTTGTATAAATCATATCGTTTCTTTTTAGATTGTTCATCTGTTTTAAGTGTGATCATTCCTTCGTCCACCTACTTCACATACTCGTATTTGTCCCCGAACTGTTTCTCTAGTTTTGGCAAAATGTCTTCCTCAACTACTTCTCTTGGAGCTTTCTTGCCAGTCCAGACCTGTTCTAACGCGGGGTTCACGATTTGCTCGATCGAAGCAGCATCTTCACTGTAGAAGGCCTTGTTTTTTGTCAACGCTTGCTCTTTCGCTTCAACCAGTGCTTCTTTTTTATATTCTGGTGAACGATCGCTTACGGCCCATTTTTGAAGGTACGTTTCATCTGAGAACCAATTGTCTTGGTTAGGTAACCATAATCCTGAATCGATGACATCTAAACTATTCTCAGGGTCTAAAAGATACTCTAAAAATGTTTTGGTTTCTTCCCAATGTTCTTGTGTGTTTTCATTATCAAAAACCACGATTGGCGGACCAAAATTCATTTGAACGACTTTTCCCATTTTTGGTAAAACACCCATACCTAACGCTAACCCTTTTTGTTCGATAGCGTCCCCCAGGGAACGTAAGTCCCAAGATCCTGTGATCGTCATCGCTACTCTATCTGTCAGCATTGCGGTATCAGTTGAAGGAATCGTACTTGCCTGTGAGGGTTTCGGCATCACATAATCTTTGTACATCAAATCCTGAATTTTCTCTAACGCTTCAATCGAAGCATCTGTTCCAATCAGGATTTGTTTGCCGTCCTGACTAAGCACCCCACCGCCATTGCTGATTAAGAAAGATTCATAGCCTAGACCAGTAAAATTGGAGATCCCATAGGTTTTGATATTTTTTTCGTCAAAACCAGCATCGCCTGGATGATTGCCATTTCGGTCGACTGTCAGTTCTTTCAGAATGGATACAAATTTATCCCAATCCCACGCTTGATTGACGTCATGAGGTGGGACTTCAACCCCCTTTTCTTCAAAATATTTCGTACTGTAGAACAGTGTAAGCATTCCTGGCCCTGCAGGCGATCCAAAGACTTTCCCGTTGTACTCCGAGCGTGTCTCTGCGATTTTGTTCTCAAATGGTCCTCCTGATTCATACAGCTCTGTCAGATCCCTTAAGTTGCCGCTCTTCCCCCACTCTGCCGTGCTTGTTTCAACCATATAGCCGACATCTGGAAGTGTTTTGGTACTAGCTTGTGTGTTTAGCTTCTCCATATAATTGTCATAAGGGATCTGCTGCGCTTTTACTTGGATCTCGTCTTGTGATTCATTAAAGTTTTTGATCAATTTATCGATCGAATCTTTCTCCAATGTATCGCCCCAAAAAGAAAAATTGAGGGTAACTTTACTCGCTTGATCACCAGCATCATCATTGCTCCCACATCCCGATAATAAAAAACTTCCGCCTATAACCAATGTGGAAATGAGTAGACCAATTTTTTTCATCTTCTTTGCTCCTGCCTTTTTATATTCCATTTGTATGCGCATACAATAGTTCAAAAAGAAAATCAGACGGATTATTTTTTACAAAATGATTGCTTCATGTTGCCAAAATAATGCTGTCTGTTTTTCTTTACAATTTATACTATACAAAACGAAAATACATATTTCTTCCCGAGTTATGTGTTCCTTATTCCCGATTTTTGTTTGGCTCTATTTTCTAAATTAGAAATCGATTACATTTATTCTATCAGGCACATCACACAGTAAAATAAAGAGAGCAACACCGCATCACTATCTATAGAACAAAGGAGTAGAATACATGAGCTTATACTTGGAAATTCCTGAAATCAATCCGCTGTTCCCTTTCAAAACCTTTACAAATGAAGGGTGGTCGATCACTTATCCTCACTGGCACAAAGAAATTGAATTTATTTATTGTTTGGAAGGAACTGTCAGATTAGGGGTGGATGACGAGATCATTCAAATGCATGAAGACGAGATCTATTTTTTTTCTAGTGGTGAACCGCACTTCTTCTTGTCTTCGCCAAATAGTGAACGAATCGTTTATCAATTTGATATCAAACTCTTTCAAGGGCATGACAATATCTCGCCAAATGATCGTCCATTGGCCAAAGTATTTGAGACCGTCGTCAATTACAGTAAAGATTGGCCTACCCCGATCCAAAAAGAGATCCAGACTATCTTGCTTTCTATTTATCATGAAAACCAGAAACAGCGTGAAGGGTATCAATACAGTATTTTGAGCAGTTTGTATAAATTAGCGAATCTCTTGTACCAACTGCCATTGAAGAACAAAAAAACAGAAAAAGCCGCTTTAGATAGTACATTAAAAAATCGCGAGACATTGTTCCAGATCGACACCATCCTCGACTATATTGAGTCCAATTATTTACATGCGATCACGATTCAGGATGTTGCTGATCATGTGGGGTTTAGTCCTAGTTATTTCTCACGCTTCTTCAAAAAAAATATCGGGATGTCTTTTACCAGTTATCTGGCAGAATACCGCATCCATCGGGCAAAGTATATTTTAGGAACAGAGCTGGTTCCCATGGCAGAAGTAGCTGCCCGCTCAGGTTTTTCTAGCGTCAAAACCTTTCATCACGTCTTTAAATCAATGGTTGGCACTTCTCCTATGAAATTTCAAAAAAATATTTTCGGCTTTCACTAAATAACTACGCAAACAAAACCGAAATAGATTACAAATCGTTGAAACCGCATTTATCATTTTTATCTAGAATAGGCAATAGTTCATCAGAGAAAAAGAGATCGGAGACTTCCAGATCTCTTTTTTGTTCTCTCGAAGGAGTAATAAAAAAGCGGGGGAGACAGGAGGGTTAACTGCCGAGATAACAGAGGACTCCACGAAATTTGCTTTTCAATTTTTGGGGTATTTTGACTTATTTTCGAAGATGCTGCTTCTGCTCCCTCTGTGTAGGCGTGTTTAGAGCGTGGAACAAAAGGAAAAAACTTTTGTTCCACGCTCTAAAGAAGAATGACTTGCTACCCAAATGCTTCATCTATACAGAACTTCCTTGTACGGATCAAATAGAATAAACAGCACTCAATTAATTGGTAGAGAATAAATAGTCCCCCGTTTTTACTTGCTCTTGAATCGTTTTAGCAAAACTACCATGTTCGGGAGTATTTGTGACAATGACAGGTATCGTTACATCATATCCCGCTTCTTTGATTTGTTGTCTGTCAAAAGAGATCAGCGGTTCACCTGCTTTCACATATTGATTTTCTTCCACATGAAGAGTAAAGCCATCCCCCTCCAGACGTACCGTATCGATCCCAATGTGGATCAAAAGTTCCACGCCATTCTCTCCTCTTAATCCGATAGCATGTTTTGTTGGGGTAGTCATGATGATGTAGCCATCGAATGGAGCATAAACGACGTCATCCTCAGGGAGAATCGCAATGCCGTCTCCCATCATTTTCTCTGAAAACATCGGGTCATTCACTGATTCCAAAGAGACAACCGTTCCTTTTACAGGGCTATTTATTTTTACAGCTTCATTCGCCTGATTGAGTTTATTTTCTCTAATACGCTTCTTTTCCATGAAAACAGTGAGAGTAAATGAGACACAAATCGCAAGCAGAATAACAATGATCGAAAACCAGAAGTTTGCGTTAAAGCCAGAGCCATCTGTTGGGATGAATGTCGGAATGGCAATTAATCCTGGTGATACGACTGCGTACTGCTTCAGTTGAACAAATCCAGCTAAAATACCGCCAACTGCTCCACCTGTGATTGCCCCGATAAAGGCACTGCGGTAATTGATCAAGACACCAAAGATAGCAGGTTCAGTGATTCCCATCACGCCAGTTAATCCAGAAGAGAGTGCTAGGGCCCTTTTCTCGGTATTCTTTTCACTATACGCAATCGCTAACGCTGAAGCACCAACGGCGACATTCGCTGCTAACATTGCTGGCATGACAAATGAGTCATAGCCATAATCTCCTAGCATTGCAAAAACGAGTGGAAACAATGCTTGGTTTGTTCCTGTCATCACAAGTAAAGGTGTCGTTGCCCCCAACAAACCAACGGAAAACCAGCCTAATTTATCATACAAAAAGCTCAAGCCATTAGCAATATAGCCTCCCACTTCATTTCCGATAGGACCTAATAGAATCAAGGTTACCGGTACTGTGATCAAAATGACAAGCAATGGTTTAACAAAGTATTTGATAGACTGGGGAATCAATTTATCCGCGATTCGATCAATCACTGCCATAAATAATACCCCGAATATCACTGGAATCGTTGTGGTATTATAACTCATTGTCGGTACAGAAAGGCCTAAGAAGGTAAGTCCTTCTACACCATTGATCAGTGAATGAACAAGAATTGCCCCTAGGAACATCCCCATCATGCCATTGATACCTAATTTGCGAGCAGCACTAAATCCAATATAAATAGGCAAAAAATAGAATCCAGCATCATTCACTGCATTTAAAATCGTATAAGTTCCACTTTCTGCAGATAATCCGAAAAAGGTCACACCAATAGTTAAAACGGCAGATACCAATCCGGCTGCTACAAGGATAGGCAATACTGGAACAAAGGTACCACTGATAAAGTCAACGACTAATGCCCCATAATCTTTTAACCTTCTTTTTTTTCGATCAGTGGATGTGTTTTCACTTTTATGCTCTAATTTCTCCATAAACATTGCATATACCTTAGGGACATCTGGTCCAATGATTAATTGAACATCGTGATCTCTTTTTACTGTACCTAAAATCAGTTTATTTTTCTTCAGCTGATCATCATCGAAGGCGGATGGATCATTCAATTGGAGTCGTAATCTAGTAGCACAATGGTTCGCTGTTTGCACGTTTTCGATTCCGCCGATGTGATCGATGATATACTCAACTAGTTCACTATAATTTGTCATAGCCGATTCATCCTCATTTCATTTTATAAATCGCTTTCATTTCATTTGATAATCAAAACTGGATCATCTGTTTCTTAGCAAACTGCCTATCCGAACGATACTGATTTTGCTCCTAGGAACCGCAAGATCAGTGTCATAAAAATACGATTACTCGCACCGTTCAATGACTATCGTTCGGATAGTATAGTGTCTACTGTTTTATGTTACAAATTTATAGTTGTACCCCGTTTCCTTCTCACTCTGGACGTTTCAGGGACTGCCCATTTGAATGAATCACTTCTTTGTACCAATAATAAGAATCTTTAGGAATTCTTCGCAAATCAAGCAATTCGTCATCTGTCGTATTGATATAGACAAGCCCGTAACGTTTTGCCATGCCATTTCCCGTGCTCAATAAATCCGTAAAGGACCATGGATTGTAACCAAATACTTTTGCCCCATCTTCAATGGCTAGACCAACTTGGTAGATTTGGTCATTCAAGAATGCAATTCGTTCTTGATCATGGACTTTGCCGTCTTCTCCTAACGTTTCATGGGCACCGTAACCATTTTCCGTTATAATCATCGGCAAATGATAATGATCCTCCATATAGCGTAATAAGTAACGCATGGCAACTGGATCGATCTCCCAGTCCCAATCCGTGGTCTCTACAAATGGATTCACTGTTTGAGCAAAAATACCTGGATAATTTGGATAAACGAATTCTCCTTTTTTCCCAGACTTATTTAACCCAATTTCTTGACGTTGTGAATCAGCTGGTGATTCTTTTGCAACATTGCTGCGATAACAATTAATGCCAAAGAAGTCAATTTTTGCTTGGGCAACGAGTTCCATGTCTCCAGGGCGAATATCTGGATCAATATTGTGTTCTTTCCAGTAACGTTTGATAAATCCATTGTATTCACGATTGGCATTGAAATCATTCCAAATTTTTTCGGTTAATTCTTCGGCATTCATTGCTGCAATCTGATCTTCTGGTTTAGCAGATTCAGGATAAAACGGAACCATCCCAGGAACGGGTCCAATTTTCCCATCCTCAACTAACTCATGACAAGCAATAACTGCTTTAGCATGACAGAGATTCATAATATGGTTGACTCTCCATTTGTCTTCGAACCACGTCTCTGGATACTTACAGACACCTAACCAATCACCATAGACGATCTGCATATTTTGTTCATTGATTGCTAGCCAGTATTTTACACGGTCTCCAAACGCATTGAAGCAAGTTCTGACATACTGATCGAAGGCATCGATGATCCCACGATCATACCAACCATTAAACTCTTCATCTACCCATACCGGCATGTCATAGTGATACAAGGTAACGATTGGTGTAATCCCATGAGCAACGAGTTCATCAATCAACTGATTATAAAAATCAATGCCTAATTGATTCGGAACACCAGAATTATCTGGATAAATTCTAGGCCAAGCAATAGAGAAACGATAAGAGGTAAATCCTGCATCAGCCATCAATTGAACGTCTTCTTTGTATTTATGATAATGATCAGCTGCAATCGAATTATCGGTATAGGGCTTTTTTTTCTTACTATTCAAGTCAATGATCGCTGTAGAACGACCATCCTCTGCCACTGCGCCTTCTACTTGCCAAGCAGCGCTTGATGCTCCCCACAAAAAATTATCTGGAAATGTTGGTTGATCTTTAAAATGCATGACCTTAGCCTTCTCTCTTATATTTAAGTAAATAACCGTTGAATAATAAATCAAGGACAAAATCAATGCCATAGGTATAGTAAAGCAACTCATTGATTTCTTTCTCATGCGTTTGTGAACTTAAATGATATAATTTGTCAAAGTAACGATTGTAAATTGGGTTGCGGTTGTTGGTAAACATGATCGCTGTTGCTGGAATCTCTTTAAATACATCTAGCATGGAAGAAACAAATAGACCCGAAAGTGAAAAAACAATGATCAGTGGCTCTTTATAAGTGGTTAATGCGACAGTTAGATCATCTTTTGAGGTTAGCAATGTGATTCGTTTGCCAAAAATAACCATCCGTTGCTGAAAAGTTTTGACGCTCCCTGCGATATTGCTGGAGCATAAAATCATTACCTCCTGATTGCTATTGATCAGTCGAACCAAGCGATCGACTTCTTGTGTGTTAAAGCGTAAGCTGAGTTCTTCCATTAAAGAAACAATGTTGCTTTGAAGCTTCGACAAGAAATCCTCATACCCATAAAATTTCTGAAATTCACTGATGCCATCATCAAATGTTTCTGCGTTTCTTTTCATTTCCAAAAAATTTTCGTACCCTAATTGTTTGGCAAACCTTCTAATTGAAGCTCGCGAGACATGCTTTTCTTCCGCAATTTGATAAATGTTCCATCGTGCCACACTCTTAAAGTTATCCAAGAAAAATTTTGCCAACTCAAATTCCACTGTTCCTACTTCATTTTCGTTCACAATATGATTCAGCTTATAAATAAAATTCAATCGATTATTATCCATTTTTTTAATCTCCCTTGGCCAAGTTTGATTGTATCCATAGTATAGCGTATCCGTTTACAAAAATGGGGTGCATATCTTGCACCCACAAGGAATATCCTAGGAAATCAACTAAGTTTGTTGCCCTTCCCTTCCAGTTTATCAATCAATCACGACTCCTTGATTAGAAGATTTATTGCATGTCACCTGAAGATAGCTTTTAGACAGTTCGTATTGCTGGGGCATAGTGTTTGAATAAAATGGGGGCCTTTTTACGAAAAAAAAAGAATCAATTGTTTTTTTACCAATTGATTCTTGCGAATGATCCAGCAAACAGTTGCTCACGGCTTACAACCTCGGAGCGGTTGCTGACATCTGCTCATTATAGAATGTTGTCATGCTCTATTTACAGACCTTCTTTCAGATGTTCTTTGCTAGTTTTTCTCACCCAGATGTCTTTACCAGTTTGTTCAATAAATAATTCAGTTTCAGGAGCTAGCTGACACTCAACTTTACCTTCCTTTAAAGTAATTCGCAATTCTTCCCCTTGATAAAAAAGCTTAAAGGCAAGTTCTGTTATTTCTTTTGGTATGTGATTGGACAAGCGAATGCCTTCATCATAATAAAGACCAGCAAAACCATAAATCAAACTTAGCCAGCTGCCTCCCATATTTGCCGCATGGATGCCATCGACGACGTTTTTTTGCAGATCAGTCAAATCCATCAATGCCGTATCCATGAAATAGCGATATGCTTTTGCTGTTTCTCCGATACGACTAGCCATCACACTGAAAATCGAACGAGACAGCGAAGAATCATGGGTGGTGACTTTTTCATAATACTGATAATCTTGTTTTAGTTGTTCTAGGGTAAAATCACCCGTAAAAAGCATTTGCGCTAATACGGTATCCGCTTGTTTGCAGACTTGATGTTTGTAAATTATCATCGGATGATAATGCAACAATAAAGGATAGTTAGCAGCTGGTGTCTCTTCAAAAGGCCAGACAGATTGTTCAAGAAACTCATCATCTTGCTTGGTAAGTCCACGAGACGCATCATAACCGAAATACATGAGGTCTGCGGCTTGCTGCCATTGATCGATCAGTTCCATATGCTTTTCGTATCGTTTCGCCAGTTCAATGGCATAATATAAATTGTTTTGAGCCATTTTGTTGGTATAAAAGTTATTGTTGACCAATGCACTGTATTCATCAGGTCCGGTGACCCCATTGATACAAAAAGAAGGTTTGCCGTCTTTTTCGATGAAATCACCATAACTCAACCAAAATTTTGCCGTTTCGAAAACGACTTCACTGCCGACTTCTTCAATAAAGCGGACATCTCCTGTGACCCGTTCATAGAGTTGAAAAGCATAAACGATATCGGCATTGATATGCAGTTGTGCGGTTCCGGCAGGATAATAGGCACTCGTTTCTTGACCATCAATGGTGCGCCATGCAAACAGTGCACCGTCTTGGCTCAGCTCTTGTGCCCGTTTTTGCGCTTGCGGTAAAATAGTTGCTCGATAAGTAAGCAATGCTTTCGCAGTGTCTGGATTGGTGTAAGTAAAAAAAGGCAACAAATACATTTCAGTATCCCAAAAATAATGACCTTCATACCCTTCACCTGTCAACCCCTTGGCAGCAAAATTGGTTCTGCCATCACGTCCTGCCCCCTGATTCAGGTGAAACAGATTGAAGCGGATCCCCTTTTGTAGTTCTTGATCACCCGTGATCTCGATATCACTCGCTGCCCAAAACTGCTGATAGCTTTCCCTCTGTTCGGCAACAAATGTTTCAAAATCAACCGCTTCTTGATAAAAGGGTGCGCCCTCTGCTTCTTGTAATCGCAGTTGAAAAATCGTCGTCAGGGATTCTCCAGTTTGGATTTGCCCATCGCCGCCTATCACCCGAATCGCCAGTTTTTTTTGACTATGAGGGGCTGTCCAAATGGCATAGTCGCCATGCTCTTCTTTCAGAAGCTGATGCTCTTTATTCGCAACACGAGGATCATCTGTTTGATTGACTGTGAAGCGCTGGTCCAATGGATGGGAAACAGTGATTGGCTCTGTGAAATTTGCATTTTTGATTGTGTAACGACAAACATAAAATTCACTGCGCGTCATGGAGGCAAAAGATTGCATCTCAAGATCAAAGCTTTTTCCTAATGGGGTTTCTACATGGTAAGACTCATGAAGGATGCCTTCTGCCATATCTAATGTCAGCTGGATTTGTTCCGTCTGCCAAACGCTGTCCGACGACTGCTCTTGTCCGATGCTTAAAGAAAGCCCCCGCAGGTTGGGTAACTTGCAGATGGTTTGGTGTTCTTTAGCATAGCCATAAGCCCATTCGCCGTATTGGATCGGTTCACTGTCAAAAAAACCATTGACAAAAGCCCCGGGATTCCCAGGATAGTTCGCATTCACTTTAAGGGGATGCCCTGCTCGGACACCGATTTGACCATTCCCCACAGCGAACAGCGTTTCTAAATATTCCGGTTTCTGGTGAGAGAGTTCTTGTGCCTGCAATAAAAATCGTTTGTCCATCTCTGTTCGTCTCCTCCGCTTTTTTCTTTCAGTTCTATCCTACACTACTAAACACCCATTGCAAAGAATCCGACTTCAGCTGGGAGGGGCATCTACTTTGGTTCTTCTGACAGAGTATGGTACCATGAAACAAACTTGAAAGAAGGCGATTACTTGGATTTATGGCTAACAAATATTCGAATGGAAACAAGCTACATCAAAGAAAATGGCTGGTCCTCTGGCAGCCAAACCAAACGGGCGGCAATTGGGATCAGTGAAGAAAAAATTACCGAGATCCTTCCCATGGATGAATGGAAAGACACGCCAGGAATAACTGTTATCGATGGTCAAGGCCAGTTATTATTACCCGGCTTGATTGAAAAACACTGCCATTTGGATAAAAGCAAATTAGGAACTCCATGGCGTCCTGTCACACCGGCAGCCAACTTAGTAGAACGTTTTGAAACAGAGATTCCTCAATTGGATGCATTGCCTCTTTCGATTAAAGAACGGGCACAACAATTGATCGATTTGGAATTGCCTCATGGTGTCGTGTCCTTTCGCTCCCATATTGATATTGAACCAATGACTGAACTGCGCTATTTTGATGCACTAACTGAATTGCTTGCTGACAAACCATTTGGTTCGGAACTTGTTTTGTTCCCGCAACACGGTCTGCTGCGATCAAATGCCGTCGCATTAATCGAAGAAGCATTAACTACTGGTAAAGCTGCATTCATTGGTGGGGTCGATCCTTATACATTAGATCAAGATTATCAGCAATCATTAAAAACGACCTTTGAGCTGGCAAAAAAAGGCAATGTTGGCATAGACATTCATCTGCATGACCGCAAAGAAGCCGGTCGTGCAACGATCAAAGAAATCATTCGGCTGACCAAAGAATATGCTATGGCAGGCAATGTCTTCATCAGCCATGCCTTTGGCTTAAATGATTTTGAAGGAGCTGAACGCACAGAAGTTTTTCAAGCTTTAGCAGATCAGGACATTCATATCGTTTCAAGTATTCCAATCAGTCAGGGAACGATTCCTCCCCTTAAAGAATTACAAAGTTATGGGGTTGCTGTTCACATTGGTTGTGACAATATTTATGATTCTTGGTCATCACTGGGTGACGGCTCCTTGCAAGAAAAGCTCGCTCGTTATTTAGAGATTTTTGGCGTTCAATCACAAGAGGCATTGACCCAGGCATTAGGCTTGGTAACAGATGGCAGAGTGCCATTAGATCAAGAAGGAAATCAACAATGGCCAAAAGTTGGCGATTCTGCTGATTTTCTTTTGACCCCTGTTTCTTCAACGGCTGAATTTGTCGCCCGCAAAGGTCACGTCAGCTGCAGTTTCTTTAAAGGACAACCAATCTACAACGCATAACCAATAATTACTGACAAAAAAGCCGATTTGCTACAGAAATGTAGGAAATCGGCTTTTTACGAATCAATGGTTGCACAAAAAATGATTCGGTCACCTCTCTTTTGCTGATTTCGCTTGACGCTGATCCGATTATTCGGTTTACTTATGATAGCGAATACAAAAAGTGAGGGATTACTATGTATACTGCAAATATGCAACGATATGAACGCATGACATATAACCGTGTCGGAAAATCAGGTTTAAAACTTCCTGCAATTTCCCTTGGTCTATGGCACAACTTCGGTGATACAGATCCAATTGCGAAACAGCGGGAAACGATCCTAGGAGCCTTTGATCTAGGCATTACCCATTTTGATTTGGCCAACAACTATGGTCCCCCTGCAGGATCGGCAGAAAAGAATTTCGGCCGCATTTTAAAAGAAGACTTACAGGCTTATCGGGATGAATTGATTATTTCATCAAAGGCTGGTTACTATATGTGGCCTGGTCCCTATGGTGAATGGGGTTCTAAGAAGAATTTGATTGCCAGCTGTGATCAAAGCCTGCAACGTCTAGGCCTAGATTATGTCGATATTTTTTACCATCATCGCCCAGATCCAGACACACCATTGGCAGAAACGGCTCATGCACTGGACTTGTTAGTACGGCAAGGAAAAGCCCTCTATGTTGGTGTGTCCAATTATTCTGCAGAACAAACAAAAGAAATCGCCAAGATTTTGAAGGACCAAGGAACCCCCTTTATCATCCATCAACCTCGCTACAATATGTTTGATCGTTGGATCGAAGATGGATTAACAGCTGTCTTAGAAGAGGAAGGATTAGGTGCGATCGTCTTTAGCCCTCTGGCACAAGGATTATTGACTGATCGTTATCTGCATGGTATTCCCGAAGACTCTCGAGCGCATCGCTCAGATAGTCCTTTTTTGACAGAAGATCGTGTAGCTCCAACCTTAAATGTAGTCAGACAATTGAATGATATTGCTCAAGAGCGAGGACAAAGTTTGGCAGAAATGGCATTAGCTTGGCTGTTGCGTCAAGAGACTGTTGCTAGCGTATTGATTGGTGCTTCTCGTTTGAGTCAACTACAAGCAAATGTCCGGGCTTTGGACCAATTAACTTTTTCTGCTGAAGAACTAAAAAAGATCGATGAAATTTTAGTGCTTTTAAAGAAATAAGCGTTTGATTTGCTCGCTGGCCTTTCCCATGGGGGAACTGCCCCGCATTGAGTAAAATGGCGGAAACTTCATTTCAAACAACAAAGAAATCAAACGACCGCAGTGTGTATTGTCCAGAAGCTATTAATGCTTCGATGCAATAACCCTCACGGTCGTTTGGTTCTTTTTTGCTACATTTTTTGCTACATTTTAGTTGATTGATTCTTTTTGCCAATCAATGGCTAATTGCAGGCAGCCTTTGATGCCACTTTCATTCACTAGTTGCCATGGAACAATGTACTCTTCTACACTTGGAATCGAAATGTAGCCCCCTAGTTCCAACAAAAATTTTTCTCTGATTTTTGACAGCAAGTGGGTCTGATTCATGACACCACCGCCTAAAATAATCTTATCTGGTACAAAGGACAATGTATAATTGACCAATGCTTGCGCTATATAATAGGCTTGCAGCTCCCATACAGGATGATTTTCAAGAAGAGTCTCTCCCTTTTGCCCCGTTCGTGCTTCGATGGAAGGACCGGCAGCCAGCCCTTCAAAGCAATCCTGATGATAAGGGCAAGTGCCGACATATGAATCCTCTGGGTGCCGTTTGATCCGGATATGCCCCATTTCAGGATGAGATTTGCCTTGGAATAACTGGTTATTCACGATTACACCGGCACCGATCCCAGTCCCCACCGTCAGATAAATACAGGTATCGCAGTCTTGAGCAGCCCCTTTTTTTAATTCCCCATAGGCCGCTGCATTGACATCTGTTGTCCAAACCATTGGAATCGGATAGCGTTGTTTTAACGTCCCCAAAAAGTCAAAATTTTGCCATCCCGCTTTAGGTGTTGCCAAAACATGCCCATAGTTGGCTTGCTTGGGATCCAATCCGATTGGACCAAAGCTGCCGATCCCCATCGCGGCCAGCTCATACCTATCAAAAAATCGGAAAATTTCGGCCAGTGTTTCTGCGGGTTCTCTCGTAGCGATTCGCTGTGAAGCAATAATCTTCCCCTCTTGATCCGCTACTGCACAGTTCATTTTTGTTCCGCCTGCTTCTATGCCTCCATACATCATTGTCTATCCCTACTTTTCTACTCGAATATCGAAATAATCCATTACTAGCTCACAAAACATCATGTTTGCCCAAGAAAACCATTCACGAGTGTAATCCGTTGGATCATTGACATTGATACCCTCATGCATCAAATGCGTTCCTGCATCGATCGCTACCAACTGATCTAAAATTTGGGCTTTTTCTTCTTTGT
The DNA here is from genome assembly GCF_051711125.1 of Enterococcus sp. DIV0574. NCBI lineage: Bacteria > Bacillati > Bacillota > Bacilli > Lactobacillales > Enterococcaceae > Enterococcus > Enterococcus sp. DIV0574. The sequence continues at coordinate 2,646,193 of NZ_JBIOMA010000001.1, forward strand.
TTGGTGTCGTCAATCCAGTCATCGCCATCGCGATCGGCCAAACAAAATTATGCGGTGTATGAGATGAGCCGATCCCACTAGCAAATTCGCCTTGATAGTAATAAGGATTTTCGTCACTTAAAAGTGTTTTTCTCGTAGCTAGATAAGTTGGATCTTCCATGGAGCCATAGCCTAGATAAGGTGCAGAAATCAGGTTAGGTACATTGCTGTCGTCCATGACAGAGGCATTGCCTAACCCATCCACTTCATAGGCATAGATCGTTTCGCCAGCTTGATTCGTCGTATACGCATATTTTTCGATCCCCGCTTGGATCTCTTGCTTTAAATCGGCTGCTTCGGCCACTAATTCAGGCACATCTAAAATGTCGGAGAAAATCAGTTCCAAATAACCTAATATCACAACAGCGAACATGTTTGACGGAATCAAATAGCCATAGACACAAGCGTCGTCGCTTGGACGAAATCCTGACCAAGTCATCCCTGTTTTAGCAACTGGGGTTCCTTTGCCGGCGAACTTCAGCGTATCTTCTTGACGTTCTGTTTGGCGCTCAAATTGATATGGTGACTGCGCGTGATCTTGTTCTGTCCGAAAGACGGTTAGGACTTTTTTGACCCCTTCAATAAAGTTTTTATCAAAGTGATCGGTGCGCCCGGTGTTTTTATAAAGTAGATAGGCTAACTGGATCGGATAGCACAATGAATCGATCTCATATTTCCGTTCCCAGATCCAGCCGTTCATTTCGGTTAGATCATCTTGGTGTCCGGCAAAATTTTCTGTTTCATTGAAGGCATTGGCGTAAGGATCGATAGTGATAAACATAAATTGCTTTTTGACTAATCCGGCAATCATATCAGACAGTTCTTGATCATCTTTTGCTAAACACAGGTACGGACGGACTTGAGCGGTTGAATCTCGCAGCCACATTGCAGGAATATCACCTGTCAAAACAAAGGTACTGCCATCTTCTTGCTTCTTGACAGTGGTTAATACGGTATTGGCAAATGCCGCATTAAAGTTTTCCGCCCAATTTGCATGGTCTTCGCCACAAAGCAACGTGATTTTCTCCATAAAACTCTTAATTACTTTCGGTATTTCGCTGTATCCCATCTTCTTTTCCCCTTTTACAAAGAAGAGCCGACAAAAGTAGACAAAGCCGCTGGTCTTTCTGCAACGAAAAGCTTCGGGTAGTTGATGTTCAAGACTGTTCAATCCTCCATCCGATGCCCGATTTGCTAAGAATGAACCAACCTTCGCTGATCTTGAAAATCTGCTGCCAGTCCTTTCGCTTTGTCTACTGATATTTCTCTTCAAACTTTAAATGATTGCAGCACTTTCTAATGCCATGACCCCTGATAATTGGTCAGACAAGAAAACACTAGTTGGAATTTCTGCGACTAACCAGTCTCGGTAAGCTAACAGATGTCCTTCCTTCTGACTATGCTCTAACAAGCGTTCACAGCTGGATGTCACAAATCCTTTGATGGAGGCTATGTCTAAGCCCACTTTTTCTGCTTCTTTGACTAAGAGATTCAAATAACGGTATTCAATGCCTTTGAACAATCCAATGTCACCACCATCTCCTTCATCATTGAAGACCCCATCTTTACCAATAACTTCAAAGGATGTTTTGGCACAAGTGATTGCATCTTCTAAATAAGAAATATCGTCAGTCACATGATAAAATTCTATCAATGCTCCAATATAGACCCCTTGGTTGTAAGTAAATTGCCATTGCACATCGATTTTGCCATCGCCGTTACGATTGATACCATCTTCTACGAATTGTGTGTCCGGCTGTACCAAATATTTTTTCATCCATTCCAGTGTCTGTTGGCTTGTAGTCAGATAGCGTTCATTGGCTTCAACTTGATACAGACGTAATGCTAGAATAATAATTGGTGCATTTACAGGTGTATTCTTATAGTCAAGCTGCGTGCGTTTCCAAGCAAATCCGCCATTCATATGATCATTCCAAGCAGTATCAAAAATATCCAGACATACTTCTCGGGCGTCAGCTAGGTATTCTTTTTTCTTAGTCAAGTCATACAAACGTAATCCAGCTAATGCGTTCCACAACATGTCATCATAAAATTCATGCAGCAATGTGTTATGGTTTCTTGCTTTATTGTAATGATAGGTTTCTTCTGCTTGCTGCAAGTAAGCCATATCGTGGGTCCGCAGATAAGCATCAATGCGTACATCCACTAAATGCGCGATCCACCAGTAATTGAAGGTTTCATTTTCTTTCTCATCCCGCAATGGATAAACGTTGTTCATAAATTGTTCTTTGGAAGCTGCTTGATAGAAATAATCGATACTTGTTTGTGCAAGATCGGCATACTTGTTAAAATCGGTCATTCTCCTGATCCTTCTTTCAATATTTTGTCACCTTGTTGTTGAGCATTTTCTAGTGCTTTTTGCGGCGTTGTTTTTCCAGAAAAGACATTTTCTAATTGTGGAATAAGGGCTAGTTTTTCGACATCGGAATACCCCATAACAGTTGGTCGAATTTTAGCAAAATCCATGGTTTCCACAAAAGCTTTGTACTTCTCATTTTCAGTAAAGTAGGTATTTTGCGCTGCTTCGATATTTGCTGGTAGCCAAGTGGAAATTTTTGCAAACTCGACACCGATATCTGGGTTGGTCGTCCACCATTTAATAAAGTCCCAAGCAGCTTCTTGGTTTTTGGCCGTTTTGGGAATCACTAAACCAAAGCCACCCGTCAACGCCCCTTTGTCCCCATTTGGTCCAGTTACTGGAGGGACGACCCCATAATCCAAGCCATCCACTTTATCATAATCTGCTAATGCCCAAGGTCCGTTATAGGTCATCGCAACTTTACCAGCTGCAAATGCATCAGATCCATCATTAAATCCTTGTTGATAGACCTTCGCTTGATTCATTAATTGATCCCAGAAATCAAGAACGGTCATTCCTGCCTCAGAATTAAAAGCAGTGGCAGTATTATCAGCGTTCAGCATGGTTCCGCCAGCTTGCTGCAACCACATATTGAACAATCCAACGTCATCAAGAGAAAAACCAGCTTGCACTAACGTTTTTCCATCCCATTTTGTTGTTTTCTTCGCAACATCCAACAACTCATCCCAAGTCTTTGGTGGTTCTACTCCAGCTTCTTTCAGTAATGTTTTGTTATAAAAGAGAGAGCGGTTGTCTACTAAAAGTGGGATTCCATATTGTTTATTGTCGTATTGCATTTCTTTGACAGTTTCTTCATAAAAATCGCCCATATCTACATTGTCTTTTTTGATCAAATCATCTAGATCCAATAAGGCATTTTTTTTGGCATACATCGCTGTATTGACGCGATCCCACAAGATAACATCTGGAATTTCGCCACCCGCCATTCCGGTCAGCAGCTTTTCTTCAACGTTGTCTTGAACTTTGTAGGTCACCTCGTATTTGTCTTGGCTATCATTGTATTGATCGATCAATTGATTGAGCTGATCGACTTGGTCACCACTCCAAGAACCCCAAAAAGTGATTTTCTGCTTTCCGCCAGCTCCATCATTGCTTGCCTGATCATTGCCTCCACCACATGCACCTAACACTGTCATCGCTGCTACTAACAGCAATCCTTTGATTATGTTTTTCATCACATTCACTCCTTCGTTTTATTTGATACCGGCATCTGCCATGCCTTGTACATAATTTCGTTGTGCAAAAATGAATAGAACTAAAACAGGTAGTGTTGCCAAAATCGTTCCTGCCATCAATGGACCATAATTTGTATTGTAGTTGTATTGGAAAGCTGCCAGTCCAACTTGGACCGTTTTCATCTCATCTGCATTCAAGACAATCATCGGCCACATAAAGGCATTCCAGCCTGCTTGAAAAGTCATAATACCTAGCGTTGTCAAAGCAGGTTTTGCTAGCGGAAAATAAACATTCCAGAAAATCTTGAACTCACTTGCACCATCGATTCGAGCACTTTCTCCGAGTTCTTTTGGTAATTGTTCGAAGAATTGTTTCATAAAGAAAATCGAGAACGCTCCTGCTGCTCCGGGAAGCAGGATTGCCCAATAGGAATTGATCAATCCTAACCCACCAGTACCAGTTAGATCATTCCCTCCAGCCAACGGGAATCCGCGAAGCACAATAAAGGTTGGAATCATTGTGACAATACTTGGAACCATCATTGAAGCTAGAAAAACGAGAAAGATTGGTTTCTTCCCTTTGAATTTCAGCTGACCAAAAGAATAACCAGCTAATGAACCAAAAAATAAATTTGTCGCTACACCCCCAAGTGCTAATATCAATGAATTTTTTAAATAGTTTAAGAAAGGCATCGTTTCAAAAACTTCTTTATAATGATCCCAAGTAAAGTGGCTTGGAATGATTTGCATCGATCCGCTGAGAATCTCGCTATCGGATTTAAAGGATGTCGACAAGGTCCAGATAAACGGCAGAACCGTTGTCAAACTGATCAGAATCACCAAGCAATACCAGATGAATGACTGCATATGTTTTGTTTTAGCCATCGTTTTTTCTCCTTTAGTTTGTTTCTGTATTGGTCAAACGCATATTCACCAGTGAAAAAATGAAAATGATCATGAACAAGATAAATGACAGCGCAGAAGCATACCCCATTTCTAGTCCACCAAATCCTTTATTATAAATATAGTAAACAAGGGTGATTGTGGAATTTCCAGGTCCGCCTTTTGTCAGCATATAGGCTTGGTCAAATACTTGGAAAGCGCCGATGATCAATTGTGTGCTAACTAAGAATGTTGTTTTGGATAATTGGGGCCAAGTGATACTCTTAAATTTTTGCCACGCATTTGCGCCTTCAATATCTGCTGCTTCATAAAGAGCAGGATTGATCCCTTGTAAACCCGCCAAGAAAATCATCATGTTTCCGCCAAAACTCATCCAGACACTCATAATGACGATTGCAGTCATCGCCCAATTGGAACTATACAGCCAAGCTGGACCATTGATTCCAATCAAACCAAGCAACTGATTGAGCAAACCATACTGTGGATTTAAGAGCCAATACCAAATGGTTGCTGTAGCCACCGATGAACATAAGACTGGCAAGTAAAAAAATGTTCGGAAAAGACTGGTGGTCTTCATTTTGCGATTCAGCAACATGGCGGCTGCTAGAGAGACGACTAATCCCAATGGCACATACAGTAAGGTGTAGACGATAGTGTTCTTTAAGGAAATAAAGAAAAATTCATCTTGAAAGATACGCGTGAAATTCTTTAAACCGATCCAATTGGGGCTTTCAATGATCGTATAATCGGTAAAACTATAGAAAAGTGCCATCACTATCGGGATAATTGCAAAAACAACTAGTAGAAGAACAGGAACCAGAATAAATACATAGGCAATGTTTTGCTGTTCATTGATCCCTCTCTTTTTCTTTCCTAACTCCATTTATTAACCCCCTTATTAAATATAATATAAAACTATTTAATATATTAAATATCTTTACAAGCGAATTATATAGAATTAAAAAGGATATGTCAACGGTTTCATAAAAAGTTTTTTTTGATTAAACTGCTTGCTTTATTAATATAATATATTTAATATATACATAAATAGTTCTTTTATTTTTTGAGAAATGGAGGCGCATGCATGAGTAAACCTTTGTACCAAACGATTTATGAAGATTTGAAACATCAAATCGAAACAGGCACTGTCGCAATCAATGACACACTGCCTACTGAAAAAGAATTATCAACTACCTATAGTGTTAGTACGATCACGGTCAAAAAAGCACTGGATCTGTTAAAAGAGGATGGCTACATTGTCAGAAAGCCTCGAAAAGGTTCTGTCGTTGTCACAAATAAGAAGGCAGACATTGTTCCGAACAAACTCATTTTCGGATTGATCATCACCAACTTTACAGACTTTTTTGGTGCTCAAATACTGCGAACAGTTCTAGAAACAAATGCTGAAGAAATCAATTTCATCGTCAAGATCAGTTATGGTGATCCTGATCGCGAAAATGAGTTGATCCAAGAATTGATTGAAATGGGCATTCAGGGTTTGATCCTACTGCCGACATCATCAGAATATACCTCGCCAAAAATCTTAGAATTGATTTCTAAAAATTTCCCGATCGTTGTAATTGATCGTCTGATGGCAAATTTGCCGATCTGCAGTGTGCAAACGGATAGCTTTGCTGCTGCAAAAGAATTGACAAATTATCTCTTTGCCAAACACCATGACAAGATTGGCTTGATTACTTCCGATAGCAGTGTTTCAACGATTGATGAACGAGTCAATGGTTTTCTCTCTGCGCATGTGGATGCCAACCGGGCTGTCAGCCAAAAGCAAATTTTGTCGAGGATCGACTCTGTGGTCCCCAGTTCTTCTCGCAAGATCGAAGATGATGTGGCACTTATCGTGGCCTTTCTTCAAAAGAACCCAGAGATCACAGCTCTTTTTACCACAGAATACAATATTGCTTTACTTGCCAAGAGTGCGATTGAACAATTGGGAAGGCAAGTCCCACATGACTTTTCAGTTGTTTGCTTTGACCATCCTACCGTCAACATTTTTGACTTGAATGCTTTTATTTTCACTCATATCGAGCAAGACCAAACAGCCATCGGCAAGCATGCCATTGATCTTTTACTGACAAAAATTGCTCATCCTGATACGATTGAAAAGATCAACCTCGGCTATCGGTTGATTGAAGGAGATTCCGTTATTTCTAGATGATCGTCTGTTCCTCTATCGAAGCAGTACATTAGCGATCCGACTACAAATAGACAAAAAAACACACCTCCGTTCTGACTCGCTGAACGAGTCAGAACGGAGGTGTGTTTATTGGGATAGCTGTCATTCTTTAAACTAGACAGTCCTCCTTTTAGTTATTCTCGATGACTGCGACTTCTTTTCTTGTAGGCATCCCCGTTTGGGCACCTAATTTTTGAACAGAAAGTCCTCCACCAAGATTCGCTAAAACGACCGCTTCTTTAAATGGCACCCCATCACTTAATGCAGCCGCTAAGATACCATTGAAGGTATCTCCTGCACCGGTAGTATCAACGACGGTCACTTTCTTTGATGCCACGGTCACGATTTTACCGGAATCAACGAAACTTACCCCTTGACTGCCTCGTGTCACTACCAATTTGGTAGCGTGCGTTTGCTGCCAAGCTAGAATCGTTGCTTCGATTTCAGGTTCAGGGATCAATTCTTTACCGATCAATGCGGCAAATTCCGTCTCATTTGGCGTTAAGATATCGACATAAGGCAGTAATTCCCCTACGATATCATGATAAGGTGCGGGATTCAGTAGTGTTGTCACGCCATTTTCCTTTGCGAGCTGTAACGCATACCGAAGCGTATCTACCGGAATCTCAATTTGTACCAGCAAAACATCGCTTTCTATGATTTTATCAGCTATTTGATCTACATATTCACGATCTACCAGTCCATTGGCACCGGAGATTACAGTGATGCAATTATCTTGCGGTAATTTAAAAATACTTGCGATACCAGTAAAGATATTTTTTTCTTGTGCAACTGACTGGACATCCAGTTGCTCTTCACTTAAGTGTCGATAGACTTTTTCCCCAAACGTATCTTGACCAATTTTTCCTAAGAATGTCGTTGTTCCGCCAAAACGGGCGGCTGCAACTGCTTGGTTGGCCCCTTTCCCGCCGACAAAATAATCAATTTGATCTCCTATGATCGTTTCGCCAATTTTTGGCATTCGCCCAGTCGTGATAACAATATCCATATTCACACTGCCCAAAACTGCTATTTTACCCACTAAATCACCTATTTCTTTTGTATATATAGAACGGGCCAAACGCTTCGCGACCCGTAACAGAAGTTGTCTCTATCAAAGAAAAACCGGTTTTCTCAAATAAGTGCTGCATCGGCTTATTCGTATGGTTGGTCAGAGAATAAATGGCATCCCCTGCTTTACAAAAGTCTCTTAGACAAGTTTTCAACCAAGCCGAGCCCAACCCATTCCCCATTTCTGATGCTTTTGTCACGAGCCTTTGGATACATTTTGTATGTTCATTATACCCATGACTCTCTTCTTGCGCCAAAAATTCTGGACTAAGGGTTCCTGCACTAACGATTTCTCCTGATTCATTTTTATGAATCAGTAATTGTTTTTTACAGATATCTGTTTTGACGATCTCCTTATCAGGGTAACTGCTTGTCCATTGGCAGATCCCCTGTGTCTCCATATTTTTTTTTGCATCAACAAACAACTGCCAAATTTCATCCAGTTCTTCATGGCATGCATATATTAACTTATCCATCAAATCAATAAGGCAGTAACAACAGCGACAAGACAACTACTAGGATAATTCCTATGATCGTAGGAACACTGGTCCGTTTCAGCAAACGAACCGGACTCACACCAATCGATGACGAAACGATCATGACAACTGCTGCAACTGGTGAAATCGTCCGCGCTAAGTTAGCAATCATTTGCATTGGCAGCGCAATCAAGATACCATCGATACCGGCTTTTTGGGCAATATTGGGAATCAGCTCGATCACAGCATAGAACATGGCTAATCCACCACCACTCAAAATACCAAATAACGCTGTCGCGCCACTGAAAATCAGTGTGGTTAGAACACCGGCAGATTGAGAGTTTTCAACCGCACTCATCAAAGAATCGATCACGCCTAGACTTTGAATCGCTGTGGTGAATAAGGAACCCCCAACTACTAACATAACGACTTGGCTGAAACCTTGTCCCATTCCTTTGAACAGTTCGACTGCACTTTCTTGGGCAATCTTAAATGATTTCTTACGGAACCCTTCAATGATCAATGCTACGAAGAATGAGATCATTGTCAAAACAAAAATGTCCATCGTCACATTTTCTCTAAAAATACCAATAATTCCAACGATAATGATCAAGACTAAAGGTAATAATGGCAAAATGGCATAAAATGTCGGGACAACTTTTTCATCCGCCGCACTTTCAACTTCTTTCATCTCGACAAACGCTTCTGAACCTTCCTTTTTATCGCAATACGTTTGCCAGAAGTAGTGGACAACAGCTAAAATAAGTAAGGTTGGGATCGAGACCTTCGCATGATACAGCACATAAGTCAGAATGTTGTAATCCAACGTTTGTGCAGCAATCACATTGTCTGCTCCTAATGGTGTTGGCATGATCGTTGCGGTCATTGCAATGACCCCTGCTGCTGTCATTGATGAAATTCCAATACCTTGTAAGAGCGGATACAAAATAGCCATTAAAATAATTGCTAAACTAGAGGCACTTGGAACAACTAGAGACATCAAATTTCCTAACAGGAAAACAATCGGTATAAACAACGCTTTGGATTTGATTTTGGTCATTGGCTTGACTAAGATATTGACCGCTTTTTGATTGGCACCAATCAAATTCATATAGCCGGAATAGCCAAATAAAATCATGATCACTAATCCTGCTGAGCTAACTTGTGAGATGATCGTGTCTTTCAGTTTCAGAAAAATATCAAAGAAAGCCAGACCAGCTCCTTCTCCTTCAGGATAGAGAGGATTTCCCAATGCCACCGACGCACCTAATAAGACAATCGCACCGATAATCAAAATAAGCGCTGGATTATAACTCTTAATAATAAAATAACCAACGATACCTAAAACAACTAATACTAAAATTGCTTCAATCATTTTTTCCCCTCCTATTTACACTGACTGATTGCATGTAAAAACCATTCCTTGAATTTATTCTCATCGACATCGACACAGACACGGCAATTCTTTTCTTTGCCAAGTTTATTGTTCAGATCGATGATCGTAGCGCCAGAAGTATACTCCCCTTTTGTTTCTACTGCGACAAAGGTTTCTTTGATCTCAAACATTTCCGGACAAAGAACGTAAGCTAAAGCACAGCTGTCGTACATTTTTAATCCGGTACCAAAACTTCCACCTCGATATTTCTTGAAAAGGTGGTACATCATATCTCCAGTTTGATTCATGTCTTTGATTTTTTCGCTGTCTTCAGGATAAACCAGTGCTTTCAACCCGACATCTAATGGTGCGACTGCTAGCGAAAGACCGCTTTCAAAAACGATTTTGGCTGCTTCCGGATCAATCGCGATATTGAACTCTGACAAAATACCAAAGTTTCCTCTGCCTAGCGCACCACCCATTAAAACCAATTCTTCAATTCTTTCTTTGACTTCAGGATGCGTTTTAAGAAGAAGTGCAATATTAGTCAGTGGTCCGATTGCGATAATCGTCATCTTCTCTGCAGAAGCCATCAATGTGCGATGCATGGCTTCAACGGCACTCTCTTCCAATAAACAACTGCGATTTGGTGTTGGAAACTCGTACCCTGCCATTCCTGTTACACCATGAACATCGCTGGCATCTTTTACTTCACGAAGCAAAGGTCCAGCTGCGCCTTGGGCCACAGGAATTTTCAAGTTCCAAAAAGTCAGCAACTTCAACATATTTTCCGTCACATAATTGATCCCTACGTTTCCAGCAACTGTCGTGATTAATTTCACGTCTAACTGATCACTGAACAAGCCAATTCCTAATGCTACTGCATCGTCAATTCCCGGATCCGTATCAATAATTACTGCTTTGTTCATAAGTAAACCCCTTTCGTTTTTTGATAAAACGTTTTATCAATTGGCTAAAAATAAAAACGTTTGATAAAACGTTTTATCATTTGTTCTCCCAAAGAATACCACTTATGTAAAGCGCTGTCAATAACGAATACAAAAAAGCTTTCCATAAATTTGCGCTGAATTCTAACCTAGACAATCGTTGTGTTGATCAGTTAAACAGCTACCTCCTGATATAAACACAACGATTACCTTTTTCATTCTATCTTTGATTCCAACCGTTTGCCAACGCTTTTTTTTCGTACGATTTTTGGCGTCAATTGAAGATAACGCGGCGCTTGTTCTTTCATCGCTGATAATAAAGAAGCAACTGCTTTTTCCCCCAGAACTGTCACATCTTGTTCGACAGAAGTAAGTGGTACTTCTAATAAATCATTTAAAATCAAATTATCATAGCCAACGATGGACATTTCTTCTGGAATATTGATTCCTAACTCCTTGGCTCTTTTCATGATCCCTAAAGCAATCAAATCATTTCCCGCCACGATACCGGTGATTGCTTGATTGTTCAAAAGCTGGTCTGCTTTGTCATAAGCATCTTCAAACTGAAATTTTGTGACCACCCGCCAGCTTTCTTGCTGGGGCAGCTGCGCTTCTTTCAGAGCATCCAGATATCCTTGGTAGCGATAAATACAGTTGATATTTTTATCGGGGTTCATCATAATACCAATGTTTTGATGGCCATTATTGATCAATTCCATGGTCGCAAGATAGCCGCCTTGTCGATTATTATAAAACACTTGTCCAACCGGAAAATTATCCAACCCTCGATCAACCAGCACCAATGGTACAGAAATACTGCTTAAAAACTCTTTCAACTCTTCTTCGTAAGTATAAGATTCACTCGAAAGGGCTAGTAACAGTCCATCCACATTACGATCGATCAATAATTGAATCAATTCTTTCTCTGCCGCAAAGTGATCATCTGAATTGACTAAAATCAAAAGGTAACCAATTTTTCGCAACTGGTCTTCCAGTACTTTTGCTAATTGTGCAAAGAAAGGATTATTGATGTCTGGTATGACCAATCCGATCGTATTTGTTTTGTTTAGCACTAAACTTTTTGCCGCAATATTAGGCGAATAATTATTTTCCTTCGCTAATTGTTTGATCAAGCGTTTTTTCTTTTCCGAGATGCGAATCGGTTTGTCATTTAAGACTTGTGAGACAGCAGCGATTGAGACGCCTACTTCTTCAGCGATATCTTTCAAGCGGATCTTCACTCTTCTTCTCCTCGCTTTCCTGTTTTATTCTACGCCAGTCCTTAAGGTTCGTCCTTTCTCTATTCTATCATAGCTCTGTTTATGTAAGACATTCAGAGTCAAACGATTGGCTATTTTTTCTGACATGAGTATTTGGAATTCACCTACGTAAAGAGCGCCTATTGCGTTTTTAAAATACAGCACCCATGAAACATAACAATGACCGGACGTTCTTTTGGGTTTCGAGAAGTCCGGTCCTGTTCTTTTACACGTTTCCTTAGTTTAATCATTCTTAGCGTGAGTGATCTTGGTTCTAACTAAATATTAAATCGAACCCAATCGGCAAAAAGCTCGGGCCAACGAACCACCGAGTCTTCAATGGCGTGTTCGCCACCACTGGCCGTTTCTTTGGTTCCGAGACTTAGACCATGCCCACCTCTAGGAAAAATGTGTAATTCATAAGGAATGTCAAACTTACGCAGTTGTTTTGCAAACAAGAGACTGTTTTCTGCCGGTACCAGACCATCTTCCAATGTGTGCCATAAAAATGTTGGTGGTGTGTTGCGACTTACTTGCTTTTCAAGGGAAAGCTGCGCCTTTTGTTCTTCATAACGGTTTCCTAAAAGAGCACGGAAAGACCCTTCATGAGCAAATTCACCGCTTGAAAGAACCGGATAACTTAGCAACAACCCATTTGGGCGCCATTCGTGATTGGCTCCTGACAATGTTTCTGTTAAAAAGTCTTCTTGCCAAAATACGCCCAAACTTGCTGCTAAATGCCCACCAGCCGAAAAGCCCGCGACAATGATTTTCTCCGGATCAACGTGCCACTGTGAATGATTTTGGCGAATCAATTGAACGCTCGCAGCAAGCTCTTGCAATGCTAATGGGTACACATGGGGTTTGATACTATAGTGGAAAACAAATGCCTGAAACCCAAAACTCATCATCTTGATTGCTATGGGTTCAGCCTCACGGTCTGATAAAAACTCATAGCCTCCGCCAGGACAAATAATGATTGCCGGTCGCAACCGATCCTGCTCCATCTCTTCAGAGTTGTCAATCACATAGGTAGTAAGCGTTGCTTCACTTTTAGAAAACGGTTGGATCACTTCATGGATCATAGTAATTGCCTCATTTCATGATAATTTTGCTAACAACTGGTTCTTTGATTTGTAGATGAGTATACTAGATTTTTAGACCAGCTGTAGTTACTTGTCAAGTCAAGGAACGATCGATGGCGAATTTCTCTTGGTTTTTTCAAAGGGGTTGCCGACAATTTGAGAATAGGTATCCCAGATCGAAAGTCCTTTGCCCCTTCATTCCAGGCTCCTTCAATCTGGTACGCGGCAGCAATCGCCCCATGAAAATCCCGAGGAAAAAGAATCCCATTTGCTGTAAGACCTGTTCATAATCCTTCCCAGCAATCACAATAAAACGATTACATATGATCGTATCATATTTTCAATCATACATAACAGATTTTTGTTTTTTTCATAAAAAAAACTGTGGCATAAGTTGAACAAATAATTACCCGATCAGAACGGTCGTCTCCTGACGAAAATGGTCGATTTGCCTCAAAAAGCCATAACTTGCTGACTTCTCTGGTAGCAATTAGGTAGTTATCTGTTTCGGCTTATGTCACAGCCTATTTCATTAAATCAAGTAATCATTCAAACGAGATTTCACGTATTCAATGTGGCTAGATTCCAGCCCCACTTGATCATGTGCCAATGCGTAATCCGTTAAGCTTTCAAGATCCTCCTGATCTGCCACGATCTTTGCACCGATCCCTACGTTAAATGAGGCATAGCGTTTTTCCTTCAATTCATCTAAGAAACGATCTTCTTTGATTTTTGCTGCGGCTTTCAATGCTCGTGCATAGGTATCCATCCCAGCAATATGTGCCAATAGCAAGTCTTCCATTTCAAAAGATGAACGACGGACTTTGGAGTCAAAATTGATCCCGCCTGGTGCGATACCGCCATTTTCCAATACTTCGTATAATGCCAGCGTTGAGTCAAAAACATTCGTTGGAAATTCATCGGTGTCCCATCCTAGAAGCATATCTCCTTGGTTAGCATCTAAAGATCCTAATGCATTATAGCTACGAGCAACAGCAATTTCATGTTCAAACGTGTGCCCAGCTAAAGTTGCATGATTGGCTTCAAGATTCAACTTGAAGTCGCCTTCTAAGCCATAATGTTGGATAAAGGCCATCGTCGTTGCGGCATCAAAGTCATATTGATGTTTCGACGGTTCTTTTGGTTTAGGCTCTAATAGAAATTGCGGTTTGTGACCAATTTTTTCTCCATAAGCAATTGCCATTTTAAATAGGCGGGCAATATTGTCTTGTTCGAGTTTCATATCTGTGTTCAACAACGTTTCGTACCCTTCACGACCACCCCAAAAGACGTAGTTTTCGCCGCCTAGTTTTTTAGAGATATCTAACCCTTTTTTGACTTGGGCAGCTGCATAGGCATAGACTTCTGCATTGTTCGTTGAAGCAGCACCGTTGTTAAATCGTGGGTGAGAAAACATATTGGCTGTGTTCCATAACAATTTGATGCCTGTTTGATCCATCTTTTCTTTGATCAGGTCTGTGATCACATCTAAATTTTGGAAGAACTCCTCTAAAGTTTCACCAGCTGGTGCTACATCAACATCATGGAAACAGAAGAATTCAGCGCCTAGCTTCTCGCAAATTTCAAAGAATGCTTCTACTCGATTTTTCGCGGTTTCCATTTCCGTTTCACCGAACCAAGTGCGCTGATTGACCGGTGCTCCGAAAGGATCTGAACCATCTTGTGTCATAGTATGCCAGTAGGCAATCGCAAACCGTAAATGGTCTTTCATTTTCTTGCCTAGGACTACTTCTTCTGCATCATAATGCCGAAAAGCAAACATATTGGCCGTTTCTGGACCTTCATACTTGATTTTATCAATCGTTGGAAAATAATTCATTTTGGTTCCTCCATTTTTAGTTTTTTAACATAACAAACTAACTTACTTATAAAATAAGTTACATGAAACCTTTAGTAGTGGCGATTCTTTCGTTGATTACTCTGACTGCAATGCTGCCAATTCGCGACAAAGAGGTGCTGTTTGTTGATACACTTTATGATAAACAGAATAGATCCGTTGATACTCCGTTACATTTTCTGCGATTGGCTGGATTACTGACCCATACTTTACAAAAGCCTTCACACAAGCCGCTTCGTCAGGATAAAGTCCGCTTCCGATTGCCGCTAACATCGCGGCCCCCATGCCGGGACCTTGCTCTGTGGATAATGTTGTGATCTCTGCAGCAAAAATATCCGCCTGCATCTGAAGCCACTCTTTGTTTTTCGCACCCCCACCAACAGAAACGATTTTGCTAAATTTCCGTTTTGCTTCTTCTTCCATGATCAGTTGAGAGTCTTTCAGAGAAAAAGTGATGCCTTCCAAGACCGCTCGGCTGAAATGCCGACGTCGGTGATGGGTATCGATCCCTATGAAGCTTCCTCTGACAGTGCTGTCCGTATAAGGAGTTCGTTCACCAACAATATAAGGGGTGAACAGCAGACCATCTGCTCCGGGAGAAACCTCCCCAATATCTGCTAGCAATTCGGAGAAGTCTACTCCTTCTGCGAATGTATCTCGGTACCAACTTAGTGAGTTACCGGCAGCTAGTGTGACACCCATCGAGTATTGTTTTTTTGCCACTGCATGATTGAAAACATGCAATTTCCCTTGGTAATCAACCTTCTGCGCTTCAAAAGATAAGAATACACCGCTAGTACCGATCGATACCATCCCAATGCCTTCGTCAATAATCCCAGATCCTAGCGCGGCACATGCGTTATCGGCGCCGCCAGCAAAGATTTTGACTTCTTTTTCAAAGCCAAATTCTGTTTGTAAATCAGGGACCAGTGTCCCGACTTCAGCTGCTGATTCAAAAAGTGTCGGTAAGATTTCTTCTGGAATAGCAAACTTGTTGAGGATTTCTGCAGACCAACAGCTCTTCTCACTGTCCAGTAGTAATGTCCCAGCTGCATCCGAATAATCCATTGAATAGGTACCTGATAGCCACAATGCTAAGAAATCTTTCGGCAGCATCAAGTGCTGGACCTTCTGCCAGTTCTCAGGCTCATGTTCTTGAACCCAACAAATTTTAGGTAATGTGAATCCTTCTAGTGCAATGTTCTTTGTGATTGAAAGAATCTCTGGCATCTCTTCCATGATTCGCTGACATTGCTTCGTCGTCCGAACATCGTTCCACAAAATTGCTGGTCGAATGACCTTGTTTTGTTCGTCTAGCAAGACTAAACTGTGCATTTGTCCTGAAAAGCTGATGCCGATCAATTCTTTGCGCAACTCAGGCACTTTATCGATCAACGCTTTAATGACTGCATGAGCCGCTTGACGCCAATGATTAGGATCTTGCTCACTGAATCCAGGTCGGGGGGACGACAATGGATAGTCTGCACTAGCAGTGTCAATCAGATTCCCTGAGTGATCAAAAACCAATCCTTTCAAAGAACTCGTTCCTAGATCCAGTCCTAGTAAATAAGCCATATTCTTCTCCTTTGCTACTGATGAAATTCTTATTTGTTATGGTTTACAAAATATTGCTTTTAGGTTAATTTGCTTAAAAAACTAACTAATTGGATAGTAAACGACCCATCCATTTTTGTCAAGCGCTTTCAACAGTTATTTGAGACTTTTTTAAGCACCTAACTGAGGAATATCTCCTTTTACAGATAAACTTGCACTTTATTAATTTGCACGGTAAACTAACATTACTATAGACGAAGAAGGAGATACTATGATTATTAACAAAAGGGGCATCCGAGAGCAGAATGAAGCTGCCGTCCTGAAAACCATCATTGATAACGAACATATTTCTAGAGCTGAAGTTTCCAACTTAACGAATCTTAACAAAGCCTCTGTTTCGCAAATAATGAAAAAATTGATTGAAACCGATTTTGTCAAAGAAGTAGGAATTGGTGATTCCACATCGATTGGCGGACGCAAACCTATCCAGCTTCAGTTCAATCATCAAAGCAGCTTAGCGATTACGTTTGATATTGGTTATAATTATGTCAATGGCATGCTATCTTATATCAATGGTCAACGAATAGCCATTTTGGAAAAACAAGATATCTTGATTACAAAAGACAACGTATTCACCACGATTGATTCGATAATGGCTGAATTTACCCCCAAGATGCCTCCTACTACCCATGGATTGGTTGGTATTTGTTTAGCGATCCACGGTATCGTTAATCAGGAGAACATCACTTTTACGCCCTATTATGATCTGGAACACATTGATTTGGTCTCTCCTCTTAGTCAGAAATACCATACCGCAGTCTATATCGAAAATGAAGCAAATTTGACTGCATTAGGAGAGTATTGCTTTTCGTCTGATTCAACTAATCTGCTCAGTGTCAGTATTCATAGCGGCATCGGTGTCGGCATCATTGTAAATGGACGTTTACAGACAGGAACTCACGGAACAGCTGGAGAAGTGGGTCATTCTACATTGTTCCCTCATGGAAACCTTTGTCCTTGTGGAAATCGCGGGTGTTTAGAGCAATACGCTTCTAATAAAGTTTTATTCGATACCTACAGTCACTATACAAAAAAAGAGCTTGTCAATTCAGATATTTTTGCAAAGGCTATTCGTTCTGGCGAGAAATCAGCGCTTGAACTAGCACAACAAAATGTCGAATTTTTGAGTATCGGCTTAAATAATGTCATTACATTTTTCGATCCTGAAGAGGTTTATATCAACAGCTCTGTCTATCGCAAAATCCCTCAATTGACCAAAGACCTGCAACAAAAATTAACCAGTCAGTTCACTCAGAATACGAAAATCAAAAACAGTCGTTTGGGCGAACAGGCACCTCTGTTCGGTGGTAATGTTCTGATTGCCAAGAACTTCTTAAACATTGAAGATCTGCGCTTTCCAACGATTGATTTCCTTTAATCCATAAAAATTTTTTTCTGATACAGAAAATCCACTCATTCATTTAGCCACCGTATAACTTCAATAAGTGGCAACACAACAAATGGACTGGGACATAAGTTTGGGTAGCTGACTGTCGCTGCGCTGCAGGAGTACTCTGTGCTCCTGCACAATTTCATACGTGTTCTCCTGTCAGATACTTTGGTTCTCATTCTTTATTTTTCCTTATATCATACAGTGCCAGCAAGACAATATTGAACCCCCCTCATCAATCCCTTCTCCCAGCGGCTTACTCTTTTATGTCTCCTGCAGTGATCCCGCCAACGATATATTTCGACTGCAATCATTTACTCCTATTCAAAATCAAAA
Source organism: Enterococcus sp. DIV0574 (assembly GCF_051711125.1). Lineage (NCBI taxonomy): Bacteria > Bacillati > Bacillota > Bacilli > Lactobacillales > Enterococcaceae > Enterococcus > Enterococcus sp. DIV0574. The sequence goes on from NZ_JBIOMA010000001.1 coordinate 2,664,316, forward strand.
GGTCTCTTCCCCTTCTAAAAAAGGAATAGACCTACAAAGTCAGAATTGCTTGAATTTTCCCCATTGCTTTTGATCATTACTCATCTTTGTTCTTTAGTTTTGTCTTTTTTAGTCTTGCCCTTATTGGAAGGCTTGATTTTCCTTCTGATACAAAAAGACCGAATAGCGTTAACGTCACGCCTAGTAGTTTCACTAAACTGATCCTTTCTCCTAGGATAAGAAAAGAAGCAAATAATGTCGTCACAGGAACCAAATAAATATAGAGGCCAGCCATAACAGCACCTAGCTGTTCGACGGTGTAATTCCATAGAACGAAGCACAGCGCGGAAGCCCCCAGTCCAAGAAACAGCAGATAAAGCAGATTGTCCGTTTGAAGCAATTTATCTAACGAAAGGGAACTTTTCGTCAAAAAGAATAGCGGCATAATAAATAGAATGCCATATAGGAAGATCATTTTCGTCGTGTCGATCACGGAATGTCCCCAACTAGCGATCTTTTTGACCAACAGTGAATAGACCATCCACATCAGGGCGGCTGCTATAGCTAAAAAGTCGCCAAAGGGATGAAACGAAAGATTCCCTGCAAAGCTGATCAGAAAAATACCACAAAAAGAAAGCAAAAAACCAATAAAGAATGTTCCCTTTAATTTCGTTCGATAAATGAGAGCAGAGGCTAAGCCAATGAAGAGTGGAGAAATGGAAACAATCACCGCAACATTCGATGTACTTGTATAACTTAAAGCTATGTTCTCTAAAAAGAAATAAAAACAAACGCCAGATATTCCTGCTGCCATCAAATAAAGATGTTGACGAAAGTGATAGTGTATCCTGCTAAATTTGGATAACACACTCAACGCCACTAGTCCGATGATAAATCGTAAAAATAATATCGCCGTGGGTGAAAAATCAATCAGCAGCAGTTTTGTGGCAATAAAAGTCGTTGACCAGAAGAAAACCGTGATCAAGGCAGTGACATGGGGATTCTTAAATAAATGATTCATTCTGTACTCCTTAAATACATTTTTTGATATTGTTTTGGTGTCAGCCCAATAAAGCTTTTGAATACATTGGAGAAATGACTTTGATCGGAGAAATTCGTCATCAACGCCACTTCTGATAAGGACTGCTGTTTTGCCAGTAATTTCTTTGCTTCATCGATTCGGATCGATAACAGATACCGATAAGGTGTCATGCCATAGTTTTTTGTAAATTGATGAATGAAAGAACTTTTTTTCAAATTCGTCAACGCAACGAGATTCTCTAAACGAATGTCTTCTGTATAATTTTTTTGTAAATGATGGCAAACATTTTCTAACAGGACGTTTTCAACGGGTTCATTCTGATACCCTTCCGCTGTATAGGCAAGCAAGTTTTCAATAAGCAAATACATCAATTCCTCTCGATATAGAGGCGATTTCTTTGAAAGAATCGCTTGGTACAATTCTTCGACTAGTTCTCCTGTGCTATTGTTTCGCAGGATGACTTGACTAAAATAAGGCAGATCCTTTTTGCCGGTAATTTCTTTTACCACTTGTATCATCGCTTGCTTGGAAATGTTGAGGGCGTGGTAGGTGATTTCTTGGTTCTCCAGACTTTGGCAGCTATGAGGCTGATAGGGATTGAATAAATTCAGATCGCCTTTTTCGAGGATTTGTGTCTCTCCGCAATACAGCTTTCTTCTTCCTGCTAACAAAATACCCACTACATAATAATCATGAAAATGGAGGGGAAAGCTCTTTTGATACTTTTCTAACGCATAGGCCTCAATGCCAACTATTTCATCATAGTGAACCTTTTTCATACTGTTCCTCCTTTTCTATCTATTTTAGCATTGAACCTTTCGATTTCTTGTAAAATATTCCATGCTTTTCTCGGAATCATCCTACATTTAACCTTTCCAGATAACCTTTCCAGACCCTATTTATGAACCAACGAAAAAGCAGATAAAAGAAAGATCGCCTTTCCTCTATCTGCTTTAATTGTTTGATCCGCTCTTCTAGTTTGGATTTACCAGACATTTTATCGGCGCATGCTCACGGAAAAATCATCCCTCAAAGCCATTATTGCCAGAGACTTGCTTGAACCAATATCCTGATTTCTTGATACTCCGTTTGCGGTCATTTTCTAAATCAACAGAAATAAAGCCATATCGATTTTTGTAAGCATTGGTCCATGACCAGTTGTCCATGCAGGTCCACATGTGGTAGCCTAGGCAATTTGCCCCTTCTTGAATTGCTTGATGAACATATTTCAAATGCTCTGAGACAAATTCAATCCGATAGTCATCATGAATCATCCCATCTTCACCTAAGAAACGACGTTCGTTTTCAACCCCCATGCCATTTTCGGAGATAAAGCACGGCAGGTTGCCATAGTTATCCCGCAGGTTGATCAGGATATCGTAAATGCCTTTTTCATAGATTTCCCAACCACGATAAGGATTCATTTTTTTGCCTGGCATATCATACACATCAAAATAATTTTCTGGCATTGGCTCTGCTGCAGGATCGACAGGCGTTTCTTTCGCTTTGATTCGCCGTGGCTGATAATAGTTGACCCCCAACAAATCGACAGTATTATTTTTGATGATGTCGAGATCGCTCGCTTGCATCTCAGGTACCATGTCTAATTCTTTCACGATTTTTACCAGTTCTTCTGGGAAAATTCCTTTGACCGCAGGATCAAGAAATGAACGATTGAAAAAAGCATCCGCGATTTCTGCTGCTCGAACATCTTCGGGATTATTACTGTCTCTTGGATAACTTGGAGTTAGATTCAGTATGATGCCGATTTGACCAGTTTGCCCACTTTCATGGTAAGCCTTGATCGCCAAAGCAGAAGCCAATGCTTCATTAAATCCGACTTGAATGGCATGTTTCATGTTACTTTCTTCTGGATAATGCAATTGATACAAATAGCCCGCCTCAACAGGAACGATCGGTTCATTATGAGTAAACCATTTTTTGACTTTATCCCCAAACAAGTCGAAACATGTCTTGGCATATCTGGCATATGCCTCCACAGTCTCTCGCTGGAGCCAGCCGCCTTTTTCTTGTAATGCCATTGGCATATCAAAGTGATACAGATTGACAAATGGTTCGATCCCATTGTTGATCAATTCATCAAAATAATCATTATAAAAAGAAACAGCTTTAGGATTGACTGCCCCCGTTCCATCAGGAATCAAACGGCTCCATTGAATCGAAGTCCGAAAAGAGTTATGGCCGGTTTCAACCATCAATTGGACATCCTCTTTGTAGTTGAGATAGACTTCCGATGCTTTGTCTGGACCTACTTGATCAAAAAATTTTTCCGGTTCTTTGGCATACCAGTAATCAAAAATATTCTCGCCTTTGCCGTCCCCGGCTACCCGACCTTCTGTCTGTGGGCCGCTTGCTGCGGAACCCCACCAAAAATTTTCTGGAAATTGAACCTTCATGTTTCTGCTCCCTTCGGTAATCCTAGTAATTGATTTTCCATTAAGACAACTTGTTTTTCAGTGGCCGCTTTTCCCATTTTGATTCGTTCTAAGACAAGTTCTGCGGCTTTCTCCCCCATTTTTTCTGCTGGCGGATTCACAGTTATTTGCGGCAACAAACTCTGTTCTGCTTCAGAAAGATAATCATAGTGACCAAAGGCGATATCTTTTCCAACAATCAGTCCCTTTTGATTGAAACATTCCAAAGCCCCCACTGACATGTTGTAGTTACTGACAAAAATTGCAGTCGCTCCCCATGCGACTAATTCTTCAGTTCCCCGATAACCGCTTTGTCTTGTGTAGTCACCCACCACGATTTTCATTTCTGCTTCATTGTTTGCCATAGCAGCTTGCGCACCAAACAGTCGTTCTCTCGCAGTGTGATCCGACTGTGGGGCGGAAAGATAACCGATTTTTTTATGTCCAGCTGCTAAATAATGGTTGATGACGTCAAAAACACTTTGACGGTCGTTCAATAAGAGAACATCGGCGATTCCTTGTGTCTCAGGATGATTCAAAAAGACAATGGGTATCGGAATGTCCTGCCATTTCGACAAATCAAACTTTTTTTCATCAGAAAAGAAAACAATCAATCCGTCGACAGCATGCTGCAATAAATAATCGAGTTTGTCATGGTCCTCTTTGCTATTCGTAAAACCACTCAGCAAAATACTATAGCCATTTTCTTCCGCGACTTTCTCGATACCAGAAACAACTTCCGAGCCAAAACGACTGGAGATGCGATTCATCAATAAGCCAAATGAATAGCTACGATTGTTCTTTAAACCCTTCGCAATAATATTCTCTTTGTAGTCAAGCGACTCAATAGCAGCAGCAATCTTTTCTCTGTTCAATTGTTTCAGCTGATGTCCATTCAAATATCGGGAAACAGTCCCTACAGAAACACCTGCTAATTGCGCAACATCTCGAATCGAAGCCATGTTTCTCACCTTTCTCTGATGCCATTTTTCACGATCCATTTTCTAATGATTATGAATCGCTGGATTCATTGATTTGCTTTTGGTAACGAGTGTTGATCCCCTTCACGATCTAATAAAAATCATCAGCTTGTTAAAAAATTGAACCGGTTCAATTTTAAACTATAGCACGTTTTTCCAAAATTGCAATCTTTTTTGGATACGCATTCATTTTCCCTTTACATATAATTACGCTAAAAATGTAAAAGATGAATGGCTGCTAATACGCTTCAAGAGCTGAATAGAACCATTCATCTAGATTAAACCAAACAATGTCCCGCTTATCCAAGTAATTGATTGGCTAGTAAAAAGTCTTTGACTTCGATTAAATCAGTAAAACGCCGAACACCTTGAAAGAGCGCCTCTTTGTCGATGATTGGTTGTTTGCTCAATGGGTATCTTCCTTTTCTTGTCGGTAAGTCTGTCAAATCATCTTCGACCATAAACGCTGAGATGCCCGCTTTTTCAGCAGCAGCTATCCCGGCAAACGAGTCTTCTAAGACTAAGGCATCTTTTGGGAGAACCTTTGCCTGACGACAAGCCGTCAAAAAAATTTCCGGATCGGGCTTTCCTTGCTTGACTTGATCGCCAGCTACGATGATATCAAAGATAGACGGCATCTTTTCTAGCTCAAAATAGGTGGCGATTTTTTCTCGGGAAGAAGAGGAGGCTAATGCGATTTGGCAGGTGTGCTGCTTCAGCTCCTTTAGTAAATCGAGCAAACCTGGCTTTTTGTAGACTCTTTTTTCTTCGGCTAAAATGGCTTCTTTGTATCGGTTCATCGAATCCCGCCATTGGTCGACAGGGACATCGCCGTACAACTCTTTCATTCCTTGACGAATCTCGGCTTCTCTTTTCCCGGTCAAATAATAATAGACATCGTGGATCAATTCAAAATCGTGTTCTTCAGCAGATTTTAGATAGGCACGGTAGGCAAGTCGTCCTGTTTCAAACATTAAGCCATCCATGTCAAAAATTACTAGTTGGATTGTGTTCATTCGCTTTCTCCTACTTTATTTTAAAAAAGAGCCATGCGTCTAGCATTAGATCGCACCGCTCTTCGTTTTGATACTCAGGTCGATTCAAGGATTGCTTTTAAGGATGCTAAATGTGCATCCCCTTGCTCATAATCTCTGACCAGCTCTTCTGAAAGGATGAAAGAACCCCCAACTGCGATTACTTGCGGATGAGCAAGGTAGTCTTGGCAATTGTCCTTAGAGATTCCGCCAGTTGGCAAAAATCGAACATCATAGAAGGGACCGCTTAACGCTTTGATTGCTTGTAACCCGCCATAAATATCTGCTGGAAAAAATTTCACAGTTTTGATCCCAAACGATACGGCTTTCTGAATATCATTTGGTGTCGCTGTTCCTGGAAAAATCGGGATCTGATTCTTTAGACAGTGATCGATAACTTCTGGAACAATAGCTGGAGAGACAATAAACTGGGCCCCCTTTGCTACCGCTTGTTGGGCTTCTTCAAGTGTTCTCACCGTGCCGGCTCCCACGAGCAACTTCCCTGAGCGTGCTAAGTGTTCGATTGCTTTTAACGCCAGTTCGCTGCGGAAAGTCACTTCAATCAAACGAATATCATGTTTAATCAATAATTCTTCTAGTGGATCTAGCAACGACATGTCTGTGGCGGTATAAAGCGGTAAAACTTTCGTAGCCGCTAAATGTTCGGTCAATGATTCGACGTTTGCCATTCTATTCCCCCGCTTTCTGATCAATTTCTGCAGACATTTGCGATTTGACAACCGCTTCATGCAGTCCTTGCAAGTAACTAACCCCCAAAGCTCGATCATACAGACCATATCCTGGCATTGCTACTTCCCCCCAGATCGTTCGCCCATGATCTGGACGAATCACTCCAGTAAATCCTACATCCACCAAGGCTTTCATAATGGCATACATATCTAGTGAACCTTCTGTAGACAAGTGTGCAGACTCTTTGAATTTGCGGTCTCCCATAAAGAGAACGTTTCGGAAATGTACAAAATTAATTCGGTCGCCAACCTCATGGATGATCGACACTAGTTCATTTTTCGGATCGGCGCCTAACGAACCAGTGCATAGCGTCAATCCATTATAAGGAGAGTCAACAATAGACAATATTTTTTTCAAGTCAGACAAGTTTTTGGTGATTCGCGGCAAGCCGAAGATCTCCCAAGGCGGATCATCGGGATGGATGGCCATTTTAACATTCATTTCTTCGCAAACAGGAATAATTCGTTTCAGAAAATAAGCCAAGTTATCGAAAAGAACCTCTTCTGTCACTCCGTCATAAGTCTTCATCAGCTGATCGAATTTCTTTAACCGTTCTTCTTCCCAACCAGGCAGCTTGAATCCTTTTGATTGGCTGTGGATCAATGTGTACATTTCGCTAGGTTCCATCCCATCAACCACTGCTTGGTCATACAGCAATGAGAAACTGCCATCCTCATTTTCATAAAAAAGATTGGTTTTTGCCCAACCAAAAATCGGCTTAAAACTATAACAAATCAGATGTATGCCACAAGCAGAAAGATTTTTGATCGTCTGAATGTAATGATCGATGTAGTGATCCCGTTCTTCTGTTCCTGCCTTGATCGCGTCATGGATCGCCACACTTTCGATTCCTAGTAATGTCAGTTCTTCTTTTTCGATTGATTGCTTTAATTCCTCAATTTCGGCAATTTCCCAAATATCTCCTGGCAGTTTGTTTAACAAGGTGCCGATGACCCCATTGATGCCAGGTATTTGACGGACATTTTGCAAAGGAATCGAGTCTCCTTCGCCATACCATCTAAAGCCCCATTTCATAGTCAACATCCTTTCTTAAAAATCATCATCGTCATCCTCATCACCAGCAGCTGGCGTCTCATTCGAGATATGCCAAAAAGCAACACTATCTTCTCCTTGATCGATCACTGCTTGTGCCGCTGATGCAATTGGTGTTTGCAGTAATTGATGATTGATTGCTTCTAACACCATCGGCAAGTTGGTACCGCCAATAACGTAAACTTCTTCTTGCAGCTCTTTTTCTAACTGATTGATCGTCAAAACTGACTGGTTGTAAGGGCTAGCGCTCAGTAAGTCTACTAAGATCAGCACCCCTTCTTGTTGATTGACTTGATGTACCGCGGTACTGATTTTTTCTCCCAGTGCTTGAACATCATCTCCTTGATACAAATTGACTGTCGCTATATTTTCGACTGCTCCCATGATGACTGTTCCCGCATCTTTCAGTCCATCGCTTAATGTGCCATGAGTAGCAAGTACGATTCCCAACATTGTCATTCCTCCTTTGTCTCCCTGCATGGATTTCCATGCAAAACGTTTACTGTAACAAGGCAATCGTCTTGTTTACATTTTCCATATTGATGTCTTTTTGCCTTAATAATTGTTTAGGCAGATAATATCCCTCTGTTGATTCCTTATTTCCGCTGATCACATAATTGATTGTTGCATGGATTCCTTCTTCTTGAAGGATTCCGAGTCGTGCTAATTGTTTGCGATCAAACTCTGTTCCTACTACATGTAGAGGTGCTTTGGCACCAACAGAATCCAGATAATAAATCGTAGCCTTGCGTTTGGCTGAGTCTCGCAAAACTTCTAATCCTCGTTCGCCATAGCTTCCTTCATCCAAGAACGCAAACGCAGTGTTTTGTCGTTCATTTTCACTGATTAAAGCCAATAATGCCAAAACCGAAGAAGTATTTCTCGTTAAGTTTTTCTGGAAGACCGCCCCTTTTACCACTTTTCCCAATAAAAAAAAGTACGAACCAAATGCCAGAACTAAGAAAAATGTTTGCCAAGAAAAAAGTACAAAACCGTCAGCAGCGAATTGACTATAGAACCATGTCGCTACTGCGCCGATCCCAATCGTTATGAATGAGCTGACAAGAATAAAATTCATTGTTTGACGACCTTGCGCCTTTCGATCAAAAAAATGATAAGCGCCAAAATGTTGCGGCGGTGTATCATAATACGTACAAATGATTCGATCTGCTTGAGCAATATCTCCGATGTAAACATTTCTCGAAGCTGCTTTATGTTTCAAATCATATTCGATTACGCGAATATCTTTTCTTATTTGTGAGATATCTGTCACTAAAGCATTTAGGAATCTTTTTTTGCTGCGGTCACTTAAGCGAGAACGATAAATATAGCGGTAACGAAACAGCCAATCATTGAAACGGTCTTTCTGCATCTTTTTCATCTCCCATTTTTCGAAGGATCCAGCACGTTTTCAACAGCCTTTGAGCTAGCAACCATCAAATGACCGTTGCTTTTTTGTTATTGATGGAACTAGCTCAGTTGCTGTATTTGGCAGTTATAATCCGAATTGTTTCAAGACCTCTTTTAAAGAGGATTTAGGAGCAGAAGGTGTTGCTTGGAAATAGATGTTTTCGACTCCATAGTGTTCATTCATTTCCTTTAATCTTGCGGCATCTGCTTTATTCAAGTAGACGGATTTTGTAACTAACAGATCTTTTTCTGGATCTTTCTGTGCGATCCCGCCAATGTTCAACTCTTTCATTGGCACACCATGGGTGACCAGATCATAAATCACACTGATGGTTTTTGCGATCAGGATGCAGTTGTACTCTTTAAACGCATATTCATCCCAATAAAATTTTGCTTTTTCTGGTGTCACGACAATCGTTTTTTGTCCTGTGCGACTGCCGGCATTTTTGTATAGATCTCGCATGAATTTATCCTTAGCAACCACTTCATCAACGACGAAGATAGAGTTGACCCCGCTTTTTTGAGACAACGTCATCATGACTTGCCCATGAATCAACCGTTCATCCACACGTGCTAAATTTACTACACCCATTGTTTTCCACTTCCTTTTCTATAAAATCCCTACGCCGGCTAGAATGATCAAGATCAAAGTCAGCCAGAGCAGTGCTTGCGTAACTTTTAAGCCTTTTTTCGTATAGAACCAATAAACACCCATTACAACAGCCAATGGCAAGATACCTGGAACAATCTGGTCAAGAATATCTTGAATGATAAATTCTCGTCCTGAAATATCAAATTTCAGAGAAGAAGAAACATTGACATAGTTTCCAGCTAAGACCCCCATCATAAACAACCCGAGAACAGACAACGTTTCGATTGCTGTCTGAACACCGGTACTTTGCATCAATCCGGTCGCGTTTCGTCCCATTGCAAAAGCTTGTCGAGCAAAAAATACACCTAAAAATGCTTGGTATAAAGCGAAACAGACAAATGGGAACAATGCACCTAGCGGACTTCCCTGCTGGGCCCATGGGACAGCGATCGCAATAAAGATATACTGTACTGTTCCAGAATCGATCGCATCACCGATCCCTGCTAAAGCACCCATCAACCCTGCTTTTGTGTTATACATCAAATCATCTTGCATCAGAACTTCTTTGTTTTCATGTTCTTCTTCTGCCCGCTGCTGTTCCATAGAAGACATCAGGCCTGTGATCACGCCGCCCCCCCAGCTCAATTGCGTGTTGAAAAAGAGCAGTTGCCGCTTATAGGCAGCCTTGAGGGCGTCTTCGTTCTTATATAATTTTCGTAAAATCGGCATCATTGCGTATAAAAGTGACGGTGCCAGATAGCGTTCAAATGAATGAGGGATCTCGTTGGCAAAGTGCCAGCGAAGATATGCTTTCGTGACATCTTTTTTTGTGATCTCCTCTGGAGCGATCTGTGTTGCTTTCACTGATTCTGTCATTTTTTCCTTCCTCCTTGTTTCTTAGAATCCATCATCGTAATCGTCCTCATCAAAGGATGCATTGGACGTATTCGTTTCAGCAGCTGGAGCTAATTTTCCTTTTTGTGATTGTACAAAGATCAATGCGATCAGAACACCAAAGATTGCGTAAGTAACCATAGTGATTTCCAATGATTTCAGTACGACACTCATAAAATAGGCAAGGAAAAAGAAAACCATGTAATCTTTCCGACCAATGACATAAACAGTCGTTGCAATCCCGATCGCTGCCAAGCCACCACCTACTACCTCCAGAATATGGATGACGACAGTCCCTTCAAGGGCATTGATGACATCAGCGATCAGTGGTGCACCCAGATAAAGTGCGATGAAAACAAGCGGTACAAATAAAATAAATGAGGCCAACGTTGGATACAAAATGATCGAACGAGTAATTGCTTTTGTATTCATGTCTTCCACTGCTTTATCCGTATATTTCCCTAAAAATGTATTGATAAAGAACCGGAACTGATACAAATAACTGCCTAAAAGTCCCACTGGGACAGCAACTGCGATCGCCGCTTCGGGCTTCAGATTACCTAATAATGCTACCGGTACAGCAATAGCCGCAGCAATCGATGGTTCAGCTGGCATTGAGCCGCCGGGAGAGAAGACCCCCATATAAATCATCTGTAGTGCAGCAGTAACGATCATCGCCTGCGCTACATCCCCCATCACGATCCCAACAACCAACCCAGTCATCAATGGCGAGAAACGAAGGGTTAGTGTTGCCCCACCACCAAGCCATCTAGACATGACTGCCGCAACCCATAAAGCAATCAGTAAACTCTGTGTAATGCTTAAAGTTTCCATTTTTCCTCCTCCTAAACCTGCTCAATATAGTTTTCTAAATCTAAAAGTGCTTTTTTCAGCCGTTCTTTCGTTATAGAAACCGGAATCAGATGAACTTTCTCTTTTGAATCAACAAATGCCACCAACTGATCGATCACTTGCGGGTCTTCTGGATAGATCCCCATTTGATGCAGGGACATTGGCAACTGCAATTCTCGATAAAACGGCAATAACTGATCAATGACCGTCCATCTTTCTTCAATCGCTAATTGATAAAAAATGCCGTAAGCAACTTTTTCACCATGCAAAAACTGATGACTTGCTGGCAGATATTTGCTGATTGCGTCATGCATCGCATGGGCTGCCGCATTGCGGGCGTATTTGTCACCCAATCCACCAACTAAACCGGCAACTGCAAACACAATCTCTGACAAGTGAATGAATTCTTCTGTTACCTTTTGCTCTTCCATATCCTGGATTGCTTGTTTTGACTGAGATACAATCGCGTTCTCGCATAGTTTGGCTGTGTAGCCAGCCAATTGTAGAAAAGGCTCATGTTGAAGCTGTGGTTGCGCCAAAATTGTTTCTGATTCATACCACTTTGCTAAGGTATCTGCTAGTCCAGCAATAAAGTAGGAAACTGGCGCATCAATCACTAGTGTCGGATCTGTAATCAAAAAAGCTGCTTGCCGCAAGAAGTGCTCTGACTTTCCTTCAGATTCGCCGTTTTCTTTATACATCACAGCTAACGGTGTCCATGGTGCACAATTACTTGCTAAGGTTGGCACGACACCAAATGGCGTATTGGTCAGATGGGCTGCGTACCCGACCAAATCGGTCAATTTTCCGCCGCCGACACCGATAATAAAGTCAATGTGATGTGCTTCTACTTGATCTTTGATCAAATTTGCACCGTAGTAACTGCATTCCCCAGTATACTGATGATAAAAAACATCCTGGGGCGCCTCGTTGATAAAAGTCAATTTGGGTTGCGCTTTTTGCCATGAAATCGAGCCATGAACGATTAATAATCGTTTGGCTTGATATTCTTGCAGCAGCTCTGGAATATGGGCGAATGCACCTTCATGGTAACGATAAAACTGAGGACCAACTTTTACTTTTAAATCAGTTAACATTTCCTTCCCTCCTTATGAGAAAACAAGAAAATCGCTTTGATCTTGAACAGCTCGTTCTGGTAATTGCCCTTGAATGATCTGTTCGATGTCCGTCACACATTTTTCTCCCATCTGTTCGAGACACTCCATTGTGTAAGCAGACGTATGAGGTGTCATGATTACGTTATCAAATGCCAGGTATGGGTGATCCTTGCGCCCCGGTTCTTCTTCTAAAACATCTGTCGCTAAGCCAGCGATCTTCCCGGATTTTAAACCGTTTACAATTGCTTGTTCATCTAAAAGTGCTCCGCGAGCACTATTTGACAAATATACTTGGTCTTTCATTTTTTCAATTTCTTTGGTTGAAATCATATGATAATTTTCTTCTGTCAAATTGGCACACAGACAAATGATGTCTGAACGAGTCAGTAACTCATCTAACTCAACTTTCTTCCCGCCATAACTTTGTATGTGGAGTGCTGATTGATAGGGATCATAGGCTAATACCTCACAGCGAAACCCATTGCGCAAAATCTCCACGACACAACTTCCTGTGTTGCCTACACCTATGACGCCTACTGTTTTATTGAACAATGCTCGCCCGACGAATTTGGCTCGTGACTCCCATTGATCTTGCCGAACTTTCACAGATGACTCTACGGTACACCGCAAAAGCGCCAACAGATTCGTCACATTATTTTCTGCCACCGCATCTCGTTCCACCAATGCTGGGATGATCGAAACGATCGTTTGATGGTTACGTGCAGCTGCTAGATCGATATTGTTGTAGCCAATACCATGACGAGTGATCAATAATAGCTCATCTTTGTGTTCAAAAAATTCCTCTGTAAAGTGAGGCGTCACACTGGCGATGATCAGATTATAACCTTGTAAACGTTGCGCCAATTCCTTCCCGGAAATGTCACTTTCCACATCAAAATGAGTCACTGTGCCGATTTTTTCGAGCCTCTGGATATGTTGAGGAAATATTTTGCCAAAACTACTAGAGTTGACTATCGCAATCTTATACTCAAGCATCCTAAGTCTCCTTCCTTTATTCCGTTTTTGTTACGATTTCGTGTCCGCCAAATCCATTTCTCAGCGCAGACACCACTTTTGCTGAGAAGCTGTCTTGTTCTTGTGATAAATTTCTCATGAAAAGACTTAATGCAATCGCTGGAACGGCAACGTCCATTTCCAGTGCTGTTTCCACCGTCCATTTGGCTTCTCCTGAAGCAGCAACGATACCCCGATATTCTTCTAAGTGGGGGCTGTTGGAAAATTGTGCTTCGGCAATCTCCATCAGCCAGCTGCGGATTACCGATCCGTGGTTCCAGACATGGGCTACTGCTGCTAAATCAAAAGCATACTCACTCTGCTCAATCAGTTGGAACCCTTCACCGATTGCTTGCATCATGCCATATTCGATCCCGTTGTGGATCATCTTCAAGAAGTGACCGCTTCCTGATGCGCCTGCATAAAGATATCCGCCTTCAATAGCAACATCTTTGAATACTTGTTCGATCGAATGAAAGGCATTTAAGTCGCCGCCGACCATCAGACAAGCATTCTTGCGCGCACCGGAGATTCCTCCTGAAGTGCCGCAATCCAAATAGGCAACCTCTTTGTCTGCAAATTGTTTCCCTCGTCGAATCGAATCTTTATAATTTGAATTTCCACCTTCTATCACGATATCTTCTGGCAAAACAAGTGGCAGCAAGTCTTTTAGTACCGATTCTGTGATTTCCCCTGCTGGCAGCATCAGCCAGATGACTCGTTTGCCAGTAAATGAAGCGACCATTTGGCTGATAGTCTCATATGTTTCTATTCCCTCCCTTCGTGCAGCAAGTCGTGCTTGTTCTGAAAGATCCAGCCCTTTCGTTCGATAGCCATGATCTTTTAAATTGCTTGCTAAGTTCAAGCCCATTTTGCCAAGACCGATAATACCAATCTCCATGATAGCGCCTCCATTTCTATCTTCATTATACAAAAAAATATTTTTTTGTAAATATAAATAATAAAAAATATTTTTTATTTGCATTTCTTTGGAAATCGTTGTACTTTAAAAATGAAGGCTTCGGAATGTATTGAAAAAGGAGAAAAACACTATGACTATATCGATTCGCTTAAAAATCAAGACCCTCTATAAAGACTTAAGCCCCAAAGAACAAGCAATCGCCGATTACATACTCGAAAACCCCAGTAAGGTTAGCCATAGTTCCATTAGTGATTTAGCAAATGAGCTAGGAATGGCGGATTCGACATTTTTTCAATTTACAAAAAAACTTGGTTACAACGGTTTTAAAGACTTTAAGATGGCCATGTTGATGCAAGAAAATGATTTATCCGCCATCTCTTTCCACGAAAATATTCAGCAATCAGATAACGAGCTGACCATGGCGCGCAAAGTCTTTGATTCCAACCTCACCACATTGACCGATACGCGAAAACTACTGCAAGAAGAAGATTTGAAACAAGCCGTCCAAATGATCGACAGTGCCAAGCGATTGTTCTTTTTTGGCGTAGGCGGTTCTGAAATCGTTGCAGCTGATGCATACCATAAATTCTTGCGCTCACCGATTTCTGTCGTTCACAGTGCGGATTATCACATTCAGTTGATGGAAGCAGCGTTACTGACCCCAGAAGATTGTGCCCTGTTGATTTCTCATACGGGTAAATCGAAAGAAACGATTGAACTTGCGCAAGTCGCCAAAGATTGCGGCGCCAAAGTTATCGTTATTACCAGTCACGCAGCATCTCCGCTAGCCAAATTAGGGGATGTCGTATTTATTTCTGTTTCCGAAGAGATCGAATTTCGTTCAGAAGCTCTTGCTTCCAGAATCTCTCAACTAAGTATCATCGATTCGCTCTATGTGATTTTGATGTTTATCAACCGCAACAAATCCCAAGACTCCATTGCGAAAGTTCGACGTACGATTTCTAAAATCAAAGAATAGCCTTCTTTAAATAGCGTAGCAGCCTAATCTTTAAAACCTTTCAATCATGTACTAATGGGTTATGTAAAAGTAATTTCCTCTGCTCTCCTTTCTTTGGACTTCAGAGGATTGATGGCTAGTCTAAATAAAAACCAAAGCTAACGATTAAAGTTCTGATACCGTCTAAGCATAAGCGTGTTCGATTTTTAGCCCATGATAATAGAAAAAAGCAGACTGTCTTTCCTCATAGAAAAACAGTCTGCTTTCTCTTGTTAAAAATCCTCACAAGTCGCGATGATCCCTTAAGCGATAACCGAGACCGATCTCAGTGATCAAGTATTCGGGACTGATGGTATTGGTCTCGATCTTTTTTCGTATATTTGACATATTGACCCGCAATACTTGCGGATCAGTGCCATAAGGCCCCCAAACTTCTGTCGCCAACGTTTGGTACGTTACGACTTTGCCTAGATGTTGGAACAAAACAGTTAAAATTCGGTACTCATTTTTGGTTAAATGAATCTCTGTTCCGGCCTTAGTCAAAAGCTGCCTTTCAGTATCAAGTGTTAATTCACCATTCTTGATGACTAGCGGCATTGGCTCTTGCTTCCGATGCCTGAATGCTGTGCGGATCCTTGCAAGCAATTCATTCATACCAAATGGCTTGGTCACATAATCATCCGCACCAAGATCCAACGCTTTGACTTTCTCGCTTTCATTGCTGCGAGCTGAAATCACGATCAATGGCACCGCCATCCGTTTGCGAATGATTTTCAATAACTCCATGCCGTCAATATCGGGTAGTCCTAGGTCAAGTAAAATCAAGTCAAAGGATTGTTCCTGAAAAATCGTCAGAGCAGCCATTCCAGTCTCTGCTACTCGAATATGATACCTTTCTTTTTCTAAAACGACTTCCATAAAATCGGCGATCGTCGGATCGTCTTCAATCAGCAAGACAGTTCTTCCCATGATGCCCACCTCCAGTTAATTCAAATAAATGCGTACGACCGTTTGACCATCTGCTACGGCCATCTCCAACTTGCCATGATGGGCATGAACAATGGTTTTGACGATACTCAGGCCGATGCCGAGACCATTTTTTGAGTCTACCGGCACTTCATTGTCTGAAGACAGATTTGATTGGATCCGTTCAAACTGCTTCATCGATATTTCCCCGGTATTTTTTATTTCACATACCGTTTTTGCTCCTTCTTGAAATACAGACAAGTAGACTTTTTCCGAGTCTGAACCATGTCGAAAGGCATTTTCTACTAAATTAAAAATCGCTTGTTCCATCAAAATCGGATCTACTTCTACGAACAGGACCGATTCCGGCAACTGAACGATCAACTCTTTTTCCGGATAGACTTTTTTGGCATGTTCATAGACTGCGCCAATGATCTCTTCGATTGGTTCTGGGGTTTTCTTGACTTGCATTGTGTCCATGTTGATACGAGTGATCGAAAGCAAATTCTCCACCATGCGGATCAGCCATTGGGACTCACTTTGGATGTCTCTCAATAACTTGCTGCGAGTCGCTTCTTTTAAAGAGTTATTAGTTTGTAAGAGTGTCTCCGCAATTCCTGAAATCGCCGTTAAAGGTGTCCGTAAATCATGAGAGATGGCCCGCAACAAATTGCTGCGAACTTTTTCTCGTTCATTTTCTAATTCAATTTTTTCTTTTTCATCCTTCAATTCTGTTTGTTCTAAAATCACAGCTAACTGGGTCAACACTAAGCGCAGATAATTTAGTTGGCTGTTCTCAAGTGGAAAATTACGGCTTCTGCGAATTCCTAAAACGGCCAGTGTTTTGCTGTTGGCAATAATCGGTAAATAAAATCCCTTTGCACCACTTAATGTATCGGTCCCATAGCCAGACTCTTTCTGATTTTTGGCAGACCAATAAGCAACAGCCGCTTCTTCCGGATGACTCAATGCGGATTGTTTTTTTGCTCCATATTGGCTTTGTTTTTGCGCTTGTGCATCATACAAAATCACTTCGCGATCTAACAAGCGGGCCAGATAGGTGGCTGACAAATCAAAAATCTGCTGCCGGTCTTCTGCTAGAACAAATTGCTTGTTCAACTCATAAAGTATTTCCATCTGCTGTTCTTTTTCCATTGAATGAACAGCTTGTTTTTTTAAACGAACCATTAGATTACTGATCATTAGTGCGACAAGCAGCATGATGACTAACGTAATCGGATAACCTTGTTTATAGACGGTCAAGGAGTACAGTGGTTCAACGAAGAACCAGTTGAAGGCTAGGACGCTCAGGATCGAAGAAAGAGCGCTCCAGAAATAGCCTGAAGTTAGACGCGCCACAAGTAGAATAAAAAAAATGTAGACGAGCATCAAATTCTGATCACCAAAATGCAAATACTGCATCACTTCAGTCGTCAGTGTCGCTAAGAAAACACTGATCAGGGCAATCGCTAGATCCTTTCCCCCTCCTTCGATGACTTTCTTGGAAAGAGAAAAAATAGAAGCACGCTCCTCTTTGTAAGGAATCAAATGAATCTCAGTGTCAGGCAACCGTTTCAGTAGCCGCACATCAAGTTCTTCCACAAACAGTTTCTCATACCATGGCTTGGCCAGGTTTTTACCCATGATGATATCGGTGGCTCCCACCAGCTTGGCATATTCGATGATTGTTTCAAAATAATTGTCTTCTTCAATGACAACGACTTCCGCGCCTAACTTTTCGGCTAATGTCGTTGCTTCATTTTTTTCTTCCGAACGTATGTAAAGCACAGTCCATTCAGCACCTAGGCCTTGCGCTAATCGCGCTGTCCAACGAATACTTTTTTCTGCCATTTTAGGGAATGCATCCTGGACAATCGTGATCAGTTTGCTCTGGATTCCATTGGTTCGGCCACTGATTCGATTGATGTGGTCAGAAGCCCGCTGAATCGCCAATCCCCGCAGTTGTTCCAGTTTTTTGGGAATAAAAAAATTCTGCAACGCTCGCTTGGCATTTTCGTTGGCATAGATTTTTCCTTGTGCCAACCGATCGATCAGCTCATCTGGCTCGACATCGATCACTTTCAATGTTGCTTGTTGGAAGAATGTATCTGGGACCGTCTCTTTGACTTCGATCCCAGTTACTTCTTCTACAATATCATTCAAGCTTTCAATGTGTTGGACATTGACCGTCGTATGCACATCAATACCGGCATTTAAAAGTTCTTCAATGTCTTGATACCTCTTGCGATTTCTTGATCCTTCAGCGTTCGTATGGGCCAATTCATCGATTAAGACAATCGCAGGCTGCTGCTGAATGATCGCATCGATATCTGGTTCAGTCAACGTGATCCCTTTGTATTGGATTTCTTTCAACGGAATCTGCGGCAAACCAGCCAGCAGACTATTGGTATCTGGACGATCATGGGGTTCGATGTAGCCTATCACCACATCTTTGCCGAGGGCTTTTAGTTCCTGTGCTTCTAAAAGCATGGCGTAAGTTTTTCCTACTCCTGCAGCAAAGCCAAAGTACACCCGCAGCCGGCCTTTTTTTCGATTTTCTGCTTTCAATGTATCTATTGATATTGGTCTATCCATGTTTGCTTCTCCCATCAACAATCACTTACAGTTTATCTAATGCTAAATTCAGTTCAAGCACATTGACAAATGTTCGATCAGAAAACCAATCTTTTTGTGTCTTTTCTTTTATTATAGCACGAATGGCTGTTTCCTTCTGTTTACGTTCTTTGGCGATGCGAGGTACTTGTATCTCGGCTGCAGCGACACTAATATGCGGATCTAATCCGCTGGCTGATGCAGTCACCAGATCAACCGGTACCTCTGTGATTTGATTTTCTCTTTGAAGCGCGGTCTTTCTGTCGGATACCAGTCCCTCTTGTTCCGCAGAGACCGGAGACAATTGGGAGACCGCATTGCTTCTGCCAGCAAAGTAGCCTGGTTGCAGGAACTGCTGACCAATCAGTGTTGAACCAACTACTTCTCCCTCTACCATTCGTTGACTACCATTGGCTTGGTTGGAAAATAGCAATTGACCGACACCAGTGATCACAGCAGTATACACCCCGCCAAAAAACAAAATACTAAACACCAAGAAACGCAATTGAGTCCCTAGAATCTTTTTCATTTCTGCATCCTTCTTTCAATTTGTTCATAGTAGGAAAAAGCTTAGCACGATATCGATCAATTTGATAAAAATGAAAGGTGCGATCAATCCGCCTAGTCCATATACCAGTAAATTGTGGCGCAAAATTTGGCTGGCTGGTTTTTCTTTGTATTTGACTCCTTTTAGAGCTAATGGAATCAAAGCAACGATAATGACCGCATTGTAAATCACGGCTGACAAGATCGCCGTCAGTGGACTACCTAACTGCATCACGTTCAATTGCGCCAGTTCAGGATAGATGCCATAAAAAAGAACAGGGATCACGGCGAAATATTTCGCCACATCATTGGCAATGCTGAATGTCGTCAATGCACCACGAGTCATCAACAGCTGTTTACCGATTCGTACGACCTGCAGCAATTTGGTTGGACTGGAATCCAGATCGATCATGTTGCCAGCCTCTTTGGCAGCCTGTGTTCCAGTATTCATAGCCATTGCCACATCTGCTTGAGCCAATGCTGGTGCATCGTTGGTTCCGTCGCCGGTCATGGCAACCAAGTGTCCTTTTTCTTGGTATTGCCGAATCAACTCCATTTTGTTTTCTGGCGTTGCTTCAGCGAGGAAATCATCGACTCCCGCTTCTGCTGCAATCGCTGCTGCGGTCAACGGGTTGTCTCCTGTGATCATGATAGTTTTGATACCCATTTTCCGCATATCGGCAAAATTTTCCTGTACACCGTTTTTGACGATGTCCTTCAAATAGATGACCCCCATGACTTGGTCATTTTTGACAACTACCAACGGGGTACCCCCAGAGTGCGCCACTTTGGCTACGATTTGGTCACACTGCGGTGGGTAGGTACCGCCACGAGCGAGCACATATTTCTTGATCGTATCCGCCGCACCTTTACGAATTTGATCGCCACGATAATCCATGCCGCTCATCCGTGTTTTGGCACTAAAATCGATAAATTTCACTTCGGATTGTTCAAAAGCGCGTTCTCGAATCCCAAATTTTTCTTTGGCTAGAATAACAATACTGCGGCCTTCTGCCGTTTCGTCAGCTAATGAGGAAAGCTGCGCGGCATCTGCTAATTGTTCTTCACTAATACCGGCTACAGGTAGAAAGGCACTTGCCCGACGATTTCCCAGTGTAATGGTTCCTGTTTTATCCAATAACAAAATATCGACATCACCAGCCGCTTCGATGGCACGACCGCTCATGGCAATAACATTTTCTTTCGTCAGACGGCTCATTCCAGCAATCCCGATCGAAGAGATCAGTGCACCGATGGTCGTTGGGGCTAGACAAACGAGCAATGCAATAATTACAATACTAGAAAGCGCGGTTCCTTTTTGCGAAAGAATACTGCTTAGTTCCGTAAATGGGACTAATGTTACTGCCACCGCTAAAAAGATGATCGTCAATGTGATCAGAAAAATCTGCAGCCCTATTTCATTAGGCGTTTTTTTGCGTTGTGTCCCTTCTACCATTGAAATCATTTTATCCAAAAACGAATGTCCATTTTCAGACGTCACTCGAATGACCAAGTAATCGGAAACCACCGTTGTCCCGCCAGTGACTGCACTGCGGTCTCCGCCTGATTCTCGAATTACTGGCGCTGATTCACCCGTAATGGCACTTTCATCTACCGAGGCAGCACCTTCAATGACATCGCCGTCTGCCGGAATCTGTTGTCCAGAAACGACATAAACCAAGTCACCTTTTTTCAAATCTGATGACTTCATTTCGATGAACTGCTCTGATTGGATATCCTGTAAATCATTGATTTTGTAAGTCATGACGTCTTTTTTGGCTTGTTTTAAGCTATCTGCCTGAGCTTTCCCACGACCTTCCGCGACCGCTTCAGCAAAATTTGCGAACAGCAATGTGAGCCAAAGTAAGCTGGTGATCGTGATGGTAAACCACAATGGAATGTCAGATTGTTCAAAGCAGAGAACCGTCGCTGCGATGGCACCAATATAAACCACGAACATCACTGGATTTTTTATTTGTTGCCGCGGATCTAGTTTGAGAAATGCTTGCTTGATTGCCCAGCGATATATCTTTTTCATTTTATTCTTCTCCTTTTTATTTCAGTGTAAGAAAATCTGCGATCGGACCTAATGCCAATGCAGGTAGAAAACTTAATGCCCCGATCACTAAAATCACAATCATCAACATCGTGACGAATGTCGGATTGACGGTAGAAAGAGTACCGTCATTCACAGCTACTTTCTTCTTGCGTCCCATGTTTTCAGCCAAAAATAAAACGGCGATGATCGGAATATACCGAGAGAAAAGCATGAGTCCACTACCTAAGACATTCAAGAATGGGGTATCTGCTAACAACCCATTAAATGCACTTCCGTTGTTATTAGCCAATGATGTTGCTCCGTATAACAGTTCACTAAATCCGTGAGCCCCTTTGTTGGTCAACCATTCCAAAATATCCGGGTGCATCGCAAGCGCCATCGCCCCAAACAGCGTCAGCAGAAGCGGCGTCAAAATGACTAAACTTGCCATTTTGATATCAAAGGCTTCGATTTTCTTGCCTAAATATTCTGGTGTGCGTCCAACAAGCAGTCCGGCAATGAACACTGCTAAAAGCAGAAATGCTAACATCCCATAAAGCCCGCTACCGACACCACCAAAAATGATTTCCCCTAGTTGCATGAGAAACATCGGCACTGCACCGCCTAATGGAGTGAAGCTATCCAACATCGCGTTGACCGATCCATTGGAAGCTGCCGTGGTACTGACTGCCCACAAACTCGACCAGCCAATCCCAAAGCGAATTTCTTTGCCTTCCATATTGGCTGAACCAACGACATCGTTGAAAATCGGTCCATAGTTTTCACTGATCAATACACCTAAAAAAGCGGCAAATAGGAAGAACAGCGAAACAAATAAAATCGTTCGTCCTTGTTTCCAGTCTTTTACCCAAAAGCCAAAAGCAAAAATCAGCGCAGCTGGTAAAAGGAGAATGGCTAAATTCTCGATAAAGTTTGAAAAAATCGTCGGATTCTCAAATGGATGGGCCGAATTGGCCCCAAAAAAGCCGCCACCGTTCGTCCCTAACTGTTTGATAGCCACCTGACTAGCAACAGGGCCAAGATATAACCAAAGATTTTCTCCTTCCAAACTGTTGTAGGCCATTCCGCTACTGAAGGTTTGAACGACTCCTTGAGAGATCAATAAAATCGCAATGATCGTGGACAGTGGTAATAGGATATACAATAATCCGCGAACCATGTCTTGCCAAAAATTGCCTAAATAGGATTCTTTTTTCTGAACCAATCCACGAATGAATGCACAAAGAACAGCCAATCCAACTGCCGCCGACAAGAAATTTTGGACAGTCAAACCAAAGACTTGCGTACTATTGGATAGTGCCAACTCGCCAGAATATGCTTGCCAGTTCGTATTAGTGATAAAGCTGACAGCTGTATTAAGTGCTAAATCAAAAGACAGATTATCAACCTTTGCTCCACCCGGCAGCCAGCCTTGAACCATTAAAAGTACCGTCAAAAACAGCAGCGAACTGATTCCTAGCCCTAATACACTGATCAAATAACGTTTTGCGGACATTTTTCGCTGACTTTCTGAACCGATCAACCGATAGAAACCACGCTCGATCGGTTGGATAAAGCGGACGAAACGGGGCGTCTCCCCCGTCATGATCATCTTGATATAAAACCCTAAAGGGGCTGCTAAAATCAGTAATACAAAAAAGAAAAACAGCCCTTGAAAAACAAAACTCATCATAACTCTTCCCCCTTGAACAGAAACCAAAATAGATAAAGCATCAATCCAAAACTCAAACATCCTAAAAGTAGTAACATCTTCTTCCTCTCCTTTGATCTTATCTTAAAAAAAATGTTGTAAAGATAGTATCAAGGTTCGCTGGATTTCTTTATATCTTCTTTATACGATGAGCTGTAACACAATCTGTCTGTTTACAGCGAATTAGCGGATTTATCTTCTTGCCCACCCTGTTATATTTGGTTATACTTGTCTCACTTAATCTAGAAAGGAGCAATCAATAATGCAGTTTACGATCTCGGGTCTGGTCTTAATCCCGTTATTTCTTGTTACTTGCTATTTGATTCTGCGTTACAATGCTGCTCAGCTTTCACTTTTTCAAAAAATAACGGTTGGAGCCTTTGTTTTCTATAGTTTCGCTGTCCTTTACTTGACTTTTTTCCCTTTTCAAATCCAAACAGGGGTCTATGCCAATCAATCCGATTGGCTTAGTCGCATCAACTTCTCCTTAGCAGCAGATCTTTCGATACTCCCTAATCTCATTATGTTGGCGCCATTAGCTGTTTTTTATTATCTGATGGTAAAAAAAACTTCTGCCTTACGAGCTGTTCTGCTAGGTTTTTTAGTCAGCTTTAGTATCGAAGTACTGCAGTTTTTAAGCAATTATTTCCTAGGCGGCTGGCGAGGGGCAGATGTCGTAGATTTGATTGCAAATACCTTTGGGGCATTACTTGGTTATTTACTCAGTCGCTTTCTTTTCACTGTGCTGCCTGAGCGATCCTTTCTTAGAAAATTTATGCTTCATTCCCCTAGTGAGTCGTAAATCAACTATCGGAGCAAGCAAAAAAGAGCCCGTCAAAAGGCTCTTTTTCGTATCTGTCTATTCGAAAAGAAAATCTTGCAGTTTTACTAGATGAGTATTGCTGTTGCCGGAAATCAAGCAGATCACTTTGTTTAGCGATTTGTTGAAACGATCGTGGCACCAAAAGGCATCAATGCTAGACCCGCTAGTTTCAGCGACTGTTTCGCAAAAGGAATCCCAATAATCGTAATCGTTAAGAGAATGGCACTCATCAGATGAGCGATTGCCAAAGGTATTCCTGAAAAAATCAGCCACAGGATATTCAATAGCAAAGAAACTCCTGAACCACTATAGACAACTTCTTTTCCAAAAGGGGCCAATGATAAAGAAGCGAATTTAAAACACTGCAAACCAATCGGGATACCGATGATCGTCACACACCACAGACAACCGGCCAAAAACCACGAAATTGCACCAAGCAATCCACCAAAAATCATCCAAATCAGGTTTCCTAAACAACTCATACTCATCACATTCCTTTCCTTTGAAAAAAGCGGCCATCATAGATGACGACCGCCTTGCATTATCCTTCGTTCGTTTTTGATTACATTCATTTAGCCAACTGCTTATTCGTTAGAATTTCCGCCAAATACACCCGTGATCGAAGACCAAAGTCCACTGAAGAAGTTTTTAACATTTTCCCAGAGACCTTTGGATTTTTCTTCAATTTGTTTGCGGGCTTCTGAAAGATCCAACTCTTTGACAAAATCTTCAAAAATATTTTTGTCTTTCATGTTGCTCATCAATGTTGTCAATTCAGTAACTTGATCCGAAGTCACGATTCCCTCTAAACCATTGTCTTTCAATGCTTTTTCAACAGTTGCTTGAATATCGGATTGAGTCAACTCTGAGCCATCAGCTGTTTGAGCAGCTAGCTCTGTTTTCGCTTGTTCTTGTGCAGCATTCAGAGCTTCATCAGAATAGCCTTCTTTGTCTTTGTTTTCTTCTGTAATGGTTGATAAGACATCCATTTCATCTTGCGCAACACTGACACGATCTTGATTGATGATGCCGCCGGATTCTTCAACGATTTTGTAGACTCCTGCCAATGCCCCAGAACCGTCAATCGGTACAGCAGAAGCTACTGTTAGCTTAGCATCTGTGATCCCAGCAGTCAGTGCGGCATTTTGGTATTGTGCGGCAGTGATGCGGGTGATATTTTTAGGTGTCGCAATATCCACCGTGATTCCTTCGCCACTATCAAGGGTCTGCATGCGGACAGAACTATACACCGCCCAATCTTTAGTAAAGCCACCATCAGGGATATATTTCATTAAATCGGAACCTGAAGTCGTATAGATCGGTGTTTCTCCTTTGATCCCCAGTTGATCCAGGGTATAGTTTTCTTGCTCTTTTGTTAATGCATTACCGATGGCTACCGCATTGATCTGCAATTTTTCTTTACTATCCGTCGTAGAAGTCGCAGTTTCTGAGCTTGCTGTCTCTGAAGCTGCCGAAGACGAGGTTTCGATCGTTTGTGAGATTGCTGAGCTCCCTTCACTTGAAGTTGATTCTTCAGCAAATGCTAATGGTGCGGCAACTAAAACTTGGCTAGAAACCAAGAGAGTGGCTAAAATCATTTGTTTTTTTCTGATATTTTTTTTCATAGTATCCTCCATCTAACTATTTTCCTGTTTCTATTATTGTACTATAAGAGATACGTTTCGACCTACGGCTAGGGTCGGATTTGAAGGAAAATTTATGATCTACTTGTTTAAAGAAAAAAATAAAATGTTTTTTTATCGCAATATTGAGGATACTGACTACAAACGTATTTATTATCTTTATTACATTTGTTATTGACTGTGTGGTTACCCGACACTATATACTGATTATTAGGAGGCGAACGATGAAATTACTGACAACAAGTGAACTAGCAACCTTATTTTCTATTTCAAAACACACAATCCGGCACTATATTGATATTGATTTGCTGACACCTAAGGAAAGGAGAGACAATGGTTATTTCTTTTTCGATGAAGAAAATGTTTATAGATTATATCAAATTATCGTTCTTAGGAACATTGGCTACTCTCTTAAAACAATTAAAACGGTTTTAACTGAAGAGGATGTAGCCCACTATTTTTTGGAAGCTGAACAAAATCTTCAAAAAAAAATCGACGAATTACTTGCTATAAAAAATACCGTGCAGAACATCATCCAGGCTCAAGAACGCTACAAGCTAAATGAAATAACTTTCTTTGAAAGAACGGATCGCTACTTCCATCCTTTTCCGGAATCGGTTATTGATAATTCCGAGATTGATTTGATCAAAGCAACAAAAATGAACTTCTCGTCCCTCGATCAAGTATTCTATGTTCATAATGAAAATGAAGTGATTCCTTGCTTTCAAAGCAAAAATAAAGAGGATGACCTTTTCTTTGCTAAAGGGACTTATGCCAGTATGAGCTTTATCGTTAATACGGAAGACTGCATTAAAAAAAATATTGATCTTTTTTTAGCTGATAAATTACTGGCTATAAAGGATACTTCACCACATCATTTCTTAGTTTTTGAAAATATCTATTGTTCATTAGCCTATAATAATGCCACCATTTTTACTGTTGAGATTAAATTATAAGAAAAGAGGATTGGATATGTTTACAGTAACAACGGAAACAATTGCGGATAAAAGAATTCGTGAAGTAAAAGGAGCTATCTTTAATGAACAAGTCATTTCAATTAACATTGTGAAAGATACAATCAGTGGTATTAAAGGGATATTTGGCGGAAAATCTACTACTTATTCTAATGAATATTCAAGCGGAAGGAAATTGGCTCTTTTAGAATTAGAATCACAAGCTCGTAGTCTATCTGCAAACGCGATAATCAATACCCGTGTTAGTTATAATCAATTTGTAAATTCTGATATCATGCTCATCGTTGTAACAGCTAGCGGAACAGCAGTTGTTGTTGAAGAATAGATGCACTAGGCTTTCATCTATAAAAAATCAGCTTACTAAACAATGTAAGGCAGCATTATGCCGTGATAGCTCATTCTTTCCACATTAATTTTTCGCCTGAGAAAAAAGTATGTTTTTTTGAGAGTCTAGGTATAAGACCCTTTTAATAACTCACAACTCCAATCAAGCGGCACTATTTTTTCCCAGCAACAAGTATAGGAAGAAACGTCTATCATTTACACTATGCACAATTAAAAACAAAAATCACCTGTGACAAAGTGATTTAAATAGAAAATTTATTAGAAAAAAGAAAAAAGCCTTCGCTTCTATTTGTCTATTAATATATCTTCAATCGCTAAACACATAGACCTCTTAACAAGTCAAAAAAGTACGGCCTATCGATCAATCCTGAGTAGATTGACCAGTAGGCCGCTTGTTCATAATTGAATCTATTCCTGCTTCTTCATTATGAAGTAAGCGTTATATGCCTCGTTTCTTTGAAACTTATAAGAGTTATCTAAGGTCTGTATGCTATCAATACTCAAACTGGCGATAGTAGCGTCGTATCTCCATTGGGTGGCAATTCATTTGCTCGACATAGGCATCAATACGTTGTGTCACGCAATGCATCAATAAATGAGACAGTACACGGCCACGATATTTCTCACTGATTCCTGAAACAGGATAGTCTTTCGTGTCGATCAATGTATAGTCGCCACAAATTCTTGGCAATAATTTAGCTACTCTTTCTGATAATGGCCGCTGTTCATCTTCGCCTAAAAAGACGGTCACAGGGGTTGTTTCATCAACGATTTCCAACGTCCCGTGAAGAAATTCAGCGGCGTGGATTGATTTAGAACGCAACCAGCTTTGTTCTTCCCAGTAACACATAGCGTAAGAATAAACAGCACCCCATTGATTTCCCGCACCGATGAAATAGTGCATCGCATCATGACGATGTTTTTCCGCAAACGATCGGCCAAATTCATCCGCTTGTTTCTCTGCTTCTACTAATCCTTTTGCTAGATGCTGATCCAATTCTTGATAATACTCTTCGTAATCAGGAAAATCCCCATGATTTTTCATTAAACGATCCGCAACCATAAAGAATTTGATTTGTTCTGTTCCTGGTGCAGGATACGTGATGACATGGTCACACTGTTCTGCCAAGACACTGCCTTTTGTATCAATAAATCCTAGTAATGTCGCTCCTACTTTTTTGATTTCTGCGACAGCCTTTACCACTTCTTGTGTCGTACCAGTGACAGATGACAAGATAACTAATGAGTCTTTTGTCAAGCGACGGTTCCCTGTTGTATAGTATTCCGCCGCATGTTGGACATAAACAGGCAGATCACTTTTTCCATTGATATAAGTAACTGCTTGCATAGCAGAAGCATACGTGCCGCCAATTCCTAGATAATAGATCGCATCAAAGCCTTTTTCGTCAAGGGTGTCGACCAACTTTTCAATTTCTGGGCGCAAGTCTAACATTCCTTGGATATCGTCAATTTGTTGTTGTTCATTAAATTTAAGCATTTTTCCACCTCTAAATTTTACTTTTTAACACTTGATCAAAATCGTCAAAAATACGTTTACTTAAATCGATTCCTTTAGCAGCTGCCCCAAGATAGGAGAAAATTTGAAACGGAATAACTAAGAGCAACGGAGAAAAAAGTTCCTCACATGCAACATCCAGCCCAAGTGTATCGGAGTCAGCCGCTGCTGCTACAGTGATTGTATAAGCTTTCCCCACATGAGAAGTCATATAATCACGCAATAACTGAGATCTTGTTTGATTCGAGCTTGGCGCTTCAATAAAGAAAAGCACATGTTCATGGTTTGCTTCAAGATAAGGACCGTGCATATACGCTTCTAATTCCACGCCTTGAGAAGGTACTCGAACAGTTTCGGTAAATTTCGTTTCAAATTCTTTTGCGGTTCCCCAGTTTGGACCGTAACCAATTGTCACAAACCGATTGGCTAGTTTAAAAGTACTGACGTTTTTCTCAAAAAAAGCTATCGTTTTATCAATGACTTGAGGAACGGCCTCAATCATCTTCTCTAACTGGCTTTTGATAATCGACACTTGGTCATCGGACAATAAGCCTTTGCTGTAGCCAATCGATACGCCTAACAGATAGAGTTGCAATACCGTTGCGACATATCCCTTCGTCACGAATCCAACGGTCTCGATCCCGGTTCCTAGATCAATTCTTTCGTTTACTTTTTGCACAAGGGGGCTTTCGAGATCACTGCTCAAACCGATGGTGTAAAGACCTTGCTCTGACAAATGCGCCACGGCATCTATTGTCGAGGCACTTTTTCCACTTTGAGAAACCGCCAGAACTGTCTCAATTTCTTTTGAAAGATGACCATAATGATTAAAGTGGTATGGTTCCTCGATCGTGACAGTGATCTGCGCCAACTTCTCCAGTGCGTACTTTGCTGCTAAACAGGCATTGGCAGAAGAGCCTGTTGCCAAAATCATTAAATGTTCAATCGCTGATCTTCTTTCTTCTTTTTTAGGAACAAATCCCTGCAATATCTCAGCCAATGTTTCTTGCTCTTCCTGAATATAATCCATCATCGTTGCCACAACAATTCCTCCTTAAAAAAGTCCAATCAAGGATCCCAAAATACCAACTACTGCTAATCCAAGCAGAATAATCAACGGCTTGACTTCTTTTTTCAGCAGATAAAAGACAGCCCCAAACGCACCTAATGATAAAATTTTCGGGACGATATCATCAAAGATACTTTGTACTGTAACAGCATTTTCACCCGAACCGATCTGTAATGGGATATTGATATCGATCATCGTAGCTGTCATTCCTCCCACGACCATCAATCCAATGATCGCGGCGCCGTATGTTAAGCTTTCCATCATGCCGTTTTCCTGGATTTTCTTTAAAAATCCTGTTCCAAGCTTATATCCCCAACCAGTAGCAAAATAACGAAACAGTAAATGAGGAATATTGAAAATCAGCAGAAAGAGAATCGGTCCCAATATGTTTCCTTGTAAAGCCAATGAAGTTCCTACTCCAGTGGCGATCAGCCGTAACGTTCCCCAAAAGAAGGAATCCCCAATCCCAGCTAAAGGTCCCATCAAGGATGTCTTGATGTTATCGATCGCTGAGGAATCAAAATTTGGATCATTCACATTTTCTTCTTCCATCGCTGCATTGATTCCTAAAATAAGTGTCACGATATGAGGGGTCGTGTTGAAAAATTCCAGATGACGTTTCAATGCATCGGCCATCGATTCTTTTGTTTTGTAAAGTTTCTTTAAAATCGGAATCATCGCATAGACATAAGCCAGGTTCATTTGCCGCTCATAGTTCCATGAGAACTCCATTTGAAACGAACGCCAGAAGACACGATTCAATTCTTTTTTGGTAATTTCGGCTTTCTCATTAGAAGTCTTCATCATCATCTAGTACCTCCCCTGAAGTCGTTTGAATAGATTGCCCTTGTCCGCGTATGTTTCTTAGATTCACAACTACAACGGCTGTTATCGCACCAAAGATTGCAATTCCTGTAACAGGCAGCTCTAAATAAGCTGCTAATGCAAACCCTAAAAAGAAATAAGGAGCAACTTGTTTATTGATCAGTAACCTAGCCAACATGGCAAATCCAAGAGCTGGGATCAAGCCAGTTGCGACTGATAAACCGTTCTGAACAAAGGCCGGAATCATATCCAACAATTTACTAATCGTATTACTGCCTACCATGAAGGAAATCGTAACTACAAGGGCCAACATCAGTGATAAGCCAAAACCTGCCAATAAGTGCATTCTTTCCACACCTTTGTAGTTACCATCTGCCGCGTACAAATCGGCTTTTTGGTTCATCATAGGAATGAGCAGTCCCAAGTAAACATTTTTCAAGATAAGTGTCAATGTTGCGATCGGGAGTCCTAACAATAAAGCCGTCTCCGTTCCCGCTCCTGCTGTAATTGCAAAGGCTGTACCAAGAATCCCACCAGTTACGACATCGGGCGGAATAGACGCACCAACAGAAAAAGAGCCGATAAACGCTAGTTCCAGTGTTGCACCCATAATGATTCCGGTGCTGACATCCCCTAATACGATTCCTGTAAACAATCCAGTAACAATAGGACGCGACAGTAATGACGTTCCTAATGCATATTCAGATTGCGCGATAAATGCAACAATTCCAAGTAATATTGCTTGCAGCATCTCTGTTACTCCTTTCTTTATAAAACATCTTCGACAGCGACTTTTTTATCTGAAGGTACTTGCCGGATATCGACAGCGATTCCTTTAGCAACCATTTTTTTCAGAAGTTCTTCTTCAAACGGTAAAACATTGACTGCTTT
Organism: Enterococcus sp. DIV0574; assembly: GCF_051711125.1. Classification (NCBI taxonomy): domain Bacteria; kingdom Bacillati; phylum Bacillota; class Bacilli; order Lactobacillales; family Enterococcaceae; genus Enterococcus; species Enterococcus sp. DIV0574. The sequence continues at coordinate 2,695,309 of NZ_JBIOMA010000001.1, forward strand.
GCCAATATTCTTGGTGCCTTCTTTGGCTTTGATCCCGCCCAAATTGATTTTAGTGATCTCTGGATAGTTTTCCGCTAACTTATAGGCATCTTCAATGGATTCCACCACGATGAACAACTTGTATTTATCGGTCACACCGCTTTTCAACGCATGAATAGAATCTTCGATTGTTTTGATTACTAGCTTAACGCCTTGTGGTTTAGCTAGTTTGATCGTTGTCTTACGAATGTCATTTGTCGGCACATCATCATTGGCGATCAAGATACAATCTGCCCCTAAACTTTGCGTCCAAGAAAATGCAACTTGTCCATGTAAGAGTCGGTGATCGACTCGTGTCAAAATAATCATGTCGTTCCTCCTAAAATTCTTCTTCTTCGATTTCTTTTACTACACTCTCATTGCAGAACTGGATCATATCTTTCGAATTAGCCAACGTTTGGTGGATCGTTTCTGAGATGGCACCTCCTCCTTGAAGTTGTGTTGTCAATTCAATCAACAATGGCAAATTCAATCCTGCGATCAAGTAGAAATTCGGTTGTTGGATATAACGTAAAAATTCATTGTTCACACTGCCACCGAAAATATCTGTGATAACGATCATTTCGTGCTGTTTATAGGTTTCCATCAGTGTATCTATAGTTGCTGTTAGATCGAATGCTTCTTGAACATAACAATCAATGGCAATGACTGATTGTTTTTTTCCACAAATAAGTTCTAAAGAATGCAAGATTCCTGATGCAAATCTACCGTGTGATGCTAAAATAATGATTTGCTCCACTGCTTTCACCTCTCTTTGCGCCAAGTTACACTTTATTAAACGCAAAAAGCGTGCCAAAAAAAGTGGCACGCTTTCCTTATCGATTAAAAATCCGCTTCAACCATTGAAGAATCCGTGTTTCCAAATAAAACATCATAGATATAGCAAACTTCAGATTCTGGTATCGCGACACTGTAAACCTTTTCAATGACACTAAACGCCTTTTTGATCTCTTTCAGCTGTTTTTCATGACACTGAAGCAGTGTGTCGCTGGCATGATAATTCTCAATGGCTTCATTTCGAATCAGTCGTTCGATCAAACAACTTGTATGGACAAACAACGCAAGCTTGCGGTCATTAGTGATTCTTTGCTGCCATATACGTTCCAGATTCCCCACAAAGAATTCCATTTGAGAAATCACTTTCTCTGTATCTAGAATCGTCACAGATTGAATCACTCGATCCAGCGAAAAGTTTCTTACTAATTGATTGTTCACATAAGCAATCATCTCTTCATCCAATTCTTCTTTCAGCCAACTTAATAGCACTGCTGTACCTGCGCCAGAAATCAGTTCTTCTAAAGAAATAAAAGGAGCCAGCTCTTGACGAGGTTTGTTGGTTCCTACAACACCAACAATGTCATACGATGTCAAAGCCTGTTTGACATGTTCCCTATTTTCCAACTGATTGAACTCATAAGGGAGAATTCGAATCTGTAAATGATCTGGAATGCTCTTTTCTAATAAATTTGAGATTTGAACCGCAGTTCCAATCCCTGTTGAACACGTTGTGATGACAACTTTCTCTTTTTTCGTTTGCGGAAGAATAATCTCCCATTCATTTTGACTGTAGGCATTTACCCGTTCTGGAATTTCCCTCAGCGAAACATTTTGCTGGATACATTCCCCCACAGCGATGGCTACACTTGTCGTTACATTGTTCATCATGACGATTGGAACCGTCAATTCTGGAATATACTGATAGATTTCTTTCAACGAACCCATGTCGAACAAGACCACTAGTCCATTAGATACATCATTTTTTTGAATATATGCAGTGACCCTTTCTGCAATTTGCTTGGGCGTGACATCTAATGGCATATCGAAAGACTGAAAAACCGATTCATTCAACAAACGATTCGCTACATTCGCAATGCTGCTGGCAGTTGCGTAGCCATGAGCCACGATGATACTTCTCGGAAGCAATGAATCTTTGGTATACCCCATATCGTTGATATAGAGTGTAAAGATAATGCGGTCCATACTGGTTAGCTCGATATCCAATGCTTTTTGTACTAGCCCTAACAGATTTTCGGTGTAGCGATCACTTGTCGAATAATGCTTTTTAACGCTCTTCAGTAGGTTCTCTGTCAATAAAAGTTTGTCTTGATCATCCGGCAGCCACTCCACATTTCGCCGCAGCCATAAATAATAACTGATCGTATAAACCATGCTGCCGTTAAAGCTGATTTGGAAGGAATGTTCAATCTGTTCCATCATTCGCTGGACATGCTCGGTCACAAAAATCATCGTCCGCTGCTTTTGTTCTTGCTTATGATCAAACAATAAATTTTCGAATAGTCTTTCAATCACTTTAGAAATAGGATCAGCTGCAGCTGTAAAATCCTGTCCTGCCTGGACATAATTGAGCAGGATCTGTTCATATGTTTGAATGATCTTTTGTTGTTCTGGCTCACTTTCGGCAGTCAGCTGCTGGATTTGCGTTTGCCCATCGATAAGAATCGATTGCGTCGTCGCTGACTCATTGGGTTCATCTGTCAATTGCAGTAAATGTTCTGGTAAATGATAGACCGTGACTGCTATTTTTTTGGCTTTCCGCTTTAGACTAGCAGTATAGCTTTTGGCAGTAATAATCTTGATCGTACTTTTCAATTCACCGACATTCCCAGAAAAATGACTCGTCGTTAACATTTCGATCACTTGAGGTGAGAGTTCTAACGGCAAACCGATGCGCTTTTGCTCTTCAAAAAATGCTTGCAAGATCAGTTGCTTCCGTTCAGAAATCGTTCGTTCTTCCAAAGCAGGCAATGTCGCTTGGATCGGGATTCGCCGCAAAAAAGTTGTTAGAAAAGTTTGTTTCAAATCTTCTGTCGTTGCAAACACCAACCGACAATCCACCGTGACTGGTCGTCTTGTATCCCCCATTCGATAGATGACACCTTGATCCAGAAAAGTGAATAATTTTTCCTGTCCTTCAGCATTCAACCGATGAACTTCATCGAGAAACAAGACACCGCCATCTGCTGCTTCAAAAGCACCAGCACGATCTTCCTCTGCGCCGGTAAAAGCCCCTTTGACATGTCCAAATAAATTACTAGTCAATAGCTCTTGGTTGTTGGCGTACTGTGCGCAATTGATGGTGATCAAAGGCGCATCGACTTCCAATAATTCATTGGCCACACAATAGTGATGGAACATTTTTACCAGAAAACTCTTCCCCGTCCCACTTTCCCCCGTCAGTAAGAAGGGAAGCCCACCATTTGGATAGAAGGCGGCCATCTTGATCTGTTCAATGACTTCTGCCAGACTGCCTTTGCTGCCGATCACACTGGAAAAGAAATCTTCTTTTTGATCAAAAAAAGGTTTTTCCGCCGCAACAGCAGCCAGACTCTCGTATACGTTTTGTGTTAAGGGGTAGTTTTGGCTCTCAAATGCCTGCTTATGAAAAAAATAAACGGGTCGGGTCGCAATTTTCACTAAACGACCTTCTTCCGTTAGCTGATTCAAATAGTGACTGATCGTGTTTCTCTTGACTGAAAACTTCTCGGCAATATCTTTCGCTGTAAAGACATCGCTTACATTTTCTGCAGAGAAAAAAGCCGTCTGGTTTTGCAAGTAAGCAAGTAATTGTTCTTTCATCGCTGTTCTCCTTGTCCTCTTTCTCCGTTTATCATAGCTTACGATTCTTAAAAAGCCAAGAGGTGACAGAGGAAGTTGCTTAGAATGAATAATTTCGAGGATATTTCCCTCGACTATAGGTCATCTTGAAAAGAGTCCTTAGCATAAAATTTATGATCCAATAAAAATCACTCAAGGCAGTCACATTTTTTTAGACCGTTCACAGATCTTGCCCTTCCGCTAGAGACTCTTTTCATTTTCATAGATACTTCTATTTCTTGCAATCTAAAGTAAATCATCAAAGCTGACGGTTCCGCAACAAGTCCTCCCTTTTTATTCCTTTACAATACTCTCTACTTATTGCATTCTATTCCTTTCTTAAATCGTTGCTTCCGTATGATCCCGGCTCAAGGTATATAGGCTGGTTTCGACTTTGAAGTAGTCTTCGACTAATTTTTTCAACTCAGCCATTGCGGCATCAGCCCGCAAATGTTGTTCTTCATTGATTGATTCAACGAACAATACTGCGTTGACGGTCTCTTCTTTTAACATCGTGCGTTGCGCTTCTCGCCAATTTAAACAGCGGCAGATGGCTCCTTGCTCGTCATAGTAAATCAATTCTCCTGCTAGAGCTGGCGCATCCGCCTCGGCGCCTAATGGGAAAAATGACTCCCCACCCTTGGCTAGTCCAAGGTGTAAATCACCTGCGATTGCAGCCAAATCTTCTCCACCTAAAGGCATCCCATACTTCATAGAGACACTATTGTAGAGATCTACTAATGGATTGATTGGAAAAAAAGTTCGATCTTGATTGACACGCTTCAACAATGCTTCTATGGAAGAACGGGCACCTTTTTTTGTTTTAAATTTTTGGAAAGCTTCCCGCCATTCTTGGACAACTGGATTTTCACTGAAGGTTGCATTCGTTAAGAATCGCTTAGCTTCGCGCTTACCGTTTTCCAGCAATTCCGTAAAATAACTTTCTTTTGCAGGATCTATTGAATTGTCGATCCCTTTCACAACGAGACAACTAATTTGTGCTTGGGGAAAGATTTCCCAGAATGCTTGATCAATCACTATTTTCTTCATTACTTTCACACTCCAAATGTATTAATAAAAAAGCGGCAAAACAATATTTGCTAGTTCCGCCAATTGATTCCAAAAGTTGATCATTATTTAAACCTGTCCTTTTAAACTAGGGAAGGTTGATCACATTTTTGAAAAAGAAAACGATTTTCTATCCTACAGTGCCGATTTCTCCTGCTCTATCTAATTAGTAGTCTCTTTTTCCACCATTCTTTACAATCGCCCAATCCGATTCAATAGATTCTCTGATCTTTGAAAGTAAATTTGACACCGTTTCTATTTCTGATGCGGATAGTTGAGTGGTAGCGATTTTGTTCGAGTATTCGTTTTCTCTTAAGATAAACTGCACAACATGCTTTCCTTTTTCAGTTGTGTATAAATGTTTGATTTTTTTATTGAACGGATCGGATTCTTTTAAAATGAATCCATTCTCTTCCAACTTTCGGACAGCTCTTGACAGCGTTGTCCGATCGACTTTAATCACCTCTGCTAATCGTTCAGGGATAATCCCCTCATTCTCAAAAATACGAACCAAATAAATATACTGCCCTTTGTTCAGCTTTAACTCTTTAAATTCAATATTGGCAATGGCATCAAGCATTCGGCTAATCGAACCAATTTCTCGTAAAATGTCATTCATTCTTCTTTCTCCTCTTCTATCATTATCCTACCTTTTTATTGTTGCAAATGCAACATTTTTTCGGAATAGAAAAGAGCGAAACCAATGTTTCACTCTTTTAAAAAATATTTTTATCACTTATACGTTCTGTTGCTAGTTGATCATATTTCGCCAACCACATGACTAACAACAAAGATTGTTTCATTTGCTCATTGCTTGGAGGAAGAGAGCTAAACCATTGATCATTCACTAGAACCCGTCAGAGGTATCCTCTATCTAAAGACTAGCTGATTTTTTCCCTCAGTTCGTTTTGTCTGCTTTTCTGACACGTATTCTCTTTTATTCAAAAAAGAACTCTTTAGAATTGTTTCTTTTTCATAATCGAAATACTGATCCTCACAGAGAGTGCAAAAAGTAGCATAGCAATTACTAATGCAATAAGAAAGAGCATCCCCATGCTGACGATGGGCAATGTGTTCAATTGAGCAATCAGATCAACATTAAAGAAGAGCTTTGCCCCTTTTACAATCACAACACCAGCGACTATCAGAAGTCCAACAGCACCAATAATGGCAATTCTGCCCTTTTCGCCGCCAAACTTTAGTTGGAAGGGAATCATAATAGATTGGATGATGATCATAACAGGCAGAATCATTGCTGCAATCTGCCAGATCTCAGTGAGAGAAGTAGTATCTCTAACAACTGTTGCAATCAATCCTAAGAAAGTTGCCAAAAGCCATGAACTAAATCCCAGTAGAAATCCTAGACAATATTTTTCCAGCACATAGCCCACTCGAGTAATAGGTAAAGTGAATAAAAACGCATACCCATTATCAAATTCATCATAGCTGATAGTGCTTAATGTGAATAAAGAAAGCGCAAAGGTTAAGAAACCTAGTGGGAATGATACATCCTCTGTAAACGAGATCATTCCTATTACAATCAAAAGAATAACCAAAAAGAAATTTTTTTGTGTGGCCATCAATTTAAAATCTTTTACCAACAAACCTGTCATTATTCACGCCCCCTTACCATCATCATAATCACTTCATCAATTGATCCTTTTTCAATGACTATTTTAGGAAAATTCTCCATATAAAATTGTTTTTGATTCGTTAAACAACTATACCCATAGCTTTCTTCTTTGTATCGGAGAATAAATTGTTTATCCAGTTCTTTGTATTGCTCCGGATCAACTTTCAATAGTGCATAATCACTTAACAAGACATCGGTCTCTTCGTGTAAGATCATTCGTCCATCATGGATCATATAAAGATCATCACAAAGTGTTTCTAAATCACTAGAGATATGGGAACTGATCAAAATCGCACACTCTTCATCTTTTTCCATGAACTCTCTCAACATCAAAAGTAATTCATCTCTGGCAATCACATCCAAGCCAGCTGTCGGCTCATCTAAAAGCAACAATTTAGCGTGATGCGATATAGCTACTAATACTTTTAGTTTTGCTTTCATCCCTGTTGAAAAATCGTTGAGTCTTTTATCCACTGGTAGTTGGAATCGCTGAATTTGTTCGGTAAAAAAGTCTTCGTCAAATTCGCTATACATTGTCCGTAAAATAGGAACAATATCTTTAATCCTTAAATAGCCGCTGAAGCCAGAATCGGATAAAACAACACCTAACTTTTCCTTCTCTTTTGGGGTGAGTTCTTTACTATCCTTGCCTAAAAGTGTGATCTTCCCACTGTCAAAAGGAATTAAACCAAGAGCTGCTTTAAACGTAGTACTTTTACCTGCTCCATTTTGACCAATCAGCCCTGTGATAGTACCTTTTTGAACTTCTAATGAACAATCAAGAGAAAAATTATCATACTGCTTTTTTAGATGCTCAATTTTCAACATGTTTCAACCCTCCAATATCAATTCAAACAAACTTTTTATCTCTTCATCACTAATCCCGCAACGTCGCCCTTTTAGAATTGCTTGTTCCAAGTCTTGTTCCAGCTCCTTTTTTTGCTCTTCCAATAAAAGCTCTGTATTGGTAGCAGCTACATAAGTTCCTTTCCCGTGAACCGTTACTGTAAAACCTTCAGATTCTAACGTATCATAGGCTTTTTTGACCGTTAAAGCACTGATCTTTAATTCTTTTGACAGTGTGCGGACAGATGGCAACGGATCATTCTCATTCAGCTCCCCATTTCGAATATGCCCTTTGATTTGATCGACAATCTGCTCATAAATCGGCACCATTAAGGAAGTATTAATAATCAATCTCACATTTTCTTCCCCCTTCTCGTTACAAACAGTATATAACAGTACACAACTGTTATCAAGTGTTATATACTGTTTATTAAAAAATTTTTGAGTTTTTACTGAACATAAACAAAAAAAGCTAGGCAAAAGCCTAGCTGAGAACACGATTTAATCGTGAAAGATAGATAGTTATTTCATGCGTATGATAATTGTCCCACCTATAACACTCACAATCATTATGCCGAGGACAGGCATCCAACTCGCCTTCTCATCATTTGTCTGTGGAAGTTTTTTATCATTCGTTTTATTTGAAGCGTTTAAGGCAGCAGAGTGACTTGATTCTGATTGATTGTTCTGAGTCCCTAACATGGACGAATCAGTTGTGTTTGGTTCTGTCGTACTTGGTTCCGTTACGCTTGGTTCGGTAACACTTGGCTCCGTTACGCTTGGCTCTGTCGTGCTTGGTTCCATCGTACTTGGCTCTGTCGTACTTGGCTCCGTTACGCTTGGTTCGGTAACACTTGGCTCTGTCGTGCTTGGTTCCATCGTACTTGGCTCTGTCGTACTTGGCTCCGTTACGCTTGGTTCTGTGACACTTGGCTCTGTCGTGCTTGGTTCTGTGACACTTGGCTCTGTCGTGCTTGGTTCCATCGTACTTGGCTCTGTCGTACTTGGCTCTGTCGTACTTGGTTCCGCTGTGCTTGGCTCTGTCGTACTTGGTTCCGTTACGCTTGGTTCGGTAACACTTGGCTCTGTCGTACTTGGTTCCGTTGTGCTTGGCTCTGTCGTACTTGGCTCCGTTACGCTTGGTTCTGTGACACTTGGCTCTGTCGTACTTGGTTCCATCGTACTTGGCTCGGTGGTGCTTGGCTCTGTGACACTTGGCTCGGTAACACTTGGCTCCGTTACGCTTGGTTCCGTTGTGCTTGGCTCTGTCGTGCTTGGTTCCATCGTACTTGGCTCTGTCGTACTTGATGTTTCTTTTTTAGTATTGGTAATAATGATGGTACCATCCTCATTGGTTACCGCACTTTCAAAGTCATCTGGAACATTGACTTCTTCGACAGTGTAAAAGAAATCTTCCCCTTGGTTATTGTACTTTGGTAATACTACATTTTGGCCTTCAACTGGGACTTTTGTGCGTGTTCCTTGATAGCCCTCGCCTTTATTCAAGGTTAAACTATCTGACGTTTGCCAACTTTCAGCACTAACGGTGGTTGTTCTTTTGACTTGGTATTCGATCTGATCAGGAATCTCAGCATCTGGAACATTGATCCACTTCTTCATAATTTTCAATTCTACGACAGGTGCCTTGATGGATGGAATAGGAAAATCTAAATATTCACCATCACTTCCTGTTGTTAATGTCGTACGTCCATTACACAAGACCCATGTTTCTCCTTGAAACTCAGCGGATTCTGTATTTATTCGAACCTGATAAGTTAGGGTAAGTTTTTCATTTTCACCTAACGCGATGTTGCTGATAGAGATGGTTTGATTAGCTTCCGTTACTTGAACTGCTGCAACAATTTCAGGAGCTTGGATCCATGCTCCTTGTTCATTTTTGCACCACCCGACCAATTGATAATGGCTATTATCAAACGTACCGGCTCCTTGTAAAAGGATTCCTTCCCCCATAGGGTCTGTGATCGTTCCATTGGGAATCGTTTTATCAATGTGGTTCGCAATTTCTTTCAATGCTGAACCAAGACCGCTAAGGTTTTCGTCCGTCGTCAAATAATTAGCCGGTGCAGTAGCAAGATTACGGGCAATGTATTCGCCCCTTGCCGAAGGTGCCGTTGCCACTGAATAAACCTTAAAGTTCGATTCCTTGATGTCAACGATCGTTCCTAATGTTTCATCAGTCACCACTTGACTGCTGACTGGAACTGCTAAACTATCTGATGAGGTCTTACTTGTTGTATGGTATTGAGGATTAGCTGTTTGGAAAGCTTTGGTATAGCTGCTAGTATGATAGCCATTATAATCATCGATCTTTCCTGTATTGGGATACACAGTTGCATTTTCAGCAGGTAAATAGCTGCGATTGGCACTATCATCGCCAATATGGATAAACATCTTTTCAGCTTCAGGTCGACTTTGTTCAAGAAGCAGACGTTGTCCCTCCATCAAGCCTTTTTGCATAAATGTTCCTGAGTGTGATTCCGCCGTATGCTGTAAAAAATTTTGCAGATAATCGATGTCTGTGGAGAAGCCATTCGTAGAATAAGTTGTTCGGTTATAGGCAACAATTCCGATACGAATAGAGCCGTTTGACAGGGAATCTCCTAATTCCTCACCAAATTGTTGCAGCCCTTTTAAGGCGTTGGTTAATTTCTCTCCTTTCATAGAGGAAGAGTAATCAATCACAAGGACAAGATCAACTGGATTATCTACTTGATTCCCTTTCACATCTAAAGTAACGTCAAAGAGACCTTGCTGCCCGGCTACCTCTTTGACACTCTTCTTTACATAAGCTTCATCATGATAGTTCACATAGTTTTCACTATCAAAATCGACACCTGGTGCATTGCCGTAGTCATAATTATAGGTATCCCCTTGTTCGACACCATCAGTAATATATTGTCCAGATTGATTGGCTTGATAATCAAAATCATAAGTAGCAGCACTTGCCTGTATACCAATAAAAATGACCATTGATCCAATAATCATTAGTAAAAAAGCAATTGTTTTACCTGATCTTTTTTTGTTAACTTGCAATTCTTACACTCCTTTATTTCATGTCCACTCATTTAATGGGAGAATCATCGTTTAACTGTGAACGAAATTTGCCAATCCAAATTGTAGTTTGTTTCGGCTAACAAAAGAGGCAAAAAAATGCAAATTTCAAACACAAAAAAACATCCTTTTTTGTACTATGATAAAAGAAAATTGATACAAAAAATTACTAGATCGGAGGCAAATCGATGGAACGATTCCATACATTTTTTGGGAGTGGCCTCAAAAAAGACGTTGAGTTACTGCGCTTTTTGTATTTGCAAAAACGCTTTGTCCCTATAGAAGAAATCAGTCAAACATTAGGTCTCGATCGTCGTTCTGTTCAAAAGAGCTTTGACTCATTGACCAAACAGCTGGCAAACAATCAAGCAGAAAAAAACGAGATTCTAATTGCCAAACACGGATCCGGGTATAAATTCAGCGGCACCAAAACAGACTATAAACGATTGACGAGTCAGCTTTTAGCATCCAATCCTTTTTTTCAACTACTTAAAACCCTGCTGCTGCAAAATGAAATCAATTTGATCCAATTTGCTGCTAACAATTTTTTCTCTGAATCGACTGTTCGTAAAAGAATTTATGAATTAGAAAACGCATTGACTCCTATTGGCTTTTCTTTGCGAAAACAAAAAGGCATGGTTCGATTAATTGGTGACGAAGCACGTATCAGATATTTTATGGTCGCCTTCTTTTGGCGGACATTCTCTGGGTTGCATTGGCCGTTCAAGGGACTCTCACAAAAAAAATGTGAAACGATCGCTCAAGACTTCTATCAAAATAACCAGATTCCTTTCAATAAAATCGAATTAAGAATGACGACGTATATTCTAGCCGTCACTATTTTACGTTTTCGCAAAGGGCAGTCGATCCCAACGGATTCATTGGAGATAGCACCTTTTCTCGCAGATGAAGACTTGCAATTGTTTCAACAACTGACTGATCAGAATACGCCCATATTCAATCACTTAGCAGAAGAATTATCCGAACACTTCTTTCTACCAGAAAACGAACGCCGTTTTTGTTTTCTTTGGCTGCAATCCAATCTTGACCGTACATTTAAGGAATCTCAGCTAGAGACTTATTTTTCGTCGAATGAGGCGGAGAAGCCCCCTACTGCCATTCAAGAAGTGATTGCTTCAATGGCCTCACATCATGAGAGAAAAACATTCCCATCCTCTCAGAAAAATCTGATGTTGAACACCATTTTAAATGGCATTCTCTCCATTGCGCTTTTTGGAAAAACCGATCATACGTTGGCAGGCTATGACACCGTCCAATTTCTCGCAGAACATTTCCCAGAATTGCGGATGCAGTCAGAAAAACTTTTAGAACAGACAAGCTTGTATCATGATGAACCACTCAATCGCAAAGGACTTGCATTGCATGTCGCAACGGCTTGGACGCAAGTGATATCACCCGCTGCGTTTCAGAAACAAATCAGAATCAAACTCGAAACGGATTTACCTTTAGCCGTTTCACTGACAATAAAAAAACTGATCAAAATGCCTTTCCAAGGCTTTTATAATATTGATATTCGCGAACACTTTGACCAAGAGGCATATGATCTTTGCTTAAGTACCACACCGTTGACTGAAACTTTTGAAAAAGTCCCTGTATTACTGATCAATGCCCAGATCACACTACCTGATTTGTTGGCGATCCATCAAGCCCTCGAGGAGCTGACCCAGCAAAATCGTCCGCACCATTGAAACTTAAGCATGCAGTTAGTCATTGAGAAAAATAGGATATCCTGCTCCCCCTTCTTGCTACCGCATTCGTTAGTTCCAGTTGGTGATTGTTACAGGAAGACGATAACCTCTTATCTGATGCTGACAAACAATCGTATAAGCAATCTGTCACTATTCCAAATTGGCTGACAGATTGTTTTTTTACTAGTATTCGGATGGTCTTGATAGATAATATACAGTCAAAGTATTTATTTCACTACAATTTCTTTTCAAGCAGTGCTTCTCTGAATAGCTTCACACCTTCGAAAAATCGGCTCTCAACCTGCTTTCATTCTCATAAATACTTTTCTGATTAATCTTTTGAAGAATCAACCGATTCTTATTATTAGTGACACTTAGCAGCAAAGAAAGAATAAGGAGGTTGATACTAAGAAATGTTTCTATAATTGAAAGTTGATTGTTGAGTTAGTTGGTTTGGCCATTTGTTGACTGCTTCAATGTTTTGGATAGAGCCAGTCAATGAAAAGGCAAAATGATAACGCACATTTTTTGCCTGAATCAACAGATGATTGCCACTCCTCCCAACTATTCAAACCTGATGAAATTCAGTAACGCGCTACCCTCGTTTTTATTATTTCTATATGTAAGGAGAACAGATGAGTGTCCAGAATCGATGATTATTTAAAACAACAAATGCAGCAATCCACAAAGCAAACCGTGGAAAAAGATATTTTTTTAGGCCACTCCCCTAACGAAATCATCTACTTCATCACAATCCATGAATTATTAAGATCCCCTGATCAGTTATGTCATAAACTAAAAGACCAAATTTCGGAGAGGGACGCAAAGGTCGTGATCAATGGAAATATCTACGATCATGCCCTTATCAAAGTGCTAAAAGCGGTCATCGAACTGAAGGCGGATTATTCAGTTATCGTCCGCGATGGCTTTAGAGAATATAACAAAAATCTTCGCAGTAGTGAACAAGTTGGTTTGCTCGTTGTCAAGTCAGCTAAATAAAAAACTGCTGCCTCTCAAAAACAGAGGTAGCAGTATTTTCGTCTTTCCATCAAACGATAACTACGATTGATTGCTCGTTGCTTCATTTATTATTTCAAAGATTGCTTTCTTTCCGATTATGTTGACGATAAAAGCTGAAAAAAATGATTGCATATAACACCGCTGTAAAACCAGTGACGGCAATCGAATTTGTGATCAAAATCCCCAGAAACAGCAAGACGAGAGAAACAATCGCCAAACTTAAATAACCTTTACGAAAAAGATTCTTTTGCTTAATGGCTAAGACAAAAGCGGCCAGACTGATCAATAGCCAGATCAAAAGAACAGTGTAGGAAAGAGATCCAGCTAAATAGCCAAACAATTTGTCTCCTAAAAAATAGGAAAGCACAACACCTAAGTATAACGTTCCACTACAAAACATGATTGCTCGTTGCGGGACACTATTTTTATTTAAAGCAATAAATTTATGCTTAGCATTGCCATTGTTGCTCAGTCGGAAATACAGGATTCGCGAAGACGCATAGATTCCTGAATTGATCGAAGAAAATAAAGCCAGAATGATTACCAAATTCACGATGTCCGACGCGAAAGGCAAATGGATCTTTTGAAAGACCATCACGAATGGACTCACATTCGGATCCGCTAACTGATTCCACGGGTAGATGATCAGTAATAGAAACAGCGGAATAATATAAAAAGCTGTGATACGGGTCATGACCCCTCTGATCGCTTTAGGAATCGCTTTTTTTGGATTTTCTGCTTCACTGATCGTGATTGCCACCAATTCTGAGCCACCATAGGAATAAATAACTACTAGCAATGAGTTGATAAATCCTTGAATCCCATGAGGGGCAAAACCACCATGGTCAGTGATTTGACTAAAAGTCGGCAAGAAGCCAATGTCAAGTAGTTGTGTGCCGACTAAATAGATGCCAATAATGATCAACGCAATCACTACACTGATTTTTGCCCAAGAGAGCCAGTATTCTGTTTCTGCAAACAAACGTACAGAGAAAAGATTAATGGCTGTTGTTAAAAGGGCCAAAATCAAAACAAAGACCCACGCCGGAATATTGGGAAACCAAAGCTGCAAAAAGCTGGCAGCTGCTACCGCTTCGGCAATGATATTGATCATCCACATCGACCAGTAAAGCCAATCGATAAAATCAGCCGTATGCACCCCCAGATAAGGTTGGACCAACCCAGAAAGACCATGTTGCTTTTGATCTTCTAGAACCAGCTTTCCAAGTCCTGTCATCACCATAAATAAAATAAGACCACAAAAAATAAAGGCGAGTAATACCGAAGGACCGGCCAAGTCGATCGCTTCTCCGCTTCCTTTGAAGAGGCCAGCACCAATTGCTCCGCCAAGAGCCAACATAGTAATGTGGCGAGTTTTCATTTGTCTTTTTAATTGATTTTCTTCGTTCATAAGATCCTCCTTGTTTCTCCGATAGGCATAAATGAAATCAATCAAAAAAATCATCATTTCTTATAACTGGTTTCAAAAAAATAACGGAGCTAAGCTCCTTGCCCAGATCATACACAGTTAAATAACCTATTGCAACTAAAAATTGAAAAAATAATCTATTTTTTCTGAAAATTCTATCATATTTTAATCTTTTTCAGTTCCTTCAAAGAAACGTTCTTATTCTATCAAAAGGGTGACAATCCGTTAACAAACAAAACACGTTTTTCCACTTCAATAAAAGCAGAAAAACGTGTTTCAACGGCTGGAAAGTAGCTGGCTTTTTGGCCAAATTAGCCAAAGCAGCTTTACAGCGTTTCAATCAAATCCAGTGGATGCTCAATGAAAAAGTCCGGCCTAACAGCTAATAAGGCTTCTTTCGTATGGCTTCCCCAAGCAACGGCAACAGTGCCTACACCGGCTGCCTGCCCCATCTCGATATCAAAGGTCGCATCACCAATCATCCTCACCTCATCTTTTTGCAACCCATGATTTTTCAAAATTATGGTTATCCCTTCAGGATGCGGCTTATAATGCGTCACTTTATCCGATCCGATCGTCTCTGCAAAAAAAGCAGCAATGCCTAATCCCTTCAGATTTCGATTCAATATATCGGTTTTCTTACTGGAAACCACAAAACATTTGATGCCTTGCTCTTTAAGAATTGCCAGTAATTCAGGGATGCCATCGAACACCTTAAGCGACTTTTCTTCAAAAAATTGATAATGGCTTCGAAAAATAGTGAGAAGTTCCATTAATTTCTCTTCGGATAACTGCCTGTTCGCCATCTCTAGAAATGATTTTTCAATAGGAATCCCCATGTAGTAATCGATTGTTTTCTCATCAGGAATCATTAGACCTATGTCACTAAATGCTTTTTGCGTCGCCAATATCCCACATTCTCTAGAGTCACCTAGTGTCCCATCAAAGTCAAAAATCAATCCCTTAGTTCTCATTCCATCCTCACCCTTCATGATCAAAAAGTTTTATTCATCGTATCCTATTCTTTGATAGAAAACAATCATTGATTTTTTCCTCGTCAGAAGCTATTGATCACAAGCAGATCCTAATTCTACGTATCGCTCATATCTTCTAAAAAAAGAGGAAATGGACTCTTTTTTCAAAAAGTCAAAAATAACTGTTGACCTTAGAACGACTCTAACCTTTATGCTAAGGGTGTAAAGAATATGGAGGGAAAAAAATGAAACATTGGCATAATTTAGAAATCGACGCAGTACAATCAGAAACCAGTACCGAACTTATCACTTCGGAAACGCGTACAAGTTATCAGGCAAAGCATGGAAAAAACTTACTTACTGAATCAGAAAAAACACCAGAATGGAAAAAATTCTTTTCTTATTTCCATGATGCTCTGATGTATGTCTTGATCGGTGCTGCTGTTTTGAAATTTATTACAGGTAGTTTTGTTGAAGGAGCAATCGTTTTATTAGTCGTTATCCTCAATGCCATGATTGGTTATTATCAAGAACGAAAAGCTGACGAATCGCTATCAAGCATCACAAAGCTTCTCAGTTCAAAAGCAACTATCGAATCGATAGAGGGAAGACTGTCTATTGATGCAGAAGAGCTAGTTCCTGGCGACCGTGTCTATTTGGCACCAGGTGATATTATCCCTGCTGATCTGCGAATCGAATCAGTCAATGAATTGAAGATTGATGAGTCGATTTTGACAGGGGAGCCTGATGCAGTCGTGAAGACCGTCACTCGCTTAGATGAGCAGACAGCTTTAGCCGATCGAACCAATATGGCTTACTCTGGAACGCAAGTCCAATCAGGTACAGGGAAAGGCATCGTCGTCGCAATTGGTTCCGAGACTGAGATTGGCAAAATCAACCAATCTCTTTCATCGATCGAAGTCAAAGAAACGCCTTTATTGAAAAAGGTCAATGAAATGAATCATTCAATCTTTAAAGGTATTGGACTATTCATTCTTTTACTTGGACTGATCAGTTATTTTGTTTACGGGATGAGCATGATGTATATCGTCTCTGCGATCATTGCGCTGATCGTTTCCTCTATCCCAGAAGGATTGCCATCAATCTTGACGATTATTCTATCTTCTGGGGTAAAAAATATGTCTCAGCAAAATGCGATCGTGAAAGGATTGCCTACGGTAGAAACCCTTGGATCAATGACAGTGATTTGTTCGGATAAGACTGGTACTTTAACAAAAAACGACATGACGTTAACTACTTTGTTTACAAACAATCAGGTAACTGATGTGTTGAAGACAAACCAGGAAGATTACCCGGAGAATGAACTGCTCGCAGAGATCATGCAAAATTGTCAAGAAACGCAAAGCTTTGAGGATGTTCATTGTCCAGTTACAGGAAATGCCACAGAGTTAGCCTTGTTAAAGTGGACGAATCGGATCGGTGCCCAACGAATAGAAAGTGTAGAGACGTTGCCCTTTGATTCAAAATACAAATATATGGCTACAAGTCATAGAATAAATGGCAAGAAACGTATTTTTGTCAAAGGCGCACCGGATGTCATTATGACCAAAGTTTCCGCAGCTCATATCGATGGAACTATGCAAAAATTTGATCGCCTGCAGTGGGAACAAGTCAACTCATCTTTTGCTTCTGAAGGTCAGCGAGTGATCGCTTTTGCCTACAAAGATGTAGCAAACGATACCCTATTAACCCATGACGAAATAAATGATCTAGTTATGACCGGATTAGCAGGTATTATTGATCCGCCGAAAGAATCCGCGATCGAGGCTGTCGCAGACTGTAAAAAAGCGGGTGTCAGAGTAGTAATGATTACCGGAGACCACCCTACAACAGCCAAAGCGATCGCCCAGCAACTAGGAATCAATCATGCTGATCGAGCAATTACTGGTACTGAATTGGATCGTTTGTCAGCAGAAGAATGGCAAACCGTTGTGAAAAACACCAATATTTTTGCCCGGACTACACCAGAACACAAACTTCAAATCGTGACTTTCCTGCAAGGACAAGGTGAGATCGTAGGGATGACGGGCGATGGCGTAAATGATGCACCCGCACTTAGAAAAGCCGATGTCGGCATTGCTATGGGGATCAAAGGGAGCGACGTAAGCAAACAAGCGGCAGACATGATTCTGATCGATGATAATTTTGCGACGATTGCCAAAGCTATTAGAGAAGGTCGCAGAATTTTTGACAATCTAAAAAAGACGATCCTCTTCTATTTACCAACTTGTTTGGCACAAGGTCTATTGCTGATCGTCTCCATGCTGGGAAACATGCCTTTGCCATTGACCACCGTTCAAATTCTCTGGCTTAATCTTGTCGCATCCATCACACTTTCTTATGCGCTAGGCTTTGAACCCGCGCACAAAATGATCATGAACCGTGCACCTCGAGACATGAATGAGAAAATCATTTCCAAATATACGTTGTTTCGAATCCTATACGTGGGTATCCTATTGACCTTTTTTGGCTTCCTTACCATGAATTTATTTAGTGATGAAGCGACAAGACAGACCGTCCTCATCAATGCGATCGTTTTTGGTCAAGCATTTTACATGCTCAATTGTCGTGAGATCACTAGCTTTGCCTTCAGTAATAAAATCAAGCAAAACAAAGCCCTGATCTATTCGTTGTCAGTGATGGCTCTATTACAATTAGCGATGGTTTATTTCCCGCCGCTGCAGAGAATCGTCCAAACAACTTCATTAAGCTTGAACAATATGCTGATAAGCATTCTTCCTGCTTTACTACTATTTCTATTAGTAGAGTCGGAAAAGCACATTACACGTGTGATTCTGAATGAAAGTTTTTCTGAACAGTTCAATTCATTCGAATAATAAGCAATAGCAAACTTTCCTCAGATAAATGCGCCTTTTACTAGTCTTGATACTATTGAACGTATCACTAGTTCAATAGTATTTAGACATTTAGGGAAGAAACAACGATTACGTTCGAAGGATGAGTAAAAAGTGGGACTGTGCCATAAGTCATCATCCAACAAGCTAAACCGAATAATAGTCTGTTGCTAGGCTTGATTCCTCTGACTTTTGCGACGAGGAGCCCCTGCACCGCAGGAGCAATAATAATTAATGTTCGGATAGCGTTACTTGTAGGAGACTTATGGCACAGTCCCGTCTTCTTTATTTTGTTACAAACTCTTGTTGCAAAGCTTTTAATAAATATTTTTTCTGATCAGCTCACCGTTTTTCCACTGCATCTCAACGGTCTGATTCCCTTTGATTTTCAGCCCTTTGACAAAACCATCTTTCAATTCGGCTGGTAAGGACGGCAACCATTTAACATGTCCGTTGCGATCTTGGATAAACAGATTGGCGATCCCAGCAGCCACGCCAAAGTTACCGTCAATCTGGAATGGAGGATGTTTGCTCCAAAGATTACTATACGAAGCTTCTAAAATAGCATGCTGAATATGTTGATAGGCTTGCTGTGAATCTCCTAGGATAGCAAATAAATTGATTAACCAAGCATTACTCCATCCGGTATGTCCGCCACCATTTTTTAATCGCAGAGAAATTGACTTTCTCACTGCATTTAAAAGCTCCTCTGTTCTATAAAGTTCACCAGGGTATGCGCCATAAAGATGGGAAACGTGGCGATGTCCAGGTTCCACTTCTTCAAATTCTTCTTGCCATTCTAAAATTTGACCTTTTGACCCAATTTTTACAGTTGCTAAATAGGGTTGGATTTGCTTCATTCTATCCAACAAATCATCATGGATATTTAGTGATTCACAAGTTAACCGGAAGAAATCAAAATTTTCATTGATCAAGCAGATATCCATTGCAGTTGATAGCTGCAATGAACATTTGTTGCCAGCAGCATCGAAAAACAGGTTCTCTGGTGACGTCGAGGGACAGCTGTGATATATTCCGTCACTTTCTATTAATGTATTGACTAAGAACATAACAGACTTTCGCAATACTGGATAGACCACCTCTTTCAGGTACGTCCTATCTCCCGTGTACTCATAGTGCCGGTATAAATCACTGGCTAGCCAAGCCCCGCCCATTTGCCACATCGCCCAAGAAGCATCTCCTCTACCAGTCTGAGATCGATAAGGAGTCCCCACTGGATTGGTTGTAAACCAGCGATCTGTATTATGATGACACACAGATCCTGCTACACCATAATGAAGGAAGGCGGTCTTTTCTCCTGCGCTAGAGAGTTGTTCAATAAAGTTACTATAAGGTACAAAGCATTCGTGTAAATTACAAGTATCCGCTAACCAGTAATTCATCTCTAAATTGATATTTGTTGTGAAATTACATGACCAAGGCGCTCGCAGCTGCCAACTCCAGATCCCTTGTAAATTACTCGGCAAACTCCCAGGACGAGAAGAACTGATCAATAAGTAGCGTCCATATTGAAAATATAAAGCGATTAGACCAGGATCTAACTGCCCTTCTTTTACCCTTGCAATACGTTCATTCAGCGGCAACTGGACTTGGTCGCCCAAATACATCTCTACTCGATTGAACAGTTCTTGATAGTCTTTCCTGTGACGCTTTTTAGCTTCTACAAAGCTTGGAACTTTTCCTGCCCCTTTTCTTCTAAAAAGAAATGATACGTTTCGGGCATTTTCAATGATAAGTCGATCGTTGTTAAAAACAAGATTTCCATCCGTTTGCTCAATGATTAATTCATAAATATGTGTTTCCCCGCGAGTCCCTTGTACAAAATCCCATTCATTGCTTATATAGTTTGGATTGACATGTTCCGGACATTGAACCTGTATTTCAACACAGCTTTCATTAGCATGGTAAACAACTTTTGAGTGTAACTGTGACTCATAAGCAATACTAATGGATTCAGCTTCCGGAGCAATAAATCTTCCCCACAAGGCTTGGTCAGGATAACTAGCAAAATACTCGCGCTGATAGACACCTCTCGTTCCTTGGTATGTTATTTCTACTTTACTTCTGCTTAAATCAAGACAACGGCGATACTGATCAATCGCTCCTTGTTGGTGTGGTTGTGTAATAATCAGATTTCCCAAAGGCAAGTAGCTCTCGGTGTAATTCCCTAAAAAAGACTCTTCCACTTGTTGCCCCGCTTCTAGATAACGGCCTTCCAAAATAGCTTGTTGGATTTCTGATAAATAATTCGCAGCTTCTGGTCGATTTTTGTCATATTCGTATCCCGACCAAAGTGATTCGTCATTCAAGCCAATTTTTTCAGGAAAACTTCCAAAGATCATTCCCCCTAGACTACCATTCCCAATAGGCAACGTTTCCTCCCATTCCTGCGCTGGGTTTGTAAAGAAAAAATTCATTTTGAGGATCTCCATCATAAAAAAGTCCTATGGCTGTTCTTGAAAAAGTATTGTTCCTTGATTAATCAGTCATAGTCTTGTGATCTCTTTCGCTCAACCTAATTCTAGTCATATTCCAAGAAAGCGGCTTTGTGCTGATTGTAACGCTTCCTCCATCAATCACTACCCGCTCCTTCGAATCACAAGGGACAACTAACTCTTGATTTGGTCCATTAACTGCTTTTGTATCGTAATCAGCCATTTCAGTAGCCTCAATGACACACGCCAATCTCAAATCAGAGTCAACCGTGAATGTAATTTCTTCACAACTATGCTTGTTAACAGAGAAAATAACTAGTTCATCTTTTTCTTCGTTTAAAATAGCAATACTGTCAAGATAGGGTACATTCTTGATTTTGTTGGTATCATAAGTTACTACATCAACTGTTGTAGTTAATGCTTTGCCTTGTCCATACAATGAAGCTTGTTGATACGGATAGAAGATGGTCTGCTTCCAAGCTGTCCCATTTTTCTCAGTCATAATCGGTGCGATCACGTTCACCAATTGCGCTAGACAAGCAATCTTCACTCGGTCAGAATTCTTTAATAATGTAATGAGCATGCTGCCAACAAGTAAAGCATCTTCAAAATTGTAGATGTCTTCCAAAATGTGAGGTGCTACCGTCCATGGCTTTTGCGCCGCGGTTTCTTCATTGGAATGGTACCAGACATTCCATTCATCAAAGGACAACATCATGGTCTTGTCACTTCGTTTTTTTGCTTTCATCGTGTCGCAAATGGCGATTACTGACTTGATAAAACGGTCCATATCTTCTGACTTGGCCAAAAATTCAGCAAGGTTGTCAGTTTTATTGTCATAATATTGATGCAGTGATAAGTAATCGACATATTCGTATGTGTGCTCAAGTACCGTTAATTCCCAATCCACGAATGTCGGGCGAGAGCTGTTGGAACTGCCGCACACCACTAGTTCAATTGAATCATCTACCCATTTCATCGCTTTGGCAGTTTCTTCTGCTAAACGACCATATTCTTCTGCTGTCTTATGCCCAATTTGCCAATCTCCATCCATCTCATTGCCCAAGCACCAGGTTTTAATTGCGAAGGGTTTTTCGTCTCCATTTTGCTTTCGAAGATCAGACCAATAGGTGCCTCCTTCAAAATTGCAATACTCAACTAGATGACGCGCTGCATCGATACCCCGCGTTCCCAAATTAACGGCCATATTCACTTCAGTATCGCATTCTTTAGCCCAACGCATATACTCATGTAAACCTACTTCATTCGTTTCAATACTTTGCCACGCTAAGTCGAGTCGTTTAGGTCGCTTTTCTCTTGGCCCAATGCCGTCCTCCCAACGATAGCCAGACAAAAAATTTCCTCCAGGATAGCGAACAATTGGTACTGCCAATTCTTTGACAAGTTTTAAAACATCTTGCCGAAAGCCATTTTCGTCACTCGTTTCATGATCTGGTTGATAAATACCTTCATAGACTGCTCTTCCCATGTGTTCAATAAATGAACCATAAATTCGGCGATCGATTCTCGAAATTTGTTGTGTTTGTGAAATACGTGCCCTAGCCTTCACTTGATCACACTCCTTTTATTCTTATCTCAAATTGATAATGATAATCCTGTAAATGTAGTTGGTATTTGTCTAGTACATCCGGACCACAGCTTCTGGAACCAATCCCGTGCTGTTGATAATCGATGTACAAATAATAGCGGTCTGCTTTTTTTAGTTCATGAATATGTTGTGCGGAATCAATAGCCGCAGCAGAATAAGAATGTACACTAAAATTAAAGAAATGGTTTCCTTGGAACTTGAGTGCTAATTGATCGTCCGACTTGAATGTCGCCCACTTCGTCTGGCAATGATTGCCACTTTCTTGTGGATATAAATATTGGAAACTCAGTTCATCTGTTGCTTGAGAAAACACATCAAAGTAACTGCCATTTTCAGTATCTGCATAGGTTTCTTTAGGTCCCTTTCCAGACCAGCAAGTTTTCGTAAATCGTTTATGCAGCTGCCAAACAAGTCCGATACGAGGAACTGTCAGCGGATAATGGTTTTTAGGCTCCCCAGATATTTCATAGGTGACTCGTCCATCCTTGAAAAAAGTGATATTCGTTGTTTGCTCAATATGCCAAAACTTTCCTGCTGGCCCGATTGCTTCCTTTAAAGACAGTTTCAATTTATCAGAGTCATTGGCGACAATGCTGCAGCTCATTAAATTTGTCATCATGCGATCGACACCATATTCCCGCCATATTTCACTAGAAATAAAATCATTGTTTGTTGTCGGCCGCCAAAAAATACTTTCTGGAGAGGCTAGATAAATGTCTTGATGCTCGTTCATGAACTGCCATTTACCAGTAGTTTTATCTACTCTCAAATAATTTGTCCCATTTCGGAGCAGCAACATTTTTGCATCATCCTGAATTTCATTAAATAGGAGTATATCAGGTTCTTGCTCTGGTAGAGAGTCTCCTTCGATTGGCATAGATGCGACAATACGAGCTAATTTGCCACGAAGCGTCTTTTGCTCATCGAAAATCTGCACTTTTAGCAAATTGGCCTTTTTTGTGTGCAACAGTTCGCTAGGTAATATCACTTCGACGTCTTTTTCGTGGGGTAAATGAACTGTCACGATCTTTCTTACCAACACTTCTTGATCTCGCTTTATTTCAAAACAACACTTCATATCTAACAAGTCTTTGAATTGATTGCGATTGCGTAGGATTATTTTTCCGACTTCATACAAGGAAAAATCAATGGCGATTGGTTCTTGTTGTCGTTGAATATCGAAATAACTGGGTGATGGTTGTAAATCAGGGGTCATTAACCCATCCAAAACAAAATTGTAGTCATTAGGAATATCACCAAAATCGCCGCCGTATAAATAGGTCGGTTGCCCTTCCCGCTTTGCTTTGATTCCTTGATCTTTCCATTCCCATAAAAAGCCACCTTGTAATTGCGGTTCTTTATAAAACATTTCCCAGTATTCTTTCAACGAACCGGGGCCATTCCCCATCGCATGTCCATATTCACAAAGGATGTATGGTTTGATAACTTGCGGATTGTCTGCGACCTCTTGTAATTCTTGAATCGTCGCATACATTCTAGAATTAAAATCGGCTTGCTGCACATCTTTAAAGTAGCGCCCATCTGTTTCTGAAATACAATCACGGGACTCTCCTTCATGATGAATCAATCGAGTAGGATCTTTTTCGCGGCACCAACGAATCATTGCTTCATGGTTTGTTCCGTTTCCAGACTCATTTCCTACCGACCAGATAATGATTGAAGGATAATTTTTGTCTCGCTCGACCATTTGTTTCATGCGATCAAGATAAGCTTTCTCCCAATCTTGATTGCTGCTCAAATAATTTTTATCTCCGGTACTCCCTATTCCATGACACTCTAAGTCCGCCTCATCCATCACGTATAATCCGTAGCGATCACACAATTGATAAAATTCAGGACTATGAGGATAGTGAGCTGCTCGAATGGCATTAAAATGCGCTTCTTTCATCAGCTGGATCTCTTTTTCCAAGAAACCTTTTGGCAGAGCTCGCCCCTTCGTCTCATGAAACTCATGGTGATTGATTCCTTTAAATAGAATTGGTTTGCCATTAATACAAATTTTGTTTTCCAAAAGAGCCACTTCTCTGAAGCCGATTTCCTGACAAATTTCCTCTTCTGAAGTGACAAAGCGCAACCGATACAATTCTGGTGTTTCAGCAGTCCATTTTTGAGGTGAAACGACTGGAAAAGAAAAATGATGGTTTTCTTTATCTATCACAATCTTTTTTTGAAAGACAAGTGATTCTTTTTCTAAAAAAATTTCGCAATCGAGCTGATTACCATGAATGTTTGGAAAATCAATAGTCAAAATACCATTCTCATAGTTGTTGTCAAATGATGTTTGAATGTGAAAATCCCAGATACATTCTTGGGGGCGATGCAGCAAAGCTACATCACGAAAGATGCCACTCAACCACCACATATCTTGATCTTCAATATATGAACTATCGGACCATTGAAAAACTTCAACGACAAGTTGATTTTCTCCCTTTTCGATAGAAGCGGTTACATCGAATTCAGCTGGATTGCGGCTGCCCTTACTAAATCCTATATATTTACCATTAAGATACAACGCAAAGCAATTATCCACTCCTTCAAACCTAAGAAATTGCCGCATTTTTTTAGAGTCACAAATAAAATCATATCGGTAAACCCCTACCGGAATCTCAGAGAACGTAAAGGGCGGATTGATTGGAAATGGATATTGTATATTCGTATAGTGCGGTTGTCCATACCCTTCCATTTGCCAATTACTTGGTACAGAAATCAGGTGACTATTTTGCCAAAAATCATCAGCAAAAAACCGCTCCCTTTCAACATCTAGATGAGACGGAAAATATCGAAATCGCCAGAATCCATTCAATGACAAAACTCGCGAAGAATTGTCATGATCATCCATTGGAGCATAGGGGAGATAATAACTTCGCGGGCTTTGTCTATTTTCTTGAATGCGCTGGGGATCTGACAAGTAGTTTGTCTTAAACATTCGTTTTTCTCGCTTTCATTCATAATTAGTCTTTCATACCAGTTGTTGCACCAGAATCTAAGATATAACGTTGGAACACGATAAACACGAGAACTAAGGGAATAATTGAAAGCACTGAAGCAGCAATCAACACGGTCCAGTTGACATTTTCTGCCCCCACCAAACTCCTAATAGCTACCTGAAAAGTGTATTTTTTGGGGTCGTTCAAAACAATCAAGGGCCAGATGTAGTCATTCCAACGCCATTGGAATGAAAAGATGCTCAGCGTCATAATGATTGGTTTGGCAATAGGTAACATGATTTTCATAAATATTTCCCCATCCGAGGCTCCATCGATACGTGCGGATTCGATTAAGTCGTCTGGAATAGAGACGAAGAAGGTTCTGAACATGAAAATTCCTGTAGCAGTGTTGATTGAAGGAATAATGATCCCGGCTAAACTATCATACAAACCTAATTCTCGAATCACTGTAAACACTGGATTCATGATTACTTCGGTAGGTAACATCGTTGTTGCAATAATGCAGACAAAAAAGAATTTCAACCACTTCATATCATATTTTGCAAATGCAAAGCCACACGTTGCACTGGCAATAACCGTCAATATCGTGGTAATAACGGACGACTTCAAAGTATTTGTAAAGTATCTTACGAAATCTAGACTGGACCATGCATCGAGATAATTCTGCATGGTTGCATGCTCCGGCAAGACACTTAATGGATAGGAAAATAATTCTGACCCTGGTTTAAAAGAGCTGAGTATAAACCAAACTAGTGGGAACAAATACAGCATTGCCACAAGAACTAAGGCAGCTGTGAGAATGGTTGTGCTCGTTTTATCGTGAAGCTTTGATGCGTCATTCATTTTTACCACCTCCAATTTTCATTTGAACGAGTCCGAGAACTAATAAGATTGCAAATAATACCATGGAGGCTGCACTGGCATACCCAACTTTCATCTTGTCAAAGCCAGTTGTATAAATGTATTGCACAATGAACATATTTGCTGTACCTGGTCCGCCATTTGTCAAGGATTGAACCAAAGCAAATTCTTTCATAGCACCGATACTAGCTAATAGGATCACCATAAAGCTAGTCGGCTTCAATGAAGGTAGCGTAATGTACAAAAACTTCTGGAAGGATGAGGCACCATCAATATCGGCTGCCTCATAATATGACCTAGGTATGTTTTTGAGAGCAGACATAAATTGCAACATGTTAAATGCTGTCCCACCCCAAAGCGCTGCCAACAGAATTACCGAAAATGCTGCGCTTGCATTGGAAAACCAGGGAACAGATTCGCCGCCTAAATTCCCAATGATATAGTTCACAAAGCCAAAATTTTCTCCAAACAACCATTTCCAAATAACCCCAGCAACAATACCCGAAATTGTCCAAGGCAAGAAGAAAACAATTTTCCCTAAGAGCTTTCCCTTTGTGTGCTTGCTGTTCAGCAAAATGGCAATTCCTAAAGAAACAGCGTAAATCAGCGGCACCAAGCAAATTGCATAAGTAAAGGTTCGGAATAAAGATCGGTAAAAACTCGCATCTTGAAATAAAGCAATATAATTTTCGAAACCAAGAAAGTTAGCAGTCCCAAATCCTTTGTAGTCCGTTAAAGAGTAATAAAAGCCCAAAATTGCTGGTACGAGAAAAAAAGTAATGAACAGGACAATATTGACTCCCGTAAAAATCAAAGGCCATTTATTTTTTTTAAGTTTCTTCATGCTCTGCCCCCCTCTTTCGTTTTTAAAACTGGTATGACTTGATACGATGCAAGATGTTCAATCTCCTGCCAAACTAATGCGCCAAATTGAGGATCATAAAAAGAGTCATCGGTCATTTTAGATTTTTTAACCGATTTCATAAAAGTCTCAAAAGTCGAAAACTCATTCCTGCTCCCGCACTTCACAAGTACGGTATGATTGATTCCTTTAGAAACGATGTCTCTACCACGAGTATCCCCGATCTGCTGCATTTCATAACCTTGCGAGAAGTAAACGCCAAGGTAGCTTTGATCTTTTTTGATAAACAGCCAATTAGAATCATTGATATCCACCCGCTCTAAATTCCAATAGGGCACATACATGTGGATAAACGGTACATATGCTTTGGATAAATCGTATTTCATATGCAGAATATTTTTAAATTGTTTAATACAAGGCATCCGGCCATTTCCAGCCCAATAGCTAGGCCGATTTTCACCACTATGCATAAACTCACCTGGGTTGTTTATCCAAAGCTGTGTCCCATCACTGCCTAACGAAAGATTCATCATATGTTGTTGATGGCCCTTTTGAAAACAGTGATACTCGATTCCACTAGCAATTGAATATTCTCGACATTTATAGAGATACGTCTGCACTCGATTGATCCCCTGAAGATAAGTTGCTGTCAATTCCTCATTTGGCTGTAAATCAATCAAAGACATGCATTCTTTTGGTGGAACATAATCAGATAGGCAAAAAAGTGTCGATGCTCGTAAGGCGTAATTAAAGTTCCCTTGATCCCAAGCAATTGCCAAAATATTGCTTATTTCTCCCAAACGCATGGCTTTCAAATCGTGCTCATATGTTCTGCCAAATGTGGAGGAAAGAGTTCCTCCATGAGAATTTACAGCCATGATCGTGAATGTGAAATCCAATGCTTTTTTCGCTGCATCTTTTATCTCTTCATCTGGCGCATTCGTATAAAGGCTGAAAAAACCTATTAAATCGATAGGCAGATACGTAGTAGAATTCCATTCAGAAAACCCATAGTGTTCAAATTGATCAAACCACTGTAACAAGCGCTGTTTTCCTAATTCATATTGTTGACTTCCTTGTCTTCCACTCGTGACAAACGTTTCCTCTGGAAGCAAGCATCCAGCAAAATATTGGCAAGCATGAAACAATAAGGAGTGATTTTCACTAAAGTACCACATGACATCGTTTCCAGGCTCATCAATCCAATAGCGAAAATGTAACGCCAACTCTCGGAGTTTTATCCTTAGTTTCTCTGGCAACTGCCCTTTTTTTCCTAGCCAAAAACCTAGTAACGGTGCGAACATAAAATCTGCGCAATCTCCCCGTTCCTTTATCATACGAAAAGCCGGCTGAAGTTTTTTCCAGCACTCTTCTGATAATTTCCCGGTTAAGTGGATTTCTGCTAACGCACTATTCATATCCGGAATGGCAAGGTTTGAAAAGATTGTCAAAGCTGTCGCTTTTCTCACTTCTAAAGTTCCACCTAAGTTGCGCTTTAACTTTTCTTCGTTATAAACTGTAAAAACAAGTTTTTTAAACAGATAGGTTTGGTCTGGAAGTAACACGCCCACAAACAGATGCGTTAGCCCTGAGGTAGGGATATCTTCCACATTCCCTAAAGAAATGCGTTGATTATTTAAAGGTAGAAACTGACTTTCTCGTCGGAAATCTGTAATATTTCCCCCAATTTCTTCTGTAAAGGTGACCTCTTCATAAGTAACAAAGACTTTCTCGAAATAATCGTAGTCCGAACAAATACGTACTTCTCCTTTAGAATAAAAATCTTTCTCAAAATAAAGTCCATTCAAGAACTCCTCTGCCCGTTGAAGAATAGTTTCGTCATACGATAAAGGCAAGACTACTTGAAAGTGATGATTCGACAAGACGTTTAATTCAACAAAAAAATTTACATCTCGCTCGGCTAGATCATCCATGTAAACAATGAGTTCATTATCGCCTTGTTCTAGCGGGAGAACTACAGTGGTTTTCGTGCCATGGTTTCGCGTATAGGGCCGAAAATCAGTAAGCAATTTCCCATTCATCCAAAGAATAGCTCTTCCGCAGGTAACCAACGAACATTCCACCGCTTGTTTCTCTTGACAACGCAGCTGTGCCCGCAAGTATGTACTTACTTTATGCGGAGTTGCTTGAAAAGTAGAAAAATCTACCCTCGGATTTTCAAAACCATCATATACCTCTGAAAAATCTTGCTTTCCAGGATACGGCACCTCAGAAAGCGTTTGTAAGAAATTTGCTCGAATGGGATATTCGACTTCTTGATACCCTTCCGTCATATTTACAGGAGCATCAATACAACTAGCTTTGCTTTCAACTTTTTCCTTTTGGAGCATGCTGCGTTGCCAACAATTGATCGAACTGCCTTGTTTTACTGAATAGATATAATCGCTCATTCTTCTCCCACTTTCAAAATAGAATGGATGTGGACCGGATGAGTACCAGTCCACATCATTTCCTACTTTACTTCTTCGTGTACCCCTCGTCGTAGTCTTTTTCGATATTCTCAATCATTTGATCAAAGCTGATTTCATCATTCAACACTTGAATCATTGAGTCCTTGTATGCCCCAGTTAGTCCAGTGTATCCAGCCATTGTCATCGCCACTTGATCTGCAGTTTGTTTAGAAGAAATTGGTTGGGCTGCCGCTTCAATTTCTTGATTGTAAATATCGTAAGCCGCTTGTGCATCTGCGTAATTCACTTTTATTCCTTCTTCTGCTGGAAGATAACCAGCTAATTCACATAACTCAGTATAATTTTCTGGTGTGTACAACCACTCCATAAATTTCTGTCCGCCCTCACTATTCTTGCTGTTTTCAAAACCAACCATAAAATTACCGCCCATATTGGTAGCACGAGTTGCTTCATACGGCATGTAAATGGCTTGCCAATTGAAATCTTTAATGTTCGTGGTGAAATCTTTGATTTGCCAACTTCCTGACATATATGCTGGAATCATTCCACTCTTAAACATTGAAGAAGCATCTTCTCCAGAAGTCCAGACCGTTTTTGGAATTGTTCCATCATTATTTAGGTCAATGAACTTTTGTAACGCAGCTTTTGTCGCATCATCAGTTTCATAAGTACCGGTTTTATCATTCAGAACAAAATCCTGCCCACCAAATTGGTACGTGAACGCTCTCAATCGATGATCAGAAGGGTCCATTACAAACCCATATTTGGCATCTGTTTTTTCTTGGATTGTGTCCACAGCTTCTAAAAATTCATCCCATGTCCAAACTTCTCCTTCATTCTGCGGATAAGAAACCCCTGCTTGATCAAAAAGATCTGTATTGATGAACATTCCTACCGCAGTAATATCTGTTGGTAAGGCGCGAACCTTGTCGTCTTCGTCTTTAATCGTCATTGAATCTAGCGTTTTGCCTTTTTTAGCAATATCTGTCAAATCAACTAAATAGTCTCCCCAATCTGGTAAGACCCCTGCAACCCGTGCAACATCGGGGGCATCATCTGACTGTACAGCTTTAGAAATTTTCGTCTCCATATCTGCATAAGGTACGTCTGTTACTTCTACTTTGATACCAGTCTCTTCTTCATAACGTTTTGCCATCTTACTATAGGCACCGCCTTCTGATGCATCTCCCGAAACAAACAATCTTACAGTGTCGGAAGAAGCTGAGTCAGAATTGCCGCATGCCGACAAGCCCATTAATAAACCCACACATAAACCAGCCTTTAAAATCTTGTTTTTCATCAATATTTCCTCCTAATGATCTATTTAAAATGACTTAAACCCAAAATTGCTGAAAAAAACAGTAATACTCCAATTATCGTGTGTATCATCTCTATCTTGGTCTTTTTTTCCTTTAATAATAGAATCCCGCCCATAATAGATACAAAGATGCACAACTGAGAAATGGTATAGCTTAAACCTACGCCTAACTGTGTTGCGATATAAAATAAGGAGATATTTGCAATTGTCCAAAATATACCTGTCAGTACATTACGAGAAATTCTTGACAACTCTTGCTTTTCTTGGTCGAATTTCGCAATCGCGCAAGAGGAAAGAAACATCGCAAAAGCTTGAGGTAGAAAGATTTGTAGCCCTTTCACGTGAAAAAGTGACGTCGTGACCACATAGCCCATCAGACAAAGTGATGACGTACAAATCATGAGAATGGTTTGTAGTGATATTGATTCTTGCTGCTTATTCTGATTTTGATTCATTGTAACAAGGTAGATTGCAACTAAAATAACCAGCAGCAACAGCAGGGTAATAAGAACCTGTTTCAGATTCTGCCATTCACGGAGAAGGATGCCAGAAGCGAGTGACGTAAACAGCAATTGTGTCCCGTTTGATAATGGCATCACTTTTGACACTGCCCCAGTCGCAAGGGCTTGAAATTGGAGATATTGACCACCCGCCCAAAATGATCCCGAAATCAATGCTGCAATAGTCCCCATCAATGTGTATTCAACACCCATTAGAAAACTGAGAATGATAGAAATGCCAAATGCCGTAAAGGTTGTGCCCAATAATTGTTCCACGGGTGTTCCTCCAGCTTTTTTGGAAACAATCGGCATCAATCCCCATCCCAAAGCTGGCAAACTATAGATAAGTAAGCTCATGTGATTGCCTTTTCTTTCAAAGATTCTGCGATGGTTAAGGCAAGCAACGTCATTGCTTGTCCATACACCATTGGCATTTGGACAATTCCTTTATAGTCCTCAGCATTGCAGGAAATCGGAGTACCTGCAGACACTCCAAGTACCGTACCATCTTCTGCTATTTTAGCTGTTAAAGATGAGATTAAATCGTTGATTACCTCTTGAGAAAGCTGAATAGTAAGGAAATCACTCTTTACCCCTAAGAGAATGCCAGCAATGATTCCGGCTGATCCGGAAGTTTCCGTATAGGAAGTCGGATCCGTTAAAATTGTATGCCATAAGCCATCCTTACTTCGGATTTCCAACAAAGATTTCACTTGATTGTTGTAGAGATTCAATAGGTACCTTTCTGACGACTTAGCTAAATAACCGTTCATTATTTCCAAAAACAGCGGGATACCAACCGTGATCCAGCTATTTCCTCGACACCAAAAATTGCCTCCGTAATTTGATTGTTCTTCAAAATTCCACCCATGATAAAATAAACCACTCTTACGATTTAAGAGGTACTTACAGTGAAGAAGCATTTGTTCGATTGCATCCTCACGCCAGATTTGATTATCGTATTTCACGCCCATTTTCCCCATAAAAAGAACTGTCATAAAAAGAGTATCTGCCCAGATTTGGTTCCGATTTTCTTTTACTGTGAATTTATCTATTCCAGATGTAATATGCTGCAGTCCATTTTCATCTGTTCTAGGAAATTCTTTTTCGATCCACTTCATCCATTCTAGAGCAAGGGTTTCATACTCCGGATAGTCAACAAGTGTTAGTAAAGGACAAATCGTATTCACATTTTTAGTTGGAAGACCTTTATTGATCTCTTCAGTGGCCCATCGTTTGATATATTCATCATTTATAGGTCCCTCCAAATGCAGCCCATAAATTCCGACGCCTTGAGGCCAGTCCCATTGCTCCATACCAAAGTCTCTAGCAAAGAATCCTTTACTTTCTGATAATTGATTATTACTGTCTCTAAAATCTTCCTGATTTAACGGTAAGCTATCAAAATGCTTAAGCCGTTCTCTTACAAGTGAGATTTTATTATTTGCTACTACCATTCTTAACTCCTCTTGGCTCTTAAGTTTTTTAATTGGTATTGTTTTGGTGACTCGGCTTGTATCTCTTTAAATTTTTTAATATAGCTAGATTCATCACGGTACCCGATTTTTTCCGAAACTTGTTTCACAGAATATCCTTGTTCTAACAATTCTCGTGATTTCATGATTCGGATATAGATTAAATATTGATTTGGTGTCATACCAAGTGCATTTTTAAATGCGCGAATAATCGTTGATTTACTGATAAAAAAACGTTCACTTAATTCATCCAGAGTCATTTCATTCATGTATTCCTCTTTAAGAAAAGAAACAATCTCAGAAATTGTTTGATAATGCTCATAAGATATTGGTTTATGTAATTTCTCATCAGAGTAAACGATTTTATTCAATAGAATAAGTAACTCCGTCAACTTCAATTTTAGATGCAAAAGTTCAAACGGCTCTTTTCGCTCTTGGTCACATCGAATCATTTCTTCATAAAGATCAGTGACTTTAAGACTTTGATCTGAAGTCAACTCAATACAGTCAACCTTTTGTTGCTTGGAAAATATTTCCAAAAGAAAAGGAAAATTTGTTGTAAATTCTTCAATAAAACTGGGCTTGAACAAAATAAAATAGCGTTCATACAATTTGCTGCGATCAATGGAAACTCGATGGAGCTCTTCTGAACTAAACAGAGCAACCGTACCAGCATCTGCATCAAATTTTCGCTCATCAATCTGATAAGTCGTGCTATTCGTTAATGTAAAATGAATTTCAAACCCATCATGAAAATGCGGTTTATCCATAAAATGAATCCTATCTATTTTGTGCATTACCACTAGATCATT
The DNA here is from genome assembly GCF_051711125.1 of Enterococcus sp. DIV0574. Lineage (NCBI taxonomy): Bacteria > Bacillati > Bacillota > Bacilli > Lactobacillales > Enterococcaceae > Enterococcus > Enterococcus sp. DIV0574. The sequence goes on from NZ_JBIOMA010000001.1 coordinate 2,728,884, forward strand.
TTCAATTAATACCTTATCAACGTTTTCGGTATCTAATCTCATGCTCTCACCTCACTGACAAGATGATTGTAACCGATTTCTAAAGTTATTTGTATGCGTTTCCATTCAATTAATCGGGCAATATCGTCAGAACAGATGAAATTCAGCACGATTTAATTGATTGCTAAAATAATTTATCAACAAAAATTACTTAAACTAGAGAACCAAATGGAAGAGAAAATAAACTGACAGAGTCCAGTGCATTTTAGAGAAATAGCATTAAAAGCTGTCTATAATCATAAAAAAGAGTGCCCAGAAAATATTTTCTGGGCACGGGTAAAATCATTTATTGTCAGCAGAAGGCAATGTCTGCATCAGTTCAAAAAAGTGACTGGCATTTCCTGTACTAAAATAGTTATACCATGCTTCTAACGTCTCTTTCTTGAACACATGTAAGCTCTCTATGATTTGCTTCGTCCAAAGTAACGCTCCCGTTGATCCTGCAGTGATTAGACGATTATCCGATACAGATCGCTGATCTACGTATAGTTCTTGGCCGTTGTATCCCAGGCAAAACATTTCAAGAAATTCAAGACTGTTACTCGTATGTGAGCGATCATTCAATAAGCCAACCTTTCCCAAGGCTACCGTGGCGCCGCAAATCGCTCCAACAGTTCCACCCAGCAAAAGCAACTCTCTCGCTGCATCAAGGACAGCGTGATGTCTTGAATCACTCCAATTATCCGCACCAGGTAACAATAGGATAGATTCTTGATTTAAATCCATTTCCTCCACTAAACAACCAGGAGTTATTTTCATTCCTCCCATAGTGTGAATAGGTTGTTTCGAATGACCAACTGTTTTTATCCTTAATAAAGGCGCATCCGCTTTAAAAAAGCGTTTTGAATGTAGCTCTGCTGTCACATATCCTATTTCCCAATCTGCTAGAGTATCTAGTACGTAAAGATAAATTGTTTTCATAATTTCCCTCCATTAATCGTTCTTTCTGCTATCATTATACCTATCAATTGTTGACAACTTTATGGCAACAATACCAAAATAATTTACTAGGAGTTTCTAAATGAAAGTGAGTAGATTGGTCAGTATTATAATCCTTCTAATGGATAAAAAAAGAGTGAGCGCGAAGGAACTAGCCGAAATGTTTGAAGTGTCACCCCGTACGATTTACCGCGATATAGAGGCAATCAGTATAGCTGGGATTCCAGTCCATTCTACTTCTGGCGTGGGCGGAGGATTTGAGATTATGGAAAAGTATAAAATAGACAAAAATACTTTTACAGAAGAAGACTTGATTACGATTTTAGTAGGCATCTCTAGTATTCCAAGTGTTATGAAAAGTAATGATTTTGTAAATACACAGACCAAAATCAGAAGTCTGATCCCGCCAAAGAGAATAGAATCAGCTCACGTACAAGCAAAGCAAATGCATATCGACTTTAGTCAATGGTTGGGCGATCGAAATTTAGAAACATATCTTACTATTATCAAGGGGGCTTTACAAAAAAATCATTTACTCACATTTGATTACATTAACCACAAGGGCAACAGGACCAAAAGACAAGTCGAACCTTATCAGCTGGTTTTAAAAAATAGTCAATGGTACTTTCAAGGATACTGCTATGAAAGAAAGGATTTTCGATTATTCAAAGTAGCTCGCCTTTCGAATTTAAAAATGGATGAGAGCAGTTTTGTTCCAAAATCTCCTCCAGCGCTACCTTTGCTTACTCCAGAAATCTTAAATAAACGACAGATATCGATCAAACTAAGAATTCATGCGTCTATCATGGAACGATTACTCGATTATTGCGACTATAACCAATTTGTAAGAGAGGATGAGACCCATTATATCGTCACATTCCCCTTTGTAGAAAATGACTATTACTACGGGATTATTTTAAGCTTAGGGGACAAATGCGAATGTCTAGAACCTTTACATGTTCGCACAGAATTAAAAAGGAAAATCGCCAGTTTAGCCCAACTATATGACAAATAGCTTCAGATAAGCGAGTAAGTTCATTTAATGAAACCTTGCTTATACGAACGAAAGTTTTCACTATGAAAAAGAGTGTCCAGAATGACGATCTACTGGACACTCCTCTTTATTCTTCTAATGATAAATGTAAAATAGAATAACGCTTTAAGTTTGGTTTGAGCACTGGCTTCTCCTCAAAAAATGAGAAGGTGACATACTTCCATTTATCCGGATTATAAATGGTAAGTTTACCCAATGAATTGTCATAATCATTCGATTTTAGTCCAACTTCTTTTAATGAAGGCTGCTCGTGAATATCATGACATTCTTCGATTACATACTTACTTTCTGAGAAGGAACGGTCTAAGCGGATTTCTGAGGTAACACCTATCTCAATGTTTTTCCAGCCGAAAGAAGCAATAATATTGTCAAAAAATCCGCCAAAAATAAATTGTGTCATACCGTCTGTTGCTTTCCAAACATACAAAGGGCAATAACTATTTTCTAAATCACCGCTACTTTTCTCAGTAATCAGGTAAGCCTTAAACAGCAAATCTTTAAAGCCATCTGTCTTGTGCCCATTATCCTTTACTCTTTTTCTTATCTTTTCCATGTCGTAATCAGCAGGAAAAACTATTTTATATTGCATCGCTTGCATATTAGCTCTCTCCTTTCGTTATCAAAAGTATACTTGACATCCCCCATCGCGCATAATATAGAATCATGATATGCTTATCACAAAAAATGATAAGTAAGAGGTTAGTCTGATGAATTTTAATGATTTGATGATTTTTAAAGCGATTTATGAAGAAGGAACGCTTAACAAAGCTGCTAAAAGATTGGGCTATGCTCAATCGAATATCACTGCACGTCTTCAAACAATAGAAGATGAATGTAATACGCATTTATTCATACGGAACCATAATGGCGTAACTCCGACTGCCAATGGGGAAGAATTTTATCTTTTCTCGCTTACTACTTTGTCAAAATTTGAGAACGTTAAAAAAAATTTTTTTGAACAGCAGCCAAAATTACTCACATCAGAATTGCTACTAAAATATTTAGTCAATGAATGCCAAGAAATCTCAATTGAATCGATAAAAATAAGGTGCAAACGGACCGAAATGATTCTTTCAGAAATTTGCCGCGAGCCTTATGATTTCGTCATAACATTTCAAGAAATAAATAGGACAGAGTATACTTTAACAGAAACCAAGCAATTACTTGTGAATTTTTTATGCGGTGACCGAAATAAGACAAATGTACCACTATTGATCAATAGTGACTTGGATTGTCCTTTAAGACAACTAACATTAGAAATAGTAAAAGAAACGGAGCGATTGATTGAAATAGATTCATTAGAAACTATTTTAGACCTCGTTTCAAAAGGCCAAGCAATGGCTTTGCTGCCAACTTATTTAGAAAAAGAAGGCTTTCTACCTATAGATAATAATCTATTCGCAATCAATTATTATTGTTATAAGCATAACTGATAACTTCTGACTGTCACTTTTCAGCTTAATGAATGAATCAATCTAGAATCAACGAACCATCTACTACTCAAAATTATGCATCTAAATCACTTTTTATGTCTTTGCTGCTTTATTAGGGAAGTTTCCCGTTATCGTCATTCTGAACACCTGAACTGAAAAAAGAAAACTCTTTTGCTGTTAACCTTCGTTGCTCTCCCGATAAAATCGAAGTCTGACACGGCTTCGATGTCTTGTTAATCATCAGTTTCTGGGAAAACCATCGACAAAATCGTCATAGCCTTACCTTCTTCTTTAACAAGAAACAGCATACGAGATTCTCCTTGATCAACCTATCTACGGTTGATCAAGGAGAATCTCGATTTTACTGACATATTCTGTTGGTTGATTTGTCTCATGAAAGTCGATCAAATAAAATTCATAGTAGTCACCAATCGTTGCAAGTTGGTGTTGCTTTAAATAATCGTTTAATTGACGAAGCGCTGCTCCACGATCCTTATAGGTCCCTGTATAGTAAATAGAGGCATAATTACCAGCTGGCAGAACAAATGCTTTCTGATCAGAAAGATCACTGGTTAAACAATAAAAAACTTGATGTTTAAACGTCTCACCATGGGGGGTTAAGACGGTGCCGAAAACATTTTGATTGTTGGCATGTAATTCTTTTTCAAACTGTTTATGCAATCGCTTGAGCTCAAAATACAAATCTCTTCCTAATGTATTTTTTTCCTGGCTCAAAACAATATAGCGATCTTTGTGGTAGAGCCTTTCGATTTCATGGTTTTGCTTGGTTTCCGCATACTCGAGTAAATCGATTCTCTCTTGCAACAACGCTTGTTTTTGCTTCAATTCCTTGATCCGCTCATCCAATTGTTCACGCTCAAAATTTAAGATTTCTTTGGTTAAAGCTTTGTTCTTGGTATCTAAATACGTCTTTATTTCCTCTAAAGATACATCAAAAAAACGCAAATCTCTTATCGTGTTCAACCGTTGAATTTCTTCATAGGAATAATCACGATAGCCATTCTCAGAATACTTTGGTGACAGTAAGCCGATTTTTTCATAATACCTAAGTGTATGGGGCGTGATATCATAATTTTCACTGATTTCTTTTATTTTCATCTTGGTACCTTCCACCTAAACGATTTAGAATAAGTTTTAAACCCTTATAAGATGCATCTGATAGGATTCAAAACAAACACCTAACTTCCCCAGAAGCTTTGGGCAGTCTGATTATCCCATAATCTTAAGTCAAAAGAAATAGCTTCGTTCCAGCCCTCCTAAAATCATTCAGTCGTTAAAAAATCATCTACTCAACGAACTTATTCAGATACGAGCGACTGTTCATAAAATTCAGCCTCACTACCTAAAAATTTTGCAACAACAGCAGGGTCTTTTTTGAGCTCTGAAATGATCATAGGGTCGTCAGTAAGTACAATCACTCCCAGCTTTCCGCTGCGAATTGATTCGTAAGGAATAAACTCACTATAGTTTTGTTCAATCGAAAAAGAGTTGGTAGATTGGATATCCTCACTTCCTGTGACAGATAGAGCGGCTTCAAATTGGCGGTCTTTCTCAGCAAAAGATAGCTCTAATTTTTGGCTATCGCTCGTACTAAAAAATGGGGTACTTAAAGATTGAGTCGAATCTTTGGTCTTTAAATTGGTGGAGAAAACAAAGACACGCTCACCGGCTTTTTGGTGAATGGTATACTTGTTGACAGTCTTTCTTTCAACTTCTGGAACTGCCTCAAACTCTGCAAGTGTTCTTGATTCATCAATCTCAGCATTTGAACTTGTTTCGCGAGTTGTATGACAACTCCCAACGATGGTGACACTTAACAAAGACAGTATCCCTACTAGGAACTTTGACATCTTTTCTTCCCCCTATCACTGAATGATCTATTAAAAACAGTATAAATGAAACCGCTTTAAAATGATAGTTAATTACTATATAAGCAAATTAAAACAGCAAAAAACTATCCGAAGGCTCTTTTTTGAGTCTTCAGATAGTTTTTGAGATGTATTATTAATGAGACAGACGTATCGAACAAATGAATGATCATTGTTCCAGTGTATTCTTCCTCACTAGTATTCCCCACAACACGAGTAACGCTAATCCGAGAAAGATGAATGGCTCTCCAACACTTCCTGTTTTAGGAAGCTTACCTAGTTTCGAACCATCTCCCACAATGATTTTCCGCCCATTATCTGGATCGGGTTCATCTTCCGGATCATCAATCGGGTAGTTCTCTTCTCCGATGCGTCCACGAACAGTTAATTGATAAGAGGGTTGTTTCTGGACATTGGTCCAGGAATTCTGTGCTTCCGCCGCTAAAACCGTCTTCGAAACAAAACTTCCCAGCAAGATAATCATAGGCAGCAGATAGAAACTCTTCCATAATCGTTTCATTGGATTGCTCCCTTCTGTAACAAGAGAACGATTCGAACAGCCATTATACGTCTGCAGCGAAACGCAAAACTAAAGTAAAGCTTGGATTTAATTCAGATGAAGCATCGGTTGGGCTGGCGGTACCAGCGAATGAGAATGTATCAAAAGTGACTACTCCGTCATTCCCGTCTAATGTGAATAATTCTGTCTCTGTAACAGATGACACACCATTTTCAATTAATTCAATCCCATTGATTTCTAATCGATCGACTACGTCCATTTCATGTACACCATTTACGGCCGCCACATACGTCGTTACACCAACCGCAGAATTATTGGTGACTGTATAAGTTGGGGAAACGATCTCCGTATGATTTGAATCTTCGGTTGTCCAAAATAAAGCCGTTGTAGGGATAGTAACATTGATCCAACGATCGGGATTGTAAGGATCCGGACCGGGTACCGTATTGTCAAATTCTCCGATGATTCCGTTCACAGTGATGTCTCCAGAATTGGCTCCTGTACGTCCATCGACTACTTGCTCCGCAAATGCCGGTATACTACTTGCTAAAATCCCAACGATTGTTGCTGTACTTAGTAAAGCTGTTGCTTTTTTCATTTTATATTCCTCACTTTTTGTTTGATTTTAGTTCTTAACGATAATCGTTAATTCAGCTTCAGTGACTCCTTGTTTTTCTTTCGTTTCAGGGTCGTAGATATTGATTGTTGCTTTTGCTTGGTATTCTCCCTTAGCTAATGGTGTGATCAAATTGACGTTTTCCACAAACTGATTGGGATAAATTGCTCCTGATGAATAGACAAGTTCTCCATTTGATAAGGTTATGTCGACCGCAATTGGATAAACGTTGGTCCCAGGATTTACAATCTCGATTGAGCCAGAACTGTTTCCATCTTCAAAGACGGCTTCTGGGTTGATCTGCAACGTAAAGTAATTGGCATCCGCAATTTCCTGCGCACGTTCTGAGAGACGTTGATCCGTGGCATCGCCGGCTTCTGGCAGCAGATCGGCACTGATAATTGGTACTGGATCTTTCTGAAAATAGAAATATGCTCCCAGTCCACAGATGATTAAAGCGAACAATAATAGCCACAATAATCCTCGCTTTTTGTGTGCCCTTTCATGGGTTTGCTCCATAGGTCCCACCTCCTTATCTATGTCTTGTCTTCAGCAGCTGTCGTTAAATGTTCGAAAGATTCTCATGGAACGAAACGCAGAATAATTTGATATTTCGGAGCAAGCGACTCTTCATAATACCCGCCTTGCTGCATCTGGTCATCTGTGATCCAACGCGGGTAAGGACCATAGTAATGACCTGACAATTTAACAGGAACATGGCTTCTTTGAGATAGACGGACAAAATGTTGTTCTGCCATTCTTTCAGAAAGCTGGACCTCGGCTTCTTCCGTCTTGATGCTCAGTCGTAAGAGCGGAATCGGAATCCCCGATTCTGAGGCTTGATCCTGATGTATTGGTGTTACATAATCAAGTGGACTCTCGCCCTCAGCCAATAATGTAATTCCTGCATCATCAGTGATAGCAAGTTGTGTGACATACGTATCGACCGGGATCCTTGATTGATTCTGAATCTCATAGTCCGCGCTTTCAAAACTGCGATTACTTTCGGCATCATCATAGAGTGATTCAAAAATCATTTTGGTAGGAATCGTAACCTTTAAGTGTCCCAATTTAGAAGACACATCAATGCCAATCCAAAATTGATACGCCTTGTTTCCTACTTCCAATCGTGCATAGTAGGTCCCATCTATAGTGGTATCGAGGGTGAGATCCGTCTCGATCACTCGAATTTCCGAAGAGAGATCCGCTTCAGTCAAGAGGTTCTTAGCTGACGCCCGGCTTTCTCGTAAAATCATCTGATGTAATTCAGCATTTGATGCTAAATCATTAATAGCCAAACGATCCAATGTGATATTGTTGGCTCGATACTCGATACCTTTGATAACCTCTCGATCAATTGTTATATCTTCCAATGTGTTAACCGAAGGTTTCGAGAGAAAAAGTATTACTTTTGTAGTTGTTTCCAAACGTTCGTTTTCAGCTAGAATGATTTTAAAAGAACGGATCTGTTGCTGAGGGTCTTGATAGTCCCCCCATTCGATTCGAGGCGAGTCTTTCTCGATAACCACTGTGCTTCCATCTGTATTCTGATAAGTAATCGAAAGTACATCCACTGATTCGGTCATATAGCCGGTAATTGAGTCAGATTGATCACTGACAGGATGTAGCCCTGCAGAAAGTTCTTTCAGGGTATTCGGTTCCCAGATGTAAGTTCCGGGATGGCTGCCATTATAATTGTTCATAAATTCAGCAGATGAAGAAAATGCAATGGGATCAGTGTCTTCAGTTGGATCATTCAGGATCCAGCGACCAGTATATTCATGATTGACCGGAACACTAGGCAAGCCCACAGATTGATTGAAGATGGATCTTTCTCCCAAAGTGAGCGACCGTAATCCTGTCATACCGCCAAACATATTGGTTATAGTTACTGGTAAGGTATTTGTCGTCCAACCACTTAGATTTAATTCAGATATCGCACTAGCATTCTGGAATGTACTAGTCATATTAACAATCCTTGAAGTTTGCCAGTCTTTCATATTCACTGTCTTTAAATTTGCAGCATTTTGAAACATCCCATTAATATTTGTTAGGCTAGTAGTATTCCAATTGTTTAAGTCCAGATGCACGATTCCGCTTCTTGCGAACATCGAACTCATATTCTCTACCATTCGAGTATTCCAGTTCTGAATGTCGAGGGTTTCTAAAGAAGTTGTACCGACAAACATACTTGCCATCGTAATGACTCGCGACGTATCAATATTCCCTATTGCCAGATCTGTTAATGAACTAGCGCCACTAAACATAGAGTGCATATTGATGACCGACGTTGTATCCCATTGATTCAAGTCAAGCGACGTCAAGGAGCTATTACTGCCAAACATCCAATTCATATAAATAACTGAAGATGTATCAAATTTATCTATACCTTGAATTTCTCTCAAATGCGATAGTCCCATAAATAATTGACCTGAATTTTCTGGCAACGTCACCTTTTCAGTGACGATAATAAGTTCGACCTCATTCAATAGATTTTTCCATGGTGCATTGGCAACAATCCCCGCAGTACCGCCAAAAAGGGTGATCGTTTTTGAAGATTCATCATATTCCCAGGGAACAGTCCCCCATAATGCTCGTTCTTTTTCTTCCCATATGTATGTCCCAGGATAACTGCCATCGTAATTCCTCAGAAATTCATAAGAAGTATCGTAGGCAATCAAATCCGCTTCCCATTCGATACTTTCCCGAAGAACCCATCTTCCTGTGTAACGCTCTGTTATTGGGACGTCAGGCAGACTGACCACACTCCAAGAATCATCAGACATATAGAAAATTGACTTTTCCCCTAATGTAAGTTCTTTTAAATTAGTCGCTCCTGCAAACATCGAACGTAAATTAGTAACTGCGCTTGTATCAAACCCGCTAACATTGAGTGATTCAATTCCACTGTTATAAACGAGACTTCTCATGTCTGTCACTGATCTCGTATCCCAAGTGCTTAGATCCAGCCTTTTTAAACTGCTTGTCGAACTAAACATAGCCGTCATATTTGTCACCTGAGAGGTATCAAAATTGTGTTCATTTTGAATAGATCGTAGATTGGGAGTGCTTGCAAATAAGCTGCTAGAATCTGATGGTAAGCGAACTCTCCCGGCAACAATAATCTGTTCCAATCTTGGCCGGTATGCTCGCCAAGGTGCAGTAAGGGTTGTCCCGCCATCTCCCCCGTACAGAGTCATGGTGTTCGTTTCCTCATCGTATGTCCAAGGCACCGTTCCCCAACTTCCTTGAATCTCACTTCGTTGGTCTACCGACTGTGGGTTTTCATCTTGTTCTTCACTTTCTTGCCTATCGTTATCAGTGAATGATTCATCTGGAGTTTCATCTTGTTGCCACGATTCCTCTGGAGTGGAATCGATCTCGGTATCCCAAGTGGCTTCTTCCATTGAGTCTTCCTCTTCACTAACCGATTCATGACTATCAAGAGTGTCTGGTTCTTCATTCTCTGGCAGTTTTTGCGCCGCTTCTTCTTTCTGTGTATAGTCTTCAGAGAGAGCCATTATTGGCTGAAAAATATAGAAAATTAAAATAAGCATGATCAGCCACGATTTTTTTTTCATTTGTCATCATTACCTCCCTTCATAAAGTGAATTTAAGTAACCTTCGCATTCAATACTCTTTTTTAGACAGCAAAAAATCATGAAATTCAAAAAAATCAAAAGAAATTCAAATTTCCCGAGACCAATCATAACATCTCAAAAAAAAATTTACTTTCCAATATTTTCTTCACCCAGTGAAAATATTGAAGTGACGTTCCTCTTTTCAATAAATAAAGACGAATTTCTTAGTGGTTATATAACAAATCAAGTATTCCATTGCTAAGCATTGAATCGTTAAGGATTGACTTTTCCGTAAGCAGCGATTTTGTTAACAGACCACAGGCATGAGAAAGAAAAAATGTGATCATAGAAAACTGAGGTCCAGCCATTCCATCTAATGAAATTCGTTATTTTACGTCTATACTTCGTAAGCAAAAAAAGGTATTCTCTCTTAAAAAAGGATTATTCAATCGGAGGAATGCAAATGTCAGGAGTCAGTTATGGGTATGCGCGGGTTTCTACAAAACAGCAAGATCTTTCGCGTCAATTGGATTTACTTGAGAAATATAATTGTCACAAAATTTATACCGAAAAGATCAGTGGTACGCAGGCCAATCGGCCAGAGTTGATCAAATTAAAAAAGCGCGTGAAGCCACAGGATCAAATCATCATCGAAAGCTTTTCCCGTCTTGGCCGCAGTACCAAAGACTTAATTGATTTGGTATATTTTTTTGAACAAAAAGGTGTGAAAGTAATCAGTATCAAAGAAAATTTTGATACTCAGACACCGCAGGGGAAATTGATGATGACCGTTTTCCAAGCATTTAGTCAGTTTGAACGTGATATTATTGTCGAACGTACCAAAGAAGGGCTGCTATCCGCACGAGCCCGGGGAAATATTGGAGGGAGGCCGAAAGTGGAACCACAGGTCATCAAAAAAGCCCTTTATCTCTATCAAGAGCAGGGCTGTTCAGTGGTTGATGTTTGTCAAAAGACCGGTGTGAAGAAATCAACCTTTTATCGTTATTTAAAACAATCAGCATTGCAACGCTGATCACTTGGCTTTCCTTCGCTACCCCAGCGAACCACATCAAAAAACGACCATTGTTTTACGATGAGAGCAAGCTCATCACGAGTAATCCAATGGTCGTTTTTCTAATTTTAACACAGCAAATTTTCTAGTGTTTAATCAAATATTCTCTGGTTCTTCTTGTTTCTGATAATATTTTTTTTCGAAATCAGTCCATGATCGGCTAAATTGATGGTTCGAAAAGGCACTCTTTAAGCCGGAGCTTTGTTTGAAACGAAAGACTTCTTCTGCCTCCATTCCCAATTCTTTGGCAATCCGATCATCTGTCCATCCGCTTGCTACTAATTGTTGAACGATTTTGCTCATTTTCTCGATACCATGAGTGCCTCGAGCTCGATTATGTCTAACAGTGGAAGCCATACGGTGTTCCAATGGCTTATCGATAACAGTCACTGGCACTTCTTTTAGGTTCAACCGTTCTTTGGCCACTTGATAGCGGTGAAAGCCGTCAATCAGTAAGTACCCTTCTTTTTCGTTGTCAAAATAACAGACTAATGGTTGTGTGAAGCCGTCTTCCCGAATCGACAACTCCAAAAGTTCCAACTCGGGTTCCGCTACTTTATTGGGATTGTAGTGATTGGCGTGAATTTGAATCAATGGAACCATTTTTACAGCTAGCACAGGAAAAGCAATTTTTTCCATTAAACAGAACACTCCCTTTTGAGAAAATAATAGTTCTTCGTTTGGCGAAAAACGGTGAACCCTTTTGTCTGGAACAACGCCACTTCGTTAGGGTGATTCGTTGTGACTGTGATTTCTTGATCCGGATGTTTTTTTCGGATGTCATGCAGCATTTTTCTTAACAAAAGAGTTTTTCTGCCTGAAGCAGGCTCTTTTTCATAGAATTCGCCAATCTCGATGCGAGCTGTTTTTTTTTCATAGTAAGAGAAGCCCATCACCTGATTCAGCGAATCCACGATCACATACCAATGGCAATCCCCAGAATTAACGAGATAGGGAAATTGCTTTTGGTAGATTCGCTCAGCAAAGAAAGGCCCCATCAATTGATAGAAATGTCCTTTCTTATATGGTGGAAAAAAGACGATCAGTTGTTCTTTCAACTACTCCACATCCTTTCAGCAAATAACTGATTACGGCTGATTCTTGGTCAATTGTTCATAGGTCTTTCCTAACTTCTTCAATTGGTATTTTGGCAGGTGTTCGATGCCTAATGCCGCACCAAATTCCACAGCTAACGCATAGAGTTCAGACTCGTCTTTCTTGGTCAATGCGTATTGTCTGGTACTCAAAGAAAAATCATTTTTTTCCAATGCTTTCGCGATCCCCTTCCAGTCATGCCAAAGTACTTCATTCTTCAGCCATTCTTTGCGTTTGGTTTCATCGGGGATCGCCTCTACATGAACACCGTACTTGTCCCGATAGTGAGCGATCAGAATCGATATTTTACGGTAGTAATGGTCTTGCAGATTTTTGGAATATAGCCCAATCGATTCCAGCAAAAAGACAGCGTACTCCTGCCAAGTCATGTGGGCAGGTTTTTGAGTATTGTAATGGGCCAACAAGGAAGTCCGTGCATACAAGCGGCCAAAATTCGCGCCCGAGACGCGGTTGACGACTTTCTCCCAAGTATCCGGTTCGACTAACGCATATTGAGAAAGTCCTTTTCGTTGCTGCAGGCCATATGGCTGACAAATCCGCATTTGGGAGAGGGACACTCCATAAGTGTAAAGCTTGTCATAAAAACCATTCATTTCCCAATCAAAGTGCGCATACGCCCCCCAGACGTCCTCTGTCTTCCAGTCATAAAGCGGATAAAAGTTGAGAATCTCCCCTTGACTGGTTTGATGCTTGATCCAGCAATGTCCTTGATAATTGAAATTCCGATTTAAAATAGCCCGGTAGCGATGCAAGCTTTCTTGAGTACGAATGCCGATGCCGCAGGCAACCGGCTCGCCTTTATGATGATTCGCATACCAAAAGGCAAAATTTTTCAGAAATTTATCTGGGTTTAAATTCGCACTTTGGTACAGTTCCATCATTGATTCATCGAGATCTGCCAGCGAAATCGCATCCCTGGGCATTTCTTGGACCCACTTATCCCGTTCGGCTTCATCCCACATTTTCCACTGAGGTTGAAAAATACTAGTCGTGTTATCTTCATAAAATGGCAAGCAGAAATGATAGACCTGTTGAACGCTTTTCAGTCGTTTGATCGATTCCATAAAGTTCCGAGTTGAGCGATAATTGGCTTCGATGTCTAAAATCAACAAGTCAAATTTTTTTCCACTTTTTTGGGCAATTTGGTCAGCTAATTGGACCATTGCTCCGCTGTCTTTCCCACCGCTAAAAGAGAAATAAACATGAGAAAAGGTATTGAATATATACGTCAGACGTTCCTCAGCAGCTGCCAACACATTGATATCGCAATATTTCTTCATAAACCCCGCTTCTTTTACTTATTTTTGATTGAATTTGTGCATGTATTCACTTTCATTATAAAGTGAATTGGGGTTGCTTACAAGTTTCTCTATGATTGGCAGAATCTTTTTAGTCGAAAACCATTGGGAAATTTTTCCATTATTTACTTGCTGTCACTGCAGGAGGGATGCCAATGATTTGGTCTATCTTTCCGAAGGAAGACGTATTGATTGAAATAGCGCCAATCTAAGCAAAGTTTCCAACTTCCTCGGCTTACATCAAGACTCTTTTTTGCCACTGATCTATTTGATTATTGGTTGAAAATTATCACTTACGCAGGAAGTTTTCCTTAATAAAATCAAATGACTGATTGGCTATTTAAAAAGAAAGTAGTTGGTGTCTTCTCTCAAACTAGCTGCCTCATGTTTCATGCAGGAAGTAGTAGAAATCCAGCGTCTCCTTCGGTTCAAGTTCCGTAACTTTATAGCCTTCTTCATCACTGGCGATATCTTTTTATTACAAGAAACGGTATCTATACTTTCTCATTCAAGCCCCGCCTATGAACAATCAATAATTGCACCTGCCCCTGCATAAATTGCTGAAAATATTGCTTTCATGTTGTCATATAAGCCTTCACGAGAAGAGACAAGCAAACAATCGCAATCTTTCCAAAAGCTTTTTTTCATCAAATCATTTATTATTTAAATCGATTAAAAAGAAAAAACAGCAATTGAAGGGAAGAAACATGAGGAGACTACACTTAAATTTTTTATCGAATAAACGAACAATCCGCTTCTTGCAAATATTGGCTTACTTCGAAGGCAACCCGGAAAGCACACTTCGAGAATTGGCAGAGATGTCTGGGTTTAAAGATCGGACGATTCTTTTAGACATAAAAAATATGCGCGACTATTTTGCTCCTAGTATTGAAATTACAGCGGCACATACCGGTTATCATTTCAAAATCCTTGATGCCAAATCTTATACTGCACTCAAAAATCAGCTGGTTATGCATGAGCCGCTATTTATAATCATGGAAAGTATCTTGTTAGGAAATTTACGTTCTTATGAAGAATGGGGAGAAGAATTTTATTTCTCAGAAAGTACCATGAAACGGCAATTGATCCGAGTAGCGAATACGTTAAAGGAATATGATTTGACATTCTCTTATAGTCCTGTTGATCTTGTAGGAGAAGAAGTCAACATCAGGAAATTTCTAAAAGATTTCTATTATGAGGCGGATGACCTAGCCCCCTTCACGCTAGAGCCTTCGATCGAAATGAGCGAGTTAATCAACCATATCAAAGCAAATCGTTATCATCCATCAGTTGGCACAGACATATTGCCAACAGACTTTTATTATCAATTCTATATCATGATCCAGCGAAGCCGACATAAGAAATACTTGCCAGTCACTGTACCATCGGAGATTGACTGGCAAAATGACGCTGCTTATCGCTTCTTCTTATCTTTGAAACCAAAAATCTTTGCACGCTATGGCTTCGACATTCCCGATAAAGAATTGTTGGTCCTCTATCTTTATTCGATCTGCAAACGTACAATCGACTTTCCGTCAAAGGAACAAATTTTTTGTCAAAAGTTCAACGTTTGGTCAGAAATCAAAATAGAGGCTCAGAACTATTTGATCGAATACGATCCTCTTTTAGCAGATCCAGCTTATCCGGCAAGTACATTGATCGAGTCTTTCCTAACTTCGATCAAGTATCTCGATCAACTAGCGCCAATCATGAACAAGAATATAACAGAAGTGAATCGTTATGCTCAAAACACTTATCCTGAAAGGTATGAGAAGACCCATTTATTTTTGAAAACAAAAGCTAGGAAAATAGGCATCCACTCGCGATACTTAGCAGATATTGCAGCTAGTTTAGTCTTAACAATTGAAGCAGTTCGCGACACTTATGTAAGTAATCCAAAGCGTATTGCCTTTTTGTTTGAAGGTTCTTCGTATATCAGCAGAAGTATGAAAGCAAAAGCTATACGCTATTTAAATGGTTATCACACGCTCTATTTCCCAACGATCGAACAGATGGATCAGGATTTCTTCATTGACCGTGAGATAGAGATCTTCGTGACGAACTATGCCGAGTATATCTCTTATCTTACTATCGATATGGATTATGTATTATTCCAATCGATTCCCGATATGGATGACTGGAATCATTTGCTTCGCACAATCAATCCTCAGATTTCTCAGGACTTTTTTGTTTGTCACTAGTTGTCAACCTCCTTTCTTAGCTGAGAACAGACGAAATCCCACTAAGCCTTTCGCTTAGTGGGATGTTAATTATTCAATCAAGAGAAGAATCCTGCTCTATTGCTCGATCCTCTACTGCTTGATTGCCATTTTCTGATTTTTTCCATAAATAATAAACTACAGTGATGCCTACGAGTAAGAGGCCGCAATTCAGCAACTTTGTATCATCTAAAACTTGCATATTAGCCCTGGAAAGATGGCCTTTTCCTGCCAAGTTCAGCAAAACATTCAGTGGTCGATCCAGAAGTTTCGTCATTACGATCAGAAAAGTCATCATCACAAACTGATGCAACACGCTTCCTTTGTTTTGGGTAGTGAATTTGGCGATCAGCCGCTGATCAGGATGTAACGACGGTTCGATTGCATAACGTCCATTCAACCAATTACTAGTCAGTGACTGCCAAAAACTCAGTAAGAACAAGCCAAAGATAAAACCATGAGGAACTAAAAGGATCACTAATGAAAGCGTCAATCCACTAAGCAGAATAGGAATAGCATCGAGAGTAAATAACCGCAAAACCCTTTTACCTAGGAACATCGACAAGATCATTCCTGCGAGATAGGGGAGATATAAGTAACGTGTTAATGATGCAGCTCCATAAAGACTACCCAAGTAAAGCGCACCAAAAAGAAAAACAAAATTTCCCAGCATCCCATTTAAAAGTGTCAGCAAATTTAACCACAGGGGTAATTTCCAACGTTTCTTCCCCCGGCCTAGATAAAATACTGCTCCTAAGAAAAGGGCAAAAAATCCATAAATCGCCCAATCCAGCAGTTGGATATTTACCAATAAACGCGCATTTCGAAGCAAAAAGAGCAGCAGGAAGAATAAAAGAAAAAGGATTGATTCCTTCAAAGCAATCAGTTTCGAATTCATTTGTTTAAAGTCGATGCTATATCTTGGATAGTGGGTGACTGTATGATAAGCCATGATGTAAAACATCGTATACAAGCCAAATGCAGCAATCAGCTTTGATGAGCCCGACCAATCCATCACGAGTAACAATAAAAGTAATAAGAGCAATGCAAAAGGCAGTTTTTTACGAGTCATATTGGTAAATCCTAGGTTCTTTTCATGGAGATTGACCGTACGATTTGTCGGCACTAGCCATGAGGCGCTCAATCCTAGCAAACTACCGGATACGTAGAAAAATGGAAAATAATAAGCACCTAGAACCCCAGAAAAGGCCCCAACTCCGCCCATCAGTAAAGCACCAATCAACAGCGTATAACTATCTAATCCTAACCGTATACTTCGGATAAGAAAGATTCCCGTCATCCGTAATGTATAAAACAAAGTGAATGGCAGAATCGTTCGCCAACTCTTGCCGTCGTTCAGTCCAAGGAATAATAAATACGGAACCACGATAATCGTATTACTTAAAAGAAATGGCGTTGTTTGTGCAAATGTCACGAGCCATTTTTTGATTAGTTGAAACATTCTGAACCTCCTTGTTCCCTTATACCAGCTTTCTCTAACCAGCCACTCAATTGGCCTATTATTTAATCGTACTGGTGAATGATTCTCATTTATTATACCTTTTCTGTACAAAGACCGCACGGTTCTTCCATAAAAAAGCAAAAATGATTGGAAGAAACAGGATCTGTCCAATCCTCTTCTCCCAATCTGTCTGATGATAAACCATTTCTATTTACACTTACTCATTTATAGGAACTGCAGATAATTCCCAAATTAGTTGTGTACGATACGTTGCGATTTCCGGAATCGTTTCTTTGGGAACGACTAAAACAACACTTTGATCAGAACTTGTTCCATCGCCAAAGCGATAGATCCATGTTCCTTTGCCTTCTCCATTGGCAGAAGTGAGCAACGGCTGTTTTTCGCCTGGTTCAAGAGTGATTACCTCATCACTACTGTTTTCCCGCGGCTGTGCCCCATCATGATCGGCCACAATCTGTCTGTTCTTCAGCTGTAAACGCGCCCCAGCCAGTTCACGACCTTGACCAGTTTTGAACTGTTCACTTTGCCGAACCGACAATTCCCAACTATCGGCTTCCGCACGATTATCTGTGATTTGGATATAATTGGGTTTTGGTTCACTTTCAATTGGTGCTCCGTTCTCATCAAGACCCAGTTGAGGTGCCGCATAGTAGACAGCTTCTTCAAAGACCTTTCTTTCTTGTTCACCAAACACAAATTGAGAGGCAAAATCAATCCGAAACTCTCCTTGATTTTCGGGAATGACTGGTGGATTATCTGGATCGATCTCTGTATCAGGTGTCAGCGGATCCACTGGGCCTTCTCCTGCAATACCGGACGAACTGATACGTGAATACCCAGCTAGACCTTGTTTCGAATACGTCGATCGAAAGACATTGTGATTGGTCTCAGTGATTGTAGAGGCATTCGCACCGGTTAACTGTGCTTCAAGATTCTCGAAGTTTTGAGAGGGGGTGGTTCTGTCTTGTGCTCCTCGCCTCCAAACTGCTAAATTCTCAGCTTGTATACTAGTATTGCTATTCTTATTGTCAGAAATAATACCTCCACTACTATCGTTAATTAAATCGAACTGTGCCCCTTTTTCGATGTTTATTACCGTTCCAGCCGTCGTAGTTACAATAGGAGTATTTTGATTTGAATTACTTTGACGCATAAGCACTTGGCTATTTTTACCAAATGATATTCTCATGGGTACAGAAGTAACCCGTGTAAATTGAGAAAAGGAACTTACAGGATTCGAAATATCTAGCGTTCCCAAAATATTTATTGTGTTCACTTCAATCGGGCGTACCATGTTCTTGGCAATCAAACTACTACCTTGATCTACAGTAAGTGAAGTTCGTGCACCTATTGAAGCAGTTGATATTGTATAAGTTCCCATTAGCCATCTATTCTCAATTGTTACTGTTGAGTTATTCGTTATTCTTACCGAGCAGTTTGCTAAAAGTGTGGTTGCATTCCCAGTAGACGAAAAAGAATTAGTTCCACCGTCAAAAACGACAGTTTGTATTGCGCCTTCCCTTCCCCCTACAAAAAAGGCGACTCCACTGTAAGTTACATCAGAAAATACATAAGACGAGGATCCTGTAGAAGAGGATCCTGTAGAATTTGGGGAAAATAAATTGTTACCCGAAGCTATACTGCTTATTAATATAGCGTCTCTAACAATTATTTGACGATTGTTGGCTATACGATACCCTTGATTTTGAGAATTTATCGTATTTCCGTTCCCATTAATTGTTAAATTTCTAGTAATACCGTTCAAACTCGTATTCCCAGAAATATCTGCTAGAACATTAATCACCGTCACACTGCTTGTATTGATTGCTGTCCGAAACTGTGCCCAGGTACTGACATTGGAAGTGGTTGCTGGCGTAATCTCTTCTGCCTCCTGCTCGTTAGACTCCTCGTCCTCTTGCACTTCGGGAGTTGCGGTATCTTCTACAAAATCTTCCTCTTCGGACGTACCAGAGTCAATAGTGGGTTCTTCGGTTTCAGGTTCCACCAGGGGTTCTTCAAACACGACTGAACCTTCTACTTCATCTTCTACAACAATCGTATAACTTCCTGCGGTTTCAGAAGTTAGCGGTAGGATAAAGGTCGTCTGTTCTTTAGCAGATAACCACCACTGGGTTTCGGTTATTTGGCTGGCTTCCATTCCATCTGGAAATTCTTCCAGCTGAACAATCACCGCTTCAGGAATCGTGACTTGAACCTGCTCGATCCCACGATCCACTTGGATCACCACTTCCGTTGTTTTGCCAACAGTCCCGCGCATTTCCTTGTGTTCAAAAGAAAACGTTGGAGCTTCTTCCATGGGTTGGGGATTTTCTTCTGCACTGTCTGCAGGTGCTTCCAGCAGGTTGTCATAGGGTGAAGTCAGCTCTTCTGCTTCTACTTGTTGCGTTTCTGGCGTCGTTTCTGCGAAGACCGTGTGCACCACTGGCAATGTCGCATTCATACCTAATAGAAGCATACTGCTGAGGACCCAGCTTTTTTGTAATTTCCGGTTCAAAGTATCACTCCTTTGTGCCTTGGTTGTGTTTGTTCTTTTTGTTTTGAAGGACCAAATAAACGATCACTGCTAATAGAAGAACAATACAGGAGACACTTCCAATAAGCAGCCAATTCGGGCTGGAGTCGATGGTCACGTCGTCTCGGTTCAAGGACCGGGCTTCGTCCGCTTTGATCGTGAATTCTTCGGTCCACTGCCATTCTTCTTCTCCCGATCTTGCGGTTAGGTTCAGCACATAGTCCCCGCCACGAAATCGATCGCCGTTTAATGAGATCGGAAAGTCGAAGTTGGAGTTGGGTGCCATCTGCATTTGTTCTTTTTTGGCTTCATACAAGACGTCTTCTTCCCCTTTTCGGTGCACATTCGCCTCTACTTCCAGTCGATTGATAAACGTCGGTGTACCATTTTGAAGCGTTGCACTGACCACGTTACGGTAATTTAACTGATCTGGAAAGACGTCTATAAGATCTAGATCTGGTCGTACACTGGCGCGTGAATTGCTCACGACTACGCCAATCACATAAGCAAACTCGTTTTTGATTGCCAACCCTTCTTCGTCACTTGTGTCTTCTTCTGTTTCTTCTTTGACTTCTGAAATCCGCAACCCACCTGCGAGAAAGCCTTCAAAGGTTTCCTCTGGCAGATTTAGCCGCAAGGAGACCGTTTTCGTTTCCTTTCCCGCCAATTCGATGGGCTCTGGTGCTTCGATCAGTTTATCCAGCGAATGGACTAGCGTAGAATCAGGGGTTTCAGCTGTTTTTCCATACTCAACGACCCCATTCACGTTGGTATACGCCGTATGTGGGGTGATCGCTACCTTCACCGGTGCATCGATCGCGTTTTGCAGTGTCAAAGTTAACTTTTCGGTTGTTCCAGGATCGGCATTTATATCAAAATAACTGGCAGATCCTTCGACTTGACTTTCAGGAAAATCTGGCGTCACATAAAAATTCATGGTTTGATCATCTGCCACGCCACGCAAAGGAAGGAGAACGAGTACACTGCATACAGCGATAATACACGCCACTGCACGATTGAATCTGCTCAACATTGTTTTTCTCACGTTTTTGATCCTTTCTAAAAACAGCCCAATAAAAAGCATTGGGCTGTGATCGTTTCTTCATGTAGGAAGGTGCTTAGGCATCTGCACCTGGTGTCGTTGTTAATTCCCAAGTGAGGGTTGACGTATAGGTTGTGGCATCTTTCGCTGTCGTACCTGGTACCCATAATTTGATCGCGCTGTTTTCAACAACTTCGATTTCATCATCCGCATATTGAGCATTCAAATCTGCTTGGTCTCCCCAGACAACTGAAGAAACACCAGCACCTTTGTCCGCATCGGCTGACATTACTGTCACGCCGCCTTTACCTGGTTCAAGTTCAAGACCTGCCGCATGGTTCATAGGAGCTAACTCTTGATCCACCCCTTCATACTGGATTCGAGAATCGGCAAAGATAATGCGTGCCCCTGTCAACACGTTGTTTTTCGTGTCTGATGTGAATTCGGACATGTCGACATTCAGACTCCAGCCAGTGTAGTTTCCACGAGTATCTTGGACTTGTGCAAAGCTGACATAAGGTACTTTATTTTCGTCTCCCTCAGTGCCTTTCAATTGTTGCATCTCCGCCACCATGTTATAGGTTTTATCTTGGTTAGAGATTACTTGTTTCCCAAAGTTCATATGTGCTGCTTTAACGATAGATAAAGGACCGGTTGTTTCTGGTACTTCGGTTGGAAGCTCTACATCTGGACCTTGTTCAGGTGGGACAACGACCAATTCTTCATCGGTACTTGGTGTGAATTCGATGTGACCATAGGTGTCAACATTCCGAATTTCATTTTTTCCTTCTTCCTCTGCAAAAGCGCCAGTTGCGCCTCCTGCTAAGATTGTAGTTGATAAGGCTGCGATTGTTGCTAAACGAATCAATTTCATATACTCATTCCTTCTTTCTTTTGTTTTTTTCTTCCCGTTACTATAAGTAAAATAAAGAATATCATTCCGATTCCCAACCCAACCATCCAGTGACTAACTGTCATATTGGTTTTTGGAAGGGATCCTCTAGGCGGCTGTGCCTCATTGATTGGTGGTTTTGTACCAATCTCAGGTGGTGGATCTGGTGTACCTATAGGTTCGTATACACCGATAAAATTCACAGAGCTATCTGTTTCCACTGATTGAACTTGCGTCCCATAAACCTCGGTCCTTGCAATAAAACCTAAAGACAAACCAATTAGTATGCAAAGTACTTTTTTCATTACCCCTCCTCCTTATTGTTAGAACCAATCAAACGCTATTGCTTTGAAATTCAATGTTTGACCGTTCTTTTAACAATTTGTATTATGCCATTTTCATTTGCTTGGTTTGAAATCACTATTTGTACTAAGTCCTACAAAAATTGATTTTATTTTAAAGAACGCCAAGAAAAAACCGCTTTTTTTGCAAAGGATTCCATTGAATTCAGTCATTCGCTATGCTACACTAGCGTTACTTTTGTTTGGCTGACGAACCGCTGCCCCAACCATGTTCGTTTGGACCAACTCGTTGCGAGTATTCGTGTTTTCGGATGCTCTTTTTGTCGCGTTTTTTGCCAAAAAAGAAAGTGAGTGAATCCAAATGATCCAAGTGCAACACCTCAACAAAAGCTTCAAAGTCGCGAAACGCCAAAGTGGTTTTCGTAATGCTACCAAGGCGCTCTTTCATCGAGAGGTTTCAACGATCCCCGCTTTACAAGATATCAGCTTTACGATTCAAGAAGGAGAAATGGTCGGATACATTGGCCCGAATGGTGCCGGGAAAAGTACCACCATCAAAATCATGTGCGGTGTTTTGACACCTGATGACGGAACATGCTTGATCAACGGGCGCGTTCCATGGAAAGAACGGATCGATCATGTCCAAGACATTGGCGTTGTCTTTGGTCAACGCAGTCAGCTCTGGTGGGATGTCCCAGTCATCGACAGTTTCGAGCTGATTCGTGATATTTATCGGGTCGATCCGCAAGTCTATCGGCAAAATCTGGAAGAGCTAGTCGCTTTGCTCGATCTAAGCGAAACGTTGAAAACACCCGCCCGTTCCTTGAGTCTAGGGCAACGTATGCGCTGCGAGATTGCCGCTTCGTTGCTCCATGATCCCAAGATTTTGTTTCTAGATGAACCGACGATTGGCCTTGATGCGGTGTCTAAGATCGCAGTGCGCCAATTCATCAAAAAGCGTAATCAGGAAAAGGGAACGACTGTCATCCTAACGACCCATGACATGCAGGACATTGAAGCATTGACAGAACGCATTTTACTGATTGGTAAAGGGCAAATTTTATTAGATGGTCAATTGCCAGAGTTGAAGCAACGCTTCTCTGACGCCAAAACATTGCAGATCGATTATCTAGGAACCGCACCGACACTTCCAGCAGGCGTCACTGTGACCCAAGCAGAAATCGGGCGATTGGAACTAACGATTGATCCAAATCAGCTGACCGTGCCGCAAGCTATCACACAGCTTAGCCAGCAAGTGGAGATCACTGATCTGTCTGTTTCCAGTATCACAGCAGAAGAAATGGTTGCTAAGTTGTATAAGGAGTACCATATATGAACAAGTATCAGGCACTTTTTCGCATCCGTTTTACAAATAGTCTGCAATATCGATCGGCAGCATTCGCTGGAATGGTGACACAATTCGTTTGGGGCATGTTGGAGATTTTCGCTTTTCGCGCCTTTTATCAGACCGATCCAGCTGCTTTTCCAATGACCTTTCAGCAAACCGTTTCTTATGTCTGGATGCAGCAAGCTTTCTTAGCATTGTTCATGTTATGGTTTTTTGAAAATGAGATTTTTGATGCCATAACATCAGGAACGATCGCTTACGAGTTGGCTCGTCCAATGGATCTCTATGACCGCTGGTTTTGCCAATCGGCAGCGAATCGCTGTGCAAAAGCGTTGCTGCGCTGCCTGCCGATTTTTGCTATCGCCTTTTTGTTGCCAGTGCCCTATCGTTTGGTCTTACCAGAAAATCTGATGAGCATACTGCTATTTATGCTGTCGCTGGTTTTAAGTTTAGGCGTCGTAGTGGCTGTGTCCATGTTGATTTATATTTCGACATTCTATACCCTTTCTTCTCTCGGGGTGCGGGTCGTGATGGGGGCAATCGGTGAATTTCTCGCTGGCGCCATTATTCCGTTGCCATTTTTCCCACAGCCTTTTCGACAAATCGCTGAATTGCTGCCTTTTGCCGCGATGCAAAATGTGCCTTTGCGGATTTATAGCGGGGATTTGGTTGGAAATGCGTTATGGCTGACGCTGGGAATGCAGCTTTTTTGGTTGGTGGTATTGGTAGCTGGTGGCAAGTTTTGGATGGCTCGTGCGTTAAAACGAGTGATCGTACAGGGGGGTTGAAGATGTCTCTTTACTGGAAATATTTTAGTATCCATTTGAAAAGTCAAATGCAATATAAGGTTTCGTTCTTCTTGACGGCGTTAGGCCAATTCCTTGGTTCCTTTACCGCTTTTCTAGGAGTTTTGTTTATGTTTTCCCGGTTCCATCAAGTGGATGGCTTCTCATTTGAGGAAGTGCTGCTATGCTTTGCGACAATCCTTTTTTCTTTTTCATTAGCGGAATGTTTTGCCCGCGGGTTCGACCTATTCCCGCAAATGATCGCCAATGGTGAATTTGATCGCGCATTGGTCCGGCCCCGACCGCTAGTCTTTCAAGTACTGGCTGCTAAAATGGAATTCACTCGCATTGGTCGGCTCCTGCAAGCATTGCTCTTGTTTTGCTATGTCTTGGCCACAAGTGGCATTGATTGGCAGCCGATCAAAGTGCTGACTCTGACTTTGATGATTCTCTGTGGTGCCGTCTTGTTCTTTTTTCTCTTTTTGATTTATGCCGCCATTTCTTTTTTCACCCTTCAGGGATTGGAATTCATGAACATCTTTACGGACGGCGCCCGCGAATTTGGCCGCTATCCATTTAGCATCTACGGCAAACATGTCTTGCGAATCTTGACCTATGTCATTCCAATGGCTTGGTTTCAATACTATCCCTTTTTATTTATCATTGGTCGGCTGGAGCAGCCACTATGGGCATTCGCCCCATTACTATGCTTGCCATTTGGTATTCCCGCCCTCTTGTTTTGGCGCTTTGGTCTGAGCAAGTATGTTTCTACCGGTTCGTAATGAAAAAGCAGTTCCTTCAGTCAATAATTCTTTCTCAATTATTTTTGAAAAAGAATCATTGTCGGATGAACTGCTTTTCTTTACATGAATTATTGATAATAAAACAACTTTTCTCCCCAATTGACTTGTCCTCTGTTTATTTGAAGAACACCGTCATCTTCTACCAATACAACTATTAGAACGCTGTCCTTATCTGCTGAAGCAAGCGCTCTAATATCCATTATCGCTAGCGGATCAGATGCTCGTATTTCCTGGCCTTTTTCGACAAGAATGGTAAAGGGATTACCTTCCATCTCCACTGTGTCTAATCCCATATGCACCAATACGACTGCTCCACTTTCTGTTTTTAGTGTGATCGCATGCTTGGTAGGAAAAACATCCACTACGGAGCCTGTAATAGGAGCAAAAATTTTTCCATTATGATCTGTTATGGCAAATCCACCGCCCATCATCTTTGACGAAAACACGTCATCTTTCACCTGATCAATGGGTAAGACATTACCTGCAGCAGGTGCCAGCACCCATTTTTTCTTTGAAAAAAACATATGTGTTCCTCCTTAAATATTTTTTGTAGTTGTAAAGACTTTGTATAAAATAAATGCGAGGATCGGCAATAAACCAAACAGAAGAATTGTTTGATCAATAGAAAGAGCGTTAGATACTATTCCAGAGAGCAAAGGAGAAAGAAATGATGAACAGCCAATGTAGAAACTGACAGAGATCAATTGACCCGAAGAAAAAACTGCTCTAGGAGTGATTTGACTAATAAGTAACCGACTACCAATCGTAAACACCGGTACAGTAAAGAATTGTAAAAAACTAACGCCTAATAAGATGAGTGGTCGATCGGCTAAATAAAAAAGGAAAAACTGCACTGTTAAAAAAACACCTGAAATCATTACTAGGCGTTCATTTTTCCATTTCGTAATCGTTTTGTTCAACAAAAGATAAGCCGGTATTTCACAAAATGATTGAATCGACCATTTCAAGCCGACATAATCTTTGCCATTTGTCATCGTGATCAATTTATCAATAACTAAAGTATTATTCGCAACGATCGTCAAATATAAGAGAAAAAAAAGACTATTGTACAGCAAAAATGGTTTACTTTTACATAGCGCCAGAATATCTTTTATTTGAACGGTGTGAGCTTGTTCAACAGCAGGCTCAAAATTCATTCGCATCGCTTCAGGTGTATCTTTCGATACAAAGAGCGTAACTCCTAAAAGTACCATCAGAGGCAGACTCAACAAACGATAGTCAGCTCCGACAATGAACAGTGGGATCAGCAAGCTCATCGTACTCCATCCCAAAGATCCAATGGCTTTGATATAGGATAAGTGTCTGGCAGTTGGCGGTTCCGACAAGACCCAGTTATCCAATAAAGTTGCTGCAGTATTAGCCAATCCACCGCCAATAGCTAAACTTGCTAAATGAAGCACCCATTGTTCTTTTCCCAACAGATAGAAACTGATTACAAAAAGAACCAATAATGAAGAAACGGTCATCGAGATTCTTTTCAACCGATTATTCCTATCTGACAAATAACCCAGAACGATTTGAAAAAGAATAGTTGTCACACTGTACGATGCGAGAAACCACCCCCTTTGAATAGAACTATACCCTTGCTCTGTTAAGAAGGGAACAATTTGTGTCATGAGGATTGCCATAATTGCATATTGAGAAAAATAAATTACCTGAAACTTTGTTTTGACTTCCATGTTCTGTCTTAAAAAATGTCGTACTGTACCAGCAATTTGTTCAACTAATCAGAATGTCCGAAAGGTATGGGCTTATTCCTGCTGTCTAACAAGATTACGACACCTACTAACGAAAAGTGTCTGCTATCTCATACCTTCGGATATATCTGACTAATGTCTTAGGTTACAGTTCCGATTCCTTTCATCATTTCTATCACTTAACTGAGTTTAGGCCAGTAAGGCTCATTCACTACTAGCATGTCATCGAGAATTTCTTTAGCTACTTTCGCACTAGGTACTGTTTTGTTCATCGTGAAAGATTGCCATAGCTTTTGATAAGACCCTTGTTCCCACGCATCGACAGCAAGTTTTTCTGAAGCAATTTGCTGTTCCATCAATCCTTTTTGGAAAGTTGGGATTTCACCGATCGACAAAACTTCGTACCCATCTTTTCCAACTAAGCAAGGCAGCTCTACCATCGCATCCGGTGCAAAATTAGCAATTGCTCCGTTATTCTCAACGATTAATATCATTCGTTCTTTTGTGTTGAAAGTTAATGCGCAAGCTAAGTCTGTAATGAAAGATGCATGTTCATTGGATGCAAACGTGGTATCTTTCGCTGTTCCGTTGGCAACGATTCGCCGGCACTCTTCAAAAACATATTTTTCTCTTCCATCAATGATTTCATTTGCTCTGGTATAGTTTTTGTTGGCATGAGCAACCGTTGAATCAGCCATCAAATAATACTTCAAATACGTATTTGGCAGATATTTGGGTTCGATTTCATGAAGTTCTTTCGCTGCCCACATTGTTTCCAACCAGCTTGACTCTTTATGTTGCCCTTGCTGTGTTTGCTCTGTGTAGCCGTATTCCTTTACATGAGCACTGATGTTAGGCATCAAATCATTTCCATCGTGATCCTTTATACTGGTCCACCAGCCAAAGTGGTTTAAGCCAAAGTATGTCGTTTCAAAATCTTTACGATCTTTCAATCCAATCACACGTGCCATAATGTCTTCTAAACAGACCGGCATGTCGCAAATATTGATGATTTTCGAATTTGGTCGAAACCTTCTGGTCGCTTCTGCGACCACAGCTGCTGGATTAGAGTAATTTAAAAGCCATGCATCAGGCGAATATTTCTCCATATAATCCACCAGTTCCAAGACAGGACCAATTGAGCGCAAACCATAAGCTAGGCCGCCCGGTCCACAAGTTTCCTGACCGACAACATTGTGTTTAAATGGAATTTTTTCGTCTTGTTCCCGCATTGCGTACTTTCCGACCCGTAACTGTGCCATAACGATATCCACATCTGAAAAAGCTTCGGCGGGATCTGTCGAGTATTCAAACTCGATTTCAGGTGCACGTTCTGAAATAATAATTTGACAAGCTTCTGCTAAGACCGCTTGACGTTCAGCATCATTATCGTAGAATTTGATTTTTCTTACTGGAAATCGTTCTTGTCCTTCCAATAACATAATCACTAACGACGGTGTATAAGTGCTTCCTCCGCCAGCAATGAGTATAGAGCTTTTTTTCTTGTTCATATTTATTTCCTCCAATGAATGTTAATAGCTATTGATTTCAAATGATTTATATCATCATTTATTCCTTCATCAGTTCTTCAAAAGATTCCCGAACTGTCGGTACAGTTAGACCGACAATGATTTGAATACCACCATTTCCTGTATTGACTAATCCAGATGCGCCTGCCGCTTGAAATTCAGTTGAATTTGCAACTTTGTTGGCATCTTTGATAGTTAATCGTAGCCGTGTCGCACAGTTGGTCACATCGATCACGTTTTCTTTTCCTCCGACTAATGCCATATACGCTTGTGCTTGTCGCAGATGTTTTGGAATTTTCTCCTCTTTCTCTTTACTTTTATCTTTCTGCTTATTCTCATAATCAGCTTTCGAGTATAGCTGCACACTTTCGAGATCATCTTCCCGTCCTGGTGTTTTCAAATTGAACTTTTTGATGATAAAAGTGAAGACAAAATACCAAATAGCCGTGAAAATCAACCCGATAATAATTTGAGTGATGTACGTAGAACTATGGAACTTCCACAATGGCAACCAGTCGAGTCCTAGCCAATTGATTAGACCGCCGCCAAAATCGCCAACAACACCAAACGCATAGGAAACTGTAGCAATTGAAGCATCCAAGAACGCATGTACTACCCATAATGCTGGAGCTACAAATAGAAAAGTAAATTCAATTGGTTCTGTGATTCCGGTCAAAATAGCTGTCAAAGCAGCCGGTAAAATCAAAGCAATGACCTTTTTCTTTTTATCTGGGCGAGCCGTCTGAATAATCGCCAAACTTAATCCAGCTGTTCCAAAGACTTTAGACATGCCCGATAAAGAGAAACCACCAAAAGGATACATTTCTTTTAGTGATTG
The DNA here is from genome assembly GCF_051711125.1 of Enterococcus sp. DIV0574. Lineage (NCBI taxonomy): Bacteria > Bacillati > Bacillota > Bacilli > Lactobacillales > Enterococcaceae > Enterococcus > Enterococcus sp. DIV0574. The sequence continues at coordinate 2,757,933 of NZ_JBIOMA010000001.1, forward strand.
AGCACTTGTTTGAAAATCACCAATATGTCCTGCCCAATAAGCAGCCATTCCACCTTCAATAACAGCATTATCATAGGCAAATGGTGCATAGACAAAGTGATGCAATCCTGTTGGAATCAGTATTTTTTGTAAAAATTGATATACAAAGACCCCTAAGCTTCCGGAATTGATAAAGAAGCCTTGCATACTTCTCATTCCGTCTTGAATTGTTGGCCAAACAAAACACATGAGCAGCGCTAACGGAACCATTACAAAAAAAGCAATCATTGTAACAAAGACAGAACCACTAAAGATGGACAGCATTTCAGGCAATTCCTGCTCATAATAGCGATTATGGATATAAACAACGATCCCTGATATCAAGAGAGCCCCAATCATCCCTGTATCTAATGTAACGATTCCTGCTATTGAGGTTAAACCTGATCCGGTCGTGGCAGCTTGAGTAATATCCACACCAAACGAATTTGGCCATAAAGTTAAAATTGCATTCACGAAATAATTGAAAGCAATATAGGTAACTAATGCTTCCATCGTCGCTCTGGCTGCGTACTTCTTAGCTAAACTAATAGGCAATCCTACTACAAACAATATTGGTAGTTGAAAAAATGGAGTCCAGCCCCCCGCAGCAATGACATTCCAAAATTTATACCACATCGTACCCGGCGCTGCGATATCCCCCATAATCGTCTGATTCGAAAATAGCAATGAAAAGCCAATAATGATACCAAAAAATGAAAACAACATTACTGGTGCCAGCATTGCTCCGCCAAACCTTTGAATTTTTTTCATCATAGTTTTTCGTCCTTCACGTTTTTTAGTTAAGCGCTTTACTGATTCACATTTTACTATTAAAATAGGCATGTGAAACCCTTTTCCCTCCTTTAAGAGTAATTCACCATTAAAAAGATTTTTTCACACAAATTGTGAATCGTCACACTTGATCAAAAGTAAATGAGTGCAAGGAGAAATAATATGTTGCAAGATCGTATCACGAGGTTTCAAACAAAATTGACCGAGACTGATTTGCTGATCTGGTCCTATATCATTAGCCACAAAAAGCAATGTCTCACCATGTCGATCAACGACTTAGCTAAAGCATGCATTGTTTCCAGAACGACGATCATGCGATTTTGCCAAAAGATCGGGTTTGATGGTTTTTCAGAATTTAAGTACCATCTAAAAGCTGAATTGATGCAAGAGAGCGCACTTTTATCAGAAATCGAGGGAGAAATTCTCGCTAATCATATCCAAACAATCGAAAATTTAGAGAAGAAAGATTTCTCAGCGATTTGTGCCATGATGGCAAATGCTAACCGCATTTTTATATATGGATCTGGCGACATTCAGAATCTTGTTTCAAGTTATATGAAACTACTTTTTCTCCACAATGGATTGCTTGTCTACGATTTTGATGCTGTATCGATCAATGAACAGTTTTATAAAATCATCCAGCCAGATGATCTTGTTTTTCTGATTACACTCAATGGTGAATCAGAAACCGTCGTCAAATTAGCAAAACAGTTGAAACAGCGACATATCGATACGATTGGACTTACGAAGCTAAGAAATTCAACGGTTGCAAAATTATGTACAGAAACCATTTTTGTTTTAAATCCGGAGATACGCCCTTCAGATAAAGCAGCATATCCTTTTGAGTCCACCTCAACACTTTTTTTTGTGATCGAGTATCTTTTGCTGAAATACGATGCTTGGCAAAAGCAGCATATCGATTTGTGATTTTTATAAATAGCTGCAAAAAAAGGAAGACCCCCTCAGTGGTCTTCCTTTTGCTTTGTACAAATACAATTATGATCAAACTATTTTACGCATAGTTACGAGATACAGGATCACTCGTCCTTTCCCCGACTATCTCGGTGATGAGGTACTTTGATCCACTGATCCGGTGGTCTTTTACGAATTTTTTTTGGAGCAAACATCAATTGAACGGTTCTTTTTACAAAGTTATTTCGGTATACGTTATCCATAACTTGCACACCCTTTTCAAATGATCTAGGAAGTTCTTTATTACCTTCCTGATTTCATTATAGACACAAAGATATAATACGACAATTATTTCAATCCTAACGAGCGTAAGTCATTCGTGATTCAAGGATTCTAACCGATCGTTCCCATCTAACACCTTTTGCAAAAACTATCATCACATATCTAAGCAAAGCAACCAATAGATTATTTTTACACTTTGAATATTGTTTTAAACACTATACTGTGAGAAAATCAAAGAAGAAAGATCAACTTAAAAGGAGCGAATCAACATGCAGCTATCTGAAAAGCCAACAACCCATAAATCGTGCAAGCCAAAACGTCTTGTTTTCATCCTCTTCCCTACCTTGATTGTTGTAGTGTTGGGTCTGTTCTTGAATCACTTCAATTACTGGCCTTTTCAGGGTAGCAAAATAGCTGGTGTCCCTGATGGTCAGCTTGTTCAACTAGAAAATGAACCAGATTTGACGAGTTTGCTACTGGCATATGGTTCGCAACTAAAATTCAACACCACGGCAACCTCATTAACAGTCTATTTTGATCACTATCGCAAAGGTGAATTAAGTACTCAGGAATCAGTTGCTTCTTTGACTTATGAACAAGATGTTTCCATCAGTGGCTATTTAAACTTTGGTATTGCGGAAGGGCAGAATCATTTATTGGTGAAGTTATTCTCCAATGGCGCCATGTCACAAACAGTCACCGATCTTTCCGACTATGACTTTCCCCTTACACAGGAAGACAGACAATTTGGTGCTGTGACTACTATCAAAAACGGCAAAGTGAAACTCGAGAAAAATAAAAAAGTCCCACTGCTTTATTTAGCAGAAGGAAATGATGGATTAAAAATCTATGATGATATGGCAAATAATCTAGCACCAGATAACTTGAAAACCTTGCCAAATGCCTACTTAATTTACTTGATAATTAAATAACTTAAGTTCTCCTAAGAAAACTACATTGGCTTTGAGTATCCCCTTCAATACATTTTTAAAAGAACAAAATGAACAGCAAAATCTTAGTTGTCTCCTTTAAATCGTTTTCCTTTACTTTTTTATGCTTTTTACTTATTATTCTTTTGAAATAAGAATAAATTAAAATAAAAAAGGAGAGCAAACATGGAAAAATATCAAGTGTTTCCTGGTCAAGACTATCAGGCAAAGGTTATTGGCTTTAGTGGTTTACAAGATGTTAGCGTTATTCATGTTTACGAAAATACAGCTACAGTGTTGATTCAAGGTACTTCTGAAACAGGAGTTGCGAAACTTTGCAACTTTTCAATCAAAACTGCATCATTGGTGGGATAAAACTTTCAGAGACTGAGGAAACTGATTTTAGGTACAGGATCCCCAAGACAGAAAAAAGGCAGCCCAATTAGTGTTGCTTCGTTGAAACACCAAAATGTATAAAGTATTTTTATTTTATTTATTCAATATCTCTCTACATTATTTGCAAATAATGTTAAAATAAAAAAACAGGAGATGTATCAGGCTTCCCCCAAGAGAATCTTCCCCAAGTGCTCTTGCCTGGTACTTCTTCCTTGTTTGTTTTTCGGAACTACAGAACAATGGTAAGCCATTCTTCTACGAATTTCAAGTGGTCTTATTGCTGAGCAAAACAAAGATTTACTATTCTATTTCCCTCAAATCTCCCAATAAAAAAACATTTCTTCTACTTTTGTTGATAAATTTCCAGCTACGGAGATCTGCTGATAATCCTATCCTCGAATAAAAAAACTGCGAAGGCACTTCTTGTTGAAGCGTCCCCCACAGTCGTTATCTATGACACATTTCTCATTTTGATTTGAATCCTTCTAGTTTGGAATAGTCTCTGTATATACAGTCTTCTTTCCATACAATTCCTGTGTGATTCCTGAAAGATAATCGGCAGAGTTGGTGCTGCGAAGATTATACATTAGGAAAATCCCGTAATTTTCAGCCTTCGTCCGTTTAGCATATTGAATGCTTTGCGCTTGGTTTCTTCCTACTTCTACAGCCGCTGGTCCTAAACGGTCGGCCCCCATTCCAACAAAGTAAGGAACCTGCCAAGAGCCATAATATGGATTCCAGCTATAATCGATCGTCTTTGAAACATTTTCATTATACATTGAATTCTCGGCAGCGGGACCAATATTATATAGTGTGATCAGCTTATCTGTCCCAAGACGATTTCTCAATGCTTGAATAAGCCAAATGAATGACTGATCATTTGGTTGAGGTGTCCCATTTTTCCCGTATTCTGCATACTCATCATCAAAATCGATTCCGTCTAAACCATACGTTTTCACCACTTGTTCTAGCTCCGCAGCAAACGCATCAGCACTGGCATAATCTGTGAAATTTGCAAAACCAGCTCCTTGGTGATTTCCTAATATCGATAAGAGAACTTTTGTGCCTCGTGCTTGTAACGGTTTGATCTGGGTTTCCTTTTCGGCTAGTGTTTTTTGTACTTGCTCATTTAAATGAAGATAGGCTTGCTTTGTCGCTGGATCATAATTGATATTCGCAGCAAAAATGATCCCGATGTCGATTGCAGGTTTGTCCGTTCCGGCTAGCGTATATTTCCCAATGTTTCTAAATTCGTTGTCATTGACTTCAACATACATCACTGTTTTCGGTGTGACTTGATCGGCAGCCTGAGCTTCTAAAACCGGTGCGGCCAAAGAAAAGAGACTTAAAAGAACCATCATCACAAAAGCAACTGTGAATCTTCGAGATGGTTTCACTGCTAGTTGATTCTTATTGTTCACTGTCAACGCCTCCTATAATAATCAGATATTTACACATCATTTACGAAGATTTTTTTTGCATAGAGTCTATTGTTCTGCTGCCATAAGCGCAGCTTCTTTCAATGGGTCATATTCAGGGCTGACCGCTTCTTCATACTTAGCAGCCAAAAACACTCGATTCACTTCATAATGAGAAGTGGCACGTTCGATTTGTTGACTTAATTCTTGAACTTGGCGATCGGAAAACTGGTCGTTCTTTCTAGCAAGATAATGTTTAGCAAAAGCTTGAGACTCCGCCAAAGAGTAACCTTTTGATTCCAAAATCGCCGTTTTTGTCCAGAGAAAGTCCGTCTTCAACAACTGATCGTTTCTTCCTTGGATACCATCGCGGTCAATCGCATAAAGAAACATGCCTCCAGTTTCAGTTGTACGGACATAATTTGCGACACTATAGAGATTGCTGGACTCATAAGGTTCACGGGTATCTCCCCATGTTTGATTGGTACGTTCTTCAGGAAACGAGAGACCGACTAAATACTGAGATCGTTCGATACCTGTCTTTGAGAACGTGTTGTTCCATGAAGACTCCGCCCGCGTGGCATTCGATCCATATTGCTGTGCACCCAAAAAACTGAACGCTGATGAAACAGGAGTAAATGGCTCTAGGGAAAAGATATCTACAGTATCATAAATCAGCAGTGTATCTGTGTCTGACTTCGGTCCAATATAGTTTGAGAGGGCCTCGATCACCCCATGGGCGATTTTCAGTTGACTGGTAGTATAAGTACTTTCCATATCAAAATCAAGGCCATCAATTCCTGGTGTCATATATTTATCTAAAAGCTGCTTTGCATAATCGTCAAATTCTTTTGCTGTTGGTTGGCTCTGCGTTGTAGGAACTTTCAATAGTTCGCGATAATCTAATCCTCGTACAAGCTTTGTTCCTCGCTTGTGTAATTCTGGTGCATAAACATTGGCGACTTCATCAAAAAAGACTTTACTATCTGCATCACTCACATTTGCGTGGAACACATTGACCACATCAATACCATAAGGAATATCTGTCATTCGGATCTGATTATTTTGTTCAGATGGAATACTTTGATCTCTCCATGTGCGGTAATAGACCATAAATGTTTTTTCCGATTTCTCAACAGTCGTGGCAGATCCCTCAACCCCAAACAAAAACCCACAAAGCAACAACGAACTAGCGGCAAACAATCCCAAAACGACTTTTTTCATCAACATCCATCCTTTCAGAATAAAATTTGATACACTTTATGTTAGCGCTTACTTAATGAAATATCTAGGAACAAATTATAGGTATTTCATAACAAATTAAAGATTTTTCTTTAAAGTAAAAAAAGAATGCACTAAAAAATAGCAACAAAAGAAGCCCTCTATTCTCATGAGGGCTTTCTTATCCTTTTCTTGCAAAACGGCAGTCTCCTAAAAAAGAATGGTGATTTTGATAACACTTTTTAGAGCATTGCTTAACTGCGAACAAGCAATTCAAACGGTAAAACGATTTGTTCCCTACTCCGTTCCTGGAATAGACGGAACGCTTCTTGTCCACAGAGGTGCAAATGGAATTCAACGGTTGAAAAGTTCAGTAATCGACTGATCAGTAAGTTTTCTTGACCGATAATCAGAGGTGCTTTTCTTTCCCCATATTGAGATAATATTGTCGCTGCGATTTCATCTCCATTGGTAATGATCCCGTCAACGCCCCGGTCTTTGAAAAAAACAGCCGCAGCCTCGCCATCTTCTGCTTTGATACAATCCCAAAAAATGTCCTCTTCTGAAAACCCGGGAAAGAGCTCCTTTGCTTTAGCGATCGTATTGATCGAATTACAGCTGAGTCGTTTGCTGCGGCCAAGAGTCAAGCCTAACCGTTTAACGCCTTGTTCTTTAAGATAAAGGATGCTGGCTGTCACTGAGCCAACTTGATCGATCGTTACAAATGGGACATCCGTTCCGCTGGCATCTTCGCAAAAAACGATAGGACCATTTTCAAGATAGGGGCGAAATGTCTCAATATGGTTGGCACGAGTGATGACAATCAATCCATCGAACCCTTTGGCAGCGAACTCTTCTAAATAGTCCTTCTCCAAGGATTTATCGAAATTAGTTGGTAAAAGCGTCACCTTATATTGTTGCGCAAATGCTTCTTCCATAATGCCATTTAGTATTCTATCGAAGAAGGGATGGTTGACAAATGGTACGATGACTCCCACATTGAATGTTTTTCCTGAGCTTAGTTTCTGAGCGATCTTATTCGGCTTATAGTTCAGTTCTTTCATCATGGCTAAAATGGTTTGACGCTTTTGTTCTTCCACATACGGATGGCCGTTGATAACCCGGGAAACCGTAGTGATGGAATAACCAGTCATTCTTGCAATATCTCGAATCGTTGCCATAAACAGTTGCTCCTTATGCTATGTATTTTCACTGCTGCTTTATCTTCCTCTGTCTAGTTGTAGTCTACCATAAAAGGAATATAAAGACAGATTGTGGGGATGAAAAGGAAGATTTCTCTAACATAAGTGATAGACAAACAACCCGAAGTAGTTCTCCCTACTTCGGGTTGTTGATTACTCTTCTTCATTCCTATCTCATTTTTTCTACAAAGGCTTTTATAGAAGGATTTTGGCAGCCAGCGTCAAAACATTCCAAAAAACGTGGGGTTAACGCGGTGCGAACCAAAGCTGGATCCAGTGCTTTCAAACCTGACAGTAGTGGTTTTGCCATCACCTGTTTTACTTCATTCAATATTTCTGCATTGTGATTTTGTGATGCTTTCCGTTCTTTAGGATACCCATTTCCTTTGTTAGAACCAAAAGCACGGTCGAAGATTGTTTCCAGGTTTAGCTCTGCGCCCCAGCCGAATCCTTTAGCATAAGGCAAAGACAGGGCATTACCATTATTGATTTGCAAAAAAAGATATGCGTCGGTTGGTTCGATACAATACCCGCATATCACACCGGGATAGGCATTTAGAGACATTAATGCGCCTTGTCCAGTGCCGCAGCCAGTCACAATAAAATCAATCGCTCCTGAATCAAGCAGCAGTGCCGCTTGAATACCTAAATGAATATAAGTCAAACGTGGATTGTCTTTGCTGTAAGCTTCTGGCAGATCTTCTGATAATAAAGGTTCACTCATGCCAACATTATAAACCTCATGACCATATTTGTTGCCGATTGTTGTCAATTCATTTAGGATAATTGGATTCTTTGCTGCCTGACTAAATTCGTTCAAAAGTGCGATTTTCATTCTTTTCCACCTCATTTATTTTTAAAAAAAGATAATTGAAAGCTGCCAAAGCGTTTTTTTTCGTTTTAAAAGCGGCCATTAGTGAGTCGTTTTCTGTGAAATCGGTTAATTCCCGATAAAAATGTTTGTTCTGTCTAATTTCAATCGGGGTCTGCATTCTAGTGGCCAGTAAAAAGACCGTGTCCACCATTTCATCCTCGTACCAAAGAATTGGTTCATTCAAAACCATTATTGCTACTTTAGGTTCAAATACTTCTGTCATACTTCCATGTGGAATCGCTGTATGATGACCGATACAGGTAGTTGTCTTTTGTTCCCTTTTCCAAACCGTCAGATAGAAATTTGGCGATACAAACCCTAAACTTTCTAGTTGATTGGATAAAAATGTCACGACTTCTTCTTTGTTTGTATATGTTTGATTTACGAAGATCAATCTTGGATCCAGCAACGGCTTGGATGCATCGGAAAAAATAGAGATTGATCCAGGTACAATTCCCCAACGAGAAAGAGCCGTTCGAATATTCACAAGATCTTTGTTTGAAGGAAGATAAGAAATCGGAACTGCAGTGACCGAATCTACTGGAACCATCGTTAAATAAAGGACATCTTTTCTGGTAGAGTCAATTTCTTCTTCTCGTATAATATGAATCTCTTTGATTTCTGGAATATTTTTTTTAATATATTCAGTGGCAAACAAACTTTGGGAACGGCCTCGATCCGTTACTAAATAAGCATCAACTTGACTTTGATTTCTCAATATAGCGGCTTCGATATACAAAACGATGTAAGCAATCTCATCTTCGGTTAACTGTACATTATAGTAGTCCTCAAATAATTGACTTGTTGACCAAACGCTCAAAAAGACGCGACCATAGAGTTTTTTCAAGTCTCGGGTCAATTCAGATGAATTTTTGTGCCCGTATTTCATTCGAAAAATAGCAGAACGAAGATGGTTTGTCAGTTCTTCTTCCAAAATTTTGTCTTCCGTCAATGGCTGTTGCAAAATTTCTGAAATAGATGAAATGATTGTATGAACAAATTCAAGCAAATCGTTATCATACTGATTTTTTAAATTAGTGAGTGCTGCCGAATCCTTCCAGCGCAATTTATTTGATACAAGAATTTCCGCAGTAAGTATTCTTTTATCTACCTCATTGAATGTTCCGAATCCTCTTTTTTCTAATCCACGATAAAGGGTTTCAACAAAACTATATTCATTGGTGTATTCTCTTTCAAAATCATCAATCGTTGGCATATCAGAGGCATAAGAAAATCTTCCAACGCTCAAAATCAGCATGATTCGTATTTTGATAAATGAGGTATTAGAAAATTTGATTTTCCAATCACTTTCTGCTTTTCGAATAATCTCAGAGATTTCTTCAACAGATATTCCTCTGGCAAATCGTTGCAAAACAACAGTTTGTTTTTCATCTTCTTGCAGAAGGATCGCATCTCGAATCGCTACCCGTTTTGAATATTCATCACCTACCAAAGTAAGTCCTTTTCCGGGAATCGTTTGAATCATAATATGATGATCAGCAAACCATTCTTTCACATGACTCATTAGTTTTCTGAAAGTAGGTATACTGACATATAATTTTTCAGCTAATTCTACTTGAGTGATAAAGTGATTACTCGCCCTTTCCAACAGCAAACAAATTAATGTCCATTCATCATTTTGGGAAATTCCTTCAGGTATAGAAAAATCACTGAAATGTTTTAATAACTGGTTTTGCTTATTTGGATAGAGCACAAATAAGATCCCTCTACCAGGCTTCGTATCAATTCGTCCAAGTTTATTTTCTACCAACAAATCATCGATTTGGGCGATTTTCCTCCGAATCGATTTTTCAGATTTGCCAACATATTCAGCTATTTTTTTGATAGAGGTCTCCGGATTTTTCTGAAGAAAACGTAAGATCTCTCTCTTTACTAATTTGTCTTTTATCAAATCCAAAGCCCTCCTATCAGATTCTGCCTTTCATCAACTATTCATGACCCGTGTAAGTAACCTCGCCGAAAATATAACGATCCTTTGAGCCGATTACCTCAATGTAATCTTTCACAAATTGCTTCACTCCTGCTTCAGCAGCCATACATAAATGCATATAATCCGTTTGCTCGTCTTTTTTTAGTTCTCTCATTATGGCTTCTTTTGCAACAGTGAACGCATCTGTAGCCACATTGATTTTATTGATTCCTAAAGAAACTGCTTTTCTTAAATTGGCTTTCCCGCAACCACTTCCTCCATGAAGCACTAATGGCATCTGCAACGTTTCTTTTAACTCTGCTAAACGCTCAAAGTCTAGTTGTGGTATTTTCCCTTTGGGGTAGTTGCCATGTGCGGTACCAATCGCAACAGCTAGAGCATCAACATCTGTTTTTTGAACAAAGTGTAATGCTTGTTCAGGATTTGTGTAAAGATCCATATTTGCATCATCTTCGTTCAGCGCTTGTCCTACATGTCCTAATTCTGCTTCAACAGAACAGCCAACACTATGTGCAAGACTGCAGACCATTGCCGTCTTTTGCAAGTTTTCTTCATAAGACAGGCTTGAACCGTCAAACATGACATTTGTAAAGCCTTGATTGATACATTCAGCAATGACTTGGAAGTCCATGCCGTGATCTAGATTCAACGCAACAGGAATAGTAACTCTGGTTGCCAGTTCCTTGATCAATGGAATCATTTCTTCTTTATGTGCATGATTTTTCATTTGACCAGGACCGAATTGAATGATGATCGGTGAACGCTGTTCTGCGGCTGCTTCGATTCCTGCACGCGCCATTTCAATATTGATACTATTCATCGCCATCACACCATAATAATTTTTATTGGCATCTTCTAAAATTGATTTCATACTTACTAACATTGTTGTACCCCTCTTCTTCATATGATCGCGTTTCTTATTCTTCTAAAGTAATGTCAAAATCGAAATCGTCTGCTTCACTGTTTTCTACTGTTTCAGTTTCTGCTACCGTTTCACGTTTGATGACCGCATAGACAACGCCGGTAACAACTGAACCGATCACCAGAGCTACAACGAACATTAATGGATTCGTCATCATTGGTATCACAAAAATACCGCCATGAGCCGCAACTGATTCCACGCCAGATCCTACCGCTATTGCTCCAGCAGTTGCGGATCCTAATACGGAGCTGATGATGAAACGAACTGGATCTGCTGCCGCAAATGGCAGTACACCTTCGGTTATAAAACATAACCCCATTGGAAAAGCAGCTTTAGCGGTATCGATTTGTGCTTGTGCAAATTTTTTTTTGGCTAACAAAGTGGCAATGAATGCCCCGATTGGCGGTGTCATCCCTCCAACTAGTTTAGCCGCCATTGGACCGTTGATTCCATCTGCTCCTAATGCATTGGCTGCCAGTGAAGCAGTTTTATTGATAGGACCGCCTAAATCAAATCCCATGCAGGCACCGATTACCCCACCGATCACAGACTTTGCTCCGCCATTCAGCGCAATGATCCATTGTTGGAATCTATCCATAATGAAAGCTAACGGTGGCGAGAAAATCATTAGAAACAACATCCCACTAACTAAAGTAACTATTACTGGGATAACCAAGACCGGCATCAAGCCTTGCATCCAACTTGGTACTTTCCATTTTTTCACCCAATTCACACCATAACCAATCACAAAAGCGACCAGCAAGCCCCCTAAAAATCCGGCTTTTGTTTCATTAGCGGTATATCCTAAAATAAGTGCTGGTACAATAGCTGGCCGTCCAGCAATGGAATAGGCGGTGCCAGCAGCCATAACCGCAACCGCAAAGGCCATGGCATAGGAACTCAGCTTGTTGACTCCCCACCAAAAACCTGTCCACGTATAAGGATCCATCTCAGAAAACGGCGTGACTCCCGGTTGAACTAAATCTCCAATATTGTATCCGCCAAACCCTTTTGCTAGTGCCCCCAAAATACCACCGGCTACAATGATCGGAATCATATACGAAATTCCTGTCATTACGTGTTTCTTTACCTCAAATTTCCCCTTCATGTATGCTACTCCTTTCCTTGATCATAAGCCTAATTTTTCATGAATTTTCTTGATTACACCTTCTGGTGATTTCATGATCATTGCTATGGGAATGTCAATGACTTTTTTCCCTTTGAATCGTTCCCGAGATACGCCAATATCCGTAGCTAGCAACACGATATCTGCTTCACGAATATCTTTTTCAGTTAATTCATTTTCTACCCCAATCGAACCTTGCGTCTCAATTTTCACATCATCCCCAGCTTTTATGGCAGCTTTCTCAATTTTTTCCTTTGCAATATACGTATGCGCGATTCCTGCTGTACAAGCAGTGATTCCAACTATTTTCATTTTCTTCCTCCTTAAATCTTTAATCGATCGATAACCTCATCAACTGAGTGGGTTATTTTTAATCGATTTAATAGTTCATCATCACTTAATTTTGCTGCAACCTTACTCAACAATTGCAGGTGTAATTTTGCACCAGATACATCGTCCGGAACCGCAAACAAAAAGAAAAAATTAACTGGTTGATTATCGTAAGATTCCCAGTGGATCATTTTGTTTGTTTTACCGATTGCGATTCCAGCTCGCATGACCGAATCTGATTTCCCATGGGGAATTGCCACGTTATTCCCCATTCCTGTGATCCCTTCTGCCTCACGCTCGTATACAGAGGCAATAAAATCGTCAAGTTTGCTGAGATAATTTTCTTTGTACAATAGAGTAGCTAATTCACGAATCACTTCGTCTTTTGTGCTGGCTTTCATATTTAGATCAATAACATTCCGATCAAATATTGTTTGATTTTCATTGACTGTTTCCATTCTTTCGCTCCTTCCATCTCTTATTACACTAAGAATAACAGAAAAAAAGAAAGCGCTTTTAAAGAAATTGGGAAGAGCATTGTGGAATTTTTTTCTTTGCTGTTCAATCATGACTTTCAGATAATAAGACCTGGGCATTTATAAGTAAAAAAATTTATAGATAAAAATAAAAGCCCAAGATTTTTTGGACTTTTCGGGTTAGTAGATTTCTAATATTATAAAATTAATTATTGATGGAGAAGAACATAAGCCAAGGAAATAGGTACCCTAAGTATAATAGTATAATTCTAAGCCCTATTTGCTCTTTCCTTAAACACATACATCCAGCCCGTTAGGCCAATCACTAAACTGGCTAAAACAAGCCAAAACCCGGAATCAATGGTGATTCTCCCCGCTGCAACTAGCTTCTGTGAACCAATGACCATGTCGCGGCAGTAAAGAAACGTACCTCCTGCACCGATAAAAAGAAAGACGCTCAAGATAGTATAGACTTCTCCCTTCCTTGCATTGTGTCCAAAAAAACTGCCACTCAACATTTGATAGCCCACTATCACACTACCTACGATCCCCATGACAAAAAAAGCGAAATCACTAGGATTACTGAAAAAACCCGGCATAGTAAATAATAATATAAATCCAACTTTCAATCCCCACTTATAGCTATTGCTTTTCAACTGATTCTGCCGTTCATCATAAGACTCTTTTTCCATTCTACTCACTGATCGAAGAAGTAATCCATACAAGAGATAAAAGCCAAGAATAAATAAGACTCCAATAAACCAATAGCCTACCCAGGTAAAGAAAATCAAATTTGCTGCTACCCACAGCACGTGTAATACTTTCTCAAAAATACTTGCCCACTTGTTTTTCATTCGTTTGTGCCTCCAGTCAATTTAAACAGCTCCTCCACTGATAATTTAAAATAATGAGCAATCCGTAATGCCAACTCTAATGAAGGATTGTATTTGTGGGTTTCGATGGCGTTGATCGTTTGACGAGAAACGCCCATAATCGCTGCTAATTCGCCTTGTGATAATCCTTGTTCCTCACGTATGCTTCTTAAACGATTGATGACTGGCATCTTCTCACTCCTGTCAAGTTTCCTTTACATAGAAGTTACCCTATTTCACAGCTTGTGTAAAGATTCCTTTACATTTCCGATTTTCGATAAAATCCAATCTATCCTCCAAATACAAACTTATTCCTTCAAATGTTAGATATAGCCCCTCATTAGTAACAAAATAACTTATCATTCTATTTTGACAATATAATCTGTTAAAATGAATGAATCCCACCTATAAAAAATTGATTGGAGTGTACGAGATGAAGAAAGTATTAATCGCTCTTTTTTCCGTCGGTGCAATTTTAGGACTGTCGATCCATTTCTTTGGACTACAGATCGGACTCGCACTTTTTAATAAACCGATCTATATGATTCCACCTTCCGTCTATCGATTAACAAAAGATGCATTAACAATTATGGAGAATTATGGAGTATATGCAAAAGAGACAGGATTTGAGAAAGAAATACCAAACTATCTAGCTCAAGTCAAAAAAGACGATACGTTTGATGATGTTGTGCCCATGCTCAATGAAGCCATAAAGGAAGCTGGTGGTGATCATTCAGCTATTATTGAAGTCCAAGAGGATAAAGCGCCACTTTTCAATCCAGCTCTGCTTACTTTCCCTAGAATCTTGGCAGAAGACAACATTGTGACCCTCATTTTGCCTTCATTTCCTGCTAGTGATGAAGAAAATGTGCACACTTACGTTACTACAGCACTCGAACAACTTTCCAAGATATCTGATCCCAAAGGTGTCATTATTGATCTACGAGGGAATACCGGTGGCAATATGATGCCTATGTTAGGGGCATGCGCTCCTTTCTTTAAAGAAGGTAAACTATTCGAATTTACTTCTCCTAACAAAAAAATCCCCGTCTTCAAGAAAGACGGGAAAATATGTTTTGAAGAAGATAATTTAAGTCTACCAACTAACTTAAACTTTCATCACTTGCCTATTGCTGTCTTAACAGATCATCAGACTGCTAGTTCAGCTGAAGTTCTACTGGTTGCTCTTTTAGGACAAGACCATGTTTCCTCTTTTGGAGAAGAAACAGCTGGTTATGCCACAGGGGTTTCAATGATTCCTCTTTATGGAAAATACGCTTTGTCCTTAGCAGGTGCAAAAATCAAAGGTTCCAATGGGATACTGTATGAAGAAAAGCCAATTCTTCCTGATGTCATAACTGACCACCCGGAAGATGCTGCACTAAAATGGCTTAAATCCATTCATTAACCAGCAATTTGAGAAAAGCCTTACTAAATCCTTAGATTCTGATCTACTCTATCTCAGCGCCTTCACTAGCGCTGTTTTCAAGTTAGGATTTTTGAAGGACACCTTTTTTAGCATAGCGCCGAAAAACACGATGGACCAGTTTGCTCGCTAATCGTTGGATAAAGACGGAATAGTTGAGTAATGCGACCAACAAAATCAAATTGATATAGGTCGTATTGCCGAGATTAAATAGATCTCTTCCGACAATCAATGCGATAAAGTAGAGAAGCTGTGTGCCGAAGAAGACAAATGTTCGGTACTTGCTGTTTGGCGGATAAATTTTCCGCTGGATCAAGATGTAATTCCATGCAGTAAAAATCACACACATGATCGATAAAGCTTGACCACTGCTGCCGAACAAGTGCCCGATATTAATAATAAGTAATGTTCCAATTGCGATTGACAGCGAAGCCGGGAAGGCATTTTTGAAAATAGTAGACAAAAAGGCGCCTTTGATCCGATTGAAATCCGGTTCGAAATTCAACAAAAAGGTAGGAATGCCTACAAAACAAGCATTGATGATCGTAAGTTGGATCGGTTCAAAAGGATAAGCGGTCCCCGATAACAGTGTTCCCATAGTGATCAAGATGGAGAAAAGCACTTGAACCAAAACGAGCGACCCTGAGCGGGTAATATTATTGATGACTCTTCTCCCTTCATCCAGTACCGAAGGCAGCGCCGAAAACTGGTTTTCCAGCAGAACTAAATTTGCCACTTGTCTTGCTGCATCGACTCCTGATGCCATTGCGATCGAGCAATCGGCTTCTTTAAGAGCTAGGACATCGTTGACCCCATCTCCTGTCATAGCAACCGTATGATTCATTTCTTTTAAATAAATGACCATTTCTTTTTTTTGCTGTGGAGTCACTCTACCAAAAATCTGATAGTTGCCGACTGCCTCTTTCAGTTCTTCGGAGGTAAGCGTCGAAACATCGATATAATCAGACGCTCCGGGAAGATTGACTTTTTTGGCGATTTGACTAACCGTGACCGGATCATCGCCAGAGATGATCTTGCACTGAATGGCTTGGGATCTGAAATACTCTAGAGTAGCTTTGGCATCTGATCGGACCGTATCCGATAATAAGAAAAATCCTAAAGGTTCAATCGTTGCAGGCAACTCATGATTTTCGCAAGTCTGAGGGCTATGTGCCAATACAATGACCCGATACCCTTGTTCAGCCAGCGCTCGTTCTTGTTTTAAAACAGGGGCATGCTCGTTGGATAAAAGAATAGAGGCCGCACCAATAAAGTAGGTCCCTTTTCCTTCAAAAGAAACACAACTGAATTTTCGTTCCGAAGAAAAAGGCACGACATGCTGCATCGCATACGTTTCCTTCTCTGGAAAGAAGTCTCTTAATGCCATGGCCGTTGGGTTCTTGTCCGGTAAATGTGCCAGTAGATTTTGCGTGATCTCTGTCATTTCTTCTTCTGAGGTAAAAGGGATCACTTTCTCTACTGTCATTTGTCCTTCTGTGATCGTTCCCGTTTTATCTAAGCAAAGAACATCCACTCGTGCTAACGCATCGATACAGTTAAGCTCTTGCACCAAGACTTTTTTTCGTGCCAGATAGACGGCACTGATGGTTAAGGTCACACTCGTCAGTAAAAATAATCCTTCTGGAAACATTCCTACAGCTGCGGCGACAGTTCGCAAAATGGCTTTGTTGAAAGAGGCATGTGTAATAAAATATTGTTTAAGGAATAACAACGTACACAATGGAATCAGAATCATACTGATCCAGCGAATGACTTTGTTCAGACTTCCTTGAATCAAGTATTTTTGTCGCTTGATCGTTTTCGCTTCCTTATTGATTTTTTCAATATAATTTTCTTCGCCGACGTGGATGACTTGGCAAAGTGCCTCACCGGCTGTGACAAAGCTGCCTGAAAACAGTTCAGCATCAGGTTCTTTACTGATGCTATCCATTTCTCCTGTCAATAGCGATTCATTCACTTCCAATGAACCTTCGATGACCTTGGCATCTGCCGGAACTTGGTCACCATTCTTCAATAACAGAATGTCATCTAGGACTAATTTATGGATCGGCAATGTTTCTAAATTGCCATCACGATACACATTGACTTTGGCAACTTTTAACAGCGCCAGTTTATCAAGGGTTCGCTTCGAACGGATTTCTTGAAACATGTTAATGATCACATTACTAAAAACGACAAAAACGAATAAGCCATTCTGATAAGAACCAGTTAATGCCACTAAGAAAAAGAGGAGGCTGTTGATCAGATTAAAAAAAGTAAAAACATTTGTAAAAATGATTTTTGGATACGAATTCGTCTTATCTTTCTTTGATTTGTTGACTTCTCCCCGTTGAATCCGTGCTTTTACCTCTGCTGAGGTTAATCCATGTTTGTTTTCGATGATGTCTCACCCTTTCTTCTTATCATTTGTCATACTCCCATTCCATCTTACGTAAGAATGGCTGGTTAATCTATAGGACTTCCGGTTGGTTTTTGCGGAACTTTTATTTTTTATAGTCTAAAGAATAATTTATCCTCTCATAAAAGATGACCTAATTGTGTAAAATATAGCATAATATGCTGCTGCTTGGCGTTTCATTTTTGTCACTTCACTGTCACGCTTTGGCATAATGTTCCTTTCTGACCTCGTTTGTTTAGTACTTGAACATTCAGCAACCTTGTTCTATCAACGATACTCGTAATCCCTTTCTGCTAAAATAAATAACTAGAGAGGTATCATCTTTTTTGCGGGTTGTTTTTTATCTTTAGAAATTCTAAAGGGTTGGAATGAAAGTTAAAAGAACACGCTTCGACAAAAAAGGCTCAAAAACTTTGATAAAAAGTTTTTGAGCCTTTAATGATTTCCGTTTTTTTGATCAGTAAATTTTCATTCACAAGTATCCTATGACGCTCTGACTAATTCAAATGTTTCTGATCCAAAGAGTCAATGGCATGCATGAGACCTTCCAACCCAGCAATGATTTTCTCTTTTGGTGCACCTAGATTAAACCGCAGGTAAGTCTTACCTTCTGGTCCATAAACCTCACCATTCATGATCGCGATTCTTTCTTGTTTTACCAGAACACTTTGCAATTCATCCATACTATAAGGTAAATCTTTTATGTTGATCCAGCCTAAGTAGGTTGCTTCTGGAATAGTGAAATGAATTCGCGGATCAGCAGACAGTATCTTCTTTGCTTCGAAAAAGTTCTCGTCGATTGTTTGATTGAGTTCAACGGCCCATTTCTTTTGATTCCGATAACAGTCCATTGTCGCTAGTAGTGCAGGATATGGAATCGACGATAGACCATCTCTTGCTTTCAATATCGTCAAAAATCTTTCTCGTAATTTTTCATCCAAAAAGATAGCATAAGAGCCACCCAGTCCTGGCGTGTTGAACGTCTTTGATGCGGAGGATAGCAAAACTGCAGGCACCTCTATCGAATCAATAAATTCTAAGATAGGTCGATGTTTTTCTCCTGGGCGCCGGACATCCATATGGATCTCATCACTCAAGATAGCGATGTTATGCATTTGGCATAGCGAAACCAAGTTGGATAGTTCTTGATCAGTGAACACTCGGCCAGTTGGATTGTGCGGATTGCATAGCAGAAAAATTGCTGGTTTTTCGATAGCAAATACGTTGGCTAAAGCATCAAAATCAACCGTAAACCGTTCCCCATCATTGGTTAAGGAAAATGGGATCAACTCCCGTTCGTTACCGGCGATACAATGATAAAAAGCATCATAACACGGGGTAAATGTTACTACTTTGTCTCCTTTTCGACTTAATAGTTGGATGCAAAGAGATAAGCTATAAATGACACTTGGCGAGTAGACACACCAGTTTGGATCAATCGTACAATCAAATTCCTGCAAAAACCAATGGCTGATGCTCTGCTTATAATCAAGATGATTCCAGCGAGTATAACCAAAAAAACCTCTAGTCACAGCTTTAGCCAATACTTCTTTGGTTCCATCAGGGATCATAAAATCCATATCTGAGATTGAGAAGGGCAATAGCCCTTTTTCTCCGAAACGATCTTGGACATAATCCCACTGGGTCGAATACGTGCCGTAGCGAGAGCGCTGTTCTTTAAAGTTACTCAAGATCGATCCCTCCTTCATCCAATGAACGAATAACCGCAGAAATCAACTCGATCGTCGCTTCAACGTCATTGATGTCCACGATGGAATGCCACGAATGGCAATAGCGAACCGGCACGCAAAAGACTAGGGTTGGTTTACCGGCCTCTAACTGAACCGAACCAGCATCCGTTCCACCTCCGGCTAACAAATCATATTGCCAAGGAATTTGATTGCTTTCAGCAACTTCCTTGCAGTAATCCAACAGCTTTATATTTCCTAATGCGGTTTTATCGGCCAGAACAAGACCTGGACCTTTGCCTTGAATACGATTAGGATAGTCCGCAGCTTTTGGCGTATCTTTCCCATTGGCTACATCAATAACGATATTGATATCGGCATCTACTTGCTGCGCGGCAACTTTCGATCCTCGTGTCCCAGCCTCTTCTTGAACAGTCCCCACACCAATGATTTCGACATGTTGCGTTTTAATCTGATTTTTGATCTGAGCCATGATCGTACAGGCAACACGATTGTCCAATGCTTTACCAATAATCTTCTGCTGATTAAAACTTTTCTTGGCTTGAGTATTTGGCAAAATCATATCACCAATCTGCAAACCAGCAGCTTCCAATTCAAGTTTTGATTTGGCCCCAAAATCTATATACATCTCACTGATTGGTACTACTTCCGACATTGCATGCGTTGATTTTGGTAGTGTTCCCACCACACCTTCTATGATAGAGCCGTTTTTACGACAAGTTGCTCGCACTTGCTGCCCCAAAATGACATGCCCCCACCATCCACCAATCGGATAGAAGTAGACAAAGCCTTCCTCTGTGATACGGTGGACAAAAAAACCGACTTCATCCATATGGGCATAGAGTGCGATTTTTTTCTTTTTTGTTGTCAAATCTCCAAAATAGAGGTTTCCAAATGAATCTTTGATACCATTCGAATCAATGATCGTCATCAGCACCTCTTGCACTTGAGACTCTTGACCAGGCAGTGCATCTAAATTAGAAAGACGCATTAATAATTTATCGGTTGCAATCAATGGTTATCCACTCCTTACTGAATTTCGTCAAAAGTTCAGCATTCCCCAGATCATTTACTAATACATCGTCCTCGATGCGAATACCGAATTTTTCTTTCGGGAAATAGACTCCTGGCTCAATTGTGAACGTCATATTGGCTTGAATTGGCAACTCATTTTGGGGTGCTAGGGCCGGATATTCATGACAAGAAAGACCAATGCCATGTCCCAAATTATGACTAAAATGATCCTCAAGGCCCTCTTTCCTCAGTGCTTGTCTTGCAACTTGATCAATCTCTCCTAACGTTTTATTGAAAGAAACCTTTTGAACAGCTGATTTTTGAGCTGCCAATAGGATCTCATAAGTTTCTCGAATCTCGGGTTTTACTTCGCCAAAGCCTATCGTCCGTGTGATATCCGAATAATACCCGTCGTAGATCGTTCCAAAGTCAATCATGATCAGCTCATTCGCTTCAAGTTTTTTCTGACTAGCATGGGCATGAGGCAACGCGGTACGCTCTCCAGAAGCGACGATTGTTTCAAAAGCCGGGCCTTCGCTACCTAATTTCTTGCTACGATAATCGAGTTCATTCGCTAAGTCTAGTTCTGTCATCCCTACTCGAATCATTGGCATGATCCGTTCTAATGTTTGATCGGCAATCTGCGCCGCCTGTCTGAGGGCACAAATTTCTTTAGATGATTTGATCATTCTTAAACTTTCCACCATGTTTTTGGTGGCGATTAGCTGACCATTGGCCTCCTTCATTAAAAAGTGAAGTTCAGTAAAAGTCTGATAGGAAATGGTTTCCGCCTCAAAACCTACCTTCATTCCTGCAATAAATGGTCGCATTACTTCGATCAAATGACTTCCAATCGGGATCTCACAAATTTCCACACCAGTTGTTTGTTGAGACGCTTGTTCTGTATAACGACCGTCCACAAACAAAATTAATTTATTTTCAGTAACTAGTAGTAAGCCGTTTGACCCCGTAAATCCGCAAAGATAGCGACGATTCGTTTTATCTGTGACTACAAGTCCGGATAATTTTTTTTCCGCTAGTTTTGCTCTTAATGCATCGATCCTCATCTATTTTCCCCTCATTCCTTTTCTAACCTGAATCATCTTTAATAGTTGATTCTCGTCTCAAGGGTAAACAATATACTCAGAATAGTAAAAACGGGGCACAAGTTCACAAGATAAGTGATGACCGATAGAATGGTTTCTTTTGCAAGAGGACTAGTACCCCAATTTACCAGACAAGATTCCCCACACTATTGTTTATCCGCTACTTGTTCTAACTTATGCCCCAGCCCCTTTGGCTAGAAATCAATATCTGTTAAGTATTGTTCATCTTCATCTGAGATGACTGAGTTGCCTTTTTCTGCTTCTAATAATGCTTCCCGCTCGAATTCTTGTTTCTCCAATACTTTGAAGAATGGCAAATATAAGCCAAAAGATAAAGCGACTTGAATCACTTGAATGATGACTGCTCGCCAATCGAATCCTGTGAGAAACCCTTCCATAAATATTGGCACATAAGGCGGATCAAAAATCGGGTAGTTCAGTAAACCTAGTTTCATACAAATCATTGGGAACATTCCTACTAATGCCCCACCAAAGATAAATGGAATCATCAAAACTGGATTCAAGATGATCGGCACACCGAACAACACAGGTTCATTGATACCAAACATGGAAGGGAGTAAAGCAACTGCCCCTACTTTTTTGTATCGTTGTGACTTACTGATGATCATTGCTAAAACTAAGCCAATCGTCACACCAGAACCGGTAAAGTTGGCAAAGGCCGATAAGGTACCATTCGTAATGACATGGCGTAATGGTTCTCCCGCTTCGTGCGCTGCAATGTTCTCGGACAAATATTGCACTGCGATTGGTGAAAGAATCGGGGAAAGAACCGCTGAATGGATACCAAAAAACCAGAAAACCAACCGTAAAACTAATACTAGATAAATCACCCATAGCGAATCTAGACTGCCAATAGCCGGTGCTAAAATATCCATGATGACTTGCGGTAAAAGAACACCCCCAGATAAACTATCGGTAACCGCACGGATCACAATAAACAGAACCCCGATAGCCGCAGTGGGCGTGATCAATTCGAAAGAACTGGAAACAAAATCCGGAACCCCCTCTGGCATTTTGATCACCAACTTGTGCTTCGTGAAGAATTGGTAGAGTTTGACCGAAATAATCGCTATGAAAATTGCAGTAAATAAGCCCTTAGAATCAAGATAGCTGGCGACGATATTGCCGTTGTCATCCACATCCATTGCTACAATCAAAAAGGCAATTGCTGACAACATCATTGATCCCACTGTATAAAGTTTATAGTGTTCACTTAAGAAATACGAAATTGCTAGAACTGCATACAAACCAACTAACCCTAATGAAACTTTTGAAATAATCCCAAAAATATAACCGTAGCTTTCAAACCAATTTGCAACTCCCTGTGTAGTAATGAACTCAGGAATAGACGGAAAAATTGCTGCAACAGACCCTAATAATAGCACTGGTGTCATTACGACCATTCCTTTTTTGATCGCAGTCAAGTAAGCATTACTATCAACTTTATTAGCAACCGGCACCAATGTTTTACGAATAAATGCTTCTACTTTTTCAAAAGCACCCTGTTTTTTTGGACTTTCCATTTTTTTCACTCCTAATTATTGAGTTTTCAATGCTTCATTCTTACGATATGCAACCAACGCTTGTTTCATTACCGTAGCCCCATCCATGGACCCATAGATATCCGACGTTAATAAAACAGTTGGTTTGTTCACTTTATCTGCTTCCCCTTTAATGAAATCATATTTGTGACTCAATTGTGGCCCAACTAAGATGACATCATAGTCATTGATATAGCGTTCCAATTTGTCGACACCGATTGCCTCCATTGGATAGTCTTTTTCATCTAAGCTTTTTGATTCTTTGACAACTTTTTTCATTGACTCCATCATCATTGTCGTTGAGAAGCCTCCTGCACAAACAAGCAATATTTTCATGTTTCTTTCCTCCTACTTTTTTTGATTACTTATTTTCTTCGCTTTTTTCCTTTAACATACCAATCATTTCTTCAATCAAATCGCGTGCCAATAAGCTTGTCATTAAATGATCCTGCGCATGAACCATTAATAGACTAGTTTCTGTTTTCTCGCCATTCAGTTCACCGGTAATCAACTTTGTCTGGACATCATGGGCATCAATACTCCTTTCTTTGGCTTCTTTCATTTTTGCTTCTGCCTGTTCAAAATCCCCTTTACGGGCGAATCTTAGCGCTTCAAAAGCTGCTCCTCGCGAATCTCCTGCTGCAGAGATGATTTTAAAAATATCAACTTCTTTTTCGTTCATTGTTTCATCCTTCTTTCATTAAACTTTGTATATAAGACTTAAAGTCTTGAAAATTCGTGATTTTGGCTAGTTGATTGTCTAACGCTTGGTCTTCCATCATTTTGATCATCAATCGACTGATTTCTTTATGCAGATTTAAATGATCTTTCTTGATATTGATCAAGAAAATAACCTTGATTTCTTTTTTACTGTACCAAATTGATTTTCTTAACAAAATGACATCGATGACTTCCCTGATCGCTGCCTGCTCCATAGGATGGGGTCCTGCGATACCATTTTGATAGATGGTATCGATCATTTTTTCTCTCTCAAGAACACTGTGCTTAAATCCCTGCTCGGCCCACCCATCTTCTAAACGAGCCGCTTCGCTTTCTAGTAGTTGCAAATAATCTTCTGATTCCGTATCAATTTGAAACCACTGAGGATCAAATAAACTGAGAATAAACTGGTGTACATCAAATACTTTATTTTCCGATTCCCGCAATAGGCTTAAATCTTTTTCGATTTTATTGATTTCTGCCCGATTTAAAATCGTTTTTGTGTAGATGATAGGGATAGCAAACTGTTCCTGATCCAGAGGAACAGTGGAAATCAGTAAGTCAAAACTTTTATCAATCTGATCAACTTCGTTCAAAGCAAATGTGGTGACTTCAGCATTGCTGAAAAGCCGCTCTAAATTAACTTTCAATAAATAAGAAGCACCGCCACCAGTAGAACAAATGACAGCTATTTTTTTATAATCATCGATTAACTGATTCGCCTGCTTCTCAAGACTAGCTGCGAAATAGATAGCAACGTAGCCTATCTCATCTTTGCTGATATCTGCGTCCAAGTCCTTGTTTAATTCACTGATGAACACCATCGCAACGTTGAATACATTGGCATATTGCGTATAAATGTCATCAATGATCGGATTATCTAGTTGATGTCCGGTATACAGTCTTTGAAGTAATGGAGCGACATGCATCAACAGGGCATTACCTAATTCTTGATCTGTTCTAAACTGTGTATGGTAACGTAAATCGACAAGCTCTAGTGTTTTTTCAATTGCTTGTTTCAATTGCTGATTACTGGTTCGATCATCAAGGACCGAAAATTTTCCTCTCAGTTGCTCATGCAAATAATTTTTTTCCATAGTAGAAAAAGTAATGGGATAAGCCGTTTCCAAATAGGAGACCAAATCTTCTGTTAAAAGGTCATACTTATCGGTTGCTGTCCTTACGGTTCGTTCGTCATTCGTTAAAGTATTATTTTGTGTGATTCGAAAAACAAGCAATCGAATATGCTGTATGATATTCTCAAAAACAATATCGCTCGCTTTAAGTTGATGCTGTTGCAACTTTTCTGATAAACAGGAACGTAGCGCCTCTTCATCAAAGACGAAGTGAAAAGCTTTATATCGTTCCGTCAGGACGGGTGTATGGATAATGTTGCGAATCAAATAAAGAATTGCTTGTCTTTTCTTCTCTTCAGTCCCGACAATCTTCAAACCATAATGTGCTTTGCTGAATAAAGTTAATCCGTAGTCCTTGCAAAACAATTCGACTTGTTTGATATCTGCTTTAACTGTTGAAAGACTTACCTCTAACCATTCTGAAATCTGCTGCATCGTAATGTATTCTTCATGAAACAGCAGGAGAAGTTCGATATTCTTAATTCGTTCTTTCGGGTTCCCGCTATCGATCTTTTCTTGACGTTTTGCATGAGATAAAAACCTTAGAAACTTTGTTTTATCAGAAATTTCCAGTTGATAGCCTGCCGAACGAATCCGCTCTATTGAAAATCCTTCTGTTCGTCCGATATCTCTTAACCACTTGATATCATTAGCCAAGGTCCGCTCAGAAATCTGAAATTCAGCGGCCAATGCCTTGGGAGCAATTGCTTGCTTCTTTGCATATAAGTATTCAACAATTTTTTCTTGTCGCATAATTTCCTCCCGCCTTCACATAAACTATACAATGTAAGCCCTTTACTTAAAATGGCAACTTTTTCCGATAAATGATGCAAGAATAATCTGATTCAAAAGAATAACCACTTCCTTCTACGTGCAAACGATTCGGTTTACATAACCGGGATCGATCGATATTTTTCTGAACACTGCTGATCCTGCATCATTTCAGCTGTTAGCCTCATTCAACTACTCCATTCGCATTCTAAAAAAGATAACTAATATACAAAAACAAGCCAAAAGCCTCGTTACAAAGCTGTTGGCTTGTTCAATACAGAACCATTATTGATCGAATCGATTCTTCTATTTTTGATCAAGTATACTTCTATTTATACACCCTAATCGCAGGAGGCACAAAATCAGTGACAAATGCGTTGATTTCGGCAAGTGATTCGGCGAAAAGAATTTTGTCGAAGTCTTCTTGGGTCAAGAACCCTTCTGTTACCATTGCCTGGTATTGTTGTTTCAATGGATCAAAAAAGCCGTTGAAATTGATCAGCACACATGGGTTGGCATGTTGCCCGATCCTGCCCCAAGAGATGACTTCTGTAATTTCCTCAATGGTTCCCGGTCCTCCTGGTAATGCCACATATAAGTCAGCCAGCTCGATCATTTTTTGTTTTCTTTCATGCATATTCGAGACAACGATTAGTGACGTAAGATTCTCTTTTGCTAATTCTCGTGCCACCAAGAATTCTGGTATGATGCCTGTTACTTCACAATTTTCTTCAATAGCGGTTTCGGCAATTATCCCCATCAATCCCGCATTACCGCCTCCATAGACAAGGTTATACTGATTTTCACCTAGCCATCTGCCTAATTCTTTGGTGATTTGCTTGTATTCTTCTGAACTTCCGATACTTGCTCCACAATAGACTGCGACATTCATTCTCAAATGATCCCCTTTCGATCTGATTGCACTTCATGTTATTATAGTCGAGAAATAAGGAGGGCTCAATATGAAAATCAATGAATACAACTCATGGGTGATCGACTTTTATAAAAAACGGAACTGGTATCAATATGATCCTTTTATTCGTGTTGGATTTCTTACGGAAGAAGTAGGAGAACTATCCCGGGCCATCCGCGGCGTCGAAATTGGGCGAGATCGACCTGATGAGTCTGCAAAAGATCAAGCCTACTATCGAGAGAATTTGATGGAAGAACTTGGCGATGTCTTTGACAACGTATTGATTCTCGCAGATAAATACGATATTGCTCTCGAAGACATTATGATTCATCATAAAGCAAAACTGGAAGAGCGATTTAAAGAGGAAGGATAGTCTAGCTGCTAACTATCACTTATATTTCTTTTCCTACGCGTTATCTTGCGTTATCCTAAGTTGTGCGCCCAGTTGATCACCTGTCATTGTCAACGAGTTAGCTAGGGGAAAAATATTGTCAGATTTTCTAGTCTACTTGAAGCAAAAAAAGGGACTGTGCCATAAGTCTCCTACAAGTAAAACTAGCCGAACATTAATGATTATTGCTCCTGCGGTGCAGGGACTCCTCGTCGCAAAAGTCAGAGGAATCTATCCTAGCAACAGACTATTATTCGGTTTAACTTGTTGGATGATGACTTATGTCACAGTCCCGTATTATAAATCATTATTACAGATCAACGATTGAATTTTTTGCTGCCTAATTTCATATGAAATTGCGGATCTTTTGGTGTGGAAGGATCGACACCCCGCAAATGAGGAATTTCTCCACAGATCAATTGCAATAAGACAATGAAATTGAACGTCATAAACTCTGGATCGGTGGTCACAGGTAAGACCAGATCTGCTGCGTCTGACTCATAAGTCGTAATCAGAAAAATAGTATCCGACCATTCGGACAAAACTTCTTTCATTTTCTCAGACCTTGGCTCATCGCCGTTGTCTAAAATAAAGACCATCGAATCTTCATTGATCGCATTATAGATGCCATGAATAAACTCTTCAAATTCATATCCACTCACCGGACAACGCATCGTCTCTAACAACTTCAGGGCACTTTCTAAAACATCTCCATAAATAGCTGCCGGACCAGTCACACGGATTTCTTTTGCAGTGACTAATCGTTCCTGATTTGCAGAAATCCATTTTAATGAAGTCTCATAAACAGCTTGGAACTGTCCAGCAGCAGTTTCCACCCCTTGGATCTGTTGTTCAAATGTCTCTTCAGAAATCGTTCCTTGCTCAAGTCCCAGATAGAGAGCAAGTAATAATAGATTCAGTTTTGTACAATAAAAGCCCTTTGTTTTTGCCCCTGCTTTCTCAGGTCCACAATGGACAGTCAGAACAAAATCAGCCATTTCATCAATAAATGCTTGTTCTTCTCCTGCCATGGAAGCAGTGATACAACCTTTGCTTTTCGCTAGTTTCATAGCGTTGTAGGTGGAAAAAGAGCTACCTCCTTGAGAGATTCCGACAACTAATGTCTGTTCATTATCACTCAGAAAAGTCTCTTCAGTGATCGTGAAAGGATAGACCGCTCTTACTTCAAGTTGTAATAGTTTTTGCATTTGCGGAGCCATTTGCAACGCGGAATGATAGCTCGTTCCAGACCCTGTCAAAAAAATCCGAGTGATTTTTTCTTTTTTGATACTTGAAAAAAGACGGTCTCCTTTTTCGATAATTTCTAACAATTTACTTGGTGTCTCTTGTAAATACTCTTGAATTGATGCCATTTTTTCTCCTCCAATATTATAGAATGCCAATCAAATGAACAGCGATCCCAAAAATAATAATGCCGATCGTAATCTTAGTAATGCTCGCTTTTTTTAGCAGCTTATAAATGCCAAAGGTGAAGGCTAGCGGCAGCATCTTTGGTAATATCTGATCCAGTATATCTTGAACCACGATTTCTGCTCCGCTGATATTCCACTTTAATGGAGTCGTGATATTCAGCATCGTCGCCACCATACCTCCAACAACACATAATCCAACGATCGTTGCTACTGCCATAATTTTATCCATCAAGCCTTCTTTTTGGATACGGTCCAACGAATTAACCCCTACTTGATACCCCAGTTTCAATCCAAAGATCCGAACCAATAGATTTGGCAAATTATACAAAACTAAAAACAGCAATGGACCAAAAAGATTGCCATCTTTTGCGATCGATACACCAATACCGGCAGCAATGATCCGAACAGTTCCCCAGAAGATCGAATCACCGATCCCAGCTAAAGGCCCCATCAGTGATGCTTTGACAGCGTTGATTGATTGGACATCAAAAGCCGGATTGTTCGCATTTTCTTCTTCCATCGCTGCGCTGATCCCCATAATCGTTGGTACTACCGCTGGTGTCGTGTTGAAAATTTCCAAGTGGCGTGTGATTGCTGCTGCTTGATCCTCTTTATTTCTATAGAGCTTTTTGATGACTGGCAGCATGGCATACATGTAACCGACATTTTGCATCCGTTCGTAGTTAAACGCACCTTGAAGAGCAAAGGACCGCCAGAATACACTTTTTAGCTGCTTCTTCTCAATCTTATTCAAAATCGATCTCTCCTTCCGTCAAGTTTTCTGGGACACTGGGGATAGACTCTTTCTTCTGTTCAATATAGAAGTGCAAGATCACTGCGATACAAGCACCGATTAAAGCAATCGCAGTAATATTTAGTCCTCCGTAGGCAGCTGCTAAAAAGCCCAAGAAAAAGAAGGGCGCCATTTTCTTTGAAAAAAGCATGTCCAGCAACAAAGCAAATCCGATGGCAGGAAGCAGATTTCCAGCTACAGATAACCCGTCTAATATGACATTTGGAACAGCTTCGATCATTCCCGTTACCTTATCCGCACCTAATAAAATAGCTAAGAAGGTTGGTAGAAATGTACTTAAAAAGAACAAACCAACTGGAATCCACATACAAAAGGCTAATCCTTTGTAATTTGCTTCTTTCGCATAGCTATCTGCTTTGTGGGTAAAATAAGCATTGATGATCCGAACCAATACGCCTAAAGATTGCGCTAAAACTGCGATCGGCACAGCTAATGCTAAAGCTACTTCAACACCGCTATTAGACAAAATCGCAAATGCTGTTCCTAAAATCCCTCCTGTCACCACATCTGGCGGTGTAGAAGCCCCAATACCGGCGATCCCCATCCAGATCAATTCAAGTTGCGCCCCAATGATAATTCCATTCTTTACATCGCCTAAAACCAACCCCACCAATAAACCGGTAACAAGCGGACGATCAAACATCATCTGACCAAATATTCTGCCATCCAAGATACCGATTCCAGCAATTAACCCTAACATTATTGCTTGAGCAACCATCGTGTAACCCTCCTTCTTCTAAATGTCAAAGTCCGTCAACAATTTCTTTTTATCTCTAGGCAGCATCCGAAATTCTACTTGGACACCGGCATCCTTAATCATTTTTAAGTTAGCGATATCCTTTTCGTCCACTGCCACTAGATCCGTTAATTTCTTTTTCCCCTCGCCATAACGCAAGCCCCCAACATTTAATGTGGTAATTACCCCACCTGAAGCTTCGACCAATCGGCGAGCATCCTCGGTCGTCTTAACTAAAACCAAGACATTACTCTTTTTTGATGATGCAAATTTTTGAACGATTTCTCCGGATTCCGCTACTCCTCGAATGTATAGAACAACATTGGAAGGTTTCGCCAAATTTAAAGCCATAGATTTCATTTGATCATTTTTGGCATCGTCATTTACCACTAAAATCGTATTGATCCCTAAGGCCGTCGTCCAGCCAAAAGCTACTTGGCCGTGGATCAACCGATCATCAATCCTCACTAAAGATATCGTCATTGTTTTGTCCTCCTTGCTGTTTGATTAGTTGATTAATGTGTAAAATTCCTTTCTTCCCTTCTTCTATTCCCCTAAGTACCCAATCCTCAACAGATAGCTCAGCTGTTTCCTCTGAGAGTATGAGAGAAAGTAACATAGGTAAATTGACACCGGTGATTAACTGGAATTCATATCCGTTTAATAAATGATTGGTAAATAGATTTGCCACACTTCCCCCAAAGACATCTGTTAGGACGATCAACGTCTGATCTTGATTCTGCTCTAAGTAAGCAGTCATCTCTGCTTCCGCATCATCACTCGATTTTTCTTTGGTCATTGAAAAACAATCGATCTCGATATCTTCACCAGCAATCAATTTCAAACTATCAATAATCCCTTTAGAAAATGTGCCGTGGGTTGCTACTAAATATTTCATCTCTTTTCCTCCTCACTACACTTTTTTATAATGCAAAAAGCGTGCCAACTAGTGACACGCTTCGAAAAGTCCTCATCTATCAGTCAAGAAAAAGGATATTATGGATATAGCAAATTTCTGGCAATGGAATCTGCACACTATAGATTGTTTCCAGCACACTGACTGCATCTTTGATCACTCTGATTTCACGTTGATGAGTAAATACAAATTGTTCAAGATCTGCAAATTCGGTAATTTCTACTTGCCGTATCAAACGCTCTACCATGCAGGAGATATGAACATAAAGACCGATTTTTCGTGGATTCGTCAATTTCAGTGCTAATCGTTCTTCCAGTGTGACAATCAATTCTTCAATGATCGACATGATTTTTTGAGTATCTAAAATAGTTAACGAATCGAGGACTCGAATGAGGGAAAAATTTTTTACCATCCGATCATTCACAATCTTCATGCCATTTTCATCCAAGTCAACTCCAAAGATCTCTGACATTTTTTGCGCGTTCCCACCAGAGATAATGGTTTCTAAATAAACAAACTCGGCCTCTGGAATCAGAGGATCGTCGGTTCCAATAATGCCTAATAAATTATAGTGTTGAGAAATACTAGCGGGTACCCCGTTGGTAACCAATTCACTATATTCCATAGGGAAAAACGCTACCTCAAGCAATCCTTCCAAACATTCCGACAACATTTTTTGGATCTGAATCGCTGTACCTATCCCAGTAAAGCAAGTGGTGATTATCGCTTTTTTTTGAGCCTTTTCCGGTTCGAACAGTTGAATGTTCGGTGTGATCGATTCCTTCATCCGTTCCGCAATCTCGGTTAAAGGAGTGCCTTGAAGCATCATATTGCCAATCTCTAGTGCCATCAAAGTCCCTAGCTGATCCATACACAAAATTGGAACTGCTACGGTCTTTTTCAATAAATCATAGATCATATTCAACGACCCCATATCGATTAGGATTACCAGTCCTTTGACTGTTCCGTTTTCTCGTACATACTCTTCTACCTTTGTAGAGATGTCATGAATGGAGGCCTCGATTGGCATATCAAAGCTGGTAAATATTGACTCTCCTAGCATGCGATTACACACATTGGCGATACTGCTAGCGGTTGCGAAACCATGAGCAATAATCAATCCATCAATGTCTTTGCTCTTTCTTGTATAACGTAGTGTCGAAAAGAATAATGAGAAAAGATTAATGTCTAATGAATCGAACTGAATATCTAAACGTCGCTCAATTTCAGGAAAAATTTTCTTTAGCGTTTGCCGTTCTTTCCCATAATGCTGCTCAATGTAGGCTTCCAGCAAAAATTCAGAAGGCTGAGAAACGAAAGACGTTCTCAAAATATACTTGTAAATGTAGTGAGACACAAATAGAACGAAGCTTCCATCATAATGAAAGAACGCCTGATATTCGATTTCCCGAAATAATTCTTGCATCGTTTGATGCACAAACTCTTCCAAAGCAACTGGTTTTTGCTTTGAATCCGTAAAGACTAACCGATCCATAAAGCCAACCACTTGTTGATCGATCAACGTACGCATCTCCGCATCCTCATCATTTTTTCTCAACGAATAAATTTGATTTAATCGATGAATAAACGCATAAAGGTCTTGCCGGCCATCATTTTCGGAAAGAGATTGTTTTTCCCCGTCGAAAACGTAATTAGTTGACTCAGAAAACTGGCTAACGATTTTATTTCGAGGAAGCGTATACATTTGTGCAGGCAGATCCTTGATGGAAACATGGACTTCATCTGAAGTAACATTTTGAGAAATCGCACTGCCGCAAACATACTTAATGGCATTTTCAATTTCACCAATATTTCCTGAATAAATGGTATGAAGAAAAATATTCATTACCTGCGAGCTGACCACTATTTTCTTTTCAAGCCGTTTGCTTTCAACTTGAAAGAGCTTCTCGATAATTTCTTTTTTTTCTAAAATACTGCGTTCGCTCAGATTAGGTAAATAGATAGTAATAGGAATTCGACGCAAAAACGTCTGTAAAAAAGCGGTGGTTTTCTCAGTTGTCGCGAAGGCTAATCGGACAGTTGCTTTTCGCTCGGTTGATTCACCGATCCGAGAAAAGGTCCCTTTATCCATGAAAGTAAAAAGTTTCTCCTGTCCTTCCGCATTCAACCGATGGACTTCATCTAGAAATAGTAGACCACCGTTCGCATCTTCTAATAACCCGCGCTTCTTTTCGTAGGCACCAGTGAAGGCTCCTTTGGAGTAACCAAACAATAATCCTGACAAGAGCTCTGGATTATTATAATATTGTGCACAATTTAATACTTTAAATGGAGCTGTTTCTGATAGAACTTCTGCTTTGACCATATATTCATACATGATTTGCACGAAATAACTTTTTCCGATGCCTGTATCCCCCATTACCATAACAGGAAGACCATTATTTGGATAAAATACAGCTGTCTTCAATTGTTCAATGGGTTCAGCCAAACTTTTATCGTAACCGATCACTTTTTCAAATACACGATTGATAGGTACTTTCTCGATTTTGTCGCTTAACTCTTTTACTGAATTCAGGACTTCAGATACTTCGATAGCGAACTTTTCTTGATAACCTCCTCGATTGCCAAACAAGACGGGCCGTGTATTGATTTTAAAAAAAATGCCTTGATCAACAAAACGATTGGCCAATCGACTCGCTTGTGTTCGACTAAAGGAGAGTTGAGCTTCAATATCGGCTGTTGTAAACAGTCCCGATTCAACCGCTTCTTTAGTAGCACGATTCGCTAATTCTCGGCTCCATGTAGTCACTTCTACTTCAACATTCATTTCTACACCTCTTTCTTTGCCCTCGAAATAACAAATGTTAAAGAAGAGTATACCACGGAAAAATTTCTTTTAAAGACGAAATTAAATCTCACAGGGAATCGCTTTCATTTATTTGTTATTTCATGGCCTGTCCAATGCCTGATACTTTCTGTTTTTATTACTAAACAACTTTGTCACAAAAAAACATCGAAGCTGCTCAAAACGCGCTTCGATGTTCTTTAGTAATTTTATTTTTACAATGAACCAAGTTTCCATATAAAAAGCTCATTATCAACAAACGAATAGGATTGTGTTGTTATTCGAAAACTTCTTAATGATGTTTGTAGCTGGCATAGTAAAAGCCGGATACAAATAGCGCACCTCCGATGATATTCCCAATATAGACAGGAATAAAATTCGCAAAGAATTCCAACCATGTGCCGTGGCCTTCAAAGATCGCTGCCGGAATGACAAAACAATTTGCCACACTATGCTGAAACCCGATGGCAACAAAAATCATGACTGGAAACCATATCGTCAATACTTTCCCAGCCGCATCTTTCGCACCATAAGACAACCATAATGCTAAACCGACAAACCAGTTACAGCCGATACCAGAACCAATTGCCTGTAACCAAGACGCAGCTATTTTGTGATCAGCAAGGTGAATGATTTGGTCTAAATAAACTCCTGAACTTGTCAATCCAACAAAGTGACCAAAAAAATACGCCACAAAGATCGCACCGACCATATTAGCTAAGGTAATGATCAGCCAGTTTTTCACTAGTTGCAGAAACGTGACTTTCTTATCCATAAAAGCAATCGCTACCGCCATCATATTCCCTGTGATCAATTCACCGCCCCCAAGCAGGATGACGATCAACCCGATTGGAAAAACCGCTGCTCCAACTAGACTGGTGAGACTTGAAAGTGATTCTGGAATAGAGGCAGAGACTCTAACATAGGCTAAATAGCCAAGAGAGATCATAGCCCCTCCGATAAATCCTAAAATAAGTTTCGCAATGATCGGTTTTTGTACTTTTTTGGTGCCTAGATGAATACTAATGTCCATAATTTCTTCTGGTGTGTGCATAACTCTTTGATCCCTACTTTTCCAATAGATTTTCTGATAAAAAACAATAGTGATTTTCTTCACATTTCCATCAACGATTATAACACCATCGTTTTTGATTTTGCATTGTTATTGTAAAAAAATTCACGAAATTTTCATCAGATTCTATTAAAAAATCCCCGGTTAAATCAACGTCCGTTGTTTACCGAGGAATCCGTTTGTTTTTGATCTGGGGAAGCACTCTAGAAGCAAATCCCCTTCTTGAGTTGAATATCTTAGAATTGAATGACTAATTCAGCTCTTTTATTATTCAAAGTCCTTTCCTTTAAATGCGATGGCATCCACTTGAAACAAGATGCCTACCTCACCACGGTGCGCAAAAGAAGTCTGAATAGACTTTCTGACAGGGTATTGTCCATTAAATTTTTCTTTGATGATTTTTTCCATTATCGGAATATCAAAGATATCTTTGAAAAGAGCGTCCATTTGGACCACGTCTGCTAACGTAAGTCCCGCTAGTTTCAACCGTTCTTCCAAGTGATCGAAAGCACCGATTATTTGTTGTTCGACCGATTGTCCGATATTTCCGACACAATAGCCAACAAAGACTAAATTCCCAGCCTCAATCACTCCTGAATTTGCCCAATCTCGGTTAATGTCATAGCGCTTCATCTAACTCGCCTCCTGAAATAATCTATTTGAATTTTTGTCTGAAAAAACAGCCTCTGGTTTCTTACTAAAATACATAAAATTGTTCTGCTTTGTTCCAACGAGATACTCAACACCTCTCAATGCCTCCTCTGCTTTTTCTGCACCTTTAATTATCGCCTACCACTTAGAAAATGAGGCGACATGTTTGATGTAAAAAAAGAAAGGTTGCGTCTTGTTCCCCTACCTTCAACAGTGAATCAAAACAGCGATTCGAACACACGTGATCCATATTGCTGCTCGTTCGATAGCTCTTTTCGCTAATCGCTTTGATCCTTTTAGAAAATAATCTCCAACCAGGCGCTGGAAAAGCATAGTTACGTCTCAGACTTTTACTCTCACGAATGATTCAGCAGGGCAAACAAAAAAAGCC
The DNA here is from genome assembly GCF_051711125.1 of Enterococcus sp. DIV0574. Taxonomy (NCBI): domain Bacteria; kingdom Bacillati; phylum Bacillota; class Bacilli; order Lactobacillales; family Enterococcaceae; genus Enterococcus; species Enterococcus sp. DIV0574. The sequence continues at coordinate 2,793,640 of NZ_JBIOMA010000001.1, forward strand.
AGTTGATCCTTCAATCAACTAGCACGAGTGGAAACAGACCGGCAGCCACTACTCCCCGAGTCAGAAACGAAAACAGTTAGGTAGCGGTCAATGTCTTTTTGCTCACTAGCCCCTCCTTTAAGCAGCCTGCTTACGAAGATATATCGAGAATTTTTCTAAAAGCTGTCGACTGGATGATCTTACTAAGAATGGTATAAGTTTGTCGATCGTTCTTTCTGAGCAAGTTTAAGATATTCGTTACTTCTGCTAGAAAGGCTTTAAAAAAAGCAAAGTAGAGCTGCGTGGTCAGAGAGAAGGTAGAATCAGTAAGCGATTCCGTCAATTTTTCATCTAAGAGTGATGCCTTCTCTAACTCATTATTTGTAATCAAGAATTGAATCATATTGACATACAATGCGCCGATTAGTCGATCAATCAACTCTGGGTAAAGTGACCACCAAGTGATTGCGGCAGCAATCGCTTTTGAGAGTAATGGCTCAATTCGTTCTTCCTCATCAAAAAAGATAAAAAAAGTTGTAATGAACAATTCCAGTTCCATCATTGAAAAACTCTCAAGACGTGTGAAATATTCTCTTAAAGTCACTAAAGGCCAGTGATCGATGGTCGGTTTTAGTGACCAAGCCAAAGCATATGCTGCAGAGCTGATCAACCGATCTGAGCTTATCTCTGACGCTTTATTGTCCCTATAGATCACTAATAACTTATCGACAGAATGCAGATTGAAGTCATAGTAAATAGCAATGACGTCTCTAATCGTGATTCGTTTAGTTGCAGGATTCTCCTTATCATAAAGGAAGAAAAATTCTGGTTCACTCATATTCATATTTTCTAAGATACGCTTGAATTTAAATGCTTCGATCGCATACTCTCCTGCTTCAAATTTCGCATAAAAGCTGCGGGAAGCTACACCTGAATAAACTTCTTTTTGAGTGTAGTGTTTCGACATTCTGATTTTTTTGATCAATGGGCCATACGCCTTCATCTGACCACTCCTTTTCACGTATAGTATACTACACATTTTTAAATACGGGGGAACATTTACCGATGATATAGTAACGGTAACAAGTGGAAAGGTGGTGTTCAGATGAATACAGTACTAAGCTTACAAGCATTTAAAGAAGATTCTGCCGTTTCTCCAAATTCAATCTTTACGTTTAAATGTCAAATCTCACTAAAAGTACCAGCAACAAAATAAATGCGATTAAAAAAGAATAGAATACTCCCCCCTTGGTCATTCTATTCTTTTTTAATTAGATACAAAGAGATGTCAAAGTCCCCCTTGCTTAGGTTTGATCCTTGTCGAGCAAAAGGGGAATAAAGCCAGTTTTTCAAAAAAATGAAATCAATACGTCAAGAAAAGAGGGAATCAATGGATTTCATCAATACATTCCACTTCATCTATCCTGATCTAAAAAATACATATACAGATCAAGCATTTACTTATTTAAACATTAACCAGAACGTTCCCAAGCAAGGATGGAAAATTCATGTTTCTGCTACTTATACTAATTATTTTTTGATACTGAGCGAATGTATCTCATGCTGTATCGAAAATGATGTAGATATGAAATTTTTGAAGAATCTTGATCAGTTTACAAACAACCTTTCTAAAAGTACCCCTAGAGCCTATTCAGGAAAGTTCATCACAATCTATCCCTCAACTTTAGAGAAGTTTATTGTGATGTGCGAAAAGTTATATACCCGATTAAATGATTTTCAGGGACCTTACGTTCTTTCAGACAAGAGATATAAAGATTGTAAAGTCCTCTACTACAGGTATGGACGTTGTCGAGCGGACGAAAATGAATCAGAGACAGAAAGAAAGCAATTAATTTGTCCCGATGGCTCTATTATCGAAGACAAACGGTTGCCTTATTATTCTCAGCCGCCTTTTGTACAAGATCCTTTTCATGATAGTTCACAACAAGAGAACCCATCTGCATTGCTGAATAATAGATACAAAGTAGAAACAGCTGTTCATTACTCCAATACCGGCGATGTATATTTAGGAACGGATACTATCGGCAATCGAAAGGTGATTATTAAAGAAGCGCGCCCCTATATCGAATCCTCTTCATCAGGTGATTGTATTGACATGCGCAAGAAAGAAATAGCCTTCTTTAACCTTTTTCCGCAGTATTGCCCAAAGGTTTATGACAGTTTTTACGAGTGGGAGCATTATTTTACGGTAGTCGAATTTATTGAAGGACCCACCCTCTCTGAGTTCTCAGATCGAGTAGTTGAAGAAGTGTATTTCGACGATCTTACTGGCAGCTATCGCCAGGATGCTCAAAAGATAATCATCGAGTTAATGAAAATGATAGTAGCGATTCATAAATTTGGAATCACGATTCATGACATTTCCAATACTAATATTATGTTACGAGACGGACAGCCAGTAATCATAGATTTTGAAGGTGGAAAATTTGCTTTTGAACAATACGATTACATCGTAAAGACTCCTGGTTTTGATAATGGGGATCATTCAATCGACAGAATGAAGCGAGATTATGTTTCCTTAGGGCTCCTGATTATTAACCTTTTCATCGGAACAAACCAACTGGCGCAATTGGATCAGCAAGCAGCACTGGAGACATTTTATCTTTTTGCTTGTCATTATCAGCTAGACCGTCGTTATTATTCACTGATCAGCAATTTACTATTGAGACCTCATTCGACGAACCTTGAAATCCAGCTCCATCTTATGTGCACCCACCCACTTGAAGCCGTCTCATTAGCGTATAACGAAATAAAAGAAAATCTATTAGCTGATGATCTTTCCAACGTGGATAAGAATGCAGTTCATTTGATCGACTCAAAAAGCAGTTCGGTTGATTTAACAGACTTAGCAAACGAAAAAGAACTATTCATTTTGGCTTATCTCAGTTATTTAATGGACAATCAAAAAATAACTTTTACAAATAACGTAGATTTCTCTTTTGAAAAAATAGGACATGTAAATAAAACCGGTTCGGTTGATTATGCTCACTTGATTATTCTTGTTTTGGTTATGAGTCCAGCAGAAACGATCAATCGATTGAAACCTATGATTCACCTCTGGATACAAAAATTAATCGGTTCTCAGAATCAAGATGGCAGCTTTATTTCAGAATTTGATGGGGTTGAGGGAGAGGGGCTTCTTGATGGTGCAGCAATGATCGTCTGTTCATTGGTGGAAGCTTATCGTTTTTTTCGTGAGGAAAGAATACTCCAGAGTCTTACTGATTGGCTGAACTATACAGAAAAATTTGGCAAGACACATTTCCCGCAAATCAGTAAAAGAAATGCGAATAAATCACCTTATTTGGCAAATGGTAAAGCCGGTCTGCTACTGGCAAAATGGTATGTTTTGCGAAGTGGATCAGGGACAGAAGCCATGAAAAATGAAACCTTTGAGCAAATAAAAGAACTGCCACTGGTTTCTTCAAATGTCAGCTTTGGATACGGTATTAGTGGTATCGCCTATTTGAAAGTTCTGACAAATAATCTCAAAAGAAACGATTACAACTCTCTATTAACGAATCTACTATCCTACAAGGTCAATTTCAAAGGAAAGAATCGATACCCGGACTGCACCAATTCAAGAATAGAAGCGAGATTTCTCACAGGGGAAATCGGCGTCTTATTCTTAGTGGATTGTATCCGACAGACATTGGAGGATCATCAGTGAAAACACTCTATAAACATTATAAAAGCAATATTCTTAAAATTTTGTTGCTGTCAGGCCTCTTATCCTTTTTACGCGTTCTGCCAAGTTATCTACTGGCTTTTGCCACGAATGCTATCTTTGCCAGAAATATCAGCCAATTTCTTTTTTGGGACCTAGTGATTCTCATTCTTTGGCTGATTTATGTCTGCTCAAACTATTTATTTTCAGTTTATCAGGAGAAAGAACTACAAAAAATCAGTCTTTCATTGCGAAAACGTGAAGCTGACTCTATCAAGACAGTCCCATTAGCAGACTTCAATAAAATCACGGCTGATGGCTATGTGTCGAAGCTGACAAATGATATCACACAAATCGAAACGCAGGGCGTGATGAGTTTATATCGTCTTTTTTCTAACGGATGGTTGATTTTGTTCTCAATTGTTGCATTGGCCCTTTTTAACCTTTGGCTGGTCGTTTTGGTCCTTGGTTTAACGGGATTGATCCTTTATATCCCTAATAAATTCGGGACAGTCCTTGTGGCGCTTGGACAAAAGTTATCTACTAGTAATTCCTCTTATACAAAAAGGATTGCCAATATCTTAAAAGGTTACAACGTTTTCCGTTACAATAATAGGCTGGCAGAAATTCCAAAAAAGATTACCGAATACTCTCAAGACCTTTCTGAGAATAAGGTTGCCATTGCAAAAACAAATCACAAGATTATGAACCTCATTGCTTTTTCTAGTTTATTGAGTCAAGTAGTCGTAGATATTGTGACAGGCTTTCTGGCAATTATCGGACAAACGACGATTGGAGCTATTAGTTCCAGTGGCAATTTAGCAGCAAACATCTTTAACTCTGTATCGTTGGTAGGTCAGTCGGCCATGGAACTAAGATCCATAGAGCCCGTCATAGAAACATTTTTTGTTGATAAGCCAATCGTTCGCGCCACGAAAAAAACCTACAACGAATTCACTGATTGTATACGAATCGAAAATTTATCTTTCGGCTATGACGCAAATCTCCCGATCCTAGAAAATTTCAATTTAGACATAAAAAAAGGGGGGAAATATCTCCTCACGGGTGATAGTGGCAGCGGAAAAAGTACTTTATTAAAAATCTTGATTGGTGATTTGGAAGGCTATTCAGGCGAAATAAAGGTGGATGGTCATCAGTTGATGGATATGGATAGCCACTCTTTTATTCAATATATCGACCAAGACAATTATTTGTTCAACACTTCTTATAAAGAAAATGTCGCTCTTTGGAACAACTACGCAAACACAGAAATAGCCGAAGCATTGAATAAAGCCGCGGCAGATTTTGTAGATGATATTGACAAAGTAGTTGAAAACAACGGTACCAATCTTTCCGGTGGACAAAAACAGCGCATTGGTTTAGCCAGAGCCTTTATTCAAAAAAAATCAGTCATCCTCTTTGATGAAGGAACCTCTTCATTAGATAAAAAGAATACGTTGCTCATTGAGAATCTCCTTTTGGAAGACAACGAGTTGACGGTTGTGATGATCAGTCATCATCCACTGGAAGAAAACCTTCATAAATTTGATCAAATTATTTCTATCAGCGCCCCTTTAACGCCCGAATATCAACGGATGGCCACTGCCGAAGGTTAACAGTTCATGAACCGTGGAGCAAAAAATTCTCATCATTAAAAGTCTTCAAAAAAGTGTCCCCCAGTTTTGGAGGACACTTTTTTAGAAGCCTTTTTATTCAGATTTTAACAGCTGGTGAAAAGCTGTTCGCAACTGCTGCATCTTCTGTGTAGCGGATGGTTGATTTGACGCATTGACAGAATAATAAATTTTAAACTTTGGTTCTGTACCTGAAGGTCTCAGACAGACCCACGAACCATCGGTAAATATATATTTTAGAACATTGGATGATGGTAATGTAATTTTTTCGATTGATTGACCGGCCATCCACCGTTCAGAAGTCAGGAAATCTTCTTTGGCCATTAAGACAAAATCCCCCAAATGAGAAAATGACAGTGATCTTAAACGATCTAACTGCTGACTCATCTGCGACAGTCCATCTTTACCGGGAAAAACTTTTGTTTCTAATTGCTCTTCGTAATAACCATAACGGTCATAGATTTCATTCAAGCGATCAACTAAATCAATTCCGGAAAGGAAACAGTCCAGTGCGGTCTCAGCCAATAATACAGCTGCTTGAATCGCATCCTTATCCCTGACAAATGGGGCTACCAGGTACCCAAAACTTTCTTCATAGCCGAAAAGAAACGTTTTATCTTTTGTTTCTTCTGATAATTGGATTTGTTCCCCAATAAATTTAAATCCTGTTAACGTGTTTCTAACTTCAATGCCATAAGCTTCGGCAATTTTTGCCCCTAAATCAGATGTTACAATCGTTTTTGCGATAAATGAATTTGCTGCTTGTTTTACTCGAACCAAATAATCAAGCAATAACACCCCTATTTGATTGCCATTTAGAAAGACTGGCTGTCCGTCCTTACGTACAACAGCACCCAAGCGGTCCGCGTCTGGATCTGTGGCTAGAATTAGCTGTGTTGGCTGTGTTTGAGCCTCTTTCAATGCTAGAGTAAACGCCTGTTGGTCTTCTGGATTAGGAGAAGAGACAGTTGTAAAATCAGGATCAGGCAGTTCTTGCTCTTTCACTGTCCGAAGATTCGTAAATCCCAAGCGTTGAAAGACCTTTTGTATCAATACATTTCCAGTACCATGAAGTGGGGTATAAACCATTGAAAGCTGTGAGCCAAAATGGCGGATCCTTTCAGGATTTTGGGCCACCTGAATCAATTGATCTAAATACAACGCATCTACTTCTTTCCCAAAAATATCAATCAACTGTTGCTCGACATAAGTTGACAATAAATCCGCTTCGATCATTAATTCATTTTGAATACTTGCTAATATTCCCATCAATTCTTCGGCAGTTCCTAGTGTAATTTGACCGCCGTCCGAAGCATACACTTTAAATCCATTGTATTGCTTAGGATTATGACTCGCAGTGATCATGACACCTGCAAAGGCTTTATAATACCGAACTAGAAAAGACAATTGCGGGGTCGGACGTAATTGATCAGATAAATAGACCCGAATCCCCTGACTGGCTAATACGCGAGCGGTCCATTCCGCAAATCGTTTAGAACCATGTCGATTATCAAAAGAAATCACTACCCCCTGTTGTTCAGCATGCGCTTTTTGAACATAGCGAGCTAATCCAAGTGCTGCCCGCTTAATGGTGTAGTCATTGATTCGGTTGATGCCAACACCTAGCTCTCCCCGCATCCCCCCTGTCCCAAAAGCCAAATAGTCATAAAAGTGTTCTTCTATCACAGCAGGATCAGACAGAGCGAGCAGCTGATCTTTCAAGTTTGCTTCCAAAGATGGATAATCTAACCATTCTTGATATTTTCGTTGCCAATTCATTTTGTTTCCTCTTTTAATTGTTTGAGAATCTCTGCAATCGACAAGGTGCAGCCAGCCATTGAAGTATCTGCTACGCCATAATACATCGTCAATTGATCGCCAATTTGTATGCCACCACAGCCAAAGACGACATCGCCAAAGAACCCATTCTTTTCATAGTCTGCTTCAGGTTCCATGATTGGTTTTTGACTTCTAGCAAGGACTCTCGTTGGGTCTTGCAAATCTACTAAGGCTGCACCCATACAGTAGCGATGTTCAGGAGTCGCACCATGATAAATAATCAACCAGCCTTCGCTGGTTTTAATAGGAACCAACCCGCCACCTACACGCCCACTGTCCCAACAATCTTCACGAATCCCTAGTAAATGCCGGTGCTGTCCCCAGCTAACTAAATCTGGCGAAGAAGCAATCCAAATGTCATAGTTGCCAATGCTTTTCAGAGAGGGACGGTGTAAGGCGTAATAACGCCCATTGATTTGTTCTGGAAAAATCAGCACATCTTTGTTCTCTGGTGCAAAGATATTCCCTAAATCTTGATAGGATTGAAAATCCTTGGTAGCTACTAATGAATCACAAACACCCATTGGTGAGACAGAACTAAAGTTGATATAGTAAATATCGCCAATCTGTGTGCATCGCGCGTCTTCGATGCCATATGATTGATATTCATTGAAAGGATACAAGAATGCCTCCTCATCAATCGTAAAATGATGCCCATCTTTACTGCGGGCAATTCGAATATAAGAAAGAGATGTCAGATAGACAAAACTATCCAACTTGTCTTTTTTGCGGATCATTCTCGGATCGTCAAAATCATAATCTGGATCATCTCGGTGGAATGTTAATACTTCCATCGTTTGTGTTCTTGGATCAAATACAGGCGCTTTAATAACGTTAAGGTCGTCAGAGATTGGGCGCTCTGCCACACGTAATAAAAGTAAGACTTCATCGTTGTATTTTGCTACTCCACCATTAAAGGCGCCAATCACTTCATACCCTTCATGTAATGGTTTCACATCTGCGGGAGTGATCAATGGATTTTCATTAAAACGTTCTATTTTCATCTGCTTAACCTCTATCTAAATGGATTTTCTAGTTTGATTTTCTGCGCGCCTGCATCACTGATGCCGGCATATAGTACAATATGATCTTTATATATATGAATACCACCGCTAAAGACGACATCTTCTAAATCTGGGCGTTTCATTGGTCCTTGTTGGAAATCGTTTCTTTCTGCAATAATTTTTGCCTGTGTCATAGCAAATTGATTTCGTTCCAGACAGAAAACCATCGCATAATAATGACGATTTCCTTGATCATCGAAATTCGCGATATGGCCTAAGACCCAAATGTCGCCATCAATCTCATGGATCTCATTGCCGCCACCCCATTCGCTTTCACAGAACTGGTCAGACAGTAACGGGGCTTCTGTAATTGTTTCAATGGTCAAATCACTAAGAGTATGAACGATCGTTGCACCTATCTTGCCTCGGCCACCTTTAGTTCCTTGCGGTCGTGTCAGCACTAGGATTTCTCCAGAAGATAATTGTTTCAAGCGCAAGTCTTTCATCCCCCACGGCCCCTCAAAGATTTTCTTTGCTTCGGAAAGAGTCGCCAAGTGATAAAAAACCGTACGCCAATTCGCTGTGCCATCTTCTAGAAAAACAACTTCAACCCCCCCAAGGATGACTTGTCCGTCAATTCGAGTATAAAAAGGATCCTGTAAAGAAAGTTCGATACTATCAGCGATTAGTGTCCACCTGTTTGATTCAACCTCTTCAAATAAACTGACAGTGGAAACTTCACTGTCTCTTGATTCAATGCGACCTGCAATCACTTCTTTCCCCGCCAATTCAAAAGGGGCAGTGATATTATAAACATCTTGATCACCCACACCGCTAAATCGCAAAATTGCGGCTTTTTTGACTACTTTGGCTTTCTCATTTCGATACTCCTGCAATAATTGCTTGATATAAATCATAGCTGCTCCTTTCCAATCCAACATGCATTTGCCGGCAGATGAACCCAGTGACCATCTTCACTTAACATGCCATTTCCAAAAATGGTCTTTCGATTTCCTTCTAACGAGTGCTTGATCGGCTGTCCAAAATTTAAAATAATTTGTAGGCTTTCCGTTTGATAACTCAAGCAATCTCCTGTTAACTCAATGTTGCGGATGGCTGTAAAAGGTCCTTCTGTTTTTCGCAATCGGATCAGTTTTTGATAATCTGCCAAAATCCCCTTCGCCTCCTGGTTCACCGCTGCCAATCCGATCCAACCGCTTTGCTGATTTGATAGCCACGGGAGCATGCCCCTCGAGCGGTCACGATTCACTTGGTTGGCCATTATTAAAGCGTGTGACTTTCCTCTTAAAATCAGTTCTTCTTGGTATTTATTTTTTGCTTGGATATCCCTGATATCAGCTAGCTGCTGAGGCAAATAGTCACCGACACCTTGTTCTTCTCTCTGAAATAAAAAGGGAATGCCACGATTGATCAACAGAAACACGGTCAATAAGCGATAGATGTCGCGGTTTTCATTTGCAAGCCGCTGCCATGAACGGCTCATATCATGGCTGTTAAAGAACAGCGTAGGCATTTTCTTTTGTTGACTCATTTCTTTAAAATCCCTAGCTAGTTTCTCAAGATCCAATGCTTCCATGCTGCCCAAATTAAAATGAAATGCGGTATCGAACAATCCATCTTCTGTATAACTGTTGATCAATGAGAGTTGATCCGAGCTAATTTCAGCCACTGTAAAAATTGATGGATCGACTGCTTTGATCCACTGATTTAATTCCTTTAACACACGTTTGATCCCCGGTTGATTCACATCATTGCGATGATCTTGTTTCCCATCTTTTCCCACTGGATTATCAATAAATTGATCACTGACCGTCAAATTATTGATGACATCAAAACGGAACCCATCGACACCTCTGTCTAGCCAAAATTGCAAGACATCAAAAACGGCTTGTCTCACTTCTTGATTCTGCCAGTTCAAGTCTGCTTGCTCTTCGGCAAAGCTATGGTAATAATATTGATCCGTAGCCGCGTCATACTTCCAAGCAGAACCACAAAAAAAACTTTCCCAGTTGTTTGGTTGATCTTGCCATATATACCAGTCCCGCTTTGGATGTTCTTTGCCACTGGCTGATTCGATGAACCAAGGATGTTCGGTAGAAGTATGATTAACTACGACATCAATGATAATTCTCATTTCTAGCTGATGGGCTTCTTCCACAAGGAGATCAAAAGCGGCTAAAGTACCATACTGAGGATCAACCCCACAATAATCGGAGACATCATATCCATTGTCAACTTTAGGCGAAGGATAAAATGGTGTTAGCCAGAGGGCATCCATACCGGATTCTTTTAAATAGGGCAATTTTTCACGAATCCCATTGATATCGCCTATTCCATCTCCGTCACTATCTGCAAATGAGGCAATATAAATTTCATAAAATACAGCATTTTCCCACCACATTCGTTGGTCTCCTTACTTCAGTGTAAATTGCATTCCATCTTGGAATCGTTTTGAAAAAATCAAAAACAAAAGGATCAATGGTAACGTGAGCAACACAGAGGCTGCATACATTGGTCCCGGATATGTCCCATAAGGCCCAAACATTTGCGAAATCAAGACATTTAGCGTAACAGTGGCGTCACTCTTTGAAACGATCATATCCCAAAGCAGGTTCGTCCAACGATCCGTGAATAGGAAAAGAAAAATCACCGTTGTGATCGACTTAGACATTGGCAATACCACTTTGAATAACACTTGCATTTCCGTTGCCCCATCCAACTTTGCAGCTTCGATCAACGCATCGGGAATGGCTTTGAAAAAGTTGGTATACATAAAAATCGCCCATAAACTAATTGCAGTCGGAATGATCATTCCAGCATAAGAATCCAATAATCCCACTTTGGTCACCATTAGAAATTGGGGGATCAGCAAAATGATCGCTGGGAAAAACATTTGAAAGAGAATAAAATGATTCACGAATTTCTTCCCTTTAAATTCGATTTTGGCAAGCGCATACCCTACCATCAATGCAAAGACCATCATTAAAAACGTTGCGATCGTAGCCACGATCGTGGTATTCACGAATGCACCGATCCAAGGAACATCTGCTGAAGTGGCCGAACCGCCAAACAGCCACGTCCAAGAACGTAAGCTAAAAGTGGTCGGGATAATTTTTCGATCGACTTGATCCCAAGCAGCAAACGAGTGCAAAACAAGATAGACAAAAGGAAACGTCATGAGGAGCATCACCAGGGTGGTTACTAGATATAGGACACTGTTCTTTCCCTTCGTTCGTTTATTGCCAACCATTTTTTTCACCCCACTTTTCTAGTAACTTCCGAATAACGCCGATAGATGCAAAAGTAACGACAGAAGCCATTAGTGCAACTGCAGACGCGTAGCCGGATTTCAAATTAACAAAGGCTTGATTGTAGATTTCCATTTGCCATGTATTGGTCGCAAAGTTTGGTCCGCCTCCTGTCAACTGGTAGACCTCTGTGAAGATACCAAAGCTGATCCCCACCGCCAGAACTGTAACCGTAAAGAATGCTGGGTACAACATGGGAAAGGTGATTTTCCAAAACCTTGTCCAAGGACTCGCACCATCGATTGCCGCTGCTTCATACACTTCTTTGTTGATATTCCCTAAGCCCGAAATTAGGATCAGCGCATAGTAGCCAGACATCTTCCAAGCGATCATCAGAGAAACGATGATGATGGCTGCATGGGGATTACCTAGCCAATCAATATCCCAGCCTAGTCTCGTTCGCAAGAAGGTATTAAAGGGACCGTTGTAGGAAAGCAATCCTTTGACGATCAAAGAAGTGACAACCCCGCTTGACAGGTAAGGCAAGAAGAAAGCCACCATGTATAACCCCTTCAGCTTTGGCAGGCTGTTGACTAATAGCGCAATCACCATCGAAAGAACCAGCGCCATTGGTACAAAGATAATCAGAAATTTATATGTAACGACGAATGCAGATTGGATCGCTGGACTTTTTATCGCATCAATAAAATTCTGAAATCCAACAAATTCAACGGTCGGTGAAATCATATTCCAACTCGTTAATGCTAGCCAAAATGACCAAAATAAAGGAAGTAGAAAGAAAATCAATGTAAAAATCAGATAGGGGCTGGTAAATGACCAGCCCAATTTTGTGTTCTTACTCATTATTGTAGCGCCCCTTCGACAGCTGTCTTCGCATCGCTCACAGCTGTTTTCGCATCTTTTTCACCCCGAACAACTGGCACCCATGCTTGTTCGCCAAATACTTGCTGAATGTCATTGTATTTCTCGTTGTCCATTGCTGGAACCGCATACGGTACATTCTCTGCGTAGACTTTCATCGCTGGATTTTCTTCAAAGTAGGCTTTGAAAGCATCGTTTTCTGTTGCATCATCGCGCGCTGGAATAAGCGAAGTCATTTCTAGTAATTTCATGTCGTTGTTTTCATCTGAATAAACAAATTCCAAGAATTTCATCGCTGCCGCTTGTTCTTCTTCTGTTGCTTGGGCGTACATCACGATTCCTTTAGCATCTGCATAGGTGGATACTTGTTCTGCATCCGCTAAAGCATCAGGTACCACAGGCGTAGTAACCGTGTAGTTTTCACCAAACTTCAGCTCTGGGTATTTTTCTTCCCAGTTAGGGAACGTCCAAGGACCCAAATCGGTCATAATACTATCGCCGTTTTCAAAGGGATCCGTTGCTTCACCGGTGCGCAGTACTTTTGCATCCGCTAATGTATGCATCAAACCAAATACATCTGTCATGGCTGCTTCATTAGCTGTGAATTGATTGTTTTCGACAAAGCTCGCACCTTCACTGGCCGCATTGTAGAGTGGGAAGAAATCAAACCAACGCATCCAAGCCGTTGGATCTGCTAAGTCTTTTTTCGCCCAAAGTGCTTTGTCCGTTCCTTTGATTTTGTCGACGACTTTCAATAAATCTGAATAGGTTCTTGGCACTTCATCAAAGCCTAATTCTTTCAAACTATCTAATCGCCAGCCAAACAAAATCGGATTGGAATAAACAGGTAGCACGTATTGACTACCATCAGAGAATTTCCAACTATCGATGGTTTGACTCATATTACGAGCTTTGACGATCGTATCGAAAGAATCTTGTTTTTCTAATGGTAAAATAGCCTGACTAGCAGCCAACTGGGCAGCAAAACTACGATTGATGTTTTCAGATAATGTTGGTGCGGTGTTAGAAGCAATCGCACTTTGGATTGTTGCTTCAGAAGATGGACTTTCCTTCATTTGAGAAACTTCAACTGTAATGTCTTCATTTTGTTTCTCAAAGTCTGCGGCCATTTCTTGCCAATACTTCAATTGTGTTGGATTGGGTGCAGCCCAAAAAGTAATCTTTGTCTTCCCATCCGTTGCCCCAGAACCGCTCTCTTTTGATTGATTGCTACAACCAGTGAATAAAACTGTCACTGCCACTACCGCAGCAATACCAAAAAGCATTTTTTTCATTTTCATGATCGTTCCTCCTAAATAGTAAGCGATTTCTTTTTACACCGTCATCATACCACCCGTCATTTTAATTGTCAACATTACGTAATTATAATTACAACATTACTTTTGTAATTGTTTTAGGCTATTAATTTTGTAACATTATGGTATAATCAATATAAGACTAGGAGAAATAAGGTGAAAATATGAAAAAAGCCTCTATGCAAGATATTGCCGATGCATTGGGCATCTCAAAAAATTCTGTCTCACAGGCGTTGAGAAATAAGCCTGGTGTCAGTCAACAAACCAAATTACTCGTTAAAAACAAAGCAGATGAATTAGGCTATCATTATCAAACGATGAATGAAGATACCACGATGTCATTCTTATTGATGGCAACCGAATTTGCTTTTTCTCAAACGAGTTTTTTTGGCGAAATCGTTAAAAGTGCAGAAGTAGAAGCTCAAAAAACAGCGATCAAACTTGATACTTATACCATTACAGAGGAAGACTTACTTAGCCTAAAGCTTCCGCCAAACTTAAAAAAGTATGACGGTATCCTGATCCTGTCTCATAGTAAAAATGCCTACATCAAGAAAGTAATTGATACTGGGCTTCCTGTCACATTGATCGATCACCATGATCCTTCACTCACAGCAGATGCCATCTTGACAAAAAACACCGACGGAACGTTCCAAGCCATCTCACTTCTGATTGAAAATGGAATGAAGCGAATTGGCTTTATTGGTGATACAGCATTTTCTCCCAGCTATCTTGAGCGTTATCGCGGGTATCAACGGGCTTTACGAGAACACAATCTAACACATGATCCTACGATTGAAATCACAGAAATTGAAGAATCTCAAGGTGCTTTATTTAACAGCTTAAAGAATATAAAACAAATGCCAGATGCATGGTTTTGCGTGAATTCTGGGCTAGCTTTCATGTTAAACAGTTATCTTCAATCTTCTGGTTACACGATCCCCAAAGATATCAGTGTGATTTGTTTTGATGAAACTGAATTTACACGCATGGCGATTCCTCAATTGACAAATATCGCTACCGATCTGCAGTTTATGGGCCAGTTGGCGATTCGAACATTGGTCCATCGAATCGCCCATCCCCAAGAGCCAATCGTCCATCAGCAAATCGTTCCGCAGCTGAACATCCGAGAATCTGTTCGACTTATTAAAGCAAATTAAAACAAAGCGCTAAATTCTCCCACAAGGTAGAATTTAGCGCTTTGTTTTTGTTGAATCTATTGTACTGGTTACTTCCCCCTAAGCGAAGCAGGCGAATCTCCAAGAGAAACGAGAGTCATTGGATCAAGCAGCAAACCAGAAAAGAAGGCGAATTAATTCTTGATTGCTTTAAGAGATTTCCCTCTAATTTTCCAAAAAGAATAACCTGCAATCACGAGGCAATTCCGGCAAGGATCCACGGACCGGTGCTTCCTCCTGTGACTGTGATGGTTTGTTCCCCTAGATTGGCGTTGCTATAAGTGATCGTTTGACTGCTGGTTGCTTCTGCTTCCGCATCTGTCAAAAAAATGGCATTGCTGTATTGCTTTGAACCGGCTTTTTTGATGATTCCGCCATAATTGATCTCTTTGACTTTAGGATATGCTTCGATAAATCGCCGCGTCTCATGGGTATTCCCAAAAATGATCATGATGTTTTCGGCGAGTTGTTCGATCTTAGGCATTTTAGCAATTAGTTGATCCGTTGCTAAAATCGTCAGCTTGATACCCGCCGGTTTGGAAAGATTCAACGACATCTTCTTGAATTCATCATTGGCAGCTTCATCGTTTGCGACAATAATGCGGTTGATATTAAAAAACTTACTCCAAGAAAAAACAACCTGACCATGTAACAAACGATGGTCGATCCGTACTAATTTGATCATAATTCATCCTCCTCTGCTGTTGCTTCGACTAGTAATTTCTTGCAATTTACAATAGATTGCTGACTTTCCTGAATAATAGCTGCTAATTCTTCTTGCGAGACTCGGTTGACTTGTGTCGCAAGCGTGATCACCAATGGAAGATTCATTCCAGCGATCAGTTCCAAATCGGGGTGCTCTTGAACGACCCTCAGCAGGTCGTTGTTGACACTCCCTCCAAGAATATCTGTAAGAATATACGTGTCTGCCAAGTCTACTTTGGCTAATATATTCTGAATTTGCTCTGTCATCGGTTGATCTTCGTCTCGAAAAGCAGATAATGCATAAATGTTCGAATGATCTCCTATAATCATTGCAGCAGTCTGTTTTAATCCTTGAGATAACTCTCCATAGCTTGCTAGAATGATTGTTGCCATATCATTAACCCTCCTGTCTGTTTACACCTTTCTATAAGCAAAAGGCGTGCCAAATTCATAAAGCGCTGTCATAGCAAGGATTCTATCAGCATTCAACACTGGGAAAAAGCGTGCTGAGAGAGTCTTGGGCGGGAGTGTTGGAGGGCAGTATTGGAGAGAACATTAGAAGGAAGTCTTAGTTTATTGCAACTCTTGGTGTAACGACTTGCTGCCAAACCAACCGCTGATAAACTGATAAACCAAAAAAGCGTCTAGACAAGCAAATCATTGCCTAGGCGCTTTTCTTAAAAGATAAATGTTGTATCACTGTCCATCAAACAGAACACTTCTTTACGGGTATATGCTTGCGGTTTGCTGCATGATAATCACTGAAAACTTTCTTCGATCTCATTTAGATGAAAACAAGCAACTTCCGCCGCCCCTTGTTGGATCAATCGGGGTTTTTGCATGTGGCATTTTTCTGTCGCGTAGATGCAGCGAGGATGAAAAATGCAGCCAGTTGGTAATTGCTTGATGTCAGGAATATCCATACCTTTCAAAGGCAAATCTGGGACAGTGTATTGCCGGTTAGCGACTCCTTGCGGGACGGCTGCTACTAATGCCCGAAAATATGGATGATTCGGATGATTGGTGGCTTGTCGAATATCACCGACTTCCATCACTTCTCCTAAATACATGACTAAGAGTTTCCCACGATCTGAAATATAACGGGCAGTGGCAAGATCGTGCGTAATATAAACAAAAGAAATTCCATACTTCTGATTCATTCTCCGCAACAACTTCAACAAGGAGATCCTTAGAGACACGTCTACCATTGAAACAGGTTCATCTGCCACGATCAATTCTGGTTCTACAGATAATGCCCGTGCAATCAGTACACGTTGCCGTTGTCCGCCGCTTAACTGATGCGGGTATTTATCAATGAACTGTTCTGTAGGAAATAACCCGACATCGGCTAATAGCCCATGCACTTTCCTTCGCGCTTCATTCTGATCCTTAGCGAATCCATGCTTTCGCATCGCTGCTTGCAGTGAATGGAAAATCGTTTTGTAAGGGTTGAGTGCCGCAAAGGAATCTTGCTGGATCATTTGCACTTTGAGGCGATACGCCTGATATTCTTTCTTTGTCATCGTGCGCAAGTCTTGACCTTTATAAAGTACCTTTCCCGCTGTAGGTTGATGGAGATCCGTGATCAGCTTTCCTAATGTCGTCTTGCCACAGCCGCTTTCTCCTACTAATGCCAAGCTTTCTCCTGGAGCAAGCGACAAATCGATTCCTCGGAGAATCGCTGGCTCATTTGGCGAAAAAGCTTTGTGGACAGCTACTAATTCAAGTAATGGACTCATGGTCTTCCTCCTCTACCTGTTTGAAGTGGATACATCGCGCAGCTTGTTGTTTACTGACAGGAAAAAGCATATGGCAAGTCTCCTCGCTGCCATCACAAGCAATGCGCACAGCGAAAGGGCATCGTTCTTTAAAGCGGCAGGTCGCGTCCGCTTTAGCTAAATCAAAAGCCACTCCTTGAATCGATGAACGTGTATCAATAGCATCCGTCAAGCTAGGAATTGCCGCCAATAACGCTTTGGTATATGGGTGGGCAGGATGCGTCATGACGGCACTCACCTCGCCTACTTCTACCAGTTGTCCAGCATACATCACAGCAATACGGTCTACCATTGAACTAACAATTGATAGATCATGGGTAAGAAAAACAATCGTAATTCCTTTCTCTTGATTGATTTTCCGCAAAATAGCCAGAATATGCCATTGAGTAATCACGTCCAACGCTGTCGTAGGTTCATCAAGAATAATCACCTGCGGGTCAAGCAGCAAACTTAATGCAATCAGCACTCGCTGCTTCATCCCGCCGCTTAATTCAAAGGGGTACATTTTTCTGACTCCTTGATCTAATCGCACATATTGCAGCAAATCATTGATTTTGGCATCCAGTAGAGCATCGCCCGTTTTTTGATGGGCTACTGCTGTTTCATAGAAATGTTCCTCTACTGTTAAGATCGGATTCAACGCACTTTGTGCCGCCTGGAAAACCGTTGCGATCTCCCGCCAGCGGTAACGATTCCCTTCCTGTGAAGGCAAGGAAAGAAAGTCAACTGCCTCCCCAGATTGCCAATAATATACTTGTCCAGCCAGTATTTCTCCTGGCTCATCAATCAAGTTTAAAAGGCCAAAAGCCAATGTGGACTTTCCGCTGCCGCTCTCACCAATGATTCCCAGAATCTCTCCTTTTTCAATCGTTAACGATACTCGATCCACTGCATTGATCGTTCCACGATCCATCTGCTTCAAAAGCATCTCCGAAGCTTCTGATCCCCCTCGTTCTCCATGCGCGTTTGAACCTGCTGGCTTTAGTTGATTCTTTCGTGACGGCTTGTCAGGATTCCGACTGATTCGCCATTTTGATCTACTTTTCGAAGTTGCGTGACGACGAAACCCTATAGTTAGCTGGTCTGCTTCAAGTATCTTACCCATCGATCTCACTCCTAATCCTTGGATTAAAGGCATCTTCTAATCCTTTTGAAAAAAGAAAGCAGGCCGACTGGAAAACAACGATGCCAACAATCGGTGTAATCAAATAAATAGCAGCTGAGGATCCAAACATGGCACCGGTTTTGGTCATTGCCAAATTCAGCATGATTCCCCAATGCTCCCCTTTAAAAGGTGCCAATCCAAGCAACATCAAGCCGACAGAAGCAAGAACCGATGCCCGCATGATCAAGACAAAATTGATTGCAATATAAGGGATCAGACTAGGTAAAATATCTTGCCGAATCATATATCCCTTAGACATTCCCAAAAGCCGGCTAGCCAGAATGTACTCACTTCCCCGCAATGTCATGACCTGACTCCGAACGCTGCGAGCTAACCCTGCCCAGTTCCAAATCGCCAAAAGAAAACCAAAAGCCAGAACATTTCCCGCACTGATCACCAAAGAAAGTGCCATAAGTACGGGAAAAGAAGGAATCGTCAAAACAACATTCGTGAGGAACATCAAGAGTTTATCTGTTGCTCCTCCCACAAATCCCGCAACAATGCCAATCGACATCCCAATCAAAATCGAGAAAAAACCTGAAAATAAGGCAATTAGGACGACATCCCTCGTTCCTAAAATAAACTGCAGCAATGTATCTCTACCAGTAAAATCGGTTCCTAAAGGATGTTGCAAAGAGGGACCTAATAATCGATTGGTATAATCTGCGGGCAAGTCGCCAATCAGCCATTGCCCAAAAAGAGCGAAACCAACTAAAATCAGTAATAAATACATTCCAACAGCCGCTTGACGATTTGCACGAATCACTTTGATAAAAGAAGACAATTGTTTCATTCTGTCTGCCTCCTTAATCGAGGATCCAAATAGCCATATAGTGTATCTACAATGACATTGGCACCAACTACTGTGACAATGATCATAAAGAACATCCCTTGCATCAAAGGAATATCACGCACCGCAATAGCTGTGTTCAAGTAATAGCCCAATCCTGGATAAGAAAAGATGTTCTCAATCAAAGGCGCACCGCCCAATAAAAGACCAAAAGTCGTTCCTAATGTAGTAATCATGGGTAAGCGAGCATTCTTACCGACATATTTCTTGCGGATCACACCATCGCTCAACCCACGCGCACGGGCATACTTGATGTATTCTTGGTGCATAACATTCATAGCACTTCCCCGCATATTCAGAATCCAGTTCGCCAAATAAACAACAAAAATGGCGCTGATAGGCAATATCCCATGACGTGCCACACTAATGAGAAACGGAAGGTTCAAACCAACCGTCACTTGTGATCCATAGGCACCGCGGCTCGGCAGCCAGACAAGCTGCACGGCAAACAAAGAGACCAAGAAGAAACCAATGAGGTAATCCGGAAACGAACCAACCATGGAGGTCAGCGTTTCTGTAACCGTATTTAAGCGTTTATTCTTGGACCATGCAACCATCAAACCGATTCGTGTGCCTGCCATGTAAGAAAGAATAGTAGCCACGCCTGCTGAAAAAAGCGTCCAAGGCAATGCACTTAAAACAATGGATAAAACAGGCGTCCGAAAACGGATCGAGGTGCCTAGATCTCCTCTTAAGAGCTGCAGAATGAAATGGCCGATCTGCTGCAGCAATGGCTGAGATGGATCATAATTCAGCATACTGATTGCTCGGCTCATAGCATCCGCTTCTGAGATTCCTTGCGTACTTCGCAGCTCATTTGACAAAATCGTTACTGGATCGCCAGGCATGATTTTGATAATCAAAAAAGTCATAAAGACGCCTGCGGTTATCGTAAAGAAAACATTCGCTAATTTCTTCATTTCTTATACACGCCTCCTTCCAGTCTATTTGTTTAATCAGTGATTCCCATGCTCTTTCGCAGCGTTCCTTCCGCAATCAATGAAGAAAACATTGATTCGCCAACGCCAATAAAGCGTGGGTCTTGAACCAATTGGTTTGCAGGAACTTGAAAGTCGATAGCCCGATTAAGGACACGCACTGGAAAACCTTTTTCTAGATAAGGGATGAACAAGATATGCTCATTTGTCACTGCCATCAATTCTTTGGTGGTCGCAATAAAATCGTCTCCCTCACTGTCAAACAGATGATTCGTTAAAGCGATCACATCAACTTTCCCTTGAGCGTTGGTCAAGTATAATTCTCCTGTTGGCTCCGTTTCAAGCCCGAATAGCCAACTGCGGCCCTTATATAATTGTTCATACGTCCCATAAGGATTGGCATAAAGAATATTAGAAGGCGGGGCAAATTCGATAGCAACAGTGTGCTCTCCATTTCTCAAATACGCATCATAAGAAGCGCCTTCCATTGGCAGAAATGTCACATCAAAGCCAAAACTATTCAATTCATTAACGATCGCTTCTCCCGGCAACAAAGCTGAACCCCAGCCATTATTGCAAGCAAAATCAAAGGCCACTTTATTTCCTTGCGCATCGATCCAGGTATCTTCTTTTTTCCAACCAGCTGCTAATAAGACGGCTTCCGCTTGCTCAACATTGTATTCTCGTGCGGTGAGCTCCGACTGCACCCAATCTGTCAATCCATAAACTTCTTGTAAAGAAAGCGGCAATCCTGTACTCCCCGTCTCACTTGGCATACTGCCGACTTCTGCTAACGGAAGAATTTCATCAGGATTCACCAAATAGGCCACAGCTTCGCGGAAAGCCAGCTCCTGGGCAAAAGCCTGCTTTACATTGAAAACTACGGACATTTGTGAATACTCTGGTAAATAAAATTCAGTAAAATGGTCCAACTTACTTTCAACTTGGCGAATCAAATCTTCTGTCATACCGCCACTGTGCATATCGAGAGTCCCATCGATCATACTGTTGGCAGCTACTTCAGGTGTGACAGCGCGAATAATCGTTAATGAATCGATGCCAGTCTCTTGATAAAAATGTTCATTCTTCTCCAAGACTGCTTCACTGGTAGAAAGAGCAGCAATCGTAAATGCGCCCGAACCAACCATATCTGTCACTTGCGGCATATATCCTTCCAATTCTTCATTAAGGATTTGTAATTGTTCATTTCCTGCTTCTGAATACCAATACGTATTGGTCTCATCATGCCATTCCCGCTCTGCATCAGCGATGCCTTGATATTGCTGTGCCCAATCACCGTATTCCTCGAAACGAGCAGATACCTTTACATCAGTCAGTAGATTCAGCATCAAGTGACTTTCATTTTTGAAATAAAACGCCACTGTTTGCTCATCCGGGACTTCAATTTTCTCTAAAAATTCCCAAATCTGTTTCTTACCAACCCACATTTGGTAGCTGGTCAGTACATCTTGGGCAGTGATGTCGCTGCCATCACTCCATTTGATACCTTCCTTCAGTGTGATATTGATCACATTTTGATCAATGCTGTAACTCGAAGCTAGCCTAGGCTTGAAATTCTCGCCGCCTTCACCTACTGGGGTGAATGAAAACAACGCTTCTTGCACATAAGGTTCAATCCCACCACCAATAAAACCACTAATATAAGGATTGCCATGGGCAGTTGGCGGAACAACATAATCGCCATTGATCACTAATGTTTGAGAGTCCTGCGCTGTTTGATCGGTCTCCTTTGTTTCTTCTCCACAGGCCGTTAAGAGAAAGAATGCACCCAAGCAAACCAGCCCTTTGAATTTTTTCATGTGTTCACTCCTCAGCTAATATGATCCCTGTTGATCCGATAACGATTGACGGATTGTCTCCAATAACTATCGGATCAACCATAGGTGAATAGAAACCAAGGCTTGCCAACTTCTGGACCTAGGATAGAAGGATTGTTCACCCGACGAATGTAACGACTTACTATTCGTTCAGCTATGACTACCTATTTATCAGTAAGCATTATCATTACGAGGCTTTTATGCCTGCCATTTGTCAAAAACGATTCTGCGCATGAATGTTTAGACAACAAAAAAGGCATCGGACAAGACTGTCCAATGCCTTTGACATAGCAAAATAAGCGTCTAGCATCCCGCGAAAATTTACCAAAAAAACACCCCGCTACTAGAAATGAAGGGAAATTTTGGGTACAATAAACACGTTGATGCCGATGGCGTTCAACTATGGCAACTTGATTGGTCATCTTGGTTAAAGTGCTGACTGATCAGGGCCTCGCCGCTCTGCGCCAACAGAGTTGCGAGGTGCCTATTTTTTTGGTTTCTATTCGGTTATAAGTGTAGCCGATTTTGGAAGGGGTTGCAAGCGAACATCAGAGGAAAAACGAACAAAACATTCAAAATATGGCAGTATTTTATTGAGATATGGAGATTATCCTTGATATTTCTATTGTTTTAACAAGAATCAAACGGATGTACAGGACTTGCTGCTCTTCTTTTAAGAACACAAACCGTAGGGCAGTTACTGGTCTTTGTTTTGTTCCTTCTTTCGCAGTGCTTCGTCTAATAAGTAAATCACAGTCAAATATTTATCCTTCTCTTTATTAAAAGGAATACGCAAGTAATACCCAGCAATGAGAACCAACAACAAAAACACAGGTAATGTGAATTCTGGACTTTTTATTTCGAATGTCAAAGCCAACATAGCTAAGATAATCGATAACGCAGACATCGAGTAAGACATTTTGTCATATGATGTAAGCAGCTCTTTTTCTGTATTAGAAAAACGTGTGCTCCAAAATCGCAAAATAAACGCATCTTCTTCCGCAACCCTATCAATCAGTTCTACTAATTCTGCTTTTGTGCGCACTTGTTTTACATGCGTGTATAAGATATCTTTCACCACGCCGCTTTGATCCTTTTTTGTATAGAAATCAAATAAAATTTCTGATAAACAATACTGAGCATTGTTCTTTGGTCTAAACTTCTTTAACATCTACTTCCTCCTTTGGTATTATAATCGCAGCACATCATAAATATTTAATATCAAACTATATAATTTTATCAAAAAGTTAAACTAATTTTTCATTGTCTGCAACTCTATTTCATTGGATTTACCGACCTAAATAATACTATGAAAATGTTACTCCTAGTATGACTCTCTACACAAAAAGAGACCAAGAATCCTTCCGATTCTGGTCTCTTACGTCAAAACTAATACTCACAACTCCCGGTATTTCTTTTTGGAGTCCTTACTTTGTTCCACCGGATATTTCACCGCATTTTTCTGCAGTTTCTCTTTGATGATCTCATCAACATCCAGCTTTAGATTATCCGCCAGCATATAAATGTTTTCATTCCTACACTTCCTCCCCAACAAGCGTCAAGAAAGCCTCTTCGAGATTCTTCTTATTCACTTTTAA
Organism: Enterococcus sp. DIV0574; assembly: GCF_051711125.1. NCBI lineage: Bacteria > Bacillati > Bacillota > Bacilli > Lactobacillales > Enterococcaceae > Enterococcus > Enterococcus sp. DIV0574. The sequence goes on from NZ_JBIOMA010000001.1 coordinate 2,817,301, forward strand.
TAGAATATCAGCTACCGTCCCGCTGGCAACTTCTTTGCCTTTGTTTAACACTAGAATCCGATCACACAGCGTTTCCACTTCATCCATGTAATGAGAGGTCAGAAAGATAGTGACCCCCTTGTCTTTCAAAGCGAGCAAGTATCGCCAAACCTCGCGCCTGGCCTGGGGGTCCAGTCCGGTTGTCAATTCATCCAAAAAAATGATTTGCGGATTCCCCATGATAGCCAAAAGGATACATAGCTTCTGTTTCTCGCCCCCCGATAATGTTCCGAGAAATGAATTCAATTTAGAGGCAAGACCAAATTCATGGAGCGCCTGCATCCAGTTTAGCGGGTTTTCGTACAACGAATGGGTGATCTCGCAAATCTCTCTTACCTTTAATTGATTTTGAAAGGCAGATTCTTGGAATTGGACCCCTACATACTGAAACAGTCGTTTCCGTTCAGCCTTAGGATCTCTTCCCAAAAGCGAGATCCTTGCCGAATCACATTTTTGTGTGCCCAAAATACAATCGATCGTCGTGGATTTCCCTGCCCCGTTATGTCCTAACAAACCAAAGATGGTGCCCCTTTCGACTGTGAAACTAAGATCATCAATCACTCGTTTCTCCCCAAATGTTTTGCTCAATCCATGAACCTGTATCGCTGCTTGTTTGCTCATACATTCCCTCCCATCTGATCTGGACTCAGTTTAGCCGAAAATCAAACAATGATGGGATAGTGGAGGGAATGGAAATTTTTTTCTAAACAAGTTTGCAAATTCCTAAACATGTTCAGAACAAAGGGAAAACACTTACATTTCAAAAGAGATTCTTTATACTAGGTTTTGAAGAAACAGTGGCCACATCGTTCTTCTATTCAAAAATAGCCTTCAGTGCTGCACTTAGCAAAAGCTCAAATTGGTTCAGTGTTGTGCCAAAGAAAAGATTCGGTTGGTAATCGGAGATTCTTTGGGGAGTATATGTTTCTGTGCTAATGGTCAGTGTGGCTAGGCTGCCGATTTTTGAATTTTTTTGACCAACAAAAGCAATCACATCGATATGGTGGTCGTTAGCCATTTTCGCTAGCTCAGCTAACCGAACTGTATCCCCAGAATTAGAAATAATAACGAGCAGAATGTCTTGCTGCACTTGCTGTCTAAGAAATTCCAGATGGCTATTGGCAGTCGCACGAAAGCCATATAAATTAAGAGATTCCGAAAAATAATTGGCGAGATTCTGAGAGAAACCGGAGCCAAGGATCATGATGCGCTTGTTGCGATACTCAGAGAGTAAATCGATAAATGCCGCCTTTTCCTCATTGGAGAAAGTGCTTGGCATCGCAATGTCCGATTGGCTGTTACCTAGTGCAAAAACCAACTCGCTATAACCGGAATAGCCAATTTTCTTGGCCATATTGATGATTGTTGCTGTAGAGACATAGGTTGCTTTAGCCACATCACGAATCCCGATTGTTTTTAATGACTGTCGATTTTTTTTCATAAAACGCAAGACTTCTGCTTCTGAATCATTCAGTTGGTATTTATCTATAAGCATTTCAACATCCATAAGATCCACCTCAAATTTTATCAATTAGGAGTATTATATCATGACAGAAACGAAATTTATTCAAGATCCCTGGGCAAAAATGACGACCCGCAACGGCTTACGCGGAGATGAAGTTATCTCGGCATTGCAAAAGTCGATCCGTCGAGGCAAAGAAAAAGAGGCATGTGAATTTGCCTATGAAATGTATATCACCTCGCCGCAATTTGAAGAAAAACTGTGGAGAAGATTACTAGCGATCAGTGTTGAAGATGTAGGTATGGGAAATCCAATGGCTGCCATTATGATCAATAACTTAAACACGATGCGCAAGGAATTCCAATACAACGAATCCGACCGGGCGATGTATTTCTTCCATGCGATTCGTTACTTATGCCAGTCGGAAAAAGACCGCTCATCAGACTTACTCAAGAATATTGTGATCAAGAGTTTCGCGATGGGCTATGTTCCAGAAATTCCTGATATTGCCTTGGATAAACATACTGTCCGCGGACAGGAAATGGGCCGTGGTTCCGAACATTTCTTACATGAAGCCAGCAAAGTAATCCCACAAGCAAAAGTCACTAATGACTACAAAGAACAATACGAAAAAATCATCGAGAACTATGATCCAGATCACGTTGTGCCAAGCGCGTTTTCATTCAATCCTTGGCAAGTATAGGAGGAAGTTACATGGAAAACTCTGCATTTATCATGAAGCTGAATGACGTCCTAAGCCCCATCGCAGCAAAAATCGGCAATCAGCGCCACTTAAAAGCTATATCCAGCGGTATGATGTTTGGACTACCATTTATTGTTATCGGTTCTTTTTTTCTAATCTTTGCCAACCCACCCATCAACATGGATCAGTACCATCCTGAAACAGCCAATATCTTTATGACATTTATGGCTGGCTGGAAAGATTTCGCTGTAGCAAATTATGATCTCATCACCGCGCCTTATCAATTGACGATGGGCATCATTGGTTTCATCAGCGTCTTTGGGATTGCCTTCTCTCTTGCAAATGAATACAAAATCAACCCTTCCATGAATGGTATGGTTGCATCCGTCATTTTTCTAATGGTTTGTACACCAGTAAAAGAAGGCGCGATCAGCCTCAATTTTCTAGGAACAAACGGACTCTTCGTCGCAATCATCATCGGCTTGTTAGTGGTAGAAATCAATCGTTTGTTTGAAGTGAAACAGATCAAATTGAAACTGCCAGATACCGTTCCACCCATGGTGGCAACCTTCATCAATATGCTCGTTCCGCTGTTGACAAATATCATCATCTTCTATGGGATCAATTTGATCTTCTTAGCAGCAACAAACAAAATCTTTCCTGAAGCAGTGATGGAAGTTCTGACTCCTGCAACGAACATCGCTGGCAGTCTCGGCGGTTTCTTGTTGATCGTGACCTTGGGCAATATCTTATGGCTGTTTGGCATCAACGGCTCTTCAATCATCTTTCCCATCGTCTTTACACTGGGAATGGCTCAAACTGGCTTGAATGCCGAGCAAATGGCAAATGGCGAAACCATGACACACTTAATGAACTTACAAATGTTTCGGATTTCAGTCCTTGGCGGAGCTGGTGGTACTTTGGGATTGGTTTTATTGATGATGCGAAGCAAAGTTCCCGAATATCGCACCATCGGAAAATTATCCTTGATTCCTGGAATCTGCTCCATCAACGAACCAGTGATCTTTGGCTTACCAATCGTTTTTAATCCCATTCTAGCAATCCCATTTTTGGTCACTCCGATCATTTCGTTATTGCTGACCTACTTTGCTCAGAGTCTTGGATGGATCGGAATTGGCTTTATTGTTGATCCTTCCTTCACACCGTTTTTTGCACAAGCTTATCTTTCAAGTATGGACTGGCGCAACATTCTCTTTTGCCTACTGTTGATCGTCATCAGTATCTTCATATACTATCCATTCTTTAAAGTAATGGAGAACAATAAGACAAAATTAGTCGATCAAAATCTATAACCATTCTTCGTAACAAAAACTAGAACAGCTAAATGATTTTGCTTTATACTAAAAAAAAGACAAATCCTTTCCCATTCATCGAATCAACTCGATTCGAATCAGAAAAGGATTTGTCTTTTTTGGTTAAAACTCCTTCATTTAAAAGACCTGAAAAGTCAGCACAGGTTTAGGCATAATGAAAGATTTCAAAGCGGAGGCCTTCTGGCGTCTCAAAGAATAGTGCATAATAATTAGGCGCGATCCGTTCTTTGTATTCCATTGGTTTCCCATGAAGAATCTTTACTCCTAGTGCTTTGATTTTTGGATAGATCGCGTCTACGGCTTCCCTGCTTTCTGCTTTAAAAGCAATGTGTTGGAGGGAACCAGGCTTTCTAGAATCAATTGTCTCATTGATCCATTCTTGCTTTGGCGAACAGATTCCAAAATCAAAGGTATCACTCAAATACTCTACTACTTCCATGTCGGCATGTTCGAGATAGCCTGAATATTTCTTTTGAACATCAAAACCTAACAAATGGAACAATTGATCATAAAAGGGTTCCGCTTTTTTTACATCGTTGACAGTAATTTGAATGTGGTGGATTTGATACATCAGTGGCTCTCCTTTCGTTATAAACCAAAACAGTTAACAGTTCTCGATAGCAAAGGGTGGGTACTGAATCGCTCTTGTCGCCAAGTGAATGAGTTTTTCCTGATTGTCGTCAGCCGCAATTCGATTCGTCTTTAGAGTACCACAATTTCGGCAACGGTGAATGATTGCCCATTCGCCATCCTCCTTGGACCAAATACTGATAGGATCCATCTTCCCTCGCACAAAGAAGCTCGGTCTCCGGGAAGAGTATCCGCATGAAGACTCGTTAAACAGTGGGGACAGTGGTTGCGATGCTGACTACCTGCATTTTCAGGATTTACCGGTCGACCGCATTCTTCACAGATAAAACTGTCAAGACAATTGAAAGTAACTCTAACAATTTTTAAATTGTTCTATCAGTTTCCTTGAAGGTGGTTTACGATCAATTTTCTACATACTTAGTTTATTTAGTATAAGAAAGTTTAAACTTTGCATATATTTTTCTTGTATAAGGATTAGTTCTTCTTGTCTATGATAAAATTTATTAAACAGTTTGAAAGTAAAAACTATTCAAAGAAAGTGGGCGATAACAATGGGATTTTGGTATTTTTTAACGTTAGCTGTCGGTATAACTTTGTTGATCATAAGTGTTTCAAATAAAGAAGTATCTAGATCAACCAAATTCGTAATAGCCTGTTTTGTTTTAGGGATCTTGTTAGTCATAGGTAGTCTACTTTTATTTTTACCAGGCAGCTCTTCGATTATTGAGCAACTACTTCAACTAAATTAGCTTCGTTATTAAAAGCCGACTTTCTAAAAAAAGAAAATCGGTTTTTATTTGTACTGGTCGAAAAAAATTTTTCTACGGCTGGTTTTGACTTTATTTTAGATCCAGCTGAACGATCAACGGCTCCCCTTCTTGCATTGCTTCATCCAACATTAAAGAATAAACATCGTCATCCTCTTTCGTGATACGTAACTGTTGCGCACTCATTTCGCCAGCACCCACTTCTTGAATACGCATCATTTGGTTCTCTGGATCCACGCTAAGTCCTCCATTCTTTGGTTTGGCGAATTAGCGGTAAAAAAACGTATCTGGGGTTTGAAGTTAGGTTTCAAAAAAATATAAGAAAAGCCCCATTTAATGAAGCGACCCCCAAAAGTTAGACCAAAAAATCTAACTTTTGGGGGTCGTTATTTGTATGGCAAAATATCCTTTTGAATTAAAACTAAAAATCGTTAAAGAATATCTTAGTGGCGTGGGCGGATATCGGTATCTTGCCAACAAATACGGTATTTCAAGCAAGTCTCAAGTAAGTAATTGGGTGAATGTCTATCGTGAATACGGAGAGGAAGGTCTATTGAGAAAGCATCAAAATCAGAAATATTCTGTTCAATTTAAGTTAAATACGCTAGAGTTATATCAAACAAGTGAGATGTCCTATCGAGAAGTTGCTAGCACTTTAGAAATGAACAACCCTGCGCTTATTGCCAATTGGATGCGTAATTTCAGAGAAGCAGGTATTGAGGGGCTCTCAAAAGAGAAAGGGCGACCACTTACTTTGACTAGAAAAAAAGAAAACAAAAAAGAAAATACAACAACTGAAGAACGCGATCGTATCAAGGCATTAGAAAAGCAAGTCCGATCCCTTCAAATTGAGAATGCCTTTTTAAAAGAGTTGAGGAAGCTGCGAAAACAGGAAGCCCAGCAAAGACGCAAGAATCAATCGCACGAATCATCGCCAGCCTCCGAGGATCATTCAAACTAGTTGAGCTTCTTGAAACATTGAAATTTCCTAAAGCAACCTATATGTATTGGCAGAAACGGTTTGACAGACCAAACCCAGACCAAGAAATTGAAGAAAAAATGCTTGAAATTCGCAAAGATCATAAAGATTACGGCTGTCTGCGACTAAAAAAAGAATTAGAGAATCAAGGGATTCATGTCAATAAAAAGAAGATTCAACGTCTGATAAAAAAACTAGGTATCGAAGTAAAGTCTTACACTCGAAAATCTCGACGGTACAATTCTTATCGTGGGAAGGTTGGCACTGTCGCCAAAAATCGTATTCATCGTCGGTTTTATACAAATATCTGTCACCAAAAAATTACAACTGATACCACAGAGTTTAAGTATTATGAAGTAGACACCACAGGTGTCGTTCGTCAGAAAAAGCTGTATTTAGATCCTTTCATGGATTTCTACAATAGTGAAATTCTATCTTATCGGATTTCTGAAAAACCAAACGCACTAGCCATAATGGAAGGATTAGAAGAAGCAATCCAGATGACAAATGATTATCCATTTCGTAGAACCTTCCATTCAGATCAAGGATGGGCCTATCAAATGAATGCTTATAAGAATAAATTGAAGCAGCATAAAATCTTCCAGAGTATGTCTCGTAAAGGGAATTGTTTAGATAACTCACCTATGGAAAACTTCTTTGGTTTATTAAAGCAAGAGATTTTTCACGGAGAAGTCTATCGGAGTTTAGATGAATTGAAAACAAAAATTGACCAATATATCTATTATTACAACCATAAACGCATCAAAAAGAAATTAAATTGGCGAAGTCCGGTTCAGTTTCGAGAAGCTGTAAAAACAGCTGTCTAACAGTTAATCTTATCATACAAAAAAGGAGTGGATTTCTCCACTCCATAAAAGTCTAACTTTTTGGGGTCACTACATAAGGGGCTTTCCATTTAAGGGGCTTTTTTATCTATAAAATAAAGTTCAGAAAAGTCTCTATCGTGCCACTTTCATACATGATGTATAGTCCAAGTGGAATGAATACTAAGGGCACAATGATTCGCTCGTATTTTTCAATTGTCTCGGATATTAACGGAATAGAGGATAGCACCCGACTAAGCTCGCAAAAGATAATTATGCCGATTGCAAACACAAGCAACGCCACGAGGGTCTGTGACCAATCTAACGAAGCAAAATAAGGTATATAGATACCTAAATTATCTCCGCCAGACGCAATTGTCAGCAATGTAACTGTCCAAAACAGTTGATTTGCCTTGCTTTGTTCTAATCTTTCAATAATTTCTTCCTCTTCTTCTTCCTCACCTTCTCCAACAATTGCAAAGCGAATCCCTAAATAGATAGGGATTAAACCAAGCAATCCAACCATCCATGCTTCAGGCACGAAATTGACGACATAAGCAGCAACTAAACTCGCCCCTACAAGTAAGCCTGTGCCTAGATATTGCCCCGCATAAATATGCCATTTCTGTTTATTCTGTGATAGCTGTGCAAATAAAATAATCAATATAATTAAATAATCGATACTGGTGGAAATATAAACACCGATAGCAGATATGATTGTCTGTCCCATAAAAAAACCTCCTGTATTAGTCAGTAATAAATCAGCAGATTTTAGGGGAGCACAGACACATTAATTTAGCTATCGCTAGTGGGTAATATCGAACGTAGGAAAGCATTTTACTCCTCCTCAAAACGTAGTTACAAAGTAGTTTCTAACTGGAATTCGGTGACTACTTGTTTGACTTTCGAATATAAGCCTGCATATTTTGCCAATTTTGTTTGATTTTCCAATCGTTCAATTTGACCGATTTCAACGATTAATTAAGTGGAGTACACCTTTCCAATACCTGGAACACCGGGCAAATATTGATATTCTCGAATGCCGACAAATAATTGCTTGATTGCTTTTCCAAGTCTTTGATGTTCTTTTCAAGCGCACGAATTTCACGTACAAGAACACTTAGAACGACATTGCTGGATTCTTGTGCAAGTCTACCTAACCGATAACTCATGGTAATTGCACGTTGAATGATTTGGCAATTTTTTCTGGATCTTTAAAGTAACCTTTTCCTTCTTCTTGTATTAAGTCACAGAACGCCTCTAAGGCTTCTTTAGCTATAGTCGCTGCATCCGCAATATTTCCATAGTTACTGCAATTCCTTTTACGGTATCTTCACCCATGACAACCATTCTAAAAATTTTCGCTAACTCGTCCATTCCAGCTGGAAAAGAATCCCAAAAATCAATATCATAATTACCATTTTAGGCTTCTAAAACAAAACTACACCAAGAAAGGATATCACCATGGATCATTGTACTAAAAAATTGGGTTCTATGATAAATAGTGTTGGTGACCAATACTATTTGACACAGAACCATTTAACTTAACTTGATGCAAATAATAACTTATCTAAATCAAATATCTCAACATATTTTTGAGTATGCTGTTTAATTAAACCTCTCTCTTCCAATGATGAGAACTTACGACTTATTGTTTCTGGGGTTGTACCCAAGTACGAGGCTAGATCTTTTTTCGACATTGGTAAAGTCACATAAGTATGGTTTTCTTCATCTTCAACGTATTCTGATAGAAAATCAATAATACGAGACTCTACTTGCTCCATACCAACTTGCATCGTTTGCTTTTCTGATACCTGTAAACGTTTCGTAACATCTGATAGTATTCTTCTCATAATTTCTGGGTAAGCGCCTAAATAGTCATCCATATCCTTTTTATGAATTCTACATATGCTCACTTCTGATATTGCTTCAGCATAATTAGAATGGTAACTTTCAGTTTGAAAAATAGCCACTTCTCCCATAAAATCACCAGGATTTAATATGCGTACAGTTTGTTCACGACCAGATTCATTTAAGTTATAAACACGTACACGCCCATTATTTATAATATAAAGTGTGTCATCTTTATCACCATTTCCAAATAACAACGCATTCTTTGCATAATGTACTTCTTGCGCTGATTGCGCAATTAAACTCATTTGTTCTTCATTTAGGTGATTAAAAATCGGAACTAAACGTATACAATCTATATGACTATGGTGGTGATGGTGTGCCATACAACTTTCCTCCTAATTAATCGTTATCTATATAGTCATCATCTTCTAACGCATCCTTGTTAACAAAGGCTTGAAGTTGCCAAATATTTATATCTAAGTAATCTTTATAACTAATTAGTAAATCTTCTAATGCATCATCTGCTTCTTCTTGTGCTAAACGCATTGCACGAACGGTGAATTCACGATTAGTCCTAAAATCTTCTACTAACTGTATGACCATTTCTTCAGCAGAATAATATTTTTCAGACGGATCTTCAGAAATTATTGTAAATTCCTGAAATTCAGTAGTTGTTGAAGCTGGCTTAAATCCTGAAGCTAGTAAACGTTCTGCAATCTTATCAAACCATGTCTCATTCTCATTGTATAAATTCTCAAAAACACTATGCAATGAATAGAAATTTGTGCCTTTTACATACCAATGATATTGATGTAATTTTACATGTAAGGTATGGATATTAGCAAGTATATGATCTGTGACAGCTACAGCATTAATCTTAGTATGATGAATGTGTTCTTTATATGCTTTTTCAGCAGCTAATTTTTCTTGTCTTTCATTTGCTGTTGTCATTTTATACACCTTCCTTTACTTTTGAACTAATAACTGAATATCCTAGGTTTTCAATAGCTCTTTCAATTGTACTCAAATTGACTTGTTCTTCATCAAAATCTACTTTTACCTTACTTGCATTGAACAGTATTTTTACAGAATCTTTTTCTACACCAGCTGTCTGTTTTAAACCACTTTCAATTTTTTGTAAACATGATGGACAAGTTAATGTTTCTAATTTTAATGTTGCTTTAGTCATATCTATCACTCCTTTAAATAAATTATACAGGACATTTCTTTTAAGATAATTGACATAGATCAATTATCTTAATTGATATCTTCTTAATCTCATTGCATTTAAAATAACTACTAAAATACTTGCCTCATGAACTAACATACCTATCGACATAGACATCCATTCACTAAATATTAAACTAACCAATAATATTATCACCACACCAACAGCAATTAGAATATTTTGTCTCATATTCGCATATGTCCCTTTAGCTAAACCTAAAGCATGGGGGAGACGATTAAAATTGGAATTCATTAGAACAATATCTGAACTTTCAATAGCCACATCTGTCCCATTTCCCATAGCAATCCCTACTTCTGCAGTAGCTAGAGAAGGGCTATCGTTCACACCATCACCAATAAAAGCAATAATTTCACCAGTAGACTGTCTTTCTTTTAGAAACGCTTGCTTGTCCTCAGGTAACATATCGCCATGAGCCTCGGTTAATCCTAGCTCCTTTTTAACTAAATTAACTGTGCCGTGATTATCCCCTGATAATACAGTGAGATTTTTAACACCAAGTGATTTTAATTTTTGTAGGTCTTGTTTAACACCTGCTCGAACTTGGTCACGGATTCCCATTAAAATAATTAACTTACGATCAACTGTCGTTAATACAATACTCTTCTTTTTTTTCAAGAACTCAAAAAAGCGGAAAATCCCAGATTTAAAAATCTGAGTTTCCGCTTTTGTCATTTCAAGGATGGACTATTGTCTCAGCCTCTTCTAATTTATTCTTAAGATATTTTTACTTTCTCTGCAGGTGCTGATACTTCTTTTTGTTCTTTTCGACCTTTCAACTTATACTTCATTAATCTCATGCCATTGAAAATTACCACCAAGATACTACCTTCATGAACCAACATTCCGATAGACATATTCATCCATTCGCTGAAGAAGACGCTGGTCAACAAGACCAACACTACTCCAATTGAAATCACGATATTTTGCTTCATATTATTTGCGGTGGCTTTTACTAATCCTAATGCGTGAGGCAAGTTGCTGAAGTTCGAGTTCATTAAAACGACATCGGATGTTTCAATCGCTACGTCCGTTCCGCTTCCCATTGCGATTCCAATGTCTGCTAAAGCTAAGGACGGACTATCGTTAACGCCATCTCCAACAAAGGCTACAATTTGACCACGTTGTTGAAGTTTTCCGATATAAGCCGATTTGTCTTCCGGCAACATGTGGCCGTGAGCTTCGGTCAAACCAAGTTCGCCGGCGACCACATCAACGGTTCCTTGGTTATCTCCTGAAAGAACGACTAGATTTTTCACGCCCAAGTCTTTTAATTCCTGCAAATTAGCTTTCACACCCGGACGGACTTGATCGCGAATGCCCATCAGTACTTTTAATTCACCGTCGACCGCTGTCAAAACGAGAGAGTTCCCTTGTTGTTCAAACCGTTTGACATCTTTTTGCACTTTTTTGCTGAGAGTGACATTTTCTTTTTCCATCAAGGCCACATTCCCAACAGCCACTCTATGTCCAGCTACACTTGAAACGATTCCGCCGCCTTTCACGACTTCAGTTCCTTCAACAGGATAAAAATTTGTTTCTCCAATTTGATTTAAGACCGCTTTTGCTAATGGATGATCTGATTCCCGTTCCACACTGGCCAGATAGCCAAGCGTTTCAGCAGAATCTTTTTCATACAGTTCAGTCGCTGCAACGGTTGGGTTTCCGACAGTTAAAGTACCTGTCTTATCAAATACAATTGTATCCACATTGCTGAAGTCTTGAATGACTTCACTCCCTTTTAAAAGAACACCGTTACGAGCACCATTCCCGATACCGGCAACGTTTGAGACAGGCACTCCGATAACTAATGCGCCTGGGCAACCTAGAACCAAGATGGTGATTGCTAACTCAATATTTTGACTGAACGCCCATACAACAATTGCCAGAACCAAGACAGCTGGTGTGTAGTATTTAGAAAAGCGATCAATGAACCGTTCCGCTTCGGATTTAGAATCTTGTGCTTCTTCCACGAGTTCAATAATTTTTCCAAATGTGGTGTCCTCACCAACTCGGTCAGCTCTGATTTGAATCGTTCCGTTTTCTAAAATGGTTCCTGCAAAAACTTCTGCATCAGCTAGCTTGTTGACCGGAACAGCTTCCCCTGTAATGCTAGCTTCATTGATATGCCCTTCGCCCGTAAGGACTGTGCCATCCACTGGAACTTTCGCACCCGTTTTAACGAGCAAGATATCCCCTTCATCTACATCATCCACTTCTACTTCTTCAAATTCGCCATTATCCATTTGTTTCAAGGCGCTTTCGGGTGCCATTTCAGTCAATTCTTTGATAGCAGATCGCGTTTGGTTCAATGTTCGTTGTTCCAAGTAGTGTCCGAATAAGAATAAGAACGTGACAATAGCCGATTCTTCATAATTTTGAATAAAAAGCGCACCAATCGCTGCAATACTGACTAAGACATCAATACTGATGACTTTGACTTTCATTGCTTGAAACGCTTGAATGGCAATTGGCGTAATCCCAAAGACAGAGGCGATGATCAAAGACCACTCTGAAAGTCCTACGTTTTCTAAAACAAAGTGACTGAAGAAACCGAGTGCGATTAACAATCCACTGATGACGGTGATAACATTTTTCTTGCTTAATATATATTGTTGCATGCTTTTTCCCTCCAAATTTAATTTCTCTTTTATTGATAAACACAGTATAAGATAATTGCCTAAGTAATTAATTGACTGACATCAAGTTTTGAAAAAATACGTGTCCCTTCTCACTATTTTTTTGATCTAACAGCCTCAATGACACTTATTCCTCTTTACAGTTATAACGATACCCTCTTTTTATCGAATAAAAATTTACGGCTATCAAGTTTAGAAAGTTCTCTTTTATCGTTTCTAAGCACCTCGAATCGGATTGCAACAAAAAAGCAATCCCGGAAAAATAGCTTTTCTTCCAGAATTGCCTAGTTCATTTAATCTGTTAAGCGGCCTTGACTTTTGCTTTAAGGACCGGATAGCCTACGTTTTCGATAGCTTTTTGAATCTCTTCAATCGAAGTGACAGCTGAATCAAAATTGGTTTTGACTTTGCTGGAGTTGAATAATACTTTAATGCTGTCTTTATCAATACCGTTAACTGATTTCAAGGCACCTTCAATTTTTTGCATACAACTTGGACAAGACAACGTTTCTAATTGCAATATAGCTTTTTCCATAATTCCTATCTCCTTTATGTGTTTTTATTTTATCCGCAGCAGATTAATGAACACTGCCTTTTCCTCTTTACAACTGTAGTATAGCTCACTTTTAGCAAACGAAAATTGACGCATATCAAGTTTTGCACTTCTTTTTATCTTTTTGCTCAATTCACCATCTTAATAGTCTTTTTCTGCCCCTTATTGCCATCAGAATAATAAGAAATTGGTGGATAGTCTTGTCTGCGTATAAACCATACTACAATCGCGCCAATAAACAGGGCCAGAGACAAGGCTTGCGAAACGCGGATCCACTCGCCAATCCATAAACTGTCCGTTCGCATACCTTCAATGAAGAACCGACCCACTGAGTACCACAAAACGTAACTCAAAGCGACTTCTCCTTGACGCAAAAGCTGTTTTCGGTTCCGTATAGTGACGATGAGGACAAAGCCCAACAAACTCCACAATGACTCGTATAAAAAAGTCGGATGGTAGTAGGTACCATTGATATTCATTTGTTCAATGATAAATTCAGGTAAATAAAGATTTTCCAAGAATTGACGAGTAACCGGTCCTCCATGAGCTTCCTGATTCATAAAATTGCCCCAACGACCAATGGACTGGGCTAACAATACATTGGGCGCTAAAATATCAAGAACGAGTGCCAAAGAAGTACCTTTTTTCTTTGCATACCAATATAGCGTACCCCCTCCTGCAATCAACCCCACATAAATCGCAATGCCGCCATTCCAAATCGCAAGGATTTGTCCTGGATTTTGCAGATAATAACCACGTTCAAATAACACATAATAAAGCCGAGCGCCGAGGAGTCCAATCGGAATTGCCCATAAGGCCATATCGATAACGGTATCCTCTTCCAGTCCTTTTTTCTTTGCTTCCTTGGTGCTCAACTGGAGAGCCGCTAATATGCCCGCTGCAATAATGACTCCATACCAATGAATCACAACAGAACCAATCTCCACCGCATGGGGATTCAAAACGCCTAATACGATTTCCATTCTATTTGCTCCATTTCTTCAATTTTTCGCGTCATTCTAGTCATGGTGATGCTGAACAAGATTCCGGCTAAGCTCCATGGAAACCAAACAGTAAATACACTTTTATCTCCCTGGTCACTCGCTTCGTAATACGCCACTTTTCCGTGTCCGATTACGCCGGCTCCTTTTACAACTTCCTCTTCTTTTTCCATAGCTAACCTATCTGCCTCAACAACGTTAGACGTTTTTGCTTCGCCGCCAATCGTGTTCTTGGTGAAAGGGACGACAAAGAATGCACCCGCTGCTGACAACGTGATGGCAACTATCACCCAAAAATAATGCACATTCACCCCTACTTATTTTTACGTTTTGTTCGACAACCCTATCTTAAAGAAAAATAAAACAAAAAAACTTGAGGGTTATCATGTTTGTGCTTTTATTTTTCCAATGAATGAAGGTCGTTCTGTCTTAAAAAAGCCAAAAACGGACAGATGGAAGCAAAAGCACTGAGTTCTGTCCCGTTGTTAATGAAGAGCGACAGAACACCAACGTGTAGAAAAAAGTGTGTCCGATTATTCGCTGTAAAGCAATAAATCATCTAAATCCTGAATCTTGATCCTTTTCCCAGACAGCTGTTGAATCAATCCCTCGTCCTCCAATTCTCCAAATTTGCGACTGATGGTCTCAGGTGTCGTTCCTAAATAGGAAGCAATGTCCTTTTTTTCCATCGGCAGGGTGATGGTGGGAGAGTTGCCCATTTCAGGTTCCACATTTTCTGCCAAAAACAAAACTAAACGGGTAATGACACTCTCCAAGGCTACTTGTGTCGTTTGACGTTCTGAACTTTCTAACCGTTTAGACATTTCCGCCAATAGTTTTAAAGAAATAGCTGGGTATTGTTCCAGAAAATCTTGGACATCTTTTTGCTGAATCATACAGACAACGGTATCTCGGGTTGCTTCGGCATATTCCTCGTGTACTGCATCCGGGTTGAACAAGGTCCATTCTCCGGTGAAATCACCAGGGTTCAAGATCCGCACTAGCTGCTCTTTGCCAGAGTCTGCCAATCGATAAATACGGATTTTCCCACGATTGATAATATATAAAGTATCCTCTTTTTCTTGTGAACGAAACAGAAACTCTCCTTTTTGATACTGTTTCGTGTGGGCTTTTTCAGCAATGTAATTCATCGCGCTATCCTCTAAGTGATTGAATATTGGAACCAAGCGGATACAGGCTGCGTGGTCGCCAATTTCATGATGGGTATGTTTAGTCAATTCATTCTCCCCCTTTATTTATTTTGTTTATATTCGCTGCTTTTATTATATAAGTCTCTTACTACAAAAAAATTGATGCACATCAAGAAAATGGAAAAAGGACTGGAAAGAATTCCAATCCTTAAATCAGCTTCTACTTTTACCTTAATCTTCATCCTCATCAAGAGCGTCATCATCTTCTAATGCTTCTTTACCAATGAACGCTTGCAGCATCCAAATGTTCTTGTCTAAGTCATTTTTAAAAGCAATCAATGTATCTTCTAAAGCATCGTCACCCTCGTCTTGAGCTAAACGAATCGCGCGAATAGTTAGGTCACGAGTGCTTCTGAAGTCCTCGATAATATTTTCAACCATGTCTTCTGCTTTAGCGTATTTATTAACTGCATCTTCCGAAAGCATCGAATATTTTTCAAATTCAACCGTTGTCGAAGCAGGTTTATGCCCAGAAGTAATTAGACGCTCCGCAAGTTTGTCGAACCATTTTTCATTTTCGTTATACAACTCTTCAAATTTTTCATGCAACGTAAAGAAATTGGCTCCTTTTACATACCAGTGATATTGGTGCAGTTTCACATGTAATGTATGCATGTTGCCTAAAAGATGATCCGCAATGGCCGCTGCATTAATTTTCGTATGATGAACATGTTCCTTGTGTTCTTGTTCTTCTTGCAATCTTTCTTGGGGTGTTCTTTCTTGAGTAGCTTTATTTTCAGTCATGATTTATTCCTCCTATAATTTTGGTTTGTTTAAAATAGCTTTCTTTGATTCCTCCTTTTTCTTTACTGAATTTAGTATAGGATAGATTTCCGTTAAAAAAATTGACGCTCATCAAGAAAAGTATTTCTTAATAGACGCCAGGCTTCTCTATTAAATTCAACTGAAATAATCAAAGGAATGAAGTCGTTCCCTCCAAACAAAAATTTCATTAAAGTAGGGCCTAAAAAAAGAATAGCAACTATACTTTGTCAAGAGACCTGACTGCTATTTTTTTGCTTGTTATTCTTCAATTACCAAATGTCTTGCCTTGCAGTATATTTAATGCTCTTTCTCACTAGTGTTGCATGCAACACTAGTGAGAAAGAGTATTAATAAGATTAACCTAGAAGAATAACTTTACTTTATTTATGTCATACCATAAATAAAAATTGAAAAGAATTTTTTATTTATTTTTAGTAGATCGATTAATAGGAGTTTTAGCTTGGGAGCGTCAATAATTTTGTGTAAATGATTCTTCCCTACTGCAGATTGTTTCTAATTCTCAATCAGTTGGCTTAGCATTTGTTCAAGTTCGCCTTCGGCCTGTTGAAAGCCTTTATGACTGCGACCTAGGAATTTTTGGTTGTAAGTATCAAAAGACGAGACTAAGAAACGTTCCATCGACTCTTCGTTTTGGAACTGTTCCTTGCGGTGGCTGTATTTCTTGATTTGCTTATTAAAGGATTCAATCAAGTTCGTAGAATAAATACTCTTGCGTATGGCCAAGGGGAAATCATAGAAAGTGAGCAAGTGATCGTTCGAAAGAATCGATTCAACCACTTTTGGATAGCTGGTTTTCCATTTTTACGCAAAAGCACCACGTGCTTCCAACGCCACCTCTTTAGATGAGGCTTGATACACCATTTTAAAATCATCACAGACTTCCTTACGATCATCGACACGCACTTTGTGACTGATATTACGGGAAACGTGTACACAACAATGTTGAAAACGAGCTTTGGGATAGAACCGACTAATCGCTCCTACCATCCCCTTTAAGCCATCCGTGATGAACAGGAGGACATTTTTCAAACCGCGCTCTTGAAGGTCCAATAAAATTTCCTCCCAAATCGTGATGGATTCAGTCGGTGCAATCGCATAGCTCAATACTTCCTTTGATCCGTCCGGGCGAATGCCAACTGCGATATGAATAGCTTCCTTGGCGACGGTTTTCCGCTTTAACGGAATATACGTTGCGTCCATATAAATAGCAGCATAACGGTCATGAAGCTCCCGCCCTTTAAACGCCGTTACCTCTTCTGTAAATGATTTTGTTATATTGGACATGGTTTGGGGCATGTAGTGATGCCCATACATTTTCTCAATCAAGTCTGCGATTTCCGACATGGTAATACCTTTTCGGAAGAGGTGAATGACGGTCTCCTCTAACGTGTCATTCGTCCGTCTATAAGCAGGAACAGTCTGTTGCTTGAACTCACCATTGCGGTCGCGCGGAATCTGGAGATGAAGTTCCCCATACTCGGTCTTGACCGTACGGTCATAGGAGCCGTTACGAGAATTACCCGTGTTAAAACCAATGCGATCATACTTTTCGTAATCTAGGAAAGCCGTTAACTCCGTTTTGAGAAGCGTATTGACTGCTTTCTCCAAATGGACACGGAATAATTCATTCAAATCGCCTTTGTTCGCTAGAGTCTTTAGAATTTCTGTAGTAAAATCGTTCATAGGGAAGTCCTCTCTTCTGTGAATGTGTTGTGGTAACTCTATTCTACAGAAGGGACTTCCTTTTTTCTATTTACACAAAATATTTTACACTCTCTTCACAAAGTCAGATACAATATAACTAACATAGAGTATAATATTTAAGTTAGATTGGATAGATATGGAAACATGGAGGTAATACGAATGAATACGTCATAATAGGAACTTCACATGTAGATTTCTAAGCCTTTCAAACCCTTACCAAAAGCAGTCACAATACAGAAATTTTTGTGCTCGGAACTGATTCTATCGCTTCATTCTTATCATGTGGTATTCAATCCTATTTATAAGATATTTCAAAATCTTCAGATGAATTACACTATGCAATTGAAACAGCATATAAAGAATAATGCGTTGATATCTTCATGAACACAAGCATTATTACTATCAACCCTGATACTAAGGAAATTACTACACACAGCACTAACGATAAAGAAGCAACAGAAATTTACGATAAAATATTACTTTCTCCAGGTGGTGTGCCAAGAATTATCCCTAAAGTAGCTGACCAACATGAAAACATCTTCTACTTACTTGGTAGAGTCTGAGTAGATAAAGTGAAAAACCGCATGGCTTCAGCTAAAAAAGATAGTACTGGTAGTGCCTGGTATATTGGTATCGACGTAGCAATTACTTATGCATCCACTTCCTAAATACACATCGTTTGGCTCTCTGGATCCACACTATTGATAAAGTAATAATTTTCCTTAACCTTCCTCTTTCTCCTAAACAGGTCTGACTCTTGACTCATTTTTGCTTGTTCAATTTCACGCTGCAGCTTTTCAAACACTACTATATTTTTAAATTGATCAAATTCACTACTCGTCACCCGCTCCAAGTGTTTGACTTTATTTGTGACTGACTAACGATACTTTACCGATGATCAATAGAAATAAAGTAAGAGACTTTTTCGAAAATAGCCATCATCTATTCGTAAGCCCGTTAAAATGGACGCCGATAGCTCCAAATAAAAAAAAGCATGACAAATAGCCTGATTTCATCCATTTTTTTGAAATCAGGCTGCTTTTTTCATATTTTTGGCTGGCTGGCAGCTTTCGATAATCGCCAACGACCAAGGGAGATAGTCGTTGATTTTCTCAGGTTCCTGAATCAAATCGACTTATGTCAATTCAATTAATAGCTTTTCCAGATATTGGCGAAAATCGATGTGATTTGCTTTACAGGTTTCCACCAAGCTCAAATAGATGGCATTGGCTTTTCCACCCGCTTCACTTGTAGAAAATAACCAATTCTTTTTGCCCAATGTTAGCGGACGAATTGCATTCTCTGCACCGTTATTATGAATCGGCAACGCAGGAACTTCCAGAAACTTCAACAGGCCGGCTTTTTGATTCAAGCAATAGGTGATCGCTTTGTCCAAGGCAGATTTTGGCGCAGCGAATTGCGTCTCCAACCAACGATAAAAGTCTTCCAACAGTGGTCTCGCAAATTTTTGACGCAATTGATCTCGTGCCATAATTGGCATTTCTTGCCAATCCCGTTCCATACGAAAAAGCGCATCACACACCATTTTACCCAAGCGAACCGCTGGACTCGAAGCTTTCCCACCTAATTCTAAGGCTTCGACCCATTTTCGTCGAGCATGTGCCCAACAATGGGCGAACTTGATACCGGGCAACTGCCGATAGACCGAATAGCCGTCACACAAAATCAATCCCTGCCAGTTTCCAAGGAACTCCTTGGTACCAAGTTCTTTCATCTCGCCGTAGCAACACAAATAAACTGGTTCTTCGAGGCGGTGATGATATTCTTCAGTGGGGAGATTTTCCAACTGTTTTTCTTTCCACCCAGGGACGCGATGCTTGCGAGTGTGCGTGGAGATAACGGTTATACGGCTAATTTCACCTTCTTCCTTTTCTGGTTGGCCGAAAAAATCGGATGGCTCATCAAATAAAGACGTTTGGTTCTGAGGAATCTCTTCCTGAGAATAGCGCGTTTTTTCACTACGAGACCCGAATAACATTTTTGTTAAGTTGGCGACCTGATTGGACAGTTCCATATTTTGCTCAAGTAGTTGATCTAGTCTCGCCAGTAATTCAGCATTTTGTTCTTCTAATTCGGTATTTGTCGCCATCTGCTCAGTCCATTCTTATCGCTTTGTTTCTTCTAGTTTATCAAATGAGACCTGAATGGTCACGAACTAATTTTATCGAGGGGGTTATTAGAATGAACCACCAGTTCGTGCGTTTGTGATAGCCCTTGGCTGCTCAATTTTTAACCCTTCTAATAGCCAACGCAACTCACGTTGCGTCAATTTTTTGACCTCCAATTCATTTCGTGGCCATTGTAATTTTCCTGAATCGATTCGTTTATAAAGCAATGTGAATCCATCTTGATTCCAAAACAGTGCTTTATACCGATCGGCACGTCTACCACAAAAAAGAAATAATGAGGCCTCTTGATAGATATCTAATTCAAATTGGTTTTGAATTACGGCGGCTAAGCCATCAATTCCTTTACGCATATCTGTATGTCCACAAACAAGGTAGAGGTGGTTTATTTTAGTGTAGTCAAGAATCATGTGACTTCAACTCCTTTAACAGAGCATAGAGAATATATTTGTCAATCCCGTTATAAATTCGAACTTCTTGCTTCTTGCATTGGATTTTCGCAGCAAGTTTCATGGGAGATGATGGAGCAGGCGAGACAGTATGTTGGCTTATTTCATTTATGAGTGAGACGGGGACGATGGTGTGATGGGGTTGTTTTGGCATAACAAAAATTCCTCCTTCTGATTAAGATAGTCTTATCATACAGGAAGAATTTCCGGCTTTCTATGCGGTTAATTTCATCGGGCTTACTTTCTGACAGCCAAATAAAATAAAAAAAGAGGTACCAGACAACTGTCCAATACCTCTGACATAGCAAATAAACGAGCAACAATTCCCTAAAAATCGACCTAACTTGATCAAAAAATTCCAGTAAACCGGTGGAAATCCAGTAAAAAATTAGGTACAATAAACAAGGTTAGTGCTTGCACTAACTATGGCAACTTGATGGTCAGCTGATTTGACTTATCAAGGCCTTGTAGTTTCGCTACCGACGGAACTGCAAGGTGCCTTTTTTATTTGATTTAAATTATCTGGCTATATTCTCATGAAAACGGTTGTTTCTTGTCAAGCGAACAGGGGAAAAAAGTTTATTGTTGAGGAAGTTTAAAGAATTGGTAAGCGCCCCATAGGATAGTACCTGTACGTCAAATAACCCGACCTATAGAATAGGGTCGGGAAGGTTTGGTATCTTATCAAACACCCATGAATTCGCAAGCTTATTCACCCTGAAAGATGTAAGAGAGAAACTTATAGTATATTGTACATCAGAAATAAAATCTTTGAGGATACAGCCATAGATCTATCCCCTATATAGCGGGTAGTTTTTTATTTCAGATACTTTTAGCATCTTCAAAGTGCTCACTCATTAATAAAATCAGATAAAAATTGTTGATTTCTGCTTCATATTACTTTCTGTTATTATTCAGTTTACTTCAAACGGCGTGCATTAATCTCAGCAATTTGGGAAACCTCGATTTTGGGTTGGCGGTTTAAATCAAGTAATCCATTGACCTCTTGTTCTACGTCTGTCAGTTGTGTATAACAATATCCCACTACATATGGTAAATCTTGAATAGCCTTGTGCACCTTATCAAAGCGAGTCATAAATTCTTCATTTGATACTACTTGATGGCCATACCCCCATTCACTTTCTTTTGCAGTTGAAAATGCAATCCCGCCAAATTCTGAAATTATTACCGGTTGATTTTTATATGTGTATCCATTTGCAAAGGCAAAAAAATCATTATTAAATTGAATTTTGTTATTAACAATCGCCTCTTTATCAGCATAACGAGTTGCAAGCATCTCTCCATATTCTTCATAATCATGTAATGTTAAAATATCAGAAATAGTATGCACCCAACCGTCATTTGTAATAACTGGTCGTTCTGGGTCATATGCTTTTGTCAAATAATAAATCATTTCAGTAAAAGCTTGCTGCTCTTTACTATGAGCAATATCTTTAATTCCCCATGATTCATTGAAGGGTACCCACGTAATAATACTTGGATGGTTGTAGTATTGCTTAATGATTGCTTGCCATTCAGAAGCAAAATTTTCTACAGCGATATCATTGAAAACATAGGTTGAAGGCATCTCACTCCACACCAACATCCCCATTTTATCGCATAGGTACAAGAATCGTTCATCTTCTATCTTCTGGTGTTTTCGTAATCCGTTATAACCTAAATCCTTTATGCGAGATAAATCTAACTCCATTGCTTCAACAGAAGGCGGTGTAATAGATGATTCTGGCCAATAGCCTTGATCCAAAATTAATCGTTGGTATAATGTCGTATTGTTTAATAAGATTTGACCATTTTTTATATGAATTTTTCGCATTCCAAAATAACTAGATACTTCATCTAAAAGTTGCTTATCTGAATTATATAACCGAAAAGTTACATTATATAAATTGGGATCATTGGGACACCAAACTTTAGTACCCCAATTAGGATCTTCTTTAGAACGAGTATCCAAAGTAAATCTCTGCATTTTCTGATGCAAACTACCTTGAACTTTACTAATCAGTTCTTCTTCAAAAGTAATAATTGCTTCAAAAATCAAATCCTCACTAAACTTGATTGGTGCATTCACATTTGGCTGAAATACCACTTGATCTTCATCCAGATTAGGGGTAATTTTCACCATTTCTAATGAAATTGGAGATATCTTTTCTTCAAGCCAAACTGATTTCCAAATTCCTGTATTTTGAATATACCAACAACCAAAATTGTCTTTTTTCCATCTCTGTTTTCCTCGAGGCTGTTCACAATCAAGTGAGTCTTCTACTCTTAAAACAATCCTATTCTCTCCTTTAACCACTAAGGACGAAATATCGAAAGAAAACCGCTCATATGCACCTTGATGAGTTCCTACTAGGGTATTGTTCACCCATACAGAAGAATTATAATCAACGCCTTCAAAATACAAAGTCAATAGTTTTTTATCTTCGTCAGACTCAAAACATTTTTGGTACCATACCACAGAATGCGGTTCTTCTCTGTGTATTCCGCTAGCCTTGGTTTCATAAGTAAATGGCACATTAATAGTTGTTTCTGCTTTAAATCCCTTAGACCAATCTTTAATTAATCCATTATTATCATCATCAAATCTAAAATCCCACGTCCCATTAAGCAAACGCCAATTTTTGCGGATAAATTGTGGTCGGGGGTGCGATTTTCTTTCTATTTCCATATGTCTATTTTCTCCTTAAATTTGCTGATTATGTCTAGCTGTTGTGTTATAAAATGATGATATACCAATAAAAATTTTCCATTATTATTAAAGATAAGATTATACAATCACAATTTTTATTATTATCGGTAAATTTCATGCCTACCTTCAAAATCTGCTGTTTAGTGTCGACTTCTGGATATAGTTAAATCTCTGTAAGAACACTAAATGGCTTAATCATAAAAATGAACTGAGTAATTTTATCACTTTGGTATAGTTGATATTTACCATTGTCCTCTTAGATTGATACGTTCAGGGAAATACTGTTCATTGATTTCTTTGATTTTTTCTAAATCGACTTTTGGCTGACGATCATATGTTAGAATCCCATTGATTTCTTGTTCCACATCAGTAAGCTGGGTATAGCAGTAGCCCCAGAGAGCTTCTGAATCATAAATCGCATCCATTATACGTTTATAGTCTTCTAAATATTGATCATCATTTTCAACAGTAGTGTATCCCCATCCAACTTGACCATTCACTTTGTATCCAATACCACCAAATTCTGTCAAAAGAATTGGCTGCCCTTTATATTCAAATCCTTCTGCAAAAATTGCCCATTTTCCAGGTGGCATATGAACTAGGCCTTCTACATTTTTTAACGTCTTTCTGAAATGATTATATTTATTAATCTCATTTTTTTGTCCATGTGAATAGTTATGAATAGCACAGATATCAGTTTCAGTCATTTCCCAACCATCATTAGATATAACTAGCCGAGTTCGATCCAAGGCATGTAACATATAGTAGATTCCTTGTGAAAAGCTTTGTTGTTGTTTATTACTATGAATTTCAGGTACGCCCCAACTTTCATTTAACGGTACCCAAGTGATGATGGATGGATGGTTATAATCCCTCTCTATTATTTCAAACCATTCGTTTGTTAGATTCGTCACTGCATCAGGAGAATAAGATATCGTTGATGCGCATTCTCCCCATACGATATAACCCATCTGATCTGCCCAATATAAGAAGCGTGGATCTTCTATCTTTTGATGCTTACGGCAGCCATTAAATCCCATATCCTTGGCTAATTGAATATCTTTTTTAAAGTCTTCATCTGTTGGCGCTGTCAATAGCCCATCTGGCCAATACCCTTGATCTAATACCAGCTTTTGATAAAATGGTTGATTGTTTAAAAAAACCATCCCGTTCTCCGTATGGACTTTGCGCATTCCAAAATAAGAAGATACATGGTCTAGAATACCTTTTTGTTGATCTTCCAGCTCTAACTCTACATCAAATAAGTTAGGGGTACGAGGAGACCAAGTCCAGCCATCACCATGAAAGTTGCTGCGGAAAATTGTTTTATCATATATATCCACTGTTCGAATGATTTCTTGAGTGGCAACTTTAATAACATCCTCAACTAGTAACTCGCCCTTGAATGAAATAGAATACCTAATATATTGATTTGCTGCTAACTTATTGATTTTTATAGCAATATCTACTGTTCCGTTATCAATATTAGGTGTGAACTTTACGTTTTTTATAAAGAACTCTTCAACCGGCTCTAGCCATACTGTCTGCCAGATACCGGTAGTATTGGTGTACCATATGCTTGAAGATTCTGGTTTCCAGAATTGTTTCCCACGAGGAATCTCTTCACTATCATGAAAGTCTTGTACTCGTACAGTCAAGATATTATCGTTTTCTTTTACTAATTGACTAATATCAAGTGAAAACGGAGTGTGTCCACCAGTATGTGTTCCTGCTAAAAGACCATTCACATATACTTCTGCTTGATAATCTACTGCCCCAAAATGGAGTAAGCACCGCTTGTTTGGATTTTCCGTCCAATTGAATTGCTTTTGATACCAAACAATATCATGAATTTCTTGACTGTTAATTCCACTTAATTTAGTTTGATAGACAAAAGGAACCTGAATTTTTTTATCAAAGACTTCTGGTTTAATAAACCATTGATCTCTTTTTCCCATATCCTTATCATCAAATGCAAATGCCCACTCTCCATTTAAATTTTGCCAATCTTTTCTGACAAATTGCGGACGAGGATATTCACTTCTCATTTTTTCTACCTCTCTTTTTAACAAATTTTATTTGATTGCTATGCAATGTCATCTCTTTTTCACGATTCAATTAACCTTTGTATTAGCAATGACCATTCGCTTCATTGCTTTATTTTTAGCAAAGTAAACTACACCTGTTGCAATACTTAGAACCATTGAAGGTATATCTAAGATAAAATAGGAAAATATCCCTTGTGCCAATAGAAAAAAGCCTATCTTTTTAGCAATTTGCTCATCTTTCAAATAACGTTTTGCTATCACAAGGTTCATAATACCTAAGCCAATCAACAATGAACCAAATGTACAGGTTAGGGTAAACATGCTACTGTTTAATGTTTGACTTGCCTGACTAGACATTTCACTAGCTATTTTTCCACTCAAAGGAGCTAATTTATATAATCCAAAATATAAAATTGTTATCAAGCCATCGATAATTTGCCAGATACCAATTGTACAAACCATTCGTCGTTCAACTTTTCTATCCAACTAGAATCATCCTTTCACACCTGCAGACAATGACATAGACTGTAGAAAATATTTTTGTGCAAACAAGTACAAAATGAACGTTGGTACGATAGCTATCAATGCACCTGCCATCAGCAAAGTTGGTTTGGACACATACATTCCTTGTAATAGCTGCAAGCCAGATGTAATCGGCATTTTTTCGATATCATTAAAAACGATTGAAGGCCATAAAAAATCATTCCATGATCCGGTAAAAGCAAATAATGAAACTACTAATAGTACTGGTTTAATTAGTGGTAAGATTATTTTAAAGAAAATTGTGCCTTCACTCGCGCCATCAATTTGAGCGGCTTCATCAAAATCTTTTGGGATATTATCCATAAACTGTTTTACCAGGAAAATATTAAACACACCTGCCGCACCCGGGACAATCATAGCTAATGGTGTATTTACCCAACCAAGAATATCAATTATTTTATATAGAGGAATCAGATTCACAACACTTGGGAACATCATTGTGGCTAACAAGAATGAAAACAATGCATGTTTCCCCTTAAAATTTAAGCGACTATACGCAAAAGCAGACAGGGAAACGACAACCAATACTAACAAAGTATGCGAAACAGAGATCAATAGAGAATTCGTAAACCAGCGAATTATTGGGGTACTTGTATTATTTATCAATAACTCTTGATAATTGGTCAAAACCCATTCGATCGGCATGATTTTAAATCCAGAAGTCATAAGTTCCATCTCTGATTTAAAAGATGTTAATACCCCATATCCCAGAGGAATAATCCAGATACATGCCATCGCAAATAAGAATATAAAAGCGACTAACTGTGAAATGGAAAATCTTTTCTTTTTACTCATCATATATTCCCCCTAGTCTTCCTTGCGTAACAATTTAAACTGGATAGCTGATACGATCATAATACAAACTCCCAATATAACCGCCATAGCTGAAGCAATACCAGCAATTGATTGTCCTGAACCAAAAGCATTTTGCTGAATATACATTAATAATACTCGTGTGGAATCGGCTGGCCCCCCACCTGTCAGCATCAATGGTTGTCCATAAATATTGAATTGAGCAATAGTTGTCATCACTAACGTATATAAAATTTGGCCTTTGATTGCAGGCAGTGTGATTTTCAGAAATTTTTGAATTGAATTGGCTCCATCAATATCTGCAGCTTCATAATAATCCTTGGGAATCCCGTTCAATGCAGCCTGATAGATAACCATATTTCCTCCAATTGTCCACCATACAGTCACAACAACGAGAGTCACCCATGCATATGGCTGTGTGCTAGTCCAAGGTATATTGGAATTCAACATAGTATTTATTGGTCCATAATTTACATTGAAAATCAATGTCCATATAATTACTACTGCTGAAATAGCAAAAAGGGATGGCATATAGAATATTGACTGAAAAATTTTCCCTAGTTTAGGTTTTGTATTTAGAGCTGCTGCCAATACTAATGGTACTGCTATACAAAAAGGAACTGAAAAAAGTACAAATTTAAAAGTGTTTAATAACCCTATACGCAACTGTCCATAGAAAGTGGAATCTTTTTGGAAAAATAATTCCTTATAATTGTCTAACCCTACAAAAGTCGGAACCCCAAATAAGTCCCAGTCAGTAAAAGATACATAGATACCAAAAATAACAGGAATTAAAAAGAAGATGGTAAATATAACTAGATGCGGCGCTATAAATAACCATGGTATTAATTTTTTCGTTTGATGGTGCTTTCCTTTACTTGAAGTAGTTATTGATTCACTATTCGTTGCCATCATAGTGTGTTTTTCCTTTCTTAAATAATTGGGATAAGAGAAAAGTTTTCTTAACTAATATTCTCTCGATAAGAGTATGTAAAGAAACCATTTCTACTTCATTACTTTTTTTAAAACAAAAACCGAACTATATAATTACATCATTGTTTCTTTTGATACGTTGCATTCAAGGAAATAAACAAGTCTGTAGTTTAAATATAGTCCGGATTTTGCACTCTATATCACAATTGCTTGTTATTAATTATTGGAATTGTCTTTGGCGATTTTATCTGCTACTTCTTTTTGCATACCTGATGCAAAGTCATCAACTGACATTTTTCCAAATATAACATCTAATGCATGAGCATCTAAGTACTCAGCTACAAAACCGTTATATTTGTAATCAAAAATTTTCAGTGTCGCTAGTTCCTCTGGTGTATTAACAAATAGGGATTGTTCCATATCTGTATATTCACTATTGTCTAACAGATCTAATGTCGCTGGGTTTTGTCCTGCTTTGGCCCATTCTAAAGAGTTGGTACGCACCCAATCCAAAAATTCCATTATTCCTTTTGTTTTCTCTTCAGAACGATCTTTATTTTTGAACATAACAAATTGATGAGAAGATGCCCAGTTTACTGCATTTGAAAGATCATTACTTAATTGAGGTGAGTTCGTCAAGCCCCATTCAAATTTTGCTTCTTTTACTTGATTACGCATCCAGATCCCTTCAGGAAAAAGAACCATCTTACCTGCTAAGAATAGTTGTGCTGGATCTTCACCATCTCGAGTAGTAATATTTTCCTTGTACATATCAGCATATCGCTGAATCGCCTTTTTCGTAGCATCTGTATCTAGAGTAGGTGCTGTACCATCTTGGCTTAGCTCCCCGCCTTCTTGCGCAAATAAAGATAAGAAGTTAGGTTTTGTCCATGTGATTCCTAATCCTCGAATATCATCATTTTCAGCTTTCTTACCAATTTCTTCTATTTCATCGAAAGTAATAATATTATCATCTAAAGCAGTTGGTAAATATTTATCCAATAATTCCTTATTATAGTAGATACCATAACTATGGATGTCTAATGGAACACTATACCGAGCACCATCAATTTCTCCTAGATTCCATGCTTCTGGAACATAATTTTCATCTTTTATATCGGGAAAATCTTTTAATACATCATCAAAAGTTACTAGCATGTCATTATCTTTATATTGTTTAATACGTTCCGCGTGAACAATATTTAAATCAGGGATATTTCTACCTGAATTAACAACAGTAGGAATTTTTGTATACATATCAGATTCTTTAAGTGAGACATTTTTTATTTTGAATTCCGGATCTGTTTTATTATATTCATCGACCATCTTTTTTAAATTTTCGCCATCAGCACCTACGAAAGGATTCCAAAAAGTAATTTCGTTCTTACTATTCCCAGCATTTGTTGAAGATGAATTTCCTCCACCGCATCCTGTCAATAATGTAAATCCTACACCAGCCATCAGTACCATTCCTGCTATTTTTTTCGTATTCATTTTTTCCCCTCCATTTTACTTTTAGGTTAAATATACTTTTATAAATACTTTTTTTAAAATTAACAAAAAAGTATTTATAGATATAAAACCCTTGTACAAACTTAAATTATCATTCCATGAAAGCGATGTCAATATTGTTATCAAACTATTTATCAAAAACAACTTTACAGTTAAACAGATATTGCATTATAATGAAAGCACTACTATTATATTTTACTTTTTAGTTAAAGGAGTCTGTATATAATGGAACTTGATCTCGAATTACATTCTTTGCCTGTTTATGAATCCTTAGCCAGTAAAACTCGTTTAAAGATGCTAAAGTACATTGGTAATAAAAAAAGAAGTATTGGTGAAATTTCGAAATATTTAGGAATGAGCAACGCTATCGTAACTCGACACGTACAACAGATGGAAGATGCAGGATTATTACATTCCGAGCGAGGCGTTGGCACCCACCGAAACAAAAAAATGGTGTACTTAAAAGTCGATGATATTCATGTTGTCTTTCCAGAAAAGGTTTATCAAGAATTCAAAATTCATCAAACGGAATTAAAAATTGGTCATTTTGTAGACTTTTCTATTTTACCAACTTGTGGTCTGGCAACTCCCCAAGAAGTCGTAGGAAAAGCAGATGACCCTAAATACTTTATGGATACCAAGCGTGTTGATGCTGCTTTGTTGTGGTTCAGCGAGGGATTTGTAGAATATAAAATTCCAAATTTGTTAACAGACGATGAAGATCCTAATATGTTAGAAATAAGTTTCGAAATCGCTTCAGAGTTTCCACTCTCAAATAATGTTTGGCCTAGTGACATCTCCATTTATGTTAATGACATATTGGTTGCTGTTTATACTGTGCCTGGAAATTTCTCTGATACTCGAGGTCGTTATACC
The DNA here is from genome assembly GCF_051711125.1 of Enterococcus sp. DIV0574. Classification (NCBI taxonomy): domain Bacteria; kingdom Bacillati; phylum Bacillota; class Bacilli; order Lactobacillales; family Enterococcaceae; genus Enterococcus; species Enterococcus sp. DIV0574. The sequence continues at coordinate 2,847,025 of NZ_JBIOMA010000001.1, forward strand.
CCTTCTTGGTGGAACAGCAATTTTAGTCAATATGGTTTATTGAAGCATGTACGGATCAATAAATTAGATACTGGAATTGATGGGGAAGCCTATTCTGATATTACTATTGATGATTTAGAACTCACTAAGCATCCATTTATTAAGCTTCGATTCTCAGTAGAGTCAAACGCTATCAATAAAGGAGGTATGACACTTTTTGGTAAAGGATTTGGAAATTACAATCAAGATATTCTCATCAATACGTATTATTTAGAGAAACAATCTTAGAATTAAATGTCTCCCACACAATTTCATAAAAAGAACACCAAAAAAAATCATTGATGATACGTTCCTTAAGCCTTTTTTGACTAAAAAGCAAATTTAAAGGACGTATCATCAATGACACAAGTATATTTTCATACGAGCGAAGATGTTCATAATTCATTGTAGAAAACAGCACTAATCAAACGAAAGATTTCTCAATACCACAGATGTTCTTGGACGATTTTATGATTTCTTTGCTGCAAAGCTTTTATACGAGCTTGCAATAACTTTTGTCTTCCTAATAAATTTCTTGTGTAAACAAGGCGACAATTTCTTTGTTTCCGCTTGATTTCTCGTAGAAAACTATTAGCAGCTTCTTTATTGCGCGCTAAATCCTTTGGAACAGTAAAGTAGCGATTATTAATTTCTACTAAATAACGAGTATCTTGCACCGGCTCTAACAGTTCCATTAGTGCCTCATTAAAAAAACGTTCTTCTTGGTACGTTCCATTTTTTATCCGTACAGTAAACTGATCTTCATTAAAATCAATGTAATAACTCCAAATCCAATTGTTGTAAGGTTTCAAATGTATATTGATAGACAAATTCTACTTTCAACGACTTATAAGTTGATTCAGCTGCGGCATTATCAAAAGGACAGCCTTTATGACTCAATGATCGATTGATGTCAAAAGTTGTTAATAATTCATCAATAGCTTGGTTATCAAACTCTTTTCCACGATCAGTATGAAAAATCTCAACCTCTGTCAGAGGTTGTTTGATACGGCTAAATGCTTTTTTTACTAGAACGGCATCTTTATGTTCTCCACAAGAATAGCCGAGAATTTCTCGATTGAACAGATCCAAAATGAAACAGACATAATTCCATTTTTTCCCGACTCGTACATAAGTCAAGTCTGTTACGATCGCTTCTAATGGGTTGTCTCTTAAGAATTTACGATTCAATACGTTTGTCGTTTTGGCTTCATTGCAAGTAGAATGATGTACTTTAAAATAAGCAACAGTATAGCTCGATTTTAATCCTCTATTTTTCATGATTGTACTAATTTTTCGTCGGCTGATCTGAATGCCTCGTTTTGATAAGGCTTTTTTTATTTTTCTTGAGCCGTAGGCCTTTCGGCTGCGGATAAATTCTTCAGCGACTACTTCTTCAAGTTCTGATTTGATTGCAAACTACTTAAAGAAAACAAACTCGGACTATTCGTTTTCTTCTCTTTGGTTTGAACATCAGCAATTATCCCCTCTTGATTGCCTATTTTAGCTTGTTTAGAAGAAACAAAAGCTAAAAAGCTCCTCTTGGGTTTTAAAACGCTGTGTGGGGCTTAGAACGCCCTTAAATGACCCTTGGTTTACTTTTATACTAGCTTCCACCTCGAAAAAAGGTTCTTTTTTAAAATTCTCTATGGCTTCCTGGCGCTGAAAAATAAGGTATAAGGTGGGCGTTTGAACACGTCCTAGGGAAAATGTACCTTGTACGCCCTTCTGTTGTAAATTTAACGTATACAAAGGGCTTGCGTTCATGCCGATCAACCAATCGGCAATTTGGCGTGTTTACACGGTAAAAAGTAGCCAACTTCAATACGTTTTTCCAATACTTCTTTTGCTTGTTTTGGATTACATACTTCTAATACCTCAAAATTTGTAGGGAAATCTAACCCTTTAGATTTAATTTTTTCTTTAAAATTAACTTGATACAATACACCAAATTCTCTTTCTTTGAGTTTCTCAATGAGTGCTTCTGTTGCCGCTTGGAATGATTTAGTTGTTTTAACTTCATACATAAAGTTCACTTATATTCCTCCATTTTTCATTTCATGTATATTTTGTGGAATCGACTTTTTTAGAATCTGCTTTGAATATTTTATCTATTAAAGCTTCTTTGATAATAGTGTCCATGATTTGGAATTCTTATTGGATAGAAATTTCTTTCTAGAACATGATTTCGTCGAAAGTTCTCATTGGTTGAGGATAGGCATGTTCAAAACAATCAGTCCGATATCCTTTTAATCCAGTTGCTGCACTATATAAAAAATTTCATCATAGTTTCGCCCTAGTCGTTCCAAAGATTCGATGACAAAAATATCCTTCTTCCTTAAAAAATGAAGTTCTTTTTGTAATTATTCTCGTGAGGTCTTCTTTTAACTACATAAAATTGTAACCACTGGTTTTAAGAGTAGTGTATCATCCCAAATCATATAATTAATTGACTGCGATTGTTATAAAACTCACGGTAAGCCATATAACTAGCAATAAACGAAGAAATCGCAGTAACTGAAATCAACATAAACATCACAACAATTTGGTAACGAATCGCTTGAACAGGATCAATTCCAGCAAAAATCAACCCTGACATCATACCTGGTAGGCTGACAAGTCCAACCGTTTTTGTTCGGTCAATAGAAGGAGCCATGCCCGTTTTGACGCTTTCTCTTACAATACTCATGGACGCTTGTTTTTTATTGGCTCCCAATGCCAATTTTTCCAATACCTGTTGGCGTTGGTCCGTAAATTTTGAATTCAAAGACCGATAGGTCACTCCAATCGCAGTCATGGCGTTGCTGGCAATCATGCCTGTAATTGGAACGATTTGGGAAGGGGACCAGTCAATGACTCCTGAAAAAACAAGAATGAGTAAGGACAAGGCTGTTCCTACTCCAATAGCCGTCGTTGAAATTTTAAAAGAGCGGTTGATCCCCTCACTGCGTGTATGGGCGTTATAAGAAGCGTTGAACACAATGAACAAAACCATCGCTAAAGTGAGAAAGTTGTTATCCACTCGTAATACGTAGCTCAATACATATCCAATAAGGAATAATTGAACGACAGCGCGAATTCCCGCAATAAAAATGTCGTTTCCTAATCCCAATTTCTCTTTGTAATCAATCAACAAGGCAACTATCAAGAGGACAGAGGATAAAAGCAAAGAAAGATTACTGATTTCCAAATTGTTTGTCATTTCGATTCCTCCATTTTTCCACCTTTGATAGTAATCAGACGAGAAGCTTGGTCGATTTCTTCCTGGTTGTGAGTGACGGCCAACACCGTAGTTTGTTGGTCTTTCATCATGTCTCGGACTAAATCAAGGACAATCGCTCTGTTTTCTTGGTCCAATGAACTGGTAACTTCATCCAGGAGCAACACTTTCGGTTGATACATCAAATTTCGGACCAATGCAACCCGTTGTTTTTCCCCTCCTGATAGTTCCTTGACCTCTTTCGATAAGTAAGTTTCAGGTATTTGAACTCGTTCTAATAATTTTTTTGCACGTTCCCGATCAAATCCTTCTTCTCTTATGCGGGCAGGAAAAGACAAGTTCTCTTGAACTGTCTCATCGAATAGAGAAGCGTTTTGAAAGAAATAAGAGACTTCTTTTCTATACTCCACAGGATCGATTTTTTGCAGATCCGTACCTCGATAATAAATTTTTCCGGAAGTTGGAGAAAGCAGCGTACCAATTAATTTCAAAAGGGTACTTTTTCCACTTCCAGAAGGACCAGAAAAAACAATCACTTCCCCTTTGTTTACTGTAAAAGAGATATCTTGAAGGATTTGGTTTCCGTTTGCCTGAAAACCAACCTTCTCTAATTGAAACAATGAATCACTCATACCACTTCTCTCCTTTATAAAAAAGCCCTGCACCAGTGGACCATCCATACGGGTGCTGGGCTTTTGTTTCATCCTAGTGTACCTCAGTGTTCGTTTGGATCGTTTTTGGCGTCTTCATGAGTAGGGTGAACCGTTCCTTTAAGGTGATCTGGACCAGCATAAATGGTATACAGTCTGAGCGGCTTATCACCGGTGTTTTCGATGTTGTGCCACATGTCCGCCGGAACAAATACGGCGTCATCATCCATCACTTTTTGTTGAACATGTAAGTTATCTTTAGAAGGCCCCATTTTACACACGCCTTCTCCTTCTTCAATACGGATAAATTGGTCAATGCCTTCGTGCACTTCCAAACCGATGTCATCGCCCGGTTGAATGGACATTACGGTGACTTGCAGTTTACTGCCTGTCCAAATGGTCGTCCGGTAATTATCATTTCCTGTGGTGGCGTCTTCAATATTAATGATATACGGCTTCTTCCCATGATCCTTGTAGTCTATTTCCATCTTCCATTCCTCCTAGTCTTTGTACTGAAACAATGATACCTACTTCTTATTTATAATAATTCTAATTAATGGTACCACATCTAAAATTCTATGCAAAAAAATTGGCTTTTTGGAGAGCGATTCTAAACAAAGACCATATAACGCGCAATTACAATTGGTACCCCTTAATCCTCAGCACATAAAGGAAAAAATATGGAATCAAAAAATAACCGATATGTACTCTGGTTATGACTTGAATCAGGGAGAATTTCAGAGACGACACATCATACTTTTTAGTTTACACTTGTAAACTAACTAGCGTACACTAAGCTTATGCTCACTATCAAGCGTTGTCAATCCTTTAGACTCTTATCAATTTCGAAAGAAAGTAGCAAGGTTATTGATTGTGACTGTAAAAGTGGGGTGTTCCTATAAGCACATTAAACTATCTTCTCTAATTTATCATGCTATTTAAATTCTGTTTTTTCATGAGAATTTTTGTCCAAAACTTGTTAAAATGATTTTAAAAAATACTTACATACACAATCCCCAAAAGACACTAATGTCATTTCAGTCAAAAAAGATACCGCAGAAAATTTCCACCTGAGATTCAATACGATATTACTCTCTTGACAGCCAGCTTAATTCCTTAGTTGAATAGATTATTAAAGTGCACAAAAAAACAATGCGGCGTTTGTTATATTTTCTGGTATAAGCGACGGTGCTATAAACTTTTTTGCAGATTAAAAATCATATGAATTTAACTCCAGTAATAAGAGATTAAGTGCCAATGCATAAATGGAGGCATGTCCAGCACTATGCGAATGCTAAAACATCAATAGTACAGGAAATCATGAAAAGAGCGAATAGTAATAATGCTTAAGGAGAGTGTCATGTTTTTTTGGTTTGTTATAGGAGGTTATATCAATGAAAAATACAGTAGATAATTTGTCGAAAAGTAAAGTTATTTTAATGTGCGGCCCTGCGGGAGCAGGTAAATCAACACTAGCAAAAAAATTTGAAAGTACCGGGATGACAATACTATCTTATGATGAAGAATCATTCAAACGAGGTTTGAATGAACATCCTTTACCTCAGGAGGTTTTAGAAGATATTAAAACCTATCTTGATGAAAAACTAATTTCACTTATCATGCAAAACATTGAAATGTTCTCGATTATTCATTTTGGTCTAGAGAAATGAGAAATGAATATATTTCATTATTAAAGAAATACGACATAGAACCCAAAATCTATTATATAAAGACACCTAAGGAAGTTGTTATGGAACGTATTCGAAAAAGAAACGGAAATCATCAAAATGATATCATATTGACGGAGCAAACAGCTTCCACTTATTATGATCATTTTCAACCCCCAACTGATGAAGAAGGTGAAGTTATAGTAGTCGAGGGATATTAATATTGTGGTTTTAGGCATGGAAATTGTACTAGATGATAAGTTTTGTCAAATTTTTTGAAAGATATACTTCCAACAAGGGGATACCAGCTTCAGGTGATATCATTATTGTCATCTCAGAGCAGGGGGTAGTATTGATTCAGCCGGAAGAATAAGTGGCGATGCAATGAAGACGATGAATGCATTATTGAAATTACAGGAAAAAAACTTACTGAAATACGTTATGTTTATTCTTTTGACAACTCTACTCAATAATGATTATGCAATTAGACACGTTATTTTTTATCATGAATGGATATGTTCCCGTCTACCGATAGTGCTAAAAACGCAGTGGATATGTTTCCGAGAACGAACATACTCAAATGACATTCATTCTGTCCTCTCAAGCCACATCGAGTTGGTGGGATTGATAACAAGGGTGGATAAGTAGAGGCTGGAAATGGCTTGATATAGCGGTATTTTGAGGATTTTGGAGAGTTGAGATTATTTCTTCTTCCATTTCTAAATCCAATGTTACTTGTTCTGATTCTGGTTCTGTTGGCTCATTTGGGATTAAATCCACTACTAGCGTTGAGTTAGTTAACTTTGCAATTTGTTCTAGTGTTTTTATGGTTGGATCTGATTTTCCTGATTCTATTCGTGAATAATTTGATCTACTCATTTCTAATTCTTGGGAGAATTTTTCTTTTGATTTGGTACCTCTCATCTTTTTTAAGTTTTCTCTAAATGCTAGTTCCAAGTTTCTCCCCCTGTTTATGTAAATATTTTGCACGTTTTCCATTTAATTATATCGTTACACCTTGTAAATCACAAGTGATTAATCACAAATCACTTGTGATTAGTGATTTTAGCTTTTATCTTAATTTATCAACTGTTTAGAATATTAAGTATGCTATACTAATTAACGGCAACTTGCCCCGTAAGGGGGTGCTATTCATGGAACAAATTATCTCGTTAGTTATCGCACCACTTTTAGTGGGTCTAATAATCACATTAGTTGATCATTGGTTAGATGATTAGACGATAGCAAGCAAGTTGCTGTCTAACTCACACGCTTGTATTCGCAACAAGTGCAAAGAAAAGCCCGACCTACTCGCAATAGGTTGGGCTTTTGTGCTATTCATTAGAACTTATCTCGTTTCGCACATTCATTATAGCATGATTTTAAAATGAAGCCAAGTTGCTGATTCTATCTGTTGTTATTGGTGTTGCCTAGAACGATTCTAAGCACATGTTTAATTTTAAAGTGGGCAATTTTATCTTTAAAATGTCCTACAATGATTCAATAAAAGCATGGCTGCTAGTGAAACTTGCGACCATGCTTTTAAATTTACTTAAATTCTCTTTTTAAAAATGATTCCTGATCCTAATACCATTAATGAACCTAGGACAGACAATGCAATATTTGCTGTTTCACCTGTTTTTGGTAAAACTTTCATTTTTCCGTCTAAACCTTTAACTGTAACTGTTCCGTCTTTTTGAACGTCTGCTCCAATTTCTTTAGCTTCAACTTTTTTTGTTGTTCCTATATTCAAAAATCATTTGACGATTAATTATTTTTTAGGTAGCGTATGTTTCAATAAACCAATTGAGTCTATCGTTAATAAGCTAAATAATCAGCCTATAGAATAGCAAGAATGGAAAAACTAACATGAAAAATTTTACGAAGAGTCAATTTTTTTGACTCATCTAAAATAATTTACATATTATCTCCACCAAAAAACATAGCTATTACCGGCATAACGATAAGGAAGATTGGAATTAAGAAAATTCCTGTAAGCCAAAACTTCTTTGATTTTTTATAAATTCCATAAATAATTATGGCTAAGGGTATAAACCAAACTGCAAAAAAATAAATTGTGTATGAGAGCATAAGTCTCTTCCTCCTTTTAAACAAAGGTATCATGACAAAAAATTTAACTCTATAAGAATTTCAATTCTTTAAACCTTTTTAATAAAAAATAGTGTTTAAAAAAATACTTATTAGATACTTTATCTCATTTTTATAATTTTTACAAACACTCTTAATATTGAACTTAATTAGACAATTCTAGTAGAAAAGTATCTTTCATGCAGCACTATTCAAACAATTTTCGCAACTTCTTTTTTTATCTTCATTTCTTCATTGTGTAAAGGGCCACGATAAAATGTAGGAAAAGGGCCATCGAAAATGTAGGTTAGATTTAAAATCTGATATTCTTTTTCATGAAACCATTCAAGGAGAGTGACTCATGCGAAAAGATGTCTTAGAAGGAGTCTTACGACACATTATGAACGATATTCAACCTAACTATGCAGCCATGGCCAAGCAATATAATTGTGATTACCGAACAGTCAAGCGTTACTATGAAGCTGGAACTAAATGGGAAGTAGAACAGATCAAAAAGAGACAATCTTCTGCTCCTCTTTTATTAAGCGGTTTTGAAGAAATTATTAAAGATAAAATGGAGTTAAGCTGTTCCGCTTCTTCAATTTATTATTTTATTAAGAAAAAAGGATATCAAGGTGGCTATACCACCGTCAAACGATATTGTCGGAACTATCGAGAAAAGCGTGTAAAAAAAGCAACCATTCGAATTGAAACGACGCCAGGTCTTTCTGCTCAAGTCGATTGGAAAGAAAATATTAAGATGGTGAGTAAACATGGTGAAGTCTTTTACTTCAATCTTTTTCTATATATTCTAGGCTATTCTCGCATGAAATACTTAGAGGTAACCTTTGATCGAACCCAAGCGAATGTCTTCAATTGTTTGGTCAATGCGTTTGAGTACTGCGGGAATGGTGTTCCTCAAGAAATTTGGTTTGACAATATGAAAACAGTTGTTGATAGAAGTAAAAGCCAATTTAGTCAAACCGTTTTTAACGAAAAATTTCGTCAATTTGCTAAAGATGCTGGATTCAATCCGATTGCTTGTCGCCCTTTTCGTCCACAAACCAAAGGCAAAGTTGAAGCTTTAGCTCGTACTGTTAACCGCTTAATGGTCTTTAACTACGAGTTTGAAAATGAGCAGGAGCTAAAACGAATCGTCTATGAGTTTATGAATGACTTAAATAATGAACGTTCTCAAGCAGTGAATAATCATCCCTCTAAGCTTCTTATAGATGAACAATCGGTGTTGCGTCCTTTCAATCGTTTAGAATTAGTCAGATATGTTTCTAGAACCCAACACGTAATTAGAAAAGTTTCCATTGAATCCATGGTCCAATATCAAAACTCAAAGTATTCTGTTCCCGTGAAATATATTGGTAAAGAGGTAACTTTAGATGTCCGTAAGGACAGTCTATTCATTTGGTATGGCCATCAATGTATTCGCTCGCACCCATTAAGCAAAAAAACCTTAAATTATCAACGTGATGACTCTCTTGAGATTCTTCGATCTGATGTCTTCAAATACTTAGAAGACGAAGAGTTGGAGCGCTTTGTAGAAGAAAATTTAGATGCTTACGATGAATTATAAGGAGGCTCATATGTCAAATTACCATCAGTTATTAAATCAATTATCAGATTTAAATCTTACCTGTATCAAAGAAATTTTACCTGCCCATTTAGATGAAGTAGCTAAAAATGAACAATCTCTAGTTGATTCTTTATTTGAATTAACACATCAAGAAATTAGCTATCGTAGAAAGGAGACCCAAAGAAAAATTTTAAAACGGGCAATGTTTCCCTATCATAAACGCCTTCATGATTTTAACTTTGATTTTCAACCCAAAATCAAAAAAAGTGAAATTCAAGATTTAGTGACATTACGCTTTTTAGACACGTATGACAACCTTTTATTCATTGGAAATAGCGGTGTTGGAAAAACCCATTTAGCCGTTTCAATTGGTTTAGAGTGTATTGATAGAGGGCAGAGCTGTTTATTTATCACTAGTACAGAACTGGTTAATCGACTTATCCGGGCACATAAACGTGGGACAAGTGATACCATGCTCAAAAAATATGCGAGCTATTCTGTATTAATTATTGATGAAGTCGGGTATCTCCCCTTCTCAAAAGAAGGATCTAACTTACTGTTTCAACTAATTAATATGCGATACGAAAGAAAATCAACGATTATTACAACGAATATTCCTCTGTCTCAATGGTCCGAAATTTTTGGTAATAAGAAATTGACTAATGCTTTATTGGACCGATTGGTCCATCATTCTAAAATTATTCAAATTACAGGACCTTCCTATCGAATGAAAAGTTATAGTGAAACGAAAGGAAAAGAAACGAAACGATAAAGAGAAAACTACCTACAATTTCAATGGCCCAAAACCAACATTTTATTATGGCCCTTGACAACTGGCAAACCATACAACTTTTAAACAACTGGCAACAACGTCAAAAAAAGGAGCTTTCTATACTAGGTTTAAGCCATCAGAGTAATAAGCAACTAGTCTTCCCCAATCGTTCAAATAACTTTTGTCGTCCTAGTCAACCAAATGATTGGTATGATATGATCGCTAATAAATATAAACTTGAAAAACGGATAACTCTTCATGAATTTAGAAAAACTCACGTTTCCTTGTGCGCAATGGCAGATATGAAACTAGAGGATATTATGTATCGTGTTGGACATAGAGATTCAAAAATGACAAAACAAGTCTACAACTATTTTTATCCAGAACGAGAAGAACGAAGTGCTGATAAATTTGCTCAATTTATTGAGCAAGAAAAAGATTTGTTTTAATCATTTTCATAAATTTTGGATACAAAATAGGCTAGTATCACTGAACAAAGTAATACTAGCCTAATTGTCTCATCAAATTTCTACCAACTCAACGAAAACAAACTACCAAAATGGTATGCTTACCTATTTTTCTTTTGATGCACTAACTTATTGCTTGTAGTAAACTAGTTAAAACAAAAAACATTTCAAGGAGTGATTTAATGTCCCAATTGAATCAAACATACGAAAATTATTTACAACAACCAGAAGCGTTATCTTTTACTGAAATGACCACTATCTATCAAGAAATATTGAAAAATGCTGATATGAATGATAATGATTTTATCGAAATTTGGGAAGAGTTGATGGGTGCTGCTATTCGTTATACAGTCATTCGTGCAGAATGGCATCAATTTTCTAAGGAACAAAAACTGGCAAAAGATTCCGAACGAACGAATATTCACAATACCATTATCGACCATTTCATCCTATTGGAACGCATCTTTCAATTAAACCATTGGGACAGTCATTCTTGGACATCACGCTTATTCTTACAAGAAGAACAAGAACAACGTACAAGAAGTGATGTGAATGACCACCGACAACGGATTGGCGATTTCGCGAATTATTTGGTGTTTGTTTCAGCGGTTAATGGACGATAGATATGAAAGTCACGATTTGATAAATTCTCATCATAGTAGATTATCAATATTTTTTTCTAACGTCTACTATGATGGGAGCATATCATTTGATTATCAGTTCTTATACATTTTCTTTAATAGCTTTTTACGTCTGTTTTTTATTTGTTCCATCATTAAATTCTCCGTCAGAGGAGATATTTGATCAAATTTCTTTTGACATCTTCTAGCATAGGAAATGAAGTTTCCAAATTTACTCCCTTTACTATCCCTTACACCCACATCAAAAAAATATCTATAAATATGCCTTTTACCAATTAGATAACTCGAGTTCTCAAATTCCCCTACATCAACTAAGCTTGGCTCACCTAGGGCTTTGCTTGCAAATGTAAGTTCAACAGGTGTCTCATCTAACACATATCCTCTAGGCGCTTTTGTCTCAATAAATTGATAATCTCCTGGTGCCAGATTTTTTACCAATACAACCCCCTTATCATCCGATACAAGATTTTGTATAACCGTTTTTCCTTCTTTATCGATGAGCTTGAATTTTGCGCCAGGCAATGGGTTTTCTTTACTATCTGTTTTCACCAATTGTGCTGATTCTTGATAATTCACAAAACCTTCACTTGCAATACCTACTTCAGGTTGTCCCTCTGTTGAGTCATTTATAGTGAAATCTTTAACCGATAGATAATTGGCTACTTTTGACTAGTGCCATGATTGACATGGTATTGGAAAGATATTCAACATATACTAACAAAAACAGAAAACGATTATTTAACTGAATTTCTGATTACAATTTCATGTTTTACAATCTTAGATTCTACGTTTCCGCCTTTTTCAACAAGTTGAATCAACATGTCAATTGCCTCACTCCCCATTTCATGAAAAGGTTGAGATACTGTTGTTAAAGCTGGTGTACTCATTCTTGCTGTTAATGAATTATCATAGCCGATCACTGACAATTCCTCAGGAATTTTAATCCCAGCTTCAGAACAAGCTGACATGACACCCAATGCTGTTTCATCACTGGCACTAACAATTCCATCATAGCAAACACCCGATTGAATAATTTCCTCCATATTCTTCTTTCCAGAATCAAAACCATAATCTCCAAAATAAATATCTGTATCAGAATAAATCAATTGATGATGGATCAACGTTTTTTTAAATCCTTTTATCCGTGCCTTCCCTGCGATACGATCAGATGGATTTACACCAATCAGAGCTAGTTTTTGACTTCCACGCTTGATTAAATATGAAGTAGCATCGGCAATCGCCTGTTCATCATTGACTTTAACAAACGGAATATCCCCCTTCACCGTATCTGCAGAAAGCAACACACAAGGAATATTGTGTTTTTTAATTAAATGGATCTCATCATTTGATAAATCTACAGAAAAAATGATAAACCCGTCAACATTTCTCTCCTTCATAAGCGTGATGCTTTCTTTCATCCTAGACCCATCTACGCCTGCATGTGTCAAAATAACGTTATAGCCTCTTTGATAGGCTTCATCTTCAATCCCGCTAATAATATCACCATAAAAAGTAGTAGCATACTGCGGCATAATAATACCTAACAAATTTGACTTTCTACTCACCAATGATACAGCAGATTTATTCTGACTATAGCCCAACTCATGAGTAATAGCTAAAATTTTTTGTTTTGTTTCCTCGCTGTATCCACCAAGACCATTAATAACTCGTGAAACTGTAGCTATCGAGACATTCGCTCTCTTGGCAATGTCTTTAATTGTATATTGCATAGAAACCTCCTGAGTAAACGCTTACGTTGTTAGCTCTAGTATTACACAAATATGAGGGAAATGCGAGAGGTTTTAGTATAAAAAAAGAACCTCGCGCCTTCATTAGTGAAATAAATGAAGCACACGGGTTCACAATAAATTTTCTTGTTCAACGTTTGAACATGCGCCTTCTGCGGGTTGATCTTCTGTCGTTCATCCTTTTTGCTTAAAGTAAAGCATGTCCCAATACTCTAACGAGGGAACAGTGATCGTAACGAAATTTCCTTGCGCATCATGTCCATATTCCATATCCAGTTCTTTAGAAACGGAATTATATCTCGGATCTGGGGAAGTGAGCCAAGCACTTTCAAATGTGTCATTCGTATAATATTTCACTGTCAAATCTTCAACAATAGTAGGTGTTTCTTTCTCTCCTTGATTTGCTCGCCAATCATTATCAGAAACGCCAAGTAAATTGATCATTTGAATCGTATCGAATCCATTACCAGACTTACTATATGCCCAGATTGTATTAGGCTGTCCATCGCTCGATTGATTTTGATCGACAAATTCAATCTGATGCCCATTATCTTCTAATCCATCCCGCAAAAGATTTTGATAAGCAACAATAAAATTTTGCAGCGCTTTTTGACGTACTTTGTGTTCATCTGACATATATAAATTATGCTTGGGAAAATATTCATTCGATAGCATTTCGTCGCCATCACCTAATTCAATACGTGAACCTCCTGCAGCATATACTGCCGCATCTGTTAATAAAACTGCAGACATATTAAAAGGTTCACTCACCACACTCTCAGCATAATCGTATTCCATATATGCTGGAATGATCAGAGATTTCCCATCACTTTGGTCTCGAGAATTATCGATGACGTTCTTTAGACTTTGATAAGTATTGTACTGCTCTCCATCACTTGTTGTATCCCAAGGCCAGATTTCTGCATATAGGACATCCACAGCAGAGGCATTTACCTGTTCGATACCTTGAGCACCTACAGGATTAAATGATAGATAATAGCTATCAAGCTTCTCTTTGGCAATATCCAAGAATTCTTTATACCCATCCTTCACATAAATACCTTGTGTCTCATCACCAATCATATCATGAGTCCACATTTTTCCCCATTCACCCACTGTATCTCCATGCCAACCATCAAATCCCATCACTTGTAGAGCTTCTAAATTTTTTTGAATAATATAGTTTTGCCATTCTGGATTTTGAATATCAAAGAAAAAGAGATTGGATTGACCTGTAGGACTTGCACCCATTGAGAATGTAAATCGATCACCTTTATTTTTACCAGCTTCATGATCTTCTGCATACCACAGCCCCCACTCTTCTTTGATACCATATTGAGCATAATTATTTGTCGCAGCATAAATCATATTATAGGACATATTTGTCATCCCTCTTGCTTTTGCTTCAGCTATGTAGCTTTTGATGGTCTCTCCACTAATCTTGCGACCAGCCCAATCTTGCCACTCCATTGTTCCATCTTCAGGAATTAATTGATGATGCAGGTATTTCCAATCATAGTATTCAATCCCATTTAATTGCCAGTCGTTCATTTGCTCAATCACTGCTTCAGTGTCTATATCCTTATCGAAATTTGTCAAAAAGCCATATCTAGGAAACTTCGTCCATGTGCTTGACACATCTGCTGCTGTATTCATGTGTCGAATAGCGTGACCCTCTGAATCGAGTATGTCCAATTCAAATAAATAGCCTTTAAAGTCTTCGTTTGGTGCAGTCCATTCAATTTCCTCTTGAATGCTCCCTTCTGATGTCGTTTCCCAAACGCCTTCAATCGTATCGATTGTTTCGTTCAAGTATTTCACGTTGACAAGATACTTGCCTTTAGATGTTTCTAGAGAATTTGAACTTGTCGATAACGCCAAGATGATGGTTTCCCCGGGATCATACATAGATTTATCTACTGAAAACTTTAATGTTGCATCATATTGAATGCCCACCATCTCCTCTTGCAATTTTTTGTTCATATAAGCACTACCAAAAATAAAAACGAAAAGAAAGGCAATGATAATAATCGAAACAGTCCAGCTTTTTTGTGTATCTTTTTTTGTTGCAAGAACTTTTCTATTATTTTTTTCTCTTATTTTCGTCATATTTACTCCTTTTCTAAATATTTCAGTCACTAAGTAAATCAGCTTATTTCTAAGACAACAGCTTCATAGGGGTCCAAATAGAGCATACCTTTTGTATATTCTTTCTTCGTATAATTCTGAATCAAAACTGATTTTGGCTCTTCCTTTAGATCAAAAGTAGTTGTCTTTTCTTGAAAATTAGTAATGATCAACCATTTTTGCTCATCTAGCACACGGCAATAAGCAAAAATATTTTCGTCTTCGGTATCAACCAAATTATAAGTTCCCCAAACTACAATTGGATGTTCATGTCGCAATTGGATTAATTTTTTATATGTGTAGAAAAGGGAATCTTTTTCCTCAAGAGCTTTCTCCACATTGATTTCAGGATAATTAGGATTTATATGTAGCCAAGGTTTATTCGAGGTAAATCCTGCATTTTTTGAATCATTCCACTGCATCGGTGTCCTTGCGTTATCTCTCCCTTTTGCATTGATCGAGTCCAAAATATCCTCTTTTGCATAACCCTGCGACAAGCGGACATTGTACATATTGATACTCTCAATGTCATCGACTTCTTCAATGGTTTCAACCGGATAATTGATCATACCGATTTCTTCTCCCTGATAAATATACGGGGTTCCCTTTAATAAATGCAGCAAAATTGCAAACATTTTTCCACTTTGGACGCGAAACTCTTTATCATTCCCCCAGCGAGAAATGATTCTTGGTAAATCATGGTTATTCCAAAATAAACTATTCCATCCCTCGGAAGCCAGCTCTGTTTGCCACTTGGAAAAAACGTCCTTTAGTGCTGGAATAGACAGGTCGATTAAATCCCACTTTTCTTTTCCTGGTTGCTGATCAAGACCGGAATGCTCAAATTGGAAAACCATTGACAGTTCATTACGATTGGGTTTGGAATATAATTTAGCAATTTCTGGTGTTGCTCCCCAAGTCTCTCCAACCGTCATAAGATCTTTGTTGCCAAATGTAGCTCGATTCATTTCTTGCAAGTATTCATGCAGTTTAGGCCCATTCCCTGTTATCTTTTTGAATGGTTGTTTACCAACTAAATCAATAACGTCCATTCGGAATCCGCCAATCCCTTTTTCAATCCAAAAATTCATCATGTCATAAACAGACTGTCTTACTTCTTGATTCTCCCAGTTTAAATCCGGCTGTTTTTTACTGAATAAGTGTAAATAATACTGTCCCGTTAATTCACTATATTCCCAAGCTGGACCAGAAAATGTTGAACCTAAATCATTGGGCGGATTCCCTTGTGAATCAGGATCTGACCAAATGTAAAAATCTCTATATTGATTGTCTCTTGACTGTCTTGCCTCAACAAACCAGGGATGTTCATCACTGGTATGATTAACAACCAAGTCCATAACGATTCGGATATTCCGCTTCATAGCTTCTGCAATCAGAATTTCCATGTCTTCCATTGTTCCGAATTCGTCCATTATCTCTTGATAATCTGAAATGTCATAACCATTATCATCATTTGGCGATTTATAGACAGGACTTAACCATATCGCATCAATGCCTAAATACGCCAAGTAATCCAATCGTTGGATAATCCCTTTTAAATCACCTATGCCATCCCCGTTACTATCTTGAAAACTACGAGGATACACCTGATATACGACTGCTTTTTGCCACCATGAACTCATATTGAATCTCCTTTTACATTTCATACTTTTTAAATACACTTAACATTAAAAATGATTTTAAGAATACAAGAAAACTACACCCAATAAAAATGCTCAGATACAACACAAAAACAAATGCAATTGGGGAGGTCACTATCAAAAATAGCAAGAACAATGTGATAACTGATAACAAAAAGCTCACCCGCATATTTGCTAAGACAAGCCTCATAGAGTTCATGAAAACAAGCTTAGCCGAATCTTTAAAGCGTGCAATATAACCATACGTATATTGACTACTTAACACAAGGACAAGACCCACGATAGATACCCCAAGCAAGCCAATGAGATTTTGCTGATCCAAATGGATCATATAATTCAAATCGACAACCACAACGAAAAAAACAATAGATTGCATGATACTAAAACCAATAGCTTGTTTGAAATTTCGTTTATATGCCAAAATAAAGTTTTCAATAACACGTGTATCATTGTTTTCATGCAACTTAAAGCAAACGGCATAAGCTGCGCTGGTTGCAACACCAATTGTTACAATTGGGATACTCCCTATTAAAATACATAAATTGAGAACGAACAGACTCCACAACTTCATCAAAAGGTTATAGACGGGTCCATCTATTCGAAAAAAAGAATTCATAGGTTTACTTCCCTTCTTCTTAGGTTCTTATCGAATCCATTGACTTGTTTTTCAATTATCTCATGATTAGAATTATTCTTTTACAGCCCCAACAACAATTCCCTGTACAAAATATTTCTGTAAAAAAGGATAAATCACTAACAAGGGGACAATCGCTACAATGATTTTCGCTGCATTCAGATTACGATCTGAAACAGCTAATAAACTTTGTAATTGTTCTGATGTCATGCCGCTTGCATTTTGCAAAGTTTCTGCAATATTGACAGACAGAGATTGAATGTACGTCATTAATGGGTAATTTTCAATTTTTGTCATATAAATCAAACCACCAAAGAAATCATTCCAGCTCCCGACAATACTAAATAATGATACAGTTGCCAAAGAAGGTAAAGATATGGGAATGTATATCTTACGCAGAACATCAAATGCATTTGCTCCGTCTAATAATGCAGACTCTTCCAAAGATTTAGGTACCCCTCGAAAAAAATTCATGACTAAAATGACACTGCCAATAGGCACAGCACCCGGTAATATTAACGCCCAGATACTATTGATCATTCCCAGATTACGCACAATCAAGTAGGTCGGTATCATCCCGCCATTAAAGAGCATCGCAAAAACCATAAATCCCATAAAGAAACGTCTAGTCCGAAACACTTTTTTTGATTTTGATAATGGGTAAGCTAAGGTGACGATCATCACTAAATTAAGGACCAAAGCAACAAATACACGAAAAACAGAGATCCCAAACGAACGCCAAAACTGTGTATCGTTAATGATTCTTTCATATGCTGCCCACGTGAGATCTACTGGCCAAAGTCCTACTTTATTCCCTGCAGCTGCTTGGGAGGAACTTAGGGACAGCGCCAGAACGTTTAATAAAGGGACCAAACAAGATAGTGTTAATAAAATAACGATTAAATAAATCACAAATTGTCGAATACCGAATTTCTCTCTCATTTTTTTCTCCTCTCTATGAATTAAAACATAACCCGATTTGTGGCTTTTTCAGCTGTTTTATTCGAGACATAAATCAAAATCAAACCGATAATCGACCGGACAAGTCCTACTGCAGCCCCTAAACTATAATCACGTCCGATTAACCCAATTCTATAAATGTAAGTATCCAAAACATCTCCACTAGCATAGACTGGTGGTGAATATAAGTTGTAAACTTGATCAAATCCGGCACTTAAGATACCTGGTAAAGCCAAGATGGTCATCAAAATAATAAAAGACATCATGCCTGGAATCGTCACATGTTTTACACGTTGCAACCAACTAGCGCCATCCATTGTTGCAGCCTCATATAACCCTGGATCAATCGATGTGATTGCCGCTAAGAAAATAATAGAGTTATAACCAAATCCTTTCCATACATCTGTCCAAATCAACAAATGTGGAAACACAGCATTGCTGCCCAAAAAGTTAATTCGGTCCAAGCCTAAGCTTTGTAACACTTGATTCACAGTACCATCTAAATTAAATAGATTGAGAATAACTGATGCCAAGATGACCCATGATAAGAAGTGTGGCAAATAAACGATTGTTTGCATGGTTTTCTTCATCCATTTGACGCGAATCTCATTCAATAAAATGGCAAAGATAATCGGAATAATGGTGTTCAACACAATTTTCCCTACTGCGATAAAAACCGTATTGTAGGTTACTTGCCAGATATCAGGCAAATTAAAAATATAGATAAAATTATCTAGTCCAACAAAATCCGAACCCAAAAAGCCACGCGCTGGAACAAAATCTTGAAATGCCATAATTAAACCAAACATTGGCGCATACGAGAAGATTAGTAGAAAAATCATTCCCGGCGCAATCATTGCTAGAAATAACCACTGATCTTTAGAAAACCACTTCTTTTTTGTTGCAAGCTTTTCCATAAACTTTCTCCTTATTTGATAATTGATAATATAGTAGAGCATTTGCAGCAATGAACAAATGCTCTACCCAAAATTTAGAAATGACCTTTATTCATCCGCGAGCTTTTGCATTTCTTCTAAAATTGCTTGTCCACCCTGACTATTCCAAGTCTTCACATATGAATCAAAATTATCCAAAGATTCTTCCCCTGTCACAAATTTGATAAACGTCTCTTCTTCTAATTTTGAAATTTGGGCACCATTCCGCTCACTTGCTTTAATGGTTTCAAATGTCGTAAATGGCGTGATTTCATTATAGATATTCTCTTCCCGTACACCGTTCATCACATTAGTTACAGCCAATAATCTCGACGCATAGACCGCCCAATCTGTTGGATCTGCAGTGCTCGGATCATCAAGATAGGTTTTAATTTTTTGTGCATTGTTTTTTACTGTGAAACTTGAAATATCATCAATATCTATCTCACCTTCAGCCGCTTGAGAAGCTTCCACTGCATCAGATATTTCACTTAAGTTTTCGAACATTTCAATATTCATTGGACGTACTGATCCGTCTACAGATTTTTGCGCATAGGCATATATTTCAGGATACTCTGTTTCCATATCGGTTGAGTTTGGTACTTCATCAAACAATAAATTGATTATTTTTATGGCTAATTCTGGGTTTGCAAAATTTTTATTAACAACTACATAGCCACCTACACCTGGTTTGCTCACACCATTTACTTGACCATCACTACTCTCAATTGCATAAGGCGTGAATGCTGCATCAGGGTTTGCAGTTTTTGCTTGAACCAAAGCCCAATCAGATAAGTGCCAAGGGCCAGGTATAATACCAAGTTCTCCATTAATCATCATCGCATTGATGTCGTCGTATGTTCGCGTACCAAATTGATCATCTAAAATTCCATCGTCAAATAGTTGTTTTACGTAGCTCAATCCTTCTTTGGTTTTGGCAGTATTTGACCCGTAAACCAACTGACCATCTTCCCCAACTAAATAATTTTTAGGAAATGAATCAAAGGCATTGAATATCGCAGTTGCTGTATACCCAGATCCTCCATGACTATCGGAAGTTAGCCAATTGGCAAATGCGAGACCTTGTGTTTTCCCTGTTCCTCCTGCATCTTTGTCTTTGAACGTTTTGGCCGTTGATTCTAGCTCTTCCAAAGTAATGGCATGATTGCCATCTTCGTCCAATTGGACATCCAAGTCATCTAACCAATCTTGTCTAATCCAAACCAAATTAGGACCAAAATCATTCGCAGTGCCTGGTAGTCCCATAATTCGATCGCCTATTTTAGCAGAATCAATTTGGACATTGTCAAAAGAATTGTAAATATTTTTGATATTATCACTAGCGTATTCTTCATAAACATCTGTTAAATCAGCAATCAAATCATTGTCAGCCAATTCCTCCATCTCATCTCTGCTGACAACCATTACATCTGGTAGATCGCCTGAAGCAATGGCAAGCGACACTTGTCTGGTATAATCATCACCATTTGCCTCAAATGCACTCTCAATACTCACACCTAGCTCTTCTTTTATCAGTCTTCTATAAGCATTATCTGCATAAGAGTCTCCATCAGGGAGTTTGGAGTTTGGCTGCGTCTGTTGACCCACTGTCATGACAATATTTCCATCGGTATCTGTTTTTGCTTCTTTGTCTTGTTCGCCACTGCATGCTGCAAGTAAGACAACACTACTCAATACAACTGAACCGGTCAAAATTTTATGCATCTTTTTCATTCGTAATACTCCTTTTATTCGGTCTACGTAATCGTTTACATAAATAACTAAAAAAAATGAGAAAATACTACTAACAAAACAACGTAAACGTTTACTCTATAATGGTATCATTGTCTATACGAACTTGTCAATAGCGCTTTCATTTTTTTGTTTATTACAGATATATATCTATATCGGTATCACTAGTTAAAAATATAGTGATTTAGAGACTCCATCATCTCCTGTCAAGGGCAGTTTAAAATTGTGGGTTTGGGGGTGCGGATGTTTTTCTGGACCATTTTTAAAAATACATCTTTGTTTCTTCCGATATTGAAGAGGACTTAGTCCTCCTAAAGTTAACTTGATCCGTTTATGATTATACCAGTGGATATAGTTATCCAATTGGTTTATAAACTGATTGATTGTTGTGTTTTTCCAGTCACGTTGATAAAACACCTCGTTTTTTAATCGTCCAAAGAAACCTTCATACACTAAGTTATCTGGTGAGCACCCCTTTTTAGACATGGAGCGAGTCAAGTTTGCTTTGTTCATTCGCTCGATCCAATCTGGTCATCGATAATGAGCCCCACGTTCAGAATGAATGATTGGACGCTCTTGACCTTGAAGGGTAGAGCTCAGCTCGTCCACAATATAGCATAGTACTCACTAATTCTGCGTCAGGATTTGTTTCAATGGTCCAACTAATAAAAGCTCCATCGTAGCAATCGACAAGCGGGAACAAATAGATTTTCCCTTTAAGAATTTTAAACTCAGTAATATCTATTAACTATTTTTCATTTGGTTTTTTTGCTTTGAAGTTACGATTCATTAGATTTGGTTGTACAGGAGAAATCTTCTGAGCATAAGAATGGTTCGTGCGTAATATTGGCCATATTCAAAATAATAATCCACGGCTATTCGTTTTTGTTCTTCAGAATACTTTGATTTTTCCGGTGATTATGATGAAGCTTCCCAGATAACAAATATTCATTATACCATTGACGTAGTGCACCAACGGACGGATAGCTTAATTTCCAAATGATAGCAGCATAAGAACAATGATATTTTATATTTTCAATCTTAAAAAAAGTATCTTATCTTTATTTCCCCTATACATTTTCGTTTTCCTCTGAAAGGTTTTCATTACTTAGATTATTTTTACCATAACAATCTAACTATCCATTTCTCATTGGTGTTAATTTTGATGTTACTTTCTACACACCCAAACAAAAAAAGCCAGAAACGCCTTCAAATAGGCATTTCTAGCTTAAACAATTCTATTACCCCACAGACCCTTCCATCTCATAACTTATCAATCGGTTTAGCTCGACGGCGTATTCCATTGGTAGTTCTTTGGTGAATGGTTCGACGAAGCCCATGACGATCATTTCGGTGGCTTCGCTTTCGGATAGGCCGCGGCTCATGAGGTAGTAGAGTTGTTCTTCTGAGATTTTTGAGACTTTTGCTTCGTGTTCTAATGATACTTGGCTGTTGTGGATTTCATTGAATGGAATGGTATCGGATTTCGATAGATCATCCATGATGATAGTGTCACATTCGATGTGAGAGATAGAGCCTGCGCTCTTCTTGCCGAAGGTGACTTGTCCACGATAGTTTACGGCGCCGCCGTCTTTTGAAATAGATTTCGAGACGATGGAGCTGGAAGTGTTTGGTGCGTTGTGGATCATTTTAGCACCTGTATCTTGGATTTGGTTCGCACCGGCAAATGCAATGGAGAGCATCGTACCGCGGGCGCCTTTGCCATCGAGATAGACACTTGGATATTTCATGGTTGTTTTGGCACCTAAGTTGCCGTCGATCCATTCGACTGTGGCACCTTCCAATGCTTTTGCTCGTTTGGTTACGAGGTTATAGACATTGTCGGACCAGTTTTGGATGGTTGTATAACGGCAGTAGGCATCTTTCAAGGTGAAAATTTCGACGATAGCTGCATGCAAACTATTACTGGAATAGGTTGGTGCGGTACAGCCTTCCACATAGTGGACGCTGGCACCTTCATCAACGATAATCAATGTTCGTTCGAACTGACCGGTGTTTTCGGCATTGATCCGGAAATAGGTTTGCAGCGGTACGTCAACGCGGACGCCTTTTGGTACATAGATAAAGGTTCCACCGGACCAAACAGCTGAGTTCAGTGCAGCCAATTTGTTATCGGTTGGCGGTACTAATTTTGAAAAGTATTGCTTGAAGATCTCTGGGTATTCTTTCAAGGCTGAATCGGTATCGGTAAAGATGATGCCTAACTTTTCAAACTCTTCTTTCATGTTATGGTAAACGACTTCTGATTCATACTGTGCCGAAGCCCCGGCTAAATAGGCACGTTCTGCTTCGGGAATTCCGATTCGTTCAAAGGTTTCTTTGATTTTTTCTGGTACATCATCCCAGTCTCGAGCTGGGCTGTCGCTAGGTTTTTGATAATATTTGATGGCATCGAAATCGATGTCGGACAGATCCGGTCCCCAGTTTTGCATGGGCATTTTGTTGAAGGCTTCTAATGACTTCAATCGGAATTCCAACATCCATTCTGGTTCTTGTTTGACCCGTGAGATTTCACGGACGATGTCTTCGGTCAAGCCTTCACCGGTACTAAATACGGGCTGCACGTCATCGTGGAAGCCAAATTTATATTCTTCTAATTCGGGTACACCCATGGTTCTCACTCCTTTGTTTTGCTGCAATCTACTCTACTTGATGCTCATCGGTTTCCGAGTGTCTGTGTTCCACATCTGATTGTTGGGTATCGTCGGCGATCGCTTTTTCCAATGCTTTCCATGCAAGGGTGGCACATTTGATCCGCGCGGGAAACTTAGCCACTCCTCCTAGCATTGAAGCATCACCTAGACGGTCACTGTCAGAAACAGTATGACCTTGGACCAATTCAGAAAATAAACCTGACAATTCTCCAGCTTCGGTCAATGTTTTGCCGATCACTGCATCTCCCATCATTGAAGCACTGGCAGTGCTGATAGAACAGCCTTCACCGGTAAATGCCACGTCTTTGATGGTCTCCCCTTCAACGGCGAGTTCTAAATGAATCACATCGCCACAAGTGGGATTATTCAATTCAACTTTATAGGTAGAATCTCCTAGTGTTCCGCGATGATGGGGGTGACTGGAATGATCTAATATGACTTGTCGGTATAAATTATCTAATTTCGTTAATGCCATGTTGGAAAAACTCCTTTGTTAACTTGATGGCGTCAACCAATCGATCGGCGTCCTCTCTTGTATTATACAGGTAAAAGCTGGCACGTGCAGTTGCCGGTACGTGCAAATAGTTTAAGAGGGGTTGTGCACAATGATGACCGGCACGGACAGCGACACCTTCCATGTCTAATGCAGTCGCTACATCATGGGGATGAATCCCGTCGATGTTAAAAGCGATGACACCTGTTCGTTTGGCTGCTTCTTGTGGACCATAAATCGTCAGTCCATCAATGGCTTGCAATTTTGGCAAAACATAAGCGACCAGTTCAGCCTCGTGTTGATGGATGGCCGCTAACCCAAGTTCACTCAAGTAATCTACCGCTGCCCCTAGCCCGATGGCGCCAGCTATGTTTGGAGTACCTGCTTCAAACTTCCATGGCAATTCTTTCCACGTGCTTTCTTGAAGATGAACGAAATCAATCATTTCGCCGCCAAATTCCACTGGCTCCATCTGATCTAACCAATAACGTTTGCCATATAAGACACCAATGCCGGTCGGGCCGCACATTTTATGACCAGAAAAAGCATAGAAGTCACAATCTAATGATTGGACATCAACTGACATATGGGGAACTGCTTGGGCGCCATCTACTACTATCACGGCTTGGTGTTGATGGGCTAGTTGCGTTAACTCAGCAATTGGATTGATCACACCAAGAACATTTGAGACATGAGCAATGGCAACCACCGCTGTTTTATCCGTGATCTGTTGACGTGCATCATCCATGTCAAGGATACCTTCTGGCGTCAATTGGATATATTTCAGAATCGCTTTCTTGCGTTTTGCCAGTTGTTGCCATGGGATGATATTGGAATGGTGCTCCATGTAAGAGATCACGATCTCATCACCTTCATTGACAAATTGATCCCCAAAACTGCGGGCTACCCAATTCAGGCTTGTCGTCGTACCACGAGTGAACAACACTTCGGCGGTTTCTTTGGCCTGAATAAAATGGCGAACTTTTTCCCGCGCGGCTTCATAAGAATGGGTCGCCCGTTCCGCCAATGTATGAACGCCACGGTGAACGTTGGCATTGTCTTGATGATAATAGGCAGCGATCGTCTTCAAAACGGCTTCCGGCTTTTGGGTGGTGGCAGCATTATCAAGATAGACTAATGGCTCATCATTGACGACTTGATCCAAGATAGGAAACGCTTGTTTCACTTTTTGGGCATCGATCATGCAAGTAACTTCCCTTCAATAACAGCCACCAGTTCTTGTTGCACTTCTTTCACAGGAATGGCTGTTAAGACAGATCCCAGAAATCCGCGAATCACTAAGCGTTCTGCTTCTTCCTTGCGCAAGCCGCGACTCATCAAGTAGTACATTTCTTCTGGATCGACACGACCCACACTGGCAGCATGTCCTGCCGTAACTTCATGTTCGTCAATCAATAGAATCGGATTGGCATCGCCACGAGCTTGGTCAGACAACATTAAGACCCGACTTTCTTGTTGGGCATCGGCACCTTTGGCTCCTTTTAAAATATGTCCGATACCGTTGAAGGTCAAGACGCCGCGTTCTCTAATGACACCATGTTGCAAAATGTGGCCGATCGAATGTGGTGCTTTATTTGTCACTCGCGTATCGATCCCTTGTGTTTGCCGACCGGCACTGATAGCAACAGCTTTTACTTCAGAATGGGCGCCTTCGCCAACGAGGTCTGAATCAAAGTCAGCAATCACATCGCCGTCATTCATGACACCAATCGCCCAATCAACCATAGCGTCTCGTAAGACATAGCCTCGTCGATTCATATAGGTAGTGATATTGACCCCCAATTGATCAATAGCTGAGAATTTGACTTTAGCCCCTGCTTTGGCGATCACTTCTACAACAATATTTCCAGATAACTTTTTGGCTTGATCCCCTTTGGTTTGGAAACGTTCCAAGTAGCTGAATTCACTGTGCTCATCTGCTACGATCAAGACATGCTTGAAGAAATGCGCTTGGCTATTGCCATTATGATAGAAGATTGCTTCTAGTGGTTCTTCAATGATGACATTCTTGGGTACATATAAAAATAAACCACTATTCATAAATGCCGCATGGGCCGCAGTCATTTTGTCTTCATCCATTGGGACTGCTTTAGTCATATAGTATTGATTGACGAGTTCTGGTACTTCTCTCATTGCGGTAAACAAGTCCGTAAAAATGACACCTTGATCCACTAGATGTTGCGGTAATTGTTCAAAGACCGTTGTTTCATCAAACTGAACAACCGTTGGATGGCTATCCATTGCATCAAAGGATGGAACTGCCCCCAATCCTGCTGCCGCTGGATCAATCACGCCAGAGAATTCTTGTTCACCGACAAGTGCTGCTTCATTGATATTAAACAAAGGCCAGCGTTCATAACGGACCCGTTCAATTTTTGGAAACGGGAGTTCATCCACTTTTGCAAGGGCTGCTTGGCGGAGTTCCAACATCCATTCAGGTTCTTCTTTCAACGCTGAAAACACGTTGACTTGGTCAAGATAATCCTGTAATTTTGCCATTTGCCTTGCCTCCTTATGCTTCTTCTTCTTTGTAGTCGATCCCTAATTCTTTACTGATTCCAGCATAGCCTTCAGCTTCCAGGCGTTTCGCTAAATCAGCAGATCCCGTCATTACCACGCGACCTTCCATCATGATATGTACCACGTCAGGAGTGATATAATTCAACAACCGTTGATAGTGTGTAATGATGAGCGCGCCAAAGCCTTCCCCGCGCATTTCATTGACCCCTTTAGCGACGACTTTCAAGGCATCAATGTCTAATCCAGAGTCGATTTCATCTAAAATCGCAAATGTTGGTTCTAGCATCAATAATTGCAAGATTTCGTTCCGTTTCTTTTCCCCGCCAGAGAAACCTTCATTCAAATAGCGTTCTGCCATTTCTTCTGGCATGTTCAATAGATCCATTTTTTGATCTAATTTCTTTAGAAAATCCATGACAGAGATTTTGTCCTCTTCATCCCGTTTAGCGTTGATAGCAGCTCGCATGAATTCAGCATTTGTGATTCCTGGAATTTCACTAGGGTATTGCATCGCCAAGAACAAACCTAAACGTGCTCGCTCATCCACTTCCATTTCCAGCACATTTTCCCCATCGAACAAGATTTCTCCTTCAGTGACTTCATAATTCGGGTTTCCCATAATTGCTGCAGATAAGGTAGATTTTCCTGTCCCATTAGGTCCCATGATGGCATGGATCTCACCGGTTTTTAAAACAAGATCAACACCTTTTAAGATCTTTTTATCTTCAATTTGGACATGCAGGTTTTTGATTTCTAAAACTGACATTCTGTTCCCTCCAGTATCTTTTCTTTCTCACTATTTTAGACTAATTGAGAATGAAGTTCAAACGCAATTGCCTACTTTTTTAAAATTCTTCTAATCTAGCCCCTAGAGATACATTGGAATCATTACAAACTGCTGTGAGGATCCCCTTTGAAAGAAACTAAAAAAAGACACCCTCAGCCCCGACGAAAGCATGTGCTTTTGTCTTTAGGAACAGAGGGTGTCCTACTTGAAAACTCTAAGCTTGCACGAGCAAAATGATGCAATCAAAAAGAAGCATCAACATTTGCAAGCGGATGATAGAGTTGATTCATTAATTCTGTGTCGCTTTTACGTCCACGATTGGATAGTAGGATCACGCTGGTTTTGTTGTCTTTAGAAAACAACCCAAACGATTCGAATCCTCCTTTACCACCATGAGCCCGAAAATAAGTCCCTTTGTCATAAAAACCTGCGGCATAGGACCCGCCAGCGGCTGGTTGCCACATTTGCTTCAGTGAAGCTTTATCCAGCAGTTTCCCATTCAATAATAAATCATAATAGCGATACAAGTCGCCAACTGACATATAGAGATTTCCAGTTCCTACCTCAGCTGCCAAGTTGGCTGAGGAAATATTGTTAGGGTTCCCGTAAGGATCTGCTTCGCCATCCGTTTTGTAATTGACCGTAGGATGATCCTGCTGTAAAAAGGCTTTATACAAGAAAGATTGTTTCAACCCATTCTTATTGATAAAAAAATCCGTTAACAACGCATCATAACTTTTTCCTGATACTTTTGTCAAAATACCTGCCAGTAAATTGTAGTTGATGGGACTATATTTGAATGTTCCTTGGGTTCCGGATAAGACAGCATGGGTGGCATCCCAGTCGAGGATCTGTTGCACGTCTTCCAGCCCTTGCGGATTTTCTGAAAGTTTGAGTCCGGAAGCCATCTGCAGCATTTGCTGAATCGTAATCTTGGCAGCGCCTGGAATATACGGATAAAAGCGCGCTAATGTATCCGTCAAGGATAGTTTCCCTTCCTTAATTGCCCGCATGATCAAGACCGCCGTCAATCCTTTTTGCATCGAGCCAATATTGAATAATGTTGCCGGGGTGTTTTTGACATCAGCTGCTTTGTCAGCATATCCGTACCCTTTGTGCAGCAGGACTTTCCCGTTTTTTACAACCAATGCACTTCCAATAAAACCACTGGAAAGAATTTTCTGATCGTAGCTGGCTCCTTCGGCTGTGACGACTTCTTGGTCACTAATGAGATTGTCATAGTTCCCCGCATCCAACAAGTCCTGTTTCTTGTTTGCGGGTTGCTCCTTTTTGGAGGAGGAGCTGCTGGCAGTACTGGAATGTGCGACTTGCTCACTGTAATGATCAGAAGCAGCCGTTGGTTCCGTTGGCAAAAACAAGTAGTAGATGCCAATGAGACCACAAATGATTACCAGGATATCAATCCCAAGCAATAGTTTTTGAACGTTTCTTTTTGAGCGCCTTTTTGAGCGTCTTTTTGCATGTCTTTTCGTATGTCTACTCATTGAATGAAGCCTCCAGCATTCCTATTCTCCAACAGTCCTCCTTTTTCATTTCCCCTGAATATCTTTTGGTGCCTCTTGCTGCCAATTTTTGGAGAGAAAATAATGGTTGATTTCATACAACGGTTTTTCTTTGACCTTGGAATCCAAGAATGGCTGAATGTATTCATCTGCTGCCAACCAGCCACGCCAGCCTAAGTGAATCGTATCTTCCATGAAATAGGGTTGATTGCCCTTCGTTGATAAATCAGCGATATTCATGAAGCCCTGGCTTCTTAACTGGTAGCGGATCTTTTTGTCAAAACCGGACAACACCTCTTGCGGCAAGCCGGTATAATCCATCCACTTCTGATTGATGGGCGGAATCACAAATAAGACATCCACATTGTTGCGAGCAAATTCTGTCAGTACTAGTTGAAAGTCGCTATATTCTGGTCCAAAACGATAATCCCATTTCTTTTGAGAGCCTTTCATTTTATCTATGCGGCTTTGCAGATTATGTTGGTAAAAAGAATTCTTGATCCCTAAAGAATTATTAGTCGTTTCTGCTTTTCCTTCATTATCGGCTACTTGTTCTATTTGAGCGAGATTATAGGTAGAAGGTAATTTCTTTGCAGCAGCAGTGATTTTGTCAGTCAAGTTGTGCCCCAACCCAAGACCACTAAAAAGCTCATCTTCCCGTTTCAAAATAGATCGTTGCAGATCAATCTGTTTTTTCTGCCAATCAGTCGGTATCTTACCGGATTTCACTTCATTCAAGACTTGTTCCGTCAAGCTATTTTCTTTCACTTTCGAATAGTCTAAGAGACGTTCGGCATAGTATTGATCGGTGTCAGAGACTTTCTTTAACGAAGAGAGCCAATCGTACACATGCTGTTCGGAATAATGATGGTTGAAATAGTCTCCTTTCAACCCTTTAGGAACGAACCATTGAGGGGAAACGATGAAGACTGCTTTTTTCCCTGCTAATTCTTTCGCCATTGATTGAATGATGGCGTACTGGGTCAGCGACTGGGTGCCAGGTGCACCAATCAAAAATGGCGTATAAGAACGTTGATATTTCTGCGACAATACGGAAGGATGGGTGGCACTCACACGGTTTAATTCGGATGAGCCAAAAAATGGGACATATTTTCCTGTTGCTATTGCCTCATTTTTGATACGATCCCCGCGAAACACCACATCATTCATTGCCGTCGCCGCTTGAGCGATGACTTTCGGATCGTGGCTATTGATCTTCCAAGGGCCAAGGAAGAGTACCCCGACAAGAATCCCCACACAAAGAAGCGGTCCAAAAGCCGTGAGTAGTCGTTTTTTCATCATCGGCTTTGCAGCGTGTCGACTTTCTCAATGATTTTTGCTGGTGTATTCCACTCTGCCCGGTCAAATTCCGATACGGGAAATTCAATTCCTAACTGCCCTTCTAGTTCAACCAGCAATTGAACAGATCCTAATGAATCTAATAATCCTTCACCAAAAAGATCGATTGTTTCGTTTTCTTTTACTTCATCACTTCCTGTAACTGATTCTAAAATGTCTAATACTGCTTCTTTGGTTGTCATATTCTTTTCTCCTTTTATTTAACGAATAATTTGTCCAAGATTCCTGAGAAAATCAGAAAACTAAAGCAAACTGCTTGGAAGGTCAATACAGTGGACACCGCTTTGGTTAGGTTGTTCGATGGCAGATTTCCTTGTTTTTTCTTCCAACGGATCCACGCATCATTTCCGCAAATCAATGTCGCATGATATACCCCGTATAAAATGTAATACCAGGTAAGTCCATGCCAAATGCCCATTAACAAAAAGAGGGCAAAATAGCCGACATTGGATGCGACGATACGGCTTTTGAAAACTTTCTTCTTGATCAGTGTGAACATTAAACGCATGTACACATAGTCTCGGAACCAAAAAGACAGACTCATGTGCCAACGATTCCAGAATTCTTTGATATTAGGCGCCAGAAAAGGTTTATTGAAGTTAGCTGGTGTATCATAACCCATGAAGTTGCTGACACCAATCGCAAACAAACTATAGCCAGCAAAATCAAAGAACAGATACATACTATAAACATACATATAACTCAGCATTCCCCAAGAGAACAAGCCATTTTGCAGGGCTTCTTTGGTTACGATCGGCAGTAATACTTGACCGAGATAATAACCAAGAATGAACTTATACAGGAGCCCTAGCATGATTTTGGCGACTCCTTTGTTTAAATAATCGAGATACACTTCTTTTGTCGGCGGATTCAGCAGATCCTTCTCAAAGCGGCGATACCGATCGATCGGACCCGAAGAAATCGTTGGAAAGTATAGTAGAAACTGGATATAACGCCAAGGATGGTATTCTTTGATCAGTCCATCCCGTATCTCCATGATCATTTGCACTGATTTAAAGGTCAGATAAGAGATACCCAAGAAATAAATCAATGAGGCATGTCCAACAAAGAAAGGGGTGACTTTGCTCAATGCCAATGGTAAAATCGCTGCTACCACTGCACCATAAAAGACGCCTGAAGTATTTGCTCGTTGACGATGCTGATAATAGCCATAGACGAGTAATGTCTGATACACGACGTATCCGATCAGCGCTAGCCCCTGTTGCCAATATTCACCACCAAAACTTACGTACAATACCACTAGTGTGAGTAACGTTTGATACCATTGCCAACGCTTTTGTTTGAACAGCAGCACAAGCATCATCGGAAGCAATCCTACCATTAGCCAAATGAAATAGGTGGGATTTGCATAAGGAATCATATGCTGCAGGTTCATGAAGGATTCACCTCATTTGTCAGCCATTTGCGGTCGATTTTGCCATTTGCCGTATGAGGCAACTGCTCAACATAGATAAATCGCTGCGGAATCATATACTCCATCACTGTTTCACTCAGTGAAGATTTGATGGCTTTTGTCAGTTGGAACTCTTTCTCGAATGGGTGCGTTTCGGGAACGACATAAGCAATCAGCTGTTCCACTTTCTTTTCTTGATATTTAGGGACTACGACGGCTTGTTTGACCCACGAACTATTGCTTAAATGATGGTCGATCTCTTCTAATTCCATTCGATACCCATGGAACTTCACTTGAAAATCAAGACGCCCTTCATAATGCAACAAACCATCTTCCGTCATTCTGCCACTATCGCCGGTTCGATACGCTGGTTGCCCTTCATGGACAAAAAATGCCTCTTTTGTTTTCTCGGGATTGTTCAGATACCCTTTTGACACGCTAGGACCACTAATGATGATCTCACCTACTTGCCCTTTAGGAACTAGTTGATCTTCTTCCATAAAGAAAACCGTCGAATCTTCTTTCACATACCCAATTGGCACTCGATCATATTGCTCCAGTAATTCTTCAGTGATTTGCACTCCGGATACGGCAACAGTCGCTTCAGTAGGTCCATAGGTATTGTAGATTTTTGCATTTGGAAAACGTTCCAGCAGTGCGTGAGCGGTTTTTTTTGGTAGTTCTTCCCCACAGAATAAGAAACGTTCCAACTGAGGAACGTGCATCCCGTCAAAGGTCTCTTCCATCAAACATAGTTTCATAAATGAAGGTGTCGAGATCCAAACATTGATAGCCAATTGCGGCAAGGTTCCAAACAATGTTTTGAAGTCATTAATGACCGCCTTTTTTAAAGGCACCAAACAGCCGCCAGAAGTCAATGCTGGATATAACCCCATGACAGAGAGATCAAAGGAATACGGTGCCTGTGCCAAATAATGCATCCCTTCGCGTAAAGAAAAATCCTTCAATGTCCATTGCACGAAACTCAATAAATTTCCATGACTAATCTGAACTCCTTTAGGGATGCCGGTCGTTCCTGATGTGAAGATGATGTAGTAAATATCATCCTTCCCTAGTACTTTTGTAGTGCCTAAATTGCGCCCACTTTGATAGATTTCTTCCAATTGATTTATTTCTAGCATTGGAATCATTGTTTCCGGACCTTGCCAGTCAGCTACGCTAATGATCAAATCTGGCGTAACCACAGAGAGGATCAATTCAATACGCTCTTTTGGCGTGGTACTTTCAATCGGAATATATGCCCGACCTGTTTTGGAAGCTGCCAAAAAGGCTGTTAGCATGTCAAATTCTAACTCGCCATAAACCACGATCGGTCCGCGAGTTTCCAGAGTTTCCTCGAGATAGGCAGCTAATTGGTCGGATCGAGCTGCTAATTGTCCATAAGTATATGTTAGGTCATCTTCTCGGTAGGCAATCCTCTCTGGATCCTTTTGTGCCCATTCTTCAATGGCTTGCACAATATTTACCACGTTCATGAACATTCCTCCTAAAATTCATTATAGATAAAGGTGCCACCTTGCACGTTTTTATAATGATAAAGATAAATCAGCATCAAAATGATACAGAAATAAAAAAGGGTTTTGCCTGCAAAGAAGAGTGCTTGACGCACATGTTCATTTTTGATTCGTTGTTTCACCAAATCCCTCCTTTTCTTGCTATATTGATTCTAGAATGAAGGAGTAAATAATTGACCTTGAAATGTTAAACAATTTATAAACTGGCGATAAACTTTTTATTTCATTTATTAGTTTTTTTTTAATCTACTTACATTTTTGTAATACAAAATGGCTTTCACGAACAAAATTGTCATCTCTTCATAAAAAAAGCAAGAATCTCTTTAAACAGCACCTATGCTGAAAAAAGATTCTTGCTGCTATATTTTTTGGCAGCAACTAACCACTTTGCTGCAATGTTACGCCTTAAAGCGATACCCTGCTCCCCAGACGGTTTGAATATATTGTGGATTGGTGGGATCTTCCTCGACTTTTTCTCTTAAACGATTGATATGGACGGCGACGGTTCGGATGTTGCCTAGTGCTTCCATCCCCCAGATTTTTTCATAGAGTTGTTCTTTGCTGAAGACGATCTCTGGATTTTCCATCAAAAAGAGCAATAACTCATACTCTCGATGTTTGCAGTCAACTTCGATTCCATCCACGTAAACCCGATGCGTTTGTGAATTGATTCGGATACCGCCTAATTCGATTTCACTAGATACAGTTTCTGTCTGTTGTCCGCGCTTGATCCGATTGTATTGTGCAATGTTCGCTTTGACCCGAGCGACAAGTTCGGTTGGCGAAAAAGGTTTCGAAATATAATCATCCGCACCTATACCTAAACCTCGCAGCTTTTCTAATTCTTCTGACTTGGCCGTGACCATAATGATTGGAATATCGACTTTATCGCGAATGTTTCGACAAATCTCATGTCCATCCATTCCTGGCAGCATCACATCCAATAGGATCAATTGGTATTTCTCCGTCAATGCTTCATGATAGCCCACACAACCGTCGTTAACGATATGGACTTCATACCCTTCCATTTCTAAAAAATCTTTTTCGATCATTGAAATATCTTCATCGTCTTCAATAATTAATACTCGTACACTCAACTTCGATCACTTCCTTTTTGATTTAACTGGGAGGGTGATAACGATCGCTAATCCCCCTGCTGGATGGTTGTACGCTTGAATCGTTCCATTGAATCCTTCAATGATTTTCTTCGAAATCGCTAAGCCTAAGCCATTGCCTTTGCTCGGGTTGGTTCTTGAGCGGTCATCGCGATAGAAAAGTTCAAACAAGTCTTCCAAATTCTCTTCCGAAACACCGCTGCCGTTATCAATGATCGACAAGATAAACTGTTCCTCAACTACTTCATAAGAGACGACCACTTGTTTATCGTTGCGATCCACATACTTGCGGGCATTTTCAAATAGATTTGTTAAGACTGTACGAAACTGAACTGGATCCACTTCTAGCGAAACGTTTTGATCCGTCGGTTCCAATAGAATCGTCAATCCATTCAATTCGTATTCCTGCTGGATAAAGCCGATGTATTCATCGATCAGTTTTTTACTAGTAGTTGTCACTAGATTGAAAGGAAATTCACCGGTATCCAACTTAGAAAACAAGAAAAGCTGTGCAATCACTTGGTCCAAATCATCGATCTTCTTTTTTACAATCGTAAAATATTTGGTCCGCATGGCAGGTGTATTAGCGATCCCCTTCTCTAATCCTTCGACATAGGCTTTGATCGAAGTCAGTGGGGTTCGCAGATCATGGGAAATACCCGCGATCAATTCTCGACGATTGGTTTCCAGTTTGTTTTGATTATCCATCATTTCTTTCAGCTGACGTGCCATACCGTTGAAGTCTTTTGAGACCGGTAAAAATTCATCTTGCTTCGTATACTGGATCTGATAT
This sequence comes from Enterococcus sp. DIV0574, assembly GCF_051711125.1. Lineage (NCBI taxonomy): Bacteria > Bacillati > Bacillota > Bacilli > Lactobacillales > Enterococcaceae > Enterococcus > Enterococcus sp. DIV0574. The sequence goes on from NZ_JBIOMA010000001.1 coordinate 2,882,188, forward strand.
TGCAGATCTCCTTCTCTGATTTTATAGAAACCTACAGTCAATAATTCCAAAGGATCGGTAATACTTCTTGTGAGATATCGCGTCAGAACACGGCTAGTAATAAAAATAATCGACAAAATCAAAATCACGACTAACACGATGATCCGAGACAACATCGCTTTGTAATCGCGATCCCATAATGGATCTTGATAATACAAATCATTGTAATAATTTGAATTGATCAAGATAATCTTGTAGTTGCTGGTATCAAATGTCGTAAGAAAGGTTTGATCTTTTAAGTAACTATGTTCTCCCTCTTCTTTAAGAGCAGTTTCTTTCATTTTTTGATCTGTTACTTCCCCTACAGACGAAATTAGCTTGTCGCCGCGATAAACCAGCAATGCAATATTTTTGCTATGATTGGTCTTTTTGAAATGTTGCATGTCGGCGACTACTTCTGCATCTGTCGTCTTCTCCGTATCCCATTTGATCACCAGACTTTCAACCGTCGCATACTGGGCACGAAATTCGGTATTCTTGATCATGGCTCCTTCATCTAGCCCCCAGAAATAACGCCAGACCATTAAAAAAGCAATCACTGAAGCTAATAAGCTCAATAAAACTGGGACAATAATCATCAATATATGCGATATAAATAAACGCTGCTTGATAGTCATTCTTTTCCTCTTCTCTTTGATAGCGATGATTCAACATAGTTATGCAGCCATCATTTAAAGTGTTCTCTTTGAAAAAATTGGGATCGCCTGTTTTCACGACGTGATCCGCCTCTTATTGAAAGGAGGTGCTGTCTATTTTTTTCGATTTTAGCCCATACTTATAGGTACTTCAACCGATGCCTTCAGTCAGTTGTGAAAGAGTGAATTCTTTCTTCCTTGCACACGCAATGATCCGATTTCTTACCTTTTTAAATAAAGAAAATAAAATTTGATTATCAGAATAATAAAAACTGAGCCAATACTATAGTAACAGGAAATAGTAAACAAAAAGTAAACTATTGCTAAAAAGTAAATTAAATACGAAAAGTACAGCCCGGCTTCTCCCCCTAACGCAAGACTAGCTGCTAATTGCGGCAACTGTATTTGTTCTTTGAGACAGCTTTCGTTATACTAAAAAAAATGGAAGAAAGGACATACACTATGACAGTCAGAATTGAAGAAGTGTCCCAGTCTACTTGGCGTACAATTGCTGCCTTAAAAGTATCAGAATCCCAACATACTTTTATTGAAGACAACACCACCTCCTTGCTGGAAGCTGCATATGATACTTCTTTGCATTGGGTCCCGCTTGCTTTGTACAAAGAAGAAACCATTGTCGGCTTTGCAATGGTCGGTGCCTATAACGAACAAGAACAAAGTATTTGGTTGGATCGCTTGATGATCGATCAGCATTGGCAAAAATTAGGCTTAGGCAAGAAATTTATGCCGTTGCTCCTAGACTATCTTTTCTGCCATTGGACAGTGGAAAAAATCTATTTAAGTGCCCACAAAGAGAACAAAACGATCTTTTCGTTTTATACCGCTTTTGGCTTTAGGCATACCCACCACATAGATCCAGAAAATGGTGAACTGATTATGGTATACAAGAAAACGACTGCGACAGAACCTTTCTAAAGGTTCTTCGCAGTCTTTTTGCTTGTTTCAATGAAAATGCGATAGTCGGGTTTCACCTGACACTTGGACTAATTTGAATCTGTCTCTATTCTATTCGATCAGTCACTAAAGGAATATCGATTCTATTACTTTTGATTTCGTCAGGGATCCTATCTGAATCATTGCAATTTAGTAAAGGAGTTAAGCGATCGTCTATCCTTTTTTCAATTGCTGCAAAAGCTGGATGATTCCACAGCAGCAAAAATGGTTTCAAAGAATTGATAGCAAATTTTAGCGGGTTCGGATTTATCTTGCTTTTCAAATCTAAAAATAAGAAATGGTACCCATTAGTCGCAGCTCCTAATCTTCTTATCTCTAAATAAAGATATTCCAAGTCTGCTCTTCTTATGTGAAATAGTTCCTGTTCCTGCTTTTTCATAAACAAACAATGGTTTTCCCCCAACTTGATTATGTCAATCGTATCTTCTCCAATGATACATTTGCAATTAGGCGTTCCAGCTGAACATTTGACAAACCCTTGAGGATATTCCTTGGCGTCAATTTCAATCAGTGCTGCTACCCGCTTTCCATCGAGTAACATTTTTTGGATGTCATTTGAAAATGTACTATAAAACCATGATTGATTACTCGTTTGCTTGTCCATTTACCCAGCTCCTCCCTGGCATACTTGTTCAAAAACGTTTGTCTATAAAAGGCGCCATTCTATCATTAAGAGTAGTCTACTATTAAGAATAGTCTACTTCTTACTTCTCAAACATACAATAACATTTTTTATTTTGAATATATTTTTTTAGCTTACTTATTTTGAGCAATGGGCTTCGCCCAAAGTTTCTTGCACCATCACTCGTCTTATTCTCACAAATTCCACATCATGGATTCTTCTCAAACTCCTATTCAATGAATATACAAAAGAAGCACAGAAGTAACTTTCTGTGCTTCTTTTGGCTTGTTTTGATTCCTCACTTTGCACGTTCTTTCGTGACGTTTGATTCGTCAATCATCAGCTTTTACTGACTGGAATCCATAGCTCGCTTTTGCAGTCGGGTTTAGACAAATCGGAACTTTCATGCCACAAAAGTTCGGGTCCTCCAGTTAATTGATAATCAGACATTGCCAGCCATTCGCTGTAAATACGCGCCCAAGTTTCTTGAACTGCTTCTGGAAATGGTCCTACTACTGTAAAGACTGCCCAATCAGATTCTTCCACTTGTAACACATCATAAGGTTCTGATGCTTTTTGGGTAGTTGCTACACCGACATACTGATCAAGCGCTGTTCCTTCCACTTCTCGTTCGACAAAATTTGCCGACACACTGATAATTCCTCGCGGCTGGATATTTGCCAGATTTTTGAGTTCCATAATGCGCTCTGGCGTCAGCTTTTCATACAGTGATGTCATTTGCGGATTCTCTCCCTGATACTGCAGCGTGATCCTTTTTTTGAAACCGACGATTTGAAAAGGTTCATTGTGCACGATCCGATAGTCCATTTTGTTACCTCCTTTGATTGTCAGCTGGAAAGTCATTGGTGGAAATGCTTTTAGAATAACATCCAGCTGTTTTGCTTGTGAGGGAGAAATGCCATGCATCCCACGAAAGGCTTTACTAAAAGCATCCGACGAATCATAGCCAAGTAACGTTGCAGTGTCGATTACTTTCGCTCCTTGTTTCAACAAGTCTCCTGCCAAAACCAATTTCCTGCATCGCAAATATTCGCTTAAAGACATACCCGCCAAATAGGAAAATACCCGCCGAAAATGATATTCCGAACAACCAGCTAATTTAGCCATGTGTGTAAAATCAATTTCTTCTAACAAGTTTTCTTCTAGATAGGCCATTGCCTGATTCATATTCTCTAAAGGATTCATTCGTCTTCTCTCCCATCTCCTACACAATAACAAAGTTCAAAGAACGTCACCCGGTATTATCGTTGCATGTTTTATCGGTTTTAGTCAAAAGTATTTTTTGATGCCCCAAGTATAGCATAGAACAAGAAATTCCTTTAAATGCATGAACGTTCTCTATGTTTTAAAAAGTGTATTTGTAAATAGATCTATTTTTTTGAGCTGTCGATGTACTGATTCCTAAAGACTACCGCACACAAAAATACCAAAACAAGAAGATAGGCTCCTTGTTTTGGTATTTAGTCGTTTACTCATCGATCGTTCTTAATGAACAATCCTTGTCTCCACTTAAGAATCGACATCTCGTAATCAAAAAGAACTGCTACCTTTTATTTTCGTCTTTTTATTAAATAGAATTCAATAAAGCTGACTAATCCAATTCCTATAAGGTTTAAATAACTTTTTGATACGTCATTGGTTTGTGGTAATTTTGCTTTTGATTCTGAATCTTTTTGATAATTTGTATTTTCTTTCTTAGATGTTGATGTCTTGTTTTTTTGCTCTGAAGTGGATGTTTTTGCTGGAGAAGCATCTTTTGTATATACATATGTGATGGTTTGCGGCTCTTTCCCTAGCTTTCCGATCCGATTTTCTGGTAATTGGCTCTCATCTAGATGATAACCATTGATCGACAACTGATATTCTTTCGTAGTAGCATCATAGTGATCACCGATATTTCCTTGAATGGTTTTCGCTGCATGAATTTCTTTGCCGTCTTTGTCAACATAGACAACTGTCACAGCTGCCGCTCTTTCTGAATCTTTGCCTTTATCCGAATTCTTCGTATACACATATGTCACGGTTTGCGCTTGATCACTCATTACTCCAGTGCCATTCTTTGGCAACTGTTTCGTGTCTAATGTATAACCATTGATCGTTAGTTTGTATACATCTGTCGTAGCGTCGTAGTCATCTCCAACATTCCCTGTAATGACTTGTGGTGCGTGGATCTCATTTCCATCTGTGTCCACATATTCTACTGTGACATCTGCGGCTGCTTCTTGATGATTGATCGCAAATTGATGCAAATAGGTACCTGAAGAAATCGCGTAGAAGCTAAACCCATCTGGTTGTGCATATGTCCCGGCTGGATTATTCAGACGTGAATTGTATTTCATCGTATGAATACCTTCAAATTCTTCTGGGGTTATATCAGACACAGTGACGTCTTGATCTGTAATAGATAGCTGAGAAGAAGGGAGTTGAACCCCGTTTAAGTCAAAATACGTTTGGCTTTGACTATTGGATGTTGAAAAAGGTGGAACATAGCCATCAAAATTTGTTAGTCGATTGGGCATGATCGAAAACGGGACAAAAAATGACTGCGTTGCAGCATCATAATTCAGCTCCTTAGCAGATATCGTAGTCACTCCATCACTTCTTCCTGTATTCTGCCCATAAGCCGCCAGATTTTCTAAGACAGGAAAATTGTTGATAACGGTGAAATCGCTGACCGCACAAAATTGAATCCGTAATTCCTTTAAATTCGGCAATGTAGCCAATGGCGCAATCGTAGTAATATTCATATTCGACTCAAAAGTAAGTGATTCTAAATTCTTCATTTCAAGTATCTTCGGATAGACAGCATCTGTGACATTAGCAGAAGAAAGGTTCAATCGAGTAAAATTGTCCCCAAAATCAGGAACATTGTCATCTGTAACATTCGCTCCCATTAAATAAGCATAGACTAAACTATCTATCTTAGTTAATACCGAAAAATCAGAAATCTGATTGGTTCCATTCATGTAAAAGGAAGACAGGCTTGTGGCATACTCCAAACCGGACAAATCAGCAAGAGCTGAATCAGTCGAATAAATATAGATTGTCTGCATTTTACTGATTTTTTCTTTAGTGATTTCTGATACTTCGATTCCTAATGCCTTCGCCACTATTGACTGTAATGTAGGATCTGGTAACCAACTAGAAACATCCTCAGTATTGGCTTGATTATCAGGCAACGAATTTGCGAACTGTTGAGCATTTGATGGCAACAAACTTCTAGCTGATTTTTCCTTTGATTTGGCAGAACTTGTATCTGGAATCGATGATTCTTCTGTACCTACTGTTGATGCTGTTGATGTTGTTGATGCTTCACTCTCAGAACTTGATTCCTTTGAATCAGAAGTAACACTTTCAGAGGTAGAAGATTCAGTAACAGTCTCAACTGAATCGTTGCTAGTTTCTTGGGTGGTGTCAGACTGTACAGAGTCGTTTCCCTCCGCTGCTAGTACTGTCACTACGGGGGTAGCCAGTGGTGAATTTAATAAGACAAATAAAGATACATAGCTAAATATTTTTCGTTTATTTTTGATCTCCTTTTTTGCTAATCATTACCTTTTCTTTTTTTAACCATATTCTCATTTTAATAATAATAATCCTAAAATGGAAAATAGTAAAGTTATAACTTAACTAGTGAAATATAGCACGAACGTTACGCACTTTTCACACCCCAATCACGCCATTTCATTTGCTAAAAATTAATAACTACTGTATCTGTAGACCAAAGTATTTCTAGGAATAATGGTAGCAAAAAAAATAGCTGTACCTGCTTTGACTTTGCTTCAAACAAAAATCAGTGTATCTACGCTTACTCTCCCATGACTTTCAAAAAAGGATTGCATCTAAAATTGTAAATTGATCAGCTGAAATAAAGCTGCTTCTTAGCTTCCTCGTCTTTCGATATTGTGGAGCAAGACAATCAATAACAGTTGGCGACAAAAAAAGACCAGCAAGGAATATCCCCAGCTGGATCCACAAATAGATATTTTTTACGTTTTAGCAGTTAGATCTGTTATCGATGCCAACAGACGGAACAAAAAATCCCGTTTATTGGTACAGTGCAGTTTTTTTCTTACCTGCCCATTCTTTGGTTCCATTCTTCTCGCAGCACACCGTATTTTACTGAGTCATAATAGTGGCCTTCCCAATAACGAACTCTACGGATTTGTGCTTCTTTCGTCATGCCCAGTTTTTCCCCAACCTTCATCATCCGGTGATTGCCTGACCAAGTCGTATATCCGATCCGTTGGATGAGTGGTTCTTGTTCAAATAAGAATGTGATCCACAAACGCATCGCATGACTACCGACCCCATGATTCCATATAGTGGCATCATAGATTGCTACACCAAATTCAAGCCATTGATGCAGATTGCCATCTTCCCAATATGCAGTGGCGATTCCTACAAGCCTTCCTTGATAATAAATAGCCTTCCGTAATGGATTATTTAAACAATTTTTGCCAAATCCATTTTTGAATTCTTCCCAGGTTAGGATAGGGTCCTGAAAATAAGGTCCATCCCACTTTTTCCACTCTAAGTCAGCTTTAGGACCATAACTGATCGACCAAAGAGCAGAAAGGTTTTCTTCGGTGATTGATTTCAATTGTATATGATTTTTCATCTTTCTCCTTTTCAAACATCAAACTGCTGAAAAATAAAACTGAAGCTACTTGTTTTTACCAAACAAACGTTGAAAAAAGCCATTTTTTTCGGACGCTGTTTCTTTGACTACCACTGTACCATCGGTGTCCTTCCACTTTCTCTGAAACGTAAGATTATCTTGTAAAAGTAATCCATTTAACTCGAGGATACCTTTTAACCCAGCAATCGTTCGGCGCAACTCACCGTCTTGTTGACCATAGAAATCCTTCTTCCCAGCATCTTCAAGTTCTTCTAGTTGCCGGATTAACTCTCGAAGTGTTTGAGCCTGATCTCCCAGAATAGCCGACATCTCTTCCACTTGACGTTCTTCTATCGTTGGTGCCGTTTCGTAAATAGTCACTAAAGATAAACTATCGACATAATCCTTTAAGTCAAAAAGAAACGTTTGGCTTGCTTCATCTTCAACCATTGATGTTTTCATTAAATAGTTTTGTAACGCTTCCATTTGTTTTTGCTGAACGAGTAAATCTAACACTAAGGCCTCTGTGTCCATCGGTACCACCTCCTACTCTATTGTTGCGTTTTTCTTTTGCTTCGTCAAGAAAAGCTTCGAGAATAATGTTGAAAAACAGACGGGCTGAATAGTAATTGTTTTCTCTACTGTATATTACATATCACATACCACTTCTTTTATAGTCAAATTTACTAGTTTCTGCACCACCCTACAGTTAACTCAATTCATTGTATCTCTCAACTACAAAAAATATCCCCTCGGCAGCTAAGATACCGAGGGGATTGGTGCATTCATTGCTTAGCCGTTATAAGCATCCACAATGATTTGTTTCAATTCAGAAATCAATGGTTCTTTAGGGTTCGCAGTTGTACATTGGTCTTCGTAAGCCAATTCAGCCATACGATCTACAGTTGCATCCAATACTTCTTGAGTCACGCCTTGTGCTTTCAAGTTCATATCGATACCAACGGATTTACCTAATTCGTAAACCGCAGTTGCTAATGCTTCAACTAGTTCCGCAGTTGTTTCTCCTTTAAGACCTAAGAATTTCGCAATGTCTGCGTAATCTGTGTCAGCACGGAAGAAATCATATTTAGGGAACATCGCATGTTTTTGAGGATCTTTGGCATTGTAACGGATAATATGCGGTAAAAGAATCGCATTGGTACGTCCGTGAGGAATACCATATTCTCCCCCAATTTTGTGAGCAACTGAGTGACAAATACCTAGGAATGCATTGGCGAAGGCCATACCTGCCATTGTTGATGCGTTATGCATTTTTTCGCGAGATTCCATATCCGGTGTTTTCACTGATTTTTCTAAGTAGTCAAAGACTAACTTGATTGCTTGTAAGCTCAACCCACGAGTGTAATCAGATGCCATTACCGACACATAAGATTCAATCGCATGGGTCAATACATCCATACCTGTATCTGCTGTTACAGAAGCAGGAACTGACATGACGAATTGAGGGTCAACGATCGCTACATCTGGTGTTAATGCGTAGTCTGCTAATGGGTATTTCACATGCGTATCGCTATCTGTGATAACCGCAAATGGGGTTACTTCAGAACCTGTACCGGAAGTTGTTGGGATACATACAAATTGAGTTTTTTCTGGTTTGTCGATCTTGTATGTCCGTTTACGGATATCCAAGAATTTTTGTTTTGCGCCAAAGAAAGATGTATCTGGGTGTTCATAGAACATCCACATGCCTTTCGCAGCATCCATTGCTGATCCACCACCAAGAGCGATTACTGTATCTGGTTTGAAATCAACCATCATCTTCGTTCCAGCATAAACGGTATTTGTTGATGGGTTTGGTTCTACATCTGAGAAGACTTCGATCTTCACATCGTTTTTGCGGCGAGCAAGAACTTCGCGAACGGTATCGCAGTAGCCGAATTGAACCATTCCTGGGTCACAAACGATCATGACACGTTCAACATTTTCCATTTTCTCTAAGTATAATAGAGAGTTCTTTTCAAAGAAGATTTTTGGCGGTAATTTAAACCATTGCATATTATTTCTCCGTTTCGCTACAGTTTTAACGTTGATCAAGTTCACAGCAGAAACATTACGAGAAACAGAGTTCTTTCCGTATGAACCACAACCAAGTGTCAATGAAGGGATCATTTCATTGTAGATATTACCGATACCACCTTCAGCAGATGGAGTATTCACCAAGATACGGCAAGCTTTCATGCGTAAGCCAAATGCCAATTGCAAATCTTCATTTTCTGTGTGGATAACCGCTGTATGTCCTAATCCACCTAAATCAAGCATAGCTTCACATTTTTGGAAAGCATCTTCTGTGTTGTTTGCTTTGATCATTGCTAGAACTGGAGAAAGTTTTTCGCGAGATAATGGGTAATCTGCACCCACGCCATCTAGTTCTGCAATCAATAGTTTCGTACCTTCAGGCACCTTGATGCCTGCTAATTTTGCGATCTCCATTGCTGAATGTCCAACAATTGCTGGATTTACAGCATATTTGCCTTCATTCATCACTGCATCTTCAAGTTTTTGCAATTCTTTTGGTTTTACCACGTATACTTGATGAGCTTCAAACTCTGCTTTAACAGCTGCATAGACTTCTTTATCAACGATCACTGCTTGTTCAGAAGCACAGATCATTCCGTTATCAAATGTTTTAGAAACGATCAAATCGTTGACCGCGCGTTTGATTTTTGCTGTTTTTTCGATGTAAGAAGGGACGTTACCTGGACCTACACCTAGGGCTGGTTTTCCTGTTGAGTATGCAGCTTTGACCATGCCTGCACCACCAGTTGCCAATACGATGGCGATTCCTGGGTGATTCATCAATAAGCCTGTTGCTTCGATTGATGGATGTTCGATCCATTGCACACAGTTTTCTGGTGCACCGGCTGCGATTGCTGCATCACGAACGATCCGCGCTGCTTCTGCTGAACATTTTTGAGCAGATGGATGGAAAGCAAACACGATTGGGTTCCGAGTCTTCAATGCGATCATTGCTTTAAAGATCGTTGTTGACGTTGGGTTCGTTGTTGGAGTTACCCCACAGACAACCCCGACTGGTTCAGCAATTTCGATCAACCCTTTTTGTTTGTCTTCATTGATCACGCCAACTGTTTTGTCATGTTTGATGCTATTCCAAATATATTCTGAAGCATACATATTTTTGATTGCTTTATCTTCATAGATTCCGCGACCCGTTTCTTCAACTGCCATTTTTGCAAGCGGCATATGTTTGTCTAAGGCTGCCATAGCCATTTCGTGTACGATATGGTCTACTTTCTCTTGATCAAAGTTTTCCATTTCTTTTAAGGCCACGTTTGCTTTTTTTGCAAGATCATCGATCATTGCTTGTACATCGATCGTCACTTCTTTTTCCAATGTCTTAGCCATTGTAATCCTCCTAGTTCGTTAACAATTTATTTGTTAATTACTTCACATATACATCATACAATAACTCTTTTCGTTTGTAAACAATTTCTGTGATTTTTTTCACAGTTTTTTAAAAATAAGTTAAATCAAGCGTTTTCAACATATCGAGTTATTTTAATCTGATGTTTAAGTGACTCGAGTATCCATGTGCTTTATTGAACAATCGTTGCTTTTATCAAGCTTTTTCCAAGAAAAAGAACCGATATATTTGATTGATTCTCAAATATATCGGTTCTTAGTATGATGGATACTGATTTTGGTTTTGCATTTACATAGATGAACAATAACACTCTATTGTCCAATTTTGAAGGAGCGTGTTTCTTCAGAGGTGATTTTTTTCAAAAATTCACTCAATAGAATGATTGTTTGCAAATAATCTTCTTTGTGGATGATTAATCTTGAGGAATGCATATACCTTGTCGGAATCGATACTGTCATTGCAACAACTCCTGTCATTGCTTTATGGATGTTGCAAGCATCTGTCCCTCCAACAGTCATGAAGTCATGCCGATAAGGTAGTTTTTGTCTTACTGCAATCTCTTCCATTTTTGCAAGCAGTTCACTATTACCGATCGTTAGCGAATCCAAAACAGAGAGTACAGGACCTTTTCCCAGTTGCAATCCCCCTTGATCAAAGGGAGTGTCTACAGCGGTAGTGACATCTAACGCAATCGCCAAATCGGGCTTAATGCTGTGGGCAGCTGTACGGGCACCTCGTATACCGACTTCTTCTTGAGTCGTTGCCGCAAAGTAGACATCAACAGCTAGCTCTTCTTTGGCTAAAGCGTTCATGACCTCAATACAGACACCCACACAAACTCGATCATCCCACGCTTTCCCTAGCAAGTAATTCGGATCATTCATTTCACGAAAGACCGTCTTAGGTGTAACCATGTCGCCTACCATTATTCCTAACTGGCGAATATATTCAGCTGACGGAACCCCCATATCTAAATAAAATTCATTAGCTGGGATCACTTTATTCTTTTCTTCTGGCGGCATCCCGTGGGGCGCGCGACTTCCAATGACCCCTGTGTATTTCTTGCCTTCCATCGTTGTGACACGCATTTCCTGTGCGGGCATGACGTGTCCCCACCAGCCGCCTACCGGTAAGAGTTTCAAATAACCTTCCTTGGTGATTTTTCGAACTACGAAACCGACTTCGTCCATGTGGGCTGACAACATCACTTTGGGCGCATTCGCTTTAGAACTCTTTTTTACTAAGATCAATGAACCAAGGTTGTCATAAAAACAGAAATCAACTGCTCCTTCTGCATATTTCTTCACGATTCTGGATATTTCTTTTTCCCGGCCGCCGATACCATCGGCTTCACTTAATTCTTTTAGGATTTCTAAGTCTACAGCTCTCATAGGGATCGTCTCCTAGCGGTTTTCTTCTTTGAATGAAACAATCGCTGCTTCGTCTAAGTCTTTCAGAAAAAGATAGATGGCTTGACCGACTGTTTCATAATCTTCTTGCGAAACAACTTGAGCTGCTGTGTTCATATTTCTTACAGGCATGTTCATAAATAAGACTGGACATCCCGTCCGTAATTTGTTGAACCAAGCACCGTCTGAGTCTTCTAATGAGAAATAATATTGATATGGCAATGCTGCCTCTTCACAGATTTTTCTCAATTCTTCCATCGGCAACCGATTTGGCAAAACGGAAGGATCATAATATGTCAATAGAACTCCTTTTGAGAGTTCTCCTTGTACATCGCCAGCATCTTCCTGATAATCCCAGGCTCGATTTGTATCTAGGATGATCGTTAGGTCTGGTGCAACCAGATTCGCTGCTGTTTGAGCACCTCTGGCACCGACTTGCTCCTGAACCGTACATCCAACATATAGATCAAAAGGGAAGCTGAGTTGATTTTCATAAATTTGACGTAACAAATCAATCGTTTGATTGACAGAAATCCGTCCATTCCAATTTGGAGCGATCCATTCTTTTCCATTTTTGCTGACAGTAAATTTGGGCGCAAATGTCACCATATCTCCCAAAGAAACTTCTTCTGACAATGCTTCCTCTTTTGAAGAAAAACCAAAATCTAATAAAACGTCCTCTTTTCCCTGAACCTGGTTTGCTTTGTTTCGTCCTAAAATGACGCCTGGGAAGGCTTTCCCTTGTCGATTGTACAGGTGGACTTCCTGTCCCAATAAGCTATTCGGCTCGATTTTCCCCATTATCAGTCCGCGAATCAAGCCGGTTTCTTCGATTTTTTTGACAATAAACCCAAGTTCATCCATATGGGCAGTCACTAAAACAGTGGTTGGATTCTCCTTTTCAGATTTGATGACCCCATAGATCGAACCTAGATTGTCATAGATGATTTCATCGCAGTAAGGTGCATAATACTCTTTCAATAATTTAGAGATTGTTTTTTCTCTTCCGGAAATTCCGGGAGTTTTGACCACTTTTTCGAGCTGATCCATTTGTCCCATCTGCTTTACCACTCCTTAGTAACAATGTTCCTTCACGTAATCCGTTGTATCTTTTTTCTCTGCTTTCAACTGACAAAGAGTCAACATTTCGTTCATTGCTTCTGTTAATCCAGTACCACCCTTTTTTGGCATTTTTACAATATCTACTTGATCTTTAAATCTTGTGATTGCCTCTTGGCATTCAATGGACATCGCCGCAACAGCAGGGATCTGAACCTTCTCTTCGACAACTTTCGCAACTTCAGCAGCCATTTCCCCGTATGTTTCATAATTAAAACATGGACCGCAAAGCAACACATCTGCGCCTAATTTCTGTACCATTGCGGCAATCTTTAAAGAAGATTCCTTCGCATGCTTTCGGTAATAGTCATCACCACAATAAATCGTGGCAAGAACCTCCATATTCTTTTCCTTTAATAACTTTTCGAACATTTTGACAGAACCAATCGCTGTCTTTTGCCCCCCTAATGGCTGATCCCCATGTTCTTTCCCACCAAGTCCGGCTTGAATTTGATCCAGCAAAAAGATTATTTTCATTGTGATCCCCCTTCTATAACAAGTGATCGATGGAAATATCATCAAACGACAATTCCAGTTCTTCACTTTTGGCTTGTTCTGCTTCCCGTTCATCCTTCAGGTATTGCTTGTCTAATGCCATAATGAATGGATAGTAGATCAAACAACCAATGGCTAATAGAATCAATTGCCAGACAGAGGCAACCAGACTTCCTGTACTCAAATACCCTGAGAAGCCGATCGGGGTCGTCCATGGCAATGAAACGCCGGTTGTATAAGGAATGATTCCTAGGTTGGTTACCAATGTTGATAAAAGCAGATTAACCATTGGAACAGCGATAAAAGGAATAATAATGATTGGATTCAATACGACTGGCAAACCAAAGATGATTGGCTCATTGATCCCGAAAATTCCAGGAACGAGCGAAAGTTTCCCTAGTTCTTTGATCCGTTTTGATTTACAGAAGAGGACCATGATGATTACAAGGGAAAGTGTAGAACCACCGCCGCCAAAGTTGGTAAAGAAGTTCGAAAATGGATCCGTGAAGATGTTTGGCAAATCTTTACCAGCTTGAAAGGCATCTAGGTTTTCCATGGTTAGAATTCTTAAGATCGGCGCAAATACAGAATTGGCTACCGCCGGACCATTAATCCCAAAGAACCAAAAAATCGTACAGGCTAAACTATAGAAAATCTGTGCGGTTAATGTATTACCGGCTCCTTTTAATGGCATTTGCAAGACATTAAAGATAAAATCATGGACGGTACCAAAAGGGGTCATACCAAATAATATATTGATGACAAAAAATAAGAGCATGACTAGTGCACTTGGAATCAGCGCAGCAAAGGATTTCGTTACAGCAGGTGGAACCCCATCAGGCATCTTGATGGTCCAGCCTCGTTTTGTTGTATAAGCATAAATTTCTACAGAAATAAGTGCGACGAGCAAACCGACAAAAATCCCATTTGTTCCTAAGTGATCAAAAGAAAGCCCGCTAATTGGATCTGCCACTCCTTCAACGATCAGCTTATTTGGTGTTAAAATCAAAAACGCAATCACGGCTACCGCTGCCGCTTGGATGGGATCGGTTTTCTTTTCCCGTCCATAAGCATACGCCGTTCCTAGACATGAAAAGAAGCCAACTGTATTAAAGACAGAACCAGAAACCCGAGTGACCCACGACTCCCAACCTGTACCAAACATTCCTGCCCAAAACTCTGACCACCCTGGTATTGGAAAATTTGCGAACAGTAAGAAAATCGATCCTACAATCACTAATGGTGTCGTGATCAAAAAGCCATCACGCACTGCGATCAAAATTTTGTTCTGCCCTAACTTTACCGCAAGCGGCATCAACACATTTTCTAATTTATCGAACATTCCACTCTTCCTTTCGAGATCTTGCTCTTTGCAATCCTCTTTTTTTGAAATCATACCGGTGCTTTGATGCGTGCTTCATATGCATCAAGCCACTCTTGCGTGATCGGTGTGATCACCGTGGTTTGATCTGGACCAGGATTGGCCATATAAATAGCCGCTTCTTGGTCAGCTGTCGCAACGCTAAATGTGAATTCTACATTTGTTGCCACCCCCCATGCCCCATTTTTATCCAATGCTATCAACGAAAAGGCACCTGCTTTGCCATAACGTTTGCGTAATCGTTCTTCAAACCCATAAACAGCCCGGTCACAAGCGGCTTGTGGTGAAAGACCTTCTCCCATCAAGCGGACGATTTCATAAGAAAGACAGCCTTTCATCAAATCTTCACCCAAACCTGTAGCGGCAGCTCCGCCAATCGTACTGTCTACATAAAATCCTGAGCCGGATAATGGCGAATCTCCCACTCGACCCTGTTTTTTCATGAACAAACCAGAGCTAGAGGTTCCGACTGCCATTTGCTGTTGCGTATCGAGAGCAACAACGCCAACCGTGTCATGGCCATCGTAAGGATCGAGGTTGGAAGCAGCGATTTCTGCTAATCGTTTTTCCCAGATTTTTTTTGCCCGATCGGTCAACATATTCTTACGTTCAAATCCAGCCAACATCGCGTATTCGGTGGCTCCTTGCCCTACTCGAAAGCTATTGAATTTCTCATCACTCAATTGGCGTGCAACTGAGATGGGATTGGCAACATCGGTAATCCCTGCAACGGCACCAATCTTAAATGTTTCACCATCCATAAAAGCGGCATCCATTTCGACGATTCCGCGTTCATTTGGCAATCCGCCATAACCAACTGATTTATAAAATGGATAATCTTCCACTGCTTTGATGGCAGTTTCTACTGCATCTTTGCATGACGCTTGTCCTTCTAAAAGTTCTTTGGCTGCCAGTACACCATCGTGTGCCATTCGCCAAGTTGCAATCATTCCCCACATATCTTTCCCTCCATCATTTGTAGCGCTTACAAGTATATTCTATATGGTATATACTAGTATGTCTATACTAAAAAACGAGTTTCTTTCAACTCTCATTGATTTATAAGAAACTCGTTTCGGATTTTTTTTATTGTTGAGGATTCATCCAGGGCATTCTTATTCTGTTAATGCTTTGATGCTGCGCATGTAGATCTCTAAATTCATCCGTAAGTCAGCACTGTCCATGTACTCATTCTTATTGTGTGCAATCCCTTTTTGACCAGGAAAAGACGGACCAAATGCCAAGATATTCGGCATTTTGCGTGCATAGGTTGCCCCTGTTGTGGTTACTGGTTTAGGGTCATTGCCTGTGACTGTGTGATAAATCGTCGACAGTTTAGCTATTTCGGTTGATTCTTTGTCTCGGCAAAACCCGGGAATACTGCGAATGACTTCTAATTCGACACCGATAGGCAGTTGCCTTTTCAAACGGGACAATACGTCTGTTTCTGTAACAGTCACTGGGTAGCGAAAGGCAACTTCCATCACTAATCCTGTGAGAGACTTTTGTATCACGACAGGCGTCAAAATCAATTTACCAGAATCTTCATCAGCCAGCGCCAAGTCAATCCCTTCTCCAAAATGCTGCTGATGAAAGCTTTGACAGATCCAACGAAAATAAGATTGTATGGTTGGAGGAATAGTTTGTTTCTCAGCCAGTTGGGCTGCCAGGATCGAAATTGCATTTTCTCCCAATTCAGGAGCATTGCTTGGAGAACGTTTCCCTGTGACTTCAAACTTCTGATCGGCAATGCTTACACTCAAGTCGTCAGGAACATGGTCTCGGAATTGATCCCCCTGAAACGAAGTGAGTTGCTGTAGTTCATCGTCTGGCAGCGGAAAATGGAGCGCTACATTGACGACCCCTCGTTCGCCATAGACTACCGGATACTTACAATCTGGCGTAAATCCGAACACAGGTGGTTGTTCTGCGGCCAAATAATGAGGAACATCCGACATACCACTTTCTTCATCCGTACCGAAAATGATCCGCAGATTTTTTTTCGGTTGGTGTCCTAATTCTTTCAATAATTTCATCCCATAAAGGCAACTAATGATTGGTCCTTTGTTGTCTAGAATTCCCCGACCATAAAGGCGGCCGTCTTTTTCGCTTAAATCAAACGGCGGAAAATCCCAGTCTGAACCCGCAGGCACCACATCGAGATGTCCCAGGATACCGATGTAGTCTGACCCTTCTGGTCCCCACTGTGCATAGCCGATCGCATCATCGATCACCTTTGTTCCAAATCCAAAAGCGGCACTTTTTTCCATTACCAAAGACAAAACTCGCCGAGTTTCCGTACCATAGGGCGCCTGTGGCATAGGTTCAGATTTGACACTAGGAACTTGCATGACTTGTTTGAGTAAGTTTAGAAAATCCAGCCAGTTTTCCTCAATGGCTGTGCTGATTTGGTCCATTTTTGCCACCCCTTATTTTTGACGTACCAATGTATTTTTAAAGGTATATTTATCTGCACGATAAAAAGATGTATCGAACAAGATCGGTTTCGCAGAAGGGGAATAAGTCATCGAATGGACGAGAAGCATTGGTTCCTCTTCGGATACATGCAATAGCTTGGCAATGTCTGGCGGACTTTTGACCGCTTCCACTTCTTGATGGGAATAACCAATCTCAATGTTGGCTTCGATCACTTCATATAAAGAAGACTCTAACTGATCTTTGGTGATTTCGCCGGACTCTTTTTCTAAATAACGCTTCAATACATAGAGGTTCTCCACCGTCATCGGTTCATCATCAAAATAACGCAAACGAGTCAGATACACCATTGGTTCTTTCCCATAGTTGCCGAACATCTGTCGGATCTTAGTCGGTAATTCTTTCACTGTCTCTACTTGTAATACTTCGGTTCGGGTCTTTTTCCCTTGGGCTTTGGCCGTTTCGGTGAAGCTTTGCAATCCGCCAGATCCACTCTGGATCTTTGGCTGCTTCATCACATACGTTCCTTTGCCTTTTTCTTTGACTAGGATATTTTGGGTGATCAGAAGATCGATGGCTTTGCGGACAGTTAGCCGACTGCATTGAAATTCTTCCGCTAAATCATAATCAGAAGGCAGCTTCTGACTCGTTACATAAGTGCCATCATTGACACGTTGGGCGATTTTATCTGCTACTTCCTGAAAAACGGCTTGTTTTTTCACTTGATTCCCTACTTTCTACTCTACCATTCATAAAATGGACGATTCGCACTCACACCAGAAGCCACACTAACAAAGGCCTGGTTGTCGACGGATTGAATCATTCCTTCAACTGTCTTTAATTCTTTTTGGGAGATGACTAAAAGCAACAATTTCTTCTGTTGATGATCAAAGCCCCCCTCAACATCATTGATCACTGTGATCCCTCGCTGAAGTGCACATTGTAATGTTGCAATGACACCTTCTGCTTTTTCGGTTACTACTAGTAATTGCACACGCCTTTGCTTGAGATTCACGTAGTCTACCATTCGACCACTGATAAAGAAAGAGATTGCACTATAAAAAGCGTACGGCCAGCCAAAAATCATTCCAGCAACGAGTTGGAGACTGACATTGAAAAAGATAAAGAAACTGCCAATACTTTTGCCGGTCATTCTCTTCACTAAGATCCCTAAAATATCTAATCCTCCTGTGGAAAAATCATCGTTTAAAGTCAGACCAACGGAAAACCCATGGAGCACACCGCCAAAAACAGCGCAGATGACTGGATCTGTAGTCAATGTGACAACTGGGACCACCTTCATCATAACAGATGAGAGGAAGACAGTACAAACCGTCATAAGCGCGAAATCACGATCGATTTTGCACCATGCAATCGCTAACAATGGCGCGTTAAAAAATAAGACCAACACAGGGATTGACCACTCGTTACCAAAGTATACTTCCAAGAGCTGCGACAATAATTGTGAAAGTCCAGTAATTCCACTGGCAAATATATTTCCTGGCAGCCAGAACATATTCAATGCGATGGATGATAACAGTGCATAAATGAGTGCAACAGCTAATCGTTTTATTCTTTTTGGCATAAGCATCTCCTTCCGCTTCGATTATAGTATATATCATTAAGTATATACTGTCATCAAAAAACTTATTTTCTTTAAAGAAACCGCCTTTGCTGATCCATAGTCTTTCTCAGGATCGAGGGGTAAAATTTATCCTGACATGCGGGCTAGAAAAAGAGAGTAAAATACTTGAAAACTGACTAATTTTGACTAAAATAATAATTGGAAAGAAAAATAAAGAAAGGATTGATTATTATGTCACATGAGATTGAACCTCGTCGCTCAGATGCCTATAGTATGACACCTTTTAATTTCTTCGAAGATTTTGGTCGCAGTTTTTTTGATGGTTTTAAAGCGAACATGATCAAAACAGATATTCACGAAAATGATTCGGAATATCTCGTTGAAGCAGAGCTGCCTGGTATTCCTAAAGAAAATATTCAAGTCACTTATGAGAATGGTATTTTGACGATTGCTGGTCAACATCAATCGGATACTACGACTGAAGATAAAAAAGGAAAACTAGTACGCAGCGAGCGTAGTTTAACAAGTGTTCGTCGCCAATATTTGCTAGAAAATGTCAAAGAAGACGACATCAAAGCTTCTTATTCTGAAGGTATTCTTAAATTGACTTTGCCAAAAGATGATCACGGCAAAGAACCTAAGAAAACCATTCCGATCGAGTAGCAGCATCACTTTTACCAAACAAACAGCCCCCTTAACAGAAATGCTTGTTAAGGGGGCTATTAATGTAGAAAAAGACCTGTTCTCCATGCTTTGCTTGCTGATTTTTTTGCTCTTGCTAAAGAACAAGCGAAAATCTGGACAAACGCCACTCTATAAAAAAAGAGGCTGGGACAGAGGTGCTAAACTCCTAGAAATAAGAAGGAATACGCGGAAATTGCTTCTCAAATTTTGGGGTATTTCGACTTGTTTCCGAAGGAGTTGCTTCTGCTCCCACCATCTAGACGTGTTTAGAGCGTGGGACAAAAGTTTTTTTTACTTTTGTCCCACGCTCTAGTCCTAGCTGTCTTTGTCAGACGGATCAAAAAAAATTATTCTTTTGTATCGTCTGCTTTTGTTTCATCAACAACATCAGCTGGTTCGATTTCAGTTGCAACAGATGCACCAGTACCAGGTGTCACGGTACGAATCGCTGCCCGATCGAACTCTAAGAAAATACCTTCACAGTCGATGACAACTGTACTCTTGTCTGTATTTACTTCAGAAAGAACGCCATGAAGTCCGCCAATTGTTACTACGCGATCTCCAGCCTTCATATTTTCCAATAAGTTTTTTCGTTCTTGCTGTTGTTTCTTTTGTGAACGGCTCATGAAGAACCACATTGCCACCAAAGCAACAAGCATAAAGAGCATTGGTAAAGATTGTGCCATTTTTTTCACCTCGATTTTTTTACTTTTCTATAGATACTTTATCAGAATCTGACGTGTATTCCTACCGTTTTACCAGAATAAATTAGAAATTTTTGGCATTTTCTTTATTGAAGCCATATTCTTCGAAGAAATGTTGCCGGAATTCCAGCAAGTTGTCATCCATGATCGCTTGACGGACTTGTTTCATCAAATTCAACAAGAAATAAACATTGTGATAAGAAGTTAATCGGATCCCGAATGTTTCATCACATTTGATCAAATGACGAATATACGCCCGTGAGTAATTCTTACAAGTATAACAATCACAGTTTTCATCAATTGGTCGGAAATCTCGGGCAAACTGGGCATTCTTCACGACTAAACGACCTTTAGACGTCATACATGTTCCGTTACGGGCGATTCGAGTCGGTAATACGCAGTCAAACATATCGACCCCGCGAATAACGCCGTCGATCAGAGAATCTGCGGCTCCTACCCCCATCAGATAGCGAGGTTTGTGGTCAGGGATCCATGGTGTGGTAAATTCCAAGACGCGATTCATTTCAGCTTTTGGCTCGCCTACTGACAAACCGCCAATCGAATAACCAGGAAAGTCCATGCTGATCAAATCTTGCGCACTTTGTTTCCGTAAATCTTCAAAACCGGCCCCTTGAATGATCCCGAATAGGCCTTGAGAATCTGGATTGGCATGAGCTTTCAATCCGCGTTCTGCCCAGCGAGAAGTCCGCTCTACTGATTTTTTGACATACTCATAGCTTTCATCGAATGGCGGACATTCATCAAAACTCATCATGATATCCGAACCTAGTTTGTTTTGGATATCGATAGCTTTTTCTGGTGAAAGGAACATTTTTGAACCGTTTAGATGGTTCTTGAAATGGACACCTTCTTCAACAATATTTCGCATATCTGCTAGTGAGAAAACTTGGAAGCCACCAGAATCGGTTAGAATCGGCTGATCCCAATTCATAAACTTATGCAGCCCACCTGCTTCGGCCACTAGATCTTCTCCTGGTCGCAGCCATAAGTGATATGTATTACTTAAAATGACACCAGCGCCCATGGCTTTCAGTTCTTCCGGTGCAAGGGTCTTAACAGTAGCTAAAGTTCCTACAGGCATAAACATTGGCGTTGGAAAAGTGCCATGCGGTGTGATCAATTCACCTAAACGGGCACCTGTATGTTTCTCTTTCTTGATCAGACGATAACGAATGGCAGGTTGCGACATTCATTTCCCTACTTTCTTTATAGACTCGATTAACTGTGCAACGCTATTAATGATAAGGGTTGCGTTAGGAATTTGCAAGAAGGTTTCAGCTTCTCTTCCTCTTTTTCAAAAAAACTTTCCTTTCTTTGCTTTATTTTTTGTACAATCCATGCTCATTTGCTATCATGTTAAACAGATAGAAAGGAGGTTTTTTTATGAAAACTAGAGGACAACTAAAAAGTGAAGCCAAATCCGTTCTGAATGGACGCTGGAAAGATAGCGTATTGATGTGCTTGGTCCCTACGTTGATCTCTATTGCTTTTGCTGTTGTGATCGTAGTGATTGTTGTGTTGCCTTTGATGGCATTAAGTCAAAATGGTGCCTTTGATAGTCAATCCATCAATGAAGCGTCGAACTCAACTGGCGGTAGTGGCGGTGGCTTGATCAGCGGATTATTCTCAGCATTGTTTGGTGCCGGGATTTCTTGGACATTCCTTGATTTGTTACGCGGCAATAAACAAGAGATTCGTCCATTTTCTGATGTCTTTCGTGGATTTAGCGGTGTATTCGCACTTGGTATCATTGTCATCTATATTTTATCAACGATTTTCGTTAGTTTATGGGCATTATTATTTGTGATTCCAGGAATCATCAAATCCTATTCCTACTCACAAGCATACTTCATCTACTATGATACCTATGAGCAAACAGGTACACGGCCAGATTTTCTTGCTTGCATCACGGCTAGCCGCCGATTGATGAAAGGGTATAAAGGAAAACTGTTCTTACTTGATTTGAGTTTTATTGGCTGGCACATTCTAGCCATTATCACAGCTGGTATCGGGTATCTTTGGTTGACACCTTATATCAGTGCTACCAAAGCAGCCTTTTATGAAAACTTGCCAAAACAGACATTAGCTTAAAAAAAGGACCTTACTTTGACATATCAAAGTAAGGTCCTTTTTGATTGAATGAAAAATTGTTCTCAACGTAATGTTTCTTCCGTTAATTGACACGTTTTGCTTCCACAGCATCTTTGACTGAATTCGCAACGATTTTGGCTACTCCTTCTTGGAAAGCATCCGGAATAATGTTTGTTGGTGACAGCTCCTCGTCTGGAATCAAGCTAGCAATTCCTTTTGCTGCGGCAATCTGCATCTCAACCGTGATTTTGCGGGCTTGAGCATCTAAAGCTCCACGGAAAATACCAGGAAAAGCCAACACATTGTTGATTTGATTAGGAAAATCACTGCGTCCAGTACCAATGATATAGGCACCTCCTGCTAAGGCTTCGTCTGGGAAGATTTCCGGTACTGGATTAGCCATAGCAAAAATCACAGGCTTATCTCCCATCTCAGCGATCCATTCCTTCTTCAGTGCTCCTGGAGCAGAAACACCAATGAAGATATCAGCACCTTTCAACGCTGTCTGCAAATCACCAGAAAGATGGTCACGGTTTGTCACTTTAGCAATCTCTGCGTGATGAGGTGGTAACTGATCATTTTCTTCATTCAAGATCCCCACCTTGTCTACGACAATGACATTTTTTGCACCAGCTGCCAAAAACTTACGAGTAATAGAAAGTCCAGCAGAACCACCGCCATTGACAACGATTTTGGCTTCTGCTAGTGATTTGCCAATCAATTTCAGGCTGTTGAAAGCAGCCGCTAAGACAACTATTGCCGTCCCATGCTGGTCATCGTGGAAAATCGGGATCGCACACTCTTCGATCAGCCGCTGTTCGATTTCGAAGCAACGCGGCGCACTGATATCTTCTAAGTTGATTCCACCAAAGGTCGGTGCAATTGCTTTGACGATCGCAATAATCTCTTCTGTCTCTTGAGTATCTAAAACGATAGGAATAGCATCTACATCTGCAAATCGCTTGAACAAAGCGGCTTTCCCTTCCATGACCGGCATTGCTGCTTCTGCTCCAATATTACCAAGACCTAACACAGCAGAACCATCGCTTACAACAGCGACTGTGTTTTTCTTTGTTGTCAATGAATAGGCCAGCTGTTTATCTTCTGCAATCGCGGAAGATACGGCAGCGACACCCGGAGTGTAGGCAATGCTTAAGTCTCTTCGATTTTCAATCGCCGCTTTTGATACTACTTCCAATTTACCGCCATGTTCTTTGGCTTGTCGCAAAGCGATTTCTTTTACATCTTCTGACATGATTCGTTCCTCCAATAGTTGATCGTTTTTTCTATTTTTTATTAAAAAATCATTCGCAAGATTGCGGTCATGGCAATCACTGTGATGGCGCCGCCTAAACGGGTAGCTACTTGGGCAAAAGGCATCAAGTTCATACGGTCAGCGGTACTTAAGATCGCTACGTCTCCTGTGCCTCCCATACCGCTTTGACAAGCAGAAATAATTGCGGCTTCGATGGGATACATGTTCATGAAACGTGATACGACGAACCCGGTGGCAATTACCGTGAACACTACACTGATGACGACTAAGAAATAAGAGACACTCAGTGTTCCCACAACGTCTTTCAATGGAATATACAACAATCCTAAACCAGCCATCAATGGGAAAGTAAAGTTGCCGGAAATAAATTTATACAATTGTTTGGAGCCATGTTGTGTTTCTGCCGGTACCACATTCAAGTATTTCAAAAAAGCGGCTAAGACAATCATCAATACAGGACCAGGAAACCCAGTCAAATGCTGCAGTAAACTACCAGCAATGAACAGTGTACAAGCGGTCAGCACACCAGCGCCCATTTTCTTGATATCAAAAGCGCCGGAATCATCTTTTAACGCATCTGCCATGTCATCATCATTTTTCATTTTGACCAATTGTCCACCCCCAGAAAGATCTGGTCGTTTTTCTCCCCAGCGAGAGAGCAATGCGGTACACATGATCGCGAAGAAATTACCAATGATCGTTGCTGGAATCAGTTGTGCGACCAGCTGTTCACTCCCCATACCAGTAATGGCACTGTAGCCTAGTGATAAAGGCAAGATTCCTTCACCGATCCCGCCAGCTAACACTGGAGTAACGATGAAAAACAACGTATGTTGCCATTCTAAACCTAATAATACACCAACTAGCGTACCAACACCCATGGCGCAGATCATCCCAATCATCATGGGAATAATCATCCGCATCAAACCTTGGACTAAGATTTTGCGATTCATCCCTAAAATACTGCCGCAAACTAAACAAGCAATATAAAAATATAAGAAGTTGGCTTGCTTCATCAAAATATCGGCAGACTCAAGAATATTCGGATTGACTAAGTTGAAGAAAACCAAAATAGATGGAACCAATAAAGATAAAATTGCCGGACCACCGAAATTCTTGATAAAAGGAATAGTGGCACCAATCGTTCCTAATAACCACCCTAAAGTCAAAATGACCGCAAAACCACCTAGCATATTTACGGGTAATTGTTGTAACAGACCCGTGACTACGATGACTGTTGATAAAACAATGTATACTGGCAGCGGAACTGATCCAATTTTGATTTTCATCCACCGATCAATTAGCTTCTCTTCTTTTGCTTTAGATTCAACCTGTTCTCTCGCCACATGGGGTTCGATATGCTTTTCCATTTTGCTTTCCTCCTAAATTGATCTACTAGTTCTACGAGTACCTCGTTACACACAGATTAAAGCAAGCGTTTTCTTTTTCGTAGTTTATTTAATTATTTTAAGTATTTAAATTAATTAAAGCGTCTTTAGGGATTCCGCCGCTATGTTATAATTTACGAATAAAGGGGGAAATGTAGTGAAAAAAGGGTTACGGTTATGGGGGGTATTGACTTTAGTCTTTACAATCGTCTTACTCATTGTCACTTCCATTCTTTATGGTTTAGTCCTTATTCAAAATTCCACATTTATTCGCTCCAACGAAGAACACCTGCTCTTGTCCGTCGGTAAACAGCTGGCGATCGATCCACAAGTGACTACCGCTTTGGAAGAAGGACGTTCCAACGATCAATTGGAAGCTTACACAAATGAAGTGACACACATACACGGGTTGGATTTCGTGGTAGTTATGGATATGCAAGCCATTCGTTTGACTCATCCAGATGAGACCCAAATCGGCAAACACTTCGAAGGCGGTGATGAAGTCACTGCATTGGAAGGAAAAGAACATGTTTCTGTCAGTGAAGGAACATTGGGTCGCTCGTTGCGGGGATTCGTTCCCGTCTATTCCCTCACTGAATCGCAAAAACAAATCGGTGTAGTAGCTTTAGGGATCCGTATGCAGTCCTTGAGTGCTTTAGTAAAGAGTTCTCGGGAAGGGTATCTACTTGCCTTAGCATTAAGTATCACAATCGCCGCCTTTGCAGCAACTGGACTTGCCTATTATTTGAAACGGCAACTTCATAATTTAGAACCAAAAGAAATCTCACGTCTCTTTGAAGAACGCAATGCCATGTTGGAAGAAACTAAAGATGCGGTCATTGTATTGGATTTGAACCAACAAATCAATTTGGCAAATATCGCCGCCAACGAGCTTTACCAAAAGAACAGTGGACACAATGACTCCTTGGTCGGCAAACATTTGCAGGATTTGATCTTGCAGACCGATGCTGTAGACTTGGAGCGAAATGTTGAACAGCTCTATCGGCAAAATGGACAGGATTTTCTTTTTTCCTCTGCACCGATCAATGTGGATCAGAAACGGATCGGTTGGATCGTGTTTTTGCGCAATGCGACAGAATCGTTATTCGTCATGGATCAGTTAGCCAATACTACTGCTTACGCCAGTGCGCTGCAGTCTCAGTCCCATGAGTTTATGAATAAACTGCATGTGATCTATGGGCTCGCTGATTTAAAAGCCTATGATGAATTGAAAATTTATCTGGATGATATTTTGACTCCAGAAAAAGAGTTCTCTCATCGCTTGTCTTTTTTAGTTCAGAATCCGCAAGTTGCTGGATTTTTGATTGGCGAACGTCAAAAGTTCTTTGAGCGTAAAATCCACTTGATGATCGAGATTTCACCAGAAATTCCCGCCAATTCGCAAGAAGTTGAAACAAAATCGTTGATCGATCTTTACCGGTATATTCATCATGTTTTGTTGCAACTAAACACCATAGAAGATTTGCGGATCGAGATCCATCATGAAACAGGCCTGCTGACAACGACCTATACCATTCAGCTGACCACAACGGATCAGCAGCAATTGCAGGATAGTTTTCACAGCAACTATTTCCAACAAATGTTAAAAGATTACCAGGCAGAGTTTTTGATAGAAGAACAACCTAACTTTGTCGTTCTCCAATTACAAACGCATTATCATGGGGTGATAAAATGAAACCATTACATGGATTAATTGTCGAAGATGACCCAATGGTGGAATTTATCCATCGGAATTATTTAGAAAAAATCGGCAGATTTCAAGAAATCTATTCGGCAGATGCTGTGACAGATGCTGAATACTTACTACAAAACAAACAAGTTGATTTAGTGCTGCTAGATGTCCATTTGAAAAATGGCAACGGCTTAGACTTGCTCAAAGAGATCCGGAACTCTCAGCAAGCCATCGAAGTGATCTTGATCACAGCAGCCAATGAGACACAAACTATTCAGCATGGACTACATTTAGGTGTTCTGGACTATCTCGTCAAGCCCTTTACCTATGAACGTTTCCGGCAAAGCATCGAACTATTTCTAAAACGGCAAGAAGCTTTGGAACAAGACAGTCTTGCCCAAGAAACCATTGATCAAATAATGGTTGCAAAGAAGAGTCCCGAGTCATCCCTTACAGAACTGGATAAAGGACTCTCTCCTGATACCATGGATCGCATCAAAGCGGCTATCCAAACATTTCCAGACACTTTCACGATCCCAGACTTGGTAGAGATCAGCGGATTTTCTCATGTCTCAGTCCGTAAATACATGCTTTACTTAGAAAAAAATAACTATGTTACCAGTCAGATTATCTATACCAAAATCGGACGCCCTTATAAAGTTTACCAACGATCCTAACAATTAGTGGACTCTCTCTAGGAACGTCAACGAGTGATTGCTGATTTGCTGATTATTGAATAAACGATGTTTTAGTAAGTCAGCTTTTTAGATTTTAAATTGTGAATTGATCGTTGTACTTTGTATACCCTACCTATTTGCAAACGCTTCCTAAATATGCTATAGTATAGGTGTAAGGAAGGTAGCAACTCTGTTGGTGGTCTTGTAAATATCGCAAACTCAATCTACTAAAAGTTGTTGAACGTACAAGTTTCACCTAGTATCAAGCGTGTAAAGTAACAGAAAAGCGTAACACAAAATCGAGAATCTTTTCGAAAAAAGGATACGTCTATTACGTTGTATCAGTACACACGAAACATGTGTAAGTTTGTAAAAGAAAACAAATTTTGAGAAACAATTGCTTTGCATGAACCAACCATCAGCGACCACCACTTATACCTTCCCTTAGTTATAAGCTGGACGACAAAAAAGCAGTTCAAAAAGTTGAGAAGTATCCCAACTTAACGAGCCGCTCTTGTCGTTCAGTTTTTTATTTTAAGAACATGGCATCGCCAAAACTAAAGAAGCGATAACGTTCATCGATGGCATGCTGATAAGCTTCTAATGTTAGATCGCGTCCGGCAAAGGCACTGACCAACATTACCAATGTCGATTTCGGTAAATGGAAATTCGTTGAGAAGGCTTGGACAACTTTGAACTGATAGCCGGGGGTAATGAAAATACTCGTCCAGCCGCTGTCGGCTTTGATATCGCCATCAAATTTGGTACCAATCGTCTCTAATGTACGGATCGAAGTCGTTCCGACCGCAACGATTTTCCCACCATTTGCCCGCACATCGTTTAATTGAGCCGCCGCTTCTTCCGTCAATCGATAAAATTCACTGTGCATTTCGTGATCCGCAATATTATCGACGCTAACTGGGCGGAAAGTTCCTAGACCCACGTGTAAGGTCAAATAAACTAATTTGACCCCTTTATCAGCGATTTTCTTCAATAATTCTGGCGTAAAGTGCAAACCGGCCGTTGGTGCCGCTGCAGATCCATTCTCTTTAGCATAAACGGTTTGGTAACGATCTGGATCTTCCAATCGTTCCTTGATGTATGGCGGCAATGGCATTTCACCCAAAGATTCTAAAATCTCTAAGAAAATCCCATCATAGCTGAATCGAATAATTCGGCCACCATGTTCGAGTTCTTTTTCAACGACCGCTTCTAAGCGACCGTCGCCAAAGGTGATCTTCGTACCGACTTTTGCTCGCTTGGCAGGTTTGATTAATGTTTCCCAACTGTCCCCTTCGATATTGTTTAACAATAAAATCTCTAGATGAGCGCCGGTCTCGATTTTCTCGCCATAGATACGAGCGGGCAAAACGCGAGTATCATTCATCACAAGGGCATCGCCAGGAGCTAATTCATCAATAATGTCATAAAAATGTTTGTCTTCCATTGCACCGCTTTCTCGGTCCACGACCAATAGGCGGGAACTGGAGCGATCGCTAAGCGGCGTTTGAGCGATCAATTCTTCCGGTAACTCAAAGTCAAAATCTTCTGTTGTAAGCATGTCGTCACTCTCTTTCTTTCATATGCCCGTCTATTCTATCATGTTTAGAGATTACTCGCCAATTAGGAAACTAGGCATAGCTTTAAATAAAAAGAGCGCTAGAGAGACTAGAACCTTTTCACGGTGCTCCTAATCTATTAGAGAATTTTAACCGATAACACGGAATCTTCTGCCTTTTTTATCTGCTTTATCGTTTTGTGAATAAAACAAAATTTTTTCACGTGGGATTTTTTCTTGCTGAGCACATTTTTTCAATGTGTCATAAACATAACTGCTGTTGTTTTTATAAAAAACCATGACTTTTTTCGAGTCAATTTCTTTGCGATAGTCTTCATATTTCTTTCTTAATCGTTCAACTTCTGTAACAATCTATGAATCTTTATTCCAATCGGGAATTGCAGTAAGCAAGCAAATTCGTTTCCAGTATTCTTTTTCCATTATTCAAACTAACCACGAAAGACATTTAGGTTGAACTGCTAACCTATGCTTTACGAATCACTTCGTCTCTATCGATTCACTTCTATCGAAAATTCATAAAGCCATCCTTTCATTCCTTTCTTAATCGCTCCAAGGAGAACTATATTCAAAAAATGCTACTTGTTCCATTACTTGTCCTATTCAACACTGGGATAATTAAGAATAATACGATAATTATCAATAACCGCTTTGATGTTTTGGCCGTCAGCAAAAGATACTTCAAATAGTGGACTATCTTTTTTTATTGAGGAAATTTCAATGTTTAGATACTTAAAATATGCCCCTAAAATTTTCTCAGGATCTATCTCTTGAAATGATTGCTCTGGGTAATATTTAAATTGGACGATTTTATTAGTCGATTCCTCAATCAGGGCTTCCCCATAACCTTCGATCGAAGAATAATTGATTTGCCAATAAACAGTTTCCGAATCAATCTTTAGATTCTGGGATAACGTAACCAAGTATTCTGAAGAGATTCCCATTTCTTTTAGCAGCTTCTCTATTTCCACCGCATATGTATTGACATACTGGCTTCCTTCTCCCGTATTATTATATTGCGTTACTTTCCCGGCGTTCGTGAGCACTTCTTCTAATGTACTTTTATTTGAAGGCAGCTCCAAGGATTCTTCAAATACGACTGGCTTTGACAATGAATCTGTAAACAGCATATTTGGTAAAAATAGTAGAAATACGTTGAAACCGACCCATAGGAGGATCAGACTTATCTTTATTCTTTTCCTCATCTTCAGTCCTCATCTAAAGGAAAGTCGATCGTAATAAACGTTCCTTCACCTTTCTCACTAGTGATCGTCACTTGCCCTTCATGAAGTGAGATAATATTCTTCACTAATGAAAGCCCTAAGCCTAAATGCCCAGAATTTCTAGTGACATCCCCCGTAAAAAATTCATCAGTGACTTGATCAATAATCTCTTCGGGAATTCCCTGACCAGTATCTTTCAGTATAAAATAATATCGTCCTTCATTACTGTAGCCAGTGATGCACATCTCTTTCCTATCCTTCATCGCATCTAATGCGTTAGAAAATATATTTGCAATGACTAATTTAAATAGGTTAAAGTCCATTCGTATGGTGGCCTTTTGAAGAGTCATCTGCAAAAGGATCCGCTCATCTAATCCAGAGACAAATTGAGTAATATAAGAGTCAATCTGGTCTGTCGATATTGCTTCGAGATTCATTTCATTTTTCTTCGAGTACAATAAACGCAAAACATCTTCTGATAGGCTTTTCAAGCGGAAACTTTCTTCTAAAATATAATCGACAAATTCCGAAGAAGGTTCCTTTAGATCCTCCCACTGCAACATTTGCGCATAGCCGATGATCGACGTTAGCGGGGTAGAAATTTCATGGGATAAACTTGAGACAAATAATTCTTGCTTTTCTTTTTCCTGACTGATTTGTTCTATGTCTTGATTTAATTTATTGGCCATGTCGTTTAGGCTGTTGGCAAGCTTTTCAACTTCATCTCCACGTTTTTCAACAACGAAAGGCTTTGTTGTTTGCCCTTTTGCAATCTCTGTTGCGCGATCAATCAATTTTTGAATCGGTTTAGTGATGAGGGTTGATAAAAACCACGACATTGGAATCAAAACGATCTGCAAAAGAAATAAAATCATTCGAAAATAATGACTTGCTTTCTTCAGAATACTTTGATAAGTGATTAGATTCTGCTTAGACACCAAATAATAGTCTGTCGTTCCAATTGTCGAGCTTGTAAATAAAAACTTCTCTTGTTTGATTGTGATGATTGGGCTAATGTTGATTGTGTTCTTCTTAATTGAATCGTAATCAACAACCTCTGTTATGCTTGGAAAGTCAGTTGTACTGGCATACACACTCTTTCCTTCTTTATCCAAAATTTCAAAATCATTCTTTACCGTGCTCTTGACTATATCACTTAGATTCCGTAACTGCTCTTTCGTAGGTTCTTGATCTTCAATTTTGGCTGCAAATAGTATCGCAGCACTTTTTTGGGTAGCTAGTGCTTGATCATATTCCTGATTGATTGCATGTTGAGCGATGATCCGCAAACTGATGGTGCTGATCCCTAAATACAAAAGTAAAAAAAAGAATAGCAGCCAATAGAATGCTTTTGTCGCATATTTCATCTTATTCCTCCAATAAGTACCCTACACCATAAATCGTTCGCAGCTCGTTTTCCAAATGCAGTTTCTTTCTGATCCGCTGAATGTGTAAATCAAGAGTTCTGCTATCTGGCTCACTTGGCGATTCCCAAATTCGTTGATAAATCGTTTCTCGCTCTAAAATAATTCCGCGATTTTGAACGAGATAAATGAACAATTGATATTCTTTAGGCGTCAATGCAATCAACTCATTGTTAAAAAATACACTTCTCTTCTCGTCTTCAATACGGATGTTGTGCCAATTTATCTCAGAAACAGAACTCTTTTTCCTTCTGCGAAGTACTGTTTCAACTCGAGCAAATAATTCTTCTAGTTCAAAAGGTTTCGTAATGTAATCTTCTGCACCTAACTTTAATCCTCGCACTTTATCATGCAAGGTATTCTTGGCAGTTAAAAAGATAACTGGGATATCAAATTCGACAAAATAGTCTATTAATTCATCCCCACTTATTTCTGGTAACATGATATCTAAAAGAATCAGATCCACCTCATGATTTTCAATGTAATCTGCGGCACTTTTGCCATCAAAAATCGGGATCGTTCGATAGCCTTTTTTTGCGAGGCTTTTTACTAGCAGGTTATTTATGGCTTGATTGTCTTCTACTATGAGTACATCCATTTGATTTCACACTTTCTTCCCAATTTTTGTAAAGAAGCTGTTTTATAAGCTGATAGCCGATCATGATACCGCACAAAAAAAGATAGAGCAAAAGTAAAAGTACGATCGATCGATTGTCAATATCTTCAAAATCAGCGAAAATTTTTTGAAGCGCTTGATTGTGACGCACAAAAATATCTGTACTATTAAGACGGGTAAATCGCCCAATATAAATCCCAATAGAATCCATAAATAAAAGACACGCAATCAAAAGCGCTGGGTAGACACCAATGGTTAATTTCTCTACTAATATTCTTGCAATCTTGTCAATGCTCCAGCAGCCCAAAATTGTTGAAGGCATCACTGCCAACAAAATCAGAAAAAGTTTGATCCAATTCATTAAATCCTTACTTATCAACAATGTTACTTCATCATAAGGTGTCAATAAAGAAAGATGAAATAGATCTGTCATGAGATAAAAATTATTTGGTAAAAAAACAAGCCAGAGACACACAACTACCACTATAATGTACTTTTTTTTACAATACATTGCAAGAAAGGTTAATTCTATTGGAATATATGCCAAAATAGTATTAGTAAAGAAAAGAAAATAGACACTTGATTGATAAAATGAAAGATATAAGATTCCCAGTAAAATCAAATAATATAACCGAATCCCATTCATTGTTTTATTTAGTAAATACATGGTTCCTCCTGTCTTAACGCGCTCTCCTAGCCATTGTCCCACTATTTAGAAAGAACAGACTTCATTAATTGGGCATAAACACTGCGTCCTTCCCCATTCAAATGAGTTTCATCATCATAAAAGTATTCTGGGTGGTCTTTGCTGTGGCTAAACCAGTCGATGATATTGACATTCTTGTAGCGACTAGGAAGCTCTGCTAATTTTTGATTCACAGATTCTTGACAGCCTTCCGGACATTTGATAGTTATCCAGTATATCTGTTTATCCTTTAATTGAGTAAGGATTTCATCGATTGACTCATCCGAAATAATACCATTTGTACCCAGTCCGATTACTACCGTCGAATAATCAGCTAAATTGGGATACCCTTGAAGAATCGTTGCCAAACTAGATATTTGCCGTGATTCTTTCGCATCAACGGTTGCTTGCCCACTAAACGTATCTTCCAATTCTTGATATGCTCCAAGCATCACAGAATCCCCTAGAAATAAGATATTTCCTTTTTGATTGGGTTGATTCTCTATCTTTTTCAGATTACTGCTTAACTCTTGTTTCAATTCGTTTTGATCCGCAGTCAGACGGTTAGTCGGTGCAAAAATGATCATTCCGATTGCAACAGCAACAAGACCTGCTCCAAGGTAACGTCCTGCTTTTCTTTTTAAATGCATGAAAGAATGAAAGCCAGCAATCATCAGAACCGTCATGATCAGAACCACTACCAATTCAATTAGAGGATTCATCTTAGGTGCTATATTCACTAGGAGAATAAACACCGAATAGTGAACCAAATATAATTCATAACTAATTTTGCCTATATATTGAAGACGGAATTTGGCGATTTTGGTTCTTTTTTCCACTTCTTTGTCATTTATCAAAACGAGTAATAGCATTGTTAATACACTGACAAGCAATGAGCTACCTGTAAACGAAGGCAGCGGAATAAAGACAGCCAGAGTCAAACAACTCATGATGAGCCAAAACTTCGTTACTTTTTTTGAAGAAATGACATCATTAATGTTCTTTCTATTGAAAAAACCAAACATGCCAACTATAAACGGATAAAGTCGAGCAAAGGTATTGTAATAAGCGATAGAAAACGGCGATAACAGACTGGTGAGAATCGAAATAATGGTAAGAAGATACATAAGCTGATAGCCTCTTTTTCTAGACAAACGCATGACTGTTAGAAAGAAGAGTGGAAAAACTAGATAAAATTGTAATTCCACCGCCAAAGACCAGTAATGTTTAAATAGGGACGAATTTGCGAAGCGATCAAAATAAGAGACTTTTTCGTGGATCTGCCACCAGTTGTTATATCCAAAGAGTAAACTTGGAAGTTCACTTTTGATGTTTCCTAGCATTCGGATTTGAATACTCCCAGCTATCAGAATAAAGATAAGTAAGGAGAATAAAAGAAACGGATAAATCCGTTTGATCCGTTTCTTATAAAAGCCAATCCAGGAGAACTGTTTTTTTTGATACGCATAGGAAGCATTCTTTGCCATCAAGTAACCCAAAATAACAAAGAAAATCGTTACGCCTTGATTTCCTCCTTGAAAAGAATATTGAGGCAAATGGTAGAGAATAACAGCAATAACCGCAAATGCCCTAAGAAAATCGATGCCTGCTGAATAGTGTTTATCCATGTTTAACCTCCGGCTGGCCGATGATCATTTTCTCCGTAATAAGTCTCATTGCTGGAAGGATTATTCAAAAGAGTAGCTAAAGACACAAATTGATAATCTTCTTTTTTTAAATCACGAATAATCTCAGGGACTGCAGCAATGGTTTCCGGATGAATGTCATGCAACAAAATAATCGAACCATCATAGACAGAACTCGTTACTTTATCAATGATCATTTGGGCATCTTTAGATTTCCAATCTTCTGAATCAACAGACCATTGGATGATGGGACGATTGATCAATTCTGCAGCTTTTGCATTGACAGAACCATATGGCGGCGAAAATAGGCTGGTTTTTTGCCTGTGAGTTTCTTGATAGATTGATCGGTCTTCGTGATCTCATTAGTCATTCCAGATTCGTCCAATGTGCTGAGGTCTTGATGATCATAGGTATGGCTACCGATAGTTTGGCCATCCTTTGCGATGGCTTTCACCACCTCGGGATACATCTCTACGTTCTGTCCTACTAAAAAGAAAGTAGCTGGCACTTTTTCTTTTTTCAATAGTTCCAATAATTTAGGTGTATTGCTGGGATCTGGCCCATCGTCAAATGTCAAAGCGACCTTTTTTTTATTTGAAGGAATCTCCTCTGTCTCTGTAGTGCTTTCTAGTATATTTTCCAAACTAGTCTCTGTAGTAGCCTTATTGTTACTTGTCACTGTTCTTGAAGAACTACTGTTGCTTGTTAACTCGGAGGACTGGGACAGATTGTTCTCTGTTTTTCCTCTAGCAAATTCCTCACTGATTCGTGCACAGCCGCAAAGTACTAACAAAAAGATAAAGCCAGTTATGAGTAAACGGATCTTTTTCATTGCTTTTCCTCCTTATTTGTTGTCAATACATCATGAACTCTTGCTATCTCTTCTGTCGAAACTGTTTGATAAGAGATTCCATTCTGAATCAATTCCTCTCCGATCACTTGGTCATGAATAATTGTTGGCTCTTTCATCAGTTTCTTCGCATGAAGAACAAGATTGGTAATGGGTAGATTGGTTTTGATGTTATCTGTCAAGATATCGATAAATGCATTCCATTTTGTGACTTGGTTCAATTGCGCCATATTTTCCAAAACACCTTTCAGTAACAACTGTTGCCGCATTTGTCTGCCATAGTCCCCTCGTGGATCCTCATACCTCATTCTCGCCCAAGAAAGTGCTTCTTCTGGAGATAACGTTAGTTTACCTTTAGGAAAATCGAATCCATCAGAACTAAACTCAAATTCATTTTCTACTTGAACAGCTCCTACTTCTTTGAGAATCTTTTGAAAATCTCCCATATCAATAGAAACAAAATAAGGAATTTGAATATCCAACATTTTTTCTACTGTTTTAACGGAACAGCTTGCACCTCCATAAGCATACGCCGCATTTAATTTATCCTGCATTCCTTGGTCTGCGATATCAACTAAAAGATCGCGTTCAACTCCCATTAATGTGTATTCTTTCTTTTTTAAATTGATATGAGCGACTATCATACTGTCACTTCGACCAGAATCCGTTCGCCCAAACTCTCCAGTATTAACGCCAAGTAGCAAAACATTAAAAGGTTCTTGTTTCAATTGGTCGTAATCTAAGTCATACTGCTCATCTGAAGGATTCAATTTTTCGTACACTTTTGTATTTATTTTATTTGCAGAATAGACTGCCCAGCCAGTAATACCACCAACAAGGACTACTGAAACAAAAAGCAAAATAAGAATTATTTTCCGCATCGGAACACCTCCTGCTGCTAAATTAAAGGAAAAATGTATCTGAAATGTATCGATTTAGTATTTGGTGACTCGATACATGCTCGCTTGTAGCAGCAATGTTCGCTTTTAATTTAATATTAAAATGTTGTATATCACTTTTAGTGAAGAAGAAAGTCTACTCATTCCCATTTAAAAATAACAATCAAAATGAAGAATAATGCATATATTCCCTATTGGATTTTCATTTCGATTGGATTTGTTTCAAACATTTTGCTTATAATATGCAAATATGAATAAAAAAGGCAGAATATTTGAATAACAGCAAACTTTTGGGCATACTAATTACAGACCCTAGGCGTAAATAAGCTGCGCCTAAATAAAACTAGAGGTGAAATCATGATTGAATTTCAGCATGTATCCAAAATCTATAAAGGCGGCAAAGTGGCTGTCGAAGATGTCAATCTATCCTTTGAAAAGGGAGAATTTATTTGTTTCATTGGTACCAGTGGTAGTGGTAAAACTACTTGTATGCGAATGATCAACCGTATGACAGACCCCTCCAAAGGAAAAATTCTGATTGATGGCAAAAGTGTGACCGATATCAATCCAGTAGAATTACGACGCCAAATCGGTTACGTGATCCAAAGCATCGGCTTGATGCCTCATATGACGATTCGAGAAAATATTACATTAGTACAAAAACTTTTGAAGGTCAGTCAAGAAGAACGAAATAAGACAGCAGAGAAAATGATCGATCTGGTGGAACTTCCTCGTGAAATGCTGGATCGTTACCCTCACGAATTATCTGGTGGACAGCAACAGCGGATCGGTGTTGTTCGGGCTCTGGCAGCCGACCAAGATATCATTTTGATGGATGAACCTTTCGGTGCTTTGGACCCCATCACTCGCGATTCACTGCAAGATTTGATCAAAGATTTGCAGGAACGTTTAGGTAAAACCGTCGTCTTCGTTACCCATGATATGGATGAAGCATTAAAGTTAGCTAGCCGCATCGTGATCATGAGCGAAGGACGCGTTATCCAATTCGATACACCACAAAATATTCTGCGAAATCCTGCTACTACCTTTGTTGAAGAATTGATCGGTGAAGACCGCCTTCTGCAAGCAAAACCAGACACCACACCAGTTAAAGAAGTCATGCTCAAAACACCAATCGCCATCACTCCTGAAAAATCTTTACAAGAAGCGATTCGCCTGATGAGAGAAAAACGGGTAGATACATTATTAGTGACGGATAATAGCAATGTCTTAAAAGGGTATATCGATGTAGAATCGATCGACCGCAATCGAGGCAAAGTAACCAGTGTCGGGGATATTCTTAATAAAGATGTTTTCTATGTAAAAGAAACCGCCTTACTGCGAGATACGTTGCAACGAATCCTTAAACGCGGTTTGAAATATGTGCCAGTCGTGGATGCTGAGAATCATTTGGTAGGAATTTTGACGCGTGCTTCATTAGTCGATATTGTTTATGACGTTATTTGGGGCGAGGAATCCTCCCTTCTTGAAGCGATCGAATCCGCAAAACCAGAGGAGGTCTAGCCATGCAAAGCTTCTTTAATGAATATGGCGGCCAATTGGTCACGAAAAGCATTGAGCATTTATACATCTCCTTTGCCGCATTATTTCTAGGCATTGTCGTTGCAGTCCCTTTGGGCGTTCTATTGACACGCTTTCCCAAAGCCGCTTCTATCGTGATCGGTGTGACTAGTGCCTTGCAAACTGTTCCCTCATTGGCACTGTTGGCATTGATGATCCCGATTTTAGGGGTCGGTAAGGTCCCAGCTATTGTTGCACTCTTTATCTATTCTTTGCTGCCTATTTTGCGAAACACCTATATTGGCATGAAGAAAGTCGATTGGAATTATCGAGATGTCGCTAAAGGAATGGGAATGACTAACTTCCAATCGATCATTAGTGTGGAACTGCCGTTAGCGATCCCAACGATCATGGCAGGTATCCGCTTGTCAGCAGTCTATGTCTTAGCTTGGGCAACCTTGGCTTCGTACATTGGTGCAGGGGGGCTTGGAGACTTGATCTTTAGTGGATTGAATAACTATCAACCGGCATTGATTTTTGCCGGCACAATCCCAGTGACGATTTTTGCACTTTTAGCAGACTGGTTACTCGGATTACTTGAGAATAAACTAACACCAGCTGCATTAAAGGGGGATGCCTAAATGAAAATCAAAGCGAAATTTGGTCTTTTGTTATCCATGATCATTATTTTACTCTCAGGCTGCTCCTTTCCAGGACTTGCTTCTACATCTAATGAAGACACCGTAGCTATCACAGGAGGAATCACTTCTGAAGCTCAGATTCTTGGCGCTATTGTAGCAGGAATGGTAGAACATTATACGGACAAAAATACCACTGTCATTAATAACTTAGCAACAACGACAATCAATCATCAAGCAATGATGAATGGCGATGCGTCTATCTCTGCCGCTCGTTATACCGGAACAGATTTGACAACAACACTTGGCTTAGAGCCAGAATCTGATCCAACTGCTGCCTTCAATACCGTAAAAAAAGAATTTGAGAAACGTTACCATCAGACCTGGTTTCCTTCCTACGGCTTTGATAACACATATGTTTTTCTAGTCAGAAAAGACACTGCAGAAAAATATAATCTGAAAAAAGTCAGTGATTTAAAAGGCGTTGCCGATCAGTTGGTTGCTGGTGTCGATACAGCTTGGATCACCCGTGAAGGTGACGGGTATGATGGCTTTCAAGAAGCATATGGCTTTTCTTTCAAAAACATTTTGCCTATGCAGATCGGTCTCGTTTACGATGCTGTTGACAACGGAAAAATGGATATCGTACTCGGGTATTCAACGGATGGACGGATCGCTAGTTATGACCTCGTAATGTTGGAAGATGATTTGAATTTCTTCCCACCTTATGATGCAGCTCCAGTAGTCGATGACAAATTAATCAAAGACACACCAGAAGTAGCGGACGCCTTGAACAAACTTGCTGATACAATCTCCACTGAAAAAATGCAGCAACTAAATTATCAAGTTGATAATGACCTGTTGGAACCGACAGTGGTCGCAGAACGTTTCTTACAAGAAAATAATTATTTTGAAGGAGAGTGACGAAATGAATGACATGAATCTATTTCAACAATTTATTGCCTATTTTCAGGAAAATGGCGGTTATGTCTTTGCACAGTTTGTTCGTCACTTCCTGATCTCTATCTATGGCGTTTTATTCGCTGCAATCGTTGGTATTCCACTAGGAATCTGGATTTCTAAAAAGATGCGTATGGCCGATTGGGTGATCCGCATCGCCAATATCATCCAAACGATCCCTTCGCTAGCAATGATCTCGATTTTGATGATTGGAATGGGATTAGGTGTCAATGTCGTTATTCTGACGATTTTTCTCTACTCGCTCTTACCGATCATCAAAAACACCTATACCGGCATGCGCCAGGTAGACCGTAATACACTAGATGTTGGTAAAGGAATGGGCATGACAAGTTGGCAACGACTGTATATGATCGAATTGCCTTTATCCGTCTCCGTGATCATGGCAGGTATTCGTAATGCATTAGTCGTTGCAATTGGAATCACTGCCATTGGCGCCTTCGTAGGTGCTGGTGGCCTAGGTGATATCATCATCCGTGGGACAAATGCAACCAATGGCGCTTCAATCATTCTTGCCGGAGCTTTACCCACTGCATTGATGGCAATCATCACCGACTTAGGCTTAGGCTTTATTGAACGTCGGTTAGATCCAGCAAGCCGCTCGTCGAAATAAAGGCCATTTCTTAGCGCTTTTATAAATATAGAAAACAAGCATCCTTACATACAAGAAGGATGCTTGTTTTTCTATATTTATTAACTAATTCACTCAAAGCAGGTGAATGCGCTTCTCGATTTTTCCTGAGATGATCGGGAATCACGCATCATATCCTAGAGGTGGTTGTTTCAAGGCTCGATCCATACAAATGGATTGGCGCCCATCGTTTTGCTTGAGGGGCGACTGGTATGCTATCATTCCATACTTGATACTGATATGGGGTCGTTTTTTCTCGAACACTGCTCTGATCGCTACTCCAAAGATCATTCTGAAGTTTGGTCGCTTTTAAGTTGTACGCTTCGTCTTCCCCCTACTTTCTTTTGGGACTTTTTTTCCGATGAACCCCATGCCGTTCGGGTCCATTCCTGATAAACACAAGACACGTTCTTCAGAATCTGTCTCATAATAAGCTGTAAATTCATGCCCCTGCCAAAAATAGCTCTTCTCCATTTGCTGAATGTCTGTAAGCATGACAAATTCTGAAGAAATGAGACTGGACTCTGCTGTAAACTGAATAATCTCCCACGTTCCTATGAGGTCCTCTTTCATAGGGATTTCAGGAATTGATTTCGCATAACTAATTGCTGATATGACCGGCCAACCACTATCTAACCAATAAATTTTTCTGACATCTAAAAAGAAATCATCACTAAAAGGTTGTCTCCGTGCATGATGAATAATAAATAATTCATTATCTGAACGTTTGAATATAGAATTGTGGCCAGGTGCATAGACTGCAGACTGTTCTTCGAATTGATAACTCCCTAGTAATTTAACACCAATTTTCTCCGGTACCGCCTCTTGTTCCGACAGAGACAGGCCGTTCCAATCCGTATAGGGACCGGTAATCTCTTTCGCTCTTGCAACCCGGATATTATAGGTTTCATTCAAAGAATCAAAAGAGACAAATAAGTAATACATATCCGTTTCTGGATGATAATAAACAAAAGGACCCTCAATCGCAGTATCAACAGAAGCAGGTCGTTGCGCTATTTTTTTTCCGTATCCCTTCTCGGCTAACTTTCCAGTGCTTTGATCTATAGGTGCAATATAAATCCCGCCAAAAAATGATCCGTAGATCAGCCAATGGTGTCCCATACGATCTAGAGCAAGATTTGCGTCAATGGCATTATGATCGGCGATGCCTCGATGCGTTTTCACAACTTCTCCTTGATCTACCCAAGGTCCCAAAGGATGCGGTGCTGTTCCAAGACCAATAAATGAAGTGGTACTGCCAAATGTAGAAGCGGAATAGTACATTCGATATTCCCCTTGGTACTCTATCACTTCAGGTGCCCACAACCCTTCTGCTTGACTCCATTCTCTTGCAGATTGTGGCAATTGAGGAAAGGCCTGCTTTTCAAACTGCCAGTGTATGAGATCCAATGATGTCCGGATCGGTATTCCTGCCGTTTTAGGTTGTTGCGTATCTGTTGAAAATAAGTAATAAACGCTGTCTCGTTCAATGATCGTTGGATCATGAACACCATTTTTCCAGTTCATAGATTCTTCCTCTCAGTAATCGATTCACTTTAGTTTGACTTCAGTGAACGAAAGCAGAATCGATTCTTTTCTATATTTATTTAGTTCTTTCTTACTTATTACGCCACTTTCATTAAAAACAATCTATCTGCTCTTGATCTTTGCTACCTCCAAGATTACCCCAGGCTAGAGTTTCTATAACTGCTTATGGCGTAACAAACAGGACAGTCATTGAATGCTCTGCCCTGTTTGTGCCCACATTCCTGCAGGACAGTATTTTTTTGATAGGTTTGCCCGAAATTTATAAAAGCAGCCACACTTAGTACAGGTGTGATTGGACCGAAATGGGCAGGCTTCACAAATTTTTATACGGGACTGAACGACTTCAAGTGCAGCAAGGTCGTTCTCGATGGCTAGCTGTTCTTCAATCAACGCTTCTACATCTACCGTTGCTGCTGTTTCCTTGACATCGCAACCTTTACACGTCATTGAATTACACCGCCAAAGATATTGTCAATACACTCATAGCGGGTATATTGATCGTTAATTGGCTATTATTTGTTGTGTAGTCTTCAAATGATTGGATCACTACGTCTTCCGGATGATCAAAATCATTGTGTGCATTCATTTTATCCCCCACAATATAGCGAGCTTCTTTGATTCCTTGAATGGCAGTTTCAAAGTCAAAACTAATTGCTTCCGAGCCAGATACTGCGAAATTGCAGATCGACAGGTGGAGGGTATCTGCTTGTTTCGAGACCGTGTAGGTGATCGTTTCACTTGCTGCTCCATGACTCTCGATGCGTTCGGCATCTTGATGGACTTTGTACAAATCAAATACATGATAGC
Source organism: Enterococcus sp. DIV0574 (assembly GCF_051711125.1). Lineage (NCBI taxonomy): Bacteria > Bacillati > Bacillota > Bacilli > Lactobacillales > Enterococcaceae > Enterococcus > Enterococcus sp. DIV0574. The sequence goes on from NZ_JBIOMA010000001.1 coordinate 2,924,505, forward strand.
TTGGTGTTTTGACCATCTTTTCGCCATCAGTCAAAATCATTGCCTGCAAAACATTCACTGTCTGGGCAATGTTTGCCATGTGCACTCGTTCTGCATGCTTATGAAAAATGTTTAAGGTGATAGCAGCTACCATTGCATCACGAATCGTGTTTTGCTGATATAAGAATCCTGGATTCGTTCCGGGTTCAGCAGAAAACCAAGTTCCCCACTCATCAACAATGATGCCCACCCGTTTTTCAGGATCATATTGATCCATGATCGCACTGTGACGCGTAATCAATTCATCCATATGCGCAGCTTTTTGACAGGTAATAATCCATTCTGCTTCATCGAATGCTAACGCACTACCTTTTTTCTCCCACCCTTGGGGATGGACATAATAATGTAAGCTCAATCCATCCATCAGCCAATGGGCATTCTTCATCAACGTTTCTGTCCAGTGGTAGTCATCAACATTTGCTCCGCCAGCCACTTTGTATATTTTTTGATCACCGTATTGACGAACGTAAGTCTGATACCGACGATAAAGATCAGCATAATATTCTGGACGCATATTTCCACCGCAGCCCCAATTTTCATTTCCTACACCGAAAAATTTCATGCTCCAAGCTTCTTCATGACCATTTTCTCGACGCCAATCTGCCATTGGAGAAATTCCGTTCATGGTAATGTACTCGACCCATTCAGACATTTCTTGGACTGTCCCACTGCCGACATTTCCATTGACATATGCTTCACATTCCAGTTGTTTGACCAATTCAAAGAATTCATGTGTCCCAAAATGATTATTTTCAGTCACACCCCCCCAGTGAGTATTGACGATCGTTTTTCGATTTTCTTTTGGTCCAATACCGTCTTTCCAATGGTATTCATCGGCAAAACAGCCACCTGGCCAGCGTAAAACTGGAATCTTGATATTCTTCAAAGCTTCCACAACATCCGTACGCATCCCATTCTTGTTTGGAATAGGAGAATCTTCTCCTACGTATAATCCTTCATAGATACAACGGCCGAGATGTTCTGAAAAGTGTCCGTAAATATATTTGCTGATCGTTGTTCCTGATTTTGTATTTAGAATTTTGATTGTCATTGTTATACTCCTATTCTTTGATTCCCCAAATGGACTCATTATTATCGCCAATCGTTGAGAACGTTAATTTTTGCTGTTCGAATTCTGTTATATCCTGAGTTAATAAGGTCCCTTTGAAGGTAGTATCTGCGAAGGTCATTGTGATGTGTCCGGCATCGTATGTCCAAGTCCCGGTCAGCTCTCCAGTGATGTTTCCATCTTTTTGAAGCTCGATCATTTGTGTTTTTAGCATGGTCGTTCCATTATCGGTGCCATGGTTAATGATTTCATAGCGTCCGATAATTTCATCTGCTGTCAAAGCATCTGCTACTTGTTCATTGCCTCGATACTCATAGGGTGCTGGAACTGGCCAGCCCTCCTCATTCATATACATTCTGTTGACTCGCACTTCATGGGCTTCGGTTCCATTGTTAAAGCGCGTATGATACACCAAGGACCACTGACCATTCTCATCGATGATCGCCGAATTGTGTCCTGCCGCTCGATACCCCATTTGTTGAAACGAGAATTGGTAGTTGCCAATCAATTTGATACCATAGTTTGAATTTTGCTCTCCTTGTTCCAAAATTGGACTATTTCCTTGAGCATCGAGGTAAGGTCCTTCAGGTTTTTCCGCGCGAAAGAGTCGCATATTGTAACCACCTTTTGCTGCTAAACCACCGTAAGTGACGAATAAGTAATAATAATCGGTTTTCTCATCATAAACAATATAAGGACCTTCTCCTGATTGGTGATAGCCGCCAAAAAGCTTGATTCCGAAATAACGATCAATGATACGACCGTCTTCCGTCGTGCTATCTTTCCCAGGATACATTGGTTTTCCAGTGGCTGGATCAACTTCTAATAAGAAGATACCGCCAGACCAAGAACCATAGGTCATCCATAGTTTTCCCTCTTCATCATAAAACAAAGCTGGATCAATGGCGTTTGGCGCATAATCGGTGTTATATGTCAGACCATCTTCGATCGCCCAGTTTTCGCTGAAACCGCTGATTTTTCTCTCTTTGATCAATTTCGCCAAACGGGTATTTTGATAGTTAGTATTGCGCTCACTACCATCTGTCGAATCTTTTTCTGTAAAGCCAGAATAGATTACAGTATCCGCATAACTATAGGGACCTTCAATCGTTTTAGCTACAGCTAATCCAATCGCTGAACGGCGCCAAGTAGAACTTGCGGAATAGTACAACATATAGGCCCCTTTATCACCATTTGACCATTCATAATCAGCATTCCAAATGACATCTGGTGCCCAAAGGCTGTAACCACCTTGTGAATTGGCATCATCGTAGCCTGCCCATTCAAAAGTTTCAGCTAGATTTTCTTTTGTGTTACCATAGATCGTATTGTCTTCCATTGATTCATATTCGTAAGTGAAAGGTACTTCCCAAGTTTGTAAATCTGCGGTTTTCGCCTGAGCGAGATGCGAACCAAATACGTAAAACAGCTCTTGGTCACCAACATGAATAGAAGTAATCGATGGGTCATGAATCGACACTCGATTTTTTGTCGTTGTTTCCCACTCCTTTTGTGAAAGTTGCTCAGCGGCGTCTCCTGTTTGACAGCCAGCAAGAAAAAAACTAGTAAAAAAAACGGACATGGTTAAACAGAGCATTTTTCTTTTTGTATTCATTTTTTTCCTCTCTTTTATCCTTTGACTGCACCGGGTTCACCAAAATCTGGTAGTCCATTTTTATCCCAAGTAAACGGTTGGACATACGCATGTCGATTGGGATTTTCTAAAGGATTACTATAATCATTTATTTCTGGTCTTGCATGATACACTAAGATCTCTTGTTTCCCTTCCTCATCGACTGTAAAGGAGTTATGTCCTGGTCCGTAGAGGGAATTTTGTTCCGAACTCGAAAAAACCGGTTCCTTCAACTTATGCCAAGAATATCCATTCAATAGATCACTATCCTCATCTGCCCACAACAGTCCCATCACATAGTTTTCATCCGTCGCACTTGCTGAATAAGTAATGATCACTTTTCCATTCCTAATCAAGGCAGCAGGTGCTTCGTTTACTTTGAAGCCGATTTTTTCCCATTCATAATAAGGAATACTCAGAAGAATCTGCTTTCCTTTCAAAGTCCAAGGATTTTCCATCTCTGATAAGTAAAGATTAGAATTGCCTGGAATATTTGGATCCGCTTGTGCCCAGACATAATACAATCGGTTCCTGTGTTCAAATACCGTAGCATCTAAGCTGAAACTTTCAAATTGCGTCTTGATCTGCCCTTTTTCTACCCACTCACCTTCAAAGGGATCTTCATTCGCATTTTCGATCGCAAACATCCGATGATGATGCTGATCATTTCTGACTTCTCCATGATCTGCAGCAGCAAAATAGATGTACCATTTTCCCTGAATAAAATGGATCTCTGGCGCCCAAATCAGCTCACTCATGGGGCCTTCGGCATGAGCCGTCCAGATGACTTTTACTTCACCGTCAGCCAGTCCTTTTAAGGTTTTCGCACGTCTTAATTCGATTTCCTGATATCCTGGTTTTGATCCAGTGAAATAATAATATCCATCGGTATGCTTGTATATCCATGGATCTGCTCGTTCTAATACAATTGGTTCCAAATAATTTTCTGCCATAAATTCTACACCTTCTTAAAAATATCCATCTTCAGTTTTTAACGTTCTTAAGGCTTTATTTTTTGATATATACAAAATAGTTGCGAGTAAATAGAATACAATACCGATGACATCATAGATGACTAAATGAATGATGACACAGGCAATCATCCATCTCATAGTTCCTTTATTGATTTGTTTATCTCTCATATTTTTAGCGTTGATCCAACTGATCACACCCATTAAGATAGTCGCTAAAGCAACGATCATGACTACTTTTGAGATCATACCTACAAGGCTTGATTGCAAATATTCATACTGATTTTTATTTTGAAAAGCAGCGATGCCTTGTTCTTCAAACCAAGGATAATAGCCAAACATCGTAACTAACCCAATCAACACATCCCAGACAGCACTGACCCGTAATAAATTTCTTTCTATTTTTCTGTTCATAAGTTTCACTATCCCTTTATTCCCGCATTTAAGTTCATAGATTCAATGAAATATTTTTGGGCAAATAAAAACAGCAGTACTGTTGGAATAATGGCGATCAATGCTGATCCCATTAACTGTCCAATCATTCGATAATTGCCATAAATGTCTTGTAGTAATAGCAAACCGGCTGTGATCGGCATTTTACTGACATCCGTATACACGATCACCGGCCATAAGAAATCATTCCAAGAACCAGTGAAAGAAAAGAGTCCAGCAACGATCAGAACAGGTTTGATCAACGGAACGATGATCTCAGAAAAAATCGTAAATTCATCTGCACCATCCATTCTTGCCGACTCGTCAAATTCCAGCGGGATGCCTTTCATAAACTGTCGCACAAGAAAAATATTCCCCATCCCTGCTAATCCCGGAATGATCATAGCAAGTGATGAATTGACCCAACCAAATGTTTCGATAATTTTGTAGGAAGGAATCAAATTAACTACTCCAGGGAACATAGAAATCCCCATTAGAATATAAAAGATACGGTCTCGGTATTTGAAACGCATTCTGCCATAGCCATAAGCTGTTACAGAAACAACAATTACCACTAAGATAGTATGAGTAACGGCAATAAAAAGAGAATTCCACAGCCATTGCATGATTGGTGCAGTAGAAGTATTAGCCAAGATTGCTACATAATTATCTAAAATCCAGTTAACTGGCAATAGTCGAAATCCAGTAGACACGATTTCAGTTTGGGAACGAAAAGAAGTTGCAAAACTAAAAATCAATGGAATTACCCAGATAATACATAAAGTGATTAAAAATAAATATGCGACTAGCATACTAGGTATATGTTTCTTTTGTGTATTCATCTTTTTGCCCCCTTAAGTATTGTTTTTATCTAATAGAAAATATTGAAATACAGATACACACATAATAATTAGTCCTAATATGACAGCCATTGCTGAAGCCATCCCTGCAATTGATTCCCCTTGACTAAATGCTAATGAACGAATGTACATCATTAATACAGTAGTACTTCGATTTGGTCCACCGCCAGTCATCATCAGCGGTTGCGCAAAAACATTGAATGCACCGGCAGTTGTCATAACAATTGTATATAGAAGAGGAAAACGAATAGATGGCAATGTTACATTAAAGAATTTTTGAACTGGTCCGGCACCATCGATTTCAGCAGCCTCATATAAATCTTCATTTACTCCTGCCAGAGCCGAGCGATAAATGATCATATTCCCACCAATCGCTCCCCATATACTGACAACAAATATCAAGATCCAAGCATATGGCTGTTTAGAAGCCCATGAAAAATCATATCCAAAAATATTATTTACAGCGCCTAATCTCGAGTGAAAAATTAGTGACCATATCAGAGATCCCGCTGATACTGAAATAAGACCTGGAATATATAGAATTGCTTGAAAAAGACCTTTCATTTTCACTTTTTTATGTTGTAGAGCCGCTGCAATCATCAAAGGAATAATGATCTGTAAGGGAACCATGATCAAAACGAAAATAAAAGTATTTTTCAAACCATTCCAAAATTGAGTGTAAAACGTGGAAGAACTATCAAATAATAATGTCTTATAGTTGTTTAGACCTATCCAAACAGGATCAGAAATCAAATTCCACTGAGTAAATGAAGCATAAACACCATAGAGCGTTGGAATACATACAAAAATAATAAAGAGAACCATATGCGGTCCAATAAATGCAATTGAAGCCCAATTAATGTTCTTTTTTTTCATTCCTTTCATTCCCTTCAAAAAATCCGAAAGGGGATAATTTTATCCCCTTTAATTTATTTCGCCACTTCCGCAATTTTGTCTTCTACATACTGCTGCATCGTAGCTAAACCTTCATCTAAATCTAGTTCACCATAAGCAATATCTGTACAATAGACATCTAGTGCTTCTAAAACATAAGAGAAATAAACATAGTCAAAGATATATAGTGTGTCTTCTTCTTCTGGTGTTGATGTAAAGAAAGATTGTGGATATTTTTTATAATCATCGCTTTCTAAAACATCTTTACTGGCAACGATTTGTCCAGCTTTAGCCCATTCAATCGAGTTAGTACGAACAAACTCCAAGAATTTTGCGATAACTTCCTTTTTTTCTTCTGTTCTAGACTCACTCTTCAGCATGCCAAACATATGAGAAGCTGCTCGGTTGGTTGCGATGTCATCTGAAGTCGAATAAATATTTGTTACACCCCAATTTAGCCCATCAACGGCATCGTGAGCGGTGGAAGTCCAAGTACCATCTGTTGATAAGAGTACGTTTCCGCCTTGGAACATCAAATAGCCATCTTCTCCATAAGGAGTCATTAAACCTGCATCTGTTAACGCTTTTATTTTTTCCAATGCTTCTTTCATTTCCGGCGTATTCACCGTCGGGTTCCCAGCATCGTCAGAAATCGCGCCGCCTAAGTTACGGATTTGTGCTAAGATAACCCAAGAAAGCAAAGCATTATTAACAACATAATCGCCTTCATCCATTTTTCCTGCTAAAGACATCATTTCATCAAACGTCACGATGTTGTCGTCTAACCAAGAAGTGACATTGTATTTTTCTAAAAGATCTTGATTGTAATACATTGCACTGGCATGGATATCTAATGGGATCGTATATTGAGTATCGCCGATTTTTCCTGCATCCCAAGCAGTATCTAAATAATTGCTCTCTTCTAACTCTGGTTGATACGAAATCAAAGGCTCAACTGTATCAAGAATGCCTGAATTAACAAACTCCTCAACTTTATAAGAATGCATTAGTGTCAAATCAGGGATACCATTTTTAGAGCTAACAACTGTACTTAATTTTGTATACATATCCGAAGTAATCACATGATTTATTTTGTAATCTGAATCAGATTGTTCATTAAATTCATCTACAATCTTATCCATATAGGCACCGTCATCACCAGTGAGTGGGGACCAAAAATTGATTGTATATTTTTCTTTTTCTAAAGCGCGGTACCTGTTAAACCCAACGAGAGCAACTGCAACTACTGCAACCAATGCGCCAATAATAATAAGTTTCTTTTTCATGATTTACCCTCTTTCATTGAAATTGAATTGTAATCTTTGAAGCCAATAGCCCTATCCTCCTCGTCAACACTAGTTAAACAATCATGTATAATTTAATTACTTATATTCAGCGTTTGCAAACACTTTCAATTTACAACTAAATAATAACTTTATTTGTAATCGCTGTCAACAATATTTTAATTAAACAACTCTAAATAATATATCTATTAATTAATATATATATTAATAGTAACTACTATAAATAATACTATTTACACAAATTAACAAATATGTTAACATTCAAGTAAATCATTTATAACTATAATGGGGGTGAAATGATGCAATTAGAAATCAATCAAGAAGCATTGCCCGTCTATGAGGCGTTAGCTAGTAATGTACGGATCAAAATCATTCAACTACTTGCAAGAAACAAAATGAATGTGAAAGAAATCGCACAAGAATTAGGATTAAGCAGTGCTATCGTCACGATGCATATCAAAAAACTAGAAGAAGCAAAAATTATCAAGACAGAACGTGTCGGTCAGCGAAAGATATCTAGTCTGAGAGTCGATCATATCGATATCAATTTTCCAGAAAAAATCTTTAATGCATTCGATACGAGAGAAACGTCAATTCCAATTGGTCATTATACAAATTATTCGGTTGAACCCACTTGTGGATTAGCCACGCTTGCTGGTTTTATCGGTCCAGTAGATGAACCTAAATTTTTTATGGACCCCAATCGAATGGATGCTCGCATCCTCTGGTTTACGAAAGGGTTTGTTGAGTACCAGTCACCTAATTTTCTTTCTCTAGATGAGAAACTAGAGATGATGGAGATTTCCATGGAGATTTCTTCTGAATTCCCTTTTTCTAATAATAATTGGCCGTCTGACATTACCTTTAGCTTAAATGGCATCGAGCTTGGAACTTGGACAAGTCCCGGTGACTTCGCCGATATTCGCGGCAAGTATACGCCAGATTGGTATCCTGATAACTTAAATCAATATGGGTTATTGAAGACGATTCGAATCATGGATCATGGGACTTATATGGAAGGAGAACCTTTATCAGACGTCACGATCAAGGATATTCCTGCTTATGAAGATACTTGGCATTTAAGAGTCGAGGTAAAAGAAGAGGCTGAAAATATGGGCGGTTGTACATTGTTTGGCAAAGGGTTTGGAAATTACGATCAAGACATCAAAATCAAAATGTTTTACAGCTAAACGTTTTTAGGAATCACAGGCACACTCTCTCATCATTTTTGATGTGCGGTAAAAGATTCCTTCGCTGAAAATAAGACAAAAAAGACCATCTCGCTCGATATTAGAGTTAGATAGTCTTTTTTGATTATAAAACTTAATCTATTTCTTCAAATGATAACTGTAAGTTCCTACGACAATGTTTTCACGCCATGATAAACGGAATCTTAGACGCAGACTTGTTTGGTTGTGTAAAATATTTTGCCAGCGACGACGTGGCACGAACTGTGGAATGATAACTGTCGTCGTATAATTGTGTTTCGTTGCGTTTTTGCTGACTAGATCTACATAACGAATGATTGGATTTTCAATTGAACGATAAGAAGAATGCACTACAGAAAAACGGACATCCGGGAAATTTTGTTTGAACTCTTGTTCGATTTCTTTTTCCTTCTTGACATCTTCATCTAAAGATACGTGCATTGCAACTACATAATCTCCGATGGATTGTGCATAATTCAAAGCCCCGATATTTACACGGGTCACATTTCCTACTAATACAATAACGGTATTGCCATCATATTTGTGGAGTGCCACTTCTTTTTCCAAACGTAGCTGCTCAGCGACTTTCTTATAATGATCATGGATCTTATAAAAGACAAACAGTAGGATTGGCATGATGATAAAGAATGGCCAGATGTCACCTAGACGAAAAACAAACAAGATCGCAATGATCGCAAAAGAAATCAACGCTCCGACGATGTTGGCCAATGATTTCAAGAACCATCCTTTACCAGCTTTCTTCCATCGAACTACCATTCCTGTTTGTGAGAGCGCAAAGGGAATGAACACGCCAATCGAATAAAGTGGAATCAACCGTTCCGTCGATCCTTGGAAAATGAACAATAGAACGATCGAACCTGCTGCCAGCGTAATGATCCCATTAGAATAACCCAAGCGGTCTCCCCGATCTTGATACATATGAGGCATATACTTATCTTTCGCTAAGTTATAGGCTAACACTGGGAATGCGGAGAATCCAGTATTCGCTGCAACTGCTAAAATCAAAGCCGTTGCGAACTGCAGAACGTAATACATGAATCCGTGACCGAAGATCGCAGCTCCGATTTGCGAAAGGACCGTTACTTCTGCTTCTGGAACGATTCCATACCAATAGTTGATGAATGTAATCCCCACAAAGAAGAAACCTAGGATCGCAGCCATGATCGTCAATGTTGCAGCTGCATTTTTTGCTCGCGGCTTTTTGAAAAACGGCACGGCATTACTGATTGCTTCTACCCCTGTCAATGAAGAAGAACCAGAAGAAAAAGCGCGTAAGATCAATGCGACAGAAACCCCTGGCACAACAGCACCTGGTAAGGCTGTGGCATTTAATGGCTGTACCCCAGTGATAATATTAAATAATCCTACAAGAATCAAGATCGTGATCACAGCGATAAAGGTGTATACAGGAACCATCAAGAAACTCGCAGATTCTCGTAGCCCCCGTAAGTTCATCATCATGATCAGTAAAACAATAGTGATCGAGATACCCACCTGATGCCCATATAGAGCGGGTACGGCAGAAGTAATCGCTTCTGCCCCAGCCGATACCGAAACGGCAACAGTCAGCATGTAGTCGATCAATAAAGAGCCGCCAGCAATCAAACCTGCATTCTTGCCCAAATTCTCACTACTAACGACATACGCCCCACCACCATGAGGGTACGCATGAATGATTTGACGATAGGATAAGGTCAATGAAATCAACAAGATAATAACGAATGCGGCGATCGGTAGTGAATACCAGATAGCAGCAGCTGACAAAGCAACTAAGACAACAACGATTTGTTCGGTCCCATAAGCAATCGATGACAATGCATCCGAAGATAACAAAGCCAACGCGGCTTTCCTTGTCAATTTTTGTTCATCATTCTCCGCGGATTTCAATGGACGTCCGACCAACAAACGTTTCAAATATTCCACTTTCTTACACTCCTTTTTTCATGAAAAAGATCATAATTGCACATACAAAATTTCTTTGATAATTACTGAATTAACAAGACTGTATGCTACTCCTGAAACCGACAAAAGTCAATGAAAATGGCATGAAAAATTTGAACAAACTCCCTCTTCTTTTTATCAGAATTCGCAAGAAGATTCAAGAAAAGCAGATAGAACATCGTGCCCTATCTGCTCTTGATTTTTTAATGGAAAAAATGACTCTTTTTCGAGACATTATTTAGTTTCTTAGTTACATCTGTTAGATAAGGATAAGCCCATGTTCCTATGATGCCAAATACAATAAACAACAGTGACAAAATAATCAACTGAGGAATGGCGTTTGGCCAATAGATCCCGCCGGCTGATTCCCTTAACAGATTGACTGCATGGGTGAATGGTAACAGCGGATTAATAAATTGGAAAAATTTACCAGAGACTTGGATCGGATAATTTCCGCCCCCACCAGAAATCGATAGAACAAGGATAATGATCGCGATCCCTTTCCCGACATTGCCAAACAGTCCGGCTAAGACGTAGACGATCATCATAAATGCTAGTCCAACGAGTAATGCGAACAAGACGCTGTATACCGGATTATGAACATCTACTCCTAATAAGAACATATTTCCTAGTGTAACGATCAAGCTTTGCGCAATGGCCATAGTTAGGAAAGTCAGCATTCGAGCAACGAATGTTTCTCGTTGCGTAAAGCGTTCTTTATCTTTCTTCTCTAAATGATACTCTGTTGTAGCCACACTTGACAACAATAACGCCCCGACCCATAAACACAACGCTGTATAGAATGGAGTGCTGGCAGAACCATTGTTGGCAATCGGATAGATGTCATTTGTTTGCAATTCAACTGGTTGTTTGAAGAAATCCGCTTCTTTAGTTGCATCAAGCTTCAACAACTTGATGATCTCGCCTAGATCAACTTCACTTTCACCTTTGCGAATCGCATTGGCTGCCTTATGAATGCCTGTTTTGATATTTGGCCAATCATTATTGATCAAATCAACTGCCGCATTCAATGCTTTTTCTACATCTGGCAGTTTCTCATCAACCATGTTCATGGTCGAAGTGATTTCAGCTTTGATGGTTGGCCAGTCATTTTGTAAGAAACCAGCCGCAATCCCTAACTTATCTTCAACGATTGGCAGTTCATTGTTGTAAAGATCGGCCCCTTTGTTGATGGCTGCGACGATCTCATCCATGTGACCATTGAGCATCGTATTGGCATCATGCAACTCTTGCTTAATAGCAGGTAATTCTTTTTGATACTTTTCTAAGATACTGATAGCATTGCTGACCACATTTTTGGTTGATGCCAATAAAGACTTGAAGTCAATGGCTTGCGCTTTTTTCAATACATCTTGAGCTGTGGTGATGGTGGTGATCAAATCACTTAGAATTTTTTCTATTGTTTTAGTAATTGAAGGAACATCAATGGATCCCAAAAGTCCATCAATTTCTTTTGCAGCTCCTGTTATCTCACTTAAATATTGTTTTACTCCTTTAATATCACCATCTTGAACTGCTTTTCTTGCTCTCGCTAGTAAATCAGATAGATTTGTTAATTTGATTTTGACCTCATTTAAATGTGTAATAATATTTTGAATTTGCGTATTTTCTGTTGAGCCTTCAATTCTATTTAAAAATGTAATCAAAGAATCTAACATACTTTGTTGTTGTTGGATGCTCTGTTGAAAACCATCAATCGTTTTGAGGATAGACTCACGGTCATTAGCTAACTGTTCTTCATCTAATGCCTCATTCAACGCTTCTGACCAACTTGCGGTTGAAGACGCAACTTGACGAACGGCTTCAATCGTTACTTGAACACTATTAGAAATACTTGGTAGCGCATCTTGTAACTGTTGGGCACCTTCTTTCGTCGCTGAGGCAAAGTCTGTTGCTTGGTCCCCTAATTGTTGGATTTCTGGCAATGCGGTTTGTACTTGATCAATGATTTGCAGTCCTTGTTTAGCTGTATCAATACCATCTGTCATTGTACTAGCAATAGAATCAAAATCATCATCGATCATTTTTAATTGCTTGCCGGCATTTTGGATCTCAGGGATCTTTTTCTGCAATGTCAGAATGACACTAGCTTGTTTTTTTAATTCTGGCAGCTTGTCATTCAATGCGATCAGTTTATCCCCCATTTCATCGACCTGAGGAATATAATCCGTAAATTCTTCGGCTTTGGCGATTTTGTCTTTGATTTCCGGGAACTTGTCATGCAAATCAACAATTTGCTTCGTGTAACTATCAATGGTGTCAAGATTGCCATCGGTCTCTAAAATCATATTTTTGACTTTATTGATACTAACTAGATTTGAATCAATATCATACCCGATTTCGTTGAACACTTTGACTAATGTAGAACTAGCAGTTTCAATAAAGTTCTTTGAGATCTGTTCTTGGAGACTGCTTGCTCCCTTGTCAGTAATCTTAGGTGCGATAGCATTGATTTTTTGGTTACTGTAGTATTCAATTTTCGGTTTAACGATCGTACCGCTGGTAAAACTGACCAGATCTTTTGAAAAATCAGCAGGCAAGTAAATTCCCGCGTAATATTTACCTGATTTGACCCCTTCCACTAATTCTTTTTTAGAATCTAGAAAATGCCAACCTAACTGTTTATTTTCATGTAAAGAGTCGATCACTTCATTCCCAATCGATAGCTCTTTCCCTTGGAATTCTGCGCCTTTATCCGCGCTGTAAACCGCAATGGGCAGTTCACTAGTGTTTCCATATGGATCCCATAATGCTTTGATATTGAACCACGCATAAAGCGAGGGCAAAATCATCAAAGCAATGATCAAAAAAGCGGAAATCGGATTACTAAAAATTCGTTTCCAGTCTAATTTGTATAAATAAAACACGTTTTTGATTTTGTTCATTTTCTTTCCCCCACTTTTCTTCGTCGAAGGATAATTTACCACGTTTTTTGTACGCCGCCAATGGGAATGATTCCCTTGATATCAGCCTTTTGACAAAAAGTACCATTTGTCAAAATGAAACCCCTTTACTTTTCGCGTAATTTCCCTTATTGTTAATCTTTTCTTTAACTTTAACACGACTGCTTTTGGCAGACGAACAATTTGTTTGCTAAAAGCAATCATAAAAAAAGCACCATTGACCGTTTCCCTTGATACGATCAATGGTGCCTGTTCTAGTTTGTCAACTGCTCAGTGGCCAATAGTTGATAAACGTACTCAAGAGAAGTCGTTTCGGCATAAAGGTTCAAACCTGCTTTTTCATCAGCTGAAAAATGATGAGTGAAACTTTGATCCGGTATCAACACCACTTGAATTCCTGCCCGAGTTGCCGCGGTAGCTCCTGGCAATGAGTCTTCCATAACTAAAGCTGATTCAGAGGTTCGTGCTGCTTTTTTCAATGTCAGCAAATAGGGAGCCGGATCTGGTTTGTGTGCTGGGACATCGTCACCAAATGTCTTGAAATCAAATGCATTCTGCAATTCAAAATGATCCAGTAGTTTTTCACCTCGAAAAGCCATCGAAGAAGTGGCTAATGCTGTCTTTAACCCTTTTTCTCGTGCCAGAGCCAATGTCTCACGAGCAAATGGTTTTGGCTGCAAGTTTCCATTGAGCAATTGGTCTTCAATGTACCCTTCTCGTTCTTGCCGAAGTTCCTCCACACGTTGAAGACCACCAACTTTTTTCGCTAGTAAGGTTGCTGTCTGTTGCCAACTTTGCCCACGCCAAGCAACGATATCTGCTGATGTGATCGGTAGATGGTACTTTTCAAAAAGTGCCAACCAGCCTTCATGATAGACTCTTTCCGTATCTAGCAGCAATCCGTCCAAATCAAAAATCAATAATTCTTTCATAGACTCTTTACTCCTTCTCTCCTTCATACTCAAGCAGTTTCAATATAAGTATTTTAATCAAGACATTTGACGATTCTTTTCGGCAGCTGCATGAACAGCCTTCATCACCGCAGCACGAAAGCCATTTTCTTCCAGTGTTTTTACGGCTTGAATGGTCGTACCACCAGGAGAACTGACATTGTCTTTCAATACACCAGGATGTTCTTTGGTCTCCAGCACCATCTTCGCAGCGCCTAAAACTGCCTGAGCAGCAAATTCATAGGCCATTTGGCGGGTCATTCCTTCGGCGACTGCGCCATCGGCCAATGCTTCAATGAACAGATAGGTATATGCTGGGGAAGAACCGCTGACCCCAATCACAGCATCGATCATGGATTCAGGCACTTGAGCTGCTTTTCCCATGCTTTCAAATAATTTTTGGATTTCTGCAGCTTCCTCTACGGTCACATGCGGATTGTTACTGATAGACGTCATCCCTTCTCCGACTAGTGCCGGAGTATTCGGCATCACTCGAACGATCTTGCGCTGACCCAAAACTTCTTCCATCTGCGCAATCGTAACGCCTGCTGCGATCGATACAACTAACTGTTGTTCATTTAATTGCGCTTTTAGATCCTCCAATAATTTAGGAAACACAAACGGTTTGACAGCTAAAATCAAAATGGAAGCAGCTGCGGCTTCAGAAAGTTCTAATGTAGGGGTGATCCCTAAATCTTGTTCCAACTGTTTAAGTGTCGGTTCATACCGATGATTGTAGACTAAAATTTCCTTTGGTTGATATAGTTCCGATTGGATCAATCCTTTGATAATTGCTTTTGCCATATTTCCGGCCCCGATAAAGGCGATGGTTTTCATAACACTCACTCCTTCTAACATTTATGATCCTATGTTCGCTGTTTCTTGTAAAAAAAGCCTAATCAAGAGATTAGGCTTCAAACTCGATCACATAAGGATGCAATGCTGTATTATAGATGCCCTCTGTATATTCTACCACTTCTCCATGCAGATCATAAGAGCGACGGACGCGCTTTAAAGCGGAAATCTCTGGTGTGATCAGAAATTTTTGTTGTTCCTCATTCAACGTCAGTCCTGCAAATGAATCTTCAAAGGTATCGATCACCATCCGATGTTCATCTAAAATACGGTACAGTGATTTTTCTTCCAATTCTTCCATGGCAAGGCCTTTTAACAATTTGGGCAAATGATATTCATAATAAATAAATGGTTGATGGTCAAAATAGTACATGCGCCGCAAACGCATGACTTCTCTGCCCATCAAAGCAGAAGCTGGATGATCTTCTGCGAGCTCGACTAGGTTAAAATCAAGATTTTTCTTGGTATATTCTTTGCCGGTTTTTTCTAATAACTGGCTGAAAGTTGTCCCTTTAGACAACTTGTTATAAGGTCGATTACTTAAAACCGTGGTCCCGCGTCCACTGCGCTTTTCGACATATTCATCTGCTGCTAATAGCTCGATTGCTTTGCGTACCGTGATTTTACTCACATTGAAGGCTGCTTCTAATTCGGTTTCTGTCGGTAGAAAAGAACCAACAGGATAGTGTCCGGACATGATGTCTTCTTTGATTTTATCTGCCACATCACGATATAAAATATGTTTACGCTTCATTTCTTTCCTCGCCTTTCCAGTCATTGATTCTCTCTCAAAAAGAGGACTTGCACGTTACTCATCAAAACCCGGCACTTCTTCGGCTGCTGCTTCGATCAGCACCTTCCGAGGCTTACTGCCTTCTGAAGGACCTACGACCCCTTGGTCTTCCAATTCGTCAACAAGACGGGCTGCCCGATTGTAGCCAATCCGAAAGCGGCGTTGTAATAAAGAGACACTTGCCGTCTGCATTTCGATCACCAATGCTTTGGCATCATCAAATAGTCCATCCTGTGGTTGACCACTGCTGGTACTTGCCGTATCTTCTTCGGTAACCATCATTTTCTCTTCGTAATTCGCTCCCTGCTGCTCGGTAACAAACGACACGACCCGTTCTACTTCGTGGTCTGAGATAAAGGCTCCTTGCACCCGGATTGGTTTATTCTCACCCATAGGCAAGTACAACATATCGCCTCGTCCAAGAAGTTTTTCCGCGCCGTTGCTGTCAATGATTGTCCGGGAATCGACCCCGCTGGAAACGGCGAACGCCATTCTTGAAGGTACGTTGGCTTTGATGATTCCTGTGATGACATCCACACTAGGACGTTGTGTCGCCAAGATCATATGGATCCCTGCAGCCCGCGCCATTTGAGCTAGACGAATGATCGCATCTTCTACTTCATTACTTGCGACCATCATCAAGTCAGCCAATTCATCAACAATGACAACGATGAATGGCAAGATTGGTCGGTTTTCACCATCTTCTAAATTTTTATTGATCACTAGTTCATTGTATCCTGTGATATTTCTAACTCCTGTCGCAGCGAACTTCTCATACCGTTCTTCCATCTCTTTAACCACTTTTTGCAACGCTTGCGCTGCTTTCCGAGGGTTCGTCACTACCGGAGTCAATAGATGAGGAATGCCATTATAGACATTCAATTCAACCATTTTCGGATCGATCATCATCAATTTGACTTCGTGGGGTTTTGCCCGCATCAAAATACTTGTGATGATACCGTTGATTGCAACGGATTTCCCACTACCAGTAGATCCTGCAATCAGTAAGTGAGGCATTTTCGTTAGATCGGCCGTTTGGACACGGCCAGAAATATCTCTACCCAAAGGGACTTCTAACAACTTATCGGGATGATCCGGCTGTGCTTCAATCACCTCTCGGAAGGAAACCATGCTGACAGCACTGTTAGGCACCTCGATCCCAATCAGTGATTTCCCAGGAATCGGTGCTTCCATCCGTACATCTTTAGCAGCTAGCGCCAGTGCGATGTCATCTGTTAAGCCAACGATTTTGCTGACTTTGACTCCGACTGCTGGCTGTACTTCAAATTTAGTTACTGCTGGTCCTAAACTAGCTTTTACCACCTTGGCATCGACGCCAAAGCTTTGGAAAGTCTTTTCTAAAACACCAATGTTTTGTTCGATTTTTTTGTACTCGCTGCTTTGATCGGTTGCAGGGATCGAGTCCAACAATTCAGCGGACGGCAACTCATAGTCGCGATTTTCTGCTTCTTCGGAAATTTCAAATTCCAATACTTCGCCATCATCTTCCATTTCTTCAACACTTTCTTTTTTCTCCTGTGCCGAAGCCGGAGAGGATGATGCAGCTGGCGGTGTTTTGGGCAATTCTTGAAAATGATCGATTGGCACAAAACTTAACTGCTCTGGTTCGATTTCCGACAAATCTGGTTCTGATTGGGCTGCTCGCTCTTCTTCCGTGAAGGGACGGACTTGATTCTTTTCTTTGATCTCAGCCAAAACAGCAGAACGCTCTGCTTCTTTTTTCGCTGCTTTTTCAGCAGCTTTTTGCGCTTTTCGTTCTTCGCGGGCTGCTTGTTTTTCAGGTGATCCTTCCAACCATTGCTGAACCTTTTCACCAGCGTGCTGCAGATGCTCCAGCAACTCGTGACTGCTCATCTTACTGAACAAAAAGCCCCCGATCATGATCATCAAGACAGCTAAAATGTAACTGCCGATCTGGGATACAAGGAAATAGGTTCCGCGATAGAAGAATGCGCCGACCATGCCTCCTCCCACATTTTGTGAAACTTGACTGCGGCGAATATCATCCAGCAATGTCGACCAAGTCGTCTGCAAGACATTCGGCGATTCATTCATGACATTATTGAATAAATGCGCATGCAGGATCACTAAGATCCCCAAATAGATCAGCACACAGCCAACCACTCGACGTAAACTCGTAAAACGAGCTTCTGTGGTCTTGATTGCCAACCATCCCCCGTAAACGGCCAATGCGAGACAAAGCACTTGATACGTATTGCCTCCAATGATACGAAAGCCGTTAGCGATCAGCGTTCCTAAAAAGCCTAAGTGGAAAAAACCAAAGATCGAAAACAAGATGAAAAGCAAGCCGATGCCGACTAGAATCAGTTTCTCTTGTTGTTTTTGTTGTTTTTTTGTTTTGCGTTTCTTCGCGCGTTTTTTTTGCGCCATTCTTATCCCTCTTTTCGTCTCTACCTATTATAACGAAAAAAGAAGGCGAACAAAAGTTTTCCTGTCAGAAAGTTTACTACTAGAAATAAAAGATCCCACTAATGAAAAAAAGACCGCTCCATAAATCCATCAAACAAAGACGATCTAAAGGAGAAAAGACAAGAAATGCTTCTTAAAAATCTCTTTAGTAAGACTACAGTTAAGCTACCTTGCACCTGTTCATCAATCGCTTCATGCCAGGTAGCTACTGTGATCGTTTTTGTTGTGGCTTATGTCGCCGTCAATCGTTTTTCATTTATTCAGGAGAAACATCTTCTCCAAACCATTTTTCGGAAATCTCAGCAAATGTGCCATTTTCTTGCAGTTTCTTTAATCCCTCATTGATTTTATCCGCCAATGCTTGATCGTCTTTTCGTACTCCTACTGCAAAATTTTCGGCTTTGAAGGGACTTTCAATAACATTGTAATCGTCCGCTTTTTTCGTCTGAGTCAAATAGTACTCCGCGTAGACCCGATCGATCAAAAGACCATCGATCCGACCATTTTCCAAATCGATAAACGCTTCGTTGAAACTAGCATATAAAGTTGCTTCATTATCGGCGACAATGTCTTTCAATACTTCTGGTTGATTGTTGAAGGTATCATAGCCAGAGGATCCTTCTTGTGCCCCTAGAACTTTGTCTTTCATTGCATCAAATGAAGTGATGTTGCTGTCTTTGGCAGTTACTAGAACCTGCTTGTTTTCCATATAAGTATCGCTGAATAATACTTTCTTTTCCCGGGCTTCTGTTTTTGTGTAGCCATTCCAAATCATATCGATTGTACCATTATCTAATTCTGTTTCTTTCATCGACCAGTCGATTGCTTGGAATTTGACTTTGGTTCCTGTTAAATCAAAAACGGCTTTTGCTAGGTCAACATCGAAACCAACGATGTCCCCTTGGTCATCTTGAAAGCCCATCGGTACAAAGGTATCGTCCAACCCAACGATGACTTCCTCTTTGTCTGCAGCACTTTCTGCTTTCTCGCTACTATTGCCACATGCAGCAAAAAGTAATAAGCTGGCTCCGGCTAACAACGTTAATCCAATTTTTTTCATTTTTCTTCCTCCTTAGTTCCCTTCAACTTCTAATAATTGATCGGCAATATTTTTTGCAAAAACCAGATCATGGGTAACCACGATCTGAGTAACGCCCTCTTTTTTCAAATCTAAGATCAGTTTTTCGACTTGCTGGCGCAGACCTGGATCTAATGCACTCGTAGGTTCATCATACGCCAATACTTTCGGATCCATCGCCATCGCCCGCGCAATCGCTACCCGTTGGCGTTGCCCTCCTGAAAGTTGGTAAGGATATTGCGTTAAAAGTTCAGATAATCCCAACTGTTTAGCCAAAGCAACAGCTTTTTCGGTATAGCTAGCTTTGTCTTGTTTCAATACCATTTTTGGTGCCAGTGTGATGTTATCGAATACCGACAAATGCGGAAATAGCTGAAAGTCTTGAAAAACGACACCGACTACTTGTTCTTGTTTTTTCGTATCCGTGGGATCAAAAGGTTGTCCATCTAGTAAAAAAGTTCCTGAATCGATGGTCTCCAATCCAGCCAGGGTACGCAGCAGGGTTGTTTTTCCACCGCCAGAAGGTCCGACTACCGCTAGGATGCTGCCTTCTTCAATTGTCAGGTCTAAGCGATCGATAACCTGCTTGTCGCCAAATGCTTTTGATACTTGTTTCAGTTCTAACATGTTCCTACGCCTCCTAACGGTAATAATCGAGTTTTGTTTCTAACTGTTTCAAAATCAGTGTAAAAATACCAGTCATCATTAAGTAAATCAGCGCAACGCCCAGTAATGGTACCAACGTGCTGTCTCGTTCCATTGCGATTTTACCGATACGCATAACATCCGACAAACCTAAAATATAGACAAGCGAAGTATCTTTTACTAAATTGATCACTTCGTTCCCTACTGAAGGAAGCGTGATCTTGACTACTTGCGGAATGATAATCTTGCGAATCGTCTGTAAAGGTGCTAGGCGCAGAACTTTTGCTGCTTCGTATTGCCCTGCAGGGATTGATTGGATCCCTCCCCGAAAAATCTCGGCATAATAAGCGGCATAATTGATAATAAAGGCAATCAGTGCTGCTTCAAACCGATCAAAGACAATGTTCAGGATCGGCAGACCATAAAACACAAAGATCAGTTGTAACAGTAAAGGCGTTCCTCGCATCAGCCAGACATACACTTGCACGATTGCTTTCAAGATCCGTAGTCGACTAGCAAGAATAAAAGCCAAGATGATCCCTAATGGAATCGATCCTATTAACGTTAATCCAAACAATTTGATTGTGATCCCTGCCCCAGAAAGCAGTTGCGGCATCACACTTACTAAATAATCGATCATTTCTTTTTGCCTCCTTGATTTTGCGGCAATGACTGCTTGCTTGATTTACAATCACCAAGCACCATCTTGCCGTGTTTCCACTTGATTAAAATCATTAAAATGAAAGGCGCCCAACAAAAAACGCCCTCCGGCCTAATGCCAGAGGACGTTTAATACGTGGTTCCACCTCAATTTGTTTTTCCTTCACAGAAAAAACCTCATGCAGTCAGTTGATGGATTTGCTGATACCGCCATTAAATAAAAAAAGTCCTTTAGCCATTACAGCTAAAGGACGTTATCAACGCGGTTCCACCTTTGTTTATCAGTGCTTCACAGCAACTGATCTCAGAAAGTCATCAAACAATGACTGCTGCTATAACGGGCACTCCCGGTCTTTCCTACTCGGTTCAGAAAAACGACTCCAAGATGTGGTTCACAAGTCCTTGTTGTCTCTTCTCACCAGCCAGAGACTCTCTTAAAACGAAGAAACCTTGCTACTCTTCTTTTCGATGTCTGTTTCATTAAGTTGTTTATTACTTTATACGCAAACTGAAAAAAAGTCAAATACTTTTTTTCAGTTTTTTGATCGGAAAATTCATTTTCACAAAATAAGAGACGAATAGAAACATTCTATCCGCCCTAAATGCATTTTAGACTTCGTAATGATCAGTACAACTTTGTATTCCCTCTATGGTACTTTCAGTTGAACATGATAGCGATAGCGGTCCCCACGATAATAAATTTCAGCATATTCAACTAAGCGATTTTTGTGGTCTTTAGTCAGACGCTCGACATATAAAAGTGGTGTATTCATTTCAATTTTTAATAAGTTGGAGAGTTCTTCATCAGACACAACTGACTCAATGGTTTCTTGTGCTGTTGTTACTATAAAACCTTGACTACGCATAATTTGATAAAGTGATGCATGTTTGTCAGCAAGATCTTTTTCTTTTAGCTCAATGTATGATGGACAATATACTCGTTGAAATCCAATACATTGATCATCCACGTAGCGAAGGCGTTCGTGTTTGCTGACCTCCGCTCCTTTTGGCAAATCTAACTTACTACACAACACCTCATTTGCTTCCAAAGATGTATTTAAAGAAATTAACTCTGAATGATTGGACTGCAGTTTATTTTCTTCCGAAAAACTTAGAAGGGTTTGTAATTGCAGTAATTCTTTCGTACTGAGTACAATTGTACCTACACCATGAATTCTTTTGATAAAACCTTCATCTACTAAAAGTTGCAAGGCATGACGAACTGTAATACGGCTTACTCCGTATTTTTCTTGAAGTTCCGGTTCAGTCAAAAAAGGTTGCCCAACTGGATATTTTCCTTCATTGATTTCTTTTTTCAGCTCTTCATAAATCGAGAGATATTTTACCTTTGGACTTATCATTTTCATTCACCACATTTGCTAAAGATTCAGCCAAACTAGTTAAATCGTAGCTATTCGCTGATTGAACATCACGAAACAGTGGCGTAAAACGTTCATCATCTGGATCAATCAATGCCCCAACCATGGATCCTACAATTGTCGCAATCGTATCAGTGTCGTATCCTACATTCACTGCATCTATGATCGCATTAAAAGGATCTTGTTTGTTTAGGGCGATAATTCCAAACGCACACGGAACTGCTTCTGAGATATGGAGCCCACTACCGATGATTTGAGCTAGTCGCTGTAGTTTTTCTTCATGGGTACCAGATTCATTAACTATAGTATACGCTAGTTTCATGCGTTCAACAACGCTGGGACCGCCAACTTCTCGGGAATAAACTTTGCCTAATTCTTCTCCCCGACAAGCGCCATAAATCCCTATTGCTACTAATTGGTCCACAGTTGCATGGTCACACAAAGAGGCTGACACTGCTGCCGCAACTGCAGCTGCTCCAGAAATAGCCAGTGCATTATCATGAGTTACTTGCGTTATAATCAACGCTTCTTGAATAGCTTTTTCAATATCTCCTGGGTTTAATATCCCTGCAGGTGCGATTTTCATTGCAGCTCCGTTCGTAGCTTTTGAAGCATAGTCTACAGCCATAGCTCCCGGTAAAGGCGCCATTTTTTGATCAGGATTTTTATACATTGCAATCGCACTTCGCGTAGTTGGACCTGCAAATCGATCGAAGTACCATGTATTTTCTGACCATTTCAAGATGGCTGTCTTCACTGTTTCAGAATCAATTACTCCTCTATTTTCTATAATACTGTGACACAACGTATAAATTTGCGAAAAATCATCTGTGACTTGTCCAGCTTCATTCCCTAATGCAAAAGCACCTTCCTCTGGTTTTAAAAAGGTAGAAACTTTGCCATTGAACTTTGTTCTAATTTGATCAAAAGTAAGATTTTCTGTTGCAGCTCCCATAGCATCTGCAATAGCTGCTGCCCCCAATGTACCTTGAATTTTTATTTGTAAACTCATATAAACTATCTCCATTCTCTTATTCTTTATTTCATTTCAGCTTCTGGGTCTTTTATACCTAAAATGATTGTTAGGATCATTCCACCAAAAAATGCAATCACCAAACCCACAATGTACGCCCAAAGTGTAGGACCCGCAAAAGCTGGAATGGTGGTTAATCCTCCAAATACAAAGGCGTTACCAATAACATTAAATGCACCCATAAAAGCTCCACCCATTGCAGCACCAAGACAGCCAGCAATCAACGGTGTTTTAAATTTTACTCCTAGACCGTAAATAGCAGGCTCTACAATTCCAGATAAAAAGACAGAAGTAATTGCAGTCAAAGAAAAGTTCCTTAATTTGGTATTTTTTGATCGTAAGAAAACTGCAAATGCTGCTCCTGCCATCCCAAAGTTTGCAGTTGCGCCATACGCAATGAATGGTGAGTGACCTGTGCTAGCGATTTCCGGAATAATAACCATGGTATTTGGTGCCCAATGAACACCAAACATGATCAAAATATTCCAAATGCCACCTGTAATTGCCCCTGTAATAATCTGATTGATTCCTGCTAAATAATTTACAAATCCAGCAATACCAATACTAATATAGTTACCTAAGGGACCAAAAATACTGGCAGTTACAGGCACTAACACAAACAAAAGAACGGTTGGTATCAAAATCATATGCAAACTATTCGGAATTGTTTTTTTCATGAAATGTTCCATTTTCGATTGTACCCATGTTGTAAAAATTGCGGGCAGAATCTGCGAAGTGTAGTTAAAGACTGGAACTGGTAAACCAAAGAAAGAAATCGTATTGCCCCCGTCCCCTTGGATCAAATTAATAAAGTCTGGCATAATCAATGCACCAGCGACTGCAATGGCAATATAAGGACTCGTTTTAAATCGGTTTGCTGCAGTTACCGAAACTAGTAACGGTAAGAAGTAGAAGACAGATGTTGCAGCAAGTGTCAACATCAAATTTGTCGAGCTATCCGTAGATAAAATTCCGACCTCATTTGCAAGAATTGTAAATCCTCGAAGAAGACCCGATCCGGCTAATAAAGGTAATAAAGGCGAGAAAATACTCACTACGAGTTGAACAAACTCATTTATTAAGCTCTTTTTTGTCTGGACTTTAGAATTTTTTTCATTGGTCGTCTCATTATTTTCTCTATTCAATACTTTTAAGAAGTCTTCATAAACTTCCCCTACATTCGTTCCAATAATTATTTGATACCCGGAATCTTTATTGACTACTCCTGTCACACCATCCAATAATTCTATTTTTTCACTTTGAACTAACTCACGTTTCTTCAGACTTGGGCGTAATCTTGTTGCACAGTGAGTAATTGACTCAATATTTTCTGTTCCGCCTAGATACTCTAGAATCTGCTGGGCTAACCTTTCATTTTTCATGATAAATCCCCTTTCTATAATGAATTAGCAAGTCGTTATGACGTCATATCAACATCTAAAATATACCCCTAACGCCCTTGAGTGTAAACGATTACAAAAGAAATATATCCAAAGATTTATTTATCACTCATAAATCTGCTTTCAAGATTTAGCTTTTTTGAACACGTTCTATTGAAACTATTTTTTAACACTTTAGTTAAAAAGAGGATAGAAAGAAACTCCCTGTGATCTCTGTTCTAAGACGTCTTATTCTAATCATATTATAATCTGTTTTAATCAAAGTAAACATTAACTATAAAACTTTGAACTGTAAGAAGATGTATAAAGTCCACCAAAGTAGTTTCATTTAGAAAAATTTATCAAGTATATCTATTATTCAACTATCTCATTTCTAATTTTATTATAAATTAATGAGTTTGTATCAGACACCCAAGGAAGACTCTCTCGTCAAATCTAAAAATAAAAGGATGAATTTGAAAATTTATTGAGTTACCCTTTATTAGATGATACACTTTTTAAAAAGGAGTTTTAGCAATGAAAAAAATCTGTTGGATTTTTTCTATCAATGTTCGGGGTATGGCACCATTCGGTTACAGCACAACAATGAATCTTAGACAAGCAAAATCATTTCAAGAAAAAATCAAGACACTCTTACCAGCAGAAATTGAGACTCAATTTATTAGTTATGATATTTCAAGTAATGATATTCCTGCTGCAGATTTACTTGTTTTTAATGATATGGATTCAAACTATCTAAGCGAAGAAATAAAAAAACAAGGCATTGCTGTTTCTTTTAAAGATATGGTTTCCGGAAATACTACAGTTATCAGAAAAACAATTCTGAACGCCCTAAATTTAGGCGGAATTTGAACAGTTTTTCTGCTTGTAACAATAACGACACCCCTCTCATACTAATGAATATGAGAAGAGGTGTCGTTATGTATTATTTATCTTTCGTCCTATCTAAAATAAAGCAAGTAATAATTGATCTAAGCGCCTAGATAGGTCTCTACTAATAAGAACACTGATTATTTGATATCTTATCAATATTCATAACGGGGAGAATGAAGAGCATAAAACTAGATAGCTTTTTCTTTATTCGTTAGTTATCGTTCTATCTGCTTTTAATCCAAACGTAACACTTTCAAAAAATTACATTTATTGTTTTTCGAACTATATTGTATGCATTTCTTCAATATCAAGTAATGACGTACGATTATGTTGTTCTATTTCTGATGCTCCCCCCTATAACAGATGTTACTGCACTTAAATCTAGTATAGCAACTGAAGGTTTAACACCAATCCTAAATTTTTTCCATAACTCTTCTTTGATTGTATGGTAAGCCTACCATGATGCTCCACAATCAAAAAAATAGTATCTTTTTGCACTATATATGTATCAAATCACTATGTTATAGTTTACTTAAGGAGGGAGAAAATGAAAAAAATAGTACTAAAAAATAAAAAACTGCTTGTTACGCATGTGATTATTTGCGCAATCGCTGCGCTTATTCAGGTTGGCGTTGCACTTGTTTATAGCCTTATCACAGAAGTTGCTATGTCAGGAAATATACAAAAGCTTATGGTTGTTGGCTTATTCGCCTTCTTTTATATCTTATTAAACACCATGAGCGACTTTGTCCCCAGACGCAGTAAATCTATCTTGGTCCACTCAATAACGGATCAGCTGAGAGTCGGCCTCTCGCAAAAGATAGTCCGAATGGATCCAGAAAAGTTTTTAAAAAGCGAAAAAAATTATTACCTTTCAAAGCTAGCCAATGAAATAAAAGTTATTGAGCAAGAATTTTTGAAACCTGGATTTGGATTGGTTTTAAGCATCTTTACCTTTATTTTTTCACTTCTTTTCTCTTTAAGACTTAGTGCTTCCTTTTCAATTGTCATGCTATTGCTAGCCTTTAGCCCCTTGTTAGCTCCTTATTTTGCCAAAAAAATTCTTGGAACTCGTCGTAAAGCGGCGGTCGAGGCACAAGATCATACACTCAGTTTATTTGAACAACTTCTTTCTGGCTATCTGACACTAAGAGTAGGCAGAGGATTCCCGAAATATGCTACACGTTTTTCTGAAAGTAGCGAGCGACTGAAAAAGCAAAATATTCATTTTGAATCGTTACAAGGACTTACCTACGCGATTTCTTTTGGTCTTGGCGACCTTGCCTACTCTGGAACGTGGATTATTGGTGGTTTTTTTGTTGCAGCAAAAATAATAACCCTTCCTAACCTCATTGCTATGACTACCTTAATGAGTACGATTGCCGGTCCATTGGAATATTTCAGCACCTCGATTACCGATATTTTATCCAGTAAGAAAGTCGCTGATGATCTTATATCTTTTATCGATAGTACAGATGATGATGAAATGACTCGATCAATCATTCTTGAAAGTCCCATCACAACTTTGTCGATTGCTAACTTAAGCTATAGTTATGGTACCCGTACATTAATCAATGAATTAAGCTATCAATTTGAAAGAGGGAAAAAGTATGCAATTACAGGTGCGAGTGGCAGCGGTAAATCCACGCTATTGAATATTTTAGCAGGCATTTATTCTGTCGGTGACCGTCAACTATTTATCAATGAACAAGAGATGAATCAAATTTCTAGAGATTCCTTGTATCAAAAAGTCTCACTTGTCCAACAAAAGACCGCTATTTTTCAGACCAGTATTGCTTCTAATCTCTCTGTTTTTAATGATTTTGAACTTGAAAGAGTTGTTGATGCATTAAATAAGAGTGGCTTGGCCAATCGCTTTAACTACGAGAAATTATTAGAAGACCAAGAAAACAAATGGATAAATTTTCTTTCAGGAGGGGAATTAAGGAGAATCGAAATCGCTCGCGCTGTCTTTAAAAATTCCGATATCATTCTATTGGATGAACCGACTTCTGGGCTCGATAGTGGAAATGAGCTGATTATCAAAGATTTGATCAACTCTTTCAATGATAAGATAATTATCGTAGTTACTCATTCAACTAGTCCTGATTTTCTAGACTCTTTTGACGAGCTGATTCACTTAGATGCTTTACCCCTCAAAAAACAAAACGATCCCTTTATTCGCTTGTCTTTATGAGTCCCTCCTTGAACTTGTTAGAAAAAGAACTGAACCTAGTAAAATGTTCTTTGTCATACTACTAATGACAAAGAACATTTGAGGGTTATTGTTTGAGGCTCATTGACTTCCTACTAAAATAAAATTTCATCAGATTAAAAAATTCTTCTTACTCTATGTTAACAAAATATTCTGCTATTAAATTAGTTATAGAGCGCGACACTTTACAATCACCGTTACTCTAAGCCTTTCTTTAGTTCTCGCATTCGCTGCATCCATCCTACGTCTTCTACAGTAACTATTACTTAATAACAAAAGAACGATACTTGGAATAGGCTATTTGATCGATAATAGTAAAAATTTTCTTTATCTCTAAATCTGCGCCGATTGCCGTTACTTGATAGAACTGACTGTAATTGTTCCCTAATGCGGGAAGGTAGGCATTAGAGATCAATAAATCAAATGGTTCATCACTTGTATAGGGTAGGAGAACAACGTCTTGTTTCCCTTTCAACTCATTTTCTAATAAGTAAATAGAGGCATCTGCCAAAATACTAGAGCCCATATTTAAGACCGCTATTCTCACTTGATACTCCTCTTTAGGAGACAGCATGTAAATTAAGAACACTAATCTTTTTTTCAAATACTTTAATTTCGTGTGGTTGAACAATTTAGTCGGTTCAATAATATTTTCTATTATGTCTAAGACAAACTGATTTCTAAACGAATTGTTAAACAAGTTATGGTAATAATTCAAAGTGACTTTATCGATCGAATAATTGACCCCATGAAAATAATAAACTTGGGCGATGAGAGAAAAGACACTGGATTTAATGGTTGAATTTGACTTTAGTTTATAAATCGACTGGATCGCGGCCATTATTTCATCGGTTATCTCAAAGACGGGATTTTTGCTAGTATATAATCCTAGTCGAATTTCCTCATAGGGGATCCCACCAACTGTAATTAAAAATAAGCAGATAAAATAGGTGACGATTGTCGCTTCATCTGATGAACAAATATATTTTTTTGAAAAATAACTATGCCGAATGTATTTAAAAACTGGCATATCTAGACAGCGATTGATCTTTATTTGCTCATCTTGGCCTACTTCGCTGTCTTTTGACTCTGGCGTTAAACCAGTGACTTCTTCAACAGTTGGCTTATCTGCAGTGTAGTGCTCAATTTCTGGACTAGTCACCGCATCAAAGGTTGTGTCATCGTCTTTGGCTTGCCACTCACCATACGTTGTTTCCTCTGTGGCTTCATTGGTGGTGACTGTTCGGGTGAAAGTGACTGTATCCACCTTGTCTGGGGCGGCTTCTGTACCGTCTTCATACAGATAATGGATCGTTTGTTGCACTTCTTTGGTCTCGGTTGATTCCACCATGTTTGCCTTGTAAGTAACCGTTACTTCGCTGTCTTTCGATTCTGCTGTCAAGTCAACCATTTCTGCCACACCTTTTTTATCTGGCGTGTAGTTGGCTATTTCTGGACTGACCACCGCATCAAAAGTGGTGTCATTGTCTTTGGCTTCCCAATCACCATAGGAGGTTTCACCGGTTGCTTCATTAATGGTGACTGTTCGTATAAATTCTATTGTATCCACATGATCCGGCGCGGCTTCTGATCCGTCTTCATACAAATAATGGATTATCCGTGCGATTATTTTACTTTCCTCTCTCGTTTCTATTTTAGGGCTGTAAACATACGTGACTGTTTGGGGATTTTTGCTAACGATTCCTGTCTCATCACCTTGCACTTCTTTCAAGATATATCCAGGGATATCTTTCGGAGTAATCGTATATGAATCGCCTATATTGCCACCAGTCATTATACTTGGAGGAAGTAATTCTTTCCCCTCTTCATCGATATAATTCACTGTGATTGGTGCCCCTTCAATATACCTTGGCTGCCATACATAGGTATCAGCCATAGTCGCTCCATCATAATTCAATACCAGTTCCTTAGACAGGAATACCTGATCACCATAAGGAGCGTCTATCGTACCTGATCCAACATTTTGCCAATAACCGGTATAATAGCTTGAACTAAATCCAATCATTCCACTTGGATTTGTCAAATTAACTGGGTACTCATTACCTGGCCAATTGTTCCAGCCGACAAAGCTGAATTTTTCCCCTAGTCGTATTTCTTTTAGATATCGTGCATTTGCTAGAAATTGATTCATTCCAGCCCCTAAGGCTTTGATTACATTGGTACTATCAAAATTTGATAAATCTAAACTAGTCCCTCTAAAGCCATAAAACATGCTGTTCATTGTTGTGGCTTGACTTGTATCAAGCAAATGTAGATTCACGATTTCATCCAACTCTGAAGGCACTTTTCCATAATGGCCAGTGCTTTCAAATAGTCCAGGAACATCTGCTGGAAGAACAACAGGGGCAGTGAGAACTACTTTTCTAATAGTCATGTTTGATGAAACTTCTGCTATTGGAATCACTTGATCTACCGTTGTAGTAAGCGTGCCTTCTCCTACAGTTAGAACTCCCTCAATATCAAGGGTTGCTGGAGCAGTCCCCCACATTCCACTCCAAAGGATATTGTCTGCAAGAGCAGCCTTCTTTTCTTCAGTTGCTGCTGTACTGTCTGTCGACGCTTCTGAACTATTTTTCTCTGCATCTTCTTCAGATTCCGTTTTAGTTGCTGCAAATTCTTCTGCTGTCGCTTGCTCTTCAGATTCTATTGCTTCTGACTCTGTTCCTACAGTTTCCTCGACTACTTTTTCTACTTCTTGCTGTTCAGGCAACAACTCCCCCGCAGTAAGCATTGTTTCTTCTGCTGCTGTAGTGCTAATTGATGCAGCTGATGCAGGAATACTAAAAAGTGCTTGTGTAAAAATCGGGCTGCCTAATATAAATACAGAGGAACTGACAAGAATACGTGATACGATTTCTTGCTTCTTCGATCTTCTCATTATTTTTCCTTCTTTCTATCTAAGTGAATGAACACAGTCTCGTTCTATCCAATGCAAAAAAGCTGTCAACTGACAACTACTTCAGACATATTTTAATACTCCTGTTGTCCTCATTCCTTAAGTATGTATTATCACATGGCTCTGAGTAGCGAACACGACAACATCTGCTCTAAAAAAGACAAGATTCGTCCTGTTTAAAAAAAATAATTAAAATCCTTTGGAAATTATGACAAAAAAGAAAATAATCACATTCATATCAGTATTTCAACGGATTATGCGAAAAGATTTTGAACATGGAAGATCTCTTTTTATTCCTAATCATTCACTTAGAGAAAAGACAAAAAACCGCAATACAAGCGTTTGAGCAAATCAACTGTCTCAACGATAAAAGGACTTGCCCACTTGCGCAGCATTGCATCAAAAATATCGTTTAGAGTTGTTTTCACTGTCACTTATATTGCAGTCATAAAAATGGATAAGCAGTCATACTTGCAGCCACGTGTTTTGGGTCTGCTAAGTATTCGCTTGTTGATCTTGAACATTTGATTTAGTCAAGTTCACACCTTAGCTGTTGATACTGCCAATTCGAAAAAGATCGTCACTAGCAGATACGGATATCTAACGTTATCTGTAATGATTCTATAGTGAGGTATCTGTCCCTGTTTCTTGAATAGACTCATTAATAGACTCATTTTGGAACTTTTCGATCGCCTCGACTAATTCAAGCCAGCGATCTCCGGTGGGGAAACTATTCCATCTAAAGAAACGTACTTCGCGATTTTGATTAATAAAGTATTGACGATCGACAGGATAATCCATCACGACAAAATCCGGCTTTTCTGATACAAAAGAAAGAGTATATCCAAACCATCGTTTTAATCGCTCTTTTTGCCTAATTTCCTGAATTTTTCCAAATTTTGATTCATGAAAAACCCGCACAGTTGACCGATCAATTCTAGCTACAATCGAAAGAAGCATACTGTACTGAAAAAGCAGGCGGTTATTTGAGACATACAGCGTACTAAAAATCGATGATTGTTCTGATAACGATTGGTACATCTCTTGAACCAGTGGAAATAGTTTAGGGAATACTCTTCGATAATCTTTGTCTGTTGTTGTTTTTCCAAAAGCATCAATCTTATTTTTAGAAGCAAACATGAGAGAGGTTGAATGGATGTTCAATGCATTGACAAAAAGATACGTTGTAGCACTATCAGGAACAAGAAAAGCTTGTTTCGCTGTTTCCGAAAAAAGTTTAGCGGCTTGTAAGCTCTCTTCTGAAAAATGATTTGTCATCGTCAACTCTGTAGGGATCTCATCAAGTAAATAGGTGGTCATTACTGAAAACATATAATACAAGAAGATATACTCATTTTCTGAAGTTTCATTTAACAAATAATTATCTCTTAAGAGGGGCATTATAAGCTCCTTTTTGAATTGCTCAAAAGGAATAGTGAGATGGCATGTTTCTGTCATTCCCGGTGGAATTTCTTTCAAAGCAAATCCTCTCTTTAAACGATAGAGACTTAAAGCCAGTAATTGGATAAACTTTTCTTGATCGATTCCTCGGTAACAACTTGGATACATCGCGAGTCTTTCTTTGAAACCAGTAATACTTTTTTGAGTCAGGCCAAAATAACGTACATTTGAGCCATCAAAAATTTGCCAATACATGATATGAAAAAAATGCCTAATACGATATTCTTCTCCTACAAATAACGGCTTCCTCTTTAAATTCAACGAAATATTATAATTTTCAAGGATATCCATGATCTCCTTGAGTTTTCTTTGAACCGTGCGATTACTCACAAAATGCTGTTGCGCTGTATTCTCCAAGGATAAATATTTCTCTCTGAATAATCGGTCCAATATTTGAAAAGGCATGCTTTCTTCTAACATGACAGAATATAACTTAGAAAGTAAAAAATTTGAGGCAAATCGAAGTGAAATGGTTCTTCCGTCAATTATTTCGATATCATAAAAGGGATACCGTTCTCTCAAATCCAGTGCACGGTCAATAACTAAAACAATTCTTCTTTTCGAAACACTTAATTTATTTGCCAAGTCGCTTATACTTTCATATTCCTCAGCATTTTCAAAAAAATAAGCAAATACTTCATAGACATCTTGATCTAATTTAGTTAAAAGAAACTTATACATGCCCTCACCTCTTAACCTCTTACTTTAAATAAATTATACCTCTTCTACCTTCTAATATCATTGATTGTGCATTAATCCATAATGTTTTTGATAATTATTTAAATTTCTACTTAAATAGCCAGCCTATTTCATTTTGTCTCATAAGTGTCCTTTCTCTTTCTCCTCCTATTGATCTGCATAATCAACTTCCTTCAATGCTGCGTTACAATCCAGTGTCTTAATCAGTAACTTTTCAATGATTGAATATGAAAAAAGATATATTCTATAGGATTTTCATCTAGAACATTACTGTATGATACAAGTGCCATTTTTTAACATAAAAGTGATTTTTACTAAAGAAAAATTGAATGACTAGATGATACAGTCAAACTAGCAAACATTCAAATACAAAACAAAAATGAAGTGTCCAGAAAGCTGTTATTTCTTAGGTACTTTATTGTTTGAACTGAAAATTAGGCTTTTATACAAAAAAACATCAAAGCTAATGAATACACTTTGATGTTCATAAAACAGTTTTAGGATAACTTATTAACGAATTATCTGAGTATCCTCGCATCATCAGTAAGAAATTCTCTAGATACATTGGTTAAAGTTCTATTACTCATTTCTTTGATAATTGACTAACGGACCCAGACATGAGATGCCCAAGGTTCGCTTTTATTTTTTCTTCCGGCCAGTCCCACCAACGGACCTTTTGTAAATACTGAATCGTTTCATCATTAAATCTTTTTCTGATTGGTTTCGCAGGAACGCCTCCTACAATGGTATATGGCGGTACATCTTTCGTGACTACAGCTCTAGTACCTATAATGGCGCCGTCTCCAATCGTTACGCCTGCCAGGATCAGTGACTCATACCCGATCCAGACATCATTGCCAATCACAATATCGCCTTTATTGTCCCATGCAGCAGCCACATCGGCTTTATCAAGACCCCACTCTTCAAAAAATAGCGGAAATGTATACTTGGAACGCTTGATAATGAGTGGTTTGCAGCATTAAACAGAAACTTTGATCCACAAGCAATGGAACAAAATTTGCCAATAATCAATTTGTCATGATTGATTGGGTATTGATACAGCACATTATTCCTTTCAAACTCGCGTGGATCATTTACAAAATCATTATAAATCGTGTATTCTCCAACGCTAATATTTGGGTTAGTGATGGCATTCTTTAGATAGATCGTTTGTGTATCATTGGTTCTTGGGTAAATTTTATTTCGTGAAGTAGTCATAATATTCTTCTCCTTTTGGTGTGTTAACGTTTGACTATTTCACATACTACAATGCACTTTTTCATTTTTTTACCTCTTCTCAATTTATGTACGTAATGAATATATCTAAATAATAGTACTTGAAATAGTAAGCAGCTGAAGAAAAAACCGCTACTAACATGGTATTTCATTCAACTGCTACGAATACGGGACACTTCAAAATCAATGTGCTTACCACAATTTAAATCAAATAAATTATAGCCATTGTATACTCATAAAAAAACTTACACCAACAGTTAAAATAAAACAAGGATATTTAAATAAAAAAGACAGGATCCTTTTTATTCATTTGTGTTCTCCAGAAACTATATACGATTCTTTTTTTGAACGTTACAAAGAACTAACCACTAAAAACTATTGGGCAAATTGGGCAAAAAATCAGTCTTTTCATGACTATAACGGAACAGGCAAGGAGACAATATATAGCTCGACTACTAATAGTACTATGCATGCGAATAACATAAGATTTTCTCGACGATCATGGTTTGGATGAAGATAGGCTTCTGATTTTGGTCTATCTTTAATATCATCTTGTCTAACTTTTCTTCTAATCAATGCCACTCCTGAACCGACCGCCCAACACAAAGTGAACAGAATAAACAGCCCAAACGATAGATAAATTTGTTTACCAATAGCAAGATACAGTAGAAAAAAGTCAATCAGCTTAATCGAAAACAAAGCGACTCTTCGCACCTTTCGTCCATAATAGATCCAACTATAACTCATGCACCCTCACTCCTTCTTAAATTTAATCACTACCTTTTGCTTTCATATTTTGACTTAATGAAAGATTTTCTCATCGATTCTTAGTATAATTTCCTCAATTTGTATCTCAAAAAACATGATTATAAATAAATATATACTAAAAAAATAAAGTGTCCAGAAAAAATGATATCCAGACACTTTATTCATGTTCTTACTATAAATAATACACTTAATTTGATAGGTTCTTTTTTCGTTTACTGATTCTATACGATAAGAGAATTAGTAGGGTTCCTAAAATCACCAACATTGATTGTCCCAACGTTTCTTCTCCCGTAGCTGGCAAAGTCCCTCTAGAATCATTCTCTTTTTCATTATTTTTATGAAGAACACTATAGACATACACCACTTCCTGCGCTTCCTCGCTGAAAATTCCAGAAGCATTATCTGGTATCTCTACTACATACCAGCCTGGGATCTCTTTGGCTTCACTGGCATATGGTAACCCGACTTTTCCACTTAAGACAGTTGGCTCTGCTAATTGATTTCCTTCACTATCTTGGTATTTCACAGTCACTGGTGCCGCATCACTGCGTTCGTATACATACACCACTTCCTGCGCTTCTTCACTGAAAATTCCAGAAGCATTATCTGGTATCTCTACTACATACCAGCCTGGGATCTCTTTGGCTTCACTGGCATATGGTAACCCGACTTTTCCACTTAAGACAGTTGGCTCTGCTAATTGATTTCCTTCACTATCTTGGTATTTCACAGTCACTGGTGCCGCATCACTGCGTTCGTATACATACACCACTTCCTGCACTTCTTCACTGAAAATTCCAGAAGCATTATCTGGTATCTCTACTACATACCAGCCTGGGATCTCTTTGGCTTCACTGGCATATGGTAACCCGACTTTGCCATTCAAAATCGTTGGGTCTGCTAATTGATTTCCTTCACTATCTTGGTATTTCACAGTCACTGGTGCCGCATCACTGCGTTCGTATACATACACCACTTCCTGCACTTCTTCACTGAAAATTCCAGAAGCATTATCTGGTATCTCTACTACATACCAGCCTGGGATCTCTTTGGCTTCACTGGCATATGGTAACCCGACTTTGCCATTCAAAATCGTTGGGTCGCTTAATTCGTTGCCGTCTGTATCTTCATATCGGACCGTAACTGGTGCCGCATCTGAGCGATCATACACGTAGACCACTTCTTGCGCTGCCTCACTGAAAATTCCATAGGCATTATCTGGCGTCTCTACTACATACCAACCAGGAATCTCTTTGGCTTCACTGGCATATGGTAACCCGACTTTTCCACTTAAGACAGTTGGCTCTGCTAATTGATTTCCTTCACTATCTTGATATTTCACAGTCACTGGAGCGGCATCTGAGCGATCATACACGTAGACCACTTCCTGCGCTTCTTCACTGAAAATTCCAGAGGCATTGGCTGGCGTCTCTACTACATACCAACCAGGAATCTCTTTGGCTTCACTGGCATATGGTAACCCGACTTTTCCACTTAAGACAGTTGGCTCTGCTAATTGATTTCCTTCACTATCTTGATATTTCACAGTCACTGGAGCGGCATCTGAGCGATCATACACGTAGACTACTTCTTGCGCTGCCTCACTGAAAATTCCATAGGCATTGGCTGGCGTCTCTACTACATACCAACCAGGAATCTCTTTGGCTTCACTGGCATATGGTAATCCGACTTTGCCATTCAAAATCGTTGGGTCGCTTAATTCGTTGCCGTCTGTATCTTCATATTGGACCGTAACTGGTGCCGCATCTGAGCGATCATACACGTAGACCACTTCCTGCGCTTCTTCACTGAAAATTCCAGAGGCATTGGCTGGCGTCTCTACTACATACCAACCTGAGATTTCTTTGGCTTCACTGGTATATGGCAATCCGACTTTGCCATTCAAAATCGTTGGGTCGCTTAACTCATTGCCGTCTGTATCTTTATATCTGACTGTGACTGGTGCCGCATCTGAACGCTCATAAACATAGACCACTTCTTGTGCTTCTTCAGTAAATACACCGACTGCATTATCTGGTATTTTGACCACGTTCCAGCCCGTGATCTCTTTCGGATTGCTTTCATAAGCCATACCGACTTTTCCACTTAAAACCGTTGGTTCACTCAGCTGTTCGCCTTCAGAATTCTGATACTTGACTGTTACAGGAGCTGCATCTATTAAATTGGGCTGCCAAACATACGTATCGGAGTCAGTTTCTCCATTGTAGTTTGCCATTAACTCGGAAGCCGACCAAATATTTAGCCCATTCGGGAAATCTATTGATCCTGTTCCAACATTGACCCATTTTCCTGTATAAATTTCTGATGAAATTGGACTAGGCAACATTGCATTTGTATGAAATGAAAATGACTGGCCTAATCTGATGATCTTCAACGATTGCATACCGCTAAACATAGAAGACATATTCGTTACCTTACTGGTATCGAAACTTGATATATCCAGACTAGAGACTCTATTTAAGCCCTGAAACATTCGATCCATATTCGTTACTTGGCTAGTATCAAAATTGCTTAGATCCATACTGAATGTATCGAGATCACTTCTTCTTAGGTTTGCGAACATCAAAGACATGTCCGTAACATTTCTCGTATCAAAATTGCTTAAATCAAATTTATCGATATTAATCACATTCGCGAACATCAAAGACATATTCGTTACATTTCTTGTATCAAAATTGGAGACGTCCAAACTAGTCAAATCGAACAGTCCATTGAACATCGCATACATATTAGTAACGTTACTTGTATCAAAGTTGGATACATCGAGCTTTGTTAATCCTCGAGTATTATTAAACATGCCAGACATATTCGTTACTCGGCTAGTATCCAGCTTGTCCAAGCCTTCTATTTCAGTAAGGTCAGTCCACGTACCGCCGGAGTTACCAAATAAATAAGAAGAATCCTCACCAGCAATAACATTCCCCTCGAACACAATTTTTTTAACCCTATACCGGGACCAAGGGTTAATCTCAGAAGTAGATCGGAATGTTCCAGATCCGATATGGAGAACTCCGTCATAAGTGATATACCAATCTGAAGTACCATAAGTTCCCGAGGCCATATTTTCAGTAGGATCTTCAGTAGTTTGATTCTCTATTACATCTGTTTCATTTTGACTTCTAACTTCATTCTCACTTGAAGAAGAAGTCGATTCGTTCAGTTCGACAGGTTCTGAACTATCTGATTGACTAAGTTCACTGGGCTCTGTATTCCTTCCATCATTATCTTTCGTTGAATGAATGTGTTCATCCTTACTATCACGAGACATTAAAGTTTCTTCTTGTTCCACAGCGATCGTGCTCTCTACTGTATCCTGTATAGAAACAGTATCTTCAGTCACTGAATCAGCGCTAACAACCATTGTCCATGGCGCTTGATTTAACAACAAGCCTCCCAACAATAGTATCCTGCTACACTTTCCCATACCAAGTCATCCTTTCTCTTTTAGTCTTTCTCTTTAGTATCCATATTCCGATTATCATCAATGGATGTTATTACCTACATGTTTTGTATTGTCTCTGTGCTAAAGGTGTTTTGTTAATCAAACCATG
Organism: Enterococcus sp. DIV0574; assembly: GCF_051711125.1. Taxonomy (NCBI): domain Bacteria; kingdom Bacillati; phylum Bacillota; class Bacilli; order Lactobacillales; family Enterococcaceae; genus Enterococcus; species Enterococcus sp. DIV0574. Next base: position 2,962,786 of record NZ_JBIOMA010000001.1, read on the forward strand.
CGCTTTACCTGCTGATTCGCTTTCAAGCTTTCAATAAGGTTCGATCTAAAGAGTTTTCTTTAAAAAGTTGTTCCCAACCCTCAACTTCGACAAATGGATTTTCTGAGGCTTTCTGTATGCATGTACCTTCTTCTAGTGCCAAAAATCTTCGTTTTTTAGATAATAGTTTCTCATTTAGACATTTTTTCGACAAAAATCTATAATTCAAGTTTTGTAAGACATTCGAAGTTTTCGGATGTCTATTTTCGTGTTGTCCCAAAAACGAAGGTTTTTGAGACAGATAGATTATTTTACATTCTCTGAATATATTACTATTCATCGCAGCTTTCTCTTAATCAACTATTTCTCCAGACAGTGAAATAGTTGATTTGCTTTTTACTCCAACCTTATCTACAGTTCCAAATCAAATCGCTTCGCCTATCCTTGCTTTTTTTGTTAAGATAAAGAAATAATGAGTAAGAATTTAGGTGATGATTTATGCGACTGTTGTTTTTCTTTTTCCTTTTCACATTTTTGATTGGATTTCTCTTCTATTTATTGACCCGTCGCACGATCGCCGAAGTCTATCATGAATTGACCGATAAGAACCGCTTCTTTCGAGGCATCAAAGCTTTCTTCATTGGAATTTATCGCATTTTGACTTCTGTTTAAAAAAAACTGTCCAACAACAGATCTCTTGATCGTTGCTGGACAGTTTTTTGTTTGATTCGTCTTCTATTGATTCTTCATATTGGAGGATGTATCATCCACTGCTCGTTGTATTTATTAAAAGCAATTTTTTGCCTACTGGATCAAAAGTTTCTATCCGAAATGAGTGATACAAAGAATCAGTGAACTGTTTGTTCTTAGTTCAGTGTCATTTCCTCAAAGCAAGATGTAATAATTGATTTGACTGCCTCTTCATCTAAACGTACAAATGGTCCATCTGTGTTTAACTCCCCATGAACCACCGCTTGTTGGCTCATTTCGTCAACCAATTCGGTTGTTTCAATTCCAACTTTTTGTAATGTCATAGGAATTTCTAGTTGATCTTCAAAAAACTCATAGGTGGTTCTTACTGCTTTTCGAGCAATTTCTGCTTGTGAATCGCCAGTTAATCCCCAAACGGCTTCTCCATACTTCGCAAATTTTTCATGGGTCGATGGATCGTGAGTGATACAATACGCCATCCAGCGTGGGGTTAAAATTGCTAGGCCAATGCCATGGGTAATATCATAAAATGCTGACAACTCATGCTCGATTGGATGGCAGGTCCAACCTCCACTGCGACCATTACCTACCAATCCATTTAACGCCAATGTAGATGCCCATAAGAGATTCGCTCTCGCGCCATAATCATCTGGATTTTCGAATGCTACTGGCGCAAAATCAATGACGACTTTCATTAATGCTTCTGCAATATTATCTTGTACTTGAACGGCCTTTGTTCGGTTGAAATATTGTTCAAAAAGATGGCTCAGTATATCTGCTGCTCCGGCAGCAGTTTGCCACTTGGACACACTGAATGTGGTCGTTGGATCAAGAAAAGAAACATGAGGGAGCAATTCAGCCCCGCCAGTACCTAATTTTTCCTTTGTATCTGCATTAGAAATAACTGCATTCCGATTCATTTCCGTTCCAGTTGCAGCTAGGGTCAAAATATCAACAATTGGAAGTGCCTGTTTTATTTTGCTGCTATCTACGACTAGATCCCATGGATCCCCTTCATAAAACACGCCTGCAGCAATGACTTTTGCTGTGTCGATGACTGACCCTCCACCGATTGCCAGAATCACTTCAAGTTGATGCTTGCGAATTAATTTTACGCCGCTTCGAACAGAGTGGATTTTAGGATTTGGTTCAATCCCTGATAATTCGACGACTTCAAACCCGCCCTTCACCAATTGCTGTTGGACTTTGTCATAGAGTCCTGATTTTTTTATTGATCCGCCTCCGTAAACTAGAAGCACTCGTTTTCCAATTGATGAAAGGGCTTCTGGCAGTTCCGACAATCGATCTGTTCCGAAGCGAATATCTGTAGGTACATAAAATCGAAAATTTTGCATGTTTATTTCCTCCATTAACTAACTTCTTTTCGTCGTTTCATTGATAGCATTAGCTTTTCCTTCTGAGAGTGACGTCAAACATCTTTTCCAAAAGCCACTAGTAGCTACTTGCCAATAAATCATTTACTCTCAAAAAACCAAAGAATATTTTCGATGAGGGTTCGCTGATTCATATCTTCCAACATTCCTGCAAGACTATGTGCAGGTGTATAACAAAGAACTTTTCCTTTTCCATAAGAATGCCGCCAAGCAGCCAGAGATTCACCATAGATAGAAAAACTGCGCAAGAAAATTTCAGTCTCTTCTTGTTTGACTTGGGTAAAATAATGTTCATCGTAAAATGAAAATGACGTACCATCTGTTAATTGATAGGTAACTTGCGTTTGCTTAGGATGATGGACAAAGCGACCTTTCAATAATTGATGATAGCGGGAAGTTTCCGGGTAACAAGAAAGACCGGAATGCAGCGCTAAAAGATTGCCGCCTTCAGCAACATAGTTTTCCAACGCATGATCTAGCTCTTTTGTCAGCCACATATTTTTGACAGCGTCACCCAGCGATAACCGGTTTTCTTTAGAAAGAATCACTAGATCAGGCTTGTCTCCCAACTCTTTGCCTAATTCCTCCATTCCACTGTCCTTCCAGTAGGTCTTTTGCGGTAGCTTTTTCAGAATAGTTTGGATAAATTGAACTAACGGCTCGTGGGGATGATAAGGATCACCCAAAATACTCACTACTTTTTTCATAAATGATTCTCCTGTCTCAACAAAGAAAAGAGTGAAAATAAAAGTTTTCTCTTTCTACTATTGAAAGAATTGCTTTTAATTCCACTCTTTTTTTAAATAGCAGATGCCGCTGGCGAATCAGTTGATCGTTTACTTTTTTCTAAACAACGTCTACGCTCTTCGATTGCGGTTATGCAGATAGCACTTGTTTATTTACTAGAATCTTCTACTGTTTCTTCAGTAGAATCTTCTACTGAATCGGTTTTGATTTTTCCTTTTTCTTCACCGTATGACTTCAATTCTGCTGCTGGCACATATTTTACATCGATTGGAATCGTCGCATCGATTTTTTCTCCATCAATCGCTTTTACCAAGTTTTCGATAACTTGATAGCCAATTTGGTAAGCATCTTGATCTACGATTGCAGTGATTCGGCCATCTTCAATACCTTTTAACCATGTATCAGTGTAATCAAATCCATAGTGTAAAATTTTTCCAGATTTTCCTTGAGATTCAATAGCACTCATTACACCCACATCTGGTCCTTCAGAACCTAATGAGAATACTGTTACTAAGTCTTTATTCGCTGAGATATACCCTTCTAATTGTTTTTTAGATTCAGAAGGTTGATCATTATCTTGAATTGTTGCCAAGAATTTGAAGTTTTTAGCATCTGTGCCATACACTTCTTCAAAGCCTTCTTTCAAGCCTTTTTCGCGATCAATCATTGTTGGCTGTGCCACATCCACACAGACAATAGCAATCGAACCTCCAGTAATTCCTTTTTCTTTCATTTCTTCCGCAGCACGTTTTCCAAGTTCTTTTCCGGCAGAAACGTTGTCTGTTCCAACATAAGCCGTACGATCATCTGGATTCTCTAAATCAGCGTCAAATGTGATTACAGGAATGTCTTTATCCATTGCTGCTTTGATTGGATCAACAAAGGCTTTCTTTTCGATTGGCGCAATAGCAATTCCTGCGACATTTTTAGCAGTTGCTTCTTTAATAAACCCAATGTGTTTTTCTTTTTTACTTGGTTCAGCAGAAGGAGATGTTTTTGTAACTAACGTGTACCCAAGTTCTTTGGCAGCATCTTCGGCTCCTTTTTTCATAGGATTCCAGTATGCCCCTGTGTCAACGATAGGAATGAAATACAGTGTTTTGTCATTATCGCTGCTGGCCGCCGAGCTCCCGTTACTACAGCCAGATGCCAATAGGACCATTGTCATCAAAATACCCGTTAAAACAATTTTGCTTTTTTTAAACATTTTTATCCGCTCCCTATTTGTTTTATCTTTTATTATCAATTAATCATTTTACGACTGACGACTTGCGCGCCGTTTCAAATAATCAATTATAATAGCAAAAATGATTACCAAACCTGTCACAGTATCTTGTAAGAATGAGTTTACTCCCATTAGCGTTAAACCGTTCTTGAATATTTGCAAGGTTAAGATACCGGCGACTGCTCCTCCGATTGTTCCGATACCGCCACTAAATGAAGTTCCCCCCATAATTGCTGCTGCCATCGCAAACAAATCTAATCCATTGGCATCCTTAGAGGCGCCTCCATTCAAATTCGATACAATCAACAATCCAGCAATAGCAGCCAGCATGCCTTCAATAGCAAAGATTTTCACGATATGTAAATCAACATTGATTCCAGAAAGTCGTGCGGCTTCTTGATTGGATCCTACTGCATACGTATATTTTCCTAAACGAGTCTTATTCATAATAAAAACAAAAATGATAATCACAATAGCAAAGATCAACGCATTGCTCTTGATCATCTCCGTTCCAATAGGTGTTTTAGCAAGTTTGCTGAACCATTCTGTTTCCGAACCAATAAATTGCTCATCCGTGAAAAAACCTAACATTCCTTTGATGACATAACTTGTCCCTAAAGTTAAAATAAATGCGGGCAAATCAAACTTCTTTATTAAAAGCGCATTCATAATTCCTAATAGAGCACCGACACACAATGAGATAACTATTACAAGCGGAGCCGGCATTCCTAGGTTAGCGGTATATAATCCAACCATACCAGCTGCCATTCCTACATAACCAATTGATAAGTCAACGTATCCACAAATCAGCACCATACCATAAGCGACCGTTAAAATTCCTACTGGCGGAATTTGCTGCAAAAAGTTCTCCACATTATAAGTGCTTAAGAAGTCTCCATTAGCTAATGAGAAATACGCCACTAGAACAATTAACACAATGTATACCGAATAATTCATAAAAAGCGTTTTTAGGTTCCATTTTTGTTTTACATTTTCCATATCTATATCTCCTTCATTCAAACAAAAGATAAGTGAACTCGAGATGAATCCAATAACTATTTTATTGATCCGTCGTTGCGTATTTCATAATTAATTCTTGTGCCTCATCTCTTTTATCTGCATACTCACTGACCTTAACTTCACCGGCGATCGTTCCCTCACAAAACACTTGGATTCGGTCGCAGATACCTAACAATTCTGGTATTTCAGATGAAACGATCAAAACTGTTTTCCCTTGCAGCGCCAGCTTATTAATAATCGAGTAGATTTCGGATTTTGCCCCGACATCAATTCCTTTAGTTGGTTCATCAAAGATGTATAGTTGACTATCTTTGTTTAACCATTTTGCTAAAACAACTTTCTGCTGGTTTCCTCCCGAAAGACTGGCAACAGGATTTTCGATATTACTGACTTTGATATTAATATCTTTGACAAATGTCTGTGCATTCTCTTTTAACTGATTTTGATTTAAAACAAAATTTTCTAAATTGGTGATGTTGATGTTGTCTTTAATCGAAAGATTTAGCAATAAGCCTTGATGTTTACGATCTTCTGTCAATAAACTGATCCCATTGCGAACCGCATCAACGGGGGATTTTATTGAAACTTTTTGTTGGTTGATTTTAATATCGCCGGTCTTTATGCGATCTGCGCCAAAAAGCAAGCGCATCGTCTCTGTTCGGCCACTACCTACCAACCCAGCAAATCCAAGAACTTCACCTTTTCTTGCTTCAAAACTGACATCCTTCACACGTTCCAAATGATCCGATAAATGATTTACCTGTAAAAACGGTTCACCAATGATAGTTGGTTGTTTGGGATATAAGTCTTTAATCTCACGCCCTACTAACATAGATATGATTTGATCTTCGGATAAGTTTTTCACTTCGTCTGTGGCGATGTACTCACCATCACGCATAATCGTGATTCGTTCACCTAGTTCAAAAATTTCTTTCATCCGGTGGGAAATATAGATACTTGAAAACCCTTTTTCTTTTAATCTTCGAATAATAATAAATAATACTTCGACATCCTTGTCGGATAATGAGGTTGTTGGCTCATCAAAAATGATTACTTTTGCATTCAGGCTCAGCGCTTTTGCAATTTCGATTAACTGCTTATTAGCTGTGGATAACCCAGCTACAAGATCAGTCGGTTTCACCTTTGCATCAATAAGATTCAACCAATACTGAGTATCTTCATAAAGTTTCTTGTAGTCGACAATTCCTAATAGCTGATTCTTATAAGGTAACCGGCCTATGAACACATTTTCTGCAACAGATAAATCTTCCGCTAAATTCAGCTCTTGATGCACAAAGCCAATCCCTAACTTAGTTGCTTTTTCTGGGGTCATTTTGTGGATTTCTTTTCCTTCAAAGATGATCTCTCCCTCATCTTTGTCTATTAGACCAGCTAAAATGTTCATCAGTGTTGATTTTCCAGCTCCATTTTCTCCCATGAAAGCATGGATTTCACCTTTTCGAACTTCTAGTCTTGCTTTTTTTAATACATGTACAGGCCCAAAACTTTTTTCAATATTTGTCATTGAAAACAAAAGTTCATTTTCCATGAAAACCTCCTTCTTGTAAAAAACGTCAGCCTATTTTCTACAATAATCGAAAACATTTATTCCCTGAGCAGGAGTGAGACTAAGAATGGCTGATTGCTCCTGCTCAGACTATTTCTATATTACTGACCAAGTAGTTTAGACTAAATAATCATTCAAGCGTGATTTGACATATTCGATGTGGCTAGATTCTAATTGAATATCCTCTAATTTTAGTGCATATTCAGTCAGACTTTCTAAGTCCTCTTGATCGGAAATAATGGATGCACCAATCCCTGTTTGAAAGCTGGCATAGCGTTTTTCTTTCAATTCATCAAAGAAACGGTCTTCTTTCAATTTAACCGCTGCTTTCAAGCCTCTAGCAAATGTATCCATTCCGGCAATGTGGGCTAAAAACAAATCTTCCATTGCAAAGCTCGAGCGCCGAACTTTTGAATCAAAGTTGATTCCGCCAGGAGCAATACCGCCGTTTTCTAAGACACCATACATTGCAAGTGTGACATCGTAAACATTCGTCGGAAATTCATCCGTATCCCAGCCTAGCAAAACATCTCCCTGATTGGCATCCAGTGATCCAAGTGCTTGGTTGATTCTTGCAACTTCGATTTCATGCTCAAATGTATGACCAGCTAATGTTGCGTGGTTGGCTTCTAAGTTTAATTTGAAGTCACTTGCTAACCCATATTTTTGAATGAATTGCAGTGCGGTCGCTGCATCAAAATCATATTGGTGTTTGCTTGGTTCTTTTGGTTTTGGCTCAATCAAGAATTGCGGTTTATGATTGATTTTATTTCCGTAAGCGACTGCCATTTTAAACAGGCGGGCAATGTTGTCTTGCTCAAATGCCATATCTGTATTCAGCAGCGTTTCATATCCTTCACGACCGCCCCAAAACACATAATTTTCTCCACCGAGTTTTTTCGAAATATCCAATCCTTTTTTTACTTGAGCAGCTGCATAAGCAAAAACATCTGCATTATTTGTTGACGCAGCTCCGTTGATATATCTTGGGTTACTGAACATATTTGCCGTATTCCAAAGCAATTTGATTCCTGTCCGGTCCATTTGCTCTTTGATGAGATCGGTGATTTCATCTAGGTTCTTGTAGAACTCTTCTAGGCTATCGCCTTCAGGTGCAATATCGACATCATGGAAGCAGAAATACTCTGCGCCTAATTTTTCTAAAATTTCAAAAAAAGCTACTACACGATTTCGTGCAGTCTCCATCTCTGTTGCGCCAAACCAAGTACGCTGATTCACTGGTAAACCAAATGGATCACTACCGTCTTGTGTCATTGTATGCCAGTAAGCAATAGCAAAACGCAAATGGTCCTTCATAGTTTTTCCAGCGATAACTTCCTCTGGATTATAATGACGAAAAGCAAATGGATTTGTTGTTTGAGGGCCTTCATACTTAATTTTTTCTACATTTGGAAAATAACTCATTCTCTATTCCTCCTAAAAGCAAAATAACAATATTTTATAGTTCGTTTACCTTACGAACTAACTTAACAAGGATATTGTATCCGCTTTCCATAAATTAGTCAAGTGCTATTTATAAATCAAAGTATTCTTCTTCTCTGTCTTCATTTTGAGTTAAAATGTTTATTGTAAAGGATTCCATTTTGTTTCACATACAAAATAACTAGCAAAAAAACGAGAAAACATCTACAATAAAGTAAGTATATTTAATTAATAAATTAACGAGGTGAATTTATTTATGACCAAATCAACTTATATCAGCCGTACAAAAAACGAATCTCTTTGTCTAGAATTGATTATGAACAATCACAATCTTTCCCGGGCAGACCTTTCAACAATGACTGGACTTACCAAAGCCACCACTTCCGCTATCGTCAAAAAATTAATTGAAGATCAGCTAGTCATCGAAATCGGCACTGGCGAATCCAGCAATGTTGGCGGACGCAAACCAATCATTTTGCAATACAACGGAAAATCTGGACTTTCCATTTCCATTGATATTGGCTACAACTATATCAATGGACTATTGGCTTTTCTTGATGGAGAAGAAGTCCAGTCGATTCAAAAAAAGCCGATCCATTTAGATGAGCATACGATCAAAGACCATTTCACTGAGCTTTTTAATCACTTTAAGAAATCCTTGCCAGAAACTTATTATGGAATTATTGGTGTAGTGATCGCTGTTCACGGTCCTGTTCATGAGGGCAATGTCATCTTTACGCCCCACCACGAGCTGGCTCAGATTCCATTTCGGGACATTGCCGAAGAATTAGTCGATTATCCGGTCTACTTGGAAAATGAAGCGAATCTATCTGCTTTAGGGGAGTATACCTTCTCTTCGAAATCTTCTAGTTTGATCTGTATCAATATGCATAGCGGCATCGGTGCGGGAATTGTGCAGAACGGTATTCTACAAACCGGGACAAATGGACTGGCGGGAGAAATCGGGCATCAAATCGTGGTACTTTATGGGATTGAGTGTCCTTGTGGCAATCACGGCTGTCTGGAAATGTATGCTGCAAATAAAGTTTGTTTTGAAAAATTTGCGAACATAAAATCGATGGATTATGTGAATGCCATCATTTTGCGCGAATATTACCAAAATAATGATCCGGATGCGATTCATGTAACTGAGGAAAATGTCCATTACTTAAGTGCTGGCATCAACAATCTGGTTGTACATTATGATCCAGAGGTCATCATCTTGAATAGTTCTTTGTATCATGAAATTCCTGATATGATTGGGCAATTAACAAAATCGCTACATAGTCGTTTCTCTGAAAAAGTGATTGTTAGAAGTAGTCTATTAGATGAAAAAGCTACCTTGCTAGGCGGCCTTGTTTTTAATCTTCAACGTTTCCTAAACATCAAACACTTAAAGCTGACCAATTAACTGTTCCACTATCTGAATGTTTATTATCACTTCGCGCTTCACATTACTCCTAATAAATAGCCCTTAACTAGGTGTTCATTTCCACCTAGTTAAGGGCTTCATTCCTATTTTACGGAATCAGCTTCATCCCCATATTCCTTGTATTCAAAGAAATCGAATTGGGCTTCAGTTTCATATCCAGAATAATCCACTGCGGCCAACCCTACAAAGGCGCCAGTGAAAAAGCCGCCAGATGTTTGCAGTACATAGTCATCTGACAAAACAGCTGCATTTAGCGTCACAGGGATCGTCTGCCAATTGTTTCCATCAAACGAGTATTCATAAGTATAGGTTTGTTTTCTTGCTTTTGTTTTAAACCAGACATACTCGATCCCCTCCGGAACATTGATGGCTGCGTCCTTTAAATAAGAGGTGTAAACACCCCTGTTATTCTCAGCTACCTCAATAACTGTGCCATTTATTTCATTCCACGTCACAAATACAAAGGACCAATGCTTGTCATTATAATAGTTGGTCAATCCTGCCATTTGCTGATACGAAAATGGGGAAAATTTTACTTTTGTCACGGCATCAAAATAGAAGGCTTGCCATCTGCGAGCAATCATGGATAAGTCATGGCAGTTAGCAAGACTACCCCGGCCAATCAATTTCAGTTGTCCGTTTCCAACACGCCCCATCTGACTTGAAAATGGCACGCGCAGTGTATTCCAGTTTATATCCAGTTTTTCATCTTGGAAATCATCGATTTGTGAATGATCGTTTGGTGCTTCCGTCAAAATCGCATCTTTAGGTGCATCAACATAAGTTGTTCCTCCGTGCCCCCCTACTATTCTTGGCCAGCCATCTTGATCCCATTCGACTTTTTGAATCGATGTTTCTCTACCTAATGTTGACCATCCTCTTGGATCAGTAATCGATTCATTTGGATGATGCCATGGCCGTGCAGCGAGTGAAGCATAATACCATTCACCACTTGGCGTATCTACTAAGGCACCATGTCCTTGTTTTTGTAGATAGGAATTTGGGGTATCAAAGTTCGTTAGGAATGGACCATCTGGTTCCGTTTCAAATGAATCTGCCTCCAATGTTTTAGAGCGTGCCACCACTTCTTGGTGGGTAAAAACAGTTCCCCCTTCTGCCGCAAAAAGATAATAATAACCATTGATTTTGTAAAGGTGCGGTCCTTCAACTAATTTGACTGCTGTCCCGCGATAGATGGTTCTAGCAGTATCTGGCTTTAATTTCATCGTCTGTGTATCAAATTCTGTTAACGTGATTCCGTCAAATGGATGATGGTATTCGCGGTGATCCCATGTTTGTTGGACTAAATATTTGCGATTGTCCTCATCATGGAATAAAGAAGCATCGAAACCAACACCATTCAATTTAATCGGATCAGTCCAAGGACCCTTGATATCTGTCGCTGTCGTCAAGTAATTGGTCATATCTTTAAATGCACCATCAACTACTTTGACATCCGTATAGACTAACCAAAATTTTCCATCTGCATAGGAGAGATCTGGTGCCCAAATTCCGCCAGAAGAAGGGTTTCCTTTCATATCCAATAATGTCGTTGTTGATAAAGGAGAAGGCAATAGATTCCAATGAACCAGATCTTTTGACTCATGCAATCTCACTCCTGGAAACCATTCAAATGTCGAATTGGCAATATAATACGTATCTTCGACGCGAATGATCGATGGGTCTGCATTAAAACCAGGTAAAACAGGATTTTTAATTTTCATACTAACTACCTCCGTATATCCATTATTTAATAAAGGGCGGCTTATTTTACATCGTTTTCAAAGCCCTCCTAATTTTTTCTAGCAACAATCAGCCGAATGAAACGCTTTCATATCGGCGTATGTTAGACCCCTTGAAACACCATTTAGTTCTTTCAACTATATTGAAGTCACAATAGGAGTCACGCAATAGCATTGACTAGTTAATTAACATATAGGGAAATCTTTCGGTAATAGAACTCATCTCCCGTTATCATTTCTTCTTTTTTCTGAGCTAGCAATCGCTCTAAGAAACATCCTTTGTCAGTGACCATGGTGACAAACAAGTTAGTTCGTTTTATTTCCAAACCAACTATATTCCTCATAGTACACGCTTACAAGAAAAAAAGCAAGACCTGTTTTTTCCCGTAAAAATCATTTCCTGCGCATTCCCTCTATTTAGCTACTATTTTCATTCGTTCAACTTATATCTAGAAAATTTCTAGACCCTAATTTACTTATAACAGTCTCAGCTTCTTTCCATTTATAGTGTCTGTAAAACAAAAGACCATTTAGATTCTGTTTAAAAAAAACTGTCCAACAACAGATCTCTTGATCGTTGCTGGACAGTTTTTTGTTTGATTCGTCTTCTATTTCAATGGTTTCCATTGCCAATCTTGGACTTCAGCAATGTCATAGCCATTCTCACGGATAAAGTCATGGTGATAGGCAACCGTCTCTGTCATTCGTTGCGCAAAGTCGGCAGCTTGTTCGCCATAGACCCACTCAGCGCCGTCTTTCGCTAAATGGAAGCGATCAAGTTCAGATAAGATCCGCATGTCAAATGGTGTGGTGATATCGCCATTTTCACGATAGCCATGAATATGCAAACGCTGATTCTTGCGGCCGAAGAAAATGTCCCGAATCAGTCCTTCATAGCCATGGAAAGCAAAAATGATTGGCTTGTCCTTAGTAAAGTAAGCCTCAAATTCTTCATCTGTCAATCCACGAGGATCGACATCCGGATGACGTAGTTTCAATAAATCAACAACATTGATAAAGCGGATTTTCAACTCTGGAAACGCCTCATTCAGCAGGCTTACAGCAGCGAGAGCTTCTAAATTTGGCTCTGTCCCTGCTGCAGCGATCACCAAATCAGGTTCTCCTTGGTCTGTTGAAGCCCAATCAATGATCTTTAAGCCGTCTTTTACCAATATCTCCGCTTCTTCTGCCGTATAAAACTGCGGCCGAGGATGTTTCGAAGAAACAATCAGATTGATCTGTTCTTCAGTTTGGAATGTTTCTGCCATTACAGCCATCAAGCTATTGGCATCTGCTGGTAGATAGACCCGTACGAATTCCGCTTTTTTCTCAGCGATATGTGTCATGATCCCTGGGTCTTGATGGGTATACCCATTATGGTCTTGCTGGAATACGGTTGAGGAAGCAATCAAATTCAATGACGGATAGGCATGGCGCCAAGGCAATTCTTTCGATTTACGCGTCCACTTAAAGTGCTGAGTGATCATGGAATCAACCACTCGCAAGAAAGATTCATAGCTAGCAAAAAAGCCATGACGCCCAGTTAAGACGTAGCCTTCTAGGAAGCCTTCTGCTTGATGCTCCGATAATTGGGAATCAATCACCCGTCCGGTAGCACTTAGCCATTCATCATAGTTTGGCTGTTTTGGTTCTAACCATTGGCGATTTGTCACTTCAAAAACATGGTTCAAACGATTGGATTTGGCTTCATCCGGACCAAAGATTCTAAAATTAGTCGGGTTTTCAACAATCAAATCCCGAGCAAACTTTCCGAACTCCATCATGTCTTGAGCAGTGGTTGAGCCAGGAACACCAATATCGATCGCATGCTGTCGCCAATCGGTGATTTTCAACGGTTGAGGATCGATTCCCCCGTTAGTGATGGGATTCATTGCCATCCGTTGCTGTCCTTTCGGCGCGAGTTCTTGAATCTCAGCCTTGATGCGGCCAGATTCATCAAAGAGTTCTTCTGGCTTATACGATTTCAGCCAATCGATTAGTGCATCCACGTGCTCCATCTGATGCGCATTGACTGGGATAGGTACTTGGTGGGCGCGAAAACCGCCTTCAATCGGCTCTCCCTCCCAAATTTTTGGTCCTGTCCATCCTTTAGGTGTGCGCACGATCAGAACAGGCCAGTGGGGCATGACTGCTTCATCAGCTTTTCCTTGACGAGCTTTGGTTTGAATCGCTTTGATCTGCTCAACGGCGCGGTCCAATGCTCTCGCCATTTGCGGATGAACAGTAGCAGGATCATCTCCCTCAACAAAATAAGGTGTCCAACCCATTCCTTCAAAATACTTGGTTAGGTCTTCATCCGATTTGCGAGCCAGAATCGTTGGATTAGAGATTTTAGCACCGTTCAGATGTAAGATCGGCAGAACAGCCCCATCATTTACCGGATTGATAAATGTATTAGAAAACCAGCTGCCCGCTAACGGACCGGTTTCAGCTTCGCCATCTCCAACCACAACAGCAGCGATCACATCAGGATTATCAAGGACAGCTCCTGTTCCATGCGCGATGGAATAACCTAGTTCGCCCCCTTCATGGATCGATCCTGGTGTTTCTGGTGCCGCATGGGAAGCAATTCCTCCTGGGAAGGAAAAAATTTTGAAAAGATGCTGCATCCCGGCCTCATCTTGGGTTACTTCTGGATAGATTTCCGTATAACTTCCATCTAGATAGGCATTCGAAACCATCACCTGACCTCCATGACCAGGTCCTTCAATGTAGAACATATTCAAATCATATTTATTGATGACACGATTCAAGTGGGTGTAGATAAAATTCTGACCAGCAATGGTGCCCCAGTGACCAATCGGATTGACTTTCAGATCTTTTTCTTCAATGGGCCGCCGTAACAGTGGATTGTCTTTCAAATAGATTTGTCCGACAGAAAGATAGTTGGCTGCCCGCCACCAAGCATTCATTTTGTCAAAATACTCTTGGGTATCAAATGTTGTCTCCATACTACTCCTCCTTGCTTTCTCTTAATTAAAAGTCTATGCGTCTCGATTTTAAAAGTCAATTTTGCTGATTGTACACCTTGCATCTCTCTTATGATTTGTCTGCTTCAGCACAAGAAAAAACAAGACCAGAGTTCCTCCCAACATGTTTCAGTATGAGAGGGTTTGGTCTTGTCAGTGTTGGCTCTTTTCTGTTGTCTTGTCTACTTTTTTAATAGCTACTTGATCGTCACATAGTCCAAACCAACGAGTTTTGCCCACGTCTCGATTTGATCTGACGTCAACGCTAATGAAACAACCGTATGATGTCCGCCTCCCGTTTCGATCCATTGTTTGACTCCTTGATGAAAGTCGGGACGAGGCGTCCACATCACGCGAGCCACCGGCAATTTAGGTGCGGCTTCTGTTGGCTCAAAAGCATCGACTTCATTGATCAATAATTTATAGTGAGTGCCAAAGTCGGCCATAGATACAACTACTCCTGCGCCACCTTGTCCGTCAAAGACTAATCGTGCTGGGTCTTCTCGATCCCCCATTGATAGCGGCGAAACGACGATTTTTGGTTTATTGACAGCCAATACTGGATCCACTTCCATCATATGCGACTGCAAGATGGCTTCTTTGCCTTCGGTCAACTCATAGGTATAGTCTTCCATAAAACCGGTTGCTTTATTATGTGCCATGATCTTCATAAGACGATCGATGGCTGCTGTTTTCCAGTCACCTTCACCAGCAAATCCGTATCCTTCCGCCATGAGTCGCTGTACAGCTAATCCTGGTAGCTGTTGCATGCCATAAAGATCTTCAAAGTTGGTCGTAAACGCACTATAGCCTCCTGCTTCTAAGAAACGGCGGATGCCGATTTCTTGTTTGGCCTGTACTTTCACATGTGCTTCCCAGATTGCGGCTTCATAATCTCCCTGATCAAACTCATACAAATTACGGTATTCTTCAAACAAGTCATTGATCTCTTCATCGGTCACAGCATCGATTACTTGAACAAGATCACCAATGCCAAAGTAATCCACGGTCCAACCAAATTGGATTTGTGCTTCGACTTTGTCCCCTTCTGTTACCCCAACATTGCGCATGTTGTCGCCGAAACGAGCGACTTTGATAGCAAAACTTTCATTGTAAGCAACCGCCACATCCATCCAAGCTGCGATTTCTTTTTGGACCGTCTCTTTTTTCCAATAACCGACAACGATTTTGTTTTGTTTCTGCAAACGCGCATTGATAAAACCATATTCGCGATCCCCATGGGCTGCCTGATTCAAATTCATAAAGTCCATATCGATGGTCTCCCAAGGAATGCGTTCATTGTATTGAGTCGCCAAGTGAAGCAATGGTTTTTGCAGCAGTTTCGTTCCCCGGATCCACATTTTTGCTGGTGAGAAGGTATGCATCCAAGTAATGACACCAGCTACTTCATCCCGATAATTGACTTCCTTCATGATCTTTGTAATCGTGTCCGCAGTGACTGCCAATTCTTGTAAAACGACTGGATAAGGCAGATTTCCACTGTCATTCAAGCGTTTGACCATTTCAGCTGTATGATCGCGGACTTCTTGCAAGGCTTCTTCCCCATATAAGTGCTGAGATCCTACAACGAACCAAAATTCTTTTTTACTGATTGCTAACATATTGTCTGCTCCTTCTTGATTATTTTTGCCCATAGTAGGCATCTTTGCCATGTTTTCGTAGATAATGCTTGTCAAGGATGCGCTGCGGCAGTTCCGGTGCATAACTATTGATCTGACGCGTCACAACGTTCATCTTTGCTACTTCTTCTAAAACGACTGCGTTCATGACTGCACTTTGAGCATCTTTGCCCCAAGTGAATGGACCATGTCCCTGCAGCAAGACGCCGGGAATCTCTAAAGGTTGGATACCGCGTTCCTGGAAAGTTTCAACAATCACGTTTCCAGTCTCTGCTTCATAACCACGGTCAATTTCTTCCTGTGTCAAAAAGCGCGCACAAGGGACACTGCCATAAAAGGTGTCAGCGTGGGTCGTGCCCATTGCCGGCAAATCAACTCCTGCCTGTGACCAACTTGTTGCCCAAGTGGAGTGGGTATGGACGATGCCGCCAATTTCTGGAAACGCTCGATACAATACAGCGTGAGTAGGGGTATCAGAAGAAGGATTCATCTTTCCTTCAACAACGTTCCCCTCAAAATCGCAGACCACCATATCACTAGCTTGCATCGTTTCATAATCAACCCCACTAGGTTTGATCACAAATAGCTGCTGGCTGCGGTCAACGGCAGACACATTGCCCCAAGTGTATTTGATCAAGCCCTGTTTTGGCAGAGCTAAATTGGCTTGGAAGACGGCTTCTTTCAATTGTTCTAACAAATGACTCACCTCTATTTTTGTTTTAAATCAATCCATCGATCGCTGCTTGCTCGATCGGCAGACCGTGTTGGTAGCGCTTAACAAACTCAGTAAAACCAACTATATCCTCAGGTAATGGCGCTAAAGTTGTCCCTTCTTTTCCTTGGAAAACTCTGGATAAAAAGACTGTAAGTGTTTCTTCTACCGATTTTTTTTTCATAAATGCTGCCAGTAAAGCGATGCCCCAAGCACCACCTTCTCCTGCTGTTTCCATCACCGTCACTGGTGCTTCCATCGCAGCAGCCAACACCCGCTGCGCAACAGTCGGAGTCTTGAAAATCCCTCCGTGTCCTACGATTCGGTCGATCTTGACTTGTTCTTTAGTTAGGATATCCATCCCGATCTTCATCGCACCAAACGCACTAAACAAATGGAGCCGCATAAAGTTTGCTAAAGTAAAGCGGCTTTCTGGGGAGCGAACAAACAATGGTCTACCAGCTGCTATTTTTGTAATATTCTCTCCTGAGTAATACCCATAAGACAACAACCCACCACAGTCAGGATCTCCTTTCAGTGCTTGGTTGAACAATGTCGTAAACAGAGCTTCTGTGCTCATTTCGACCCCTGCTGCTTCTACAAATTCCCGAAAAACTTTGACCCATGCATTGATCTCCGAAGTACAATTATTCGTATGAACCATGCCAACTAAATCTCCTGCTGGCGTTGTTACCAGATCAATTTCTGGATAGACTTTAGAGAGACCGCTTTCAAGAACGATCATAGCAAAAGCTGATGTTCCGGCAGAGACATTCCCACTCCTTTGCGCAACACTATTCGTCGCAACCATTCCGGTTCCCGCATCTCCTTCGGGTGGACAGAATGGAATACCCGGCAACAATGTTCCTGTTGGATCTAACCGCAAAGCACCTGCTGCCGACAAAGTGCCTGCTGCTTCACCAGCTACTAAGACTTTGGGCAAAATATCTGCTAACTGCCAAGGTAAATTTTCTGGAAGGATCAGATCATCAAACTGGGCCATCATCTGTCGATCATAGTCTTTTTGTAGGCTGTCGATTGGGAACATTCCCGAGGCATCCCCAATACCGATTACTTTTTCACCTGTCAGCTGCCAATGAACATAGCCCGCTAATGTCGTCAAAAAGTTGACTTCCGGTATATGCGCTTCTTGATTCAAAATGGCTTGGTACAGATGAGCGATACTCCAGCGTTGCGGAATATTGTATTGGAACAATTCAGTTAGAGCCTTTTCGGCTGCTTCTGTGCTGGCATTGCGCCAAGTGCGGAAAGGCACCAATAACTGATCATTCTCATCAAAAGCGAGATACCCATGCATCATAGCGGAAAAACCAATTGAACCAATTCTCGTCAAAGGTTCCCCGTATCGGGATTGAACAGAAGCTGCTAATGCTTGATAGCTTTCTTGGATTCCTTGCCAGACAGATGCCAAAGAATAGGTCCAGACACCATCTAATAACTGATTCTCCCACTCATAACTACCGGTTGCGATGGTTTGAAATTGCTCATCGATCAAGACAGCTTTAATTCTTGTGGATCCTAACTCGATTCCAAGTGCCGTGCGCCCTTCTTGAATCGCTTCACTTATTTGCTGCTCCATTTCTCTTCTCTCCTTTTGAATTTTGATATACATGAAATCACGAATGGCTCATGACGGAGCCGCGAACAATCAATTCTGGCTCATAATAAAACGTTTCTTCCAACGTAGTTCCTGAGGTGACCCATTGTGCCGCTAAAATCCCCATCTCTTCCTTTGGGTGAGCCAGTGTGGTTATTCCTGGTGAAGTCAATGTACTTAAAGGTGAATCATCATTTCCTACAATTGAATAATCTTCTGGTACACGCTTTCCATTGGCTTCTAATTGCTGGATCAACCCATGTGCAATTTCATCGTTATAACAGACGATTCCAGTGATCTCATTCGATTGGTTCAACCGGTCAATCGCTTGTGCAATGACAGCCTCTTTGGTTTCTGTGGTATAAGTCACGACATCTTCAGCAGCAAATGTTTTCTTTGCTTGTTCCAAAGCTTTGACAAAACCTTTCATCCGATATTTCCCTTGTAAATCATCAATTTTAGTGATCAGCATCAAGTGTTGATGCTGCTGTTCCAATAAATAATTCGTGGCTAGATAGCCTGAACGAGTGTCATTGACACAAATATGAGGCAGATCCAGTTCTTCATAGTAGGCATTGATCATCACTAGCGGAATCCCTGCTTCTTTCAATGCCATGTAGTAGGCCAAATTGGGATTGTATTGACTGCTCTTCGTCGGTTCAACGATTAAGCCATCTACTCCTTGGTCCATCATTTGTTGAAGGCAAGCTCGTTCTTGTTCATGGTCATTATTTGTTGATCCCAACAGCAAAGAATAGCCTTGTTCCCGCAATGTCTGCTCGACTCCGCGCATAATTGAAGGGAAGATATAATCCGACAGATACGTCATGATGATGCCAATCGTTTTATGGCTGCGTTGCGGAAGATTCTCAGGTTTTGAAACGTACGTACCAGATCCTCTTTCCTTACGTAAATAGCCTTCGTTTACTAGCAAAGCAATCGCTTGTCGCACGGTATGTCGGCTCAAATGATATTCTTCTTGTAATACAGCCTCCGAAGGAATCGTCATTCCTTCTTTATAGGTTCCTAAACGGATGTTTTCCCGTAATTCATTCGCAAGTTGTTCGTACTTCGTTGTCATATTAATCCCATCTTTCGAAAGTTGTCCGTACATATAGTATATTTGGAATGCGCTTTCTTGTCAATGTAATTTTGTAAAAATCAATTTTTTACCTGAAGCAGAAATATAATAGTCAGTGGCAGCCTCTGCTAAATGCACGATTCGATCAATTGCAACTGTTCAGAAAAGATGAATTGCTATACAATAAATGACAACGACAGCAAAGGAGGTTCTTCCTATTTTCTCTTTTAAAGATATTAAAGAAAATTACCCAAACGCTGCTTTGCATCCAGCAAAATCAACAGATCCAGGAATCGAATCGATTCCATTTGGTCAGAAATTCATCTGGCTGCCTACTGCCGATCTATCGGCAAAAGAAAGAATCATGCTGCAATTAGGCAGCGGTGCACTGTTTCCGGTAATCGACAACCGTTTTCGACCATGGTACCCGATTTTATTTGAACATCAGCCGATAAATGAGACCGGTGATTATCGCTTGTTGCAAGTGAAATTTACGAGTGGGATCGATTTATTGCAGACTGAGTGGCTGCAAGAGATCCAGCAAATGCTCCCCCATGTCGTCGACCTCTTTTTTGTTACCGAAGACAGTGCGTTGATTGTTGAACAGCGGGCTGGTGAGAACTTGCGCTTAGATGAACTGGATGGTTTATTTGTTGCTTTAGATATGGATTTTGACTGCTACTCGCATT
This sequence comes from Enterococcus sp. DIV0574, assembly GCF_051711125.1. NCBI lineage: Bacteria > Bacillati > Bacillota > Bacilli > Lactobacillales > Enterococcaceae > Enterococcus > Enterococcus sp. DIV0574. Next base: position 2,982,776 of record NZ_JBIOMA010000001.1, read on the forward strand.
TATTTGTAGGGCCGTTTCACCATTCGAGCCATGATTTCACACTTCTGCTGACTGAAGAAATGACTCTTTTTCAACAATTGACTCGACAAACCAATTTAAAAAGTTTGGATCTGGCTACATCTCTGATCCATTTGCTAAGCACTGCCGGTTCCGACTATCAACTATTATTTCGAACACTTTATCAGGATTGGTTTCAGGAAAGCGATCTTATCCATTTGATCGAGTCGCTGTGGAAAAATCAAGGAAATGCCAGTTCTACAGCCAAGTCACTCTTCATGCATCGCAATACACTACTTTATAAGATCGATAAATTCCAAAGTATGACTAATCTGAACTTAAAAGAAATGGATGATCTGCTGCTGTGCTATTTTCTTATCAAAAATTTCGCTCATCCAGCCGATTGAACAACTTGCACAAGAAAACGTTTTTTTTCTTGTGCATATTTCCGTTGCTGAATCAAAGCGTTTTCATTTATGATACAGGTGTAAACTAAATGGAAAGAGGTAATCCTAATGGTAGAAATGGCTCTGAAACACGTGCATAAAAAATACGACAACAATGATAATTATTCTGTAACAGATTTTAATTTAGATATTTCTGATCGCGAGTTTATTGTTTTTGTTGGACCTTCCGGTTGCGGAAAGTCAACAACGCTGCGGATGATCGCTGGATTAGAAGATATTTCTGAAGGAGAATTATCCATCGGCGGCAAAGTAATGAACGATGTCGCACCAAAAGATCGTGATATTGCCATGGTATTCCAGAACTATGCGTTGTATCCACATATGACAGTTTTCAACAACATGGCTTTCGGATTGAAATTACGTAAATACGATAAAGAAGAAATCAAAAAACGGGTAGAAAATGCTGCCGAGATCTTAGGATTGACAGAATATCTAGACCGTAAACCAGCCGCACTATCTGGTGGACAACGTCAACGGGTAGCTTTGGGTCGTGCCATCGTACGTGATGCCAAAGTCTTCTTGATGGATGAACCTTTGTCAAACTTAGATGCGAAATTGCGGGTAGCAATGCGTGCGGAGATTGCGAAACTGCATCAACGTCTTGAAACAACTACGATTTATGTAACCCATGACCAAACAGAAGCGATGACAATGGCAGACCGAATCGTTATTATGAAAGACGGATTTATTCAACAAATCGGTTCACCGAAAGAAGTGTACAACTCACCTAAAAATATGTTTGTTGCCGGCTTTATCGGTTCACCTGCTATGAACTTCTTTACAGTTACTTTGAAAAACGGCATGATCTCAGACGGCCATGGATTAAACTTACGTATTCCTGAAGGCAAAAACAAAGTCCTTATCGAAAAAGGGTACGAAGGCAAGGAATTAGTCTTTGGTATCCGTCCAGAAGATATCCACAGCGAACAAATCGCATTGGAAGCTTCACCAGAAGCAACTGTCCGTGCAGAAGTAGTCGTTTCTGAACTGCTTGGTGCTGAAACAATGCTTTATACAAAGATTGGTTCCACTGAGTTTATCTCTAAAGTAGATGCTCGTGACTTCCATCGTCCAGGTGAAGTGATTGATCTTGCTTTCAACATCAACAAAGCCCACTTCTTTGATAAGACATCTGAGAATGTGATCACGTTACCTTAATTTGTAGTTTTCTTGCACTGTCCTTGGTTTGCCCCCTAGACAGTTGCAATTAACTAATATCCACTTTTATTCCTTATTTGTATCCCCTGAAAACAGACAGCCCTGCGGCTGTCTGTTTTTGGGTGGATTCTCTTTAGGTGAAGGGACTACTTTGAAGCTCTCTTCTCAAGAAAGCGTACATAAAATTTTTTGATCGTTGGGTATTGACGATATGCCAAGAAAACAACTTTGATTCTTTTAGTAGTAACTGGGTCGACATCAATGATTTTCTTATACCCGACAGTTCCGCATTCTGCTAAAAAGCAATCCTTGCCATCTTTTTCATAATAAAGTACTGCTTTTTCAATTCTCTGACTCTCGCGGATTTCTTCTTGTAAAATCACTGTATTGATTTGTGTTGGTTGTGCAAAAGTCACTGTTACCCACGGCTCATGATCGTTATCCGCAGGTTGCCAATACGTCTTCTTTGATGAGGTAACCTTCTGCAGGCTTTCTTGATCCCAGGGTGATTTTTGGGAAGAAGCTGTGATCTGTCCTTGGTACAACGGCTGATCCGTTTGTAATGGCCGTAGATATTGCCCTAATTGCATCAGTGACTGCTGATCTTTCGGGTGGATCGCCCCATTGGGCATTGGCGGAACATTTAATAAAAATACCGCGTTTCCTCCTACCGCTTTCCGATACAAAGAAAATAATGTTTCGGCACTTTTCACTGCTGTATCCTCTTCCGGATGATAAAACCAGCCGGGTCTGATTGATAGATTGACCTCTGCGGGATACCAGACTAAATCTCTGCTGGAATCGTAGTTTCTCAATACAGATCGGCTACCTAAATCTTCTGCCATACTTGAGATTGTCGTCCGGAATTCTGCTGTGTCTGTTTGTTGTGATTTTTCGGCCGTCTTTTCGGCATCCAATAGCTCACGGGGAACGACACTCCACTCATTCTGCCTTGTGTGCCCGGCTTCATTTCCGATCCAGCGAACATCTGGACCGCAAACGGCAATCACAGCATCCGGCTGTAATTGCCGAATCTGTTGATAATATCTTTGCCAGTCATAAAACTGCCGCTTTCCGTTAGGTCCTTCTCCATTGGCTCCATCAAGCCACACTTCTGCTATTTCACCATACTGCGTCAATAATTCTGTCAATTGACCCACATACACCTCGTTATAGGCCTGTCCGGTGCCGTAGCTTGCGGCGTGCTGATCCCACGGAGAAAGATAGATGCCAAACGCCATCCCTGCTTCTTGACAAGCCTCCGACAATTCTTTGACTAAATCTCCTTTGCCATTTTTCCAAGGTGTATAAGCGACTGTCTGCTGCGAATAGTTGCTGGGCCATAAACAGAAGCCATCATGGTGCTTACAGGTTAAGATCATCCCTTTCATCCCGCTGCATTTGCAAAGCGTGACCCACTCTTTACAGTCCACTGCTTGCGGGTCAAATAGTGCTAAGGATTCTCTCCCATTTCCCCATTCCCGATTCGTCATGGTATTCAAGCCAAAATGAATAAAGCCATAAAATTCCCGTGCTTGCCATAGTAGTTGACGGTAACTCGGACGGATCGCCGTCAATTCTTCAACTTTCATCGCACTTCCCCTTTCTCCAACTGATTGTCAGCAAACTGGAACCCATTCAGATAAGTGTTCTTACTGGCGATGGCTCACTAACCGCAGTTGTTTTGTTTTTGGTCTTTACAGCAAATAGAGTAGTAGATGCCAAATGAATTGACAAGCCACTACTCTAAATTACATAGTTTAGTTTGTTTCACATAGTTTTTTTCCACAGGTTGCGTTCAGGATTTCAACACCAGAATAGCCGAGAACTAATTCAACTGCAATAATGTTAAACTATCTGCTAAGACCGCTTCACCATCAAGAAGCTCGTAATCTTCTGGTGTGATTAGTTTATACGGAACTGCTTTATAGTTCAAAAAATCTTTTAAGCGATTGATTTCATATTTCGATTGTGGTCCAATCAGTAATGCATCAACAGTCTGATTTTGAATGATTTGTTCAGCAATGATTGCTGGTGCTGAATAAATATGGACAGTTATTCCTTGTTCATCCGCTGCTCGCTGCATGTTTTTCACTAATAGACCTGTTGTGATGCCTGCTGTACAGATCAATAAGATCGTCTTTTGTGCTTCTGTCCCCATATTTACAGCCTCCTAAGATATTTTCTTTTTCTTATTATAAATATCTAAGACAACTGCTAACAGCAAGATCAATCCTTTGATTGCCTGTTGCCAGTCGACCCCTACACCTAGAATCGACATCCCATTATTCAGTACTCCCATCACTAATCCGCCGACGATCGCACCCATGATCGTTCCGATTCCGCCAGAAGTTGAGGCACCGCCAAAATAAACGGCAGCCATGGCATCCAGTTCCATAGAGGTTCCTGCTTGTGGTGTCGCAGCGTTCAATCGGGCAGCCAAAACCAAACCTGCCAATGCCGCCATCGCGCCCATATTGACAAAGACCCAGAAAGTGATTTTTTTCGTTTTGATTCCTGACAGTTCAGCGGCTTTCCTATTTCCACCAGTTGCATAGATTTGACGACCGGCAACTGTTTTATTTGTTAAGAATCCATATGCTGCGACGATGACTCCTAATAAAATCAAGATGATCGGGTAACCCTGATAAGAAGCGAACACATAAGTTGCGCCAATGAAAACGACGCCGATGAAAAGAGCTTTGAACAAAAAGGTACTGGTGGACTCTACTTCAAACAAATTTTTCTTGCGGCGTTCCCGGGTTCGCCATTGACCAAAAATCAATAGTGCCGTGATACCGACACCGATAATCATTGAAAGGAGATGAATATGATCGCTGCTGACAATATCAGGTAAATAGCCTGTTGAAATTTTTTGAAACGAGGTAGGAAATGGTGCTAAAGATTGTCCTCCCAGAACGACTTGAGTCAATCCACGGAACATCAACAGTCCAGACAACGTAACAATAAAAGCAGGAATCCCCACATAAGCTACCCAGAAACCTTGCCAAGCGCCAATCAACGCACCAATCAGTACACATAATGGCACAGCCACCCAGGGACTCATGCCATTATTGACCATCAAGACGCCGGCGATTGCGCCAACAAACGCCATGACAGATCCGACAGACAAATCGACATGCCCTAACAAGACAACTAGTAACATCCCCGCAGCTAAAACCAATATATGACTATTTTGCAAAACAAGATTGGTGATGTTCAATGGTCGCCAGAAAATACCATCTGTCATTGCTTGAAAGGCAATCAATAAGACGACCAGGATAATAATCATGCTGTATTTGCTAAAAATCTCTAACGCTTTGTCTTTGATAGAATGTTTTTGCACTTTTTTTAATTTATTCGTTGTTTCCATCCTAAACCCCACTCTCTTCTAATGTCATCAAGTTCATCAGCAGTTCTTGATCCGCATCTTGCCGCAATACTTCTCCTGTAAAACGCCCTTCATTCATCGTATAGATCCGGTCACACATACCCAAAAGTTCCGGCAGCTCGGAGGAAATGATACAGATTGCTTTACCCGCAGATGCCATTTCTTCAATGATCGTATAAATTTCATATTTTGCTCCAACATCGATTCCTCGTGTTGGCTCATCTAAAAATAAAATATCCGGTTCCGTCATCAACCACTTAGCCAAAACAACTTTTTGCTGGTTTCCGCCGCTAAGGCTGCCAACATTTTGATAGATTGAATTGGTTTTCGTCCGCATTTTTTTGCGGTATTCTTCTGCCAAAATTACTTCTTTCTCTTTGTCCAAAACACCGTTGCGACTGATTTTATTCAGACTAGCAATCGTTGTGTTCTCCCGAATGTCCATCAATAGATTAAGTCCTAATGCTTTACGGTCCTCTGAGACATACGCAAGCCCATTTCTAACGGCAGCTGGAACATCTTTTACGGAGATTTGTTGCCCTTCTTTATAGACTTCGCCCGTGATATTGCTGCCATAGGAATGCCCAAAGACACTCATCGCAAATTCTGTTCGTCCCGCGCCCATAAGCCCAGCAATGCCAATGATTTCTCCTTTGCGGATCATCAAATTGAGATCTTCGTTCACGATTCGATTTGTATCGATAGGATGATGAACGGTCCAATTCTTCACTTCAAAAAAAGGATCACCAATCTGGGGATGCCGTTCCGGATAGCGATTCGTCAAGTCACGACCAACCATCCCGCGAATGATTCGCTCTTCAGAAATCTGATTGCCAGCCATCGTTTCAATGGTTTGTCCATCGCGCAAAATCGTGATGCGATCGGCGACATTGACTATTTCATTCAACTTATGAGAAATAATGATGGAAGTAATCCCTTGATTACGAAATTCTTTGATCAATTCTAGTAAATTGGCACTTTCTTCTTCATTCAGAGCGGCTGTTGGTTCATCTAAAATCAATAATCGGACTGATTTAGAAAATGCTTTGGCGATCTCTACTAGCTGCTGCTGCCCTACACCGATTTGTGAAACCAATGTATTAGGATCAAGACGCAAGCCAACTGTTTTTAATAAATTATCGGTCTTCTTTTCTGTGATATTCCAATCGATGATGCCATTTTTGGCTTGTTCATTTCCTAAAAAAATATTCTCTTTGATGGATAAATAAGGACTTAAAGCCAGCTCTTGATGAATGATTACGATCCCTTTTTCTTCGCTATCTCGTAAATCTTTAAATTTACAGAGCTCTCCTTCGTAATATATTTCACCTTCATACGTGCCATGTGGATACAAACCGCTTAGCACATTCATCAATGTAGATTTTCCTGCGCCGTTTTCACCACATAGCGCATGGATCTCACCACGTTCGATCGAAAGATTTACATTGCTTAATGCTCGTACGCCTGAAAATTCTTTGACGATATTCTTCATTTCGAGAATATAATCTGCCATGTCCTTTCACCCTTTTCTTTTTATGTAGTCAGAGATTCTGCAGAAGAAATAAAATGATCCATTCAAAAGAACGGCTCTTTGACAAACAAGAAAGAACAGGGCAAAACATTGGAGTATCCGCTGATCTGCCCCGATCATTATCCCTTCAGCTGCTCTTTTACCTTTTTTGCGCTTTTGACAGCCCCACTGTCAACAACTAGCCCAGATCTTTTTCCGTGTAATAGTCACTGTCCACAAGCTCTTCTTTATAATTGCTGCTATCTACAGAGACTGGATTAGATAGATAGGTCGGTACCACTTTGACCCCATTGTCATAAGTTTCGGTATCATTGACTGGGACTTCTTCGCCATTGGCGATTGCTTCGATCATTTCGATCGTGTTTTTGGCTAGAACTCGGGTATCTTTGAAAATCGTTTGCGTTTGTTCTCCAGCAATGATCGATTTAACTCCAGCAATGGTTGCATCTTGTCCTGTAATTACAGGTAATGGTTTTTCAGAAGAACCATACCCCACACCTTTTAGGGATGAGATGATTCCTAAACTGATTGGATCATAAGGAGAAAGAACGGCATCTAATGTTTTATCGGTATAGTTGGCACTCAATAAGTTGTCCATCCGTGCCTGTGCAGTAGAACCATCCCAGCGCAGTGTTGCGATTTGGTTGAAATTCGTCTGACCCGAAGGAACCACTAATTGACCACTATCAATATACTGTTGAAAAACAGACATCACGCCATTGTAATTGATCAACGCATTGTTATCATCCGGTGAACCACCAAACAATTCGATATTGAAGGGTCCTTTTCCATCTTTCAGGCCTAGCTTGTCTTCAATATAAGAAGCTTGTAAAACACCCACACCGAAATTGTCAAAGGTTGCATAGTAATCGACGTACTCCGAATTCATCAATAACCGATCATAAGCAATCACTTTGATGTCCTCGTTATGAGCCTTTTCGAGAACATCGGTAAGCGCGGAACCATCAATAGAAGCAATCACTAATGTATCGACGCCTTTAGTGATCATGTTTTCAATTTGAGCGACCTGATTCTCAACCTTATCTTCGCCATATTGCAAGTCTGTTTTGTAGCCTAACTTTTCCAGTTCATCTACCATATTGTTTCCATCGGCAATCCAACGTTCTGCTGATTTTGTAGGCATAGCGATTCCCACAAACCCTTTGTCCCCGCTGCTGGCTCCACCACTATCTGAGCCGTTTCCGCAAGCTGCCAACATCCCTCCCAAGAGAACGGTTGAAGCGATACCTACGATTTTTTTAATTGTGCTTTTCATTTATTGATCCCTCCATACTTTTACTTACAGGCTAAGTATAGAAAAAACAGCAATCGCTTACATTAACTATTTTTGGTAGTTTCTTTGATTTCTTGGGACATTGGAATTCAAACCTTGATTTTCTTTCGATTACCTTGTTTTTTTTCGGAATCTTGAAATTAAGAAAAGCGCTTACCTTTTTTTGGTAAAATAGAGGTCGGGGGTGAAATTATGGATAAAAAAAGGTTACACATCTTCCTTTCGATCCTGCTTATGACCAGTCTTAGCGCCTGCCAACGACCAGCTGAGGGGACCAATGAATCTGCTAAAGAGAGCATTGTCATTGGCTTTTCGCAATCTGGTACAGAAAGCAGTTGGCGTAAACGTCATACTGAATCGATTCGGACAGAGTTAGAGAAAGAAGGGTATGAAGTACTTTATCGAAATGGCTATATGAATCAAGAAAGACAGATCCAAGATATCCGCAGTTTTATCGTTTACCAAGTAGATGCAATCGTCTTTACTCCATTACAAGAAGATGGTTGGGAACCAATACTCGAAGAGGCGGCCAATGCAGGTATCCCTGTTTTTATCGTTGATCGTCATGTGGATCTGGCAGATCCTTCCTTATTTTTGACACATATCGGTCCTAGTTTCAAAGCGGAAGGCAATCGAGCTGGCCTTTATGTCAGCAATTATTTCAAGCATCATGAAAATGAAACGATCAACGTGCTGGAGTTGACCGGACTCAGTGATACATCCCCTACGCAACTACGTTCAGATGGCTTTCGAGAAACCATCAAACGAGATTATGCGAAAAACAATGTCACTATTCAAGTAACTGATGCCTTGAATGGCGACTTCATTCGTAGAAAAGGCAAAGAAGTGATTGAACAATATATTGCAGAAGGAAAAATGGCCGACATCGATGTTTTATTCAGTCATAACGATGAAATGACTATCGGCGCGTTAGAAGCCTTGAAACAAACAGATATCGTCCCTGGAAAAGACATTGTTATCGTTACGATTGATGCTCAAAAAGAAATGATCGACAATTTGAAAAACGGCATCGTTAATTGCGTTGTTGAATGTGATCCCGATGCTGGTATCTTCGTTAAAAATGCTATTTCCCGTTATTTAAGTCGGGGCAGAAGTGCAGTTCCAAAAGAAATCTATGTCCACGAGACAGTTTTTTCAAGTGATATGGATTTTGACCAGATTCCACCCCGAAATTATTAAGGAGTCATTCATGAAAAAGACAAGTATAAAGGGCATCTTCCAACAAACCAATAAATTGATGATCTTAGTCGCTTTTCTTCCTTTATTGATCAGTAGTATCTTTTATTCCCGCCAAATTTTTATTTATCAAAATACGATCAACAATATTGAAGAAGCCAATCAGCTCTCGGGTAAAGTGGATGCAATTGTTTTAGAAGAAATGTGGGATCTTGTCTTTGGCCAAAAGAGCGTGGCGGATGTTCAAGTCAACAACGTCATTGAAGAATTGCGCGCGGATCTTGACCATATCCAAACAAATACGAATACAGCCAAAGAAAAGAACACGTTGGCTGTTGCCTTACGTACACTGGATTCATTAGAAACCTACCAAAACAAGCTCATCGAAAATATTGCTAACGATGAACCACTAGAAAAAAATCAATATGTGATGGTCCAGGTGGATTCTGTGATTGAATTATTATCTGAAATCCTGCAGGAATTTGTTCGTGTAGAGATTAGTTTGGCAAGTCAAACCAATCAAGATTTGATTCAATCTGTCTTGTTATTGATCGCTTTTCAATTGCTTTTGATTCTTTTGATTATTTACTTTATTTCTAAAAATCGCCGCTTTGTTCGCGAAAATCTCCAAAATCCATTGGATCGTCTAGTCGAATTATCTGATGAACTTGCCCAAGGGCATCTCGGCTTTCGAGCAGTCCTGCCTGATACACCGGAATTGCGCACATTGACGAGCAGTTTGAATAAAATGGCGGATGATTTAACCCGTTTATTAGAAGAGAATGCTTTGAAACAATACCATTTGGCTCAAAGTGAAGTTCGTGTGTTGCAAGCACAGATCACGCCTCACTTTATTTACAATAGTTTGGATGCGATCGTCTCTTTGATCGAAGTAGAACGATATGAACAAGCAACTGAAATGACGTACGCCCTCTCCGATTTTTTTCGGATTTCACTAAGCAAAGGGCACGACTGGATCCCTCTTTCAAAAGAGTTGCGCCATGTTGCTGACTATTTAACGATCCTAAAGATCCGTTATGGGGAGATGCTGACCTATGAAATCAACCAGCAGACCACTTCCCAAGACCTACTAGTTTTAAAGATGATCCTACAGCCTTTAGTTGAAAATGCCGTCTATCATGGCACCAAGTTTGTACGCCGAGTAGGAAAAATCACCATCACGATTCAGGAATATGAACAGACAATCCAGATGTCTGTCCGTGATAACGGTATTGGCATTTCCCACGAACGATTAATGGCCATCCAGCATAATCTGAAAGAAAATACAGATCCCGATCCAGAAAATGGGTATGGTCTTTATAATGTTTATCGTCGTCTATTACTAAATTACGGTAGTGACGTACAATTTGATATCGCGAGTATTGAATCACAAGGAACAACGATTTCGATCATCGTTCCTAAAAAAGGAGGAGCCCACTAATGTACAAAGTCTTCATAGTTGAAGATGAACACCTGATCCGTGATAACTTGCGGCATCAGATTATTTCTCTAGCTGAAAAATACCCCATTATTTATAGTAATGAAGCGGCAGATGGCGAGTTGGCACTTGCATCGATTCTTGACATTCGTCCAGATATCATTTTGACGGACATCAAAATGCCTTTTATGGATGGACTGACCTTTGCCAAAGAGGCCAAAAAATTATTGCCACTTGTTCGAATTATTTTTATTAGCGGCTTCGATGATTTTGATTACGCAAAAACAGCGCTACAATTGCAAGCTGATGACTATTTGTTGAAACCGATCAAAAATGAGGACCTTGAACAGACATTGATTAAAGTCATTGCTGCATTGGACCAACAGTCCCAAGAACAACACTATCTCTCACAAGATGATGAACTCCTGCGAATGGAGGTCAGAAAGAATCTCTTTTTGAATACTCTTTTCGCAAGTAAAATCACAATTTCAGAAGCTTTCCAGCAAGCGACCGAGCTAAAGCGTTCCTTTTCTGGTAAACAATTTTGTGTCTTGTTGGCCAAGACACCATACAATCAGAATTTTTCGGATTATACCCGCTTCAGTAAGCAGTTGACTTCTACTTATGGTTCCGATGAAACAGTCTTATTCTCCAGCATTTCCAGTCGCTTCATCAAATTCCTGCTTTTTGATTTCAACAAAGATGCTGTACTCGAGAAAGCCTACCAAATGGCACAAGCGCTCACCCATGACTCAAGTGAGGAAGTGGCAGTTGCCATCGGACCGGTAGTTGAGCGGTTTTCGGACATTCCAACTTCCTATCACAAAGCCAACGGGATGTTGAAAACGTATGGCGGCATCCGCAAGGAAAAGATCATTAGCTATGAGGATGATATGAAAGAAGGAGAATTATCTCCTACGAATCCTTTCAAAATCGACCTTGCCGAACGAATCTCCCAGACTGAGCCAGAGGCGATCAATGACTTAGTCAATGAAATCATGTCCGCTCAAGGAACTGCAGAAAGAACCCAAATGTATCGTTTTTTTGTTCTGGTAGAATTGATTGCGCTGGTAAAAAAGCGTGAAGGCAAAGAACAAAAGGACTTGCTAGCTCAAACTGCGGATTTAGACTATTTATCCCAACTGACAAGTGAGCCACACAACTACCAAGACAAAGTGACTGCACTGCTTACATACTTAGTCAAGCAGCAAATCAATCCGGCAATGGCAAAGTATCAAAGTGTGATCAGTCAGGCAAAACAGTTTATTGACAAAAATTTTTCTGATCCAAATATTTCGTTGAATGTCGTTGCAGAAAAAGTCAACTTGAGCCCCGCCCATTTCAGTACGATTTTCTCGCAAGCAACCGATGCCACATTCATTGAATACCTCACAGAACAGCGGCTTTCATTGGCAAAAAAACTACTGATCACAACAAATTTGCGCCTTTCCGAGATCGCCTTTGATATTGGTTACAATGATCCAAATTACTTCTCTTTCCTATTCAAGAAAAAAGAACAGATTTCACCCAAAGAGTATCGTCAGATCCACCATTGACAGAAGTTCAAAAAAACCAGCCCAACCTTATACATAAGGCTGGACTGGTTTTTTAGGCTAGCAAATAATGCAAGAAGCAAAATCGTTGAACGAACAAAATCAATACTGGCGTCTTGCCTTCAGCCGTTCGTCATTCTTTTTTCTCCATCGCCGCTTTTAATGCTGCAGCCAATGGACTTTCTTGCGGTTCTTCCTGATTGATCTTTTGCATCAACCGGCGTTCTTCATGTTTGGTCAATTTTTTGTTACGCTCTTTCTTATCTGCCATTTTCTCGGTGATCCCATCGAACTTGCAACGGAAGAAAGCACCATTCTTTCCTTCAATGATCTCCATCTTTCGATGACATTGTGGACAGCGATGGTTAGACACTTTAGGATCTTTACGACGACGATACTTACAGGTTTGACTTGAACAAACATAGATCTTGCCATCTCGGGTACTCTTTTCCCTTAATGGTTCCCCGCATTCAGGACATCGTTTTTGCGTTAAGGAAAAGTCTTGATATTTGCTTTCGCTTTGCTTGATTTCTTTGACTAATTGCTTGGTATGTTTTTCTATCTGAGCAAGGAATTTTTGTTCCGAGTATTTTCCTTTAGCGATCAGTTCTAATTCCTTTTCCCATTTCTCCGTCAATTCCGGAGTGACTAAAGATGGGTTGACTAGCACCAACAACTGCTTGCCTTTTGGCGAAACTTGTAAACCGCTAGGTGTTCGCTCCATCAACTCTGACTTGATCAATTTCTCAATGATCTCAGCTCTCGTTGCAGGCGTTCCTAAGCTATGTTTTTCCATTTTGCCTAAGAGCGTACCTTCATTCAATGGTTTCGGCGGCGTCGTTAGTTCCTTTTGAATACTGAATGTTGGTTTGACACTCATTTGTTCCTGCCAAGAAACAGTGGTTGCTTCTTCTTTTGACTTTTTCCAGCCTGCCTCGATCACAGTGTTATGGGTAAAGACAAACACTTCATTACCAAATTTGACTGTAACTTTTTGCTGCTGCTTCTTATGCGGTTTGGCAAAAAGCATCAAAAAACGTTCAACGATCATTTGATAGATTCGCTGTTCGTCATTACTCAATTTTTCATAACGTGCCCGTTGCTCTGTAGGCAACAAGGCATGGTGATCCGTAACTTTCTTATCATTAAACACAGCTTGCTGCTGAACTTGACCGCCATTTTTCAAATAGCTTTTGACTTCAGGAGCAAAATCGGCCACTGCTTGCAACCGTTCTTTCATCGTTGCTTTCATGTCACTGGTTAAGTATTTTGAATCAGTCCGCGGATACGTGACGATTTTATGGGTTTCATACAAGCTTTGGACCAATGACAACGTTTTTTTGGCAGAAAAGTCATAGCGTTGATTGGCTTCTCGCTGAATCTCCGTCAAATCATAGGGTAAAGGAGCCGCTTCGGTTTTGATCTTCTCTTCAATAGACGCAACACGGCCATTTTGCTGACTCATCTTTTGAACCAGTGCTTCGGCTTCGCTACGGTCTTTCAATTGATAAGGATTGCTTTGTTGCCGCTTTGCTTTACTGTCGCCCACTTCTAAGTTGATGACATAATAGGTTTGGGGGCGGAAACCTTCAATCTGTTTCTCTTGTGCGCGAACCAAAGCAAGCGTTGGTGTTTGAACTCGGCCAGCGCTTAAATTATCCTGATATTTCACTGTTAAGGCACGGGTCACATTCAAGCCGACTAGCCAGTCTGCTTTTGCCCGAGCAATGGCAGAATAATACAAGTTATCATACTGCTTCGCCGGCTGCAACTTTGAGAACCCTTCTTTGATAGCCTTAGGGGTCTGAGAGGAAATCCATAGCCGCTTGACAGGTTTGTCACAGCGGACCCACTCTAAGATCCATCGGGCCACCAACTCGCCTTCTCGTCCTGCATCGGTAGCGATCACGACTTCCGACACATCTTTGCGATGTGCCAGTTGTTTGATTGCTTTCAACTGATGCCCCGTCTTAGGCAATGGTTTGATCCCGATCGTTTTGGGAACCATCGGTAATGTTTCCATCTGCCACGAGGCCCATTCTTTGTTTAAATCTTCGGGCATTTTTAGACCTAATAAATGACCAAGGGCCCAAGTAACGATTACCTTGGGTCCTTCGTAATAATTTTTATTTTTTTGATTACAACCCAATACTTTGCTGAGGTCTTTGGCAACGCTTGGCTTTTCCGCTAGAATTAGTTGTTTCATAAAAATCTTTCCTGCTTTCATCGACGACTTGTTGGTATTCTTTAAGTAGTGCCAACCCAATATATTGTTGGAGATAATCGTCGCATTCTTCACACCAGCGTTCTTCGTCTTCATTCCAAAAAGCCGTCATAAAGTTGGTTTTTGCATTTATGTACGAATACTCTTTCCGAATCTCGTGCCATTTTTCTTCGTAAAATGACTGTGCTTCCGCAAAAGATGCAAATGTGAACGCCTCTTGAATATCTGCCTGCCATCCTTCAAAAAACCACCATGGCTCGTTATCACCATACATGACTATTACTTGATACATCCCATCGCTCCTCTCAAGATTCCTTTCCCATATTAGTCACTTTTACCAAAAGTTGCAAGGAATAAGTCTCAACAATTAAGCACCCTTTAAAAAATTCAAAAAATCATCGTTTTTTTATGTTTTTATACTGTCTCTTAAGATGACATCAAAATGATGTTACCCTTAGTCTAGCATAGAACACAGGGAATGTGAATATAACAAGAAAAGATAACAACTCTACATAGGTGAAATTATTTTACTTGGAAAATTTTTTTATGGCAAGAACAATTATGTTACACTAAACAAAAAATCTGTTAGGAGTTGGCGCGTTGATGTACCTTAATCAAATTACTTTTCCTGATCGTGAATCCGAAGGGTCATTTTTTGCGGGGATTATGCGAACTGTCTATGATTCCTATTACCCCTATCAAGTCTTGTCAAAGAACGCCTTTTCTCAAATCGATTTTGAACCAATCACTATCCTTTACGGAGGCAACGGTTCAGGAAAAACCACCGCACTGAACATCCTTGCTGAGAAGATCGGCGCGCAACGGTCCGCCGCTTATAATCGTTCCAACTTCTTTGAAGATTACCTTGATCAATGCCATTGCATAGTTACCAACGAACCTAAAATCAAGCAAATTTTGACCAGCGATGACGTATTCGACTATATGCTCGACATTCGCAATTTGAATCAAGGCTTTGATCGCCGCCGAGAAGAAATCTTCGACGAATATTTTGAAGCCAAATATGCAAATTTTCGTTTTAAAGGCTTTGAAGACTATGAGAGATTAAAAAAAATCAACCTCGCACGTTCCAATACACAATCGAAATTCACACGTAAAAATCTGATGGATAATGTCCGTGAATTCTCAAACGGAGAAAACGCGGCAAGCTTTTTCCAAGAAAAAATCGTGCCTAATGGACTGTATCTTTTAGACGAACCAGAAAATTCACTGTCGGCCCAACGACAAATTGAGTTAGTCGCATTTATCGAAGACATGACCCGCTACGAACATTGTCAATTTGTCATCGCTACCCACAGCCCTTTTGTCCTCTCCATCAAAGAAGCAAAGATCTACGATTTGGATCAAAAGCCGGTGGATGTGCGTCGCTGGACACAGTTGGAAAATGTTCAGACCTACTACCGCTTTTTCCAAATGCATCAAGAAGCTTTTGAAGATGAAAAAAGACGTACCGATCAATAAGAATCTCCTAGAATCACATAGAAAACGATCCGAAAGATCATGCCTGCAAATCCATACAGGCATCACTGATCATTCGGATCGTTTCAATTATCACTGCTGCAATCGTTCGAATCGTTTAGACATATTGCAATTCTTTTGCTTCTTGGTAAGCGGCATCGATCAAGCCACCGCCAAGACATTCCATGCCATCATAAAAGACCACTGCTTGTCCTGGGGTGATTGCCCGAACGGGTTCATCGAAGATCACTTCGGCACGGTCATTATCTAGCAAGCGGACAGAGACGCCGACATCTTGTTGACGATAACGGAATTTGGCTGTGCACTTGAATTCACTTGGACGATCCGTGTCTGTCGTAAAGTGGATTTGACTTGCTTCCAACCGATCCGCATACAATGCTGGATGGTGGAATCCTTGTCCCACATACAATGTGTTTGTTGCTAAATCTTTGCCGACAACAAACCACGGTTCTTGTGAAGTGCCGCCGCCACCGATTCCCAATCCTTGACGTTGGCCGATGGTATAGTACATCAGACCATCATGTTGTCCTTTGACTTCACCATCTAATGTGACCATGTTGCCTTTTTTTGCTGGCAAGTAATTGCTTAGAAATTGTTTGAAATTCTTTTCACCGATAAAGCAAACACCTGTAGAATCTTTTTTCTTAGCTGTTGCTAAACCAGCTCGTTCAGCAATGGCCCGTACTTCAGATTTTTCCATGCCGCCTAAAGGGAACATGGTTTTACTCAATTGTGCTTGCGACAGTTGGCTCAAGAAATACGTTTGGTCTTTGTTGCTATCCACTCCGCGCAGCATATGGGTAACCCCATTTTCATCCGTTTCGACTTGAGCATAGTGTCCAGTTGCCACATAATCAGCACCAAGATCCATGGCATAATCTAAAAAGGCCTTGAATTTGATTTCTTTGTTACACATAACATCTGGGTTTGGTGTACGTCCAGCTCGATATTCAGCTAAGAAATATTCGAAAACGCGGTCCCAATATTCTTTTTCGAAATTGACTGAATAATAGGGAATGCCGATTTGAGCTGCTACTTTAGCCACATCTTTGTAATCTTCCGTTGCAGTACATACACCATTTTCATCGGTATCGTCCCAATTTTTCATAAAGATCCCGACAACATCATACCCTTGTTCTTTCAGCAAAAGTGCTGTTACCGACGAGTCCACCCCGCCACTCATTCCAACCACCACACGGGTGTTTTCGTTAGACATGATTTTTCACCATCATTTCAATTATAGATTCTGAAATCATCTACGATTTGAAGGTCGCAACTTTTCAGTAATTTGCATTATACAACAGATTGGCAAAAAATTCACGGAGAGTTTCATCGGTTTAGCTTTTCCTGTAAAAAACTTAGATACTTCTTTAAATTCAAAAAAACCTTTCCCACATAAATAGTTCCTCCGACAGCTGCTGCTTAAGCCTAATGCTAGCCTGCTTTCAAGCAAAAAGAAACTATCATAAAATCGTATGAATTTCTTCATAAAATACAGAAATGTCTGTTGCAAGGATCAGCTATACTCCTCTTAGATAATGACAAAAGGGGTAACAGAACATGAACAATCACGCAACGACTGACCGCAGAAATAGAAAAAAGCCAAAAAATTCCGTCAAAAAAAGTATTCTTGTCTTACTGATCATTGTCGCCGGTTCTTTCCTTTTACGACAATTAGTCTTTGAAAGAGTAAAGCATTCCGACTCACAAGATATCGTATTATTGCCAAAGAAATTTTCAGAGCAAGCCAATCAAGTGCTGCAAGAAGTGCTGCCGAAGTCCCAACAAGTCCCTTTGATTTTGCAAAGAGACGAACGTTGGGGGATGAAACGTTACGGCTCTGGGGAACAGCAAAATACCTTTGCCGATAATGGTTGTGCCATCGCATCTTTAGCAATGATTGATTCTTTTTGGCGAAATCAGGCACCAGAACCAGACAATATTCTCAACTGGGCAGGCAACCAATTTTATCTTGCTGATCAAGGAACTAGCTGGCAAATCTTTCCTCAGTTTGCCGAACATTTTGGCTATCAATTCTTAGATCTGGGAAATTCTTTCGAGGAAGCTTACAAGATGATTCAGCAAGGATTTCCCGTCATTGTCTCCGTACAGCCGGGAACATTTACTACCACAGGCCATTTGATGGTATTGGCTTTGAATAGAGAAGGGGGGATTCAAGTGCTTGATCCAAATGATTCACCAGATAAAAACCACTACAAAAAAACTTTCTCTAATGAACTGCTTGCTGCTGAAGGATTGAATTATTGGTGCTTTTGGCTTTGATTTTCAAAAGCAACTTACAGACTTGCACTGTTGACTGAGAACCATCAAAAAAAAACAGACTAGCCGATTAGCTAGCCTGTTTTTATATTTGCCGTAATTATTGAACTCGTGGTTCGTTGTTTTCTTGGATACGGCTGGCAGTTTTGTTGAATGCGCCTTTGGCTTTACGTGTTTGTTTTGAAGCAAATTCTCCAGTTGTTTCTGCAGCACTGCTAACTTTGTCTTGAACAGTTTCTGAATCTTTTTCGAATTGTTCACGAGTTTTAACATCTGCTACATTAACGTTCACTTCGATAACTTCCAAGTTTGTCATTTTGTTGACTTGTGTTGAAACGACTTCTTTGATTTGGTCGTAAATGGCAGTCATGTCGCTACCGTATTCTGCTACGATATCTAAATCTACGGCTACTTGTTTTTTACCAACTTCAACGTTGATACCGGAAGTAACATCATCCGTATTCACTAATTTTCCTGCGATATTTGAGAAGAACCCACCATCAACCGTTAATAGTCCATCTACGGATTCTAGCGCAATCCCGACAATCTTTTGAATTACTTTATCTTCGTAAGTCAATTCTCCTTTAACACCTGCAGTAGTTGTTGGTTTTACTTGATTTTCCATTGTACATTCCTCCTATATCTTCATAAAAATTATAATAATAAATGTTACCGATCACTAACGCCGCGGCTTTTGAAATTGATCAAAGAAACCGATCTCTTTGAGGTAGAAGCCAAGGTAACCTCCTAGTGCTGTAAAAATCAGTAGTAGCAATGTTTTCAAAAAGCCGACTGTCAGAAAGAGAATTGCTAGTATCAGTCCTAATGCAGCAAAGATAACCGGGATCTTATTTTGTTCGAACCATTTGTTCATCATTTCTCCTCCTAAACGACACGGGGTTGTGTGTGATGTTCTCTTGTTTCTTCAGCGTCTTTCAAGACAACTTCTGTTTGTATATCATGAGTGACACCGAATAGCGTTTGAAGCTTACTGCTGATCTCACCAACCAATGCTTCTTGTTGTTGCGGGATGGCTGCGGTCTGTTTCATTTCTCCATCGATCATGACTCGGACTTTATTCTTGATAATCTTGACCTTCACTGATGGCGAATGGATAAAATCAGCTTGTTGGACATTCTTTAAAACAAAATGTTCCAAGGCTTTCTTTTGAATCACCAATTCCCCGGATTTTTGCTGGATAACCAAACGATCCGAACGCTTTGGAAAGAACAAGACAACGAAAATACCAATGATCGTCAGCAGTGCAAAGCCGACACATGTCCAAAACAAAAACATGCTCATGGAAGCTCCGACCCACGGATACTCACGCAGTGGAATCAAGTAGAATGGTAAATCTACCGCTTGCTGATTCTCAATCATGCCAAAGAAAAAGACGAGCAACAATAACAGTAACCCAATGATCATGATCACTTTAGAAATCTTACGCATAGGCAACCTCCTTTACTACTTTCTATTTAAAGCATACACATTTCTTAAATATCCTTCAAATGATAAACCTTGAAACCGATTATTTTTTCATTCTATGACCAATGTTCAGCTTACTAGAAGCAGAAATTTTGTCTTGCTATTATAACTATTGTTAAAAAGATATATGACTATAATTCTTTAACCGACTGTTTTCCTTGTTATTTCTCAATGAAACGTTTGGTGTATTTCTGCTTGTTTGGCTTGAAAGATCCTTTCTAATTGGTTTTCGGAAATTGGTCGTCCAAACGGCCAAGGTTGAGGAAGGAATGCTAATTCCGGCGCATCGACACCGACATTGATATTCTCAGCGATAGGCAAACTATGATGATGGATATGCCCATGAAGGTTACGGCTATTCTTTGTCATTCCCAATAGCATCGGATAATGACTCAAATAATACTGGTGATGATCAAATTTTAACAACAGACCGACATCCGCAAAAGAAAACTTCGGCTCTCCGGAAATTCCGGGATCGTGCTTTGCTAGATAACGAAAGAGTGCGCGCGTATCATGGTTGCCTTTGATAAAAGCGATCTTTCCTTGCAGCCGTACTAATAGCGCTAAAAGCTCTGCAAACCCCGCTTCATGTTCTGGATGGAGTGCAATATCTCCTAGATGGTAGACCGTATCTTGTGCTTGAACCACCTGATTCCAATTAGCGACCATGACTTCATGCATCTCTGAGACAGACGCAAACGGACGTGGGGCAAAATCATTCGAACCTAATAGTTTTTCATGAAAATAATGAGTATCTGATGTAAAATAGCGCATCTTCTCTTCCTTTCTCAGGGTAAATGTTTTACATATCTGTCAGTATACGCTTAGCCTAAAAAGAAAACAGCAAACAAAAGCCATGATTGAAGTCACGATCTTTCCTTCAACTGTAACAAAAAAACAACCGAACGATTTCATTTCTGCCAAAGAGCAAGGGACAAGTCACAACAACATCCACATTGATAGTGTGGAACCGCTAACGTAGTGGATTAGCGCTAGCCTCCACACTCGCTACTGTGGACGATCCAACATTGTCCACGGAATAATTTGTTCATGATTGTCTTCCAGATACACTTTTGAAACGAAAATCTTTTGGTTGCTTTTCCTAAATAACGGATCATTTTGTTCGCGATGGTTTACGCTTTGATGAATAATCCGCGACTAATAAACCCATCCATCAAGAAATAAAATTTTTCTTGCAGCATTTTGTGTTGCGGGTCTTTAAAGATGTTGACTGCTTTCAATCCATTGGCTGTCGTAATCGACATCTTAAACGTTTTGATGTCCTTTGCGACGGTGATTTTTAATTTAAAGCCTTCTTTACTTTGCGGAGTTGCTTCCAACCCGCGGATCAGTTGGAAATTGCCACTGTTTGTTTCAGTAAATCCATTGTCCCGCAGTGTATACTTTTTTGCTTCTGGTGCTAATTGGTAGCGGGTCTCTGCACCTAAGACAGTTGTTGTTGTTTCAAATGCCATTTGCTTTCCACCTCGTTCGACGTTTTGATTTCCGAAAAAGCTTCTCTAGAAAAAATACAAGTGCTTTTTTCTAGAGAAAGTCTCTTTGCTATCCGGTATTTCTTTCTTCAGATTATCATGAATGGTTGCATGAGTGCCAGTTTTTTTTTGCTTTCTGCTCTCTTTTCGCTTATCTAGGAGCAGCCCCTTCGATTCCTCTAAAAACACGAAACTATGGGTACTACTTCTTCGTTCCTAAAACGGTTCGAGCAAGTAATTCTGCAAAACTATGGACCTCTTCTTCTGTGTTACCAAGACCAAAACTGATCCGCACAGATTCTCCCACAGCGGGATGCTCTTTGCCATACATTGCTTCTAAAACATGAGAAGGTTCCACGTTCCCTGCGGTACAAGCTGAACCCGTCGAGATCGCAATGCCTTTTAGATCCAATTTCATCAACAGTAGATCACTAGTAACACCAGGAAATTGCAGATTGATGATGTGAGGCAGCTTGCTATCAGGATCTCCATTTAAACGGTAGTCAACGCTTTGCTCTTCCAAAACAGAAAAAACTTGCTTAGCAAATTGCTGATACGTCTCACTGTACGCACGCTGTACTTCTGGAGTCAGCAAGGAAACAGCTTTTGCCATACCTACGATCCCTGTCAAATTTTCTGTACCGGCACGGCGCTTTTCTTCTTGCTCACCACCGTGTAAGAGAGTGGGTAGTGACAAGCCGTCTCGTTTGTACAAGAAACCAACGCCTTTAGGTCCGTTGATCTTATGTGCTGAAATACTCAACAAATCGATGCCATACGCAGCAGGATCAATGGGCAGCTTGCCGTAAGCTTGTACGGCGTCCGTATGAAAAACAGCGGCGTGTTCTTTTAGCAGTTCGCCAATTTCTTGGATCGGCAAAATATTGCCCGTTTCATTATTGGCGAACATAATTGAAACGAGGATCGTATCTGGACGTAGTGCCGCTGCTACTTGTTCTGATAAGAGCTGTCCTTTTTTATCGACAGGTAAGTAAGTGATCTCGAACCCTTGCTTCTCCAAAAACTTCATGCTTTCGATGACTGCTGGATGTTCGATCGTCGTAGTAATGATGTGTTTTCCTACTGCTTGTTTTGCATACGCGGTGCCGAGGATCGCTGTGTTGTCGCTTTCCGTTCCGCCACTATTAAAAATGATCTCGTGGGCTTTGACACCTAACTGATCGGCGATTACTTGTCGCGCTTCTTCTAGCTTGGTATGGGCATCCCGACCGTACCTATGGATACTGGAAGGATTGCCAAAAAATGTCGTCATTGTGTCATTCATGGCTCGAATGACAGCCGGGTGCATCGGCGTCGTTGCTGCATGATCTAAATAAACCATTCGTTTCACCTATCCTTTATTAAAGCCATTATAACAAATCTAAACCAACCGTCTATCCCTAACGATTGATTTTCCGGTAGTTTAAAAGAATAGCAAAAAACAGCAAGCAGGTTTTCTTCTGCTTGCTGCGAATGATTTGGTTCTTCAATGTATTTTTTTAGAAAAAGCAATCACTTATGCGTTCTCACCAGGTTCAGAGGCGATCACCGTCAGTTCTCCCTGTAATGTCCATTTTTTGATTGGATTAGGCAGAATACAGCTTGTTCCCATCTTCAATTCATAGGAATGACCATCGATCACAAGTTGACCATATCCGTCAATCACGGTCATCAGAGTATAGTCTGCTTGTTGTTCCAGATTCAATTTGCCACGAACTTCCCATTCATAAACATTGAAAAATTCGGTTTCCAGATACGTCACGATTGCCGAAGATCCTTGCTTGATTTCACGAATCGACAGTTCTGGTGCTTTAGCGGGCACAGTCGTCACATCAACAGATTGTTGGATATGCAGTTCTCTGGTCTTGCCTTGATCGTCTGTCCGATCATAGTCATAAACCCGATAAGTGGTATCTGAACTTTGTTGTGTTTCCAAAATCATGATGCCTTTACCGATTGCATGGATCGTTCCGCTTGGCACATAGAAAAAGTCGCCTTTTTTAACAGGAACTTTCGTTAATAGATCATCCCAACGGCCGTCTTCGATCATTGCTTTTAATTCTTCTTTGGTTTGTGCGTGGTGGCCATAAATGATCTCTGCCCCAGGTTCTGCATCAATGATGTACCAGCATTCTGTCTTGCCTAGTTCACCTTCATGTTCCATGCCGTACGCATCGTCTGGATGCACTTGCACAGATAGATCGTCTTCTGCATCCAAGATTTTGATCAGCAAAGGAAATACCGGCGCCTCCGAATGACCAAACAATTCTTGGTGATCCCGCCATAAGTCTGCTAATGTCTTCCCTTTAAATGGGCCGTTTTCAATCACGCTGACACCATGAGGATGTGCACTGATCGCCCAGTCTTCACCGATCTTATCATTTGGCAGATCAAAACCGAAAACAGAATGTAAACGGCTACCGCCCCAAATTTTTTCTTGAAAAACAGGTTTCATAAATAATGGTTCCATAGTTGATCCCCTCTCTATTGATTCGCTAATATTATAGCACGAAAAACTTCAACGAACGGATTCTTTTAAATAACTTTGTACAATTTGATCCCGATGTTTCAGATAGCTGTCTCTGTGATCCTCTGGATGTACGCGATTCGAAAGAAAAATAAATGCTTTGCCATCAGAACCAATCAAAAGGAAGGTCCCTGTATACCCTGTATGATAGAGGTGTACAGGCGTACCTTTCAAGTCCCAGCCGATTGAGCGATGTCCTGTTTCAGATGGCGTATGGTCTAGATATAGTCTTTCCAGTATATCTGCTGAAAGAAAAGATTGCGTCGCTGTCTGACCTTTCTTCAACATCATTTGTACAAATTGAGTCAAATCATCAATGGTTGAAAACAGCCCTGCGTTTCCGGCATGTTTGCCCAAAACTCGTGCTTTGGGATCATGGGTGATTCCTTTCAGAACAGTCCCATCTTCTTGGCGCTGAGTGGCTGCTACCTTGCTTGCTGCCGGCAAAGGAGGAAACCCACTGTTGGTCATTTCTAGCGGTTGCAGAACCTCCTGCTGGAAGATCTCGGTGACAGAACAGCCAAAAAGTTCCTCCAACATGAAGCCTAGAAGAATCGTGCCCGTATCCGTGTACTGGACTTGCTTGCCAAGCTGTGGTCCGCTTTGGACTCGAAGATACGCGTGACGCAGCTCTTCAGCAGACAATTGATCGCGGCGAGGAATCCAAGTCTGGATATCGGAGGTGTGGGTTAAAAGATGTCGTAACGTTACTTTCTGATCAGTAAAAGCAGGCAAATAGCGGACCAGAGGGTCATCGATTGCTAGGACTCCCTGTTCCCATAGTTTGAGAATCACCGTCGTCGTACAAACCACTTTCGTCAAAGAAGCCACATCAAATAGGTGTTCCGTCGTAAGTGATTCTATTTGGGGCTGCCGAGCCGCGTAGCCTAAACAATGAGTCTCCATTTGCTCTCCATGGATGAATCGATAAACAACTCCCGGTAAGACGCCCTCCTGTTGCTTTTCAGCGATTAGCCGAATCGTTTCTGGATACATACCAGTTCCTCCTTTCGTGCGCCTCTAAACTGTTTTGATTATACCAGTCAGGCCCTAATTGCACAAAAAAATACAGAAGAGATTTCCAGAGAAATTCTTCTGCATCTTAGTGGTGAATCGCATTATTTATTTGCAACGAACCACCATTCGATCCCGATGGTATCGTAGGTAGTCAGTAAGTTTTTCTTTTTATCAATAAAGAATTCTTGCTTGCTGTCAGTCAAATGAGCTTCCAAAGTCAATAAGTCTTCTTTATCAATAGCGATCTTCAAAAAGTCCAATCCCAATACCTCATGTGTCGGTAAATCGATGGTTCCGCCTTGGCCTTCGATCAAACCAACTTGAAAATCATCTTCATTCAAATGTAAGAAACCATCTGCTTCTTTGGTCGTCAAACCTAACAGCTCTTCCAAAAAGTCGCGTTCTTTCGCTACATCACTGACATTCAGATGAATTTGGTTGAAGCGAGCTTTGCTTGATAACAGGACTACCTCACTTGGTGCAGCTTCGATCAATGCTTCAAGCGTTTTTGGCAAATCTGTTTCTTGAGTGCCTTCGTAAAAAACTTCGATTCGGTTTTCTTCAGGATCAGCCAAAACAACTGCGATTTGACTTCCTTCAAAAATAGATTCTTCAAAAGTCGCAGACTGTTCTTTCGCTTTTTTACAAATTACTGCCAGTTCTTCTAAGGAAGCGACGGTCAAGCGGATCCGTTGCATTTTTTTGATTTCCCCAAAATGATCATTGGCCCGTGGACTTTCTTCTAGCCAGATGACTTCACCTTCTGCACCTTTGAAACCCAAAATGGCTAATTCGTTTTCTTCCCGTTTCAAATCAAAACCTAGAACATCACGATAAAAAGCAATCGCTTTATCCCGATCTTTTACTCGAATCGCGATTGTCCGCAACTTTGTGCTCTTCCCCAATACAAAATCTGTCATTATTTCTCCCCCTATATATGTATGCGTTTATCTATGCATTTGTCCTTATTGTACTGATAAACCGTTATACTAGCAAATGAAATCCTTTATCATTCTACCATTATCAAGCATTTTTTTTTGACAAAAAAATAGATTTAACGACAAAAAAGGTCACTGAACTTCTTTTTTTTGTGGTTAAATCTACCTTTATTCATTGAAGGAAGGCTGTTTCTTTCATTCTTCTGATCTGAGTACCGTTTTTTTCTAATCGGTCGGTGATACTGACAGTTGCTACTCCGCTCATAAGCGCTTTTTTAGCACTGACTAACTTTGGCAACATCCCGCCAGTGATCACCTTCTCATTGATCAATGTTTTTATGTCAGTCAATGAGACTTGCTGCAGCCACTGGGAGTCTTTCTTGATTCCCGGTACATCTGTCAGCAGAATCAATCGTTCTGCTCTCAGACTGCTGGCAACTTTACAAGCGACTTCGTCCGCATTGATATTCAGCCACTGGCCTTCGGCTGTGATCCCAAGTGGGGCAAGGATCGGTATATGATTGCCTTTGATCAGCAGCTGAAGCAACTGCTGATTAATAGTCTTAGCCTTCCCAACATAGCCAAGTGTGGCGTGATTGATCATTTCCCCTTGGATCAACTGATCACAGCCAGCATTTAAGCCGATTGCCTGAAATCCAGCTTGCTGAAAATAAGTCGTGATCATTGGCTGGACTTGTCCCAGCAAAACCATGCGAGTGATCTCAAGAGTTTGCGCATCCGTTACCCTCAAGCCTTCTTTGATCTGAATCGGCAGTGACAATTTCTGCAGCATTTCCGAGATATAATGGCCGCCACCATGAACAATCACGATTTTCTTTCCTAGAGCTTGCCATTGTGCGACTTGTTCAAAAAAAACGGGGGTCAGATTATCTGAAGCAACACCACCCATCTTGATGACAATGATTTCCATATGTTCTTCCTCCTGTTGGATCTTGTGGCGATTTTTTGATTCTTACAGCCAATGATTCCGATTCTATTCGTTTGATACCTCCATGAGATAGGCATTACGTATGATAGAGTGCATTGATTTTGACATAATCATACGTAAGATCACAGCCCCAAGCTTTCCCGCGACCGGCCCCTTCTTGTAAAATGACATTGATTTTTACTTCTGAGGCTGTCAAGCGTTCTTCCATCAGTGTTTCATCGTAGTCAAGGGGGGATCCTCCTGCAAAAACCGGGATCGCCGCTAATTCGATCGCCACATTGGCAGGATCGATTCTTTGTCCGCTATACCCAATTGCACAAAGGATCCGGCCCCAATTGGGGTCTTTTCCATAGATTGCTGTTTTCACGAGTGGTGAACCTACGATCGTTTTACTGATCATGCGGGCAGCTAAGTCGGTGGGAGCCCCTTTTGTTTCAGCTTCAATCAGTTTTGTCGCTCCTTCACCGTCTTTAGCGATGGCTTTGGCCAATGTCGTTAAGACTGTCTGTAGCATTTTTTGAAATTGCTTATAAGCAAATGTATTTTCTTCAATCGGCGGATTGCCCGCTTGCCCATTTGCCAGCACCAATACCATGTCATTGGTGGAGGTATCGCCATCTACTGTGATTTGATTAAAAGTGACTTCCGTGAGTTTTCGCAGCAATGACTGCAGAAGGGACGGTGCAATAGCGACATCGGTAGTGACGAATGCCAACATTGTCGCCATGTTTGGATGAATCATCCCTGAGCCTTTGGCGCAACCTGCCATGGTGACAGTGTGGCCCGCAATCTCCGTCTGAATCACTTGATTTTTTTCAACAAGGTCTGTCGTTAAAATGGCCTTCTGAAATCCGGTAGGACTGCCAGAATGACTTAATTGACGAATCCCAGCAGCAATCGTTGCCATCGGTAGTGGTCGACCAATGATTCCCGTAGATGCCACCGCCACCTCTTCTGAGGCCACTCCGGCTTGTGCTGCAGCCAAAGCGATCATTTCTCTGGCATCTGCTATTCCTTGTTCTCCAGTACAAGCATTCGCATTCCCGGAATTCACGATCACTCCCCGAAGCTTTCCTGTTTTCAACTGTTCTCTTGTTACTAGGACGGGGGCCGCTTGTACTTGATTGGTTGTGAAAACTGCGGCGGCACTTGCCGGAACTTCAGAGAACAACCAGCCAAGATCGGCTTTTCTTTTTTTCACCCCACAATGGATGCCATCTGCATAAAAACCTTTTGGTGAAACAATTGTCCCTATAATTTCTTTCATGTTACACGCTCCTTATTCTGAACTAATCGAATTCCCAAGTATCGTTAAGGATACCAAGGGATCTGTCGTAATCCAGCTGTTTCCTCCAGCCCAGCCCATTTATTGACGTTCTGGATTGCTTGTCCGGCAGCCCCTTTTACTAAATTATCGATCACCGCAATGACTGTCACGATGTGGGTCATCGGATTTAAGACCAACCCAATGTCACAAAAGTTGGTTCCTGTCACCTGCCGCAGTTCTGGCAGCTTTCCTAACGGCTGCAAGCGAATAAATGGTTGTTCTTGATAGTCTTCTTGATACCTCTGATAAATATCTTCCGCTGTTCTTTCTGGCGCTACAGGCACATAAAGGGTCATCATGATCCCTCTGTTAACCGGAATCAAACTAGTGGAAAATTGGATGGCCGTCAATTCTGGATCCCATTGTTGAAACTGCTGGACAATTTCTGGGATATGCTGATGCTGATTCAATTTATATGTCTGCATATTTTCTGAAATTGTCACAAAATGACTGGTATCTGACAGTTTTTTCCCCGCACCAGAAAGCCCAGATTTGCCGTCAAAAATGGGAATGCCTGCCAACCATTTTCTTCTGACTAAAGGCGCAGCGGCTAAAATTGCGGCAGTGGCATAGCAGCCTGGATTGGCCATTAAATTTCCGTGGGACGTCTGAAACTCTGGCAATGCATATGTTGCAGCATGCAATAAACGATCCGCAGCTGGCGTCTGCTGATACCATTGCTGATAAACACCTGCTTCTTTCAAACGCAGATCTCCGGATAAATCCATCACAGGAAAGTCTTGTTCGACAAATGGCGAGACCAAATCTTTGCTAATACCAGCCGGTGTCGCAAAAAAGACCAATTCATTTTCTTGCATAATCTGCAGCGGATCAAACGGGTAAATCCTTTGGTTGACCAGTTGCTGCAGATGGGGATAAACATTGACTGAATTTTCTTGGACTGAATGACTATGTAACGTTCCTATCTCCAAGACAGGATGCAAGTGGATCAAACGAACCAATTCCAATCCTGTATAGCCGGTAAACCCGACGATTGCTGCTTTCACTTACTACACCCCTTTTTCACTTGTTCTCAAATTCTTTTTCAACAACCTTTCAACAACCAAAGCAGCTCTTCTTTCTTCATTCTCACCTTTCAGTGGTTTCTTCTTTCGTTCCTAAAACATGACGTAGAACAGCGAGTCCTTCAGCCATTTCTGCTTCCGTTATGGTCAATGCTGGCAGCAGACGCAGGACATTCGTTCCAGCTTTCAACACCAGTAACCCTGCTTGACGCAATTCTGTCATCGCCTGTTGGAGAGCAGTGCTATCCTTCAACTCTAAGCCAATCATTAGGCCCTGCCCTCGAATAGCCACGATCTGTGCCAGATCCGTTAAGCCTGCCATAAGCTGCTGATGTCTGGCAGCAACATTTACTAACACAGGGGAATCGGTTAGGACCGTACATACGGCATTTGCTGCAGCCATCGCTAACAAATTACCACCAAAAGTTGAACCGTGACTTCCAGGGCCAAACCCCTGCTGTAAATCAGTTTTTCCTAGCATGGCACCAACCGGCAGCCCATTGCCCAACCCTTTTGCTAATGTAAAAATATCAGGTTCGATCCCATATTGCTCAAAAGCATAAAAACTCCCCGTGCGTCCCATTCCTGTTTGAATTTCGTCTATGATCAGCAGTGCACCTGCTTCTTGACATAACGCGGCCACCTTTTGGACCCATTCTTTTTCAGCTGGGATCACGCCGCCTTCTCCTTGGACCAGTTCCATCATCACCGCAGCTGTTTCCTCATCCAACGCTGCTTGCAGCGGGGAAAATTCATTGAAGGGCAAATACTCAAAATCTGGTACGAGCGGACCAAAATCCTGATGGATGCTTTCTTGAGCCGTTGCTGTCATGGCACCAAATGTTCGTCCGTGAAACGAGCCCTCAAAAGTTAAAATCTTTGTCCGACCCGTTGCTTTTCGAGCTAGTTTTAAGGCTGCTTCATTTGCTTCAGCCCCACTATTGCAAAAATAGGCAAGATATGGACCTTTTGTTAGTTTTTGCGCGACTGTCTCTTGTAACGAATTGGTGTAGAGGTTGGGCGCATGCCATAATTTGTCCGCTTGCTGCAGCATTGCCTGCTGGATTTCAGGCTGCCCATAGCCAAGGTTGGCGACCCCAATACCGCTTGTAAAATCTAAATATCTCCGACCTTGAGTATCTGTTACATAGCTGCCCTTTCCTGCAGCAATCTCTAATGGCAAACGTGTATAATTGGGAAACAACTGACTCATCCATCAACGACCTCCTATGAATATTTATGTATTAATATACATTTTTAGCAAATAAATTGCAATATTTATTTATTTTATAACGAAAATATTCATTCCAACAAAAAAAAAGAGAAGCTTAACGCTTCTCTTCATTCTTGTTTATATTCACAAAAATCGATTGAATAAAATCGTTGTCTTCTTGTATCAGGCCGCATCTTCTGAAAATTGGCTGTTATACAAGTCCGCATAAAAACCATTCTTAGCCATCAATGTGTCATGGTTTCCGGTTTCGACAATCGAACCATGATTCATCACAATAATATTGTCGGCATCCCGAATGGTAGATAAGCGGTGAGCAACGACAAAACTTGTCCGATTTTCCAACAATTTGTTCATGGCTTTTTGGATGAGAATCTCGGTCCGAGTATCCACACTAGATGTTGCTTCATCCAAGATCAACACATCTGGATCAGCTAAGAAGGCGCGCGCGATCGTAATCAATTGTCGTTGTCCTTGAGAGATATTGCTAGCTTCTTCATTGAGGACCGTATCATATCCGTCCGGCAGCTTGCGAACAAAGTCATCCACGTGAGCAGCTTTAGCGGCTTCGATTACTTGTTCTTTCGTCGCTTTGTCATTGCCGTAATGGATATTGTCATAGATTGATCCTGTAAATAGCCATGTATCTTGTAGAACCATTGATATGTTGCTACGAAGCTCATCACGGGTCAGATCTCTTGTGTCCCGACCGTCGTAGCGAATACTACCGCCGGAAACATCATAGAATCGTTCCAACAGATTAATCAATGTCGTTTTACCGGCACCGGTAGGTCCAACGATAGCTACCATTTCCCCAGCTTTGACGTCTAGATTAAAATCGGTCATCAATAAGTTGTCTGGTGTATAACCGAATTGAACATGGTCAAAACGAACTTTATAGTCGCTTTCTTCCACGGGTAATCCAGAAGGTTCATCTGACATTTCTTCTTCATCCAAGACCTCAAAGACCCGTTCTGCTGATGCAACAGTTGATTGGATCGTATTCAATAAACTAGCAATTTGAGTGATCGGTTGTGAGAATTGGTTCGTGTATTGCAAGAATGCTTGCACATCCCCCAAAGTCATGTTCCCATTCGCTACTTTGATCCCACCCAGAACTGCGACAAAGACATAGCCCAAGTTCTTGATGAAGTTCATCAATGGCATAATGATTGCGGAAATGAATTGTGCTTTCCAACCAGCACTATACAGACGATCGTTTTCTTCTTCAAATACTTTTTGATCAGCCGCTTCATGGTTAAAGGTTTTGACAACGGTATGGCCGCCATAGGTTTCTTCAACCTGATTATTCAGTAATCCCAAGCTCTTTTGTTGCGCAGCAAAGAATTTTTGTGATTTTGGTGCGACGATCATTACGACGATCAAGCTTAGCGGCACCGTTGCTAATGCAACCAATGTCAACTGCCAGCTAATCGTTAGCATCATCCACAACACTCCGACTAAAGTAACAATACTGGTAATAAATTGGGTCAAGTTTTGTTGGAGGGTGCTGGCGATATTATCCATATCATTGATTGCCCGTGACATGATATCTCCGTTTGAATGGGTATCATAGTAAGAAATCGGCAAGCGATTCATTTTTCCTTCTAAATCACGACGCAGTTCATAGACGGTCCGTTGTGATACACGGGTCATGATGAATTGTTGCAAGAAATTGAAAATAGCAGAAATAACATACATACCGATAGCGATCATAATGATTTGTCCTACTTTATCAAAATCGATCGGAAATTCGGTGACAGTTTTTCCAGCTTTCATTTGCTCTGCACCAATCATAACACCTTTAAAGATTTCGGTTGTTGCTTCCCCTAAGATCTTTGGTGTTTGAATCTGGAAGATTACGGCGGCAATCGCTAAAACAAATACCGAAATGATTGCGATAGAACGTTTCGACATATAACCGAAAAGTCGTTTTACCGTTCCCCAGAAATTTTTTGCTTTTGGTCCTTTCGCTCCAATGTTGCGCCCTGGACCGCCACCCATCGGTCCACCGCCGCGAGGTGCTTGGTTTTTCCGTTCACTCATGCCACATCCTCCTCTCTCAATTGAGATGATACGATTTCTTGATACGTTTGGTTTGAGGCCATCAATTCTTCATGGGTTCCTTTACCCACCAATTGACCTTCGTCAAGGACAAGGATCGTGTCTGCATCCATTACTGTACTTACCCGTTGTGCGACTACAACCATAATGCTGTTCTTCATGTCTTTTTTCAATGCCGCTCGCAGCTGTGCATCTGTCTTAAAGTCCAGCGCTGAGAAAGAATCATCAAACACATACACATCGGCTTGTTTCACTAATGCCCGAGCGATCGCTAACCGTTGACGTTGGCCGCCGGAGAAATTTCCGCCGCCTTGTTCTACATGACTGTCTAAGCCTTCGCTCAATTCTGAAACAAACTCTTTGGCTTGTGCGATTTCCAGTGCTTTCCAGATTTCTTCATCTGTCGCATCTGGTCTACCGTATTTCATGTTTTCTCGAATCGTACCAGTAAATAAAACCGCTTTTTGTGGGACGAAACCAACTGAGTCCCGCAAATTATGCTGTGTTACTTCAGCGATATTCACTCCATTGATGCGGATCGCTCCTGATTCGATATCATAGAGCCGAGGCAGCAAATTGACCAATGTCGTCTTCCCAGAACCCGTACCACCAATGATTGCCACAAAATCACCCGATTTTGCTTGAAAATCAATGTCTTGCAGTGCTAATTTTTCTGCACCGTGGTAACGATAGTTGACGTGATCAAAAGCAAGTGTGGCTTGATCACCTTTTAATTGAATCATCTTAGGTGCTTTATCATCAACGATCTCTTCTTCTTCGTCTAATACTTCATTGATCCGATCTGCAGAGGCTTGTGCTCTTGGGACCATCACAAAGATCATTGACAGCATCATAAAACTGATCAAGATTTGCATGGCATACGTCATGAATGCAATCAGATTCCCAACTTCTAATGTCATTTCAGCAATATAATGTCCACCAAACCAAGTGATGGCAATATTGGTCCCACTCATAATCAATGTCATCAAAGGCATCATAAGTGCCACGATAGTATTTACTTTGATGGCCGTGTGGGTATAGTCTTTATTGGCTTCATCAAAGCGATTGGCTTCATACCCGGTCTTATCGAAAGCTCGAATGACCCGCACTCCAGTCAATCCTTCACGGAAGACCAAATTCAGACGGTCAGTTTTTTTCTGCATGCTTTTGAAAAGTGGCACAGCAAAATACATGATTCCACCAACCAAAACGATCATAATTGGAATAACGACTAAAAAGATTTTGGTTAACTGAGCGTCTTTTTGATAGGCCAAGAAGCTTGCTCCGATCAAAGTGATTGGTGCATTGATCATCATCCGCAAGAACATTTGTGCCACCATTTGAATTTGGTTGACGTCATTAGTCGTACGAGTGATCAAAGAGGCAGTTCCGAATTTATCAAAAGAACGTGCGGAGAAATTTTCTACTTTTTCATAAATATCTGTCCGTAATTTTTGCCCCAATTTTTGTGATTCTCTAGTAGCAAAGAATGTATTGCCTAATGCAGCCAGAATACTGATCAGTGAAAAACCGATCATTAAAAAGCCGGTACGCCAGATATAATCAATGTCTCCAGTTGCAACGCCATTATTAATGATATTCGACGTTAATGTCGGTAAATAGAGATCTGCTATTACTTGTACAACCATAAAGGCAACGGCCATCAGTGCCGAAACGAGTGAAACTCGTTTAATCAACTTTGTCATTCTTTTCCCCTCTTTCTTTTTGTGCGCCATCTCTTAGCCAGCTGATTTTGTTATTGAAATCAGTCGTTGCTAGCGAAGGATCATAGGCATGATTTTCTGCTAACTCTCGGTATGCTTCAGCAATCGTAGAAAAAACGGTGTGCATCAACAGTTGGACGAGCATTTTCAATTCATGATCATCCTTGACCCGTAATAAGTCTTTGTCGATCTCAGCAAAAAATTCTTCTTCCCACTTCTGTCTCGCTTCTTGATGCTCTTTGTGAGAGCCGTAGAGTGGTTTTTTGTGGATATCCGGCATCACTTTTCGCAAAGAACGATAATCCATACTCATGAAGAGATTGCGATAAAATTTTGCATTTTTTCCTTCTAACACTTCTTCGATCATCCGAGAAAAATACCATTCAAAGCCAGCAAACAGATCGCCCTTTTCGTGTTGAATGGAACGAATCAAATCCCGCTGACTGTTTTTTTTCAACGTATGAAAATAGTAGTAGTATAAGTCTTCCTTATTTTCAAAATACTGATAAAAACTTCCCCGAGGGATTTCTGCGTCTTTGATGATATTGGCAATCGAAGCATCCTTCAATGGGACCCGAGAAAATTCTTTCTTAGCAGCGCTTAAAATGCGTTTTTGCTTATCTAATGGCAAATGGAAAAACGTATCCGTTGGCATCGTCATCTCTCCTTTCAGTTCAAATGATAAATGACAACAATTATTATGACAGGTTGTCATATGACACTGTGTCATTATACACCCCTCATGAGAGAATGCAAGTAAAAAAGTTTGAATATTTTATGAAAGTCATTTTCTTTATAAAAAGGAAATTCGCTTAGTGATTTCATTTCATTGAAAATAGATTCATTGTCTTTTTCTGAAAACAAAAAAAGCAGCGGCTATTCCTTAAGAAAGGAAGCCACTGCACAACAGCCGTTTTTCGATTTTAAATAACATCTATTTTTTCTTTCTAACCCACAGGACACAGCCTACTCCGACTAACAAAACGACTCCAACGACTGGCAAAAACCAATTGACGGTCTCTCCCGTTTTTGGCAATGCTCGACTGTCCGAAGTAGCACTAGCTACTTCTGTTTTGCTAGTTGTTGTTTGTTCCGACGAAGTGTTGGCAGCAGACGTATCAGAAGATTCGGTATTCCCCGTTACTTCAGAAGCTGCTGGGAGATAATGACCTTGATTCACAGCGTAAATGATCCAGCCAATCCGACCTGGAAACAATGTTTCTGAACCACTGGCAGCTACTTCTTCATCTAAGTGTGACAAAATCGATGTCAACCATTCATCTGAAATTGGCTGTTCCGGGGAAATATAAACACCATTTGTTGGGTAAACAACTTGCAGATATGTTTTTAAGCGATCCAGTTCTGGAATCAACGCTGCAAAAGAAGAGTAGCTGCTTGGATCAAAGGCTAGCTGCGGTTCAATCTTCTCCCAAGATAAGAGATGATCGATAAAAAGAGCGCGAACGATCCGAGCAAAATAGCCGATATCCATTCCCATCACATCTTGGCTATATCGTAATGCTAATGTCTCTGCATCTTTTAATTGCTGATCGGTCAATTGATCCAACTCATCTTGCGTGAAAGCTGTCACACTTCCATCAGTGATGCCTCTAGTAAAAGCAGAGCGCAAATCACTTTGTTCTGTAATGGTTTCTGACTCAGGACTTGCTTGAACGCCTGTTTGAGCGACAATGGCTTCTACCACATCCTCGGGCTGTGTCGTCACGGATTCACTACTTTGTGCAGTGTCAGCGGTTGATTCCATTTCAGTATTCGAAACCGTCGCTTCTGTCGAAATGATTTCTTCAGTTGATTGCGTAGATTGAATCGTTTCTGATGATTCCGCTGTTTCCTCTGCAATGGCAGTAATTGGTAAAAATAATAGACAGCTCATGAACCAGATACTCTTTTTCATTCCTTTACCTCCTCAGGATTCTCAGGATTTCTTTGTAACACGAATGTAACACAATAGTAAATTATTCGCAATGTAAAAAGGCACTTCCTTAAGAAATTTAAAAGATATTCAATGTCTTCCGATGCACTCCGCTTCTTCCCTAACAAAAAATCCCGAACCACTTCAGATGATTCACATTAACAGAAGCATTAACGAGATCATCATTCAGCAGTACGGGACGAAGCGTTCTTAATCACCGAATGACACATGGGTAGAAAAAATTGTACCATTCGAATCTAGCTGTTTTTTAACTATTTGACTTGTACAGTCATCACAGGACTAGCACTTGTGACTGTTCCTTTAGCAGTCATGGTTTCTGAGATAACTTGTTCCATATTGGTGAGTACCACAAGCATATCAGTTGCTTTATTGCTAGCTGCCAATTCTGCCAGATCAACTTCAGCAACTTGTGTAGCGGCAGTCACTTGTTGCCCTTCTTGGACGAGGATATTGAAAGGCTTGCCTTGTAGCTCAACGGTATCGACACCCATATGCAGCAGAATCTCAAGTCCATTTGGTGTCGTGATTCCAATGGCATGTTTGGTTGGGAAGATCGTTGTTACAGTTCCTGCAGCTGGTGCATAGATTTTTCCATTTGCAGGAGCTACATAATATCCGTCACCCATCATTTTTTGAGAAAAAACAGGATCCTTTGACTCTGTAATCGCATGAACGGTTCCTTCAGCAACTGCATATAGTTCAATGGTTTCAGGTGCTGCAGACGTTGCTGGTGTTGTAGCCGTCGTTGAAGTAGCCGCCGGTACTTCTTCATCAACAGCATTGACAGCAGCTAAACGGTCTTTAGGAATCCCAAAGAAGTAAGTAGCCACAAAGCCACCTGCATATCCTGCTAATAAACCAAAGACATAGCCTAACCAATGACCGTTCGCAATCAACGGAATCAAAGCTACTCCAGAAGGTCCAATGGCGGTAGCGCCGATATTCGACAATGCGCCGATAACCGCCCCACCGATTCCGCCTCCGATACATGCCGTAATAAATGGTCGGCCTAATGGCAGTGTTACACCGTAGATCAATGGTTCTCCAATACCTAAAATCCCTACTGGCAAAGCGCCTTTGATCATTTCAGAAAGTTCTTTATCTTTTCGCAGACGAATCCACAGGGCTAATGCCGCCCCTACTTGACCAGCGCCAGCCATTGCTAAGATTGGCAATAACTGTGTGCTGCCAGTTGCTTCGATCATTTGAATGTGGATCGGTGTCAAGATTTGATGTAGACCAAACATGACCATTGGCAAGAAGGTTGCTCCGAGAACAAAACCTGAGAATGCGCCGCCGACATTTAATACCCAATTGATTGAGCCAACCAAACTGTCTGAAATAAACCCAGCTAATGGCATGATCAAAAAGATCTCTGCCAAACCGATCGCTAACAAACACAAAGTTGGGGTAACGATGATATCAATGGCTTCAGGAATCACTCGGTGCAAAACAGTTTCCAGTTTAGCCAGCAACCAGACTGCAAAGATCACACCGATGATCCCTCCTTGTCCAACTGCCAGAGGATCTCCTGTAAAGAGGTTGGTGATTGGGGCTTCTGGATTCATTCCAGTCAATAAGACGACCGACCCAATGACACCACCTAGCGTTGGGTTCGCTTTAAATACTTGAGCTGCATTGACACCTGTGAAGATCACTAAATAAGAAAACATCCCGTTTTTTAAGATATTTAAAATCATGACATAATAATTCCACGTGTCGCCATCGATTTTTCCTGCAGTGATCAAGTTCGTCATAACAGAAGCAATACCAGCAACGAGACCAGCACCGACAAACGCTGGGATCATTGGGACAAAAATATTCGAAATATCTTTCAATAATGACTTGATTGGTGATTGTTTTTGTTTCGCTTTTTGAGCAGCTTTCATTTCTGCTGCTTTCGCATTCACAGCCTCTTTTCCACTGGTGGCTGCCACAGGAATTTCTTGCCCTAGATCAACACCCGCTTGTGCCGCCATGGCATTTGCTACTTTATTGACTTTTCCAGGACCGATGATCACTTGCAGTTGTTCATCGTCCACTACTCCTAAGACTCCGGGAATGTTTTGTAACCCTTGCTTGCTGACCTTGTTGTGATCTCGAACCGTCATCCGTACTCGAGTCATACAATGAGTGACAGAGGCAACATTCTCGATACCGCCTGATTCTTGAAATATTTTTTCTGCTAGTTGTGTAACTGTCAGTTCTTCTTTTGCCATTGATTTTTTCCTCCTATCCTTCTAACGTTCCTTTAACGAACCCTTCTGATTGTACCAGCTTTGCAGCAGCTTCTTCTTTTTCACTATTGGTAAGCAGCATAACGATCGCTAACTTCACATTTTGATCGGCTTTTTCAAAGTAGTCTGCCGCCGTTTCATAATCTGCTTCGGTGGCTTGCATGATGATTCTCTTGGCCCGTTCAACGAGTTTGTCGTTCGTTGGTTTAACATCGACCATTAAATTATTGTACACTTTTCCGATGCCTACCATCGAAATCGTGGAAATCATGTTCAAAATCAATTTTTGAGCAGTCCCTGATTTCAATCGGGTAGAACCTGTCAGAAATTCTGGTCCGCAATCCACTTCGATCGGGAAGCTGGCATGTTTTGAAATTTCTGCTTGTTTGTTGCAGGCGATCGTTCCTGTGGTAGCCCCGATTTCATTTGCATAGTCTAGTGCTCCAATGACATAAGGTGTGCGGCCGCTGGCTGCGATCCCAATGACCATATCATTTTCCGTCAGCTTCAGGTCAATCAAGTCTTGACGCCCTAATTCAACAGAATCTTCTGCCCCCTCAACCGCTACAGTCATTGCTTCTTCACCGCCAGCAATCAAACCGATCACCATATCCGGTGAGACCCCAAAAGTAGGGACACATTCAGCGGCATCTAAAACTCCTAGTCGTCCGCTGGTACCAGCACCGAGATAGATCAATCGTCCCCCTTTTTTGAAAGATTGAATCGTTTGCTGAATTACTTTTTCAATGCTTGGCAATTCCTTTTCAACGGATTGAGCAACTTTCTGGTCTTCGGCATTCATTTTCTGACAAGCCTCTGCCACAGTCATTTCATCCAAGCCAAATGTTGCTTGATTTCGTCTTTCAGTCGTTAAGTTTTCTAAATTAATCATTGTCATTTCTCTCATCTCTTTCTATTTTGAATCGCATTCCTGCTTTGATTTGTTGGAGCAAGGGGAGATCTTCTTCAATCACTTGCGCAGCGACATTGACTTTGTCATCTGCGGGCAGGATTCGCTTACAAATTTGGATTTCCCCCATATAGCGCAAGTAATCTTGATTATCGATAGTCACAGCTCCGACAACCCGTTTTTGAGCAGTTTCTGGGGAAATCAATGGGACTTCAGCAAATCGGGCATTTGCACTGCGAATCACATCTCTTGCCTCATCTTGCCGGTTCTCATGCTCTCCTAAAATATGTTGATAATAGGCAGAACCAATATCCTTTATGCGAAGAAGGACGGTCTGATCGGCTAGATAAGAACTGAATTGCTTCAAAGAAGCAGGGGTCACGATACCATCACCAATGTAGACAGCATCAACGGCACAATCCCTCAACAACTCCAGTGCTGCTGCGAAGGGGCTCATGCTGCGATGCGCTTCCAGTGTCGGCAATCCTTGGTAAAGAGGACCTCTTTTATTCGCATCCCCAGCAACAAAGGCCTGTACAAGAAAACCTTGTTGTTTCAACCACTGATTTTTGGCCTGAAACCATTCTTTGTCTAATCCCGTCTCCGGACGCGGATAGTAATTGTGCCACGCCTCTAGATTAGAAAAATCTGCCTGATAGGTGTTCAACTCGTTAATATCTTTTTCAGTCAATGTACTCGCATTTAAACTAATAGTTATTTTACGAGATAATTGAGCAATGGTCTGATTGTCGATCGCGTAATCCATTCGCAGCCCAGTGACTCCCCGATCCGTCAGTTCATTTAACTCTTTATAGGAAAATCCTGCTTTAGCCAATGCCTCTCCTGAAATATCTACCATTAATGACAACCGATTCTTTTTTGCTATTTCACCAAGTGTTGTCAATCGTTGGCGATAACTGGCGGCATCATCTTCTGGTATATGCATGGATGTAAAAATCCCAGAAAAACCTTGAAGCGCCATTTCTTCGATGGCATCGATGTCTGTGGTAGTCAAATCGGCATTCATAAATACTGAAAACCCAAACATTGTTGATTCCTCCTTGCTGGTACCGTTTTCTACAAAATGATTATACAACGGCCTGTTTGTTTTTGCAACTATATTTCGTAATATATAATTATAAAAAGAAATATAATTTCATAACGGTGTATTTTTTAAGAAAAAGTTGTCCCTTAAACTTTCTAATGCGGTTCGGCCATTAGTTGTGGTACACTTTATAAGGAGTCAACGAGCGCGTAATTTTTACATAGTAGGAGGAATCACATCATCAATGATTACAATGGATGATATTATTCGCGAAGGCAACCCAACTTTGCGGGAAGTAGCAAAAGAAGTCCCCTTTCCATTAAGTGAAGCGGACATTCAATTAGGGAAAGACATGATGGAGTTTCTAGAAAATAGCCAAGACCCAGTGAAAGCCGAAGAATTGAATTTACGAGGCGGAGTCGGTTTAGCAGCACCTCAACTAGATATTTCTAAAAGAATCACTGCTGTTTTAGTTCCTAGTAGCGATCCTGAAAATCCAGAACCTGAATTTAAAGATGTGTTGTACAATCCTAAAATCTTAAGCCACTCCGTACAAGAGGCATGTTTAGGTGAAGGCGAAGGCTGTCTGTCTGTAGACCGGGAAGTACCAGGCTATGTCGTACGTCACGCCCGAATCACGATCAGCTATTATGACATGCAAGGCAAGAAGCAAAAAGTTCGTTTGAAGAACTATGCAGCTATCGTCGTGCAACATGAAATCGACCATTTGAATGGTGTCATGTTCTATGATCACATCAATGAAAAAAATCCTTTCTCATTAAAAGAAGGAATTTTAGTGATCGATTAACGATTAGCAAACAAGAGCGCACTCCCAAGTGGGAATGCGCTCTTGTTTACTTTAGTCGTCATTCATTAGGATTAATTTCCCTTTGCCAAGCTGGCTTGATGGTCCGCTTTGATTTGAGACAACAATTCTGGCTTTTGATAAAGATCTAATGCAGTCAATGCGAGTAATTCCGCTGCGATCGCAATCGAGTTCAGTCCTTTGGTACTACGAGCAGCCGCTTTAAATTCCTCGGAGTGACCAGCAATGTATTCATCCGAAATTGAGACAGTTGGCTGGATCGTGGGGATCACTTGGCTGACGTTTCCTACATCTGAAGAGCCTAAACTTGCTTTTGTTTCCACATCGATCTCTGCTTGGGGAACGCCAACTTCCTGAGTATGGGCAAAGAATAGTTCATCAAAACTTGGTGTTACGATCACATCGTCGACTGAATTCTGGAAGAGTCCAAATTCATAAGTCGTTCCTGTTGCTAAAGCTGCTCCTTTAACGATATTCTCCACTTTCTCATAGACTTCATCTAGTGTCGCCCGATTGGCTGCTCGTAAATAAAAACGTCCAGCTGCATATTCTGGAACAACATTCGCTGCCACACCACCATCAGTGATCACGCCATGAATGTTGACATCTTTCGGCAAATGAAGACGCAACCCATTGATCCCATTAAAAACTTGGATCAATGCCTCTAACGCATTAATGCCTTTCTCTGGTGCCGCTGCCGCATGGGATGCCCGACCATAAAATTTGATATCGACAGGATCATTAGCCAAAGATGCGGTGGTTTTGCCATAGCGATAAGCTGGATGCACGCACAATGCAGCATCGACATCCTCAAAAAATCCTTCACGCACAAAACTGCCCTTTGCTGAGCCATTTTCGCCCCCCTCTTCACCAGGAGTACCATAAACGCGGATTTCTCCTCCTAGTTCATCTACATAAGGTTGCAACGCACTAGCAGCCAATACAGAATAAGTTCCAAAGAGATTGTGCCCACAGGCATGACCGATGCCGGGCAGCGCATCATATTCTGCCAAAAAAGCTAATGTTGGTCCAGGTTTGCCGCTTTGA
Source organism: Enterococcus sp. DIV0574 (assembly GCF_051711125.1). Lineage (NCBI taxonomy): Bacteria > Bacillati > Bacillota > Bacilli > Lactobacillales > Enterococcaceae > Enterococcus > Enterococcus sp. DIV0574. The sequence continues at coordinate 3,024,602 of NZ_JBIOMA010000001.1, forward strand.
TAACGGGCATCGAACCCTGTACGATGACCAGCCACTTCTTTTTCCACGGTGAATCCTTCTTTTTCTAATTGGGCAATCAGCGCATCTGCAGAATAAAATTCATAGTTGCTGACTTCTGGATGATCATGAATATCCAAAGCTAGTTCTTGGTATTCCGGTAAGCGTTGTGCGATAAATTCTTTAATAGAAGTTTTTACAGTTGTTGTCATATGATTTTCTCTCCCTTTAATATGGACAAATAAGTATGAATAGTCAGTGGTCTCACAGCTCCTGCCTCAGAAAGGTAGGCATTCTTGCTATACTCTTCTTTACTTCGCGCCAAATGTCTCCCAGGCTGGAACGCTAGAACCTTTCGATGTTTCTTCGATAACTTTCTTTGTTTCGTCCGTTTGATAAGCAGCAACAACTTTTTGATACACTTCGTTGTCTTGATCTTCTTTACGCGCAGCAATGATGTTCACGTATGGGCGAGCCGTTTCATCTACAGGCTCTAAGAAGATCGCATCTTCTGTCGGAACAAAGCCAGCATCCACAGCCATTCCGCTATTGATTACTGAAATATCAACATCTGATAATGCGCGGGCAGTTTGGGCAGCATCTAACTCAGAGATTTTCAACTTTTGATTGTTTTCAGTGATATCCGAAACGGTCGGCGTCTGGCCTGCTGCTTCATCAACTTTGATCAAGCCAGCGCTTTGTAGTAACAACAACGCACGGCCGCCATTGGTGACGTCATTTGGAATTGCTACTGTCGCGCCTTCTTTCAATTCCTTGATATCTTTCACCTTGTCTGAATAAATCCCTAGCGGCGCATTGACTGTATTGCCGATAGAAACAAGATCCGTTCCAAACTCTTTATTGTAATTGTCTAAAAAGAACTGGTGTTGAAAAGAATTTATATCGATAGAACCATCTGCCAACGCCGCATTCGGTTGATTATAATCAGAAAATTGAACATATTCTAAGTTGATACCTTCATCTTTCAAACGATCTTTGACATCATCCCAAACATCCGTGTCGGCACCGATCACTCCAAGTTTGACGGTTACTTCTTTCTCTTTTGTTCCAGCATTGCTATTGCTGCACCCAGTAATAAATAATAATGCCGCACCTACCACGATTGCTTTAAGTAATTTTTTCATTTTCTTCCTCCAATAGTTTCTACTTAATTTTATTTGTTTTTTTTTGTCCTTTTTAGTGGCTGACTTTTTTAACCAACAGATTGCTGACAAATTGACTAAAAAAGACCAAAATTAAAATGATCAGTGTCGCCATGATGGTGACGTCGTTTTGGAAACGATTATAGCCGCGGGTGATCGCCAAGTTTCCTAAACCGCCAGCACCAACTGCACCAGCCATTGCGGTCAGTCCAATCACATTGATGATCGTTAAAGCAGAGACGCGAATGATCCCAGCCAACCCTTCGGGTAAATAGACCCGCACAATAATTCCCAATGGACTGGTTCCCATTGCTTCTGCCGCTTCAATAACCCCAGGATCAACTTCTAATAGGGCAATTTCGATTTGACGAGCAAAGAAAGGAATGATCCCTGCAATCAATGGAACCAAAGCAGCTGTTTCCCCAATCGTTGTTCCTACGATCAAACGAGTCGTCGTTCCTAACAAAGCCAATAGGATAATAAAAGGAATGGAACGTACGATGTTGATGATTTTATCCAAAAGTTCAAATAATCCGCGGCTTTCCAAAATACCTCCTGGTCGGGTCACGACAAGAACAATGCCCAAAATGATTCCTAAAATCCCTGCAATCAGTGCTGTCCAAAAGGTCATGTATAATGTTTGGATCGTTGCTTCTACAAATTCATCAGAGATAGCAACGACATTGGGAAAATACCGTTCAAAAAAAGTGCTCATCTAAAATCCTCCTTCAATCACGTTATTCAATGGTTCCGCGTGATTTTGCTTAATGATATTCGTGTAAACACCTTGATCCGCGAGAAAATCTAATGCTCGTTTACGCTGCCCATATTCCCCTGATAAACTAACGATCAAACTACCGATGGGAACATCTTGCAGAATCTCTACGTTTCCGTAGAGGATATTCGTCGTAACTTGATAACGACTAAACAATTGTGCGATCAATGGTTCATTGGTCTGATCCCCAACATAAGACAGTTCCACCAGCCATTCGTTGGCAGCCAATGAGGAGAATTTCGCACTGCCGAGAATCGTTTCCAGCGCTTGATCAATATGAGTAGCAGTCCGAATAAAGTCTTTTGTCAGCGGTTTTGCCGGCTGGCTAAAAATTTGAACACTCTTTCCTTGTTCAATGATCTCGCCATTTTCCATTACAGCGACTTTATTACAGATTTCTTTCACCACTTGCATCTCATGAGTGATAATGACGATCGTCAACCCTAATTTACGATTGAGTTTTTTCAATAATGCAAGTATCTGTAATGTTGTCTTAGGATCAAGTGCGCTAGTCGCCTCATCGCAGAGCAAGATCTCTGGGTCGTTGGCTAATGCTCGTGCGATGGCGACTCGCTGCTTTTGTCCCCCTGAAAGTTGACTAGGAAACGACCTTGCCTTTTCTTCCAGTCCAACCAAGAACAGCAATTCTGTCACTTTTTGACGACGTTCCTGTTTGGAGATTCCTGCATATTTCAAGGAAAAATCCACGTTGTCAAAGACATTCCGGCTATCCATCAAATTGAAATGCTGAAAGATCATTCCGATCGTTTTCCTTTTTTCTCTTAATGCTTTAGCCGGTAATGCGGTCAATTCAGTCTGATTGACTACGACACTCCCTGACGTTGGCCGCTGCAATAAATTGATTACGCGTACCAGGGTACTTTTACCCGCGCCGGAATAGCCGACGATCCCATAAACATCGCCTTTATCTACTTCTAGTGACACATTTTTGACCGCTTGGATCGTCTCCTTGTTTGGTTGTGTAAATGTCACCGATACATCCTTTAATGAAATCATTTTTTTCCTCCTTATTATCGCCGATTGATTAACTAGTTGATTTTTGGGGATGATCAACTACGCTTCCTCCGGTCACCTACTACTGCTCATCATCTGCTCGTCTACTCTATGCTTCGCCTACAGTTGCTTCTAAGCTGACGCTAAGAAGAACTTGCATGGTCTTTGACCAATCGCAGTGATTCACAGCAAAAAGGCGTCCTCAAGCAAGCCAGTTATGGCTTGCTTGAGGACGCCTTTTTGCGTGTTACCACCTCAGTTTAAGCTATATTCACATATAGCTCCTCTTCGAGTACGATCATACTCTAGCAAGATAACGGATGCTGCCGTCGCCGCCTTGCATCATTGCTCGGGACGAATCACTCCTTGGCCATTTTCCAAAATTCGTTTCCTGCTTCTTTTCAGCTACCGAAGCTCTCTGTTTAGGAACATTCCTTTTGTACTTACCAATTCATCGTGTTGACTCTATTTTTTTATGCCGCTTTTTATTTTCAAAGATCGATGAAAACAAAAAAAGTCCTTTTACCAGCATCTGCTGATAAAAGGACGATCACTCGTGTTACCACCTTTTGTTCAGAAGGTTTCCCTTCCCTCAACCCAACGTCTATCAAGAAAATTCCATCAAGAGATTGGTGCTCCTTTTAACGGTAGAGCAGATTCCGTGATTGCCTACTTATCGACAATCAATCCTCCAAGGCCATTTTTCAACGTTTCAGACTTAACTCTTTCCACCAACCAGAGTCTCTCTTTAAAGTATCTACGATTACTTTCCTTATTAACGGATAGTTATTCTTGTTGAAATGTACTTTACCGGAAAAAGGATACCTTGTCAATCAGAAAACTATTTTTTTTCAGAATTTTTTGGCAATGCTAGAATCTGGGCATAGCGATCTTGCCAGATCCGCTCATACCAATGAATGATTTCAGCAGCTGACCAGCCTTCGGATGCATAAGTAGTCGTTGCTTGCTGATACAACACATTCTGATACCCTAATCCATGGGCAAATTTGATCGTGCCATCCATACAAAATTCAGTTTGCGCACCGATCCATTCGATGCTGCGAACATGGTGCTTTGTCAACAAGGACTGTAAGGAGGTATTGAAAAAGCTATTCGCATGAGTCTTGCGCAAAAACAAGTCGGTTGCTTGCACAGCCAAATCTGGATGTAAGAGCCATTCATCTGTTTGGTAGCCGAGTTCTTCTTCCTCATGCTGCACAAATAAAACGGGGCGTTGTGCATGACGGTAAGTTTGGATCCGCTGGTTGGCAAACAACAGCAGCGAATCGAGATGATCCAGTTTGGTGCCATTGTTTGAACACACGCCTTTTTGTAAATCAACGATGATCAGAATATCTTGCATCCACTTCTCCTTTAGTTTTGGTATAAGATTCCTTTATCAGCCAACAATTGCTTTGCTTGCTCTAACTCTGCTGCTTCTTGGTAGCGTAACGTATGGAGATGGATCCCATTGGTCAAATCAGAAAGCAGGCGGGCTTGTGAATGCTGGTATTTCCGCATAAAGTCTGCGACATCTTGTTCCGTTTTGATCCGCAGATTCCCTGTTAATTCCCCATAAATCTCATGCTCAACGATCACATCAATCACTTCGATTCCGCAAGAGACAAATGTCAACAATTCTTCTTCTGTTTGTTCCGGACGGTGTTGCACAGCAAGTTTGCTGACATGACCTGTCTCACTTGCAGCTTCTAAGCGGTAACCGCGAGCGGTAGCCACGATAGCCTCTCCTGCTGCTCGCAACAAGGCAATGTCACCAACGATGATTTGGCGGCTGACACCTAACTTACCCGCTAATTTACTAGCACTGATCGGTTTCTCGGCGGTCTGCAACTGCTTGATGATTGCTTCCCGTCGTGTTGCTCCATCCATCATTATCCCTCCAATTGATTCTTTTGATAAGTGCGAGAATGTTCCATGATCGACTCAAAGGTTACGACAATCGTTTCTTCGAAGGCTTTATTGGAAACGGACTGGCGAACATTGTTCAAAACAGCTTCTTCCCGAGATTCATCCAGAACTGCTGTCTGTTCCTGTTTTTTCCATTGGACGATTTCACTGACTGCTGTCATGCGTTTTTCTAATAATTCTGTCAGTTCTCGATCAATCGCATCGATCGTCTCCCGTTGATGATCGATAGCAGCAACGACTTCTGTCGTGCTTTTAGTTGCGGGAGCGACATCTTTTGCGATCTCTTCGATGGTTTCACCAGATTCAATGGTTTTGATGATCCGAGCTGGATTTCCAGCGATCACCACGTTATCAGGGAACGATTTAGTCACGACACTTCCCGCACCAACGACCACGTTATCGCCTAAGCGAACACCTGGAAGGATAACTGCACCGCCACCGATCCAAGCATTGTCGCCAACTGTAATTGGTGCGCCATACTCAAGGCCACTATTACGCTTGACTGGATGCAATGGATGAGAAGCTGTAAAGAGACGAACATTTGGTGCTAGCATACAGTTATCACCAAAGGTAATGGGACAAACATCTAAAAAGATACAATCATAATTGGCATAGAAATTTTTTCCAACTGAAATATTATAGCCGTAATCAAAGCGGACATTCGGTTCGATATAGATACGGCCAGCCACTTGACCAAATGTCTCTTTTAGCAGTTGTTCTTTGATCATCGGTTCGGATTCCCGATTGATCAAGTGCATTTGTTCTCTGGCAAATTTGCGATCGGCAACTAATTCTGGATCTGGTGAAAAATACAATTCACCAGCAATCATTTTTTCTTTTTCTGTACGTTCTGTCATAATGTGCCTCCATACTCCTTTTCAATTTTAGTGTGAGAGTTTTGCAAAAACTGTTTCCCCACTTGCTAAAACTTGAGGAGTCGTATTTTGTTCAAGCATTGTTTGGTTGATGATCAAGCAATTCTGGCTATTTTGATACTGCAACAAACCAGCAAAAGGATAGACTTGTAATGAGGTGCCTACCACGACCACTAGCTGTGCATTGGCCACAGCGTTGATAGCTGCAGTAATTGTTTCTTCGCTGAAACCTTCTTCATACAAGACGATCGCTGGACGAATCTGTCCACCGCAATCGGCATGATGCCAGTCTGTCAAATAGGTTTGCCAAGGAACTTCTGCACCGCATTGACGGCAGTAACAGCGGTAAAGGGTTCCGTGGAAATCAATACGCTGCTGACTCCCCGCCTGTTGATGGAGGCCATCAATGTTTTGCGAGACTACCCAAACGTTCCGTTCTTGAGCGAACTCTGCCATCGTCTGATGGATCACATTGGGCTTTGCTTCAGGATGGTAGAGATGTTTGACAAATTGATAAAATTTATCCGGCTCTCTGACCATACAAGTATGACTCAACAGATATTCTGGCGCTTCAATGCCATGATAAATCCCTTTCAAAGAGCGGTAATCCGGAATACCGGAAGGGGTTGAAACGCCCGCTCCTGTCAAAAAAGTGATAGACTCGGCAGCTTGAATCTTTTCGACAGCTGTTTCAATCGATACTAACATTTTGCTGAACTCCTTCCGTGATTGTTCTACTTTTTAATAGTATACCTAATTTCCCCATTTTTTATAACCATCATCCGCGATTTTTCACAAACCTTCCCTTGAAAAAGCCTCAACAGGAAGGAAATCTTCACTTGGAATTTTCAGCTCATTTCATTGATTCTTTCATGACATTCTACAAAAAACGTGGTAAACTATTCACGAATCAAAGTGAGGTGAAATACATTGGTAGCATCTATTATTTATTGGGCAATGATCATCATCAGTTTCGGCTGGTTGGCAGTTAGCTTATACTTCTCTATTTTCTATTTATCTCGTAAAGAAAATGGAAATCTATGGGCGTTTGCTTTCTTAAATGTCATCACAGCAATCATTCAAGCACTCGTTCTATTGGTTTATCGTACATTAGGTCAAGACTGGGGCGTTACACAATACTCAAGTCTCATTTATTTAGCTCTAGGCTTATTACTAGGTCTGACAGTTATTCAAGCTGTCTTAGGCCGCGAACCAAAAGCCAAAGTTGCTTAAAGTAGCCGAAAGTAAAGAAAAGCAGTTCCCTTTTCCAAAGAAAAGAGACTGCTTTTTTTGTTGAAAAGAATTGACAAATCCACCTTTTTCTTCTACACTCGATTAAGTATCATAATCAAATACGAGTATCCTTTAACATTTAGGTAGAGGTCGCGAGGTTCATTAATCCTGCTGAGTGAAGCAACACGTCAAAAGCAGAGCTAGGGAACATCGCCGAAACAAAATGATTCTTGCTTGAATTATTTTGTTGGGACGCAAGTGAACAACTTGCGTACTGTCTTAGCTTGGCTAAGTTGCGCTATGTTTTGTGAAAGGTTTGTCGACGAAATTGTCAACAGCCGTTTTCCAATCATGGAGTACGGCTGTTTTTTTGTTACCTTTGCCTGTCTGTAGTGCCACTCGTGAAAGGAAAGAGAAAATGAAGAAAATGAATTGGTTTTGGGCATTTTTCGCCCTCTGTTTCACACTTGTCAATGTATCGATGACTGCTCATGCAGATGATCAAACTCCAGCTGATCAGTTTCGAGTGGGGATGGAAGCGGGTTATGCCCCTTTCAACTGGACCCAAACCACCGATGCCCATGGAGCGGTACCTATTTCTGGCGAGAAAGGGTCTGCCTATGCTGGCGGTTATGACGTTCAAATCGCGAAGAAAATCGCTGATGGTCTTGGCAAAGAATTAGTGATCGTCAAAACACAATGGGATGGCCTGGCACCTGCATTACAATCAGGGACCATTGATGCGGTAATCGCTGGGATGTCCCCTACAGCCGAACGACGGGAACAAATCGATTTTACCGATCCTTACTACGAATCGAACTTAGTCGTTGTCGTTCAAAAAGATGGTAAATTCGCAAATGCGAAAAGTTTAGCTGATTTGACAGGTGCAAAAATCACCGCCCAATTAAATACATTCCATTACACAGTGATCGATCAAATTCCAGAAGTACAAAAAGAACAAGCCATGAAAGATTTTTCTTCCATGCGCGTCGCGTTGGCTTCAGGCATCATTGACGGGTACGTCAGCGAACGTCCTGAAGGCGTCACTGCTACAGGGGCAAATCCTGATCTGAAGATGATCGAATTTGCCGAAGGTCAAGGTTTTGAAACCAACCCAGAGGATGTCCAAGTTGCCGTTGGTATGCGCAAAGGTGACCCCGATGTCCAAAAGGTCAACGAGATTCTAGCGACGATCCCTCAAAGTGAACGCACGAAACTCATGGATGCGGCTATCGAAGAGCAGCCTGCGGACACCAGCGGAGATTCAGCGAATCAAGGTCTGCTGGCCGATTTCAAAAAAATCATCGATGACTATGGTTCTCTATTTTTACGAGGGGCAGGATTGACGCTTTTCATTGCGATCGTTTCTACTGTCGTCGGATTATTGATTGGTCTATTAGTCGGTGTCTTTCGGACGCTGCCAGCTGCTGAAAATCCTGTAAGTCGCTTTTTCCAAAAATTGATCAATGCATTATTGACGATCTATATTGAAGTTTTCCGTGGCACACCAATGATGGTACAAGCTATGGTCATTTTTTATGGGACTGCTCTAGCATTTGGTGTTTCCATGAATCGTACGATTGCGGCATTATTGATCGTTTCTATCAATACAGGAGCCTATATGTCTGAAATCGTCCGTGGCGGGATCTTTGCAGTGGATGATGGTCAATTTGAAGCAGCACAAGCAATTGGAATGACTCACTGGCAAACGATGTTCAAAGTTGTCTTGCCACAAGTTATGCGAAATATCTTACCAGCAACAGGTAACGAAATCATCATCAATATCAAAGATACTGCCGTGTTGAGCGTAATCAGTGTCGCCGATCTTTTCTTCCAAGGAACATCGGCTGCCGGAACAAATTATCAATACTTCCAAACATTTGCGATCATCGGTGCAATCTATCTCGTTTTGACAATCTCTGCGACTCAAATTTTACGTTTTGTTGAACGCAAAATGGATGGTCCTAGTTCTTATGTCAAACTAGAAGATATCAACCCAGAATAAGGAGGAAGACAGATGTCAGCAATTATCGAAATCGATCATTTAAAGAAAAGTTTTGGCGACAATGTCGTTTTGAAAGACATTAGTCTTTCGGTCAATAAAGGTGAAGTCGTAACGATTATCGGCTCCTCCGGTTCAGGGAAATCCACACTGCTTCGGTGTATCAATCTTTTAGAAAAGCCAACCAGTGGAAAAATCATTTATATGGGCGAAAATGTCCTAGAAAAAGGATACAGCTTACCAAACTATCGGACTCATTTAGGGATGGTGTTCCAGTCCTTCAACCTTTTTAATAACATGGATGTTCTGGAAAATTGTGTCACGGGCCAAGTCACTGTTCTAAAAAGAAATCGCGCCGAAGCAGAAAAAATTGCTCGGGAGAATTTGGAAAAAGTCGGCATGAGCCGCTACGTCAAAGCAAAACCGGCTCAATTATCTGGTGGACAAAAGCAACGGGTAGCCATTGCCCGGGCATTGTCAATGGATCCTGATGTGATGTTATTCGATGAACCAACTTCAGCTCTTGATCCAGAGATGGTCGGAGAAGTTTTGAAAACGATGAATGCGTTAGCTCATACTGGGCTGACTATGGTCATCGTGACCCATGAGATGGGCTTTGCTAAAGAAGTCTCTGACCGAGTGATCTTCATGGACAAAGGTGTGATCGCTGAAGAAGGCACACCAGAAGAAATCTTTATCCATCCAAAAGAACAGCGGACGAAAGAATTTCTATCGCGGGTACTTAATTGATCCTGTGCTGAACTAGGGTACAAGTTGCAGACAAAATGATTTAGACGAACAGTCAGTGCCTTCCTGTCTTACAAGAGGGCATTGCTTGTCCTTACCGAATCATCTTCTTGTCGCTTGTTCCCTGGTTTCTTTTTTTGGCCTTGGTCAACTAAGAGTTGCTATTTGATCATTTTTTTGTTATTTTTTTTAAAACTAGAGAACTATAGGAGTAAGTTGATATGAAGAAAAAGTTACGTATTCAAGACTATTTGTATGTTGGTTCTATGTTGTTTGGTCTATTTTTTGGTGCGGGAAATTTGATTTTCCCAGTGCATATGGGACAAGAAGCTGGTAGTAATGTAGCCCTTGCCAATTTAGGTTTCTTAGTGACCGGAATTGGGTTACCATTCTTAGGCGTTATCGCATTTGGTCTTTCCCAAAGTACGGGTGTCTTCGAATTAGCTTCACGGATCAACCGCCGTTATGCCATTATTTTCACTGTGTTGCTTTATTTAGTGATTGGTCCTTTTTTTGCACTCCCTCGGTTAGCCACAACTTCCTTTGAGATCGGACTTGTACCCTTTGTTTCCCAAGATCTCCAAGCACCCTTGTTGGCCGTATTTTCACTATTATTCTTTGGGGCTGCGTGGTGGTTCTCACGCAAGCCTAGTAAGATATTGGATTACGTAGGAAAATTCTTGAATCCCCTCTTTTTGGTATTGCTTGGCTTACTTTTAGTCTTTGCTTTTACGCAGCCAATGGGTACAATCCAAGAGGCGCCTGTTTCTCCGCTTTACCAAGAACACGCCTTCTTCACCGGCTTCACAAATGGGTACAATACGTTGGATGCACTAGCCTCATTAGCCTTTGGCATCATTATTGTGACTGCGATCCGTAACATGGGTATCACGAAACCTTCCGAAATCGCGAAAGATACGATTCTTTCTGGCTCTATCAGTATCTTTCTGATGGGGATCATCTACACATTGCTTTCCTACATGGGAGCGATGAGCCTAGGAAAATTTGGGATCAGTGCCAATGGTGGGATCACTTTAGCACAAGTAGCCAACCATTACTTAGGCCGCTCTGGAAGTCTGCTCTTAGCATTGATCGTCATTTTAGCTTGTTTGAAAACTGCGATCGGATTGATCACCGCATTTGCCGAAACCTTTGCAGAATTGTTTCCTGCAAGAAGCTACTTGTTTTTCAGTGCTGTTGCCAGCATTCTACCGGCGATCTTTGCAAATATCGGTCTGACGAAAATCATTGAGTTTTCAACTCCTGTTCTGATGTTTGTCTATCCGCTGGCCATTACATTGATTTTGTTGGCGATCATTAGTCCATTGTTCCAGCATCGTGCCAGTGTGTACCGTATGACCACTTATTTCACCCTGGTGGCAGCCGTTATTGACGGATTAAATGCTTGCCCGGCATTGATTAGAGACACTGCTGTCGTTCAGCAGTTATTGAAATTTGCAGAGCAATACTTGCCGTTCTTCAAAATCGGCATGGGTTGGCTGGCACCTGCAATCATCGGTTTCATCATAGGTCTCGTTTGGGCTTGGTGCAAAAAAGAACCGAAATCCGTCAAAAATCATTAATTCATTAAAAATGACCTACCATTTTTGAAAGGTAGGCCATTTTTTTTGATAAAAGACTGACAGTTGAAACAAAAACAGGTACAATAGACCCATTAAAGGAGGATATTTATGTTTTACGAAGAACTTATGATGGATCCGCAAACGTTGATCAAATTTAAATTATTCCGGCGCATGCTTACTTTACAAAATCCAAATCATCCAATCGCGCAATTAGCCAAAGAAATGGACTTGAGCTATCAGCAAACATTCATTGAGTTGACTGAGATCGATCAAGATTTACACGAGTTGACCCCGGATCACTTGTCAATACTTGGACGTGGTGGCAAGCTGCAGCCCCAAAATATTGCGGCAACGATTGATGAGTACCGGTTTTATCTTTTGAACAAGAGCGTACCATTCTTATATGTTCTTTATATGCTGAATGAAGAAAATCCTACCATTACGGATTTTTGCAAGAAATATGATGTCAGCCGTTCAACAGTATCCCGAAAATTCGAACATCTAAAAAACCATTTGAAGCAGTTTCAATTGCGTTTTACTTATACAGAATCGAATCTCGTTGGCGACGAGCGCTTAGTGCGTCTTTCCTTATTCAATATCATTTGGTTAGGCGTCCGGGGGATCAAATGGCCTTTTGCCGTTTCTGAGTCTGATGCAGAAGCTTTCGTCGATGAGTTTGCTAGCTATTTTCCTATCTCTCGTTCTTATCTAGGGAAGCTAGAGTTAAAATATTTTGCTGCGTTGGTCCTTTTACGCATTAGAAAAGCGAATTTTGCAAAATACGACCGCCGTTATAATTTTTTGATGAAAAACAATCGCTATTATGATTTCAATCGCTTGCGTACCACGTTGACTGCCGATACTGAATTAACAGAAAAACAGCTTAAAGGAGAATCAAGTTTTATCTATTTGCTCTCCCAAATGCTACCCTTCTACTTGTCTGAGGAAGATCCTTCCTTGCAACAAACATTGACATTCTATACGACTAAACAGAATCCGATCTATCCGTTAGTTTCTGATTTCCTTGCCCAAATGAAACAGACCTATTTTGCTGGACAGCAGGAACTTTTAGATGATCCTATCTTGATTGGTAATCTAATCAATGCGACCTTTGGCAACTACGTCTTTCGACAACCGTTTCCTAATATTTACCGGCTGCTCACCCTTTCCATGGGACATGGTCTGCCACAGGAACAATTGCATCAGCATATCGATCAATTCTTTACCGACTATCGCTCTTCCAATAATGTAGACTATATCAATGACACCAATCAAGAACAGTTAGCAGCGATGTTTACTCACGTCTTGTTACCATTCTATGATAAGATCCGCTACGCCAATCGGCTGCATGTCGGTGTCGTTTTGGAAGACAACTTTTTACTTGTCCAATCCTTGAATCAATTTCTGCAAGACCTGACCTTTGTGCAAGCGGATCCTTATGATCCGCAATTGAAGGAACCCTATGATTTAGTGATTAGTTCCAATCAATTGATGAAAAAAATGAACCCAACGATGGCAACTTATCTATGGGATTATGCAGCTGCTGATGCTCAATACATCGATCTTTATCGTACGTTGAAAAAATACTTCAATGAAAAAAATCAGCACGTGTAACCGAATCGTTATCTTTTCTTAAGAACTTCCGAAAACTTTTGTCACAGAATATTCATATTTAGTTAGTATAGTATAAGCATACCAACAAACAACCCTAACACTTTTTCATTTTTAACTCCTTCCCGCCGGCCACCCACCGGCGGGTAATTTTTTGTCTCTTTTTCTCTAGAAAGCAATCTTTACAACTTTCCAAGCTTTTCTCCACAAAAAATTCACATTTGCCGACTATAGTATAAGCATACCAACAAACAACCCTAACTAACACTTTTCATTTTTAACTCCTAGCCTGTCAGCCACCCACTGACAGGCTCCTTTTTTTGTAAAATTCCTTTCTGTAGTACAATCAATACAAAAAGGGGAGCTTTATGACAAACACCATTGAAACGGTTGATCAGTATATTGCTGGCTTTCCGGATCATTCCACTGTATTGCAGGAGGTCCGAAATTTGATCAAAACAGTCCTGCCGGATGCCGAAGAGCGGATTCGTTATCAGATGCCAACCTATTTCCAAACAGAGAATATCGTCCACTTTGCCTGTGCAAAAGAGCACATAGGATTTTATCCAACACCCTCTGCCATTCTTGCTTTTGAAAAAGAATTGCAGTCTTATAAGACCAGTAAAGGAACAATCCGTTTTTCGTTTACAGAACCTATTCCTTATGATTTGATTGCTCGAATAACCGCTTGGCGTTTGCAAGAAGTTTTAGCGAAAACAACTACCGATTAACTAAAAAAGTGTAACAAAAAAGTCTGTGAGTGTAATAAAACAACGTCCTAAGATCAGCTTGATTGCTTCTTCCGCCTACATGGCTGCTATCTGCTGTTTTGGTCTCTTGTTTTACTTACGTCACAGACTTTTTTTACTTTTCGGGCCGCGTTGCTTTGACCTTTAATGTGCTGACCTTTAAAACGCTGGCTAAAGGGATCATACGAATTTGTTGCCGATCACTTTGCAGTTTCAAAACGACTTGTTCTTTCGCAACCGTTTTTCCAACGATCCAACCGGTAACGGTTTCAAAATTGCCAACCTTCTCGGTTTTCACTTGTAAGACGACCAGATGTTTGTCACTGGCCGCTTTTTGCAAAATTTGCCGAATCTCATTGATCTTTTCAGTTTGATTTTTTTTATCGGCATTGTCACTGAAGAAAGTATCCAACAAGGTTGTCGAAGTCATGACAATCAACTTGCCCAGCTGTCTGATGGGAGATGATTTCTTTTCCATTGGTCTTTCCTTTCTGCTAACAGCAGCGGGTTTCTCTAAAACCGCACATACGTTCTCGTTTATTGCTTTTATTTTAACAAATTTTGAGGAAAAAACAAGCGAACATTCCCTTTATTAGGCAGCATTTTTTATTTTTTCTATCCAAAGGGGCAGTCCTGCTTGAATCAAGCGGTATGTTTGGTTGAAATCTCCTGTGTAATAAGGATCTGGAATATCTTCTCCCTCTCCAGGAACGACACTTAAGTACGTGTAAAGCTTATGCTGCATACCTGCTGGAGCCATTGTTGAAAGGTCCTCATAATTGTTACGATCCATGCCAATGATCCAGTCATAGGTTTCAAAATCCTCAGAAGTGATCTTGCGGGAAACCATGTTCTGCCAAGAAATCCCCGCATCTGCTAATAGTTGACGAGTTCCTTGATGAGGCGGATTACCCGCTTCCCATGAACTAGTGGCTGCTGAATCGATCTGCCAAGGCAATTGACGTTCTGCTATTGCTTGCTTGAAAAGCCCTTCTGCCATCGGTGAACGACAAATATTTCCTAAACAGACAAATAAAACTTTCGTCATGATTATTGCTCCTCTTTTTGATAAATTTGATAAGAAAAAAATTCCACATCTTTTGCCAAGCGAAAGAGTTGGGTCGCGATTTCTAATGGCATTTCCGGAAAATCATCACGAATCCAAGTTTCTAAGATTCCACTACAGCCATAAGAAAAGAAACGGCTGTAAAAAGCAATGTCTTGTTGCGACAATTGTTGCTCTTCATCGACTTCATCAAACAAGCGCTGAAATAAAGGCTCCGTAATTTGATAAAACTCACTCATCAGAATATCCCGGTCATAAGTAACAGATTTCCGATAGAAGGTTCCGTTTTGCCGCATCGCCTTCAACATTTTCAAAGCTGCTTCTTCCCAATTGTCTAGCGAAATGTTTTCAGATGTTAGATAAATCAGCGCATCTGTTTTGTAGATCCAACGAATCAATGCTTTTTTATCCGGGAAATGATAATAAAAGGTTTGTCGATTGATCTGCGCCTTCTCAGCCAGCTCTTGAATGCTGATTTTGTTTAATTCTTTTGTCTCACAAAGTTCAACGAATGTTTGACCAATGACTGCTTTGGTTTGATTCCCTTCTGCCATGGTACACCTCTTTTTCAAATTCTCTCCTTATCATACCAAATTTCCAACTAAAAAAGTATTCTTGCAGAAAAAATCCCAGCTATTTCACTAGCTGGGATCAAAAAAAGAGCTGAAAACAATTTCAGCTCTTTTTTTAATAATGCAATCCTTCACGTCCCAATCGGTTGGGTGAACTTATTTCTCAAATTTTTTTTCAAAAATTCTCTGCGGATGCCCACGACTTTCTCGGTAAAGTTGACCCAATCCACTGGACGCGGCGGCGCCAGCCACAAAATATGATTGATCCCCATTGCCCCATAAAAAGGCATGTTTGAAAGAGTCAGATGAGTCTTTTCATCCGGAAAACTTTGAAACTGAATATTCAAATCGAGAATCTTTTCAATATTGTTGCGAATCATTTGATTATACGAACGACCATAAGAAAAATCGACACATACATAGAGAGGAACAGATATTTCTTTTAATGGGATCGTTGAGATCAATAAAATCAGATAGCGAAAGAATAGAAATTCCTTGTTGTTCCACAAAATGGGTCGGTTCCGGTTAGCTTCAAGGTAATTCCGACAAAAAGCCACATATTCAGGGTATGTTTGCAGGAAATAAGTGACGTCCAAATGTTGATACTCGCATCGCGAACTGAAAGAAAATGAAAGCAGTTGGTAATGAATGTTCGTCAATTCAGTTGTAAGCAGTGCTAGAAGCTCTTGGGAAAGAGCAAAACGACCACTAAGTTCTGTATAGAAATGTTCATTTAATTGGGTGATATAATGATTTTGATCAATGTAGCGGTCATTTTCTACTAACCAGCCTTCTACGATCAGAAACCGCAATATCTCCTTTGCTTCCCGCTCTAAGGTAGTCAGGCTCACCGTAGGCAAGATCTTCGCCAGCCAGTCTTTCAGCTCTTCAATGATTCGTAAGTGTTCAGCATTGATCAAACCATCCTCAACTGTATTTTTCAGAAAATGACCATTGCACATTCGGGTAATAATGATTCCTAAGTATTGTTCTTTGCGGATCTGCATTCGGGCAGATTGCTGAGGGTTCAACCAGCCTTGACTATTAAGCGCATCGAAAGTCTTTCTTTTTGTTTCGATTTCTTTCGGAAAAACCGACTGATTCAAATAGTATTCTTTCATAAAAAACAATAATATGAATTCCCTTATTTCATTTTCTTCACCGATCAATCGAAATTCCTTCGTCACCTCAATGTCATAATCATTAAGGATCTGCTTGAATTGTTTAAATTCTTTATACACAGGCGTATGGCTTAAAAAATGGTTCGTAGCGAATTCATAAAGTGAAGACAGTTGTTCAAAAAAACATTCTTTCAGCATGGAAAATTTCAGTGACTGGTCCAAATAATAGGTCAAGACGTTATCAGAGGTTGCCAAACCAGAAGCATTTAATTTGATCACGGTCCCATCAGTCACAATACCAAACTCTTCATCCAATCCAAATTCATAAAAGTCCGTGTTTAATTCTTGAACGGTCTTGTTGATCAAAAATTCGGACATTGTCAGATTATCCATCAATGCCTCTTTTGTCTCGGATAAAGAAACCGCATTTTCCAAGTATTGAAGCAGCACCAATTTTCGCTTATCCGCTTTATTCAAAAATGTCAAAAACATGCGTTTTCAGGCCTCCATCATTCTTTTGCCCATAAAGGACACTTCCGGTAAATAAATAGCACAAGCTTGTAAGATAAGACGGCTGATCATTGCCATCACCACCTGAATCATCGTCTGGCATTGCTAAGTCGACCGACAGACTATTTGCAAGGAAGATATCTTCCACCGTCACGCGTTTTGCCAGCTGCTTGCCATCAGCCAAAAACGGTTTTGTTAGATTCAGTAACGGCTGTTCCTTTTGACTGTTTTCTTTTGATTTGGGTTCTTCCTTAGGCGATGCTGGTTCTGCTGCTTTTGGTGTCTTCTCATCAACAGGCGCCTCGTTGATTTCTGGAGGGTCTTTCGGAACGATTTCTTCTGAAGGATTCAGCGGATTATAGATGGTAGCGAATACGACCTGTTCGGTAACAAGGTCGATCATTCCGATAATAATACAGGCTCCTAAAACAAAGCTAAATTTGCGTTTCATTGATTATTTCACCGCCTTAACATAGTTCTATCTGGCATCTCACTTGGGCCTCTCCTCACGTACCATCAATAATCGATGAATCTATCAAAGACAGCCCCACACCATTAGGTGTAGCTGAAAAAGCCAGCTGTTCTTACTTGCTGCTAACTTGTTGTCCTAACTGGAGATCTTTCTCCATAAGACTTACTTTGAGAAACAGGAAAGAAAATGATTCCGCAATGAATCGGCTATCGCTCATCACTTTTCAAAACCAGTTACTCTCCTTCATTCTTTTTCTGACGATGCCAAACAATCAGAAATGCAATGATCACCAAGAGGAGTCCAATCAATAAATATTGCCACGTATGATCTTCTTCGATAGTGACATCTTTCCGATTGAGGTCTCGCGCAACATCGCCAGCCACTGTAAACTCTTTTTTAAATTCCCATCTGTATAAATATCTTTCTTCCTCATCACCATTCTTGACTTTATATTGTCCTTCATCGCTTTTTCCGCTGTAGGCAACAGATTTCAGCAGGTAAGTACCTGCTTCAAGCTTTTGTCCTTCTAATGAGATGGGATAAGAAAAATGGGAATTTGGTGCCATCTGCATACCAGAAGTATCAGAAGAATAGCGGCTGTCGTTTTGCCCTTTTTTAGTGACATCGTTGATCAAACAAAATGAATTCAAATAGGCAGCGGTCGGATTTTGAAAAGTCACATTGATTACATTGCGGGCATTCACTTGATCAGGTTCGACGGCTAACAACTTCAAATCTGGAACGATTTCATCCGTTGTTTGTCTCAACAAAATTGCGACGACATAGGCATATTCATTTTTGATCGCTAATCCTTGATCCTCGGACTGATCAGAGGCTTCTTCCTGCTTTTCTTTTAATGTCAGTCCACCGGAAATCACGCCTTTAAATGATTCTGAAGGCATGCTTACTTTTAAAGGCAAAGTCACTTGAGACTGTTTGGGAATCGTGATGGTCTCTGCGATGTCTACCAAATCCTTCAAATTGTGCGTTAAGGTTTCATCAGGTTCGATATCATTTTGACCATACTCAACAACGCCGTTTAGATTGGTGGTTGCCGAAGCGATCTTCGGCTCAATCACTACGTCCTTATCCGTATCATTTCTTAATAGAACCTCCACCGTTTGAACAGCACCTGGTGACATCTTCAAATCAAAATAAGTCTTAGATTTGTCTATTTGGTTCTCTGGTATGACTGGATTTACTGCAAAATTGAATTCAGAGGCCATGCCTCTTACCGAAATAAAAAAGAAAAGACTTGCCAAAACCAGTATAATGAGCTGTTTACTTTTTTTCATGATGGATTTTCCCTCTCTATCTATGTACCACCCTTACGTATCAAAACCTTACACTTAAAGGGACTGGTTGCTATGGATTTGTCGGGGTATCAGTTAGCAGCCAGGTAAATGTGGTACTGTACTTCACGGCATATTTCGTTGTTGAGCCAGGCACTTCTAATTCAATACTATCTACTGCTGCGAATAAACTGTCACCCCAGCTCATAAGATAAGTACCGGCTCCTTCCCCTTTTTGGGCACTCATGACTAATGATTCAGCCCCATTGGGATCCAGGGTAATCGTGCTTTTAAAATTAGAAGGTTTTGGGGATTCGGATGGTGTAACGATCGTCCCGTTAGTCAAGCGAATTTGAGCTGCTCTTAATTCTTGGTCTTTCCCTGTTTTAAATTGGCCATTTTGTTTGACATGCAACGTCCAGCCGCTTTCCGTTCCTCGGTTATCTGTGACTTGTACAAAATTTGGTCCTTCTTGTTCTGCACCTGCTGCATCCTCATATTTTTGCAATGAGGCATGGTAGACTTCCGTTTTTGAAGTGATTTTTTGCATGCCAAAATACAAACTGGAGGCAAAGTCGATCGATAACGGTCCGTTGGTTCCTGGTTCAGGTTTGCCATCTGGCGTGGTGGGATCGACTGGTTTGATTGGATTGTCTGGATCTGGGTCTATTGGACTGATTGGATCCGTTGGCTCCGTGTTTGGTTCAAAGACAATTTGACCATTTGAATGATAAGCTGCCACTTCTGCTGCTTGAGCAGTGATCGTGCTCGTCATTCCCAATCCTACGAATACTGCTGCGGTTACTATTTTTTTCACTTTTCTGCCCCTTCTTATTCAGTCTCTGGTACATTTTTGAGGTACCAAGTCAAGGTTGTTCGATATTCTTTGGCTAATTTAACCGAACGACCAGGAATGTTTAATTTTACAGCTGCCGCTCCTTCTGATGCATCAGCACCAAAGCGATAGATCCAAGTCCCCATCCCTTTGCCTGCCGGGACATTCACCAAGTTCATTTCACTATTGGGAACAAATGTGTGATTCTCTACTACTGTTGGTGCATACTGCTTATCTGTCACAGAAATTGCTGTTCCGGAAGAAATTGATAATGAAGCCCCTGCTAGCACTTCACTCTGTGCTGTCTTAAATTGACCGTTCTGTATGACGCTAAGAGACCAGCCTTCTTGAGTCCCCCGTTTATCTGTGACTTGCACATAATTCGGACCTGCTAAACTTGAAGTGAACTCTTGCAGTTTTGCATAGTAATCCATTGTTTCTGATGTGATCTTTTGATTGCCAAATTGGAAACTGGAGGCAAAATCAATTGACAACGGCCCAGCAGTTCCTGGATTTGGTCCCATTGGATCCGTGGGATCGACCGGGTCGACTGGTTTTTCCGGATCGGTAGGGTCGACTGGTTTAGTGAGATCATTATCCGTTTCAAAAATAATTGCCCCATTTGATGTATACTCTGCTGCAACTGCGGTGATCGGCAAGATTATTGAACTAAGGATGACGATACCCATCGTTATTAAACTCTTTTTCATTTCATTTGCTCCTTTTTGATAAAATACCTAGTGCTGCCAACAAGCAACCCCCATCGCGAGTTAACTGGAAGAGTCAGAACCCGTTGTGGGTAAGATTTTATGTCCTTGTTGGTCGAATGGCTGATTTCTCAGTACTTTCGCCTATGGTCTTGGATTTTTTGCTGGATATTCCTAAACGCCATAAAATGACGTTCCGCCATTGCTGTCATCCGCGCCTATTTCAGCAGCTAAGGTAGTTGCCAAAAACAAGAATAATCAGCCGAGCAAACTTGCATTAATGACTATTTTTATCTTTACTCTTCTGCCTTTTATGGATTGCCTGGAGCAGATACTAGTTGCCAGGATAACGTTCCGCTATATTCGCCTATTTTTTGCTTTTCTACCGGAACAACTAATTTAAGACCTTTATTCGCTGTTTCTCCCCATTCTTGATTCACATGATAGTCGCCGTTTTCGGTCAATTGCGTCTCTTCAACGATAATTTCCCCATTTGTTAGTAATTGCTCTTCCCCATTTTTTACAAAGAACAACGTATTTTCTAAATGATCTGTCCCATTACTCAAGCTCTGCTGTTCTTTCACAGTGAGCCGCCAAGGACTTCGTTCAGATCCTCGTGTATCTTTGACAATCAAATCTCCTTGAATGTCAGGCCAATACGTTTGAGTGGTGGTAGTGATTTTTTGTGCCCCAAAATCGATAGTTGTCGGTACACTGCTCAAGGTCAACTCACCAGCGATCGCCACATTCACTGTTTTTTCAGCAGTTTGCCCATTTTCGGTGAAATGATACGTAGTTGTGACATTTTTTAGCAGCTCTTCTTCGCTTGTTTGCTGGATCGATTCGAGTGCTTCTGGTGCAACTTGCGGCAACTGCTCGTCTCGACCATCAGCAAAAATCGTTGCGGCTTCCGTATATGCTGCTAAATCAGCTTGATTCGTGATAGCCGTTGCTTCCCCTAAAGTCAAGCGGCTATCTTTGGCAAAGACAGCGAATTGCCGATTGCTTGCCAAGGCACTCTCATTTTTCACGACTACCAGATTGACTGCTTGTTCTACAGATGATTGATTTGCTGCTCCTGCTTTGAATGAAACAAGATGCTTGCGAGAAGTTGCTGACCCCAATGGTTTTTGAATCTCTGCTATTGCTTCTTCCGTCAGACTATCTGTAAAGAATGGGCGTCCTTGTGCCTGCAAATAGTCCAGTGCATCTTCTTTAGTGAGGTTCTCAGCTTCTTGTTCTGTAATGATTGCGTTCTGAGCACGAAGTTCAGCTTGATTCGAGTAAGAAACCTTCACTTGATAGCTGTATTCACCATCGGGAATCTGCCAATCGACTGGATCTGAAGACGATTGTTCTGGGATTGTTTCTGTCGCACTAGCAACTTTGCTTGACTGGATCTGTCCAGCATAAAACCAAGAACCTTTATTCTGGGTTTCTGGTGTAAAGGTCAGTATCGGTAAATTTGACCCAGTATACGGAATAAGCAGCCGCCCTTTTTGAACCTGGATGCCAGCAATATCTGTTCCCCATGCTTGAATCACAAGTGGCGCATTATTTTCTTTAACGCCTGTCACGTCATGAGTGATTGAACCTTGCCCATCAGCGATACCGGGCATTTCGACTTCATAGTCGATCACTGAACCAGGAATCGCAATTCCGTAGCCATTGACTCCCGTCACATCATTGTCCCCAATGAATGTTTTACCAGTCGCTTTTTCGATGCCGCTAAAAGTGATCGGCGTGATCGGCGTCGCATTGTTTGCAACTGGATTGATAGTCAATACTTGGTAGCTTGTGACTTCTCCAAACCAAGTGCCCTGACTTTTTGCTCGTGCTGCAGCATCATTCTCCGTATTTTTGATCCAAGTCAAATGATCTTTTTTTGAATCTGGCACTTCAAAATCGGAAAGGTTGATCCGACCAGTACCCGGAGGAGATTCAATGGTTGCCTCATCTTCGATGGTTAACTTACTGCCTGAAATCATGTTGTTTGCTGAAGAAATTCCAATACCGGCATTTTTCGACAGCTGGATCGTCCCAAACTGGTGATAAGTCGTACTATGGTTGGCCGCTGTAGCTGAGCGCCCATTTTTTATATCCCCACCGGTAGCCATCAATGTCAATCCGTTAGTCACAGTTAATTCGGTAAAATTCACGAGACCTAATCCTGTCATAGATATGGGCTCATCTTGGTAAGCATTGGTTCCATCTACATTCTCGCCAAAATTCATTTTGACTTGATTGGTGCTGTTAGCAACGATTGCATTGGTGAAATTGTCCGTTGCATTTCCGCCAGAGATCCCATTGATACTTTTCGCCCCTTGAATACGCATCTCTACATCGCGCAAAATCTGATTAGAGGAAATATTCGAGTAATAGGTGGTATATAAATTACCAATACTGGAATCTTCCGCTTGAATGTTCATCATGATCTTGCCGCTTCTCGTATTGCTAGCAGTTCGGCCGCCATCCCCATAAATCGTGGCACCGTTCAAGACATCCGATCCTGGTTTTGTATAGATGTTCAGCGTAATCGTATTGGATGTATCTGTTCCGACAATATTTGTACTGTTGAATGGATTTCCGCCAGAAATATTGGTCCCGCTAGGCAGCTTAAACTCACCGTCATAATTTCTTAAATCCAATGTTAAACTTGCATTTCCCAATAGTCTGCCATTATTAGTCACACCGCCAGAAAAACCATTAGAGCTAGTTCGTGGGGTACCGGAAAAGTTCCCGCCGAAAATCCGATTATTCGAATTTCCGTTGATCGTATGAGAACTGGAATCTCCGTATGAAGCCCCTAGAGAGGCATTGATCACCCCATCATAAACCGTTACTGCCACGTTCCCACCAATCAAGAGATCGTTCCAGCCGCCGCCAGACAAGAACCAATCCACTTGTCCGTTATTGACTGTCGTTTCACCATTACCATAGACTCTTCTACCGGTATAGCCAGTACCTTCAAGGGTGTCTACGATCCCTGAGTTCAATGTATTCGATGCATTTCCTTCAATAACTCCAGAGAAAGAGCCGCCATAGGTCCAGCGAGCAACCGTATTATTTAGAATTGTTTTAGTATTCCCTTTGATGTAGATATTCCAGGTAGTTCCCGGATCTCCCCCACCGCCGACAATATCCCAGCCAGATAGTTCCCCTCGATTTTTGGTTGTTGTGGAATAAGCAAGGTTGGTCGGTTTTGATCCTTTATAAGCAATACCGTCTCCACCTGGACTGCCATCTGCTGTAATCGACCCCACTTCAATCGTGGTATTCCCATCAATATAACCGCCGCGACCTGCAGCTGTAGTATATGTTGCACCATTTGAAAAAGAACCGCTGACCAGATGGGAGGTAATATTGCCGTATACTTTGAAACTTGCTCCCGCTTCTGCTAATTGAGCCCGTTGTGCGGGAGTATAATTGTCGTAAGTCGTTGTATTCGAAGCTCCCATCGAACTTTGTGAGAGCGTGCTGACATTGTTCCCGCCGCCGCCATTGAAATCACCGATCCCACCGACACTAGCGCTAGGACCCGCTTTGACCGTATTTACGATGTTTCCATTGATTGTGCCAGAGTATCGATTACCACCTTCAAAAGTTGCCCGGCCTGTAGAATAGAGACTCGAATCAAGATTCGTTACGATGGCATCTTTAGCAGGTTCCGAGCCAATATTTCCATAATAGGAACCGCCGATAAAACGATTGGCTGTCCCAGTCCAGCCTCCACTACCGGAAACAGTGCTGTTGATTCTACCGTCGATCGTTCCATACTGAACCCCTCCGACAAACGTTCCCAACCGAAAATTGGCATTTTTCGTAGCAATCGTCGTTTCAACATTCCCAGTCACATTGGCTGCATTTGTAGCACTTGATCCAACACCACCGCCATAATAGTTTGTCAATGTGCCATTCAATTGCTTGATCGCTACTTTTGTATTGCCATCGATCGTTCCAACATTGGCTCCCCCTGCAATGGTACTTATCCCAGAGACGGTATTGTTTACGTTGATCGTTACATTCCCCTTCAACGTTCCGCCGCTTTGGTTGCCCCCATAAATATTCCAAGTACCTGAACCCGTGTTATTCACATGGATCGTCGGATTGCCTTCCAGATCCCCACTGTTTGTGCCACCATATATCGTAAAGCCATTTCCAACGGCACCCCCATTGAGGAAAAGACTGTGCCCGTTCATGTAAATCGTCGATCCCCTATAGTCGATATTGCGAAACACGATATCCGAGCCAAAATAATTATTCGTTGAGAAATCAACCCGTCGACTGCCTGAAGCCAATGTTGTCGCATCTGTGATGGGATCGTTAGCATGACCAGTTAATATCAAGCGACTAACTTTCCCTTGTAATGCATAAAACGTGATATTGCTACTGTCTACTGTGCTTGGTATTGTTTTGGCTGTCAGATCAGCCGGTAAAGTCAAGGTACCCCCTGATCCGACATACAAAGCAAACTCACCGCCATTGCCATTTTGATACATATCAAACAAGGCTTGCCGAAAGCCATCGACACTATTTGCATACTCAGCGTAAGTTTCCCCATCGCCTGCAGGACTTGGAACGGCAACAAGTCGTGAAGGATCTGCACTTGCAATAATATCTTTGATGGACAGGTCTACTAAGGAACCGCTAGACCGGACACTCACGCCCTGTTTAAAAACTGCTAGCAGGATCTGATCATGATCTAGGTCCACGTTTTGCAATGCTTCATTACTATAAATTTTTCCTTCTAGCTGCCAGCCTTCAAAGGATGCCGGATTTTTAAAGGAAGGAATGTCCGTTGCTGTAAGACGTTCCCCTTTTTTCTTGCTGATTTGAAGGCTTGTTTCTCCTGTTTCCAACAAACGCCCTTCAGCACTTTTGAAGGTTATCGTCAGTTCTTCTGACTCTTGTGAAGAACTAGTAACAGATTCTTGGGAATGAGATTCAGATGCTGAATGTGCTGGCGATTCATCCGATTCTGCTGTTTCAGTCGCTTCAGATGTTTCGTTTGTTTCGTTATCCTGACTTGCGGTACCTTCACTGCTTTCACTGCTACTTTCTCTGTTACTCGTGATACTTTCCTTATTATCTATATCGCTAAGCTTTTCTAACTCGTTTAAAGTATCCGTTGTTTCACTTTTTTGCGCGATACTTTCTGCATGTGCAACTACCTCTGTATATGAAAAACAAGGAGAAGATACTAATAGAAAAACAAGAAAATTGGTTAAAAAACGATTCACTTTATCCCTCCTGACTGAGTGAAAATGAGTAAAATATTGCGCAATACACGCATTATGCTATCCATAGTCTATATCCAAATAAAAAAAGGATTATAATTTTTTTTTCATCCATTCCAAAATTATGATTATAAATTGACATCCTAACCGCTTGTTTCTTCTCATTTTTGGCCTTGTCAGGCAGTTTGTTTGACATTTACTTGAAATGCTTGGAAAGGATAAATTTAGAGTTAATTTCACCTAGCATACTAAAAAAACGTAAGAGTTCAAGAGATATAATTAGAATAAGATTATAAAAATCACATAATAAAGCAATCTTTACCACTGAAAAATTAATCTATTATCCGAATTATTTGTACTTGATGCCCCTATATAGAAATCGCTAACATCATTTATATTTCATAGAATTAATAATGTTATAACGAATAATAATTCACTGTATTTTCTAAAATAAAATAACTCAAAGTATAATAACCGAAAAAAAATTTATAATTTTTTCTAAACAACATTAGAAAAATAATACAATCATAAAAAATAAAATAACTATTAATCTAATTTAACAGCATGTATTTTTATTTCCGTGCGCAAAAAAAGCACCAAACAGTCCTCTGTTTGGTGCTTCATTTTCAATTATTTGGAAAAGAACGTCCATCAATAAATGTTGTATAGATATGCTCGTCCTCTACTTGCTCTCCTTGAATCGATTTGACGATTTTCTCTGAAGCAATCATTCCCCAACGATGCTTCGAGTAAGAAATTGTCGACAACCGCGGCTGTATAAACGCCCCTAATTCTGTATTGTCAAAACCAATGATGCGGATATCTTCTCCGATTTTTAAGTCTGTTTTACGTACATACTTATAAACCCCGATGGCCATTTCATCGTTTAAGGCAAAGATATCGATTGGTCTTAGCGGATTTTTTGCTAAAATTTCTTCTGCTCCCCGATACCCTGAGGGTTCAGTAAAATCACCAGCTATTACATCATAGGAAATGCCAAATCGGGTAAGCTCTTTGAT
Organism: Enterococcus sp. DIV0574; assembly: GCF_051711125.1. Taxonomy (NCBI): domain Bacteria; kingdom Bacillati; phylum Bacillota; class Bacilli; order Lactobacillales; family Enterococcaceae; genus Enterococcus; species Enterococcus sp. DIV0574. The sequence goes on from NZ_JBIOMA010000001.1 coordinate 3,051,111, forward strand.
ACTGGCTTCTAACCGTTCTTGACTATCATAACTTTTTTCAGGACCAGCAAGTAAAAAGACATGTTGGCTGCCACCTGAAATCAATTTATCAATAGCCAGTGCCGCACCACCTTTATTATCCAAAAGGACTTGATGGATATTTTCATGATCGAGGATCCGATCTAGTACAACGATTTGATGTCCCCGCTGAGCATACCGCTCAATTTCCTCTGAAGGAAAAGTCCAATCTAAAATGATGGCTCCATCGATCATACGCTCTGGTATAAACAAATGGGATTTTTTGCCGCTGCAAACAATCATTTCGTAACCAAAAGTCTCGAGACTTTTTTTAATCCCGTCTAGCAACTCTCCATAGAAACTCCCCGCGTAGTCTGCGAGGTACACGCCAATGATGTTCGTTTGTCTGCGCTTCAGTGTACGAGCAGCCATGTTCGGAACATAATTCAAGTCACGAGCAATCGCTTGGATACGGGCGCGCGTCTCCTCCGTCACTTTAGGGCTGCCGTTCAAAGCATAGGATACAGTGGAAATAGACACACCGGCTTTTTTAGCAATATCTTTGATCCCTACCATGGCTCCTCCTTTCTATCGATAAATATCGATATGATTTATTTCCTTATTGAACAACGGCAGCACTGCTGATTTGTCTAAACAAAAGGCCCCTTTTCGATAGCTGTTTTCTGCTAGTGTATAGTCTACCGGTTGGCCATTGATCAATACCTGTTCTTTTGACGCTTCGTGAAAATGGATCTTAACCGGTTGATCAAAGACCCGGTAGGTCATCGTTAAGTCAGATAACTCAGTTGGCAAGACAGGATCAAGGAACAAATCATCTGCCATTTCGCGAATGCCCAAGACATTGCTGATCAATTGATTCAAATAGATACCTGGTCCGCTGGAGTACACGCGCCAACCGCCTTTTACACCGACGCTTCCATCTCTAAGTTTACCAAAATTCTCTTGGGCTTCAAGCCTTGTTTTGAAATCGCCGTCAGAGCTGCTGAAATAGACATTGGCTTGTCGCAGTTCTGCATTTGGCACGCGTTCTTGCAACTGAATAGGATTGATGACCCCTAAAGCATGCCAAGTTTCTTCTTTTTGTCCCAATTTGGCCATTGCTTCAGTAAAACGGATGTGGGCATGAACATATTGCAACCCGATTTCCCGACCAAAGTTCGCTGCTTGCTCTGCACGTTTGAAATTCGTACTGACCCCACCATGATAAGCCGCTGGACGATTCATCAAGCGAACGCCATCTGGATGTTGCAAGTGTTCTTTGATGATGCCTAAATGGTGCTCGGCTTCGTCCGGAGAAAGTAATTCACCGATCATGCTTTGCTGCATCGGCAACAATCGGTACTGAATCCCTGTCTTTTTGTCTTCTGGATGGATCATCAATTCCACATGTTCAGGGTCTTCCATATAAACAAATCCTGGGATGGTTCCTGAGGACAAAATGTATTTATCAAAATCTGTACGAATGCCGCTGACGATGGTTTGTAAATGATCAGCATAATTTGGATCATAGTCTTTCAGCTGTGCCGCTAGTTTCTTCATCACTTCATAAGTTAATGCAACTGTCCAACTGCTGGCCATCTGCTTTTTCAATTTGCTATTGTTTGGCTGCAGGGTATCATCCCAGTCCCCATCCCCATAACATGAAAGATACGTACCTTCCAAGAAATTCGCTTCGATATATGCAATCTCTTTCTGTAAATGATCATAAAGAGAAGCAGTTTGACTTGTCTTTAAGAACGTTTCGCGATCTGTATAAGGTATTTGCGTTTCTAAAATCGCGAAGTCCTTCGTTTTTTCCAAGTAATCGCTGACGACTTTCATTGGCCACACAATCACATCTCCATGACTTTCGTCGGCTTTTTGTTTTTCGTAGCGGTCAAACATAAACCATTGCGGCCAATTGCCATCGTCGGCAAATTGATTGGCAAAGAGGTGTTTGATGATCGACGCAACGATCTCTGGACGATTGACTGCTAAGAAAAATTCTGTTGGTCCTTGTGAGACATCTCTGGTCCCCCAAGCAGCACCGCCATACTGTTCCAAACCATGAGGAGACAAATAATGGACCAGCATGTTGTGCGTGTACCACCGAGAGAGCAAATTAAGAGTTTGGACTTCTGCTTGGTCATGGGTCAATTCAAATTGATTCAGCAGTGAATCAATGAACGTCACATATTTTGCTTCTTCTTGCTGCTTAGAAGACGCTTGTTCTCGGTAAGGATCTCCGGTCAACGTTCCTTGAATCTTAAGGGTAACTTCTGACTGATCCGCAAATGTCAGAACAGTTAGTGCGCCATCACTGTTTTCTTGTAAGAACAAGGAATCATCTGTCACATCAAAAGGCTGATCCGCCTGCAGATAATAAGTTAATTCTGGATACGCTTCTTTTACTGGTGACATAGTCCCGCTTGTGATCACTACTTGCTGCTCTTTTTTCACAACCGCTGTCGGTGCTTCTTCATCTGGTCCCATCAAAAACTGGTTGCTGATGGCCCATGAATAAGCCTTTTTGCTATGGATCGTCGTTCGGATCTCACGGCTGTCAAGCAGTGTATACGTCGTGACCGTGATCAAATCATCTGCTGTTTTGTAATACCACGTTGCAGAGTTCAGCCCCATCTCGAACGCAGATGGCATCGTCAATAAGCGCCACGTATCCTGTTCTTTCAAGTAGATCCGCTGTCCTGATCGTTTCATGACATTCAACGCATTACGGCTGTTACTCAATAATTTATTCATTGACGTATTCCCTAGAACGATCTGCGAATTGAAAATACCATACATATAAACCGTCGTACTAAGCAACGGCTGATCTACCACTAGATCACTGCCACTCAGCAATATATGCCCATGAGCCCGTTCCACGGCACTTTCTTTTTCCTTCAACACAACGTGACGGTAGTTTTCGGTAAAAAATGAATACATTTGGCCATCGATTCGTTCCATTGCTTCCTGTTTTGGAAATAGCGCGGAAATATCTGCTTCTGACAAGGTCTCTCCAGTCAATGCTGCTCCGAGTTGTTTTGCCGGAAGTAGCTGTGTCGTCAATGACTCAAAAGTCAATTTTTGAAACTGTTCCTTCAGAGAAGGGCGGTCGAATTGCGGACCGGATACTGCTTGTGGCTGATCTGCCTTGACAGCACTATAAAAAATGACTTCTGTTGTTTCGTCAGATAGCTGATAAGACTCGGACTGCAAAGCAATGTAGGCAAATTCATATTGATACACTTCATTCGCTAATGTTTCGTGCGCTAAGGCTTGCGCCAAATTAGTCACCTTGTATGTTCTGCCAAAAAATTGATACCCATCTGTTGAATAACTCCGCAAGGGTTGGAAACTTCCTTGTTCGACTAATGGAAATTTGCCGGATTGCGGTTGATTTTGACGAGAAGAGACGACGATCGTTCCGTTATCCTGAGTCACGTGGTGATCCAGATATTGAGAAACATACGCTTCATTGGACTGAACTGCTCCTTTTAGTGCATTGCCTATATCTTGACCATAAATGATATCTGCTTTTCCAGAACCCGTTAACTGGATTCGCCAAAACCAGCAATCTTCTGCCAGTTGCAAGTCCACTTGATAATGAACGTCCAAAAACTCTCCTGACCAAGACAACTGCTGTTGGGAATACCCAAACTTACTGGCTGAATTAGAACCGACCATCGGTGTCCAACGAATCCCTTCTGATGTATAGACTCGCAGATACAATTGATTCAAACTGCCGTCTAACGGATTGCCATTTAGTTGATTGATCATCATGCCATTGCTATCTATTTCATACAGATCCCCGGTTTTCAAAAATCTCAGGCGTGTCTGATTCTTTTCAAGAGTAATATATTGTGTCATATAAACCTTCCTATCCTTATCTTACGAATTTGAATGTAGCCATCTGCAGATCGCGACTGTTGCTGCCGACCATGGCTTGGAATGTGCCAGCATCACTGGATGTTTCCTGATTGCTGTGGACGTAACGCAACATATCTTCCGTAATTGAAAAAGTTACTTCTTTGGTTTCCCCTGGTTCTAACCATACTTTTTGGAATCCTTTTAATTCTTTGATTGGTCGGACAACTTCACCAACGAGGTCTCGCAGATATAACTGGACGGTTTCTTCACCAGCAAAGTCGCTATTATTCTTGATCTGAAGGGATACTGTCAGTGTCTCTTCAGCAGACAGTTGTGATTTATCTAAACTTAACTCACTATACTGAGCCTCGTGATAGCTCAAACCGAAACCAAAAGGATATTTTGCATAGTTGGAGACATCCAAATATTTCGAGACATATTTTTCATCAGGTGCACTTTCATAAGGACGACCGGTAGTTTCAGTATTGTAATAAACAGGTACTTGACCGACTGTTTCTGGGAAAGACATACTCAAACGGCCGCTTGGATTGTATTGTCCCCATAAAAGATTTGCTAATGCGTGACCACCTTCTGTTCCAGGGAACCATGCTTCAACGATGGCTTTTGCTTCATCAATGCCTTGAAGATCTAATGGACGACCATTATACAAGGTCACAACGAGTTGCTCATTGACTGCCTGCAATTGTTTGAATAATGCTAACTGCGCTTCAGGCAAGCGAATATCGCTGCGGCTCGCTGCTTCTCCGCTCATCCAGTCTTGTTCACCTAGTGCGAGAACCACTTTATCTGCTTGTTTAGCTAATGTAACAGCTTCATTGATCGCTGCTTCTGTTGGCGCAAAATAATCGAATGGTTCTTTTCCATAAAGAATGTTCTCTGAAACTGCTTTGCTCCCTTCGATCAATGAAACGGCTTCTTCTTGTTTCCCTTGCCATGACCATGCACCTAAAATATCTTTAGAGTGAGCCGCTGGTCCAATGATCGCGACCGTCTCCGTTGATTTAAATGGTAAGATGTTCTCATTCTTCAATAAAACCATTGATTTTTGAGCGATTTCTCTCGCGGCTGTTCGATGTTCTTGCGAAAGTACGACCCTAGCTTCAGCAGCTTCATCTGCCCCACGATGAGGATTTTCAAAAAGACCAAGATCATTTTTAAGGGTCAAGATCCGCAATACTGCTTCATCCAATAACTCTTCCGCAACAGCGCCTTCTTCGATCAATTCTTTCAAATAATCGTTGTAGCAAGTCGTCATCATTTCAATATCGACGCCTGCTTTGATCGCTAATTCTGCCGCCTGTTTCTCATCCTCTGCTGCGCCATGGGCAATGATTTCTTTGACCGCACCCCAGTCAGAGATCACTACGCCATCAAAACCAAATTCTTTTCGCAACACATCACGGAACAACCAGCGATTCGCTGTAGCCGGAATCCCATCTACCGTATTAAAGGAAGTCATCACCAATTTTGCCCCAGCTGCTAGTGCGGCTTGGTAGCCTGGTAAGTAACTTTCCCGCAATTGACGCTCAGACATATTGACTGTGTTGTAATCACGACCGCCAATTGCTGCGCCATACGCCGCAAAATGCTTCACACAAGCGGCGACCCGTTCAAAATCATTGGTCAAATCTTCTCCTTGGTAGCCTTTCACGAAAGCCTCCGCAAGGCGACTGTTCAAGTAGGGATCTTCTCCGGTAGATTCCATCACTCGTCCCCAACGAGGGTCTCGGACTAAGTCCACCATTGGCGAGAACGTCACATGGAGCCCAGACACAGCGGCTTCTCTAGCTGAAATTTCGGCCATTTGTTCCGCAGCATTCAGATCCCACGAACTACCTAGAGCCAATGGAATCGGGAAGATTGTTCGAAACCCATGGATAATATCTGCCATTAGAATCGTCGGGATCTGCAGGCGATTGTTTTTGATGTATTCTTGTTGTACTCGGATCGCTTCTTTGGCACCGGAAACGCCTAGCGTTGTTCCAGCGTTGTTGATGGTTTCTTGGGTCAGTCCCAGATCACTCATCGGTCCGGTTTTTTCTTCCGCTTTGTCTGAATAAAACGCAGCAGCCAGTTGCAATAATTGATCGATTTTTTCATCGATAGTCATTTGTTCAAGTAAGTGCGTCAATTTTGTCTTTTCCATTTTTGTTCCACCTTTATCGTTCATCGAATCGGAGATCTGCTTCCAACGGGAAATGATCGGAAGGAAACCGTCCGTCACAAGAATCCGTCAAACACCCGGTTTTAATGATTCGAAATCCTTTAGTATAAATATAATCAATTTCTTCTAACTGGTTCCATGGGAGTTGATAGTCAAAATTTTGATAGGAACCTCTGGGACCGTAATGTCCTTTTTCATTTTGTTCTTTTGCGTTAACAAAAATCGTTTGCAGGGATTCATGGACGCGTTCAACTGCTTCTGCATTGAGATCCCCCATTAGTAAAACGGGTAAAGCGGCGATTTTATCCGCTAACCGTTCCAAGATGACTTTCATCCCTTCAAAACGGGCGATTTCTGAAATATTGTCCAGATGCGTATCGATGACTAAAAAGTCATGTCCTTTTCTATCTCTTAGTACCGTCCACAAACACAGACGCAAGTATTCCGCTTCTGGATGAATACTTGGCACATCAGGTGTCAGAGATAACCAAAATGAGCCTGAATCTACTTTAGAAAACATCGTCTTCTTATAATAGATCCCGATACCTTCTCCTGTTCCATCGCCGTCTCGTTCAGCAGTTACCGACTCGTAATCAGTCAATCTTGCTAAATCAGCGACTTGCGTCGGCCGGACTTCTTGTACGCACAAAATATCCCAATCATGATAATCGATCAATGCCAATACTTTGTCCGCACGATAAGACCATTGCCACTCTTTATCGTAATCCGTATCCACACGTAAATTGTAAGTTGCCACTTTCATTTCTTCATATCCTTTTTAACAATTTTTGGATCTGTTGCATTTCTTTTCGAATCTGTTTGGCTTCACCGCCGCCATGCCCTTTGTTTAAATACACAGTTAATTGTTTTGGGGTTGAGATTCGATGGTAACTGACAAAAAAATCGGTCATTGGGCAGATAGGATCCTGGCTCCCTACTGAAGCAAAGACAGGGCCAGTGATTTTTGCTGCCAGATTTTTCAAATCATAGTAGGCCATTTGGTAATAGATGGTCTCCTTGCTATCTGGAAAGGTATCAATATATTCTTGCATCACATGATAGCTCCCAGTTCTGCTTTCGATGCGGTGAGAAATATTCGAGTGACTAGGAACATCTGCAAAAGTCGCAAAGATTGGCGTTTCAGCCAGCGCATTGACAATTAATGCAATCCCGCCGCCTTGTGACCCGCCTCTTAAAATCACTCGTTCAGAATCAATCTCCGGCAGCTCTGCTGCGACCTCTAGCAGGCGAAGACTATCTGCAATCATGCGTTTCATATAAAAATCTTCTTTTTTTAAAATTCCTCGACCAAACGGTGCCTCATGTTGCGTCGTTTCATAAGGATGTGTATCTTTCGTACGGCCGCCTTGCCCGCGATTATCGATCACCAAGCAGGCACAATCAATCAATGCCCAGTGGGCAAACTGAAAGGGTTCCTGTAGGTGATTCATATAACCTAAATAATCGATGACGATTGGAAGTTGGCTCTTATTTTTCGGAACTAAAAGATAGCCGTAAATCGTTTCATTGTATAAACTTTGGAAATTGACCTGATAGACATCGATTCCTGTCAGCAATGCTGGTTGTTGCTTTCGTTCAAACGCTAATGGAATCTGTTTGATTTCTTGTTTGACTTGTCGCCAAAAACGGTCGATTTCCTCCTGAGATGGTTCATTTCTAATTGATTTCATTGACGTCACCCTCTTTTGCCCACACCTTATGAAAGAACAGTACTTGCAGATAAGCGAATCCTGAAATACCTAAACATACGAATAAGAAAGAATTGATCTTATTCAGCAATAGAAATACGAATACTGGAATCACTAGCAAGATGATCGCATTTGCGGTACTACTCAACACCGCATAGGCAGTTTCGTGTGCGGTTTGTTTGACTGTGGAAGAAAACAAACAAAACAGTAGGACAAACACCGTCAAGAATAAACCAGCTAAACTGCTGAGTATCACTGCCAACACCCCAAGATAAGTGGTGATTCCCATCAATCCATAAATGATCGCCGCGGTGACAGCAACATACCCCACGATGATCCCTTCAAGTACGATTCCACGTTTGATATTTGCTAGAAAAGCTCGACTATACCGTTGCCAAACTGGAACATCTTTTTCTTGGTAAAGCTGATCGATGGTTTGATACAAGGCGATCAAGGCTGGTCCTGTCAGTACAATCGTGACCGCAGGAACAAGGAACAAAAAACTTAATAGGATCATATCCGCGGCAAAGGAAAAGACACGATAGTACCATCCTTCATAAGAGAAAATTTGTTTCATCTCCACTCACCTGCTCCCTTTCTAGTTTCAATCCTACTGATTTCTTGTTGTTTTCTTACTCATCTCTTGTTTATTATCCTTTTGCTAAAGTAGTAAAAAGATCCTTTTACATATACTTTTGTTGGTACATTTCTACATCTGCTCGTCTACACTGCGCTTCGCCTACAGTTGCTTCTAGGCTGGCGCCAAGAAGAACTTGCATGTCTTGCTTTGTAAGCCAATCGCAGTGTTTCAAAGCACCGAGTAGGTACTTTTCTACATCTGCTCGTCTACACTGCGCTTCGCCTACAGTTGCTTCTAGGCTGGCGCCAAGAAGAACTTGCATGTCTTGCTTTGTAAGCCAATCGCAGTGTTTCAAAGCAAAAAGAGGAAAGGTCGTTGGGTCTCGCTTTCCTCTTTTCATCCTTTCTATAACTGATTATTTAAGTTTTTCGCGGTTTTCTGCCATTTTTTCAGATTTGACTTCTTTGATTGCATCCCAATTGTTGGAATCTAAGAAACTTTCAAAATCAGACAGTGTTGAATCAAACGTTTTTTCATCTTTTGAACGAATCAAGGAGATGACTGTGCTATTTAGTTTTGTTTTGATCGAATTATTGGAACGAGCTTCTGCAGTCCCAGCATCTGGATCTGTGTTCTCAATAACAAAGTGCGGATAAAGTTTTCCTTCACCCCATTCTTGCATTTGGGTTAATGCGCTCTCTGTTTCTACTTTCAATGCATTGACACGGTCATTGTTGAAGTAGTTGAAGCGACTGATACCATATTTCTTGTTGTACCCTTCGTTATCTGTTTTCTCCATTTCTTTTACTTCAGGTAAGTAATCGATTTTGCCTTCGTCATTGTATTCATAAGTGACGCCTTCAACACCGAATTTCGTCAAGATTTGTCCTGGTTCATCGATCAAGTAAGTGAATAGTTGAGTGACTTTTGCTGGATCGACTGCATCTTTTGTGATGTAGTTGATCAACCAGCCTGAGATACCGGTTTGATTCAATGTTGGTTTCCGGCCTGATGTGCTGGCTGGTCCATCAATAGCAATATAGCGAGTATCAGAATTCTTCATAAATTCAGTAAAGTTGCCGCCTTGACCACTAGTTCCTGCAACAAGCATCGTTGCATATTTCCCTTGTTTTACTTTTTCATCATAGGTCGGACCGTCATCTGTAAAGCTGTCATCACTGATGTTGCCTTCACGGTATACTTTGTTGAATGTTTTCAACCAATTGATATATTCTTCATCTAAGTTGCGGTCATAGTAATTACCAGATTCATCTTCTAATGGAACACCTAAGAAGTCTTGTAATTTATCTAAGAAAGGACCTGCTGTGTCACCGACAGTCGTGAAGCCCATTGGGGTTAGATCAGGATATTTCTCTTTGATTTGATCCATTACTTTGACAAAATTTTCTGGTTTAGAAATGTCTGGTTTGCCAAGTGCTTCATAGACATCTTCACGAATGACGAAGTTATCATTTACCGGAATATTGCCGCTTTCATAATCGGCTGCTGTATTCGAATAGTTTGGATAGCCATATGTTTTGCCATCGTCTAATGCAAACCAATTGAAGGTATCTTCTGTTACGACATTCAATAGGTAAGGATCATATTTTTTCGCTAGATCATTCAATGAGTAAGCCCAGCTATCTGCTTTAGTGGCTGCTTGACTGGTTTTGTCCATCAATGTCACGATGTCTGGCATATCGCCACTTGAAATAAGTGCATTCAACTTCGAGTCGTCTCCGGAAATAAATTCGATATCGATATTTAAATCTTTCTTGATCTGTGCGGTGGTAACATCTTCCCCAAAAGGTAATGCCGTCCAGTCTGAGTTGATGTACCAAGTGATTTTAGTTGGTTCTTTTTTGGTATCAAGTTTCCATGCTGGTGTTTTCTCATCAAGCTCATAACGATCTTTGATCGAAAAATCTGAGCTGCTAGCGTCATTCGAGCTGCCGCCACATGCTGCTAAGCTAAGTAATGCTGTTGCTGCCAATAAACTGCCTAATACTTTTTTCATACTGATCCCTCTTTCTATTCTTTTACCGCACCGGCCATCATACCGCCGATGAAGTGTTTTTGAAGTAATGGATAGATAATCAAAATTGGTACAGTCGTGATAACGATAGTAGCCAATTGCACCCCGCGGGTCGTTGCCTGCACGACAAAGTCGGTACTACCGCTTTCGGTCATCGTGCTTAAGTTGGACTGCACAATGATTTCATAGATCTTCATTTGCAGCGGATAGAGATATTCTTTGGTGATGTACAATTTTGTGGTCATAAAGTCGTTCCATTGTCCGACACCATTGAACAATATGATGGTAGCTAATGCTGGTTTCGTTAATGGTAGGAAAATCTTGTAAAAAATTTGAAATTCGCTGGCCCCATCGATTTTCGCCGATTCTTCCAAAGAAGGAGGAATCTCACGGAAAAAGTTCATCAAGATAACGACGTCATAATAGCTGAATAACGCTGGAATGATATAGACCCAAAATGAATCTAATAACCCTAACGATTTGATCAGCAAATAGGTTGGGATCATCCCCCCGCCGAAGTACATCGTAATGACTCCTAGCGTGGTGTAGATATTCCGGCCGATCAGCCGTGATTTACTGAGTCCGTATGCCACAACGGCACAAAACAGTGTATGTGTCACTGCCCCGATCAATGTTTTCAGTACAGAGATCAAAAATGCCCGTGGGATACTGTCATCGGAAAATACTTTCCGGTAATTCTCCCAAGTAAATCCCCGCGGCCATAAAACGAGACCGTTTTCAGCCAACCCTGAACTAGAAGATACCGATGAGACTAAGATATTCCAGATTGGAATAATGATCAGCAGCGAAAACAGAACGAGGATCACTGTGTTAAAGAAATAAAACCATTTGTTCTCTTGTGTTCTTCTTTTTATCACTTGGTCACCCCTCCTATAAGATAACTGAATTGCCATTGTTCAATTTGCGTGTCACACGATCGGTGATGACTAGAAGAATGACAGAAATGATTGCTATTCCCAAGCCAACCGCTGTTGCATATGAGAAATCGCCTTGTGTCAGACCCATTTTATAAACGAATGAGTTGATGACTTCCGATTTGTTTTGGTTTTGTGAATTCATCAAAACCAATGTCTGGTCTAAATTAGATCCTAAGATGCCGCTCACATTTAGGATCAGATTCAATGAAATGATCGGCGTCAAAAGTGGTAATGTGATTGTCCGAATCTGCGTCAACTTGGTGGCGCCATCGATTCTGGCCGCTTCATAAAAAGTTGGATCGATACGAGACATTCCTGCAAGATATAAAATCGTTCCCCATCCTACTTCTTTCCAAAGGTCAGATAAAACAGCGATCCACCAATATTTATCAGGATCCAACAAATGATTGACACCTTTATCCATCATTCCTAAAGACATCAGGACTTGGTTGATAAACCCATTGGTCGACAACCATGAAATCATCATACCGCCTAGGACAATCCAAGAAAAAAAGTGAGGGATATACGAAACGGTTTGAATAAATTTCTTCAATTTTCCGTCCCGCATCTCAAAAATCATAATGGCGAGAATAATTGGAATCGCAAAGCCTAAGCCTAACTTCATCATACTGATTGCTAACGTATTCCCAACTGCTTCCCAGAAAAAACTGTCGTGTAAAATAATTCGGAAATTCTCTAACCCTACCCATGGTGCAGAGGAAATCGTATCAATGACCGTATAATTCTTAAAAGCAATAATGATTCCATAAATTGGAATATAATTAAATACGATCATGAATGCCACGCCTGGTAGTACCATCCAATGCAGTTGCCGCTGCCGGTATATCTCTTTCAGCTTACTCATACGCAAAAACCCTTTCTGTTATCGTCTCAACGCTCATCCTATCTTTTTCTTTTTAGTGAAACGTTTCTACGAGTTGATTATAAATCGCGCTAGAAAGAAATGCAAGCCTTTACATCATTAAAGTTTTATCATTTTTCATTATCTCATTTTTAATGACTTACATATCCTTTAAAGATATTTTTCACAAACAAAAACCTTTAATAACAAGGTTATCCGCTACACCAGATCACTTATTTTTGTTTTTCTACAGCTCTTGCAACTGTTTATTGCGTTGTTTCTTTTCTCGAAGCAACTAATTTTAGAACATGAACGATAGAAAAACGTTTCACTAAACCATAAAAAAAAGAGCTTTACAGCTCTTCAAAATGATTTTCATAGCCAAAATGGGTATAAGCAAGTGTGGTAGCGATCCGTCCACGTGGTGTTCGTTTCAAAAACCCTCTCTGAATCAAGTAAGGCTCATACATATCTTCCACGGTCTCTGTTTCTTCACCGATGTTTACAGATAATGTGCTGAGGCCCACAGGCCCTCCACCATACAACTCGATCATCGTTCGAATCAGCTTCTGATCCACATAATCTAAACCAGCATGATCGACTTGCAAAAGCAGCAAAGCTTTATCTGCGATTTGGCGGTCAATGATTCCATTCGCTTGCACTTGCGCGAAGTCTCGAACACGTTTCAGCAAGCGGTTAGCGATCCTTGGCGTTCCTCGAGATCGTCGAGCAATCTCAAATGCCCCTTCTTCCACGATCTCCGTCTGAAAAATATCCGCTGAACGTAAGACGATTTCTTTTAAGTCTTGGTCTTCATAATATTCCATATGAGAAATGATCCCAAATCGATCCCGTAATGGTGCAGAAAGCATCCCTGCCCTAGTCGTAGCTCCTACTAGGGTGAATGGCGGCAACGGGAAATGGACCGGATGCGCAGTTGTTCCTTGGCCAACCATGATGTCCACGAAGAAATCTTCCATTGCAGAATAGAGCATTTCTTCGGCAACTCGCGGCAAACGATGGATCTCATCAATAAACAAGACATCCCCCGGCTGCAATTCATTCAAAATCGCAATCAAGTCTCCCGGCTTTTCGATAGCAGGTCCACTAGTCGTCTTGATGTTGACCGCCATTTCATTGGCGATGACCATCGCCATTGTCGTCTTTCCTAATCCAGGTGGTCCGTAAAGCAGCACATGATCCAATGCTTCTTCCCGATTTTTGGCTGCTTGAATGTAGATCGACAACTCTTCTTTTACTTTATTTTGACCGATATATTGCGCGAGAAACTGCGGACGCAATGATTTTTCGATCAATTCTTCTGTTTCATTCGTTTCCGGTGAAACAATCCGTTCATCCGTCACCTAACTCGCTCCTTATTTTTTCATCATCAATTTTAATGCTTCTCGTAAGTATTCATCTGTTGATTTAGTCGTATTAGGCGCTAAATATTTCTCAGCTTTCTTGATTTCTTTTTCACTATAGCCTAATGCTTTCAAAGCTGCCATCGCTTCGTCCAACGCGGTATTCGCCACAGTGACTGGTGCCGTTGGCTCTTCACCGACTAATTCTGCGACTTTTCCTTTTAAGTCCAATATCATTTGCTGTGCTGTTTTTTTGCCAACACCTGGGAATTTGGTTAAATAAGTGACATCTCCGTTTTCGACAGCCGTGATCAATCCCGCATGGTCTTCATTCGCCATAATTGCCAATGCACTTTTAGGACCGATCCCAGAGACGCTGATCAGTTTTAAAAATAATTGCTTTCCTTCTAATGTAGAAAACCCGTATAAACTATGGGCATCTTCTCTAATTACTTGATGCAGATAAATCTTCACTTCTTGATTCAGCTTGCCGCTGAACGCATACGGATTGCCGAATGCCACTTGATAACCGATACCGTGCGTTTCAACAACGATATACGCCGGAAAGATATCCGTGACTTTTCCAATAATATATTCGTACATAACCGTTCCTTTCTATACATCTAGCTGTACATACGTTCCCTTTATTGTAGCATAGACTGAAAGACAAAAAAAGAAGCAAGCGAAGCTTGCTCCTTTACTCAACAAGAGAAGTATATTCTCCATATCCTTGCTCAGCCATTTCTTCCAATGGGACGAATCGCAAGGCTGCGGAATTGATGCAGTAGCGCAACCCGCCTTTGTCTTGCGGGCCGTCTGAAAAAACATGTCCTAAATGGGAATCTGCTTCTTTACTGCGGACTTCGACACGGTGCATGCCATGAGAGAAATCTGCTTTCTCTTTGATTTCTTTGCGGTCGATGGGCTTCGAAAAAGAAGGCCAGCCACAACCAGCATCATACTTATCTGTCGAAGCGAATAGCGGTTCGCCGCTGACGATATCCACATAGATCCCTTTTTCATAAAAATCATCATAAGTCCCTGTAAAAGGACGTTCGGTCGCATTTTCTTGTGTGACCGCATATTCGATCGGTGACAATTTCGCTTTCAAATCTTCTTTTGATTCTGACATTTTTCTCACCTGCTTTCTTCTCTTATCTTGCCTTTTTTCCAATCGTTTGTAAACGAACTTGCTTCTTTACTTAAGAAGAGGGCAGTTCTGGCCACCTTCTGGTTCTTTCAGCAAAATGATAAAACGGCGGCTGGTCTTTCGTATAGATTTCTTCTGTGAAAACTGCTTCTGTCAATTCTTGAAACAAACCAGTGGCAAAGAAGAATTCTGCCGTCTCCTGTGCATAATAAAATAAGCTAGAACCACACTGGCGGCAAAATCCCCTTTACGCCCAATTAGAAGAGTTATACCGTTGAATCAAGGATTCGCCAGTAAATGTGATTTGATCACGGGAACAAGCGGCCAGCGCTAAAAAAGGACCACCATGAAATTTCTGACACATTGAGCAATGACAAGCAGTCACTTGGGGACGAACCTCCGTTAGCTCAATCGTAACTTGACCACAAAGACACCTACCGGATAGATTCATTTTTCCAGCTCCTCCGGAAATTCTTTTAATAACTTGGCAACCGTATTAACAGGGAAGCCAACGATCGTATAAAAATCCCCTTGGATCGCTTCAACAAACACTTTTGCTGCTCCTTGGATCCCATAGCCCCCGGCTTTGTCTTGATATTCCCCAGTTTTCAGATACTCGGTAATCATTTGCTCCGTCAACAGACTAAAGGAGACTTGTGCAGAAACCAATTTTTCTCGTCGTTTTTCTTGTTTTTGTAAAACGACCGCAGTATGGACCCAATGAGTCTTTCCACTCATCTTCTGCAACATCCTTCTGGCATCTGCTTCATCAACAGGTTTGCCGAAAATCTCCTGGCCAACCACTACGGTAGTGTCACTGGCGATCACAAGATCTGTGGGAAAGCAGGCTGTGACAGCTGCTGCCTTTTCCCGCGCCATTCGCTGCACATACTCCTCTGGTGCCTCTCCAAATACCACAGACTCATCGATATCTGCCGGCTGTATCTGAAAAGATGGGACCAATTCCGCTAATAATTCTTTTCGCCGTGGCGATTGAGAAGCTAAGACAATCATTCCATTCCACTCCTTGCACGATGCGGATCTTGGATCCGTTTAAACATTCGCTCCATATCACTATTGGTAAAATGAATCAATACCGGACGTCCATGAGGACAATTGAAGGGATTCTCACACTTTGCAAGATCCGCCAACAGGATTCGTGCTTGCGCCTCATTTAGATAATGATTGGCTTTGATCGAACGTTTGCAGCTCATCATGATCGCTGTTGCTTCCCTGAATTTCTTGACGCTGACTGAACCTGTCTCTAAAAGCATGTCGATCATTTCTCGAATGATGCTTTCTTCTTCTCCTGCTGGGTACCAAGTGGGATGCGCCCTTACAATAAAGCTGTTCGCCCCAAACTCCTCCAAATGGATCCCAACTTCTTGTAATTTTTTAGTTTGTTCCTTCAACTTAATCGCATCATTATTGGGATAATCTAAGACGATCGGTACCAATAATTCTTGCAAATCGTCGCTCACTTCTCCGATTTTTTCCCGAAAATATTCATATTTGATCCGTTCTTGGGCCGCATGCTGGTCCACGATATAAAGTCCTTCGTCGCTTTGAGCAAACAGGTACGTCCCATGCATCTGTCCGAAATATTCTAAATGAGGGAAACGTTGCTTGGCAGGCGTTTCTTCTAACAAACGATCCACATATTTCGTATAGTTTTTCTGTCCGGCATGCAGTTCAGGATGCAGCCGTTCTTGCGCCTGCTCTTCGATTAACGACAAGTCCTGCTGACTGGCATCCTCGAGAACAGACGCTGCTGGTTGATCAACTTCTTGGACAATCTCTGTCACAGGTCCTGTCGCAGCAAAGGGATCTCGCAACGTTTTATTGGGCAGTGTTTCTTCCAGACTATCGAAAACTGCTTGATTTTCCACAGAATATGCCGAAGACTCCGGAGCCTTTTCCCTTTGCTCCGCGCTTTCTGGAAGTTTTCCACCTTCCTCCACAGGGTTTTCCACAAAGTTATCCACAGTCTGTTGATAACCTGATGACGCCACTTGAAACTTTCCTGTCTCGCGGTTGAAAGTTAATCCCGAAGAAGTCGTAGGACTCGTTACCAGATCCAGTTTCGTTTGTTCCACAGGTTCAGTGGTCACTTTTTTCTTAAAACGAAGATTATCGGCAGCATTCGGAATCAAATTCTCGTCTCGCAAACTGTCATTGATCGATTTACTGATCAATTTGGTCAGTTCTTCTTCTTTTGATAAACGTACTTCTTGTTTAGTGGGGTGAACATTGACATCGACTAATAATGGATCCATCGTGATCTCCAGGACCGCAATCGGGAATCGTCCCACCATCAATTTTGAGCCATATCCAGCAACGATTGCTTTATTCAAGGCAAAATTCCGAATGCATCGTCCATTGATGATCGTGGATAGATAATTACGGCTAGCCCGGGTCACTTCAGGCAACGAGACATAACCAGTCAGCTTAAAATCAAGATCTTCACTGTTGATAGCTAACATTTTTTTAGCAGTCTCAACACCATAGATCCCGGCGATGGTTTGTTTCAAATCCCCGCTACCAGTAGTAGTCAGCATTTTATTGCCTTCATGGACCAAGCGAAAAGCAACTTCCGGGTGACTCAATGCAATACGGTTCACGATATCGCCGATATTGGCCAATTCTGTCTGCAATGTTTTGACATATTTCAAGCGCGCTGGCGTATTATAAAAAAGGTTTTCTACAGTGATCTTCGTTCCTTGGCGCAAGTTCGCTGGTATATGTTCTTCCACAGTGCCTCCCTTCAACCGAAGGAATGAGCCTTGGGAAGCATCTTTGACAGCTGTTTCGATTGTTAAAATCGAGACTGAGGCAATACTTGGCAATGCCTCACCGCGAAAGCCAAGTGTCCGTATCCGAAACAAGTCATCGCGGTTATGGATCTTACTGGTGGCATGGCGCTTGAAGGCCGTAACGACATCTTCTTCGGCAATCCCCTCGCCATTATCGATCACCTGGATTTTGCGTAGACCGGCTTCTTCAATGAAGATATCGATCTGTGTGCTGCCGGCATCCACTGCATTTTCCACAAGTTCTTTGACAACAGAGGCTGGCCGTTCCACGACTTCACCGGCAGCGATTTGATTCGCTAGACGTTCAGATAATTCTTGGATCTTGCCCATCTGTTTTCCTTCTTTCTAGATTCGTTTTTGCAATTCATAAAGCTTATTTAACGCATCCATTGGGGTCATTTCTAAGAGATTCAGTTTTTTCAACTGATCGATGACGCCAACTTCTTCTGTGGACACCTCGCTAAACAATGAAAGCTGTTGTGTTTCTTCTATCACAGGCTTTTCGATCGTTGGTTCATGTTCTTCCAGAGCTTTCAAGATCGTTGCCGCCCGTTGTAGTAATCCGCTAGGCAGTCCTGCAATTTTCGCCACATGGATTCCGTAGCTCTTGTCTGCCGGACCTTCCATCATTTTATGCAGGAAGACAACTTCACCGTCTTTTTCTACCGCTCCTACATGAATGTTCCGCAAACGCAGTAATTCTTCGTCCAATATGGTCAGTTCGTGATAATGGGTCGAAAAAAGGGTCTTCGCTTTGACTTCTTTATGGATATATTCAATGATGGCTTGAGCAAGTGCCATCCCATCATAGGTGGCTGTTCCACGCCCTAATTCATCGAATAGGATCAAACTGTTTGGTGTGGCATGACGCAACGCCTGATTGGCTTCCATCATCTCGACCATGAATGTACTTTGTCCAGCAATCAAGTCATCGCTGGCACCGATTCGGGTAAAGATGCGGTCAAAAATCGGCATTTCTGCTGATTGCGCAGGAACAAAACAACCGATTTGAGCCATAATCACTAACAGTGCCAATTGCCGCATATACGTACTCTTACCAGACATATTCGGTCCAGTGATCAGTAAAATATCGGTGTCTTCATGCATCACGATGCTATTAGGAATATATTCTTGGTGCCCCAGCACTTTTTCCACAACGGGATGACGCCCATCGATGATATTCAAGGAGCGCTCTTTTTTCAAAACTGGCCGTACATATTGATAGCGTTCAGCAATTGTCGCAAAACTTTGTAACACATCGACTGCACTAATGGCTTTGGCTAATTTCTGCAAGCGAAGGATACTTTTTTTCACTTCTTCTCGTACTTCCAAGAACAATTGGTATTCCAGATCCACCGATTTTTCTTCCGCTTCTAAAATCACTGTTTCCAGCTTCTTTAATTCAGGTGAAATAAAACGCTCCGCATTAGCAAGGGTCTGTTTTCGTTCATAACGGCCTTCTTCGAGACCAGCCAGATTGGCTTTGGTGATTTCGATGTAATAACCAAAAACACGGTTGAAGCCCACTTTTAAATTCTTGATGCCTGTTTCTTGGCGTTCTTTGGCTTCTAACTCAGCTAGCCACTGCTTGCCGTTGCGCATCGCTTCCCGATACTTGTCTAGTTGTTCGTGAAAGCCATCTTTGATGACATTTCCTTCAGTGATCTGCAGCGGTGCGTCTTCATCGATGGCGCTATCGATCAATGCCACTAACTCATCCAGTGGCTCCAATTCGATCAACAGGTCATTCCACTCTCCACGATTGATGCCTTTGATCAACTGGGCGATCAGAGGAACTTGCTGCAAAGAAGATTTCAGCTGCAGAAGATCCCGTCCATTGACATTGCCAAAGGCAACTCGCCCAACTAAGCGCTCCATGTCATATACTTTTGTCAGTGCGTCTTGTAAGTCTGCTCGTTCAAAAAAGCTGTCCAACAATGATTGAACCATTTCTTGACGTGCAAAGATCTTCTTTGGTTGGATCAAAGGACGATCCAACCACTGCTTCAATAAACGGGCACCCATTGCTGTTTTGGTTTCATCTAATAACCATAAGAGTGTTCCATGCTTTTTGCCAGTTCGAATGGATCGACTCAATTCGAGATTGAACTTTGAGTAATAGTCCATTTTCAAAGAATGATCTGGTTGATATTCTACTGCTTGCTGGATATGAGCCAAGCTGCGTTTTTGGGTGATTGCGAGATAACTCAATAATTTGCCAGTGACCGTCTTTTCATCTTCAGGCAATCCGCTAGTCAAAAAACGGAATTCAGCATTTTCTTCATATGTCTCTTGTTTTGAAAAAACAACACTCAAGCGAGTGGTCAACAGTTCTTTAAGGGAGTCAGGAACTTCGCTGCACAAAACGACTTCCTTGGTTTGTAAGGCAGCGGCCTCATTCAATACCGCGTCCTCGTCTTCTAAAAGCGCGGTCTTTAACTCGCCGGTACTCAAGTCTGCATAAGCAAAACTGTAACCTTGCGTCGTTTTCATCACAGCCGTCAAGAAGTTATTATCTTTGGCGGACAGCCCTTTGCTATCCATCACTGTCCCTGGAGTGATCAATTGAACGACTTCCCGTTTGACCATTCCTTTGGTGGTTTTGGGATCTTCGACTTGTTCACAGATGGCGACTTTATAGCCTTGTTCGATCAACGTATCAATGTAATTACTGGCGGCATGATAAGGGACTCCGCACATTGGGATCGGTTCTTCCGCATTTTTGTTGCGGCTTGTCAATGTCAGCTCCAAGATTTGTGCAGCTTTGATCGCATCTTCATTGAACAGTTCATAGAAATCTCCCAGACGATAGAACAAAAAAGCATCTTGGTATTGTGCCTTGATGCTTAAATATTGTTCCATCATAGGAGTGTTTTTAGTTTTTTGAGGCATGAGCATCTTCCTCCTCGATGGCTTTATTCACTTGCTTTTGGATTTCTGTTGTGACGTAGTGCAGCAATTCATCTGCTTCCTGAAGTGCCGCACGATAGGCGATCACGAGTGGATGCTGGTCATATTGTTGGGTCAACTCAGCCACTCGTCGCAAAGCATCCTTTTTTGCTTCCGGTTTATCATAATGTTCATACTGAACGATTTCTTTTTGGGTTTGCTTGATTGCTTCTTCTAACTCCAGCAGCTTTTGATTCTTTTGCGCCCGTTGTTGAATCCTTTGAAACTCTTGTACTACCGGGTGTTGTGCCAATAATTGCCGCAACGCAGCCAATTCTTGTGCTACTGCTGTTTCTTTTTCTAATGGGTCCATGATTCTCCTATTCTGTAAAAGGCCGGTCTTCGCTGATTTGGATTGGACGAATCGATTTGGCTTTTCCAGTTTGTTCATCGATCTCGATCAGACAAGCGGACAAAATACTGCGTCCGTTCTCGATCACTTCAAAGCGTTGCGGCAATGCCGTCAAGAATTTTTCGATGATAGGTTCTCGTTTCATCCCTAAAATCCCATCATAAGGACCAGTCATTCCTACATCTGACAAATAAGCCGTTCCTTGTGGCAAAATTCGGGCATCATTGGTTTGTACGTGGGTGTGTGTGCCGACGACTGCAGAAACTCGTCCGTCTAGATACCAGCCCATGGCTTGTTTCTCACTCGTTGTCTCACCATGAAAATCAACAAAGATAAATGGTGTACGCTTGCGGGCGATAGTCACCAACTCATCCATTTTACGAAAAGGGTCATCAATGTCGACCATGAAAGAGCGTGCTTGCATATTGATGACTGCTAATTCGATCGCATTGACTTTCACAAAGACCATTCCTGTACCAGGAGTCCCTTCTGGAAAATTTGCCGGACGAATCATTTTTTTTGCATCACCAATAAATTCAAAAATATCTCGATTATCCCATGTATGATTTCCTAGTGTGATCACATCGACGCCATCTTGAAGAAATTTCTTATAAATTTTCCCCGTGATCCCCCGACCCGCAGCTGCATTCTCGCCATTTGCGATCGTCACTTGCGGCCGATAGGCTTTCTTCAATTTTGGTAAATACTCTGTCAAGGTATTTCTCCCTAACGATCCAACCACATCTCCAATAAATAATACCCGCACACTTTTTCCTCTTCTCTTTTAACATCTTTCTTTATTATAAGTGTTTTTCTTGAGAAAAAAAAGAGCTATTCCATAACAGCAAACAACCTTAAACTACAGGAATTCCTTCCTACCGACTGCTCTTGTTGCTCTTCTAGGACCCTTTAGAAAATAAAACACTCTCCAAACAACGTTGGTCGTTTGGAGAGTCATCATTATTCAGCAACACGTTTCACGATCGCAACGATTAAGTCCCGCGCCTTTGCCATCGCTTCAACAGTGATAAATTCATATTGACCGTGGAAATTCTCGCCGCCGGTAAATAGATTAGGGGTTGGGATCCCTTTGTAAGTGATTTTGGACCCATCTGTGCCGCCGCGAAAAGGGGCTTCGATCGGTGTGATCCCTAAGTCTTTCATTGCTTGACGAGCAATGATAACACTTTGAGGATTTTCTTTGATTCGGTCGCCCATATTGTAGTATTGATCATACAGCTGATAGGTGATCCGCTCACCATAGTACTCATTCAACTTTTCAATGATCTGCACCATCTTCTCCTTGCGCTTTTGGAAAAGCGTTTGATCGTGATCACGAATGATGTAGGAGAGTTCTGCTTGCCCGATATGTCCAGAAAGATTGTGAAGTAAGTAAAAGCCTTGATAGTCTTTTGTTTTTTCCGGGACTTCTGCTTGCGGCAGTGCCGCATCGATCTGGTTGGCGATCTTTAATGCATTGACGAGACGACCATAAGCCGTCCCAGGATGGACGCTTGTTCCGTTGATTTGGATATCGATCCGCGCAGCATTAAAGGTTTCATACTCCATATGTCCCACACGACCACTGTCCATTGTATAAGCAAAAGCCACTGGGAAATCGGCTGGGTCAAACAGATCCGCCCCTTTCCCAATTTCTTCATCCGGACCAAAAGCGATCCAGACATCTCCCCGTTCTTGTGGATCAATCGTTTGTAAAATCCGCAATGCATCGATGATCTCAGCAATCCCGGCTTTATCGTCTGCACCTAGGAGCGTCGTTCCATCTGTAGTGATCAACGTCTCACCTATGTAGTCTTTGAGGTTAGGAAACTCAGCGACTGTCATCATGATCCCCAACGGCTCATTGAGGCAAACGTCTTTGCCATCATAATTTTCATGGATCTGGGGTTGGATGTTTTCGGCTGCAAAATCAGCGGTGTCTACATGTGCGATAAATCCGACAGCCGTTTTGTCCGGATTTCCTGCAAGACGTCCGATCACAAAGCTATTCTTTTCATGGTACAACACATCGTTAAGCCCCATAGACTGCAATTGATCCCGTAATAAAAGTGCCAGCTCAACTTGTCCAGGGGTAGTAGGAATTGTTTGGCTGCTTGCATCGGAACGGGTATTGATTTTGGCATAACGCAAAAAATCGGCGATCATTGGTTTGTCCTTCACTTTCGTCACTTCCTTCAAAAAGATAATGGTCGATGGTCCGTTTCATGGATGATCTGTCGGAAATCTGCAAATCCTGCATCTAATCCTCGGAGCAGCATTTCTGCTGTACCGATATTCGTAGCCAACGGGATTTCATAAACATCTGACAGACGGATCAATGCGGTCACATCCGGCTCATGTGGTTGCGCTGCCAATGGATCGCGCAAAAAAATCACCATATCCAACGCATCCTCCGAAATCATCGCCCCAATTTGTTGATCGCCTCCTAAAGGACCAGACTTATAGCGATGAACGGATAGTCCCGTAGCTTCTTGGATTCGTTTTCCTGTTGTTCCTGTGGCATATAATTGATGCTGTGCCAAGATTTCGCGATAAGCGGTGACCATCTTCACCATCAATTCTTTTTTGCGGTCATGGGCTATCAATGCTATTTTCATCTTCACTCCTCCTCTTTTTTCCATTGTACCAATACTTGCTGAAAAAAAGAAACTGTGCTCCCAAGAATAAGACATTGCCTAATCTTACACAGAGCTTCCATCATAGAATCAACCGGATCCCTTAGTAAAATAGGTAGGCTGCCACCTTAAGAAGGGGCACCGAAGGAAATCCTTCTGGCAATTTGCGGGGCTGATTTCTCTGATTTGGCTGTTGCAAAAAATTTCAGGTTTGTCTGTTTCTTAGGACACAGTTTGTTTAAATCAAGTCTAGTTCTTTCAATGCTTGCCAGATGCCATCCTCATCATTGCTGGCGGTGACTTTATCAGCAATCGCTTGAATCTCGGGAGCCGCGTTACCCATGGCCACGCCGACGCCGGCAGCTTGCAGCATTTCGCGATCATTTTGGCCATCGCCAAAACAAATCACATCTTTTTGTGAGATTCCTAGTTGGTGTGCCACCGAAAGAATCGTGGCTGCTTTTGAACCATCTTTTGGCACGACATCGACACTGTTTTCATGCCAGCGAACAAAACGTAATTTACTGTAGCGATCGTCAAAATAGTCTTCATACTCTTTCCCATAAAAAGCCAACGCTTGATAGACTTCTTTTTCTTCCGGAAAGTGCATGTCTAATTCAGGCAATTGTGCGCCAAAAGAGCGCATTGCTTCATCCATGATGCCAATATTTAAAGAAGAAGCTCGTTTAGCCGTATCCATTCCCACAAATGCGGTATCGATCCCTAACTCGTTTGCTTCAGCAACAAATGCTTTTAGCTGTTCTTCATCTAATAAATTTTTGTACACTTGTTGGTGTGCCAAAAATGCAGCAGCGCCATTGCATAAAATATAATTATCAAAAGCAAGGGAGCGGATGATGTCTTTCGCATGGAAACGACTGCGGCCTGTAGCAACTGTCACGAAATGCCCAGCATTTCGCAGCAACTCCAATGCTTCAATCGTACTTTCCAACGGTTGCTTGTTCGAATCCAGTAACGTGCCATCAATATCAAAAGCAAAGAATTTCCGATTCATATCCATAAAAAACTAAGACTCTCTTTCTGTAAGAAATAACAAGAATTTTTACTTTTGGATCATGTTCTCTCCAAAAAGCATACCCTATTCTTAACATAAAAAGCTGTCTATTTCAATAAGTGGCGGATCTTGGTGAATGACTCTTGCTTACCAATGAAGGTGGCTCATTTTTTGGGGAAACTGAAATATTTTCAACCACATGAAGTGTTTGCCTCAATCGTCTTTGTCTATTTGGCAGTGACTGGTTGAGTGCCCCAGACTTCATCTGCCACTTCAATGATCAGCTGCAATTTCTTCCATTGATCTTCTTCTGACAGAATGTTGCCCTCCTCTGTTGAAGCAAAGCCACACTGCGGACTCAAGCTCAAACGCTCTAAGGGCACGTATTGGCTGGCTTCTTTGATCCGGGCAATCAAGCTTTCTTTCTCTTCCAGAGCCCCATTTTTACTTGTGACTAGACCGAGAACAACTTTCTTTGTTTCTGGGACAAATCGCAATGGCTGGAAGTCCCCAGAGCGATCATCATCAAACTCCAAGAAAAAGGCTTCGACCGCTTCATGTCCCAACAGCGAATCCGCAACTGGCTCATAGCCTCCCGATGCCGCCCATGTCGAATGGTAATTGCCACGGCAAACATGGGTAGTCACGTGCAGGTCGTTAGGCAGATCCACCAATGCACTGTTATTCAACCGCAGATACAATTCTTGTAATTTTTGTGTATCATACTCATCGTTGGTCCTTGACTGCCAGTAATTTTTGTCCACCAGCATCCCCCACGTACAGTCATCCAATTTTAGATGACGACAGCCAAGATCATACAAGGCTAAAATGGTTTCACGATAGGCTTGCGCAATATCAGCAAGCAATACTTCCCGATCCGGATAGATAGCGTTCACTTTTTCTTCGTTGCTGCCTCGAACAAGTTCGACAAACAATTGAGCAGGCGCTGGGATACTCTGGCGAACAGGCACCCCATCTGCTTGAGCCGCGACAAAGCGATATTCCTCAAACACGGGATGTTCTGGATTGAATGCGACTTTCCCAGCTAATCGTGCAGAATCAGCACGGGTTTCTTCCCCATGGAACAAGTAGCCTTGATCCATCAAAATATGCTCTATTCCTTGAAATCCCCAGAAAAAATCCAAGTGCCAATAACTACGGCGAAATTCGCCATCGCTGACATATTTCAAGCCAACTTCTTTTTGTTTTGCGACTAACTCACTGATCGCCTGATCCTCAACTTCTTTTAACTCGGATCGAGTGATTTTTCCTTCAGCGAACGCTTCCCTTGCTTGCTTCAACTTCTCCGGACGCAAAAAACTTCCTACAATTTCATAATGATTGATCACTTGGCACATAGTTTCTCCTCCTTTTTTGGGTAAAAAAAAATCCTTAAGAGTTATCTCTTAAGGATGTAATAAATTTACATGGTACCACCTTAGTTTGCATCCGACTTACGAAGAATGCCTCTACTCCAATGCGACGCTGTTGCGTGATATTGGGGTCTCAGTAACGGGGACATCCGTGCGCTTCTAAAACTTGCGTTCTCGAAACACCCACTCAAAAGCCATTTTCAGATTCGTTTTCTT
The DNA here is from genome assembly GCF_051711125.1 of Enterococcus sp. DIV0574. NCBI lineage: Bacteria > Bacillati > Bacillota > Bacilli > Lactobacillales > Enterococcaceae > Enterococcus > Enterococcus sp. DIV0574. Next base: position 3,077,155 of record NZ_JBIOMA010000001.1, read on the forward strand.
TCACCCTTTTTCAGCTGTCGGGGCTCTCTGTTAGAAATTCCACAGAATCTTACTTTCTTTTTCTACGTGTTTACTTATTGATTTTTAACAAGGATAGCAGAATGATTTTAGTGTGTCAATATTGATTTTAAAAAAAAGAAGCATTGCTGCTTCTTTCTTCGTTTAATCCACATAAGTTGATTTTGATTGATTGAGCCATGCATAGCCCAGACCCATGATCAAGCCGCCACCGATATAGTTCCCGATAAAGGCAAAGACAAGATTGTGAATCACGCTGCCGACAGTCATACCAGCTAAGTGGCCGCCAGATGCCCAGAAAGCTAACGTAAACGCTGGGAAGTTAGCGATGACGTGTTCATAGCCTAAGAAGGCAAAGATAAAGATAATGAAAATAATCGCAGCTACTTTCCCTGCATCATCTTTCATCCGCATACTTACTAAAACAGCTGTATTAACGACAATGTTTGCGAACATTGCTTCGACGACGATTTGGAGTGTCGGCTTATCAAGTTTTGCGGTAATGGAAGTCAATAAGAAATTATCCGCAGGCAACCCTTGAAAAGGTCCAGTCAAAGAAATAATTGATCCAAAAATCAAACCACCGACTAAATTGAAGAGCACACAAGTGAACAAAATCTTCAATGCCAAAGGAACACTCAATCGTTTGCGATAAACACCGACGGTCATATACAACATATTTGATGTGCCTAATTCTGCGTTCATATATAAGATCATGACAAGGGACCAACTAAACATAAATGCATACAACATTTTTCCTAGTCCATGTGCAATGTCCTCACCTTTCATAGCAATCGCAAAGGCAATCGCTGTTCCTAGCGTCAAGAAAAGACATGCCATCATGGCCCGTACAGCATAGCGTAAATAACTGCTTTTGATCAAATCGACCTTCTTTTCAATGGAAGAATCAATTTTTTCAAATAATGGGGATACTGGATTCATTTTTCTGCTCCTTTTTATGGGTATGATAATTGAGTTCGTTATAAAGTACACAATACCTTCACATTTTAATAACCAAACGCCTATTTGTAAAGTGTTTTCTGAAAAACGTTACTTTTTATATGAAATTTTCATCACATTTTCATTGCAATTGAATTCAATCATACCTTGACTTTTCCTCTTATTTTATCGTATACTGTTCCTTGTGTAAAATAATGCAGCAGGGAAATAACAGCTCGTCACCAGTTCGTTGCCTAAAAGGTTCAATTGCGTAACCGCGGCTGCAAAGGTGAAGATTGAAGAACGAACTGCACGGATGTGAATTTTTCAACGGATTATTTTACTCCAAACTATATTTATTGGAGGAACTAAATTATGTCTCGTTATACAGGACCATCATGGAAAATTTCTCGTCGTTTAGGAATTTCTCTTTCAGAAACTGGTAAAGAATTGGCACGTCGTCCTTACGCTCCAGGACAACACGGACCAAACAGCCGTGGCAAAAAATCAGAATACGGTATGCAATTGACTGAAAAACAAAAACTTCGTCATATGTATGGCATGAACGAACGTCAATTCCGTACATTGTTTATCAAAGCAAGCAAAATCAAAGAAGGTAAACACGGTGTTAACTTCATGATCTTGTTAGAACAACGTTTGGATAACGTCGTTTACCGTTTAGGTCTTGCAACTACTCGTCGTCAAGCACGTCAATTAGTAAACCATGGCCACATTTTAGTAGATGGCAAACGTGTAGATATCCCTTCTTACCATGTTGAAGTTGGTCAAGTGATCAGCGTTCGTGAAAAATCACAAAACATCTCAACAATCAAAGAAGCAATCGAAGCAACTACTGGTCGTACAGCATTTGTAAGCTTTGATGATGAAAAATTAGAAGGTTCATTGACTCGTTTACCAGAACGCGATGAATTGACTGCAGAAGTTGACGAAGCACTAGTCGTTGAATTCTACAACCAAAAACTATAAGAATTTTCACCAGAAGCTGCGACAGAAATCTTGTCACAGCTTCTTTTTTTATAAATTGTTAGAAATAACTTCTTCGGAAAGAAGTCAAAATTTCACAGAAATCCGACAAGCAATTTTCGAACTCTCCTTTTCATCTCTCTTGAAGCAGACTACTTCTGACATGACCTCTTTTTTGAGAAATCAAAAAAACTGTGCTGGTTTCCCGAAGGAAATACCACACAGTTCGCGATTAATCGGCAGGTCGACTTCAAATAATATTGACGACGGACTCTCCGGATGAATTTTTTTGATGATAGTTGAACAACAGCAAATCTTTCTGACGCTTTTTAAAGATTACTTTCCGAATATTGCGTGGCACAAATTTGCGGATATCATCTTCATTATATCCTACTTGCAGTTTGTCGCCATCAACAATGATGGGACGTTTCAATAAATTCGGGTATTGCTCAATCAACGCTAATAATTCTTCTAATTTCAAGTCATCCAAATCAATGGCTAATTTTTGATACACTTTTGAACGTGTTGAGATAATATCTTCTGTCCCGTTTTTTGTCAAAGAAAGAATTTCCAGTAGTTCATCACTATTTAATGGATCGCTAAAAATGTTTCTTTCTTTGAAGGGTAGTTCATTTTCGGTCAACCAAGCCCGCGCTTTGCGACATGATGTACAGCTAGGCGTTGTGTATAGTGAAATCATTGATCATTCTTCCTTTCTGATTTTTCTGCGGATTCTTATTGATTATCTGTGATTTTTTCGATCGTTTCTTGTTTGACGACATCCACGATGCGAATGTTGATTTCTTTGACTTCTAAAGCAGTCAACCGACTAACTTCTTGCAAAACAATTTCTTGGATCTGAGCAAACAACCGGGGAATATCCTTCCCGTAGGCAACAATAACTTCCAAATCAATTGCTACTTGTTCTTTGCCAACTTCCACTTCGATCCCCGATGTCACATTGCTCTGGTCGGCCAAATCTTCCGTCATACTTGAAAAAAATTTTCCATCTGCACTGATTAAGCCATCAATTGACGCCAAGGCTACACCTACGATCGTCTGCAAGACTTTCTCCTCAAAGGTAAGCGAAGCAGTCTCTACATTTGCCGCTTGTTCATTTTCCATTTTTCACACTCCTTGTTTGCATTTCTGAAAAAAGAACGTTTTTTTTAGTAACAGATCCACCAAAACCAACAACCTTTTGCGGTTATCTGCCACCATAGGTAAAAATACCCTCCTCTATTAGCATAGAAGTTTTTTGTTTTTTTTACAAAGAAAAACACTTGTTACCGGATACTTTTTTTGCAAATTACCGAAATAAGGTACGTTTTTTTAATATAAAAAAGCGATTCCAGAAAATATTTTCCTCGATCGCTTCTTATATTTTATCTGATTTATCTAAAAAGATTCTTCCTCAATCCTACCGCTCATTCAACCTTGTATAGCTCCGGTCAGAAGACACTTCCTTATAAGCTGGTCGCATGATTTTTTGGGCATTGACTAATTCTTCGATTCGATGAGCAGACCAGCCGACGATTCGCGCAATCGCAAACATCGGTGTGTAAAGTTCTTCTGGCAAGTCTAACATTTTATAAACAAAGCCGCTGAAAAAATCAATGTTCGCACTGACGCCTTTATACATTTTTCGTTTTTGAGCAATCACTTCTGGAGCGATTCGTTCAACAGTTGTGTAAAGTTGATATTCTTGCCAAGCGCCGATGCCTTTCTCTTGTGCGAGTTTGGCTACATAATTTTTAAAAATTGCCGCTCGAGGATCATTGTCACTGTAGACAGCATGTCCCATACCATAGATCAAGCCCTTGCGATCAAAAGCTTCTTTATCCAAAACTGCTTCTAAATAACGACGAACTGCAGCTTCATCTGTTGTATCAGCAATCTGGCGTTTCAGATCACTCATCATCTCCGTCACTTTGATATTGGCTCCACCGTGTTTAGGCCCTTTTAGCGATCCTAATGCGGCTGCGATCGTCGAATAAGTATCGGTACCGCTAGAAGTAACTACCCGAGTAGTAAAGGTCGAGTTGTTTCCGCCCCCATGTTCCATATGAAGCACCAGCGCCATATCCAAGGTTTGAGCTTCTTGAAAACTATAGGCTTTATTAGGACGCAGCATGGTCAAAATCGTTTCTGCCGTGCTTAATTCCTCCGAAGGGCGATGAATATACATACTTCCCTCTTGATTGTAGTGATTATAGGCGTGGTAAGCGTAGATCGCCAGCAGTGGAAAGACACTGATCAGCATCAAACTTTGCTCTAATACATTCTCAATACTGACATCATCGGCTTGCGGATCATAACTGGCTAATGTCAAAATACTGCGAGATAAACTATTCATGATATCCGCAGAAGGTGCTTTCATGATCACGTCACGAACAAAATTGGTTGGAAGCGTACGTTTATCCGCCAATAACTGACGAAATCCCTGCAATTCAGATAACTTTGGCAGCTCGCCAAAAAGTAATAAATATGCAATCTCTTCAAAACCAAACCGATTTTCTTCAACGAATCCTGCAACCAATTCATTGATATCGATTCCTCGATAACGTAATTCCCCACAAGCCTCGAGGGGCTTCCCCGCCACGATTTTTTCTGGATAAATGGTAGAAATGGTTGTTAAGCCGGCTAAGACACCTTTTCCATCTAAATCTCTCAGTCCACGTTTTACGTCATACTCTGAATAAAGATTCATATCGATTTGATTGTGTTTCTGACACAATGATGAAAGATATACGATATTCTTTTCTTTTTCTAATTTTTCCACAGCCATGTTACCTCCTAACATCCTTACGTAAACATGCTACTAACTTCATTTGATTCAAAAAATAAAAACTTTTAAACATTATAGCACGATGTTTATAAAATGAAATATTTTTCATAATTTTAATTGATTTTTCTTTTTATAAACGTATAATTATTCCTAATAGATTGATATTTAAGGAGGATGCTTATGAATTGGCACACAAACCTGATCGTGAATGATCAGCGCTATACGTTTATTGATTTAGCAAAGGTCGCGGCTGACTTTAACGCTGAATTAAAAAGATTGCCTTACTCGATTCGCGTGTTACTAGAAAGTGTCGCCCGTCACCAAGATGAAGAGATCACTGCTGTTTACTTGGATTATTTGGTCAATTGGAACGCTGAACAGCCCACAGGCGTCGTACCTTTCAAACCCGAACGTGTCGTTTTGCAAGACTTCACTGGTGTTCCAGCGGTCGTAGACCTTGCTGCGATGCGAGACGCAATCGTTGCCTTAGGCGGGAATGCAGATACAATCAATCCTGAGATTCCCGTGACTTTGGTTGTCGATCATTCCGTCCAAGTCGATTGTGCAGGGACTCCGGAAGCAGTGGCTTTCAATACGGCGCGTGAATTTGAACGAAACCAAGAGCGCTACCAATTCTTGAAGTGGGCTCAGGGTTCATTTGACAATTTTGAAGTCGTCCCTCCAGAGACCGGTATCATCCATCAAGTAAATATTGAATCACTTTCTGATGTGATTTTGGAAAAAAAAATTGCTGGCGAGCCGTTTCTTTTTCCGGATACATTGCAAGGAACAGATTCCCATACAACGATGATCAATGGTCTCGGTGTATTGGGCTGGGGCGTTGGCGGTATCGAGGCAGAAGCAGCGATTTTGGGCGAGCCGTCATTTTTCCCGACTCCAGAAGTTATCGGTGTCTGTTTTGTGAACGAAATGCCTGCCGGTACGACCGCAACTGATTTGGCGTTGACTGTTACTGAAGTCTTGCGAAAGGAGCAAGTGGTAGGAAAATTTGTTGAATATTTCGGAACCGGTTACCAACGGTTAAGTTTAGCTGACCGTGCGACCCTTGCCAATATGGCACCAGAATATGGCGCCACTTGCGGTTTTTGTCCAATTGATGAAGAGACCCTCAACTATTTAGCTACTACGGGACGAACACCCGAATTGATCCATAAGGTTGCTGCCTACACAAAAGCCAATCATCTCTTTTATGATGCGACGGAGATACCAGACTACACCAAAACGGTCACCATCGATCTAGCCAAGATCCAGCCCGCATTGGCAGGACCAAAACGACCACAGGACCGTATCTTATTACCGGAAGTTGGCACTGATTTCGATCGTTCCCTCACGGCTGACATCGGACCAAAAGGCTTCGGTCTTTCGGAGAAGGAATGGCAAAAAAGCAGCCAAGTTAACTGGCCAAACGAGCCTTCCGAAACATTGCAGACAGGAGATATCGTACTTGCAGCTATCACTAGCTGTACGAATACGAGCAATCCCTTCGTCATGCTCTCTGCGGGATTGTTAGCAAAAAAGGCGGTAGAAAAAGGATTGACCGTGCCAAAATCGGTCAAGACTTCCTTGGCCCCTGGTTCCCAGATCGTAACCACCTATTTGACTGCCAGTGGATTATTGCCTTATCTTGAACAATTAGGCTTTTATTTAGTTGGATACGGCTGTACGACTTGTATCGGCAACTCCGGTCCATTAGAAGCACCCGTAGCAGAAGCAATCGAAAACGAAAATTTACTGGTCGCTTCTGTTTTATCTGGAAACCGCAACTTTGAAGGTCGGATCCATCCACAGATCAAAGCCAATTATTTAGCTTCTCCTCCGTTAGTCGTCGCCTATGCCATTGCTGGAACCATCCGGAAAGATTTGACGAAGGAGCCTCTAGGCGTCGTAGCAGGACAAGAAATTTATCTGACGGATATCTGGCCAAGTAACGAAGAAGTCAATGAATATATTCAAGCTTTTGTTGGACCAGAAGCGTTTCGTGCAGCTTATGCGCATCTATTCGACGCCAATGAGCGTTGGAACCGTATCGATACAACTGCCAGTGATTGTTATGCTTGGGAGGACACATCAACATATATTGCCCACCCACCCTATTTTGATTCCTTGACCAAAGAATTACCTATCCAAACAAGTTTGTCTGATTTGAAAGTGTTAGCCAAATTGGGGGATTCTGTTACGACAGACCATATTTCTCCCGCTGGTAGCATTGGATTAGATTCTCCCGCCGGCAGGTTTTTGCAAACCAAAGCTGTTCCTTACCGTGAGTTCAACTCTTTTGGTTCACGGCGAGGCAATCATCACATCATGATGCGGGGAACTTTCGGCAACATTCGTTTACAGAATCAGCTGGTTCCTGGAAGTACTGGCGGGATCACCCATTATTTTCCTACAGGGGAAACGATGTCAATCTATGACGCTGCCATGAATTATCAGAAAAACGAACAGTCTTGCATTATTTTAGCTGGTAAAGATTATGGGATGGGTTCTTCCCGAGATTGGGCAGCTAAAGGGACCCAACTTTTAGGCGTCAAAGTAGTCTTGGCAGAAAGTTTCGAACGGATTCATCGCAGCAATTTGGTCATGATGGGTGTGATTCCTCTAGAATATCTTGCTGGGCAAACTGCCGCTTCCTTGGGATTGGATGGCTCTGAATCCTTCTTTATCCAACTGCCCGAAGAACCGCAGGTCAATCAGCAGATTGATGTGACAGCCAAACGTACAGATGAAACAATGATCACCTTTCCGACTCGGCTGCGTTTCGATGCACCAGCAGATATCCGTTACTGGAAACATCAAGGAATCTTACCAATGGTCATTCGCAAAAAAATAGAAGCAGGAGGAACTAGCAATGCATTCTGAAGCGTCCTTATCTAACACTGTTCTCACAATTCCTTATATCAGTGGTGACGGCATTGGTCCAGAAATTTGGCAAGCAGCGCAACCTGTGATTGATGCGGCCGTAAAACAAGCGTATGGTCCCAAAAGAAGGATCCACTGGCAAGAAGTTTTAGCTGGTGAAAAAGCATTTAGACAAACCGGCGAATGGTTGCCGCAGTCGACTCTTACCACTATCCAAGAGGCTAAAATCGCATTGAAGGGACCATTGACCACACCAGTTGGCAAAGGATTCCGATCCCTCAATGTCACATTGCGCCAAACATTAGACCTCTATGCTTGTGTTCGGCCCGTTCGATACTTTGCCGGGGTACCTTCTCCTTTGAAGCATCCGGAAAAGACGAATATGGTGATTTTCCGTGAAAATACAGAAGATGTTTACGCAGGAATCGAATTTGCAAAAAATGATCCCCTCACGAAACAATTAATTGAGGTGCTGCAAACACAATTCAGTGTCAAAAACATTCGCTTTCCAGAAAGCAGCGCCATCGGGATCAAACCGATCTCAAAAGAGGGCAGTCAGCGGTTGATCAGCGGAGCGATCGAGTATGCTATCGCACACCACTTGCCGTCTGTCACCCTTGTTCATAAAGGGAACATCATGAAATTTACCGAAGGCGGCTTCAAAAATTGGGGCTATCAATTAGCGGAAACGAATTATGCCGATCAGTGCTTCACGATGAACCAATGGGCAACAATTAAATCTGAGCAGAATATTGAAGCGGCTCAAGCAGCACTTGCTGCTGCACAACAAGCCGGAAAAGTCATTATCAATGATGTGATCGCAGATAATTTCCTGCAACAGATTCTTTTGTACCCAGAAAAATTTTCAGTGATCGCAACTTGCAATCTCAATGGCGACTATCTTTCCGACGCATTAGCCGCTCAAGTCGGCGGAATTGGGATCGCTCCAGGTGCAAATATCAATTATGTAAGTGGTGCCGCAATCTTTGAAGCAACCCACGGTACTGCCCCCGATATCGTTGACACAGGAAAAGCCAATCCCTGCTCGTTGTTGCTCTCTGCTTGTATGCTCTTGGAATATATCCAGTGGGATGAAGCAGCAGTTCTTATTACCACAGCCATCGAGACAGCAATCAAGGAAAAGAAAGTCACAACTGACTTTGCGGCAGCTATGACTGACGCGCATTGTTTGTCTACCAAAGCGTTCGGTGACTATCTGGTCACATTGATCACTCCATAATCATTCACCGCTCTCGTTGACTTGTCATTTTAGACAACTCAACGAGGGCTTGAATTTTTTTGAGACAACTCAACGAAGGCTTGATTGTATTTCAGTTGCTAGTTCCCCTATACTGGAGACACGAAAGGAGGAGTTCACATGAATGAATTCAACATACGGCAAATCGGCCAACGGATTGCCAGCAAACGTCGAGAACTAAATATGACTCAAAGCAACTTAGCAGATCAATTATTGGTCAGTTATCAAGCTATCAGCAATTGGGAGCGAGGCAATACATTGCCTGACATCGAAAAATTGTCCCAGCTAGCAACAATTTTGCAGTTATCCATTGACGAACTATTAGGAAATAGCGGAGTTGCAGTAATGCATTACCACGAGGGAGTCGCCGATTCTCAGGAAATCACCACGTTGGCGCCGATCATTAAACCTAAAGAATTGGCAGCTGCGACTCAAGCCCAGCCTTTTGAACTTGAGTTAGTGGAGCAATTGGCACCTTTTTTGAGCAGTGAAGAATTATTTGCTTTATTGAAACCTATAACAGAACCGCTGACCGAAGAAGCACTAGAAGAATTTTTACCTTTTTTAGAGACAGATCATTTGGAACAATTGATGAAAGAGGACTATACTTTCGCTTTTCTGGAAGAAGCAGCGCCCTACTTATCTGCCACTTTCTTAGCCCAAAAAGTTGAGCAGTCTGTCTCAAACTCGCTGTCTTTGTACGAGTTGGAAGATATTGCCCCTTTTCTCGAAAAGCAAGATCTAGGACGCATTCTTCAAAAGATCCTGGCAGCGTCAGAGAATCCGGAGCAACGGTTGTCAGAGCTTGAAGACCTGCTACCTTTTCTCGATGAATCTACGTTAGTAACGCTTGTCGGATACTTTCCTGTACCCTCTGAGGTTTTTGAACTGTTTACCCCTTTTTTGGCTACAGAAACTTTGTTGCAAGCGTTGCGAAAAAAACGTTGATTTACTCTTTACTTTTCGTTAACCAAGATTTATAATTTCGTTAACCAACTATTGGATTATGTGTTAACGAAAGAAGGATACTATGAAACTACCATTGCGAGAACAAATCTATGCTGCTTTTTTTGCCATCATTATTGCTGGGCTGTCTCAACTAACCATCCCATTAGGATTGATTCCTCTGACAGGCCAAACCTTTGCTGTCGGCTTGGCGGTAACCTTTCTAGGAATGCGCACAGGGACCATGTCGATCCTTATTTACTTATTGCTGGGGTTGATCGGATTACCAGTTTTTGCCGGCGGAGCAAGTGGCATCGGCGTCTTATTCGGACCTACAGGCGGCTATCTGATTGGTTTTATCTTTAATGGACTCTTGACGGGGAAACTTTTGGAAACAGGCCGCGCCGGATATGTGAGAGGGATGTTAGCGAATATCGCTGGTGCATTAGCAACATTGTTTTTTGGTACCTTATGGTTAAAATGGAGCACCGCTATGTCTTGGACTGCTGCCATCAATGGCGGTTTTGTTCTCTTCCTTCTGCCCGGTGTGATCAAAGCCATTGCTGCGGCTTATTTAGGGATTTTCTTGCGGAAAAGATTGCAGCGGTAAAAAAAGAGAAAGTAGCAAACGTGGACTGCTTCAAGCAATAAAAAGGAATTGCCGAAAATTGCTGCTTTATTTTTTTGAAATTTCTGCTTATTTCCGAAGAAGCTACTGTTAGTCGTTTATTCGAAAAAAAGAGGGACTGTGCCATAAGTCATCATCCAACAAGTTAAACCGAATAATAGTCTGTTGCTAGGATAGATTCCTCTGACTTTTGCGACGAGGAGTCCCTGCACCGCAGGAGCAATAATCATTAATGTTCGGATAGTTTTACTTGTAGGAGACTTATGACACAGTCCCGCACGCTTTTATCTCGTAGCGAATCAATAGTTGATCCATGTGATTGCTTGCTGGAGCTCTGCTCTTAAATGGGCTGCTTTGTATTGATTGAACGCTGCTTGATTAGTTCGCAAAAGTCCCCGTAGCTTTGTTGGCTGAAAATTTTCTGTCAACTGATTTTCCAGAACAAATCGTCGGGTCAATTGCCATTCATAGTAATAGCCCAAAGGACGACAGCTATAAATCGTCTGTCCAATCACTTGATCTTCAAACCGACGATGGGTATGACCAAAGACTACTTGACGCACATTGTCCGCCTCATCAATAACTGCCCCAAATTCTGGTGAACCTAGAAACGCGTTCAAATGATTCCAACGAACATACTTCCCCGTTTGTTTGACGATAAAGGTTGCTTTCGGAACAAAATGAGTCGTTACGATGACTTCTTTATCTTGAGGGAGCCCTCGCAATGTTTGACGCAGTCTTTCATTGATCTGATGACTGATTTCCGGATCGGTTCCTGTCCGCTGAATCATACGATCATACCAAAAGAGGCGCTTGAGACGAAGGATCTCTTCTGTGCTTTGCAAGTCAGAATAGCCGTAGTCATACCAGCCATTGACACCTAACAAGAGTGTTTTTTCCGATAAAGCGACTGTTTGAAAGTTCAAGAAAGCTGGATCAGGATAGGTTTCGATCAATGATTCTGATAAATCAGCCATTTCATGATTGCCCCAATGAAAGGTAGTAGGCAGCTGTCTTTGAAAGAAATCAATGACGGTCATCGCTGCTGTCTCTTTGTTTGCAATATCTCCAGCTAGATGCAAGTGCGTCGCTTGATTGGCGTCTAGCAATTCGGCTATCAGCTGCAAGTCTGTTGCACTGAAATGATTGATATCGACATGCAAATCGCTGATAACGGCTAATTTCCCCATATCAGTTTCCTGCCACCTTTTTGTCCATGCGCAACAGTTGAACGTTAGATGCCAGCAGACCGCTGTCACTAGTCAACTGCAAGCGCTGATAGTCAGGATCGACCACCAAGCGTGTCCGCTCTTCTAAATACATTGCTGCGCCTTGTTTTAACCAAACTGTTCCAATTGCTGTATCCAGCTTCGTATCATAGATAGACAATCCTTCTTCTGGATAATCTGCTGGTACGAGGATCAAGCGAAAACTAATATCTAACCGGCAAGAGATCGCCGTAGCCGGAAAAGGTCCCACACCATCTTCAAAATCTAGATAAATTCGATCTCCCTCCTGTTTGACTTCTGAGATTTTTGCTACTGCTGCTGCATCCATATCAATCGTTATTTCCATAGCGATTCTCCTTTACATGATTCGTTTTTGCCACTCGTCTCGGGTAATTCCCCGCATCACTTCGTCCACTACTTGCCCACGAAATCTTCGCGCAGCCGGAATCTGTGCTTCCACTTTCATGCCAATTTTTTCCATCACGCGACCAGATCGATGATTTCGCTGATCGTGCAGTGCATAAATACGAACAAGCGCTAATTTTTCAAAACCCAAAGACAAAAGCATCCGAGCAGCTTCCGGTACGATCCCTTGCCCCCAGAAAGCTTTATTCAAGGTATAGCCTAGTTCTGCCACTTCCTTTAGCGGGTCCACCCGCAAGTCGATCGTTCCGATCATATTGCCACTCATTTTCTCTTCAATAGCAAATTTACCTAATGGCGCCGCTAAAAAATACGTTGCAATGGCGATTTTTGTATCCACAAGTGATTGATGCCTCGGAAAAACAAACTCCGTCGTTTCTTCATCACTTGCGTATTCGAATAAATCATTGGCATCTGCCATCGTCACAGGACGCAACCATAATCGTGGTGTCTCGATTCGTTGATTTTCTGCTAAAATCAATAAGTGGTTCTTTTGGATTTCCATGTTTTCACCAGCTTTCTTTCTGATCTTTTTTAGTCTTTCTTATGACCTCACTGAAATAGCTAAATGTTTCTAATAATCGACGCTCCCTTTTTTGTGCTATAATATAAAGCAAGAAAACGCTTAGGAGGATTTTCAATGTCCGATGAATTGGAGAAACGCCTAGATACAGGAATGTACGGGACACCTCGTGTTAATCCAGATGAACAAAGAAAATACTTGGGAACGTTTCGTGAACGTTGTTATCTAAGTATGACGGTAGCAGAAATGAAGAAAAAGGACAACCAAGAAACGTTACAGTCGGTTCTCCCTAACTATCAAGGGGCACTGATCTTGATCAACGGAAAATTGCCCGAAACGCTTCAGACGACCTTTATTTCATTGATTACGAAACAACAGCTCGATTTTCGAGTGGTGACTGACGCCCAGACTGCTGATCCTGACAGTATCGGTTTACTGATCGTTGCCAATGAGGCAGTGAATGAAGAGGTAATCGATATCGAAGAAAAGTATCCTCAAAAGACAAAATCATCTTCCGAAGAAGATCCCATCAAAGAAAAAAAACCATTCTGGGAACGATTCTTCCGCTAAACAAACCAACGGATCAATTACTAGTGATCCTTCACTAGTACGAACAGCAAAAGAAGTTGTATTAGAAATGGTCAGCTTTAAGATATTTCGGCTTATTTCCGAAGAAGCTACTTCTAACCATTTATTCTAAAAAAAGGAACAGTGACAAAAGCCTTGTCACTGTTCCTTTTTCAACTTCTGACTGTTAAGCGGCTGTTAAAATCGTTCCGGAAAAAGCAGCTTGAGGACAGACATGGTTAAGCGGCGGCTTTGTCCTTGGTACGGGTAAATATGCATATGCATAGCGGGATTGAAGTTCGCTTCAATAATGCCGTATGCTCCCGGATCCTCCGTGGGCTTTTCCTTGTCAGGAATAATCAAATCAATCCCACTGATTCGTGCCTGTAATGCGGTCACGGCATCTGCAGCGATTTTTTTGTAGTCATCATTAAATTGATCGGTGACATCGATCGAATCGCCGCCCGTGCTGATATTGGAATTTTCCCGCAAGTAAACGATTTGTCCTTTTTCTGGGACAGAATCTATGTGATAGCCTTGCTCTTTCAACATCAACTGTTCCAATTCACCTAATTGGATCTTCTCCAACGGTGTCCGATGGTGGGTCCCCCGTAATGGATCGGTATTTTTCTCTGCAACTAATTCCTTGATCGTGCGCCGACCATCTCCTATTACATTTGCCGGTATTCGTAGCAAAATTGCTTCAACTTGACCATCGATCACAAAGAAACGATACTCTGTTCCAGCAAGGAATGCTTCAACTAAAATCGACTGGTCTTCAGCAAAAGCTAAACGGACAGCAGCTTGATAGTCCTCCAACGAAGCGCCATCCTTAAAGATCGAGATTCCCACGCCATAGTTGGTTGTTTTGGGTTTGACGACAAAACCTCTGTCAGCAAATTGCGGGTAAGCAGCAAGCGCCTTTTCTACAGTGGCGAATTCTGCTCCTGCAGGAACCCGAAAACCATTCTCAGCTAAAATCTTTTTTGTGACCGTTTTATTGGCCATGATCAAAGGAACGATATAACGATCCTTACTTGTCATATTAGCGTTTTTGACATATTCAACATGTTCATCGATCGATAATTTCAAGAACTGATCAGATTCATCCAACACTTCCACCTTGATTCCCTTTTGAATCGCATCGAACATCAAAATTTGTGTTGACAGTTCCATGTTGGTGAAGCCTGCTAACTGATAAGGTTTTTCCCAGGCAACTTGATGATAGGATACTCCTAGTTCAGTTGCCACTTGAGCCTGACTTGACCTTTGGCTGGCTTGATATAAACGACCGGCAAAAGTTTTGCCGGGATCTTCCAACATTGGCAGCAGTTGATCCAGTAAAGGCATTGTCGGCAGACTGATTTCCTTTGCAAAAGCGATCAATTCTTCCGCAACTACTTTAGCTTCTTCAAGATAGATCGTTTGATTCAATGGGTGTTCCAATGCCACTTGATTGTTTTTGCGATTTCCTTCTTCGACCCAAGCATCGGCATCAGCGCCCTCCTCTTTCGTTGCTAAGTATAACAAGAAAAGGTGCAGAAATTTCACTTGATCTTGCGAAATACCATACATTTCAAAGGGATTGATATCAATATTGCGTAATTCAATGTAACGAATTCCCGCTGTTGCTAAGTCGGCAACCTTTTGCCCCCCTCGCAGGCGAACTGGTGCATAAAACTCTTTTTCCTCAGATAGTTTGCCAGTTTCTACCAGCTCAGCGATATCCGCCAGATAGGTCTCAAGAGAGGCATAAGACACGTTGACATCGGTATGATTCGTGTAGCCATAGCGGCTGTTACGAATGCTGCGGACAGGTTCTTGCGGTCCAGAACCCGCCATAAAATAATTGGCTTCCGTTTGCGGCGTTGCTCCAAAGAAATAAGTCAAAAACCAGCGGTAATGCAAGTAATTTCGGGTAACTTTCAAGTAAAGTTCTGTTTTAAACCTACGATAATCTGTTTCTGACGACTTGGTAAATAACTTTCTTAAAAAATCATCCCCAAATTCAAAATTGAAGTGGATGCCGCTGACCATTTGCTTACGACGCCCATACGTCCTTGCCAAAAACCGACGATAAAGAACATCTTCAAAACGATCCAGCTTTGCGATCACGATATCCTCTTCTTTTTCCGGCAACGCAGGCGGCATACTTAATGGCCAAAGCATCTCCTCAGGTGCCATCGAACGATAAGCAACATCATGGATCGCAGCCAGATAACGAAATAGTTCCTCTGAGCTTTCCGCGACTGGCGTGATCAATTCCAACTGATTTTCAGCAAAATCGGTTTGTATGTACGGATGAAAACTACGATTGCCTAATGCTTCAGGATGATCTGTCCCAGCAAAACTTCCGTCTAAACGTGCACGCTGCGCCTCACGTTCGATCCCATAACGCCCATCAAATAAGTAGGGACGCAGTTCTTCTTGTATAAAAAGTGATTTTAGTGTCATATCATTGCCCTCTTTGTCTTAGATTCTTCCTTATTATAGTCAATAATCCAGCAGAAAAAAATGAAATTGTGCGATTCTCTTTGCTAGTTTTTTAAAAATTACCAAGTTTTTACAAATTACTTGAATAAATTTGATATTTGACCTCTAAATAAAGTATACTTACTATATAATAGTAAATTATTATGTCAATATTACAACTTTTTTGAAAGGAAGAATAGTGAATGAAACCACTCAATCTTACCAAACGCGAACGTCAGATCATGAATATCTTCTGGAATGCTGAAAAACCTTTGTCTGCAAATGACATTGCGGTTCAACAACAGGACTTAAGTAAAAACACGATCCAAGCCGTTGTCCGAAAATTAAAGAACCATGATTTATTGAAAGTAGCTGACATCGGCTACAGCGGTACTGTCTTGACCCGCTTGTATTCTCCAAATGTTTCTCAAGAAGATTTTCTAGCTGCCGAACTCTCTGAACAATCGTTGCTGAATCTAGTCTCGAATTTCATTGAAAACAGTGAGGATGCCGAGACATTGAATGATTTGGAAAAAATCATCAAAGAGCGGCAAGCACAGCTAAAAAACTGATTTCTGAAACAAGTTGTTCTTGTTCACAGAGAAATGTCCACGCTGAACATTTCTGACAAGACAAGGAATCTTTCTTGGAATGATTTCAATTTCAGGAACAGCAGCTACATCCTTTTAGCTGCTGATGGGGAGGTTTTGTGAACCAGAAGTCACACGTCATCTGTTACGTATTCTGCTGTGGTACTTCATGTACATCGCAGCTGTCAAACAAACGTATGCCTATAAAGTTTATTTCCATAACCGAGGAGCTTTATGCAAGTTCCTTAACAAAAAATATCCGAACTACTACTGATTACTCCTACCGTTAACGCCATCGCGAGATGATGAAGAGGAATAATCAAACATAGTTCGGATATTTTTGTCTTATTTCAAGCGATGAACAGCATCAACCTTCGTTGATGAGACCTTTAAATAGCCCAACAACAAACTCATTTGGATCAAACGGCTCAAGGTCGTTGATTCCTTCCCCTAATCCGACCAATTTAACCGGTAAACGCAATTCATTGCGAATCGCTAAAACGATCCCACCTTTGGCAGTTCCATCTAATTTCGTCAAGACCAATCCTGTAACATCCGTGGTTTCTTTGAATTGTTTGGCTTGGTTCATCGCATTCTGACCAGTCGTCGCATCTAACACGAGCAACACTTCATGAGGCGCATTCGGCTCTACTCGTTGAATGATCCGTTTGATTTTCTCTAACTCATTCATCAAATTGACTTTATTTTGCAAACGACCAGCGGTATCAACTAATAGAACATCTGCTTGCTCTGCTTTCGCTCGTTCCATCGCATCAAATACGACGGCTGCCGGATCACCACCAGCTTTCCCTCGAACGACTTCCACACCTGCTCGATCCCCCCAAACGACGAGCTGATCGATTGCTCCAGCTCGAAAGGTATCCGCAGCTGCCAACAACACTTTCTTGCCTTCTGATTTGAATTGATGCGCCAGTTTTCCAATGCTGGTGGTTTTACCGACGCCATTCACACCGACAAATAAAATGACGGTCAATCCAGGTTGCATATTTAGTTCGTTGACTTCGTCGACACCCGCTTCACCGTAAAGATCGACTAGTTTTTCAATAATAACATTTTGAACCTCTGCCGGCTTCTTGACATTTCGCAACTTGACCTCTTGACGCAGTGCATCCGTGATCTTGATCGCTGCATCAAAGCCTACATCGGCTCCAATCAATGTCTCTTCGACTTCTTCAAAAAAATCTTCGTCTACAGAGCGAAAATTCGCGAACAGCTCATTGAGTCGTTGCCCGAAAGTTTTGCGAGATTTCGATAGTCCCTTCGTGTACTTATCTTGTACATCCTCTTTGTGAACCGCTGTTGGCTGAGGTTGTACTTCAGGTTTTTTTACCGTTTCACTAGGTGTCACGACGTCGAATGGTTCAGCTGATTTCAGATCTTGTGCTCCTTCTGATGATGAAGTATCAGCCGCGGACTCCTCTGTTTCTGTTGGCTGCAACGCGGAATCGGTAGTAGTTTCTGGACGAGAATCCAGTGTTGGTTCCGTCGATTCTACTGTTTGTTCTTGTGCGGAATGGTCATCTGCGACGGATGACTCATCGACAGATGACTCTGGAGATTCAACTGGTTCCTCTACTTCGCCTTGCACTTTGTCTTGCTCTTTTGATTCACCAATCAAAGCTTTTTTAATTTTGTCAAAAAATCCCATTTCAAACGCCTCCTTTCAAAACATATTTTTCGATGACAGTTGCTACACCGTCTGCTTCATTCGAATCTGTTACCACATCTGCGGCTTCCTTGATTAAAGGCACGGCATTAGCCATCGCTACACCGAGTCCTGCATAGCGAATCATCGGCAGATCATTTTCTTCATCTCCGATCGCCATGACTTCATCGATAGTGATACCTAAATCCCGAGCCAGCAATTCAATCCCATAGGCTTTCGTAATTCCTTTAGGCATAAATTCCAGCAAATTATTCCGAGTTTTGATTACTTCATATTTCTCTCTGATTGCTGAAGGAATTGCCAAAATCTTCGGATCCAGTACTTCTTGATGATAAGCAATCACAGCTTTATTATAGAGTTTCGACTCATCCAGAGCTTCTATCGCATACGGGCGGCAATCCAGCAATGGATTCAGCGAACCATAGATCGACTGATTCGTTGCTGAAGTCGGCAAGCACAAAACGATTTCTTCGGATACGACATCCAGCGGCAAATCCAGTTCTGCTGCGACAGCAACCAATTCATGAATATCAGCCAATTGCAAAGCGGCTTTTTCCATGATTTCTCCCGTATCGTTTTTTTGCACCAGACCACCATTAAAAGTAATGCTATAGTCCCCTGATTCATTCAATGACAACTCTTCTAAATAAGGACGAATTGCCCGTAAAGGACGACCTGTGCAAAGGACGATTTTTACTCCTTGTGCTTTTGCTTGGGCAAGAACTTCTTTATTTTTTTGCGATACTTGTTTCTTTCCATCCAGCAAGGTACCGTCTAAATCAATTGCGACTAATTTGATCATTTTGCTACTCCTTCTTGATCTGCGACAAAATTTCCGCCTTCTTTGACATCTTCCAAACGCACAGAAACGGTCTTAGATACACCGGATTCCTGCATCGTCACGCCATACAACACATCTGCCGCTTCCATGGTCCCTTTGCGATGTGTGACAACGATGAACTGTGTATCATTTTGGAAGTCGCTTAAATAATGGCCAAAGCGTGATACATTGGCTTCGTCTAAAGCAGCTTCAACTTCATCCAGCACACAAAACGGGACGGGACGGACTTGAATGATCGAAAACAGCAGTGCGATGGCTGTCAGCGCTCGTTCGCCTCCAGAAAGTAGACTCAAGTTTTGCAGCTTTTTACCTGGTGGTTGGGCTTCGATCTCAATACCAGTATTTAGTAAGTCCTTTGGATCTGTCAAAATCAATTCCGCATGTCCCCCGCCGAACATATTGGGGAAAACTTGCTTGAACTGCAGACGAATCGCATCAAAAATCTCACCGAAACGTGTTTTGACTTCTTCATCCATCTCGGACATTGTATCGAATAATTGTGCTTTTGCAGAAAGCAGATCATCTCTTTGACTGGTCAAGAAGCTGTGACGCTGTTCCACTTGATCATATTGCTCGATAGCATTCAAATTGACTGGTCCAATCGCATCGATTTTTCCTTTTAGATCTTGGATTTCTCGTTTTGCAGCTTCCGGGTCATCGATTGCTGGATAGTCATTGGCCGCTTTTTCAAAGCTCAATGCATATTCTTCCTGCAAGTAAGCCAACCGATTATCCATCACCAAATCCGCGCGGTTTTTCTCAATTTCTACATTGGTCTTTTCGGATAGTTTTTCTTTTTGTTGCAAGTTTGCCAAACTGAGAGCTTCATCCAACTGTCCAATTTCCTGTTGGACGATTTGTCTTTGTTGCCGAATGTCCGCCAATTCTTGTGTCAGTGTTATTTTTCGTTGAGTAAAATCACTGATTTGCTGATCCAGGCTTTCTTCCGAAATTTCATGGTCACTCACATTCGAATTGATTGCTGCTAACTGCCGTTCTAGCGACTGTTGGCGTGCTTCATTCTCCGCTAACGCTTCCGCATTCGCAGCAATTTTTTGTCTTAAATGTTCCACTTGTTCTTTTTGAACAGCAAAATCAGCTTGTAATTGGGCGGCTGTCGCTGCTAACTGGCTTCTTTTTGCTTCGATTAAATCTTCTTCTGCATTCATGCTTTGAATGTCGTGATCGATTTTTTTCAGCTGCTGCGCAATGGTTTGCTGTTCCGATTCCAACCGAGTCTTCTTCTCGTTATACTCTTCAAAAAAGGCCTGAATCTCGCGATTTTCAAAGTCAAAGACTTGCTGCTCTTTTCTCAACCGTTCCAACTCGTTGGTGAGGTTTTGCAGTTGATTTTTTAGTTCGTGTTCCGTCATTCGAGCCGTTTCACCGGTGGTTCGCAGCTCTTCCAAGGCTGCTTGAGCATCTTTTGTCACCGTTTCGAAGTGCTGCACTTGTTTCTCTGTTTTTTGCAGGCGTTCATCCAATTGAGCGGCTTGAGCCGTTAATTGCTGCAACTCATTGCTTTGACTAAATAGGCTGCCGGCATTTTTCTTCGTCGCTCCACCGGTCATCGAACCCCCGGCATTCATCACGTCGCCTTCCAGTGAAACGACACGATAGCTATAGTTCAGCGCTTTAGCTAATGCATTAGCACTTGTCAGATCTTCTGCGATGACGATACTTCCCAATAGATTTTCGGCAATGTTTTTTACATTTTCATTGAAACGCACCAGCTCACTAGCAACGCCGATAAATCCTGGTACTTGTTGTGCTTGAGAAACAGCATAACTAGGTAATTGGCGAGACTTGATTGTCGTCAACGGAAAGAATGTGGCCCGACCACCACGATTTTGTTTCAAATAGGTAATCGCTGCTCTGGCATCACGTTCGGTTTCTACTACTACGTGCTGGGCAGAAGCGCCCAGTGCTGTTTCGATAGCAACTGTATATTCTTCTGGTACTTCGATCAATTCTGCAACAGCACCCACGACACCGGTTAGCTGCTGCTTATTTTTTAGAACTAGTCTGACGCCTTGATAAAAGCCAGCATAGTTTTCTTGGATATCCTGTAAACTCCGTTGTTTTGCCCGCACTTGTTGGACTTGGTTCATTAACTGATACATTTTTTTCTGTGCATCATCAAATTTTTCTTTGTTATCTTTGGCTTTCTCTTGTAAATGGATATATTGCTTCCGCTGTTCGTCCAACTGTTGCTGCACGGCTTGCAAGCGTTCATTAACGATTTCTGCGGCTGTCGCTTTTTCTTTGATCGCTGTCGACAGTTCTGTCTGCTTCGTAACGGCTGTCTGATTTTTTGCCGATTCTTGCTGGTATTGGCGCTCAAGATATTTGAGCTCATTGCCGACCGTTGCTTGCTCCTGCATTGCTTCAACATATTGACTGCGTAGTTCTTCGATGATCTCTTTGGCCGATTTCTGATACTTTTCTTGTTCCGCTCGACAATCAGCAATCGCTACTTCTGCCTCTTGGACACTGCGATTCTTTTGCGACAGTTCATGAATCAATTCAGCTTTTTCGTCATTCAACTGTTGGAGGCGTTCACTGACGGCATCCAAGGTCTCTTGATATTCTGCTGTGCTTTTTTGCGTATGCTTGGAGCGCTCCAACAGTACTTCTTTTTGGCCTTCGGCTTGCTTCAGCCCTTCCGTTACTTGCAACAGCTGCTGATTGAGCTGCTCCAATGATTCATCGAAGGCTGCTCGACGCTGCCGCAATTGCTGCACACTGCGTTCATCGGTATTGATTTGCTGCGTGATTTCAGCCAACTGATGATTTAATAGTTCCAGCTGTTCTGTAGCTGTTTCCCACGCCCGTTTGGCTGTCTGGATCTCCATGACAGAAAAAGCCACGTCTACTTCCGTTAATTTTTCCTTCAATGACAAAAATTGTTTGGCCGCTTCACTTTGAGCAGCTAACGGAATCAATTGATCCTCTAACTCATAAATAATATCTTGTAGACGGTTAAGGTTGTCTTCTGTTTCAAACAATTTCTGTTCTGCTTTTTTCTTACGCTGTTTGTATTTCAAAACACCGGCAGCTTCTTCAAAAATACCGCGACGATCTTCTGGTTTGCTGCTGAAAATCGCTTCGACTTTCCCTTGAGAAATAATCGAAAATGATTCTTTTCCTAGCCCGGAATCCATAAAGAGTTCCTGGACATCTCGCAGGCGGCAACTTTGTTTGTTCAAATAAAAGTCGCTTTCACCGGTTCTCCTTAACCGGCGAGTCACACTGATCTCACTGTAATCCATTGGTAAATAGTGATCGGTATTATCTAAAATAATCGTTACTTCCGCTACATTTAATGGCTTGCGAGTGTCAGATCCTGCAAAAATGATATCAGGCATCTTGCCACCACGCAGGCTTTTGGCAGACTGTTCTCCTAAAACCCAACGAATCGCTTCAGTAATATTGCTCTTGCCGCTGCCATTTGGTCCTACGACCGCAGTCACACTATTTTCAAAATCAATGATCGTGCGGTCTGCAAAGGATTTGAAACCGGCAATCTCTATTCGTTTTAAATACACTCCGCCATTCCTTTCTTATTGATCAAGACTTGCTAAGGCATTTTCTGCCGCTGCTTGCTCTGATAATTTCTTTGATTTTCCTTGCCCCTCGCCAATCAGCACATCGTCACAATAGACTTCTGTCCAAAAGATTCGTTCGTGGGCAGGACCTTCTTCTTTCGTTAAACGATAGTTGATGGACACATCGCCAGATCGCTGCAAGACTTCCTGCAATCGGGTCTTGTGATCCATCTCATGGGAAAAAGCACCTGCTTTTACTTTTGGAAAAACAACAGCCGTCAAGAAACCGTCGACGCTCTCCAAACCTTGATCCAAGTACAACGCACCTAAAAAAGCTTCAAAAAGATCGCATAACAATGAGGGACGCTTACGTCCGCCAGAGTTTTCCTCTCCTTTGCCTAACCGAATATATTGATCAAAACGGCAATCTTTGGCAAACATTGATAAGCTATCTTCGCGAACGATTGCTGCCCGCAGCTTTGTCAACTTCCCTTCAGGAAGGTCCGGCAGTTCACGGTACAAATACCGTGAGACGATCAATTCTAAAACAGCATCTCCTAGAAATTCTAGGCGCTCATTATCGGATAGGTGCAAATTGCGATGCTCATTCACATAAGATGAATGCGTAAACGCTTGTTCGAGTAAATCTACATCATGGAAGACAATGCCGTAATCCTCTTTTAATTCGTTCATTAGCTGTGTATTCATTTGCCACATTCCTTCATTAGTTTATCGACACTTCCCTATTATACTGGTTTTTGGCTAATTATGAAATGTTTCGTCCAAAAACTTGAAGCCTCCATAAAAAAATTTTAACTGTTTATTCTCCTGCTCTTTGTTTCCATGACTGATTCATTGTTTTTTATTGATTTTGCCGCGAACAAAATAAAAAAAGACGTTCCCGAAAGAACGTCTTTTCCTAAATTAGCGAGATTCTGCTGTTACAGAAACTGTTGCCCATGGATTGTGATCTGCATCATATGCCCATGTGAAATCTTTGACGCGATTAGATACTGGTAATACTTCGTTACGGTAAAGCGAAGGAATAACAAATGCTTCATCCGCAGCGTATTCTTGCCATGCATCAAATGCTTCTTTACGTTTTGCTTCATCAAATGAATCTTTAGAGTCGATTGCTTCTAATAGCTTCGTATTTTCATCAGATTCAAAACGAGTGTAGTTAAATGCTGAGTTTGGTCCATAAAGTCCGGTTGGTGAAGGATCTGAACCTGTTCCCCATGCACCTTGATACACATCGATTTCAGGATCATCATTTTTCAATTTATCATAGAATGCTTGGAAATCAATCAAACGACCAGTTGTGTATTTCACATCTAAGCCGATTTCATTCCATTGTTGGATGTAGTAATCAGCCAATGGTTGAGCTGTTTCGCCACCTGACATTGAAGCAAAATTGATGGTTAATTTTTCACCGTTTTTGTCTTCACGCATGCCGTCGCCGTCAACATCTTTGTAACCAGCATCGTCTAACAATTTGTTTGCTTTGTCGATATCTTGTGTGTAACCTTTAACTTCTGTATCGTGCAATGTTCCAAATACCGGTGGGATCAATGTTGTCGCATTTGAACGTAGGCCATTATAGAAACGGCTACCGACAGCATCATTATCTAGTGCGTAACCCATTGCTTGACGCAATGATTTGTCCGCCATTTTTGATTCAGGATTGTAGTTAACTTTTCCTTCTTTATCATCCCAAGTACCTAACTTAAATCCAATATACGTATAAGCTTGCTCAGGACGGCCCAAGATTTGGTAGCCATCTGCATCTTTGTAAGTTGGGTAAGTATCTGTTGGCATTGACAATGCTAAATCATATTGCTTCGCTTTTAAACCTTCTACGATTGAAGCTGTTGGAACTGCTTTAAATGACAATTTATCCATTTTAGGTTTGCCACCGTAGTAATACTCATTTGGTACGTATTCTACAGATTCACCGGCTACGATGTTTGACATTACGTAAGGTCCGAAAACGATTGGTGTTTTACGAACAGGATCACTTGATTCCATATCTTTGACTGCAATACCTTCAAACGCATGTTTTGGTAAAGCAGAAGACCAGATACCGCCGCCTGCTTGCATCATACCAGGGTGAACTTCTTTGTATTGAATTTTAACGACTTTGTCGCTTTCTTTTGTGATTCCTGAGATTGTGTCAGATTTGCCATCGTGGTAATCTTCCATCCCAACAATATTTGTAAAGTTGTTGTCATAACGGATTCCTGTGTAATCTTTGTTACCGATCACTTCATAGGAGAAAATCACGTCATCTGCTGTTACATCTTCGCCGTCTGACCATTTCAAATTGTCGCGTAATGTAATCGTTGCTGTGTTATTATCTTCATCTAATTTAAGATTTGCAGCCCCACCATCAACAATTCGAAAATCAGCATCTGTTAAGAATAAACTTTCATTACTTGGTTGCATGAACTGAGAATCATAATTGTCTTGATAAAATTCAGTTTGGAACAAACCTTGGAATTGTGTATCCATAACTACTGCGACGTCCAATGTACCGCCTTTGATTGCTTCTGCGTCATTTTTGACTTCAACCGGCATAGAGCTAATATCTTCTGTTTCAGTTGCTGAGTTGCTGCCGCCTGATGAATCTGTTCCGCCACTATTGCCGCCACAAGCTGCCAATGCTAAGACTGACAAAAGTGTGACCATACCAAAAATATTTTTCTTCATCCTGTATCCTCCTTGTTTTAACCTAGTCGTTGACGTGCATCGGCTGAACGCTTAAATGCCTGACCAACGTAGTTTATACTCAACATCAATACTAAAATCAATATTGACGCGGGTAACCATATCCATTGTCTGTTGACCAGCACATCACCGCTGCTGGCGTACCCAATCAATGTTCCCAAACTTGGAACATTCGTTGGCAGACCAAAGCCCAAGAACGTTAGAGTTGTTTCGATACCGATATTTGCTGCAAAGTTCATCGTCAAGTTGGTGATGATCAATGAGCTTAAGTTCGGCATGATTTCGCGAAACATGATCACAAAATCATTGGTCCCTAATGTTTTTGACGCACTCACATAATCTCGGCGCCCTTCAGAAAGGGTCTTACTGCGGAAGAGTCTCGCTTTTCCGACCCAATAAAAGGCACTCATGACCCAGATAAACGTCCAAACATTGTAGCGAGGTATGATCGAAACAATAACGATAATGATCAACATGATCGGTAAGATCATGACAAAATCGACGATACGCATCAAGATATTATCAATCAACCCGCCATAGTAACCTGAAATGATCCCCAAGCCAACTCCGACGATCGATGTAATGATCGTGATGGAAAACCCAATCAAAATCGAATTACGCGCTCCAATGATCAATTGTCCCCAAACATCACGGCCACCTTCATCCGCCCCTAATAGGTAGGTGCCGCCATTTGGTGAGACTGCTCCTGGTGCAGCATATTTATCTAGAATACTTACATGCATGACTTGGCTTTGATCAATGACTGCCGAGCCGATGAATACGAAAAGCAGTACTGCTACCAACAAGACCAACGAAAAAATAGCGATCTTGTCTTTTAAAAATTCACGAAAAATCATTTGTAATCCCATAGGTGGGATACTTTCTTGTTTTAACACTTTTTCTTTCTTTTCAGACACGTTTATCCCCTCCTACTGGATTCTGATTCTTGGATCAACAATACTCATAATGATGTCTGATAGCAATGTACCGATCAATGTCGCCAGACCTAATATCAAAGTCAACGAAGTGATCACGGCATAATCCCGCTGTACAATACTATCGATAAATAATTTTCCGACACCTGGGTAAGCAAAGATTTTTTCAATGACCACTGAACCAGCGATCAATGAAGTGATCTCATACCCCATTTGAGATGCGATCGGCAAGGATGCATTTCGGAACACGTGACGTGAGAAGACTTTACTAGTTGGCACCCCTTTCGAACGAGCAGTTCGCACGAAATCCAATGATTTGGAATCAATCACTTCACTCCGCAGATACTGGATCGTCACAGCGGTACCTAATAGCGCAGAAGTGATAGCCGGTAAGATCAGATGATACAGACGGCTCCAAAACTCAGCCATTCCCGTTACGCCTGGTGCTACAGACCCCCCAGTTGGGAACCAACCTAAACGATAACCAAAGATAAACAGTGCAATCAATGCAAAGATAAACAATGGTACCGCAAAACTAAAGAAGTTATACACGACAACGACTTTATCTAAAATCGAATTTTGGTAACGTCCAGCCAACATTCCTAAAGGAATCGCGATCACATACGTTAAGATAACTGTTAACAAAGATAGCCACAATGTGTTGCTGATCCGTCCTGAAAGTAATGTTGCTACTGGTAGTTTATAGATAAAACTTTGACCAAAATCTCCTTTAAGTGCATTTCCGATCCAACGGAAATATTGTGTATACCAAGGATCATTCAATCCGGCTGCTTCCCGCATCCGTTCAATAACTGCTGGATCTTGGTTCGGATTAATCAATCCTGTAAATGGATCCCCGGGCATTGCTTGTGCAATCAAGAAAATTAAGACACTCAAAATAATGACTTGCGGGATCATTAATATCAAACGACGTAGAATTGTTTTCCACATTATTCAGCACCCCCATTTTTCAAAGCGACTTGATGTGTTCCTGTGATGGTTCTAAGGTCATAAACACGACCTGTTTCATCATAGTAATCTTTTTGGTGAGTGACATATTCCAACTCTACCCGACGGCGGTTTTCTTTATGCGCCTCACGATTTTTCACATCAATTTGAGGAATAGCTGACAATAACCGCTTCGTATAAATATGACGCGGATCTTGATAAATATCTTGGCGTGTACCGATTTCAACAAAACGACCTTTATACATGATGGCGATATTGTCGCACATGTGTTTCACAACACCCAAGTCATGAGAGATGAATAAGAAACTTAAGCCAAACTCTTGTTGGATTCGTTTCATAAAGTTGAGCACCTGTGCCTGTACAGACAGGTCCAATGCAGAAACAGGTTCATCAGCAACGATCAATTTAGGGTTCGATGCCACTGCGCGGGCAACCCCCAAACGTTGTCTCTGTCCACCAGAGAATTCATGTGGGTATTTGTATAAAGCATCTTCTGGCATCCCAACGATATCCAAAAGCCGTTTCACCCGTTGTTTTTCTTCTTGGTCACTCAAACGTTCAAAATTCCGTAGCGGTTCAGCAATAATATCCACTACCCGCTTTTTAGGATTCAGACTTGACATAGAATCTTGAAAAATCATTTGAACATCCTTGTTGTAATTCATTTTTTTGCGGACAGAGCGCTTTGTGACATCTTGTCCTTCGTAAATGACTTCACCGCTGGTAATCTTTTCCAAGCCAACGATTGCTTTCCCTGTTGTTGATTTTCCAGAGCCTGATTCTCCTACCAGACCGTAAGTTTTTCCCTTTTCGATGATGAAATCCACACCGTCAACAGCATAGACATAGTCCGTTACGCGGTTGAAAAAACCGCTGCGAATCGGATAGTGGACTTTCAGATCTTTGATTGTGATTAATTCTGACATCTACACTTCTCCTTCTTCGTCTCTAAAATGAAAATGCTTATAGCAAGTACAGCGAACTAAATGATCTGGTGCAACTTCATGCAGGACAGGATTTTCTTCGTGGTCACTAGCTGGGATCCAAGGGATACGAGCAGCAAAACGGCAACCAGTTCTTGGCATGTTTTTCAATGAAGGAACGACGCCTTCAATCACGTGCAGTTCACTGTCTTGAGAATCTTCTTGTGGAATTGAGTTCAGCAAAGAGCGTGTATAAGGGTGTTTTGGATTTGCAAACAACTCTTCCGCTGTGGCAACTTCAACAAACTGACCGCCATACATAACGGCTACACGATCAGCCATTTCTGCCACTACACCTAAGTCATGGGTGATCAAAATGATTCCCGTTTGTGTTTCAGCCTGCAAATCTTTCAACAAATCTAGGATCTGTGCTTGGATGGTTACATCCAATGCAGTGGTTGGCTCATCAGCAATAACAATTGGCGGTTTGCATGCGATGGCAATGGCAATGATCACCCGTTGCCGCATCCCACCGGATAATTCGTGGGGATACTGGCGACCCACCCGTGCTGGATTTGGAATTCCTACTTGATCTAGTAATTCAAGGGCCCGGGCTTGTCTCTGTTCCGCATTCATATTTGTATGATAAGATAAACCTTCTTTGATTTGGTCTTCAATACGCATGAGTGGGTTCAAAGCGGACAATGGATCTTGGAAAATCATCCCAATGTCGTTCCCGCGAATTTTGTTGTAAAGTGTTTCATTTAAGTTTGACAAATTCAAGTCTTTGTATAAGATTTCACCGGTGATTTTGGTATTGTTTGGATCATGCAATCCCATAATCGTTGTAGCTAAGGTACTTTTTCCACATCCGGATTCGCCTACGATCGCTAAAATCTCATTGCGTTCCAACGTAAAAGAAACACCGTCTACAGCGTCATAGTAATCATCTTTAATACGAAAACCTGTATGTAGGTTTTGAACATCTAGTAATTGATTATCAGTTGACAATCGAATACCCCTCTCTTTTTTATAAGATGAAGTGCCCTCTAATGTAAAAAAGTAGGAATTATAAGTCAAATTCCAAATGCTTTCTTAACATCGTGTAATATTTTCTTAATAATTATATAGAATCACTCACTAGATTGCAAGTCTATAAATTTTTAAGATACTGAATTTTCAGAATACTTACATTCCATTTACATTTTTTCAGGATGGTGCAAAGAAAAGGCACTTTTTTTCGAGAAACGAATGGTTATTAAACAAATTCTGATAAAGAAAGAGCTGGGTCATCTATGACTCAGCTCCTGTATCTGTCTTAAGCAAGATGGCTTGAAATATAATCAACTGCTCCGCCGACTGTTTCAATCTGTTCGGCATCTTCATCAGAAATCTCCGTACCAAATTCATCTTCTAATTCTAAGACGAATTCCATCACACTGATTGAATCAGCATTTAAGTCGTCTTTAATACTCATTGTATCCGTTACTTTATCTGCATCGATCTCAAAATGGTTTGCGATCACTACTGCAACTTTCTTGAATACTTCTTCTCGCGTCAATTGCCTTCACCTCCACGCGTTCGCACAAAACATAGAATGGCTAACAAACATTGTACTGCTTACATGCAAATTTGTCTAGTCCTTTTTTGCATTTTCATTACAATGATTGCAGTCTCATTGCGTTGGCTCTTCATGCTTAGGTGTTTCTTCAAAATGAGCCACCAATTGAGGAACCACATCTGCCTGCAACATGGTATAGATTTGTTTGATGGTTGCTGCCACGGCATCTGGTCCAGTCGCTCCATGTGTTTTGATCACTGGTGCTTTCAGACCAAACAAGACAGCCCCTCCGTGTTTGGCATAATCCATCTCATTTTTTAAATTGCGCAAGGCATCTTTCAATAATAAAGCCCCTAATTTCCCTTTGGTTCCGGAATTCATGATGGATTGTTTCAATAACGACATCATATTCAATGCGGTTCCTTCAATGGATTTCAAGACGGCGTTCCCAGTGAATCCATCTGTGACCACAACATCCGCTGCACCGTTCAAAAGTTCCCTAGCTTCAACATTTCCGATAAAGTGAATCGATGATTCTTTGGTCAACAATTCAAACGCTTTTTTGGTTAACTCGCTGCCTTTGGTCTCTTCCGTCCCATTGTTTAGCAACCCTACTCGCGGTTGTTGAATGCCTCGGACTTTTTGAGCGTAAAAAGAACCTAACACAGCATATTGAACGAGATGTTCTGCTTTATTGTCAGCATTCGCTCCTAGATCCAGCATATCAAAGCCAGTTTCTTTCCCAAGTACAGGCATCGTCGACATTAAGCCAGGACGTTCGATTCCTTTGATACGACCTACGATAAACAAACCTGCAGCTAACAAAGCACCGGTATTTCCAGCAGAGAAAATGGCATCCGCTTGACCTTCTTTGACCGCTTGGGCTGCTAAGACCATCGATGCGTTCTTTTTGCGGCGGATCGCTTTAACAGGTTCATCATCACTGTTGATTTTTTCATCGGTATGAATGATTGTAAGCTGACTTTCGTCTGTCACATATTTTCTGATTTCATCTTCTTTTCCGTATAATAGAAATTCGATTTCTGGATATTCTTTTTTTGCTAACATGACGCCTTCAACGATCGCTTTTGGTGCGTTATCGCCACCCATGGCATCTACGGCAATTTTCATGACATACGCCACTCCCTTCATTTTTCCAAGTTAGTATACCATATTCTTTAATCAAAAAATTGATTGTCTCGTTTTTCTGCTGCTAAATAATCGGCTAGCGCTTGATACTCCGGTAAAATCTGCCATTGGTGCTTCTGCCAGATTTGAGTTGCTTCTACTTGTGCAACTTCAAGAATATGGGCATCGGCTACTAAATCGGCTGCGGCGAATTCAGGTAAACCTGATTGACGATTACCAAAGACTTCCCCGGGACCTCGCAATTGCAGATCTTTTTCACTGACGACAAAGCCATTGGTGGTTTCAGTCATGATTTTCATCCGCTCTATTCCGGTTTCATTTTTGGGATTTGCCACCAAAATACAGTAAGAAGCATCTGCACCACGGCCGACACGCCCCCGCAACTGGTGCAACTGAGCTAACCCAAAACGATCTGCATCAATAATCAACATGACTGTCGCATTGGGTACATTTACCCCTACTTCAATAACTGTCGTTGATACCAAGATCTGTAACTGGTTGTCCTTGAACTCTTCCATGATCGCGTCTTTTTCTATATTTTTCATTTTGCCGTGGAGAATGCCCACTTGGTAGTTAGGGGCAAAATAAGCCTGCAGCTGCTCGTAAATCTCCGTAGCATTCTTGACATCTAACATTTCTGATTCTTCAATCAGCGGACAGATCACATACATTTGATGTCCTTTCGCTAATTCCTGACGAGCCCAGTCCAGCACAGATTCCAATTGAGGTGGTCGTACCCAACGCGTTTCGACCGGAATCCGGCCAGCTGGCATCTCATCGATGATGGAAACATCCATCTCACCATAGGCCGTGATGGCCAAGGTTCGTGGTATCGGCGTCGCCGTCATGAACAAAACATCCGGCAAATATCCTTTTTCTCGCAATATTTTTCGCTGATTGACACCAAAGCGATGCTGCTCATCTGTGATGACTAAACCTAGACGGGCAAAATTGACCCCTTCTTGGATCAACGCATGCGTCCCTACGACAATATCGATCTCACCTGCAGCCAATTGCTCCAAGATCACTCGCCGTTCCTTTGTCTTGGTGGACCCTGTCAGCAGTGCCGTTGTCACTTCTAGCGGATCAAATAACTGGTTAAGGCTTTCCAAATGTTGTTGTGCCAGAATCTCAGTTGGTACCATTAACGCCCCTTGAAAGCCAGCTGTCATAGTGGCGTACAGTGCGATAGCAGCCACAACTGTTTTGCCGCTACCGACATCTCCTTGCAGCAGTCGCTGCATATGTTGCGGACTTTTGAGGTCATGACAGATCTCGTTGGTGACTCGCTTTTGAGCAGCAGTCAATTCGAAAGGCAGTGTCTGGGTGAAAGCTTTTAACCGCTGAACATCATAGTCAATGGCTAAGCCGTTCTTTTCAGCCTTTTCGGAAATTTTCAATCCTTGGATCTGCATTTGAAATAGGAAGAACTCTTCAAAGATGATTCGCCGCTTTGCTTGATGACTTTCTTGCGGATCTTTTGGAAAGTGCATAGCTCGCATAGCAGTCTGGCGATCCAATAACCGATATTTCTCCGTTAAAGTTAGAGGTAAGATTTCCTCGATCTGGTCTCCGTATGATTCAAATGCCTGCCTGATCAAGTCAACCAGCACGCTTTGCCGTACCGATTTGTTTACATGATAGATAGGAGCGAAATCACCTGGCTTCTTGCTGCCAAGAATCTTCATCCCAGCTAGTGATTTCCGTTTCGCATCCCATTTCCCGTAAACCGCGATTTCTTCAGACAAAACAACTTTATCTTTTAAATAGGGCTGATTAAAAAAGGAAACATTGAATACATCATGATCTTGCATCATTCGAAACTGCAGCCGACTCTTTTTGTAACCAAAACGATTTACAACAGCCGGGGAAACAACGATTCCTTTGATCGTGACTTTTTCTTGATCTTGTATCTCGTTCAATTGACGCTCTTGAATATCTTCGTAGCGAAAGGGGTAATATCGCAATAAATCTTCGATTGTCTGGATTCCAAGCGCTGCGAGATCTTTTGCTCGCTTTTCTCCGACACCAGACAAAACAGTGATTGGCTGATCAAGCATTTCTTCCCTCCTCAAAACTAGTTGTTTGCAGATTGCTTTCTTTATTTTACTCTTCTCTGTTTAAATTACGAAGAATTTGAATGAAAAAAGATGAGCAAAAACAGGCTGTTTCTCTATCAATCAAAAAAGAGACGGAAACAAAAATCGCCCTGCGACTTTTGCCCCGTCTGCTTTCAAGTTTTATTCAGCCGAGAAAAGATACGGATAAACAGGTTGATCTCCTTGATGGATCTCCACTTCGATCTCCGGATAGATTTCTGTCAATGCTGCTTCGATTTTTGCTGCTTCTTTTGCTTTTCCTTCTTCGCCGATAATAATCGTAACGATTTCTGTTTCATCTGAAATCATCTTCTGCAATGTATCCATGGAAGCAGAGAAACAATCGGGTACAGAAACCACGATTTTCCCATCAACCATTCCCAAGAAATCACCTTCTGTGATTTCAATTCCATCGATCGCTGTATTACGAATCGCGTGTGTCACCGAACCACTGACAACACTTGACAAGATTTCAGTCATCGCTTGTTGATTTTCCGCTAACGTTGCTTGTTCATTGAAGGCCAACATTGCTGTCATCCCTTGTGAAATCGTACGGGTCTCAACAACAGCGACTGGGATGTCCGATACTTCTGCTGCTTGTTGTGCAGCCATAAAGATATTCTTATTGTTTGGTAAGACGATAACCTGATCTGCGTTCACTTCATTGATAGCAGTCACGATGTCTTCCGTGCTTGGATTCATCGTTTGACCACCGCTGATCACATAGCTTGCACCTAAGCTGGTAAATAGTTTATTTAATCCATCACCGGCTGCGATAGCAATGATTGCATAAGGTGTACGCGGACGTTTCACTGCAGCAGAGGGTTGATCGTGCTCCAGAATTGTTTCATGCTGTACACGCATATTATCCACCTTGATCTTGATCAAAGAACCAAATTTTTGGCCATAGTTCATGACTTCACCTGGATGTTCTGTGTGTACATGGACTTTGATAATCTCATCGTCATTGACGACTAAAAGAGAATCTCCAAGTTCGTTTAGATAATTTCGGAATGTTTCATAATCAAACGTACTGTCCACTGTTGGTCCTTCACCAATTTTGACCATGATCTCTGTACAATAACCGAATTTGATGTCTTCTGTAGCCATTTGTCCTTGAACGCTGCGATGATGTTCGGCATTGACCATTTCATCCATTGCTGCTGGTGTTGGTTCATAGACCTCATTGGCTTGATATTCTCCAGTCAGTGCATTTAAGAACCCTTCATAAATGAACAATAATCCTTGGCCACCACTATCGACTACACCAACTTCTTTCAAGACTGGCAATAGATCTGGTGTTTTGGCTAGCGCACGTTTTGCTCCGTGAACGACTGCTTTCATGACTTCTACACAGTCATCACTAGTTTGTGCTTTTTTCTCACCGTATTCTGCAGCGATACGTGCTACTGTCAGAATCGTTCCTTCTACGGGTTTCATGACTGCTTTATAGGCGGTTTCGACCCCATGTGTAAAGGCTTGTGCCAATTCTGGCGCAGTTAATGTTTCGACCGTGGGGATCGCTTTAGCAAATCCACGGAACAATTGAGACAAAATGACGCCTGAGTTTCCTCGTGCGCCCATTAGTAGTCCTTTTGAAAGAGTTGTGGCAAGATCGCCCACTTTTTCTGAAGTGGCATCTGCTACTGCTTTAGCACCGCTTGTCATTGATAAATTCATATTCGTTCCTGTATCTCCATCAGGTACTGGAAATACATTCAATGAATTGACAAACTCTGCATTTACTTGTAGACGAGCCGCGCCTGCCTGCACCATCTCTTGAAACTGACCTGCGCTGATATTCGTTACCTTCACTGATAATCCTCCTTAAAATCATCCGCCGCAAGCGGATCACTTGCCTAATCTGGCAGTACACGTACACCTTGGACAAAAACATTCACTGAATTTGCTGAAACGCCTAGCATTGTTTCAAGATTATATTTCACTTTTTCTTGCACATTGCGGGAAACTTCAGAAATTTTTGTACCATAGCTAACGATCGTGTAGACATCCACTGCAATACCGTTTTCTTCTTGACGAACAACGACACCGCGAGAATAGTTTTCTTTGCGTAAAATTTCATTGATGTTGTCCTTGATCTGTTTCTTGCTGGCCATGCCCACAATACCAAACACATCTGTTGCTGCGCCACCGACAACTGTGGCGATGACCTCGTTGCTGATTTCAATAATACCTGATGAGGTTTTGATTTTTACAGCCATAATATAGCCTCCTTAAGCGGGATATTCCCATCTTTCTTCTCTCACATTTTATCATAGCTGCTAGTCAAATAAAAGGATGTGACTTATGAAAAGGGGCTTGGCATCAGATATTCTTGTATTCTGACCTTGTTTAATTTACAATGTTTACTGCTAAAAGTCAATCTTTCTTGAAAATTACCCTTGCATTTTCTAACTTTCTATGATAAATTCAGATGGTATGAGCTGAAATAGCGCTCCAACATCAAGGCAAAGGAGGAAATAACCACATGGCTAAAGTTTGTTACTTTACTGGACGTAAAACTACAAGTGGAAACAACCGTTCACACGCAATGAATGCGACAAAACGTACTGTGAAACCTAACTTGCAAAAAGTTCGCGTTATGATTGACGGAAAACCTAAAAAAGTTTGGGTGTCAACTCGTGCTTTGAAATCTGGAAAAGTTGAGCGCGTATAATCTTAACCACACATTTTCGGCCGTTCTTGCGAGCGGTCTTTTTTGTTGTCTTCCGTTTCATTCCTCCTTTCCTTTCTTATGTCCTTTGTTTTTTCTTTAAACAGCTAATGACATTGTTTTTTTAATCCTTTGAATTATGGTACACTAATAAAAAATTCATAAGGATTAGGTGACTATTCTTGGCTACTATCAAATCATTCATCAAACAACATTGGCCTTATATGACCGCCAGTTTTCTGCTGCCGTTACTGATTATGGCAGTCATTTATTTAACGATCGGAATCTATCCCGGCAGCAGCCGCAGTGTCTTAGCGAGCGATGCCTTTTCGCAATTTTCGAATTTCCATGCCAGTTTTCGTAATGTCTTATTAGGCAAGCAGAGTATCTTCTATACTTGGAATGCCTCTTTAGGGTTGAACTATCTTGCACTGATCTCTTACTATTTAGGTGGTCTTTTTACGCCGCTGGTTTTATTGTTTCCCAATCAATTGATGCCAGATACGCTCTATGTGCTGACACTTTTGAAAATCGGCAGCGCCGGACTCGCATTTTGGTTTTACGCGAGTCAAACATTTAAAATCCAACGGTGGCATCATGTTACGCTTGCTGTCTGCTATGCGTTGATGTCCTTTATCACTGCTCACTCCGAATTGATCATGTGGCTAGATGCACTTATTTACCTGCCATTAGTGATTCTAGGGATTGATCGGCTCTTGCAACAAAAAAAACCGACTCTTCTGTTTGTCAGTTACCTACTGTTATTTATCTCAAGTTTTTATATGGGATTCATGATCGGAGTGTTCTCCGTCTTGTATCTATTCGTGCAATTAGGTCGCGATTGGAAGCAAAACAAGAAAGCAATCATCCCTTACGGCATCACTTCTTTATTAGCCGGTGGGGCTTCCATGATCATCATTTTGCCTGCTGTACTTGATTTACGTTCAAATGGGGAAGAATTGTCCACTATCACGAAGTTCAAGACAGAAGCTACTGGTGTTTTCGATCTTGTAATGAAAAATATGATTGGCGTATATGATACAACTAAATACGGTTCGATCCCGTTTATTTATATTGGCCTACTGCCATTACTACTTTGTATTTTATACTTTGTTTCTAAGAGAATTCCTTTAAAAGATAAACTGCTATATGCTGGATTGTTTAGCATTTTGATCGCCAGTTTCTATATCGTTCCCTTGAATCTCTTCTGGCATGGGATGCATGCCCCAAACATGTTCTTGTTCCGCTATGCCTATTTGTTCTCCTTTCTAGTGATTCTTTTGGCTGGTTATGGTTGGGAACAGCTGCAGCAAAAAGACCGAGGTCTGTTTGTGATTGTCGGACTATCTACGATTGCTCTCTTTGCACTTTCTTATGGACTGGGAGGAAACTCGTATGAATTCGTCACCACAGCCTCTTTTGCGTTAACGATTGTTTTCTTTGCCCTTTACTTGCTGTGTATCGGTTTCGGTCAACTTGGTATGCTAACTAAAAAGAAAGTGGCACTTCTCTTGTTGGTTTTCGTTTGCGGTGAAATGGCGATCAACACGAGTGGGATGGTTCGCGGAATCTTAAATGATTGGAATTACGCCTCTCGAAGTCTGTTCACTGATCCTTATCCTTCAATCAAGCAATTGGTGGATCAAGCCGATAAAGACAATGAGACCTTTTTCCGTTTGGAAAATCTGGATCCCGTTTCTTCCAATGACAGTATCAACTATGGTTACAGCGGTGTCAGCATGTTTTCTTCAATCCGCAACCGCAACTCCTCTAGTTACTTAGATAAATTAGGTTTTCGTTCAAGAGGAACGAATCTTAATATCCGTTATCCGAATAATACATTGCTAATGGATGCTTTCACCGGCATCAAATACAATATTAGCAAACAAAACTTAACAAAATACGGTTTTGAACGCGTAGGAGAAGCTGGAGACTACAAGCTTTATCAAAATAGCAACGCTCTTCCCCTTGCCATGTTAGCAGAGCCTTCGATCAATAAGATCCAACAGCCTGCCAACGACAATCTAACCAGCCAGAAGAATTTGATCAACGGTTTGGCAAACATTGAACAAAACTATTTTGATTTTCAACCGATCACTGTCATTCACAGCAAAAACACCGATATCACTGAAAATGGCATGTACACGACATTCCAAGAGCAAGAAAGCAATGTGGCGAAAGAGATTACTTGGCAAGTAGAAGTACCTGCTCATTCCCAAGCCTATCTTAGTCTGTATCCGGCAAACTTCGGTGAATTAGAGAGTTCTACAGCTACGATCACTGTGAACGGGGAACAGCGGGAAAGTCAAATTGGAATCAATGGTCAATATTATGATCTAGGCTACTATGATACGGCAACGACCGTGCAGTTTACGGCAAGTTTCTATGGCACTCAGTCAATTTCTTTCCAAAACCCACAGGTGGTGACATTAGACACTACCGCCTTTCAACGGGCAATCGATGCCATTCAAGAGAGAGGTGTTGCGATGACTGTCGGCAAACAAAATGCCGAAGCCGATATCACTACTGAGAAAGAACAGCAGCTTATCACTACGATTCCTTATGACAAGGGCTGGTCTGCCAAACTGGATGGCAAACCTATCGCTATTGACGCTTTCCAAGATGCGTTTATCAGTGTGAAGATCCCAAGCGGTACCCACCATCTTGAACTGACTTATTTACCGCAAGGTTTTGTGATCGGAGTCATTTTATTCTTTAGCTGCCTACTGCTCTTTATTTTGTTCCGCTATTTCTATCAAAGAAAAGTAGCAGCTGAGATAGAACACACACCCACAGACAAGCCAGGCAGATGAGAGCAATCGATACCTTCTTTATCTGCCACAATAGCAGTCAGCTGCGAAAAGAAGCGCCCCCCAACGGATCGATACGAATCGAACCTTAGGAGGCGCTTCTTTCTTTTAGTTCTCTTTTATTCATAGGCTACGCGAACCAAATACAACCCTTCCGGATGAGCAGTAGGTCCAGCGGCATTGCGGTCTTTTTGGGCAATAATGGCGGGAATGCTATCTGCTGGTAAGCGTCCATTACCGATCTTCAACAGGGTTCCGACCATGATGCGGATCATTTTATATAAGAAGCCATCGCCTCGAAAGGTAAAGAGTAGTTCGTCTCCGGCCTCATTCACTTCCATACTAGCTTGGTGAATCGTCCGGACTTTATCTTCTACGGAGCTGCCAGTGGCACAAAAACTGGTAAAATCATGCGTACCTAATAAATCGGGTAAAGCTTGCTGGATTTTCATTAGGTCCAACGGATACGGGTAATAGCTTGCGTAATATCTACGAAAAGGGCTTCGTGGTTTGCCGATATCTACGCGAAATTGATAGGTCTTCTCCCGCACAAGATAGCGGGCGTGAAAGTGTTCATCGACGATTTCCACCTGTTTCACAGCAATATCTTCCGGTGTTTGTGTATCAAGTCCAAAGCGCATTTTTTCTAATGGACGTTCGTCAAAGTCAAAATGAATCACTTGACCTAAAGCATGGACACCCGCATCGGTCCGTCCTGAACCGTGGATTTGGACTGCTTGTCCATTGTTCATGCGAGTCAATGTTTTTTCGATTTCTTCTTGTACTGTGCGTCCATTGGGTTGGCGCTGAAATCCTTGGAAATTGGTGCCATCGTAAGCAATCGTTGCTTTATAACGTACCATCTTCTCACCTGCTTTCATTTTCTCAAAAAAATCTGAGGAGCCGATTGCACTCCCCAGACATTTACTTTTATCCTCTTAATAATACTAAACCTACTGTAAAGAGCACAAAGACCAACACTACGAGTGTGTCGCGGTTGTGCCAGTGAAGAATCCGATACTTGGTCCGCCCTTCACCGCCTTGATAGCCTCTAGCCTCCATGGCTGTAGCTAGGTCCTCTGCCCGGTTAAAACTGCTGACAAACAAAGGGATCAGCAATGGGACGATAGCTTTCATCTTTTGCAACAACCCGCCTTCTCCGAAATCGACTCCGCGGGCACGCTGGGCATTCATAATTTTCTCAGTCTCATCCATTAATGTCGGCACAAAGCGAAGTGCGATCGACAGCATCAAAGAAATTTCATGCACGGGAAATCGGATGGCTTTTAATGGGCGTAATATATATTCGATTGCATCTGACAACTCCAAAGGTGGTGTCGTCAACGTCAGCAATGTCGACATAAAAATAATCAAAACAAAACGGCAAAAAATGAACGCACCATTCTGCAAACCAAATTCGGTAATATTGAAGATCCACCAGGACCAATAGACTTCTCCACCCGTCGTAAAGAGAATCTGCAATGCTACAGTGAATAAAATCAGCCAGATCAACGGGCGAACACCACGAACGAAAAAACCCAAATCAATTTTGGAAAGAAAAATGCTAAATAGCGTAAAAACAGCTGCCAAAAGATAGCTCTGCCAATTGTTTGCCAAAAAAATGATTCCAATAAAATAAAAACTGGCAAGTAATTTCACCCGTGGATCGAGTTTATGGATAAAGGAATCTCCTGGAATAAAGCGGCCAAAGATTAGTTTATTCATCATTTGCGGTCGCCTCCTTTGCTACCAGTTGATCCGCAAGTTCTTCTGCTGTCAATGGCAAGTGTTCGAAATGCAACCCTTTCGCTTGCAACAACGCTGCAAAAGCAGTTGCTGTTGGTACGCCTAATTGTTTTTCTTGTAGCCATTCGATATCTTGAAAAACATTCTTCGGTGCACCCTCTTTAACGATTCTTCCTTTTTCTAATACATAGACATAATCTGCAAAATTAGCCACATCATCCATCAAATGGGTCACTAAGATGATGGTCATATTTTTCTCTTGATGGAGTCGCTGGAACATCTCCATCATTTCTTTGCGTCCTTGTGGATCTAAACCCGCTGTCGGCTCATCTAATACCAATACTTCCGGTTCCATTGCTAAGACCCCGGCAATGGCTACTCGGCGCATCTGTCCTCCTGAGAGATCAAATGGGGAACGTTCAAGAAAGCTTTCATCTAAACCAACGAGTTTAATGTACTCTTTCGCTAATTCAGCTGCCGCTTCTTCACTCACACCAAAATTTTGGGGACCAAAAGCGATATCTCGAGCCACAGTTTCTTCAAACAATTGCGATTCAGGAAATTGAAAGACGATTCCTACTTTTTTACGCAATGGTTTTAAATTCTTATTATCAGTTTCAGGAGTGATCACGCGATCACCAATCGTCACTTTGCCCGCTGTTGGCTTTAATAATGCATTCAAGTGTTGTAGTAATGTTGATTTGCCACTACCAGTGTGACCCACCAATGCTGTATACGAGCCTTCTTTGATTTCGAGATCAATATCGAATAACACGCGTTGCTCAAATGGGGAATGCGGTTGATAAGTAAATGCTACTTTTTCAAAACGGATGTCCATAGCCAATCCACCATTCCTTCCTCTGTCAAGTACGCTGCAGGCACAGAGATGCCGCGCTGCTTCAAAGCTGCCTTCAATTTTTCTGGAAAAGGCAAATCTAGACCCAATTCGATCAATTCTGGGCCAGCCGAAAAGATTTCTGCCGGCGTCCCTTCACGAACCAGTTCTCCTTGGCGCATGACCATGACCCGATTGGCATTGGCTGCCTCATCAATATCATGGGTGATTGACAGAACAGTTAAATTATTTTCTTCCTTGATTTTCTTGATCGTTGAAATAACTTCTTCTCTTCCTTCAGGATCAAGCATACTAGTTGCCTCATCTAAAATGATGATATCGGGACGTAATGCCACAACACCAGCGATGGCTACTCGCTGTTTTTGTCCCCCAGAAAGTCTGGCTGGTTCTCGTGTTGCAAATTCTTCCATCCGGACTTGTTCTAGAGCATTTTTGACTCTGATCACCATTTCGTCACGAGGAATCCCTTGGTTCTCTAGACCAAATGCCACATCATCTTCTACAGTTGAACCGACAAATTGATTGTCGGGATTTTGAAAAACCATTCCGACCATTTTACGGATATTCCAAATATTTTCTTCATTAAGCAGCATGTCTCCCACTGCAACGCTTCCTTCTTGCGGTAAAATCAAACCGTTGATCGTTTTGGCCAAGGTCGATTTTCCTGAACCGTTATGACCGATAAGCGCAACCCATTCTCCTTGCTCAATGGACAAAGAGACATTCTTCAACGCCGGACGATCTTCTTCGGTATAACGAACGGTGATAGCATTCAATTCAATGATCGGCTTCATGATATACTCCTTCATTCCAGTTAATTCTTACTTACACTACCAAAAAAGTAAGTTATTTTCAATCATTCCGATGAGATTTCCAAACAGAACTTTGTTTTCACTTGCCATGACCTGTCAAGACAGATCATCGAAAGTAAAAAAAAAGCACTTTATGATGAGTGCGTACACCTCGAAATACATCGAGGTGTAGGCGCTGAGCTAGACTCGGAAAGTTTCTTCCAACATCATAACACTCTTAATAAACATCTATAAAGTGATGATAAGTGTGATTTTAAACAAGTTCTAGGATAACCATTGGTGCAGCATCTCCGCGTCTTGGTTCTGTTTTCAAGATGCGAGTGTAGCCACCTTGGCGATCTGTGTAACGAGGAGCGATGTCATTGAATAATTTTTGCAAAGCTGATTCAATAACTACTTCTTCGTTTTCTTCACGAACGCTAGCAACTTCATTACGAACAAATGCGGCAGCTTGGCGACGTGCATGCAAATCACCACGTTTACCTAAAGTGATCATTTTTTCTGCAGTTGAACGAACTTCTTTCGCACGAGCTTCAGTCGTAACGATGCGTTCGTTAATGAATAAATCAGTTGTTAAATCACGCAACATCGCTTTACGTTGGCTAGATGTGCGTCCTAGTTTACGATAACTCACGTGGTTTCCCTCCTTCACTTTCGTATGTCGTCTCGATCAGACGAGCCGAAACTAACGTAATCGAAGACGTATTAATCGTCTTTACGTAGTCCTAAACCAAGATCGTGTAATTTCACTTTGACCTCTTCAAGAGATTTACGGCCTAAGTTCCGTACTTTAATCATTTCTGGTTCAGATTTATTAGTCAATTCTTGTACAGTATTGATTCCTGCACGTTTTAGACAGTTGTATGAACGAACAGACAAGTCTAATTCTTCAATCGTCATTTCCAACATTTTTTCTTTTTGTGTTTCTTCTTTTTCCACCATGATCTCAGCGTTTTTCGCTTCGTCCGTTAGGTTTACAAAGATGTCTAAATGTTCGGTCATGATTTTTGCAGCTAAACTCATTGCTTCCAATGGTTCAATTGAGCCATCAGTCCATATTTCCATCGTTAATTTGTCAAAATCATCACGACGACCAACACGAGTATTTTCTACTTGGTAGTTCACACGACGTACTGGTGTATAGATTGAATCGACTGGAAGAACACCGATTGGCATGTCTTCTTTTTTATTTTCATCTGCTTGAACGTAGCCGCGTCCAGGTTTCACAGTTAAGCGAGCATGGAATGAAGCTCCTTCAGAAACGTTGCAGATATACATATCTTTGTTAAGGATTTCTACATCACTGTCTACGATGATATCGCCAGCAGTTACTGTAGCAGGTCCTGTAATATCGATTTCCAGGGTTTTTTCTTCATCCCCGTACATTTTTAATGCAAGACCTTTGATATTCAAGATGATTTGAGCAACGTCTTCCCGAACGCCCTTAACAGTTGAGAATTCGTGTAAAACTCCATCGATTTGAATATTGGTGATTGCTGCACCAGGTAAAGAAGATAATAAAATACGACGTAAGGAATTTCCTAAAGTAGTTCCGTATCCTCTTTCAAGAGGCTCAACGATGAACTTGCCATAATCTTTTTCTTCATCAATCTTTGCGATTCTTGGTTTTTCGAATTCAATCATTCTTATCTTTTACCCCTTTCAAAACGAAAAGTGTCTTGTTCAATGACGTAATTGTTACACTCAAAATGAGCAGCACTCATTAAACACGACGGCGTTTTGGAGGGCGGCATCCATTATGAGGGACTGGAGTCACGTCACGGATTGCAGTCACTTCCAAACCTGCTGCTTGTAATGAACGAATTGCTGCTTCACGTCCAGAACCAGGTCCTTTAACTGTTACTTCTACAGTTCTTAATCCGTGTTCCATTGCTGCTTTGGTAGCTGTTTCTGCTGCCATTTGAGCGGCAAAAGGAGTAGATTTTTTGCTTCCTTTGAAACCTAATGAACCAGCTGATGACCATGCTAATGCATTCCCATGAGTATCAGTGATCATAATGATTGTATTATTGAATGTTGAGTGAATATGTGCAATACCCGCTTCAATATTCTTTTTCACACGGCGTTTACGACTCACTTTTTTTGCTGCCATGAAGTTTTAACCTCCTTCACTTAGGAATTATTTTTTCTTGCCTGCGACTGTTTTAGACGGGCCTTTACGAGTACGTGCATTGTTTTTCGTGTTTTGTCC
Organism: Enterococcus sp. DIV0574; assembly: GCF_051711125.1. NCBI lineage: Bacteria > Bacillati > Bacillota > Bacilli > Lactobacillales > Enterococcaceae > Enterococcus > Enterococcus sp. DIV0574. The sequence goes on from NZ_JBIOMA010000001.1 coordinate 3,120,948, forward strand.
ACGAACTGGCAATCCACGGCGATGACGGATACCACGGTATGAACCGATTTCCATCAAACGTTTGATGTTCAAGTTCACTTCACGACGAAGGTCACCTTCAACTTTTAATTTATCAACTTCAGCACGGATAGCATCTGTTTGTTCATTCGTTAGATCACGAACACGAACTTCTTCAGAAACGCCAGCGTTTGCTAAAATTTGTTTTGCAGTCGTGTTACCAATACCATAGATATAAGTAAGTGAAACGACCACACGTTTATCACGAGGAATATCTACTCCTGCAATACGAGCCATATTTGTTACACCTCCGATTATCCTTGACGTTGTTTATGTTTTGGATTTGCTGGGCAAATCACCATAACGCGTCCTTTACGACGAATTACTTTACAATGTTCGCACATTGGTTTTACTGATGGTCTTACTTTCATGATAATACCTCCTGTGGTTTTACGGAGTACAATTATTTAAAGCGATAAGTAATGCGGCCACGGTTCAGGTCATACGGTGATAATTCAACCGTCACTTTGTCTCCAGGTAATATACGAATGTAGTGCATCCGGATCTTACCAGAAACGGTCGCTAGAACTTGGTGTCCGTTTTCCAATTCGACTTTAAACATTGCATTCGGCAAAGTTTCGACGACTGTACCTTCGACTTCAATCATATCTTCTTTTGCCACGCACAGTACCTCCTTGTACTTGTGATTTTCACACGATAAAATGGCGGAAACGGGGTTCCCACCTGATATTCTCAAACTATGCTTCTACTTAATAACAGTAGAAGTCGGACTGACATATTTTATCATACTCTGTCAAAGGTTTCAAGAGAAAGTTTTGTAGCTGCAAGTCGGTGACGGGCAATCTATGATTAGTCAATGATGTTTTTAACATCTTTAAATACAGCATCGATGTCGCGATCACCATCAATCGACTGCAATAAACCTTTTTCTTTGTAATAAGCTAAGATTGGTTCACTGCTTTTGATATTGACAGCTAGACGATTTTTGACCGTCTCAGGCTTATCATCTTCACGTTGGTAGAAGTCATGACTTCCACAACGATCACATGTTCCTTCCACTTTTGGCGGATTGAACAATTTATGATAAGTTGCCCCACAATTGCGGCACATGAAGCGGCCGGCTAAACGTTCTACGAGAACTTCTTCAGGAACATGAATATCAATGACAGCATCTAGTTTTTTGTTTAGGTCTTTCAACATTTCGTCCAATGCTTCAGCTTGTTCCAAAGTCCGCGGAAAGCCATCCAATAAGAAGCCTTTCTCTGTGTCTGGTTCAGCTAAACGCTCTTTGACGATACCGTTGGTGACCTCATCTGGAACCAAAGCGCCTTGATCCATGTAAGATTTTGCTTTCAGGCCTAATTCTGTTTCGTTCGCCATTGCAGCCCGAAACATATCGCCTGTTGAAATATGAGGAAGACCGTATTCAGCAACGATACGTTCTGCCTGAGTACCTTTACCGGCACCAGGTAGTCCCATTAAAATGAGGTTCATTCTAATTCCTCCTGTAAGTTTTTGAATAGTGTTGAGGAAGACCTCAACACTTCAATAACTTTAATTGATAAAACCAGTATATTTCCGTTTCAGCATAAGTCCTTCTAGCTGCTTCGCAGTATCCAGAGCTACCCCGATAACGATCAATAAACTTGTTCCACCTAAACCGATTGATTGCGGCAAGTTCCAAACCATCTGAGCGATGATCGGCAACAGCGCAACTAGTCCTAAGAAGACCGATCCTACTGTACTTAATCGCATAAGCAGACGTGAGACGTATTCTTCTGTTCCTTTACCAGGGCGCACACTTGGAATGTAGCTTCCTTGTTTTTGTAGGTTTTCCGCTAATTTCTCAGGGTTAACTTGTACAAATGCATAGAAGAACGTAAACGCCACGATCAAAACAGTATAGATGATCGCACCAGGTACGGTGTTATAACTAAAAATCGTTTGTACTACTTCATACCAAGTTTCGCCTTTGTACGAACTACCTAATGCTTGAATGATCGCATTTGGTGTTGTAATAAACGAACTAGCAAAGATAACTGGGATTACACCGGCAGCGTTGACCTTCAATGGAAGATAACTACTTGTTGGCGCACCAGCTACTCGCTTCGTATATTGGATTGGAATCTTTCGTTCTGCTTGTTGTACATACGTCACAAATGTGATGATGACCAAAACAGCAACGACAAGCAAGACCATAAACAATGCATTCATCCAAATATCTGATGGATCCACGTTGATGAAATAATCTTCTACCAATTCCTTGATACTAGCGGGTAAGCGTGAAATGATCCCTGCAAAGATAATCATTGACACACCATTTCCAATTCCGCGTTCTGTGATTTGTTCTCCTAACCAAGTAACGAGCATCGTACCTGCTGTTAAGATCAAACCAATCACCACAAACGTCGAGATATTTGGATTGTTGACAAAGCCAAGTTGTGTATAATAGTTGAACCCTGCAGTTAACGTCATCGACTGAACAAAGGCCAAAACCAATGTTAGGTAACGAGTTGCTTGATTCAATTTCTTACGACCAACTTCCCCTTGCTTCGACCACTCAACAAATCTTGGCACAATATCCATCTGCAACAACTGAATAACGATTGACGCAGTAATATATGGTGACACACCCATTGAGAAAATCGAGAATTGCTGCATCGCGCCACCGCTGACCAAGTTCAACATGTTCAGAAACGGTAGATCAGCAATTTCCCGCAAACGGCTTGCGTCTACGCCTGGCACAGTAATATGTGTACCCAGACGAAAGACAAACAAGATAAGTACGGTGAAGAAAATTCTCGATCTAATATCTTTTACTTTAAAGGCGTCCTTTAGTAGTTTGAACATTAGATCACCTCGATTGATCCACCAGCAGCAACGATTGCTTCTTCAGCTGCTTTTGAGAATTTTGCTGCTTTCACAGTCAATTTCTTCGTTAGTTCTCCATTTGCTAATACTTTGATTCCAGCTTTTTCATCTTTGACGATTCCAGCTTCATGCAAAGCAACAGGTGTTACTTCTGCACCGTCTTCAAAGCGGTTTAATACATCAAGATTGATAACTGCATATTCTTTGCGGTTGACATTTGTAAATCCGCGTTTTGGCAAACGACGGAACAATGGTGTTTGTCCCCCTTCAAAGCCTAAACGTACTCCGCCACCTGAACGAGCTTTTTGACCTTTTTGTCCGCGTCCAGCTGTTTTACCGTTACCAGATGAAGTTCCGCGACCAACACGGTTACGTACTTGGCGTGATCCTTCTGATGGTTTTAATTCATGAAGTTTCATAGGTTTGGCACCTCCTTAATCAAACTAGATCTGCTGATCCTTAGACTTCTTCAACGTCCACTAAGTGAGAAACAGTGTTGACCATGCCTTTGATTGCATCATTAGCAGGTTTTACTACTGTTGAATTCAACTTTGTAAGACCTAACGCTTTTACAGTATCGCGTTGGTTTTGGGGACGTCCAATAATACTGCGTTTTAAAGTGATTTTCAATTCAGCCATTATAGTGTCCTCCTTAACCGATTAATTCTTCTACTGATTTGCCGCGAAGTGCTGCCACTTCTTCAGCGCGTTTCAATTGTTTCAACCCTTCAACTGTTGCGCGAACAACGTTGATTGGTGTGTTAGAACCTAAAGATTTAGATGTGATATCCGCTACCCCAGCTAATTCCAATACGGCACGAACGGGTCCACCAGCAGCTACCCCAGAACCTTCTACAGCAGGTTTCATAAGGATGCGTCCGCCGCCGAATACACCGATAACTTCGTGAGGGATTGTAGAACCAACCATTGGTACTTCTACCAAGTTTTTCTTCGCGTCTTCGATTGCTTTACGGATTGCTTCTGGTACTTCTTGTGCTTTACCAGTACCGAAACCTACGTGTCCGTTTTTATCACCGACAACAACTAATGCAGCAAAACGTAGACGACGTCCACCTTTAACAACTTTAGTTACACGGTTAATCGCAACAACGCGGTCTTCTAATTCCAAATGTTTTGGATCAATATAAACCATGAATGGTGTTCCTCCTTCTCTTAAAATTCCAGTCCATTTTCGCGAGCTGCTTCAGCTAAAGCTGCTACACGGCCATGGTAAAGGTATCCACCACGGTCAAAGACTACTACTTTAATACCTTTTGCTGCTGCACGTTCTGCAACTAATTTGCCGACAGCTTGTGCTTGTTCAGTTTTGTTTCCACCTGAAATTTCTTTATCTAAGGCAGAGGCACTTGCTAGCGTCACACCCGCTACGTCATCAATGATTTGAGCGTAGATGTTTTTGTTCGAACGGAACACGTTTAAGCGTGGGCACTCAGCAGTACCAGAGATTTTGTTACGTACACGACGATGTCTTTTCTGACGTGTTTTATTTTTATCTGGTTTTGTAATCACAATTGTCACCTCTTTTTATTTGCTAGCCTAAGCCGCTATTCGTAAATGCTTACGACTATTTACCAGTTTTACCTTCTTTACGACGCACAAATTCGCCAACATAACGAATTCCTTTGCCTTTATAAGGTTCTGGAGGACGAACGCCACGAATATTGGCAGCTAATTCGCCAACAACTTCTTTATCTGATCCTTTGATGATCACAGAAGTGTTTGAAGGAACTTCAATTTCGATTCCAGCTGGCGCTTCGATTTCAACCGGATGAGAGTAACCAACGTTCAATACAAGTTTTTTACCTTGCAATTGAGCACGGTACCCAACCCCGATCAATTCTAACGCTTTTTGGAAACCTTCAGAAACACCAACAACCATGTTGTTGAAGTTTGCACGGGTAGTTCCGTGGATAGTTTTCATTTCTTTACTATCGTTTGGACGAGTGAATGTTACTTCGTTTCCTTCGATATTCATTTTGATATCAGAAGAAAAAGTACGTTTCAATTCACCTTTAGGTCCTTTAACTGTAATGTCGTTTCCATCTTGTTTGATTTCAACACCTGCAGGAAGAACGACGATCTTATTACCGATACGACTCACTTAGAGGCACCTCCTTGTGGATTATTTTAAATTACCATACATAAGCGACTACTTCGCCGCCAACATTTTTTGCTCTTGCTTCTTTGTCAGTGATAACACCTTCAGAAGTTGAGATGATCGCGATTCCTAAACCGTTCAATACTTTTGGCACTTCGTCAGCTTTGACATAAGCACGCAAACCTGGTTTAGAGATACGTTTCAAGTTTGTGATAACACGTTCACCGTTTTTGCCGTATTTCAAGAATACGCGGATCACGCCTTGTTTGTCATCTTCGATATATTCAACATCGCGAACGAAACCTTCACGTTTCAAGATTTCAGCGATATCACGTTTGATTTTTGAAGCAGGTACTTCTAAGCTTTCGTGTTTTACCATATTGGCATTACGTACACGCGTTAGAAAATCTGCGATTGGATCTGTCATGACCATGGGATAATTTACCTCCTTTATGCGAGTATAGTTTACCAGCTAGCTTTCTTCACGCCGGGAATTTGTCCTTTATAGGCAAGTTCGCGGAAGCAAATACGGCAAAGATGAAATTTACGATAAACTGAATGTGGACGTCCGCAACGTTCGCAACGAGTATACTCTTGTGTTGAGAATTTAGCAGGGCGTTTGTTTTTAGCAATCATTGATTTTTTAGCCACGTAGTTCGCCTCCTTTTTTTATTTTTGGAATGGCATGCCTAATTGTGACAACAATTCACGAGATTCTTCATCTGTGTTGGCTGTTGTTACAATAACGATATCCATACCACGTACTTTATCGATCAAATCATAATCTACTTCAGGGAAGATCAATTGTTCTTTGATTCCTAATGTGTAGTTTCCGCGTCCGTCGAACGCTTTTTTGCTGACACCGTGGAAGTCACGGACACGTGGCAATGAAACTGTTACTAACTTGTCTAAGAATTCATACATTCTTTCGCCGCGTAGAGTAACTTTCGCACCGATTGGCATTCCTTCACGTAAACGGAATCCAGCAATAGATTTTTTCGCTTTTGTGATCAATGGTTTTTGACCTGAGATCAATTGTAATTCTTCAACAGCTTTATCTAAGTTTTTTGCATTCGATACAGCATCACCAACACCCATGTTGATAACGATTTTATCAACTTTTGGTGCTTGCATAACTGAGCTGTAGTTAAATTTGTCCATTAATGATGGGACAACTTCTTTTGAATATTTTTCTTTAAGGCGGTTCATCTGTTAGCCCCTCCTTCCTTTATTTGATTATTTATCAAGAACTTCTCCGGTTTTTTTAGAAACGCGGACTTTTTTGCCGTCAACTTCTTTATAGCCTACACGTGTTGCTTCACCGTTCGAAGGATCAACCACCATCACATTAGAAACATGAATTGGTGCTTCCATCTCGACGATTCCGCCTTGAGGAGCTGTTTGAGAAGGTTTTTGGTGTTTTTTAACGACGTTCACACCTTCAACAACGACTTTGTCTTTCTTAGGAAACGCTGCAAGTACAACGCCTTCTTTGTTTTTGTCTTTACCAGTGATAACTTTAACTTTATCGCCTTTTTTAACAAACATGTTTGTTTCGCACCTCCTTTAGATAAGAATCACTATTACAATACTTCTGGTGCTAGGGAAACGATCTTCATAAAGTTGCCTTCACGCAATTCGCGAGCAACTGGTCCAAAGATACGAGTTCCACGTGGGCTCTTATCGTCACGGATAATAACCGCAGCATTTTCATCAAATTTAATGTAAGAACCGTCTGTACGACGTGCTCCTGATTTTGTACGAACGATAACGGCTTTAACGACGTCACCTTTTTTGACAACCCCACCTGGCGTTGCTTGTTTGACCGTAGCAACGATCACGTCACCAATATTCGCAGTTTTACGACCAGATCCGCCAAGGACTTTGATCGTTAGAATTTCACGGGCACCTGAGTTGTCCGCCACTCTTAATCGGCTTTCTGCTTGGATCACGATGTGTATCCTCCTTTCAGATTTTGCAATTCACAATCTATATAGGAAAATCTCGTGTGATTAGATAATCACTGCCTTTTCAACAATCTCTACTAGACGGAAACGTTTCGTAGCTGATAATGGACGAGTTTCCATAATTTTCACGATATCGCCAACTTTTGCTTCGTTGTTTTCATCGTGTGCTTTGTATTTCTTAGAATAGTTCAGACGTTTGCCGTAGATAGGGTGGTTTTTCTTAGTTTCAACGACAACAGTGATTGTTTTATCCATCTTGTCGGATACCACGCGACCTTGGTAAACTTTGCGTTGATTTCTTTCTTCAGTCATACGCTAAATGGCCTCCTTCCACTATTACTTTGCTTGTTCACGCAATACTGTTTTGATGCGTGCAATCGATTTACGTACTTCTTTGATACGTGCAGTGTTTTCTAATTGTCCTGTAGCTAATTGGAATCTAAGATTAAACAATTCTTCTTTCAATTGTTTTTCTTGATCTAGCATTTCGGCAGTGGTTAATTCTCTGATTTCTTTAACCTTCATTCGATTCACCACCCATTTCCTCACGTTTTACGATCTTTGTTTTCACTGGCAATTTGTGAGAAGCAAGACGTAACGCTTCACGCGCAACTTCTTCGGGAACGCCGGCAATTTCAAACATGATTTTACCACGTTTTACTGGTGATACCCATCCTTCAGGAGCCCCTTTACCAGAACCCATACGTACCCCAATTGCTTTGGCCGTATAAGATTTGTGAGGGAAAATTTTGATCCATACTTTCCCGCCACGTTTCATATAACGAGTCATTGCAATACGGGCAGCTTCGATTTGGCGGTTTGTGATCCAGTGTGATTCAACAGCTTGCAAGCCGTATTCACCGAAAACTACTTCTTTTCCGCCTTTCGCTTCACCGCGCATTTTCCCGCGGAATTCACGACGGTGTTTTACACGTTTAGGTACTAACATGTTTATTTCCCTCCTTTCTCAGTGTTCTTTTTAGTTGGAAGAATTTCTCCACGATAAATCCACACTTTAACTCCTAGTTTTCCGTATGTTGTATCTGCTTCTTCCCATGCGTAATCAATATCCGCACGTAATGTATGAAGTGGAACTGTTCCTTCTGAATAGCCTTCTGAACGAGCGATATCTGCTCCGTTTAGACGACCAGATACTTGTGTTTTGATTCCTTTAGCGCCAGAACGCATTGTGCGTTGGATCGCTTGTTTTTGCGCACGACGGAAAGCAACACGGTTTTCTAATTGACGTGCGATTCCTTCGCCTACTAATTTAGCATCTAAATCTGGTTTTTTGATTTCAACGATGTTGATGTGAACTCGTTTGCCAGTTAATTTGTTTAATTCTTTTCTTAGGTTTTCGACTTCAGATCCGCCTTTACCGATAACCATACCTGGTTTAGCTGTGTGGATTGAAATATTTACGCGGTTTGCTGCGCGCTCGATTTCAATTGTTGACACAGCGGCATCAGCAAGTTTAGATGCGATAAATTTACGGATTTTCAAATCTTCATGTAGAAATTCAGCATACTCTTTTTCAGCATACCATTTTGCATCCCAGTCACGGATGATGCCTACACGCATTCCAATTGGATGTACTTTTTGACCCACTGATTGTCCCTCCTTATTTTTCTGATACGACTACAGTAATATGACTTGTACGTTTGTTGATTGGAGAAGCTGAACCTTTCGCACGTGGACGGAAACGTTTCATTGTTGGTCCTTCGTTGACGAATGCTTCAGAAACAATCAAGTTTTCAACATCTAAGTCAAAATTGTTTTCTGCATTAGCGATAGCTGACATCAAGACTTTCTCGATGATTCCAGCCGCTTTGTTTGGTGTGAACTTCAAGATCGCGATTGCTTCAGCAACGCTTTTCCCTCTGATCAAATCAATAACTAGACGTGATTTACGAGGAGAAACGCGGACTGTTTTAGCAGTTGCTTTCGCTGATGTGATTTGTTCTGCCATTTTTGGATATCCTCCCCTCAAAATTAGCGTCTTGTTTTCTTATCGTCGGCAGCGTGTCCGCGATAAGTTCTTGTTGGTGCAAATTCACCTAGTTTGTGTCCTACCATGTCTTCTTGGATGTAAACTGGTACATGTTTCCGTCCATCATACACAGCAATTGTAAATCCGATAAAACTTGGGAAGATTGTGGAACGACGTGACCAAGTTTTGATCACTTTTTTCTTTTCAGCGCCTTGTTGTGCTTCGACCTTCTTCATCAAATGGTCATCGACAAAAGGTCCTTTTTTCAAACTACGACCCATGGTGTACCTCCTCTCAAAATGTGCGACACATGGTCAAGTAAATTATTTAGTCTTGCGACGACGAACGATAAGTTTGTCTGATTTAGCTTTCTTGTTACGTGTTTTGTAACCAAGTGCTGGTTGTCCCCAAGGTGAAACTGGAGCTTTACGTCCGATTGGAGCTTTACCTTCACCACCACCGTGTGGGTGATCATTAGGGTTCATTACGCTACCACGTACAGTTGGGCGTTTGCGCATCCAACGAGAACGTCCGGCTTTACCGATGTTGATCAATTCATGTTGTTCGTTACCAACAGAGCCAATTGTTGCACGGCATGTTGCCAAGATCATACGTACTTCGCCTGAGTTCAAGCGGATCAATACATATTTTCCTTCTTTACCAAGTACTTGTGCACTTGTACCAGCTGAACGGATCAATTGTCCGCCTTTTCCTGGTTTCATTTCGATGTTGTGGATAACAGTACCAACTGGAATATTTTCTAGTGGTAATGCGTTCCCTACTTTAATATCTGCATCTGGTCCAGAAACGACAGTCATGCCAACTTCTAATCCTTTAGGTGCTAAGATATATGCTTTTACTCCATCCTCGTAATGTACTAACGCAATGTTAGCAGAACGGTTTGGATCATATTCAATCGTTTTAACAGTAGCAACGACATTGTCTTTGTTACGTTTGAAATCGATCAAACGGTATTGACGTTTGTGACCGCCACCTTGATGACGAACCGTGATACGTCCGTTGTTGTTACGACCAGCATTGTTTTTCAATGGCGCTAACAATGTTTTTTCTGGTGTTGAAGTTGTGATTTCAGCGAAATCAGAACTTGTCATATTACGACGGCCGTTTGTGGTAGGTTTGTACTTTTTAATCGCCACGTCTTTTTCCCTCCCATTTAGTATTTAAATATGGTCTGCTTATTCAGCAGCGTCAAAAATTTGGATTTCTTTTGAATCTTCAGTTAAAGTCACAACAGCTTTGCGACGTTTTTTTGTGTATCCTGCATATTTACCCATGCGTTTGAATTTAGGGCGTACGTTGATGATATTCACGTTAGCCACTTTCACTCCGTCAAAGGCAGCTTCTACAGCTTGTTTTACTAAAGTTTTGTTCGCTTTTGTGTCTACTTCGAAAGTATATTTCTTGTCATCCATGGCAAGCATAGATTTCTCAGTGATCACTGGGCGTTTGATGACGTCTAGTAAGTTCATTATGCAAGCACCTCCTCGATCTGAGTAAGAGCAGTTTGTGTTACCAACATTTTATCTGCTGAAACAACATCCAATACGCTCACGTTATCAGCAGTTACTACTGAAACAGATGGCAAGTTGCGTGCAGATAATGCAGCAAAGTCGTTTTCTGTTTCTAAAACTACCAATACTTTTGAGTCAATAGTCAAGTTAGCTAAAACTTGTTTGAATTCTTTTGTTTTTGGTGCATCAAAGCTTAACCCTTCTACTGCTACCAAGTTATTTGAAGCAACTTTTTCTGACAATACAGATTTCATTGCTAAGCGACGAACTTTTTTAGGAAGTTTGTAGCTGTATGAACGTGGTGTTGGTCCGAAGACTACGCCACCTCCACGCCATTGTGGTGAACGGATTGAACCTTGACGAGCACGACCAGTTCCTTTTTGGCGCCATGGTTTACGGCCACCGCCACGAACGGCACTGCGATTTTTTACAGCGTGTGTTCCTTGTCTTAATGAAGCACGTTGCATGATGATTGCATCGTAGACAACTGTTTCATTTGGTTCAATTCCGAAGATTTCTTCGTTCAATGTAATTTCGCCATTTTGGCTTCCATCTTGTTTGAATAATGCTACATTCGGCATTCCTTAGTTCCTCCTTTCTTCCTATCTACTTATTTAGCTTTCACAGCTGATTTGATTGTAATCAATGATTTTTTCGCGCCAGGTACATTACCTTTAATCAAGATAACGTTACGTTCTGCGTCTACACGCACGATTTCCAAGTTTTGGATCGTGATGCGGTTACCGCCCATACGTCCAGCAAGACGTTTGTTTTTGAATACACGGTTAGGTGCAACTGGACCCATTGATCCAGGACGACGGTGATAACGAGAACCGTGAGCCATTGGTCCGCGGCTTTGTCCGTGACGTTTGATAACGCCTTGGAATCCTTTACCTTTCGAAGTGCCGGTTACATCAATGATGTCTCCTGCTTCAAAAATATCAACTTTAATTTCTGAACCTACTTCTAAGCCCTCTAGCTCTACATTCTTGAATTCGCGAATGAAGCGCTTAGGAGCCGTGTTTGCTTTTGCAACATGACCTTTCGCAGGTTTGTTAGACAAAACTTCACGCATATCTTGGTAGCCGACTTGAATTGCTTCGTAGCCGTCATTTTCGATTGTTTTCACTTGTAGCACTACGTTTGGAGTAGCTTCTACTACAGTTACTGGAATCAATTCGCCAGATTCAGTGAAGATTTGAGTCATTCCCACTTTTTTCCCTAAGATTCCTTTGGTCATGATTACACCTCCATCTTAATTATTATAGTTTGATTTCAATATTTACACCGCTTGGCAAGTCTAGCTTCATTAAAGCATCAACTGTTTTTGGTGTTGGATTCACAATGTCGATTAGACGTTTGTGTGTACGCATTTCGAATTGTTCGCGTGAATCTTTGTATTTGTGTGTCGCACGGATGATCGTGTACAAGCTGCGTTCAGTTGGCAATGGAATTGGACCAGATACGCCAGCTCCAGTTCTTTTTGCAGTTTCTACGATTTTATCCGCTGATTGATCTAAAATACGATGTTCATACGCTTTTAAACGGATACGAATTTTTTGTTTTGCCATTGTTTTCCCTCCTTCGCCTATTTTGAAAAGTAGACATAGCTCCACGAAAATTTCCGTCACGCTCGTCCATGGCAAAGCGTCCGGGCGTGTCGCAACCTCTCGTTTCGTAGCCGGCAGTTTTTTCTTTGCTGCCAGTGTGACTTACGCATATACGTAAACAGCACCTTTATGATTATATTATGGATAAACGCTGATTGCAAGCTTTTTTTAATGAAAAGAAACGATTCTTTTGCGTTTTTTTCAGAAAACTTTCTTTTCTCTTGAAAACAACAAAAACCTTGCCTAATGACTTGCTCTAAGCAAAAGCTTTTCCAACAACCATAGCTACTAACGCAAAAGCGCTCCTTCCGGAATATTTCTCCAGAAAAAGCGCTTCAAACCACTAATCATCTCGATTTACTACTAGTTGATTAATCCTTTAGTCACACGTTGGATTGCTGCTCTTAACGGAAAATAAGCAATAGCGACAATCAAAATCGTGACCACTACATTGATGACTGTTGCCGGCAATTTGATGACCGCTGCCGACCAAGCTCCTGACCAGCTGCTGCCAAGATACCAAAGCATAACAGTATTTTTGATTTGCGTCATAGCAAGTTTCGCCAAGCCAGTAACAGACCCAATAACCACTAACTGCCATATTGCTTGCGGACGTTTTTTAAATAAGAGAAACGCACCATATGCAAAAGCCCCCACAATAAAACTTTCCAAAATAAAATAAGGGGCCTCTGTCGCATACCCATTCAGCAAATCAAAAATCGCAAAGCCCAGTCCCCCAGCAAGGGAGCCTTTCACATAACCTAATAATAAAACTGCTAATAAAAGAACGGCATTCCCCAAGTGCACAAAGGCGCCGGTGGGCAATGGGATCTTGATCATCGTACCAATGACTGTCAACGCTGTAAACAATGCCACAAAGACAATACTTCGAATTCTGTGATCATTCATGTGGTATCATCCTTTCTTCCGCATGATTATAAGCACCGTGCCAGACGTGACCGACATAAGGATTGATCAGAACCCCTTGTCGAATCGCCGCAACGACGAAGTCTTTGGCCAAGCGAATGCTTTCTAGTAACGGCAGCCCTTTTGCTAATCCAGCAGTAATGGCTGCAGAAAACGTACAGCCTGCACCATGGTTGAAATCAGTATCGATCCTCCGGCTTTCTAGAGTAGTAAAAGAGTGTCCATCATAAACTAAGTCAATTGCCTGCGCTCCTGGCAACCGATGACCTCCTTTGACGACGACACACTTCGCGCCTAAATGATAAATCCTTTTCGCAGCTTCTTTCATAGCAACAAGGTCTTTTAAGTCCCCCATCCCCGATAAAATTCCAGCTTCAATCAAGTTAGGTGTCACCACATCCGCCAAAGGCAGCAAGTATTCGATCAATGCATCCACACTCTTTGGCTGCAAAATATGTGCGGTCCCTTTACAAGCAATAACAGGATCGATCACCACCTGTTTCACTTGTTGTTGCTGGATCATCTTGGCAGCCTGCGCAATATTGGCTTCATTCCCCAACATCCCTGTCTTAACGGCATCCATTGGTTCCCCCGTGAAAGCCGAAATCAATTGTTTTTCGACCAAAGAAGTGTCCATAGCTGTCACTTCGTGGGTCCATCCCATTGACGGATCCATGGTGACGATCGAGGCAATCGAAGCAAAACCAAAAACACCATACTCTTGAAAGGTCTTTAAATCAGCTTCAATTCCTGCGCCGCCTGTTGAATCGGACCCGGCGATCGTTAATACTTTCTTCATTATTATCGACTCCTTTTATTCAGTATAACCAATGGTCCCCTTGACGAAAACAGCCAATTGGCTTATTTTTATACCATCCAATAAAAAAAGGAGGGCTCTAATGACCGATAGGCAAATCGATAAACAGAAGAAGCAACCACTCTATCAGCAAATCGTCACTTACTTTATCGAGGCCATCCAAAATGGCGATTACACACCTGGTGAACAGTTGCCCGCCGAACGAAAACTAGCCACTCAATTCGGGGTCAACCGTTCAACGATCGTCAAGGCACTGGATGAGCTTCGGAGTTTAGGATGGATCACGCGCAAACGAGGCAGCGGCACACAAGTCTCTGAAGGTCGATGGGGCAACCGTCAGACCCCTCTGTCTTATCTCCGCTCGTCTCTATCTAGTCCCTACTTACAGCAAGACCCCTTTGTTGAAGAGATTCAGCGATTGCGCACAAAAGACCAAATTCTCGACCTTTATACAGGTGATCTGCCACAAGAACTGCTTCCTGATTTCCAATTTCCTGCCTTTACTTGGGAGATGATCCGCAACGAAAGCCTGCAAAGCACCCCAGCCGGCTATCCACCATTGCAAGAAGTCTTGATGCGGCACTTGACGGAAGATTTCGGAATCCCCTTATCTGGACAAAAACTCGTGATCACTTCTGGCTCCACGCAAGGTATCACACTGCTTATGCAAGTTTTGTTGACTTCAGGTGATAGTATTCTTACGGAAGATCCTTCCTTTTTGTTTTCATTGCCCTTATTTACAACAATGAATGTCCGCGTTCTCGGAATCAAACAGGACGAAGAAGGGATGCGACCGAAAGACTTAGAACAAGCATTGAAAGAGCAGAAAATCAAATTTGTTTATTTAAATCCGACATTCCAAAATCCCACCGGTCGTACCATGAGCCTTGGCCGCCGCAAAGAAATTATCGCTATTTGCCAGAGGTATCAAGTACCGATCATAGAAGATGATATCTTTAGTGAGTTAGCCTTTACGCCGCAACCCGAAAAATTTAAGGCACTAGCACCAGATTCGGTCATTTATCTCGGATCTTTATCAAAACTCTTTGGGTCTTCTATCAAAATCGGCTGGTTATTAGCTCCTGAAGCATTGGCGGATCAATTTGCTCAAGCTAAAAAAAGGATGTCTATCGAGACAACGATTTTTCCTCAACTGTTAGCTAATCTTGCTCTCCGTTCCATGGAGTACCCTCAACAACAACAGGACTTGCTAAAAAAGATGGCTCAAAAGCAACATGCCTTGATTCAGCGACTGGACGCTTTTTCTGAGGATTGGGCATTCCAACAGACCACTGGGGGACTATACCTCTGGCTGCAATGGCAACACGCCCCACTGAAACGGAGAGACTGGACACTTTTCTTAAAAAATGATTGTCTAGTTGCCCCAGCCTTTCTCTTCAGCAATGATACAAACGGATTTCGTCTGAACTATACACGACTTTCGGAAAATCAACTAGACTTGTTTTGTCAGCAATTCAGAAAAATCACAACACAATTAAAGGAGCATCTGTATGAATGAGACAATTGATCTATTAACCAACCACCGCACTTATCGCCAATTCGATAGCAACTATCAATTATCAAAGGAGCAGTTAGAAGCAATTTTATCTGCTGCACGACAAGCACCTAGCTGGATGAACGGGCAAGCTTATTCCATTCTCGTGATCGATGATCGTTCACTTCGACAACAGCTGGTTACTTGGAATCCAGGTAATCCTCATATCGCTGAAAGTTCTATCTTTTTACTTTTCTTGGCTGATTTAAACCGCACCAAGAAAGTTGCTGAGAAAAAACAAACACCTTATCTGGTTGATGAAGGTCTACAACCATTGTTGATCGCAACAACCGATGCTAGTATCGCTTTACAGTCAGCTGCCATTGCTGCGGAATCTCTTGGTCTAGGAACAGTTATTTCCGGCAGTGTCCGCAAAGACAGCAAAGCGATCGCCGAATTGCTCGAACTGCCAGAATACGTTTACCCTGTGGCTGGATTAAGTATTGGCAAACCAATTGTAGATATGGCTCTCAAGCCTCGCTTGCCTCAAGAGGCGGTAATCCATTACAACAAATACCAGGATTATTCCTATCAAGCGATCGAAGACTATGACCAAATCATGACCGCCTTCGGTGAAGCGAGAGAAACAATGCCTTGGTCCGAAAAATTCGCCAATTTCTACGGCCGTGTCCCTGACCAAGGCTTTGATCAGTTTCTAAAAGATCAAAAATTGATCAAATAAAAATTTTCAAGCAAAAAAAAGCAGAAGCGCTAGCGCTTCTGCTTTTTGCATTTATCAAGTCAATTAAGCTTTGATTTCAGTTACAACGCCTGAACCAACAGTACGTCCGCCTTCACGAATTGAGAAACGAGTTCCGTCTTCGATAGCGATTGGGTGGATCAATTCAACGTCGATTGTTACGTTATCGCCAGGCATAACCATTTCAGTTCCTTCTGGTAATTCAACAACACCAGTTACGTCAGTTGTACGGAAGTAGAACTGAGGACGGTAGTTAGTGAAGAATGGAGTGTGACGTCCACCTTCTTCTTTTGTCAAAACATAAACTTCAGCTTTGAATTTTGTATGAGGTGTGATTGTACCAGCTTTAGCCAATACTTGTCCACGTTGGATGTCTTCACGAGCAACCCCACGTAGCAATGCACCAATGTTATCCCCTGCTTCAGCATAGTCTAACAATTTACGGAACATTTCAACACCTGTTACAGTTGTTTTAGCAGTTTCGTCAGCAATACCAACGATTTCTACTTCATCACCAACGCGAACTTGTCCACGTTCAACACGGCCTGTAGCAACAGTACCACGTCCAGTGATTGAGAATACGTCTTCGACTGGCATCATGAATGGTTTGTCAGTATCACGTTCTGGAGTTGGAACGTATTCGTCAACTGCAGCCATCAATTCCATGATTTTTTCTTCGTATGAAGGATCTCCTTCAAGAGCTTTCAAAGCAGAACCGGCGATTACAGGAACATCGTCGCCTGGGAAGTCATATTCAGACAATAGGTCACGAACTTCCATTTCAACTAATTCTAGCAATTCTTCGTCATCAACCATATCCATTTTGTTCAAGAAAACAACGATGTATGGTACGCCAACGTTACGTGATAACAAGATGTGTTCACGAGTTTGAGGCATAGGACCGTCAGCAGCAGATACTACTAAGATCGCACCGTCCATTTGCGCAGCACCAGTGATCATGTTTTTAACATAGTCCGCGTGTCCTGGGCAGTCTACGTGAGCGTAGTGGCGAGCTTCAGTTTCATACTCAACGTGAGCAGTTGAGATAGTGATTCCGCGTTCGCGTTCTTCTGGAGCACCATCGATTTGGTCGTAAGCAGAAGCTTGTGCCAAACCTTTTTTAGATAATACAGTTGTGATAGCAGCTGTAAGTGTAGTTTTACCATGGTCAACGTGTCCGATCGTACCAATGTTTACGTGGGGTTTAGAACGGTCAAATTTTTCTTTTGCCATTTTAAAATGTTCCTCCTAAAAATACAGTTTATTTTTTATATTTGATAGGTAGAGGGCGCGAAGCCCCCCATCCCTTATCATCGATAATATTGTACACGAAACTTCATAAAAAATATAGCTTTTTACTGAATTTCGCATTTGTGCATCAATTATTCAGCTTTGCCGCCGTTTTTCTTGATGATTTCTTCTTGAACAGACTTAGGTACATCTTCATAGTGATCAAATGTCATCATGAAAGTACCGCGTCCTTGAGTAGATGAACGAAGTGTTGTTGCATATCCGAACATTTCAGCCAATGGAACAATCGCGTTAACGATTTGTGAGTTACCATGCGCTTCCATACCTTCAACACGTCCACGACGAGCAGTTACGTGTCCCATAACATCACCTAAGTAATCTTCAGGAACAGTGATAACAACTTTCATCATTGGTTCAAGAATCACTGGATTAGCTTTCTTCGCTGCAGCACGTAAAGCCATTGAAGCTGCCACACGGAAGGCTGTTTCACTTGAATCGACATCATGGTATGAACCATCGTAAAGCTTGGCTTTGATGTCAACCAATGGATAACCAGCTAGAACACCGTTAGCCATTGAGTCTTCAAGTCCTTTTTCAACTGCTGGGATGTATTCACGTGGAACCACACCACCGACAATTGCGTTTTCGAATTCGAAGCCTTTACCTTCTTCGTTTGGTGTAAATTCGATCCATACGTGACCGTATTGACCTTTACCACCAGACTGACGTACAAATTTACCTTCGGCTTGCGTAGAAGCACGGAATGTTTCGCGGTAAGAAACTTGAGGCGCACCAACGTTTGCTTCAACTTTAAATTCGCGACGCATACGGTCAACAAGGACGTCCAAGTGAAGTTCACCCATCCCTGCGATAACAGTTTCGCCAGTTTCAGCGTTTGTTTCTACACGGAATGAAGGATCTTCTTCAGCAAGTTTTTGTAAAGCCACACCCATTTTATCTTGGTCAGCTTTTGATTTAGGTTCAACAGCTACTTCGATAACTGGTTCTGGGAATTCGATTGATTCAAGGATAACTGGTGATTTTTCGTCACACAATGTATCCCCTGTTGTTGTATCTTTCAAACCAACAGCTGCAGCGATATCGCCTGAATAAACTGTTTGGATTTCTGCACGAGTGTTCGCGTGCATTTGCAGGATACGACCGATACGTTCGCGTTTGTCTTTTGAAGCATTCAAGACATATGATCCAGAGTTCAAGACACCTGAATACACACGGAAGAATGTCAAACGACCTACGAATGGGTCAGTCATTACTTTAAATGCTAGTGAAGCAAAAGGCGCTTCATCGTCAGCAGGACGATCAGTTTCTTCGTCAGTTTTAGGATTGATCCCTTTGATTGCAGGAACATCAAGTGGTGAAGGAAGGTAGTCGATGACTGCATCCAACATCAATTGAACCCCTTTGTTTTTGAAGGCTGAACCACAAAGAACTGGGAAAAATTCAACAGTCAATGTCGCTTGACGGATACCAGCTTTCAATTCTTCTTCAGTGATTTCTTCACCTTCCAAGAATTTCATCATTAGCTCTTCGTCAGTATCTGCAACTGCTTCAACTAATTTTTCGCGCCATTCTTCAGCTAATTCTTTGTACTCTTCAGGAATTTCAGTTTCTTGAATCTCTGTTCCTAAATCGTTTGTATAGATCTCAGCTTTCATTTTTACTAGATCGATGATACCAGTAAAGTCATCTTCCGCACCAATTGGTAATTGGATTGGATGAGCATTTGCTTGCAAGCGATCATGTAAAGTAGATACAGAGTATAAGAAGTCTGCACCGATTTTATCCATTTTGTTACAGAATACGATACGTGGTACGCGGTAATCTGTCGCTTGACGCCAAACTGTTTCAGTTTGTGGTTCTACACCAGATTGTGAGTCCAATACTGTTACAGCACCGTCAAGAACCCGTAGTGAACGTTGTACTTCAATTGTGAAGTCCACGTGTCCAGGAGTGTCGATGATATTTACGCGGTTTTCTTTCCATTGCGCAGTTGTCGCAGCAGAAGTGATCGTGATCCCACGTTCTTGTTCTTGTTCCATCCAGTCCATTTGAGAAGCACCTTCATGTGTTTCCCCAATTTTATGGATTTTACCTGTGTAATAAAGGATACGTTCAGTTGTCGTTGTTTTACCAGCGTCAACGTGGGCCATGATCCCGATATTACGAGTTTTTTCTAGCGAAAATTCTCTTGCCATTCTAGGTTGTTCCCCTCTCATTCTTACTTAAACCTAAGCTAAGGTTGTCTCAGTACCTTCCAATAAAAAGCAGTGAGGATCTTACCAACGATAGTGAGCAAATGCGCGGTTGGCTTCCGCCATTTTGTGTGTGTCTTCGCGTTTCTTCACAGAAGCACCAGTGTTGTTTGCTGCATCCATGATTTCTTTCGCAAGACGTTCTTCCATTGTGTGTTCGCCACGCAAACGAGCGTAGTTTACCACCCAACGAAGACCTAGAGTTGTACGACGTTCTGGACGAACTTCAACTGGGACTTGGTAGTTAGAACCACCGACACGGCGAGCTTTAACTTCCAATACAGGCATAATGTTCTTCATTGCTTGTTCGAAAACTTCCAATGGATCATTTCCTGTAGATTCTTTGATAATGCCAAAAGCATTGTAGATAATATTTGCAGCAACACCGCGTTTACCATCAACCATTACACGGTTGATCAAACGAGTTACTAATTTTGAGTTATAAATAGGATCTGGTAAAACATCACGTTTTGCAACAGGACCTTTACGAGGCATCCGTAACTCCTCCTTCCGAAATATCAGTTCTGATTAAATAGTTTCATTTGTAGTTTGAATCAAAATTAAGCTTTAGGACGTTTTGTTCCATATTTAGAACGAGATTGTTTACGATCGTTAACACCGGCAGTATCCAATGCACCACGAACGATATGGTAACGTACCCCTGGTAAGTCTTTTACACGTCCACCGCGTAGCAATACCACACTGTGTTCTTGCAAGTTGTGACCGATACCTGGAATATAAGCTGTCACTTCAATCAAGTTTGACAAACGAACACGCGCATATTTACGTAAAGCTGAGTTCGGTTTTTTCGGTGTCATAGTTCCCACACGAGTAGCTACCCCACGCTTTTGAGGTGAGTTAACATTCGTTTGAGCTTTTTTGAAACTGTTGTATCCTTTGTTCAATGCTGGTGAATTTGATTTTTCAACCTTGGATTTACGAGGTTTACGTACTAATTGATTAATTGTAGGCATCCCTAGTTTTCCTCCTTCCTTGATTCGCTTTATAGTTCCACACATCCAGGTGGTTCTTTTTTTGCGATAAAAAATAATGCATTCTCTGCATTCTTATCAAATATGCTTTGATAAACAGTCAGCACGTCTCCAACGAGAGACCTGTAGATAAAGCACCTTTGATAGAATACCACGATAAAAAGACTCTGTCAACCATCTCTCCAATGATTTTTTATGAAAGGAGCAACTGCCAAAATTTTATAAAAAAACTCTCCCTTGCGCCTCCTTTTTACTTCTTCTTACTATATAATAAAGATGAAAATAGTATTTTATTAGAGGTGGGTCAATAATGAATCTAAAAGAGATGGTCGGTATTGAAGCGGCCAGCTATGTCACTGACGGTATGGTCGTCGGTTTAGGAACTGGTTCAACTGCGTATTACATGATCGAAGAATTGGGGCGCAGAGTGAAAGAAGAAAACTTGTCGATCGTTGGTGTACCAACATCCTGGGCATCAAAAAAACAAGCAGAATCGTTAGGGATCCCGGTCAAAACGATCGATGAAGTGGCAAGTGTCGATTTAACGATCGATGGTGCAGATGAGATTAGTGGAGACTATCATGGAATCAAAGGTGGCGGTGCCGCACTGCTTTTTGAAAAAATCGTCGCAACCTACTCTAAAAAAGTTCTTTGGATTGTTGATAAATCAAAGATCGTTGAAAAATTAGGCGCATTCCCATTACCTGTAGAAGTGATTCCCTATGGCAGTCAGCAATTGATGCGATTGTTTACAGAAAAAAACTATCACCCTGTCCTTCGCCTAGCCGAAGATGGCACGCCGCTAAAAACTGATTGCGGTCATTACATCATTGATCTTCATCTACAAACCATCAATGAACCAGTTGCATTGGCTCATGAACTAGATCAAACCGTCGGTGTTGTAGAGCACGGGCTCTTCTTGGATATGGTCCATACGATCATCATTGGACAAGATGATGGACCTGAGACCCGCAGCGTTCGCTGATGCCTCTAGCAACAAAAGGAGCAAGTGCTCCTTTTGTTCGAGGTTCTACGTATTTTTCTTCATTTTTCTAGAGTTAAATTCATTTTTGTGCAAGTTTTCTCTATCATTTATGCCTCATTTATGCTACATTCAAATAAAAAAGAATAGGAAGGAGCGGCTATGAAAGTCATCGGTTATGCTCGCACAACAATTATTGATAAAGAATCAAGTGAACAATTAAACAAACTAAAAGAATTTGGTTGTACAGAATTGTTCCACGAAACCTATGCCTACGAAGAAAACTGTGATAACCACTCATTAGAATCTGTGATTGCTCGTATGCAGTCTGGGGAAACGCTGGTTGTTTCTGAACTTCATCGTTTAGGTAAAACAACCCGGCAATTAACTGAATTGACAGATCTTCTAAGAAAAAGAAACCTTCACCTAGTTTCTCTAGCAGAAAACATCGATACGAGAGAACCCATGGGGGCGATTTATTTCAATTTAATGGAAGGTTTGGCAGCGATGGAACAAGCCTTAATCAAAGAACGGACATTAGTCGGATTGAACAATGCCCGAAAGAACGGCAAAATTGGCGGACGTCCAAAAATCGATCCAAAAACCATCAAAAAAATTCGCCAGCTTTATTACGATAAAAAAGAGACGATTCAATTCATCTCCACAAAATGCGGTGTTTCTGTCGGAACCTGCTATAAATACATAAAACTTTCAGAAGAAGAATTGGATAAAGTATACAGTCATTAATCACTTGTCTGAATCCGGTGCTTCATCTTTTTTTTCTGTGCACCGATCCTGTCAGGCAAAATGATTCAGAAATAAAAAAGAACGTCTTGAAGAAAGACGTTTTTTTCTGTTTCTTTTTTTAAGAAACAAGGTTTTACGCTAAATACGTAGAAATTCTTTGCGAAAAAGTGTACAATAAACAGGGAATTGAAAATTTCAGAAAAATATCTAATATCTAAAAGGAGAGTTTTACATGCCAAAATTAGTATTTTCTCGTCACGGACTAAGCGAATGGAATAAATTGAACCAATTTACTGGTTGGGCCGATGTAGATTTAGCGCCAGAAGGTGTCGAAGAAGCAATCGAGGGCGGACGTAAAATCAAAGAAGCCGGCATCGAATTCGATGTTGCCTACACATCTGTATTAACTCGTGCCATCAAAACTTGTAACTACATTTTAGAATATTCTGATCAACTATGGGTGCCAACAATCAAATCTTGGCGTTTGAACGAACGTCACTACGGTAAACTACAAGGATTGAACAAAAAAGAAACTGCTGAAAAATACGGAGACGAACAAGTTCACATCTGGCGTCGTTCCTACGATGTATTGCCTCCATTGATGGATGCATCTGATGAAGGTTCTGCAGCAAACGATCGTCGTTATGCAATGCTTGATCCTCGCGACGTACCTGGCGGCGAAAACTTGAAAGTAACGCTAGAACGTGCATTACCTTTCTGGCAAGATGAAATCGCACCTGCATTGAAAGACAACAAAACTGTTTTAGTTGCCGCTCACGGAAACTCTCTACGTGCGTTAGCAAAACACATCGAAGGTATCTCTGATGAAGACATCATGGATCTTGAAATTCCAACAGGTCAACCACTTGTTTATGAATTGAACGATGATCTAACAGTTGCGAAAAAATATTACTTATAATCATTAACAGCCAAGGCTGTGCTGCAAGTCAGAGCAAGAGTATTCTTCCTGACTGACGGCACAGTCTTTTTTTGATTGGTTTCCTGAGAAATATTCGTTATAATTGAAACCGCATACGAAAGGAGCATGGAATGATGACCACACTCTGTAAAAATGATACGCTACTATTTCTTGGAGATAGCATCACCGACTGCGGCCGTGATCGACTCGATGCTACGGATCTGGGAAAAGGATTTCCCGCCTTTGTGGCAGCCCATCTAGCTGCAGAATACCCAGATGCAAACTTGTCATTTGTTAACCGCGGCATTAGTGGGAATAAAATTCGCGATATCTTAAATCGCATCGAGGAAGACTGCATTGATTTAAAGCCAGATCTCCTGATTTTCTTGATCGGTATCAATGATACCTGGCACAATATTGGCACCTCCTCTTTCGGCACACCCGAAGCAACCGCGACATTTGCTAGTGATTATCGGCAATTTTTGCAGCAAGTGACCGAAAGTGGGATCAAGAAAATCCTGCTTTTAGAGCCATTTGTTCTTCCTTATCCAGCAGATCGCAAACAATGGCGGAAGGATTTGGATCCCAAGATCCATTCCATTCGTGAACTAGCTGCTGAATTTGGTTGTGACTACCTTCCTTTAGACGGCTTATTCGCTGAACGTACTGTCAAAAAACATTCATCTTATTATACTGGGGAAGATGGTGTCCACCCAACAATCGCCGGACATGGTGTGATCGCACAAGAGATCTTGCGCCGTATCCATTATTCAAGATAATTCTTTGATAGAAGTACACAGACAAATAATCGGTAGGATACCAATTACCCTACCGATTATTTGTCTATTCTGTCAGGGTTTCTTCATTTAGAGATACTCTGAAGGGGTCAAAGCCTCTTGATAAATGGCAATGACATCAGATTCTGTCAACGGTACGTAGGCATTTGTCGCAATTGAACTAAATGCTACTGCTTGCTTGGCCATTTCTTCAAAATGACGATCATCTTCGATTCCCACTTCTGGTAAAGTCATTGGGATCCCACAAGCAAGGAAGAAATCGTATAACTTTTGAATCCCCATCCGAGCTGCCATTTCTGGGACCGCTTCTTCTACTTGGAATACTTCACGGGCAAAGCGAGCCAACTTAGGTGCTGTTGTCTCATTCAACACATGAAGCATCCAGCGGGGCGTCAAGATGGCTAAGCCGATCCCATGAGTAATATCATAAAAAGCACTCAACTCATGTTCCATTGGATGGCACGACCACGCACCGGCTTTCCCACTACCTGTCAACCCATTTAACGCCAATGTACTTGCCCACATCAAGTTTGCCCGAGCATCATAGTCATCTGGGGTATCCAAAGCAATCGGCAAGTTTGTGATTACCGCTTTCAACAGCCCTTCTGCGATGCCGTCTTGTACATCCGTATTCTCTGTTGTACTAAAGTAGTTTTCGATCAGATGACTCATAATATCTGCAGAACCAGCCGCTGTTTGATAGCGATTGACGCTAAAGGTCCAGGTGGGATCTAAGAAAGAAACCTTCGGCAAGAAATTAGGACCGTGGACCCCTAATTTTTGTTTCGCTGTAAGGTTCGTGATAACTGCTCCCCGATTCATTTCACTACCAGTTGCAGCTAATGTCAAAACCGTAACTAATGGCAATGCTGGCCCTTGGTAGCTGCGTTTAGTCACTAAAGTCCAAGGATCTTCCTCACTGCAAGCAGCACCTGCGATCACTTTGCTGCAATCAATCACGGAGCCGCCTCCGACTGCAAGAATCACATCAATTTTTTCAGTGCGGCAGAGTTCTGCCCCTTTTGCTACTGTTTCAATCCGAGGGTTTGGTTCAACTCCTGCTAATTCTGTTACTTGATTGTCATTGTTTTGCAATTGCGCCATGACTTGATCATAAAGTCCGCTTTTTTTGATACTGCCGCCGCCATAGACCAATAGGACATTTTTTCCGAAAGTATTCAATACTTCCGGCAACTCATTTAACCGATCTTTCCCAAAACGTATATCCGTTGTCACCTGAAAAGTAAAATTATTCATGCTCCAACCTCCTTTTCTTTAATTAAACCATTTTCGTCCAAAAGTGCAACTATTCCAACTAGCTAGAAAGATTCAATCAATCATTTAACAAAAAATCACTTTCTGACTGGCTCCCATTGTCTAAGGAGTCAATCAGAAAGCGATACAGGAATAAAAAATTTTTTGTAGGCTGTAGGATAAGAAAAAGGATTAGGAGATAGCTGTTTCTAAGCCAACTTTGATCATATCATTGAATGTTGTTTGTCTCTCTTCCGCTGTTGTTTCTTCTCCAGTGATGATATGATCACTGACTGTGCAGATCGCTAAGGTCTGTACGTGGAATTTTGCTCCTAAATAGTAAAGCGCAGCGGCCTCCATCTCAACACCTAATACACCAAGATCAGCCAATTCCACTGTTTCTGCCATATCATCTTTATAGAAAGTATCTTCCGATAAAATGTTCCCAACGTGGGTGGTAAAGCCGGATGCAATCGCTGTATCATACGCTTTACGCAACAAGTCGAAATCTGCGATTGGCGGAAAATGAAAACTTTGAAAATTCTTTGCTACCATGGAAGAACTTGTCGCTGCAGCTTGGGCGATCACTAAGTCCCGAACATGAACATCTTTAGAAATCGCGCCACAAGTGCCGACACGAATCAATTTTTTTACGCCATAAGAATTGATCAATTCATGGGCATAAATGGTCGCAGAAGGCATCCCCATACCAGTTCCTTGTACTGATACTCGCTCACCTTTGTAGACACCGGTATAACCGAGCATCCCTCGGACATTGTTATAACAGATCGGGTCTTCTAAAAATGTTTCTGCAATGTATTTTGCGCGTAGAGGATCGCCAGGTAATAAAATCTTATCAGCAATCTCGCCAGCTTTTGCTTCAATATGAACGCTCATCTTTTCGCTCCTTTTCTACTTCTCTTTTATGCTCTTTTTTTAGGGTTTGCTTGTTTTACAGATTCGCTAAAGTTTCTTTGATCAGCGCTTTAAATTCGGCTTTGACCCGTTCTGTTGTCTCTACGACTTCTTCATGGTTCAGGCTTGCTTGCATACCAGCAGCTAGATTGGTGATACATGAAACGCCCAACACTTTCAAGCCACTATGAACAGCTACGATTACCTCAGGAACCGTCGACATACCCACAGCATCTGCACCGATCGTACGAGCAAATCGAATTTCAGCAGGTGTTTCATAAGTCGGCCCAGAAAAGCCCATGTAAACTCCTTCTTTTAAGTGGAGACCTTTTGTTTCTGCAATTTGTTTTGCTGTTTCCCGGTAGCTTGGATGATAAGCCTGGCTCATATCAGGGAATCGTGGTCCCATTTCTTCTTCGTTAGCCCCAATCAATGGATTGTCCCCCATGAAATTGATTTGATCCGTGATCAACATCAAATCACCAGGTTGGAAACTTTCATTCACTCCGCCGCATGCGTTCGTCACAACAAGTGAATGTGCTTCAAGGGCCGCCATTACTCGAACAGGGTAAGTAACTGTCTGCATGGAATGTCCTTCATAGTAATGGAAACGACCTTGCATCGCCAATACTTTTTTTCCAGATAATGT
The DNA here is from genome assembly GCF_051711125.1 of Enterococcus sp. DIV0574. Lineage (NCBI taxonomy): Bacteria > Bacillati > Bacillota > Bacilli > Lactobacillales > Enterococcaceae > Enterococcus > Enterococcus sp. DIV0574. The sequence continues at coordinate 3,147,833 of NZ_JBIOMA010000001.1, forward strand.
ACCATAAACTAGTTGTCCGGCATGCCCGACGACTGTTGAAACTGGAAAATGAGGGATATCGTTATAAGGCAGCACAATTGGATTTTCAATCTCATCTGCTAATTCACCTAATCCTGAACCTAAGATCAAACCAAAATCAATAGATCCTACCCCTTTTTCCTTGATGAATGTCGTTGTTTCCTGCAATTTCTCATGTAATATTGTCATTTCTCCACCTCTAATTTAAATGATTTAAGAAGCTTTCCCCATTTTCTGTTGCCGGTACTGCAAAGTTTTCTGCAATTGTTGCTGAAATATCGGCATAATGGCCTTGGGGTAGTTGGCCTTGTCCTTTAAATTGTTTGCTGTAAACCAATAATGGTACATATTCTCTTGTATGATCAGTCCCAGTAAAGGTTGGATCATTTCCGTGATCGGCTGTGATCATTAATAAATCATCGTCAGCCATGGCATCCAGAATCTCTGGGATTCTTAAATCGAAATCTTCAATGGCATGAGCATAACCGACAACATCCCGGCGATGGCCGTAAAGCGCATCGAAATCAACTAAATTAGTAAAACTTAGGCCGGTAAAGTCTTGCTTCATCACATTCAATAGCTGATCCACACCATCCATATTGCTCTTTGTTCTTACTGAATCAGTGATTCCTTGACCATTGAAGATGTCATTGATCTTTCCGACAGCGATGACGTCTTTGCCAGCATCTTTCAACGAATCCAACACTGTGTGTCCAAAAGGATCCAGTGCATAGTCATGCCGGTTGCTTGTCCGGGTGAAGTTTCCTGGTTCACCAACATAAGGGCGAGCAATGATGCGGCCGATCATATATGGTTCATCTTTGGTAATATCACGCACATATTGGCAAATGCGGTACAATTCTTCCAACGGAATGATTTCTTCATGAGCTGCAATTTGCAAGACTGGATCGGCAGACGTATAAACGATCAAATCGCCTGTTTTCATTTGGTGTTCACCGTAATCATCAATGACTGCTGTACCGGAATAAGGTTTGTTGCAGACGATTTTACGTCCAGAAAATTCTTCGATTTGTTGCAGCAATTCTTGAGGAAATCCGTCAGGAAACACACGAAACGGTTTTTGAATATTCAAACCCATGATTTCCCAGTGTCCAGTCATGGTATCTTTTCCGACAGAGATTTCTTCTAGTTTCGTTGCATAGCCGTCATGGTCTGCTACATTTTTGACACCATCCAGCGGTCGGATCGTACCAAGACCTAACTGTTCCAAATGAGGAATCGTCAATCCAGCTTCTTTGGCGATATGTCCTAATGTATCAGAACCAACGTCACCAAATTTTTCTGCATCGGGCGCTTCACCGATACCTACAGAATCCATTACGATCAAATGTACACGTTTAAACATTCTTTTCCCTACTTTCTTTTATTGTTATTCTTTTCTTATCATACTAGAAATAAGAAAGATTTGCCTTTAAGGATGTTTGAGATATTGGGTTTCTTGCTGCTACACAAAAAAAAGGGCAGGGCACAGCAACACAAACATGTCCCATAGCCCCACCCTTTCATACAGAAAAAATTATTTAGATTTGATGTAGTTCTTACCGTTAGCTTTAGGTCCTGCCGCTTTCCCAAGGAACAGCACTAGAACAATAATTGTTAACGCATATGGTGCTGCTTGTAGATAAACCGCTGGAATGGAGGAAATGATTGGCAATTGTCCGCCAACGATACTGATGTTTTGCGCAAAGCCGAAGAAAATTGCAGCGCCCATCGCACCTAACGGATTCCATTTACCAAAGATCATTGCTGCCATTGAGATAAACCCTTGACCGGCAATCGTTGTTACAGCAAAACGTCCAGCGATTGATTGGGCAAATAACGCGCCACCCATTCCGCCTAGGAAACCGGAGATCAACACGCCAGAATAGCGCATCACATAGACATTGATTCCTAAGGTATCTGCTGCCTGAGGGTGTTCACCCACGGAACGTAGCCGTAAGCCAAATCGTGTTTTAAAGATGACAAACCAAGCAATCACAGAAATCAAGATCGCAAAGTAAGCAGGTAAAAACGTTTGGTTAAAGAAGACTGGACCAATCACAGGAATATCACGCAACACAGGAAAATTGAAATACCCTAATGTTTGTTGAATATTGTCTGTTTGCCCTTTGTTGTAGATGGCTTTAACTAAGAAGACAGCCAGCGCTGGCGCCATCAAATTCATTACGGTACCACTGATAATGTGATCTGCTCTAAAGTTGATGGTGGCTACAGCATGCAGCAGTGAGAAGGCCATTCCTACTAACCCGCCGACTAGCATTCCTAACCAAGGTGTCCATGCACCAAATTGTGACGCAAATTCAATATTGAAAACGATCGAACTGAAGGCACCCATCACCATGATTCCTTCAAGACCTACGTTAACGATCCCGCTTCGCTCTGAGAAAACGCCGCCCAGTGCAGTCAGGATCAATGGTGCAGCATAAATCAACGTTTGTGTGACGATCGAAGAAATTAAACTGATATTCATTAGATGGTTCCTCCTTCCTGATCTTGATTATTTGGCTTTGCTTCAATTTCTTGGACAACAGCGACTTCCTTTTTGCCATCAAAGATTTTAGCTAATACAAAACGAATCACGTAGCTGATCGCAACGAAGAAGATGATGATCGCAATGTCGACATCAACAAGTTCTGAAGGAATCCCTGCAAACTGCATTCCTTGTCCGCCCAGTTTAAGAACACTGAACAGCAATGCAGAAAGTAAAATCCCAATCGAAGACCCGCTGCCTAATAATGAGACTGCCATCCCATCAAAACCAATACTCAATGACGAACCTTGAACGAAGAAGTTTTCAAAAGTTCCCAAACCTTGAACGACGCCACCTAATCCAGCTAATGTTCCAGAGATGATCATTGAAATAATGATTGTCCGTTTGCTGCTCATCCCAGCATACTCAGATGCGGTTGGATTCAAACCAACTGCTCGAATCTCATAACCTAACGTTGTTTTCTTCATCATGAACCAAATCAACACGAGGAAGATCAGTGCCATGAAAATACCAATGTTTAACCGGGAATTGTTGGTCAAATTTGCTAAGAAAGGTGTTTGTAAAGAGGCATTGTCGCCTACCATTTTGGTCACACCTTTTGTTGTGATCATGGATTCATTCATGACGTTATTGACGATATGATTTCCTGTATACAATAAAATATAATTCATCATAATAGTTACGATAACTTCACTCGTACCAAAGAAGGCACGTAAGATACCTGGAATAGCTGCAGCAATTGCACCACAGGCTGCCCCTACAAGAATAGCGGTAGGCAACACGATGATTCGAGGAGCATCTGGCATAGACAATGCGACCCAGATACTTGCTACCCATCCTGCTAATGCTTGTCCAGAAAGACCGATATTAAAGAATCCTGCAGAATTCGCTACTGCGAATCCCAAAGCTGTAAAAATCAGTGGACCAGCTGTAACGAAAATCTCACCAATATTTCTAGCATTCAATCCGCCGCTTTGACCATTGATAAATACGGTACGGAACATTTGAAGATACCCATCGATTGGGCTGTAACCAAATGCCGCCATGATGATTCCACCAAGGATAAAACCAAGTAGAACAGCAATGATCGGCACAAGCAGGTTCCGAATTTTTTCTTTGCGGTTATTCAACAGAACCACCTACTTCCTCCATTTGTAGCTCGCGTCGGGCTTCTTCTAATGAATAACCCGCCATTAGTAATCCGAGTTCTTTTTCTGATGTCTCTTTCGGATCAACGACGCCAACAATCTCACCAGCATGGATAACGGCGATTCGGTCTGATACGTTCAAAATCTCATCTAATTCGAAGCTGACTAACAAGACAGCTTTGAATTTGTCCCGCTGTTCGATCAAACGTTTATGGATAAACTCAATTGCGCCTACGTCTAAGCCCCGTGTTGGGTTCGCTACGATCAAAAGATCCGGATCACGGCTGATTTCCCGTGCAATAATCGCCTTTTGCTGATTCCCGCCAGAGAGGGCACGAGCAGGAACAATCTCATTGACTGTACGGACATCAAACTCTTGGATCAATCCACGGGCAAATTCATTCATTTCCCCGTAGTCCAGCACGCCATAATTGCTCAGCGGTTTTTGATAATACGTTTGTAAAGCAATGTTTTCTGAAAGCATCATGTCTAGAACCAATCCATATTTATGACGGTCTTCCGGCACATGCCCGACACCTGCCTCCGTTACTTTACGAGGCTTGAAATTTGTAATGTCGTCACCATTCAATAAGACTTTGCCGCTTTCGGATTTTCTTAATCCTGTGATTGCCTGTAGCAATTCCGACTGTCCGTTGCCATCTATTCCGGCAATCCCCAGAACTTCCCCAGCCCGCACTTCCAAACTTAAGCCTTTAACAGCCTCTAGGCCGCGATTTTCTTTTACAACTAAGTTTTCGATAGACAGGACGACTTCTTTTGGTTCTGCAGGTTTTTTCGGTGTTTTGAAGGAAACAGAACGACCAACCATCATATCTGCCAATTGCTGTGACGTTACGTCTTTGACATTGACTGTACCTATTCCTTTGCCTCGGCGAATCACTGTACAACGGTCCGCTACTGCTTTGATTTCATCCAACTTATGAGTAATCAAAATGATGGATTTTCCTTCCCGAACAAGTCCTCTCATAATGACAATCAATTCTTCGATTTCTTGTGGTGTCAGTACTGCAGTTGGTTCATCAAAAATCAGTACATCTGCACCCCGGTATAATGTTTTTAGAATCTCCACACGCTGTTCCATCCCGACTGAGATGTCTCGCACATAAGCATCTGGGTCAACCGATAAGCCATATTGCTCAGAAACCCGTTTGATTTCTTTGCGGGCTTTTTTACGGTCCAACACACCCAATTTATTTGGTTCGCTTCCTAAAATGATATTTTCCGTGACAGTAAACGCGTCAACCAGCATAAAATGCTGATGGACCATACCAATGCCAAGTTTATTAGCTGCTGTAGGGCTAGTAATATTCACTTTCTCCCCATTCATCAAGATATCGCCTGATGTCGGTTCTAACAAACCTGACAGCATATTCATCAAGGTCGACTTGCCAGCTCCGTTTTCCCCAAGCAATGCGTGGATTTCTCCCGGCCTTACTTGTAAGTTGACATCGTCATTGGCTTTGAAGGTTCCAAACTCTTTGGTGATATGGCGCATTTCTACAACATATTTTTCTTCAGCCAAGTTTCTCACATCCTTACTTTCTAATTCGCTCTCACACTCAGTGACACAACAATTTTTAATACAAATAAATGCTATTGCTTAGGATGGTTATTATCCTCATGAAAACTCAACAGCTTTCATCAAGACATTAACCACTAAAGATGTATTAGCAAGACGAGCATCTGAACGATAGCGAATCGCTCAACTCTACTATCGTTCAGAATTTCTTGTCTTTTTTTTTTCATTGTTTAAAAAAACTTGCTTATTTTTCTGGTTTTTCTGGCACTTCAACTTTGCCATCGATCACATCTTGTTTTGCTGTTTCGATCGCTGCTTTTGCATCATCTGATAAGAAACCTTCAGTGATATCTACACCGCCGTCTTTCAAACCATAAACGATGTGTTCGCCGCCAGGGAAGTTATCTTCTAATGCACGTGTTGAAATATCTTGTACGGCTGCGCCTACACCTTTAAGTGTTGAAGCCAATGTGAAGTTGTCTTCTTTGCCGTCTTTTGTTTTGTATGCACCTTCGTCTTGTTGGTCGCTATCTACACCGATAACCCAAACTTTTTTGTCTGCAAGGTCAGCTTCGTTCAATTGTTCATTGATTGCTTTTGCTTCTTGGAAGACACCAGCACCAGTACCACCTGAAGCATGGAAGATTACGTCAACGCCGCCTTGGTACATTGAAGCTGCTAGGGCTTTCCCTTTTGCAGGGTCACCAAATGATGCTGCATATTGAGAATCAATTTTAATCTCTTTGCCTAATGCTTTAGAAGCATCTTCGACACCTTTGATAAAACCAGCTTCAAAACGGTCGATTACGACACCTTCTTCACCGCCGATAAAGCCAACTTTGTTTGTTTTTGTTGTATAAGCTGCTGCAAAACCAGCTAAGTAAGCTGCTTCGTTGTCTTTGAAGGTTGCAGAAACAACATTGTCTTTGCCTTCGATGACATCATCGATAATCCCAAATTGAGTATCAGGGTTTTGTGCTGCAGCTGCTTCAATTGAATCTTTCAATAGGTAACCGACACCAAAAATCGTTTTGAATCCGTTTTGGACAGCACCATTTACGTTTGTTGTATATTCTGAAGCTTCATTTGATTGAACGTAGTCATATCCACCAACACCGCGAGCGATGTTATGTTCTTTCCCCCAAGCTTCCAAACCTTCCCAAGCAGATTGGTTGAATGAACGGTCATCTACACCACCGATATCGGTAACGATTGCTACACTGTGTGCTGCATCTGTTTTGCCGTCTGCAGAACCGCCGCCTGTTGAATCAGTCGAACCTGACTTTCCTCCATTGCCACATGCACCAAGTAGTGTCAACCCAGCCACTGCAACAATTCCTAAACTAAATAATTTTGCTTTTTTCATTGCTGTAAAGCCCCCTATAAAATAGTTTTTATTTTTCAACAGCCGCTTCGACTGAATGAACATGGTTTATAGATCTTTGTTCGTAAAATAATATGGCAGCAACCCTTCGACAGTTGTCTCTTTGATTATACCATCGTCTCCCACAAGAGTGACTGGCATATCCGGCTGACAGAACTCAACCATTACTTGGCGGCAGGCGCCACAAGGTGAGATAGGCTCTGGCGTATGACCAGCAACAACTAAGTGTTGAAAGTCTTTTTCGCCTTCTGAAATTGCTTTGAAAAATGCGGTGCGTTCCGCGCAATTCGTTAAGCCAAACGAAGCATTTTCGATATTGATGCCTTGATAGATGGTTCCTTTTTTGGTGACCAAGCAGGCCCCAACTGGAAATTTAGAATAAGGAACGTAAGCTTTGTCTAATGCGGCAACTGCCGTTTCGATCCACTCTTTTTTCGCTTTTGTCATGATGAACCTCACTTTATTGAATTAGTAGCCAGCCCCCGTTGACCCTGTAACGATTGCTACACTTGCACTGGTTCCTAAACGATTTGCTCCTGCTTCGACCATTGCTGCTGCTTCTGCTTCGTTATGGATGCCGCCAGATGCTTTCACACCCATTTCAGGGCCCACTGTTTCACGCATCAGTTTGACATCAGCAACAACCGCTCCGCCAGTAGAGAATCCTGTCGATGTTTTGACAAAATCAGCTCCTGCTGCTTTCGCTAATTCACAGGCCTTTACGATTTCTTCATTGTCTAAAAGTGCTGTTTCAATAATGACTTTCACTAATGCTTTGTCTTTAGCTGCTGCAACAACCGCTTCGATATCCGCTTGAACTTTTTTGAACTGTTTTGATTTCAAGGCACCAATATTAATGACCATATCCACTTCATCGGCACCATTCTTGATGGCATCTGCCGTTTCATAAGCTTTGACTTCTGATGTATTGGCACCTAAAGGAAAGCCGATCACGGTACAAACAGCCGTCGGTTCACCTTTTAATTCTTCTGCTGCCAAAGCTACCCAAGTAGGATTGATACAGACAGAATAAAAGTGATAGGTTTTTGCCTCTTCAATGATGCGCAAGACATCTTCTTTTGTTGCATCTGCCTTTAAAATAGTGTGGTCGATCATGCGATTTAATTCCATTCCACTCGCTCCTTATTCTGTAATGATTTCATGGATCAACGGTGGCTCACCGCCGCTTTCTCCGATTTCAATATTTTGATAGATCAATTCGATGACATCATCGATGGCTTCTGTGTTGCTGTAGATCGTTAACAGTGCTTCACCTTGCTCAACAGACTCTCCCACTTTTTTATGCAGTTTGATTCCTACTGCGTGATCGATGTCTTCTTCTTTGGTTTTGCGGCCGGCACCTAACATCATAGCTGCGATGCCTAGTTCATTGGCAACGATCTTAGTTACGACGCCAGAAGTTTTTGCTGGTAATGCTCTTTGATAATTGGCAGTCAAGATTTGGCTTGGATCATCGATCACTGAATCATCGCCACCTTGATTACGGATCATTTCACGAAATTTAGCCAACGCTTTACCAGAGTGCAGTGCCTCTTCCAATAATGCGCGTGCTTCTTCCAACGATGCGGCTTTTTGGGCTAAAACAACCATTTGGCTGCCTAATGCATAGCACATTTCTTCTAAATCAGCTGGACCGTTTCCTTGCAATGTTTCAATAGCTTCCACTACTTCCAAACTATTTCCAATGGCTTCGCCTAACGGCTGTGACATATCTGAGATCACTGCCATTGTCTGACGGTTCGCTAATTTGCCAATCCGAACCATCGTTTGTGCTAAGCGTTTGGCATCCTCAATTTTCTTCATGAAAGCACCGTCACCAGTCGTCACATCTAACACGATGGCATCCGCACCTGCTGCGATTTTCTTACTCATGATCGAGCTAGCGATCAATGGAATCGAGCTTACGGTTGCTGTGACATCCCGCAACGCATATAATTTTTTGTCTGCAGGGGCCAAATCCCCCGACTGACCGATAACCGCTACTTTGCTTTCGTTTACGAGGCGAATAAACTCTTCTTCTGCAATCTCAATCTGAAACCCGGGAATTGATTCTAATTTATCCAGCGTACCGCCTGTGTAACCAAGTCCACGACCAGACATCTTGGCAACTGGCACACCAACACTTGCTACTAGTGGTGCTAGAATCAACGTGGTAGTATCACCGACACCCCCTGTTGAATGTTTATCTACTTTGATGCCTTCGATTGAAGAAAGATCAATGACTTCACCAGAATTTGCCATAGCTAAAGTTAGGTTTGTGATTTCTTCATCGGACATATCCACATAAAAAATAGCCATCAACAAAGCACTCATCTGATAATCTGGAATACTTCCTTCAGTATACGCAGTTACAATGTAGTCTATCTCTTCCTTTGTCAATGACTTACCGTCACGCTTCTTTTCAATTAAATCCACCATTCGCATCAAAATGACCCTCGCTTCCTCTGACATTATACAATATTTTTCTTGTAGGTAAACCACTTTAGTAAAACGGTTTACTATATAAAACAAAACTATGAAAACACTTACAATTGGAAATATACCGCACTATTTCGCAATTGTCAATGCCTTCACGCTCTCACGAAGAATTAATTTTGTATCAAAAATCTTATTTGGAATTCTTCGAGAAGGAAACTCGATGGCGTCTACCAAAAATTTCGCTGCCGTAAAGCCAATCTCAAAGGTTGGCTGCATCACCGTGGTCAATGGTGGTGTGATGTATTCCGTTAGCTTCAATGCGTCAAAACCAATCACAGAAATATCCTCGGGCACTTTTTTCCCTGCTTCATAGATTGCTTGATAACAGCCGATCGCCATAGCATCATTCCCACAAAAAATAGCCGTAAGCTCGCGGTATTTCAATAATTTCTTGCAGGCATCGTATCCGCCGGTCACTGTTAACTCAGCCGACTCCACGTAACGCCCTTTAAACGGGATCTGATGATCTTTCAACGCATGACGATAACCATTGAAACGTTCTTCCAATTGATAATAACCAGTACTTTCTTTTAGCATACCGATGTTTTGATGGCCATTATTGATCAGATAGCTGACTGCTTGATAAGCGCCTTCGTATTCTTTCACAATCAAACGGCCATTGTCTCTTTGATTGATTCCCCGATCGACGAGAATAATTGGTCGGTCATCAAAAAAACCGCTCTTCAATGAATACTCGTCAGGCAGCTGATGCGGTGTTGCCAAAAGAATACCATCCACTGATCGATGAGACAGCTCTCTCAAATATTGTATTTCTTTTTCTTGGCTATGTCGGGAGTTACACAATACCAGCATATACCCCAATGGATTGAAATAGCTTTCTGCTCCTTCAATGATTTTAGAAAAGAAAAAATCCGTAACGTCAGGAACAATCATACCGATCGTTTTTGAGTGGCGATTGATTAGATTCGAAGCAAAAAAATCTGGCTTATAATGGTGCTTATTAACGATATCCAGTACCCGTTTGCGGGTTTCTTCACTGAAACGGCTACCTTTATTGTTCAGAATTTGCGAAACAGTAGTTACAGATACCCCTGCCATTTCAGCAATCTGCTTGATTGTCAGTTTCATTTACTTCTCACCTCTTTCTTGCCTAAAGTGTAGCAAATTTTTTCTAAAAAAAATAGCACCCCTTGCTTTCTTCCAAAATTTTCTTTTTACAAGGGTTAAAAAACAGCTCCATTCCTTAAAAAAATCGACAAAAGAAAGCAAAAAATAAAAGACCAGCGATTCTAGGCAGCTCCTAGCAAATGATCGTGGTCTTTAAAAAACAGGTAAACCTATTGTAAACGTGAAAAACGTCTGCTTTGCGCGCTTATTCTTTGTAGCTTTGAATAATATAATACCCTTTGTCTTTTTTGATGATTTCGGCATTACCAAAGGTTTGTTGCATTTTCTTTTGGGCACTGGGGGCACCTTGTTTCTTTTGAATCACGATCGTTAATGTGCCACCAGACTTCAATAACGGAAAAGCGCCAGTCAAGATTTCATGTACGACATCTTTGCCCGCTCGGATCGGCGGATTGCTGAGAATTGCTGCATAGGTGGATTGGTTTAAGGTTTCGTAGATATTCGAAGCATGAATATCGACATTTTCGATGCCATTACGTTGCGCATTCCCTTTGGCAAGATCGACAGCGCGCTGATTGATATCGATCATTTCCACTTGACGTCCCGAGGCATGAGCCAATGACAAGCCAATCGGTCCATAGCCACAACCAACATCCAAAATCACACCTTCCGGCAAATCCGACCATTCAAACGCATCAATCAATACACGAGAGCCATAATCGACGGTCTCCCGCGAAAAGACACCACTGTCTGTCACAAACTGAAATTTCTTCCCTTTCAACTCAAAAGACCACTGCTCAAAATCATGTGCGGTATCCGGATTTTCTGTATAATAGTGATTTCCCATCTTTGTTCACCCTTTTTTCTTTTAACTAGCGATAGTTCTCGCTTTATCTGTTTGACAATCAAAAGCATTTCATTTGCTGACTCTTTTCCATGATACCGAAATTCCTGCAGAAGTAAACTCCCGATAATCGTTTCCTCAATGAATCTTAGATAATTTTCGTTTCTTTGCCAACGATTTTTCCTGGTTTTTTTATAAGTTCCTGCCATTTCTATGGTAAAATATTTCCGAGCAGCAACCAGATACAGAAAATCAGCCTTTTCTGAAGGCCAAGTACCGGTCTGCAAAGATAGACAGGTTCTATATGAAGGAGTCGAACATGCAAGAAACCATGAATTTTTATCAAATTCCTCGGGAGCAATGGCAAGGCTTTTACACCAATGGCATGATGCCTTTCACTCAAGAAGAATTAGACAATATCAAAAGTTTGAATGACCGCATCTCGGTCCAAGATGTCGAAGATGTTTACGTGCCACTGTGCCATCTGATCCACCTTTATATGAAAGAATTTGAATCTCTCACGTTAAGTAAAGGACTTTTCTTGCATCGTTATGTCAAAATGCCGCCATTCATTATTGGCATTGCCGGCAGTGTCGCTGTTGGTAAAAGCACAACGGCGCGTTTGGTTCAAAACCTGTTGAGCCGGCTTTTCCCTCGGCGCACCGTGCAACTGATTACTACTGATGGCTTTTTGTACCCAAACGAGGTTCTAGAAGCACGAGGGATCTTGGATCGAAAAGGATTCCCTGAAAGTTATGACATGGAAGCATTGATCAATTTTTTGAACGCGGTGAAGTCTGGAGAATCTGAAATCAAGATCCCCGTTTACTCTCATGAAGTTTATAATATTATTCCTGATACGTTTGAAATCATCAATCAGCCAGATATTTTGATCGTTGAAGGAATCAATACATTACAGCTGCCCGCGAACCAGCAGATTTATGTCAGTGATTTCTTCGACTTTTCGATTTTCGTGGATGCGCAGCCCGATCTGATCGAAAAGTGGTATTTAGAGCGTTTTGAATCTCTTTTGGATACGGCTTTTCAAAAACCAAACAATTATTACTATCAGTATGCGATTGGCGACCGCGGTGAAGCAATCAAAATGGCAAAAGAAGTATGGAAAAATGTGAATTTAAAGAATTTACACGAGTATATCTTGCCTACACGCAGCAGAGCCGATATAATTCTCCATAAAACAAAGCACCATTCAATCGATGAAGTATTCTTGCGAAAATATTGACTGCTTCATTATTCACCCTTATGCTGTTGAAAAGGAATCTTCCTTTTTTCAATAAAACTAAAAGAATAGAGGTAATTTATTGTGACAAACGTTGACAACATGCCAAACGTTGAAAAAATTATCGTACTCGATTACGGTAGTCAGTACAATCAACTGATCACCCGACGTATTCGTGAGTTCGGTGTTTTCTCAGAGTTATTGAGCCACCGCATTACTGCTGAAGAAGTAAAGGCGATGAATCCTAAAGGGATCATCCTTTCTGGCGGTCCAAACAGTGTGTATGATGAGAAGGCATTTGGTATTGATGAAAAGATTTTTGATTTGGGGATCCCCGTGTTAGGAATCTGTTACGGTATGCAGTTGATTACTTATAAATTAGGCGGAAAAGTTGAACCAGCCAAAAACCGCGAATACGGTAAAGCAGAATTGGAAGTCACTTCTGCCGATGCTGCTCTTTTCCAAAATACACCTGTGAAACAAACAGTTTGGATGAGTCATGGCGATTTAGTTACCCAAGCGCCAGCAGGTTTTGACGTCGTTGCCACCAGCAAAGACTGTCCAATTGCTTCTATCCAACATGCAGAGCGCAAAATGTATGGTATCCAATTCCATGCCGAAGTCCGTCATTCCGAATATGGCAATGATTTGTTGCGTCACTTTGCAATCGATGTTTGCCAATGTACAGGCGACTGGACAATGGACAACTTCATTGATATGGAGATCGCTAAGATCCGCGAACAAGTGGGTGATAAGAAAGTCTTATTAGGTCTATCCGGCGGTGTTGATTCTTCTGTCGTTGGTGTTCTCTTACAAAAAGCGATTGGTGAACAATTAACGTGTATCTTTGTTGATCATGGTCTATTGCGTAAAGGAGAAGCCGAACAAGTCATGGAAAGTCTTGGCGGAAAATTCGGCTTGAATATTATCAAAGTTGATGCCAAAGAGCGTTTCCTATCCAAATTGGCTGGTGTTTCTGATCCAGAAGAAAAACGCAAGATCATTGGGAATGAATTCGTTTATGTCTTTGATGACGAAGCAACCAAGCTGGCCGGTGAAGAAGGCGTGTCTTTCCTTGCACAAGGGACCCTTTATACCGATGTGATCGAATCAGGAACAGAAACAGCACAAACGATCAAATCTCACCACAACGTAGGCGGTCTGCCTGAAGATATGCAATTCAAATTGATCGAACCATTGAACACATTGTTCAAAGACGAAGTTCGTGAATTAGGAACCCAATTAGGCATGCCCGACAGCATCGTATGGCGTCAACCATTCCCAGGACCAGGTCTAGGTATCCGTGTTCTTGGCGAATTGACTGAAGAAAAATTAGAGATCGTCCGTGATTCAGATGCCATCTTGCGAGAAGAAATCGCCAATGCTGGATTGGATCGCGACATTTGGCAATACTTCACTGTCCTACCAGGTATCCGCTCTGTAGGTGTAATGGGTGATGGCCGTACGTACGATTACACTGTTGGCATCCGTGCAGTCACTTCCATCGATGGCATGACCGCTGACTTTGCCCGCATCCCATGGGAAGTCTTACAAAAAATCAGCGTCCGTATCGTGAACGAAGTCGCACACGTCAATCGAATCGTGTATGATATTACGAGTAAGCCACCTGCAACTGTGGAGTGGGAATAAAGAGCCAACATAATATGGATGAGGAATACCTATAAATCAACATTATTCAATTACTAAAGTTCCTGATTTTCGTAAAAAATAAGATGGTTTCCTACCATTTTCCCTACCAAAGCCCTTGTTAGATTAACTACTAACAAGGGCTTTGCTTTTATTCACTACCTTTATTTTCCTATTGAATTAGCTTTTTATCTAATCAGATTTTTAGTACTATAAATATATATATCAGATTTTTCGATTTAAAAGATCTGGTAAAAAGAACTTTCTTGTACTCAATATCATTTCGTAATTATATTAATTTGAAACAGAATAAAAGTCTCTACTCAGATTCTCAAGAAAGAAGAATGAATTGAGACTATTTAAGTTTCAGAATACCCTTTTAAACTTCCGGTATGTTATGAATAGTTCTAATAAATACTATTCTAATGATTGAGTTTCTTTATTGCTAAAGCTAGGCAGCCAATCAAGCCCGCATTGTCAGCAAGCCTTGGAGTTAGTAGATATTCTTCGAGAGTAGGCGTATCCACGTAGGAACCCATTTTTTCTTTAAACGATTGGCGAATCAACTCGAGTAGTTGCGGCTGTTTCATTACACCCCCGCCTAAAATTATTACTTCCGGTGCATATAGTAACGTTGTGTTATACACACACTGAGCAAGATAATCTGCCTCAATCGTCCAATAAGGATGATCAAATGAGATAGTCTGGGCTTTTCTTCCAAAGCGTTTTTCAATCGCAGGTCCTGATGCTAACCCTTCCAAACAATCATGATGAAAAGGACAGATTCCTTCAAATTGATCTTCATTATGACGTTGTAAGAGCATATGTCCCATTTCAGGATGACTAAAACCTGCGACTATTTTCCCATCCACTACAGCACCACCACCAACACCTGTACCAACGGTGTAATACAGAACACTATTTTTACCTTTTCCATACCCTGCCATATATTCTCCATAACAAGCAGCATTTACATCGGTAGTCCAATAGATGGGAACCGACAAGGCGTTTTCCAAAGCTCCTACAAAATGATAATTTTGCCAAGCTAACTTCGGTGTGTTGGTGATATATCCGTAAGTTCTTGATTCGATTTGAATATCAATAGGCCCAAATGCTCCTACACCAATTGATGCGATATTTCCTTTGTACTTATCAAAGAAATCAAACACTTGCTCCATCGTTTCTTCTGGTGTTGTGGTAGGAAAACTTTTCCGTTCTATCACTTGTAATTGTTCATTACCAATCCCACAGACAAACTTTGTTCCACCGGCTTCTATTCCACCATATAACATTTTATCTACACCTTTCATTCACTCATTTTCAAAAAAAGAAACGTATTTGCACTAAGCAAAATCGTTTCTCACTAAAGGTTTCGTTGTGTCACCTTCGCCAAATTCAATCGGCAATACGGTACGTTTTTCTACTGTCTCTCCATTAATGACAGCAATTAATTTTGCCACTGCCACTTCCGCCATTTGCTTTGTAGGTTGGGCAATCGTTGAGACTAGATAAGGATCTCCTTCTGTCATCTTTTGACCATCAAATCCGATAACTTGGACATCCTCTGGTACGTTTTTCCCTATTTTTTCAAGCATATCAATGACAGCTAATGCCATTGGATCGTTGATCGTAAAAATCCCATCGATATCGGGATTCTCTAACAAAAAATTTGTTACACGTTCTGAGAGATGGTCTAAAGGTTCTAACATATCTAACGCTTTATAGGAAATCCCCAGTTGACGGCACTCGATTTCAAAATATTTTCGACGACTCTTCGTTTCATTCGGTGTTTCTTGGTACCCACCGATATATGCTACATTCTGACATCCTCGGCGATAAAGTTCATTTGCAGCCAAACGTCCACCGGCCGCATTGTCAGCGGTCACATAAATCACCTCTTCAGTGAAATAACGGTCAATACTAACAAAAGGCAGATTACTCGAAATGTATTCATCGATATCTGAATAAGTAATTCCAATGATGCCGTCTACTTTATTTTGGCTGACCATCTGGATATATTCTTGTTCTTTTTCACTATTACCACTGGAGTTACACAAATAAAGCTTGTAGTTTTGTCTTTCTAATGCTGTTTCTACATGGTAGGCAAATTCGCCAAAAAATGGATGCCATACCGTGGGTAGAATCAAAGCAACCGTGTTCGTATGCTTCATCTTTAACCCCCGGGCATAAAAATCTGGTTGATAGTTTAACTCTGTCATTGCTGCTTCAACTTTTTCTCTAGTAGAAGCTTTAACAGAACCGTTATTCAATACCCGGGAAACAGTTCCTACTCCAACACCTGCTAATTTTGCGACATCTTTCATTGTTGCTTTCATAGTTGATCCCTCACATTTCTGCACAAGTTTAGTATAATGAATTTTGTCATAAATTACTAATTTTTTCAAAATACTAATAGCAAATCCATGGGAAATCTAGCTATCTGTTCTTTTCTAAAAACATTATCCTTCAAAACCTATTAAATAATTGATTCATCGCCTAAGCAATCAAACATTTATTTCACACTCGCTGTTTCAAAAGCTTGAATACGACTTTCTCCGATCGAATGAAACAAGATATCTCGAGCTTTTTCCAGCTCATAGAAAGTAGCCGTCATAACTTCTAACCCATTAATAAAGACTTCAATTGATGAGGTATCTCTAAAAATCTCAAGAACGAGCTGATTATCAATCAAAGGTACTTCAACTTTTCGTACATTCAGAGGGTCTTCTTCCGCCCCTGTAAGCTCTCTTCCTAGTTTCTGACGATCCAATTCAAAAACCTGTGTAGCAGTGTCATAGGCTAGTTTGAGACAATCCGTCTTAGACCGCAGTAATTCAATTGTAAAAACTTCAGCTTTCTCCAAATCTGCGACTAGATGTAAATATGAAGAATCAGACAGCGCGTTTCGAAATACGACTGATGTGTCAGTCACTGCAATATTTTCACTGCCTTGTTGATAAACTAAATGACTATATACAGTTGAGATGGGTTTTTGTACCAATCGATTTTTTTTCACTCTTAACTCTCGGGGCAAACTCATAGAGCCTGCCCAAAGATGGCCTAACTCATGTGTAGGCAATGTACGATCCCACATCTGCATCCAAGCAATCATCACCCGTCCACCATTAGGATCTCTTGTTGTTTGTGGTGCATAAAAATCCATTCCAAAATCCATTTCATGGAAATTATCAACTATCATCTGACCTGTTTCCCAGTTTACCTCACCAATACAAGCCATGGTAGAACTGATATTATGATATTCCAGTCCGTTCTTCTTGATTTGTATCGGAGACATGATTAAGACATCTCGTCCGTCTAAATGGAATAAATCAGGACATTCCCACATTATTCCTTGCTCTGAAGTCCCTTCTAGCAGCACAGAGTAAAAGTGCCAAGTATACAAATCTGACGATTGAAACATCACTATTCTACCAGTAGACTGTGTAGATTTAGTAGCTACTACCATATAGTAACCATCGTTGTGAACAATTACTTTAGGATCACGAAATTCTTGTATTAGCCCATTTTCACCTAGCTGTTTTTCTGCTACCACAGGATTACCACTGTATTTGCTAAAATGAATACCATCTTCAGAGACCGCCAAACATTGATGCTGATGGCTAATACCATCAATTTCTTGACAGCCTGTATAAAATAAATATAGTTTTCCGTCTCTTTCAATTGCACTTCCTGAGAAACACCCGCCGCTGTCATAAGGTTGATCTGGGGCTAACGCTACTGGTAGATCTTCCCAATGGACCAAATCACTACTGCGCGCATGCCCCCAATGCATGGGCCCCCATCGACTATCGTAAGGATAGTATTGATAGAAGAGATGGTAATGCCCTTTGTAATATATAAACCCATTGGGGTCATTTATCCACCCGATGGGTGCGGAAAAATGATAGTTTTGTCGATACTGAGGGTTAACTTTTCCTCGCATCATTTCAATAAATCGATTTGCTTTATCCAAAATCGCCGTTTCTTCTACTAACACTTATTGTGCTCCCTTCAAAAAATTATCATAGCCAGTTTGTTTTATTTGAATCCATTCTTCCAAACCTACACGTTCCAATTCAGCAAGGTATTCTTCCCATTCTTCATCGATTTTACCGCCGGTGATCCACTCTGCTCTTTTGCGATAGATGTAATCCCACATATCCGTTTCGATTTTTGCTAATCGATCTGTTTCTTCTTTTTCTAAAAAGACACGTGGATAGATATTGTCTTCTGTAATATATGGCAAATACGTGTCATGCATCAAATCTAAACGCCACTTCGCATCATCTGGCATAGTAGTGACTGTGCCGTAATAAGAATCAAGAACTGCTAATGGTCCTCCAGCTTCGGTTTTTTGTCTTAGTTCCCCCGGTGCTGTCCCCTCTAAAGGCAAATGTTTTAACATACCATCCTTTAATTCAAAAATATTCGCCTGTGCTTCATCACCGTAGGTTCCCCAGTTATTTTGGACAGACTGTAACGGTTCATACATTTTATCTATCCACCTAGCTGTAAGTTCCAAGTTTTTATTCGCACTAGTAATTACGAAACGATCTCTTGAGAAACCCATGCCATTCGTACGAGTAACATGTTTCGTTCCATCTGGTCCCGCTAAGACTGGCAAGACGTCATAACTATCATCTGCACCCGTGATATTTGCTTTATCCCAAGTAAAGTACACGCCATACTTATGTTCTTTCCCTTTGGCAACATACGTATTCCAATCTTGTTCGAAAGCCTCTTTATCAATAAGACCTTTATTATTCATTTCATTGAAATATTTGATGGCTTCTTTATACCCTTCTTTGTTAGCAGTAAATTGTACCTGACCATCGTTATCAACGACTAAGTGGTCATCATTATCACCTAGACCGAATGCCCCCATTAAAAATTTTAAGTCTTCGTTTCCTCCATTGTTAATAAAGCTAAAAGGAATTTCATCTGCTTCACCATTACCATTTGGATCTTGCGTCTTGAAAGCCTCCAACACAGTCATCAACTGATCAGTGGTTTGCGGCATTTCAAGACCCAAATTATCCAACCACTCCTTGTTGATCCAAGCCATCCCATTTACTGTATGAATCGACTCTTTTCCTTCGCCTAATTCTTCAATCCAAGGCATAGAGTAAATGTGACCATCAGGTGCAGTAGACATTTGTCGGTATTCGGGGTTTTCATCAAAAATTTTCTTCAGATTTGGCATATAATCTTCGATCAAATCTTCAATCGGTACAATAACGCCACTTTCCGCCCAGTTTAATAAATCATAGTCACCTGCAGCGGCGTTGAAGATGGCATCTGGTAAATCACCACTAGCGATATCCAAATTTCTTTTTTCGGCAAAATCACTACTGTAGTTTGTCCAATCAATATGGAGATTGGTCTCTTCTTCTAATCGTTGGAAAATCAATTTGTCATTAGGATCATTGGGAGCCAAAGGGGCACTTTGAGACATCATTTTTAAAGATACTTTTTCTTTCAATGGAAAAGAGACATTTTCTAGTTCATAATCAGGGCTTGATTTACTCTTTTCTTTTGAGCCTCCACAAGCCCCCAAAATTAGTACGGAAGTAAAAACGATTGGCAGCATCCATTTTGCTTTCATCTTAAAATCTCCTTTATAATTTTTATTCATACAAATAGTGAACAATACTTACCCTTTAACAGAACCAACTAAAACACCTTTATCAAAATATTTTTGGAAGAAAGGATACATTATGATTAATGGCAGACTAGAAATGACGATCGTTGCGTATTTGATCAACTCAGCAATTTGTTTCATTTCTGCCATGGCAGTATTGGCTCCCACCATGTCTTGTGAAGGTTGGTTTTGGATCAAAATATTTCTTAATACGAGTTGCAACGGCTGTAAGTCGGGATCTTTGATGTAAATCATGGCATCAAAGTATGAGTTCCATTGCCCAACAAAGGCATATAAAAACAATACGAACATAATTGGTTTCGCTAATGGAAGCATGACTTTGAACAGTATTTGCAAGTCATTGGCGCCATCGATAGTAGCAGCTTCAGAAAGTTCTTTTGGCAAAGCACTAAAATAGGTACGGGCTAAGATAATATTCCACACATTTATAGCACCTGGTACGATAATCGCCCATACACTATCTAACATGCCCAAGTTCTTTACCAATAAATAGGTAGGTATCAAGCCACCACCCACGAACATTGTAATGACAAAAAAAGTCATAATAATCTTTTTCCCCGCCAAGTTAGGTCGAGACAAAGGATACGCAGTGATCATCGTAATAAATACAGTCAATAAGCTGAAGCTAAAAGAGTAAAACAACGAATTTACAAAACCGCGTAAAATGGAATCATCTGCAAATACCCGTTGATATCCCTGTATTGTCCAATCTTTCGGATTGAAGCTTATACCTTTATTGATCAAAGTAGCTGGGTCCATAAAAGAAGCTACCAGTACATAAATCAGCGGAACAATGGTGATGACGACTAAAAAAGTTACAATCACTCGATTCAACCATAAGATTTGACGGTCGATTTTTGATAAAGCACTATTCATAATTTTCTCCTTTCATTACAAGCCTTGACCATCGTTTAGCCGCTTGGTTATATTGTTGACAATCAGTAATAAAACGACATTAATAATCATATTGAACAGACCAACAGCAGCAGAGTAGGCATAATCACCTGATTGCAAGCCGACTTTGTATACATAAGTGGAAATGATTTCTGAGGCAGGGATGTTCATTGAAGTTTGCATCAAGTAGGCTTTTTCATATCCTACATTCATAATACCGCCGGCGGCCAAGATGAAGCTGATCACCATCACAGGCCTCAATGCAGGCAAATCGATATGCCAAATCTTTTGTAAAATATTTGCCCCATCGATATTTGCTGCCTCATATAAATCGGTACTGACTCCCGCCAGCGTTGCGGTGTAAAGAATGGATGACCAGCCGATTCCTTGCCAAATTCCCGATAAAATATAAATCGTTCTGAAATAAGCTGGATTAGACATGAACATAATTGGTTGCCCCGTAACCTTTTCTACTAACCCATTAATAGGTCCATTTGCGGATAGGAACAAAAACAGCATCCCCACAATAATAACTACTGAGATAAAATTCGGCGCATATAGAATCAACTGGATTTTCTGTTTTATTTTTTTATTGATAATTTGATTCAAGCTCAGTGCTAAAATAATTGGTGGAAAAAAACCTAACAATAAACCATAAATACTAATTTTTAATGTGTTGCTCAGCAAAAGCGTAAAATTTGGTGAACTGATAAATTCCCTAAAGTGATCTAGTCCTACCCAAGGACTTTCCAAAATTCCTAGCATAGGATTATAGTCTTTAAATGCAATCACAGCACCGTACATTGGCACATACTTAAAGATAAACGTCATGATGATACCTGGTAAGAGCAACAAGTACATCCACTTATCACGCCGCAACTGTTTCTTTAATTTTTCCCACTTCGAAATATTTTTTTTATCCCGTTGTACCGCCCTTATCTCACCACCTGGTCCCAATGTCTTTTCCAATTCAATCTCCTCCCAATACATTTTAGAAACGTTTCCATTTTCGTTTAAAAAAATAAAAATTTAACGAAGATGCATTTTGGAAACGTTACCACTATTTTCGTTTATAGATTACCATATCCATTTTTTTAAGTCAATATTTTTTTTACTTTGTGCCAGAATTTTGTATCTAAGTATTCTGATAATAATATTTTAAACAACAGATTATTTTTAAGCACCCTTTTCTGCGGCCTCATTGATAGCTGGAATATATACAGATTCTAGTCGATAGATAAAAACAGATTAAGTACGAGGTTTCCAATGAATTATAAAATCCAATAAAACTCAGTAAAATGTGATTTAAAAGTATGTTCAAGACCACTCACCAGTAAGTTTAATCTATTTAGCAAAAGAAGCTATGTCTACACTCTTTAAAATCAATATGTTTTCTCATTTTTAAAGTTTCAAAAAAACTCTATAACTAAGAAAAATCACAAAAAAGAGTACATTTTCTAGTGAAACTGCACCCTTTTTTGCTTTGTTTACGTACAAAAAATCTCTTGAGTACTTAACTTCTACAGTATAATCAACAACCCCTTTATAGATTACTGATGTTATGCTGAAAAAAATTTTTTCACCAACTTGTAATCTAAGCCACTTTTCTTATTTTACTTCTCAAACCAATCATAAAATTCATCTGGTGTTTTCTCCCGATAGAGTTTGATTAACGCTGGTCGCATCGATTGAAATATTTCGACTAATTCTTCCCCACCAAATCGAGTGGAAAAATGCTTATCAGTAAATATCATTGATAAAGAAGAAAGAAACAGCTCCGTATCTTCATCTGTACCAAGAATATTGATCAACTTTCCAATCAAATAGGAATCATTAAATGTCAGGTCTTGTTTCACATCAAAGGTTTTTATTGATTCTTTCACCATTTTCGCAATGCGATCTTTCTCTCCATACTTGATCTCACCACTCATCTCGATATAGTCAATGATCCCAGATGAAAGAATCGTGACAGCTTCTTCTTTTGCTTTTGATGATAGTTTGTTTAGCGTTTTGGATTCTTCAAGTACCTCTTTCGTAATCTGTACGACATAGTCCTTCATGATTTCACTCGAATATTCTACAAAACATTCTTGGATAAATTCCTCCAAAGGATAGCCTAGCTCATTCTCCCAAGCAGGATTTTTGAACTCGCCCGTATAAAATTCTTGCTTTATTTTCTCAATGATTTCAGGATAATCGTCCACTATTTTTTTCTGACCAATGAGAAACAAATACTCTCGGATATATTCTTCCACATGCCCAAAATAAAACCAGCCGACAGGTTTTCCGCTGATACTAGATAATTGGTTGATCACACTCTTAGGAGCCAACGCATAGCCTTGAACGTAGGAACTGATCGTCGGCTTTTTTAAACCTAATCGATTCCCTAATTCTGTAAAAGAGAGAGACATTCCGTCTTTTATTTCTTTGATTCGTTGGCCCACCTTCACTTTATTAGGTTGTACTAAACCAAACATATTCAAATTCCTCCTTATCATTTTTTTCATTATAACACTCGTATAAAAAATCGTATATATTTTTTTAGAAAATCTCTTGACTACGTATAAGTTCTCGTATATAATACAAGTCGTAGATGGCCATCTATATTTTTTAATCAAATCGTATAAACTTTCGTATAAAAAAGGAGAATTGTGATGCCAATAAAAATTACCGATCTCAGTTTACCAAAAGAAACACTCGAAAAAGAATACCAAGTCGTCAATG
Organism: Enterococcus sp. DIV0574; assembly: GCF_051711125.1. Taxonomy (NCBI): domain Bacteria; kingdom Bacillati; phylum Bacillota; class Bacilli; order Lactobacillales; family Enterococcaceae; genus Enterococcus; species Enterococcus sp. DIV0574. The sequence continues at coordinate 3,171,034 of NZ_JBIOMA010000001.1, forward strand.
TCACTCGCTGGCAAAAGGAGGGCGAAATTCTAGGTTGGAGCTACGAATGTATCCTACCAAAACTTCGCTACGAAAAAATCAGTGTCAAAGTCAAATCTGAACATCCTGTGATCACGCCGGAAGAACTTACCCAACAAGGTTTAGCCATAATTACATTTACCAATTTGGTGATTGTACCTTGGGGACGCTCGAATGGACAATTTGTCAGTTATGGGTTATCGGCAACCGCTGATACGGCAACTTTGATTCCCAGAAAACAAGGTACCACTACACAAAACTAACTATACTATGGAGTGTTGGGTGGTTAGGACGAAACGGCGGGGCAGCGCCCACAGAGCCGTTTCTGTCCGTTAAGACCGCCCAACACCCCATAGGCTAGAAGGGCTGCTACGCAGGCCTTCCCCCTTAACTTGATTTATAGATCAACATCAGGAGAAAATGACTGGTTCTTTGACAATCGAATACGCAACAAGGAGTGATGATTTTTGCAAGCTTATAATCAGAAAATCATTGAAACTCCCACGTATATTGAAATTTATGATTATGAAGCAATCATTACTCCCAAACGTAAAACGATCGAAAACGAAGTAAATCTGGAACGAAAACAAAAATTAGCTTGGATTTATGAAAATGATATTACTCTTGAAAAAAGAAAAAACTATGATGAATTATCCGCTCAAGGACAATATGACAGTTTAAAACGCAAACAGAAACATTATCAAAGTATGCGATTTGAGATTGCCCGCCTTGTAGACACGAATTTTGACAATCAAACGAAATTTTTAACTCTCACTTTCAAAGAAAACATTCAAGACATTGAGTATGCAAATAATGAATTTAAAAAATTTATCAAACGACTGAATTATGACCTCTATAAAACTAAAAAAGCAAATTTAAAGTATCTCGCCACGTGGGAAAAGCAGCAACGCGGTGCAATCCACTACCATATTATCTTGTTTGATTTCCCCTTTATCTCATTTAACCGGTTAACTACGATTTGGGGTCAGGGTTTCGTTAAGATCAACAAGATCGATGTAGACAGTATCGAAAATCGCGGGCGCTATATCAGCAAATATTTCGATAAAGAGCTGGAATTGAAAGAGCATAAGAAAAAAGCTTTTTTCAAGTCCCGGAATCTCAAACTACCAACTGTCACCAAAAAGATGGTAAAGAAACCCTATGATTCCACGAATCAAGATATACTATATACAAGCGAATATATAGTTAGACGTCCATTTTTTTACAATGCTTTAGCTTTAAATGAGTTGGGAAGTCCTGAACAAGTGATGGATTTTCAAGAAAGTACCGTTCATTATACAAAAATAAAGAAATAACACTATTACCCAATGATAGTGTTTTCTTTGAAAGTGAGTTTATACAATGAAAAATACAATTTGTCGAAAAGATTTAGAGGCTCTAGGATTTAAAACACATCAAGCTACCACAATAATCCGACAAGCAAAAACAAGAATGGTAAATCAGGGATATCCATATTATAATAATAAAAGAGTTGGGGTAGTACCCCGACAAGTAATTGAAGAAATTATAGGTGTTCCTCTTTCACAGGAGGAATAACTATGAAAACAAAATACCCTTGTGTGTATCAAGATAAAAATGGTCGCTTTTCTTATCTAGTTGAGTTAGGAACAGATCAAGTGACTGGAAAGAGGATCCAGAAGAAAGGAACAAAAGATTCTCTAGGAAAACGATTCTCATCAGCTCGTGAAGCACACAAAGAAGTCATGCGTATAAAAAATGAATACATGGTTGTAAATGGATTTGCGAATTATGATTTAACTTACAAAGAATTTATGGAGCAGTCTTACGTTCCACACTACAAAGCTAGCGTACAAAAAAGTACTTGGAGTTCTCGTGAGTGTGGATTGATTCAGATTACTGAATTTTTCGGTGATAAGAAGCTTCGTGAAATCAATGTGCGAGATTGTGAAAATTATCGAATTTGGTTATTGAACGATAGCGGATACTCACAAGCATACAGTTCACTTATGTACGGTATGTTTCGTAAATCATTAGACTATGCGGTCACCCTGCAATTTCTGAATGAGAATATTTCCAAAAGAACAAAAGCAATTCCAAAAGGAAAATCAATCGTTCCTTACTGGACAAAAGAAGAATTTGAAGAAGTTTTGGCAAAAATTTATAAAGATGATTTCTACGAACATATGTGTTTTTTAATGATCTGGCTATATTACATGACTGGTGTTCGTGTAAGCGAAGGATTAGCACTTAATTGGAATGACGTGGACTTCAAACGTAAAAAGTTGAGGGTTCATCACACCTTGGAAATGACAAATCAAAAAGATTTTATTCGGAAACCTTACACAAAAACTGAAAGCGGCTTGCGGATCATTTCTCTGGACGATGATACAATTGAAGTGCTAAAAAAGTGGAAAGTTATTCAAAAAAATCATGGTGTAGAACAATTTATTCTTAGCTACACTGACCTCCCACTCTATCGTTCAACTGTTCAACGAATTATTCAGCGTTATGCCAAACTAGCTAAGGTACCCCTAATACAAGGAAAAGGATTACGTCATTCTCATGTTAGCTACCTAATCAATGAGTTTAACGCAGACATTCTGGTCGTGTCGCAACGGTTAGGCCATTCTAGCCCTGAAATCACTTTAAAGCACTACGCTCATCTATGGAGCCGTAATGATGAAGGAATTGCAGAACAAATGACAGGAAACATTAAATTTACCTGTGCAACAAAATCTAAAGTTGCAAACTTTAATGGAAATCAAGCAGTAAAAATCTAACCCTACCATTTCCCTACCAAAATGAGGAATAGGCTGAAAAAGCACTGATATAATAGCTTCTTTACGAGGCTACTCATATTGAGTGGGAATAATAAAAGAAACCGTGAATCCTTTGATACTAAAGGGATTCACGGTTCTTTTTTGCTTTTGAAGTTCTTTTACTGAAGAAAAGATACTATAGAGAAACAGTTATCATATCATCGTCTGAGATTAGTCGTATTACTTTACATGTTCAACTTCTGCTTTTTAAATAAAAATTAATTTTGTATACTATTCTTAATAAAATGAAAGAAAATCAAAAGAGCTAATATGTTTTTTAGCAATTTTCAGAAGAAAGGAGGGTTCTTTTGAGCAAAACGATAAATCTGACTCCGCCCATAAGGCAAAGCTTCACCATCTTCATCAAAGTAGTAAATAAAATCTTGCGCAAATAAAGTAGCCCGCTCAATAAATCGCTCTGACCATTCTGGATCTTCTTCTTTCATAAAAGTAGCATAGATCAAACCGTAATAATGAAAGGCAAAAGCAACATAATAATCGCGTTGCGTTACTTTTCCATCTACGTACCATCCATCACCAATATACATCGAATCGATCAACGCTAATTCTTGTGTAAGTTCGTTTTTTGCCAATGGATCCCCACACTGATACAATGCCACCCGGATCAACACTTTAAAGAATGTCCAATTGTTTTTGGGAATCTTACAGGTTAATGCGTGTGACAACCACTTTTTCAGTGCTTGTTGATTCCTTTCAGGCAATTGCTCCCAAACATATTCTTTATGTAGTAAAAGTGTTAATGCCAATGCCGCTGCTTCAACAATATATTGGTCATAGTCCGTGATCTCTCCCCAATAATTTTCGCTGCCAGGGTCGGTTCCTGTCATTAATTTAGCAACATAGGCATCTCGCAACGGATCATCTTGGCATGCTGTCCAATAAGGTGCGATCCCCCATAGCGGACGTACAAGCGCTTCCATCTCTGCACGCTTCTGATCATATACAGCACCGCTGCTACCTAAATTCAATCCTGGACGATCAGTGGACAAAATAGCTGCCCGCAACGGTTGCATGATTTGTTCAAGTGCCGCTTGGTAATCCTGACGAGTCAAAAAAGGATTCTCTTGTAACGACGTCATTGTCAGCCCTCCTCTATCGATTTACAAAATAGAATAGCAAGCAAACCGGGCTTTTTCAACCGTTCTCATTCTATGAAGCAGTGATAAAAATGAGAGATTTTTCTCTCGTATTTCTCACTTAACCTATTAACAAAAGAATGACCCGTGATTCTATCTCAAAAGAGGAGTCGCAGTCCGAAAAAGTTAACCTGTCAAATATGAAAAGTCTATGATAGATTCCCAGATTTCTCGAATTTTTTTTCATAATTTTTTTCTAAAAAAAAGACCGACACATGTTTTGGCGCTTGAATAAAAAGTTGGCTTTCAAAAAGCTGCAGACAACTTACTCTCGGGCGTGAGACTAAGTAATACCCCATCAAGCTGTATCTGCTAAATAGCTCATAAAGTTTCTCCTGTCGGCTCTTTCTCTCAATAAGGAATGATCCGAGGAGCAGACAAGACAACACCCTTAGTTCTTGACTGCAGGAAGAACCATTCGCCAATTCATAAAAAAGAAGAGTGAAAAGAAACTAGAAATGACCCATATACAGGGAACGAATTCAAACTTAATCACAGCGCTGCTCACTTTGAACTGATACAAGGATCCAGCTAAAATAAGGGTTAGTCCGATACTGGCAAACAGAGTTTTTAACAACAAAGCAGGTCTTAACGGTTTGCTGCGAATGTGGATAATGACCTTAGCAAATACATGGGTTAGGAATAGAATGGTTAGGAAGCTCAATATTCCGGAAGAGAGCATGCTTAGCTTCAATGCTTTACCAGTCTCTTCCACCAGAACAATGCAAATAGGATGGATAAAATAATAATATTGTGACAGTTCTCGTAATTTTTTTAAGCAGGAGTTCTGCGTTGGATTTTTTGAGAGCAGCCAAAGAAATAAGAAAAAACTCAACGGCACAAGCATCAAGATAAAATTCATGTCCAATCTGTGAATGTGAGAAAGGAACAGACCTTCCAACACGAACAAACTTCCAAATAACAAAAGAAAACTAGAACTATGTTTTCCCATTCGGGATAGCTTTTCCTGATGATCATAGATGAAAAAGCCAATAAGCGTGAAAATCATGCCAAAGAACAGACCATTTCTAGTCGTAAATGTTAGCCTAATAACCAGATCAAAAAAATCTTTAAACCAACCAGATGGTAGAAGACCATAGTAGGTCTCCAAACTTCCAAATAAATAAAGAACTAGTGAAATGACAAACACTTTTTGATACGAAAAACGTTTCAACAAATTTACTATAAAAATGACCGAAAGGATAAATGCAGGGATGTACCATAAATGATAATAGGTGCCGATATGGACAAATCCAACAAACAAAGCCGCAGGAAGTAGTTCTATTGGCACTTCTTGATTTTGATGAATCCAGTCTAGCCCCATCGGAAGGAAAAGAATGCTCCATACGACGTAAGAGTTGATTAAATGCAGGAAATATTCTTTTAAATATTCCGGTCTCATCTGCATCCCCTTACGGATGAAAAATGAACTGCTAACAAAAAAGAAAGGCACCGCAATACGACAAATAATATTTTTGATAAAAAAATTGGTCTCCGCTTGAGGAATAAGGGTATCACAATGAATCATAATAACCATGATAGCCCCTGCATATTTCATTCTATCCAATGCTGGATAACTCACTCTTTTTCCCATCCTATCCTCCATAAACTGGTAGCCACTTATTTTTTCAGCCTAAATATATCACAGCAGAGAAAAAATATTGTCCACCATAAGTCTGAACTTCTACACTGGAAGATAAGCAAAGAAAAGACGTTAAAACACATTACATCCTTCAAAAAAAGAATGCAGCAGGTTTTAACGCCTTTCAACAGTTTACAGCCATTCTTGCTTTACAACAAAAAATGAGCCGCGAATCTCGCCAGCAAGTTTCGAACGCTGACGAGCGAATTTAAATTTCCCTTCTAGCTCAGCAGGAACCGGCATCCCTTCCGACAGTTTGATACCAACTGCACGTTTCGGAGGCTTTCCTTCACTGGTTCCATGTTTTTCATAGAGTAAATTAAGGACCATGCCACTCTCATAATAGAATTCAGGCCAAAAAAGATCGTCATCTTCGTAAAGTGCTACTTCAAGAATGGGTGATTCAAAAACTAGATCCCGTTCTTCTTTTAAGATCTGCTTGATCAGTGCCACCAAATCAGGCTTTTCAGCAGCTGGATAGGTGGTATACACATATTTGTATTTGTTCCAAAAGTAACGCGCTTCATTTGCCCGCAGACCGGCTAATTTTTCTGCAACAGGAGAGCTCTCTAATCCATCCGTCACTACATTTTTAAAATCCACTTCGTAAGCCATTTCTTTTCTCCTTACGTTTATTTGATCAATCACCAATACTAGCTAAATAATGATTATTTGATGGCTTGATTATAACACTAAAGAGGAATGACAGGTCACTAGCTAGCTTAAGGAAATGGTTTAGCCAGTACTAGTTGGTACAGGCAACTGGATAGTCAGTCATTATTGTTTTGGAGGACAAAGAACTAGTTGTCATTGTTTGTCGAATAGTAGGAGGGATGCTATGCTTAATCTAGAAAGATTTTTGATCAATCATCTATCGATATAAGTTTAGCTAAAAAAATTCCCTTCAATCTCTGAAGAGAAAACCAATAACAAAGGGCTATGACCTAAGTAAACATCCAACGAAATGATCTGAGTTGGAGGAGCGGTCGAATACTTTTCATAAAGCTGTGATCAGAATCTATGAGATCACAGAAGCCTGTCTCTTAGTATTCAGATCTTCCGTTTATTAAAATACTTACAGTCATCCCTTTTCTGAAAAGGAGAATCTCTATGAAAGTCTTATTTATTGGTGCATATGGCAAAGTCGGTCAGCATTTCGCCGAGCAACTGAAGAATCATCCACAGATCAAGGAAAAAGCCTTGATCCGAAATCCTGAACAAGTTCCTTTCTTTGAAGAGAAAGGGATCGAGACGGTACTACTGGATTTGGCTTCCAGCTCGATTGAAACGATCGCAGAAGCAGCAAACGAAGTTGACGCTATTGTTTTCAGTGCTGGTGCCGGCGGCAAAGGACTAGAAAAAACGATAGCAGTCGATCTAGATGGTGCCGTCAAAGCCATGGAAGCGGCAAAGAAAGCGGGCGTCAAACGTTTCGTCATGGTCAGCACTTTCAGAAATGATCGGGAAGAACTGTTGAAACAAAATAGTTTGCAGCCTTACACGATCGCCAAATATTATGCGGATGAATGGTTGAGAAGCCGCACCAACTTGGACTGGACCATCGTCCATCCCGGCGGTTTGACAGACGATCCGGGAACAGGCAACGTCAAAGCAGGCAAACGCAATGAGTTCGGCTCGATTCCGCGGGCAGATGTTGCTGCCACATTGATCGCTGTTTTGGAAAATGAAAACAGTATTGGCAAAGAATTTGAAGTCATCAGCGGAGAAACACCAATTGCTGAGGCCATTCACGAATTATAAAACCATCTGATGAAATAGTCCCCTTTCGTTAACAAGCAGTCCCTGCCACTATGTTGTCTCTCAAGCGACAACATAGTGGCAGGGACTTTTAGGGCGAAATGCAGGCTGTGCCTTCTCCAAACAGCATGCTTATCTTGTACCTTTAATCATTGCTAACGCTTGCGAAACACCATCTTCGTCATTTGAAACGGTCACATGATCTGCTAATTCTTTGATTGCTGGATGACCGTTTGCCATGGCAAAACTTATATCCGCGTTCTTAAACATTTCTAAGTCATTTAAACTATCTCCAATAGCGAATTTTGTTGGCTGGTCTAATTCATAAATGCGGCTAAGATGATCAAAAACAAAGCCCTTGGATACGGAGCGAGGAACGATTTCAAGATTGACGGCCGCTGATTCAGTAACAGAGACATTTGGTATATTTTCTATCTGCGGAAATAGCTCTTTTTTTATCTCACGATTAGGGACGAAAACAAACAGTTTATAAACATTAATATTTTTTTGATTGATGATTTCTTCAATCGCATCGTAAGCTGTCGACTGAATGGTATTTTCATAATCAAGTTCATAATTCAGTTCTTCTACAGGAAATTCTTGACCAATCGCATAGAAAATGTTTTTCATCTCTTCTTGATAGTTTTGCGATTCATAGCTGCCTTGATTGGTATATATTTTTGTTGGAAACGCTGAAACGATCTGGCTCACTTCTTTTACAGCTTGGGGATCAAATGGAAAATCAAAAATCAGCTTGTCTTGATCGTACCCAATGGCACCATTCAATCCGACCGCCGGGATCGCTAAATCAGCTTCTTTGAGGATCGCCTGAATATCTCCTACTTCTCGACCCGAACAAATAAAGGGAATCAATCACTGGAAAGCGACTTTAAAGAAGCGGCATTTTTATGACTGATCTTTTGCTCCGAGTTTAGTAGTGTTCCATCCAAATCAATTCCTATTAAATTCATGATATACGCTCCTATATTGTTTTTCTTTATTATACGTTTTAACTTAGGAGTTGACCAATACCTTTCGCACATAGGTTGTTATCTCTACAACAGCGAATTTATTCATATGCCTTGACTTCGCTCAAACAAATGTCCTAATAGTTAGAGCATTGCTCTAACTAGCCAGTTCAAAAAAAGAGGAGAATGAACTAAAACGATGGATATCATCAAGATATTGATTATGAAAGACTCTTGTAACCGATGACTTTAATCAGTATCCTGCTGGAAATCTATTTTTGCGCTATCTGCGATTTTTATCCAGATAGACCTCTTTAATAAGCAATATGATTTAGTGCCTTAATTACTTTTATTCAGGCCATTGTCAGCATCTGCTAATTCATATACCATCACGACTGTCGAACAACGCTCACCGACTTGATTCACCCAATGATCTTTCAAAAAACCGCTTTCCCATAGCCTTGCCTTTGCCTTGACAGTTCACCAATCTTTATATCAAACGTTGCTCCTTTAGCTTCGATAGGCTTGTAGGCAAATTCTCCAATGAGGTGGCCTTTTTCGTCTATAATCAATAAAAACTCACCAGAAACCTCCTCGTAGTAATGAAGCGATTGCTGTACTTCCTCAATGCTCACTGCTAACCCTTGAGGGAAACCGACCGCTGCCATCACCTTTCCGTCTTGCCACCATTTCTGGATCAGTGGGCTATCATCTATTGTTGCTTTTCTTAATGAAATTGCCAATTCTTTTCTCCTTTATTTTTATCAGTTGTCTCTCTCACGAGGGCACATCCAAGAAGAACCTCGTTCGATTATTTCAGATACTTTTGCAGAGCATTCTCACTTCTTCTATGACCTCAATAGAAAGTCTATTTAATAAATTGGTTTGCCTATTAATCAATAGTATGGCATAAAAATAAGCAGCAGTAAACGCTACCTGAATTTCTAAACTTTTTCTATAAAAAAACAGCAGCCACTGGATCTTGTCTGCCCCTTTGGTTGCTGTTTTTTTAAATTGTTGTCTTCAGTTGTGTTTTTTTACAGTATATATAGTGTTAAACCCTGTTTCACAACCAGTTAATCTGCCTTTTCTAACCACTTTCGTGATTTTTCAACCTCTTGATAGGTCAATTGATGACTTGGGGTCCAAACATATTCTATTTGTGCACCTCGAGACTCAAAAATCGCTTGCACATACTTGCTGTCTTCCACAGAAACGATAGGGTCCTTCAGACCAAAACTCATAAATACGTTTGTTTGTGCCAGTAGGTGATTGGGTAATTTCGATACTGGATACATTGGATGGTACAAAATCGCTTTTTGAAAAAGAGCACTGAATTCCAGCAATAGATTGAGCGCAATATTGGCTCCATTAGAGTAACCAACCAAGACAACTTGTTCGATTGAGAAACCTTTTTCTTTAGCGACTTCTTGAATGAATGCTGCCAGTTCTTGCCCCCGGAACATTAAATCTTCTTCATCATAGATGCCTTCTGCTAATCGTTTGAAATAGCGGGGCATGCCATTCTCTAAAACATTGCCTCGAATACCTAGCAATGATGCTTGGGGATCTAGGTCGTGACCTAGATCAAGCAAAGAGCGTTCATCGCCGCCGGTTCCATGTAACAAGACAAGTACGGGAGCAGCTGGTTTTCCTTGGTGAAAGATAAAGTTCATTTGTCCTCCTTCTCGTTTGGTCGTGCCAAATCGAAGATCTCGCCGATCTCAGCATACGAATTTCCCGCAAGTCGGCTAACTGCCGCCAATTTTTTGGGATTGATTTTTCCTTCTTCATAGACCTGTTCATTTATTTGATACCCAGTGATTTTAAGTAAGAGCAGATCCACTTTTATCTCTTCTTTGTTTTTTTCCTTGGTTTCTTCCTCGTTAATCGGTACATGTTGGTAAAGGGTGGTTTCAAAGCGAATTTTCGCCTCTTGCAATCCGGGTACGCCAACCGTTTGAGAAGGGACTGGCGTAAAATTTGCGACGGTCAATTCACTTTGTTCTGCAGGTAACAGTGCCGCTGCCTGATTGGCTGCTTCCACATTGCTGCGATCCAAGATATGGATCACTGCTTCCTTGGTCGTGAGTAAGTTACGAGCCGTATCTTTCATCGTGCCCTTTTTTCGCTGAACAGCGATCGAAACGATGGCGGGTTCTGAACTGACGATCGAAAAGAAACTGAAGGGGGCAATGTTTACGGTCCCTTCTGCCGATCGTGTCGTTACGATGGCAACCGGCCGCGGAATGATCGAGCCGATCAATAATTTATAATTTTCTCTTTGCGTCAGATTTTGGGGATCCAAATAAATCATGCAACACCGCTTTCTCTTTTTTGTGTATGATTGATGACTTCCTACTTGTAAATTAAACAGTCAATTTGGGTAAATGAGCTGTGATTTCTCCGCGGCGCTCTTCAAAGTGAGGGGGCAATTTGAGTGCTGTCCCCAGGGTTTCCAATGGTTCATCGATGAGAAATCCCGGAGATTCCGTTGCAATCTCAAAAAGGATCGTACCAGGCTCTTTAAAATAGACGGCTTTGAAGTAGTTACGATCTTTGATTTCTGTAACACCATACCCTTTTGTATAAAGGTCATCTTGCCAGTTGATTTGGCTTTCCTCATTCGGTACCGACCAGGCAATATGATGGACGGTACCGACACCCCAACGACCAGGTCTCAGTGGCTCTGTTGGTAGGAGAATCTCGTGTTTCACTGGTCCGGCAGTCACCAATCGTCGGTTTGATTCTGTCTCCGCTACAACTTGCAGCCCTAGATCATGGGTCAACGTCTTGAATGTTTCCTCTGGCTTAGCGGAAAGTAAGACCGCTCCATGGAACCCAAGAATCGCGTTTGTTTCCGCTGCTTCCCCTTCCACTAGCGCTAAAGACAGTTCATGAGGATCTTGAAGTTCCAATGTTGGTTGCCCAAATAGATGGCTCTCATGAACAGTGACTTGATGATGGGCCAATTGTTGTTTCCAATAGTCGCTGCTGCCTTTAGGAATGCGAAAGGTAATCGTGCCCACCTGTCCGCTACCGACACGACCAGGATGCGCGTTGGCCCATGGGAAAAAGGTAATGATCGTGCCATTTTCAATGGACAGATTGCTGTAGTAGAGATGATACGTATAAGGATCATCAAAGTTGACGGTTTGTTTGACTAAACGCAAGCCTAATACTTCGCGGTAGAAGTCTACATTTTCTTGCGGGTCACCGACGATTGCGGATATATGGTGGATTTGTTGAATGGGTTGCATCATTTTTACCTCCTTAGTTATGGCTGCGAGTGGTATCAAACGGCTTGATCGCTTTTTCGATCATTGCACGTTGGTCTTCCAAAAACGGAGCCAGTGATAATTTTTCGCCCAATGTTTCGTAAGGCTCGTCACCCATGAAGCCAGGTTCATCTGTCGCTAATTCAAAAAGAATATGTCCTACACGTACATACAGCGATTCAAAATAGTAGCGGTCCACATAGCCGGAATTCGCGAGACCCAAATTTTCAAAAACTTCTTGCCATACGGCTAAAGATTGGCGATCGGCTAAACGAAAGGCGACGTGATGCACTTCCCCGTCTCCTTGTTGTGCTTGTGGGCTTGTGGTATCTTCGACTAAGACGATTTCTGCCCCATTGCCCCCCTCGCCAACTTCTAATAGCGTGCGATTTCCTTCTTGATCGATGGCTTTGAATCCAAAGACATTTTCCAGTAATCCCTTGAAATCGGCAAAATAAGAAACGGAGATTTCGACTGGGCCTAAACCATAAATAGCGAATTCTTCTGGAACTGGCCCTTGTTTCCATGGAATACCTGCTTTGACGCCTTGATTGTGTTCATCAGAAATCAATTGGTAAGATTGCTGATCAAAATCCCAGAAGCGCAACACTTTTTTGCCAAATTCTGTTGTGATCGCTTCATGTTTCACATCAAATGTCTCAAAACGCTTTTTATAATAGTCTAATGCAGCATCGGATGGTACGCGAAAGCCTGTACGGGTAATTGAATTTGTTCCTTTACTGCCACGATCGGTATTGTGAAAATCAAAGAATGTCATCGTGGTTCCTGGGGAACCTAGATCATCCGCAAAATATGTGTGGTAGGTATAAATATCATCTTGATTGACGGTTTTCTTCACTAAACGCATCCCCAAAATCTCTGTAAAGAAGTGATAGTTTCTTTCGACATCACTGGTCATGGCTGTTACATGGTGTACCCCTAGTAATTGGTCTTGTTTTCTCATTTTTTCTTCCTCATTTCTCGTTATAAGTTATTTTTCGTAATAATGTTTTTAATGTTTGCAACTCGTCAATACTAAGCGAGGCAAAAATTGCCGCAATTTTTGTGGCATGAGTTGGAAAGATCTGATCCATCAATTCCGCCCCTTTATCTGTCAGACTGACATAGGTGATTCGCTGATCCGTTTGACTTGTTTCTCGACGAACGCAGCCTTTTTTTACGAGTTGATCGATGACGTACGTCGTGCTGCTGCTGGCAATCAAGATTTTTTCTTTGATGGCTTGGGTGGTGTGTGTACCTTTATGATAAAGCAGTTCCAGAACGGAAAACTCTGTCAGATTCAAGCCATAACAGCGGACATCTTGTTTAGCCACCTGCTCTAAGTGACTGCTGCTGCGTAATAAACCAATATAGACCTTCAATGCTTCCTCTTGATGATCCATTTCCTCACCTCGCTCGATTTATTTCGAATTCGAGATAATAATAACTTACTTTTTGTAAGTCGTAAAACAATATGCTTTCCTTCTGAAACAAGCTTTGTCAACGTACAACAAAAACCCCCTTACCATTAGAATCCTTTTAAGCAAAAAGGATCTAATGGTAAGAGGGGGATTGACTTCTATTTGTAGCAGGTGTTTATTGTCCAATCTACTAGGAACTACTTCATTAAGATATAGAGAAAAATCAAATTCCGCTGGTTAGTATGAAAGCAGCGAGGCAGCCTCTTTATCAACGATCAATGTCATATCTGGATGGGTCGTCAATAGCGTTGCCGGAACGTCCTCCATTACTGTTCCATCTACTAATTGTTTGACGATGCCTGCTTTTTTCTTGCCATTGGCGATCATTACCAATTTCTTCACCTGCATGATGCTTTTTGGTCCCATTGTTACATAGAAATCAGGTTGTTTTTCTTTGTCTCCACCAACCTCACTTAACAAAACGTCAGCCATCTCGGGTGTCGCATTCGCATTCACGCGACTCGTTAAATCTCCAAATTTTGTCGTGTTCGGTAAATTCCCACAGAAATGGCCATCTGATCCAACCCCCAGCAACACCATATCCAATCCACCATCGGCTTTGATTCGTTCATCTTGTGTTTCATAATTCGTCCAGTCCAAGACATGGATTCTTTCACGATCGATTTCCGCTGGTCCAAAAAACAGGTTGTGCAAGTTCGTCATCGTGACACCATAGCGGTCTTCTTCCCCTTTGAATGGAATCTCATCAAAGTTATAAAAGTGAACGTGCTCAAAATATTTTTTATTTTTTACTAGTGGTACCAGCATTTCATACACCCCTTTTGGTGTTGATCCAGCGGTGATTGAAATATTCTTTCGATGCTGGCTGTGCATTACGCCTAAAAGGTGCTGTACGGCTACTTGGCTCATCTCTTGATAATCTTCCGTGATGATAACTTTCATGTGTCTTCCCTCTTTCTCATTCGTTTCGTGGACAGCGGCCCTTAATGGAATTACCTTCTCAAAAAAAGCCCTTTCACTTTCTATTGTATAGGAAAAACAGGCCAAATTGTTCGACTTATCTGAAATTTATTTTTGCATTCTATGGCGCACATCTTTTTGATCCATCCGAGAACTACAATTCTTCCCCTTGGGCGAATGTACAGCTGCAGGAAATCTATTCAATACTAAAAAAGCATCTGATACAGAGTGAAGTCGGAAATCAGCAATGAAATCTGCACTTTTCTCCTATTTACTTCCTAACCTTCTAATCTGTATTTCAGATACTTTTTTTCAGAAAATAATCCATCAGTGAAGAATCAAATGCAACGCAAAATCTACCTAACTATAGTAAAAAATCATTCCGCTTCTTCGATATCCCGGGCAATTTTTTCCACGTCGATTTCCCGCTGCAAGAACTCAGCATTCTCAATGGGAAAATGTTGACGAAACTCGGCTACTTCCATTACTTCTGCTTCACCACTGATTAAGCTAAAATCCAGTACATGACCAGCAAACTGATGATCGTCACTAATAAAGTGCAGATGGAAGCCTGCTGCTGCAGCACCATGGAAAAGTTTCGGGGTAAAGAAGCCTACGATAGTTCCTGCTATTTCTGTCGCCGTAAATTCAGGTTGATTTTGAATGATTTCAACGAATTTTGGATAGGGCTTTTCTTGTTTAGGCGCTACCCGCACGTGCATCGTATCAAACATTCCATGAAGCTTGATGGCCGCAAACAAATTGGGACTGATGGTCGCTAATAGTCTTCCCTTGACTTCTTCATCTGTAGCTTCTGTGTCAAAAGCAAGTTCATCCGTGGCTTCAAAATCAACGACAGCTGCATACGGCGTCGTCTCGGTCCCTGTCAGCTGCTTCACCTGTCCTGTTTCGTCAACATGATAAATCACACCCTCCAAGAAAATAATCTCACCATTTGAACCAGCTAATGTACCGATTCCTGTATCACCATAGGCTAACATCTTGCCGATTTGTTCGGTACCATCCATCAAATCTTCCATCAACCCGCCTAAAGTTCCGTGTTGATATAAATAACTTTTGCTTTTCACGTTCATCATGAAGCTCCTTCTATAAGTAAAATAAATACTCTTAGTAAAATTGATCCGGCAAAATCGTCTTGCCTAATTCGGCATTATCGGAATAATCGACCGGGATATCAATGACGACTGGTCCATCAGTTGCAAACCCTTCTTCGATCGCGGCTGTCAATTCTTGTTTTGTTGTGGCACGTAATCCCTTTGCCCCAAAGGCTTCCGCGTATTTGACAAAGTCTACAGGACCAAATTGAACACCTGAAGCACGATCATATTTCATTTCTTCCTGAAATTTCACCATATTGTAGGTGCCATCATTCCAGATAAGATGAATGATGTTCTGTTTTAAGCGAACAGCCGTTTCTAATTCTTGTGAAGAGAATAAGAAACCACCATCACCAGATACGGAAATAATTTGCGTATTCGGCCGCACTAATGCTGCCGCAATTCCCCATGGCAATGCCACACCTAATGTCTGCATCCCATTACTAAACAATAGATGGCGAGGTTCATAACTGCGGAAATGACGCGCCATCCAAATGTAGTGACTGCCGACATCAACAGTCACGGTCATCTCATCCGTCACTTTTTGCTGCAATGTATCAATGATCTCCAATGGATGCAATGTTTGTTCTGTTCCACGGGCCTCTATTTGCTTTTCGGTTAATTTTTCTTGCAACGTAGCTAAATAGTTCTGTGCATCTGCTGATAACGTATATTGATCGATGGCTTGTGTCACTTGCTCAATGATTTTGGCAATGCTGCCTAACAGCTCTACTTCAGGCTGCATGTATGGATCGATTTCCATCGGTACTTCATCAATCACAATAATCCGTGCGTCTTTCTCTGCATTCCAATTGCGCGCTTCATATTCAATCGGATCATACCCCACAGCGATCACTAAATCACTTCGTTTTAGCAGCATGTCTCCTGGCTGATTACGGAACAAGCCCACACGGCCAAAGAAATGGTCTTCCAAAGCACGAGAAATGATTCCTGCTCCTTGAAAAGTTTCCACGACTGGTAATCCCGTTTTCGCTATCAAATGACGAATGGCTTCCGTCTCGCTTTCAGCAGAAGCCCGCATGCCTAGTAATAAAACCGGTAGTTTTGCTTCCTTGATGCGTTCAACGAGATCCTCGATATCCTCTGGATTCGCTTGTCCTAATTTTGGCGCTGATAATGGCTTGATGGCACTTCCTTCGACTTGGCCATCCGTTACATCTTGTGGTATCGACAGAAAACTGGCACCTTTTTTTGCGGTTTTAGCGATTCGAAATGCATTTGCGATATTTTCAGATAATGTTTCGGGATCTTGGATCTCCGTGCTGTATTTGGTTATTGGACTAAAGAGAGCAGCGTTATTCATACTTTGATGGGTCAGTTTCGATAAATCAGAACGTTTCACTTGCCCAGCCAATGCCAGAACTGGATCTCCTTCAGCTGTCGCTGTCACTAATCCCGTTGCTAAATTACTGGCACCTGGACCACTGGTAGCAATGACTACTCCTGGCTCTCCAGTCAAACGGCCAATGGCTTGTGCCATAAATGCAGCATTCTGTTCATGCCGGGCTAAGATCAATTGTGGTCCATGGTCTTCTAATGTATCGAAGACACCATCGATTTTTGCTCCTGGAATCCCAAAAATATAGGGGACGTGATGATTTTCTAAACTTTCAACAATAATTTCTGAACCTTTTTTACTCACTGTACTACCTCTTTTCAAAATCTGTATTAATCTCACGACTAATAATAGCACTTTTCTTTTATTTATCAAGAATAATACACTTTTTTAATCTGTATTAAAAAAATAGCAATTAAAAGGAACCGTTTTCTAGCGCTCCCTAAAAAGGATTCTATAAATAAGAACGATTCGTAAAAACAAATTGTTATTATCTAGTTTTATTTTCTTATTTTTTTCATGTTTTTAATATAAATCATGTTATAATAAAGACATCAAAAAGTGAAAGGAACTAGAAAAGTTATGGGTATGTGGATTAGTTTGGTCAGTTTCTTAGCAGTAATTGTAAGCGGTATTTTGTTGATTATCGCTGCCATCAAGAAGCGACCGAAAAAAAGATTGGGATTTATTTTATGCGGAAGCGTTATTCTATTTTTTGTTGGTGCAATTTTATCTCCGAGCAATTTGACACTATCTGTTATTTCACCTGAAATACAAACGGATGAAACAGGAAAAGCGACTATCGAAGGGGAAGCCACGGCCGATGCTGTCCTAACGATCAATGGAGAAACGGTCAAAAACAGCAAAGGTTCTTTTAGCTACACAGTTCACCTGAATGATGCCACTGAGCAACAAGTTGTGGTAAAAGCTGCCTTAAATGATCAGAAAAAAGAACAGGAAGTCTTGATCAAACCTTCCAAAGAATTTGTGGCTTATTTAGAAGCAGAAAAAGCGGAGAAAGAACTGATTAAACGGGTCGAAACTGCACTAGCGTTGGCAGAATCTAAACCAACACAAAAAAATTATGATGAAGCAGCAACATTGGTTCATTCTCTCAGCAAAACATATGACGATTATGATCAACGTTTGGCCGTCCTCCAAGATCATCTGCAGATCGCCAGCGCGTTAGAAAAAGCGGAACAAAGTCTAAGCAGAACAGACCTTGAGGCAGCTGCCAAGCTTGTTGCAGCAACAAGTTTGACGAAAACTGAATTTGAAGATCGACTGGCTTCTTTACAAACAAAAGTTGAAGAGAAAGAAACACAAGCGAAATTGCAAGCACAAGCGACCAAAGCTGTTGAAAAAGCCGAAGCAGAGCCGACTGAAGCAAACTTAGCTAGTGCAACTTCTGCGATTGCCAAGCTTCCCTCAGCAGATGATGGATTGACGCAGCGAGCTGAAGCTGTTCGCCAATCGATTCGTGAAGAACAAGAACGGCAGCTTGCTAAAGCCGAACAAGAACGGCAAGCAGCCGCCGCTGCGGAACAGCAGGCAAACCAAGCCAGCCAGTCAAATCAAACCACAAGCAATCAAGCAGAAGAATATGTCATGATCACCCGTACAGGGAAGAAGTATCACACCCATAAATGCGGCAATGGTACTTATTTCCCAGCTACGTTGTCCGAAGCTTTAAGCAAAGGATTGACCCCCTGCGAGAAGTGTTACTGATTTTTTTGAATATGGAACAGAATCTAGACAGCGTTCTTCCTTTCTAATCAAAGGAAAGAACGCTGTTTTTGGCGAACAAATATGCGGGTCATACCATTCTTCCTAAAATATCTAGCAGGACCGAGATACGTCGAAGCTTGTTTGGTCGTAGAAAAAAACGTCAAGGCTAGTATGCTCCTAGCATTGACGTTCATCGTATTTTCTGTAGATTATACCTGTTAGATAGAAATAACACGCTGGTTGCTTGTCAAAAGGACTTAGAAAGATAAAGCACAAGATCGTCATTATTGTAACAAGCAGCACCCATTGCCAAGACTTGATTCTCAAACCAGACCCCTGATCCGTCAGGTAAGTAGCCATTTTTTAAATACAGTCGCTGTGCAGTGCCATAACCAGAATGAAGCCCCACACCAATGGTGATCACAGACGAAAATGTTTTGGCTTGTTCTTCTGCAGCTTGGAGCAGCTTAGCGCCGATTCCTTGCCGCTGAAAGTTTTGAAAGACATTTAGATCGGTGATCTCCGGATAGCCATTCTTTTTAAAAGGACCGGCTTTTGCGTGGGGAATCAATGTCGCATAGCCTGCAATCTGTCCCGAGTCTTCCGCGACAAAGACCTGTCGCAGTCCGCGGCTCTGTTCTTGAAGATATCTCTCTAATGTAGCTTGACGACTAGGCCATTGTTGTGCAAGAAACGCTTGATCAATTGATCAACAATCACTAGCTGTCATTGGGCGAATAATCAAATTGATCCCTCCATAAATTTCATTGTCTCATTGATTATAACGCATTTCGGCTCAAGCGTTCAACTTTTCCCATGTCCTTGCAGAATACTGCTGCCCCAGTTGCCACTAGCAGTTGCTTTATTCACCCATCAACATAAGATGGCAGGTTCGATTCCTAACTCGGTTTTGGTCAAAATCCACGAAATAAATATACCCTACAGAACCAATTTCAAGCTTTCCTTCATGTAAAATAAAACTTTCACTCGCCCCGAAAAACGAAGAACGGATATGGGCATCGCCATTTAAAATCGTTGCTGGATCTGTCGGATAGTTAGGATCATCTAGGCTCATCAGAAATTCCAAATGTTTCGGTCCAGGGTAACGATAATTTGTATTTTCCGAGAGTTCTCTAGGCACTAGTTTATCCAAAATGCGATTCAGATCAACTTGTAAAAATTCATCCCCATTAAAATCCGTATCATGCATGAATTCCTCGAAAATGACGGAACAAGTTGTGTGTGGGGATTGGACTAAACAGATGCCGTTTTTGATTTGGCTTCTCTCTACAAAGTCCTTCACTTTTTGCGTAATATTATGATAAGATACCCGATTGCCATTTGATGTCAATGTTAGCTGTTCTTTCGCGAATTTCATCTTTTAATCCCCTCATCTCTTAGCTCAGCAACTTTTTTGATCATTTCTGTCAAAACGTTCTGCGGATCTGGCGCGCAGACGATACCACTGGTGCCACCCGTTCCGTCGGCTCCTGATTGCAGTGCTTTTGCCACATCGTCTGCGGTCGAAATACCAGCCGCTTGTAAAATCTTGATTTCTTTGTTGATGGCACGGATGGCTTGATTGGTTTCTTCCATATAAGAAACGTCGCTCGTTTGACCGGTACCAATCAATTCAGTTGGTTCACAAACCATAATGTCAGGCTGCAGAGCTGCCACTGCTTTAGCTTCTTGCAGTGAATTCGCGCAAGCAATCGTGATGAGCCCCAACTCATCTGCCCGATTAATCGCTTTTGCGAGTTCATCTAATGTCATTGGGTGTTCTGCATGATTGAGAAATGTCGCTGCTACGCCGACATTTGCTACTGATTCAGGTAAGACGTAGCCCATTCCCCGTCCAACAGTCATGCCATCGATGTGTTGAACCGTAATGAACAAATGATTCGTAGCTTGTTTGATCGTTGCGGCATCTGCGTGCTGCACCGTGAACAAGATATCAACGTCATATTTTTCCGCTAATTGATCGGCGGCTTTTGCCAGTGCCAGGGATTCTTTTCCGTATAAATAGGCTTTGGGATTGACTACAAAAAAGGGTGCTCGTAACTGCTTTTTCCTCATGCTTATCCTCCTAACAAGTTTTTGTATGAAAAACGTGATAGTAATGTGCTAGCGTATCTGCCATTCCTTGATTCGCTGCTTTCTTTAGTTCAAAGTAGTCAGCAGGCTGCTGTTCTTGAATCTTGGTCATTGCGGCTGTAACGAAATCTGTAAAGATGTTGATTTTTCGGATCCCGCCTTGTGCACATTTTTCAAGATTTTCATCACCAGAAGAAGAACCGCCATGTAAGACTAACGGAATAGTAATGGCTTGATGGATCTCACTTAGTACATCAAAGTTGATTTTAGGCGTTCCTCGGTAATGCCCATGGGCTGTGCCGATCGAAACGGCTAACGAATCAACATTCGTTTGTTCAGCAAATCTTACTGCTTCATGGAAGTCGGTATAAATCGAATCAGAAAGCCCCGTTGCTTCCAAACTGCCGCCAGAGCCGACATGCCCAATTTCTGCCTCTACGACCACCCCATATTGATGGGCATAATCGGCGATCGCTTTGGAGCGGCGGATATTTTCTTCAAGCGGGTCTTCTGACGCATCGATCATGACAGAAGTGAAGCCTAAACGAATCGCTTCCTTGATGACTTCCTCATCTTGACCATGATCCAAATGCAACGCTACGGGGAAGGCGCTTTTTTCAGCCAAATACTTCCCAATCAGGGCTGCTTCTTCCAAACTCAGCATATCCATATGTGATTGGGCAAAAGCCAAGATCAATGGACACCCTAGCCTAGCAGCCGTTTCAACATAGGTGCGGGCACTGTCTAGATCAAAAAAGTTGGCTGCGGGAATGGCATAGTTGAATTCCTCTGCATGGTCAAACATTTCTTTTGTGGTAACAAGCATTTTGCAAGACTCCTTTATTCTCTGATTTTCTTTTCGATTTCTGCATACATTTCTTCGATACCGATCCCTGTCAATAAAGGCAATCCCATGATGACTTTGTCTTTGATGGAATCAGGGACTACCGTGGTACTCACAACAATGTCGTAATCGTCGATCTTGTTCATTTCATCCGCGACTTTGGATTGATACAATTTGACTTCATTCGTCAGTTCTTTTTCTTTTAGCCATTCTTTGACTTTATTGGTTACGATCGTTGATGTCGCTACTCCGGTTCCACACATGATCAATAATTTTTTCATTGTTCTTCCTCCTACATGACGCTTTGTTTTTTAGGTAACACCTTGTTAACATAGATCAAACCGATGACAACAATCGCACCGATGATCGCTAATCCGCCCCAGCTCAATACTTTTGTCAAACCGACATAAAGCCAGGTAGTCCATAGTCCGCCTTCAGCTAGAGCTGTGATCGTTGAATTTCCTTGTAAGTCAAAATTGGCAGACTTAGCAGCTGTTGTTACTAATGGTGCGACCCAAGAAGTGATATACAAAATACTGGTCATATAAATTGTCCCTGCGATAACCGTCCGGATAATATTTCCGCCAAATACTGCTGCCATCAAACAGACAAGAAACGGAATCGTTGCTAAATCTCCAAAAGGCAATGTCGTATTTCCTGGCAAAACAACCGCTAAAAGTATCGTAATTGGTACGAGTAATAATGACGAAGATAATACTGCTGGATGTCCGACAGAAAGCGCCGCATCCATCCCAATGTAAAGCTCTCTTCCAGGGAAACGTTTCTTCACAAAGTCATTGGCAGACTCAGATATAGGTGTAAGCCCTTCCATTAATAGAGCAACCATTTTTGGCATAATGACCATCACTGCGCCGGTTTTAACTGCTAATTGGCCAGTGCCTGCCACATCATAGCCAGCGAGAATTCCGATGATCAAACCAATCAGAAAGCCCATAACTGTCGAGTCCCCAAAGACACCAAAACGTTTTTGAATCGATTCCGGGTCAGCTTTCCAGTCTCGCAATCCCGGAATACGATCGAATAACCAGTTCATCGGTAAAGCGAAAACAAATCCTGGAGCAGCGGTCCCGTGTGGGAAAGTGATATTCGGGAAACCATAGAATTTATTAATGATCGGTCCTAAAATATCTCCCATCAAAAGAATCATCATTAGATAGATGACGGTTGCAGCGATCCCCATGGCAAAGTTGCCAGTCAAAGCATAGACCAACGAAGAAATGAACGCCGCATGCCAAATATTCCAGATATCGACATTCAATGTTTTCGTCAGGCCAAAAATAATCAAAACAACATTTAACACAACACCGATCGGAATTGCCAGACTTCCTAGAATCGTCCCATAGGAAATCGCAGCT
This sequence comes from Enterococcus sp. DIV0574, assembly GCF_051711125.1. NCBI lineage: Bacteria > Bacillati > Bacillota > Bacilli > Lactobacillales > Enterococcaceae > Enterococcus > Enterococcus sp. DIV0574. Next base: position 3,193,575 of record NZ_JBIOMA010000001.1, read on the forward strand.
GCTGCCGGCCAGCCAACATCAATCGTCGTCAGATTCAAGCCAAATCGCTCAACCATCTGTTGCGCTGCTGGTCCTAAGCTATTGCTTAACAGGTCGATCACTAGATTCAAGCCCACAAAACCGACACCAACTGTTAAAGCAGATGTGAAAGCCTTGCCTGGTTTCGTTCCCAGAATAAGACCAAAAATAAATATCAAAATCGGGAGTACAACGATTGACCCTAAATCAACAAACCACTGTAACGCATTTAACATGATATTCCCTCCTTATTCCAATCCATACTGTTGCAAAATCATCCGATATTCCTCAACATCATGGATGTCTCTTAACTTTTCCAACACACCATTTTTTTGAAACATTTCGATCAAGTTTTGCAGCATTTGTAATTGTTCGTGCGGCTCCTTTAATGCCAACATAAAGATTAATGAAACTGAAATTTCTTTGTCCCTTGTTCCCATTTCAATGAATGGCAATGGATCTGTCAATGAAAGAAAGCCAACTTGCGATCTCTTGACATACTGACTATCTGTATGAGGAATCGCCACGCCAATCCCATTGATCATCAGACCGGTTGGAAAAACCGCCTCTCTTTTAATCACGTTGTCAAGATACGCCTCTGTCACACATTCATTCTTTAAAAATTCCTCTGTAAGTAGCCGAAATGCTGCTTCTTTAGATTCTACTTCTTTGTTTAATAAAGCAATTTGCTGGTCAAAAAACATTCGGGGTCCCTCCTTTTACAAGTTTACGATAAAGTTCTTCTCGATTTTTACTGCTAACCACCCATCGTATTTCTTCAGGAGAGTTGAATAAATCGTAAATAGATGCAATCAATTCTTTTGCTTCTGACATATTTTTTTCAGCGATTGCCAAGAGAACGACTAATTGAACTTCCGTATCTCCCCATTTTATGGCTTTAGGTAGTGTAACAAATGCTAGTTTTGTTGTTTTGACAGTCTGCGGATCGGCATGCGGAATCGCTACGCCTGTCTTTAATCCGGTACTGCCTAATTCTTCTCGTGCATAAAGTGACTGCTTAAAATCGTTGGTGACTAAATGATGGCTCAAATAACTCTCTGCAAGAAAATCTAAGACGTCTTTTTTGGTGTTAAACGGTTGGTTAATGTACAAAAATGCCGGATCTAGATATTTCTGCAATAGCTCTGATGATTGGTATTTGGATGAATGCAGTTTCTTTTCATTTTCATTCAGGTTTGAAAGATTTGCCGAAATCATGGCAATTTCTTCAGTTGTCGGTAATGGTGAAACATAGAGAACAGGGGGTGACACTTCCTCCAACGGAACAGTTGAAATGATCAAATCCACTAATTCTAGTGATGTACTGGCTAATTTCTCTGCACTGATGATCTCTAAAACTGTCGTAGCAGAAATCGTTTGTTTGATCCGGTTAAAGATCAGCTCAGAAGTGGCTAATCCAGAGCTGCAAACGATCAGCACATGCTTTGTGACTTTGATTTTTTCAAAAGCGAGTTGAAAATGAATCGTTAGAAATGACACTTCATCTTCTGTCAAGAAGAGTGCAAAGTTTTTTTCTAGTCCGCCAATCGCATATTTCGTTAATGTAAACATGGTCGAGTATTGCTTCTTGATCAATCGCAACAAAGGATTTTTGACTAACATGCCATTTTTCAGACGATGGATCATAGGGACAATATGCGAAAGCAGTGCTTGCAACAATAAGTTATCTTGTGTCAAATCAGTATCTAGCAAACGGGACATCTTCTCGATCATTTCTTCCGTTGTTTCGATCACGTTGGCTTCTCTTTTTTCCGTAATCTGCATATACGGCTCAATTCCATGAGCTAAAAGCAATGAACAAATGTATTGGATATCTGTCTCTGCTAGGGAAACAGCTAGTTCACTTTCAATCCGTTCTGCAAAGGAAACAGCAACCATATACAGTTTCATCTGTTTTAATTTCTCAAATCCCAAATTCTCTTGCTGTTCCAAATGTCTTCCTAGACAAATCCGTGAAAGAAAAATTTCCAACGATACCGTCAAGGATTCCACAAAATAACTATTGAGTTGGCGACCAAGTGTTAAGGATATTTCTGAAATCAGTGCTGTAGTCAAGGTAACGATCTTCGGATCAAACAATGTCTGAATGGCAGAGTGATCCAATCTTGCAGAATCTGTATGTTTTTCAAGAAAAGATTTGAAAGTTGCTTGTTGAACAGATTCTTCCTCCTCTAGCTTCAACCCTTTTGCAGACATTGACGCACGAACTTTTTTCTTCTGACAAAAAGCGAATAATTCATCTACATCTTTTTTGATCGACTGATAACTAACGTAGAAATATTCTGCAAATTCTTGGTAATGCATTGGCTTTTTCGAGAAGAAATAATTTGCAAAGATAAACAATTTACGATATTCAGGAGAATATTCGTCAACGATTTTACCTTCAGTAACGATGAGTTTGTAGCCTTTTTCCCTTGCAGTGGGATTCCCTTCAAGCTTGACCCCTCTTCTAGGCAAACGAGCAATGGTCAACCCGTAAGGCTTGATTTTTTCTTCCAGACTCGCCAAATCTGTATAGACTGTTTTTAAAGAAACATAGAGCTGTTCTTGAAAAAAAGCGGCTGGTCTGAACTCTTTTTGTGTCAGCAGCAATTGCAACAACACTTTCTCTCTTTTACTCAAATCCATTTGACCACCTCCAGGAAGCGCTTCCTTAACTATATATTAGGGAATCAGCGCATAATAGTAAATAATATCTGATTACCACATTAATCTGGTAATTGTATCACATAGTGACCATTCCACCACTAGACAAACAGCTTTTCAATCTGGAGGGATTCTTGTATGCTAAGTAAAACAATGAATGATAGAAAGGATGAACCAAATGGAGCACACAAACGATTCATTAGACCGAGGACCTTTTTTCCACGGAACAAAAGCATCATTACAATTAGGCGAATTACTGGAACCAAAAAAAGAATCCAACTTTGAAGCCGGTCGGATCTCAAACTACATTTACTTCACCGCAACATTGGATGCAGCCAAATGGGGAGCCGAATTAGCCAAAGGAACTGGGCAAGAAAGAATTTATTTGGTTGAACCGACTGGGCCTTTTGAAAATGACCCGAACTTGACCGATAAGCGATTCCCTGGTAATCCGACCCGTTCCTACCGTTCTGCCTCTCCGCTGAAAGTCGTCGCAGAATTAGGGGCATGGGAACGGCATTCGGAAGAAGTGATTCAACAGATGTTATCCCACCTGCAGCAACTAACAGAAGATGGAAAAGCCGAAATCATTGATTGACAGTTTTCTTAGCACGCAAACGCCACCCTTGTTTCTGGCCGTCGAAAAGAAAAATATTCCAACAAGTGCCATGCTACAATGCAGAAAAGACACTGATTAAAAGAAGAAAGTAGGAATAACGATGTATGTAGGATTTGATATTGGCGGCACAACGATCAAATACGGGGTTCTTGATGAAACAGGAGCAATTCTGGAAAAAAATATGCTTCCGACAAACTACGATCCCCAGTCTTTCTATCAAAATTTAATCACAATTATTAATGAAGCTAAAAGTCGCTATCCGATCGCCGGGATTGGGATCAGTGCGCCGGGCATCGTGCAAAAAGACGGTTTGATGCTGACAGCTGGCGCCATCAAACCATTGTACGGCGAGAATTTCAAAACCACATTAGAAGAATGCTGTGGTTTACCAGTTTCTGTCGAGAATGATGCCAATGCAGCCGCCATCGCAGAGAAATGGATCGGCAATGCCCAATCCTTCTCCAATTACCTTTGCCTCGTCTTAGGAACTGGTGTAGGCGGAGGGATCGTAATCAATGATCAAGTGTATCGCGGTGCCCACGGCATGGCAGGAGAATTTGGCTGGATGGTGATCGACGCCTTGCCTTCTACAGGTAATAGTGAGGAAGTTTCGATCAATCGTAAAGCTGCTGTCGTTGATGGGCTCGTTCGGATCTACAATCAAAAAGGCGGTCAGCTGGCAGGATTTCAAGCGACGACAGATGCTCGAGAAATTTTTCAGCGCGCACAGATGGGAGAAACATTAGCAGAAACAGTGACCCAACAGTTCCTGACAGATTTGTCCGTCGGGTTGATCAATTTGATCAGCTGTTTCGATCCAGAAGCCATTTTGATTGGCGGTGGTATCAGTGCCAACCCATATTTCTTTGAACGACTGCAACAGACATTAACAACTGTCGAAACACAACACGCTGCCATCAACTATTTGCGGGGAAAAACGATTGCTCCTGTGCTGCCTGCCAAATTGCAAAATGACGCCGGATTAATTGGTGCAGTTTATCAGATTCATCAGCAACTCACTCGCTAAATCATGGTATACTCGTCATATACTCTTATGGGATAGCGAGGAACATTTATGGCCGTTTTTCAGCATTTGAACTTAAACAAATTGTCTTCAGTCGAACAAGAGATCTATCGCTTTATTGTCAATAATTTAGAAAAAGTCCCTTATATGCGAGTACGGGATATTGCAGATGATGCCCATGTTTCTTCCACTTCTGTCTTTCGTTTTGTTCAAAAAGTGGGATTCGATTCCTTTCCTGAATTTCGCTTTTATATCAAGACCCATTTAGAAAAAGTCCATTATGAAGAACATCAAAAACAGTTATCCCTTGAAGAACGCATCCGTGGATTGAACATGACGATTTTCCATCCCGATGTCGAATACCAAATCAAGAAGATGGCGCAAACACTGCGAGATGCGGACTGTATTTTATTTATGGGGATGGGGGCGTCTGGAGCAATTGCACAGTATGTCGCCCGCAAGCTCGCAAATATCGGCTACTTCTGCATCAGCATCGATGAATTGACTTACCCGATCCGCAGCTTCTTACGAGCCGATCAAAAAAACGTTCTGGTTTTCTTGAGTGTTTCTGGTGAAACAAAAGAATTGATCGAAGTCATTACTGGATTAGCTAATAAAGCGATTGCCCAAAAATATTGTATTACGAGAAATAAAGAGAGTTCTCTTGCCCATTTATGTGACTACTCGATCGAATACGCAGTCAAAGAAGAGCGCAAAGACATCTTCCTCGATCTGACTAGCCAGCTTCCAGCCATCGCCATCGTGGAAACACTGATTGGTTATTTACAAGATGAACCTACCCCTCAATGATGAACGAGCACAGAAAGTACCAGACAACGAAGAACGCCCTAGCCAGAACACTCGCTTTACAGCAGCAGTTTTCTGACTAGTGGCTGCAATCAAGCGTTTGTCTTGCTGCTTTCTGTTTTTTGTAACCACTTGTTCCGACTGTGGAATAAATTTCTTCCTCACAGAATTTGATTCTAAAAACGAATGCGCTTACTTTTTCAGGCAACCTTTCGCTATAATAAGTCCATCAAATAGAGAAAGGTGTTACTGTTATGCAAAAATTTAATGATCTACTAGACCGGTCCTTGGTACCAATTGCCACCAGATTGAATAACCAGCGACACGTCGCAGCGATTCGTGATGCATTTATGTTGATTTTCCCGTTGACGATTTCTTCTTCATTAGTTATTTTGGTCAACAATATCTTATTTTCCAACGATAGTTTTATCGTGCAATTATTTCAACTCTCAAAAATCTTTCCCAATTTAGAAAGTGCCCAGCAAGTACTGGCATCTGTTGCTAACGGAACCATCAATATCATGAGCGTATTCATTGCTTATCTGGTTGCCCAACTGCTAGCAAAACACTTTGATGCAGATGCGACACTAGTTGGTTTGACAAGTGTAGCTGCGTTTATGATTTTATATCCGACTTCTTTCTCAGTTGACGGTGTCAATGCCATCTCCACCCAATATTTAGGCGCACAAGGCTTATTCGTCGCCATGATCGTTGCTTGTCTGGTAGGAGAATTCTTGCCGAAACTATTCAAAGTCAAACGATTACAGATCAAAATGCCCGATATGGTACCGCCGGCAGTTTCCCGTTCGTTTTCTGGAATGATTCCTATCGTGATCATCGTAGCAGTTACCGCATTGATCAATTTCCTAGTACTGATGATTGCGCCAGAGGGCATCAATGAATTGATCTACAAAGGGATCCAAAGTCCGTTGCGTGATTTAGGAGGAAATGTCGTTGGTGTCTTGATTTTAGCTTTCTTACAAACACTGCTCTTCTCCATCGGGATTCACGGACCAAATACATTGAATGCCGTTCGTTCAGCAATTTTTACAGAACAGGATTTAGCCAACTTGGATTTCATCAATCAAGGCGGTTCCTTGTGGGATGTACCTTACAAAGAAACGTGGGGCGTTTTGAACGACATGTTTGCTAATATGGGCGGAACGGGAATGACGTTAGGGCTGATCATTGCCATTTTCATCGCCTCGAAGCGACCAGAACAACGGGAGATCGCTAAGATGTCACTTGTTCCAGGAATCTTTCAGATCAACGAACCGATTATCTTCGGGTTACCGATCGTCTTGAATCCGATTATGATCATTCCCTTTATATTGACTCCAATGGTCAATATTCTAGTTGGTTATTTTGTAACAGTCATTTGGCCGATCATGCCGACACCAGCAATCGGTGTGCCTTGGACCACACCGGGAATCATCAACTTATTCCTAGGAACTGGCGGAAATGCAGTAGCTGCAATCGTTGGTGTGGTCTGTCTGGCGATTTCCGTATTGATCTACTTGCCATTCGTGATTGCTTCAAACCGTTCACAAAAAATCGAAGCGTAACTTTTTTAGGAGGAAAGAATTATGAGCAGCAAAATGCCAAAAGATTTTCTATGGGGTGGCGCAATTGCTGCCCATCAAGCAGAAGGGGCTTGGAATGTCGCAGGACGCGGCATGAGTATTGCTGATGTGATGACTGCTGGAGGAAACGGGATTCCTCGTGAAATCACGAGAGGCATCAAAGAAGATGTGTATTATCCTAATCACGAAGCGATCGACTTTTATCACCGCTACAAAGAAGATATTCAATTATTCAAAGCGTTAGGCTTAAAGTGTCTGCGTACATCGATCTCCTGGAGCCGTATTTTTCCAACCGGCCAAGAGGACGAGCCCAATGAAGCAGGCCTGCAATATTATGATGACCTTTTTGACGAACTATTAAACAATGGGATCGAACCAATCATTACACTGTCTCATTTTGAAATGCCTTATGCGATTTATGAAACCTACGGTGGCTTTGTCAATAAAGCCGTGATTCCCCTCTTCGTTAAATTCGCAACCTGCGTTTTTGAACGCTACAAAGATAAAGTCACCTACTGGATGACATTCAATGAAATCAATAATCAAGCAGACGGACAGGAACCATTACATGTCTGGACAAACTCCGCCATGATCATCGAAGAAGAAAGCAAGAAAGAAGAACTGGTCTTTCAAGCGGGTGTCAACGAACTGATCGCTAGTGCGGCGGCAGTCATTGAGGGGAAAAAAATCAATCCAGACTTTCAAATCGGCTGTATGATGGCTTATGTCCCAATCTATCCTTATTCCTGTGCACCAGAAGATTTGATGGCTTCGGTCAAAGCCAATGAACGTCGTTACTTCTATAGTGACATCCACGTCAGAGGAAAGATTCCGACCTATGCACAAACTTACTGGCAGCAAAAAGGGATCAAAATCCAAATCAGTGAGGAAGAGAAGGCTTTACTAAAGGCAGGGACTGTTGATTATATTGGTTTCAGCTATTATATGTCAGGAACGATCACGACATTGGAAACTGTCGAAGGCCAACCGACCGACGATATCCCTCACGCAAAAATCGTCCGTAATCCCTATATCACCGCGACGGATTGGGGATGGCCAATTGATCCCGTAGGACTTCGCTATGTTTTAAACACGATCTATCAACGTTATGACTTGCCGCTCTTTATCGTAGAGAATGGCTTTGGTGCCTATGATCAATTAACAGAAGAAAACACGATCCATGATCCCTACCGTATCTCTTATTTACGTCAGCACATCGAACAACTGGAGAAAGCAGTAATAGAAGATGGTGTACCCGTCTTAGGTTATACTCCTTGGGGAATCATCGATATCGTCAGTTTCGGCAGCGGAGAAATGGAGAAACGCTACGGCATGATCTATGTTGATAAAGACAATGCTGGCAACGGAAGTCTGCAACGCTTGAAAAAAGATTCCTTTGCTTGGTATCAACGGGTCATCGCTACGAACGGTGAAGAACTTTAACAGAAGTCTTGCTACTATCCCAAAAGTAAAAGCGACTACCTAAAAGACTGTTCTTTCAGGTGGTCGCTTTATTAAGGTTTCTTATTTGATTTCCTCTATACTAGAAGTGATTACCCAGTCATCCATGTTCTTCCCTCGTTGATACGTAAAAGGTTCAATCGCTTCCAGTTCAGCAATTCGATAAATGGCCAAAAATTTCTTTCCTGCCCAACGCTCCATTTGTTTTTTGGATAAATTTAATTCTGATTGGTGCTGCTCAACAAATTGTTGTGATTCTTCAGGTGTCATTTTCTCCGTTTCAATCACGTTCTCAATCATGCCACGATGAGTAACTAAAAGATCGCCACCTGTTTCCACGAAGTAGACACGGTCGCCAACTTTTGCGCGTCCACCTAACGGAGATTTGCGCCCTGCTGCCCCACGGATGATGGCGTTCTTTTCTCCCGCCAACAATTTCTGCAGCTCTTTGCCTTCTTTGTTTAGATAGACTAGATGCTCCGCTACTCCTTCTTTGCCTTCAACCCAAGAACTCACCATTTCCTTTTCTCCTTTTTTCGATTATCATAGCAGAAGAAAGCGGTTTAGACTACAAATTTTTCATGTCATTTTAATCAGCTAGTTCCCCTTACAAATGACGAAAAATGCGAATATATCAGCAATTCAACGAATCGTTGCGTTCTTTATTTCCTGATTCAACGATTCATTTCTTGCACCTATCAATCAAAGGAGGCTACTCTGATGGTAGAGATTGGAGAAAATATCAAAAAGTTGCGCAAAGCAAAAAGGATGACCCAAAAAGAGGTGGCTAATCAATTGAATGTCACGCCGCAAACGATTTCTAAATGGGAGCGAAATATCAGTTATCCGGATTTGGATATGTTAGTCAAGCTAAGTCAGTTGTTCCATATTTCAACCGATGCTCTTTTAGGCAATACAAAACCAACTTTTTTTGCTTCCTTATTCTCAAAAAAGAAAAGAGGGAAAACGATGGAAAAAGTACCAGCAACTCCGTCCACTATCCAAACAGACAAGCTGTCCTCATCTGAGAAACAGATCATGATTTTTAGTGTCAGCAGCTGGATAACCGAGGGAGAACTGCAAACACAACGTCTGCAGTTAAAATTACAGAAATATTTTACTGTTCAAAGGCAGCCGATTGCGGTAGAGATGTACAGCTTGTCAAAAGTCGCAGAAAAAGCGCCAGCTGCTGATTTGATCCTCCTGACTCCTGAAGCTCAATTTGCATTAAAAGAACTACAAGAAGCCGTACCACACACCCCGATTCTTTTGCTTAGTAGCCAAGAGTACGGTCTACTACCGATTGAACAAATCGCTGAAAAAAGTTTGCAAGCCATGCTTTAGAGCGTTCAACAAAAATAGAGCGTGGAACAAAAGTAAAAAACACTTTTGTTCCACGCTCTAAACACGTCTAAACGGTGAGAGGCGAAGCAACTCCTTCGGAAATAAGTCGAAATACCCCCAAATTTGAAAAGTAATTTCCGTGTATTCCTCCTTATTTCTCGGAGTTTAATACTTCTGTCCCAGCCTCTTTCTTATCCTGTATTAGATTTTCAGCAACCAGATCAAGCTGAGCGCTGCAATTGTTTGAACCAAACCGACTGAAAGTCCATAGAAAAGGAACTTAGGTCCTTCTTTCATGAATTTACGGAAGTCTAAGCGCAAGCCGATTGCTGCAAGGGCGATGGTCTCAAACCAGGTACTGATGAAATGTGCAGCATCATTCAACCAACTTGGCAATGCAACGAAGCTGTTCAAGATACAAATCAGCAAAAAACCTAAAACATACCAAGGAATACGCAACGATCGTTTTTGTTTTACGACGGATGCGGATTGATTTTGTTGCGACACCATTCGTTCGAAAATCAAAACCACCACGACCAATAAAATGATCCGAGCGATCTTAAACAGCATGGCATATTTGACAATCTCTGCATCAAGTAAGCTGGCACCCGCTACGACTTGCCCTACGGATTGTAGCGTTCCTCCCAACAGTGCGCTTTTTTGTAAAACATCCGAACCAAACAACGCCAGACCAAGAAACGGCAAAGTCAACATCATCACTGTTCCTAACAAATTGACGAGTGTGATGATCTGCCCTTTTTCTTCATCATCGGCTTGGATGGCTGGTGCAATCGCGCCAATCGCAGAAGAACCGCAGACCGCATTGCCTCCTGCCATCATCAAACTCATTTTTTGATTGAATCCCAACTTCTTGCCAATCAAGTAAGCCGCAGTAATAACGATCGTCATCATCAATACGATGAAAACAAAACCACGAATCCCCATCTCACTGATCGTTTGAAAGGTAACAGTAAATCCTAGCAATACAACCGAATATTCTAAAAGCCGACTTTCTGCAAATTTCGTTCCTTGCGCATACTGTTTTTGATTGAAGAACGTATTGCCTAGAACGATCCCTAATAAAATCGCCAAAGTCGCTCCTCCTAATTGCGGCAGCCAAAGAGCCAAGACTTTCGCTACAGCCGCTACAATAAATGATAACAACAAGCCAGGTAAAAATGGCTGCAGATTGACGGGTTTGATTTTTTCAACATTCATTCTTGTCCATCCTTTCATACTGCCTTATATTATACACAGCATTTTTCATCTATAACATTTATTGATATAATAGTTTTAATAGGATTTTATAATGGAAGTGATTACACTGCTGGAAAAACTAGAAACGTTCAAAATCGTTTACGAAACACAGAATTTCTCGAAAGCCGCTGAGTTGCTGTTCGTGTCTCAACCTACCGTCTCCGCCCATATCAAACAATTAGAAGAAGAATTGAATACCCAACTTTTCATTCGAAATGGCCGCATGAACATTTCAGCAACCCCACAAGCTCACCTGCTTTATCAAAGAGGGCTGAATTTATTGGACGATTGGCAGCATCTCTATCAAGAGATCCAACAAGGTACGCAACAGTTGGTTCCATGCCGGATAGGTGTTTCCCATACTTTTGCGATCTATTTGCTGCCGGATTTGCTGATGCGCTTATACACTCGCTTTCCCCACATCCAATTTCAAGTAGAGATGATGAACTCTGCCGCTGTCCTGCATGCGGTAGAGCAACACGAGCTTGACCTAGGGATCATTGAAAAGCCCTTATCCGCTGCTACCGTGGAGCGATACCCATTGATGAGTGACCAGCTAGTATTGGCTGGCGATCCGGCAGTCGGACCGTGGCTTGTGCGAGAACAAAGTTCTGGGGTTTATTATTATATGAAACGCTATCTAGAAGAGCAAAATATCCAGACGCCTATTTTACAAATCGCCAATAATGAGATGATCGTTGCATTGTTGAAAAAAGGCTTCGGCTGTTCAATCATTTCTGCACGAGCTGCTGGAGATGTCCCCCATGAAGATTTAGGCGAGCGTTATCGCCGCCAATTTTATTTGGTCAAACGGACCCGCGATTCCTATAAAGAATTTGCTGCTTGTGCTTCTTTTATCCGACAATGGCAGGAGGAATAATCGGTGTCTCTTGATGCCATCAGGCAACTTCTTAATCTTTTCTTACGATTGAACTGATTTTTTTGGTAAAAAAACTCATTCATTGTTTCTTAATTATTTTGTGATAGAATAATAGGGGCTCTGACGTTCCCCTATAAAGTAAAACAGATGTGAACGACCACCTAGAAAGGACCCTGAAATGAAGGAACAGATCAAAAACAAATTAGCTCTCTTACCCGATCAACCTGGTTGTTACTTGATGAAAGACAAAAATGGTACGATCATCTATGTAGGTAAGGCGAAGATTTTAAAAAATCGTGTACGTTCCTATTTTACAGGAAGTCATGACACGAAAACGGAACGCTTAGTTCAGGAGATCGCCGACTTTGAATATGTCGTCACTGAATCCAATACTGAAGCGCTTTTGTTAGAAATCAATCTCATTCAAAAAAACAAACCAAAATACAATATTATGTTGAAGGACGACAAGTCCTATCCATTTATCAAAGTTACGAATGAACGCTATCCTAAATTGATCATCACCCGCAAAGTGTTGAAAGATGGTGCGCTTTACTTCGGTCCTTATCCGGATGCCCGAGCAGCGAATGAAACAAAACGGATCTTGGACCGCTTGTTTCCATTACGCAAATGTGGTGCATCGCAAAAACGCCCTTGTCTCTACTATCATTTGGGACAGTGCGTCTGTCCTTACGTTCATCACATGGATCCCAAGGAATACCGAAAAATCGTTGATCAAGTCAAACACTTTTTCCACGGTGGCCATGTTGAGATCCAAAAAGAACTAAAGGAAAAAATGGGCGAAGCGATTGAATCCCTTGAATTTGAACGTGCTGCGGAACTGCGCGATCAAATCCAAGCCATCGATACCGTTATGACGCGTCAAAAGATGACTTTGACCGATCTGCTTGATCGCGACGTCTTCGGTTACAGTGTGGACAAAGGCTGGATGTGTGTCCAAGTGTTCTTTATCCGCCAAGGAAAATTGATTGAGCGGGAAGTCTCCTTGTTTCCTTTTTACAACGAAGCGGAAGAAGACTTTTTGACATTCATCGGTCAATTCTACCAAAAGAACGAGCACTTCATCCCAAAAGAAATTTTTGTCCCCCAAACGATTGAACGGGAACCTCTAGAAGTGCTGCTAAAAACGAAAGTCTTGCAGCCACAACGAGGTGACAAGAAAAAATTGGTCGACTTAGCCAATAAAAACGCGCAAATCGCATTGGATCAGAAGTTTGCTCTCATCGAGCGGACAGAAGAACGAACCATCGGGGCGGTGGAAAAATTAGGTGAAGCCATGGGCATTTCGGCCCCTTATCGCATCGAGGCGTTTGACAACTCTCACATTATGGGAACCGATCCAGTTTCTGCAATGGTCGTCTTTGTGGACGGCAAGCCTTCAAAAGATGATTACCGAAAATACAAAATCAAAACCGCACAAGGCGGTGATGATTATGGCTCGATGCAGGAAGTGATCTACCGGCGCTACTCGCGAGTTTTGAAAGAGAAATTGCCATTTCCTGACTTGATCGTCATCGATGGTGGCAAAGGTCAAGTAGGCGCCGCACAAGATGTCTTGCATAACCAGTTAGGATTAGATATTCCAGTAGCTGGTCTTGTCAAAAACAATAAACATAAAACCAGCGAGTTACTGTTTGGCGATGATCTGCAGCCGATTCAGCTCGAACGAAATTCAGTCGAATTCTTTTTGCTGCAAAGAATCCAAGATGAAGTTCATCGGTTTGCCATTACTTTCCACAGACAATTGCGCAGCAAGAACAGTTTCTCTTCAAGATTGGATGAAATTCCTGGTTTAGGACCAAAACGTAAGCAACAGCTGATGAAAACCTTCAAATCGCTTAAAAACATTCAAGCAGCTTCCGTGGCAGAGATCCAGCAAGCGGGCATTCCGCAAGCCGTTGCCGAAACAATTTTAGAAAAATTATCCGATCAAAAGAAAACCACGTCCTAGAAACACTCGGACGTGGTTTTTGCTGGAATGAATCATCGAATTGTTTGGAAAGGCCACTAAGACATAAACGTGCTCTCAAGGGAATAGCGGAATGTTTCGTTCCCTTTCAGGCCTGTCTCTTAGATGGCTCTTTCACAAAATTCGTTACCCAGATATCTAGATATGTTTTCCTAAGCAATCAACAAGTTGACACGCAAGCCATCCAGTTCAGCTTTCTGCTCTTGTGTGATATGAGAATCTGTAATCAAATAATCACATTCATCTGGTGCAGCAAATTGCTTGAAACTCCGCTGATTGATCTTGCTGGATTCACATAGAACAATTTTGATCCGACTAATATTGATCAGGCTTTTCTTCATTTCAGCCGTTTCGTAATTAGGAGTTGAATGCCCATAATTCTTGTCAAAAGAAGTGGTGCCTAGAATCACTTTATCCACGGAAAAACCCGCTAATCCCAATGCCACAGAACTGCCTGAAACATAGGGATAGCCATTTCGAATGGTACCGCCAATGACTTGCACTTGATAATTGGTTTTCTCACTTATCAATAAGGCAATCTCCAAATCATAGGTCAAAATCGTCAAATGCTTCAGTGGACTGTTGATCAATTTTTCTGCAAACGCACGGCAAGATGTTCCTGTATCAATCGCCAAAATATCATTTTCTTCGATCAATCGGACCGCACGTTCAGCGATGCGGTATTTTTCATTGGTAAAGGCCCGATTTTTGGGGATCGTCTCAACACTTCGTTGAAATTCACGTTTAATCACGCCACCGTGGGTTCGAGTGACTAACCCCTCATTCTCAAGTTCTCGTAAATCATTGCGGATCGTTGAACCCGTCACATTGAAAAGTTCCGCCAACTCAGCAACTTGCATCCGGTTTTTCTCATTGACTATTTTAACGATTGATTGTTTTCTTTCCTCTGCGTACAATTGATCATCCATCTTCTATCACCTTTTTGTGTTTTGTTTCATTATAAAAGAAACTGAAAATGGAAGCAATCAAACTAAAATGATTCGTCAAAGACAATGACATTTTTCAAACCTACTGCATTGACAGCATTTTCAAGCGCCTGAGGAAACTCATTGATTGTGTAACATTTTGTAATCAATTTTTTCAACGGAATTCTGCCACTAGCAACTAGCTGTGCGGATGTTCGATAGCCTGCCAAGCTGGCACGAGTACAACCAAAAACGCGTAATTGTTTGTAATGAAGAATGTTCGTGTTCAATTTGACTTACTCTTTCTCCTTTGGCAAGCCGCCAAAGAAGAGACAGCGACCGTTTGTCGCCATATAACTGAAACTTGCTTCTTGTGCCTGTGGTGCCGGCGCGGCAATAATACACAGGTCTACCCCTTGACCATTGGTTTCAGCAAAAACTTTTTCCTGCAATCCATCAGAGGTCAATGGAACCAAGTCGGGAATTATTTCCGGTTCTGTTGCAAAGTTTTAAATAAAGAATAAAATCCCTTACGGTATCTATGATTTAAGCTGGGATTCCCAATAATACCTTGATTTCAGTACAGACCGAAAACCCGAAGAGAGTGCCTTCTTTTCGGGTTTTCTTATATAATCCTCGAATGGCTTCCATGCCTTTAATCGTGGTAGAGGCAGTGCGTAAACTTCGATAGAATTTATTGCGTCTCTTTACTGGACGATGGTCTTGTTCGATCAAATTATTCAGGTATTTAATGGTACGATGTTCTGTCCCTTGATAAAAGCCGTATTCTTTTAGTTTCTTAAAGGCACTTGTAATAGAGGGGGCTTTATCTGTGACTACAACCTTCGGTTCATCAAACTGCTTCACTAACCGCTTAAGAAAAGCATAGGCTGCTTGTGTGTCCCGTTTTTTACGTAACCAAATATCCAAGGTTAAACCATCTGCATCGATGGCTCGATACAAATAATGCCATTTTCCTTTAATTTTGATGTACGTTTCATCCATTTTCCATGAATAAAAGGATTTTTTATTTTTCTTTTTCCAAATTTGATAGAGTAGTTTGCCATATTCTTGCACCCAACGATAAATCGTCGTATGAGAAACGTTAATGCCACGATCATATAAGATTTCTTGAACTTCACGATAGCTAAGGTTATAACGAAGATAGTAGCCCACGGCTACAATAATCACATCCTGCTGAAATTGCTTTCCTTTAAAATGACTCATCGTCATTCCTCCTGCTATCTTTTTCTATTATTCTACCTTATCTGATAGTAGATTTAAAACTTTGCAATAGAACCATTATTGTCACTTAGACGTTCATTGTTACAGGTGGAAAGGCGAAGCATGATCTCACCCAGTGTCAATATTTTAGTCATAAAGATCATCCTTAATCTTTTTAAATTCTGTCATGTATTCTTTAGCGATACGCGTGACACCTTTATAGTCTCCAGTTTCAGCGGGCTTCAAAAGATTGCCCCCGACGCCGACTGTTACCACACCTGCCCTGAACCAGTCTTTCATGTTTTCCAACGACACCCCTCCGGTTGGCATAATATTTATCTGTGGCAAGGGGGCTTTGAAGGCAGATATGATTGCTGGGCCATATGCCGATCCGGGAAATAATTTTACGATATCTACGCCTGCTTTTAGAGACTCTTTTATCTCCGTTACGGTTAGACACCCTGGTAAATAAGGTATTTGATACAGGTTACAAACTTCTGCTGTTGCTTGATCGAAGGTCGGACTAACTATAAATTCAGCTCCTGCCATTATGGCTAAACGGGCAGTAGTGACATCTAAAACTGTTCCCGCACCAATTACTACGCTAGAATCCAAGTTCTCCGAAACTAATTCCCTAATAACCTCTGCAGCATTAGGCAATGTAAAAGTAACTTCGATTCCCTTTATTCCACCTTGAATCAATGCTTCACAGGATCGTTTTCCTTGTTCTTTAGAAGCTCCGCGAACTACCGCAATGACACCTGATTCTTCAATTTTAGTTAATAATTCTACACGTTTCATTCTTTAGCACCCTTCTCCGTCTTTCAAACGATACTTCCTATCTCATTTCCATTCATCTGCATCCCATACTGAATAGTTAAATGAGGATCTTTCATTTCAGGAAAAACAACCATAATCGAAGTATCCTTATTGTTTTCCTTCAAAAGAGATAGATCAATTTCTGCTAACAACGTATTCTTTGTGACTCTTTCGTTTTCTTCTACTAGAATATTATAGCCATTACCTTGCAATTCCACGGTATCAATCCCCATATGAATCAATGCTTCTTCTCCATGCTCACCTTTGATGATTATGGCGTGTTTTGTAGGAAAAATTGACATAATCGTTCCATTAAACGGTGCATACACCTGTCCATTTTCTGGCTTGATCGCAAATCCTTCACCCATCATTTTCTTTGAAAAAACGGGATCATTAACATCTGTGATTTTTACAACATATCCTTGAACTGGGTTATAGATCTTTTCATGTCCAGCTTCTTTGACAATCCCTTTCTTCTGTTCTTCTTGTTCCATTGCTTCATTAGGGTCGAAAAAGAAATAGACCAATCCGCCAGATACAATCATTCCCGTTAAATGAATAATGAAATAATCTTTGATACCAGTTGCGCTATACAAATAAGTAACAATTCCGGGTATAGCTGCCACACCCATACCAGTACTTTTAGCATGTAACAATCCTGCAACTAAACCCGCAGTTGCCCCACCTGTTAAGGCAAAAAGGAACGGTTTGCCAAATTTTAGATTCACTCCGAAGATCGCTGGCTCTGTGATCCCCAAGAAAGCTGGCAATGAAGCCGACATCAAAAAGCCACGTTTCTTTTTATCCTGAACTTTCCATCCAGTTACTAAGGCCGCAGTTGCTTGTGCAATAATTCCACCAGTAATCATTGCATTAAATGGGTTAAATCCCGTATTCGCTAACAAATCTGTTTCCAAAGCCAAAAATATATGATGCATTCCAGTGACAACAATGGCTTGTTGCGTTCCTCCAATAATCAAACCGCCTAATCCGAAGGGTAAACCAATTACTGCTTTTGCAGCGCCCAAAACAAGCAATTCAATGTATTGGCAAATTGGACCAATGATAATCAAACCTAATAATCCAGCAACTAAAATCGTTGTAAATGGTGTGACAATCAAATCAAGGACATCAGGAACTTTCTTTTTTAGTGCTTTTTCCGTTTTTGCGGCTATAATCGCCACCATTAGGGCCGGTAATACCGAACCTTGATAACCTACAACATTCAAATCTAATCCGAAAAACGTAAATGTAATCGCGTCTGCTACCCCTTTAGCGACATCGCTAGGATTTGGTAACAACGGGTTGACCAACATCAAACCCAGAACAATCCCTAACACTGGACTTCCACCAAATTGCTTCATTCCCGCCCATGCAATCAGTACAGGCAAAAATGTGAAAGCTGTTTTCATCAAAATAGTTGCGATTGTCAAAACATTTGGGTTCATTTCTACACCAAAAGCGTTGATACAATTGATAAAACCGCTAAATAATCCGGTAGCAACCAAAACTGGAATAACTGGAATGAAAATATCCCCTAAAATTCGCGATACTTTTTTAGGTAAAGACATCCCCTCATATAGATCGCCTTTAATATCTGTATTTAACTCAGTACTCGTATTTCCAACCACAATAGCATACACACGATCAACAAATCCCGTTCCAAGAATAATCTGGTATTGCTCTCCAGCAAAAAATTGCCCCTTTACCCCATCAATATTTTCAATCTCAGCTTCGTTAACTACTTTTTTGTCGTTCAAGGTCAAACGCAAGCGTGAGGAACAGTGTCCTACAGCTCGAATGTTTTCTTTTCCACCAATCGCTTCAATGATTGCATTTGCTACCATAACATCTTTATTTTGATTCATTTTTTAACTCCTCCTTAAGGTCTTCCTGCAGATCCATCTGGCAAACGGCACAATGTCCAGTCAGCCATCCGATCATGTGTTGGAAAAGCCGCCGCAGCTTCCTCATCAATATCGACACCAATACCTGGTTGATCATTCAGATAAATGTACCCATCCTTTGCAACCGGTGTTCCCGGAAATACTTTGTACGTATTCTCTTTAATGCTGCAACTCCATTCTTGGATACCGAAGTTCGTGGAAGTAATACTTAAATGCGTATTCACCGCATGCCCGATCCCTGTCATATCACCTGGGCCATGCCACGCAGTTCGCACACCATAAGCATCTGCCAAGGAAATAATTTTTCTTGTTGGTGTAATTCCGCCCACCTGACTCAGATGCAATCGCAAATAGTCGATTGTCCGGTTTTGGATAAGCCCCGTCCATTCATGGGGATTATTAAACAGTTCTCCCATTGCTAGCGGAATATTGGTATGGCTTCGTAAATGCTCAAACCATTGGACTTGTTCTGGCGGCAATGCATCCTCTAAGAACAACAAGTCAAATTTCTCCAGCTGATTAGCAAATTTTACCGCTTCACTGGGAGATAAGCGTTCATGCACATCATGACAAAGCTTGATCGAGTCTCCAAATTTTTCTCTCAATTTTTCAAACCCTTCAATCATTGTCTTCATATAAACATCTGGATCGTAGTAAACACCGGGAGTATTATCCTTAGGTAAATGCATCGCCTGATTATTTCCGCCATACCCGCCAATCTGTACGCGAATCTGTTTCCAGCCTTGATCGACTCGCGTTTGCACTAACTCAACAGCATCACTGACACTTTGTGCATCGGCATGAATATAGGCTGGAACAGCATCACGAACCTTTCCACCAAACAATTGATAAAGCGGCATATTCGCCAGTTTCCCTTTAATATCCCAAAGTGCCATGTCGATTCCTGACAAAGCGTTGTTCAATACCGGACCGTTTCGCCAATAGCTACTCACCGAAGCTGTGCGCCAAATATCTTCTATCCGTTGCGGATCTTTACCAATCAAAAATGGTTTTAAGTATTTATCAATCGCTGTTACAACTACTTCATATCTCTGTGTAAATGTTGCACAACCCACTCCATAAATACTTGGGTCATTCGTTGTCACTTTAACTGCTACTAAGTTGATGCCTTCTGGAGCCGTGGTAATTACTTTAATATCTTCAATTACTAGCGCTTTCATCATTTGTTAAAACCTCTTTCTTAAATTTGACTCAAGTATAAGCGAATCCTTTTTTTCTGCGGTTCTGTTGCAAAGTTTTAAATCTACTATCAAATAAGGTAGAATAATAGAAAAAGATAGCAGGAGGAATGACGATGAATCATTTTAAAGGAAAGCAATTTCAGCAGGATGTGATTATTGTAGCCGTGGGCTACTATCTTCGTTATAACCTTAGCTATCGTGAAGTTCAAGAAATCTTATATGATCGTGGCATTAACGTTTCTCATACGACGATTTATCGTTGGGTGCAAGAATATGGCAAACTACTCTATCAAATTTGGAAAAAGAAAAATAAAAAATCCTTTTATTCATGGAAAATGGATGAAACGTACATCAAAATTAAAGGAAAATGGCATTATTTGTATCGAGCCATCGATGCAGATGGTTTAACCTTGGATATTTGGTTACGTAAAAAACGGGACACACAAGCAGCCTATGCTTTTCTTAAGCGGTTAGTGAAGCAGTTTGATGAACCGAAGGTTGTAGTCACAGATAAAGCCCCCTCTATTACAAGTGCCTTTAAGAAACTAAAAGAATACGGCTTTTATCAAGGAACAGAACATCGTACCATTAAATACCTGAATAATTTGATTGAACAAGACCATCGTCCAGTAAAGAGACGCAATAAATTCTATCGAAGTTTACGCACTGCCTCTACCACGATTAAAGGCATGGAAGCCATTCGAGGATTATATAAGAAAACCCGAAAAAAAGGCACTCTCTTCGGGTTTTCGGTCTGTACTGAAATCAAGGTATTATTGGGAATCCCAGCTTAAATCATAGATACCGTAAGGGATTTTATTCTTTATTTAAAACTTTGCAACAGAACCGTATTTTACACAATTTTATGGACTTGACTAAATTTTCAGTCTATATAATTAACTTATATTCAGTTTTACCAAATGATAAGCTTTAAAAAGTATTCAGAATTTAGTCATGTTATGGATCCAATAAAGTAGATATGGAATATTTATTTTCTCTTGTCTAATTTATAAGAGGGAGCGTCAATAATTTTGTGTAAATGATTCTTCCCTACTGCAGATTGTTTCTAATTCTCAATCAGTTGGCTTAGCATTTGTTCAAGTTCGCCTTCGGCCTGTTGAAAGCCTTTATGACTGCGACCTAGGAATTTTTGGTTGTAAGTATCAAAAGACGAGACTAAGAAACGTTCCATCGACTCTTCGTTTTGGAACTGTTCCTTGCGGTGGCTGTATTTCTTGATTTGCTTATTAAAGGATTCAATCAAGTTCGTAGAATAAATACTCTTGCGTATGGCCAAGGGGAAATCATAGAAAGTGAGCAAGTGATCGTTCGAAAGAATCGATTCAACCACTTTTGGATAGCTGGTTTTCCTTTTTTCCGCAAAAGCACCACGTGCTTCCAACGCACCTCTTTAGATGAGGCTTGATACACCATTTTAAAATCATCACAGACTTCCTTACGATCATCGACACGCACTTTGTGACTGATATTACGGGAAACGTGTACACAACAATGTTGAAAACGAGCTTTGGGATAGAACCGACTAATCGCTCCTACCATCCCCTTTAAGCCATCCGTGATGAACAGGAGGACATTTTTCAAACCGCGCTCTTGAAGGTCCAATAAAATTTCCTCCCAAATCGTGATGGATTCAGTCGGTGCAATCGCATAGCTCAATACTTCCTTTGATCCGTCCGGGCGAATGCCAACTGCGATATGAATAGCTTCCTTGGCGACGGTTTTCCGCTTTAACGGAATATACGTTGCGTCCATATAAATAGCAGCATAACGGTCATGAAGCTCCCGCCCTTTAAACGCCGTTACCTCTTCTGTAAATGATTTTGTTATATTGGACATGGTTTGGGGCGTGTAGTAATGCCCATACATTTTCTCAATCAAGTCTGCGATTTCCGACATGGTAATACCTTTTCGGAAGAGGTGAATGACGGTCTCCTCTAACGTGTCATTCGTCCGTCTATAAGCAGGAACAGTCTGTTGCTTGAACTCACCATTGCGGTCGCGCGGAATCTGGAGATAAAGTTCCCCATACTCAGTCTTGACCGTACGGTCATAGGAGCCGTTACGAGAATTACCCGTGTTAAAACCAATGCGATCATACTTTTCGTAATCTAGGAAAGCCGTTAACTCCGTTTTGAGAAGCGTATTGACTGCTTTCTCCAAATGGACACGGAATAATTCATTCAAATCGCCTTTGTTCGCTAGAGTCTTTAGAATTTCTGTAGTAAAATCGTTCATAGGGAAGTCCTCTCTTCTGTGAATGTGTTGTGGTAGCTCTATTCTACAGAAGGGACTTCCTTTTTTCTATTTACACAAAATATTTTACACTCTCTTCAGTCTGCATGGAAATCAAGTTATTATTGGGAATTCCAGCTTAATCTATAGTAAGCAATATATTCTTATTATTCATTTTGAAATTTTGCAGCAGAGTCTTACATTTTTTTGTCATTTTTTTTCCACATTTTTAATATTAGCGATGCTATTTTATCATTAAGTACTATCAAAAATAGGACTGTAACAATAATCATCGTATCGTGATTTGGAAAATACCTAAATCCTAATAATAAAAATAGTAGTGCTATGAATGTTATTACATAAGCTATCTTTCTTTTTCTATCTACCGTCACTTCATTCACCTTCGATCCTACTAGCTATCCTGTGTCCATATAGCAGTTGGAACTAAGAGATGGGCTTTATTCCTCGAAAATCTTATAATTACTCCTTTGTTGAGATCCACACTTCCTGCTTTATCTATCAAGAACGCTGCCGCAGTCGATGCGAAAACACCTGCAATTGGGGAAAATAAACTTGATAGAGCCCCAACTCCTAGAGCTAACGCTGCTTTTGAATACGAACTATCTAAATATAGGTACTTCAAGTCATTGCTCATTACAATCATTTTATTTACGCCTCTACGTAGCATGACTGATCTGGTATTCATTTCAATTTCTTCCTTGGTCCAAATATCTTCTGGATCATAACCTTTCTCAATTGCTAAATTCATTAGGTCTTGGAAAGTTATACTGGTGATTTCTGCTATAACCTCATCTGAAAGATATTCTAGTAGTACACCATACGTTCCTTCTTCATCTACATACTCATTTTCATTTGTATTGGTGTTAACTTCTGATGCAATTGCTACAGTATTCCCAATAGTTCCAACACCTAAAATTATCGCAGCACACACACAAATCGCTTTAATCTTATTCAGCATTTTCATCTACCTCGTTTTAATTAATTACTTTTACAATATTACAACACACAATTATACACGACTAAACAATGTATAAAATTGTTCTTTCGGTGTTTGTCCACTTCATCCAACACAATAATAGAAAATAGTTAGTAAGAGAATAATAATTAGTATTCATCAAAAACTGAAGAAAGATTACCCTTTTCGATTTTTCCTTATTCTGAAAGCGTGCTATCACTGAATCCAATTATTGCTTCAACTTCTTTATACGATTTACCGAAAATAATTTATCCATAAACAGACCACTTTTTTGGCGTACTGGTTGCTCTCGAGCAGCCTTCCTTGTAATCTTGTAATTCCGATTATTCTTTCTTTTAAAGGATACAAGCGTATTTACATCGAGCTTAAATAATCGAAAAAAGTATTTCTTTTCTCTATAAGTTCCTTCATTAGAATCATCTTACAAATCTAAAGACATCTGTTCAAAAGCGTGTGGCTTTCATTTTATTGCCTTAACGTTATAATTTATTTGCGAAATACGATAATTGGTACAAGTTACAACACAAAGGGCCGACCTACTGCGAATAGGTCGGCCCTTATTTTGTGCTGGAAGCAACGGCTAGCGACTGTCCTAGAAGCAGCTTACTTTTGATGATTGGATTCTTAGAAATAAGTTCTAGTACCAGTCCTATAAAGATTGACGCCATAATCAATGCAATAATTTGGTCAATCAAGAAAAAACACCCCTGAACTCATCCATCCCATAGTAAAGACTGCAACGTGCTCCTCGTTTATGGATAGCTTTTCCTCATAATCATTTACTTTACTACTGTTTCAGAATATCTTTAACCAGTTACTAGTTTACTTCTCTTTATTAGTGAAGTGGGCTAGTTCTGCATATTCTTAGTAAAATGCTTTCCTCTCCTTCACTTTATCCCCTGTCTTTCCTAGGAACGAGTCCAAGCCTCTCTCATCTATATCATTCATCCCTTTTGCTGATTCTGAACAGCTGTCTCTTTCAGTTGGCGGTTCTCTGCGGCTAAACGCTCCTGCTCACTACGGGCTTTTGCTAGTTCTGCCTGATAGATAATGATCTCTTCTTGGTGGGCTCTCCGAGCGGCACTTACGCTAGCTTCCAGCTCATCCACTTTTGTTTCTAGTTCGAGATTGAGCTTTTCATACTTTTCATATAAGATCTTGGCATTTTCTATATTGGTCTGCTCTAAGTTTGCTTTGCTCGACACCCGAGTAGCAAAGTAGGTTAGAACACCGGTAATCAAGGAAGGTAAAACGACTGCGGCAACTGTTGTATCCATAGATAACCCCTCTCTCATTCTCTTTTTGATACAAAATGTATCAACTAATTGGAGTATATTCGATACGATTCATATCGTCAACTAAAAAGATACATTGCATATCTTTATTCAATCAAATTAGATACACTTCGTATCTAATTGTGGTATACTGATCGAAAAGGGGGGATCACCATGCTTGGTGAACGATTAAAAGCACTGCGGCTAGGAATGAATCAAACGCAGCAACAGATTGCTGACCATCTAGGAATCACCCGGGCCGCCTATTCGCATTTTGAAAACGATCGAAACGAGCCTGATGGTGAAACGATCGTGAAATTAGCTGAATTATTCCATGTCTCCACAGACTATTTGTTAGGACGACATGCCATAGACAACTTCACCCAACCTTCTAAGCGGGTGCAAACAGTAGCTGCCCATATTGATGAAAATGTAACCGATGAACAAATGGAAGACATTCTGAATTATATCGACTTTATAAAACAGCGGCATGCCCAAAAGGATTGATGTATATGGATAAAGTTGAAGAACTAATGGCTGCATACCCAGATCTGCATTTTATTTTTGATAAAAATATGCCAGAAGGTCAACAAGGCTTATATATCGATGATCATATTTATCTGAATCCAAAACAATCGAAAGCAGACTTGTTAGGGACCATGGGTGAAGAAATCGGACACTATTTAACAAGTGCAGGAGACATCACTGCACAAGATACCAATGAAAAGCGTAAACAGGAACGTAAGGCACGTGACATTGGTGCAGCAATCGTTGTCACACCTTACGATATCATCGCCTGCTTTGAAGAGGGCTGCAAAACGTTACTAGAATGCGCCTCTTTTTTAGGGGTAACGACGCGAACGCTCAAAGATGCGGTCTGTTACTATGCCCGACGCTTTGACGGCATCAAGACAGACAATCAGTATACGTTGCTGTTTCAATTAGATGGAACCATTGAGGTGATCAAAACCTTTTAGTTACTAGCTGTGAGCGTTGGGCAATATTTGGATCAGTGAAGACACTTCTTGATACGATTCTACAGCTTTACTATTTCTTAAATAACAAAAAACGGCACTGTGCCGTCACGTTCATAAACAGAGCGCTCATTAAAAGCTTTACGGTACATTCGCTACTCATCAGTGGCGCGCGGATGTACCGTTGATTTCTGATTATTTCGATTGATGCACAAGGCCGTTTTCTATTCTTGGGTCATATCTACAACTTTCAGCAGTCGATTTGGCAAATAATTCTCAGAAGTTTGATGAATCAATTTACCGGATTCAAAACGATACAAATTATAGCCATATCGTTCTTCGAAGCGCACGATGCCTTGACCTTCATCTTCTCCCACAAAAGACATACTGGCGACAGTATAGTAAGGAATCCCTTGGATCTCACCGGTAAAGGAATGATGCGTGTGACCATTGAGGATACAGCGAATGTTATAGGAGGACAGCAAGTCCAACAAACGATCCGTACCGGGCCACACCGGTGTCGTACTTTGATGTGCCAGTAAATGATGATGGGTCACTAAGACGATCGGCAGATTTTTTAATTCCGCTAACGTCTGTTGCAGCCAGTGGAATTGTTGTTCATCGACAACGCCATCAGAAGCTCCATAGCGGGAATTATCAAAGGCAACAATCGCCATATCTGAATAACATTTTACTTGATTATATGGCGACTCGGAGGCCGCTGTACCGCACCAGCCTATGTGAAAATTGCTTTTGATGTCATGATTGCCTAAAGTAACGATCATTTCGACATCGCCTAGCAGCCTACGCAGTTGTTCTTTCAAGTAACGATAGTCTTCCACGTCTCCATCCTCCGTCAAATCCCCACTGATAACGACGAGGTCAATCGTTGCTCGTTGCTGGGCATGGCGAAGACATTCTGTTAATGGAATCAATGGATTCTGCATGGCCGCCAACATGCCTTGATAGCCCTCTTGGCAGTCTGGGTATTGTCTGCGAAAATGTATATCTGATATATGCAATAAATTCATCTTTTATCTCAATTTCTTTCTTATGATTCCTGTTATTTGGTCTAAAGCAAAGACGGTGATCACTACACCGATCAAAATAATACTAACTTTACTCCACGTACGTGTTTGGATCGCAAAAATCAATGGTGCACCGATTCCGCCTGCACCAACTAAGCCTAGTGTTGCCGCACTACGCACAGCGATCTCAAAATGATTCAACGCAAAGGAACTATAGATCGGCATCAAATAAGGGACACGTACAAAAAACATTGTTTGCCAGAAATTTGCACCCACCGCCTGCATCTCTTCGGTCAGCCGTTCATCCATCGCTTCCATCTCTTCCGTAAACAACTTGCCTAGCATTCCGATTTGATGGACACCGATTGCCATCACACCGGCAAAAGGTCCTGGACCAACGACTTTAACAAAAATGATCGCATAGACCAGTTCTGGAAACGCCCGCAAGACGTTGCAAATAAATTTACCGATTTTAGCGACCCAAGGAGTTGCTGACCAGAGATTGGCCGCACTCAGCAATGTGATGGGAATGGCTAAAACCGTGGCGATCATGGTTCCCAAGCAAGCGATGCCGATCGTTAATAACAGCAGACTAAATAAATCTTCCCCGCTGCCGTCATAGAAAAATGACCAGTCTGGCTGACTCAGTCCTTTCAACACATCTCTGCCCATTGCCAGTGAAAAAGTGCTTAATCCCGAATAGTCTAAGTCCAGTGCAGACAACAGGAACAGGACTACGAATAGTCCCCATAGGAGCCACGTTTTTTTACTCACCTCGCGAATCATCATAGAAAGGACCTCCTTACTCGTTCACTTAATTGGTCAACGATGGCCACAGTGACTAAAATCGTCAAAATAATGATGGAAACTCGTTCATATTTCAGCAATGCCAAAGACGAATTCAAAATGACACCGATCCCCCCAGCCCCTACATAACCTAGGACTGTCGAAGCACGAACATTGACCTCAAATGCATAAAAGGTATAGCTGGCAAACTGACTGATGACTTGAGGAGCTACTGACCAGACTGCAATCTGCAATTTGCTGGCCCCGACCGCCGCAGCAGCTTCGATCGGACCAAAATCGATTGTTTCAATTGCTTGGAACATCAACTGAGAGACCATCCCAAATGTAAAGACAGCAATCGTCAGGACCCCTGTTGCTTCTCCAATCCCAAAGATAGCAACAAACAATGCAGCCAATAATAAGTTAGGAATCGTCCGAATCAAGCCCAATAAAAAGCGAAAGATCGTCGAAAGCCAGCGATTTTCAGTAATGACTGTCGTAGCCAAGAAACTGACCGGGATCGCTAGACAGACACCGATGACCGTTCCAACTAAAGACATTTCCAATGTTTTAAGCATTGGCGAGACTAATTTCGGTAAATAGCTAAAATCCGGATGCAAGAAACGTGCAAAGAATGCCGTTACTTGGTTGGAATTTGACCAGACTTGCGCAAAGTCAGCCCCTGTGATCCATGCACTGCTTTGAAAGCAAAGAATTAAGAAGAGCAAGATCAGCAGGTTCTTGTACCACTTAAAGTGAACGGTCTCTTTCAATTTCATGGGTTTCTCCTGCCTTTTCTTCAAAAATCGCCTTGCCATAAATCTGTTCCAGCCGTTCATCTGTCAATGCTTCCGGCACACCATCAAAAACAACCGTTCCCGCTTTCAAAGCAATGACTCGTGTGGAGTAAGACCGTGCTAGCGGAACAGAGTGGAGGTTGACGATCACTGTTTTTTTCATTTCTTGATTGATTTTTTTCAAGTCCTGCATGACTTTCTCTGTCGTGATCGGGTCTAATGAAGCTACTGGCTCATCTGCTAGAATAATCGGTGCTTGCTGAACAAGCGCTCTTGCTATTGAGACCCTTTGCTGCTGACCGCCACTCAACTGATCGCTGCGGGTCTGCAGCTTATCCAACAGACCAACCGTGGCTAGTGCTTCTTTTGTTCGTTGATAGTCTTCTTTTGTAAATAATCCTAAAATACTTTTCCAAGTTGAATAATACCCTAAACGTCCAGATAGGACGTTCTTTTGAACGGTACTGCGTTTGACTAAATTGAAACTTTGAGAGATCAATCCGATTTGACGACGGATCAATCGTAATTCTTTCTTGCTTGCCTTAGTGATCGAGGTCTCATTAATGCGGATATCCCCTTCAGTGATCGGCACTAAACGATTGATCGAGCGCAATAAGGTGCTTTTCCCTGCCCCACTCAGACCGATGATTGAGACAAATTCTCCCTCTTCGATCGTCAAATTAATGTTTTGTAGTCCTTTGACCCCGTTTGGGTATACTTTGGACACATTTTCGAAAATTATCATACTTCTTCCCCATCTTTATAAGCATTGTGACACGGATCATACCAAAAGAATGAGAGACGAAGGGATACTTTGGTGGGATCGCTCTCGTTTTCACTATATCAGCCGCCCTCGCAAAAAGATCTGCACCCTTCGTCCAATCATTTTTCTGTTATTCCTTGTCGCAGCCCATTGTTTTACTCGGCTGCTTTTTCGGTATATTCACGGATCGTATCATAAGCAGAATCAGCTGCTTCTTCATATCCTTGATGTCCCCACAATGACATCGCTTCTGCGCCTTCTTCGTCATCTTTCATGTTCAAGAAAACATCTTTGATTTCTTTTTTCAAGGCATCGTCCATTTTTGGTTGGACCGCAATAGCATCGTTAGGAATATCCCCTTCGGTCAGATAAAGTACTTTGAGATCTTTAAACAAATCATTGTCTGCAAAGCTAGAAGCAAAGACATTTCGCGCACCTTCGAAAACAAACGCAGCATCCATTTGACCATTCAAGACTGCTGTGATCTCACTTGGAATATCATTGACTGTTGTCAAAGTCGCTTCGGTGGTAGGATCTACTCCGGCATCTTTCATTTCAGCAACTGGATAGATGTACCCACTAGCTGAGTTAGGACTTAAAGTAGCGATCTTCTTGCCTTTCAAATCAGTCAATTCATTCAATCTGCTGTCTGCACGAACTAAGATCTCCCCTTTGAAAGTGTTTGTCAATTGACCTTCTAACGGCAACCCCGTTTCTTGATCATAATCCCCTAATTGCGAAGTCAAAATGGCTTCAGCAGCGTCCATATCTTTTGCTTGGACATAGGCAACTGGCGGCATGATCCCGATATCTACTTGACCAGAAGCCATTGCTTCAACGATCGTTGAGTAATCCGTAGCCAAGGTCACATCCACCTGACGATCTAGCTTCTTTGATAAATATTCAGCGAAAGGTTTTGCTTTTGCTTCCATCGTCCCATCGTTGTTGGTCGGTACGAACTGCACCACTAATTTTTCTTTTGCTGCATCCTCTTGTTTTGAATTGCCACTGGCACAGCCAGTTAAAGCAACAGCCAACATAACTCCCATGATCCCTTTAGCAACCTGTTTGAAACGCATTTTTATTCCTCCTGTGAATGTTTTCTACTACGTGTAAATCATACCAAATAACTTCAGATTAAGAAGTGACACATGTCCTATTTCACCTTATTTTTACATACATTTTACATATAATATTAATTATCGTTCGTGTTGAGGCGTTGTTGATTCTACGCTATAATAAAGAAAAACCTCCAAGGAGTGGTCCTTCTCCATGAAAAAGATCCATGATGCGCAACAGTTGTCTGCTTATATCGACACCTTTTCTTTGCAAAATTATTTAGATGCGGCGTTATCTGACATGGCGGTATTACACTCTTTCGACAAAGATGAGCACTTGATCCAGACAGGGACCGTATCCGATTATCTCTACTTCCTTGTGGAAGGAACCGTGATGGTCTACTCGTACCCTTCTGATACCCAAAATATCTTTATCGATTATGCCAAACCCGCCACTCTTTTAGGCGAAGCGTCCTCTTTATGGGAATTATTGCCAAAAAGCAGTGTAAAGGCCGTGACGCCTTGTATCTGCGTGTGCATTTCTTTGAATCGCTATCGTTCTGTTTTACAACAGGATGTTCGGTTTTTGCAGAACATTTGCCAACTCCTCAGCTCACGGCTCAATTCAGGGATCAACTTAGCCAATTCCCTCACTGAGCCAGTAGAAACTCGTTTAGCAAAATTCATTTTGCTTCATGAAGAAAAAGGGGTGTTTACGCATCAGTTGACGACTTGTGCTGCTGTCTTGAA
The DNA here is from genome assembly GCF_051711125.1 of Enterococcus sp. DIV0574. NCBI lineage: Bacteria > Bacillati > Bacillota > Bacilli > Lactobacillales > Enterococcaceae > Enterococcus > Enterococcus sp. DIV0574. Next base: position 3,223,980 of record NZ_JBIOMA010000001.1, read on the forward strand.
TGTTAGCTATCGTCATCTCTTACGAACGATCACAAATTTCCGTGAGAACCGCATTTTAGAAAAGCAAAAAAGCAAGTATGTGATCCGTGACCGCTCTGCTTTAGAAGTTCTTGCTGAAAATCTCAGTCATTCCTGAAGATTCTAAGGATCTACGTATGGAGAACCTTCTGAGTGGAACCGCGATTGCCAAAGTCTATTTCTTTAAGTTGTGATTCAATGTCTTCTTTCTAACTACAGATACTGACCTAAGCTATCTCCTCTAAAGTTGCCTTGACAGATAGCATGTTAATCATTTCAATAAAACAGCCCTTCAGAAAACCATCATTCTGAAGGGCTGTTTTACTGAATGCCTTGCTTTAACCATTTGACTTTAAATGCAAAATCCGTCAACAGTTCATTGCTTGTCCATTGATTGGCGTAAGCATCTGTTAAGCTGTCAATGACCAGTTTCATCGAGAAATAGAGAAAACTATCGGCCTCTTTTTGACTTTCGATCCGAAATTTATTTGCTGTTAATACTTTTTTCCAAGCTGCCGCGCCATGAGGATCCTCACTGCGATATGAAAACAAATAACTATTCTGGATCAATAGCTGCAATTCTTTGTATTCCTCACTATCTTTGCCATATTCTAACGCTTCAACTAAAAAAAGCTCCAATCCTTTGAAAAAATCCTGCTGATGTTTCCCAATTTTTCTTAGGATACGGCCATGAACTTTGTTTGCTGAGTCATGGATCAAGTAATCATAAGCATCATTCAAATCTTCAAAATACTTATAAAAAATTCCCCGAGACATCTGCAGTGCTTCAACGATCTCACTGACTTTCACCTGGCTAATCGGTTTGTCAGAAAAAATCTTCAGCAAAACGTTTCGCACAACTATTTTTTTCTCAGGAGGAAGATTATTAAAAGTCGCCTTAGGCATAAGCCGCAGTCCTTTCTTTGAATTCGTTGCTTTATTATAGCATAGATGGCCGAAATTAATTCGGTGACAAAATGTCACCGTTAAGGTATGATGGATTTCGAAAGGGGAAATCATTATGTATTTAGCTTGGAAAGAAATCCGCTATGCCAAATTACGGTATAGCTTGATCATTGGCATCATGGTATTAGTTGCATATGTCGTATTTATGCTTTCTGGATTGGCCAATGGTCTGTCAGATGGTCACAAGAAAGCAGTCGCCGACTGGGGCGCTCAGACGATCGTACTATCCGAAGATAGTAATAAGGTCGCTAGTGCTTCCATTCTGACTCGCGGGGATTTATCCCGCGTGGAAGCAAAAGAAAAAGCCGCAGTTGGTCTGGCTTCTTCTGCAATCTCCCATAAAGGAAAAACCGAAAAGACCAATATCTCCGTCTTTGGTGCTGAGGCCGATCAATTCGTTGTCCCAAAAGTGATCGACGGCCGAAACTATCGCTCTGCGAATGAAGTGATCGTTTCAGAAAACCTTCTGCCAGAGGGGTTTGCCTTAGGGGATCACATTCAATTAGGCGGCGACGATCAAGTCTTTACGATTGTGGGCGTCACGGAAGCAACGACTTACAGCGTGGTCCCCGTGCTTTATCTCAACCTAGATGCCTATGCTCAGCTTAAATATGGTAATCAAGAGTTTGATCAAAGCAACGGCCCTATTTCATTGATCGCTACTAAAGAGCCGAAATCTGACGTCAAACTCATCCAATCAAAGGATCAAACAAAACTAACGGCATTGACTTTTGATGATTTTGTTGAGAACTTGCCTGGTTATTCTGCCGAAAAATTGACGTTGAATGCAATGGTTTACTTTCTATTTGTAGTGGTAGCAGCAATTGTCGGGATTTTCCTCTATGTGATGACATTGCAAAAAACAGCCCTCTTTGGTGTATTGAAAGCACAGGGAGTTTCTACCAGCTATCTCGTTCGTTCCATCGTGGGACAGTCATTGATCGTAAGTATTGCTGGCGTTTTGATTGCTTTTGTTCTCAGCTATTTGACTAGTCTAGTATTGCCAGCTGCGATGCCGTTTACAGTCAATTTACTGCAGTGGTGTCTTTATGGCATGGTTCTGATTTTTGTCTCGATCATCGGTGGTTTATTCTCCATTCGAACAGTCACAAAAGTCGACCCGATTACAGCGATTGGAGGCGAATAAGATGGCACAAACAGTCTTATCTATGGAACACATTACAAAAACATTTGGTTCTGGCCATACCGCAGTTACTGCTCTAAAAGGAATCGATTTTTCAGTGACAGCCGGTGAATTCGTCAGCATCATTGGACCTTCTGGATCTGGCAAAAGTACGTTCTTAACGATTGCCGGCGGACTACAACGCCCCTCAGAAGGTAAAATCATCATTGGTCAGCAAGACTTTACTGATTTACCTGACAAAAAACGATCTGCTGCCCGTTTCAAAGAAATCGGCTTTATTCTGCAAAGTTCAAACCTCGTTCCTTTTTTGAAAGTCAGTGAACAGTTTGAGTTTGTAAACAAGCTGAACAAAGACAACCAAAAAGAAGCAGCGTCTCTTTTACGTTCCCTCGATATTTGGGAGCTCAGAAATAAATTCCCTAAAGAACTCTCAGGAGGCGAACGTCAACGAGTAGCAATCGCACGCGCATTGTTCAATGATCCTTCACTGATTTTGGCAGACGAACCGACGGCCAGCTTAGATTCGGAACATGCTTTTGATGTTGTCAAATTATTGGCTAAAGAAGCGCATGAAAAACAAAAGGCGATCATCATGGTAACCCATGATCCAAGAATGACCCAATGGAGCGATCGGGTCTATCGCATGCAAGATGGACTTTTAGTCGAAGACTCCATCACCCCGCACACTTCATCAAAAACTTCAGAAGAATAACTAAAAAAGCTATCCAAACATAGGGACTCGCGACTGCGATGTTCCTTCCGTTGGATAGCTATTTCTTTTACAATTCACTGATTAAGACGCACCAGGTTTATTTGACGATCGCTAAGAAATCTTCCCCTTGCAAGACGTCTTCTTGATTCATATCCAACACATCTAAATAGTTCGGCGTATTCGTAACAACAATTGGCGTAACGGTTGAATACCCGGCTTCTTTGATTAGGGAAAGATCAAATTTGACTAATAGATCACCTTTTTTCACTTGATCCTCTTGTTTGACAAAAATCTCAAATCCTTTGCCCTCAAGCTCAACAGTATCCATTCCAATATGCATCAAGATCTCTACCCCATCTGTCGTTGTCAAACCAATCGCATGTCCTGTTGGAAATAGCGTAGTAATCGTCCCGCCAGCAGGCGCGACTAATGTACCGTTTGCTGGATCGATGGCAATCCCTTTGCCCATTGCTCCAGATGAAAAGACTTGGTCTTTCACTTCATTCAGTGGAACAACTCTACCAGCCAATGGACTGCTTAATACGACCCGCTCATTGGTAGTGGATGGTGCAGGTACTTTTGATTTTTCTGTATCTGTATCTGCGGGATTCGGTTGATCTTCAAAGCGCAAAACAAAAGTTAAGACAAAAGCTGCGCCAAAAGCAACGGCCGTTCCAATCGCAGCGGCAATCAAACCACTCATATCTTGTGTGTCTTGAGGGATAAAGGATGGTAAGCTCAAGAGACTGACTAAACCAAAAGTATAGTTCTTAACTTGACTGAAACCGACGATTGCACCACCGATCGCACCACTAATACATGCAGCAATAAACGGTTTTTTCAATGGCAACGTTACTCCATATACAGTTGGTTCCGTGATACCAAACAATGACGTGATCGTTGATGAAAGAGCCAATCCTTTCAGCTTGACGTTTTTGGTGATAAAGAAGACGGCTAGTGCTGCTCCACCTTGTGCCAATACAGCTGGCAATAGCATCGGCACCATTGTATCAAAACCAAATTGTGTCAAGTTCACCATCGCAATCGGCACAAAGCCCCAATGCATTCCAAACATCACAAATACTTGCCATAATCCCCCCATGATTGCTCCAGCAAGAATTGGGCTGAGATTATAGATTGCATCATAGCCGCTGCCTAACAAGTTCCCAACGATCGTTCCCAATGGACCCACAACGATAAATGTCACTGGTGCCATGATCAAGAAGACAGCTAACGGCACACAGATGATCTGTAGGAAACTAGGAATCACCTTTTTAAAGAAACGTTCCACATAGCTTTGTAAAAAGACGGCCAAAATGATCGGAATGACCGAGGAGGTATAGGCGCTGGCCCCAATGATTACTGGAATACCTACAAAACTCAATGTTTGTCCTGCTAATTCTGTGATACTTGGGTGAACAAGTGCCATGGCCAAAGAAACAGCTAGAAATTCATTGGTTTTAAATTTTTTCGCTGCTGTAAAAGCCAACATCACAGGTAAGTAAGTAAAGAGCCCATCAGCAATGGCATACCAAACCGTGTAGACGCCAGAATCGGCCGCCAGCCAATTCATCGTCACTGCTAATGTCAGAAATCCTTTGAGAACCCCGGCCCCAGCCATTGCGCCTAAAAATGGGGTAAAGATCGATGAGATGATATCGATCAATTGATTCAGCGGATTTCCTTTTTCAGCAGATTTTTCTGATTCGCCATCAAAATTGGCGACCCCTGTTAGTTCGCGATAGACATCACTGACATGGCTGCCGATGACGACTTGATATTGTCCGCCACTTTGTACGACTTGGATCACGTCATCGTCTTGATTCAACCGATTTGTATCCGCTTTCCCTTCGTCTTTTAGTTTGAAACGCAAGCGCGTCGCACAATGGACCACACTGTTGACATTTTCTTTGCCGCCGACCGCATCCAGGACGCGGACTGCTATTTCTTTGTTTGTACTCATTTCCAAACACTCCTTTTTTAATAAAATAAAAAACCCAGATTGAAAAAACACGGTTAACAAGCGCAAACTTGCTAACTGCTGTCTTTTCAATCTGGGTCTTGCCTGCTGTACAGTAACAATCCGTTAATGATTGAATGTTAATTTGGTTCGTTGACAACGCGTTCAATATGGATCGTCAAGTAGATCATTTCTGACTCGCCGATTGGCTTGCCATACGTTTTGATCAGATATTCGTTGATCCGCTGGACTGTCTGAAAGGCTTTCGGGTATTTTGCCTGAATCAGTTCAAACAGGAATTCGTCCTTCTCGCCTGAAAGGTCATCACTTAAATACCGTTGAGCGAAATAGTGAAGATGAGTCGTGATCCGTTGATAATTCAAGGAATCAGGATTAAAGACTTTGCCATAGAAACGACTGATGATCGCTAACACATCACGAACGATCTCAACGGCTTGCATCGTCGTCTCCATTGTTCCATTGGCTTGCTCACTATTGACAATGTGAAAGGCGATAAATCCTTTCTCCGCTTCGGGAAGCGAAACACCAAAGTTCTTTTCAAAGCGTTCGACCGCTTTAGCAGCGATAGCGTACTCCTTAGGATAAAATTTTCGAGTCTCAAACAATAGTGGATTCGGTATTTCAATTCCTTCTCGAGCCCGCATCAAAGCATAGTGAATATGATCCGTCAGCGTTAAGTAAATATTCGGTGAAAGTTCGACTCCCAACACTTGCTCTGCTTCGTCGATCACTTGCTTGACTGCTTCGACCTCTTCTGTAGGAATATCCGCAAATAATTGTTGAAATTGATTTGCGGTGAAAGAGTCCTTCAAAACAAATTCTTTCTCCACAAATGCGTCGTCGATCACATCGCCGATTTTTTTCTTAAATGCGATGCCGCGTCCCATATAGATGACTTCTTCGCCGGCATCATTGGTGGAGACCACGACATTATTATTCAATATTTTTCCAATAACCATCGTTTTCCCTCATTCCAAAATAAAAAAACCTAGAATTTCCCCATAAATCTGCGGTCAATTCTGGTTTTGCCTGCCGAACAGTAACAATCCGATGTAACTGAAAAAATAATAGCACATCCTTTTTGAGATTGCAACCCTTTTCACGCAAGATTCTTTCTCCAAAAAATTAGCGGTTCTAATGGACAAGCTAGATAGTTGTTTTATTTTTCAGAATCTTGTTCGCTCGCAACAACTCCGTTAAGACAATTCATTTCCAAAAATCGTCTTAACGGAGTTGTTGTCAGTTGTTGCTTAGGTCTCGCCGGCGTTTCCATACTGCACCTAAAGTGCCATACGTGAATACTGCGATACCTAACCAAATAAATCCAAACGCGGTGAACTGCGCCAAAGAATAAGATTCGTGAAACAAGAAAACAGCTAGTAATAGCATGATCGTCGGATTTACATACTGGATAAAGCCTAATGTGATGTAAGAAATGCTTTTCGTTGCTTCCGCAAACAGCAGCAATGGGATGGCAGTCACGACGCCGGCACCAATAAGTAAAAGATTGGTAGATAATGGATAAGCCATCAATCCAACAGAAGAAAAACCTAAAATATAAATCAATGCCGCTGGCAAAATAACAAAGGTTTCAACTGTTAATCCCGTTGCAGAACTGATTGGTATGTGTTTTTTGATGAGACCATACGTGCTGAATGAAAAAGCCATGATCAGTGAAGCATAAGGGATCGCACCAGTTTGCACCGAAAGCATGATCACTCCGACAGCTGCCAAACCACAAGCAATCATCCCCGACCGACTCAACCGTTCTTTCAAAAAAACAGTTGCCAACAAAACATTGACCAATGGATTGATGTAATAACCTAAGCTAGCTTCCATAACATGGCCGGCACTGACAGTAAATATAAAAGTAAACCAATTGATTGAAATCAAGATCGCCGCCAAAATGATCATTCCTGCAAACTTTTTATTTTGCCAGATCCGCTTCAATTCAGAGACAAACTGTTGCCATCTGCCGCTAAGTCCGATAAAGCCAAGCATAAAGACAAATGACCAAATAATACGGTAGCACATGATCGCCAATGGCGAGACACCAGTGATCAGTTTCCAATAGAGGGTGATCAGCCCCCACAGCACATACGCTGTGATTCCCAACACGGTTCCTTTATTTTTCATTTTCCTAGTCGCTTTTTACCTTGTCAACGTACCAATAGTCCAAGAAAAAAACTTCCCTCCTCAAATATAAGTTATCTTATTATAACGAAAATAAAGTTTTTTCCTAGTATTTCATGAAAAAAACAAAAAAAGTCCCAACCGATAGCTTTCAAAATTTGAAAAATCGGTGGGATTTTTGAGAAACAGCGTTTAATCATTTGTTGCTTATACTCTATTGGTTACTAACTTCATAGCAGACGACCTTATTTTTCTTTTACCGATAAGCGGCGCATATAAAAATAGAAAAGCAAATCAATCGTAACAATTTGCAAAATAATCGAATGAGTGGCCCCACTTCCGTAATGACCATTCTTGATATCTTCTGTCCGTGCTGTATGAATAGGTGTATCTACTTTTTTAGTCAGCTGGTTCTGCCCTAATTGAGACATTCCTAAGGTCGGCATACCAAGGCTTTTCGCTATTTCTACTAATGATAAAACATCGCGGTTTTTCCCTGAATGGGAGATTCCCCAAAACAAACTGTCTGCGCCATCATTTTTCATTTGTTGTGTCAGAAGATACCGATCTTTATCAAAAATCACTGTTTTTCCAATCCGAGTCCATTTTTGACGAATATCCTCTGCTGCTAGAACGGAAGTTCCTACACCATAAACATAGATTCGTTTAGCATGAAACATTTTGTCTACTACTTGTTGCACGGTTTGTTCATCTAATATAGGATCCGTTGCGTCAATAATCATCTTATTGTTTCTAAGAATCTTATTTTTAGCCGTTTGAAACGAATCATCATTTTGAATATCGCTATATTCATTATAGATTCGATTTTCAATATCTTTGGTTAAGGCTAACTTAAAGTCAGAAAATTTACTGAATCCCAATTTTTTAGAAAATCGAATGACCGCTGCTGGACTTGTATTCGAATGAACGGCTAACACATTAGATGTCATAGTAGGTATTTCATCAAGATTCTCGACAATATAATCTGCTAACTTCAAATCCGTAGTCGAAAGTTCATTTTTGATACTTTCAATAGTTGTTACTACACTCATTTCTGTCCCCCTCTACTGCATAGTTGCTTCAGCAATTAGTTACTTCTATTTTACATTAAATTCATGTCGAACTGAGAAGTTTACGATAAAAATAAAAGGCACCTTTTGTATTTGGTGAATCACTTAAAACCACTTCCGTAATTTGATCTTGGAGACGAGCAACAACCGATTCTCGAATAAAGTGATTTTTTTCTAGCACTGAACCTGCTAAAGCTAACTTCACTTGGGTTTGGTTCATTCTGTTTAGTAACAAACGAATCATTTCGATCAGTTCGTCAGCAGTTTCTTGTAAAAGTTTATGAGTGATGGGGTCGTTTAAATGCGCCTTCGAAAAAAACAATGATTTTTGTGCAACTTCAGCCTTGTTCATCTGATAAAGTTCACTAATTGCTTTAGCTGGATCGTTCATATCTAAAAAAGATAGAAAGTCTTGGGAGAATCTAGACAAAGGTGAACCATGGTCCATTTCTTGTGCAATATGGCGATAGCATTTCAGTGCTAGAGCATAGGCACTTCCTTCATCCCCTACTAAATGTCCCCAGCCCCCTACTCGATAGAAGTTTCTGTCAACAGATCCATAGGCGACTGATCCGGTCCCAGAAATAATCAAAGCGCCATCCGATCCTTCAAGTTTATTGATTAACCCTAAGTGAGCATCAGAAATCACTTTGGTTTTTTGAAACTGCTGCAGCTCATGTTGAACAAGATGATGTAACCCACTCGTCTCTATACCTGCAATTCCAGCTAAAACGCCGATGCAATTGCCTGATTGATGTTCTAAAACAGACTGGATCCCTTGTCTCAAAACTGCTAATGTACGATTTGTATCTACCACAATATTTCCAGCTGACAGGTGCAAATCAAAGAGTGCTCTTCCCTTTTTGTCATATGTAGTAAATTGGGTCTTTGTCCCCCCAGCATCAATTCCTAGTACATAATTCATTTCTTTTCCTCCTAAAAAACTGCAATAGAAACGTTCCGACAATCTAGTGAGTATCTGATCAGTGATAAAAAACGACTATCAGCATTCGAACAGTATTCGAAGATAATGGATCATTATATCTCCTTTAGTACTGCTTGCTAAGAAGAGAGGATTTCCCCAATAGGTTTAAATCCTTATCAAATCATTGCTTTATGAACGGCTTTATTCAGCAGTTTACGAGTCACTGTATCATTTGTCGAGGATCGTTTCTATCACAGCTTAATGGATGTTAGTTCTGATTGAATTGATTCAATTGCTGTTGCATTTTAATCAGTCGTTCAATCAATGCTTGCTCGCTCATTGTTGTCATTAACTGGTCTTGCGCATGAATCAACAAAAGACTGATCTGCCCTTGACCTTTTAGATCATCTTGAATCAATTTCGTCTGCAAATTATGAGCAATGGTCATCTCTGCTTCTGCCTGTTGCATACACATTACCGATTGCTCATGATTGTCTGCTTCTGCTGCATCCAACGCTTCAAAAAGCATTCCTCGCGCATTGCCACTATGAACGATTAATTCAAAAATCACTGCTTCGATATTTTCCATGATATCACCTACTTCATTTAAAATCATTTTTTTCATGGTTAGAACTGATAAATAAACAACTCGCAAATAAGGAACATTGCTGCAAAGGTTACAATCGAAAAATAAGCATACCGTTTCATGGTAAATTTTTCTTTTCGGTCAACATATAACGCAATCGCTGGAAAGATAAGACTGATAGAAACCAAATTCCCTATAAATAAAAACGTCTCAGACTGAACGTATGAATTGATTGCAATCAACAAGATGTTCACGCTAAAAACAGTTCCTAAATAAAATAATGCACCTTTGAACTGCATTCTTGTTTTTCTCATGCTTCGCCTTCCATTTCTTGCATTAATTGTTTATTGTCATAAATCTTGAAGAAGGGATAATAAACGACCGTAGCGATCAATATGTTAACAATGACCAATAGAATAGCTCGCCAATCTCCTCCGGTAGCCAAATACGCGCCGATTGGTGCCGGTAAAGTCCATGGTGGCTGCACAAACATCAAGTGCACCCAACCAGCTTTAAATACCAGCCAAGTAACCGTTGTCATCAAAATCGGTGCTAACACAAAAGGAACAAAGAATATCGGATTTAGCATGATTGGAAATCCAAAAATCACTGGCTCATTGATATTGAAGATGCTTGGAATCAGACAAGCTCGACTAATGGACTTGGTATACTTGGCTTTTCCAAAAAGAATCGCGCAAATAATCAAGCCAATTGTCGCGCCAGATCCTCCAATCCAAATGAACCATTGAAAGAATGTTTCTGGAGCAATATGGGTAGGGGTTTGATGGTTTGCAACTTTTTCGGCATTCTCAGTAAAAAATTGAAGCCAAATCGGACGTGCCACTGAGCCAACGATCGAGTCACCATGAATCCCAAAAAGCCAGAAAAAAGTAACCAAGAAAACTGGAACTAGGACCCCTAAGAAAGTATCTCCTGCTTTTACTAAAGGTGAAAAAAGAGTTTGGATCACTTGTTCAATATTCACTTTAAAGACAACATTAATCGTTCCAATCACTATGATAATAATTGCTGCTGGAATTACGGCCTCAAAGGAGCGTGCGACAGAGCTAGGAACTTGTTCCGGCATTTTAAACATAATCTTTTTGGTTTTACAAAATCGTAAAACTTCAACCGCAAAAATGGCTAAAACCATACACGGGAAAATCCCCACTGATCCGAGTGATTCCATTGGCAACATCAATCCTTGATCGAACTGTACCGGCATAATACTTAATAGAAAAGCTGCCACCGATAATTGTGCTCCGGTCAAAGGATCTAACTGATAACTTTTCGCTAAATTGTATCCGATTCCAAAACAAATATACAGAGACATAATCCAAAATGTCATCCGATAGGGAATTAGAATTTCCGTAATGTGATCTGTTGCCCATTGGTGAATTGCCCAGTTTTCTGGAACAGGCGGAAAAGCAATGATCAGAAAGAAACTACCAACAATAATAAACGGAATCGCCGAAACAACCCCATCACGAAGCGCTCGAAGATGTCGTTGCTCAGAGATCTTCGACATTGGTAACGCAACCTTGTCCTCTAGCATTTCAAAGAAATGATTCATTTTTATCCTCCTTTTCTCAACTCAAACTTTCAATAATTTTCAAGAGATTCTTGCCACCTAACGGACTGTAATCTGTGGGTTTGATCAATTCAATAGGAATATGTGCTTCATCTGCGGACTGTTTAAACAAGCTAAAGCGATGCTTTACTTGTGGGGCTACAAAAATAATGTCCCAATCTTTTTCTTGGATAACTGAATCCGCCTCACCACTTCCTACTGCAGAACTTGTTAGAGCAATTCCTTTTTTTTCGGCTTCTTTGTCTAGCGCTTTTTCTACAATTGCACTAGACATCCCACCAGAACAGATAAATAGAACTTTTTTCATTTGATTTACTCTCCCTTCTTATTTTTTTCAATAAAAGAACGATACCAATAAAAGCTATCTTTCTTGTATCTACGATAATCTCCATTCCCCTCATTATCAGCATCAACATAAATGACACCATAGCGTTTATCCATCTCACAGCTGCCTGCGGATACAATATCAATGATCCCCCAAGCAATATACGCAATAACGTTGACCTGATCGATATCTCTAGCTTTAACTATTTCAGCAAAGTGCTCTTTGAAATAATCAATTCTGTAGGAATCATGAATTGTGCCATCTGCCTCGAGTTGATCTTTCGCACCGAAGCCATTTTCAGCGATTATAACTGGTTTTCTATAGCGGTCATAAACTTTATTTAATGTTGTTCGCATACCGATAGGATCAATTTGCCATCCCCAATCACTTGCTTTTAAGTAAGGATTTTTCGTTGTAACTACTAAATTCCCTGCAGTTTTTTCTGCTTCCTCGGTTGTTACCACACTGGAAGAATAATAAGAAAAAGAAACAAAGTCGCAAGTATATTCCTTCAGAATCTGGCGATCTTCTGCGGTTATATCTAGATCAACAGAATTTTTCTCAAAAAAAGAATGCATATAATAGGGGTATTCCCCTTGCATAAGCACATCACTGCAAAACCACTGATTAATCTGTTCCTCTTTCACTAATTTCAAATTATCTTCTGGTTTTGGTGTCAACGGATAATAGCAGAAACACGACACCATGGAACCAAAGATTCCAGGAATATCCATTTTTCGTGCCAGCTGAATCGTTTTTGCATTTGCAACAAATTGATAATGTAGTGCTTGAAATACATCTTGATAGATATAGTCACCATTGCTTGGTTTGATTAATCCTGTACCGTTATAGGGACTAAAAAAGCCGGCATTTATTTCATTAAATGGCAACCAAAAATCCACTTGATTTCCCCATCGAGACAAAACAAACTCTGCAAAAGAGAGGTAATGGTCAATCATTTCACGATTCTTCCACCCACCGATGCTTTCCACCAAATAAAGTGGCACCGCATAATGATTCATTGTCAAAAAAATTTTGATTCCTTTCTTCTTTAATTCCCGAAAAATCGAATCATAATATGCCACACCTTGTTCATTTGGTTGCTCTTCATTCCCCAGTGGAAATAATCGTGACCAGCTAATCGAGAAACGATATAAATCAATCCCTAACTCGCTTAGCAGCTGTAGATCTTCCTCCCAGTTTTCGTATCCTTTCGTCCCTTTTCTAAACGGATAAAATTGGGTAGTTTCTGATTCTTTTGCTTCATTGATCACCTCTTGAGTCAACAATCGCGTTTGGATTGTTGCATTATTACTTCGAGGAAGATAGGGACGGCAATCTTGTGTATCTATCCCTTTCCCATCCTTATATCCACCTTCATATTGACTAGCTGCGGTTGCACCGCCCCAGTAAAACGTTCTCAATAGTATTCACTGCCTTTCTCTTTGTGACAGCTTCATTATAGATCTTATGATTATTTTTTTCAATATTTTATTAAATGTTTTGATTATTTTTTTCAAAAAAAGAGATTTTTCATATGAAAGAAACATTCAAAATTAAAAAAAACCGCTTCGCAAAAAGCGAAGCGATTTGACTAGTTGATTAATTTTCTACTTCTATCAGAACTTCTGTGCGACTATCTTTGATCAAAAATAATCCCGTGAACAATAGCAGTCCCGAAGCGACGGTCATGACTAAAAACGAAACATTCATGCCGTGGAGCAAAGCGGCGGAGCCAGTCAATGTATGACTGTTGCGGGCGACCGTATTCATGATCCCAACAAAAACAGCTGTGCCGATGGCGCCGGCGACCGTCCGCAGCGATGTCAGTAATGCGGTACCATGAGCAGTCAATTCTGGCGGGATATTTTTATTGCCCCAGGTAACAAATGGCATCAATAAACAGCCCGTGGCGGCACAGCGTAAAATATTCAGGCAGACCGCCATCCAAATTCCTGTATGTATATGAATAAAAAACATACCGATATTACTTAAAACTAACGAACTGCCGCCAATGATCGTTAAGATGCGGATACCGACTTTGTCATAGATACGGCCAGCGATAGGACTCAAAAAGGCAGAAACTAACGAACCTGGCAATACCACCAACCCTGAGATTGTTGCAGATTTTCCAAGAATGGATTGTACATACAAGGGCATCAGCATTGAAGAGCCCATTAAAACAAGATAGAGTAAAATACTCCCAAACACACTTAGCGCATACTCTTTCGTTTTGAGGACCCGCAGATCCAAGAAGGGCACTGCCGCTTTCATTTGGCGGCGGGCAAATAAGATGCCGCCAATCAAACCTACGAGCAATGCACCCAATACAGGGAGACTGGTAAAGCCATAGGTTCCTAGATTCCCGAACCCTAATGTGAAGCCGCCAAAAGTCACAGCGCTGAGTAAAAAGGAGAGCAGATCAAATTTTTTCTTCGTTACATCCAAGACATCTTCAAAGACATTCAACGCCCAAATCAACGAAACAAAAACAATGGCAGCGACAATATAAAAAATGGCATGCCAGTTCAATTTATCAACGATCATTCCAGCTAATGTAGGGGCGATCACTGGTGCGGCAGTGATCGATAACCCATACCAACCCATGATTGCACCAATTCGATCCATTGGATAGATCGTCAATAGAATCACTTGAGCCATTGAGATCAAAATACCATTACCAATGGCTTGGAGGATACGAGACATCATCATAATGGGGAAGTTCGGTGCTAACGCACATAGAACCATCCCAATAAGAGCGATTACCAATGCGGAAAGATATAATTTTTTGGTAGGTACCCGATTCATCAAAAAAGCGGTCAACGGCATGACGATAGCCATGGCGAGGGAATAGCCGCTGGTCAGCCACTGTCCAGTGGTCACAGAAATTTGCAAGTCGGCCACGATGGCCGGTAATGCGGTGGTCAATGCGGTGGATAACATCGTTAGTGCGATACAAGTAAGAATCAGATTAATAAAAATAAATGTTCTTTTACGGTTTGTCAGATTACTCGGTTGGTTCAATAGATTCCGCCTCCATGCGTTGGTAATAAGCTTCAATTTTTTCTAACCCGCGACCAAAGGCTTGTTTTTCTTCTTCTGTTAGATCGGTCAGCATATCTTGGTGTGCTTTGCTGCGTTTTTGTTTCATCGCAGCAGCTTCAGCTCTTCCTTCTTTCGTTAATGAGATCAAGTGGATTCGTTTATCTTGCGGAGATGTTTCTTTTTTGATCCAGCCTTTTTTCTCCATTTTTTTTAAGAGCTCCCCTGCTGATGTCGAGCGGATCGCCAAATAGGCGGCTAAGTCTTTCTGATTCAGTGTGCCGCGCTCGTCCAAAACTAACAAACAGTTGAACTGACCCCGCCCAGGCATGAAGGGACCATATTTTCTTTCAGAATAACGACGATTCAATTTATACACTTCAAAAAACCGTTCAACGATCTTTTGCTCTGAGTAAGACATATGTATTGCTCCTTTTTTGTTCATTAAAACCAATTAAATAGGTACCTACTTAACAGACTGCTCTCTATTTTACATAGGTACCTATCTATTGTCAAGGTTACTTCTACATACAAAAAAAAGCATTTCTCTCCTTGGAGAGAAATGCTCAGTTATTTGTGCTCTTCAGCAGCATCAGATACTTCTTCAGACAATGTTCCCGCAGCTTTATTAGCATGAAACTCTGCTAGAAGTCTGCGAACTTCATCCGTCGACTTAGTCGTCATCAATTGTGCGCGCAAATCGCTCGCCCCAGGAAATCCTTTGACATAAATCTTAAAGAAGCGATGCAATCCGGCAATGGATCGGGGAACCATCGTAGCATAATGGTCTTGCAGGTCTAGCTGCAATTGCAGCAACCCTAATAATTCCTCCGATGAGTGTTCTTTTGGTTCTTTCTCAAAGGCATAGGGATTTTTGAAAATGCCCCGTCCAATCATGATTCCGTCTACGCCATACTGTTGGGCTAACGCTAGTCCTGCTTGACGATCTGGAATATCGCCATTGATAGTGATCAATGTTTGAGGTGCCACTCGATCACGAATCGCTAGAACTTCTGGGATCAGATCCCAATGGGCAGGGACTTTACTCATCTCTTTGCGGGTCCGCAAATGAACAGAAAGATTGGCAATGTCTTGCTGCAACAAGTGAGTGATCCAAGCTTCCATCTCAGCCATTTCTGTGTAGCCGATCCGTGTTTTGACGCTGACTGGCAACCCACCTGCTTTTGCCGCTTCAATCAACTCAGCCGCCACATCGGGACGCAAGATCAAGCCGCTGCCTTTGCCGCGACCGGCAACATTTGGGACAGGACAGCCCATATTGATATCGATCCCTTTAAATCCCATTTCCGCCATTCCAATACTCATTTGCCGGAAAAATTCCGGCTTGTCTCCCCAAATATGGGCGACGATCGGTTGCTCGTCTTCTGTGAATGTCAGTCGACCACGAACACTCTCGATCCCATCTGGATGGCAGTAACTATCTGAATTGGTAAATTCCGTAAAGAAGACATCTGGCGCCCCTGCTGTCTGCACAACATGGCGGAACACTACATCTGTCACATCTTCCATTGGTGCTAAAATAAAAAAAGGCTTCGGTAACTCCGCCCAAAAATTTGTTGTCATGCTTTCCGCTCCATTTCTTAGTGACCGGATCACTTCTTTGATCCAACTTACAAAAACATAGTCATTATACTAGGAATAAGCAAAAGAAGCAAAAAGCGAGACCATCCGCACTCATGGCCTCGCTTCTTGTTTCATTACTCGATAGACGCCTAATGCACCGATTTCGCACAAAAAGATCAGTAACGCTAGTGGAAGATAGGTATGACTGCCCATGATACCCACTAGCGGCGTACAGATGATCCCGATGCTGTACATGCCGATCCCTAAGATCGAGGAAGCGACCCCAGCGTGTTCACCTTGCCGATCCATCGCTAATGTAGTTACCACCGAATTGACGATCCCTAATGTCGCCACGACCAGAAATAGCCCAATGATCGCTAATGCAATAGAATTTCTGATGCCACTCAGCATCACCAGTACACTGCCAATAAAACCGATCACCAATCCGCTGCCTAATTGCTGGACTAGGGACAATCGCCGCGATAAAATCCCCGAAAGCTCCGCAGTCACAATGATACCGATCCCGTTGATACCGTACAAGAGGCTATACATTTGATCACTGAGCCCATAGACATTTTGGAACATGAAAGAGGATCCTGAAATATAACTAAACAATGCACCATAAATAAATCCTTGGATAAGCACCAGTAACACAAAGATGCGATCAGACAATACTGCCCGCCAGCCAGATTCCATCTGATGGATGTGTTCTTGCGGCTGTAATGTTTCCTGATAGCCAAAGAGAATACCAAGCAATAGCAGGATGCCTAAACCACCCAAAAAAAGAAAAATCGTTTGCCAAGAAGCCACTGCCAAAATCGCACTGCCTAGCAGTGGGGAAATGATCGGGAAAATACCGTTCACTGCAATCAGCATCGCAAAAAACTTCGTCAGCCGTTCGCCGGTAAATAAATCTTTCGCAATCGCACGGGTCAAAACGATCCCTGCGGAACTGGCGATTCCTTGCAAGAGACGCAAAGCTAGGAATAACCAGATATTTCGCACGAAGGGAACAAGTAAACAGCAAAGAATCGCTACGGTTATCCCTATAGCAAGAGGTTTCTTGCGCCCAATCCGGTCACTAAGTGTTCCGATTGCTAATGGACCTAATG
The DNA here is from genome assembly GCF_051711125.1 of Enterococcus sp. DIV0574. Taxonomy (NCBI): domain Bacteria; kingdom Bacillati; phylum Bacillota; class Bacilli; order Lactobacillales; family Enterococcaceae; genus Enterococcus; species Enterococcus sp. DIV0574. Next base: position 3,241,169 of record NZ_JBIOMA010000001.1, read on the forward strand.
CTAAACCAATCAGACACATGGTCAAACTCATTTGTGTGAGAGAAGCACTGATTCCTAATTCTTCTTGAATGACTGGAAAAGCCGGTAAATAAGCATCCATTAGTAAAGGGCCATAGGCGCTCAATGTGCCAAGCAATAAGGACAGCCAAATGATCCTACCTTTTGATAACTCCATTTTTCCTTCTCCTTTCCTATCTAAAAAACCTACCTCTAGAATACTAGCTGATTCCGTGGTGATTTTCAATGAGAATTTTTCTTAATTTCAGATATTTTTAAACAACTAAAACAATTCGTTTGGATATGGCTTTTTTTTAGTTTTTGGTTCTAAGAAGCTTTAAAGACAATAGGGCGTTTCACCCTTCAATTCCTAACAGATCTCGAAAAAAGCTTATTGCCTTCTCCCTACCAAAAAACTAGTAGTAAGAAAACAATAAGCGTTTCACATGAAGATAATTATTGAGTGATTTGAGCCATGAAAAGCCAGTGGCAGTATTTCAGCGATCATTTTTACTTACTCATCTTGTTGAATCTGGTACACTAACTGATCGAGCAATGGACCATAATCTACTCGCTGATAATCCGTCACATCAAATTCATAGAGCGTTCCCAAAGCAAATTCAGCGTACTTTCGTTCATTGATGATTCGTCGGAATTCTTCCTTTGTAATATGATTGGTTCCTAATGAACGGTCTTCTAAACTATCGCCATAATGATAGTGATCCATGATATAGCTCAAATGCCGTTCCGGCTCCCGATCTCGCTGGTAACGCCGTTCCCACAACACTTCGAAATCAGCCGTTAAGCGAATCGTGATTACTTCATAAGCATAAGTATCAGCAAGGTCTCGCAAGCGTCCTTTTTGCTTATCGCTAAATGGATACTCCGAAACAATGACTTTTTTCCCCGCTTCCATATATAACTCTAATGCGCGATAAAAGAACGGATAGACTTTCGTTCTTTCTTGCTCGGCCCGTTGAGATAAATCATCAAATCCCACAGAATCCGCATAATATTCTTTGATTTCGTCAATGGTGATCGTATACATGTCGGGCAACCGTTGCTTCAGTAGCTGCAGGAGATATGTCTTGCCAGTTCCTGGGCTGCCAGCTAAAAGAATAAGATACTTTTTCATTTTACTTTTCTCAATGACGTTGGGCTTTCCACATTCATGAACAAGCCGATTTTATGTTTCACTGTTTCTTTGATAGCTTCGTTTGCCGGAATGACATTGTGTCTTAAAGACTTGTTGATTTCTGTTTCACCAAAGGTCGTTTTAGCAGCTTTCGTCCACTGTACCAACAGCTCGGTCCCAACATTGAATTTGCGGATGCCATTGTTGATCAATGCCGGATAATCTTCTTCTTTGACTCCGGTTCCCCCATGGATCACTAGTGGAACATCTACTCGTGCATCAATTTCTTTTAGCAAGGGAATATTGACTTCCGTTTTTGATTTGAATTGTCCATGGTTCGTCCCAATAGCAATTGCTAATGCATCCACTCCGGTCTCTTTGACAAAGACCAACGCATCTTCTGGTTTTGTATAAACTTTGTCATCTTCAGCCACATGGATCCCTTCTTCTGTCCCACCAATCGTTCCCAACTCGCCTTCTACCGAGACGCCATGCGCATGGGCATATTCCACCACCGCTTTTGTCTTCAAAATGTTTTCTTTGAAGGGTAAATGAGAACCGTCATACATCACAGAGGTATAGCCGCTGTCGATCGCTTCTTTGATATCATCAAAATCCCGTGCATGATCCAAATGCAAGACCGCATCGACCATTTCCTCCTCCGCGATAGCTTTCATCACATGGACCAAGACATTCATCCCAATGTATTTAGCAGTATCGACACTCGTCTGAATAATGATTGGTGCTCCCATTTCTTTGGCCGCGCGCAGCATCGCAGGAAGCATCTCTAAATTGTGGGTATTAAAAGCCCCCACCGTAAAATTCAATTCTTCCGCTGTTTTCGTGACTTCTTTTAACGTTGTGTACATAATCAAATCCACCTTATCTTATTATTTATTACCGGTAATCGTGACTTGTTTCGCGATTTGCCGCATCTCATCCATTTTCCCCATATAATAATCGATCCCTTGATCATCACCGGCTCGGGCTGCTTCGGCTCGTTTCTTATTGTACAAATGCATCAATTTCTTATACCCATCGCCAATACTTTTTTGATTCGCTAAACTCTGCTCTAAAAGTTGAATCGCTTGATCGCATTCATTCAAAGCTGCATAGTTAAGACCAGCTTGTTCTAAAAGTGCTGCTAATTTTCGTGAGTCTTGGCTCACGGCTATTTCTTGATTCAATTGATCGATCTCTCTTTGAAGCTGCTCCACTGTCTCAGGTGCTAATTCAGTTATTTCTTTTGCTTCCTTCTTCTTGTTAAAAAAACCAAACATCACGTTTCCCTACTTTCCGATTAAAAGGCTTTTAGGATTGGGCTTAAAATCCAGGCATACAAGAGTGCAGCAACTACAGTGTCGACATCCGTCGCAGTTGCATTGACAAAACCCATTGAATTGAAGATCGTTACGAGTAATGCTGGCAATAAGGTGATGAAGAATCCGTGAGCGATACCGCCGATGATGGCACCGCGTCTACCGCCAACCGCATTTCCAAAAATACCAGCTGTCCCGCCGGCAAAGAAATTTGTCAACATCCCCGGCAAAATCATTGCTAGTCCAAACATTGGCAATGTAAACATCGCAATTACCGTTCCAATAGTCGTTGTGATAAATCCTAAGATGACAGCATTTGGACTATAAGGGAAGAACACTGGACAATCCAGTGCTGGAATCGCATCAGGAACCAGCTTCATCGCGATCCCTCGGAATGCCGGAACAATCTCCCCTAACAATAAACGGACGCCCGCCAACAATACATAGACCCCTACGACAAATTGAATCGCTTGAAGGAAAGCAAACATGATATAGTTTTGCCCACCAGATAGTTCAGAAGCAAAGGATTCCCCTGCGAATAAAACAGTCACAATATAAAGGGGAACCATTACGACCATCACAGATAAGTACGTATCTTGGAGAAATTCAAAATGGGAAGGTAGTTTGATGTCTTCAATCGATTTCTTGTTTTCGCCTCTTTCCCCAAAAAGCTTAGCGACGCCTGCTTCAAATAAATAGCCGATGGTGCAGAAGTGTCCTAATGCGATATCATCAGATCCGGTTACTTTGCGGATGATCGGTTGTGCGATCGCTGGCATAGCCACGGCGAAGACTGCGCCGACAAAGCCACCAACTAAAATCAGGACAATTCCGCGTAAGCCAGCGAAATAGCCAAATACCGTGGTCATCGTAGCCATCCACAGAATGGCTTGTCCCGTCAAGAAAATGTATTTCCATTTTGTAAATCGTGCCAGCAAAATATTAAAGACAAAAATAGCTAAGAAAGTTAATGCAATATCTCTGCCTAGACCAAGTTCATTCATTGCTTGCCCATTGATTGCTTCAATGGAAGGGATAATGCCTTGCATTTGAAACCCTTCGGTAAATATTTGACCAAAATAAGTCAAACTACCGACAATAATGCTGGAACCCGCACTTAATACTTGGAAGCCTAGAAGAGTTTTCAATGTCCCCGAAATGATTTGTCCGGTTGACTTCTTTTGCAGAATCAGCCCTAACATCGCAATCAATGCAATCGTGATTGAGGCTTGTGTCAAAATATTCTCGATAATAAAATTGATAACGCCCATCTTTTTCCCTCTTTCCTTTCTTAAATAACGCCCTTTGCTTGTAACACCGGTGTTAGCTTCTCTTCGATCTCTGCTTTAGAAACAATATTCTTCAAATACACCATGGCAGTCTGTGGATCAATGGAGAATTTCTCGAATTGGGTTCGGAAATTTTCTGCCGTGATGATAACATCCGGTTTCATGGAAACCGCGGATGAAATATCACAATGATCCAGTTTGGCTGTCACTCCTAGCTTGGTCAAAACATCTTCTGCTGACATCTGCGCTGCAAAACTGCTGCCTAATCCTGCCCCACATACAAATAAAATCTTCAGTTTGTTCATCTGTCTTCTCCCCTTTTTTTATCCTCACTTAAAAAAGTAATTGTTTAAATTGATCAATGGTTGTACATGCAATCAGCTGATTGAGTTTTGCTTCATCATTGATCAGTTCAATCAGCTCTTTCATGATCGCTAGATGTGAATAGGAATCCACCGCGGCTAAACAAAAAATTATTTTCACTGGGTCCATTTCCGGATTGCCAAAATGGATCGGCTGATTCATGGTCACTACACTAACACCTAATGTATTGACACCATCTTCGGGTCGCGCATGGGCCAAAGCCAAGTGCTTCCCGATGACGATATAAGGCCCGTATTCTTCTACTGCATGGATCATTGCCTGAACATAGTGTTTCTCAATGATGTCCTCTTTGATCAATGGCTTGGCGGCAACTTCAATGGCTTCTTGCCAAGACGCGGCCTGGGCCTGTATCAGAATGTGATTGTCTGTCAGAATATCTTTTAACATTGGCTGGATCTCCCTTTTGTTGATTTCTAAATGATTGTTTTCAAATAATGTTTCTAATTTGGAATAGATCCTGCGATCGACTCGGCCGCCGCTTTCTGCTACTAGGTCCAAAACCTTGGTAAACAGAACTGTCGGTTCATTGTCGCTAGGTTCTAGCCGCTGATAGGTTTGATGCCGATCCAAGAATTCTGAAACGATTGACCGATTGGCATCCGTTAAGATCGGATCGACCACCAGCAGCGGTTTATTGCTATAGGGCAAATGAAATGTGCTGAAAATCAGATCAACATCCAATTTGTCAACGAGAGCAACTTCCTTTGAACTTAATACAGCCACGACTTCGATCTGGGGAAACTTTTCTTTCAAGTTCTCCGCCAATAGATTTCCGGTCGCCATCCCATGATTACAGACCACTACCGACTTGTAGATCGACGCTAGATCACGCTTGATCACACTGGCAATCGTTGAAAAGTGAATCACCAGAAAAGCGATCTCATCCTCAATGACTGTTGCTCCAATCACTTCGGCGATCGTTGGCATAAACAAAGTGACTGCTCGATAAATGGGTCCATAGTTCAAACGGATATTTTCTTTCAGAGGATTCATGACTTGGATCTTATTCTTTATCCTTACGATCAATGCAGCCATGTGCTTATAAAGATTTTCACATAATGTTTCTTCTTTTAAATGAAAAGGAATATGCGTTTCTTGCTCCACGAATTGAATCAGTTGAATGGTCAATAGTTGTGCTTGCACCCATTCAAGAGAATTGGATATATCTCTTGCGTTGAAAGTCTCAATCGTGAAACGAATATAGTTGCGCTCTACTTGAGGGACTGCTGTCAATTGAAATTCTTTGATGACCTGTTTAACAAAGTCGGAAAAACCGTCCTCTTGGTAATCGATGGTTTTCCAATTTACTGCCGAAATCAGCTCGTGCCTTTTTATTCGCTGAATCCAAATCCAAGTAAACAACAAAATCTGGTTTTTATAGAGATCATCTTCTTGCTTGACGATTTTTTCTGAATAGATTTTCTCCAGTCGCAGACTTTCTTCTCGGGGGAAATAATGATGGAAGATCGCCCGTGCTGGCGTAGTTTTTTCTTCTCTATTTTCAGAAAAATCGACTCTACCCAAATTTTGATTAACGAAATCATAGATCATTGTCCGAATGGCTCTTTCTGGTCCTTTATACAGCAGTCCTTGTTTGCCATAACTGACGATCTCGATCCCATACCTTAATAAATCTGCTCTTAAGCGACGCATGTCCTCATCCATCGTACTTTTAGAAATTTGAAAACGTGCTTCTTTGCGATTCAGAAAAACCGCTGTTTTCTCATAAGCGATCGATAAGACTAAATCGAAGGTCCGCTCTTGACGATTCAGCAAGTCTGCTTGTAAATGGTCCAACTGCGTTCTCACCTTTTGTTGTTGGCTGACTGTCAGATCTAAGAGGAAGCCTTGATTACGAATAGTTGCAACCTCAGGTAGCTGCTGCTGCCTCAACCACGTATTGACCTCCAAGACTTCTTGACGGATGGTCCGTTGACTCACATTGTATTCTGCAGCCAATTGTTCCGCTTTGAGCGGGTAGTGAGAAGAAATGAATTTTTGGATCAGTTCAACTGTTCTAGTTTTCATGATGGTTATTCCTTTCTGAATTCAGTATATGTTTCCGCTTACAAATAAAAAAGTAGACATTCCTTCCACTTGAACTGGCAGATACCTGCACCTCATCTGGTGGGATTGAATGATTAAATCATTTCTCTTGTTACTACCACAGCAACTGCTTTTTGTGAAGAGTCTGCTTGATAAAAGAAACAACAGCGAATAAAAAAACAAAAAAAGGAGGCTCTCATACATCGAGAGGCCTCCCTTTATAGCACTATTCAAAAAACTTACTCTTGTAAAATTGACTTTCCTAAAGAAAAGAGTTGTTCTGATTCAGTCAATGGTTATCTCGTTATTCACGAATCGCTTTATAGCCTACATTGTATTCTTTCCTATCCCGGAACCATTTGTCCAGTTCCGTGACTAGCAAAATAACGGCCCCGGAAAGCAGTGCGATCCCCCAACCGGTCAGTGATAGATTCGCCGTATGGAAAGCTTTTTGCATAAATGGCACATAGGTCAAGACAACTTGTAAAGCCACCATCACACCGATGATCAAAAAGGCTTTCGGATTGGTAAAGGACGCCTTCGAGAAAGCAGACTCGCTCGTACGAATATTGAACAAGTAAAAGATCTTACTTAACACAACAATGTTGACCATCATGGTACTCGCAACCGCTTGGTCGACGTCTTGTGTCAACAACCATTCATAGGCTAAAATGCTGATGACTGCCATCAACACTGAGACATAAGCCATTTGCCAAATATCATGATTATTCAATAATCTGTTCCCAGTTTTTCGAGGTTTCCGCTGCATGATTCCTTTTTCTGCCGGTTCAAAAATAAAGGCAAACTGGATCGTGATTGCCGAAACCATATTGATCCACAACAGCTGAGTGGCTTGCAAAGGCATGTCATTTTGCATCAAGATCGTAAAAGCAATGATCAAGCCTTCCGCAAATGAGGTAGGCAGCAGAAATAAAATGCTCTTTTTGATATTATCATAGATTCTTCGTCCCTCTTGGATCGCCGAAGCCATGGTGCCAAAGTTGTCATCGGTCAAAATCATATCTGCAGAATCTTTGGCGACGTCTGTTCCGCTGATTCCCATTGCTACCCCAATATCGGCCCGCTTTAAGGCAGGTGCATCGTTGACCCCATCCCCGGTCATAGCTGTCACTTTCCCTTTGGCTTGCAAGGCTTTGATAATTTCCAGCTTATTTTTAGGTGTTGTTCGAGCAAACACTTGATTCCTGATGACTGCGTCTTGAAAGTCACGCTCTGCCATTTGGTCCAGTTCAGAGCCAGTCACTACATTGATTTCTTTGGCCAATCCTAACTTTTCACCGATTGCTTTTGCTGTTAAAGGATGATCCCCGGTGATCATTTTGACTTGGACCCCAGCTTGCTTCATCTCCTGCAAAGAAGCGATGACTTCTTCTCGAGGCGGATCGATGATACCGGCGATGCCCAAAAGCTGCACACCTTCAGCAAAGACCGTTTCATCCAGTGAATCGACCGTCTGCTGGTCTGTTAGCGAACGATACCCCACTGCAACCACCCGTTTTCCTTCTGAAGACAACCCTTGGACCTTAGCAGACCAACTTTTTTCATTAAAGTTCTGGTCGTAGACCTTCGCCATGGCAAACAGCTTGTCTGGTGAACCTTTAACAAATAATAGGCGTTCCCCTGCCTGATTTTGTACCAGCTTTGCCATGTAGCGGTAGTCGGAATCAAAAGGCAGCATAGCGATTTCTTGATAGCCTGGGGTTTCGGGATAGGCAAATTTTTTGTAATAAAGGGTCAAGAAAGAGCCATCGGTTGGTTCGCCATTGATCCCCCAATGGTTCTCTTCTTCCACTAGCACAGTGTCATTCGCTTCAAATCCTGCTTCTAGGAATAAGGTTAGCTCCTGTTCATCTGCTTCGGTAACAGGAGAAAGCGGGAGAATATCCCCTTTCGGCTGATAGCCGTCGCCAGTGATCTGGTATTGCTGATGTGCTAAAACGATGTCCTTAACGGTCATCTCGTTTTTGGTCAAAGTTCCTGTCTTATCCGTAGCGATCACATCGACAGAACCTAATGTTTCAACAGCCGGCAATGTTTTGATGATGGTCTGCTTGTTTTTGGCCATTTCGCTGACCCCCATTGCTAAAACAACGGAAGTCGTTGCTGGCAAGCCTTCCGGGATCGAACCTACGATCATTGTCACAACGGCTAAAGAAAGTACAGAAAGAGCATAGGTTTCTAAAAACAGACTGACCACAAACAGGGCAATCGCGACCCCCATGATCACATAGGTAATACCCTTACCTAACCCATCTATTTCTTTCATCAAAGGAGTCTTGCGTTCTTCTGTGCGGTTCACTTCAAAAGAGATTTTGCCGATCTCTGTTGTTTGACCTGTAGCAATAACGATTCCTTTCCCGCTACCAGAGGTAACCGATGTCGACGCAAAAGCAATGTTGCTTTGTTCTGCTAAAGCGATAGCATCTTCTAGCAATGGCATGCTCGTTTTCTCAACCGAATCAGGTTCGCCTGTCAGCGGAGATTCCTGTATTCGTAGATTGTCTGCTTCAATGATCCGTAGATCCGCTGGTACATTGTCACCAGCTTCCAAGAAAACCACGTCACCGGGAACCACTTCTGCTGCTGCAATATCTTGGCGAGTGCCTTCCCGATAGACCGTCGCTTGTGTAGACAGCATTTGCTTGATGTGTTCCAGTGCGTCCGAGGCATTGGCTTCTTGATAATAGCCAATCAATGCATTGACCAAGACAACCGTTCCGATAATGATTGCATCCGAAAGGTGTCCCATGAGTAATGTCAATAGTGCAGAGAAGATCAAAATGTAAATGATCATATTGTTGAATTGCCGCAACAACAATTTCCATTTAGGGGTCTTTTTTGTTGCTAGCTGATTCAAACCAACTTCTGACAAACGTTGCGCTGCTTCCTTTTTAGTTAATCCTGTCCTATCCTTAAGTCCATATTTTTCCATTGTTTCTTCAATAGTAAGTTGATAGTTCTTTGTCTGCATTTTTTGCCTTCCTTTTTTAATTGAATTTTTTCCAACACAAATAAGCCCTCCATTCAGTGAGACACACTAAACAAAGCGCTGCTTCTTGTCCTATTCAATCAAAAAGTAAGGCAAATCAAAATAGATTTTCTGCTCACCGTCACTCGAGTCACTAGACATTCCTTTACCACCCCCTTTAAATTAGAATCAATAATAGCGTATTCATTTTTTTTAGTCAAGTCTGCAACTCCAACTCAGTTTGCCAATTAAAGCAGAACAACTATGAGGAGCACATAAGTGAAACTGCATGGTTCGAATCGAAAAGGACGAGTGCCCCTGCCCTTTTGTTACCCATTCAGTAAGAAACAAGTCAAAGCGGATAAACCAAAAGATGCTGCGGTCCTTTGGGTCCCATTTTCTCTTCACCACTATCTACAAAACCCATTGAATAATACAGTTTTTTTGCTGCACTATTTTTTTTATTGACTGCAAGAACAATTTGTTTAGTTGCTGGAAAATGAGTTTTTACAAAATTAGGCAATAATCGCAATGCTTCTTTTGCATATCCTCTCCTTAGAAATCTCGCATCAGTAGAGAAACTCCGCAACAAAAGAGCGTCATTTTCATCCGTATAGTCTGCTTTTTGGGGTCCTGCATCCAAAACAAAAAAAGTAACCAATTTCTGTTGGGAAAAAGCCAAGATCGAATGATGCTGTCGATTCTTTTGGGAGATTGCAATATTTTCTTGTGGCGTCCCTGTGAAATAGGACATTTCGTCAGTCAGAAAATAATTGACAACATCTTCTTTGTATTCATCTCGATATTTCATTAGTTCCATCTTTTATACACACCTCTTCTGGTCTAAAACAATAGCCCATTCATTTGTAGGTCATTTTATCAAGTATTGCTTGAAATTACGAATAAAGTCATATACCTGATCGTTACACAGGTATATGACTTACAGACAGGTCCAAAATCAGGCTTCTTATTGTTCAATCGCCGAATGATTCATTAAACGATTGATATGGACACCTAGAAAAACGATCTCATTTTCAGGGATTTTCGTTTGATATTCATTATCTACATACGCCTTTACCTTTGTTGCAATCTCCATAGCATTTGGGTAAAGGGCCCACATTTGCCGATACAGTCCTTCGTCTTTTTCTTGCAATAATCCTTCTGTAAAGAAACGATCTACAAAAAAACGGACATGTGTGATAAAGCGGCTATAATGAATCGAATTTGTATTCACATCTTGCTGGATCGAATAGCGGACAAGGTTTACGATAATCCCAATCAATTTCGCTTTCTTCAACCCATCCTGATTATCCGCAGACGCAGATTGGGCATTGATCAAATGAAAAGCAATATTTGATGCTTCTTCTTCTGGAAGAAAGATTTGATACTTTTCACGTAACAAAAGCAACGCTTGTTCTGCAACTGCGTATTCTTTTGCATAATAGTTTTTGATTTCCCAATACAAACGATTGGTGATACTTAACCCCTTCTCTTGGCGTTCAACAGCAAAATGCAAGTGATCCGACAACGTTAAATAGATCGTAGAGTTTAGCGGATTGGGCATTAACTGTTGGGCCAATTGAACGATTTCTTTCGTCATCTCAAAAAACCTAATGGGTATCTCATCAATTAATTCAGCAAACTGCAGAGATCTCGTTTCATCAATTGGGAGAAATACTTGATCAATTTGAGAATCCGTTATCTGCTCTCCGGCTTTTTTCCCAAATCCAATGCCTTTTCCAAGTGCAATCATTTCTTGGCCTTCATTGTCAACAAGTACAACACTTGAATTTAAGACTTTCTTGATATAAATCATGCACTATCGCTCCTTCGTCATTCTCCTGCTAGGATTGCGCCATTAGTCTCAATCACTTTTTTGTACCAGTCAAAAGAGTCTTTTTTGGATCGATCATAAGTGCCATGTCCTTCATCATCTGCATCCACATAAATAAAGCCATATCGTTTTGACAGTTGGGAGGTACCAGCACTAACTAAATCGATTGGTGCCCAGCTTGTATAACCAATCAGATCTACGCCCTCATCAATCGCTTCTTTCATTTGTTTAAAATGCGCTTCGAAATAGTCCCTACGATACGGATCATGAACGTTCCCCTCTTCAAGGATATCTTTTGCTCCCATTCCATTTTCGACGATCATCAATGGAATTTGGTAGCGATCATATAACTCGATCAGCGAAATCTTTAGTCCTTTAGGATCAATCTGCCAGCCCCATTCAGTGGATGGTAATTTAGGATTTTTCACCCCTAGTACAGTATTTCCTGGTGTTCGTTCTGCTTGCGGATCCCCAGATTCCGCCATAGACATATAATAGCTGAAAGAAAGAAAATCCACTGTATAATCTTTTAGTATTTGAGGATCTTCCGGTGCCATTTCAATCTTGATGCCACGTTTTTCCAAGTCTCGCAAAATTAAGCGAGGGTATTCTCCTTTTACTTGAACATCTGCATAAAAATTATTCTCTAGGTTCTTCTTCAATGTCAATTCCACGTCTAGTGGATCACAGGTTAACGGATAAGTCATTAATTTTGTAATCATACAGCCTATTTTGTTTTGAGGATTTTTTTCGTGTGCAACTTTTGTAACTAGTGAACTAGCGACAAATTGATGATGCAAGGCTTGATAGATTTCTTGATGCTCTTTCCCTGGAGTACATTGTTCAGGAATAATTCCAGCTGTTGTAAAGGGATGACGATGAATGCTGTCGATCTCATTAAAGGTCAGCCAGTATTCTACGTATTCCCCAAATTCCTCAAAGCAGACTGTGGCAAATCGGACAAAGTCAGCGATAACTTTGCGTTCAACCCAACCATTATATTTCAAACTCAACGCGACTGGCATTTCATAATGTGAAAGTGTCACGATCGGTTTGATTCCTAAACGCTGCATTTCTTGAAAGACATTTCGATAAAAAGCAATGCCCGACTCATTTGGCTCCAGTTCTTCTCCTGTGGGAAATAATCTCGTCCATGCAATCGATAAGCGTAGTACTTTGAAACCCATCTCAGCAAATAACGCCAAATCTTCTTTGTAACGATGATAAAAATCGATTCCCCGACGTTTAGGATAAATCGTGTCTGTTGGATCAGCGATTGCTTCTTTCACGGCGTTTACCGTCACATGCATATGGGCTGCAAAATTTTTGGTGTCGACATCTGGTTTATACGTGGCGATATCTGCTACAGACAACCCTTTCCCGTCTAAATTCCACCCACCTTCCACTTGATTGGCAGCAATCGCTCCGCCCCATAAAAAATTCTCTGGAAATGTTGATTGACTCATAGTTGTATTCTCCTTCACGTTTTTTGATTATGCTGCTTGAATTTTACGAAACAAATGGAGAGATGGATAAAACACCCTCGCTTTTAGACATATTTTCTGTTTGTTCAATTGGTTTGATAATGAAATTTTCTTTGTTAGTCACAACGCAGATAACAGTCGGGTCATACCCTGCTTGTTTGATGGCTTCTAAATCGAATTGAAGCAATGGTTGTCCTTTTTTGACATAATCCCCCGCACTGACAAGCGGTGTGAAATATTTTCCTTCTAATTGCACCGTGTCGATCCCTATATGGAATAGGATTTCAGCACCATTCTGGGTCTTTAATCCAATCGCATGATTGGTTTCAAACAACATAGTCACTTCTCCATCCTCTGGTGCTGTTAGTTCGCCAGATGTGGGGATAATACCGAATCCCTCACCAATCATTCCGCTGGAAAAGACATCGTCTTTTATTTCGGCTAGCGTAACAACTTGTCCCGCAACAGGCTGACTGAGAACTTCTGATTGAGGGTCTTCTTTTCCTTCAACGGCCTCCATGACTTTATCTTTAAAAAGAAACAGGACTAAAACAAAAGCCGCAAGAAAAGAGACTGCTAAAGTGACTAATGCCCAAACTAAATTCATACTATTTGATTCATCAACGAACATGGTGATACTAGCAAGACCCGGACCCACTAATGCAAACGCTTTGATTGTAAAGATGCCAGCAACTGCTCCACCAACCAAACTAGAAGCCATCACCCCATATAATACCCGTTTGTTTAAAATCGTTACCCCATACAATGCGGGCTCTGTAATGCCAAACAGTGCAGAAATTCCAGCAGAAATAGCTGTTGAGCGAAGCTTTTGATCTTTTGTCCGCAGACTGACAGCAAAACATGCCCCAGCTTCAGCAATATTATGGGCAAGTGAAGCCGGTAAATAAAGCAATTCTGCCCCCATCTCGCTCATGGAAGAGACCGCATAAGGGATCATTGCTTTGTGCATACCGGTCACAACCATCAATGGTAACACAGCTGCTAAGATACCTGTTGCAACCCAGCCTAGATGAGTATAAAGCCAAATAATCGCTGCAGAGAAAACTGTACCTACCTCAAATCCTAAAGGTCCTAAAATCAATAGCGCCACTGGAACTGTGATTACTAGACTCATCATCGGAACAAAGAAGATGCGAATCGGTTTTGGAGAAAAACGAGTAAATAGTTTTTCGACTTGCGAATAAAACAAAACCGTTAAAATTGCAGGAAAAACTTGTGATGCATAGGCAATATTCTGTAATCCGATCCCCAAAAAGGTTGCTCCATCTGTCAGCAACGCTGTTATTTCAGGCAAAATCAGCGCCCCGACTGCTGAAACAGCCACTAATTGATTTACTTTTAATTTATTTGCCGTGGTCATAGCGACTAAAATCGGTAAAAAGTAAAGGGGGGCTCCACCTATAAGATTTAAAATTTGATACGTTTGGCTTTGATTATCAAGCACTCCTGTAACAGAAGCGAGTAACAGTAGTGATTTTAAAACACCACCTCCGGCAACCGCCGGTATAAGTGGCTGAAAAATGGAAATAACAAAATCCAACAGGACAGCTCCCCAAGACTGCTTTGTTGCACTTCCGCTGTCCGCATTGTCTAACTGATGCCCCAACAGTGACATCACTTCGTCATAAACTTCCACAACATCATTGCCAATGATAACTTGACACTGGACATTCTGCCGGACTCCGATGACACCCTCCACTTTTTCTAGTGCTTCTTTTTGAACTAGAGCATGATCTTTCAGGGTAAACCGTAACCTCGTTGAACAATGTTCCAAATGAGAGATGTTTTCTTTTCCGCCAATCAATTGGATGATGGCAGTTGCCGTTTCCTTTACATTCATTGTTTTTTTCTCCTTTAGATTATTTTTCTCTTCGTTGGCCAAACAAAGAAAAAAGCAGACAACACCTATTAAAACAACCAAATGAATCAGAACGATTCACTCATTGCTTTATATAGGTCCTGCCTGCTTAACCAGTCACATGCCTGTTTATTAATTGCATAATACCACGAAGAAATTGGAAACGCAACCACTATTTTTGATCCATAAGTTTGCCACCACAGCCAAATGTAAAACTCTAGGAATCAGGTAAGTACAGATTTTTAACATTCAAAAAAGGCATTTCCCAAAAGGAAAATGCCGATAAATCAGTGACGTTTGTTACATTGAAAGTTTGCCTTCTAAAACTTTCGCGTCTTTGCTGCGAAAAGCTTTAGTCAATTCACTAACAATCAGTGGGACTAATGAGAGCAGAATCACGATCACCCATTCAATTCCTGTCAAACTTTGAACTTTGAAAATTTCTTGCAAGAATGGAATGAACAAGACCGCCAACTGCAAAGCTAAGCTGACTAGAAAGGCTTTATTCATCGCACTGTTGGAGAAGACACCAATGCTGAAAATAGAACGTGTTTCGCTGCGGACAGCAAACGCACGAGTCAATTCCCCAAAGACGAGTGTAGCAAATGCCATCGTATTTGCTGTGCCGTCAGCAACGGTTGGATCTGATAAGACGTATTCCCCTAACCAATAAGCTGCCAACGTGATTGCTCCTACCAAAATGCCGTAAAAGATCATACTTGCAGCAAAGCCATCAGCAAAAATGCTTTTCCGGGAATCGCGAGGTTTTTGTTTCATCACGCCTGGCTCAACTGGTTCCATTCCTAAAGCCAATGCAGGTAGTGAATCAGTGACTAGGTTCAACCAGAGGAGTTGAATCGCAACTAATGGCATCTGATGGAAATTCAATGCAGTTGCAACGAAAATCGTGATGATTTCACCGATATTACAACTCAATAAATACTGAATCGATTTCTTGATATTGGAGAAGATCCCTCTTCCTTGTTCGACCGCATGGACGATCGTGGCAAAGTTATCATCCGTCAAGATCATATCCGCTGCCCCTTTAGCCACATCCGTCCCGGTGATTCCCATCGCACAACCAATATCGGCTACTTTCAAGGCAGGCGCATCATTGACACCATCACCTGTCATGGCAACGACCATGCCTTTTGCCTGCCAAGCCTTAACGATCCGCATTTTATGTTCAGGCGAAACTCGCGCATAGACAGAATACTTTTCTACTTCTTCTTCCAATATCTCTTGCGGCATCATGTCCAGTTCTGAACCTGTCATGGCTAGATCTCCAGAGCGGAAAATATTCAATTCTTTGGCGATTGCAACCGCAGTCAATTTGTGGTCACCAGTGATCATGACGGGGCGAATCCCTGCCTCGTAACATTGAGCCACCGCTTCTTTGACTTCTTGACGGGGAGGATCGATCATTCCGACTAACCCGACAAATGTCAAATGGTTCTCGATGTCTTCTGAAGTCAGCTCTTCGGGCACTTCAGTAATGTCTTTATATGCAACACCTAGAACGCGCAAGGCATTTGATGCCATATCAGCATTTTTAGCAGCAATTTTTTGAGCTTCTGCTTCATCAATCCTACAGCGATTCAGCAAAACATCAGGTGCTCCTTTGACCATGACGCGATAGCCTTGTTCGGTTTTATGGATCGTGCTCATCAATTTGCGTTCCGAATCAAAAGGAATCTCAGCCACACGAGGCATGTTTGCTTCTAACTCATTTTTGTCTAATTTTTCTTCGTACGCTTTGCTGACAAATGCGGTTTCTGTCGGGTCGCCGGTCACTTGGAACTCACTGCCATTGACCGTTAACTTAGAATCATTACACAATGCTCCGATGGCCAATAGTTGCTGCGGGGTTGCCGATCCATGAACGAAGGTTTCAACTACGGTCATTTTGTTTTGCGTCAATGTACCCGTTTTGTCACTGCAGATCACTGAAGCAGCCCCCAAAGTTTCGACTGCAGGTAGCTTCTTCACGATGGCATGACGTTTCACCAATCGTTGAACACCTAATGCCAGAACAATCGTAACGATGGCCGCCAGTCCTTCGGGAATAGCCGCTACCCCAAGGGAAACAGCCATCATGAAGATTTCAAGAATTGGCCGACTGTATAAAAGACCTACGATAAACATCAGGACACAGATCCCTAAACAGATAATCGATAACAATTTTGAGATTTCTGCCATTTTTCGTTGTAGCGGTGTCGTATTGTCATCTTCAGAGATCAACATGTTCGCAATACGACCAACTTCCGTTTTCATCCCGGTACTAGTAACGACACAAGTTGCACGCCCATTAGTGATCACTGTGGAGGAAATCAGCATGTTCTTGCGATCAGCTAAAACAGTATCTTCAGGCAATGCTTCTAGTGCTTTTTTGTTCACAGGAACTGATTCACCTGTCATGGCAGATTCATCTGCTTTTAGATTGGCTGCTGACAAGATCCGCACATCCGCTGGTACTAAATCGCCAGCTTCTAATTCAATGATATCTCCCGGAACAAGAGTAGCTGTTTCAATATGTTCCAGTTTCCCATTGCGAATCACTTTAGCCAACGGGGCTGACATTTTTTGTAATGCTTCCAAGGATTTATTGGCATTGTTTTCTTGTGAGATCGAAATGATGGCATTGATCACGACGATCAACAAAATAATGACGGAATCGATCCAGTCTTCAAAACCGCTGGAAACATAAGAAAGAAAAGCAGCGATCAATAGTACGATAATCATTGGATCTTCTAATTGCCCGATCACTTTTTTCAATAAACTTTCTTTCTTTTTCACTTCTAATTCATTTCTTCCGAAAGACTGCAGCCTTTTTTCAACTTCTTGACTGGATAGCCCTGCAGCTGCATTGGTATCCAACGAGCGTAAGACTTCTTCTTTCGATTTGGTAAACCATAAATCCACTGTGTTCATCTCCTAATGTTAGTTTCATCGTTCATTCGGTTTTACCAATCTGGCTTCCTTTATCAAAAAATGTCATAGCAGAAAGAAATTCCGTTCTACTATGACTGATATTCAATAAGGAGCAGATCGCAAAGGATGCTTTTATTTTCTTAAGATATGAATGGCAAATCCGCCAAACTCGCCGGCAAGATAAATATTTTTCAATTTGTTTTCTTCATCATAGGCAGCTGTATCCATATTAAAGGAGAGTCCTTTGGCTTTTAGCTCCTCTACTGCACTTTCCAAGTTGGAAGTCCGCATAGCGATATGTCCATTTTTTCCTAAGAAAGGTGCTTTCATACATTCGAAGTAGTCACCGGCAAATTCTGATTTCTGTCCATGTCGTGGCGTCAGATTAAAGATCATGCTCAGTTGGGTGGCAAGTTCTTGTGCTTCGGTTTCATTTTCCATGTTGATACCAATATGTTCTAATTCAAAGTGATTTTCCATTGTCTTACACCTCTTTCATACTTGTTGAACAGTTGATTCCAGTTTATTACATCGGGAACATCAAAATCGATCCCACGGTTAGAAATACGAGACGGATAAAGTATTGCGGAATCGTAAATTTCCAAAATTGTGCGGCTGTGTATTTCCCAGTTCCTAAAATCATTGCTGGCATCCCATCAATTGGCAGGAAGTGACCACACCAACCTGAGATCACGATGGCGCAAGCTGCGGCTGTAGGATCTAAGCCTAAACTTCTGCAAGTAGCGATCGCTAGTGGCGTAAATACATAGACTGTACCAATGGTCGATCCTGTTAATGTAGCCAACAGACTGGTCAAAATACAGAATGCAAAGATCATCACAAAAGGATTCACGTTGGTTCCCAACATTCCCGCAACCGAAGTCCCAACTAAATTGGTCAATCCTGTACTTCCTAATGCGTCTGCCACACCAATGACCCCGGCTGACATCAAGATGATCGGTGCACTGATGGCATCACGGATTTCTTTAAAGTCTAAGACACCAATCAATAAGATCACCGCAACAGATAAACCAGCCATCGCATAGCCGGCATCGCCGATTTTACTTTGTAGCAACATACCGATGACCGCAAAGATAAATACACCATAAGTCGTCAATTCTTTCCATCTCGGCAGACGGGAAGCGGTAACATTTCCGTTAGTGACATCCACATCTTTGCAGTCTTCAGAAGTAGGATGATCCGGAAGAAATTTGTATTGAATGATACAATTGACTAAAAAGCCAATGGATAAAAATAAGTTAACAATTGCAAATTTAAAAACAGAAACCTCTGCCATGATCCCAGCAGAATTCAAAACAGCGATCACGATCCCATACTGCAATGCGGTATTGAAAGGAATCAACGGATGATTGGTCGCAAATCCCGCAGTCATAATCACTTTTGATGGGGGTAATTTTTTTGAATAAGGCAGTGTAGATAATAACCCAAGTGTCAGTACATAATACGCAGTTGAACCCGTTCCGAACAAACTACATCCTAACATCACTACCAGAATGATCAGAATATAAGACTTGAAGCCACCTTTGTTTGCCATCGAGAACATGGCTTTTTTGAAAACGACGATAAAACTTGTCTTCTCAAGGGCAGCGATAATGGCCATGAACTCAGCTAACATGACGATGGTCGAATTCGAGAAACCGGCAAAAGCCCCTTTAATATCCGTAATACCAAAAATGACTAGCAACAAACAGGCAAATAATGGCGCCGCTCCAAAGGGAATTTTTTCAATCATTACTAAAACAATCATTACTACGGTAATTGCTAATGCAATCATCATTTGAATAGTCATAGTGTCCTCCTACTTCTAGTCATACGCATGTGCAGGAGAGGTGACGTAAATTAGGTGGCGAATGAACGCAGATCCGCTCCTTCGCTGCTGTCACAAGGAGAGGGACAAGACCACTTCCTGTGAGCACTTTATCTAGCTGATTCGCTAACTTATTTTAAAGCCAACACGCTAGCGAAATTGAGCTATTCCTCCCTTACGCCACACCTCTCAGACTGCTTTTGCCTACACAAAACAAATGCTTGTGGACTTCTTAACGCATGCCTTTCGCTTTGTCTTCCTCTAATACTTTTTTCAATGCTTCGATTCCTTCAGCTGGAATTTGGTTGAATGGTGCCCGGCATTTTCCTACGTTGTTGCCAAGTAACGCTGCGGCTGTTTTAACAATGGTATTGGGATTGCCATATTTGAAACAGTTGCGGAAGTTTTGAATCCGTTCATTGGCTGTCTTCGCTTCTTCGATCTTGCCTTCTACGAAAAGGTCATAGATAGATGCCATTGTTTTCGGATAAACATTGGCACAACCCGCAATACCGCCAGTACCTCCTGCTAATAGCGTCCAGATAATCAATTGGTCATTGCCTGATAATGTGTAGAATTTCCCGTTCGTTTTTGCCTTTCCTGCTTCAATATAGCCTAAAATATTGGCAAAGTTGCCGCTAGAATCTTTTGCACCAATGATATTTTCGATTTGTGCCAGACGAGCGACAGTCGCTGGTGCAATAGCATTCCCTGTTCGAGCAGGAATATTGTAAAGCACGATCGGCATATCAACTGCTTCGGCAATCGTTTTGTAGTGCGTATAGATTTCTTCTTGGCTCGCTGCTGCAAAACTCGGTGCAATGATCGATAAAACATCTGCGCCAGCTGCCTGTGCCATTTTACTTTGGGCGATTGTTTCTTTTGTAGAGATGGCTCCTGAACCAGCATAGATCGGTACCCGGCCTGCAGTTTGATCAACAACGACTTCTAAGACAAGCTTTTTCTCTTCTGCAGACAAGATATAGCCTTCCCCATTTGTACCAAAAGGAAAAATCCCGTGGACCCCATTGTCGATCATGCGATCTACTTGGTTGCGCAGTTCATCAAAGTTGATACTTTCGTCTTCATACATTGGGGTCAAAATAGGGCTGATGATGCCTTTTAATTCGATTGGTTTCATAGTAATGTCTCTCCTCTTTTATAGAACACGTATGGAATACGGTTTCATTTTCATTAAATTGACGGATGCCCGCGCTGCCGCTTTTTTCAGGGGACCAAGCGCGATATTGGGCTGTCTTTCCGTCAATGTTACCGACGTTTGTTTATTTCTCGACACCTTCACCGGAGGTTGGATTATACACACCTACGGATTCCCGTTTTTCGCCAAACAGATCAGCAACGGTGAAACGAACATACTTCACACAAAGACGATTGCGGTAGGCATAGACCAGATGTAAATTCCCCCGGCTATCCTGGTAAAGGGTTGGGTATTCATGTTGTGAATTGTTGGTTTTGTTTTCCGCACCGATATAGCCTTCTGCAGCTTCAAAAATTCGTCCGATCGGCCATGTCTTGCCAAAATCTTCACTTACAGAGACAGCGACTGGATTCCGCAATCCCGGCCAAGCGACTTGTCCAAAAGCAGCATTTGGTGCGGCATTGACATTGTATGCCAATGCGATTTCACCGGAGTTCAGTTTGATCGCACTGATACTAGCATTGTTATTAGGTAAAACAGTTGCTGTCGGCACAGACCAACGATCGCCAAAATCAAAGGATTCACTGCTGTAGACGAAATCTGCGAAGCGGCTTCTCATGAAGGCAACTAAATGACCAGGCTCGACTTCCACGACATTGGCATGGACCCGACCGTTGCTATCTGGCATCCGAACAGCACGCCAAGTCTGTCCTTGATCATCCGATACTTGGAACTCTGTCGGGTCATTCGTCAACCCATCAGCTGAATCTTCACACAGCCACGTGCTATACAGCCAACGGCCATTACTTAAGATTTGGATTCCTTGACGGCCAAAAGTGCCTTCTTTATCAAAGAGAACTTCTGGTTTTCCCCATGTTTTTCCTTCATCAGCTGATTTTTGAACCATGATGATTGAAGTGAACTGCATGTTGTCTTTTCCTTCTTGGCGGCTGACTTGGGATGTGTAGATCAGCCAAATCTTGCCATCTGGCGCCCGGAAAAAGGACGGATTCTGTTCACTACGGTCTATGCCTTCTGAAACAGTAACGGGAACCGACCACTTCTGTGTTTCTGGGTCTAATTTTGAGACGACGATCGAGATGTCGCCGCTTCCCTCAAAGCTTCCTGCAAACCACCCACACAACATCCCGCCATCTGCTGTTTCGATCAAAGCGGGTGCGTGAGCTGTGTTGTTGCCACCGGTAGGAATCAAACCAAAATCAACATTCAAGAATGTATCTCGGTACATGACACCGTTCGGCTCTGATTGTCGCACTTGTTCTAAATGAGTCAACGTGTTTCTCCCCCTAACCAAATTTTTATGTTGTGCTGCATTTGTGCTTATTTTGAATGTTCTGCCAACCGAATAGCGTAATCGATGGCATTTTCTAAACTGGCTTCACTAGCCGTCCAGTTACCTGCTTGATCAAAGGCCGTTCCATGGTCGACAGAAGTCCGAATGATCGGAAGGTTCAACGTAATGTTGACGCCTTGCACTGCTTTCCAGTTTTGTGCTTCTTGATCGTAGACAAAGCCTAAAAGTTTCAAAGGAATGTGGCCTTGATCGTGGTACATGGCGACGACGATGTCATACATGCCCCCATTGGCTTTTGAAAAAAGAGTATCTGCAGGCAATGAACCAAACACATTGATTCCTTCCGCTTTGGCTGCTTCTACAGCAGGATTGATTTCATCGATTTCTTCACGGCCGAACAATCCATTTTCGCCACAGTGTGGATTCAAGCCAGCAACTGCAACGCGAGGATTTTCGATCCCTAGATCTTTGCAAGCCTGATCTGCGATACGAATCACATCGAGGACACGTTCTTTCGTGGCCCGGTCACACGCTTCCCGTAATGACACATGGGTCGAGACATGTACGACTCGCAAGTTGCCATCTGCCAACATCATGGTATATTTATCGGTACCGGTTAGGTCGGCATAGATTTCTGTATGTCCCGCATAATGATGACCGGCAGCATTCATGGCTTCTTTGTTCAATGGATTCGTTACCGTTGCATCGATCTCTTTGGCTAAAGCTAACTCGATGACTTTCTTCACATATTGAAACGCTGCGTCACCACCGACATGAGAAACTTCACCAATGTGAAAAGTTGCCATGTCTACGATCTTTAAGTCGATCAGGTCGATCGTTCCAAATGCATGACGCCCATCCTTGGGCTGGCTGATCACATTCACTTCCAAAGCTAATTCAGGATGTTTTGCTAAATAGTAATCAACAACACTTTTGTCTCCGACTAATAATGGGCGGCACTTGTCATAGAGTGCCGGTTTGGCAAAAGCTTTAAGGGAGATTTCAGGTCCGATCCCTGCAGGATCTCCCATTGTGATGCCGACAATTTTTTTCATGACACGCTTCATCCTTTCTGAGTTCAAATTATAAAATTTGCAGATAGATGGCCCGAGCATCTTCTGGTGTGACTTCTCGTTTGTTGTTGACCAGTAGACGTGTTACTTCCATGCCCGCTGCTACTAAACCATCCAAGTCTTCTTCTGGTACATTGAATGTTTTCAAACTCGTTGGAATTTCCAAAACTTTGACGATTTCGTCTAACTGGCTGATCATATACGCTGATTTTTCGTCAACCGACCAGTCTTGATGTCCCTCTTTGCTGACACGATCATAAGCAACAGCGAGTAAGTCTTTGATTGCTGGTTCATTAAATTTCATCACTGGCGTCAACAAAATCGCATTGGAGACACCATGAGCAATATGGTATTTACCGCCTAGCGGATAGGAAAGGGCATGAACGGCTGTCGTGCCTGATGCTGTGATTGCTACCCCTGCATAAAATGAACCAAGCAACATGTTCCGTTTTGCTGTTAATGCTTCTGGATTTGTGCAGGCTTCGATAATGTTGTTCATGATCAAATCCAATGCTTCCAGCGCAAAAGTATCACTGATTGGATTAGCTTTGGCAGATGTGAAACATTCAATCGCATGACACAATGCATCTACACCTGTGGCTGCTGCGATTGGTTTTGGCAAGTTTTTGATCATCCGTCCATCTAATAAAACGAAGTCGGCGATCATTTCAGGATTGACGATCCCGATCTTCAAGTCTCTTTCTGGAACACCCACGATAGCATTAGGAGTTGCTTCAGCTCCAGTTCCAGCAGTGGAAGGAATCATCAAACTAGGTACTTGTTTTTTGCCAATAATGGATTATCTAATAAATCTTTGACCGTGTAGTCATCCGTTGCTAAGATCGAAGCCAATTTCGCCACGTCCATGACCGATCCACCACCGACGGCAATCACTAAGTCAGCAGCTTCTTTCTTAAAGGCATCGATCACTGCTTGTGCTTCGTGATAGTTTGGTTCCGCTGGAATATCAGCAAGAACCGTGTAATCGATTCCTGCTTTTTCAATGATTTGAATAGGCAGATCGACCAAACCTAAATCTAGAAGTCCCTTATCTGTGAAAATAACGATTTTATGAACACCACTGCTAATGATTTCTTTTAACTGCTCAAGCGCATGTTCGCCTGCCTGAATATTTTTTGGCATTTTTAAACTGTAGTCTGTTAGCATAATAAATCCTCCTTAATCATTTAATACCATCTAATTTCTTCAAGTAATTCTTCTGTCCCAAAACCACCTGATTTCGTAAGCACTTGCATCTTTTGGTTATTCCATTCGATGGCAGATAAAACAACGCCCGGTTTGATCTCAGTCAACGGCTTGATTCCGGTCACACCTAAGACTTTCATTGATTGGAACAAGGTATCCCCGCCGGTAAAGAGAAAGGTATTCTCTTGATGTTGTGACCAAAGGGCTTTGGTCAACATGCCTAATGCCTCCCCTATTCTAAACCGACAAGCTTCAGCAGATAAGCCCATTTCTTCGCTATAAGCCACAATTTCAGCTGTTGTTTGTTCGCTATAGGTTTCAAAAATGACTAATGGCTGTTTTTCCATCAACTGAAGATAACTAACAATCTCTGTTTGTCCTGCGGTTGTTTGCCAATAGGTAGGATGCAACAGTTGTTGCGCTGTTAATGAAATCCGCGGATAGTCTTGCTCAACATACTCAATTTGTTTCTTTGTGATCGGGTTGACGCTTCCACAGACAACTACTACTGGCTTTTGTAATTTGTAAGCTACTTCTTTGCCGTTGGGGAACAACTGTTGTGCGAGAACCTTTGCGAACCCTGCACACCCGACCGTCATACCCAAAAGATCGTTCTCTGCTAGGCGTTTTGCGTGGACCTGTAACATATCATCTGTCTGTGCATCAAAAACCATTACACCTGTTTCCGGCAACGACTGGTCTTTGACTAGCATTGCCTTGATCCCTGCTTCCGACTGCAGCCGCTGCATCACATTGCTTTCGGTCACAGGTTCATACGGATCATTTGCAAAAACACTTTCTGATACCAAGACATCTTCTATATATAAATGACCATCGATCACTACCCGATTCATTTCTGGATATGCGGGTAAAAAAGGAAGGGCCGCTTGTTCGCTCATATCGAGAATCGCTTTGATCTCCGCGCTGATGTTTCCTCTTAATGCTGAATCTACTTTTTTATAAATAAATGGAACCTGGGCAACTTTTGCATCTTCCAAAATCGTTTTTGTCTTCTCATATGCTTGATCAAAAGTTAGGTGCCGACTCTCGGTATTGAGAACCAACACTTCGATCTCCTGCGGAAGTGTGTTATATTGGACGACTGTTTCCGTTGAGACTAACGTTTGAATGCCTTGTCTCGAAAACTGGACCCCAGTATCCAGTGCTCCTGTAAAGTCGTCTGCAATAACTAACAACTTTAACATCTACTCACCACCTCGTACTTCATGATTTGATTATAGGGACAAAAATCAAGCGTTTACATTCTAAAAAAACGAAAAATCGTTTAATTTAGAAACAATCTCTTAAACAAGGGATATTTTTTACGTTTTACATGCTATTATTGTTCATATATGAAACAACTATCGATTGATGGAGGGAAAAGGGATGAAACGAAAGATTTTAGGTATTGCACCTTATGAAGAATTAAATCATTCCATGCATATGATCGGCGAACAATATCCGGAAGTGGAAACGACCATCTTCACCGCTGATCTGGTCGAAGGACAAAATCTTGCTGCTAAACTGTATACTGATGGCTATGACGCGATCATTTCTCGGGGAGGAACCGCTAAACTGATTCGCAAAGTTGTATCTTTACCGGTCATTGATGTCTCATTATCCATTTATGATGTTCTAAGTTCGATTCGGCTAGCAGAAAATTATACTCAAAATTTTGCGATCGTCGGCTATCCCAGCATCACCGAAAAAGCCCATTTGCTCTGTGATCTTTTAGGATACAAAATTGAGATCCACACCATCGATGAGACCATTGATGCCAATGAGATCCTTGATACATTAACAGAAAAAAACTATGAATTGATCTTATGTGATGCCATCACCAACCGCATCGCTCTTTTGAAATCTCTAAACACGATTTTGATCACTTCAGGATTGGAAAGCATCAAAAGTGCTTATGAAGACGCTTTGTCGATCATTGATCACGTCCAACAAGTCAAACACAAAAAAGAGATCCTCGAAAAAGGGATCTTGGGTCAACAGCAAGACTTGCTGCTTTATGATGATACGTATACCATTGAATTTTCTACATTAGAACCAGATTTTGCAGAAGAGATCCTCAAAGTTCTTCAGGCCAAACCAGAAAAGAAAGAAATCCAGCACTACTCACAAACACAAAATAAGTATGTTTCCTTATTAATCAAACCGTATACTGTCGATCAGCAGCATTACTACAGCTGCGCTGTTCAAGAGAATAGCGCACCACCCGTAACCAACAAACTAGATATCACTTATCAGAAAAAAACAGAAGTCGCTGATAGTTTTTCAAAAAAGTTATTGTTTTCGCAATTTATACCTGAACGCGTCAAGCATGAAGTGAAAAAATACGAAGATTACTATTCTTCTTATCTTGTCTTCGGGGAGAGTGGCACTGCCAAAAAAAATATTGCTTACCAAATTTATCTAAATCAGACCAAAAATACCAACTACCTGATCTCGATCAATTGCAAACTCGTCACAGATAAACTTTGGAAATTTCTAGTCAATGCCACCAATGGTCCCTTTGTCGACAGCCATAACACCATTTTCTTTGAGAATGTTGAGCAATTGAACGCAGCAGCAATCGAACGCATTGTCTCATTGATCAAAACCACCAATGTGCGGAATCATAATCAGCTGATCTTTACCTATGACAACAATAAAGCAGCGGATCAAACGACTTTCAACCGACTGGCAAGCCAATTAAACTGTGCGAAAATCTATGCACCAGCGATTCGGGAACGAAAAAATGAATTAAGTATCATCACGACATTGCTTTTGAATAAAATGAACATTGCCTGCAACAAAGAAATCATGGGCTTCGAGCCGAAAGCCCTCGAATCATTCATAGCTTTTGACTGGCCTGGCAATTTCGATCAGCTGCAATACTGTATCAAAGAATTGGTGGTCAATGCCCGCACCCATTATATTACCGAACACCAAGTCACAGAATTGCTGAACAAAGAACGACTGGTTCAAAATTTTACCCATCTCAAGGATCATTTTACTGCCAAAAATCCTTTACATCACCCCACGTTGTTTGACTACACCAAAGAAATCATTTTGAGCGTGTTAGAACAAAATGAAGGCAACCAGACCAAGACAGCGAATCAGTTAGGAATCAGCAGAACCACCCTCTGGCGCTACCTGAAAGAAGAGCAGTAAGTTGTAGTGAGTGACCACCAAAACGAAAAATCCCTTGCTAGCACTTCTGAAAGAATAGTCGAAAGTGTAAGCAGGGATTTTGCCCTGTTCATTACTTCTGATTCTCTAAAAACGCTTTTCACTCATAACTAGCCATGATCTTTTTGATACAGTCTAAATAATCCTTCCGCAATATCTCTGGGGAAATAATTTCTACGTGTTCACCGAAGCCGAGAAAATAATTGGTCATAAACCGCAATTCTGTATGATCGAATTTCCCTTCGATCCACGTTCCCGTTTCTCTTTGGCAAAGAGACATATTGGAAAATGGATGCTTCAAAAAATATTCTTTCCCTGTTTCACTGACCTTAGCCTTGAAGGGAATGTTTCGATAGGTTTGCATTTGCTTCTGGTACGAATCCAGCAACTCCTCTTTTGCATACAAGGTTTGATAGGATGTTTCCACCACGATCGATGCCATAAAATCGCAACGGTAGGTCCGCCATGCTTCTTTTGTTAAATCGAATGCCGTACAATACCAGTAGCCATCCATTAGAATCAGTCGAGTCGGCAACAGCCGTTTTTGTTGCGAACCGTAGCGTGTATATTCCACTGTGATGATCGCATTTGTCAAAATACATTCAAACAACTGTTCCAAATTTTCAGTCGTGGCGATTTGACTGATTCCTTCATACTGCACACAATCCAGCATAGTCGCGATTTGCTGCTGTTTCTCCTTTGGGAAGGTATGCAACAATTTTTCTTGTAGCTGGCCATAAGTAGCGCCAAATGGTGAATCGGTCAATAATTTCAATAGTTGTAAGGAATAAAAAATGGCGAAGACCTCTTTTTCGCTAAAGTAAATGGGCGGCAACAACGTATTTTGCAAGACCTGATAACCACCATAGCGTCCATTCTCGACATATAGTGGCACCCCTAGTGCTTCAAGTTCTTGAATATCACGAAGTGCTGTGCTCTTTGAAATAGCAAAAGTCTCCATCAATTCCTTTAAATGAAAGACTTTCTTTTCATTGATATAAAACATTTCTTGTTGGATTCTTTCTGTTTTTTTCATATTCTCCTCCAAAGGTGTCATGAAATGAAACCATTAACTGTTACAGTTAGTTTATCATAGAGAAAAGGAGAATTGATTATGGCATCCATCGATGTAGCACTTTTTTTGACCTTAGAAGGAAAAGGAACAGAAGCACTGGCTTTCTATCAGGATATTTTTGATGGAAAACTATTATTTAAAATGACGTTCCAAGAATTTAAAACCCAATTGGCTCCCGATACTGTGATTGAAACTGGCACCGAGCATTGGCTTTCCCACGCAGTACTGCAAATAGGCCAGACGCAAATGCAGTTGACAGATCAACCCATTGATCCTAGGATTCCTTGCCAGCAAGGAAATACCTTGTCATTGAGTGTCATTACGGATACGATCGAAAAAGCACAAACCATTTACGAGAAAATGAGCCAACACCAATTGAGCAAGATCTATCAGTCTCCTATTCAAAATGAATTTGCGGACTTCTATGCCATCTTGCAAGATCCGTTTGGTCTGGTCATTCAAATCACCAAAGAAAAAACACTTTCTGATGAGTAGGAGGAAAATCAATGCGTCAGTATCAAACAAAAGCAGAATTGATCCAAACCATTCAAGACACGTTTCAAAAATACATTACCGAATTTGAGGAGATTCCAGAAGAATGGAGACACCAGCACCATGATGAGGTAGATAAAAGTCCCTCTGAAAATTTGTCTTATCAACTAGGGTGGCTCCATCTTCTATTAGACTGGGAAGCCCAAGAAAAAAACGGCGTTGCTGTGCAAACACCAGCAGCAGGCTATAAGTGGAATCAGTTAGGTGCACTTTATGAGCAATTTTATCAGCGCTATGGGCAGCTTTCCCTAAAAGAACAACAACAGCAGTTGACCCAACTGGTGGAGGAACTATGCCAATGGATCAGCACACTATCAGATACCGAACTGTTTGAGCCCGGACAGAGAAAGTGGGCTACAACCAAAGCACAATGGCCCCTGTATAAATGGATCCACATTAATTCAGTGGCGCCATTCACTAATTTCCGAACAAAAATCAGAAAATGGAAACGATTGGTGATGGCCTAAAATGCGGCAATCAGAGAAATTGATGACTGCATTATTGAAGATGCACCATATAGCTGGCCCCACTAAGATTCAAACGGAGAGACAAAACAGCGTGTATGAAGGCATGACTTTCGTTGTTGGAAACACGACTTTTCGTAGCCGTCTGGCGAAGAAAACACCAAAGAAAAAGGCTATTTCACTGCATTGTGGGAGCAACCTCGTGAAAAGAATCAAGCTTATTCATTAAGCGGCTATCCAGACAAACTAATGATTACTGTCCTTGATGGCAAGCAAAAAGGTCAATTTGTCTTCCCATCTTCTGTTCTTGTCGCCAACGGCATCATCAAAACAGAAACAACCGCAGGGAAAATGGCTTTTCGCGTGTATCCACCATGGGTGCAGGACTTAAATCCTACCGCATCCCGAACACAAAACTGGCAAACGCCTTATTTCCTCGATTTATCTGAACCTCTCAAGCAGACTGAAACCCTAGAAAAGTTTTACTTTCACTGAAAAAAGGCTTAGAAGATATCCGCGCTTCTGAGCTTTTTTCTCTCATCCTGTCTCTAATTTCCTTTATTAGCAAAAATCTTATTTTTCCTTTGACAGATTCCAAACTATTTTGTACACTAGATAAAACAATTTAAATATTCTGAAAATTTAGACAAAGGAAGTGATTGGATGACTGTTAGTAGAAGAGAGGCAATTATTTTATTATTATAGTCGGGACTGTTTGAGTATTTTATTCAAAGAGTCCCTATTCACATTGCACCAGAAGAACAGAGAATCTTCTTGGGTGGAATGTTTTTTTATACCCTTTTTAAAGCTTTGCTTGTTGAAAACTTTTGCTGGTAGCTGTGCTGGTTTTCTATTGATTCCTCTGATCCGCAGCATCTCAGGTGTTGGAAACGGTGATAGGATTGCTAGTCCCTTTACGTCAAGATGGAAGGAAAGTCTTAATGAATACAATAAATTCGATTGCCAAATTTGTGAATAAATACCTGATTTATCTCATGGTCCTTTTGATGCTGATCTCCTACCTGTTTCCCCAACCATTTTTGTGGATACCTACGCGCACAACAACGTTACTAAGCATCATCATGTTTTGTATGGGAATGACGTTAAATGTCACTGCTTTTAAAATGGTGGTGATTCAGCCAAAAGCTTTTATTTTAGGTTTATTGATCCAATTTACCATCAGCCCGCTTGTTGCTTATGGCTTGGCACAGCTTTTCGGATTATCCTCCGGACTGATCATCGGTTTTGTCTTGCTGGGTTCTGTTTCAGGAGGAACCGCCAGCAACGTGATGACCTTCATCGGCAAGGGAGATGTCGCATTGACGGTCTCTTTGACCACTGTCTCCACACTAATGGCAACGGTGGTGACCCCTTTTCTTGTCTATTTTTTAGCTGGACAGTATACAGAAATCTCATTTTTCGCCATGCTTTTGTCGGTTTTGCAGATGGTACTACTGCCGATTCTTTTAGGGATCATCGTCCATAAGCTTATTGCCAACTATATCGATGCGTGGATGCAGGCTTTTGTCTTAGTCTCTTCCGTCAGCATCCTTTTGATCGTTGCAGGAACCGTGGCGAAAAATGGGGCAGTGATCGTTCAGTCTGGAATAATCGTCATCTTCCTTGTCTTGCTGCATAATCTTATCGGTTACGGTGCAGGCTACGGGATTAGCCGCCTACTAGGTGTCAGTGATCAACAGGCCAAGTCGATCATGTTTCAATTAGGAATGAAAAATACCGGATTAGCCATCTCCTTAGCGAATGCTCATTTCGCCACGATCGCAGCTGCCGTTACTCCAGCTGCTGTCGGCATGATCATTCATCAGATCACAGGACCAATATTAGCGAATATCGTCGCAAAGAAAGAAGGAAAACAATATGAGTCAAAGTATCTTTTTGCCAAATTATACGATCGGAACAGACGCTTACGAAAAAGTAAATGATATCGTTAAAAGTTATGGGACAAAAGCTGTTCTGATTGGTGGAAAAACAGCACTAGCGAAAGCAGAGCACAAAATCAAGTCTGCCTTGACACAAGACGTATTCGTCATTGACAGCCTATGGTATGGTGGAAATTCTACCTATGAAAATGTAGCACGCTTACTGCAGGAAGAAAGTGTCCAATCAGCAGAGGTCCTATTTGCCGTTGGAGGCGGCCGTGTGTGTGATACCGTCAAAGTCGTAGGTGAGAAATTAGCCAAGCCCGTCTTCACATTTCCGACGATTGGCTCAAATTGTTCTCCCGTTACAGCCGTGTGCGTGATCTACACCGAAGCAGGCGAAATGCATGGCTTGTTCTTTCCTTCAAAACCGCCGGTCCATGCCTTTATTGATACAGCTATTATCGCCGCAGCGCCGGATAGTTACCTGTGGGCCGGCATCGGTGACGCCTTATCGAAAGAAATCGAAGCCACTTTTTCTTCTAGAGGGGATCAATTGGATCATACCGATGCATTAGGCATTCAGATCAGCAAAATGTGCACGGAGCGCTTATTGACCTACGGCACGCAAGCGTTGAAAGACAGTGCCGCCAATCGCCCCTCGGATGCCATCCAACAAGTCGTCTCAGATATCATCGTGACCACCGGGTTAGTATCTGTCTTAGTCATCAATGACTACAATTCTGCCATGGCCCATTCGTTCTATTATGGTACGACTGTTCTGGAAAAAATGGAGAATTATCTGCATGGGGCTTCTGTCAGCTACGGCGTTCTAGCATTGTTGATGATGGATCAGCAAACCGAACTCTTTCAACGAGTCTATGCTTTTATGAAAGAAAACAAGCTGCCCGTCTGTTTGGCTGACATGCACCTCAATGCCCAATCAGACTTGGAAGCCATCTTAGATAAAGCCATGACCACCAACGACATTGTTCATGTACCTTATCCCATCACTCGCGAGATGTTTCAGCAAGCCATTCTTGCTGTAGAAGCCTATCACGCCAGACAAGAAAAGCAGCAGTACACTACTATTGGATAAATACCACGAATAAACCAAGAATCTTTCTACCAACAAAGTAAGCAAAAAAGAGCAGCTCGAATTAACTCGAGCTGCTCTTTTTCTATTACGGCTTATCAATTAACTAAGGAATTCATTCATTTTCAACTAATAGTGGTCTTATCGGCTGAACAATCGTTGCGCCATTCTACTACCTTTTGGAAATAGTCATTTGTTATGAGAGAGAAACGACTGACCAATTACTTTGGCGGATGATCGCCGATAGTGATAGAATCTCTCCTTTCTCAATGAGTCGTTTTGTCCAGTGATTGGATCACTTCTCTAAGTTGGCTGCAGGATTGGGCAAATTTTTGCTTCTCGGCTGGGTCGATATTCAGCTCAATGATTTCCCGCACCCCTCCTTGGTCAACCACCGAAGGGACACCTGTAAATAGATCCTTTTCGCCGTATTCCCCATCGAGATAGGCAGAGACGGGCAATACTGCTTGCTCATTGTTCAAGATTGCTCGAACGATTCTGGCAACACTCATACCGATACCATAGAAGGTGGCTTTTTTACGATTGATAATCTCATAAGCGCTATTTTTCACCCGATCAGAAATGGTTGTCAGATCTTCGACAGTCAATCGATGGTTTTTGACGATAAACTCTAGCAACGGTTTTCCCCCTACTGTCGTATGTGACCAGACTGCTACTTCAGAGTCCCCATGCTCGCCAATAATGTAGCCATGGATACTTCTTGGGTCAATCTCTAATTTTTGCGCCAATTCTTTACGGAATCTGGTGGTATCTAGCGTTGTCCCAGTTCCAACGACGCGGTTGCTTGGCAGACCCGATGCTTGCCAAGCAACGTGTGTCAATACATCCACAGGGTTAGAAGCAATGACTAAAATCCCATCAAAACCTGACCCCATCACTTCTCTTACAACACTAGTCATGATCCCCGCGTTGATATCGATTAGTTCCAACCGTGTTTGTCCTGGTTTTTGGTTGACACCTGCCGTGATCACCACGATATCTGCATCCTGGCAATCAGTATAGTCGCCAGCCCAAACTTTGATGTTTTCCTGGGCCCATGACATCCCATCCAATAAATCAAGGGCTTCTCCTTCCGCCTTTTCACGATCCACATCGATCAAAACCAATTCATTGATCAGCCCTTGGTTGATCATTGAGTAAGCAATACTTGTTCCTACAAATCCAGTTCCAACGACAACTACTTTTCTACTTGTATTTCTCATATGAACCCACATCCTTTTCTATTATTTAGAAACAATATGACTTTCATTTATCCCGCAATAACAACAATTTTCTTACTCTAACTTACAAAGACACGTCCATTAATACCTTAACATTCATGATCTGCGATCAAACTCTTTGTCTGACTATACAAATGAACGAAGTATTTCAGCAATACATAGCAAACCATTGCGATAGCTAATACTGTTTCAACTATACTCAATAACTCAGTCACTCCAAATAAAATTGGGCAATCCATAAAGAATTGAGAAGACTTGAACATTGCTGTTGCTGAAATGACTAATGGGAATGTGAAGGCTGCATAACTTGGATAAAAGCCAACTTCCAGCATTTTTTTCATGTAAAATACCACGCAGAAATAAATTGCTTGGGACAATACCAGCATCAAAGCTACAAATAAAGCCGATCCTTCTTTAAAGACTGACAGATAGCCAGCTAAACAAAGGGAGCCAGGGGCGGTCAAAATCGTGATCAAAGGTACTGCTGAAGCTTCTGTCATCTTTTGGAACATAATTCGTTTTAGAATCACTGGTAGTAGAGCAAAATATAGAACCAGTGCAATCCATACAACGATTTCCCCAAGTTCTTTGATAAAGACTGCTGATGTATTTGGAATCACTCCAATGCCGACAAAAGTAATAAACCAGCTTGGATACACATATTCCAACGTAATGTCGACAGGTAAAATATGAACGACAACAAAATAAGTCATGAGACCCAAATGCAACCCGATTGATGTCAGCCATAGCAAGTCATTCATCAGTAAATTAGGAAATACTCGCTCCAACACTACCGAGATCACCATCAAAGACATGGTAAAAGTAGGTGCAACAGAAGCGATGATCGGATTTTTCAAATCCGCTAATGTGTTTTTAAATGTGAAAAACAGCTTAAGAAGGAACAATCCCATAATCAAAATACCAATCAAACAAAAGATATTGCCGATTGCTTCGAACCCTTCGGCAAACAATAAATTTCCTAACGAAACCGTTCCTAAAATCAACCCACAAATAGGTATCGGAATTGCATTCAAAAAATTTTTTAGTGCTTGATTCATTGATCCATCCTTTCTGAACGATTAAAAATTTCTATCGTACTTGTGTTATCTTTTATAGTCATCTATAATATAACCACGAATTAACTATTTGTAAAATAACGATTTTATATATCCGTTATAAATTATATTAATAGAAAAAGGTGGGATTCTTTTGTTTGAACTATTAAAAACATTCGTTGTCGTTTATGAAACTAGGAATTTTAGTGTTGCCGCCAAACAAATGTTTAAGACCCAGCCAACCATCTCCGTCCAAATTCAAAAATTGGAGACCGAGTTAGGGTTCAAACTCTTTGAACGCAAAGGAAAACAATTGATTCTACCCACGAAACAAGCAGAATTCTTGTACCCTAAAGTGGTAGATTCGTTAAATTCGTTAGCTAGTGTCTTTGCACAAGCTAAAAATGCCAAAAATTTCAAGACGGACTGCGTATTGGCTTGCTCCAATACAACTGGTGTTCACCTACTCCCAACGATCATGGGCCAGCTGATCGAACACTTTCCATTCATTGCTTTCGAAATCAAAATCATGAATTCTCAGGAAGTCATTGATGCCGTGGAAGCCAACAAAGCCCATATCGGGCTGATCGAAAAAGCCATCGTCTCTCCTTTGATCCAAAAAGAGTTCGTCTATAAAGACGAACTTGTTCTAGCAGGAGATATTGATTCCGATTTCTGGATCCTCAGAGAGAATGATTCCGGAATGTACTATATCAATGAAACGTATCTTTACTCGAATCATTTGAACCCGCAGATCATTAAAGCCAACAATAGCGAAATGATTCTAGCACTACTGGAGAATAACATCGGCAAGTCGATCATTTCCAAACTTGCCCTCACAGACACATTGAATTGGCAAGAACTAGCCCCAGAATACCGTTACCGAGACCTGTTTATTATCCAGAACGTCCAAAGCCCCTACCCAGAAACAGCCGCAGTTTATGATGTGATCAAAGACTTACTGATTCAGCTGTCGGAAGAGGCAGATGCATAAGAAAACAACACAAAAAGCAGCTCATCTACTTATGAGCTGCTTTTTATTCCTATCTCAAAATTATCTGAAAAAATGTTTTTATTAGGGTGATTAGCAAGGTTGTCAATTATAGATTTCAGCTACAAAACTTAACGCTTTTTTGTCTCTTAAGCATTGGATAATCCCCGGTACACCCTACCAAACAGCAAGAGATAATGAAGCGTTTCAATGATCCGCAAAAATAGCAAAAAGATTTCCTGAATGATTAATCAACTACATTGCCGACAAATTAACTAACACTTATTTGCTCATTTTATCTTGTTTTTTCTTTACTTATTGGAAGAACTTGCATGTCTATTATGACTAATTGGAGCAGTTCTTGTATGGATTTTTATTACTGGAAAAAACACTCTTCCTCTATCTTCTATCCCCTACCAACACTTGCCATCGTTCACTCGTCTTCAACCAAGAAAAGGTTTCTTCATCACTAAACATGTGGAATAAATTCTCGTAAAGTTCGTTAACGAAGTTGCTGTCGATTTCCTTAAATGTCATGTGTTCATACAACGTTGAGTGGGTGAAATCATTGATTTTAGCAACACTGGCGATGATTTTCTCCATTGTTTCAACCGTTCTCTCCGCGTCTTTTTCTGCGATGGCTAAGTCAAGATCACTGGATACCTCGTGATATTCCCCCATTTCAAATAATTTTGCTAATTCTGACTGTTTCTTTATTAGCAGATGTGCCTTTGCATTATTCTCATCCTTCATAGCCAAAAGATATAATTGTTGGAATACCATACTCATCCTTTGATAACTTGAAAACAGCAGCTCCTCATAAGCTTGATAGGCTTCCGCTACTCGTCCGGTCTTACTGTAAAGATAGGCTTGTTTGCTTTTTCTCTCTGGGTTCTGATTGGAAAAATAATGGAGATAGCTTTCTGCTTTCTCGTACGCTTCTTTTCGTACGTAAAATCCAAACAAAGAATCGGCTGCTCGATTTCTGGTATCTTCATCCCGACTTTCTAACGCCCGTTCGTACCAACGATGAATGTGCTTCTGGTATGTTTCTTTAGCGGGAACAGCTTGTTCCAATAGCTGTACATCTAAAAGCAGTGCTACTTGGCCAATCAATTGTTCACAATTTGGGTAGGTATCCAAAATTTCTTTGGCCCAGCGAAATACATCTTCAAAAGGTTGATTTTTAAGCTTACGATCCAGTTCACGAATGATCTGATTGATTTCGGTTACCGTGAGTTCTTTTTCAAATGAGAATAACGTATCAAGACTAATATCTAGTAAGCGTGCAATTGGCGCTAGCAACAAGATATCTGGATGTGAATGCCCCTTTTCCCACTTATTTACTGCTGGCGCTGTCACACCAAGGCGCTTGGCTAACTCTTCCTGTGTTAATCTTTTTTTCTTCCGGTACTGGCGAATCACTTCCCCCATTTCCATCGCTGTGGTCTCCTTTTCGGTGAATATTGATAACTACTTTGATCATAACAAGAATCCGAACACGCAACAATTGACTAAATGATTCAATTTTCTAAAAAAAATTAACCAGTGGTTATAAGAGCAATTAAAGCGGACTCAGAAAACTTGTCCCTTAGTTGTTTTTGTAGCAATCTTGACGCAAAAAAGACACCCATCTCTGAGTGTCTTACCAATGACTGATTCCCCATCTAGTAAACAGTCTTTATGCTTCACTTATTTGACGATTTTCTTGACCATGTCGAATAATGTTTTCACATCTTCTGGTCGCGTATCGCCAGTTTCTTTGTCAATAATCGAACTGTAAATATGCGGAATCACTTTTTTAACGCCTGCATCAATGGCGATTTGCAGAATTTCTTCGAAGTTTTCCAGATCAATTCCTCCGGTTGGTTCTAAATAAAAATCATATTTGGCGCAAGCTTCCGCAACTGCTTTGAATTCTTCTTTGTGCGCTAACCCTTTCATTGGGAAGTATTTAATGGAACTTCCACCCATGTCTTGCAGCATTTTAATGGCGGTCTCGATGGGAACCTCTGCCGCCGGTGCCTGTGAACTTAAAGGTCCAGTGGCAATATTGACGTACCCTACCTTGCCTGTTGGTGAAACCAATCCATTGATGACTGTATCGTTTTGTCCCAATAAAGCACGGGAAGTTCCTACACCAGTGAATACTTGGTTGACATGTTGCGGTTGTAAAGTACCAGATAGACGGGAAACCATCTGACTTTGGTTGGGATCTCCGGCGCCCAACCCAACGGACAATGCATTATCCGTTGCCGCTTGATATTTTTTCATGTCTTCGATCGCTGCTTCATCGCTAGTATAGTTTTTTGATAACACACCTAGTACGACATGTCCTGCTGCTGCTTCATAACAAGCCTTCGCATTTTCAACTGAATGAGCCAATACATTTAAACATACGCGATCTTTATAATAATTTGGAATAACTGACAATTTAAAAGCCTCCTACATGATTTCTTTTAAGCGTTTAATGATTTTTTCCATTTCGTTTTGGTTGACCGAGCGAATATCAAACTCAATAATTCCATTATTTGCTTGATATTCACGTGTGTAGACTGCTGGGTTTTGTGCCTTTAGTTCTTCAATGACTTCTTTCGCAGATTTCTTGCCAACAACCGTGACACTTGCGCGATAAATATCTCTCCCGGCGCCATCTTGAACAATTTTCGCTGATAAATCAGGAAGTTGATTGATCGCCGCCACGAAAGGTGCCAATCGTTGTTTCATGGACTCACCGGATTCACTGCCATTTTGCAGGTAATCTTCTACTGCTTGTGTAAAGCCTAAAATATTGTCTTTGCCGATTTTCATTGCCCGACCGATCCCTTTAGACTGTAGACGAATCCATTGAATATATTCCTTTTTCCCTATGACCAGACCGGCACTCGGACCTTCGATTGCTTTGGCGCCAGAATAGATAACAAGGTCGGCACCCATTTCGCTGTATTTGAACAAGTCTTCTTCCGCGGCTGCGTCAACGATCAATGGCAAGTGATGGGCTTTGGCAACTTCTACCATCTCCGACACCGTTAGCATACTTTTCTGCACGGTATGATGGCTTTTAATATATAGAAGTGCGGCTGTTTCTTCCGTGATCATCCTAGCGACATGCGCCGGTGTACACATATTTGCATATCCCGCTTCGACGACTTGTCCACCCCCTTGAGCAACCATTACTTCAACCGGTGTGCCGTAGTCTACATTGTGACCCTTAGGTACGACGATCTCCCGTCTCGTGATTTTTTCCGTGTAGGGATGATAAACATGGTACAGGTCGCCTTGACCAATCAAAGCCGCGACAGATTGGGCAATCCCTGCTGAAGCAGAAGAAACGATCTGCGCATCTTCCACCTTC
Organism: Enterococcus sp. DIV0574; assembly: GCF_051711125.1. Taxonomy (NCBI): domain Bacteria; kingdom Bacillati; phylum Bacillota; class Bacilli; order Lactobacillales; family Enterococcaceae; genus Enterococcus; species Enterococcus sp. DIV0574. The sequence goes on from NZ_JBIOMA010000001.1 coordinate 3,279,926, forward strand.
AATAACTGAGAAAGGTAGGCGCCAGTTTTCACAGCCAGATCACTCATTTCAAAAAAATGTTCGCCGCCAAATCGTTGTGCGGCTAGCACATTTTCAGATACTTTCGAGACACCGAGTATCGTCATTTTTCCCGAGGCATTGATGACTTCCTTTAAAGCAAACTTTTCATAGCTAATTGTCATAAATGACGCCTCCAATAATTGTTTTGACTGGAACAATTTGTTCTTTCGCTATCCGTGTAAACCCATTGGAATCTTTCAGTTCTTTTTCATTTTCGACAATCTCAAAGATCGTCAAATCTGCATCAAAACCAACAGTCAATTGACCTTTCTTCGCCAAGTGGAAATTTTTAGCAGGAACTGCGGTAACTTTCTCAATGATCTCTTCCCACGAGTAGCCTACTACTCTCAATTTTTCCAGCGTAGTAGCCAGATCAAAGACTGGCCCATTCGTACGATTGCGGATATAAATATCTGTACTGATCGAGTTTGCTTTGAGACCTGCTTTTAAAGCTGTTTCGGCAACGTGGAAATTAAAGCTGTCTGTTCCATGACCGATATCAAAGACAACGCCTTTTTTATACGCATCCCAAACAAAGTCCTTGATTTGATCCGTGGCTTGGTCTAAAATGCCGTTCGGTTTTCCATTAAAACAATGGGTCAATACGTCGCCTTTTTCCATTCTTGTCAATACTTCTTCTAATTCAGGAGGCGCGGAACCAATATGAACCATCAATGGCAAGTCATTGTTTTCTGATTGGATTTTTTTGGCTAACTCTAAGGGTGTGATGCCATTCTCTCCGACAACTGTTTTGCTCATTCTTGCCTTGATCCCTACAATAAATTCCGGAAGCTCTGCTAATGCAGATCTGACTAGATCTTCTTGGATTTTTGTTAGATCGGCAAGTTCATCTTGTTCGACGATCCCCCATTTAGAGATGTTCATTAGCGCATACACATTTGTTTTGACTGATTTCGTCAGTTGATAAAAATCGCGAATATTTTCTGCACCAGTAGTCCCTGCATCAATAACCGTTGTTACTCCCTTTTGGACCCCTATTTGATCGGGATAATCATAATACAGGTTCATCTTTTCATAACAGTGGACATGGTCATCGATCCAACCGGCAGAGAGATAGGAATTGCCGGATAAATCAATCACTTCTCGTGCCGGCTCATTGATCTCTGAAGCAACTGCTTTGATTATGCCTTTTTCCAACGCAACTTCCACTTTGCTGCCATCGATTAATTTGCCATTTTTGATTAAAGTATCAAACATTTCATTGCCTTCTTTCTATTGAATTACCGCTGGGAAGATCGCACCTAAGATCATTGCGCCTAAAATAGCGCCACCGGCAATTGGTTTTTTCCAAGCATAAAAAGCCAACGCGCCTAATGTCGCCCCAATGCCAATGGGAATAGAGGCTGCACAAGCACTTAAAATGATCAATGGGCCTAAAAACCGGCCGGAGGAATTTCCGGCGCCCATCATAACATCTGCGCCAAAAGTTGAATTTGACTGATTGATGGTGAATTTGCGAATCAACACGATAATGCCGCCAACGATCAGACCCAAGACCAATCCGGTCAATAACGAGAGGGCAAAATTATCGATAGGCGCTGTTATTTTCATACTTAAGAGAATGGCTGGAACGCCAATTCCGATCCCAGTTAAAATCGAACCGCCTAAGTCCAAGATCCCTACCAAAGAGCCTTCCAAAATCCTAGCAAATAAGAAACTCGCCCCAAAAGCTGCCGCAGCCCCATAGGAACCGCCATCCAAGCCGGCTTTTAGCATCGCAACGATCGAAACTTCATTGAATGCACCGACGCCATACACGACATACATATGGGTTCCTGAGAATACAGCCGCTGACATGATTCCTACGATCAATGGGAAAGACCAGTCTGCAAACCAAAAACTCTTTTGCCGTTTTGCTTCTACTGCTTTTACCTGTTCTTCTGTCTCCATGATTTCCCTCCTATTTCACACTAAAGATGTTGTGCAAGTTATCAAGCCAATGAGGTACTTGAAGTTGGAAACTCTTGATCATTTCCATATCAAATCCACGGAAAAATCCGCTGAAAACAAAGAGTAAAGCAATCGCAATCATCATACTCTTCGTGACCCGATTCCAACCACTCTCATCGACGCCTTTACCGATTAAGATTCCTAGAACAACGCCAGGAACCGCATTGCCCATGATCAGTTGCGCAATCCCGCCAAAAAGCGTCCCCCAGAAACCTGTTCGTTTCCCTGCATCTAAAGCCGCCAACCAGAAGATCACTGGCATCACGGTATTGATCAGAATCGTCGCTGCCGGTACCAACACGGAAACAGCGGTTACTTGTAACGCCTCTGGAATCGCTGCAGCTGTCGTATTCAAGAAAGCGACTACTAACGCGCCAATAACAGCTCCAATGATCCCCATTTTTTTCGGATCATGCATTGTCTGGCTGACATCTTTGTTTTTGGCTAAAAGAGCCGCAGCTGCCCAGTTAGGCACGATGCGATGGGTCACATCTTGCGTGAAAGCTCCAGCGCCAACTGAAGAAGCCCAAGCATTAAAGAAAAAACCTAATCCAAAGGAAAAATGGGAGGCAGCATCCCCCATGCAGGCATTCATCTCCCCTAATGTTCTAAAAGCTCCTAATCCTTGCGTACTGGGCGCATGAAACATACGAGCTGCTCCGACAGATGCAGAGAAACCGAGTAAGCCCCCGATGATGATCGATTTAGTTAAAATAATGACAAAATCCACGTTATTCCCTCCTCCTTATGATTCAAATCAAACTTTTTTCGTTACAAACGGTAAAACAATCCCATTGGGGTCTTCTGTGAGGTGTTGAGTGAAAGGTACATCTGCCAAACGTATTTCTGTCACAGTTACCGTGACAGAAAGTTCGACTTCATAATTCACTCGTTGCCGGGGAAAAAAGAAGAATAGAAAGCGTTCTGTGTATTTGTTTTCGACCGCCTTCAACACCTCCACATTGACTGGTTCGATGCGCAATAATACTTTCGCCGATGCCATTAGTTTGTTTTGGATCTCTGCGAGTGCTGATGCAAAGGCATGTTGCTTAGTTTCTCCTTTACCGGAGACGATGACTTTTTGCTGAGTTGTCTTTTGAACGCTCATCTTGTGTGCCCTCTTTCTATTTTCCGTGCTTTTTGATAAATTCTTCCGTCAAGCGTCTTCCTAGCTCTTCTTGATCCATGAAGCCGAATCCTAGCACGGTTTTACCATCTTTGATGGCTGTGACTCCTTCTTCAATCGAACGCATCCCATGACGTTCTGGATACCCATATTTATTTGCGGCTGTTAAGGCTCCAGCCCCACCGCTCCCGCAAAAAGAAATTCCCATATCGGCATTCTCTTGTTGCATGACATCACCTAAACGCATATCTGCGCCCATTCCCGGGACAACAACTGCCTTGCCGCCAGCTGCTTCTACACCTTTAGCTACGTTTTGTCCTTTTCCCATACGATCTGCAATAACTACTGTAATCATGACTGTTTCCTCCTAAATATTAATTATTTTTTGCTGTTTCAAAATGAATCGATAAAACATACATCTCATCTTCACCTAAATCACCAATCGTTCGAACGACCTCATCGGAAATCGCAATGGCTTCTTTGGATACTTCTCGGAACAATTCCCGATCAACAGCGGGAATCTTTTCTCCTTTTTGAGAGCGTTTCAGCATCTCGTTCAAGTGATTGATCAAAATCGTCCACTGAAGTTCAGTAGGTTCAATGGCATATTCTGCAAGTCGCTCTTCGACCAAAGCAATCACTTGTTTTAATTTTTCCTGGTTTTGACTTTCCTCGATCATAGTTATCGCTTCTGCTGACAGTTTCACTAGCTTGACGCTCCTTCTTTTATATATGAAAATAATGCGCTGATTTCTGATTTGTTGATGCCTAAATTATTTTCAGCAAAAATTGCTTCAATTTCTCCTACCAACGCTTCTCGGTTCAAAATGATTTGGTCGACTTGGCTGCCTTCTGCTAAATATTGCTGATCAAATGTGATGCGATGGACCATTAAGAAAACATGGAGCAAAAAGGCTTCTCGGTACTCTTGGGTCAATTCAGACTCTAATGTGACAAGTAACTGTTCATAGATCGTATATGCCTTTAAAATCAGTTCCTTGCTGAAGTCTTTCAGAGTTTCCTTATTGATAGGTGCTTCATTGAGAACTAATTGGTGCCGCCTATCCTGACTTGTTGAAGCGAGGATTTTTTTGATCATTTGCTGGATGTTTTGCAGATCCTGCTCAGTCGGCAGCGGATGGACTTTGATGAAAGGCCGATCAATGCCATTGATCGGAAAAATACTAATGACCAGATCCGGATCCTTCGCGGCAATCACCTTTTGTGCATTTAAGACTGAAGCAAAAGCTACAATAGTAATATTGTTCAATTCTTCGTTGATCTTTTGCTTAATTAAACTTGTCACACCTAACCCCGTTGAACAAACGTAAACCGCTCGAACACTTCGCAAGTCTTCTTCTCTTTCGTAGGAAACCAGAAAGTGCAACGCAATGTAGGCAACAAAAGAATCATTGATCAAGAGTTTCTCGCTTATTTCTTGGAGGGCTGCTTGATTGATAGCAGCAAACAATTCAGGATATTTCTGTTTGATGTCCTCTTTAAACGGATTGTACTCATTGACAAAATTTTTCCTTCTTGAGAGACGCATAGACAAATGGGCGTAGAGATTCGTCAATAATTGAGGGTCTTGATAAAACGGAAAATTGATTTTCTTGCTTACCTTATAAATCATATTCTCTACCAATTTCATGACATCTTGCTGATGGATCGTATCAAAGGTATCACTATAAATATAGTCATATTCATCTTCAAATAATGGCAATTGATAGTAATCAAACACCTGCTGCATCACCCGATACGAAAGATCGTTTTTTTCTATTTCGTGTTCAGGAATCAATTGGTACCGTCCAATCGTGGCCTCTTTGCGCAAGCGAACAGTGGCGATCGTTACGCGAATCAGAATATTTAGTAGTTCTGCATAATTTAGTTTTTCCAGATTTTCGGATTCCAGTAAGTGCCGCATCCGAATGATGACTTGATTAAAGACCTCCTGCAACGGCGTTTCCTTCGCAGAATACATTTCGAAACATTCCGTTTCTCTGCCATTTAGCAACAACGCCATTAATTTATAGATGTCATAGTCCGTAAACTCTTTTTGCAGAATCTCCTCGATCGTTAACCGAACCAAACGTTCATTGCCAGTGATCCAAAATCCCTTTCGTGTCTGGCGATTCAGAACTAAACCTTCTTTGAGAAAGTGATGTTCCAACTCATCTAAATCATTCATGATCGTATCTTTACTTACTTCTAGCGCATTGGCTAACTTTAGCGCCGTGATTGCTTCCTTGGTAACAAGAAGCATGATCAACAGGCGATTGATCCGTAAGCTTTGATCTGCAAATAGCTCCAGACGATTGACATCCATCAACTCGCTTTTTAATTTGATTCGATCAGAATCACTCACACTGAGCCAAATTCCCTGACTCCGTTTGCTGTACAGTTCTTGATTCCGCTCAATCAGCCAATCACGGATATCATCCAGATCATATTTGATCGTTCGCACACTGACATTTTCTTTTTCAGCTAACTGTTTGATCGTTACTGGTTCAGTCATCTCTAACAAGTAAATCAAAAGCTGGCTTTCTCTTTTGGTAAGCTGCTGCATCGTTCTCGCTCCTTACACCGCTAAATATAAGCGTTTTCTTAACTAGTCACAATATGAAATGTTTGCACTTAGATTAGTGCAAATGATCGTAATTTAACAACTCATCAACTTATTCACAAGCTTATCCCCCCTTAAAACCGCAACTTGGACCCATTAATTATTGCACTAAGTAGACCCTTTACAAAATTTCGATGCCATTTTTCTGCTTTTTTTATTTTATGACATTAATCCAACTGGCAGATACCCTTTACCTCGATGTATCAGAAAACGATTCCCCGCATGACATCATTAAACAGCAAAAAACACTTTCCAACTTTTGGAAAGTGTCAGGAAATAGGATATGAACGTGTTCGTTTTCTTGATTGATTGTTATTTAATCTGGTAATTGTGCATCAATGAAACCGTTAGACGTATCCATCTTGATTAACTTTGAACAGCTATTTATTGAATCAGGAGAAGAAACAGTTCAAGATCAATACACTTGAGAACCAATAAAAACTCACTAATGCTATGCCATTTGTCATTAAAACTACTTCCATTTGTACTCGCCTACTTCATTTCAAACTCTTTGCCGAATTTTATTAGATACATTTTTTCCAAAGTGTCCTCTAACAAATACAACTTCCTAGGGGAGATAAATGCATTCTTCCAGTCCCAATTCACCAAATCATACTTTCCAATGTCAGCCATCGCTCTTACTTCTTCAATCGATAAGTTCAATTCTTTTCTTAGTTCATCGATTTTTTGGATTTGTTTTTTTCTTCTGAGAGCCGTTGGTACGTTTATCGAAGAAATGACCACCATAAACCCTAAAAAAGAGGTCCATTCATAATAAAAGTCAAATACATTACATACAAATAACAGAAACAAGCCTAACAAGAAGAAAATAATCGAATACAACCAATCAATCTTTTCATTAGCTACCATCTTTTTCACCTTTATTGGCCTCCTTCCTACTTCCCTTCAAGACAAAAAATAAAAAATACAGAAAGCAACTCGCTTGATTTCAGCCGCTCCCAGCTATATTTTACTATGGTTCTGATTGACTGTTCGTTAAATATTTTTCACTATTCTTCTATTTTTTTCAACCTTAACCGCAACACAAGATACATCATACCTCCAAAAAAGCAACCTCCGAGAATGGAAGCAATGATCCTGTCTGGTGAAACGATGTACGGAAGGAAATCTTCTTCATCCAACATCATACTAAGTACTCCATTCAATAAGTGAATCGCAATTGCAAAGTAGATACCCAGTCCAATTCCTTTAAGAATCGTCTTCTTCTTTTCTTTTGCCATCTCTTTGGCTTCTACTTCGTTTTCTGTCAATTTTAAGCGTGCCGTGGCAAACAGAACATAACCGCAAACGATAAAGACTGTAAAGAATATATTACAGCCAATAAAAATCCATAGCGCCATTTCTGGTTCCTTAGATGCAAAAAGCGTTACCAGTAAATTAGCAACCAGCGTATACCCAAACATCAGCATAAACGCATTATTGCCAATATGTTCTACTTGGCTTTTTTTGTATTCATCTAAGACACCAGAAATACCATAAAACCGCTTGATTATTTTTACTGCCAATCCTTCTTTAGCCTTCATCACTTTCAACCTCCCAAAACAAAGAATTTAAATCCGTTTGCAGTACTTTAGCAAGCTTAATACATAAATCAAGAGAAGGATTATACTTATTATTTTCAATCAAATTGATCGTTTGTCTTGCCACCCCAATCTCTTTAGCTAAAGCATTCTGAGATAAATTCATCTTCTGTCGAAATTCTCGGACTCTATTCATTCTTTTCTCCTATTTAGTCATATATATGTGACACAAGCGTACTACTTATCTCTTTTTCTGTCAAATATACATGACATATTACCAAGCTAGTGTAAACTCCTAGCAATCGATCTCACAAGCTTTGTAGAGAGTATAAAATTTATAATCCATATCAGCAAATCTAGGCTAGAAGTACGTAAAAAAGACCCTTCCAATGGAACAGACCATCATTACATAAGATAACTATTCTAGTAGAATGGAATAAGCTTTGCATGTTCCACATTCTGTAACCAGCATCTTTCGTTGATGAGACGATACGCTAAAAACTTCTTTCTTAATCCTCTCATCATAGAACTCTTCTTTTTTCTCGAATCACTTTTTGCTATACTAATTGAACATATCGAAATTTTTATTGTTTATGGAGGAACCATGCAAAAATTTATTGGAAACAAAGCTTTTTACAGGACTGTTTTAACGATCGCCATTCCGATCATGATCCAAAATGCCATCACTAATTTTGTCGGTTTATTAGACAATTTAATGGTAGGACAAATCGGAACGGCCCAAATGTCTGGCGTGGCGATCGTTAACCAACTAATTTTCGTTTTTAACTTAAGTATCTTTGGCATTGTTTCTGCCGGTAGTATTTTTGGTACCCAATTTTATGGGAAAAAGGATTATCAAGGGATGCGAGATGCCTTTCGTTTCAAGCTAGCGGGCAATCTTTTGATTTGTTTGTTGGCGATGGGGCTGCTGTTCTTTTGCCAAGATTTTTTGATTCGCTTATATTTACACGGTACCGGTGACAGTGCAGAACTGACACTTGCTTTGACGTCTGCCAAAGAATTTCTAGTCATTCTTTTGTTTAGTCTGCCGTTTTTTGCTATTTCTCAAGCTTATGCCAGTTCTTTACGCGAAATGGGCAAAACCATGGTACCGATGTTTGCCAGCAGTATCGCTGTCGTCACGAACACAGCATTGAATTTCTTATTGATTTTTGGTTTGTTTTTCTTCCCCACTTTAGGGGTGCGAGGTGCCGCGATCTCCACATTGATTGCCCGCATCGTCGAATGTGCCATCACGATGTATTGGGTACATCGCCATGAGGAAGAGAATCCGTTTGCCATTCGGGTCTACCATCAATTCCATGTCCCTTTGCATTTGGTGAAACAGATTCTGCGTAAAGGATCGCCATTGATGGCAAATGAAATCCTTTGGGCGATCGGGCAGACAATGATCATTCAAGCTTATTCTGTTCGAGGACTATCAGTGATTGCTTCCTTGAACATCTCATCCACCGTCTCCAATTTGTTCAATATTGTCTATATGGCACTCGGCGGTGCCGTTGCGGTCATGGTAGGGCAACTTCTTGGAGCCGCTAAATTTGAAGAAGCCAAAGACAGCGCCCGGAAGCTGCTTTTCTTTTCCGTCATGAGTTGTCTTGTACTTGGTCTTTTGATGATCCTAGTCGCACCATTCTTTCCAGAAATTTATCAAACCGAACCCGAAGTCAAACATCTGGCGAGTCAATTCATCAAAGTCGCCGCACTGTGTATGCCTATGTACGCCTTTAATCATGCCAGCTATTTTATTTTACGTTCAGGTGGGCAAACCTTGATTACCTTCTTATTTGACAGTGTCTTTACCTGGGTGATCGTCTTGCCTCTAGCCTTTGTATTAAGCACCCACACCAGTCTTTCGATTGTCTTAGTCTACTTGTTCTGCCAACTAGCAGAGCTGATCAAGAGTGGGATTGGGTATCGTTTGATACGATCCGATCTTTGGGTGAAGAATATTGTGCATTGAGGAAAAGTTTCAACATAGGGGATGAAAAAACCCAATATGCCTTTAGTCAAGCTCTAAGAGGTCCCTCAATTTGAAAAACACGGTATACCGTGCTATACTGTTACTACAAATAGATAGTTCAAAGCTATAACCAAAAAGAGCCAATCGGGGGCAACCGAATTGGCTCTTTTCTTTCGTTCATCTATAGACTAGACAAACGTGAGGCTAGCTGTCTTTTTTGTCCTTGGAATCTAGCCATTTATTGATGTGATGGGCAACCACAGCAATCATAACTCCAAGTAAGACGTCAAATAGATAATTCATTCGCTATAACCTCCCTTCTTGCTGAGGTTTTCAGCCAAAAAAGGAAGACAGCAAAATTATTATAGCATAGTACCATTTATACCTTGTCATACTATTCAAAACGAGTTTAGGGGAATCTTCTGGATACTGCGGATCAAGGGGGATTATCGTTAGTCAACTGATTTTCATTGCAGAATCATACTTATCTCTTTTATCACATATAAATACTTCCAAAAGTCTTTTTCCCATTGATCTTGAACCGTTACATGTTCCCAAGGCATTGAATGTTTTTCGAATTCAACAAAATGCCTGATTTTCACGTTTTCTCTAGCCGCTATTATCAGATTCGCGACCCGTTCATTCTTGTGCTGGGCCCAGTCAAATAACCAATGATCATCTTTCTGATAATTGTATTCGTAAGGCAAGAATGTCATACTCTCTTCACACAAGATATTTAGAATCGTTTGGTCCAAATATTGGTATTTATTCTCATTGATCATTTCTAAAATTTTATTCGTGGTGATCAGATTGTTATATGTTTCGACATTAAAAAGGATAACGCCTGAATTAACGTAATTTTTCATTGTCGCTACGCCGAACTGTTTTCCATAATCTTGATCATCGCTAATTGCGGAAAAGTAGAAATCTCTAATTGCAGCGATGGCTTTTTCTTGTGGAACTAAGGGAAATAACTTTTCAACATCTTCATAAACAATCGTATCGTTATCTAAGTACAAAATTTTCTTATATGAAGAAAAATAAGCTGGTACGAAAAGCCGCCAAAGAGTCACTTCTGGAAATCTGCTATTTTGATAGTTTTTGATTTCTTTTATTTCTTCAGGGGGATTCCAAAAATAGATAGTTACATTCTCTTTTTGTAAAGCAACAGGAATTTGTTTTATTGTGACCATATCTTTTTCCGTAACGTCTTGCACGATAATCAGTATATCTAGATGTGCTCCTTTATAGTTGTTGATCACTGATGTCACTGATACTGCTGTTAGTTGAATATGCTTGCCTGTCACACAATACACTACTGCATGTTTACTCATATGTCCCTCCATCATTAAACCTCACTCTATATTTACTCATTGTTACATGCTTTTTTCTAAATATTTCTAAGTGTCCCGTAAATGGGACACTTTATCTGATACTCAGTAAAACCGCACTAAAAAGACGCTCCGCAAACAAATTTGCGAAGCGTCAGTACCTCTTTCTTAATACAATTTTGTTGCCTTTTATCGACGATTTCACTCATCCCAACTTCCAGCAACATGACAATATACTTTGGACGCACTTTCTATTTGTACTCTGGCAAATAATCCCCATGGGCTTCAATCAATTCATCCACTAAGCAAGTAATTGCTTCTAAAGAGAGTTCCGAAGAGAGATGTGGGTCTAGGTAAGCGGCTTGATAGATCTTCGACCGTTCGAATGTCAATGCGGCTTCAACGGTTAATTCTTGTACGTTGATGTTTGTCCGATTCAGAGCAGCCAATTGGGTAGGCAGTCGGCCTACATATGTCGGTTGAATGCCATTCTTGTCCACAAGACAGGGAACTTCCACACAGCAGTCTTCGGGAAGATTGGTTATAAGTCCTTTGTTCAAAACATTCCCTGCGATAACAGAACGTGTACCAGTGACAATTGAATCCATAATATATGACGCATATTCATTACTGCGGGTATGGGTCAATTCGCCATTCATTACAATACTTTCTCGCATCTGATTCCAGTCATTTATTTGATTTTCACAGCGGCGCAAATATTCATCCAGTGGAATATCAAAGTCATCGATCAATTCTGGGTACAATTTTTTTATAAAGTAAGGATGATACTCTGCATTGTGCTCACTGGATTCTGTGATGTAGTAGCCAAAACGTTTCATCAATTCAAAACGCACCGAATCTTGATGAGGATGTGGTTTTGCTGCTGCTAGTTCTCTGATTTTTGGATAAAAATCTTTTCCGTCTTTGGTTAATTCCAAGAGAAAGGCCATATGGTTGATCCCCGCGATCTTCCACTGAAATTCCTCCGCCTGATATTGTTCTGAAATCCCAAGCTGTTTAAACAAATCGGACACACAAACTTGAACACTATGACAAAGTCCAACAGTTTTAATCTTCGTTGCTTTCAAGATACCCATGGTCAGCATCGCCATTGGATTGGTGTAATTTAGTAACCAAGCTTGCGGGCAGACCTCCTCCATTTCTCTTGCAAACTCTAGCATCACTGGCAAGGTCCGCAAGGTGCGGAAAATCCCACCGATCCCCATGGTGTCACCAATGGTTTGCCTCAACCCGTATTTTTTGGGAATCTCAAAATCGATCAGTGTAGATGGCTGGTACCCCCCTACTTGGATGGCATTGATGACAAAATCGGCACCTGTTAAAGCTTCTTTGCGATCCTGATAGGTTCGGATTTTTGCCCGACTATGGTTGGCATTTTTATTGATCGTTCTCAACATTAGCTCTGATTCTCTAAGTCGTTGTTGATTGATATCGTATAATGCAATATCGGCATGGGATAAACTTGGTGTCAGCATCGCATCTCCTAATACGTTTTTAGCAAATATCGTGCTTCCTGCACCAATAAATGTTATTTTAACCATATCTTTGCTCCTCTCAATCTGTTTCATATCTTTTCAAAAAACATAAATCGGCTATTTCCCAATTGATAACTTTTACTCCATCTATTGTTGTTCTATTTTTGCCTGTAACAAGACATAATTTTTCAGCACTAGATACATTGATACACTCCCAGAAAAGAACAGCAGGAACATCGGAAAGAGAAACCCTATACCGGCTATGAGAATAAGGAAAATCAAGACTTTGGCTGTTTGAACTGGAAATGCCAACGCAAAGCAGCATGCCGAGAAAAAAGTCTGATACAGCGATCTTTTCCCATAGACACTGATAGGAAACACATAGACAAGCATGAATAACGTACCAATGATCGTCAACAGTATGGGGATGCGCAGACCGATAAAAAGCGGCTCTTCAGATGTTAAAACAAGCTGCAGATTGAACCCTAAACTACCGAGAATCATCCAACAGAAGAAACCTAGTCTATTGCTGCGAAAAAACATTTTTTTAAAGCAAACAAAAAACTGCTTCACGGTCCATTCAGTTTCTCCCTCAACGACAAACTTCTTCAGCATAATAAAACTCGTGATCGTTGCTGGAAAAAAGCCGAAGATACCGATCCCTAAAAGAGTAAACCCTAACCAGAGAATGTTCAGATACGCAAATTTCGCTATCCAGTCTAGATACTGTGCCAGTTGATTGATTTTCATTCACTCATCCTTTTTCTTTATCCCTTGATCCCTGTCAGTGTAATGCCTTCGATAATATAACGTTGGGCGAACAAGTAAACCAAAATAATCGGAATCACTGAAATCGTGGCTCCTGCCATCATGTAGGACCAATTTGTCACATAGAGCCCTTTAAAGTTATTCAGCAATAAAGGAACCGTGAATTTTTCTGGCGTCGAAAGATAGATCAGCGCATCCATAAAGTTATTGTACGTGCCCATAAAAATAAAGATCGTCATAGCCGCAAGCGCTGGCTTGATCAATGGCAATATGACACTCCAGTAAATACGGGGGATACTCGCACCATCCATCACCGCCGCTTCTTCTAATTCTTTGGGAATTCCTCGAATGAATTGCCTTAATAAGAAAACCGCAAAGGCATTAAACAATGCCCCGGGAATGATCAACGGCAGGTGGGTATTTAACCAGTCCAACTTGTCCATGATCAAATACAATGGGATCATAGTGACTTGCTTGGGAATCATCATTGTCGCTAAAAACAGCAGAAACAGTACCTCGGAGCCTTTGAATCTCAGCTTTGCAAAGGCATAAGCAGCCATCGAACCCGTAAAAAGCTGACTAACAACAACAATGATCGTAATGTAGAAGCTATTCCAATAGGCACGACCAAAAGGCATCGCCTGCAATGAATCAAGGTAATTTTGCCAAACAATTGGATTCGGGAACCAGACAGGCGGCAGTGCAAAAATCTGTGTCATATTTTTTAAGGAACTGCCGATCGTCCACAAAAAAGGAAAAACCATCAAAAAAGAACCGATTGCTAGTAATCCGTGTAGACACCATTTGCCTACGCTAATTTTCTTATTCTTCATAATGAACCCACCTTTTTTGCGCATAGAATTGAATCAATGTAAGGAGCAAAATCGCGACAAACAAGATGACCGCACCTGCTGCACTTGACCCAAAGCGAAAATCAATAAAGGCCTGCTGATAAATGTGATAAACAAGTGTATAACTGGCTTTCCCCGGACCACCTCGAGTCAGGACAAACGCTTGGTCAAACACTTGGAAGGAACTGATAATCGCCATAATAGACAGAAAAAACGTCGTTGGAGAAAGCATTGGCAATGTGATCTTAAAAAATTGCTGCACTTTGCTGGCACCATCCATTTGCGCAGCTTCATAATACGACTTGGAGATATTTTGAATGCCAGCTAAAAAAATCACCATATTGTAGCCTAGCTGCCACCAGATACTTAACACAGCGATCGATAACATCACGATCCGCGTATCTGTTAGCCAATTAGGTCCTTGGATACCGATCATCCCCAAAACTTGATTCAATATCCCAATATCTCCATTCAAAATCCACATCCACATGACAGACACAGAGACTGAACTTGTCACAACCGGCATAAAGAAGAACAAGCGATACACATTTTTTCCCGTGCGTTTGTTCAAAGCTACTGCTAACACCAGTGCCAAACTCAGACCTATGGGAACAGTGAGTAAGGTATAGAGCAACGTATTGTATGTGGCTGTCCAAAAATCAGGATTGGCGAATTGATTGATATAATTCTGAATCCCTACAAACGTCCGAGCACCAAATCCATCCCATGACATGAAACTCAAGCCAATCGCGATCGCTACTGGAATCAAAGAAAAAATAATCAGTCCCACTAATTGTGGCGTTAGAAATAACCAGGCCCATTTTGTCGTGCGTTTGTTCATCCGACCACCTCCTTATATATAAGTATTTTTACGATTGATTGGCTTCGATCAGTTCATTGGCTGTTTTTTCCAAGCGATCAACTGCTTCATCAAGATCCAACTGCCCTAAGAAGAGCAAATCAAGAATGCTTTCTAATTGATCACTTAACCCTGGTACCAATGCTTGCTTATCTTCTACTTTGCCGATATCTCTGGCATCGATTAAATACTTAGCATGTTCCGGTATCGCGGCACTTTCGATGATGTCATCCGCTGTCGTCACAGAAGGGACAGCATTTCCCTCATCTTCCAATCGATCCCGTTGCCCTTGCTCCGAAGTATAATAAGATAGAAAACGCAATGCTTCTTCTTTATTACTGGAATGATCCCCTACCGCTAAATACGCGGTTGCAATGAAACTAGGCTCAATTTGTTCACCTGTATTGGTAGGATAGGGAATATAATCAAATTCCAACGCATCATTTTCGCTGAACATTGGCGTAAACCAACGTCCCGCCGACACAAAAGCTGTTTGATTGGACATAAACATGGCATCGCCACCTTGTCCTTCTGGCAAAGCACCTGCATAGATAAAATTCCCATCAACTACGTTTTGCGTCAAATACGCAAAAGTTTCTATACCTCGTTCGTTCTCAGGTAAAACAAATGAACCATCTTCGCCATACATTTCTCCACCATTTGACCACAGCCAGCTGAAGTAATGATGCGCACCATTTTCTAAGACATGACCATACTTCCCGCTAGCAGTAACTGTCTCATTTATCTTTTGGAAATTTTCCCACGTCCAGTTTCCAGATTCATATAATTTTTGCGGTTCGTTAGGATCAAGCCCAGCTTCTTCTAGGACTTTTTTGTTGTAATAAAGCAGCATCGGATTGGAATCGACAGAGACACCATAAATCTGGTTCTCTCTTCGAGCAGGTCCCCATATCCCTGGAGCAAAATCATCAATACTGACATAACTATCTTCAGATTTCAGGAAGTCTGTTAACTCAATAATTCTTCCCGTTGCGATCAATTGCGCCATTTGCACCTCCCCGACATAAAATAAATCCGGGGCTTGACTCCCTTGCAATTGCGTGAGCAATTGCTGCAAGTACGTATCACTAGGTGCAGGAATCAATTTAATGGTTACGTTTTCATTTCGTTTCATGTACGCATCAATTGCTCGTTGATAGACTTCTTGCTCAGCAGGATTTCCCCAGGCGGTCATCGTTAACGAAACTTTCCCCTCGTTATTGCCAGACTCTCCCTGTTTTGGTTCATTGGAACAAGCAGATAAAAACAAGATACTGACAAAACAGATTAACCCTAGCAAACTCATTCTCTTTCTCACATAAATTCCTCCTTATAATTGTTTGGTTGAATATAAACTAAACCCTAAGACTTCCCGACATGCACAGTTCGAAAATAAAGTGGTAAATGCGGACTAATCTCTCCCCTTTCGCTTACTACGATTGAAGTTTTATTACTGGTGCTTTTAGGAAAGTCTAAGGTGTGTTGTTAAAGTTTCAGCCAGTTCAATGTGAGCATACTCTGTTGCATTTCCTATGAATGATGAAACGCCATCATTCGTTGATAGATTAGCGGCTGCAATTAACTTCTTTTTACCGAAGTGTTTTGACAACATTTACCTAAAAAAAGGTGATGACAACTAGTTTTTATAGAAATAGATGAGCCGAGTATGTTTCTAGAAGTATAAGTTTCTCTTTTCACCTAGTCCATAATGAGTATCATTCATATCGTATCTATTTCGTATACAAAATATCTTATCACAACAAAATAGATATTTGTATAAATATATCTATTTTATATACAAAACATACCTATTTTGTATTCTGTGATACGATTTTATAAAACAGGTACGTGAGGTGCATTACTGATGTCTCAACAAGAGAACTTATACGACTACTCAAAAATTGGGGAAAATGTGATTAATCTGAGAGAAAGCAAGAATTATTCCCAAGCTCATCTAGCAAAGCTAATGAACCTTAATAAAAATGTTCTCGGCAGAATCGAACGAGGTGAACGTCCTTTAAGAGATACAGAGATTTTAAAACTAGCAGAAATATTTAATGTATCTACAGATTTAATCCTTGATAATCAAATCGAAATTGTACCCAATGTACAAGAGAATTTCTTAGACTATCGAAATAAAAGTCAAAAAGATATTTCTAAACAAACGGCTAAGTTTATTGAATATCTGAAAAAAGAACCTAACTTGACCTTCGCAGGAAAAGAGCTTACTAGTGAAGAACGAAAGAATATCACTATGGCATTTGAAGTGACGAGTCGTTTGATAAACGAAACCCTTGCACGAAAATAGACTACCCAGTTGACTGTAGATTGTGCCTTTAGGAAAAGCTCGGCAAAAATAGGTTTTCCTTACATACAGAAGTAAGAAGCACTCGAGAAAAGAATTTTTTTCTTGAATGCTTCTTGTTTTGTATAAACGTTTTATTTTATATTTTTGATGCGTGATATTTTTTATACCTATTAAAGTTAGACTTTACTTTCTACCATGATCATCCATTAAAATCAATTCACCTACTTCACCGATCCCAACATCCCAGCCACAAAATACTTTTGCAGCGAGAAAAAGACTCCCATTGTTGGCAGAGTTGCGATCACGATTGCCAGTATCATTAAGCCGTAATCTGGATTATTGGCGGCGCCGATGGCAGAAATCATCAGAGGAAAGGTTTGCTTTTCTGGTGATTGAAGGGTGATCAACGGCCACAGGTAGCTGTTCCAACTATTGATGAAGGTAATGATGGCATCTGCTGCATAAGTTGTTTTCATAGTTGGCATGTATATTCGGAAAAACAAGACTAGTTTCGACAGGCCATCCATTTGCACCCCTTGTATGTACTTTTATTCTGCCATAAACAACAAGCGCGACTTTCGCCCATTTCCGTCACTAAATGGACGAATTGAGGGGAAATCTAAAACAAGGAAAGAAATAGTAAAGGTCTACCTCCGCCTCCTGAATGGCTTAATTTTATTGGTAATACAAATCTTTAATTAAATCCGGCGTCAAATGCGCCGATACCGGTGAGAAGTGAACTCGTTCGTTACCAGCCAGATTTTTTCAGTAATAACCATATCGCCATTTTTAAATTTTCCTTTATAACTTTTGGCTAAGTAATTATAAAGATTTTTTGAAGCGTTAACATATCGTTCGATACGATGCGAATGAAATCGTAACTATAATTTTAATAATCCACTTCGTATCTTGTCTTGCATTCAGTCAGAGTCAATCGTGGTCCTTATCCGATTTCAAGCCAGCTGCAGTGTCGATTTCCCAGTGACCAAACTCTTCCCGAATGTATACTACATCTGTGATTGTTTCTCCAGTTTCATCTGATGATTTACATAGGCCATGAATTTTTGGACATAAACCCATTTGGGTTGCTTAATAGAGTTTAATAGAGTCTTGTCATATGCCGCCTTTCTAGCATCAGCAGAGTAGACGTAGTATTCAAATTCATAGACTTTGCCATTTTACTTTTGTTTACGAATCTGGCGAATGGTGCCATCCTTAATTTCTGTGTAAATTATTTTGCGGCGCAACCGAGTTTATCCGCAATTTTGTTCCCAGACATTGGCTTGTCAAACGAGCGAAGTGTTTCGATTGTACAAGTTCCTTATAAGTCAGGTGTTTTCCTTTGAGTGGTCCTGTGGTATTTTCGGTTTGCGGCATCGCGATTTCATCCTTACTGATTATGTAAGAATTTCAATAATCCATGACATTTTGCGATGACATCTTTTTATTTTAGCAACTGGTTAAGTTCATTATAAAACTCGCCATATTAATTTATTTTTCAATGAAAGTAAAAAACTACAAACCATCCACAGACGATTTGTAGTTTTATAATACTATTTTCCTTACATCAAACTCTGATACAATTCAACAATCTCATCAACGTTGGTATCACGCGGATTACCCGGCGTACAAACATCCTTGAAAGCATCTTCAGCGATTTGCGCTAAATCTTCGGCTTTGACACCCAACTCAGAAATCGTTGCCGGAATGCCAACATCTTTACTCAATTGATCCACCGCGGCACAAGCAGCGTCACGGACTTCTTCGATTGACAAAGTATCAGCATTCTCAACACCTAAAACGCGGGCAATGTCGCGATATTTTTCACCAGTGAAGTCTTTGTTATATTTCATAATCGTTGGCAATAATGAAGCACAAGCCACGCCGTGAGGAATATTATACCAAGCAGACAACGGATGCGCCATCCCATGAACTAGACCTAATCCAACGTTAGAAAAGCCCATACCAGCCACATATTGGGCCAAGGCCATATCCTCTCGCCCTTTTTGATCGCCGTTGACAGAATCACGTAAAGAACGGCCCACAATTTCAATCGCTTTGATATGCAACATATCCGTCATTTCCCAAGCGCCTTTAGTGATGTAGCCTTCGATGGCGTGGGTCATAGCATCCATACCAGTTGCAGCACAAAGTCCTTTAGGCATCCCCATCATCATGTCGCTATCAATGAACGCCACGATTGGGATATCGTGAGGGTCAACACAGACAAATTTACGGTGATTATTTTCATCAGTAATTACATAGTTAATTGTCACTTCAGCAGCTGTTCCGGAAGTTGTTGGTACCGCCAAAATTGGCAGACATGGATTTTTCGTATCGGCAACACCTTCTAGGCTAAGTACATCGGTAAATTCTGGGTTGGTCACAATGATACCGATGGCTTTGGCTGTATCGATTGGTGAACCGCCACCAATAGCGATGATGCAGTCCGCACCGGAATTTTTGACAAATTCCACGCCGTCTTTAACGTTTTGAATAGTTGGATTTGGCACGATGGCATCGTAGACTTCATAATCAACACCCGCTTGATCCAATAATTCAATAACTTTTGTCGCTACTTCAAATTTGATCAAGTCTTTGTCTGTGATGACGCAAGCTTTCTTGAAACCACGTGCATTAAATTCATTAGATACTTCACCGATGGCTCCTTTACCATGATAAGATACTTCGTTTAAGATCATTCTGTTTGCCATTTTCATACACTCCTTGTTATATTTCTCACAATACGTTCAATAAAAGTAGTATAGTAGGAAGCTTAAAACTTCCTACTATACAATACCTTAATCATGCTATGCTTTAATAATGCCTTCTTTTGGTGTAATGTTAAAGAATGCACACAATTCTATCAATTGTTCATCAGTGATGCCTGTGGTAATACGTTTGTCAACGGTTTCCATGTAGATTTTTGCTGCCTTATTGACTGTTTCAATCAAGCCAAAAGCGTCGTTCAAACTACTACCGGAAGCTAAAATACCGTGGTGCGCCCAAACAACAATGCGGCAAGTTTCCATTTTCTTAGCAGTGGCTAAGCCGATTTCTTCATTCCCGCAGACCATCCAAGGTAAAACGCCAACGCCATCGGGGAAGACTACGATACATTCAGTAATCATCGACCACAATGTCCGAGTAAATGAGGTATCGTCCAATTCATGAACGAAGGTCATTTCGGAAATTTCAGTGGCATGGTTATGGACGATAACGCGATGTTCCGGATCTGCTTTCAAGCGTGTACCATGTGACAATAAATGCATGTAAATTTCACTAGTTGGTTTGTTATCATTAGCAAAACCAGCCACGATCGTGTAACCATTTTCTTCTACTCGAATGACACCGACTGTACTTTCAACATCATCACGAACTAGACGGAAGTTACTACCTGATGCAGTGATAACGATATACTTGCCCACCATGTTTTCTGGAATACTGACCATTTCGTAAAAACGTCCGTTTTCATCAATATCTATTTCCTTTACTTCATCGTCAAACAGGATATAGCTGATGTTCCCGCCATTTTTTTCATCCCAGCCCATGTTCCACATGGTGTAAGTTAAATCTGCTAGTTCTCTCACTACTTTGTGATCTTTATAGTCAGCCATTTTTCTGATATCTCCTCTTTTTTTCTACATATTCCTGATGTTTCTGATCCCATTCTTCATCATACTTTTTGAACAAAAGGTCATAGCCGTATCGCTTGATAACCAATACAAGCACTAAGGCTAATAAACTTAGAAACCAGTCATTTGCTAAAAATCCATAAATCAATAGTCCCATGTCGAATAAAATTACTGTGATCCAAAACAATTTTTGTTGGACAATGGTTTTATTCATTTTCCATACCAATGGTTGCATTGTATTTTTTCTTATTTTGATACATGATGTAGAACAATGCTAACCAACCTACTAATAAAACAATGCTGATGATATTGCCAGAAAAGGCCGTTGAGAATAAGTAACGAATGTCTGGACCTTCAAAAGTACTCCATGATAACATTTTGCCTTTATCAACAGTAGCTGCCCCTGTTTCATTAGCTAAACGAGTGATGTATGGTGCAAAATAAGTCGCGCCGTACAAGAATAGTGGTGCTGAAATGACACCGTGGAAGATCATCCGTCCTAAGTTAGCATCAGTTAACAACAACGCGCCAATTACAAAAGATAAATTGATAATACCGGCAAATGGTAAAACTTGGTTACCTGGTAAGACGATTGCCATTACTAGCAACACTGGGATTGTAATTATTACCGCTACCCATAATTCATTACGACCTGCCAAGATTGGCCAGTCTAAACCGATGAAGACTTCTTTGCCTTCGAATTTTTTCTTCATGAAATCAGAAATTGCTTCTGAAATTGGTGACAATGCTTGTGAGAATAATTTAGAAACCATTGGGAACAAGGTCAAAGCAGTAGCTGCTTGAACCGCTAGTTGTAAGGCACCTGCTACTCCATATCCTGATGCTAAACCTAGCAAGAAACCAATGATGGCACCCATCACTGAGTTTTCACCAAAGATCCCAATTTTTTCTTTCAATGAATCAGCATCCATTGGTTTGTTAAAGAACGGGATTTTTTTCAATAATTCATCGATTGGGAACAAAATGGTCGTAATCAAAGTAACAAAGTGAGGAACAGTTACCCCTGGAATCCCTGTCAATTTTTCAACTTCTGGTCCCCAGATATCGCCAGCTTTCAATTCAAGAATGATTTGGATAGAAGCAGCTACAAAGCCCCAAATTGCGCTACCGGAAATGTAAGAAACCATTACTGCTGTAAAGATTTTATTCCAAACATTCCACATATCAACGTTCAATGTTTTTGTTTGGTTCAAAGCCAGCAAGATGATGTTAATCCCAATGGTTAACGGAAACATCAAGAAGGCATAGGGCCAAGCCCAAGAGATGGAAGCCATCCCTGGCCAACCACCATCAACAGCTGGCAAGCTAATGCCAGTATTTTCTGCTAATTTCTGAGCGGCATCCCCCATGGAAGTCATCATGTAGTTAATCAAGATAGACATCCCAGTAAAAGCAATCCCTAAGGTCAAGGCAGAACTAAAGGCTTCAGAGAACTTCATCTTCATACACAAGCCGATGATTAACATCAAAGCTGGCACGAAAACGGCTGCGCCTAGGTCATTTAAGATGAAATTAATAACTGTTTGTAATGTTTCCATGTTTGATTAGCCCTCCTGAATAAGTTTGATGATTTTTTCGATTTCTTGGTCTTGACCCATACCTGTCAAGAAAGCAATTCCGTTAAAGACTGGAATATCGAATTCTTCTTTAGTTTTAACAATCGATACATAGGCATCGGCACCTTTAATATGGTGTTTCAATGATTTGATATCCACAGCTTCAACTTCAGCTGGAACCTTTCTTTCTTTTAATAATTTAGTAATCTTTGAAGCTACTGTTTGTGATGTTGCGACACCTGAACCACACGCTACGATAATTTTTTTCATGATAATTTTTCCTCCAATTTTTTTATAGATATTGATTAATAAGTGCTGTAATTTCTTCAATAGTTGTTGCTTTTTCATATTTCTCTACGAATGATGGATCAGCAAATGCGCCCATCAATTCAGCTAACAAACCCACTTGTTTTTTAGGGTCTTTAATCCCTAATACCAAAATATCTTTGACAGGTACCACAACGTCATCTGTACCCATTTGATAAAAATCAATGGGGTTACTTAAGCGGTTCACAGCTACGAAAGCTTCTTTTACATGAACCACATCAGTATGAGGAATGGCTACGGCGAAATTTTCCAATTGCAATCCTGTGGGATAATTATTTTCTCGTTCAGTAATTGCTGCTTTGAAAGTTTCTTTGACAACATTCTGTTCCAATAACCGATCTGATACTTGACTAAAGAAATCTATTTGGTCTGCTGCTTGCATGTTCAAGGCCATTAACTCTGGTTTAAACAGTTCTTTAAAACTCACTTTTCTTTCCCTCCTTCCTCACTAACAATTCTGACTAAATGTAATAAAAGATAAAAATCTTCTGAGTTACCAAAATTCATTTGATGGTCTTCTTGTAGCATCGTTTTAATCTTGTATAATATCTGGTTTTCAAAAGGATACAAACTTAACGCCAGCGTGTATAATTGCTGGAATTCTTTGTCGTTGATTTCATTCTTTCGCTGGCTGCTGTTCAAGTTACGAATGACAAAGTAACGTAGGTGGATAATGAAACGAGAAAAGTCGATGGATTCTCGCTTCAAAGGATGTCCTAGTTCTTGTTCCACCAGTTCCGCAATTTCATTTAAAATATCACTCAGCTCAACTACATTGCTCATTTCACCTTGATCAATCAAAGCATTCACAAAATGTAGCGTAAAAAACGAAACCTCCGCTTCTGGCAAATTCAATTGATACGATTTATTCAAGTAGTTCACCGACCACTCAGCTACCTGATGCTCTTTCGGATAGAGATACTTCAACTCATAGTGAAAAGGTTGGAAAATCTCTATTTGACCCGCGTACTTTTCCTCTAAAAACTGGATATGGCTAGCTAATGACAAGATAAAGTTGCCGGTAAACGCTTTTCCCAGTTCCATTTGGGCGTGTTCTGTCACCTCTTCTGCCATTTGGATGCTTTCTTCATCGATATCACCTAAAAGGTTTAAGAGATCAGTGCGCTCCGGCGCCATTTGGTAAACTTTGCTTACTAGAGCTTCATTTACTGGATCTCCCTTTTTCTTACCAAAGCCAATTCCTTTTCCGACGACGATACACTCGGATCCTTCATAGCGAACCAGTAAAGCATTTTGGTTCAATGATTGAAGCACTTTCATTTTCTTTATGCACCTCCTGTATGAACCTCCTGTACGCACCTCCCGTCAAAAAAAATCAGGCATCATCAATAAACACTCCTAGCGTTAGATATAACGCTAAAATCCTTATTGATGATGCCTGATTGAACAGTTACACTCATCTAGTATTTAGTTTGTTATCATTTACAAGAACTATAATATCATCTTTTTTGAAAACGTCAACATTTTAGCGAAATTATTTTTTACATAATTTTAGCATCTTGATAAAAAGACTGTTTTATCAAGGGTTTACCACTAAATACTCAACAGGATATTTCTTGTATTTAAAATAGTATTCCCGATTCCACTGATAAAATTTTCGAATCACCCGACAAGGATTATCATAAATCAAGACACCATCAAGACTATCGCGAGTCACAACACTGCCGGCACCGATCACCACATCAGAGCCAATAGTTACCTTTGGTAAATCGAGCTATTAGCCCCAATTCAGTAATTATCACCCATAACTAGGCGTGCCACGTTCAGCTTTTAGCTCACGCCGCAAATAAGTATCTAAGGCGTAGTCCAAGCGCCGACATTTGGCGCAATCAAGACATCATCACTGATAGTAATTGGTGCAATGTTTAATGGGGTGCAAGACTACACGTTTTTTTGATTTATCAATTAGGAGCAGCCAAAGGAGAAATCTATCCACTAGTTTGGTCAGATGTGAATTTCAATAAAAGTTGATTTCCCTCATGTATAAATTGGTAAAAAATAAAGATACTGAGAAATGCGAGTATGTAAAAGAAATGAAAAACTCCTATCGCTTTCGAACCATTCTAGTAGTTGATTCCATCATTGATCTACTGACAACATGGAAAAAGGTGCAATTTAATAAACTACAACAAATCAATATTTTCCCAACTTTAGCTAGACAGTCTGGCATTTCTTTCGAGCAGATTTCAGAAGCGCTCACACATAGCGATACCACAATTACAAAAACTTATGTAAACACACCAAACGTCATAAAAAATGCCCGTTGGTGAGATTGCTTATCGCAAATTAGCTCAAAATGATACTGTCTTGAATGGTGTCAACAATGAAAAAAGACGCTTCACAAACTAAGTTGCGAAACGTCTTGATTGTTTTAAATGAATGGTACTCGATTTCCTGAGAAATCTCCGTCCCATACTGTATTCGTAAGCGAATAAATTCGCAACGGCTCCAGCAATTAACGTTTTGAGAACTGTGAAGCTTTACGAGCTTTCTTAAGACCTGGTTAAACAAATTTTTGTTTTTTAATGTTTTACACTGCTACAAACAGCGCAAAATTAAGGTTCTCTTATTCATGAAGTTTTACTAAGCTATATAAAATTATATTCTGTCATTACCTCAAATCATTACCACAACTTGGCGAGTTGGTTGATTGAAGAATAGCAATCACTTTTTCATTAAACCCTTAACCCTCTATCGTCCGGTGACCAAAATAGCGATATACCGGGTTTAAAGACATAGCGTCCGGTGAATCGTCCGGTAAAAGGTTCTAAAACTATGAATCTTATGAAACATCGTCCGGTGGTTAAAACGTTGATATAATAAGATTTATATTCTATCTTCCGGTAAATCGTCCGGTAAAGATAAAAAAATCAATTAAAATTAGCTAGCGTCAGTGGCTATCAGGTAATATCTAGTAGCTGGCCCTCGCCCCTCAGAACCAATTATGCCTGCTTTCTTCAAACTAGATAATAGTTCAGATGTGTAGCTTTTTTGCAAGTCTAGTGCATCTTGAATCTCTTGGCGGCTAGCAAGTTTCCCACCACTAAGATATTGAACAATCGAAATCATATTACGATTCAATTCCATAGTATTTAGCTTATAATTCATATTATACAAGACAACAGTAAATAAATTATGTGTTGCAATTAATTCTGGTTGACGCATAAACCCCTTATACAGAGAATAAATACGGCGAATTCCAGAACCGTAATTTTCAATATAGTTCATTTTATCCAAAGCATTTATCAAAATAGGATTCCGTTTAGCATTCGCTCCTTGTTTTATGTCCTCAACCGTTAATCCATCTGGAAGAGAGCCCGGTGAAGAAATCGCTAATCTATCATCAAAAATCTCTATTTTAATATCTGAACTCATAGTATAGTCTCGATGAACGAAGGCATTCATTATTGCTTCACGGACTGCATCAATCGGATAAGAATAATTCTCTATTCGCTTACCATTGTGTCCTAGAGTAATTTGAACCCTGTTACTTAGATGAATATATTGAATTGCATCATCAATTTGTTTTGCCACAGAGCCTGAAAATATTTTTTTATCTCGAAAAGTGACTACATCCAGTCCTTCATACACCGCTACTTTTGAAATAAATGGATTCTCATCGCTAACTATTAATGCAGCGTTATTGAATTGATCCTCTACCTTTTTCTTAAAATCCAACCCAATAACATCAAATTTTATTCCTTCTTTTGTAAAAGCCTGCTCGGCGTAATTAAAGGTTAAGTCATTCCGTTCAATTTTTTCGCTATCGAAAGAATTGGCAATATGCCGATTCATCATTCTTCTTATCTCCGAATCACTAGCACGTCTTTTCGAACTGCCATTACGTATATATACGCCTTTCCAGTTCATTCCTTCCCCGTCAGTATAATAATAGGGTTTATTGGAGCCCGCACTTACAGAAATTTTAAAAGGTGTACAATTAGGATCAACCAGAATTAAACCCGTAACTTCTGGCCTAAATGCACTGGCTACCCAATTACTTAATAGTTCTTCCCATTCTTTATATTGCTTACTCTTATTAGGAAGTTCAACTGGTATTCCATCATCACTAGCACCTAAATAAATCGTTCCGCCTGTATCGCTATTTAAAAAAGATACGATCTCTGCCTTTAGATGATTAGGCTTCTTGGGAACTGATTCCTTGTATTCTATGTTATATCCTTCATTAAGTTCAGTCAATTGTATCCCCCCCATAGTTATAAATTATAATTCAGCTTTATGTCACCCATTAATCACGAAATGTTTTTTATATCACTGAAATTTTAATTCATTTCAACAAAGTACTACGCTTCTATAACTAATCGATTTTAAAAAATTAGCATAGTGAATATTATATTATTCTTCATATTGCGAAATAAATAGCTCTAACTCTTTAGCTGGCGTAGTCAAGCTTAAATTCGAAATGCAAGCTTCATTGATTATTTCACTTTCATCAAATCCATCATTCAACCAATCAGAATTCCACAATGTGAATCCTTTAGGATCAGAAACTTTCTTACATAATTTTGCACTGTAAGGTTTCTCTCGTGAATGAATTAAAGAAAGCCTTTGTAACCAAATTTCAACTATATCAGTATTAGGAGTATTAACGAATTTTCTTAAGATTTTATCCAAGTATAAGTTGATTTCTTCTACAGCAATAAACTCAAAAAGCTTACCTAAAATCACAATACAAGCTTCCAAAGTTCTAGGATTCTTTTGCATTATATTAACAAGAATGCTAATCAATTGGTAGATATCATCTGGTCTTTTATTTAAAGTAGAAACTCTATGTGTGTAAACCTCACTTAGCGCTTTACTTAAGCTCCCACAATTTGGATATTTATCTCCTAAAAGCTTTACTTGTAACAAATGCTTTTGAAGACTAAGCTTAAACTTCCACTTATTATTATTTTTTTCTATAAAACTTGCATGCTTAAGATCCCAGTAAATCTTATCTGACTTAATTGCATCTAAGATTATATTATCCGATAAAAATGTTTTGTTTGAATTTAGCTTCAAATTTAAATCCGATAATACTTCAGATAATAATCTGATAATCACTTCGGCCTGGTCTTTTCGAACCGAGAAAATTCTGTAATCATCTCTGTAACGAAGTATTTTAAATTCTTCAATCCCCGCCTCTTCTATCTTGTTTAACAACATTTTATCAGCATATCCGAGTACTATTTCAGCTATAAAATCCATTAATATATTTCCTTGGGGTATACCATTCGTTTGACCGTTTTGCAAATATTGTATTTTAGAATCTATTAAATTTCCAATACCTTGGGAATTTTTTCTATGTGTTTTAGCCCATTCTTTTGAATGTAACGCCCATGGAATGGTATGTGTGTACATTGAACTATAGCAATCGGTAATATCTGAATGAATACAGTACTCATATTCCAATGCATAACCGATTTGTGCCTGTTCAAGATTTTCCCACCAATTTAAAATAGTTTCCGCAGTATCACTCTTCGAAGAAATCGATTCCACAGGAAGCGATATACATTCAATTCGCTTATCAGCTTGGAATTCTTCAAACTTATTTTTGATGTGCCTCCAATTATTTTGCTGTGTAATGACGTTTACCAAGTCTACATATACTATTGGATGTAATATTTGAAGAGGTCTCCAAGCGTAATTTCCATCTTTGTTAGCTAATATTCGATGATTAACGTCAACTGCTTCAGATAGCGACCTCTTATGTTTAACTAGTTCAGAAAATGGCTTGTCTTTTAATAAATCCACCGCTTTTCCTATAACTACTGATAAATTGATATAATTAGGCAAAGACGTCTTAAAAAAGCTTGCTGACTTTAATAAAAATTGTTTTGCTTCTTGATTATCCATTTCTAATATGCTTTTTCTAGTACTATTCAAATTCAAAATCTCCTAGATAAATAAAGTTGTAATACAAGAGTATACCCTAACGTTACATATCTCATTCATTATTATACCAGTATTTCTTCGCGACACATAAGGGTGTAACATAATAATTTTAAACGAAATGACTACAAGTAGTTATTGAAGCAAATCTCCATGAGACATCTGTAAAATCTTCTAAAAAGAAGCGTTAAAAGAAAGAATTTTTCTTCAACGCTTCTTTTATTGATTCAATTTGCTATATTACTTGAACGAATAATCTTATTTCTAAACTCTCGAAAAACTTCTTGTGGTTGATAATAATCTGTATCTATTTCAAATATTTCCGAAAACAATTCAAGGAACTTTTCTACTGAAATGATGATGTTACCATCTTCCTCTTGGCTATTTTTTATTATTTCTGCTTCTAATTCAAATAAATCTAGTGACGAACTAAAATCATAAATCATGTCATATTGAACAAAAAAATCAAGAAAAAGTTGCTCAAATTCTTTCTTATTTATCACTAGTGTTTCAAGCGGATCAACTTTATTTTCTTCAGCCATTCCTCCAATTTCCTCACTTTCATTTTCAAAAATCATAAAAATAATATTAACTTAAAAGCCACTAACAAAATAAGACTTACAAAGTAAAGGGTAATCCAACAAAATAACCATTCGCTCTACGTACTACGATTTGATATTCCTGTGTATCATTCGGTAATTCATAATAGTAATTTATTGTTTCTGCTTTGTCACTTTCAATATATTCTGGATTATCCAATATCATAGCATACTCTTAAAGTTCTTCACCATTCTTATTTTCAATCGACCATTGTTATGGACGTATCGGATTTTCTGTATCATTTTTTAATGTATAAGTCACTTGTAATACACGATCATGTTGTGCAAATTCATTTCTTTTTTCGGTCAATTCAATATTTTTAAATGTTAGTTCAACCGCATCTGCCTGATAAGTTTCACCTATTTTTAAATCATTTGTTACAATTTTTATTGGCTTTTCTTCTGGAAAATATCTGGCTTTAATTGTTAGATAACTTTCAAAAATAATCAATCCTAGTAGCACTAAAAGAATTCCTTTAACGAGCCACTGAAACGGGAAGTAAACTTTAAACATCTTTCCCCTCCTCCATTTTGTATTTATTTTTTGGAGAAAACGATAATTTTGATCAATATCATCCAAGAAACACAAGATCGATTGGGTCATAAAAATGCTGAAACTGCCCTTAACACTTATTCTCATGTTACTGAAAAAGCTCAACGAAATGCGTTAAAAAAATTCATTGCTTACACTGGTTTATAATATTGTTATTACCTTTCTCATTACCAGAACAAAAAAACACCCTCCAAAAGGAGAGTGTTTTGAAATCTTCGATAAAAAGATTAACGTTTTGAAAACTGTGAAGCTTTACGAGCTTTCTTAAGACCTGGTTGGCTGCTATGGAATTTTATAGAGTTGGAAAACACTATATTATCGGGATTTACAGCAAACTTTCAAGAGGAATAGTTTCACTATATTTTATTGAATTTTAAATACTCGTTACCAATATTCGTAACCAAAATTAATTGCACATCAGAATATTGCACTTTGAAATTGTCATACTTAAAATTTGATGATATATACTTTTTCACAAAGACAACATTTCAATTTACTTTCCTTTTGCTACTTACATTCACATATACTATACCCATAATAACAATCACAATCTGGAGAATAAAACAAACTGTTTGTGCTGCGGGATAATTAACATCGTTCCAATGATTAAACAAGATAAAAGTAACATTGTTCCAATCACTTTTCCCACAAATCTTCCATTCACTTTATCTTTATTTTCTTTATTCATAGTATTATATCCAGCAACTAAAAAAAGATAGATAGTTCTTTTATTGTTCGTGTTTTAGCCTCTACCGTAAAGTTTTGTTCCATTGATACGGGAACCCTGCACCTTGCATATGATTGAGGCGATCGGGTTTGTTCTTTCAAGGGTACTTCATTGCCGAGATAAAAAATGGTATAATAAAGCTCGATGTTAGTAATTATCAATCACGAGAATACTGCGGCTAGCTCACCATTGACCTGCAAAAGGGAGGAATAATACTTTATGTTGATTACTGATTTACTCAAGCAAACTGAGAAATTCTCAGCTAGTGAAAAGACCATTGCACAGTATATTCTTGATAATCCCCGAAAAATCAGCAAGATGACTATTTATGATTTGGCCGAGTCTACATTTACCAGTGTGTCCACAGTTTCTCGACTTTGTAAAAAAGTTGGGCTAAAGTCATTTAAGGATTTTCAATTAACGCTAAACAGTGAAATTTCTAGCTTTAATACTTTTTCTGAGAGAATCGAATATGACTTTCCAATCCAAAATGAAAAGGCTATTCTTGATATCATTTCAAAAGTTCTCCATCTTCATATTCAGACCCTTAACGACACAATCAACAATCTAGACTTAAATGCGCTTGAACAAATTGCCCAACTACTAATAACCGCCCAATCAATTGAAATTTTTGCGGAATCCAACTCTTACTCTGTCGCCACTAGCTTATATAATCGACTAGTTTGGTTGGAAATGAAAGCCAATTTAGATGGTATTCCCGGAAATCAATTTCTAAAAGCAAAAACACTTGATGAAAGTTCTGTAGTGATAATGGTTTCCTATTACGGAAAATCAAATACCCTGAATCGTATCGCTGATCACCTTATAGAAAAGAACATAAAATTCATCCTGTTGACTGGCCCAAAAGAGAGTACCTTACAGAAAAAATCATTCTGCAGCTTACAAGTCACACCAACCGAAGACAAATACAAGAAAGTCGCTTCTTTCGGTTCCGATATTGCTTTATATACTGTCATTGATATTCTTATTATGCAATTGTATTCAAAAAAGACAGGCTCAACGTAAAAAACATACTAAAATTAGAGGAGAAACTTATCGACGGATGAGTTTCTCCTCTATTTTCCTTTTTTAGGTTTATAGTAGAGTGTGAAAGGAAGATCGACCATGACCTCATGGACTTCGAGTCCCTACAAAAAAACGGTCTTCTTCACTGTCATTTTAGAATCTGGTTTAAGTATGTTGGGGCTTCGAGTTCGTGTAAAAGAAATTAGGAACGAAATGAAGCAGTGAAGAACCTTTCAGAAAAAAGAAAGAAGATGAATAGATGACTTATGTACTTGCGTTAGATGTTTCTATGGGGAAAAGCTATAAAGTCCTTTATCAGGAGGAGGTTTGTCTCTCCGAAGGAGAAATTCTTCATACAAAATCTGGGTTTGACACGTTGCTTCAAGAGATTCAACAATTACCAGAAATACCATGTATCGTTTTTGAATCAACAGGCGTTTACTCAAGAGTAATTGAAACCTTTTGTCAAAATAATCACTTTTCCTATTGTCTATTGAATCCCTTAGAAGCAAAAAAGCAGCTTGATAATGGATTACGTGTGCTTAAAACAGATAAACAAGATGCCCATCGATTAGCACAAATCCACTACCAATATGAGCGGAAAATCAAGAGACACCAGTTAACTATTTATGAAGAATCTCATGATTTAGTTCGCTTTTATCAAGAGATATAAACCGAAACCAAGCGTCTCAGAATGCACTTACACACCGCTCTTCAACTTAGTTTTTCAGAACTGGAAATCCTTTTTTCTAGTCGGGTATCAAAATTAGCTTTAA
The DNA here is from genome assembly GCF_051711125.1 of Enterococcus sp. DIV0574. Classification (NCBI taxonomy): domain Bacteria; kingdom Bacillati; phylum Bacillota; class Bacilli; order Lactobacillales; family Enterococcaceae; genus Enterococcus; species Enterococcus sp. DIV0574. The sequence goes on from NZ_JBIOMA010000001.1 coordinate 3,311,974, forward strand.
ACTTGATGGAGCGCTTCCCTCATCCAGACTATTTAGCTGGATTGAGTCAAACACAGGTGAAAAATATCTTGAAAAAAACACAGACAAACGACTCTCCGAGGAAAAAGCGCAGCTACTCCTTTCATTAGCTGCTAATTCCTATCCGGCAACCATAAAAACAAGTATTCAGGTACAGAAAGTGTGCTACTACGCTCAACAGTTAAAAGAGCTTATACAAATAAAAGAGCGCTTGGCTAAACAACTGATTGAACAAACAAAACCACTCCCTGAATTTGATCTTTATCAAAGTGTGCCAGGCATTGGTGAAGTCTCTGCCGCTTTAATTATTGGTGAACTTGGCGACATCCGACGATTTAAGAATCACAAGAAAGTTAATGCCTTTGTGGGCATTGATACCCGTAGGTATCAATCTGGAAACTATCTTGCCCAAGATCATATCAATAAACGCGGGAACCCTAAAGCTAGGAAAATTCTTTATTTTACTGTGAAGAATATGATCCACCAACAAGCCGCTGCTTCAAATCATATCGTAGATTATTATTACAAATTAAAAACGCAACCTACACCCAAGAAGGATAAGGTTGCGACCGTAGCCTGTATCAACAAACTACTAAAGTGTCTCTATTCTATGGTTGAGAACAAGACGAAGTACGACTATGCGTACACGATCTCTAAGGACCAATAAGGCAATGCCTTATAAATAAAGTATAGCACCCTGATGAAAAATTTGAAACTAGTATCAGGGATATTTGATATGGAATTCAATAATTAATTTTTATTCTTTTCCTCTTGACTAGTCGTAGGAAGGAGGTTGGGACAGAAGTGTTCAACTCCGAGAAATAAGAAGGATTTACTTCTGTTCCCACCGTTTATTCGTTTTTAAAGAGACTGGGGTGTAACTCGTAGAGTTATGTCCCAGCCCATTTAAAACTATTTCTGAATTTCATTTTGAATCAAATCTTTAAACCAGTAAAAGGATTTTTTCTTATAGCGATCCAAAGTGCCTGTGCCATCCGTATACTTATCAACGAAAACAAAACCATAGCGCTTGTCGATTTCCGCGGTGGCACAAGAAATCAAATCAATACAGCCCCACATTGTATACCCAATCACCTCAACACCATCTTCAATTGCCTTTTGAACCTGTTTCAAATGCTCAGAGATATAATCGATTCGATAATCATCCATTACTGTCATTTCACCAGTCTCATCTTGAATCAGCTCGTCTTTTGCCCCTAACCCATTCTCGGCAATTAAAATCGGTTTATTGTATCGATCATAAAGCTTGTTCAAAGTATATCTTAAGCCTTGAGGATCAATGATCCACCCCCATTCACTTGATTTCAAGTAAGGGTTTTTCTTATAATCCTTAGTCATGTTACTTCCCGTCGGTTCACCATTATTTGGATCTTTAGACGCACATTGACTTGAATAGTAACTAATTGCAAGATAGTCCGCAGTATTTTTTAACGCTTCCCGATCTTCGCCTGTAATGTCTAAGTTTACACCTCTTTGTTGGAAGAATGATTTTGCGTAATTCGGATATTTCCCCTTCATCATGATATCGGAAAATAAGTAGGTTTCTCTTTCTTTTTCCATTGTAAAAATAATATCGTCTGGATTAGGAGTTAGAGGATAGATCGTAACAGCCAAAATCATTGAACCAATTTGAGATCCTGGTACCAATTCATGGCCTAGTTTAATAGCTTTAGCACTAGCCACCAACTCATAATGGGCCGCTTGATACAACTCCTGATTGCCCAACTCACTCTTGTCTGTCATGATTGCACCACTCATGAACGGTGCATGAATAACCGAGTTCATCTCATTAAAAGTGATCCAATACTTCACTTTTTCCCCATATTCTTCATAAACCGTTTTGGCAAATTTCAAAAATAGGTCAATCATTTCCCGACTAGTCCAGCCATTATACTTTTTGGCTAGATGAAGCGGTGTTTCATAATGTGAAATCGTAACTAATGGCTCAATACCATGTTTTAGACACTCATCAATCACATTATGATAAAATTCGATTCCCGCTTTATTTGGTTCCGCTTCTTCTCCAGTTGGGAACAAACGTGTCCATGCAATTGAAAATCGTAGTACTTTGAATCCCATCTCACCAAAGAGTGCGATATCTTCTTTGTATCGATGATAAAAATCGATTGCCTCAAGCTTTAGGTTATCTTCTGTTGGTTTTTCAGTGTACCCGCCAACAATACCATGTGGAAGTACTTCTTGAATTGAAATCCCCTTACCATCTTCGTTATATGCACCTTCACACTGATTCGCTGAAATGGCACCACCCATAAGAAATCCTTTTTCAAACATATATTATATCCTCCTAGACTAATTTCATTACAACATCATTTTTGTTAAGTTTTGAATCTTCATCACAAAATTCGCTTTTTAGTTCCGCACTGTTAAGCACAACTGTAATTACGGTCTTATCAATTTCATTCTCATCAAATACTTTTGGATCAATTTCAGCAATTAGATCACCTTTTTTGACCCTTTGCTTCTCTTTTACATGAGAGATGATACCTTTACCATCCAGACTTACTGAATCGATTCCGATATGAACCAAAATTTCTAACCCTTCATCGCTCAATAATGTAATCGCATGTTTCGTTGGGAAAATACTTTCAATTATCCCAGAAACTGGAGAAAAGATTTCATTTTCACTTGGTAAAATCCCGAATCCTTTACCCAACATACCGGAAGAGAATGTAGTGTCGTTTACATTTTCCAACTTAATGTATTCTCCAATTGCAGGAGAAAGAACTTCAGCATTCGTAATTTTAACAGTCGATGGCTCAGTATCATTGTTAACCTCTAGTTCATCGCTCACTACGTCTTTAAAGAGAACAAATGAAGTTGCAAAAGAAATGACGAAGGCTATTGCACAGCCGATCGCTGCAAAATAGAAATTGGACATTGGAGATTCTACACTGATATAACTAGGTAATGTCAAAAGTCCTGGTGCACCACCGGAAAAGTTTTTAACTTTGGTCAATCCCATAAACAGACCTGCTGCACCACCGCCAAGCATTGTGGCAATCATATTAGTTTTATATTTGATTGTGACACCATACAGGACCGGCTCTGTAATCCCACAGACAGCCGTAATACCGGTGGCAGAAGCTAATTGTTTTAAAGTTGCGTCTTTAGTTCGAATTGAAGTTGCTAGAGCAGCGGCTCCTTGAGCAATATTAGAACTCAATTGCCCCGGGTAAACAATTGTATCGTAACCAATTGTCATCCGATTATTGATACCAATTGGCAGTAAGCCATGATGCGCGCCGACGATTACCAACAGTGGAGTGATAATTCCGATTACAGTTGGTACAATCCAACCCGCAACACTATCTAAAGCGTTAATACTGTCAGCAATGAAATTACTAAAAATAAAACCTACTGGTCCTAAGACAAGAATGGTCATAGCACCTGTGATTCCGATAGTAATCAAAGGTTTAGTAAAGAACTTAACCGCATTTGGAGATACTTTGTCAGCGAGCGGTTCAACTTTCGACATCAAAAACACACCGAGGATAATTGGTATAACAGTTGAAGAATATGTTGCCAGATAGACTGGCATTCCAAAAAATTTGATACCTTCTCCTGCCTCTTTAGCCGTGTTGACCATTGTAATAAAATTTGGGTGAACCAAGATCCCACCTAACATCATTGCCAGATATTGATTCGTTTTAAAACGTTTAGCAGAACTACTTGCTAGTAGAATTGGTAGGAAGAAGAATGTCGCATCCGCCATGAAACTAATGATTTGAAAAGTTTGTGATTCATTATCGATCAGTTTGAAAGCAACAATAATTCCCAATACTGCTTTCAACATCCCGGCTGCCGTCAGTGCAGGTAATATAGGAGTGAAGATGCCAGTTACTACATCAATAAAACTATCTAATAATTTCTTGTTTGATTTATCTTCCCCCACATCCGAACCCTTCGAATCCAAATTTAAATCATTATTGATTACATCATAAACCTTTGAAACTTCATTGCCGATGATTACTTGAAATTGAGGCCCTTTATCAACGACTCCTAAAACCTCCGGCATGTCAGAAATCTTTTGATCCACAAGGCTTTTGTCTTTTAGAGTGAATCTTAGCCGTGTTGCACAATGTGTCAAATGGTTGACATTTGATTCACCGCCAACTTTACCTAGAATATCCATACCCACTTTTTTTGCATCCACTGTCGTAACCTCCTCGTTTTTATAAATTAATTATATCAATCAAAACTGCTATTTGAAGGGGATCTCTGTCCTTCGCAACATAGTTTCATAGCATTTTAGAAAGCGCTTAAATTGATGAAAATTTGTTGCATCAAATACGATTACTCACGTTTTTGAATATATGAGTTTCAAAATTTTGAAAAAAATGTCAAATTCCAACTGTTACCCCATCTTCCGAAAGCATACGACTACAACCTTCAATTTAGAACAGTCCAATCGTGAGCAAGAGCTTAGAAAAAATAAATTACAACAACTTTTGCTACAATTTTGACGAACTTAAACTGTAGAACGGAACTTGGTATAATATTCACTTACGTAAATCAAAAAGGTGATATTAACCAACCACTTCACACAGATTGGTTAAACAACAAATTGAATTAGTTAGAGAAAAAATATGGCCTTCCGCATATCATTCCTCATGGGTTAAGACACACCTTTGTATCAGATTTACTGAACCAAGGAATTGACGGTTTAATTATCAAATCTCTTGTCGGTCATGCAGAAACCTCAAACATGATTCGAGACGTTTACGGACATACGAACGACCAGACAAAAATAGACACACTTAAACTCTTAGAGGAATACAGGAATGCCAATCAAAATGAATAGCTGGTTACGAGGTACGAAAAAAGTCGTCACCAAACTCGTTACCAAATCAAAAAAAACACTCTCCAAATGAATGAAAAGTGTCTTGAAACCCTTGGTATGACAAGGATTAACGTTTACTAAATTGTGAAGCTTTACGGGCTTTTTTAAGACCTGGTTAGCTCAACTATTTTTTTAATCAGCTATAAAAGGCTTTAATAGCAACTATTTTTAGAGATTCAAATGATAAAAATTTTATTGACTTTCAAATTATTTGAAAGCAATGGTGTCAATTTTTCAAACAAGTAAACATGCGAGCCGAAATGTTTTATTAGTGTATACTTATTATCGACGAAGAACATATCATATTCACTCACTCTAAACTACATTCTCAAAAATCCATCATACGAATACGAAATTTGATACTCTGATTAGGTTCAAACATCCAAAAAATAACAAACAACATAATTGTTGTTTGCTTTCAATTCATATAATCGTTACTTTAACCCTATGAAAGTATCCGTTCTTTCTCGTAACACATTTAAATCATCAAGACGAACTTCTAATCTGCTAACCTGGTAATCAAACATAAATAATCCCGCTTGATTATTTATAATTTCTAGTGGAAGGTATTCAGCATCTCTATGGGCTAAAATAGAGCGTATCAACACGTTCTTTATAAACTCGTCAGTAATCAGAATTTTGTGATTGGTAATTTCATATACACCAGGCTTGCTCCGCAATAGAAATCCCCAATCAACCAAGGAACCTAAAACCGTCAATAAACCTTTATTCACTGTCTCAGTCATTCCATAAGTGCTACGAACTTCTTCCATAATCGTTTTTGATTGAAAAGTATCCTGCATACGTAGATACTTTCCAATTATATTTATGGTGTCTGAAAAAAATGAAAAAGAATAAAGCAGCATCAAAACTTGCAATGTTTTTTTCTCATCGTAATTTGAAATAGCATATTGTTTTAGTACTTTCTCTTGAAAATCAGAAAGTGGTCTTTGCCCGTTCCCCCATACTTTCATTAAATTGTTTAGAGCTTTTCTGCGGAACGTATCTCCTTTAATTGTTTTGGCAAAGGTCTCATCTAATATTTGATATGCGTCTGTAGGTGAATATTTCAACATTACTTCAGCAGCTTTGTCCAACTCTTCAAATGTCATTACACGAAATAATCCCACCATTTTTTTCATCTATCGACCATCCCTTTTTAAAACTTTTACGAAAGGCACAATTACTTCTTCCATATGCATTCCACCATGGGTCATAATTATTTCACCTTCAGGTACAAATGCAAATTTTTCCTTAGCAATTAACGAAAAATAACCCTTATTCGGTAACGTTACACTCTCCCATTCTATGGTTGATTCAGTGTATAAATCATGTGTATTAGACCTAAGTACTTCGGAGTCATATATCCGAGCACGTTGACCTTTCCCTGTAGCAAGAATACCTTCTTGAATTCGTCCAATCCCAGTTGCCTCCACATTTCCATGGTCAGACGTAATATACACATCATAATCCAAATTCATCAAGTCACTTAACATAGATTCTAAGAATCCCTTCTCAAGCCAAATTCGTAATTCTGATTGAACTGTCTCCAGACCTTGCTTGGCACCATGCATAAATCCATCCACAACATCGATGACACACCCATAGATATCTGTACCCGCGTATCTAAACTCAAGAACGGTATCTTGATAGTCTGTGTGCCCTAAACCCTTCTGATACTTGATTGAATTTTCGAGGAATCCTTTTTCTTTCCAAAATTTACGCCATTGAATTGGCTCCGAGGAAGTTCTGGTAATTGTTTCTGGGAACTCACTAGGTCTTTTTCCAGAAAAAATTGCTTGTCTTGAAACAGAGGTAATAGTCGGAATCATCGCCATGGTTGCCCCGGTTCGGAAATCAAAGCTTTTATTAACTAACCATTTTTCAACAACACTCCATTGAGTAAAGCTCATTCCATCCATAACAATCAAAGCTAATTTTCTACCCGAAATACCTTGTATTCTGTATAAATAATTCAAAATTTGATTTACATAATTTGGCTGTTTTGCCGGAGGGAGGGAAAGATTTCTATCATACTCTTTTTTTAAATACTCTTGAAATTTTTTATTGGCATCATCGACTAATAATTCAAACTCCTCATCCATTCTACGATATAAGCGATGTTCACCAATCAATCTAGCAATCTCGCCCCATTCACGCAAGACCGGAGCTTTTTTATTAAATAGCGTAAGATCTTCGACATAAGGATCAAGTATCATTGAAATGTGTACCTCAGCTTCATGGTAAATCACACGTTCTATAAATTTCATTGAAGAAACATAATTTTGTCTTGTTGTTAAACTTTGCTGGGCATTGTATAATTGCTCCCATTTTTCAATATCTAGCTCTTTCACAGCTTTACTATCCAGGAAGGGAAATATATCAGCAATTCCAATAGATTCCCGAAATGCCTTTTGATACACGTCCCAAGGAACCTCTTGAAAACCAGTATCTACTAAGCGAATAAGTAGTGTTCCATCAAATTTTCTACCGAATTTAGTTTCGTATGTATAACGAAAATGAACTGGATCTCCATAAGTTATTACAGAAACATCTAACTCAGACAATTCGACCTTAACATTATCTATCATCAATAATCCATCGTCATCTCTTACAAGATAAATCTTTTTCTGCGGGAACCTGTCTGTAATCTCGTTTATCCAGTTCATTTTCATCACTTCCTCTATGTGTAGAATCTATCAAGTTTCTTTATCATTAGTATTTGCTACATTTCTGTTCGCATTAAAGCATTATCATAGTACATCAAGAGCTTATCGTCTTCTTGGATTACTTTTTCTGGTAGACGCTCACCCACTGTTACGATAGTTTGATATTCTTTTTCTGTCCACGCCTTCTTAAAACCAACACGGATTGCTTCTGTACGGAATGCTTTTAATTTCTTCTTGCTATTATTGATTTCATCAAGATAATGGCCAAACTCACGCAATAAACTCTTCTCTCGCAGTTTTTCCAAATCAGCTTGTTGATTAGGATTTGGCACATACCACCGATTTTTTGCTTTTTCTCTTAATAAAGCATCATCTTTTTCTAAGCCACGTAAATCATGATAATTTTTTGTCAAATAGGTACTAATTTGATTGGGTACTGCCCCATTTCCATCATAGTATAAAAAGTTTTGTGCTAACAACTCATCGAGCTCAGGTAATTCTTCATACTTTGCAATATGCTGAATCTCTTTCATAAATTGCGGATGGATATCTTGTCGAGATTGTGGCTTTTTCATTAATTGTTGACGAATCCATTCAATAGCACTATTTTCATCAGATACAAATAGCGATAATTGAGCAAACTCTTTTGCAAGAATTCGTTTTTTATCATATTCTGCCACTTGAGAGTCTAAAAAAGCCATGCCATCACGCATCGGATAACGACTAGCAATACCTGATTGAAAGTCAGCAGAAGAAACTGGAACTGGTAGACCTTGCTGAACATGATAGGCAACCATTCTATCAAATAGAATACGTGGTGTTCGCTCGGATATGATTACCGCATCACCTTTGTCTCCCATAAATACTGGAAGGTTTGATAAGTGTTGTGTAACAAACGTCCAAGCTGATTCCACATTATTACGTTGTGCCTTCATTTTCTCAATATTCTCTTCAGTAGGCTTATAAGCAGAAATTACTAAGTCCTGCTTTACTGCCGTCGTCGTGGTAACTGCCTTAAAGCTTCCCTGCTTTTTATCCAATGCGGCGACATTTGCGACTATAAAGCCTGCATTTTGAATGGCTTCCTGAATTGAGTTCCAAACATTTGCTTTTGAATTACTAAATTCAACTGTCATCCATCTTCCCGGTTTCAAAACTCTATACAATTCACTAAAACATCTGCTCATCAGATATTTGTAATCACCAATTGCTTTATTCTGCATGTTATTCATTATTGCTTCTTGAGAATTATTTGTGAATAAGTTCATCCATGATTCTGAAGAATAGTTCAATTCAGAATACATCAGATTTGCACCAAAGGGAGGATCAACAAATATATAATCAATACTATTCCTTCGAATATTTCTTAAATCAGTTGTACTTTGATTTGACACAACACATGAGTTTTGAATACCATCAATCACTGCTATCATACTCTTCGTTTTAGATTTTATTGCATCCAGAACTGGTCTTTCGCCGTTTAAACTAGGAATATACAACGTGCCGCTAACAAACCCAAATGAAAATACTCCGCCTTTATCAAGTAACCTTGGAACATTCACTTTTACCATTTTAGTCGAGTATGAATTACTGCTCCTTAGAATATTCAAGAACTCACCAAAATACTTAGTACCTCTAATTTTTTCATAAAAAACAGACATTACGATAAGGTTTCTCTTGGAATAGAGCTGAAACACATGTCGAATTCCAGATTTTTTTAATCTATCCGTCTCGTCACCAGCTATTATCGCATTTATAGGTACAAACCCAGCAATATCATAATCTTCAATTCTTTTTTGTAATTCAAAATCAAACTGAGTTGGTCGCTTATTAATCTTTTGTGATCCATTTGAATAATTTATTAAAACTTGCTCTTGTTTAGGAACATTAATCACTTGGGATAATATATTATCAAACTTCGATACAAATACTTGCTTCATATCTTTTTTTGTAACGATTGCTTTACAAAAAGGGCAGGACATTTCTTTTTTCATTTCTTTATTGTCCATATCAACAGCTATATCCCAAAAGACAAGCTCATTATCACAGTTGGGACAAAGAAAAACATCACTCCAAACTGAATAATTTATCGGAACAATATTCCCATCTTTATCCTCGGTCATAAAAAGCCAAGATGTTTCTTTATTAAGTTCAGCTAAAATACTTTCACTCTTGTTTTTAAAATCTTCACTGCATATATTCTCATTATAACTATTTGAGATTAAGCTTGCTGCAGGAGAGAGTTCCGTCAGAACGGAGTGTCTTTCTCCTAATTGAGAAAAAACTTCATTTGAATCATCGAAAATTTCATTTTTTTCATTTACATAGTAACCTAATTTTTCTACTTCTTCTCTACTATTTGTATATTTTGTAGCTACACCAGTCATCCCTGTACCTGAAAAACCGTCTAAAATAATATCACCTGGATTCGTGTAATGCAAGATGTATCTCATCACTGCTTTATGGGGTACCTTTGTATGGTAGCTATGGATATTATAAATACGGTCACTCTTTCCTTCACTAACATCAGATGTAAAAGGTTCGCGATGATATTCATTGCCGGGCTTATCAGCACTCCATTCATCAATTAAATCTGAAATCCAGGGATTCGGGCAGGCTGTGTAGAATGGCGGATTAGATAATTCAATAATATTCTCATCATTTCCTATTGGAAAGCCTTCAATTCCCCTCAAATCAGGAAGTTTTTTTCTCAGTTCCTCCCGGAAATACTCTCGACGAGCATCATCGTTTTCAAATTCCATCCCGAGAACTGTCACTCTTTTATTTTCCTTTTGTTCAGAATCAAAAGACAATTGTTCATTTTCTAATGACATCTACTCACCTCTTAAACATAATTCTAACTTTATTTTTCTCTTTGCCTTCAGTTAGCTCTGCAATCAATTGACGGATACGTCCTTCTAGTTCATTAACTGACATTGGACTACCATCTCCCATCGCTTTAACCAGCTCCGCTTCAGTTATTTCGACCTTCTCAAAGCCTTTAAACAAATTATTTATGGTATTCAAGAATTGAGGACTAACCGGAAATGTTAATTCTTTTGTAGCAATGAATTGATTAATTTCTACTTTTTCTTCATTATTCAAGAGTTCCCGATTCTCAACAATGTCTCCCTGTTGTAAGCTACTTACAAGAATCTCCATCCAATTTTCATAAATTCCAGTTAACTTTTCTTTACCATTAGATACAACCAATTTAGAATTCCGATCAGTTTTTCCAATTTCGAAATTACAATGAGTACATGTCGGATATTGTTCTAGTTCAGCTTTTGTTAGTGAAAAACAAGCTCTTGCAGCACGTAGCTCTCGGACCCAATCAATAAGCTGTTGACCCGGAAGAATGTCGATATTGGCCTTTAGTGTAGCTAATACATCTGCCTCAACTGAATTAAGTAGCGCATCACGATTAATTTCCTCTTTACTTGTTAATCGAGATTTCTGATGAATATCATAATATTCATCTATATAGTGCTCTTTAATTTCTTTCAAGTCATCCATTTGCGACTTGAATCCAGCACCTTTCTTCACGGCTTCAACGACAGCATTAATCGCTTCTTGGGCATTCTTTGTCCAATCACTCTCAAGGCCATAGTTGTAAGTAGCCTGTGTAATGTATGTCACTAGTGTACCGACTTCGTCAACGTCTTTCTTCATCTGTTCAATTGAATCAATTAATTTCTTGTTTTCTTCTTGTTCTGAGATTTCAATAACGCTAGCCGAAAAGTTTTTCATTTTAGCAACGGTATTATACCGTTGGACTTTTTCACAAAAATCTTTATAAGAAGTGAGTCTCATAATTGTATCTTGTCGAGTATTTGCATCCATAACTTCTGTGCCGCCAATAGAAAAACCTTTCTTGACCATCTCAATAGTATTTAAGGTATGACTCACTTCTTCAATTGACTTGCTGCTAAGGCGCCTAATATATCCTTCTAGAATCTTTTCATCAAAGTTTGGGGCGTACTCATCAAATAGATTTAGTACCGCATTGATTTCATTAATTGGAAGACCAGATGGCTTTTTGATATAGTCGAAATTAGACAATACCTCGATATTTTCGGCAGCAAACTCTCGATAATTCATTGCTGTATAGTTCGTTCCAGCTACGCTTATCTCTAATTTTCCTGCATAAAGAAGCGCCCCAATCACGACAACTACTAATTCGGGCTCCAATTTAAACTCTTTTGAAAGTCGTCTATCACCTGTACCGCGTAAGGCGTCTTGATCATATATTTCCTTATTATTAACCACCTTGCCGTTACCTTTTTCTTCTAGCATTTCCAAAATCCATCGTGAAAAGCCAGAATTAGAAATGGATTCGGCAGTGACTTTCCCAGTGCTATCTTCCATAACCAAGCCGTTCAGTATGGCTTCCCCAGTTTTTGTTGAACGTCCATTTAAGAATTGCAAGGCATCACTTGCGGAAGTTTTGATATTATCATTTGTTAGATATCCTGGCTTATATTCTTTAAAGGTTGGATAATCTGGGTATTTCTCTTGAAAGGCATCATTCAAGAACTCTGCAGAAGCATAGTTGACCATTGCTTTCAAAGTATCTTCTTGCGGAAGGAACATTCCAAAATCAGAAAGATATCCTTCTTTACCTTTATAAACCACCTTGAATACATCTACAAAATGTTCGAACAGCCATTTATTCAATTGCTTATAGTAGCTATCATACTTAGCTTTAAATAAAGGTTTTTGAGCTTGTGTTGTTTCAATGTACTGCTCTTTTGCTGCAGCATATTTTCGTAATGTCTTTTCAAAGTAATCGTCTTCTAAATTAAGTTTGAAGAAGACTTCATCCGAGCGCTTCTCATCTTTATAGTTTACGGTATTAAATGGTCGTAACATGTAAATGTAAAAATCTCTCTCTGGTTGCGCTGTAGATCGCTCATTGGGAGAACCCAAGAAAAGATATCCTTTTCGCATTACTCGGCGTTGTTCCCAAGGAAGCTCATATGACCAAATCTTATAACCAGAAATATAAGTAAGATCATCCAAAGCAATCGCATTTTGTAATAAATCAAAATAGTAGCGGTCCATTGTGTCCGCTTCAATAATTTCAGCACGATCTGCAATCAAACTATCTACATCAATATCCTTTTTCAAATCTAGATAATATTGTGCATTGACTTCATTTACTGAAATATATTGATAGCTAACGGTTTCCATAATTGTCTTAATAGCCACATCTATATTTGTTTTCAAAAATCCAGCAGGATCAGGATCTTCAAGCAGCATATCCATCTGACCAGGAATTGTTAGAAAAAGGTCATCTTTCAATTCATCAGAAGTCATCCCTACCTTAGAATAGATATCATCAGTAGTTAGACGATTCAATGCCATAGCATTCACTATACGAATAGACATTTTTTGATAGCGTCTTTTTGTTGAAGGAAAGGCACTATTGATTCTATCCTTCAAAATTGATACTTTATCCATCACTTCTCGAACTTCAGGAATTGTCTTATAAGATGGGTCTTCCTCAATGTATGTCCAATAACTATCATAGGAAACTAATCCTGGATCATCTATCGGCACTTCGTGATTAATAATCTTCTTCATTTCATTGGTAATGGTTTTTAATGCTATCCGTTTTTCAATATTATGAACATTCTCAAATGTCGATAAATATGCTGGATGAATTGGAAACAACTCAACATATGTTTCTATATTCTCACTTAGTCGGTCATAGAGCTTAGAAAACTCCGTTAAGTGTTCACGAATTTTAGCTTTTTGTAAATCATTTTTCTTAAGTAATCGTTGTGAAATAACATAGGCAATATCTTCTTTTACAATACGTACTTGCTCAAAACGTTCCTTTACCCGTCGCAGTGGATCCGCTACATAATAGAAACGTGGATTATCGAATAGCATCTCCTGAATCCCGGCCATAAACCTAAAGCGGCTATCATACGCTACTTCACCTAACTCACGTAAGAACCCTAAATCCAATGTCATTTCTAACTCTTTACGTGAACGAAGATAATCCAGAAGTTCGTCAACGACTACTAATAACCCTTTTTCTGGATATTTTGTATTAAAGGCATCCATCATTTCCAGTAGCCATTCTTTATTATTGGTTAACTTCGAATCATCTTCTGGAAATTCAAAGTTGACATCCATTTCAATAAAGCCTTTTTCGAGTTGTGAAATAATAATATCTTTGAACGGGCGATCTACCCCACCAATCTCAAACCTGATTACCTTGAATTGTCCTTCAATTTGTTTAGCGTGCTCAGCTACTTCTTTATTTGCAATATGCTTACTAGCACCTTCATACTCAGCAATTGTTGAGATCACTGACATCAAATGTGACTTACCTGAGCCATAGTTACCAACGACCAATAATCCCTTGTTGTCCTCTGGTCTAGTGTATTGTAGTTGCTTAAAAATAATTTCATTAATTGTTTCTGCCATGCGATCTGAGATTACGTATGTATCCAACAGGTGCATTGCCTTTTCTGTTGAATTTGCGTCTGTTAATTGGATGACTGAATCAATTGGTTCAAAATTTACTAATTCTTTATACAGCATTTTCTTCTCCTATCCAAAAAATAATTGATCTTCTTTCATTTCAATTCGGCGGTATTCCTTGTGCCCAGGTTTTGCATATATGAGAGTGGTCCCTTCAACATCATAATGCCATGCAATCAAAACAATTTTTATCTTACTTAGTTCTAGCAATAAATCCATAAAGTTGACACCTAATTCTGGATTCATTATCAATTCAAAGTTATCAAACAGAACAACTTCTTCTGAAGAATGTTCTATTATTCCTTTGATAAAATCAGAAGCAACCAGATACCAACTTCGCCGACTCTTTTCCAGAAGTAATTCGCTTAAAGGTAGGTTCAATTTTACGAATTCCACTCTATCCATATTAATTTCTTTACCTTGGCTAGATACTACCACTCCTAACTTTTGGTATTGTTTTTTTAAATGGGAAATAAATACCCCTATATCATCCATTATCTACAATCTCCTTTTGAAAAAATTAGTGTATTTATGAACACTTTAATAGACAAAGACGAAACAATATCCGCGATATTTCAAAACAACCTGATTGATTTTCGCTAATAGAAAATAATGTCTTATCGTCTTTTCACAATTAAAAAAACTGAAATATACCTTATGTTAACTATCAGTGATTATACCATGCAAATGTAAGCATACAATTTTTTTGAAATAATCTGACGGGGAATATTAAGCCAATTTATAGCCCTATTTATTATCGGTTCAGTCTCAATTGATCCCCTAGCGACATATCATCAATCCCTAATTTAAATTAATTATACTTTTCAAACCAATCCTCAAGCTGATCAGCACTAATTTTATTGGACAGATTAATTAACGCTGGTCTTAACGTCTGAATCGTTTCTACCAACTCTTTCCCACCAAACAATCCTGTAAATGCCCTATCTGTCAACTCTTCAGATAAATGATTGATTAATTCGCTGGTTTTTTGTTGATCTGCCAAGATATTTATTAGTTTTCCCACTAAATACCGATCTTCAAAATTACTATCCGCAAAAAAATCGTACTTATTGACTTCTCGATTCACCATTTTAATCATATCATCTTTTTTTTCATAATTAAATTCGCCAGCTACATCCATGTATTCGATGATACCACTCGTAATAACGGTGACTGCTTCGTCTTTTTTCGCATCGGATAGTTCACTGACAAATGGTAGGTTCTCAATCTCATTGGATGTCAATTTTTGGATTTCTTCCTTGATAACCTCTTGTTGCAACTCATAAAAATAATCGTCAATGAATTCTTCGCAAGGGTACCCGACTTCATTTTCCCAATCTGGATTTTTATATTCACCAGTATAAAATTCTTCTTTGATCTTTCGAACAACTTCGGGATGTTCTTGAACAATCGCTGCCTGTCCTTTCAATCGCAAGTAGTCTGCGATATATTCTTCAATGTCCCCAAAATAAAACCAACCTACAGGTTTTCCGCTGATGCTGGACAACTGATTAATGACACTTTCAGGGGCTAACGCATATCCTTGAACATAAGAACTGATCGTTGGCTTCTTTAAACCTAATCGATTTCCTAATTCTGTAAAAGAGAGATTCATTCCCTCTTTGATTTCTTTGATCCTTTGTCCCACCTTCACTTTATCAGGTTGCACTAAACCAAACATATTCTGCTTCCTCCCTGTCACTTTTTTTCTATTATACCACTCGTATAAAATTTCGTATATATTTTTTATAAAAATCTCTTGACTTCGTATAAATAAACGTATAAAATATAAATCGTAGATGGCCATCTATTTTTTTAAAACCAACGTATAAATTTTCGTATATAACAAGGAGGGCTATTATGCCAATTAAAATCAACGATCTCATGTTACCAAAAGAAAAACTCGAAAAAGAATACCAAGTCGTTAATGTCTCTCGCTGGCAAAAGGATGGCGAAATTCTAGGTTGGAGCTATGAATGCCTCCTACCCAAACTTCGCTACGAAAAAATCAGCGTGAAAGTCAAGTCGGAAAATCCAGTCATTACAAAAGAAGAATTGGATCAACAGGGATTAGCCGTTGTAACCTTTTCGAATTTAGTCATTAGTCCGTGGGGGCGTGTGAATGGTCAATTTATCAGCTATGGCTTATCAGCAACGGCAGATTCGACAACCTTGATTCCGAAAAAACAAGGGTCCACTACGCAAAACTAATTTTCCTATGAGTTTGTTGGGTGGTTAGGACGAAATGGCGGGGCAGCGCCACAGAGCCGTTTCTGTCCGTTAAGACCGCCCAATAAACTCATAAGCTGGAAGGACTGCTGGCAGCCCTTCCCCTTAACTTGATTTATAGAACAACATCAGGCGAAAAATGATGGTTCTTTGACAACTGTATATACATCAAGGAGTGATGATTTTTGAAAGCTTATAATCAAAAAATCATTGAAACTCCCACGTACCTTGAAATTTATGATTATGAAGCAATCATTACTCCTAAACAAAAATCAGACAAAAATGAAACCAATCCAAAACGAAAAAAAGAATTAGCTTGGCTTTATGAAGAAGAAAATCCAACTAGCGATAAAAGAAAAAACTATGATGAATTATCTGCTCAAGGACAATACGACAGCTTAAAACGAAAACAAAAATACTATCAAAATATGCGTTTTGAAATTGCCCGACTCGTAGATATGAACTTTGACAATCAGACAAAATTTTTAACCCTCACTTTCAGAGAAAACATTCAAGACATTGCCTATGCGAATAATGAATTCAAAAAATTTATCAAACGACTAAACTACGAACTCTATCACATAAAAAAAGCACAACTAAAATACCTAGCCACGTGGGAAAAACAAGAACGAGGTGCTATCCATTACCATATCATTTTATTTGATTTTCCCTTTATCTCTATCAATCGCCTTACAACCATCTGGGGACATGGATTTATCAAAATCAACAAGATTGATGTAGATAGCATCGAAAATCGCGGGCGCTATATTAGTAAATACTTTGATAAGGACTTAGATTTGAAAGAGCATAAGAAGAAGGCATTCTTCAAATCCCGTAACCTAAAAGTACCCAGCGTCACAAAGCAACTCGTGGATCAACCTTTTGACATCACAAATCAAGAGGTACTTTATACCAGTGAATATCTTGTAAGACGTCCAATATTTTACAGTGCGATAAATGAAGGTGGGAATCCAGAACAAGTGATGGATTTTCAAGAAAGCACTGTTCGCTATACCAAGATAAAAAAATAATTCATTATTCCCTACGCAAAATTCAAAGGAAGTGAGAATATGACCGAAATGAAAATTTTACTCAGTGATGATCAGATGGGCATCATTTCTACTCAACTATCTGATTTAATCACAACTGAAATCGAAAAAATCAAGACACAGGAAAACCTGCAACACCGCTATATGAATAAAAAACAAACTTGTAACTATCTACAAGTTTCCAATAATACGTTAGATGGCTGGATTAAAGAGGGCTTGCCCCTTATTCAAATCCACGGTTCAAATAGATTTGACCGTATCGCCATTGATCAATGGCTTGCAAGCCTAGCAAAATAATTCCGACATCGTTATACTCCATATATAGTATTTGATTTCGGCTCGCAAACTCGGAGGGAAATACTATGGCAATTAGCAAAACAGAAAATGAGACTTACCGTTTACGGCTTTACTATCCACAAGATATCCAAGAGATGATAGGTGTAAACAAACTTTATTCCAAAACTTTCAAAACTAGAAAGGAGGCAAAAGCAGCAGAAATCGATTTTTATGCCAAGATTAAAGCGCTACGGGAAAACAAAGAAAAGAATGCTTTTGAACTAGGTGGCGAAGCACTGTTCAAAGATTTCTATGAAGATATCTGGATTGATGCTTATATAGCTGGTTTAACTTCTCGAAACACGAAGTCTCCTACTCCTGTCACAATTGCGAATACAAAAGATATTTTCCGACTTCACATCTTACCCATGTTCGGAAAATACACGTTGAACTATCTGAATCAAAACAAAGCCTTTGTTTTAAAAATTATGACACAAAAGGCTGCCGAATACGCAAACTTCAAAATACTACGTAGCTACGTTAATTCTATTTTCGATTGGGCGGAAGAGCTTGAATACATTGAACGGAATAAACTAGAAAAATCGCTCAAACGGATTAACGCTACTAAGAAAAACCAATTGCAAGAAGCTAAAAAAGAAGAAGATTTATACCTCTCCTTTGAACAACTTCAAGAATGGCTAACTGCCGTCCAAAACGATTATGAAAGTGGGCAACTGACTTTACAGGACTATGTATTATTTCTGACTACCTTCTTTTTATCTGATCGCAAATCAGAAACTTATGCCATCAAATGGAAGAACGTGAATTTCACTACTTCCCAGATTACGATTGGTAAAGCCTTGGATAAATTTGGCAATGAAAAAAGCACAAAAGGGAATAAAACGACAATTTTCCATATTCCAAATGAACTAAAGCAATTACTTCAACAGTGGAAAGTCCAACAAAAAGAAGAACTATCTCAATTTGAAATCGAACAAACCGAAGAACAGCTACTCTTTACCTTCTTTGATGATAAAGGGAATATCAATCAAAGACTTCATACAGATTATTTGAACTACCGTATGAAATCCATTGAGCGACGACATAAGCACCTTACCCATGCGACTCCACATAAGTTACGGCATACTGGGGCAACTTTATCCAAACAATCTGGTGTGGCTCTGGAACAGATTTCTGAGGCATTGACGCACAGTGATACCAACATTACCAGAACCTATGTGAATACACCAAATGTGATTCAAATGCCCATTGGAGAAATTGCCTATCGTAAATTGTCTCAAAAAGAGTCAGACCGGAATGGTGTCAACAATGGTGTCAACTCAAAAAAAGACGCTTCGCAAAGTGAATTGCGAAACGCCTGAAAGTACTGATATGAAGCTTTTTTTAACGCTTAGAGAATTGAGAAGCTTTACGTGCTTTCTTAAGACCTGGTTTTTAATCCGGTTATCTTCTAACCAATTCTGAACATCTCTAAATATTGATATAATAAGATTTTTGTGGTTTTAACTTTTCTAACATATGCCATTTTACCCTAAAAAGTATGGTCAAAGTATGGTCATTTTAAACAATATAGTGTTCTCAGTAAAATATTCTGGGAATACATCATAGCTAAACAAAAAAACTCCTACTTGATTAAACTCAACAAATTTATGACGGTTTTCTAATCAATAATATCTATTAAATAGTAATCATGATAGAATATAAAAATCGAAGAGTATCAGACACACTTCCCCAAGCATTACCGCCTGATACTCCTCGTAGAGTATTGCACGCACCTACTAATCTATAGTATAAACATAGTTACTACAAGTAAAGTAACTTTTGAATACAAACAAAAAAAGCTTCCCACTCATAATTGAGTAAGGAAACTTTTTTGTGTTCTCTTTCTGTTCGCATGGACTTGATAATATACTATGTACCCTGTAGGACTCGAACCTACGACCGGACGGTTATGAGCCGTCTGCTCTCACCAACTGAGCTAAAGGTACAAAAATACCTACCTCTGAAGAGGTAGGTATTCGTGAAAGAAGGTCAAAATGAAAAAATCTCAGCTGAGTATATTTTAAAACGTGATTTCGCAATTTTCAATACTTATTTTAACAAAATAGACGTTTTTTATAGCTTTTATAGAAACAAAAATACCCACTCGTAGAGTGGGATGGGGTGGAAAGAAAATACGTTATTGAGTAAAAGAATTTAATGTATACTTTATTTTCATTTTGTTGGTATCAATATCAGTAGTTTGTTCTTTAGTAATATGAGCATGAATACTTTTGGAAACGATAATCTGCATCTCAGAAGTCTTTATTTTCTTAAATAACTGTCTTTCAAATGTACCAGAAATATCTCCTTGTACTAGAGATCTAATTTTGAAATAATTTTTACTTATATTTGCAGCCAAAACCTCTCCCTCTATCTCAATGTCCTCAGTTAACACATTTCTTTTCTCAATCAGATTATTCACTTTCGAAAGCATGACATCTAAATTTCTTTTTATATTTGCCGATTTTTTTATGTTACCTAATTTTACTTGATTGGAAATTAAATCAATTGATAAATCATTTTCTTCAATTATTTTGTACAACTTATCAGTTTCTTCAATGAGCTTTCTTTCATTTAATAGTTCTTCTTCATCGTACATTGGTACATAATTCAAATTATCCACAAAATCAATTAGTTCAGAAAAAGATGCCTCATCAGTGAATAATCCCGTTTGTTGTTCTTTTTCTAATTCAAACTCAAGTTTAAGTGATCCTTTTGAAGGTGCAGACATCAAGAGTGTTTTCACGGTTCCAAACTCTGCGTGTCTGTTACTTATATTTTGCCATGTACTTCTTATAAATTCTAAAGCACTATAAACAATATCAATATTTAATGAACTACTATTTTCTTTATTTTTTATGCGTAATGTCAATTGATCATTAGCATAAACATTTGGAAAATAACTTTTATAATTATTTCTTATGTCTTCAAAATTTAGTTTATTCACAAACTCAAACTCTATTGGATACTTTTCTAAAGGCAATGCCTCGCTAACATCCTCATTAAAGATGTTCACATATTCATTTAAATTATTGACAGCAAAAGAATCATTATTTATCACAACAAATTTCAATTTAGACTTCTTTTTAAGATAATGAAGAATATCATATCCATTAGGATTACTAAATAAGTAATTAATATCAGAAGCAGATAGCTCACTGAAAAAATATACATCGTCATTTATAGAATAGAATAAATAGTAATTACTATTTTTCCGACTTTGAGAAATGAAAAACAATGGAAAATCATAATAGTCAAAAATGAAAATATATTCCATATCTGAAAATATTAGGTTATTCATCTTTTCCATTTTCCTCCTTCGTTAAGTCGGCAAAAATATCAATGTTCCTGTACTCCCATAAATTAAGATGGCCTGACTTTTCTTCTAAAGCTCCTACCCCGTAATCCTTGATGATTGCAACAGGTTTAATAGAGTGTGTTCTAAATTTTTTTCTATATCTTTTTTTTAAACTTTCTGCATGTTTATAACTATCAAAAAAAGATAATGCCATAGCTTCACATAATTTATGATCCGGAAAACTTTTTCCAGATTCAAAATGAGTCAAAAAATCTTCTTTGCAGAAGCTTTCTCCCTTACATAGTCTGAAAAAAACTCCATCAATTGGGATAGCCTCGGCTGGAGGACAGCTTTCTGGATAATCATCAAATTTCAACAATTAATATCCCCACTTTTACTTTTTTATCTGCTAATTAAATTAAAACAAAAGGAAGTCTGAAAAACAAGAGTTTTTCTAGACTTCCTATAGCAGATATAATCTATTGAGGATTACATTAGAATTATACCAAACACACATTCTGTTTTCAATAGTAATTACAGATTGTATACAAGCTATCGAAGAGAGTATACTTGAAAAAAATAGTCCTAACTACGGCTAACTGCTTTATACAAGTTATGTAACTATTGACCAAACCCAACAAATTTATGACGGTTTTCTAATCCATAATATCTATTACATTGAAATAATGCTAAAATAAAAAAATCGAGGAGTACTAGGCACACTTCCCCAAGTATTACCGCCTAATACTCCTCGTAGAGTATTGCACGCACCTACTAATCTATAGTATAAACATAGTTACTACAAGTAAAGTAACTTTTGAATACAAACAAAAAAAGCTTCCCACTCATAATTGAGTAAGGAAACTTTTTTGTGTTCTCTTTCTGTTCGCATGGACTTGATAATATACTATGTACCCTGTAGGACTCGAACCTACGACCGGACGGTTATGAGCCGTCTGCTCTCACCAACTGAGCTAAAGGTACGAAACAACCCACTCCGAAGAGTGGGATAGAATGCTACATTCACTTCATTTTTTTTACACAGTACATTTAGATGTTTCAAACGCAAATCGGCTTAAAATCAATTTATTAATTTGCTTATTTGTAGATTCAAATCCTATATTTTGCTTAATAAAGTCAAAAGAATATAAGTCTAATAACTGAATAAACGCCGAATTAACAAAAGAAGAATTCAGTCCGTGTATTCCCTCGAACGATACTACTACCTTATTCCCATCATCCAAATTTTTCTTTAAAATCTCAAATAAAATATCGCCATCATCATTGGTTGAAAAAGACTTTAATTCTTTCATAATACTGATTTTTACCATTCAAATTCCTCCTCTTCCTCACCCTCATACAATTTTTCATTATCAATATTAATTGATACCTCGAAAAAAGTACCCGGATAGTAATTCTGATGTCTAAAAATTTTTGAGATTTCTCCATCTTTGATGACAACATTAGCATGATTTGACAGAATATGTACAGTGCCAACACTCGCATTAGTCAAACTTCTAATTACATTAGGTAACCCTGCACCTCTATTTCGTGGGATTGATTTTGTAGAAATACCTTCTTTCAAAGCCATAAGTAACAATTTTAAATCATCCTGATATCCAAATTTTTCTCTCATCACTGTTGGAATTCCTCTACCAAAATCTGAAATAGTTATACATATTTGATGGCTTGTTCTTTTCGGAAAAAATTGACCAAAAACACAACCAATATTTTGAGATGAATGGTCTTTAATATTATTGAAGATTTCTTCAATACCTACCTGAATGTTTGAAAACTCCGCATTTCTTTTTGTACAATATTGAAGCCAGACTTTAAGCGTAAATTGATTCCACTGGTAGCTATCTGATACTTTTAAAAGCTTAATTGGTAACGTAGTTGACCTCATTCTACCGACACCAAAAAAGTTTTCCCCATCAAAAAAATGAGAAAAAAAACCACAGTCTTCAAGATAACACATAGACAATTTATTTTCGGATGTTGGATTGATAGTGTTTATTTTAAAAATGGCTTCTACTGAAACAACTTCTTTTAACCACATACAAATATTGTATAAGCATGCCACACCACCTGTATCAATGAATTCTAGTTTAGTCAAATCTATAATAAATTGATTGTCCAGTGGTTCTAAATTTTCTGAAATAATATTCCCTAGAAAATTATTTAATTCATATTTTGTAAATTTATTAGGTAAAACAACTTGTGTAGTCAAAATATTCTCCTTAAATATTTTTCAACAAAATTATATATCAATTTTTAATGAAGAAAAATACATTTTGGAAAAATTTTTATTTTTTCAAGCAATTTTTTACCAAGGTATTTTACTATTGTTAAGCACTTGCTGTAATGCCTTAAACATATCAGATACAATCTAATTATCCACAGTAAAATATTTTTCTATGTACAAGCCCGCCGAAGCGGGCTATTTGTTTCTGTTCTTAATAAAATCTTCCCCAGTAGTCAATACGTCTTCCGTTTTTACTTCTACCAGTCGCCATATAGCCATAACCATTTCCACGTTTTTGACGAATCCACACGTAACCATTTGGATCGATTTTATACGCATCGTAAATGATCACAGAACCAGCGCATATTGTCGCAATTTCGCCATAGCTCGTTGATGGTCCCTTTCGAAGCTTGATCGCAGTATTCAGTTTAAAGTGTCCCTTTTCCGCAATCCAACCGTTTGAAGTCGGTTTGGTACTTGTTTGTGTGCCAACATACCGCAAATAACAATTCCACGGATAGTTGTAATAGGAGCGGACATTGGTTTCCCATCCTGTCTGATCTCCACCACGACCACCTGTGATTCGACCTCTCTCATCAATCGATGCTTGCGCCAATTTCCCACCGCCGATATACACAGCCACATGGTGCACATCATTTAACAAGATATCTCCTGCTTGAGGTCGACCATTGTTTGCTACAACTTTCCAGCCACGTTTTGTCAGATTAGAGCGCATATTGCCGGTATATGTAGCTGATCCTATATCAAAACCTGCTTCTTTCAATGCATGGATCACTAATGCCGAACAGTCCGTTTCTCCACCATCTCGGAAATCTTGCCGATTGCTTTGGTCATAGCCAAGGCTAACTGTTTGGCACCAATAATTCATGCGTTCGATAAATTTTCTGATACTTCCACTCACTTTTCATCTCTCCGTTCTGTAAACTCCTGTCCATCGCCATAATCGGGTTTCTGATCATCACTACTTAAATTTAAAAGTTGTACAAATAATTGGTGCATCCCTGTGGATGCAATCCCGCTCACCGCACCGTAAACAATGGCTTCAACTGTCAGCCCGTTAATGATTGCTCCTAGGATCGCTCCTAAGACGATAACAATCAATGGAATGTAGTTATTGGCCACTGCTGCAAATACCGGCGTTGATTTGATCAAATACCCCACTACCAAACACGCTACTACGATCACTGGTACTAAATACTCTTGCAAGAAATTCAAATCCATTTTTACTTCCTTCTTTCTTTCCATAAAGATTTTAATTGTTCGCCATGTTCAATTAGTCGTTCGTTGTGTCTGTCTAGTCGTTCATCATGCTTCTTTAATTCATCATGTATTGCTACTCGATCAGATTTACTTGACTCTAAATCTTTTGTTAGAAGATCAAGATTGTGCCCTAGTTTCGTTAGATTTTCCGTTATTTTTGTAAAGTTTGACATTATCGGTTTGATGACAAATGCAACTAATCCAATAATTGTCATAATCCAGCCAGCCCAAGTTGCTAACTCCCCTACGTTTAACATGTGCCACCTACTTTCATAAACTAAAAAGAGCAAGCTTTACGCCTGCTCCTCCACTTCATTTAATAATTCATCCTCAATTGCCCAAACTCTTTCTTGAAAATCATCCACGTCTTTGCGGCATTCCACACGATTCTGCCGATATAGATTTTGATCCGTAATCGATTGGTTAATATTTGTATTTCCAGCACTATCCGTTGTAACATCCGCATTCAAGTAAATAACTTGCTGCCCATTAATTTTCGATTCTCCTGTAATGCTGATTGATTTTTTAGTATTTAACGCCATAATAAACTCCTCCTTTTTTAATACTGATCTATTCAACAGCTTCCTTTTCAAACTCATCTAACAAACGATCGTAGATCTCGGCATCTTTTCCAGATATCATTCCGTCATACTCCTCTAAAATACGCGGTATTTCATCAAAATTTCGGGCATACATCCCTCCCTCAATCACAACTTCTTCATTAAGCAATATCGCTTGTTCCTTATTAAATATAGCTACATCTTTTGTGTCTTGTTCTTTGCTATCTTTGAGTTGACCGTTTTCATCAAGCAAATTGAATTTTTCCATCAAAGACTTCTCCTCGTCAGAAAATTCTATGAGCGCTTCTCGAATACGTTTTATCAACTTTGTTCGGTGTCGGCTATCTTTTGTAGATAATTCGATAGATTCCAAAAAGTTGATTGCTGGTACTAACTCATTATTCTTCAATGTAATTTTCATTCTCCTATCTCCTTTTATAATTTTACTGTTTTAAAAGACGCTACTGTTCCGCTACCTTGACCAGAAGTACGAATAGAAGTTGGCAGTTGTAATGTGCCTAATCCTTTTAATGCACGAACAATATTTCTTATATCTTCCACAGGTAATACAACATTATTATGCAGAAAATACAAATAACCGCTACCAAACATTACACCGCTTTTTCCACTATCGTTTAATAGAGCAGAATAAAAGGTATTATTATAATTCACTACACCAAATCGTAAAAACTCTCTTGCACTAGGAATTCCTGGCTTAACTTTGATCATATGAACATCTGCATCCATATGAATTCCTGCTTTTCCTGAAAATTTTCCACGAGGATCAAGCATGAATAAAGAAGAAAATGCACTATCGTTTTGAGCTTTTCGATAAGACCAGGAGATATAATCCCCCTCATGCTCTAAGTTCATTGCAATACCACGGATAGTTTCATTTCCTATTTTTGAATTTTCACCTATTCTTCCTATTTTTCTTGTTCCATGCCAAAATTCCATTCCTTCACTGGTTAACTTTCCACTTAATTGATTTTTATTGAAGAAACTTAAGGTGTAAGGGTCTATCTTTAAATTCTGGCTATAATTATTAAAACCAACTTGAATCGCATTGACTGCTAATTTATCTGCAGTAATTGATCGAGCTTGAATCCGTTGTGCAGAAAGATAGCCCGTTGTAATTTTTGCAGCATCGACAAACGCAATTTTTGCATCAGTAATTGCTGCGTTCGCAATTTTAGCTGTCGATACTGAAAGATCCGCAATTTGAGCGGTTTTGATCACTCCATTATCAATTGATGTCTGACCTGTAATGTGAATCTTATTACCAGCAATCAATATTGATTCATTAGATATATTGATTTGATTAACAACATCATTTTTAGAAACTTTTAAATTAATTGTATCTGATAGTTGGGTAATCTGTGATGAAGTAATATTAGTATTTGCCTCATAAATATATAACTGACGAATCTTAATCGTAGTTGCTGGTGGCAGCCAAAATGACAAGTCAGTCCATTTTGTCAATTTAATTGTTCCATATATCCATACAGGATTCGTATTAGGAAGAGAGAACGTAAAATTTTCTCCTTCACTTGTTCCTACCTCTATGGGTTTCCTCCCAGAGTTAACCCCCACATTTACATACATTTTAATATTGTATGTTTTCCCGATTTCTAAGGAAAGTGGTGGTGATCCCCAGTAAGCTCTGTTTCTTGTTGTTCCTCCGTTATTATTAATAGTCATTCCTTGACTATCATAAACTATGTGAATTCCTGTTCCTTCAACAGCTGGCTTTGGCTCTTGTTTTTTGAAGTTTGGATTAGGAAATTTGTTTGTGATATCCGTAATATTTCCTTGAATTTCTGTAACTGTCTGTCTAATAACATTAGCAGTAGTTTCAAGCTGCGTAGCTTTTGTCAGTGCTGAGTTTGCTGAAGTCTGAACACTTGAAATAGTTGTCTTTAAACCGTTCACTGTTATTTCAGTTTGAACAGCTTTTGAGAGAGCTGACTCTGCTGTTGTTTTTACAGAAGATACTGTCGTTTTGACACCGTCTACTGTTGTCTCAATCTCGTTAACTTTGGTTATTTGTGCCTTATCCTCAGGTGCTGGAGACCAGTCAGTCAACTGATTTCCTTCTTCAATCTGAGCACGCCATACGGTAAAATCTAGGCTGTCAGCATTCGTGGATCGATATAGTACAAATTGCATTGCTGCTGAATTCTCAAGGTGTTTAGCTACCATTGAAATACGTTTAGATTGACCTGGTTCAACATAATCAGTCTTACCTAAATTATTACTAAACCTAATACGTTTGTCTCCATTGTTCTTAACATATATAGAGTGAACATAGCTCGTATTGTTTTTAACATAAGTAATAATATTTCCGGGAAGAGTACCACAAATTGTACCAGTACCGCCCGTAACAACATGCCTAACTGCATTTTTTGCATTCCATTCAGGAACTTGAACTATTGAATGAGTAATTGAAGCACCTTGATATGGTCTAAATTTTGGAGATTCAGATTCACTAACCCAGTTTCTACCACCAACTTGAAAATTGTTTTGCCATTGTTCGACACTTGCCAAAGTCTGGGTTACACCATCAACTGTTGTTTGTAGAACGCTAGCTTTACTTAACGCACTATTAGCTGTCGTTTGCATAGTAGCAAGAGTCTGCTTTTGCCCATCTACTGTGATTTCTAACTCGTTGAGTTTCTTTGTTGTACTTGTTGATGTAGTCTCAACTGTCGTGATCCTTCCTTTTAAACCATCAACTGACTTTTCTATTGAAACAGTCTTGCCCTCTACGGATCGTACCTTACTATATGCTTCACTTGCTTTAAAACTGATTGTACTGATATCCCGATTCATCGCAGAAATATCAGAGACAAGATGGTTAACATTGATTTGAATATTATTTGCTTTCTCAACAGCTCGTTTTGTATCACTTTCTACCTCACTCACTTTATTAGCGATTTCATCAAACTTCGCTGTAGACATAATGAATGTCCAAACAGTTCCATCCCAAATATAAAATTCAATATCCTCACCACTTGGTTTGTACCACATATCCCCGACACGTGTTGCTGTTGGTTCTCCTTCACCATTTTTACCAAAGAGACCATGGAAAATCATGTTCTTTCCATTCGCAGCAGTAATTGCTGAATCCATTTGATTTCCTATTTCTTTGATCGATGTTTGAGTGTCATTTATGATCGATGATAAAGTAGTACGTTTTTCACCGATTTCTATTTCATCATAGGCATCACGCAACACATTCCACTTTGTTTTGATCACTTTAGCAGTCGTGTCTACACCTAACTTTTCATAATATACTCGAACATCATCGCATAGCTCGACAGTCTCCAATGTAGCAATATCAGCATAATCAGCGGTCTGTGCCAAATCCAAAAAAGACACCTTAATTGATGTCTTTGGAATACCAATATCATTATTTTTGATATAATCCTGAGCCAATTGTTTTAGTTTTACCTTGGTTGGAACTTCATCATGTTCAAATTTATTACTAAAATCAACTGGCAACACATTACGGTTTGGGTATTCATTAATATTCTCGCAATCAACTACATATCCATCAATAGTAACTATTTGTTCATTTTCATCGTCATCCGTATAAATAGCATACGGATAAATTGTTGTATAAGTCGTCATGATATTACGTTCCTGTTCAAAATCCGTAATATTACGACCGTATGCTAGAATAGTGTTGGCGGTAGTTCCACGCTTCTTTAACAAACTAATGTGATAGTTGTCAAAACGATATTCACCACCCCAAACATCTAAGATAGAACCTTCCACGCCGCCTAAGGCTTGTCGAGGATTTTCCACTTTGTCGATTCGCCAATTCGTTTTGTTGCTTGTATCAATATCCGAGTCCACAATAAATGGATTGTTGTCTAAAATTGCTAACTTCCAAGCATTTAAAGCTGCACTTGCGTTTCCACTGATAAATACTTCTGGCTTCATTGGTAATTCTTGACTCAAGTAGCTAACGTGTTCTGCGTAGATTTTAGCTTGTCCGTCATGATTTGGCACAATCCGTTTGATTCTGAACCGTTGATCAGTTAGTGTCGGACTTGCATCAGCTTTGATTATTCGGTTTTCTTGCAACAACGGATAGATTTCATCATCAACTAACACTTTAGCTTCAAGAATAAAGGTACCATTTCTTTCTTCTGTGACAAAAGCTTCTGTTGCTGTTTTGATTGGACCTAAACCCAAACTAAAAAAATCTATTTCGTTTGCCTCATACAAAATTGGATAGGTCACACAATCACCTCCCAGCGAGGAACAATTTTCATCTCAGTTACTGATCCAGTAGTCAGCACATTGTTAAGTCCAGGATTAATCCCAGGCAAAGGATAAGTAGTGATCTTATTCCACTGTGGGCGAGTACCATCAAGAGACTTCACTTGATCGTACAATACATCAATAATTACACCGCCATCTACACCTCTTAATTTGTATGTTGACGATCCTATTTGTAGTGTTATATTGCCTGTCCCTCTGATCGTGATTTTAGGTCTTGAAATTCGATTAGTAGGGTTGGTAATCGATGTTGATAGAACTTGTTCAACTAGGCCAGACTTTAAAAACTTGTATGGCTTAACGCTAAACGTTAGTATGGTTTTTCCATGTTCAACAATATTCGCTTCTACCTCATATTCGGCTGTATAAATTGCTTGATAAATATATTCCTTGTCTCCGCTAAAAAATAACTCTTTCCATCCCACATTGTTTTTAAGCCAGTTCGATATCTCTGTTGCTCGTTGCTGCTGAGATACTTCTGTAGGTATTAAGTATGCCGGAAAGCTCTTGTTTACATTCTTTAATTTGCCGTCTGTCAAAAACGGCTCACCATCTTGACCACTTACTTCAACAAATTCACCTTTAACCCCAGGAGAGGCAAAAGAGATCTCTGTATCGATATACAAATCAAAATCACTTGACTTTTGATTGTCAATTTCAAAATATCCATAGGTCATTCTAATGCTCCTCTCCCTTCGATTTGAGTTAATAAAGCCAATTCTTGCGCAGTTCGCCGAATATCATTTTTAGTATCCCAGTTTTGTGGATACACATTTATTTCTGGAGTTAATCTACTAATTGCATTTAGCATTTGACGCATCAATTGCACTAAATCGCTATTATCAACAGTAATTGTTTGTGTGCTTTCACTATTGCGAACAGACTGCAAATTGCGAATCAATGTAGCATCTCTAGGAACTCCAACACCATTTTTATACTGTGGAATCATTTGTTTTGTTTGTCTTGCGGTATAT
Source organism: Enterococcus sp. DIV0574 (assembly GCF_051711125.1). Taxonomy (NCBI): domain Bacteria; kingdom Bacillati; phylum Bacillota; class Bacilli; order Lactobacillales; family Enterococcaceae; genus Enterococcus; species Enterococcus sp. DIV0574. The sequence continues at coordinate 3,342,306 of NZ_JBIOMA010000001.1, forward strand.
ACTTTTGTTCCTCTTTTCGCATTAGGAATAATGACATTCCGACCTTCTGGAATATAGGCATTGCCGTCTGGTTCAACAATTAGTTCTTTGTAGAGCGGACCTTTTTGGTCATTGACCATCATGTGTCCGCCTTTGTGGAAATTTGTTCCTGTTGCGTGTCCGGAAATCTTTTCAGTGATCCATTGTGTCACATTTTTAACAATACTGGTTAATGTGACGGTATGGTCTCTTTGTTGTCTGAAGGCTTTTACACCTTCCGTTGCTTGGTATGCTGGGCCACTCGCATTATCCGTTGCCTTTAAATATTTCATGGCTGGATTATTACGATCGTAAATACTTAATGCACTACCGCCTGTTTTAGCAGCTTGTTGAGTAGATGACGAATCACCGTTTAGAATCTTCATCGCTGGGTTATTACTATCATAAGAATTCAAACTGCTTTCACCTTGTGATAGTTTTTGAATGATATCACTATTGTCCCCCAATAATTTTTTCAAGGCTGGAAGTACGTTCTGGTTATAATCTTCAACAGATATTGTTCCATCTCGAACTTTAGATAATATATCTTCATTATTTGCGAGCATATGTTTCACATTGTCCGGCAACGCTGACCACGCACTATAGGATTCTTGAGAAGAAAATACTTTTGTCATTAAGTCGGTATTATCCGCTAAAATTTTCTTTTCCGCTTCAGGTAGCGCCGTCCATTGGTTCCAACTTGATTCAGAGGTAAGTATCTTATTGAGAAAATCAGTATTATCAGCTAACAACTTTTTATCGCTGTTCGGTAGTTGATTCCATCGATTAAACGAATCTTCGGATTCATAAATCTTAGTCAAGAAATCGTAGTTATCAGCATATAGCTCTTTTGTTTCGTCTGGTAAGTCATTCCAATTTTTCAATTTATCTTCTGACTCGCTCAGAGTAGTAAGAAATTTATAGTTCTTAGCGTCTAAATCTTTTATCTCAGGTTGATAATCATCCCACAACCCTAAATTCAACATAGTTTCAGCCATTGTTTCTGGAGTATTTGAATATAACAACGCGGTTTTGGCATCAATGCTTAACTCATTCCATTTACCTGAATCATCCAATGCCTTATACATTGTTTGGCTAAATTCATCTTCCAAAATAGCTTGTTTATCTTCCCAAGCCATCCCATCCCAGTATCCATTGACAATCGCAGCTTCCCCAATTACTTTTTTAGCATTTGAATCCAAATCTGCATCGTGAACAACTAATTTTAAATCATTCCATGTTTTTGAATCCTTGGTTGCTTCAATGACTGTTTCACGAACATTGGATTTTAATTCACTTGTTTTTTCATCAAAGACTAAGTCATTCCATGTCTGTGCTGCTTTCTTGCCTGATGCACTTACTTCAGAAGCAGTCCAAGCCATCTTCTCAGCATTTGCCTCAGCATTCTTTGCCAATTCAGATGATAATGTTCTTGCGTTCTCAACAATACGTTTATTGCTTTCAATTAATGCTTGTGCCGCATTGTCTGTACCATTAATCAATTGCCCATTTGCAAGAGCTACTTCATTTTGTAATTCAGGATATTTCTCTAATATAGTTGCCATTTGCTGGTCAAAACCTTGTGTTGTAGTGGCGTTTATCTCATCCCAAGCTTTCAGGTACTTTTGAGCAAACTCTCCGTCAAGATTATAACCAAGCTCTTCTAAATACTTCTCTTTTTCTTCGCGACTAGCTTTTGCATTTTGTTGCGCGGCTTGTCTTTGCTTACCGAGTGACTGTAACCATAATTTCGCTTCTTCCTCAGTCGCATTTGCTACATCACCAGTCATGGCAGAAAGAATTTTTTGTTTTTCTTTCGCTGAAACATCAAGTGTTTCGACATAAGCTTGTGTCGTATTTTTTGCGAGATCACGAATGATTTTGGCTTCACTGGCACTTATTTCTCGATTATTTTTTGAAGCATTCTTCTTAATCTCGGTGATTCTTTCAGTATTCTCTTGAACCGTCTTAAGAGCGCCCTCAGCACTTTCTTTTTCATCTGTGACCATCTGCTTTAAAGAATCACTAACGCTTTCTGGCAACTCTTTTAAAAGACTGTCCAGCCCAGTTATTTTCTTAACCAAACTATCTTCAATCGTTTGACCAATCTTTTCAAAGTTTGAAACCATCGCTTCAGAATCTGTAGAAAACCCGTCAGCCATTAAACCAAATTGTCCGGATGCTTTTTGTGTGTTCGTTTGGATTTTTGTTAATGTTTCGTCTGTGGCTGAACCCACATCTGATCCCCAACGTTTCACACGTTGACTAGAATTCCAAGCCTCTTCCCCAAACAACTTCCATGCACCATAGCCTACAGCCAACGCTCCACCTACACCGACAATGCCAAGTATTGCTGGTCCCAAAGGTCCTAAAGCAGCTGTCATTGCACCTAAACCGCCTGTTCCACTAGCAGTTGCAGCAGCACCACCGAATAACTTGAACTTAGAAGCTCCTCCGCCTAACGCAACTGATAAAGTATCCACATCTACTGCGCCGTCAGCAAACTGTTTTGTAAATTCTGCAATGGCCTTTTTCTTAGCCATTTTTGCTGAAAGATCAACAAAAGAGCCACCGAGCTTGCCAATTCCAGATGTAACTTTACCTGTAATTGATAGCAACGGACCAGCGGCAGCTGTTAAGCCTATCCATTTGATAATCGTTCGCTGAGCTTTAGGATCCATATCGCTAAATTTCTTAGCCAAATCTCCTAGGCCTTTGATTAGCGGTTTAGATGATTCTAAACCGTCACGCAATGCGTCAACAAAAGGTCCACCTAAATCAATTGCAGCATTGGTTGCTTCATTTCTCAGCATTTTCAATTTAGATTCGGTTGTTTCATATCTTTTACCTGCTTCTTCAGCAAGAGCGTTATTTTTGCCAAACGCTTTGTTACCCATTTCGACTGCGCCAGAGAAAACATCAGAAGCATTCGCCGCACGTAATAGACTGTCACGAAGTCGCACTTCTTTAATATCCATGTCGTCTAAGACTTTGATAGCAGAAGTACCATTTTTTTCAGCCTTACCAAGTCCCTCAACAAATTTCATGATTGCCGTGCTGGGATCATCTTTGAACATCTTCGAAAACTGCTCACTTGTTAACCCAGCAACATCAGCAAATTGTTCCAATGAAGTTTTGGATTTATCAGCTTCTTTGTACATCTTCTTCAATTCAGACGATGTGAAGCCCATCTCTTTAGAAACACCAGTTAATTCTTTGCCACCATTACGAACAGCAGAAACTAGACGTTCCCATGAAACACCTTGGTCCTCAGCGTGACCTTTTAGCTCTTCAAAAGCTCCGGATCCTTTTTCTACAGCTAACTGCATTTGAACCATTACTTTAGAAAAAGCGGATCCACCTGCTTCTGCTTCAACACCAACGGAACTCAAGGCTGCCGCAAAGCCTAAGATGTCACCTTCGGACATCCCAATCTGTGTTCCAGCACCAGCTAAACGTAATGCCATTGCAGATATCTCTGATTCAGTTGTAGCAAAGTTATTACCCAAATCTACTAATGCAGATCCTAAATTAGAGAACTTGTCCTGTGACATTTGAGTAATATTTGCAAAACGAGCCAACTCAGTAGCAGCTGTTTCAGCACTCATGTTTGTTGACTCACCTAAATCGATCATTACTTTAGTAAATGCCGAAACATTTTCTGTTTGAATCCCCAATTGCCCTGCTGCTTCAGCAACATTTGCAATCTCAGTATGTGTTGCTGGTAATTCATTTGCCATACTGCGTAAACTAGATTCTAAATCGTCATAACTGTAAACAACCTTACCGTTAGAATCCACAACCTCATCGGTTGTTTTCTTTACACCAGCAAATGCGGATTCCCAATCAATAGCTGCTTTTGTTACCACCGTTGCCAATCCTGCAATCGGTACAGTCAATCCTTTAGTCATTGCTGATCCAACCGACTGCATACGATCACCATGCTTGACCATTTCAGCACTAACTTTGGCTATTTGACCAGTGACACCAGTAGTTCGCACTTGTAGTTCAGCCATCTGCCCGGCAGTATTAATCAATTGCTGTTTATAGTTAGCTAGTTTTCCATTTGCATCTTGCAATTGGGCTGCTAACCGCTTTGTGGAATCGGTGGCTTTCCCATCGACAAAAGACTCATCATAAGCTTTCTTGAGTGAGGCAACTTGTTTTTCTTGTGCGCCAATTATTTTCGTCAAACCATCGTAACGAGTCCCTAGTTTCCCTAGCTGATTTCCAGCCATATCAGCGATCTTCATGTTTGCTTGCATTTCTTTTGCAAGATAGGTGACTTGTTTCTTTGCATTCTGGACTCCACGTCCAAAGTCCGCATCGTCAAGTCCTAGCTTAATGACCATATTACCTAATGGTGTAGCAGCACCGCTCAAATTAGTTACCTCCTCTCATATTTTTGATCAATTCGCTCATCGGACGTATCTCTTTTCGTTTTTTCGTTTTTTTCTTTTTTGATTCTGAACTCAGCAGAATCTCGTCTACGTCCAAACACTCAGTGTCCATTAGATTTTTGATTGTCATGGACGGCATAGCGGAAATTACATCACGAATAAAGCTAATTTCTAAGTCGTAGAATTCTGACCAGCTGACATTTCCGCTGCCAGAGCTTTTTTTAACGCTTCGTCCTCTTCCTTTGAAAAACCAAGAACACGATAACGGACAATATCATAAATCACGTCAAGGTCTTGCGTATCCAATCCTTCCAGAATCGCTTTCTTATTGACTTTCTTATCGTTAAATAAGCTAGCGACAAACTCTGCTTGTAGTTCCATGTAGTCCGACTCTGTCGGCTTGATCAATTCTCCGCTTTCGTCTTTGCGGTTTTCCAATTCCTTTTCTAGTCGGATATAATCTAATCGTTTCGAAAAAGGTACGAAGTCTTGAAAAAATTCTTCAACGTCACCTTTAGCATTTCGTAAGCGTAATTTGATTGTTCTTTCAGTCATCAATAAATCCTCCTAAAATCAATATAAAAAGACTAGTCACATCGACTAGTCTTTCGGTACTAAAGCTAATAGATCTGCTTTAACGGTCTTTCCAGCATAATCAATGTGATGTGCTGTTAACCACGTTTTGATTTCTTCAACGGTGTTAGAGGATGTCGGTTTTACATCCACATCAGCACTAAACGTCTCTGCGGACTTAACAGTAAATGCTGGAATATCGACCTTTGCCGATTCTTTACCATTTTGTACCCTTGTTGCTTTATACTCCCCGGCTGCCACTTCTGTAGCTGGCTCTATACCTGTAATCGATAAAGGACTTGCTCCCTCAACAATTTTAGTATCACCTTTGTAAATTCGAAATGTATCTGCCATCTTCATTTGCTCCTTTCTATGATAATTCGACTGTGGCCCCATCATTGGTTGGTGTAATTGTTCCAACGACAGGGACCGTTACTCCCCCGGCGTTGTTTCTCCAAACAATAAGCTTTTAAGCTCTGTCATTTCGGCATCACCTTGTGCAAAGCCAACGATTTGTGGTTTGTCGATGCCATCTAATTTTTTAGCAACTGGCGTACAAACGTACTCGTCAGGTTCTGGCGTAAAATCCTCATCTGTAATTGTCGCAGCTTTATAAGCATCACGACCAAATGTTGCCGCAAATATCCCTGTACCCAAAACATCACCAGTTGAGGCATCTTCTGATTCCAATAGAATTGCATAGTACGGTGGCTCAGTGTCATTACCGACTAAAGGAATTCCTCCTTCTTCTTTAGACCTCTTGTGTCCTGCCATCTCATGGTCAAGCTCGTATGGTACATCTAACAAGCCTAAATTTGCTGCAACATCGCCATATCCTTTTCGTGCTAAGAAATAAGCGATATTCGATCCAAACACTTTAACTGGTGTTTTTGTTAAACCGGTAATTTCAAAACTGGCGGTCGCTCCTTCACGAGGAACGCCTTTAATTTCAACTTTTTCAGCACTCGTTGCTGGTTTCAAATCATCACCTAAACGTAAAATTGTTGCTTTTGAAAATCCGTATGGAACTGCCATAGTTAATTCCTCCTAATAAAATAGACACCGATCAATAATCAGTGTCATAAATTTTTGTATTTTTTCGATATCGTCTTGCATCAACAAAACGTTTTGTTTCCGGGAAATACTCGTCTAATCCACCTGATAACTGAGAAAAGCCAAATTCCCACATTGTGTCTTTGACAGCTTTTGCAATTTCTTTAGTCAGCATACGACTAGCTGATTCAACATTGATCTGATAGCTGAACTTCTGCGACAATTCTTTATTCGCAGCAAAGTAAGCAGGTGTCGGCGGACCGCTAAAAGTATCAATAATAATAAACGCTTTTGATCTGTCAAATGATTCGGGCGCTTCATAAAACTTGATTTGTTCAGCTGTGACTTTTTCTTCAATCAGAGGATTAGCGATCAAAGCATTGTAGACTTCCATCATCATATCTTTCATTGTGCTAATTCCTCCAAATCAGTTCGTAATTCTTGCAAAGCAGTTGTTTCTGTTTTATCTGCCACAGCTTGTAGTTTTCCTTTCCCACGAGGACTGATATATCTACCAAAACGAGTATATCCGAACTCGCTCAAATGGACTAAACGCCATCTTGATCCTTGCCCCCAACCGACTTGAACTTGTTTTGGAGGACCTTTTTTCACATTTGAAACGATGACTGTATCGTGTGTTTCTCCTGTGTCCATATAAGATGCTGTCGCTTCTTCAACATCCTTCTTGAGTGTTTCACCGTATTTTCTTAGAGCCTTATTCACGACTCTTGTAGTTCGTTTTTCCCCTAATTTAGATTCTAGATTTTTTAAGATATCATCTACACCATTGATAGAAAATGTCATGAGGTCACCCCCAAGATGATTTTAAGGAAATCGTTATTCTCAATATCTGGCGCAAAATCTACAATATCCCAGACATCATCTTTATATCGATAATCATCCAAGACTACTTTATGGCCATTGTCTGGCAAATAGTCTGTGAATGGGTCTCGAATCTTTATTGTGACAGCTTTCTTTGTGCCTTTTCCACTAAGAATATCTCTATCCTTAGAAGAAGGACTGTAGACTAAACAAGTACAGTTGAACAATTTCTTACTTTCTTGTTCGCCTGGTTCGGGTCCTTTGTTTGGCATGACTTCAAAAAAGGTAACCGGCGTATTTAAATCACCGGCCACAATTTCAGGTCGTGTATATTTTGACTTAATCGGCAACTTGATCACCTGCCAAGTCAATTGACGCGTCCATGATCATAGTTTGAAAATTGTCATAAAAGTATTCAAGCGCCTCGTTCCTCAAATAACGAGTTCGTTCATAAACTAACTCTTTCCCTTTTTTGTACTCACTAGGATCAAAAGTACCAATCAGTGATTTAATATCAGAAAAGCCACTTTCAAGCTGTTCGCCGATGTCTGCATCTTCTGACGAGTGGAAAATACGAAACCGAGCTTTATACTCATCGATATATTTTTTATCGTTCATAGTCCCACTCCTTTATGAAAGATTAATGACTGCCCCATCAGTCGTTGGCGTTACTTCGCCAATTGTTGGGGGAATTACTCCCCCGAACCACCACCGGTAATATTAAGTGTCCAAACAGCCGCCACTTTATTATCTTTTGCTTTACCATATGCAAATGTCTTAGCAGCATATAAGTCTAGATCTTCCAATGCGAGTGTTTGATCAAATTTCTTGATTGACACACCACCACCAACATAGCCATCATAACGCCCGTTTACAAAGCTCAAACACTTACCAGTTGCTTGCGCCTCTGACTCGATAATTTGAATATTGAATGGTGTGTTCTTAACATACAATCCAGCATTAGTGACAATTGTAAAAGCGACATCTAAATCTGTGGCATCTTCTGGCGAGATTACCAAACAAAGTTTTCCAGCAGTGTTTAATCGTTTCCCATTTTCTTTTACGGAATGAAATTTCTTAATTTTCCCCATTTCCAAAAGGTTTTCTTTTCCATTTGCTAAAGGATCAATTGTCAAAGTCCCTTCTGGTGTTTTTTCTGGATACACACCACCGGTGATCGATACATCTTTTTGAACTTGTCGATTTAACCCGACTGGCTGATCTTTACCAGTTCCTGATAAGAAAGCTAATTCCATAGCTACAGCAAACGCTTCTTGAATTTGTAAACGTACAAATGATTCAACCCACGCTGGACCAAATTGCGTTAAATCTTTTGGTAAGACTACAAATGCGGTCAATTTGTTTTGAATTGACTCTTCTTCACTGAACGCAGCATCTAGCTGACCTTTAATTTCATCAAAAATCTTACCCCAAACAGCTACACCGCTTGTCTCAGATTTCAAGAATTTCAAGCGTAATCCAGCATTTTTCACACCGATTGCAGCTAACAACGGATGTTCAGAAACAACATCTTCAAAAATAGTGTCAATTGTTTCTTGTGGCAATAGTGTTTCTTCTTTGTAACCAACTTCTTTGTTGATTTCATTGAAGAATTTACGTTGTTCGGCAGCGAGTTTTGCATCTAATTTAGTTCCAGCAGCGTATGATTCAGCAGCAATTTCACCGGCTTTTTTCGCCTCTGAAATCATTTGATCCAACATTTCACCGTAAAGTTCCCCAACTTTTTCAGTTGATTCGTTATTTTGTACAGCTTGAATCCATGCTTTTTTTGCGTTCTCAAAATCTTGTGATAATTTAATAGTCATTTTATGTCCTCCTCATTTTTTGTATTAAAAAAGAAACCTAGCAAATGGAGATTCATTTGTTGGTCCCGCGTTTTTAGTATTTTGTTTTTCATCCATCCACTCTTGGATAGACTTTCCTTGAATAATTGTATTTGTTTTTAAATCTTCAATACTATCATCCACAATTTGTTTCATTTTTTCTTCATCAATCACAACTTGTGCAAAAGGTTTTTGGTTTCTAAGTTTATTCACTTCGTTGATAACGTTAGACGGAATCAATCCACTACCTCCATCAGCGACAAGTTGTGGACGTTCTGTATTTTCGAACATAATCGAATCTGCAAAACCATACTCAACAGCTTCTTCAGCAGTGAGCCAAGTCTCTTTATCCATCAGTGACAAGATTTCATCTTTACTTTTACCAGTTTTAGCCACATATGCATTAGCTAGAGAAAGATTAGCCTTTTGTAGAATCTCGCTGGATTTGTCCATTTCATGATAATCGCCTTGTGACCCCATAGAAACGTTATGGATCATGATTTGACCGACTGGGCTAATTTTTATTTGGGTCGCAGCCATTGCAATAATACTTGCCGCACTTCCAGCCATTACAACATTAGCAATCACTTTACCACTGTAAGCACGTAATCCAGTATAGATTTCATTCCCCATGTCAACTAAACCACCATATGAATTGATTGTAACTTCTACATCTTCTCCATTTGTTGGGAGTTTAGATAATACATCTTTTGGACAAGTTGCTTCCATATCAAACCAGTCATAAAACCATTTGTCATCACTTGAAATGATTGGACCGTTAATTTTAATCTTCACCGTCATTTTCATCCTCACCTCCTTCTAATACTTTTTGATAGTTTTTAGTCATGATTAATTTCTGTCCTTCTCCATTCGGCAATGGGTCAAAGCCAAGTGGCTCACGAACTTCATCTCGTAAGAACGTTCCAGATGAAACAATCTTGTCAATCTGAGTTGCGTATTCTAATATGTCTTTAGGTAAAACGTTGTTAATTTTGATACGTTCACCGTTTGTATATTCTTGGCAACTGATGATCTTTGCGATCAATTCATCTTGTAGTTTTTTTACCAGCGGCACAATACATAATTGGCGGAACGCTTTGATATTGGAATCTAGTTCAGCTTTCTCACCATAAATAAGCGCCGTAGGTACTCCTATGGCGTTGGCGATATCATCAATGAGAGAGGATTTCATTTTATTCAATTCTTCTAATGACTGATTAGACACACCCTGCTTGTTGGTATATTCTTCATATTCGAATCCCTTTAATTTTGGTACGATCGCTACCGAGTTGGTTCGAAAAGAGTTATAAACTTTATCGATAAACGCTTGTAATCTTTCACTTTTAGATTTCCCGTCTTTTCCTTTTTCATCACCAATACCACCTGTGGCATCTATGCCGACTGATGCACGAATTTGGTTGTTACGCATAGATATTTCCAGTATACGTCCAAAAAGTTCCGCGTAATCATCAAACAACCCTTGTGTAAATTTCTCTAACTTTTCGTTGTTGTATTCAAGGTATATAACTTCCGACATTTTATACGTTCTCTTAAATGTGTAGTTTTTGACTGTTACCATAGAAAAAGTATCTTCGTATACCGCATACTCTTGTCTATAATAATCATCTGCAATTAGCATCTGGTTATCATCAGTAAAAATCACTAAGACTTCATTGTCATCCAAAAGGCGATAGAAAAATTTTTCCCAGAACGTAGCGGCAGACATATCCAAGTTAGGGCGTACATTTAAGATATAATTCCAATCGGTTGTGTTATTCTTACCCTGGAATTTCACTTCCAATGTCGACATCGTTCTTGCGACAAAATCAAGAACAGTATTTTTAGCCATAGTTTTTAAATAAGATCGTTGCGCTAAGTTTTCTACAAACTCATAATCTAGCATCCAATCGATCTCATTATTCTTTTTAAAAATGTCTAAGATTCCCAAATAATTTCACCACCTTTCTAAAAATCAATGCCATCAAGCATATCAAAAGCTTCGTCATAATCAATCTGATCATCTAACTCTGTGGCTTTATATAACGCGTGGACAAATGCTTGAAATCCATCTGTTTTTCGCTTAATTTCTTCTTTTTTTAAGAATTGTTTTCCCGCTTGCGTTTCCCTTACATATACATTATTGGTAAACCATCGCATTAATGGATTATCACCAAAGATAAATTTGTGATTTGCAAATCCATCTTCTACACGAGGAGCTAATAATGGGTGCAAGTTAGACGGCCTTTTCAATCGGACTACTTCAAATCCTTCTTTTTCAAGCATAGGTCCTAAAATATCTGCCTTGTAGTTATCCATGACAATTACTCTCACGCCATATTCTTCTCTTGCTTGAATAAACCAGTCAACAATATACTTAGGATTCAAAGATGGTTCGTCAATAACTTTCATCAGTCCCATTCTTTCCCAAGCTTTTATTGGTGCGCGTTTTTCACTACCAACTAATTGCTCTTTCAATGAATATCCGTAGTGAACGTCACAAAAATGTTTCATCGCAAACGTAAATGTCTTAAATGCATATTCCAATTTCTTACGATTTTTAAATAGTAAACCGCAAGTAGCAAAATCTCGAACACTACCAAAGTCAATTGACCCGATTGGTACTGTATCCAGCTCAAAGAAAGGACGATTCGTTGCCATCATCTCTTCCCTTGTAGCAACAGAATTCTCCATATTGTCCTCAAGAAAATTCATACGTTTAGTAACAAATGCAGCACGTCCAGAAGGCTCAGTAGCCAACTTCTTGTACTTTTTCATAACTTCATTAAAAAGACGCTTTCCACGCTTATTCAAAGGTGGTTGCAATGCTGGGTTTGCTTTTGGCCAATTTTTCGGATTATCCATTTCCTCAATGGCATCCAACTCACAGATATAAGGAAACACCCCTTTAAATTCGGTTAGACCGTTCAAAATATCTTCACATTCGCGATATTTAATATCAAAATATCCCTCACGTACAAATCCCTTGGTACCAATGAAGAACTGTCGTCCATGATCTACCTTCCCAAGTCCGCCTGAAAATACATCAACAATATCTGTATTTTCCATCTCATGATATTCGTCATAGATTACTGCACCTTCTCGGCCGCCATCTTGTGAACTTGCATTGCTCGTTTTATACTCAAAAACAGATTGCGTTTCTAAACCTGTCAAGCTGCTTTTATAGGCTTCAAACTCTTCTTTCAAATCTTCATTGCCTTTTTTATTAATAACTCGATAGCATTCTTGAAAACTTCGTTTGGCCTGTTTCTCGCTATTAGCTACAATCGAAACATCATAGTAATCAATCCCATGAAGTGAACTGACAAAGTAATTTGAAAGAGTTGAAATGAAACCATTTTTTCCGCCACCGCGTCCCATATTGATGACAAATTCATCAAAAACAACTTCATCATCTTCTTTGTAAAACAAAAAAATGAATGCGGAAATAAATTTTTCCCATTCATCCAACTCAAAATACCAAGCCTGACTAAACTCAATATAATTATTTATTTGTTCCTCATCGAAATAATAAATATCGCTGCGAGGTAAAATTTCTTTTTCTATTAGTTTTAAAAGAAGTATCCTTTTTTCGTTAAGGATTAACTCACCAGATTTCCATTTACGAATATATTGATCAACATACTTGTTAGAAAGCATTTCTATTTCCTACCAAGCAACTTACTTTTTTTATCTACTTTCACATTTGGAGGTAATAAATCGGTGAGTTGTTTGATAATAGTTTGGTATGTTTTATCTCTATTATCGTAATTCTCGACAATAGGCCGTTTCCTATCATATGCCATTTGATTTTCGCTTTGCTTGAATTTTTCATACTCTCCGTTTTCGAGGATGTCCTTCCAATTATCATCTAGCAAGACCCTTAGTCGCGCAGCTTGTGTAATTAGTCCTTCAACCAAACTAAGTTTGTCCCGAGGAATTTTTTCAAAAATTTCTTGAAGCCGGTTAGTTTCTAATTTCACACGATTTTCCATGTCGTCCATACGATCATTTAGTAAGAAATGTAAACTGCATCCAAGCACCTTTGCAATAGCACTTAACTTTTCAATACTCGGCGAATTTTTTCCATTCTCAATACTTCCGTAATACTTACTAGAAATCCCGCTTTTTGTTGCTACATCAACTTGAGTCATCTTTTTTTCGAGTCTTTTTTGCTTCATTCTCGTCCCAACTAACTTAGAATCCAAACTAATCACCTTCCTTCAATATTTACTAACTTAGGGGTAGAGGGGGGAGGGGTACAAAAAATTCGTCGCATTTGCAGAATTGACCCCTTCCACCGGTTCCCTAGATTGGGATTTGACCCCAAAATAATTCGACCGGGGGTATGTTGATCCCCACTTTAGTTCGTTATTCAGTCTAATTTTGGGATTTGATTATTACGTTTACCACCATTCGTCATCCCACTTTCGTTTCTTTGGTTGGCCACGATAGTTCATTCGATCATGTCGCTTGTTGTGACAGTCTTTGCATAACGTCCTTAGATTGTCTGGATCAAACGCAAGCTCTGGATTTGTTTCCAATTCTTTGATGTGATCAACCTCCAGTATCGAATCATACTGTGTAGTCAGTCTGCCTTCTGCTTTACACCATAGGCATTCATAGTGATCTCTCTCAAGTATTTGCTGCCTTAGATTGCGCCACTTGGTCGATCCATAAAACCTTGCCCGATCCGCTTTTGTTTTGACAATCGGAATCATTTCTTTAGTTTACCAACGTAGATATTTACTAATGCTCGTTGTATTTGTAAGATTCCATCGATACCTAAATCATTGATATCAATACCCATTCGCTCTCTTAAGAACTGATCATTGTGTTTAGCTTTCAATGTTCGTTCAATAATGTAATAATTAAGGGCAGAAACTTCATCCATTTTCAATCCACAGATTCCAATGATTGTCATAAACAATTCAGCAATCTCCCCCAAATCTTTTGACTCACGAATATCTCTTAAAATTCCAAAATAGTCTGATTCTGATTTCTTTGCATGACTACTCTTCTTGTTCATTCACTAAGCTCCTTTACAACAAAAAAAGACCGCCGAAGCGATCTTGATTGAATTTATTTTATTTCATGATATAATAGACATAGAAAAAGGACGTGCTGCAAACACGCCCTAAGTAGAACCGTTAAAAAGACGGTAGCTTAGTAAATAGTTTTGATAACCATCTACGCCTGCTAAAGTGTTAGATGGTTATTTTTTGTTCTTATGATCTGTAATCAGCAACACTAACGTCGCAAAAGCAATCATCAGCGTTAATGCTTCAAATACAGACATGCCTACTCCCTTCTAGGGATAAAGCTATGAACCATAGGCATCACCCCTTTGTTAAGAGATTAGCCACCATCTTTTCACTTTTCTACAATGGATATTATATCGAAATTTTCTTTCTCAGACTAGATTAAATTGTGCCAAATCGCCTAGCCAATCTGACACATATTTAACAATACTAGGTTGCTCGCCACTTACTGTTTCCGCAGTGTGGCTTATGTAACAAGTTTTCGCTGACAGGCAGTCGGGATAACTATAAACCCTATGTCACTGGAGTGGTACTGCCCCCCTCAGTAATACGGACTGGGACCTCTCTGCTCCGTTGATTACACTCTATATCTCGTGAATTCTCACGCCCAGATTGTGCGGATCTTCCGCCACAGTGACAAATTTAAAAACTCAAAACTTAACAGATTGTGGGCTTTTCTTCCTGCTTCATACACACTCACTGCATTCAGTCACATACTCAAAGAGGCTGAACTATCGGGAGCTACCCAATAGCTTCTCTTTGCTTTTCATGTATAGTCTAGCACGGTGGCTAACAACGTTCACCTAAACATTCAGCTTTTAAAGTATTTATTACATAAACCCATCTGTTTTTATAATAATATCCCTGAAACTGACTTAGGCTACTTGTACCAAGTTCTCTTGTTAAACCTGCATTTCTGCAGTTCTCGTCAAAGGGAGTCTTTTGAGTTTTCTAAGGTCTGCCAAGCTTCTCACACTTCACCTAACTTAGATTCTTCTCCACAGGAGCGTCTATTGTATCCCCCAAGAGTCTTGTACCTTACAATCCATGTGCACTCCACATAGCACTTAACTGATATTAGCTTTTACTAATAGTTCCTCACATGTCACCATGCAACATACCTACAATCAAAGACACTATCGCACCTTTAATCATATTCAGATTTATGCCATGCTATCCTAGCACGCTGTTCAAACGTTCTACACTAGGTTCACAATCTATTAAGTTTTCAATCTTTAAATAATGTAAAGACGCCAAGAATGAAGATAAGGAGTGAACTCAACTCCATTCTTGTTTAATTTGCTGTTTTCTGCCAAAGAAGGATTAGCGATAAGGAGCTTTCCCCCTTTCGGTTTTTGAATTATTGTGAGTAGTCCAACAACCGTCTCTCCTAATCTTCTGACACTACTATAATAACATCTAAAATCGAACTATTTGCGCCAAATCTGCGCCAAAAACGCCAAATTTGCGCCAAAAACGCCATTTACGCCAAAATTTTCAGCGATAAGCAACCACTCCAAATACATCCGCAAACTCCAACAAAGCCTCCGACTTCATCCGATTCAGTGTGCGGGTTGCGACGCCGAGATTATCCGCAATCTCATCATTTGTCATAACTTCTTTCATACAATAAGTGTAGTATAATACCTGTCTGCTCATCAGTCCTAACCGACTTAACGCATATTCTATCGCTTGAATTTTCTCTTTTATTTCGATGTTTTGAATCAATGCATCTTCAACCATATTTCCACGCTTTGGTGCTTTAGGCATATCGTTCATAAATGGGGAACGAATATCTATCGGACTTCGTCCAGCCTTGCGTTCCAATCCCCGATACTGTTTTAAAATAGCCTTTGCATTTGCCTTTGTCTGTTTGATATCAGCTTCTTTAATCATTACAAATCACTCCAAGATATGGTATAATGAAAAAAGATTTTGATTCCATTAAATATTCTATGTACAGGCAGCCAGTGGTCGGTTGCCTATTTTTTATTAAATAATATTGA
This sequence comes from Enterococcus sp. DIV0574, assembly GCF_051711125.1. NCBI lineage: Bacteria > Bacillati > Bacillota > Bacilli > Lactobacillales > Enterococcaceae > Enterococcus > Enterococcus sp. DIV0574. Next base: position 3,358,061 of record NZ_JBIOMA010000001.1, read on the forward strand.
CTATTTAATTTTATCTATTAATCTAATAGAAAAGGCTACTTTTTCCTTTATTGGACCCTTTTATATACATGTATAAAAACAACCCCACGTTTGTTGATGTTTTCTGTAGCCTTTTTTCGAACCTTCTATACACACATCTATCATGTAGGTCACTCTCCTTAGAAGGTTCTTTTTTTATGCTGTTTCCCACAGGTCCATCTGAGGATAATAGCCTTCTTCCTTCAACAAATCATAAATAAACAGCCTTCCTTTTTGTGTCCACTTGGTACTCATCACAATTTTTTTCGTTCCGTCTGTTTGAAGAATTTCACCTGTATGAGATTTTGTATATCCGCAATTCATATGCTTCTTGTAAAGTAACCACTGACCGCCTACTTTTCGCTGTATACCTAATTGATGCAATAGCTTATTCAATTTAACTGCTGACATCCCATAATCCGCTGCAATCTGTGAGGTAGTCACTGCATCTTTCGATGCTAGAATTGTATCAAGATAGGTGATTTTCGGTTCATATTCAGCGACTTTTTGTTCCGCAATTAATCGTTTCGTTCGTTCCTCTTTCAGTTTCGTAGCTACTTCAATCAACAAATCAGGATTTTCAAGTATTTCATCTTTAGCGTACATACCGTGTTTTCTGATTTGTGGCAGCACTTCGCTTGTAACCCAACGCTTGAACTTCCTTGCATTTAGAAGTTTTGATTTTAAGATTAAGCTGTATAGTCCGGATTCATTGATTATGGTGGCAACTTGTTCTCCTGAGGGGGTAACGATTCGTTCCCCCCTTTTATCTTCATTGTCGACATGATCTTTAAGTGCTTTACTCGTGTTTTTATAACCAAGAATTTCTGCCACATCTTTCCCTACAAAATATGGCTCATCATTCACTAGAATTGTTCTAACTTGATTGTCTTCAAAACTAAAAATTTGTGGTGTTTCCATTTGATGACTTCTCCTTCTTTAGATATTTGTTACTTATTGTTCCATTTGCCTGTGCTTTCTCCAACAGTTTACGCTTTTTCTTCTTGATTTTTGATTTCGTCTTTCCCAATAAAATCATGCTCCTTTTCATCAACAGACTTACCGATTATAATGCTTACAAAAATAATCCCAACAACTGCTACGAAGCCTAACACTATAAAAGTCATTAGTTACCCTCCTGCTTCAAACGCATCCTTAGCCAACGGATCGTTTTTGATAATTTCGTACTTCAGTTGTACTTCTTGTAATTGTTTTTCTAACTGATTTATTTTTTTCTGTTGGTCAATAATTGTATAGGTCAAGCAACTGAGTGCTACTACAACCATGATCATTATGATGATAAATTGTCTACGGTTCATCGGATACCACCGACACTGCAACTGTCATTTCGAGACAACTACTTTTTCTTGCTCGTAAAGCTGTTCCAAATCCTCAATAATTTCTTCGTAAATGCTGCGTTTTAATTCTTCATTTTTTCTATTTCTGTTAGGGCAGTTTGGTCTTAACTCCTCATTTTTTGCGATGTATTTTTTAATTAAATCTTGCTTATTCATGCTTATCCCTCCTGTTCCAAAGCCCATTGAGAATATTCTCGAAGGATTTCAATTTGTTCATCATTAGTCAAATTTTTTCTAACATTGATGAATTTGTTGAAAAGTCAGGTTTTGATTTTTCTAACATGGAATCAATTGACGAAAATGAATTAGATTCTTTCATAAAAGAAAATTCAAGTTTTGATTCTTGGAACTCTATGAAGTCTAAAGCTGCTGGTCTTTGGACAAAAAACAGCTTGGGCTTTAAATTTTTCGATTTTTTCTAAAGTATCTTTTAACTGATCAATTTGGTATCCGGCCCGATTGATCAGTTTTTTTAATTCTTCCATATTTGTTATTTCAACTGGTATAAATAATTTATCCATAATAATCCTCCTTTTTTGATTACCTTTCTCTTCCGCTTCCTGAATTATTTCAGATCACTGGACTTGTGGAATCATCTAAACCTATCCATACTAACGTCCAAAGCATCAGCGATTTTTTTAATCAGTTCAAAACTAGGCTTCTTTATTCTGCCTTTTTTTAACTCTGTAATGGTTCCAGTTGAAACTCCCATTCTCTTCGCTAGTTCATATTGTGATATATCTTTTTCAGTTAATATTTGTTCAATTTCATTCCACATCTTCGCACCTCCGAAAACATACGTTCGTAACATTTGTAAATAAAATAACACAACATGTAGTGTTAATGTAAAACACAACTCTGTATATTGTGCTACATTTATTATTGAATAGTGACCCAATACCAACTGAGCATTATTCATAATTAATCAGAAAGGAGTTAACTTATGGCTAGAGTTAGGGTAAAAATCAAAACTCCTAGTAAAGCTAAAATTAAGCGAGAGCTTACTAGAGCTGTCCGTAAAGTCTTGGTGTGTTCCAACTGCGGCAGAAAACTACCAAACGGTGTTTCCAGCACTGTTACATGTCCTAGTTGTGGATCAAAAACTAGGATAGTTTAATCACAGAATTCAAATTCAATATCCACTACTCGCCCTATTACTACGCCAATAGATACTAGGGCGAGTATTTTTAACATCTTTGTTACTTGTTTCTTTTTCAAAATTACAGCCTCCTAGTTATTTTACAAATCACTAGACTTAACAAACACTCCGTTAACCATCTGTCCAGTGCGCCCCTTGATTTCGTCATAAGCGCAATTCAAACACTCGTATAGGTCCATGTCGTTCTGTAATGCTAGGATAATCAGTGTCACTACTACATCACCAATACCATCACGTAGTGCATCTTGGTCATTTCTCGCTAATGCAGCCGCGACCTCGAGTGTTTATACTATTTCTCAAAAAAAAGCGTCTCAAAATCTTTCTCATGCGCTAGAATTGTTATTTTTCTTTCCAACGATACGTTCGTTTTTGTTTGTCCATCTTGCCTGTTCGCAACAGATTATTTATTGCGCTTCTTGATTTCAAGCATTTTTTCTCGACCTCTTTTTTCACACCGGTATAAATGACTTCGTCATTGTAAAGGACCTCAATCAAGCGGCTCTCTGGGTCAGGGGAAAAATACAATTCCTCTCGTAGCTTTTCCCATTCTTCCTGTACAGCTGGATTAGATTCAAAATCAGGGCTTTCCGCCAACTCCACAATTCGTTGAAGCTTATACCGCTTGTGCTGACGGTCTTTTGAGTTTTGCATACAGTTTTTGTGCCTCCTACCTTGGTTGGTCTGTTGTTTCAAGCGCTAACTCCATGAACTCGTTTATCAGCAGTACGATTCATCTTGATGCTAAAACCATCAGAATGGCTATATAGACGTGAAACAATTCTTGAACCGTATGATTCGCTCAGCTCTTTACTTGATAGATTCGTCGTAACTACTGTTGCACGGTCTTGACGTGCCTCAAGAAATGAATTCAACGTACTAGCTCCAAATTCGCGGCTTGTTCCAGCAGATTTTCCAAGCTCTGCGCCGATATCATCAATCACAACTAGATGAGCAGTCTTAATATCTGCAACCAAAGAGCCCTCGATCATACGCCGTAACTCTTGATTGTTGTATGAAAATCGAATCTGTTCAAGCATCTCTTGATAGCTGATAAACAAGATTTTCTTCGCATAATTTGATCGTTGTAAAACTTCCCATGCGATCGACATTGCTAAATGGCTCTTGCCAACACCCGCTTTTCCACTTAAGACTAGATGTACAGGCTTTCCTAACAGAACAGCCGTGATATAACGTTTTGCTGCCTCTAGTGCGATTTTCGTCTCCTGATCAACAACCTTGAAATTTCTTAAACTGCAATCAAAGAGCGACTTATTACTAACGACCGATCCGTTCTTGAAAAAGCTGATTGCTTGTGCTTTCAAGCTCTCGTTGTAGATACGGGCTGTTTGCTGATCTTCCTTGAGTTTGAGATCGGAATATCCGCATTGCATGCATGTTGGCGCACAGCGAGCTGATCCGTCTGGATTCTTCATCCGCCAACTATAAAGCGGCTCATTGCACTCTGGACAGACTCCTCGTTTCATTAACACTTTATCGATCAATTGACTAATCCCCAAAGCCACCGACTGCATACTCTGACACCTCCTTCGATTATAGGTCTTCGTACTCATCAAGATTCTCATATTCTAGACCTTGATACTTGTTTTTAGGCTTTTTCGAGTAATCCCCCTGCAAGTATTTCGCAACTTTTTCGAGCGTATTAAGTCCTTGACTTTCCCAAGTTTTCAGGATTTTGTCGAGGTATTTGTAACTTTTCGCATTATTCCTCAGCATTTCCTTAATCGCCTCAATCACAATCAAGTCTTGTCCGTTAAAGTCACTGACCCAGTAATCGATTGACTCTAGAATCATCGGCGCTTCAACAGGGTTTACCTGATTCAACCAAAATACGCGCGCACTATCTGGATTAAGATCTAGATTAGAGATAGATGATGCTTTACTTTTATTTACTTTACTTTTATTTACTTTACTTTGTGGATTATTGTTGACATTAACTGCGCTTGTTTGTTGATTATTGTCTACATTAATAATGTATTTCGTCGGTTTTGGCAATTTCCGCCTTTTTGTCGCTTCAAGATAAGTGGCTTGGATATTTTCGCTAGTTAGTACCCTAACCGAGTTAAACAGTTCTTCGTTAAAGAATCCCCATGAAACCAAGCGGTTTACTATCTGGTTAATCATTTCCTTACTTGACCCGGGCAGGCGTTTCAAAAGGGTTGCTTGCGTGAGATCATCCCACAGAATGAAATATCCTCTCTTGTATATCGCACAAAGCAGTTTGATAACCGCAAGTTCTCCTTTTGTGCCAAATTCCCCGGCAATAGCCTCTATTTTCTCATCCTCGAAGATATCAACATCGAGAGGGAAATAATCAAGACCGTTCTTTTTCGGTCTTGCCATGTGTAGCCTCCTAATCTAATAAGGGGAATCATCCCCTCAATATTATTTTTCTAATGATGGATTCATATCATCGAATAATGAATCTTGCACGTCTCCTGTCGTGCTTGTTGCTTTATATTCATCAAAAGCCGCCGATTCATTTGAATCGTCTTCAACTTTTTCTGCTTCTTTAAGATCATGAGGTAATGGCTCCATATCTGATAAATCAGTTTCTTCAATCAAATCGTTGTTTTCGTCTACACGAAAGACTTTCTCATCAGAAGTGATTGCTGATTGCATTTCTACAGATAAAATTCCCCATTTGGAAAGCATGTTGCGAAGCACTGTTTTAATCGCCATTGCGTCGTAGTTATCCGCCCAAGCACCCGTTAGACTTTGCTTGTCCTTAGCCTTTGAGTGCTTGATACGATGATTTTCGATTTCTTGTTTTGTCCAAAATACGGTTTTCTTAAAGCCATTCAAAAGTTCGAAGAAAGCCACATATCCGATTACTTTATCTGAATTTCGTGCTTTATAATCAAACGTAAATTGCTCTGTAAGTGGATTCCAATCAATCAGCTGTCCGTCATATACTTCGATAGCATTAAGCGCCTTATATTGACCGCTGCGCTGTGCTAGTTGAATGTAACCCTTGTAACCTAGAATGAATTGTGCTTCGTTATGTGTGATCCATTTTTGTCCCTGCTTCTCGTAGCGATTGAATGGTACGATGTAGGCATAACCTAAATTTTTATCGATTGGCAAATCCATCGTTGCTGCTTTTAGAGCTGATGCAATGATCGTCATCGGTTCGGCTTGTGATAAATAGTTATCGCCGCCAACAAGCGTCATAAGCGATCCCATGAACGAATCTGATTTTTCGTGCAAGATATCATAAAACTTCTTTTTCATCGATGGTGTGTTCATCAAAGCTTTAAAGCCTAATTTCGTTGGATCAACGATCTGTGTTTCTTTTGCTGCTAATTGATTTTTTAGTTCTTCGTTTGTTGCCATATCATTTGATCTCCTTTTCTGTAAGTCTTCGTGATTCGATAACGGTGTATATTTCATCATCTTTTGCTACTTCAGGATATTTTTCAGCAAGTTTCTTGATGTTCATTCTTCTAGTGGATACTAACTTCCAAGATACAATGTTCTTTGGAGCGATACCGATACTCGCATTTCTTTTACCTAGTGCGCTGATGATTTCGTTATCCACTTGGCGAATGGCTGTTTCGATCTCCTTTTTTGCTTTCTTAAGTTCTCTTTTTTGGTCAACTAAATCATCAAATGAAGATGGCAATGTGGTTTCTGTTTCATCAAGTTCTGAATACCGATCTTTCAAAAAGTCTGACGTTGCTTCGCTACCATCTATTTCTGGTTCTTTGCCAGCTAAAACATTTTCCTCCCAAAAACAAACTAAGCGTTCAGTAATCATATCAATTAGTTCTTGGTCACGATCAACTCGTTTCCAAATGAACTTTTGTCCACCAACCAAAACGGCAATGTAACAATATTTTTTATTCACAACGTTCATGTAATGCTGAACCTGACACAAATAACTAAGAGGAACTTCTTCGCCTTCCCATTCCTTACCTAGAAAGGCATTTGCTGTTTTACATTCCAAAATAGCATTTTCCCCAACAACATCCCGATCGATGTTCGCTCGCAGGAACGGATGTAACGGATGCTCGAATACCTGATTTCTTCGGCGAACTTTTTTACCTGTTCTTTCTTGAAATTCTTTAGCGACAACTTCCTCTAAAACATTCCCCCAGTACGCTGGTTCGCTCTCACTGTGTTCTAAATCGATTTGACCAGTCTTTTCTAGCCATAATTGATATGGCGACTTCCATTTGTTCACCCCAAGGATTGTAGCAACATCTGAGCCACCTATACCCTTTCGACGATCCAATAACCATTCGTCATGAGTCATTTCAAGAGTTGATTTACTCATCATTTTCTGACTCCTCTCCCTCAGTCGGCTGTCCCCAACCTGGTGTTGTCAAATATTGATCTAATGCAGTTTCAAACGTATCAATCAATTAAACTCACCTCGCAAAATATTTGAAAGAATATCAAGTACATCGTTTGGGTCGTCTGTCACGAATGTGTGGGTGTTGTTTGATGTCTCTTCTGTATCAATTCCAAACATTCGTTTGAGTGTTCTATGTCCATAACAAGTACAATCACTTTCTAGTAAATCTTGTTTTTCTTGATCGTATTGTTCGAGGACAGCAAGTGCGATAAGCGCTCTATTTCCCACTTGTGCTAATGCTATTTCGCCAGTAACACTCAATGTTGCTAAAGATAAGCCGACATCTTCCTTCTTGCATTCTTCTGCTAGTTCCTCAATTAATCTTTGAATTTTTTCGTTCATTTTGTTATACTTCCTTTGTATAGATTTTTTGTTGTAGTTTTGTTTGGCTCACACTAGCGGAAACTGGTGTGAGCACTTTTTTTACCTAAATAACTCGCTAGATGTAACAGCAATTCTAATGCTTGTAAATCATGTAAATAGATAGCTACTGTTTCTTTATCATTCTGATTTTGACTTACTATCATCAACTCACTATCTATTTTGTGTAATGAAAGATGTGATTCGTTTCTTTCAACATTGTCTGATAGACGTAAAATCTCACTCATGCACTCTCACCTTTTCATCATTTATTAGATATTTTTTCCATTTCTCGCTCAAACATAGCTTCGTCATAGATCATTAACAACCACATAACAGCTGTAGGATAGCCGATTCTAACCCACATAGGTACTTGTCCCGTGATTAGTGCGCCAAGCGCAAAAATCGTTAGGATAAATGCGGTCCGCCGGATCCAGTAGATTTTTTTCATGGTTCAATACTCCTATGCAATGTCTTGATTTAAAAATTTATTGATAAAATACACTTGACCTTTCCCTGTGACTTTCGGTGTTTTGTTAATTGAAGTGTGTCCATCCGAGTGAGAAACAATTGTTTCCTTTACTTCAAACAATTCAAGTTCCATAGATTTTTGAGTAGGCATATTCCAATCTGTACCTTTTCTTTTAATAAGGTATCCCTTTTCTCGAAGCCATTTAAACAATCTTCCTGCACCAATCTCCACGCCGTTTTGTTTAATCAGTTTTGCTAGATCTCCAACTAAAATACTTGTATGACTTGCACTAACTGAATCAGCAAACAATGCTTTAGGTTTGAGTTGTTCATTTTCTAGTTGCAATGCTTCAATTTTACGTGTCTGGATTTGTAAAGCCCGTTGCACAATCATTTCTGGATCGTTCCAAGCTTTTTCAACTTGAATAAAGTAAGAACGAATTTCTCTTCCTTTTCGCGTTTTACTTTGCATAGCAATGTGCTTTGCGGTATCTAAAGTTAATGAATAATCTTGAATCGGCTTAACGGCACCATTATTAACAACTGTACCTGAAAGTACACTTGTAAAATCTTCTCCTTCAATCAGTAAGTGCGAGTTTTGTTCCCACCATGCAGAAAATCTTTTTTTGACTTCCAAAGCCTTGTACAAATCTCTCGCACTTACCAATTGTTCATCATTTTCGTTTGTAGTCACTTTGACTAGTTCTTTCGTGATTGCTAAATTTGTCATTCTTTCGATTCCCTTTCTTTTTATTTTTATCAAACAGTGCTTTACAACACTGCTATCTTCCCTGGTATTTTTTTTCATTTATGAGCCAATCGACTAACTTTTTATAGACAGTTTTTTTGACTGAATTAATTTTTTCGTTCTCAATCATTCCTAACGTTCTAGCAGAGATTCCTATTTCTTTAGAAGCTTGATTAAGAGTTAGTTTTTTTCTTGCTCGTCGTTCTCTTATTTTGGCTGCCATTTCTATATCAATCTCGAACATTTGTACACCTCCTCTTTCGGTCTCATTTCGAGATTACAAAAAGATTTTATAATCTCGAAAAAGGATTGTCAAGCACGTAAAATCTCAAAAAAGGATTTTATTTTATATATATTTCTGTTATCATGATTTTAAAAAGGGGGAACTAGCAATGAATCGCATAAAACAATTACGAATAAAAAAAGGATTAACTATTGCAGAATTAAGTAAAGAAACTGGAATTCCAAAAACTTCTTTGACAAATTATGAAAATTCTAAGCGAACCCCCAGAAAAAAAGAAGTCTGGGAAATTTTATCTGATTTTTTTGAGGTAGATATCCCATATTTAATGGGGCTCTATGACGGTACTCAAAAAGAGTGGAATGAATTACATCAAGATCTACAAACTAAAATAATCGAATTTTTTGCACCAATTACTAATCGAAATACAGAAAAATTAATTGATTTTCTTAATAATCCTGACAAAGAAATAGTTGGTGATTTAATTAATATTTTTGCTTCTATAGCTGAGGGATACTTCCATCTTTACGAGACTGACAAAACAAAAAAACAATTCGAATCTTATAGAAAGATTTTGTTTAAGATTGAAAAGTATGCAACCTTATCTTTTGATGAAAATGATGATTTTGCCAAGCAATTCATCACTATGCGCAATGATGAATTGGCAATCAAAGATTTCTTTGAGTATGCTTATTATTTACTTTTAAAAAATAAAAATATTTAAATTTACTGATAAGCTAAATATTTTATCGACTACCTCGTGGGCCGCACCGACAAGAAATGATCGCTCACGCGGTCTTTTTTTTGTTGTGCGAGCCTTTGGTATAATTTCCTTATCAGTGTGACAGGCTGAAATAATTGATAAGGAGGTGAATAATATTGGTTGCAGTTTTTATCGTTTTATATCTTTTATTTTATGGTTATCAAATACTGAATTATTTTTTGACTAAATCAAAATTTATAAGTACCATCTCCAAGTTTCAAGAAACGGATAATGAACTTAAAGAGCGTCGAAATGCTGTAGATATAAGGTATAACGGCGAATTCGAAGAAGATGCCCGTAGAATAATTTTGAAAAATCTTATGAGTGAGATGCCAAGGTTAAGAGAATTACTACCTAGTTCATATTCTTCCGGATTCAGCACTAAATATGATGCTCGCCGAATTATTACAAATTACAGTGAATTGTCTAGCGATCTAATTACCGCATATAACGAACATATCTATCGAATGAAATCTTGTTTTAATCCAATTAATCCTCTAAAAGAAATTTTTCTTATACCTAGTAAAATTTTGGCTTGGTTTGGTCTATCTTTAGATACGATTGCATCCAGAGTATTTTCGTTAATTACAATAATCTTAGGATTCATAATTAAATACTTTGGAGAAGACATTTTTAATTGGCTGAAAAATTTACTCTGACAAATGTAGATTTGCCACCAAATAAACAAGTAAATAAATTATCAAAAAATCTATATCGCCGAAGGTAAGAAAACTATCTAGAAAAAAAGTTATGATTAGCGTTAATACCGATGTTAATGCTAATCTTTTTTTACCTTTTTTAACCCCCACCTTCTCACCTCACTTCTATTTGACGATTAAGCCTGTTTTGATAAAGCAACTCTTGGTACTCTCTACATTCACGAATCAGCGCTTCTCGCTGTCTGTCGCTTATTACACTGCCTTTGCCATAAAGCTCCTGTTGCAGGTCGCGAACTTTTTCTTTCGCTAGAGTGTTGATTAAGAGTTCTTGTGAATAGGTGTATGGCATGATTACGCCCCTAACTCTTCATATTGTTTATGTGCGCTCTAATATCATCACGGTCAAATCGATCTTCCTTTTTACTCCAAGGAATAACCGGAAGTCCATCTGCAATCCAATCTTTTAGCATGTCGTCTCCCATACCTAAAATAGTTTTGACTTCAGTCTTATTCGGGTATGGTGGTAGTTCCATGGTCTTTGTCAGCATCGTCATCCTCTTTTCAAATTCAGAGACTGCTATTTGAACAAACTGAGGAATAATCTGATCTGCAACGACATCATCAGGAATACGTATCTTCATCAATCTTCCCCCTCTTTCAATGCACTTAGTGCCTCTTCAATCGGCTTAACTTGTTTATCCGGTTTTCTTTTGCCATTCATGATATCGGACATGTACGCTCGGGAAATCCCGATAGTATCCGCCAACCAATTCTGCGTCTTGTTATACTTAGCTAATTGGATTCTGACCTTTAAAATAAAATCTTGTGACATATTATTAAATCTCCTTTCTCATATAATTTGTAAGCTAATTAAATTCGCTAAATATCGTTGACACTTACTAACACATATTGTAAAATGTGTTCATAGTTAAATAAGCACAGAATTATCCCTATAAAATCAACATTCTTAGTTTGGCAGCGTCGAATTGTTTATTTTTAAACGGGTATCTTTCTTATTGCTTATTGGCTTATTAAATTAGCTTACGTGTTTATAATACTAACGTATATTGTAAATGTCAATCGATATACCTAACTTTTTTTGTAAATAACAGTAAGCTAAAAGGAGAATGGATTTGTATGAACCTTTTAGAGCGCATAAAAAAACTCGCTAAACAAAAAGATATTTCTATTTATCAGCTAGAAGAAGAAATTGACATAGGTAGAAATACCATTTATCAATGGAACAAAAGAACGCCTTCAGCAGATAAGCTACAGAAAGTAGCAGATTATTTTGATGTTTCTACAGACTATCTGCTAGGAAGAACTGATAATCCTGCAACAAGTCTATCTAAGACTCCCCCATTTACTGTCGAAGAAGCACTTGAATCTGTCATGAGTAGTGATGGCAAGCCTTTAACTGAGCATGACCGTAAAGTTTTGACTGGTATTATTGAAGCATATCTTGAGAATAATTCTGATACTAAATAGGTGATTTGTTTGGATTTAAATAATGAAGTAAATGAGATTATAGACGAGCTTGGCGTCACTATTATAGAAACGCCAAGGCTCGATTCTGATGCTAGGTATATAGCTATGATAAATACGATTGTGTTAGATGCTCGTCTATCTGATCATGTCAAAACGCTGAGACTACTTCATGAATTAGGCCATGCAGCTAAACATAAAAATAATTATGTACTTTACCAAAAAACTTTTGCACTTCATTCAAAAATGGAAAACGAAGCAGAAGAATTTATGATTGAGAAGATGCTTGAAGTAACAGTAAACAATCCGGACTTTGATCCTAGTTCATTTAATTATGTGAATTTTTTAGAGAGCTACGAAATCGAATTAAGATACGAACGATTTGTTAAACAATTCATGGCAAAGTATCTCGTTGGAGCCAATTCCGACAATATATTTTTTTAGCAAAAATAGAACATACATTCGAGGAAGGGAAGATTTATATGCTTTATCCAGAATTCAAAAAATACTTAGAAGAAAACGCTGACGGATATAAAATGTTTATTGAGAAAGCTTTAGAGAATGAAAAAGCTAAAAATAAAAAAAGACAACCAGCTAAACGTTGGAATGATGCAAAACTAGAAAAAAGTGTTAATGACTCATGGAAACAAGTATCGCTTAATGCATACAATCAAATTCGACCTCATGTCGGAGTACCTAAATACAATGGTAAAGAAAAGTGGATAGATTTTATGGACGAAAACAATTTTATTGAAATGTTCAATGACGGAATTGCTGAAATGGAATTTGATCAGGAGTGATAGAAATATGGCAATGATAAAACAATACAAGAAGAAAAATGGAGAAAAAGCATGGTATTTTAAAACTTATCTCGGGATCGATCCTATCACACGAAAAAAGAAATACACGACTAAGAGAGGATTCAAGACTCAAAAGGAAGCAAAAATAGCCTTATCAAGACTGGAACTAGAAATTGAAAAAAACGGATTTTCTGTTGAAAAAAAAGAAATTCCTACTTTCAAAGAAATTTATGATCTCTGGTACGAACAATACAAAAATACCGTCAAAGAAAGCACATTGTTTGTGCAAAGAAATGCGATTGAAAAACATATTCTACCAAAATTTGGAGCACTCCCATTAGACAAAATAACCGTTACTTATTGTCAATATCAGGTAAATGATTGGTTCTCATACTATAAAAAGTATTCGAATCTAATCGGATTAACAACACGAATAATTGATTACGGTATCAAAATAGGTCTTCTATCAACTAATCCAATGAACCATGTTATACGCCCACGAAAATCTGAAAGAATTGATCAAGAAAAATATATCTCACCTTTTTATACGAAAGAGCAATTAAAAAAATTCCTAGATATCCTTAAACAAAATGAAGACATACAATTATTTACTATGTTCAGACTATTATCATTCACAGGTTTACGAAAAGGAGAATTACAAGCCTTGCGTTGGAAAGATTGCGATTTATCAAAAGGTACCATATCAGTCAATCAGACGTTGGCTAAAAATGAATACGGTAAAGAAATATTCCAGACCCCAAAAACAAAACATAGTCGGCGAACTATTTCGATTGATGAGGTAACACTTAAGTACCTTTTATCTTGGAAAAAAGAGCAACAAAGAAGATACCTCAAATTAGGAATTAATACTCTCAAACCTGAACAACTACTATTTACCGACATTGATAATGAACATCTTTATCTCGATTATCTGAATAATTTTATGAAAACTTTTTTGAAAGAACACAATTTAGAGAAGATTACTATTCACGGTTTTAGGCATACTCACTGTAGCTTATTATTTGAAGCTGGTGTCAGCATTAAAGAAGTGCAAGAGCGAATGGGACATACCGATATAAAAACCACGATGGACATCTATACTCATGTAACCGAAAAAACTAAAGAACAGACTGCTGAAAAATATGCCGCATATATGAACTTTTGAAAGTATGGTCAAAAGTATGGTCAAAAGCAAAAAAAGAGGCGTCTCTCGAATTGAGAAACACCTCGTAAAGCTTGATATGACAATGATTAACGCTTAGAGAATTGAGAAGCTTTACGTGCTTTTTTAAGACCTGGTTTCTTACGTTCAACCATACGTGCGTCACGAGTAAGTAAGCCAGCACGTTTAAGAGCTAGACGGAAATCAGGATCTACTTGTAGCAATGCACGTGCGATACCGTGACGGATTGCACCTGATTGTCCAGCATATCCACCACCATTTACGTTTACAAAAACATCATATGATCCTTTAGTTTCTGTAACGCCGAATGGTTGGTTGATTACTTCACGCAAGTCAGCGTGTGGGATGTATTCTTCAACATCTTTTTTGTTAACAGTAATTTTACCAGTACCTGGTACTAAACGTACGCGGGCTACTGCATTTTTACGACGGCCTGTGCCGATATATTGAGCTTGTGCCAATGAAATTCCCTCCTATTAGATTAAGTTTGTGATGTCCAATACTTCTGGTTGTTGTGCAGCATGTGGGTGTTCAGCGCCAGCATAAACATGAAGTTTCATTCCTTGTTTACGTCCTAAAGTGTTTTTAGGAAGCATGCCTTTAACAGAAGTTTCGATCAAACGACGAGAATTTTTAGCACGTAGTTCTCCCGCAGAGACTGATTTCAATCCGCCTGGGAAGTTTGAGTGACGGTAATAAATTTTATCGCTTGCTTTGTTACCTGTTAATTTGATTTTTTCTGCATTAATGACGATTACGAAATCACCTGTATCCACATGAGGTGTGAATGTTGGTTTATTTTTACCACGTAAGATAGATGCCACAACTGCTGAAAGACGTCCCATAGGAACATCCGTTGCATCTACTACGTACCATTTACGTTCTACTTCGCCTGGTTTGGCCATATATGTTGTACGCACGATTTTTTTCCTCCAATTCAATTTCACGAATGTTTGACATACACTTGAGTTTCCGGGGCTCTCGTGGGGCAAACAATACCATATAACATAATACCGTCTTAAGCGCCACATGTCAACGTGTTTCGCAGTTTTTTTGAAATTTCCATTCAATTCTTTTCCGAAAACTTTCAGTTGTTATTCTGACCAAACAGCCTGCACTTTTATACACATTTTGCGCATAATTTGTATACTTCCTGCAATAAGTATCTCTGGTTTTTATTATTATATCAATCTGTATCTATATCCTTGCTAAAGACAAGAAGAATCCAATGTATAAATATTTACTTTTTCTCTTGATTTCTTATTTTTATTCTGTTACGATAGCTTCATCTTACTTGAATTTAAGGATGGGAGTTAATCATTATGAAAGAAAAAGTAATTTTAGCGTATTCTGGTGGACTTGATACTTCTGTTTCGATTAAATGGCTGACAGATCAAGGATATGATGTGGTAGCGTGCTGTTTGGATATTGGCGAAGGCCGTGATACACAATCGATCAAAGACAAAGCACTCGCTGTGGGTGCCATCGAATCCTATGCGATTGATGCCCGAGAAGAGTTTGCTCAGGACTTTGCATTGATTGCCTTACAAGGGAATACCTTCTATGAGAACTCCTATCCGCTGGTCTCTGCCCTTTCTCGTCCGCTGATTGCCAAGAAACTAGTAGAATTAGCCATCGCTACAGGGGCGACTACCGTTGCTCATGGCTGTACTGGTAAAGGAAATGACCAAGTCCGTTTCGAGGTCGCGATTGCCGCATTAGCCCCTCACTTGAAAGTCATTGCTCCGGTTCGGGAATGGAAATGGTCCCGGGAAGAAGAGATTGCCTATGCCGCTGAAAAAGGGGTGCCGATTCCTGCCGATTTGGATAACCCTTATTCGATCGATCAAAATCTTTGGGGCCGGGCTTGCGAATGCGGGGTCTTAGAAGATCCATGGGCAACTCCCCCTAGAGGCGCTTATGCCATTACGCAAGAATTGGAAGATACTCCTGATGTACCGACGATCGTTGAGATTACTTTTGATCAAGGGATTCCTACCGCATTGGATGGCGAAACACTGAATCTGGCCGAATTGATTATGAAAATGAATCGTCTAGCCGGCGAACATGGTATTGGTCGGATCGACCACATCGAAAACCGTTTAGTGGGAATCAAATCTCGTGAAGTCTACGAATGTCCGGGAGCGATGGCTCTAATAACAGCTCATAAAGAATTAGAGGATTTGGTTTTTGTTCGCGAGTTGGCCCATTTCAAACCAATCATCGAACAGCAACTGGCGCAAGTGATCTATGACGGCCTCTGGTTCAATCCATTAACCGATGCCTTGATTGCTTTTCTAAAAAGCACACAAGTCTATGTCAATGGTGTCGTGCGTTTGAAATTGTTCAAAGGCAATGTCATCTGTGAAGGACGTAAGTCGGAGAACAGTCTTTACGATGAAAACTTGGCGACTTATACGTCTGCCGATACCTTCGATCAACATGCAGCGATCGGATTCATTAAATTATGGGGACTGCCTAGCAAGGTCCACGCAGAGATTCAGGCACAACAGCAATTAACAGAAACACTGATTTAGTCAATGAGGTGACTTTTTCCTTTTGAGGGTGAAGTCAAGTTTCTTTCGAGGTGAGCAAAATGGCAAAATTATGGGGCGGTCGTTTCGACGGCAAAAATGAAGCATGGATCGATGCCTTTGGAGCGTCGATTCCTTTCGATCAATTATTGGCAAAACAGGACATTCAAGGCAGTTTGGCTCACGTCAAAATGCTGATCCACACGGGGATCATTGATGAAGCAGATGGCAACAAAATCATTCAAGGCTTGTTAGCGATCCAAGAGAAATTAGCAGCTGGAGAACTGACCTTTTCGATTGAGAACGAAGATATTCATTTGAATATTGAGACCTTTTTACATGAAGAAGTTGGACCCGTCGCTGGCAAATTGCATACGGCCCGGAGTCGGAATGATCAAGTTGCGACGGATATGCACTTGTACTTGAAGGATGTGGTAAAGGAAGTCATCGACTTGATTGCGGCGTTCCGTCACGTACTAGTGGAGCAAGCTGAAAGCAATATCTACACGATCATGCCTGGCTATACTCACCTGCAGCATGCACAGCCGATTTCATTTGCCCATCACTTGTTAGCCTATTACAGCATGTTGACCCGCGATCAAGAACGGTTTACAGAAAGTCTCACTCGGATCGATATCATGCCTTTAGGCAGTGCTGCATTGGCTGGCACCACATTCCCTATCGACCGTGCCTATAGTGCGGAAGAATTAGGTTTTGGCTCGATTTACAGCAATAGTCTGGATGCCGTTAGTGACCGTGATTTTATTCTGGAATTTTTGAGTAATGCCGCGATTTTGATGATGCATCTTTCTCGTTTTTGTGAAGAGTTGATTCTTTGGTGCAGTCATGAGTTTCAATTCGTGGAATTGACGGATACTTTCTCTACAGGTAGTTCAATCATGCCGCAAAAAAAGAATCCTGACATGGCGGAATTGATCCGCGGCAAAACAGGACGTGTCTATGGCAACCTTTTTAGTTTATTGACGGTCATGAAAGGTCTGCCTTTGGCTTATAACAAAGATTTCCAAGAAGACAAAGAAGGCATGTTCGATACCACCGAAACCATTGTGAAAAGCTTGCAGATCATGACAGGAATGATCCAAACGATGCAAGTCAACCATGAGCGAATGAAACGTTCGACAGAAAAAGACTTTTCCAATGCCACTGAACTGGCGGATTATTTAGCAGGTAAAGGAATTCCTTTCCGACAAGCCCATGAAATCGTTGGTAAATTGGTGAGTGAGTGCCTCAGTAAAGGCATTTATTTGCAGGATATCCCACTAGAAGAGTATCAAGCAGTCCAGCCCGTAATCGAAGCTGACATTTACGATAAACTAGACTCCTATACGGCGGTCAAGAACCGGCATTCTTACGGCGGTACCGGATTTGACCAAGTCAAACAACAGATCGAAGCCGCCAAACAATCCCTGGCATTGGCATAAAAAAAAGCGAAGATTTAGGTCTTCGCTTTTTTATGCTCACTGAATCAATGACGCACACGTGATTTTGCTGGATCGATTTGAGGCGCTTCACCTAGGTGCGCTTGGATCATCCAGATACGTTTTTCGGTATCCGTTTTGAAACCGATAAAGATATCTTGCGTTGGATCATCGCCTTCTTCACCACTGACTTCAATCCCTTTTTGGTATAAGTCAGCTAGATAACGATAACCTTCAACAAGTGTAGCTAAACGTTCTGGGATCGTACGATCCCAGTTGCCGATTTCATCAGGGATTTGTGTATTGTCTGCCATTTCCCGTAATGTTGAGTAGGGTGAGCCATCTAATGTGATCAAGCGTTCAGAGATCACATCTAATTGGTCGTTCAAATCATCCATAAAATCATCCATCATTGGATGTAAAGTTAAAAAGCCAGGTCCTCGCATGTACCAGTGTGTTTGGTGAACGACCATTGCCATTTGACTTAAGTCAGCAACGAGTTGATTCAACACTTCTTTTGTTTGTTCAAATTTCATTACGATTCCTCCTTTAAATTCTCTATTTCAAGCATAGTATGAATCTAAAAAAAAGTACACCAAAACCTACTACTTGAGAAAATTTCTCAGCTTTTCACGTATTTCTTTATGAGGCAAAGGAGGAGGAGACAGTGTATCTGATGTGGGGGTATATTTTAGGTGCAGCGGTATATGCGTTTATTCAAACCACTTACTGGCAAGATGATCCAAGCGAATATTTTGATGATTTTCATAGAAAACCTCCTATTTTCTATTCCGTGGCCCAACAGGCATTTTTTCCTTTTATCAAGCATGCTCAAGTTTTATTGGATTGCACTGCTGCTAGTTTATTGGCAAAAAGCGTTTATGCTTGGCTGATCTGGCTTGCTTTCCTACAACCATCCGTAGGGGAGTGTTGGCTGGCATTGGTCTGGTTGAACAGTGCTTACCTCCTCACTCTGACAGATCTTTACGACTATAGTGTTAAGGGAGAGATTCTCTATCCTTCTTTGTTTTTATTGGCTTTTACCAATCTCATGAACGCACAGCCTTTTCATTGGCAGAACTTCCTCCTGCTTCTGCCATTATTCTTTTTCGTTTGGCAAGAACAGCTAGGAGATGGTGACTTATTCTTGATTGGTGGTTGGGCGCCTTGGCTGTCTACTCACCAACTCCTGTGGCTGTTGATTATCGCTAGCTGCTGCGGGCTCTTGTTTTTTTCATTGCATAAGCTGTTTGTCAGAAACCAATTACGAATGCTGCCCTTTGTTCCTTGTTTGAGTTTAGCATTAGTCATCGTGCGTTTCCTTTAACAAAAAAGCCCGCTGTTTCATTAGCGAAACAGCGGGCTTTTGTTTAGTTTTGGTTGTTCAATGCATCTTCTGCAGCCATTTGCGCTTCAATGTCGGAAATACTATAGACATTTTCACTCGCAACAGTGACTTCTTTTGGTTCCATTTCACGGTAGCGAGCCATACCAGTACCTGCAGGAATAATCTTACCGATGATAACATTTTCCTTCAATCCTAGTAATGGATCTTTCTTCCCGCGGATCGCAGCATCTGTCAACACGCGCGTTGTTTCTTGGAAGGATGCAGCAGATAAGAAGCTGTTTGTTTCCAAGGATGCTTTTGTGATACCAAGTAAGACTGGGCGGCTGGTAGCAGGAACCCCACCGGCAACTAATGTGTTGTAGTTGCGGTCTTTAAAGTCAGCGATATCCATCAATGTTCCTGGCAAGATGTCTGAATCACCTGGATCCATGACACGAACTTTACGCAACATTTGACGAACCATTACTTCGATATGTTTGTCGCCGATTTCTACCCCTTGCATACGGTAAACGCGTTGTACTTCACGCAATAGATAGTTTTCAACAGACAAGACGTCACGTACTTGCAGCAATTGTTTTGGATCGATTGATCCTTCTGTCAATGGTGCACCACGATGGATAAAGTCTCCTTCAACCACTTTCATACGTGCGGTAAATGGTACAGTATAGGTCCGAGTATCAGTTTCCCCTTTGATCGTCACTTCTTTCGTACGAGTAGACGCATCTTCAGAGATATCGATTACTTCACCGGTAACTTCAGTGATGACCGCTTGACCTTTCGGATTACGGGCTTCAAAGATTTCTTGGACACGAGGCAGACCTTGAGTGATATCATCACCGGCTACCCCACCGGTATGGAATGTACGCATGGTCAACTGAGTACCTGGTTCACCGATTGATTGGGCAGCGATCGTACCAACTGCTTCACCAACTTCAACTTCTGAACCAGTTGCCAAGTTACGGCCATAACAATGTTTACATACACCATGTTTTGTATTACATGTAAAGACGGAACGGATCGAAACAGTTTCGATTCCTGCGTCAACGATTTCTTTGGCAAGGTCTTCAGTGATCAATTGATCTGGTCCGACAATGACTGCACCAGTCTCTGGATGGATCGCTGATTTACGTGTGTAACGTCCAATCAAGCGTTCTTCCAATGATTCGATGATTTCGTTACCTTCACGAATGGCTTGAATATCTAAGCCACGGTCGGTTCCGCAATCTTCTTCACGAATGATGACATCTTGCGCCACGTCAACCAAACGACGAGTCAAGTAACCAGAATCGGCTGTCTTCAAGGCGGTATCGGTCATTCCTTTACGAGCCCCGTGAGTAGAGATAAACATTTCTAAGACAGAAAGTCCTTCACGGAAGTTTGAAATGATCGGCAATTCCATGATTTGTCCATTCGGCGCAGCCATCAATCCACGCATCCCAGCAAGCTGAGTAAAGTTGGAGATGTTACCACGGGCTCCAGAATCAGACATCATGAAGATTGGGTTTTTCGCTTCCAATGATTCCATCAGTTTCAATTGGATCTCATCTTTCGCGGCATTCCAGACACCGATTACGCGTTCATAACGTTCATCATCAGTAATCAAACCACGACGGAATTGTTTCGTGATCGTTTCAACTTGTTTGTGGGCATTTTCGATGATGTCATGTTTTTCATGCAAGTTCATGATATCTGCGATACCTACAGTGATACCGGCCATTGTAGAATGGCTATACCCTAAGTCTTTCATGCGGTCAAGCATCCGTGATGTTTCAGTGATGCGGAAACGTTTGAAGACTTCAGAAATAATATTTCCTAAGTTTTTCTTCTTGAATGGTCCGACTAGTTCTTGTTCTTTGATGAAAGCAGGAATATCTGTTCCAGCTTCGACAAAGTACTTATCTGGTGTTTGGACTGTCAAGTTGAAATCTGTTGGTTCATTCAAGTAAGGGAATTCTGTTGGCATGATCGAGTTGAAGATCACTTTCCCAACAGTCGTTACCATCAAGCGTTCTTTTTGTTCTGCAGTAAATGGTTTGTCTCCTAATGTGTTTGGATTGATCGCAATACGGGTGTGTAAATGCACGTAACCATTGCGCCAAGCAGTTACTGCTTCGTCCATGTCGCGGAAGATCATGCCTTCCCCTTCGCGGCCTTCTTCTTCCATCGTCAAGTAGTAGTTCCCTAGGACCATATCTTGAGATGGCGTTACAACTGGCTTACCGTCTTTCGGATTCAAGATGTTTTGTGCTGCTAACATCAACATCCGTGCTTCGGCTTGCGCTTCTTCATTCAATGGCACGTGGACAGCCATTTGGTCTCCATCGAAATCGGCATTGTATGCTTCACAGACTAGTGGGTGCAAACGAATCGCACGGCCTTCAACCAATACAGGTTCAAATGCTTGAATTCCAAGTCTGTGCAACGTAGGTGCCCGGTTCAAAAGAACAGGGTGTTCTTTGATGACGTCTTCTAGGACATCCCAAACTTCATCTTCTTGGCGTTCGATTTTACGTTTCGCATTTTTGATGTTTGACGCGATTTCACGAGAAACCAATTCACGCATCACAAATGGTTTGAACAATTCGATCGCCATTTCTTTTGGCAATCCACATTGATACATTTTTAGGAATGGACCAACGACGATAACGGAACGACCAGAATAGTCAACACGTTTACCTAGCAAGTTTTGACGGAAACGACCTTGTTTCCCTTTCAACATATGAGAAAGAGATTTCAATGGACGGTTACCTGGTCCAGCAACTGGACGACCGCGACGACCATTATCGATCAAGGCATCCACTGCTTCTTGGAGCATCCGTTTTTCATTTTGAACAATAATATTCGGTGCATTTAAGTCTAATAGACGTTTCAAGCGATTGTTCCGGTTGATTACACGGCGATAAAGATCGTTCAAGTCACTTGTTGCGAAACGGCCACCTTCTAATTGGACCATTGGGCGCAAATCAGGCGGGATAACTGGAATAACATCCATGACCATCCAGCTTGGTTTGTTTCCTGAAGCACGGAAAGCTTCTAAGATATCCAAACGACGGATCGCACGTGTCCGTTTTTGTCCGGTCGCATTTTTCAATTCTTCTTTTAGTTCGGCCACTTCGCCGTCTAGATCCACACCATCCAACAATTGTTTGATGGCTTCAGCACCCATCGCTGCTGAAAATTCTTGACCGTATTGGTCACGTTTTTCACGGTATTCCCGTTCAGTCAATAATTGTTTCTTCTCAAGACTAGTGTTTCCTGGCTCGATCACGACATAAGAAGCAAAATAAATGATTTCTTCCAAGGCACGTGGGCTCATGTCTAACACTAGACCCATCCGTGAAGGAATGCCTTTGAAGTACCAAATATGTGATACAGGTGCCGCTAATTCAATGTGACCCATCCGTTCACGACGAACTTTTGAGCGAGTGACTTCAACACCGCAACGGTCACAAACGATTCCTTTATAACGAATTCGTTTGTATTTTCCGCAGGCACATTCCCAGTCTTTGGTTGGGCCGAAAATACGCTCGTCAAACAACCCTTCGCGTTCAGGTTTCAACGTACGATAGTTAATGGTTTCAGGTTTTTTTACTTCACCGTAAGACCAGCTTCTGATTTTTTCAGGAGAAGCCAAACCGATTTGCATACTTTCGAATTTATTTACATCGATCAAAAAAGGTTCCCTCCATTTCATTTCATGGACATATCCGATAGAACACGAGGTTGGGACCTCCGTCTGATTTTGACGGGTGTCCCCTCGTTTCTATTATTGCAAGCGATCTTCTGCTGTCTCGATTTGTTGGTTCAAATCATCGGCGGCATTTTTAGCTTCTGTTTGTGCTTGTTGCTCAATTTCACGAGCATTTTGTTGTTCGGCAAATTTTGTTAAGGCGTCCACGGTGATCAAGTCATCATCGTCATCATCCATATCACGCAATTCAATCTCTGCATCATCAATGTCTAAGACACGCATGTCTAAACCAAGTGATTGCAATTCTTTGACTAATACGCGGAATGATTCTGGTACGCCTGGTTTTGGAATTGGTTCCCCTTTAACGATCGCTTCGTATGTCTTCACACGACCAACAACGTCATCTGATTTGTACGTCAAGATCTCTTGCAAGGTATAAGCAGCACCGTATGCTTCCAGTGCCCAAACTTCCATTTCCCCGAAACGTTGTCCACCAAATTGTGCTTTACCACCCAATGGTTGTTGCGTAACCAGTGAGTATGGTCCAATTGAGCGGGCATGTAATTTATCATCGACCATGTGGGCCAATTTGATCATATACATGACACCTACGGAGATTCGACCATCAAATGGTTCTCCAGTACGGCCATCATACAAAACGGTTTTGGCGTCGCTAGCCATGCCGGCTTCTGCAACTGTTGCCCAGACATCTTCATCGCTGGCACCATCAAAGACTGGTGTAGCCACGTGGATTCCTAATTGGCGGGCAGCCATTCCTAAGTGTAATTCCAATACTTGTCCAATGTTCATCCGTGAAGGCACCCCTAATGGGTTCAACATGATATCAACTGGTGTACCGTCTGGTAAGAAAGGCATGTCTTCTTCTGGCATAATGCGAGAAACGACCCCTTTGTTTCCGTGACGGCCGGCCATTTTATCCCCTTCATGGATTTTCCGTTTTTGAACGATATACACGCGAACGAGCATATTGACACCTGGTGACAATTCATCGCCAGCTTCGCGGGTAAAGATTTTCACATCATGGACGATTCCGCCACCACCGTGAGGTACGCGCAGAGAAGTATCGCGGACTTCGCGGGCTTTTTCACCAAAGATTGCATGAAGCAAGCGTTCTTCTGCAGATAGTTCCGTTACCCCTTTAGGCGTTACTTTACCAACCAACAGATCGCCATCTTTGACTTCCGCACCAATGCGGATGATACCCATTTCGTCTAGATCTTTCAATGCGTCTTCCCCGACATTCGGGATTTCACGAGTGATTTCTTCAGGTCCTAATTTTGTATCACGAGCTTCTGATTCATATTCTTCAATATGCACAGAAGTGTAGACATCATCTTTCACCAAACGGCGGCTCATGATGATGGCATCTTCATAGTTGTACCCTTCCCAAGTCATGAATGCGACTAGAACGTTTTGTCCTAATGCCATTTCACCATTTTCCATGGATGGGCCATCTGCAAGGATGTCGCCTTTTTCTACTTTTTCGCCAAGGGCTACAAGTGGGCGTTGGTTGTAACTTGTTCCTGAGTTAGAACGACGGAATTTCGTTACCGAATAAACATCTAATGCGCCATTGTCGCGACGAACGCGAATTTCAGCAGCATCCACATATTCGACGATTCCATCTTGTTTACACAATAATGCAGCACCTGAGTCATGGGCTGATTTGTATTCCATACCAGTACCAACCCATGGTGATTTAGGGTTGATCAATGGAACTGCTTGCCGCTGCATGTTGGCACCCATCAAGGCACGGTTGGAGTCATCGTTTTCCAAGAATGGGATACAAGCTGTTGCGACTGCGACTACTTGTTTAGGTGAAACGTCCATGTAGTCCACTTTGTCGATCGACACTTCTAAGTTTTCAGAAGTCGCACGAGCCATAACAACGTCATTCACGAATGTACCGTCTTCATTCAGCAAGCTGTTTGCTTGGGCAACGACGTAATGGTCTTCGATATCTGCAGTCAGATAGTCGATTTGATCTGTCACACGGCCAGTCTCCCGATCAACACGACGATAAGGGGTTTCGATAAAGCCATATTTATTGACTTTGGCATAAGACGCCAAGCTATTGATCAACCCGATGTTCGGTCCTTCAGGCGTTTCGATCGGACACATCCGGCCATAGTGGGAATAGTGAACGTCCCGTACTTCATATCCAGCACGGTCACGCGTCAAACCACCAGGTCCTAAGGCTGATAAACGACGTTTATGGGTCAACTCACCCAATGGGTTGGTTTGGTCCATGAACTGTGACAACTGAGAAGAACCAAAGAATTCTTTGATACTTGCTACAACAGGACGAATATTGATCAATTGTTGCGGTGTCAATGTTTCTGTGTCTTGGATTGACATCCGTTCACGAACGACACGTTCCATCCGAGCAAGTCCGATCCGGAATTGATTTTGCAATAATTCCCCAACTGAACGAATGCGGCGGTTTCCTAAGTGGTCGATATCATCAACATTGCCGATACCTTCCATTAAATTAAAGAAGTAGCTCATAGAAGCAATGATATCCGCTGGACGTACTGTACGAACGGTCGTATCTGGATAGCCATTACCGATAACATTCACTTCTTGTTCTGGATCTTTTGGTGAAAAGACTTTGATGACTTGAACAGTCATTGGTTCTGTAACAACACCGTCTTCTGATGGGTAGTAAGTAACACTATTTAAACCATTATCGATAAAGGCACCTAATGTTTCCATCACTTGGTGAGTCAACACAGTTCCTTTTTCGACGATGATTTCGCCAGTTTCAGGATCAACCAATGTTTCTGCTAATGTCAAATTCAATAGACGTGTTTTCAAGTCTAATTTTTTGTTTACTTTGTAACGACCAACATTTGCTAAGTCATAGCGTTTTGGATCGAAGAAGCGAGCATTCAACAAGCTGCGTGAGCTGTCAGCCGTTTTGGGTTCGCCTGGACGCAGACGTTCGTAAACATCTTTCAGTCCTTCTTCTGTCCGAGAGTCGCTTGCATTTTTGTGCAAGTCTTTTTCGATTGTGTTGCGTAATGAATCACTGTCTCCAAAAATTTCAAAGATCGTGTCATCTGAACCAAACCCTAAGGCACGCACTAACACAGTCAAAGGAATCTTCCGAGTACGGTCAATACGTACATAAGAGATGTCTTTCGCATCTGTCTCCATTTCTAACCACGCACCGCGGTTAGGGATCACAGTTGAGCCGAATCCTTCTTTTCCGTTCTTATCGACTTTCCCATGGAAATAAACACCTGGTGAACGGACTAACTGAGAAACGATGACCCGCTCTGCCCCATTGATGATAAACGTACCTTGTTCCGTCATTAATGGAAAATCGCCAAAGAAGACTTCTTGTGACTTGATTTCGCCAGTTTCACGGTTTGTTAAACGCAATGTGACATGCAAAGGTGCCGAATAGTTGGCATCATGCGCACGAGCTTCTTCCACCGTATACTTAGGTTCTTTCAATTCATAGTCTACAAATTCTAGGGACAAATTGCCGTTAAATCCTTCGATTGGCAAAATATCT
Source organism: Enterococcus sp. DIV0574 (assembly GCF_051711125.1). NCBI lineage: Bacteria > Bacillati > Bacillota > Bacilli > Lactobacillales > Enterococcaceae > Enterococcus > Enterococcus sp. DIV0574. The sequence goes on from NZ_JBIOMA010000001.1 coordinate 3,384,240, forward strand.
TCAAACATTTCTCTTAGGCCCTCATCTAAGAACCATTGGTAAGAGTCGGTTTGAATTTCAATCAAATTCGGTAATTCTAATACTTCACTGATCCGTGCGAAACTTCTACGTTCGCGGTGCTTTCCGTATTTTACTACGTGTCCAGCCAAGCTCTTCACCTCTTCATAAAGTCTTTCAAAAAGGCTATCCGATTATTTACAAAACTGTAACAAATATTAAATATAGATTACAGAAAGCATTTTTTGCGGCTTTTAGGCAAAAAAAAACCAAAAATAGAACGGATGCATTGGGCATTTTCTACTTTTGTTTCCTTATTCCCAAGCCGAAACGGACAATATTTCGTTTCTGCTTTTTTCTTTCAGATAGTTTTTGCAACTCCTTATTATACAGATGAAGCACATTGATGTCAAGCTTTCATTGAAAGTTGCAACGCTTTTCCGATGCATGCAAATTCTAAGTTTTCTTTAAGAAAGGATTCTCTAAAATTAGAAAAAATGACGAGAAATTTCTTTGCATTTTCTTGTTTTCTTGCTATGCTAGCAAAAAAAGCATGAGCGTTACACGTGAAACATTTTGAAAGGAGCAACTATGACAACTAGAGAAAAGATTTTGGCATTGTTGCAACAAGAAACCTCCGTTTTATCCGGAGAAAAAATTGCTCAAAAATTGGACATATCACGGACTGCCGTCTGGAAAGCGATTAAAGAATTAGAGAAAAAAGGCTACCACTTTGAACATTCAGCCAGCGGCTATCGCTATTTATCAGCAGATCGTTACGAACAACGCGCGTTACAGGAAGCACTGCCGATGGTAGCAACGATCCAGATTGCTGACCAAGTTGAGACCACGATGAAAGAAGCAAAGCTAGCTGCTTTATCTGAACTTTCGACTCCGGCTCTATTTTTAGCAGAAACACAGGTAGGCGGGCATGGTCGATTCAATCGTCCTTTCTTTTCACCCAAAGGAAAAGGAATCTATATGAGCTTATTGCTGAAGCCAAATCATACCTTCAGCGAGTTGCCTCAATACACATTATTGGCAGCGGTAGCTGTGGCACAAGCAATCGATGAGTTGACCGGCAAAGAAACACAAATCAAGTGGGTCAACGATATTTACTTAGAAGGAAAAAAAGTCTGCGGTATTTTATCTGAAGCCACTAGTGACTTTGAAAGTGGCCGCATCGCTTCGATCGTCATCGGCATAGGCATCAACTTTGCGATCCCTCAGACAGCTTTCCCAGAAGATATCCAGCAAAGGGCAACCTCTCTCTTTCCAACTGGGGAAGCTCCTGTCAATCGTGCGCGCTTGATCGCAGCAGTATGGACACGCTTCTTTGACTTGTTGGATCAATTACCGGCTGATGATTATCTAACTATTTATCGTCAGAAATCATTTGTTCTTGGTAAAACCGTTTGCTTCACACAACAAGGCATCCGCTATGAAGGAGTCGCAGAGTCCATCACTGCTACTGGTGAATTAGTGGTTCGGACAACAGAGGATGTCAAAGTCCTTTCTTCTGGTGAAATCAGTCTGGAGAAATATTCTTAGCAGCATTTTTTTCAAAAAACCAGACAAAGACCCGTCAGATCAAGAAAGACTGCTCTTACGATGCAGCCATTCTTTGTCTGACGGGTCTTTGTCTTGCTATTTAGTGAACGAGCATTTGCCAGATCAGGCATAAAATTAGGCCTAGAGCATAGCTACTGTTAAATAAAATCATGTTTTTGATTGAATAACCAAAGCTTCTTGGGTGCGGCAAACTTGCTTGATGCTCTTTCAAGTTTTGGCGAATCTTCGGTAAGGTTAGAAAGACGAGTAAGATCGGCCACTGATAAAGACCAAACAAAAATCCGATCAAAATCGCACCGTAGGATGCCAGCATCAATCCTTGGAAAAGATGAATGCCGTTGATCCGACCAATGTAATAAACCAATGTGTACCGGTGGTTCTCAATATCTGTTTCTAAATCACGCAAGTTATTTGCCAACATAATATTGGCAATCGTAAATACAAGGGGCAAGGATGCTAATACAATGGCACATACCGCCCACAGATGACCCACTAATCCGAAGGTTCCGGTCGCAAAATCAATGTCTAAATAAAAAACTTTTTGTGTGACAGTGTTCAGATAGATGGTGATGGCAAAAATACCTAATCCCATCGTCACTCCACTAAAGACTTCCCCCAATGGCATCCGAGATAAGGGAACCGGCCCAAAGGTATAAAACACCCCGATAAAGCATACGACTAATCCCATCAGCAATAAAAGCCAGCCTGTCATCCAAGTCAGATAAAGACCGATCAACAACGTCAGCGTCAACATGCCAAAAATCATGTTCCGTACAAGGGTTTCGGGAATCTTTTCCCGACCGATCACATTTTGTTCATACTTATAAACCTTAGACTTTGCTTTTTTGAAATCCATGTAGTTATTGATCGATGTTGTCGTTAAATCAAACAAGATCATCCCTACAAAAAATATAATGGTGTTCAATGGATGGAATTCATGGAAGTATACGAGAGAAAACAAGATTCCCATAATAAACGGAAAAATACTGGCAACCTTAGTTCGAATCTCAACAACTTCTAAAAATACTGCAAGAGACACAAGATCCCTCCTCTTATTTTAAATCGGCACGATCGCCCATCGTGTAACCTGATTCTTCAGACAGCTTAAAGGTATCTTTGATTCCATCCGTAACATAGACGATCCCTTCTTTCGTGATGAAGATCGCATCTGTTCCTTTGTCTGTGTGCTGTTCGATATATTCTAAACCAGCTTTGATCCCTTTATCAAAAACCACCGTCGTCAAACCATCGCCATCGATCGATTTATCTGTGATCACAGATACACTGGCAATGTCATTGTCATACGGATACCCTGTTTCTGAATCAAAGATATGGTGATAGGTTTTGCCGTCGACTTTCAAATAGCGTTCATAGATTCCTGAAGTGACCACCGTTTTGTTGGTTTCTTTGATACTGCCAATAATGGAACCGCGGGCTTCGTTGGGATCTTGGATCCCCACATTCCAAGGTTCGTCTTCACCACGATTGCTATGTCCTAACACATAGACATTGCCGCCTAAGTCAACGATTGCCGAGGTAACCCCTTGTTCCTTCAATACTTTGACTACTTCATCCGTGATATATCCTTTAGCGATCGCTCCTAAGTCAATGATCATATCTTTGTCTTTTAAATAGACGGTCTTCTCATCATCATTGAACTCAACTTTCCGATAATCGATATGTTTTAGTGCTTCATCAATTTCCGATTGTTCCGGTTTGCGAGCATCATCAAATCCAATCCGCCACAATTGGGTGATCGCACCGATAGCCATATTGAACCCGCCATTAGATTTTTTGCTATAGTCATAGGCATCCTTCAATAGAAAATAAATATCATCAGAAACTTTGACTGGTTTGATTCCAGCTTGGGCATTGATCTCGTCAACTTCTGATCCCGCTTGGTTGATCGTAATCTTGTCTCCCAATTCTTTGATGCGGGCAAACGCTGGTTTCATCGCAGACTCTTTGCCTTCATCGTAAATTCTGATGCGTGTATACGTGCCTAATAAAAATTCTTCTTGAAAATATGGTTCGTCTCTTAATTGAACAGTTTCTTTTTCACTGCCGCAAGCGGATAATATTGTGATAAAAAAAACAATCAATGCAAAAAACGGTAATTTCTTTTTCATGGTCTTCCTCTTTTCTGTTGTATTCAATTTTATTATAATAGCTTTTTTTTTCTAAAATGAAAAGGGTTGGCGCCAGAATCTTAGTTTCTTTTGCGATTCTTTAATCTCTTCTGTTTCTTTATCAGACAGAGGGAGTCCACGTAGAAAGGTTTTCTACTAGAATTTTTTTATTATTGGTAGGTTATTTAGCGCTTTTGAACATAAAAAAAGCGGTACTCTACATCAGAATACCGCTTGTTCATTTATGAATTATTCAGTGACGATGTTGTCCACTTGGATAGGTGTTTCGTCCCCTTTTTCTGCTGCGTTCAACAATTGTTGTGCATAGATCACGAAGCTGTGGAAGCTGTGTGTCGCACCAGAAACAACATCCATATCAGCAACTGAACCATCTTCAGCATTGACTGCTGTCACGAATGCTTCGTTGAAGTTTGGAATAAATTCTTCTGGGTTTGTACCAGATTTTGCTTTCATGTTTTCGTTGTATTCCGCATCATCTTTTTTAGATTTGCCATCTTCGTTAACATAGTCATAGTTAGATTCAGACACTTTGCCGTCTTTGACAGTGATTGAGAATGCTACACGGTAGCCATTTGAATAGTTCTTTTCTTCTAAGCTATACGTACCATCTTTCAAGTCTGCACCGTTGTCGATCTCGATTGTATCTGTGTTGCCTGCTTGAGCAGCTTGGATCAATTGTTGTGCATAGTTTTGGAATGAATCGAATGAGTGTGTCGCACCAGAAACAACTTCAATTGCTGAAGGGCTTTGTGCCGCAACCAATTCTTCATTGAATTTAGGAATAAATTCTTCTGGACTGATTCCTGCTTTGGCTTTCATGTTTTCGTTGTATTCCGCATTTTTTGTTTTTGATTCGCCGTCTGCATTGATGTTGTCATATTTAGATTCAGTGATTTTGCCATCTTTAACAGTGATTTCAAAAACTACGCGGTAATCATTTGAATAATTTTTTTCTTCTAATTTATATGTGCCATCTTGCAATGGTGCTCCTGCGACTACTTTCGCTTCTGATTCAGAAGTTGCTGTTGCTGATTCGCTGCTAGCGACTTGTGAAGTACTTTCTTTTGTTGACGAAGAAGCTGACGTGTTGTTGTCAGATCCACAACCTACTAATACTAACGCTGAGAATGAAAATACCGCCATACCTACCATTAATTTCTTTGCTTTCATAATGCTCCACCTTTTACTAATTATTTTCCCACAAAAAAAGTTTGTGATTCATCTAACATTTTAAAGTAAATTAGAAATATGTCAACCGCTTCCCTATGGCTTTTGTGAATATTTTTGAACTTTTTTTGATTTTCGCAAATTTTCACGAATTTCATGAAATATCGTATTTTCCTATCAGAAAAGTTAGACAAACGATGGATTTCTATATATAATAGGAACGATTGTGTATTTATTATCATAGATTATTTTTTTTAAGGAGAGATTTGCAATGGCAAAGAAAAGCATTGTCGTTGTCGGTGCAGGGTATGCCGGTGTTTCAGCAACCAAGTACATGGCAAAAAAATTGAAAAAAGACAATGATGTAGAAATAACATTGATCGATCGTCACTCTTATCACACCATGATGACCGAACTGCACGAGGTTGCCGGGGGACGTGTCGAGCCGACCGCAATCCAATATGACTTGCAACGTTTGTTTTCACGTAAGAAAAATGTTCGCTTAGTAACCGACACGGTAACTGCTATCGATAAAGAAAAGAAAGTCGTACAAACAAAACAAGGCAGCTATTCCTTTGATTACTTGATCTTAGGTATGGGTGGCGAACCAAATGACTTCGGCACTCCAGGAGTAAAAGAACACGGATTTACTCTATGGTCATTTGAAGATTCTGTTCGCATTCGTGAACACATCGAAAAAACTGTTGCTAAAGCAGCAATCGAGCCTGATGCAGCACTTCGTAAAGCAATGTTGACTTTCGTTGTCTGCGGTTCTGGCTTTACCGGTATTGAAATGATCGGTGAACTGATCGACTGGAAAGAGCGTTTGGCTGAAGACTACAAATTGGATCCAAGCGAAATCACTTTGAAAGTGGTCGAAGCAATGCCTACGATCCTTAACATGTTGGATCGTAACGATGCTGCCAAAGCAGAACGCTACTTGAAACAAAAAAATGTCGAATTAGTTCTGAACGCACCAATCGTTGAAGTGGCTGAAGATCACATCAAATTAAAAGATGGTTCAACGATCCCAACTTATACACTGATTTGGACAGCTGGTGTGAAAGGAACGAGCGACGCTGCAGACTTTGGTCTAGAAACTGCTCGCGGTTTCCGCCTTGTTGCTAACGAATATATGGAAGCAAAAGGTTATGAAGACAAAAATATCTATATCATTGGTGACTTGGTCTTCTATGAAGAATTTCCAAATACACCAACACCACAAATCGTTCAAGCCGCTGAACAAACTGGTCATACAGCTGCATCAAATATCGTCGCAGCGATCAAAGGTGGCGAAAAACACAAATTTAAAGGAAATTACCAAGGATTCATGGTATCGATTGGCGCTAAATGGGGCGTAGCCAACTTATTCAATAAGATTCACCTTAGCGGTTTCTTAGCAATCATTATGAAACATATCGTCAACTTGAAATACTTCTTTGACATTCGTTCTGGCTACTACATGTTCCAATACTTGATGCATGAAATCTTCCATATCAAAGATGATCGGACAGTGGCGCGTGGTCATACTTCACGTTACGGAAACGTTCTTTGGAGTGTTCCACTGCGAATCTTCTACGGTCTAGTATGGTTCGTTGAAGCCTTCAAGAAAATTCTAGGTACAAATGGTGAAGTCTTTAAGCCAGGAACATGGTTTGGCGAAGGTTCTTGGTTCCAAGGAAACAGCGTATTCCCTTGGACTTGGGAATATCAAACTGTTGCTGATGCAGCAAGCGGCGCGAGTGAAGCAGCTGACGCTGCCAGTGCGGCAAGCGGTGCAGGCGATGCTGCCGGCGCAGCAGCAACCCAAGCAGCTCACTTTGGTTTAAGTTATGCCTACGGCGAACAACCAATGGTCGTGATCGAAAAATCACCAGATTGGTTTACAAAAGTGATGCAATTTATTATGCCTAACAACGATGTAGCAATGTTCTTCCAAAAATTCATGGTCTTCTTTGAAATTGCTTTAGCTTTAGCATTGATGGCTGGTTTGTTTACTTGGTTAGTGAATGCAACGACAATCGTTTTAGTCTTGACATTCTGTATGTCAGGTATGTTCTATTGGGTTAACATTTGGTTCATCCCAGTAGCCTTTGCATTAATGAACGGTTCTGGCCGTGCCGTTGGTTTGGATCGTTGGGTGATCCCATGGTTACAACGTACACTTGGTAAATGGTGGTACGGTACACCGCGTTCCTTATACGGTAAAAAATAATCGCTTTTTAAACGAGACTGAGGCAGCCTGATCCTTTGATCAATGTCTCAGTCTCTTTCCAAGTTAAGCACTTTTTTATCTACTAGAAAAACCTTCTCTTAAAAGTAGTAGAAAACCAGCGGATTATGCTAGAATGAGACACAGAACTTCAAAGGAGTCTTTCTGATGAAAGTAAAAGAATTTATCCGTCGTGCCCACCTGAAGCCTTGGGACGGGGTCATCATTCTGGTACTGATACTTAGCTCGTTTTTACCAATTTTGATTTTTGGGCAATCACAAAGTACCCCTACTGCCGCCAAACAAGCTGTTTTGCGAGTTGATGGCAAGGAGATCAAAGAGTTTGATTTGATTGAAGGACAAGATAGCTACACGTATCGATACGAAGATCCAGATGGTGATTACAATCTCATTGAAATCGCTGGTGACCGCATCCGCATCAAAGAAGCTGACTGTGGCGATCAAATTTGCGTCCGCCGCGGCTGGGCTTCAAAAAATGGCGAAACAATCGTATGTTTGCCACATAAATTAGTGATCGAAGTTCGTGCAACAGATGGGAGTGAGACAGACGATCTAATCTACTGATCGTGATACTATGAGTCGTTTACAGAAAATCATTTTCATCTCATTATTAGTTGCTCAAGGAGTCGTTATCGGTTTGATTGAAAATATGATCCCGTATCCTTTTGCCTTTGCTCCCGGAGCTAAATTAGGTTTAGCCAATCTGATCACGATCATTGCTTTGTTCACTATGCCTAAACGAGACAGTTTTTTGCTGATATGGCTACGTTTGATCTTAACTACACTCTTAGGCGGAACTGTTTCAACATTCTTATATAGTATGAGTGGTTCACTTTTGAGCTATTTCGGTATGTTGCTAGTAAAACAACTAGGACCTAAGCGCGTCAGCATTATCGGGATCAGTGCAGCTGGTGGTTTTTTACACAATGTTGGCCAATTGGTCACAGCTTCTTGGATTGCTCAATCCTGGAGTGTCATGCTTTACCTACCCGTTCTCGCATTTTTCGGTATTCTATCAGGGATCGCCATCGGCATCGCCGCCAACTATCTTTTGCAAAGAGTAGACACATTACGGCGATTTCAGCTTGATTATGAACGGCAAACCAATGTCAAGTGGCGTTCTGATTCAAAATAAAGGAGTCATTTATGAAACTTCATCCAATGTGGCAAGCATATCCTGCGTTGCAAAACGATTTATCTGAATCGCTGCAATTAATGGAACAATCCTTGAAACTAAAAAATAAAGCAGTAGAACAAGCGATATTAGCGATGATCCATTCTGGCGGCAAGATGCTCCGCCCGGCCTATCAGTTGTTGTTCTCTGAATTCGGAGAAGAGAAAGATTCTCAAAAAGCAGTAGCACTATCCGCAGCGATCGAAATGCTCCATACTGCTTCACTGATTCATGATGATATTGTTGATCAAGCCGATACTCGGCGAAGCTTGCCTACTATCCGTGCACAATTCGGTAATGATGTCGCCGTTTACGCGGGTGATTATCTCTTTGTATGCTGTTTTAAACTAATGGCGGATTACGCTGGTTCTCTCAAAAGTCTACAAATCAATTCTCGCAGCATGGAAACAATTTTAGCTGGAGAATTAGGACAAATGAGCAAACGCTACGACCTGAATGTGACGATTGAGGACTATCTGGAAAACATTTCCGGTAAAACAGCTGAACTGTTTGCTCTAAGCTGCTTTATCGGGGCTTATGAAAGTGGGGCTTCTCTACGTTTAGCCAATCAGGCAAAAACGATTGGTCAATCCATCGGGTTAGCATTTCAAATCATGGACGATATCCTTGATTACAGCCAAAGCGAAAGTGCCTTGGGTAAGCCTGTCCTTGAAGATGTCAAGCAGGGGGTCTACTCACTGCCGTTGTTGTTGGCACTGAAAAAAGAGCGGGCAGTGCTAACACCATTACTGGAGAAAAAAGCCGAGATGACCGATCAGGAAGCGCAGCAAGTCTACCAAATCGTTCACGACAGCCATAGCGTTGAAGAAGCACATCAATTAGCTGCTCGTTATACAAAAAAAGCCCTGCAAGGAATCAAGAAATTACCTGATCCTGGAAAAAATACCAAAGACTATTTGTATCAGATCACAAACCAAATCCTAGCTCGCACAAATTGAGTGGTTTTTCTATAAATAATAGTTTGATAAGTGATTTAGAGGTAGCTGCTTTCAACTAGCTGTCTTTCAGACAAAAAAGAACGATCTCCGATTGATTAGACGACACGTCTTCTATAATCGGAGATCGTTCTTTTTCTTTACTTCACTTTCTCTTGACTGTTTATCGCATTGTAACGAACTCTTCTGCTCCAGTCGGATGGATTGCAACGGTATTGTCGAAATCTGCCTTAGTTGCTCCCATTTTGATGGCGACGGCGAATCCTTGCAGCATTTCGTCAACACCAATTCCAATACCGTGTAGACCAATGATCTTCTCTTCTTTTCCTAAACAAACAAGTTTCATTTCACATTTTTGACGATAGTCATTCAATGCAAAGTACATTGGTGTAAAGCGTGAACGATATACTTTGATTTCTTCTTCGCCATATTTTGCGATTGCAGCTTCTTCTGAAAGACCGATCGTTGCAATTGGTGGGTGCGTAAAAATGACTGTCGGCACCAGATCATAATCTAAATGTGCCTCAGTTTGACCATTGAACAATCGTTCAGACAAGCGACGACCCGCTGCAATCGCTACTGGCGTCAACTCTAATTTGCCGATCACATCTCCAACTGCAAAGATCGATTCAGCAGTCGTATTTTGGTACTTATCAACAATGACAAAGCCTTTTTCATCTAGAGAGACATCTGTATTTTCCAAACCAAGGTGTTGGGTATTGGGCACTCGTCCCCCAGCAAACAATACACAGTCCCCCGTCAGTGTTTGACCATTTTCAAAGAAAACCGTATATTGTCCATCACGTTCTTCGATCCTTTCAGCTACATAGCCGGAATAAAGGTCCATTCCTGCTTCTCGATAAATTTCTACTAAATTGTCAGTTAACATATGATCAAACGCCCGTAATGGACGTTCTTTACGATAAGCCCAAGAAACGTGACTGCCAAATTGCTGACTCATTCCGCTAAGTTCTGCCGCAATGTATCCTGCTCCTAAGACGATCATTTCTTTAGGCACTTCTTTTAAGGCAAAAAAGCCATTGGAATCAATCGCATGTTCACCACCAGGAATCGACATGACACTAGGTTTTCCTCCTGTAGCAATTAAGATCTTTGGCGCTCTGTATTCTTGTCCATCGACCGTCACAGTATGGTTATCCACAAACTGTGCATAACCGTGGATAACTTCTACTCTGTTGCTATCTAAGCCTTTTTGATATGCTGTGTGTAAAAAATCAATATATTTTTCACGGTTATCCACAAGTTGCTTGAAATCAAATTTATCCACATGTGGATAAATACCATAGCTCGTGGCATCACGCTTAATCATTTCTAACATTTCACTTGCTTGCCACATCACTTTTTTGGGTACACAGCCCACATTGACACAAGTACCCCCCAGCTCATTGCCTTCAATCAATAAAACTTTAGCTCCATGCATTCCTGCACGGTTAGCAGAAGCAATCCCGCCACTGCCACCGCCAATCACTATGTAATCATACTCTTGCATTATTGGTCTCCTCCTTAGGAACAACTTCATTTTGGTGTATATCGAAGGATTTTTCAAATCTTACAAAAAAATGCGACAGAAAGCACCGAGTCAATGATAAAGGGAGAGGAACATAACATGTACGAAATTCAAACTCGCTTTTAGCACAGTGCGCTACCCCTCGAATCTCATTATTTTTCCTTTATCAGCCTTGGATACTTCTGTCACAGTTTTTATTTTTTCTTCCGGATCATGTCGCCAACCTGAACAGGTTCAGCGACGGGCATCGTTAGAAGCATCATCGGATTTGGCGCGCGATCGATCGATTCACCGTCTTCATTATACATGACTTCCACCTTTTGATGGAAATGGTGGAATCTAGGTCCATAAAACTCGATCTCGTCCCCCACCGAAAACAAATTCCGCTGCCGGATCGTGGCCATCTTTGTTGCGTCATCATAGGCCATGACTTCTCCGATAAACTTGTATTGCGGGATTTTACGCCGAGGACCAAATAATTGCTCATTTTCACTCGGTGTATGGTAATAAAATCCGGTAGCTAGTTCTCTTTGCGCTACCTTCCATAATTCATCAATCCACTCTTGTTTGCAGACATAGTTCTCTGGATCTTCCATATAACTGTCAACTGCCGCTTTGTACACATTCGCAACAGTTGAAACATAGTGGATCGATTTCATCCGTCCTTCGATCTTAAAACTATCGACGCCGTTTTCAATCAAGTCAGGAATATGTTCGATCATGGACATGTCGACTGCACTCATTGAGAATTCTTCTTCGATCGTTCCATTCTTTGTCAAACTCTTTCTTTCTTGTGCAAAAGGCATATCAAAAAGATCATATTTCCAACGACAAGATTGTGAGCAACCACCACGATTGGCATCTCGCATCGACATGTGATTGGACAATGTACAACGTCCAGAATAAGAGATACACATCGCCCCATGAATAAAAGCTTCAATCTCCACACTCGTATTTTTGCGGATTTCGGCGACTTCTTCCATGGATACTTCTCGAGCCAAGACAACTCGCTCAAGCCCTTCTTCTCGCCAAAATTCTAGCGTTTCATAATTTGTCGCGGAAGCTTGCGTTGAAAGATGGATCGGCAATCCTGGTGCTTCTGTCGCACAGATCTCGATCAAAGCAGGATCAGACACGATCACCGCCGAAATTCCCACATCCCGCAATTGACGGAAAAATTCCCCAGCTCCTTCTTGATTGCCTTCATGGGTGACCATATTTGCTGCTACATATACTTTAGCATTATGAGCTTTAGCAAATGCAACCCCTTCAGCCATCTCTTCATAGGTAAAGTTTCCGGCACGACTGCGTAAGCCATAGGCGTTGCCGCCTATATAAACAGCATCCGCCCCGTAATGAATGGCTGTTTTTAATTTTTCTAATGTACCGGCTGGTGCCAATACTTCTGGCCGTTTCAATTTTTGTTTGACTGTCATTTCCATTGCTCCTTACTTGATATCCTCTGGATTGATCGCATAAAAACCGGTATCTAACCCCCGTTGAGCTGGATGTAGCTGACGTACTTGTTCACTCAAGCTAGCTGCTTGTTCAGCAGTCCATGTGCCTTCAGTAAGCAACTGCTTCGCCTGTGCAAAACAAGCTACGATCGAGACAAACGCTGTCCCTGGAGTAAATAAACCGTCTAACTTCCAAGTCTGGTACCCCGTTTCAAAAAGAGACTGCAATTCATTCATCAAATTGATGTCATTATTGGCGAAAATATGCGTGCCATGACTGTCTTCATAAATCGAGTAGTGGGTATCCTCCTTCTTGGGTTCTGATAAAAATAAACCTCGCTCACGAGATTTTTCATCTTCCTGTTGCGTATAATTATAATAATTTTGAAGCAATGGACGTTTCGACTGATGGATGCACGTTGCCCCATAGACAAGCACTTCCGCAGGAATCGTTAGCTGTGGTGCTAAAACTGTCATTTCTCCAAAGGGGACTTCTCTTGCTAAAACTGCTCCAATCGCCCCTTTTTGCCCCCAAAAATTGATTTGTCTAGCACTGGTGACCAGCGTCTCTCCATCGTATACAAACGGCAATGCCAATTCCGGATTCTTTTTCATACGATAAATGATTCCTGGATCGCCGATAGAAATTTTATCAACATGGTTGGCCTTCAAAAAAGCCAAGTATTCTGGAACTAGCGTCATTTTTTGCGGGTGCATGATGCCATTGACTGCCGCCATCGCTTGTTTTCCTTCTGCTTGCGCTAAGCGGATCAATTCGCTTTGTTCCTCTCGTGAGAAAGATGTCGGCAAACGCAAACCGAAAGTTTCTTCTCCGAAAAAAATAGTATCTACATAAGGTAAGAGCTGTTTTGCTTGTTCGATCGACTCCACCGTTGCGATAATCTCAACCATGATATTCCTCCTCTATAACTCACTAATAGTATCACAGGCAACACGGCTTTCCAAGACTTCCTTTTGAACTTTTTTCACTAAAAAAAGGAATACTCAGCGATGAGAACTGGTAATACAACTTTAACACTCTTTTAAATTTGTGAACTTTATGAGTTTTTATCTCCATTTCAATTGTTCGAAATCCAACAAATACTATTTGCCCACAAAAAAACTATCCAAGCAGCAAACGATGGTTCAGCCTACATTCTGCTGACCATCAGTCGTTTGCTAGTTAGATAGTTTTATTTTTCTTTATGAGCTTATACTTGTTGAAGAATACGAGATTGGCCTTCTTTTACATTCAATGTAATTGAGCCTTTCGATGCCCCAATCGTCACCCGGTCACCTAAATGGATTTGTCCCGACAATAGTGCTTCGCTTAAGCGGTCTTCGACCTCTTTTTGCAATGCTCGACGAATTGGGCGAGCCCCATATTCTGGATCAAAACCAGCTTTACCGATGACATCAATCGCTGCAGATGTGATCTTCAGTTGAATGTCTTGATCACTGAGACGTTTGATGATCGCTTTACTCATGATTTTAACGATTTCATGAATTTCATCTTCACCTAATGAACGGAAGACAACTGTTTCATCCACCCGATTCAAGAACTCAGGACGGAATGCTTTCTTGAGCTCTTCCAGAATCCGTTTTTGCATCGCTTGATGGTCTTTGCTAAGATCCACCACATTGAAACCTACATTCTTTTCTTCACGAATCTGTTGTGCACCGATATTTGAGGTCATAATCAGGATTGTATTACGGAAATCGACTTTCCGCCCTTTGGCATCTGTCAAATGACCATCATCAAGGACTTGTAAGAGAATATTGAAGACATCTGGATGAGCTTTTTCCACTTCATCTAGTAAAATCACTGAATAAGGTTTTGAACGAATCTTTTCAGTTAATTGTCCACCCTCATCGTAACCAACATAACCAGGAGGGGAGCCAATCAAACGACTTGTACTGTATTTCTCCATAAACTCAGACATATCCACACGAACGAGTGAATCCTCACTGCCAAACATTGCTTCTGCCAAGGCTTTTGCCAGCTCTGTTTTTCCGACACCCGTAGGACCTAGGAACATGAATGAACCAATTGGACGATTCGGATCTTTTAGACCACTACGTGCTCGACGAATCGAACGTGCGACTGCTTTCACAGCTTCTTCTTGACCAACAACTCGCTGATGCAGGATTTTTTCTAGATCGAGAAGCCGTTCACTTTCTTTTTTCTCCATTTGCTGTAAAGGAACGCCCGTCCATTGCGACACGACTGCCGCAACATCTTCGCCAGTGACACTGTCTGCGTAGCCAGAAGCTTCTTTCACTTCCATGAACGCAACTTCAGTCAACTGCTGGGTCAATTTCTTCTCTTTGATGCGCAAACGAGCTGCGGCTTCAAAGTCTTGTTGGCGAATCGCTGCTTCTTTTTCTTCAATCAGATTGGCGATTTCATTTTGTAAATCGGCCAACTCAGAACTTTCGTCTGTTTTATCCAAGCGCACTTTTGCTGCCGATTCGTCCATCAAGTCAATGGCTTTGTCTGGCAACTGCCGTGAATTGATATAGCGTACCGACAATTGGACAGCGGCATGCAGGGCATCATCTGAAATCTCTACGCCGTGATGCTCTTCATAACGGGGACGTAATCCTCGTAAAATTTCTTCTGCTTCTTCTGGCGTTGGCTCATCCACTTGAACACGGGCAAACCGTCTTTCCAATGCAGAATCTTTTTCGATATACTTTTGATATTCATCTAAGGTCGTAGCACCGATTGTTTGTAATTCACCGCGGGCTAATGCAGGTTTTAATATATTCGATGCATCGATAGCACCTTCCGCACCACCAGCACCAATCAGTGTATGCAGCTCATCAATAAATAAAATGATCTGACCATCTTGGTAAATTTCGTCGATGATTTTCTTCATTCGATCTTCAAATTCACCGCGATATTTCGTGCCAGCTACTAAAGCACCCATATCTAACATCATTAAGCGTTTGTTCTGCATATCTTCTGGTACTTCACCGTGAATGATTTTTTGTGCCAATCCTTCAGCAATAGCTGTTTTACCAACCCCCGGTTCCCCTACTAAAACAGGGTTGTTTTTGGTCCGGCGGCTTAGGATTTGAATCAATCGTTTCACTTCTTTTGCTCGACCCACTACTGGATCTAAGCGTTTATCTCTTGCCAATTTTGTTAAATCTCGAGCTAGTGAGTCCAGCGTCGGCGTTCCTTGTGCTTTTCCTTGAGGACGACGACGACCCGCACCACCGGCATTTTTTGTGTCATTGATACCCATTTTTTTCTTTAATAACTGCCGCATTTTAGCCAAACTCAACCCTAAGTTCAACATGATTCTTGAGGCTAAAATATCTTCATCCCGAAGCAATCCTAACAAAAGATGCTCTGTGCCGATTTGAAGAGCGCCTAAACGCTTAGCTTCATCTCCAGCATAAGCAAATGTTTGCTTCGCTCGTGGGGAATAGGCTAGATAGGCATTCTCTGGGTATTGGCGAACAGTTCCGTAACCTGTTAAATGCTCGATTTCTTCGCGAATATCATTTTCAGTGATATTCATTTCCCGTAACGTTTTGCCGGCAATGCCATTTTGTTCAATGACTAAGGCAAGCAAGATGTGTTCTGAACCTACGGACTGATGTTTAAAGTACTTTGCTTCTTCCTGTGCGATCGTCAGCACAGCTTTCGCTCGTTGTGTAAATAGTTCATCCATCTCATTCACTTCCTGTCTTCATAACTTAAACGTTCTAAAATTGCATGGAGCAAGTCTGCTCGTGTTCGATTTTCATAAGGAGAACGTCCTAATACTGACTTCGCAATGACGGTCAACAATAAATTGCCCTCACGCTTCGACAGGATTCCTTCCTCATAAAGTTTTTGGATTATTGCATAAGCATCTTTTTCCGAGATGGTTTCATCAAATAATTGATTCATTTCTTCAAGGTAGTGGTGGTTATCCGTGATCTTTACTTTTTCGATACGGATATATCCTCCGCCTCCACGTTTGCTTTCAACAGTATACCCTCTTTGAATAGTGAAACGGGTATTGATCACATAATTTATTTGTGAAGGCACACAATTGAATAAATTCGCCATTTCAGCTCGGCGAATCTCGATTGTTTCGCTGTCTTCAAGAATTTTCTTCAAATATGCCTCAATCAAATCGGAAGTGTTATGATGATTCAATTCATTCCCTCCCTTGACTAATTCTGACCTTCATTATACCCAATTTTTGAAAACTTGAAAAGATGTACGCCTAGAGATGCGGAATTACTAAAAGAAACTTAAACAGCTAGCTCTTTTTTCGCATCACAAAAAAACTATCCGCATCTTCAAGTGGTTACTTCTACAGTCTTTGGTTGCCATCTCACTGCGACCTATAGAGCAAACTTAAAAATCATTCGGATAGTTTTTTCAGCTATTGATTAATCTTCAGAGCTCGTTGAACTCGTACTTGTTGATTCACTGCTAGCGGAGGATTCACTCGTAGAGGACTCTGGTTTTGGTCCTTTAGAAATAGTAACATTTACTGAAGAACCAACAGCCACCGAAGTCCCTTCACCTGGCGAAACATCTGTGACTTCTCCAGCCGGAACAGAATCATTGTAGCCCGATTCTTCTTTGATCGAATATTTTAACCCAGCCTCATTTAGTGCTGCTACAGCATCATTTCGACTCTGTCCAATGATTCGTGGCACATTGACCATCTCTTGACCGCTGCTGACTGTCAGCGTGATAACAGTTTGAGAGGTAATGACTGATTCTCCTGCTCCTGGCGCTTGATTAATGACAGTCCCCACTGGTTCATCGCTTGGCGCTGATTGTTCATAAATATTTTCGGTTGGAACTCCTTTTGAGGTCAATGCCGCCCGTACATCTTCGATTCGCTGACCATAATAGTCTTCCATTGCAAACGATTCAGGTCCCGTGCTGACTACAAAAGTAATGTCATCCTCTTTCGGAGAAACTTTCTCGCCGACATCTGGTGATTGGCTAATGATCAGACCTTCTCCGATAGCATCACTGGATTTGGTCTCTTCTTTGATTTGGTCTTCTGAAAAACCTAACTTGATCAACTCGGCTTTTACATCTTCAAAATTTTTCTCTTCATAGTTTTTTAAGGTGATTTTTTCAGTCCCTGAGCTGATATACAAAGTGATCTCGCTATTTTTTTTGACTTCGGTTCCTTCTTGTGGATCCGTTTTAACGACATTGCCTTCTTCAATCTCATCGTCAGCAATTTCTTCGGTTTCATCAGCAACTTTTAATCCTGCTGCTTCCAGCTTTTCTCGAGCAACGGTCTCTGTGTCTCCGCTGACTTTAGGGATCTCAACATCGCCGCGCCCTCCGCCAAAAACAAAATAGCCGCCAATGACCAGCAGCGCTGCAATAACTAGTATTGGCAGGATCAGCCACCATTTCTTCCGCTTCTTCTTTGGTTTTTCTTGTTTCTGGTCTGCGGTCTCTTCTACTTCTGGCTCCGTCACTGCCAGTTCTGCAGGCTGTTCAGCTATCATTTCATCGGTAATAGGGGTCAGCGCTCGAGTTTCATCGTTTAGCGCATGTGGCTCCCACCTTGGTTCATTCAAGCGCTCAGGTGACAGCGCTGTTGAAAGATCTTCTCGCATTTCATCAGCTGTCTTATAACGATCGGCTTGCTCTTTCGCTGTTGCCTTTAATACGACATTCTCTAATGATTGAGGAACATTTTTATCATAGATACGAATAGAAGGGATCTCATCTTGAAAATGTTTTAAGGCAATTGTGACAGCGGACTCACCATCAAAAGGAACTTTCCCCGTCAGCATTTCATATAGGATGATTCCAATCGCATAGATATCAGATTGGTTAGTAGCCATACTTCCCCGTGCTTGCTCTGGCGATAAGTAGTGCACAGAGCCTAACATCGAGTTGGTTTGGGTGATCGATGTTTCCGATAAAGCAATCGCGATCCCGAAATCCGTGATCTTAACGACGCCTTCTTCATTGATCAGAATGTTTTGTGGTTTCAAGTCCCGATGAATGATTCGATGTTGGTGAGCCAATGCCACTGCTGACAAAATTTGTTGCACGATATCGACAATCTGTAGATAAGGAACTGGGTAATGGGTTTGAATATATCGCTTCAAGTCCATGCCTTTGACATATTCCATCACCAAAAACTGCATCCCATCTTCTTCGCCTACATCATACACTGTTACGATATTGGGATGAACCAACTCTGTGGCAGCCAATGCTTCCCGCTGAAAGCGGCGAATCGCATTTTTATCATTTTGGAAGTCAAATCGCAATACTTTGACGGCAACTTCTCGATCAAGAATCAAATCATGAGCCAGAAATACATTTGCCATGCCGCCACTGCCGATATTGCCAATGATTTTATAGCGGCCATTTAACTTTTTCCCTATTTCAATCATGGGCAGTTCCTCCAACTTTGATCAGTAACACTGTGATATTATCGACTCCGCCTTGTTGATTGGCTGCATCGATCAACTGCTGAACCGCTTCTTTAAGGGACGACGCGCCTTCAATGATGGCTGCGATCTTTTCATCTGCCAACATGTTTGTCAGTCCGTCTGAGCAAAGAAGCAAGTAATCACTTTCAGCAAAATAATGAATCGCTACATCTACTTCTACTGTATTAGGCATTCCAACAGAACGAGTCAAAACATTTTTGCGTGGATGGTTCAGTGCCATTTCAGCAGTAATTTGGCCAGATTTCACCAATTCATTGACAAGAGAATGGTCTTCAGTAATTTGTATCAACTCATGATCCCGCAAAATATAGGCGCGGCTGTCGCCAACATTCGCAATCGTAAATTGATCCTCAAAGAGTGCTACAGCAATGATCGTTGTTCCCATGCCATTCAGCGCCTCATCCTCGATGCCTTTTTCATAGATCGAGACACTTTCTGCCTGGATTTTTTGGATCAGCCATTGAGCAGCCTTTTCACTATCTGTCAATTCTGTTTTTTCCCAAGCGGTTCCCAAGCCACCCACAGCCTGACGACTCGCTACATCACCTGCCCGATGTCCTCCCATCCCATCAGCTAAGATCGCCAATGTGATACTTTTTTTGTTGACATACACAGCAGCAAAGTCTTGGTTCGTATTCCGACGTTTACCAACATCTGTTTGAAAATGGATTTCCAACTTCTTTTCACCTCATTACTTTTTGCGAAGGCAGCTTATGAAAAAGCCATCTGTCATAAAATCTTGCGGATAAATCGTTAGCATCTGATCATTGATATTCGCAGCAATATCAGCATTTACCGATACATCGATTCGTTCGAATTCTGGATGATCCGCTAAGAATGCCTCCACTACTGCCTGATTTTCTTCTAGCATTATAGTGCATGTACTGTAGATCATTATACCCGAATTTTTTAGCGTTGGGGCGGCACTTTCTAAAATCGCTAACTGAATTTCGGGTAAACGCTCTAGATCAGCTGCCTGCTTGTTGTATTTGATGTCTGGTTTACGACGCATCAATCCTAGACCGGAGCAAGGAGCATCCACTAAGATTCGATCAAACTGTTGTTCCTCAAAATGTTGAGCGACTTCCCTTGCATCCATCACTTCCGCTTGAACCACCTCTGAAACTGCAAGTCTTTCAGCATTTTCAGTGATCAATTTAACTTTATGAGGATGAATATCCAACGCAGTGACTTTCCCACCTGCTTCTGCAGATAGAAAGGACGCGATATGGGTTGTTTTACCTCCAGGCGCTGCACAAGCATCCAATACTTGGTGCTCTGGTGCAATGTGCAGTGCTGGTGCTACTAACATCGAACTTTCATCTTGTATTGTCAATAATCCGTCATGATATAAAGAAGAGCCGGCTAAAAATCCTTTATCAGCCACAATCCCATACGGAGATAGTTGGCTTTCTCGAGCTTCGATCCCTTCTTCCTGTAGTTGAAGGATGGCTTCGTTACGAGTAATTCTTTGTAGATCAAGGCGTCCACTAGCATGGCTAGGTACTAGTAAAGACAGCCCTAACTCCCGGGTTTTATCGCTGCCGATCTGCGCTACGAATCTTTCAGTTAGCCATAATGGCATACTGATTTCTATAGCTAACCGCTCCAAGGGATCTTTGATTTGATCAAGTGCCGGCACACCCTCTCTTTGAATCGTACGCAACACGCCGTTAACAAATTTTCCGATCCCTGGATTTCCTTTTGCTTTCGCGATTTCCACGGCCTCATTTAAAATAGCATGATTAGGTACTTTGTCCAAGTACAGCATTTGGTAAAGAGAAAGACGCAATAATGATCTGACCCATGGATCGACTTTTTTTGCATTCTTGATAAAGTTCGCTAAATAATAATCCAATAGCAGCTGCCGACTAATGGTTCCATAGACCATTTCTGTCAATAAACGTCCATCTTTATCATTTAAACGGCCTTGATTCATCAGTTCTCTCAATAATAAGTTCGAATAGGCACCGCCTCTTTCGATACGAACTAAGGCCTCTAATGCAACAAAGCGAACAGTATATTGGATTTTTCCTATTTTACGCTTCATGAGTACCAACCTTATCACCTAGTTGAATGTGTTGCCCAGTGCCATTTAGAAAAGCCGCAATGGATTGACGACCTTTTCCAGCTGGTTGTAGCTCTTCTAAAGCTAAAACTGTCTGTTGACCACAAGCGATCCATAGCGCCTTTTTCGTTCGTTGCATGATGGTTCCTGGCGCGGCATCTGTTGTTTCATCGACTACTGCTACTGACCAAATCTTCCAACGGCTCCCTTGGTAAGTCGTGAAAGCAATTGGCCACGGTCGCATCCCTCGGACCTGATTGTCGATCTCCTGTGCTGTCTTTGTCCAATCAATTGCTTCTTGTTCTTGCGTAATATTGGGGGAGAATGTTGCCTGCTCTTCTGCTTGAGGCATTGGTTTCAGTTCTCCTGATAGGATTTTAGGTAATGTTTTCAGCAGTAATTCTTTACCCAATAAACTTAATTTCTCAAACATAGTCCCCACATCGTCTTGATTAGTGATCGGCAGTTTAGCTTGAGAAAAAATACCCCCAGCATCCATTTTTTTAATCATTTCCATGATGGTGACACCTGTTTCCGGTTCGCCTTCCATGATGGCATAGTGCACTGGGGCACCACCCCGATACTTTGGTAATAAGGAGGCATGGACATTGATCGCTCCAAATTTTGGTACTTGCAACAGCTTTTCCGGTAAAAATTGGCCAAAGGCCGCAGTGACTAAAATGTCTGGTGCTAATTCTTTGATCATTTCCATTTCAGGTGAACCGCTGATTTTTTCTGGTTGCAAAACCAACAATTGGTGCTTCAATGCTGCTTCTTTGACAGGCGTTGGCGTGATTACTCGTTTTCGACCTACGGGCCGATCCGGTTGGGTCACTACCGCTGCAATTTCATAGCCTTCTGCCAGCAATCCTTCTAAGATTGGTACAGAAAACGCGGGGGTTCCCATAAAGACAACTTTAGTCATTTTCGTGTTCCTCCATATATTGTTCTAGTTCAGATTCTGGGATCTTATCAATCATTTTATCAATAAATAAGACACCATTCAGATGATCAATCTCATGCTGGATAGCCCGAGCCAAGTAGCCAAAAGCTTGAACCTCCATTTCTTCTCCTTCACGGTCAAAGTAGCGAACCGTAATCTCATCTGCTCGCTTGACCGTACCATAGGTATGAGGAATACTCAAGCACCCTTCTACATCAACAGATTCTCCTGATGACTCGATGATTTCTGGATTAATCAGTTCGAAACGATCCTCTTCATCTACTTCAACGATTGCCACTTGCAGGTTTTTACCAATCTGAGGGGCCGCAATACCTACGCCGTCATGCGCCACCATTGTTTCATACATGTCTTCTAGTAGTTGTACCAACTCATCTGTAATCATAGATACCGGTTTTGGTTTTCGACGAAGCTGATCGTCGGGATGAATAATAATCGGATAGCGCATAATATCTCCTTTAAATAAAATTCAACGGTTCTTGGTCAATGGAAACATAGAGTCCTTTTCGCTGATCGATCTGACTTTGTTCCAATAACCGGGTCAACAGTTCAGGCAAATGTGGTTCATTTTTGTATTTAATAATCAGTTGGTAGTAATAGCGATTTTTGACACGCATGATCGCGCTAGGTGCCGGTCCAAGCAAAATACTTTGACCCGATAATTCTTTTTGTACTTCTTGGTAAATGGCAAACATCTTTTGGGCAGCTGCCTGCTCTTCGAGATGACTGCAGGTAATTTTTACCGTGTAGTAATAAGGGGGATATCCGCTTTGATGCCGAACCCACATTTCTTGTTGGTAAAAAGCTTCATAGTTTTGGGTTTGTGCTAGCTGAATCGCATAGTGTTCCGGATTAAATGTCTGAATGATTACTTCGCCGGCTTTCTCCGCCCGGCCAGCTCGGCCGCTTACTTGCGTCAGCAATTGAAATGTTCGTTCACTAGAACGAAAATCTGGCAGATTCAATGCTGTGTCAGCATTTAAGACCCCTACCAATGTAATATCCGGAAAGTCTAACCCTTTGGCAATCATTTGTGTTCCTAGTAAAATGTCTGCTTTCTTTTCGCCAAATAAAGTAAGTATTTTTTCATGTGCTCCTTTTTTGCGGGTAGTATCCACATCCATCCGCAATACCCGTGCTTCTGGAAATCTAGCAATTAGTTCTTCTTCAACTTTCTGCGTACCTGTTCCATAGTAACGGATCTTATCTGCATGACAACTAGGACAGCGGTGAGGGATCTTTTCTTCATGCCCGCAATAATGACAGCGCATCGTCTTGGTATCCATATGAAGCGTCAAAGAAATATCACAGTTCGGACAAGGCAGAACATACCCGCAATCACGACACATAACAAAAGAAGAATACCCGCGTCTATTCAGCAGCAAAACGATTTGTTCTTGTTTATCTAAGCGATCTTGAATTTTTTCCTGTAATTGGCGAGAAAAGGTCTGGTAGTTTTTGTTGGCAAATTCTTCCCGCATATCTACTACATTGATCTGCGGCAAACGAGCACTGAGTTTTGCTCGTTGATTCAAACGCAACAATTGATAAACGCCTTTTTGCGCCCGAGCCCGTGACTCGAGAGAGGGAGTGGCACTCCCCAAAACAACAGGACAATGATGATATCCTCCGCGCCATATCGCTAAATCACGCGCATGATATCTTGGTGCCTCCTCCTGCTTATAGCTTGCTTCATGTTCCTCATCGACAATAATGACGCCAATGTTTTTTAAAGGAGCAAAAATAGCTGAACGTGCGCCGACTACTACTTGGGCTTCTCCCCGTTCAATTTTTCGCCATTCATCATATTTTTCCCCTTGTGACAGTCCACTGTGAAGCACAGCCACAGCGTTACCTAAGCGGCTCTTGAATCGTTCCACCATTTGTGGGGTTAAAGCAATCTCTGGCACCAGCATAATGGCAGTCTTTTTTTGTTCCAACAGCTCAGCGATCGTTTGAAGATAGACTTCTGTCTTCCCACTGCCAGTGATGCCTTCTAAAAGAAAGGTTTGTGCCTCTTGTCTTTTTGCTGCTGACAGAATTTTTGAAACCGCATCGGTTTGTTCTTCGTTCAATGCTAATGCTGCAGTTTGGGGAAATGATCGATCTTTGAAGGGGTCCCGATATGTCTCAACCTCATGAAATTCAAGCCAGCCTAATGCTTGCCCTTGATTCAAGACAGCTGTCGAAATGCCTGCTTCTGCAAAAAATGAAACAGGAAGCTGATCAGATTCTTGTAAGACTGTCAATAGTTGTTGTTGCCGTTTAGCCCCTTTCCTGATTTGCTTCATTGCCTCTGGAATTGCTTCTGGAGAGATCAGGCGTTTCACCATACGGATTTTCTTGGCTTTATTTTTATTTTTTACCACATATTGCAATTCAACGACTGCTTCTTCACGCAATACTTTCAATTGCGACAATAATCCCGCTTCCTCAGCAGCTTGCCAGCTCAGGCTATTCGTCTCAGGAAAATGCGCTTTTATTGGGTGCGTATCATCCAATAAAAGAATATTCTTCTGGTATTCTGCTTTCATCACACTAGGCAACATGGTCTGCAAGCAGGTAATCTTAAAAGCAAATGTCGTTTTTTTCATGTAATCAGCTAACTGTAATAATTCTTCATTCACCACAGGAGAAAGATCCAGCAAGCGAAGAATAGGTTTCAATGGTTGACCTGGCGGTGTATCCGTCAATCCTACGATAAAGCCTTGGATATGCCGATCCCCATTACCAAATGGCACTTCGACTCGCATGCCAGTCTCTGCTACAGCGCGCAAATATTCAGGTATTTCATATGTAAAAGGTTGATCTGTCTGCATCGTTGGTACATCCACGATCACTTCTGCTGCATAGGTCATCTTCTCTCCTCCTCCAGGCTTTATTTTACTAAAATGACAGACATTTGTCTGTAAACCTTACGAAAATTTAACGGCTATCGACTCAAAAGAAAAAGCCAGAACACGCATTGTGCTCTAGCTTTTTTAATTGTCTACAGATTCTGTTCGTCACGAATCCGGGCTTCCAGTTCTTTTTGCTCTTGGTCTTTTTGCGCTTTGCGCTCTTCTTGTTCCATTTTCAAGCGAGCACGTTTGATTTCTGGATGCGGATCATTAACAACAAGCTCTGCTTCGATTTCTTCCAATGCTTGTCCTACGCTTTTCACCGAATCAAATTGTTCCAATGTTGCTTGGGCGCCTGCATCTAGTTCATGCGCGCGTTTGCTGGCTAAAATCACAAGGGAATACTTTGAGTTCACACGATCCAATAATGAATCGATTGAAGGTTTTAACATCATTCGTTTTACAGCTCCTCTAACATTTTGATATACTTGCCGATTACTCGATCAACGCGAAAATGTTCACTTGATATAATTTCTCGAATCCGTTGTACTGCTTTAGATACTTCATCATTTACGACTGCGTAGTCATATAAAGCCATCATTTCGATTTCTTCTCTGGCAACACGCATTCGTTCATCGATCACTTCAGCAGAATCTGTCCCCCTGCCAGTGATACGTGAGCGTAGCTCTGCTAAATCAGGTGGGGTAAGAAAAATAAAGACCCCATCAGGCACTTTTTCTTTGACTTGTTTAGCTCCTTGAACTTCGATTTCCAAGAAAACATCTTTCCCTTGGTCCAATGTTTTTTGAACATAAGACAACGGGGTGCCGTAGTAATTGCCAACGTATTCTGCATATTCCAACATTTCGCCTGCTTCGATCAAGGCTTCAAATTCCTCACGGGTGCGGAAATAATAATCAACGCCTTCGATCTCACCTTCACGCTTGTTGCGTGTTGTCATCGAAACAGAATATTGAAAATCGTTGTCATCACTTTCAAAAATTGCTTTTCGCACAGTGCCCTTGCCTACACCGGAAGGTCCTGATAAAACTATTAGTAATCCTCGCTCTGACATAATGACGTCCTTTCACTGACTTTTGCTTAACGTCTATTTTGCACTTTTTTTCAGCAACTTTCAAGAACTACTTTATTATAATGGGAAATTCATGAAATTACTACTCATCTCTCCTACTTTTAGAACCCCATGTTGCTTAGCGTATTGATCACACCTGCCAACTCATCTTTTGTCGTGATAGCTTTCTCCGTAGGATCTTCTACTTCCTGGCAATCAATCCGAACGATATACCGACGATTCAACGATACCGCATTTCCATTGACCAAAATTTGCAAGAACTCTTGATCAATCGCGACACAAGCATCTTGCCAAGCATCAAAGTTTGCTTTATCTGATGGGACGCTCCGCTTGATGACGTTTTTTCCGCTTAATTCATGAAAAGTAATATCATAGTATTTCATTGTTGATCACTCCTATTCGATATTTTGGACTTGTTCTCTTATTTTTTCAATAATCGTCTTCATCTGTACTACACTATTCTTGATTTCAATTGGGCTTGACTTGGAACCTATGGTATTTACTTCTCGGTTCATTTCTTGAATCAAAAAATCCAGCTCCCGGCCGATCGGCGATTTTGCCTCTAACAAAGTAGTCATAGAATCTAAATGAATCATCATTCGATCCAACTCTTCATGAATATCTCCCCGCTCCAACAGGATGGCCATCTCGGTCAACAAACGTTCTTGATCTACTTGCTCGCCTAAATATTCCGTCAGCTTTTTCTCAAAACGTTGGCGATGATCGGCTTCATAAACGGCAATAAACGTCTGTAATTCCATGATTTTACCAAGTAATTGCTGCTGATTTTCTTTTAACACTTGATAAATCCCTTGTCCTTCAATTTCACGGCTTTGATCGATAGCTGTTAGAGCCTGAGACAAAGCATCTAACACACCTTGCTCTAACTGGGTATCTTCTTGTTGTTTTTCTCGGATATCAAGAAATGCTTCATGGACGATTAATTTTTCCAAAAGATTTTTTTTCGACAGCTCTTTTATATCCAACCTTTGAGCAGCTTCTTCTTCGACCTGCTTCAAAAAAAGCACCAATAAATCCCATTGGACTATAACTTCTTTATGAGCCGCATTCTTTTCGTTCAATGTCAGATAAAGCTCCACCCGACCACGCTGTAATACTTTTTTGACTTCTTGTCGAATTAGTGCTTCCAAATCATTCAATTGTTTGGGCATGCGCAACTGCAAATCCATAAATCGCTGATTGACACTTTTAATCTCAATCTCTATTTGATAATCAGCTGTTTCTCCATTCCCTTTTCCAAAACCTGTCATGCTTTTCATTCATTTCTTCCTTTCACATAGAAAGCAGTGCTTTTTTTAATTCGGTGAATTCTTCATTTGATAACGTTAAGCCTTTACCCATTTTTTCATGTCCTGGACTCCAGTCACGCAAGTCAAACTTAGGCGGGCGACCATTCCAGCTGACTAAATTAAGCTCTTTACGCCACCCTTTAGGATTTTCCGAAAGAACGGCGATCTCCTCTACGATCTCATAAGAAAAATTATCCATTGTGTTCCTCTCCTTTTAAAAAATAAGCCAGATAGGCTGACAGCACAGCCAATTCTGGATACCGCGCACGAATCTGCTGAAATGCCGGTGTTTCAATTTGTTGGGTTCGATAGAAAAACAAGAACCGTTTTTGTTCAGATAACAAAAAGAACTGTTCGCGATAGTAATACAACCATTCTGACACTGACCATACTTCTGTTTCTTTCGTTGGTTCTGTCATGATTTTCTCACGTATCGCTTGCAGGAAAGATTCCTTTGTATAAATGACGGTCGGTGTAAGATGTAGTAATCTGCCTATGCATTCAAAAAAGACGCGCCCACAAATTTCCAAGGGGACCTCTTGCTGATATAACTTACGCACTTTCTTCCAAAATTCCTTTTTTTTCATAAATGCGTACAATCGCGGTGCATCTTGTCGAAGCAAATGAACGAATGGCTTCCACGAATCGTTGAAGACCTCTTCATCAAAAGTATACCAATAGCCACTGAACTTGCCAAAGTATTTCATCGTTTCTAAATACCCAAGAGTCATGTTTTCTAGAGAACGTTTGGCATCAAAAATCAAAAAACTACCTAGAGTCCAAGGTGAAGCAATTTGAATCTGCGCAATTGATTCTGAGACCTGAACCTTCTTATTGATTCCAGGCCCTTGGACATCGACGGCAATGACTTCTGTAGCGCCTCGCTCAATGGCTACATCAATTGGCAGATTGTTGCGGTACCCTCCATCAATATAATAGATCCCATCAATCAATTGTGCCTGCATTGCTGGATAAAAAGACGCTGATGCTAGCAACCATTGCAAACTATAATCAATTTTGCTGGAATCAAACTGATAAACAACCTCTTTGAAATCCGGCAGACGAGTCGTACAAAGTAAGAGCTGGCTTTTGCTGGCATTAAATTTTTCTGCATCAAAAGTCGCTGCTAACAGCTGTGCTAATGGTTTTGTACTCGCACCATTGTCTTTAAGTGCTGTCTTTACGAGTGAGCGTAATTGCTCCATCATATCTAATAAGGTTTCTTTTTTAGCAGCAGCTTTTGGGTATTGGAGGACCTGTTCACTAGAAATATTCGTCCATAATTGCTCAGCAGCTTCAATATCGTCCATTAAAACCAATGCACCATTCAATGCACCAACTGACGTCCCCGCTACCCACTCAAATATGATTCCATGTTTTTTCAGCGCTTGCCATACGCCAATTTGATAGGCGCCATGGGCGCCTCCTCCACCTAGGACGAAAGCTGTATGGTAGTCCAGTTGCTTGTGGTACCCCTGTGTCACCCTACCATATCCACGTCCCACAAACCACTGATCCATGATGGGGTTTCTTGTCATTTCCCAAAGTATCTGGTCTACGAAACGGCTTCTAGCAAAACTCTCAGTCATCGAAACAAGTGTCTCCCAAGTAAATGCATCACTTGGCACCTGCAACAAATTCTGAATGGTCAGAAGCGGCCCTTCATGGACACAAGACAGATAGACTGTGCCGTGTTGATTCGTCAATCGCCACCCCTGTTCGTTGACCACTGATTGAAAAGCGGCTCGCGCCTCCGAATGACTAGAAAAAAAAGGGAAAACTAGTCGGCTTTGTTGAAACACATCTTGGGATACATATAAATCAGAAAAATAAATTTTTGTTGTCTTCATCCGACTCCTCCTCAAATGCAAAAAAGAAACCACGGATGATCAATGAAAATTTCTGACATCATTCGTGGTATTCTTATCATTTAAAAAGTCCGCTGTTCCATATTGAATGCGGCCCGCATCTCGTCTGTCGCATCAGCAACTGGTGTAACCGATTCAAGATCACCCTGAACCACACGTCTGGTTACTCCACCCATTTCACCACATGTAATTAATGTGATCATTTTTCTCCCTGCTACTTCATCCAATAAATAAACATCTGTTGGTTGAACCCGCACGGTTGAAGTTGCTGTATATGTATAAATATTTTCTAAATCCGTAATATAAATTGTTGCGCCAATAGCCACATCATCTAAAGGTGTGAACAAAAGGTCTGGCGACTGCGCACGATGGCTAGCTAGTGCATAATTTCCTTCGCCCATTTTTTGTGTTGGGCTAAGAGTTCCTGCTCCATATAGCAAAACTTCATTCGATAACCCCTTAAAAATCGGCAAATTAATCGCTACGCTAGGTATCGCAACACCACCGATCACTGGTAATGTGCTGTTACTTAGTTGAGCTTTAAGAACTGCTTCTGAGCTGGCCGGTTCAACGGCATCAAAATCAAAAGTAGTGTCTGCCTCCATATTCTTTTTGACATCGGCTCTAGAGATCTCGGAAACTGCGTAAGCATCTCCGTTGTGTTTGATCAGAAAATTTTTGATTTGATTATTAAAAATCAAAGCAAGACCAATCAATAACAAAAGGACCAAAAATAGATTCGAGAGCCAATGGAACAAAGTTCGTTTCTTTTTCATCGTTTTTCGTCTCCAATTTTTATTACTCCTATCATAACAAAATCATTGCAGAAGCGCCAATTTTGGATTTTTTTTAATAAAAAAGCAAAGTTTTTTGCTTCATAAAAAAACGTAATCTTAAAAATTGTTTTTTCCGTTATTTTGTAATATAACTTTAAACGAAAAGATACAAGCAATTTGATACACTTTATTGTAGAATGAACTTATTATCAGGGAGGGATTAATTGGCATGTCGAACACGATTTATGTACATATTGATACAACCAGCAATGCCGTTTCGACTCGCGGAGTGGATGCTCAAGATTTCAACAAGAGCATCGTTCACCAGCCAAAAAATCTGTTGTTGCTTGATCCCTCTAGTGAATTTGGTGAATTTGAGTCGCATACAGGGCTAAAGATTATCCGAGGCATTGAAGATGTCCACCTTTTCTTTCAACAACTCAACCGCGGACGGATCACAGAAGAAATCAAATGGATCGACTTTAATGATTTAGAAATGGTAAAGGAGCTAACACCGCTAGAAATTTCAGAATTGTTATATTTTGGGCATATGAAAACGCATCTTCATTCTCCGTTTTTCTACAAACTGCAAAACAACTTTGTTTATTTCGACCTCAAAGATCAGCGTTCCCGTGTTTACTACCGCTACCTGGAAGAATATTACCGAATTTTGGCTGACAAAATCACGCACATCGTTCTAGAAAAAATAAATGATCGACTTTCTTTCTTCAAAAAGCCTACTCCGGTCTCTAAACTTGATTTAAATCTTCTCAAAGACTTGCGGGGGGTCATGCAGGAAGGAATCATCTTATGTTTCCATCAAGAACAATTGGTCGATAAAACCTACACAATCCCGATTTACTTAGTCGAGGAATCTGGGCTCAAAAATAGCCACCTCTCTCTGAAAGAAGACTATCAAGTGGCAACGCTTCGCTACTTTGCAAATAAAAAAGAATGGCAGTTGGAATTGGATCAAGATGATCTAGCTTTTGGTTTTATCGATAAAAAATGACTTGCTCTCCTATTTTGATTTTGGAGAACAAGTCTTTTTTTACGCAGTCCGATTTAAATAATCGTCCTTAGGTACAAATACCTCTGGGGACGTTCGATAAGCAATTAGTAAGATAATTGCCGTGACGATTGCCGTAGCAAGTCCGCTGGCGGTATTCATTACCAGAGAGAAAAGCCAAGGTTTCATCCCCCAGAGAGCATATGCGCCCCAGTAAACCCAACCGGCAAGGAAATGCCAAAAATAACGAGCAAATGCGCCTGTGAATGTTGCTTGTACAAGTAGTCGTTGCACGCTACCCTTCGAACCATTTCTAATCGCCAAATGAATTTTATTTGCATAAAGTCCGGCAAAACCCACAAATGTAAAAGCAAATGGGTACTCAATCAATACTTGAAGAACACTCAAAAACCAGACTTTACCTAATGGGAAATGCAGCAATCCCCAAACCAATCCGGCCATTAATCCTGGCTTCCAGCCTCTACGGATAGCAAATATTGTTAATGGAATCTGTCCTAAAGAAATTGAAAAACTACTTCCAAAGTCTAAAGGAATCAGCGATAGTACCATCGCCAGTGCCGCCATAATCGTTCCCTCTATCCAAATTTTTGTACCATTTCCCACAAAAAAACTCCTCCTTTAGAATCATCACAATTCACAAAGGAGAAGTGTTAGACACTTCAACTCGTCACAATTCCTACGTTCGCATGATCGAAACAGGTACGAAGGGTTTAGAGTACTCTCATTCTCAGCCTTTTCAGACTCCCCTTTGTGATTAGATTCTATTTTATTTTGCTTGCACTGCTGCAAGTCATCTTCAAGAATACCACAAAATAAAAAAAAGAAAAGAAAACTCGCTCTGATAAAAAAAGAAACATCTCAACCGCGTCTAGACGAGATGCTTCTTTTGGGTTATCATTTTTAAATCGATAATTTTGATTCAAACAGTGGACTAACAGGTTTATTCTCATGGATTCGTTTGATTGCTTCTCCCATCAATGCACTAACACTGATTTCGTCAATTTTTTCAGATTTACGATCTTCTGGCAAGAAAATTGAATCAGTAACTACTAAGTGCTCGATAGCTGAATCTTCGATCCGTTGCAAAGCAGGTCCTGATAAAACAGGATGAGTACATGAAGCATAAACACTTTTTGCACCAGCTTGTTTTAATGCGTTCGCTGCTAGAGTAATTGTTCCGGCCGTATCGATCATGTCGTCGATCAAGACACACGTTTTGCCTTCTACGTGACCAATGATATTCATTACTTCAGCAACATTTGCTTTTGGACGTCGTTTATCAATGATCGCAATTGGTGATTTCAAGAATTCTGCTAATTTACGCGCACGAGTCACTCCGCCGTGGTCTGGTGAAACGACTACAACGTCATCTCCTTGAATATCTCTTTCCAAGAAATAATTAGCAATCAATGGTGCACCCATCAAGTGATCTACAGGAATATCAAAAAAGCCTTGGATTTGTGAAGCATGTAGATCTAAGGTAACCATACGATTTGCGCCAGCTTTTTCGATCATGTTCGCCACCAATTTAGCAGTGATTGGTTCGCGGGAACGAGCTTTACGGTCTTGTCTCGCATAACCATAGTAAGGCATCACTACATTGATTGTTTTCGCACTTGCACGTTTCAAGGCATCAATCATGATCAGTAGCTCCATTAGGTTATCGTTTACTGGACTGCTTGTGGATTGAATAACATAGACATGTGAACCACGGATACTTTCTTCAATGTTAACTTGAATCTCGCCATCGCTAAATTGGTTCACTGAACACTTACCTAATTCCACACCTACTGCAGCTGCGATTTTTTCAGCTAACGGACGATTAGAATTCAGCGAAAAAATCTTCAATCTTGGATCAAAATAATGATTTGACATGAGAACCTCCACTTTCTTTGCGTTCATCTGGCAAAAAGACTACTAGTTCACCAGAATCTTCTTCCTAGTAAATAGTAGTCATTTTTGCTAAATAAATCAAGTCATTTCGCAGTTTCTTCATTCAAATAAGGCAATTTTTTTGCATAGCCTTCTTTGTTTTCCTGCCTTGCTCGGGCAATCGCCATGCTATGTTTAGGAATATCTTTTGTGATTGTAGAGCCAGCAGCGATCATGGTTTCTTCCTCAATCTGCAATGGCGCCACTAAATTCGAACCAGAGCCGATAAAACAATTGTCTCCGACAACTGTCTTGAATTTATTTTTGCCATCATAATTTACAAAGACGACGCCGCAACCAACATTGATATTTTTCCCTAGCGTTGCATCTCCGACATAAGAGAGATGCCCTACTTTTGTTCCCTCACCGATCGTTGCATTTTTTATTTCTACGAAATTACCAATATGGGCTCTTTCTTTAATGTCTGCTTTTGGACGCAGATGTGCATTTGGTCCGACATCTGCCCCGTTGTAGATTCGACTTTCTTCCACCACAGATGCCTTGATCGTTACATCATCACCGATTTGACTGTCTATGATTTGAGAAGATGCAGTGATGACACAGTCTTCACCAATTTTCGTTGCACCTTTGATGACGACACCAGCTTCAATCAGTGTGTCTGCTCCAATTTCCACGCCATCATCAATATAAGTAGTATCAGGGTCAATCAATGTCACACCATTGCGCATATGCTGCTGATTGATACGCTTGCGCATCAAACGATTCGCTTCTGCCAGCGCTAATCGATCATTGACTCCTAACGACTCATTGAAATCATCCGTTTGATAAGCAGCTACAATCTTCCCTTCTGCTTTCAAGATCTCAATAATATCTGTTAGATAATATTCCCCTTGTGCATTATCGGTATCTAATTTTGCCAATGCATCAAATAATAATTCATTGTCAAAACAATACGTTCCCGTATTGATTTCTTGGATCATCGCCTCTTCCACAGAGGCATCTTTTTGTTCCACGATTTTTTCTACGACACCCATTTGATTGCGTACAATCCGACCATATCCGGTCGGATCTTCAGCTTGCGCAGTTAAAATCGTTGCTGAGGCTTTTTGTTCCTGATGGAACTCAAAAAGATTATTCAATGTCTCAGTCGTTAACAAAGGGGTGTCTCCACTGATTACTAACGTTGTTCCCCGTTTTTCTCTTAAGAAAGGCTCTGCTTGAACAACTGCATGGCCAGTTCCTAACTGTTCTGCTTGTAAAGCATACTCACTGCGGTCCCCTAATTGTTGCTTGACCATTTCTGCTCCATGTCCGACGATTGTTACGATTGCATCAGGTTCTGTCTCCACTACGCGATTCATGATATGTTCTACCATAGGTTTTCCGCAAACGGGATGCAAAACCTTGTATAACTTGGATTTCATTCTAGTACCTTTGCCTGCGGCAAGTATAATTGCAAAACGTGATTCCACGTGTTCCACTCCTATCGATTCCGACTGATTGATTTCTGTATATGTCCAGTTTAGCCCAACTAAGGATGGTTTTCAATATATAAGGAAAAACACAACTAGACCAATTAAAAAAGACTGATTCAAAATCAGTCTTTTGTTTCAAAATAATTCCCCGGCACGACCGAGATCGTTTTCGTCTGAGTATCAACGTCTTCAACAAACAGCAGCGAACTATAATCAGAAATAGCACGTTTTCCTTTAAATTTAGCTTCCGCAAAAACCGTTATGCCAACAAGTTCAGCTTCAAATTCTTCGATCAAGCTCTTCATACCGTTCACAGTGCCGCCGCCTTTCATAAAGTCATCTACGACTAAGACTTTGGAACCGCGTTTTAAGCTACGCTTTGATAATTCCATTTTCTCGATTCGTTCAGATGACCCAGAAACATAATTCACGCTGACTGTTGACCCTTCCGTAATTTTAGAATCTCGCCGAACGATCACAAAGGGAACATTTAAATAATAAGATACCGCTTGTGCGATTGGCACTCCTTTAGTAGCAACAGTCATGACTGCATCAATTTGTTTATCCAGATACTTCGAAGCAATGATACGGCCTACTTGCCGCAGTAGCTCAGGTTCTCCAAGCAAATCCGAGAGATAAACGTAACCACCAGGCAGCAGTCGATCTTGCTCAGAAAGGCGTTCCGCTAACCCTTCAACATAGGCATAGGCTTCTTCTTTTGAAATCTCAGGCACAAAAAAAACACCGCCAGCTGCACCTGGAATTGTATCGAGAGTTCCCGTACCACGTTCTTTGAAGGTCTTTTTGATAATCGCTAGATCTTCACTGATCGATGATTTAGCAGAAGCATAGCGTTTTGAAAAAAATGACAATGAAATCAATTCATGCGGATGATTCAATAAATAATGTGTCATATCTATCAATCGTTCACTTCGACGAATTTTCACACATGCCCACTCCTTTAATTTATTCGTCTTATTATAAGGCTTTTTGCGTATAAATGCGAGCATTATCTTGAAAATCTAAAGAATTGTTCGCTTTTCATTCAATCAAAGAAAAAAAGAAACGAAAAATTTTCGTTTCTTATCGTTTTAACCGTTGTTTTCGTTGGAAAAGAATGACAATACGCTTGACCACATTGATGACTAAAAACAAACCGATAAATACTAATGTGATCGTAGCGCCTGGAGGTGTATCGAGATAAAAAGAGCTAGTCAATCCCGACAGCATACCGAATAGACCAATCAAGACACTGATCAAAATCACCGCATTAAAACTCTTGCCTAAACGCATACTGATTGCAGCTGGCAATACCATAATCGCAGAAATCAGTAACGCACCAGCGATGGGAATCATCATAGCGATAGCAATCCCTGTCAAAACATTAAAAAGCATCGACATTATCCGCACTGGCAAACGGTCTACATGAGCCGTATCCTCGTCAAAAGTCAGGACATACATCGGACGTTTGAATAGAAAGAAGAGAACGAATACAGCTAAAAATAAAAAGCCTAGAAACCAAACTTGATCCTGAGTAATTGTCACGATGGAACCAAAGAGATAGGATTGGATACTGGTCGCTGAGTTTCCTCCACTCAGATTCATAAGGACCAATGCTAATGCCAAACCGCCTGACATCAAAATCGCAATTGAGATCTCTGAATAACTCCGATAAAGTGTTCGTAAATATTCCAAAATGACCGCGGCGATGATTACGATTAATAAGGTCGTGAGATCTGGATTCAAATTAAGAAAAAAGCCTAATGCTACACCAGCTAATGAAACATGTGAGAGTGTATCGGCCATCAAAGACTGTCTTCGGATCACAAGAAACACACCTAGCATCGGTGCGATTCCGGCAATAAAAATTGCAGCCAAAAAAGCACGCCTCATGAATTCATATGAAAGCAACGCCATGGTGAATCCTCCTTTCGAACCAACCGAATTTGTCGATCCGCATACTCCTTAATATCTTCGTGATCGTGGGTGATCATCAAAATCGATTTCCCATGATCGTGTGCATTGTGACGCAGTAATTCATAAAATAAATTTCGTGATTGCTCATCCATCCCTGTCGTTGGTTCATCCAAAATAAATAAATCTGGATCAGTCGCAAAGATACGTGCTAAACTGATTCGCTGTTTTTGCCCTCCGGACAGTTCGCCAATCCGTTTTTTGCGCATTTCCCACATACCTACTGCATCCAATGCTCGCCGAACATGTTCATGATCCCGCTTTGTCAGCTTCTTAAACCATCGGTCTTTCGGATAACGGCCAGATTGGACCAATTCTAAGACTGTACTTGGAAAGCCTACATTGAACGAGGCAATCTGTTGTGGAATATAGCCTACACTTAGCTTTTGTCCTTCTCTGTTTTTGGTAGCCAGTATTACTTCTCCTTTTGATGGTTTCAACAACCCTAATGTTGCTTTAATCAAGGTAGATTTTGCAGCCCCATTTTCTCCTGTTAGAATGACGAATTCCCCATCTTCAACAAAATAAGAGATATCCTCTAATACAGGCTCATCATCATAATAAAACGTTAGTCCTTTTACATCGATATAACGCACAGATGTGCCTCCTTACTTGATACTTTTTTGTAAAGCTTGCAGATTTTCCTTCATTACTGTGAGATATGTTTCTCCATCACTAATCTGTTTTTCCGTCAAACTTTCTAACGGATTCAATACAGCCAATTCAACCCCAGTCTCATTCGCTAAAGTTTCCGCTACTTTAGAAGAAGCATTTTCTTCAAAATAGATAACTTTGACTTGATGATCCTCAACATATTCTTTTAGCTCTGCTAACCGACTAGGAGTTGGTTCTTGATCTGGAGATAATCCAGCAATCGATTCTTGGACTAGATCATATTGTTTTGCCAAATATCCAAAAGCGGCATGTTGTGTGACAAATGTTCGATTGACCGCATCTTTCAAAGCAGCAGTATACTCTTGATCCAATGCGTTCAATTGCTCAATATAAGCAGCGGCATTCTTTTTAAATGTAGCTGCTTTCGTTGGAAATTTCTCGCTTAACTGATCTCGAATCGTTTCAACTTCTTTGATTGCCATTACTGGATCTGTCCACACATGCGGATCTAATTCATGGGTATGGGCGTCTGTCCCATGTTCTGCTTCTGCTTCCGTTTCTCCATGGTCTTCATTTTCAGCTAAATCAATCTCTTTGGCCGCTTCGATAACAACTGTTTTGTCAGTATCGATCGAATCTGTCATTGTTGGCACCCATGTTTCCAATTCCAGACTATTGTACACAAAAACATCTGCATCCATAATTTTTGCCATATCTTTCGCACTAGGTTCATAATCATGGGGTTCTGTGCCCGCCGGTATAAGCAAAGATACTTTACCTGTATCTCCAACAACCTCTTTGGTAAACTCATACATTGGATAAAAAGTCGTAATAACCTGCAAATCCTGACTTTCTTCTGCGACTTGTTCTGATCCTTTTCCGCAAGCCCCTAATAAAACAGTACTGGTAAGCAAAAATAGAGCTAGTAATTTTTTCATGATGATTCCTCTTTTCTTATTAAAACGGAACTAATCCGATTTATCAGCAAAAATTACTCTACCAAAGGAAACCTCATTCGTCAAGACAAATCGTATGTTTTCCGATTTAGAGCGTTCCTCTGCCAGTAAATCGGAAAACATGGGAAAATTGATTCATATATCCGCTAAGCAAAAAACAGATGTCACATTTTTTGAATGTGTGCATCTGCTTTTTAATTTGTCCTTTTGTTTCCTACTATTTTAATGTGCGAACTAGATAAACCTCTTCACAAAAACCTTTTAAAGCATTATACACTCGCTGAGCCCGTGAGTATTTCTGGCACAAGGCAAAAACAGTCGGTCCACTTCCAGTCATCAGTGCCACATCCGCACCATATTTCATCATTCGTTCCTTGATTTGTTGTACGACTGGATGCTTAGGAATCGTGATCGATTCCAAACTATTTCCCATTGCAGCAATCATTCGTTGATAATCTTCAGCAAGAATTGCATCAGAAAGTTCTTGAATATCTGGATGATGCAACTGATCTAGATCAACTTCTTGAAAAATTTTACCTGTTGAAACACTTAGTCGGGGCTTGACTAAGACCACCCAGCACTGCGGCATCGGGCGCAACGGCGTGACTTTCTCTCCTTTACCAGAGATGAACGCAGTCGTTCCATAAATGCAATAAGGGACATCAGTACCTACTTCCATTCCTATATCGATCAATTCCGGCATCGTCAGACCTAATTGCCATAAGCGGTCCATCCCCCTTAGCGCTGCTGCACAATCTGTACTGCCACCGCCAAGGCCTGCTGCTACAGGGATATTTTTCGTGATCCGAATCAAGATACCTTTATTGATACCATAGCGTTTTTTGACAATACTGGCTGCTTGATATACATTATTGCGTTTATCGATCGGCAAGAAGGCCTTATTGGTTTCGATAATGATTTTATCTTCTTCTAGCTCTTCCATTATCAGACGGTCGGCTAGATCAACACTGGACATCACCATTTCCAATTCATGGTAACCGTCTGCTCGCTTACCCAAAACATCAAGTCCTAGATTTATCTTAGCAGGCGCTTTTTCAATAATTTCCATCTTATTCACCCAATCATCTGATAGTTAACTAGTTCTATCATAGCAGATTCTTTAGAGATAGTTGAGATATTTCTCCTGTTTTTGATCTTTATCAGCTTTTGGGTTGCTCTTTGAAATCGTTCCTCGTAAAATAAGAGTAACAAATTTGATCAAGAAGGCAGGGGAAATTATGGCAAATCTAATTCCTAGAGATCTACCTGGTGGAGAAGAACTATTAGGCAAATTGATGAACAGTTTCTGGCAAGAACGACAAATGAATACAGATATTAAAGAATATGAAGATCATTATGTAGTCAAAGCTGATCTTCCTGGTATAAAAAAAGAAAATATCCGTGTTAGTTTCGTGAATGATACTCTAACAATTTCTGCTTCCCAAATTGAAGAAAGCGAAGAGAAAGATGATCTTGGTCACTACTTGCGTAAAGAACGATCTAGCAGTGCTTATCAACGTGCATTCACTATACCTGACATTGATGAAGAAGCGATCAAAGCACGGTTCGAAGATGGTGTCCTTTCCTTGAATTTACCAAAGGCAAGTTACAAAGACGCGCCAGGTAAGCATATTCCAATCGAATAATTGAATTATCGCAAAAAGTAAAAAAGACTTCAGAAATATCAGTTTCTGAAGTCTTTTTTGTTGTATTTCTACCTTGCCTTACCAGTTTGACGATAAGCTTGTCGAGTTGTTGCTGTGGGTATTTCTTCTTTTTTGACATAAAGCTTCAAACTATAAGGTTCATGATATTTTACATCATTTTTGACAAAATCTCCGCCAGTAATGAACAACCCAACTGGTTCCAAAGCTTTTTCCCCGTTCCAATGAATACGGCC
Organism: Enterococcus sp. DIV0574; assembly: GCF_051711125.1. Taxonomy (NCBI): domain Bacteria; kingdom Bacillati; phylum Bacillota; class Bacilli; order Lactobacillales; family Enterococcaceae; genus Enterococcus; species Enterococcus sp. DIV0574. Next base: position 3,423,683 of record NZ_JBIOMA010000001.1, read on the forward strand.
AATTGTTGTTAAGTCACTATAGCTCGTACCAATTTGCAACGAGTATTCAGAATCTGACCGTTGTTTGACAAAGTAGTAGGGATAAAGGGTATTTTTAGGAATCACAAATCCTTGTGCGATAGCATTCGTTGCTAATTCATCTTTTGAAATGAGTTTCTGTAAATAGTCAGCCAATACCAGTTGATAGTCTTCTTCAAAATCAATAACTGCTTTCTCTGTAGATAAACGATCGATTTGTGTGGTGCTAATTTTTTCTCCTTCAATATTGAATACTTCATCAGGTAAATACTTCACAAAAAGCTGAGTAATATCTACCTTAAGATTTTTATCAAAAAAGTAATAAAAAATATTTAGAACCCAGAAATAGAGCAACACGCAGAATCCTATCCCGTATAAAGCCATCTGTAAATAATTTTGATTGAGATAGAGACCATAAACAATACGCAGAATATAAGCCGTTGGAATCAAACTAAGTAATGTATAGGCCCGATTCAAGTATTTAGGACTAATATCCAGATAACCTAAGAACTTATGAATCCCATTGATCATATCTAATAAAAAAGTCATTTATTCACCTACTCATTTTCTTGATCCTCATTGATGACTGCTTCTTGGTCAGCCGCATTCTGATCCTGACTTGACGGCGTCGTTTCCTCGCTTTGCCCGTTCTCTGAAGAAGGGACATCTGTAGCTGGTGGTGTAGAGCTATCCTCTATCGAAGATGAAGGAACAGTTCGCTGATTATTTGTTGTGGAAGATGTAGTGCCTCCATGATCTTCAGCTGATGTTGAAGGTTCTGTGCTTTCAGACACAGGTTGACTGTCTACCGATTGCGAGTGACTAACATCGATGGTTTCGGTCGTTTCAGTAATCTCAGTCGAGTGACTAGTTCCATTTGACTGCCGATAGCTACTGGAATTCACAACACCAGTTGCAGTAGCGATGATGGTTGAAATGGTCAAGAGAGCAATTGGTTTCAAAATAGGAGGTACTTTTCGCATAATTTTCCATCCTTGTCTTGATTCTTATCTTTTTTGCACTCATTGAGTACTTACTTTCTTTATAGTTCTTTCCTTGGAAATGGTCAAGACTACGAAGGATTAACGGAACAGATTTAAAAAAAAGTAAAAATGTTTTCGGTTACAAACAAAAACTAGCTTCTGCTAGGCTCTAAATAAGAAATTCGTAAAACTTTTGTACAGAACGAGTTAACGCAGAGTGATAATCCACTATCAGCTCTTTTAATAAGATCGATTCTTGTAGCTCAAATGGCTCAGTCAATTCTAAAGTGATCCGAGCACCGTCGATGAAATAAGCATAGGACAGTTCATCATCAGACAATTCGGCTAGTTGATTGCTCCACTCTTCGAAGAATTTCTCCGCGAGCACATCTCCAACTTCCTCAAGAACAGGTTGGAGAGTCTCTTCTACTTGATAAAAAGGTCGTGACAAAATAGATGCCGTTGTCTTTGAGTGGGTTGTATTTTGAAAATCCAAATAAAGCAAGTCAATGTAGTCTTCTTCTTCACCTGTTTCTTCCAGCCATAGAATGCCTTGCTTGACCAATGAGACACATGTAGATTCTACTTCCTTTGATAATTCTATAGTAGCATCTTTGAACCTCAGATTCTTTTCGACTATTTGCTCTTCACCCATAAATTGCAAGACAGCTTTTTCAAAAACGAGCGGCTCATCTGTAATAAATAATTGAATTGTTGCCATTTTTTTCTCTCTTTCTTTTTTATCTAATTTATTTTTGCTCTGAACAGATTATTTGTCAGCGGTATGAATCTTCGTTAGCATAGAAATTGAAGATGAATAAAAGTTAATTTTTAAGGAGGAGATTTGATGAGTAAAATTGCCACTATCATTACCGATCTAGTTGAAGATATTGAAGTAACCTCACCAAAAGAAGCACTGGAAAATGCTGGACATGAAGTTGTCATTATCAGTAATGAAGGCGTGGACACTGTCACAGGAAAAAAAGGAACCACTTTTGCAGTTGACGCGTCTATTGATACAATCAATTTTTCCGATTTTGATGCTTTGTTGATTCCTGGTGGCTTTTCTCCAGACCAATTACGTACAGATGAACGCTATGTCACTTTGACCAAAGAGTTTCTGACATCTGAAAAACCAGTTTTTGCTATCTGTCATGGACCTCAACTCTTTATTCAAACCGGATTGACAAAAGAATTAACATTGACTGGCTATGATTCCATTCGTCCAGATTTAACATATGCAGGTGCTACTGTCAAAGATGAGCCTGTGGTGATTGACGACACGCATCATTTGATCACTAGTCGTAATCCTGATGATTTGGATGCATTTAATCAAGCCATTACAACAGCACTTGAAGGCAACAAATAAAGCCTAAATTTTAAACGAAGAACTCACAAATAGGGTGTACGAATATCGTACTCCCTATTTTTCTATCCTTTAGCGATTTTACCTGCTGTTTTTGTTCGCAAGTTCTTTTAATTAATATTTCTATTCATCCATAGAAATGTCAAAACCATCAAATGTCTCACCATCATAATATTTAAGTAATTCATCGAGTGATAGCAAAGAAGAAGTCATCTCCTCTTCTTCCGTTTGTTGGTGTTTTTCCCAATAGATCTGATAGGCTTCCGCCAATTGTCGATAGACATCTTTCCGTGAACCACCTTCTGCCTGCAGCATTGGCAATTCTCGAATAAACGCACTATAACAAGGACGACCATCTTGCCAACTGATAGGTAATTCAATCACATGTAGTTGGGCTTCTTCAAACCATCTCTCCATCCCGATCCCTCATTTCTCCCTTTATTATCACGTGAATGATTCAGAAGGTCAAACTTCCTGTCAAAATAGACTAAAAAACACTGGCTACCGATGGCTTATCCATGATTTGGAATAGCAATCGGCAGCCAATGATCATGCAGCTACATAAGCATATTTTTCAATGTTTTGTTTGATCTTCTCAATGATTCTCTGATCCTCTACACCTGTGACTTCTGTGATCACTTGAGAAAGATTAGCTGCTTCCAGTAACTCTCTCAATTGTTGACTTTGCTCGTCCTCAGGATCATGATAGTTGAAAATCATACCAATCGTTTCATAGAGATGGAACGGTTGCACATTTCTCATTTGCAATTCAAGGACGGGGCGAATAAATCGTTCTTGTGCGCTTAATTTTCGCAAAGGGGTGCGGGCTACTCGAGCAATAGCATCCGAAATGTAGTTATTTTTGAATCGTTGAATAATTTTTTCAATATACTGTTCATGTTCATCAGGATCAAAATCCCATTTGGCGACTAAAAGTTGACCAGTTTCTTCTAGAACGGATTTCAGCTGAATCACAACTAGATGGTCACGCATGGCTTCATCGATGGTCTCATAGCCTTGTAGAGCTCCTGTATAAGCTACTGTAGCATGACCTGTGTTCACACTAAACAATTTACGCTCGATATAAGGTTTCAGATCTGGTACGTATTGTACGCCTTGTAGACGAAGTACTGATTTCATTGCTGTTTCTTGAACTACCCACTCACAAAATGGTTCTACTTGAACCAACAAAGGATCATCATGTTGTTGCATCGGAACAATGCGATCCACTGCTGCATCTGGAAAACCAACACTATTCTCCAGGTAAGCGAGTTGTTGGCTATACTTTTCTACTTCCTCTTTTAGAAAAGTGGATCCACCGATCATATTTTCGCAAGCGATGACATCAATTGCTTGCTCCTTTTTCTTGATTGCTCGCTGATCCAGCCCTTTTGCAATGAGCGGTGCAATGCGAGGCAATACTGCAGGACCAATGGCAGTGGTTAAAATATCGGCTTCGACAATTGCTTGAACAACCGCATCCGGTTCTTTTGCGTTATTGATTCCTGTCACGTGTTCAATAAAAATCTGTTCGCGGTTCTCATCTGCTAATTCAATTGTATAGGATTTACGTTGCTGAAGCGCAGCAATAATCGTTTCATTTACATCAACAAAGGTTATTTCAAAACCGTTTGCTGCCAAAATCTCTCCGATAAACCCTCGACCAATATTCCCTGCACCAAAATGAACTGCTCTCATCTTTTTCCCCTCCTATGCCACTGTTAGATTAGCGGCGACTTCTTCTTTGCTCAAAGCATCCGCTAATTCGACCACATTATCGATATCGCTACAGAAGAGAGCGATTTGTTGTACCAACTGCAAATGATCTTCACCTATTCCAGCAATGCCAAATAATACCGTAACGATTTTTTCATCCTCATCTGTCCCGAAATTTACGCCTTCAGGCACTTGAACAATGCAGATACCAGATTTTTTGACATATTTTTTTGCTTCATCTGTCCCGTGTGGGATAGCTATGAAATTCCCCATGTAGACAGATAACATTGCATCTCGTTCGATCATAGCGTTGACGTATTCCGGATCAACATATCCGGCCTCAACAAGTTTTTTCCCACAATAACGAATCGCTTCTTCTTTGTTCGCAAACTGTTGATTCAGCTCAATCATTTCTTTTTCTAATAGTTTCATTTTTCTTCCTCCTTAAAGAGCTTCTTTAAGTGTTGTGATTACACGCTGGTAGTTTGACGTTCGCATCAAATTGCTGACAGATAGATGGACTGCATCTGGTGCTAGCGACCGCGCTTGCTTTGTCAGCTCTTCTTTGGTAATTACCAATGATGAAGCATCCGCTTTTAGATTATCGATATGAACCTTTTTAAGTGATAATGAGAGAGATTCTTTCGCTAATAAGTCTTGAAAAACCTTTCTCGCCATGGTCGCTGAGCCTTCACGATCGTCATGGGCAAGAATAACTTCATGAATGCCCTTTAATTCCTCTAGAGGCAGTGGCTTATAATTTACTGCTTTCGTTTTTTTCTCTTCCTCAACTCCTGAGCCTGACAATGTGGCCACGATCTCATTATATTTAGGAGAATTCAAAAAATTTTCTACAGCAACAAATGTTGCATTTGGTGCTTTTAATTTTGCCCGCTCTTGTAACTCTTTTTGTGTCACAATCAATGTATGCGCATCATCTGTCAGATTATTGATTGCTTGATTAGTGACTTGTTGAGCCAAACCAGCATCTTTAACTTTCTTACGCAAAATGGAAGCCCCCATTGCACTTGAACCCATACCAGCATCGCAGGCAAAAATAATCTTCTGAATGCCTGTTAACGATTCTAGAGCCACTCCTTTTGAACGCTGTTTTGCTTGGTGTATTTCCTGTACCTTCTCATCAAAATTATCTACAGTGTCTTTGGCATCGGCTTTTAGAATTGCTGCCGCCACAAGAAACGATATGGTTGCTCCAACAGCAATCCCTGCTAAAACAGAGACGACACTCATCACCGAATTCAACGGTGTCATCGCTAAAATAGCAATAATCGAACCTGGAGAAGCTGGTGCCCTTAAACCTGCACCTAATAATTGAAAAGTGAAACTCCCAGAAACACCTCCTGCAATAACAGCTAAAAACATTAATGGCTTCATCATCACATATGGGAAATAGATTTCATGAATACCACCTATAAAGTGGATAATGATTGCTCCTGGAGCAGATGATTTTGCCGCGCCTTTGCCAAAGAAAGTGAATGCTAATAAAACACCTAATCCAGGCCCTGGGTTTGCCTCTAATAAATATAGAATTGATTTACCAAACTCGCTTACTTGTTCCGTACCTAATGGAGTCAGAATTCCGTGATTGATGGCATTATTCAAAAATAGGATTTTGGCAGGTTCAATAAAAATATTTGCTAATGGAATCAGATGTGCATTGACAATCACTGCAACGCCTGCTGCCATTACTTCTGTCAATGCGTTTACAACAGGTCCAATGACAACAAAGCCTAACAGAGCCAAAGCAAAACCTAGAAGACCCGCAGAAAAATTATTGACTAGCATCTCAAAGCCTGCCCGCACTTTATCTTGAAAAAATTCATCGAACTTCTTAATCGTATATCCGCCTAATGGCCCCATAATCATTGCACCTAAAAGCATTGGGATGTCTGTTCCCACAATGACCCCCATTGTAGCGATTGCCCCAACAACTGCGCCCCGATCTCCAGCAATTACTTTCCCGCCCGTGTATCCAATCAGTATCGGTATTAGATAAGTCAGCATCGGACCGACCATTGAAGCAAAGGATTCATTTGGCAGATAGCCATCTGGAATAAAGAGAGCCGTTAACACGCCCCATGCAATCAATGCGCCAATATTGGGCATTACCATACTCGACAATGTACTACCTAGTTTTTGGACCCTCGACTTTAAAGACGCCTTCCTGTCTGCTTGTACTTGTTCCATCTTCATTCTCCTCCCAACTTGTTTTTACACCTTGATTGTAGGCGCTTTCCGAAAGCTTCGAAAGTCGTACTTTGTCACAGGAAACTGTGACAAAATTTGTCTCTTATCTACAAAAAAAAGCCATGCATAATGCATGACTAATCAATAAATGCCCTTTTCTACTCTTCTAGCGATAGTATTTTTTGGACTTCCTCTATTGTAGCGGCGTCGCTTAATAGTTTTACATTTTGGATATCTGAACAAAAAAAAGCAATTTCTTGCAAGCATGATAACTGCTTTTCTTTGAGAACAACCACAAACAGAATCGTAGTGACCTTTGATTCTTTTGCATCGCCAAAATCGACACCGTCTGGTACTTGAACAAGACAAATCCCTTCTTCATTAATCCATTTGTCTGCCTCTTCTTCTCCATGAGGCAAGGCTACAAAGTTTCCTATATAAACACCATATTTTTTGTGTCGCTGAACTAAACTGTTTATATACTGAGGTTGAACCATTTTTTGGTCTACTAAGAATGTACCTATCTCATGCAATGCTTCTTCTGCACTTTGGAATCGCTGATCTAACAAAATATGTGTTGCTGGAATATCCACTATTTTCTCCTCCCCATTATTGTTTGATTTCTTCAATCAAAAGCGTAGCAAGCAATTGATAAATGATGGAAAAATTTCCTGAATTAAATATTTCTGTATTGAGATCATTCATAATGATGGAACCGCTAATCCTCCCTAAGATTTTACTGCTTTGCTCATCGATTGGATAAGGAGCGAGCATAACTAACAAGCGAGTTACGTTAATCTCTTGTTTATCCATCGCATAAAGTGATAGTCCTTGTGATAAATCAAAGATTTTGAAAACTGGTTGCAAAATTTCTGTACTTGACGCATGAAAAAGGGCAAAGTGAGTCTTCGGTATTCCAACAGGGGCTTGTAAATAGCGCTTCACTAATTTATTGGCTACTTTTTTTCTGTCTTGCACTAACGCTTTGGAAAAATGTTTCATCACTTCAGATAATGTTTCTTCTAAGTTGGGGCCATTGTCAATCGTTTGAAGAGTAAACAATTCTAATAAGCGGTTAATCTCCTCAATAAATGCTAGAACATCTTCATAGGTATCTTCCCTAGTAGAAACTGGCGTAGGTATTGCATGAGAAAGTCTCTTTTTCTGACTAAGCAGACGAAATTCTTCTTTTAGTTCCTGAATGTCTTCTTCCAATAAAATAGGAGATACTAGCTTATATTTTCCTCGATAACCTGGCAACAAAGATGTGGAAATCACCAAGTCGTAGTTGCCCTCAATTTTATCCTGTTCGATATCCCCCACACGGAAAAAAGTAATTTTATTGATAAATGGAAATTGCTTTCTTAGCTGCATCTCTAACAAACTAATTGAAGCCAGTCCGCTTGGTGATACACCTGCAATATTGACTTCCATCACTTTAGGATTCTTTTCTAATGAGTTTGCGAAGTGCAATACCATATAGGCAATTTCTTCTGTTGAAAACTGCTGTTGTGGGAAAACAAGCGGTAAGCTTAAACGGATTGCTTCTGCAATTTCCTCATATTGTTTCATTATTTTTTCTAAAATTGGATTGTTTAGATGGTTCTCTTCCAAAATCGCTCGGGTCATTACCCCAGAAATATGTGTTAGCAACATTTTATATAAAATTTCATCTTCAAAAAAATCAACCTCAGTGTGCTGGCTAATCAGTTCGATCAACCGTTTTACCTGATATGCCAAAGTTGTATCAAAATTCTCTTCAAAAAAATCGCGGTCAAAAGAATTAGAAAAATCCCCTAATAAAATCGCAAAAAAAACTATTTCATTAACCGAATACAACCGCTTCGTTTGTTCAGCAACTTGAGCAAAAATCTGTTTAGCTACCTTCAGCAAATCTTTGTTGATTTGACTTGGATAACTTTCTTCCTCTACTGAAAATCCTGTTGCTACTCGCTCCATGGCTAAAGCAAGCATAATACCAATAAAAGCCAACTTGCGATCACTTAACTCAGGATATTTAGGTTCAACCACTTCTCTTATAAGATCTTGCGCTAAAATCAAGTACTGTTTTTCAATAAACTCAAATAAAAAATGCGCCGTTTGTTCTGCTTCAGGAAAATGAAAAAACTGGTATTCATTTATTTCCATCATCAACGTATTCGCTGCTACTAAACGTCGATGTTTTTCTGGTCCTTTGAGCTCATATCCTTGATTACGGACAATTGTCAACGGAAGGCGCGCCAAACTTTCTTCTAATTGTTTAATATCAGAAAAAAAAGTAGTATTACTGATTTGATAGAGCTCTAAAAAACGATGGCTACTAATCGGCTTAGCAGTAGTTGCTAATTGCAGCAAAATCCTATGTTGTCGCTCTATTGACGCAAACTCTTGGGATGGATCAGACATAATTGCTTCTTGCAGCTGAGTGATACTATTCCCGACAATGACTCGAAAATGTCCACGACCTTCTTTTTCTAAGGATGCCCCTACAGTACGCAACGAATTCTCTAAATTGGCTAGTTCGCGGTAGACAGTCCGCTTACTTACTTTCAAAAGCTGCATCATTCGGTCCATAGAAACAGGACCGTTACTGTTCATTAGCTCAGTCAACAAAATAGTTTCACGCTTAGTCAAGAACATAGGCGACTCCTTCTGTCATCAATTGACGATATTTGGAAGTTGTCACTAAATCATCGACAACTAAGTGGGTGACATTTGTTAATGCAGCCATTTGCTGAAAATCTTTTTGAACGATATATAATGCCTCTGGATTAAACTGGGTTGTCTCAATATCTTCTTTCTTTACCTCAATAGGTATGGCTAATTCATTGGCAATTTTACGAACGATTGCAACAGCCATCGTTTGAGCGCCTCTTTTCTTGCCTTCATACAAAAAAATCAATGTTGGGATTTTTTCCCCAACTTTAAAAGAAACATTTGCTACCGTTTCTTGCTCTTGCTTTAAAAGTTTAACTAGTGTTTCATACTCTGATTCCGCTAAAAAGTTACTCAAGAAGTAATGTTGTGCTTGAGGTGTCTTAGTTTGAGCTAAAGCACCAAGCCCTGATTGGGTAATAACTAAAAGATCTTCTCCATCCTTCAACTGATAAATTGATTTATAATCGACAGGTATGGAAATGGCTGCTTCTTCTAAATGTTTAGTTAATAAACTTGCCCCAATTGCGCTAGATCCCATCCCTGCGTCGCATGCAACGATAATTCTCTTTACTTTATCCATACATATTGTTCCTTCCGTACTTTTTTCATTCACTGAGTGATAGGTCAAAACAAAATAGGCAACAAAAAAAGAAACAAGCGTGCTTACCAATACTCCAGCTAATACGCCTGACCACATGTGATTTGGCGTATTTGTTAAGATAGCCAAAATAGAACCTGGTGAAGCCGGTGATCGTAAGCCAACTTTACTCATTTGAAAAATAAATGTACCAGTAGCTCCACCTAAAATCGGTGCGATAATCAATAATGGGTTCATTAAAATAAATGGGAAATAAACTTCATGAATACCTCCTATTGCTTGCACAAATGCAGCAGCAGTCGCCCCATTTCTTGCTTTTTTAGAACCATACCTCATACATGCAAACAAGACGCCTAAACCAGGACCAGGATTGGCTTCAAGCAGAAATAAAATCGACGTTCCATGAATACTGGCGCCTTCAACACCCAACGGCGTAAATAGACCATGATTGATAATATTATTAAAAAAAAGAACCTTTAGTGGCTCCAGAAAAAGATGAATAGCAGGAAATAAATTCTGCTTGAGAAAAAAATCAACTAAATGATAACTTTGTTGACTAAGCTGATCGAGCAAAGGGCCAAATACAAAAAAGTTACATAAAAATAGAAGACCTCCAATTAAGCCTGCAGAAAAATTACGAAAGAGCATCTCATAGCCAGTCTTTACTTTTCGAGAAAAGATATGATCAAAGAATCGAAGCATGCCACCCGTTAACGGACCGATAATCATTGCTCCAAAAACTTGTGGAAATTGAGAGGTTAAAATCATCCCTAAAATTGCAATTGCTCCTGAAACTCCACCTCTTGTTGGTTCAACCATTTTTCCGCCAGTGTAAGCAAGCAATATTGGTAAGAGAAAATGTAAAATAGCTTCTTCTGACTTGATCAACCCCCCCTGATCCGCATCTAGTACGGGTACGGCAAACGCAATGACTGCCCATGCAATAAAAATACTTACATTTGGCATCATCATATCAGAAAAATAATGAGTATAGAGTTTTAAAAATTGAATTGTTTGTCCTCTGTCTTTTATTCCCTTCATCCTCCTCACCTACCTAACACTAGTATAATTTGGTTTTCTCCAAAAAGGAATAACCATAGATTATGCTTCCTCCTTTTGAATGTACCAAAAAAGCTGACGAAAAACGTCAGCTTAAGTTATTGCCTTATTTTTACCATTTTTTATTTAATTAACACGCACAGCAAAACTTGGTGCGTAATAAGAGTAGCTGCTAACTGAAACGCTTTGTCCAGTGGTAGGTGCATGAATGTATTGTCCCCCACCAAGTGCAATAGCCACGTGGTGCGTACTTCCGCGCGATCCCCAAAATAATAGGTCACCAGCTTTTGCTTCATTGATTGAGATAACCGTGCCAGAATACTCTTGATCATAGGTCACACGAGGTAATGAAATTCCTACTTTTGCAAACACATATTGAGTAAAACCAGAACAATCGAATCCGTTCGGTGTCGTTCCGCCCCAGACATATGGTGTACCAAGATATTTCATTGCTTCTGAAACAATTGCTGATCCGTTTACAGATTGTGAAGGAACGTTTGTATTGTTTTCTGGTTTATTTTCAGGCTTATTTACAATTGTTTCTTGTTTTGGTGTATCATTTTCTACTGAGTCACTTGTTCCGGTACTGTTAGTACTGGAAGATTCATTTGTTGAGCTTGATTCATTTGAGCTTGACTCATTCGACGAAGTTGATTCGCCTGTTTTTGTTGTACTACTTGTGCTTGATTCGGCTTGCGCAGCTTCTTCACGTTCTCGAGCTGCTTTTGCCGCTTCTTTTGCGGCAGCAATTCGTGCCTGTTCAGCCTGATAGCTTTCTTTTTGTTTTTCTAGGTCGGCTTTTTCATCTTCTTTAGATGATTGTTGCAAAGCAAGATCTGCTTGCAAAACATTCAAGTCTGCTTGCTTCGATTGAAGTGCTCCTACTTGTTTCTCAAGCTCAAGTTGATTTGCTTCAATTTCTTTTAGTTTTTTATCATTTTCATTTTTTTTCGTTTTAACCGCTTCTTGATCCGCTTTTTGTTGTTGAACCAATTCGTTATTAGCACTAACAATCGTCGTCATAGCTTGAACGCGACCGATAGCATCCGTTAAAGAATCTGCTTCAAGAACGGCATCGATAAAATTGGTGCTTTGTCCATTCACTTGGACATCTCTTGCTTGTTCTTGAATCGCTTTTTCCCGTTTTTCAATACGAACATTCAAGTCGTCGATTTCTTTTTGTAATTTTTCTGAATCAGCATGTAAAGTAGATTGTTGCGTCAATAATGCTTCAGCTTTTTCATTGATAGCTGCAACATCATTTTCCAATGCTTTGATTTGTGCTTGAGCATCAGCTTGTTGATTTTTTAAGTTACTGATTTCTTGATCTTTTTGTTCAATTTTGCTATCAAAGTCGTCTGCTGCGACAAGTGTTGGTGCTACAACTGAAGTAAGCGCAATGGAACTCACTAATATTACTGATAGAATACGTTTTTTCACCCTTCATTCCTCCGCCTGACTTTTCATTGAAAGTTTAAGTTAATTTTAAAATATATAAGAATATCTAAAGTCTTTTTACGATAAAGCGATTGTAACATAGATACATGTCAAGCAGATAAAAAGAATGTTACAAACAGATTTCAAATAATCTACCAGATTCGATATAAAACATAACAAAAAAAATGAAGCTATTCTTCTTTGAATAGCTTCATAAATGGAATAACTAAAATAACAAATAAAATAATATTTAATAGCAGTGTCGGTGCTAAGAAACGAGAGACAAAAAATGAAGTATTGACTGTTGCTATTTTAAATAACAACTGTATCCCCAAAGTTACCATTTCAAGACCCGTAACGAAAATAATCATTCCAAAAAACATGGTGAATATGTTTTGGTATAGCGTTTTATTTAAAATATACATGATCCACACAATCATCGGGAATGCGACAGCATAAATACCAATTATGCCAATATAGTAAAGGTCATACAAGCATCCAATGATCAATGCAGTTATAATCAAGTAGTTTTTAGGCAAATATCTGGCACCACATAGGAAGGCAATCAATAGTAAATGTGCACTCGCTATATAATTATCTTGCGTCCAGCGCTCAAGTAAACGGGTTAATTGTCCATCTAACAACATCATCAAGAAAAAAAATGCTCCGGCAAAGTACTTTAAATACGTATTTTTTTTCATGCCTATTTGTCACCCGCCAAACGTTTGATAATAGTAACTGCTTGAATATCATACATTTGTGCATAAGGTTTTACATATACTTTTGTATCTAATCCAAATTCATCTTTGGTGGTACTAACAACTGTCCCAACAGCAAGGTCGGCTGGAGAATTCCCTCCTAATCCCGAGGTTTGTACAACATCGCCTTCTTTCAATTGTGTACTTCCAGTCAATTGACTGATAACCAAGGACTTCTCTTTTTGATCATAACTACTTAGAATTCCAAAAGTTTCGCCGTCTTTCCCGCTGATTCGAACAGGAAAATGATTTGAATTTTGATTTTCAGAAGTCAACAATTCGATTTTTGAAGATGCTGCATTCACTTCAATCACACGCCCAATCAAACCTTTTTGGGACATAACCGCCATATTTACTTCGACACCATCTTTCGTGCCACGATCCACAACAAGCATGTCTTGCCATGTATCTGGTGAACGATTAATAACATTGGCAGTAATTTTTTCATAGTTAGTCAATGTTTCGTTTAACTCAAGCTCTTCTTTCAATGATTCGATTTCTCGCTTGTAATTTTCATTTGATCGAGCAATCTCATCATAACTATCGATTTTCTCTTTTAAACGTTCGTTTTCTTCATACGTGACAAAAAGTTTCTTTACAGAGTTTGCACCGGTTTCGATCCACCGTACTGGAGCTGTAATCACCTTGTCCACGATACCAATCGTGTCGTTGACTGCCGATTGCACAAAACTGGATGAATTCCCAACTGCTCTTCTAGCAATCGTCACACTCAACACAGAAACAACTAAAATCACAATAATTAATGTGATTATGATATTTTTATTAGGATTAAACTTTTTCACAAAGACACCTCAATGAGTTCCAAACTGATAGCCTTAATTTTACCACTAAAACGATGTAAACAAAAGTTAAGTTGTACGTCTTAATGCTTTTTTTGTAATTAGCTTTCTGAAATTTTCAAAAATAAAAAAAGAGACTTGAATGTCTCTTAATCTTTGCTTTGAATAACAGCAATAATTCCCGTTTCAAATATAAAAGATGCTTCATCCGTTATGAATTCGTTACTAGCAAATGATGTAGGATGTTCAACCTTCACATTTTCCAATAGGTATTTGCTTTCCAATAATGAAAGATTGTCAATGGGAGTCAGACAACAATATGCCAGATATTTCATGCCCTTTTCTTTACGTATGGAATACTTCCCTGGCAAAAAGAACCGAATGACATTTTGCTTATCTAATAGACTAATATTATGAGCGAAAGGCTGAAACCGTTTCTCCAGTACAATCCATAAATTTGCTAAAAAATGATCGATTCTTCCACCAGTTGCACCGATAATATCAATCTTTGCATTGGGAAAATGCTCAATAGCCATCAATAATGCGAGTTGCGTATCCGTATCGTCTTTTTCTGCCGGAGCTTGAAAAAAATTTTTTGCATTCTGTCGCACTCGTTCTCTTTCTTCAGAAGAAAGAGAGTCAAAATCACCAATCGCAAAGTCTAAAGGTAAATCCTCCTCAAGCAGATAAAATGATCCCCGATCAATACCAATGTATTTATCATACTTCTTTAGAGACGGCCAAGTTTGCTTTTTGCCACCTGCAACTAGAAGAATATTCATTTATTGCAACACTTCTTTCAATGCTTTGATTTGATCAGCAGGACTGTCCGCGTCATAGATGTAGCTACCAGCAACAAACACATTGGCACCAGCTTCTAAACAGATCCGAGCTGTTTTTGGAACGATTCCACCATCTACTTCGATATCATAATGATACCCGTTTTTCTCTTTCAATTGTGCTAATTCCTTGATTTTAGCAACTGTTTCTTCGATAAAAGATTGTCCACCGAATCCAGGGTTCACAGTCATTACCAGTACTTGATCACACATGGATAGTACATGTTGGATAGCAGCTACTGGCGTACCAGGATTGATAACAATTTCCGCCTTTACATTTTCATTTAAAATCATTTGAATTGCGCGATGAATGTGGGGAGTAGCTTCGGCATGAACTCCAATTATATCGGCACCAGCTTCGGCAAACGCATGAATATAATTTTCTGGCTGAGTAATCATCAAATGAACATCCAGTGGCAACTTAGTTATCGGACGAATAGCTTTGACAACATTTGGTCCTAAAGTAATATTAGGAACAAATTGGCCATCCATTACATCTATATGGATGTAATCCGCGCCGTTTTTTTCTACAAGTTCAATGTCCCGTTGCAGATTCGCAAAATCCGCACTTAAAATTGATGGTGCTAGTTTAATCATATTCGTTTCCCTCACTTATTTTTCTTTTTATAAATTGGACGACGATTTTCAATCTCCTCTAAAAATTGAACATAGTTTTTATACCGGGTAAGTGCAACTGTTTGCTGTTCAACTGCTTCTTTTACAGCACAATTTGGCTCATTTAAATGCATACACTCACGAAAACGACATTGGTGTGCCAATGCTAAAAATTCTGGAAACTGTTTGGGCAATTGTCCACTATCGATTTCCAAAAAATCGATTGAGCTGAATCCAGGGGTATCAGCCACTAACCCATCATATAATGTCAATAATTCTACATGTCGCGTTGTATGTTTCCCTCGACCTAATGACTCAGAAATTTCGGCCGTTTCCAAATCTAGCTCTGGGACTATTCGGTTAAGCAATGTGGATTTTCCTGCGCCAGATTGTCCCATAAAAACTGTCAGTCGTTCCGGGAAAATTTTTTGTAACTCCAGAAGATCGCTATTATCTGCTTTTGAAACAATGACTTGGTAACCAATTTGTTGGTACAAAGCGGCAATTTTTTGAACCTCACTTTGATCACTCATTAAGTCTGTTTTACTCAAAAAGATAATTGGTTCAATCTCTTTATACTCCAGTGTAACTAAAAACCGATCTAATAGATTAAATGAGAAATTAGGTTGGATCAAACTTGTCACCACTACACCTTGATCCACATTGGCCACTGGTGGACGTATCAATTCATTTTTTCTCGGCAGTATCTCTAACAAGTATCCATCAGTTGGATTACTACTTTCAAAAATAACTTCATCCCCAACAAGCGGCGTGATTTTTCTGTTTCTGAAGTTTCCTCTTGCTCGAGTTTGAAAGATAGTATCTTCAGACTCTACATAATAGAATCCACTAAGAGCTTTGATTATTTGTCCTTTCAAAAATTCTCCTCCTCATTTCTTTTTATTGTAACATATTTATAACTCATGAATAAATTTCTCACCAATAAAAAAAAAGCCTGAAGAAGACTCTTCAGACAAAAAAATCGGGAAGACAGGATTCGAACCTGCGACCCCTTGGTCCCAAACCAAGTGCTCTACCAAGCTGAGCTACTTCCCGATAATAGATATTAAAAAATAAAAAGACTACGCGCCCAAGAGGAGTCGAACCCCTAACCTTTTGATCCGTAGTCAAACACTCTATCCAATTGAGCTATGGGCGCATATTAAGAAATGCCGAGGACCGGAATCGAACCGGTACGGTGATCACTCACCGCAGGATTTTAAGTCCTGTGCGTCTGCCAGTTCCGCCACCCCGGCTGATTGC
>NZ_JBIOMA010000001.1:3442500-3471945 GCF_051711125.1 Enterococcus sp. DIV0574
GGGACCTTAGCTGGTGGTCTGGGCTGTTTCCCTTTCGACTATGGATCTTATCACTCACAGTCTGACTCCCGGATATGAATGAATGGCATTCGGAGTTTATCTGAATTCGGTAACCCGAGATGGGCCCCTAGTCCAAACAGTGCTCTACCTCCATCATTCTCAATTCCGAGGCTAGCCCTAAAGCTATTTCGGAGAGAACCAGCTATCTCCAAGTTCGTTTGGAATTTCTCCGCTACCCACACCTCATCCCCGCACTTTTCAACGTACGTGGGTTCGGTCCTCCAGTGCGTTTTACCGCACCTTCAACCTGGACATGGGTAGATCACATGGTTTCGGGTCTACGACAACATACTCATTCGCCCTATTCAGACTCGCTTTCGCTGCGGCTCCGTCTCTTCAACTTAACCTCGCATGCTATCGTAACTCGCCGGTTCATTCTACAAAAGGCACGCTATCACCCATTAACGGGCTTTAACTTGTTGTAGGCACACGGTTTCAGGATCTATTTCACTCCCCTTCCGGGGTGCTTTTCACCTTTCCCTCACGGTACTGGTTCACTATCGGTCACTAGGGAGTATTTAGCCTTGGGAGATGGTCCTCCCGGATTCCGACGGAATTCCTCGTGTTCCGCCGTACTCAGGATCCTCCTAGGTGTGAGCCAGATTTCATCTACGGGGTTTTTACCCTCTTTGACATACTTTTCCAAGTATTTCGACTATCTGTTTCAACTACCATATCGGAGTCCTACAACCCCAACAAGCAAGCTTGTTGGTTTGGGCTTTTCCCGTTTCGCTCGCCGCTACTCAGGGAATCGAATTTTCTTTCTCTTCCTGCAGGTACTTAGATGTTTCAGTTCTCTGCGTCTACCTCACAGCTGCTATGTATTCACAACTGTGTAACATCCTATAAAAGATGCTGGGTTCCCCCATTCGGAAATCTCTGGATCATAGCTTACTTACAGCTCCCCAAAGCATATCGGTGTTAGTCCCGTCCTTCATCGGCTCCTAGTGCCAAGGCATCCACCGTGCGCCCTTATTCACTTAACCTTTGACCTTACGGTCGATGAGTACTTCTTCTAGCGATAGAAGGTTGCTCAAGAAAATAAGCGTTGAACTTATTAAAAAACTCTTTAACTTGTCAACTCGGTGTGTGTTACTTGTTTTGATTTTCTTCGATATCCAGTTTTCAATGAACAAACTATTTTGAGAGTAAACCTCTCAAAACTGAACAAAGGCAAACGATGTGTAGTCTTCCGTACTATTCCTTAGAAAGGAGGTGATCCAGCCGCACCTTCCGATACGGCTACCTTGTTACGACTTCACCCCAATCATCTATCCCACCTTAGGCGGCTGGCTCCAAAAAGGTTACCTCACCGACTTCGGGTGTTACAAACTCTCGTGGTGTGACGGGCGGTGTGTACAAGGCCCGGGAACGTATTCACCGCGGCGTGCTGATCCGCGATTACTAGCGATTCCGGCTTCATGTAGGCGAGTTGCAGCCTACAATCCGAACTGAGAGAAGCTTTAAGAGATTAGCTTAGCCTCGCGACTTCGCAACTCGTTGTACTTCCCATTGTAGCACGTGTGTAGCCCAGGTCATAAGGGGCATGATGATTTGACGTCATCCCCACCTTCCTCCGGTTTGTCACCGGCAGTCTCGCTAGAGTGCCCAACTAAATGATGGCAACTAACAATAAGGGTTGCGCTCGTTGCGGGACTTAACCCAACATCTCACGACACGAGCTGACGACAACCATGCACCACCTGTCACTTTGCCCCCGAAGGGGAAGCTCTATCTCTAGAGTGGTCAAAGGATGTCAAGACCTGGTAAGGTTCTTCGCGTTGCTTCGAATTAAACCACATGCTCCACCGCTTGTGCGGGCCCCCGTCAATTCCTTTGAGTTTCAACCTTGCGGTCGTACTCCCCAGGCGGAGTGCTTAATGCGTTTGCTGCAGCACTGAAGGGCGGAAACCCTCCAACACTTAGCACTCATCGTTTACGGCGTGGACTACCAGGGTATCTAATCCTGTTCGCTCCCCACGCTTTCGAGCCTCAGCGTCAGTTACAGACCAGAGAGCCGCCTTCGCCACTGGTGTTCCTCCATATATCTACGCATTTCACCGCTACACATGGAATTCCACTCTCCTCTTCTGCACTCAAGTCTCCCAGTTTCCAATGACCCTCCCCGGTTGAGCCGGGGGCTTTCACATCAGACTTAAGAAACCGCCTGCGCTCGCTTTACGCCCAATAAATCCGGACAACGCTTGCCACCTACGTATTACCGCGGCTGCTGGCACGTAGTTAGCCGTGGCTTTCTGGTTAGATACCGTCAAGGGATGAACGTTCTACTCTCATCCTTGTTCTTCTCTAACAACAGAGTTTTACGATCCGAAAACCTTCTTCACTCACGCGGCGTTGCTCGGTCAGACTTTCGTCCATTGCCGAAGATTCCCTACTGCTGCCTCCCGTAGGAGTCTGGGCCGTGTCTCAGTCCCAGTGTGGCCGATCACCCTCTCAGGTCGGCTATGCATCGTGGCCTTGGTGAGCCGTTACCTCACCAACTAGCTAATGCACCGCGGGTCCATCCATCAGTGACGCAAAAGCGCCTTTCAACTTTCTTCCATGCGGAAAATAGTGTTATACGGTATTAGCACCTGTTTCCAAGTGTTATCCCCTTCTGATGGGCAGGTTACCCACGTGTTACTCACCCGTTCGCCACTCTTTTTCTTTCGGTGGAGCAAGCTCCGGTGAAAGAAAAAGCGTTCGACTTGCATGTATTAGGCACGCCGCCAGCGTTCGTCCTGAGCCAGGATCAAACTCTCATAATGATTTGTTTGAACGATCCATAGGATCGTTAAGCTCAAATAAAATTAACTTTGCTAGCTATTGCTTGCATGTATTTTGCTTCATAAATGAAGCGCCCTACACATTGGTTCGTTTGCTTGCTTTGTTCAGTTTTCAAAGGTCTACTGCGCTGCGTTAGCAACTTTTAAATCATATCAGATCAACAAGTGAATGTCAACTCTTTTTTTAAAAGTTTTTTTGAAAGTGTTTATTCAACAACTTCCTGTGCGTCATCAGCGACTCCATTAGAATAACAAATGAATTGTTATTTGTCAACAACTTTTTTCAATCTTTTTTGTTGCTGTATCAGCATCAAATTGATTTCTTAAATTTGCGACTTCGTTATAATATCATCTGTTGGTTCTGGCGTCAACAACTTTTTTCATTTTCTTTTAGAAATGATTTTTGTCATTTGGCACATGTAATAATATAGCAACTATCTTGCCATTCGTCAACAGTAAAATCATTGATATTTCAACGTTTCTAAATACTGCGGTTCCATCATATATTTTAGTTAATTCTATGGAATAATCTCTCCATTTGGAAACTATGATGATTATTTGAATTCTCAATGTTCGGTTTTTATTCTTGTTGTAAATATTATTTCCTATCATTCTTATAAATTTAAGTATGATTTTATCAATTTCCTAGAATATTTGCTAAAATAGGAGAAAAGAATATTGTTCCTAGGAGGATTTATATGAAAATACTTGTTGCTGATGATGATAAAGAGATTGTTGAACTATTAAGTATCTATCTTCATAATGAAGGTTATGAAGCCGTCAAAGCTTATGATGGTAAAGAAGCTTTAACAAAAATTAGAACTACTCCAGATATTGAATTACTGATCTTGGATATCATGATGCCTGAAATGGATGGCATGCAGGTTGTAAAAGAGTTGCGAAAAGAATCTCAAATTCCAATCATCATGCTAACTGCTAAGACTACTGATATGGATAAAATACGAGGTCTAGTTGCTGGTGCAGACGACTATGTAACAAAACCATTCAATCCTTTGGAAGTGATGGCTCGCGTCAAGTCTCTGCTCCGTCGAACAAAAATGCAAGCTCCCTCTAATCAGCCAGATATCTTAGAAGTTAGCTCATTGATCATTAATCGTGATTCTCATGAAGTAAAAACAATCACCGGAAATGAGATCCAATTGACCGCTCTTGAATTTGGTATTCTCTACCTATTAGCATCCCATCCGAATCGTGTATTTAGTGCTGATGAAATTTTTGAGCGTGTGTGGAAGCAAGAGAGTGTCGTGTCAGCCAAAACCGTAATGGTTCATGTGAGTCATCTGCGTGATAAGATAGAAGAAGCAACTGATGGCGAGAAAGTCATTCAAACAGTGTGGGGAGTTGGCTATAAAATAGATGCGAAGTAATCCAATAGAAAAAAAGAAACGTATCACCCTCACTTCTAAAGAAATCAGTGAATTATTTGCAGAAGGAATCGTTACTGTAATCCTTTTACTTCTATTAAATGTCGCGATTTTAGTCATTTTGACTTCTATAAGAGAGAATTCACCGTTGTTAGTGGAGGCGATCTATGAGTCAAAAAACGCTTTTACTTCTGCTTTTGACACGGATATTTTTCAAAGTGGCCGCAATTTCATTATCCCTTTGTTCTTTTTATTAGATGTGATTGTTTTGTATTGGCGTTTGATTCGTCGATACCGTCAAATGCAGCTACGGCATATTATTAGTGAGCTTCATTATATTGCAGAGGGAAATTATGATCATCGTATTCCATTTGAACTGCGTGGTGACCTCAATCGGATTGTTTCAAATATTAACGGCTTGGTAGATAGTACCGTCGCCGCCATTGAAGATGAACGAAGGATCGAACAGTCGAAGGATGAATTAATTACAAATGTTAGTCACGATATCCGAACCCCTTTAACTTCTATTATTGGTTATCTAGGCCTGATTGAAGATCGTCAGTATCATTCTGAAGAAGAGTTATTGAAATATACTCATACCGCTTATGTCAAAGCAAAGCAAATGAAATCTTTAGTAGACGATCTTTTCGAATACACAAAAGTAAGACAGCCTAGCGTCCCAATAAATGTCATTTCTTTTGATATGGCGCAATTAGTCGAACAACTAGCTGCAGATTTTGAATTAGAAGCATCTCGTAAAGGAATAAAGATTGAGACTCACACTCGCCCAGAGCACATTATTATGGACGGTGATACTGAGAAGCTTGTACGAGTTTTCAATAATTTATTGTCTAATGCTTTAAAGTATGGAAAAGGCGCTGACAAAATCGTAATGGAAGTGGAAAAAGTAGGAACAGAAGCCATTCTAACAGTTAAGAACAATGGACAAATGATTCCCAAACATTCATTAGACTCCTTATTTGACCGCTTCTATCGAGTGGAGGAATCACGTTCGCAGGAAACTGGGGGAACTGGACTTGGTCTTGCCATTGCTCAAAGCATCGTTGCCTTGCATGGTGGCTACATTTTTGCAAAATCTACTCCGGATTGGACCTCCTTTATTATCCATCTCCCATTAAAGAGAAATGATTTATCAAATACCCAAAACTATGGTTGACGAACTAACGCTTTTTCGCTATTCTAGAGAAAATACTTACTAATAAAGCATAGAACCTAGTACATTTTTTACTTTTTCAGAGAACTGATGGTTGGTGAGAATCAGTAATGGAAAGAATGGAATCCAGTTCATTAAAAGTGTATCTTTTGAAAGAAAGATCGTGTGCTCACGTTACGGGCAACAAGGGCAGCGTTATGCTGAACTCGGGTGGTACCGCGAAAGATCTTTTCGTCCCAAGAATAGGGATGAAAAGGTCTTTTTTTATATGAAAAACAAGGGGGAAGAATTATGTTAGATATTAAAATGATTCGGCAAAATTTTGACAAAGTCCAAACAAAATTACAGACTCGCGGAGTAAAAAAAAGAGTATTAGAAGAATTCTTAAAGTTAGATGAAAGGAGACGACAACTCCTAGTAGAGACAGAAGAATTAAAAAAAGTTCGAAATGAAGTTTCTGCAGAAATAGCTCAACTAAAACGAGCAAAAAAAGCAGCAGATGATAAAATTACTGAGATGAAAGAAGTCGGTACTAAAATCAAGTCTCTTGATGACGAGATTGCAAAAATTGATTCAGAAATCAAATTGATCGCAACGACATTACCTAATCTGCCTCATGACTCTGTCCCAGTTGGAAAAGACGAAGATGACAATGTTGAAGTAAGACGCTGGGCTACACCAAAAGAATTTGATTTCGAAGCAAAGCCTCATTGGGATATTGCCGAAAACCTAGGAATATTAGATTTTGAACGAGGTGCAAAGGTAGCCGGTAGCCGGTTTGTCTACTATAAAGGATTAGGTGCCCGTCTTGAACGAGCTTTATATAACTTTATGCTAGACCAACATGTTTATGAACATGGGTACACTGAGATGATTACTCCATATATTGTTAATAGCGATGCAATGTTTGGAACTGGACAGTTTCCTAAATTCAAAGAAGATGTTTTCCAATTAGCGGAAACAGATCTTACCTTGATTCCTACTGCTGAGGTTCCTTTAACGAATTATTATAATGGAGAAATATTGGATCTTGACCAACTACCGGTTTACTTCACAGCATTAAGTCCTTCTTTCCGCTCAGAAGCTGGAAGTGCTGGTCGTGATACTCGCGGATTAATTCGATTACATCAATTCAACAAAGTTGAAATGGTCAAACTAAGTGAAGCAGCACACTCTTATGAAGAATTAGAAAAAATGACTGCAAATGCAGAAGACATTTTACAAAAATTACAACTTCCTTATCGAGTAATGGCATTGTCTACAGGTGACATGGGCTTCTCTGCTGCTAAAACGTATGATTTAGAAGTATGGATTCCAGCACAAGAAACATATCGAGAAATCAGTTCGTGTTCTAATTGTGAAGATTTTCAAGCACGTCGAGCAATGATCCGTTATAGAGATAACTATGGCAAGATTCATTACATGCATACATTAAATGGTTCAGGACTAGCAGTCGGTAGAACTGTTGCTGCCGTATTAGAAAACTATCAAAATGAAGATGGTAGTGTGACTATACCAGAAGTACTAGTTCCTTATATGGGTGGAGTTACCCGAATTGAAAAAAATTGAAGAACAAGGTAGGATGAGAATTCCTACCTTTTTTCTTTAAATATTCTAAGAAATACCCCCCTATTGTTGAAACTATATTACAGTTATGTTACGTTTATTTTACTTTATGATGATAAATGGAGGGATAAAGTCATATGTCTGACAAAAATACCTATGCACGTCGTAGCCAACGTCACAAACAAGAACCTGATACCTGTGAAAATACAAATCAATTGAATGAAGCTGTAAAGCCCAAAACCGGAAACGAAAACAAACAACCAAAAATACCGAAGAAAAAATCTAATTATAGCAAGTATATATTCGCATTGTTTACCGCACTTATTCTAGTAATTGTCGCTACTGGCGGCTATATTGTTTATACATTAAAACAGCAAGAAGCAGAAGCTCAAGCCAAATATGAAACTGCTGCAAAAAATCTCATGGCTTCAATCCAAGAAGAGCAAGACCAAAGTGGAATTTCAACGAAAATAGATACTATAAATGACGGAGAAAATAAGTGCCTTGTTTACCGTCCAGTTGATGAAAATACTGTTCCTTTCAAAAATGCAAACCAGCTCTTAGACGAGCTTGCTCAAAAGCAACAAAAAAAGCATCGTGAAAAAGAAGTGCTTACAGTTGCCAGAATAAAAGCAACAGCAATATCTTCTAAAATTGGTCAGTATAGAATTGAAGCAGATAGTTTTATCTGGGATCGCAGTAAGGAAAATTTTAAAAAGCCAGACAGTATTTCTGAAAAAGCCATTTATGTTTCCGAAAAAACTGGCAAAGAAATCACAAATAAGGATTTGATTCCAGATGAAGGAAGTCTCTTAGGTATTCAACAGGTGATTCAGCAATCCATACTTGATCAAGCCAAAGAACCTGAAAAAATCATTGATGCTGTATTAACAATGGATAGAATTTCTTATGATAGTAAAATGACTTATACACCTGATGAATTGACTATCGTCTTACCAAAAAATTCAACTGGAACTTCTAAAGTCACTCTAAAATACAAAGATATTGCGCCATTCATTGATACAGATCTGGTTTCGCAAGAAAGTATAAAAGATACATTACCTGCATTAGATGAAAATAAAAAGTACGTCGCTCTTACTTTTGATGATGGTCCAAATAATAGCTCAACACTTGATTTGTTGAATATACTAAAAACAGATAACGTGAAAGCTACTTTTTTCATGTTAGGACAGATGGTGGATCAAAATCCAGATGTTGCAAAACAAGTCCACGACGAGGGTCATGAGGTAGCAAGTCACTCGTATTCTCATCCACAATTGAATACACTTTCGACAGATGAATTACAAAGTGAAATAAATAAAACCAACAAAGCTATTTTCAAGGCTACAGGCGTCTTGCCTCGCAATATCCGTCCCCCTTATGGCGCTATTGATAAAAAAAGTGCTGAAACAATTGGCATGCCAATTATTCAATGGGATATTGACTCACAGGATTGGAAATCAAAAAATCCTGGAACAATCAATAATGTTGTTAAACAGAATGTCTTTAATGGCGCAATCATCTTAATCCACGATATCCATCCTGAATCAGTCAAAGCTGTACCAGGATTGATCTCTATGTTAAAACATGAAGGATACGAATTTGTGACGATCGATCAACTATTGTCAGGAAAACAAAAACCATTGCATCAATATTTTGGTATGAATGATGAACGACTAGTAGAATAAAAGAAAAGCGAACGTATTGGCGTTCGCTTTTCTTTTATTCATAAACATTTGTAGTAAATATTTGAATAAGTAAATGAGAAACTGCTTTAGGCTGCATCTCAGAAAAATCTTTTAGCCAGCGTTCAATCAACCCGATCGAGCCACAGACAAAATAACTCAAACATAACTCTAATTCTTCTCTTGTTGCATCTTCGAAATAAATAGTAAAGCGTTTAAACGTTTCCGGTCTGATTTTTTCCAATAACAAATCTAATAAATGACTGTTATTAAGCAGAATCAAATGACTTACACTAGGATTTTCTTGCAGTATAAGTAATAATTTTTCTAGCCATAGATCTAATGGGAGATTTTCTTGTTGCAAATTATCTGCAATTTGTTCAACGATTTCTTTCTCAATCTCCTCTAAAAGGTCTGCAGTATCTTTGTAATACTTATAAAAAGTTCCTCGATTGATATCAGCACGCTGGGCAATCTCTGTAATTGTGATTTTTTCAAATTCTTTTTCCATCAAAATCTCTTGAAATGCTTTTCGAATCACTTTTTTTGTATATTGTGTTCGGCGATTTCCAACTATTCCTACCATAACTTCAATCCTTTCTATACAAAAATAACTTAAATGTTTATTTAATAACAGATGAATAAGATTTGAGGATTGCCCCTTTTTTTCTTTCTTAGTATACTAACGCTATGTGATTAAATCAACAGGTGTTCAAAATATGGAGGCGTTATATGAGTTATGTAGAAGTAAAAAATACGTATAAAAGATATGAAATGGGCGAAACCACGATTACCGCTAATGAAGACCTATCCTTTTCAATTGAAGAAGGAGAACTAGTCGTTATTTTAGGTCCAAGCGGAGCTGGAAAATCGACTATTCTAAATATATTAGGTGGGATGGATTCACCTGATGAAGGTCAAATCATTATCGATAATATTGATATTGCACAATTTTCGGATAAACAACTTACAGAATATCGGCGCAAAGATGTAGGCTTCGTTTTTCAATTTTATAATTTAGTCCCAAATCTAACAGCAAAAGAAAATATCGAGTTAGCAACAGAGATATCACCGAACGCACTTGACCCAGATGCTGTGCTTAAGCAAGTAGGATTAGAAAATAGGTCCAATAACTTTCCTTCTCAATTATCAGGTGGCGAACAGCAACGAGTGTCCATTGCCCGAGCGCTAGCAAAAAATCCGAAATTACTTCTTTGTGACGAACCAACAGGAGCATTAGATTTTGAAACCGGTAAACAAGTATTGAAGCTGTTGCAAAGCGCAAGTCGTCAAGCTGGAAATACTGTTTTAATCATTACGCACAACAGTGCCATTGCTCCCATTGCTGATCGCGTGATTCGTATTAATGATGCTACAGTGCGCTCTGTAGAAATTAATGAATCCCCTATTTCAATCGATGAGATCGTTTGGTAGGAGGAAACAAATGAAAAATAAGACGTATTTAAAAGCAAGCTTACGAGAAATCAAACAGTCTAAAGGAAGATTTATCGCTATTGTTTTAATCATCTTTCTAGGTACTTTTTTGTATGTAGGTGTCAAAGCAACTGGGCCTATTTTGAATCATTCTGCAAGTACTTATGTTGATGAACATAACTTAGCTGATATGCAGGTTACATCAACACTAGGTATCACCGATCAAGATCTTAAAGTAGCTAAAGAGTCAGGGATTCAAGTGGAATCAGGCTACCAATTTTATTATGTAGCAGAAGCAGATGAAGTTGTCCAAATCAATTCTTACAACAAAAACCAAAAACAAAACGCATTAATCCTTGAAGAAGGCCATTTACCAAAGAATAGCAATGAAATTGTCTTAGATACACAAGCGAAAGAATATGGCTATCAGTTAAACGATACTTATACTATCGACTCGCAGGATACTATAAAGGATAAAAACTTCAAAATCGTTGGTTTTGCCAACTCGCCCCTATTTATCAGTAAAGCTGAACGAGGCTATGCGAATGTTGGCAGTGGTACAGTAACATATTTTGCTTACCTTCCCGAAAATCAATTTCTGAGTGATGTACAATCGGTGCTCTATCTGTCTTTTGATAATGTGAAAGATTTAGAAACTTATTCTGATTCCTATCAAGAAAAAATGGAAAAGAATCAAGAAAAAGTAGAAACGCTTTTTGCTGATCGTCCACAAGAACGTGTAGCAGAAATCAAACATGACGCAATGGAAGAATTGAAACCTGCTAAGGAAAAAATTGAAACTGGAAAAGCACAGCTATTAGATGCACAAACAGAATTAGATGCTGCTAAAGCTCAGATTGAACAACAAAAAAGTGCAACCCTTCTGTTACCGTCTCAACAACAAGCTGGTGCTATTGAACAGCTGAAAACTGCTGAATCGACATTGACTAAACAACAAAATCAAATCAATGAAGAAAAAGAGAAGTTAGCTGATGCAGAGTCTACATTACAAAAAAAAGAAAATGAAATAAATGAAATGAAAGAGCCTACTTATTTATTTAATCTAAGAAAAGATAATCCTGGGTTTCAAGAATACGGCGGTTTATCTGATCGTATAGCGGCAATTGCAAATGTCTTTCCAGTATTCTTCTTTTTTATAGCAGCTTTAATAACTTTTACCACCATGACTAGAATGGTAGAAGAAAATCGAAAAGAAATTGGCACATTAAAGGCTTTGGGATATGCAAAAAGAGAGATAGCTCGAAAATATATCATCTATGCTCTTTTATCATCTAGTATAGGAATTCTCTTAGGAGCTGTACTAGGTATCGAATTTCTACCTCGATTAATCTATTTTCTTTCTAGTGAACGGTATCTTTTAGGTGGTGTCCGGGTTTACTATGTTTGGGGGCCAATCATTCAAGCTACAGTCGCCTTTATTCTTGCTACTTTAGGTGCAGCCCTTGTTGTCCTCTATCGTGATTTGCGAGAAAAACCAGCGCAACTATTGCAGGCACGTGCACCAAAGCCAGGGAAAAGAATTTTTCTAGAATACATTCAACCACTTTGGTCACGCTTGAGCTTTAATCAAAAAATCAGTTACCGAAACATTTTTCGCTATAAATCACGAATGATTATGGCAATAATTGGGATCGCAGGATGTGCAGGACTTATGGTCGCTGGAGTGGGTCTAAAAGATTCATTAAGTGCTGTTTCGCAAAAACAATTTGGTCCTATCACTGATTATCAAGCAATCGTCACATTAAAAGATAGTAAAACAAACAATACCGAAGTTTTTGAAATATTAGAAGAAGATCCAACAATTCAACAATCCCTGCTTGTATTGAATGAAACAATAGAGTTACGGTCCAAAGAACAAGGAAAGCAAAGTCTGTCTTTAGTGGTACCTTCTGATACTGACTCATTCTCGAACTATATGCATCTACACTCTACCGATGGAAAAAAAATGTCACTAGACGATGGGGCAATCCTAACGATGAAATATGCGGAGCTTTTTGATATTCACATTGGAGATGAGCTAACCTTTTATGATAAGGATCAAACAGCTGTAACAGTGAAGATAGCTGGTATCGCTGAAAATTATTTAGGTAACTCACTTTATCTTTCTAGAAACGACTATGAAAAAGCAACAAATACGAACTATCAGCCTACATCGCTTCTTATCAAGAGTAAAAAGATGCAACAAAAGCAAGAAGACGCATTAGCTAAAGAACTATTGAAAACAGACCAAGTTCAGAATACTACCTTCCTGTCTAGTCAAATCAAAGCGCAAAATGAGTCCATGGGGAATCTGAATTCCATTGTTCTTATCTTGGTCATTTTATCTGGCGCCTTGGCATTTGTTGTTCTATACAATTTAACAAACATTAATGTATCGGAAAGGATTCGGGAACTCTCTACAATTAAAGTTTTAGGTTTTTACGACAAAGAAGTTACAATGTATATTGTTCGTGAGAATGTTGTCTTTACTTTGCTAGGGATCCTAGCTGGTTATGGAGTCGGATACTTACTGACTGATTTTATTCTCCGACAGGCATCGATGGAAAACATGGTTTTTCCATTAGTGATTAGTTGGGCTGCTTATGCGTTAGCCGGCGGCATGACCATTTTATTTACAATCATTGTTATGTTGGTTACTCATTATAAATTGAAGCATGTTGATATGATCGACGCATTGAAATCAAATGAATAATTTTCCCATAAAAAAAATGGCGGTCAGTGTCTTATTAAGACTACTGGCCGCCATTTTTATTTAATGTTTTCACGTGAAACAATTTCTAAGACTTCACAGAATAGTTTGGTGCTTCTTTAGTAATTTGCACATCGTGAGGGTGAGATTCTTTCAAACCATTTCCGCTCATTTGGATAAACTGTGCTTCATCTCTTAGTTGTTTTAAGTTCGCTGCTCCAACATATCCCATCCCTGATTTTAGACCGCCGATCATTTGGAATAAAATATCTGCAACACTGCCTTTATAAGCCACTCGGCCTTCAATTCCTTCTGGAACAAGTTTATTTGCTTCATTAACTCCACCTTGGAAATAACGATCACTTGAACCTTTTTCCATAGCTCCTAGTGACCCCATTCCCCGATAAGTTTTGAAACGTCGACCTTGATAAATTTCAAATTCCCCTGGAGATTCATCCGTTCCTGCCAACATACTTCCTAGCATAACTGCATGCCCGCCAGCAGCCAAAGCTTTGACAATATCACCAGAATATTTGATACCACCATCTGCAATAATGGCTTTTCCATATTGTCGAGCCACTGAGGCAGCATCATAAATAGCCGTTAACTGAGGGACACCTACACCAGCGACAACACGTGTCGTACAGATGGAACCAGGACCAATACCAACTTTAACGACATCTACACCAGCGTCGTATAGAGCTTTTGTTCCCTCAGCAGTTGCGACATTCCCTGCAATTAATGTTGCTTCAGGAAAGTGTGCTCTGATTTCAGAAATTTTACGCAGTACGCCTGCACTATGTCCATGAGCAGTATCGATTACGATCGCATCTGCTCCAGCATCTAATAATGCTTGTGCTCTTTCAAAGGTATCACTGGTCACACCTACAGCTGCCGCTACTAATAAACGGCCATGAGTGTCTTTAGCCGCGTTGGGGAATTCAATGACTTTTTCAATATCTTTGATCGTAATCAATCCACTTAAAATACCTTCATCATCAACGATCGGTAATTTTTCGATCTTATGTTTTTGCAAGATTTTCTCTGCATCTTTCAAAGAAGTACCAACCGGTGCCGTAACTAATTTTTCTTTGGTCATTACATCAGAAATTGCGATTGAATAATCCGTAACAAAACGCATATCTCGATTCGTGATGATTCCAACTAGTTTACGATTCTCCATTGTTTCAACAATAGGGACACCGCTGATTCGGTATTTACTCATAAGGTGTTCTGCATCTGCTACTAGATGACTAGGTGTTAAGAAGAACGGATCAATGATTACGCCACTTTCAGAACGTTTTACTTTCCGCACTTCATCTGCTTGGGCAGCAATACTCATATTTTTATGAATGACCCCTAATCCACCTTGACGAGCCATTGATATTGCCATTTTACTATCAGTTACTGTATCCATACTGGCACTCATGATCGGTATATTTAACGTAATATTTTTTGCAAGCTGCACATGCATATCCACATCATTTGGCAACACATGACTTTCTGCAGGTATCAATAATACATCATCAAACGTTAACCCTTTTTTTACAAATTTGGTTTCCCAGTTGGACATTTTTGTAACCACTCCTTAAAGTTAATATGTATTTTTAAAAAAATAGCAAATATTTTTTCATAAGTCAACTATTCGGAAAGCTTTCTTATTTATTCCTGTGTAATCTGAGAAAACAGCCAGAATCACAATAGATTTCTATTTTCTCCCTCTTGTATGACACATAATAAAAAAGACCCACACGCATGAATGACATGTGGGAACTTATTATTATCCTCTAGGAACAGATAAGCTACTAATAATATTGTATTTCTTCTTCAAGTAATATTTAGCTGCTAGTGCCACAGCCCCAATCACAATTTCGATTAATGGGTCGACCTGTGGATTAAGTGGTGGTTGAAGCATAGCAGAAAGTGAGATAGTCACGATCCATACTAAGAAAGCTCCAACTAAAATCAAAATAATTTTCCACATTTTCGGACGTTTACTTTTATCTGCGCCTGGACGTTCATATTGATACATGTACTTATACATTAAGTAGAACACCCAACCAGCTAACATGGCCATTAAGAAGAGGGTCAACAATCCGTAAGGCTGTGCTTGACCTTTTGTAAATACCCCCATCACGCCGAGCATTAATCCAAAAATACCTAAAATAAGCAACGTATTGTCTAACCACATCAAGAATGGACCTGATTCTTTTTGTTCAACTGGCTTCGTGATGATTGCTTCCGTACGTTCAGAGACTGTCCCAAAAAGTTGTCTAGCGGTTTTACCACCTTTTTGTTCTTGAACAAGAATTGGTAACATCTCATGTAATGCGACAGTTTTTTCTTCTTCAGAAAGATTAGCTGCCTCCAAAGATTTTTTTAAATCAAAAATATATTGTTGGTTACGTTTTGTTAGTTGTTTTTCTAATTCACGATTTTCGGAAACATACGAGCGCAGAGTTTCTGGTTCCATAAATCATTTCTCCCTTCTGCGTGATTTCTTCACAAAGGACATTTTACCATATTTTTTTTTGGAAGAAAGCCTTTTATACATTAAAACGGAATAACATAACATCGCCGTCTTGAACGACGTATTCTTTTCCTTCTAAA
Source organism: Enterococcus sp. DIV0574 (assembly GCF_051711125.1). Lineage (NCBI taxonomy): Bacteria > Bacillati > Bacillota > Bacilli > Lactobacillales > Enterococcaceae > Enterococcus > Enterococcus sp. DIV0574. The sequence goes on from NZ_JBIOMA010000001.1 coordinate 3,457,911, forward strand.
CGAACACGCCCAGCTTCTTTTGCTGCATGCATATTGCCATACTTATCCAAATCTTCAAAGGAAACAGTTTCTGCACGGATAAACCCTCGCTCGAAATCTGTATGAATAATTCCTGCAGCTTGAGGCGCTTTGATTCCTTTTCGGAAAGTCCATGCACGAACCTCTTGTTCCCCAGCTGTAAAGTAAGTGGCTAATCCTAATAAATCATAGGCCGCACGAATCAGTTGATCTAAACCAGATTCTTCAATGCCTAAAGCTTCCAAAAATTCTGCTTTATCTTCATCATCCAATTCAGCGATTTCTTCTTCTGCTCGAGCACTAATGACGATCACTTCCGCATGTTCACTCTCGGCAAATTCTTTCACACTTTTAACATAGGGATTCTCTTCTGCATTTGCCACATCATCTTCTGCAACGTTTGCTACATATAGAACAGGTTTTGTTGTCAGCAAAAACAATCCTCTAACGATTTTTTGTTCTTCTTCAGTAAATTCAATAGAACGTGCGGATAGACCTTCTTCTAAAACAGGTTTAATTTTATCTAAAACTGCTAATTCAGCTACAGCATCTTTATCTTTTGTTTTCGCAACTTTAGCAACACGTGCATAACGTTTATTGATAGATTCTAAATCAGCCAAGACTAATTCTAAATTAATAGTATCGATATCCGCTAGTGGATCTACCCGTCCTTCAACGTGTGTAATATTGTCATCATCAAAACAACGGACTACATGACAAATAGCATCTACCTGACGGATATGACTTAGAAATTGATTTCCTAGTCCTTCTCCTTTACTAGCTCCGCGAACGATTCCTGCGATATCCGTAAATTCAAATGTTGTCGGTACAGTTTTTTTTGGATGTACTAATTCCGTCAAACGTTGTAAACGCCAATCAGGGACTTCCACCATCCCTACATTTGGATCGATCGTAGCAAAAGGATAGTTTGCTGCTTCCGCTCCAGCTTTCGTTATAGCATTAAATAAAGTAGATTTACCTACATTAGGTAGTCCAACGATTCCAGCAGTTAAAGCCATTTATTATTTCACTCTTTCTCTTTTTTTTCTAGGATTTTTTTCATTTTTTTGTCGAACTCACGGCGAGTAAGCATAACAATATGGCCACAGTTCGTACATTTTATTTTGATGTCCGCACCCATACGGATAATTTCCCAACGGTTTGCTTTACATGCATGGGGTTTCTTCATTTCAACAATGTCACCAAGATCATACATATTTATCACCTCAAGCTTCATCAAATTGAATATTCAATAAATCAAGGATTCGTGTTAAATCTTTCTGTGAAAGGTACTCAATCTCTATTTTCCCCTTACCTTCCTTTTCATGGATTTCAACATTTGTCCCAAACTTGTCCATTAGTCGTTCTTCACTTTCCCGCAAATAATAGGGTTTTTCACGAATCAAACGAGGAATTTTCTTCTTCTCATTTTTAGCATCATTCATTTCAGACACTAATTGTTCTAATTGGCGAACAGTAAGATTTTCTTTCACACATCGATTGGCTAATTTTAAAATCAGATCTTTGTTTTTTAACCCTAGCAGTGTGCGCGCCTGTCCCATTGATAAGCGTTCATCTTGTACCATCTCTTTTACCAACTTTGGCAATGATAATAGACGAAGATAATTTGCAATATAAGGACGACTTTTGCCTAATCGTGTTGCCACTTCTGCTTGTGTTAATTTAAGATTTTTCATTAGCATTTCATACGCTTCAGCTTCTTCTAAAGGATTTAAATCTTCTCTTTGCAGATTCTCTAGAACAGCTACTTGCATCATTGCTTCTTCATCAAAATCACGGATAATTGCAGGTATCGTTTCTTTTTTTGCTAACTTGGATGCACGAAAACGTCGTTCACCAGCAATGATTTCATAGCCCTTTACAGTAGATTTTCTAACAATAATCGGCTGAAAAACACCTGCGTGTTGAATTGAATTAGCTAGTTCTTGAAGTGAAACTTCATCGAAGGTTTTACGTGGCTGGTAAGGGTTTGGTCTTAATTCATTTAAAGGGAGCTCAACCACTTCCTCTGTTTTGATATCTACTTCTTCTAAGCCTTGAAGATCTTGAAATAGTGCATCGATCCCCCGTCCTAAACCTTTCCCTTTATTTTTCACGAGTTAACACTTCCTTTGCTAATGTCTGATATACTTCAGCACCCTTTGAACGTGGATCATAATCAATAATAGATAGACCATGACTTGGGGCTTCTGATAAGCGTACATTACGTGGAATAATTGTCTCATAAACTTTTTCTTGGAAATAACGACGAACTTCTTCTACTACTTCAGCACCTAGATTTGTCCGTGCATCGTACATTGTCAACAAAACACCTTCAATTTCTAATTCAGGATTAAAGTGCTTTTGAACTAGACGCACGGTATTCAATAACTGACTTAGTCCTTCCAATGCGTAATATTCACATTGAACGGGTATTAAAATAGAGTCGCTGGCTGTAAATGCGTTGATCGTCAAATGTCCAAGAGAGGGGGGGCAATCAATAAATATATAGTCATATTGATCTTTAATTTCATTCAATGCCGATTTCAAACGAGATTCCCGAGCCATCATTGAAGTTAATTCAATTTCAGCACCAGCTAATTGAATCGTCGCAGGAACAATATCTAAATTCTCACGACTACTTGGCAATATTGCCTCTACGATTGGTGTTTCATTCACCAATACATCGTAGATATCTTTATCAACATCTGGTTTACGAATCCCTACTCCACTTGTGGCGTTTCCTTGAGCATCAATATCTACTAGTAAGACTTTTTTTCCTACATAGGCCAAACAAGCACCCAGGTTGACTGTAGTTGTTGTTTTGCCTACGCCGCCTTTTTGATTTGCCACCGAAATAATACGTGCCATTCTGCTTCCTCCTACTTGATTGGTTGTTTCGCCGGCAAACCAGGTTTGCGCGGGTATTTTTTTGGCGTTTCTTTCGTTTTTTTGATGATCAAAAGATGCCGTTCATCATTACTAACAGGCAATGTCAATTTTTTTTCTTCAATAAACTTACCACCAAGTAATGCGATTGCTGATTTTGCTTCTATTAATTCTTCTTCGCTTTTTGCTGCTTTTAAGGCAAAGAAATACCCGTTCTTTTTAACGAGAGGCAAGCATAGTTCCGTTAAAATATTTAAACGAGCTACTGCTCGAGCAGTGACATAATCAAAGGATTCTCGGAACTCTTTTTGACCAAATGTTTCTGCTCGATCGTGAAACAAGTAAACATCTTTTAAACCTAAATCTGCCACTAAAGTTTGTAGAAAAGTAATCCGTTTATTCAGTGAATCAACGATTGTTATCTTTAGTTGTGGGAAGATGATTTTCAATGGAATACTAGGAAAACCTGCTCCAGAACCGACATCACATAAATGTGCATCTTCTTTGAATGCTGTCACAAAAGCTAAAGAAATCGAATCATAAAAGTGTTTCAAATATACTTCTTTTTGATCGGTAATTGCAGTGAGGTTCATTTTTTGATTCCATTCAATCAACCGATCATAGTAAGTAGCAAATTGCTTGAGCTGTTCAGATGACAACTCAATTCCTTGAATAGATAATTGTTTTTGAAATTCTTCTGGCAGCATAATGAATCCTTTCTATTTTTGTGAAACAGAAAAATGTTTCACAGACTAATTCCTACTTTAACGCAAAAAGTTTTGAGATGCAATAGGAATACATTGCTTTCAAAGAGATTTTAATTTTTCCACGACGGTTTTTATTTAATTGTTTGTGGTTAGTTTATGGCAAAAATTTGAACTTGTACTCAGACAAAAAAATGCATCATTTTCCATGACCGGTAAATACTAACTCACTAGACTTAAAAAATACAATTACAAAATTGTATCTGTATTCTGATGAAATTGTTACTTGTATGAATAGTCAGTAAGCAGCTGTAAAAGTGTATTATCAGTTCTATCAATTTTTTAGTTAAATAATATAGAAAGAATCTATTTTTCAAAAAAATTGATCGATAAAATAAGAGCTACCCTTCAACATGAAGGATAGCTCTTATTTTTTCTATTATTAATTAATGAACGCGAGGTTCATTATTTTCTTGCATACGATCAGATGTTCGTTCTACTGCACCTTTAGCTTTTTCTGTTTGTCGAGAAGCAAAATCTCCTGTTTTTGATGCCGCGTTGGAGACTTTATCTTGAACTGTCTCGCTATCTTCTTGATACTCAGCTTCTGACTTAATGTCGACCACATTGATATTGACTTCAATTACATCTAGTTGAGTCATATTGGCTACTTCTCTATGAATCACTTCTTTAACTCTCTCAGCAACTTCTGGAATATTTCGTCCGTACTCTACCACAATATCCATATCAACAGCGACTTGTTTTTTGCCAACTTCAGTATTGATCCCAGAGGTTACATTATCTGTATTTACTAATTTCTCTGCAATATTTGAGAAAAACCCTCCATCAACTGTTAACAGACCATCAACATCTTCCAGAGCGATACCAATAATTTTTTGAATAACTTTATCATCATAGGTCAAAGAACCATTTACGGATGTTTCTCCAGTAGGACCTTGAAATCCACTAGGTTTTTCTGTCTGATTATGATGTTGGTTTCCAACTGTTGCTTGGTGCTGTTCAACCGCTTCTTGCGCATGAGGTACAACTGGGTCTGGTGCTTCTGTCATCGGAATATCGTTTTCTTTTGTCGTATGATCCGTGTTTGGTACGACTGGATCTGGATGTGCACTTACTGGTTTTTCATTTTTTAATTCGTTTTTTTCGTTATTCATTTAAATTCCTCCTGAGTTCTTATTGTTTTAGAAATTGATCTAACATTCCCGTTCTCTGTACGTACATCCCTAGGGCAAAGCCTAATCCTGTGAGCACAATGATCAGTAGTGTTTTGAAAAAGCCAATGCTGACAAATAGTAAAGCTAACACTAATCCAATCGCTCCAAAGATAATAGGGATCTTATATTGTTCAAGCTCTTTCATTGATAGACCTCCTATTCTACACGTGGATTTTCTGTAGTGTTCTGTTCTTCGTAGTTCGTATAAGAAACATCGACTTTGACTTTTTCACTTGATCCTAACGTTCTCTGCAAATCTTGCTGGATCTCAGTCATCAAATTCTCTGTTTTACCTACCAATGCAGAAGTACGTTTTAATTTTCCTTTGATTTTTACGCTGATTCGATTTTTAGTTGCTTTAACATTCACTTTAGGTCCATCAACGAATTCTTTTTCACTAACCTTTGTTCGTACTAAACCTTCAATTGCTTTTTTATCGATCGACAATGTTCCTTTATCCTCTTTCAAAACAAAAGTAGCTTTTGTTCTAGGATAGAAGATAATAACTAGAATGACACAAAGGAAAAAGATAATTAGAACTGCTGCTGCCCAAAAAAGATATTGTTGTAGGAAATAATTCGTGAAAAAGAAGGAAATAAATCTTTCTTTTCGATCTAAGCCAAACGGTAAACTAAAATAAGGATTGCCCAATAATAATATTGGCAATAACACAGTAATAAAAATCAATGAAACTACAATCGCTAAAGTTTTCCATCCTTTATTCATAAGACACCTCCTAATATTTGATCACTTCTTATAGATTGATTGCTTCTCCACCAGTTACTCCATAAATTTGAGCTGTTACATAGCTTGCTTTGTTCGACGCCAGAAAAACATACACAGGTGCTAACTCGGCTGGTTGTCCTGCACGTTGTAACAACGAATTTTGGCCAAATTCAGGTAACTGATCCTGAGGTTGTCCATGATCCAACTGTAGAGGTGTCCAAATTGGGCCTGGTGCTACACCGTTTACTCTAATTCCCTTTTCAGCAAACTGTTTTGCCAAACTAACTGTGAAACTAGCAATAGCAGCCTTAGTTGCAGCATAATCCATTAAATGAGCACTTGGACTAAAAGCTTGAACAGAAGTCGTTGTCACAATGGCCCCACCTGCTGGGAGATGAGGTTCTGCAGCTTTAACTAAAGCAAACATGGATAATATATTCACCATGAACGTATCTTTTACTTGCTCAAAGGGTAATTCTGAAATAGAGGGACGTGTGATTTGTTGCGCAGCGTTCAAAACAAGCGTATCCAAACCGCCTAGCCCTTTTACTGCTTTTTCAACGATTTCTTGAGGAGCTGCTTCATCTCTCAGATCATATGGTAATAGGATAGCTTTACGTCCAGCTTGTTCGATATAGTGAGCAACTTCCTCGGCATCTTTTTCTTCTCCTGGAAAAAAATGTAAGGCGATATCGGCCCCTTCTCGTGCAAAAGCAATGGCTGCCGCTCGACCAATTCCTGAATCTCCACCCGTAATCAGTACCCGTCGATTTTCTAATTGATTTGTTCCTTCATACGTTTCTTCTCCACAATCCGGCTCAGGCATCATTTCTTCTTGCAAAGCAGGAGTATCTTGATCCTGTTTTTTAAATTTACCTGTTTGATAAAGTTCGCGCGGATCATTCAAAATAGGTTCACTCATCTTACATCCTCCTTTTGTCTATAACAAAATTCTAAACCATTAAATTTTTTTTTGGAAATATAACGCTTATTTAATTTTAAAATCAAAAATAATTTCAATAAAAAATGAGCAAAGAAAGCGCAAACAAAGAGGGTTTTAATAAGGATATAGAAGGTAAAATAATTTATTTCTCTTTCCGTACTGAAATTCAATTTTTTCCATATTTGGGCAAAAGTAGGTAAACTAAAAGAAAAAAGGGGGAGTACAAAATGCCTTGGAATATGAAAGATTATCCTGCTTCAATGAAAAACTTGGATCCGTTGGTTCGAAAAAAAGCAATTGATATTGCAAATGCTTTGTTGAATGATGGCTATACAGACGATCGGGCAATTCCTATTGCTACTAGCCAAGCGGAAAAATGGCTAGAAAATGCCAGTGAAGAAGAAAAGAAAGAATTTCGTAAGGAAAAAAATCCTCAAAAAGATGATCCGCATACCAAAAATAAAAATGCAAAAAAGCTTCTGACAGCCAATGTTCAAGTAAAATTTGAAGAAGATAAATGGGTTGTTTTATCTGAAGGCGCTAAACGAGCTAGTGATCATTTTAATATTAAAGAAGATGCCATTGCTCGGGCAAAAGAAATCGCTGAAAATAAAAAAACTGGTGTAGAAGTATTTAAAAAAGATGGTAGTCACCAAAAAGATTACGACTTTTCCGAATAAAAAAACCAGCCTCTTTAGGCTGGTTCAGTTATTTTCGCAATCTTTCCTTGTTCGATATAAACCATCAATATACTTATGTCGGCTGGATTTACGCCACTAATTCGGCTGGCCTGAGCGATGGTTTCTGGTTGTATTTTTTGTAGTTTTTGTTTTGCTTCAGTTGCAAGACCATTGATTGCTTCATAATCAATGTTTTCAGGAATCCGTTTTGCTTCCATGCGTTTTAGTTTTTCCACTTTTTCAAGGGCTTTTTTGATATATCCTTCATATTTGATCTGAATCTCTACTTGCTCAATTTCCTTCGGCTTTAATGCAGGGTTTGCTTCGATAAACTGCAAGAGTTCTTGATAATTTACTTCTGGACGGCGTAGAAATTCATTTGCTAGAACACCATCTTTTAATGGAGCGGTTCCTTTCTCTTTGAGGAAAGATTGAACAGATGGTGTTGGTTTGATACGTACTTTTTTTAGACGTTGGATTTCCTCTTCTACAGCTGTTTTTTTCGTTAGATAGGCTTGGTATTGTGGCTCTTCCACTAAGCCAATTTGGTGTCCGACTTCTGTTAGACGAAGATCCGCATTATCGTGACGCAGCAACAACCGATATTCTGCTCTCGATGTCAATAGACGGTATGGCTCATTAGTCCCTTTTGTTACTAGATCATCGATCATTACTCCGATGTATCCATCACTACGTTTCATAATAAAAGGCTCTTTTCCTTGAATCTTAAGAGCAGCATTTATGCCAGCAATCAATCCTTGACCCGCTGCTTCTTCATATCCGCTCGTTCCATTTGTTTGTCCTGCTGTAAAAAGGTTAGCGATGACTTTTGTTTCTAACGTTGGTCGTAACTGATGTGGTACTACAACATCATATTCAATAGCATAACCCGTACGCATCATCTCAACTTTTTCAAGCCCGGCAATCGAATGGAGCATATTGACTTGGACGTCTTCTGGAAGAGAAGTTGAAAGTCCTTGGACATACACTTCTTCGGTATCTAAACCTTCTGGCTCTAAAAATAATTGGTGGCGTGATTTATCGGCAAAACGTACGATTTTGTCCTCGATCGAAGGGCAGTACCTTGCTCCAACCCCTTCAACGATTCCAGTAAACATTGGTGCACGATGAAGATTATCATTAATGATTTGATGTGTATGTTCATTGGTATAGGTTAACCAGCAAGGTTCTTGATTGGTTTTGTATTGGCTATCTGGTGTACTGTAACTAAAGTGATTAGGGGCTTCGTCACCGGGTTGGATCTCAGTTACATCATAGTTGATGGTACTTGACTTCACACGTGGCGGCGTACCAGTTTTGAAGCGCGCAATTTCTAAACCTAACTCTTTTAAATGATCAGCAAGCCCAATGGATGGTTGAGAATTATTAGGTCCCGAAGAATATTTTAGTTCACCAATAATAATTTCCCCACGTAGCGCAGTTCCAGCAGTAATGATCACCGATTTTGCTTGGTAACGAGCTCCAGTTGCAGTAACAACGCCTTTACAAATACCATCCTCAACAATCAATTTCTCTACAATACCCTGGCGTAATGTCAAATTTTGCTCCATTTCAATGGTTTTTTTCATTTCAGAAGCATAGGCATGTTTATCTGCTTGTGCACGCAATGCACGCACAGCCGGTCCTTTACCTGTATTCAACATTCTCATTTGAATGTATGTTTTGTCGATGTTCTTCCCCATTTCGCCCCCGAGAGCATCAATCTCTCTAACAACTACACCTTTAGCAGGACCTCCTACTGATGGATTACAAGGCATAAATGCAACCATATCTAAATTGATGGTTAACAATAATGTTTTACACCCCATACGGCTAGCTGCAAGAGCAGCCTCTGATCCAGCATGACCTGCACCAACTACTATAACTTCATATTCTTCTGCTTGATATTCTTGCATCGTATTCTCCTTTGGTAATTTTATTTTCCTAAACAAAATTGACTAAATAACTGCGTAATTAATTCATCTTGAACACTATCTCCAACAATTTCGCCTAAATAATCCCAGCAACGAGTCATGTCGATTTGCACAAGATCAACAGGCATCCCACTTTCAATTCCTTGAATCACTTCTGCTAATGAATGTTCTGCTTTTTCCAATAATGCAATATGACGAGTGTTTGAGAGATAAGAGGCATCTTTATCTCCTGTATTTCCACCAAAAAACAAGTCAGCTATTGCTTGTTCAAGTTGATCCAATCCTTCACTCGTTAATACCGAAATAGGAAGAGCAGGCTCATTCTCTAAATAGGGCACTAAATCTTCTTGATTGATTCTTGAAGGTAAATCTGTTTTATTTAGCAAAATGATTCGTTTATTTCCAGATGTAATATCCAATAATTGTTTATCTTCTGTTGTGAGTGACTCACTTTGATTTAGTACTAATAAAATCAAATCCGCTTCACTGAGTGCTTTGCGACTACGCTCAACACCAATTTTCTCAACGATATCTTCTGTTTCACGAATTCCTGCGGTATCAACTAACTTTAAAGGCACACCACGTACGTTTACATACTCTTCAATAACATCTCTAGTAGTACCTGCAATATCTGTTACAATTGCTTTCTCTTCCCGTAATAAGTGATTTAGCAGACTTGACTTGCCTACGTTTGGCCGACCAATAATTGCTGTACTGAGACCTTCTCGTAAAATTTTTCCTTGCTGTGCTGTCTGTAAAAGAGCTTGTATCTGTTTCTGGACTTGATTTGCCTTTTCTAATAATAAACGTGTTGTCAATTCTTCGACATCATCATATTCTGGATAATCGATATTTACTTCTACCTGTGCCAATGTCTCTAAGATCTCTTGCCGTAGTTGTCGGATCAATCTTGAGAGGTTACCATCTAATTGGTTGATAGCGAGATTCATTGCTTTATCAGTTTTTGCACGAATCAAATCCATCACTGCTTCAGCTTGAGATAAATCAACACGCCCATTAAGAAAAGCACGCTTTGTAAACTCTCCCGGTTCAGCCAACCGTGCTCCTTGACGCAAAACTAATTGCAAAATTTGATTAACGACAACAATCCCGCCGTGACAATTGATTTCTACTATATCTTCTCTAGTAAAAGTTTTTGGTTTTCTCATGATCGATACCATAACTTCATCCATCATTTGATACTTCTCAGGGTCAAAAATATGGCCATAATGTATCGTGTGGCTACTCACATCTATTAGTTTTTTCTTTCCTGATTGAAAGACAGCATCTGCTATGGAAATTGCTTGTTCACCACTTAATCGAACAATACTGATTGCTCCTTCACCAGGGGGCGTAGATATTGCTGCAATCGTATCAAATTCCTGCGTAATACTCACCATACTAAAGCTCCTCCTAATTTTTCGCATAAAAAAAGCGCCCACTCCACCCGTCAAACTCATAACGGATAGACTTAGCACTTTGACTGCTTGTCATATAAAATTCTGGGAATAGATTAGCATACTTTTTATTTTGTCGCAAGTCTACTTGGTAAACTTTTAATCTTTTGCATCAAACACTAAAAACATTTAAAATAAAGGAAACAATAAGAAATGAGGGATTTTTATGGATACGTCCAAAAAAATAGATACTTCTTCTCGCATCAAGGAAATCATTCTTTCTACCGGAAATGTCAATCGGCCATACATTGTTCGCGATATTGTCTTTGCCGCAGATAAAATTGAAGTAGATTTATTTGATCCTGAAATCGATTTGAATGCGCTTCTCTCTGATGTTGCTTTTCGTCTGAAAGAAAAAGCGCACAGTTATGGTGCTAATGCTGTAATCAACTGCCATTTTGAACATGATCGAATCGTAGAAAACGGGAAAACTTTTTTAGAAATTTTTGCTTATGGAACAGTTGTACAGTTTACACAATCTACAATCGGCGGCTAATTTCCCTCAACAGTAAACTGCTAAACCTCGATACTACCAATACAATTAATATAAAAAAAGAGTCCGTGGCAAACGGACTCTTTTTTTCACCAAAGTAAGAACTACTCATCGTATGTTTACTTTGATAAGAATGATTTCTAGTCAAGAATACTTGGTTTCAAATATCTTGTCAATTCCTTTTTCTCCACGATAAAAGGAATGACCTGAAATCAGGTCATTCCTTTAGACTTAAAAGTTTTTTTTCGCTGGTTCAACCACCAAGTACCGATAAGGCTCGTCACCTTCAGAGTGTGTTTGTATTTGGGCATCCTTACTTAATGCAGAATGGATTTGCTTTCTTTCAAAAGCTGGCATAGGTTCTAAAAAGACTGGTCTACCTGTGCGTTTAACTTTTTCTGCTGTTCTATTGGCCAGACGCTCTAAAATTGCCTGACGCTTTTCACGATAATCACCTACATTAACAACCACAGATAGCTTATTTGCTGCGATTCGATGAATATATACTTGTGCCAGATATTGTAAAGCATTTAGTGTTTTTCCATGTTTTCCAATCAGGAGTCCTTGCTTTTGTGTATCTAGATGAAAAACGATCAAGCCATCTTCTCGTGCTGTTTTTACAAGGGCTGGTGCATTCAATGCTTTAGAAATGTTAGTCAAATATAAAGCAAGATGAGTAAGTGCTTCATCATCAGAAAGATCCTTTGCGTTAGGTTTTTCTTCCGTATCTGCTTGCGATTTTGCAGTAAGCACTGATTCCTCAAGTTCAGGTTCTAAGATTTCTTCAATTATTTCAGTTACTGATTCTGTGATGATTTTTGATTCATCCGCAGCACTTCTTTCAATTGATACGCGGGCACTCTTTTTACCAATACCCAAAAAACCTTTTTTCCCCTCATCCAAAACATCGATCACTGCTTGATCCTTGTTTAAACCTAAAGCATGCAATCCTTCTTGGATAGCTTCATCTACTGTAAGACCTTCATAAATCGGCATTATCTGCAACCTCCTTTTATTTCTTACGTTTTTTCTTAGGACTCATTGCTTTCTTCAGCGCTCTTTCTCGTTCTCTTTCTTTTCGAGCAGCTTCTTCTCTTTCTTGACGAATCTTGAATGGATTATTCAAAATCAACGTTTGTACTACTTGGAATGCATTGGATACAACCCAGTATAAAGATAAACCACTAGCGATATTGATCCCCATCAATAAAATCATCAATGGCATTGCAAAATTCATTATCTTTAAACTAGCATTTGATTCTATTTGACTCATACTAGACAAATAAGTACTTGCAAATGTAAATAGTGCAGCTAATATAGGTAAAATAAAGTAAGGATCTCGGTCCCCTAATTGTAACCACAAAAATTTTCCTTCTTGTAAAGCTGGAACCCGCGAAATCGATTGCCATAATGCCATCAAAATTGGCATTTGGACAAGTAGCGGCAAACATCCGGCATAAGGATTCACATTATTTTCTGCATAAAGCCGTTGCGTTTCTGCACGTAATTTATTTTGTGTTTCACTATCTTTCGATGCATATTGTTGTTGCAGAGCTTTTAATTTTGGCTGCAATTCTTGAGTTTTTCGCATACTCTTTGTTTGAAAATGCATTAAAGGCATGAGAATAATCCGAATGATCAAAGTAAATAGAATGATCCCAATTCCAGCATTGCCAAAAGATAGCATCTTGATCGCTTCAGCAAAGTAATAAACGATATAACGATCCCATAATCCTGAACTTTGCGCATTCACTTCCCCAGTTGCGCTACAGGCAGACAAGACAACTACCAATGAGACGATCCCCAAAAATAGTAAGATACGTTTTCCTTTTTTCACTTAAATAATTCCTTTCCGTTAGTTAATGATTTTAGCAAGCTTTAACACATGCTCTAAATTCGAGTATACTTCTTGAGAAGAGCAATTCGAAACACTTGGACGAGCAATTACGATGAAATCGAGTGTAGGTTTGATTCTAGGTTGCATATCCGTGAGACTTGCTCTGATTTTTCGTTTGATCTCATTTCGTTTAACAGCATTTCCTACTTTTTTTCCTACAGATAATCCGACACGAAAATGTGGCTGATCTTTCTGCAGAACATAGACAACAAATTTACGGTTTGCAAAAGACTTTCCTTTCTGAAAAACCTTTTGAAAGTCTTGTTCTGTTTTTACGCGATATGCCTTTCTCATCTTGGTTCCTTCATTTCTTTCTACTTTGGTTACTCACCTGTCAATAATACCATATTTAGTAAAAGGGATTCACTATATTCCTTAAAAAACGGCATAAAAAAAACCACTGGCATTCAGTGGCTTATGCAGAAATAACCTTTCTGCCTTTACGACGACGACTTGCTAAAACACGACGTCCATTTTTTGTACTCATACGTTTACGGAATCCGTGAACTTTTTGACGTTTACGTTTATTTGGTTGATAAGTTCTTTTCATTTAGTGACACCTCCATCAAAATAATGATTATGCGCATAGACATACTTTGATAGTATAACGAGTCAGACAGTGTTTTGTCAATATAAAATTCACCCACTTTACTGTCTTGTTTTCCACATAAACGAAATGAACTGTGTGTTACTTGTGGATTTTGCATTTTTGTGGATAACTTATTTCCACAAGTTTTTCCTGCTTTTTCCACAAATAAACACCCTTCTAAAAAGTTATCCACATACACTTTTCTGGCTGTGCATAAATCAGGAAAATGCTTTTACATCAACGTATTTGATTAACAGTTGCTTGTGGATAAACAAGAGATTATTGTAACAATCCACAAACACTCCTCCTCTGTGGATAACCGTAAATTTGATAAGTTAATTTCTCCTGTTCTTTTTTCCATAAATGTGGAAAAGTATTTTTTTCTAACCTTTTTTATTATAATCTGTGGAAAACTTCTTCCATCCGTGCTAAATTAGTATTATCTATTCTTAGCTATAGGAGGACAATTT
>NZ_JBIOMA010000002.1:0-54974 GCF_051711125.1 Enterococcus sp. DIV0574
CTTAAAAAATAAAAAAGACAAAATTTCTTATTTAAATATTGTCATTGAACAAGCAATTATTTTACTTGCCTTTTTATTACAAAATCGTCAGTCGCTCATACAAACAGAGAGAAATTATTTAGATAGTTTTATTAGTTCAATGATTCATACACAATATACTTCTCAAACGGAGCTTATTCAAAAAGCAAAAGTTTTCAAATGGGATATTCATTTTCCAAGTGTTATTTTGCTTATTGATATTAAGAATAGTAACGAAAAAACTAGATTAAGTAATTACTATAAAGCGTTAGATTCAGGAGCGATTACCGAAACGATTGCCAACGTATGCGAAATACCTCACGAAAATATAAAAACTGCATTATATAACAATCAAATCATATGCTTTGTTAGTGTTGCGCTGATAATCGATCTACCAACTAAATTAAAAAGAGCAAGCGAAATTTTTGTCAAATATCTGAAAAAATTTGGACCGGTCAGTGTAAGTATATCTGGAAAATTTTTTAATATGGTAGAAATTTCTCAAGCATACAAAGAGGCGCTTCTGGTTCAAAATATTTATAAAGATGTTTATTCCGAACAGCAATTTATCGAGATTTATAAAGATTTGGGAATCTTTAAGCTCTTTCATTTAATTGAAGACAAGGAATATTTAAACCAGTATATAGAAGAAATATTAGGCGCTGTTATCCGGAATGATCAAAAAAATGATATGAATTTAATTGATACTTTGCAGTCATTAATCACTAACAATATGAACATGAAAAAAAGCTCAGAGGACTTATATATTCATTATAATTCCCTAAGATATCGAGTAAGTAAGTTAAATGAGTTAGGTGTTGAATTATCAAACGGTAGTAAAACGACAGAAATAGCAGTGGCTTTACAACTGCTGAAGTATTTAAATTACAAAATATAGGAGAAACCTAGTAAGGAAATTTAGATTCTTAGTAGGTTTGTATAAAAGTGACAAAATGAAAGCGTTTTTATATCATTTATTTACAATGACATTAGTTTGTGAGGCTGTTATCATTAACTTAGAATCAAAGAACGATGGACTTGCTTGAAAAAATATTGATTTTGAGAGGGTAAAATGCATTGACTACTAAAGGGATAGATATAAAAACATGGCAGCGTTCTGATATTGATGGATTTTTCGGCCTGTTTACTAATAACCTGACTAATCTCTTGGTTATGGCAGGGCTGTTATTAACAGTTGGGATGCCTCCAGAGATTGCTCTGGGAACAATCCTTCCAGCTGTTGGTTTATCAATTTTTGCAAGCAGTGTGATTTATTCAATTATGGCTTATAGACTGGCTGTAAGAGAAAACAGAAATGATGTAACGGCACTGCCTTCGGGTACAAGTGTCACTCATATGTTTTTGATTGTTTATCTTATTATGGGACCTGTTTATCAAGCGACCGGTAATCCGTATGCTGCCTGGTATGCCAGTTTAGCTTGGGGATTTATTGAAGGTGTTATTGAAATGCTTGGCGCTTTATTTGGAGAAAGACTAAGAAAAATCATTCCAAGAGCTGCTATGCTAGGTTCCCTTGCAGGAGCATCTATTACCTTTATTGCGATGACTCCGGCTATGCAAACATTTGACTTGCCTTATATTGGTCTGGTCTCTCTTGCCATTATCTTGATGGGTTGGTTTGGAAAGGTAAACTTTCCATTTAGAATACCAGTCGGCTTAGTCGCCATAATAATCGGGACACTTATCGGATGGGTTTCAGGAAAGATGAACTTCGAACTGCTTGCTGTTTCCTTCAATTCAATCGAGATATCGTTACCAAGCTTTTCTATTAACAGGATTGTAAGCGGATTATCTGAAGCTACGCCGTTCTTAGTTTCAGCTATCCCCTTAGGTATTTATAATATGTTTGAGACAATCGACAATTTAGAAAGCGCTGAAGCTGCTGGCGATAAATATAGCACATTCTGGACGATGAGTGCAGATGGCGCGACCAGTATTCTGGCTAGTTTATTTGGTAGTCCGTTTCCTACAGCAGTTTTTATTGGACATCCAGGTTGGAAGGAAGTGGGTGCACGTATTGGTTATACATTAGCAACAGGAATAGGTCTGCTGGCAATTACTTGGTTCGGCCTTATTTCCCTGCTGCTGAGCATTATTCCTATAGAAGCAATTCTTCCAATACTTATTTATATCGGTTTGGTGATAGGTGCTCAGGCATTTCAAGAAACTGAGAGTAAATATGTACCTGCAGTCATTCTTGCACTTATTCCTTGGCTTGCTGACTGGGGGAGAACAATGATTGAAAATGCCTTGACAGCTGCTGGCACGGATCCGCTTTCAGTAGGTTATGAAGTTATCAGTGATGCTGGTGTTGAATTCAGTGGAATGCTTGTTCTCGGTTCTGGAGCAATAATTATATCTATGCTTTGGGCCAGCTTATTATCTTTTATAATTGACAGAAACTTTAATAAAGCTGCTGTCGTGGCAGTTTTAGGTGCTGTCTTTTCATTTTTTGGCATTATCCATTCTCCAATAGTTGGATTTAATGTGGGAGGTGATATGACACTTAGTTACGCATTTGTAGGTATAATCATTTTGTTAGCAAATTTTATAAAAAATAAAAAATAATGGAGGAACTAACCATGGCAACTTATAAAGTACAAGCAAAACCTTACCAATTTGAATTTGATATTGAAACAACTGCTTTAATGATTATTGATATGCAAAGAGACTTCTTATATTCAGGAGGTTTCGGAGAAAAACTAGGAAATGATGTCTCAGCTACAAATAAAATCATTCCTAATGTTCAACGTGTGTTGGAAGAAGCAAGAGAAAGAGATATGCTTGTGATTCATACGAGAGAAGGACACAGACCAGACCTTACCGATGTTCCAGCTAGCAAATCAAAAAGAGGCGGTGGAATCGGAGAAGAAGGTCCGATGGGAAGAATCTTAATCAGAGGCGAATACGGACACGATATTGTTGATGAACTGCAACCAAAAGAAAACGAAGTCGTTTTAGATAAACCTGGTAAAGGCGCTTTCTACCAAACGGATTTGGAATCTATTTTAAGAAACCGAAATATTAAAACGCTTATCGTGACAGGTGTAACAACACATGTATGCGTTCAGTCTACTATTAGAGAAGCCAACGACAGAGGATATGAGTGCTTAATGTTGGAGGACTGCTGTGCAGCCTTTGATCCAAAAGACCATGAAGACTCAATTCGTATGCTTAACCAACAAGGTGGAATTTTCGGGTGGACGGCGCCATCTACTAGTTTATTAGAAGCATTAAACAATTAATGAAATTGTAGTATAGGAGAGAAAATTATGGAAAATAATAATCAAGGGACCCCTTGGTTTGTTAAAGGGGATATCAATGGATTTTTTGGATTATTCAGTAATGTAATAACAAACTTTTTAGCAGCAATTGGGTTGTTAGCAGCTATTAATATGCCAACTGACATTGTATATGGAAGTATTGTACCTGGGGCTGCTGTTTCTATTGGGCTCGGAGGAATTATATTTGCAATCCAAGCAAGGAGAGCGTCAATTCAACGAAATAACTCAAATGTAACAGCAATGCCGTATGGGCTGAGTGTTCCTCATTATTTTATCGTTGCATTTGGAGTGATGCTGCCTGTCTATGCACAAACTGGAGATTGGGTAGCAGCCTGGTCAACAGGGGTTACATGGAATTTCATACAAGGAATCATAATGACTTTGGGCGCAGTAGTGGGACCATTTATTCAAAAGTACATTCCTAGAAGTGCTTTGTTAGGTTCATTAGCTGGACTGGCATTAACGTATATTGCCATGAATCCTATGGGTGAAATATTCAGTGCTCCGTATATTGGATTACTTACCTTAGTTATTGTTTTAGGTGGATGGGTAGCGCATAAAAAATTACCAGGTAATATTCCTGCAGGGTTGCTTGCTATTATTATCGGAATGTTGTTGGCATGGGCAACAGGATATATGGACATAAATGCAGTACAAGAAGCTGCAAGTGGATTTTCAATTTCCTTACCATCCTTTGCATTTTCTCAGTTAGCACAAGGATTCGCCTATTTATCACCATTCTTGGCAGCGGCTATTCCATTAGCTATTTATGACTTCCTTGAAAGCTTAGATAATATTGAAAGTGCAGAAGTTGGAGGAGATAAATATCCAACTGGTCTGTCATTACTTGTCCCTGGATTATTGACAATTTTGGGTTCATTCTTAGGAAGTGTTTTCCCGACAATTATATATATCGGACACCCTGGCTGGAAAGCAACTGGCGCGAGAGTGGGTTATTCACTTGCCACAGGAGTAGGTGTTTTATTGCTAGCATTTATTGGTTTAATGCCCCTTGTAATGTCGATTATTCCGTTAGTAGCTTTACTGCCAATCTTAGTTTATATTGCTATGTCAATCGGAACGCAAGCATATTCTACAGCGAAGGCAAAGCATCTGCCAGCAATGATACTCGGTTTAATGCCGTTTATCGCAAGCTTTGTTATCTTGCAGGTTGATAATGCTTTAACAGCTGCAGGTACAAGTGCAGGAGAAATTGGATTAAGTGTTTTACAAGATAATGGTGTATATTATGAAGGTTGGAACACCTTGGGATCTTCAGACATTTTGGTGTCTATGATGCTTATTACTATTGTTATCTACTTAATCGAACGCAATTTCAAACTAGCTGCAATTTACGCATTAGTAACAGCTGTTTTATCTTACTTTGGATTTATTCATGTAGGGGAAATCGGTCTTGGGACAGGATTGAGTGCTGCTTTAGGTTATTTGACAATGGCAATAGGTTTATTAGTATTCCATTTCTATAGACATGCTGATGAAAAAGAAGAGTTGGATTTAGATAGTTAGACAGGTGAGTTGATGACAATAGTAATCAATCAGATGGATAATAATCTTTGGGAGTATCTGTATTCTTCTAAAGCTGTAAAGATGAGGGGCAAAGTAATAAGTAAATTCGAAAGAGTCATAAACATCGAATTTACTTATCCCCACTTCTTGGTTGCGTTCGCTTTGGACAGCGTCATATCATCTCCTTACATGATGAAAACAAATAATGTTCAATCGTTTATAGACATAAGAGATTCTGTGAACATAGGAGATAATGTTTATCTTAAAGCCGATCACACATTAATTATTGGCAATTTCGAACTGATCTATACACAGGCTCGTAGATGGAATAGTCATTTACCAGAAGTACGCAGAGATCACCAATATATAAATAATAACTATTGCTTTTTGAAAGATTATTTGACTGATTATGGAAAACCTAAAGGAATACGAAATGCTTATTTATTTTTGGAAGAAAAAATAAATAATACTCAAATTGAAACGGCATATGATAATTTTTTCATGGAATTGTTATATAAACTTGATAATGAACTATCTTATGAAAATATAAAACAGTTTATGGGACTGGGAGTAGGTCTGACTCCATCCGGAGATGACTTTATAACAGGTTTACTCGCAGTTTTATATTGTTATGCGCCGGAAAGTCTGGAAGTGAAAAAAATCTTCCATTCATTCAAGATGAATGACTTCCAAAGTAAGACAACTACAATCAGTTTTTATATGATTAGGCATATCCTACAAGGTAGAGTCAATGCTGCTTTACGTGATTATTTATTGTTTAATCACGAGGACAGCTTTGTACACAAACAATCTGCTGATAGTGTATTGGAAATCGGATCGACATCAGGAACAGATATGTTAGTTGGCGTCTGTTTTGGGTTGAGATATTTACAAAAAAAGTAAAAGGGGAGAACGAAGTGGAAATTAAAGTTTTAATTGAGAAAAATGCCTATCATGATTCAGTTACATTAATGTCACTCTCGGGAAAAATTTTGCAGCAAGAAGGCGTAGTTGACGCAGTTGTTTCTATGGCTACTGAAATGAATAAAGATTTACTGGAAAACGTAGGTATGATGACAGAAGAAGCAAAGTCTGCAACTGAGAATGACCTGATAATAGCTGTTAAGACAGAAAACGAAGAGATTTTAAATGATACTTTAAGTTATGCGGATGAGCAGCTAAACTCCAAAAAAACGTCTAAGAATAAAAAAGGTAATGAAGCTGTTACTACATTTAATGCAGCGTTGAATGCATTACCTGAAGCCAATATGGCAGTTATCTCTGTTCCAGGAGAATACGCCGCGAGAGAAGCCAGACAAGCACTTAACCAAGGTCTCAACGTTATGCTGTTTAGTGACAATGTAACGATTGAAGAAGAAAGAGAATTAAAAGAACTGGGTACCGAAAAGAATTTACTTGTTATGGGACCCGATTGTGGAACTGCAATCATAAATCAAATAGGCTTATGTTTCGCAAATGAAGTTAAACAAGGTGGGATTGGTCTCGTAGCTGCCTCTGGAACGGGTTTACAGGAAGTAGCTGTTCAAATTGATCGTATGGGTTATGGCATTACTCAGGCAATTGGTACGGGCGGAAGAGACTTACATGAGAAAATCGGTGGCATAATGATGCTTGAAGGATTAAGACTCTTAGATGAAGATGAAAACACAAAAGTCATCACCTTAATATCTAAACCACCTGCAAAATCGGTACAAGACAAAATTTTAAAGAAAGTTCAAGAAGTATCAAAACCCGTTGTTGTCTGTTTCTTAGATGGAGATAGAGAAGCTGTTGAAGAATCAGGAGCAACATTTACTCCAACCTTAATCGAAGCTGCTCGTCAGTCTGTTTTAGCATTAGATGACAGTGCAGTATTCAATACGGACTTAAGTGTAGAAGAACGAGAAGAAATTAAACGAGAATTTGAGAAATTGAATGATTCTCAATCTTTTGTAAAAGGATTATTCTGTGGAGGAACACTGACTGCAGAAGCTCTGTCCATCTTACGAGAAGAAGTTCAGGGAATTAAAAGTAATGTGGCTAAACATGAGGATGAAAAACTTACAGATACTTCAGTAAGCGAAAGTCACATGCTACTTGATATGGGTGATGATGAATTTACTAAAGGAAAACCACATCCAATGATTGAACCAAACTTAAGAAATGAACGTATCATTAAAGAGGCTGAAAATCCGAATACTGCCGTTCTATTACTAGACTTTGAAATTGGATACGGTTCTCATGAAAATCCAGTTGGTGAATCTCTGGAAACACTTATTAAAGCCAAAAAGATTGCTGAGGAAAATAATCGTTACCTCCCTATTGTTGCTTATGTCTGTGGTACTGATAATGATAAACAAGGTTTGGCAGAACAAGAGAATAAACTAAGAGAAATTGGTGTTTTTATCGCAAACAGTAATGAAATGGCAAGTAAAACAGCGGGTATGATTGCAAATAAGGAGGTCAATTAAGTGAGTAACAACAAAGAAATATTAAACGGAGATTTACGTGTTATTAATATTGGGACACCTAAATTCAAACAAGATTTAGATTTACAAAATGTAGAATCTGTTCAATTTGATTGGAGACCACCTGCTGGAGGAAATTCAAAGTTACTTGATGCGCTTGATTTTTTACAAAACAAAGAAGAAATAAACGAAGCAAATCAAAAAACTATTCAATTGATAAAAGATGCTCATCCATTTTTAGTAGACATTGATCAAGCTATTAATATCATTCCTGGTATGCACAAAAAGTTAATATTACACTCTGGCCCTCCAATTGAATGGAAAGAAATGGCTGAACCGGTAAAAGGCGCAATTATTGGTGCGCTAATGTATGAAGGGTTGGCTTCTAATCAAGAAGAGGCTAACGAACTAGCAGAATCAGGAGAAATTGAATTTGCTCCTGCCCACAAACATGATGCAGTAGGACCTATGGCAGGCATTATTTCGCCTTCTATGCCAGTTCACGTGGTTGAAAACAGGACACACGGAAACAAAGCCTTCTGTACGGTTAATGAAGGTTTAGGAAAAGTGTTGCGTTTTGGAGCGAATTCTGAAGAAGTTATCAATCGATTGAAATGGATTGAAGAGACTTTTGCACCAGCTCTTAAAAAAGCACTAGCTTTAACAGACGGTATTGATTTGAAATCAATCACGTCTCAGGCTCTTCATATGGGAGACGAATGCCACAATAGAAATAAAGCTTCTACCAGCTTGTTCTATCGTGAAATTATTGACTATTTCCTGCAGACTGATTTAAGTAAGGAAGAATTAAGAGGTGTCACTAAATTCATCCGTGAAAATGAACACTACTTCTTGAACTTATCTATGCCTGCCAGCAAATCGGCATTGGATGCTGCACATGGTGTGAAATATTCTACTGTCGTTACAACTATGGCCAGAAATGGTGTTGAATTTGGGATTCGTATCAGTGGTTTGGATAAAGATCAATGGTTTACAGCACCTGCCAACTTTGTTAAAGGCATGTTCTTTCCAGGTTATACTGAAGAGGATGCAAATCCGGACTTAGGAGACAGTGCTATTACAGAAACAATGGGTATTGGTGGATTTGCAATGGGAGCTTCACCAGCTATTGTGCAGTTTGTTGGAGGAGAAGTTCAGGACGCTATTAATTACAGCGAGCAAATGTATGAAATCACAATAGGAGAAAACAGCAATTACTCAATACCGACATTAAACTTCCGAGGGGGAGCTTACGGTATTGATATTAGGAAAGTTATTGAAACAAGTATTCTTCCAGTAATTAATACCGGTATGGCTCATAAAAAAGCTGGTATTGGTCAAATTGGAGCAGGTATAGTTCATCCTCCTTTTGAATGTTTTGAAAAAGCTATTACTGCGTTTGTTGATATGTACAAGGAGGGGCAATAATGAGTAAAATCCTTATTGCCCTAGGTGGTAATGCTTTGGGAAACAATGCAGAGGAACAAAAAAGTCTAGCTAAGAATGCAGCTGTAGCCATTGTCGACATGATTGAACAAGGTCATGAAGTGACTCTATCTCATGGTAATGGTCCTCAAGTGGGTGCGATTAACTTAGCATTTAAAGACTATGCAAAATCAAAAGGAGACTTGGCCTATAGTATGCCATTCCCAGAATCCGGGGCAATGAGCCAAGGATATATTGGTTATCATTTACAAAATGCATTGAGAACGGAATTATTAAATAGAGGTATTGAAAAATCAGTTGTGTCATTAGTTACACAAGTTGTAGTGGATAAGAAAGATGAAGCATTTAAGAACCCTACAAAGCCGATTGGTCCTTTTTACTCAAAAGAAGAAGCAAAGAAACTTTCAGACTTTTCCGGTGATCAATATATCGAAGATTCAGGCAGGGGATATAGAAAAGTTATTCCTTCTCCAGAGCCAATTAAAGTAGTAGAGTCCAACATGATGAAAGAGCTCGTGAACAATGGACATATTGTTATTGGAGCAGGCGGTGGTGGTATTCCTGTCGTTGAAGAACAAAATGAATTGATTGGTATAGAAGCAGTTATTGATAAAGACAAAGCTAGTGAAAAACTAGCTGAAGAATTAGATGTAGACTTCTTCTTTATTTTAACTGCAGTAGAAAGAGTAGCTATAAATTTTGGTAGATCAAACCAAAAAGAATTAGAAGACTTGAGTGTCGAACAAGCAAGAAGATATATAAAAGAAGGTCATTTTCCGGCTGGAAGTATGCTACCTAAAGTAGAGGCTGCTATTAAATTCGTTGAATCAAAACCGGGTAGAAAAGCAATTATTTCGTCCCTGGAAAAAGCTAAAGAGGCTGTTTTAGGGAAAACGGGGACAGTTCTTCATAGTGGTTCTGTTGCAAAGTTTTAAATAAAGAATAAAATCCCTTACGGTATCTATGATTTAAGCTGGGATTCCCAATAATACCTTGATTTCAGTACAGACCGAAAACCCGAAGAGAGTGCCTTCTTTTCGGGTTTTCTTATATAATCCTCGAATGGCTTCCATGCCTTTAATCGTGGTAGAGGCAGTGCGTAAACTTCGATAGAATTTATTGCGTCTCTTTACTGGACGATGGTCTTGTTCAATCAAATTATTCAGGTATTTAATGGTACGATGTTCTGTCCCTTGATAAAAGCCGTATTCTTTTAGTTTCTTAAAGGCACTTGTAATAGAGGGGGCTTTATCTGTGACTACAACCTTCGGTTCATCAAACTGCTTCACTAACCGCTTAAGAAAAGCATAGGCTGCTTGTGTGTCCCGTTTTTTACGTAACCAAATATCCAAGGTTAAACCATCTGCATCGATGGCTCGATACAAATAATGCCATTTTCCTTTAATTTTGATGTACGTTTCATCCATTTTCCATGAATAAAAGGATTTTTTATTTTTCTTTTTCCAAATTTGATAGAGTAGTTTGCCATATTCTTGCACCCAACGATAAATCGTCGTATGAGAAACGTTAATGCCACGATCATATAAGATTTCTTGAACTTCACGATAGCTAAGGTTATAACGAAGATAGTAGCCCACGGCTACAATAATCACATCCTGCTGAAATTGCTTTCCTTTAAAATGACTCATCGTCATTCCTCCTGCTATCTTTTTCTATTATTCTACCTTATCTGATAGTAGATTTAAAACTTTGCAACAAAACCGATTACGACAATTATTAAATAAAAAATTCATTGAAAGCGTTGACAACTATTTAGTTTAACGTTAAACTACTGATGAAGTTGAATGTTAAACTAAAGGGAGGAAAGCTTCATGAAGAAAAGCAAGATGTTAGTGATGTTAGCAACATTTTTGATGGCTGGGGGATTAGCGGCATGTGGAAATGGTAGTCAGGGCGGAAGTGCTGGAGGTACGACAGATACAAAAGAAGATAAGGGAATGGAAGTTCTTGGTGATCAAGTAAAATTCGATCCCAATAAGTTAGTAAACGACGGAAAACCGATTGATATTGAATATTGGACATGGAATGAAGGCGATCCAGCGATTGCAATGGCAAAAGAATATGAAAAAATTTATCCTAATGTCTCTATTAAAGTCGTGAACCATCCGTGGGAGGATTATTGGACTAAGTTACCTTTGGCTTTGAAAGGAAAAAATGGCCCTGCGGTTTTCAATATCCACAATTCTCAACATGATTTATTGATCCCTTATTTACAACCATATGATATCGATTTAGAAGATTTAAAGGCAGACTTTACGTCGGTAGATCCTCACGTGATCGATGACAAAGTTTACTATATCGACAGCATGATCAACACGGGTAACATTTACTACAACAAAAAATTATGGGCAGAAGCTGGGTTAACTGATCAGGATATCCCTAAAACATGGGATCAATTCCGGGAAGTTGCTAAAAAACTAACGAAAAAAGATGGCGATAAAATCACACAAGCCGGATTCAACTGGAATGGTGAAACTTACAGTGCGATCTATCAAGGCTTGAATTATCAAAAAGGTGAGTTGCTTTTCAAAGATGATGGCAAAGTCGCAAACTACGATAATGACACTACCAAAGAAAACTTGCAATTTTTACTTGATTTGTATGAAAAAGACCAAGTCGGCTCAAAAGATTTTGGAGCAGACTCTTCCCAAAGTTTTGGCAATGGTCAATCTGCGATGGTTTATAAATGGGGATTCTATTTAAATGAATTGAATACTAATTATCCTGATATCGAATTTGGTGTATTTGCAACACCAACTCCGGATGAATCGGTGCCAATGGCTTATGACCGTTACAATGGTGAAAGCACACCAGGAATCAATAAGAATCAAACAGAAGAACAGCAAGCGGTAGCACAAGATTTTCTAAGATACTGTCTGGCTAATGATGAATATTCAAAAGCGGGCGCGCTATCTCTTGCTTCTTTCCCAACCAAGAAATCTTTAGCGGATAATGCTGAAATTCTGGATAATCCAATATTGAAGGTAATCGCACCGCGAGTAGATCGCTTGATTTGGCCTGGTCCATTTCCAGCAACAATTGAAACTACAGGTACAAAGACCATGGAAGATGTTTTATTTAACGGAAAAGATTTAGATGGTGCGTTAAAATCCGGTCAGCAACAAATGGAAAAAGATATGCGGGATACGGATTTTGTTTCACTGGAAAATACTTATAAATTTATTGATGAAGCAAATTAATCGGTAATTTCAGGGATGCGGCATGACAAAGTAATCTATCGTTGAGCTTCGACGATAGGAAAGCTCATGTCGCAATCCCTAATAAAAAAGAGGGGTGAGTCACTATGGAAACAATAAAACCTAAACGCTCTTTTATCAATTTGAAGAATATCGCGGTCTTGTTATTAGTTGTGTATTTTGCTATTTTTTTGGTTTATCCCATCTATAAAGCATTTGCGGGGAGCTTACATGACTGGAATCCTCTGATTGATAAATATAACTTCGTAGGATTGGAAAATTTTAAAAAGGTGCTGACAAGCGGACTTTTTTGGAAGTCAATGGGAAATACAATGGTGTTTGCTTTTTTCGCAGTAGTTTTTCGGATCGTTTTTGGTTTAGGCTTAGCACTGCTTTTATCTTCAAGGTTAACAAAAGTCAAAACCCTTTTTCAAGGCTTATTTTATATGCCGACCATTACACCATTAGTGGCAGTTTCCTTTGTTTGGATGTGGATGTTCGATCCACAATTTGGTTTGATAAATAAAGTATTCAATTTGGATATCAACTGGCTGAAGGATTCTCAATGGGCATTACCGGCAATCATTATCATGACAATTTGGAAAGATTTCGGTTATGCAACGGTTTTATTTTTAGGTGGTTTAATGGGCCTTCCAGAAGATGTTTTTGAAGCTTCTAAAATCGATGGGGCTACTAGCTGGCAGACTTTTTGGCGGATTACGTTACCGCTTTTGAAACCGACAACGCTTTTTGTTGTTATTACATCGCTGATCACTTATTTGCAAGCATATATCCAGATCTTAATCATGACAAATGGAGGCCCCGGAACATCTACATATGTTATTTCGTATTTGATTTTTGATGAGGCCTTTGTAAAATACAATTTTGGGACAGCTTCAGCGATGGCGATTATTTTGTTTGTTATTATCGGGATTTTAACGATCATCATGTTTAAAGTCACAGGTGAAAGGAATGAAGCATAATGGAAAAAGTGAAATCTCTGGTGTTGAATATATTTTTATTAGTATTGGCATTGATCACGATCATTCCTTTTATCTGGATGCTGCTTTCCGCTTTTGCGCCTAACAGTGAGATCGTAAAAATAGGCGGAGGATTATTTCCTACACCTTCGACTTTGGCAAACTTTACCGGCGTTCAGGAAAAATTCGATTTTATGAGGATGTTCTTTAACAGCTTGTTCGTTGCTGTTTTAACGACTGCAATCATTATTTACACTAGTGCTTTGATGGGGTTCGTTTTTTCAAAATTTCATTTTAAAGGGAAGAATCTTTTATTTGGTGTTGTCTTGAGTACGATGATGCTGCCATGGGCAGTGACGATCATTCCTAAATACGAAATGATGGTGGACTTTGGTTGGTTGAATACCTATAAATCACTGATTATACCCTCGATGGTCAGTGGATTCGGAATATTTATGTTTCGACAGTCTATCTCACAAATTTCTGATGAATTATTAGAAGCGGCACGAGTGGACGGAGCCTCCGATTTTTATATCTTTCATCGAATCATCTTGCCGATGTCCAGAAATGCTATCTCCAGTTTGGCGATTTTTCAATTTCTTTGGAGTTGGGAAGACTTCTTGTGGCCATATTTGATGATTGATGATCAATCGAAACAACTGCTTTCTGTAGGGTTGCGTTTGTTTAATGGACAGTATGGAACAGATTATGGTGGTCTTTTTGCTGCCACATCTATCTCCATCATTCCTGTTATCGTGATCTATATTGCTTTCCAAAAACGGTTCATTGCCGGTGTGGCTAGCGGTTCGATTAAGTAATTGAACATTTTGGATAATCAGATATAATTACTTTAGCACCACCTGAAAGGACGATGAGAATGAAAATTACGATAAAAAAAATTGCTGAAGAAGCAGGCGTTAGTGTAACTACGGTTTCTAACGTTATCAATAACAAAGCTCATCGCGTTTCAGATGATAAACGTGAACTTATCGAATCGATTATCAAAAAATATAATTATTCACCAAATATGAATGCACGTGCTTTGGTTCAATCATCCTCTCGCTTGATTGGTCTGTTGTATTTCTCACAAACTCCTCGATTGGATTTTACTGATCCTTTTGTTGCCGAAGTATTAGAAGGAATCGAGCGGATTACAAAACCTAATGGATTTTTTACGTTGGTCCATAAAGTAACTTCACAAAAGGATATTGAAATGATTCAAAAAAACTGGCGTTTTGACGGCTTTATTGCTGTCGGCTTCAGCCAGCCGCTTTTTGAAGAGGTCAATAAAAGTATCCATGTCCCTATTATTTTTGTTGATACTCATTTGGATGAAAAAATATATTCCCGACTTGAAGTATATCCTAACCGCTATTTTCTAAATACTGATGACTCTCATGCTGCGCTAATGGCCACAGAGTATCTGATCGCAAACGGACATAAAGATATTGCTTTTCTTTCTTATGGCTTTGATATTCACCAAACTAGCGTTGTACAACAACGCTATCTCGGCTATCTGGATGCGCTGAAGAAAGCAAAATTATCTGTCAAAAATGATTTGGCGTATACCCACAATGACTTTGAAGATATGTTGACAGATAAAGACCATTATTCTGCTGTGCTGGTTACCGCTGACTATCTGGCAATCCGTTTTCTATATTTTTTAAGAAAGCATCAAGCTTATTCTGCAGAAAAACTGTCGCTGATTGGTTTTGATGATATAAAATACGCAGAGTTCACGGATCCGCCATTAACGACAGTGAAGCTGGATCAACTACGAAAAGGTATGATGGCGATGCAGATGTTAGTTGATATCATTGATCATAAGAAGGAAGTAGCACAGTTGACGAATCTATCAGGGAAATTAAAAATTAGAGAAACTGTAAAAAAAATCAAATAATGATTCGTCTAATGTGTATCTGCTTAGAAAACTAACAAAACAGCCAGAAAACATTATGACAATCGTTTATTAAAATTACCGATCCCTGCTTCATAATTGAATGCTAGGGATTTATTTAAAAGAATTTAGTTTAACGTTAAACCGCAAAGCTTGCGAGTTCTCTTCTGTGGTGATAACCAAGAATATCGTGTTGAAATAAAGATATCAAGATGAGGTGTTTTAAATGGTTCAAACAATTGTTCAAGGAGAAAAATATCGCTTTTCGCTATTAACAGAAAAGCTTTTACGACTGGAGTATTCTGAAAAAGGCATTTTTACAGATAGCCAGACTCAAGTCGTTATAAACAGAGATTTTGAAGAGGTCCCCTATCAGCTTGTTGAAAGAGAAGATATGATCGAGATCATCACCACCAGCTATCATCTCCATTATCATAAGAATCAGGAATTTAATAATAAAAGTTTGACGATCGATTTTTCTTACAACTTTACTGAGTACCATAATCAGTGGCGCTTTGGGGAAGAAGCAGAAAATTTAAAGGGAACGATTAGGACAGTGGATGAAATTGACGGTGCTGTTCCGTTAGAGGATGGGATTCTTAGTCGAAATGGATTTAGCATTTTGGATGACTCGGCATCCTTATTAGTAGATAAAAACGGTGATCCTCATCCAAGGAGTGATTCGGGAAAAGATGTCTATGTATTCGCCTATGGGCATGATTACCAAGAAGCGCTGAAGGACTATTTTCATTTGACGGGTCATCCTCCAAAGTTGCCTAGATATGCATTGGGGAATTGGTGGAGCAGGTATTGGAAATATACTGAATCGGAATATCGGGACTTGATCACACGTTTTGAAAAAAAAGAGATTCCACTTTCTGTGGCAGTACTGGATATGGACTGGCATCTGACTGATATTCCGGAAAAATATGGCAGTGGTTGGACAGGATATACATGGAATCGTGAGCTTTTTCCAGATCCAGAAGAATTTTTGAATTGGCTTCATCAACGGGGATTGGCTGTAACTTTAAATGTACATCCAGCTGATGGAATCAGAGGGTTTGAAGAACAATATCCAATTGTTGCTAAAAGACTGAATTTGGCTTCGGAGATTCAAGAGCCGGCAAAGTTCGATTTCAATAATCCGGAATTCAGAAAGGTTTATTTTGAAGAAATCAACCATCCATTGGAAAAAATTGGAGTCGATTTTTGGTGGCTGGATTGGCAGCAAGGAGAACAGAGCAGTATTCCTGGTCTTGATCCATTGTGGACATTGAATCACTATCATATTTTAGATATGAAGAAACGGGGGAAAGATCCAGTGATTTTGTCCCGTTTCGCTGGACCAGGAAGTCATCGTTATCCAATTGGATTTTCTGGCGATTCAATCGTGACCTGGCGCTCATTGGCCTTTCAACCTTATATGACTGCGACCGCAAGTAATATCGGCTATACTTGGTGGAGCCATGATATAGGTGGACACATGCACGGTTACAAAGATGAAGAGCTGGCATTGCGCTGGGTCCAATTTGGGGTGTTCAGTCCGATCAATCGGCTTCACAGTTCCAGCAGTCCTTTCTTCAGTAAAGAACCCTGGATCTATGGAATGGATATCGAGAAGAACATGATCCGATTTTTACAGCTGCGTCATGAGTTAATCCCATATCTTTACACAATGAATGTTTTGACTGCCGAGAAGGGACTGCCACTTGTTCGTCCGCTTTACTATGATTATCCTGAAGAAGACAATGCGTACACTTACAAAGACGAATACTTTTTTGGATCAGAGTTATTAGTCAGTCCTATT
Source organism: Enterococcus sp. DIV0574 (assembly GCF_051711125.1). NCBI lineage: Bacteria > Bacillati > Bacillota > Bacilli > Lactobacillales > Enterococcaceae > Enterococcus > Enterococcus sp. DIV0574. The sequence continues at coordinate 16,667 of NZ_JBIOMA010000002.1, forward strand.
ATAAAACCTGAAAATAAAAAACTTCATTTATCAGAAAATCGCCTGTATCTTCCTGAAGGGGATTGGTATGATCTTTTTACAAATTTGCGCTATTCCGGAAATGTTGAATTGTCTGTTTATCGCTCCTTAGATTCGATCCCTGTTTTTGTAAAGGCGGGTGGAATCATTCCTTTTGACGGAGATCTCAAAAAAACTAACAGTGAAGAGTTGCCACTACGTTTACAGTGGAAGATTTTTCCCGGAAAAAGCAATCACTTTGAGCTGATTGAAGAAAAAGATGGAAACCGAGCAGTTACAACGATACGCTTGGATTATGAACAAAAAGTCGTTACAATTATGGTAGAAGATCCAAATCAGGTTCTGCCTTCTGAAAGAGAACATTTATTGACTTTTTGCGGAACTGAGATGTTTGAACCAAAAGGTGATTTGGGACAGACTTTACCTTTTGATTTAAAGTTATCTGAAAGAAGTTTCTTGATCGACGCAGCTTTTTCTAATGCTATAACAATTAACGTAGAAGGGTTTCAGCCAGTTCAAACACAGGTTATTCGCGATAAATTTTTTGATCTCCTAAATAAGGCAGAAATTCCATTTTCCGAAAAGGAACGGATCTGGTGCTATTTCAAAGAAACTACTGACGGCTTCAAGCTGACAGCTTTCTTACAGCAGATTGAAAACGAAGATCTACGAAATGCTTTGTATGAATTAATTTATATCCAAAGAAGTTAGAATTATACTAGCAGAAAAGAGAATCTCCCAGTATCCTAAAAGTAGGATCGAGATTCTCTTTTCCGATATACTGACTTAGGTTCACACATAAACTGATCTCACATCAAAAGGAGAATATGCATGAAGATTTCTTTAAATGATTACACAAAAGAAGAACTGGAAAAAGCGGAAAGTATCTTATTCAATGGAAACGGATTTATTGGGGTGCGGGGGAATTTGGAAGAGGCCTATTATGATTTTTTCGCTACTAATCGTGAAACGTAACTGAATGGTTTTTATGAAACAAAAACCATTTCTTATCCGGAAAAAATGGCGGGTTTTACCCCGACAGGAGAAACGATGATCAGCGTAGTAGACGGACAGACGACCTTGATCAAAATCGGTGATGAAGCTTTTCGGATCGATCAAGGTGTCAAGGGCCATAATAAAATGTTGGTTTTGGGCCATTGAAATTGTAGGTAGTTTTCTCTTTATCGTTTCGTTTCTTTTCCTTTCGTTTCACTATAACTTTTCATTCGATAGGAAGGTCCTGTAATTTGAATAATTTTAGAATGATGGACCAATCGGTCCAATAAAGCATTAGTCAATTTCTTATTACCAAAAATTTCGGACCATTGAGACAGAGGAATATTCGTTGTAATAATCGTTGATTTTCTTTCGTATCGCATATTAATTAGTTGAAACAGTAAGTTAGATCCTTCTTTTGAGAAGGGGAGATACCCGACTTCATCAATAATTAATACAGAATAGCTCGCATATTTTTTGAGCATGGTATCACTTGTCCCACGTTTATGTGCCCGGATAAGTCGATTAACCAGTTCTGTACTAGTGATAAATAAACAGCTCTGTCCTCTATCAATACACTCTAAACCAATTGAAACGGCTAAATGGGTTTTTCCAACACCGCTATTTCCAATGAATAAAAGGTTGTCATACGTGTCTAAAAAGCGTAATGTCACTAAATCTTGAATTTCACTTTTTTTGATTTTGGGTTGAAAATCAAAGTTAAAATCATGAAGGCGTTTATGATAGGGAAACATTGCCCGTTTTAAAATTTTTCTTTGGGTCTCCTTTCTACGATAGCTAATTTCTTGATGTGTTAATTCAAATAAAGAATCAACTAGAGATTGTTCATTTTTAGCTACTTCATCTAAATGGGCAGGTAAAATTTCTTTGATACAGGTAAGATTTAAATCTGATAATTGATTTAATAACTGATGGTAATTTGACATATGAGCCTCCTTATAATTCATCGTAAGCATCTAAATTTTCTTCTACAAAGCGCTCCAACTCTTCGTCTTCTAAGTATTTGAAGACATCAGATCGAAGAATCTCAAGAGAGTCATCACGTTGATAATTTAAGGTTTTTTTGCTTAATGGGTGCGAGCGAATACATTGATGGCCATACCAAATGAATAGACTGTCCTTACGGACATCTAAAGTTACCTCTTTACCAATATATTTCACGGGAACAGAATACTTTGAGTTTTGATATTGGACCATGGATTCAATGGAAACTTTTCTAATTACGTGTTGGGTTCTAGAAACATATCTGACTAATTCTAAACGATTGAAAGGACGCAACACCGATTGTTCATCTATAAGAAGCTTAGAGGGATGATTATTCACTGCTTGAGAACGTTCATTATTTAAGTCATTCATAAACTCATAGACGATTCGTTTTAGCTCCTGCTCATTTTCAAACTCGTAGTTAAAGACCATTAAGCGGTTAACAGTACGAGCTAAAGCTTCAACTTTGCCTTTGGTTTGTGGACGAAAAGGGCGACAAGCAATCGGATTGAATCCAGCATCTTTAGCAAATTGACGAAATTTTTCGTTAAAAACGGTTTGACTAAATTGGCTTTTACTTCTATCAACAACTGTTTTCATATTGTCAAACCAAATTTCTTGAGGAACACCATTCCCGCAGTACTCAAACGCATTGACCAAACAATTGAAGACATTCGCTTGGGTTCGATCAAAGGTTACCTCTAAGTATTTCATGCGAGAATAGCCTAGAATATATAGAAAAAGATTGAAGTAAAAGACTTCACCATGTTTACTCACCATCTTAATATTTTCTTTCCAATCGACTTGAGCAGAAAGACCTGGCGTCGTTTCAATTCGAATGGTTGCTTTTTTTACACGCTTTTCTCGATAGTTCCGACAATATCGTTTGACGGTGGTATAGCCACCTTGATATCCTTTTTTCTTAATAAAATAATAAATTGAAGAAGCGGAACAGCTTAACTCCATTTTATCTTTAATAATTTCTTCAAAACCGCTTAATAAAAGAGGAGCAGAAGATTGTCTCTTTTTGATCTGTTCTACTTCCCCTTTAGTTCCAGCTTCATAGTAACGCTTGACTGTTCGGTAATCACAATTATATTGCTTGGCCATGGCTGCATAGTTAGGTTGAATATCGTTCATAATGTGTCGTAAGACTCCTTCTAAGACATCTTTTCGCATGAGTCACTCTCCTTGAATGGTTTCATGAAAAAGAATATCAGATTTTAAATCTAACCTACATTTTTGATGGCCCTTTTCCTACATTTTATCGTGGCCCTTTACATCAATGAAAATGCACCAGAAGGAACCCATTACGAATATAATGGAAATACTTACCAACTTGTTCCTGATGATAATGAGTTAGGTATCAATTTTAAGGTTAAAGTAATATTGCCGGATGAACTAAAAGATATAAAAATTAAGAACGCCAATGATTTTCAAACGTTGATATATAGATATCAAAAGCCTATAGAAATGCAGATGCCTGAAGTTAAGATAGGTGAAAGATCTATAGAAGTAAATCAGCTTGTAAAGAGTTTTGGTACAGAAATTATACATGAACAAAATAAATATTTCATGATTCCAAGAAAGTTTTCTCCTCCGTTTAAAGTACCTTTATATTTTAATGGTGAGATGTATGAATTTGAAATAGAACAAAAGCCATATCCAAGCTTAGAAAAAGTAGTTTTTGAATCGACTGAAGATGATATCTTTTATTTAAAACTAACTGCAAATAAAACAAAGCAAAAAATGGAAATCTCATTGACATATAATTTCATGAAGGCTAAAAGTTTGAAGTATTTATATGAAAAAAAGGAAATGTTGCTCAATTTTGCAACTGGAAAAATCGACATCTTTGGTTCTCCAGCGGATTTGTTCAGTGATGAAGAACTGAAAGATGTAAATAAAATATTAGGATTTTACATGAAATTATACGAAATTGAGTCAAAATTAAATGCAAGTCCATATAATACAAATATAAATTTTGACATTACTAAAACTATAACTTACTTAGATGTGGTAAATTTACAAAAAGTATATGCCTCAATTGTTTTAGATAAGTATTATTACGAAAACGAGAAAATCGATAAATATTGGGTAACTGCAAACGAAAGTACCAGAGAAAATATTTTCAAAGATGATAAGTTTGCTATGCTCGGTTATACTCAACCTGAAATTGTTTTACTTAATGAAAGAATTGATTTAATTGAGCAGTTTGTATATAAGACCTCAAAATATATTCATGACCATGAAAAAGATTCAATAGGAAAAGGTGACAGACTAGAATTTGAAATTTTAGGAGATAAAATAGCCTATAAAAAAATGATGTTGGAAGTTCAAGAAAATCCAAATATGACAGACATAGTTTCTGAGTTAAACGAAGCAGTAGAAATCAAAGAGGATTTAGAGTGAAAATTTATAGGGGCTCCAAGAAGATAATTCTTTATACCTAATTATCTTCTTGATTTTTTTAGTTTACATAAGATACATTATGCAAAGTTATCGGTGATAAATAGCTTTAAATCAGCATGATTATTGTGTTGATTATATTTATGTCAACTAATTTCTCGTTATCATAAATATAATCAACTTAGCTAGATGAATTTTACTTGATTGGCTATCTTGATAACAAAGCTATTCATAATTACGTGATTTAAAAAAGAAATCATACAATTAGTTGATCCATTTCTTTTTTTATTCGGTAAACTGTTTGCCTAGTCACATTATAGTCTTTTGCAATCTTTGAGATAGCAACTCCATTCTCCAGATCCTGAACGATGCTTTTATAAACAAGGCGTCGCTGAGGATCTTTTGTTTCTGCACTGTATAACTTAGGACGACCTTTATAGACGCCGTTTGCTTTAGCAATCTTAATTCCTTGTGCCTGGCGTCGTTTAGATTCAGTACGCTCTTGTTCGGCAATCATGGCTAAGATTTGAATGATTAAGTCTTTGATGAATTTATCCAGGAGAGGATTTCCGATTGCTTCAGCCATGATTGGTAAACTGGTGATAATAAGTCGCACATTCTTCTTCTTTAGATAATTAACTGAATCGATAATTTCGTCATAATTTCGTCCAAGTCGATCAATGGCTTCTACAATAAAAATATCTTGCTCTCTGACAAAATCTAAAGCTTCCTGAAAAATTGGCCGATGACTGATAGTTGCTCCAGATTGCTTTTCTATAAAAATTTTTTCAGCGCCAAACTTTTCCATTTCTTCAATTTGGCGTTGTTCATTTTGATCGATGGATGAAACTCGAATATAAGCAATTTTCAAATTTATTTCCTACTTTTCTTAAGCATTTAAAATACACCCTAATCATACGTCAGAACGCTAGATGTCATTTTAATATTTAAATGGCGCATAGTTTGCTTCATAACTAGCGTTCAAAAAAACTAAAAATGTATCATAAAAAGAAGGCACGCTTATAAACATGCCTTCTTTTATTTGTTGTGTTATTTAACTTTCATCAATCGTAATCCGTTTAATGTTACTAAAAGCGTTGCTCCCATATCTGCTACAATAGCAATCCATAGTGTTAGCCAACCTGGTATGACTAGTAGTAGAGCTAATAGTTTTATACCTAATGAGAAGGTGATATTTTGCTTAATTACTTTTAGAGTTTGGCGGCTAAGTCTAACAATGAATGGTAATTTTTGTAAATCGTCGCCCATTAGAGCAACATCAGCAGTTTCGAGAGCCGTATCTGTTCCTGCACCGCCCATTGCAATACCAACCGTCGATGCAGCTAATGCTGGTGCATCATTAATGCCGTCGCCCACCATTGCTACTTTATTATAAGTTGTCCGCAACGCTTTAATCGAATCTAATTTTTCTTGAGGCATTAGATCTCCTTTTATTTCAGTCACACCTAATTGCTTACCAATAGATTCAGCGGTTTTAGTATTATCACCAGTAAGCATAATAGTGTGTTCAATTGACAACTTGTGGAGTTCAGAAATAACGGCAGCACTTGAATCTCTTACTTCATCCGCGACAGCAATTACTCCTAAAATTTGTTCGTCAGTACCGAAATACATGGCGGTTTTCCCTTGTTCTTGAAATTGTCTGTATTGTACTTTGACCGCTGTTTCTTCGATTACTGATGCAGAAAACAGTTTAGGGCTTCCAATATAGTAACGTATGTTTTGATGTATACCTGTAAGTCCTTTACCTGTGATAGATTGGAAATCCTCGATTTGTATTGACTTGTAATCCACATTAGTTTTATCCGCTTCGTTTAAAATAGCAGAAGCTAATGGGTGTTGAGAAAGAGATTCCAACGATGAAATAATCGATAGATAATTTATATCAGTTTCAGAACTGGTTGCAATGAAATCCGTTACGACAGGCTTTCCTTTTGTTAAGGTTCCAGTCTTATCGAAAGCAATTGCTCTCAAATGACCAATTTCTTCCAGATAGACTCCGCCTTTTACTAAAACACCATTTTTTGCTGCATTACCAATAGCCGAAACAATTGAAACAGGTGTTGAGATCACTAATGAACAAGGACATCCGACAACTAAAATGGATAACCCTTGGTAAAGCCATTTATTCCAGTCACCACCAAAGAATAGCGGAGGAACAACCACTATCAAAAGGGCCATAATAATTATGAATGGCGTATAGTATTTTGCAAATTTATCTACAAAGGCTTGTGCAGGAGCTCGTTCTCCTTGCGCTTCTTCAACTAAGTGAATGATTTTGGCAATCGTTGTATCCGTTACTTTTTTTGTTACTTTGACTTCAAGAACACCTTCTTCATTTAGTGTTCCTGCAAACACTTCATCATCTAACTGTTTTTCAACAGGAACCGATTCTCCTGTTATTGCTGCTTGATTTACTGAAGAATGACCGTTGATAACAAGCCCATCCATGGCTATTTTTTGTCCGGGTTTAATGATCATAATATCGTCGATATCGATTTTATCGACACTGACTAATTGCTCTACATTGTTTCTCCTGATAAGAGCTTCTTTGGGAGCTATATCCATAAGAGAACGAATCGACTGTCTTGCTTTATCCATTGAAAATCGTTCCAAAGCTTCGCTAATAGCAAATAGTATTACTACAATAGAACCTTCGGCCCATTCTCCAATAAATGCGGCCCCAATAATTGCAATAGTCATTAAAGATTCCATGGAGAAGTCCAATTTGATCAAATCAGAGAACCCTTCTTTAAATAAATCAAATCCACCAATTATTATTGCCAATATATAAAGAGCTTTCGTTAATAAATGATCTTCGCCCAATGATAGTTGGGAAATAACAGCAACAAGTATAAAACCAAGAGAGATGATTAAAGCGATATTCCGTTTAATAAAAGACTCTTTTGATCTAACTTGTTCATCATTTTCTTGATCATCACGAATGATAAGATTTTCGAAGGCTCCCGCTTCTTCGAGTTCTTCAATTGTTGTTTGGCCTTCTACTGAAATCTTACTTGCACCAAAGTTTACTGTTGCACTCGTAACTCCTGGCAACTGCTTTACATTTTTTTCAAATTTACCTGCACAATTTGTACAGCTTAATCCTTCTATTCGATAGGTTTTTTCGGTCATTTTCTCACTCATGCTAGCACCTCTTCTTTAAAATTTACGCCAAGCTCCATAAGATTTAAGATTTTGATATTTTTAATAAAATAGTAGACTAACTTACCATCCTTGTGACTATCAACTACTCCCAATTTTTTTAAGGAGTTCAGATGGTGTGAAGTTGTTGCGACCGAAGCATCAATGATATTAGCAATATCACAAACACATAGCTCATCTTCATGAACTAAAGCATGTACAATTTTAAGTCGATTTTCATCTGACAATATTTTAAAGAAACCACTTACTGACGGAGTATCAAAGTTTGCTAGTTTAGATTTAGCACGATTAACTTTGTCTTCATGAATACAAGTTATTTCACAAATTTCATTATTCATACGATCATTCCTTTACATTCAAATGTTAGTTTGAATGTATTGTATCAGAACATCCATCTATATTCAAGTGAATGTTTGAATGTTCATAAAATGAGGCGTTTCTGAACACTCTATTTTTTTATCTTATTTCTATAATTTTGATTCTATTATATGTTCACAAACCCATATCAAAATCTATGTTCATTTATACCGTTGGTATAAAGTTATGTTACAATAAAATTAATGAAGGAGTGATTTTTTTTGAAAATAGGATACGCCCGGGTATCTACTGGTTTACAAAATTTGGATTTACAAGAAGACAGCCTAAATAAATTTGGTTGTGAAAAAATTTTTACCGATCATATAAGTGGAGCAAAAAGTAATCGACCAGGATTAGAAATGGCGATTGATTTTGTTCGCTCTGGCGATACACTTGTTGTTTGGCGCTTAGATCGTTTAGGTAGAAATATGGAAGATTTGATTTCAATCGTCAATCGACTGAATGAGCGAGGTGTTAGTTTTCATAGTCTTCAAGAAAACATTACGATGGATAAATCTAGTTCGACTGGTCAGCTCATGTTTCATTTATTTGCTGCATTTGCAGAATTTGAACGCAACTTAATATTGGAACGATCTGCAGCAGGACGAGCAGCGGCTCGAGCAAGAGGGCGCTTTGGAGGTCGTCCTGAAAAATTAAAAACCCAAGACTTAGAATTATTAAAGACTCTAGTTGATAGTGGAACACCTATTAAAACGATTGCCGAACGTTGGAATGTTTCTCGAACAACGATTTACCGTTATTTAGATAAAATGGAGGAAAAAGATGGAAAGACAAACGCTCACTAGTTTTTCAGAACAGCATAGAATAGCTGCTATGAAAAAATATAAAATTATTGAGCCTTATCTTAATAAACAAGAAACGATAAAAGAAATAGCTATTAAAAATAAAGTGTCTACTCGTACACTCTATCGGTGGGTACAAAAATATGAACATGATGGTCTAGTTGGTTTAATTAGAAAGACTCGAACAGATTTTGAGCAAATTAGGATTTCAGAAGAAGTTCGACAAAAAATAGAAGAATTGGTATTGAGATACAAAAAAATAAGTACTAAGACATTATCACGAAAAATTGCTTCCTATTGTAAAGAAAACAAACTGGATATACCAAGTTATTCTCAAATTTATAAATTACGGAAAAGTATTCCCAAAAGTCTCATTCAGTTAGCCCATGAGGGAGAGAAAACATATAAAGAGAATTATGATTTGGTTGCTATAAGGGGAGCAACACGTCCGAATGAAATTTGGCAAGCAGATCATACCTTATTAGATATCAATTTGCTTGATGAAAAAGGAAATATTAATCGTCCCTGGTTGACCATTATATTAGATGATTATAGTCGAGCAGTTGCTGGTTATTATTTGAGTTTTTCTGCCCCTTCAGCAATCAATACCGCATTAACCTTACATCAAGCTATTTGGACAAAAAAAGATTCTTCGTGGCCTATATGTGGTATTCCTGAAAATTTTTATACGGATCACGGAAGTGATTTTACTTCAAATTTTATGGAACAAGTCGCTGTTGATTTAAGAATAAATCTCATTTTTTCTGCCATAGGAATTCCAAGAGGGCGTGGGAAAATTGAGCGTTTTTTCCAGACAATTAACCAAATGCTTTTAGAAGGATTACCAGGTTATATTGAAAATAACTGCAACGAAAAATTATTAACTATTCAAGAATTTAAAGAGAAATTACACTGTTTTCTTATCAATGAATATAATCAAACAAATCATTCTTCTATTAAAGTAAGTCCGATAAAAAAATGGAGTGAGCAATTATTTTTACCGAATATGCCTAATAGTTTAGAAGAGTTAGATTTATTGTTATTAGAAATTCCAAAAACTCGAAAAGTCCACTCTGATGGAATTCATTTCCAAGGATTACGATATACTAATCCTAATTTATCTGCGTTTGTTGGAGAACCTGTTTTAATCCGTTATACGCCAAATGATTTGGCAGAAATTAGAGTATTTTATAAGAATCAGTTTCTTTGTAATGCCATTTCTCCAGATATTTCAAATTATGAAATTAATATGGATGATTTAATTTTCGCTAGAAATAAACGAAAAAAATTATTAAAACAAAAAATACAAGTACCAAGTTCTGTAGAATTATTAATTGAAGAGAAAAAGTATGAAGAAATAACTACCCCACCTAAGAAATCAGCTTTAAAGAGGTACTATAATGAATAAAACCTTTATTGAAACAAAAGAATATAAACGATTTGCTGAATTTTGTGACGCATGTATTAAATATAAGTATATTGGAATTTGCTATGGTGCTCCTGGCGTAGGTAAAACATTATCTTCAAGGTATTACTGTAACTGGGATAATATAGAAAAGCAAATTGCCTATCATCGTGCTGATGATATTGGAAAAAATGCAACAGATGAAATATTAGGTGTAAATAAAGTTTTTTATACTGCACCAGCTGAAAAGATGTCTCGTGTCAGTTCTGATATTAACACAATAACTAGTAGAATAGGTCTGACTAAAGCAATGCATATGGTACTAAAATACAATCAAGAAGATCCTTCTGTGCCTAAAACCTATGAGGCAATTGATTTAATTATTGTCGATGAAATTGATCGTTTAAAGCTTCAGCATTTAGAACAGTTAAGAGATATTTATGATAGAAATGATCTGGCAATGGTTCTTATCGGTATGCCTGGTATTGAAAAAAGGTTGTCTCGTTATCCGCAACTTTACTCTCGCATAGGATTTGCGCATGAATTTGATAACCTTAGTAAGGATGAAACACATCATATTTTGGAATACAAATGGTCAGACTTAGGAATTGATATTAAGTTAGAAGATTTTTCTGATTATGAGGCTATCACAACTATCATTAAAAGGTTTTGTTGCAAAGTTTTAAATCTACTATCAGATAAGGTAGAATAATAGAAAAAGATAGCAGGAGGAATGACGATGAGTCATTTTAAAGGAAAGCAATTTCAGCAGGATGTGATTATTGTAGCCGTGGGCTACTATCTTCGTTATAACCTTAGCTATCGTGAAGTTCAAGAAATCTTATATGATCGTGGCATTAACGTTTCTCATACGACGATTTATCGTTGGGTGCAAGAATATGGCAAACTACTCTATCAAATTTGGAAAAAGAAAAATAAAAAATCCTTTTATTCATGGAAAATGGATGAAACGTACATCAAAATTAAAGGAAAATGGCATTATTTGTATCGAGCCATCGATGCAGATGGTTTAACCTTGGATATTTGGTTACGTAAAAAACGGGACACACAAGCAGCCTATGCTTTTCTTAAGCGGTTAGTGAAGCAGTTTGATGAACCGAAGGTTGTAGTCACAGATAAAGCCCCCTCTATTACAAGTGCCTTTAAGAAACTAAAAGAATACGGCTTTTATCAAGGGACAGAACATCGTACCATTAAATACCTGAATAATTTGATTGAACAAGACCATCGTCCAGTAAAGAGACGCAATAAATTCTATCGAAGTTTACGCACTGCCTCTACCACGATTAAAGGCATGGAAGCCATTCGAGGATTATATAAGAAAACCCGAAAAGAAGGCACTCTCTTCGGGTTTTCGGTCTGTACTGAAATCAAGGTATTATTGGGAATCCCAGCTTAAATCATAGATACCGTAAGGGATTTTATTCTTTATTTAAAACTTTGCAACAGAACCGTTACAATTAACTTACACTGAAGAATCTCCAGAAAACGAATCAACTGCTTTTTCTGAAGAAAAGGACTTAATGAACGACATACCACCAACTAAGAGACCGTGGTGGCAAATTTGGAAAAATTAAGTGATCCGTCCTCTAGTGATCGTTAGAGGATGGTCTCTTTTTTTGCCAAACGGATTCTATATTTCTCGATTAGAAGTTCTATTGACTTTCATTTAGAATTGAACGGAACATGAGCAAAACGAATTTTTAACACGCTTGACGAGCTCAATAAAGTTTATTGAGGTAGCACAACGAATCAGAACAACGTTTGGTGCGTATAAGTGCGCACTGGTGAAAAATAAAATATTTCAATCGAATTACTTTAATTAGATTGACTAAATTTTCTCACTTGTTTTAGTTCGTTGACTTTTTGCGTTGAACAAAAAACGGAAAAAGTTTTTACTCTTTTTCGTTCTTTCCAAAACTCAACTGAACTTCTCTTAACTTCCACAGAAAACAAAACTAAGCAAAAAATTTTTTTGTAATAAATTATCTGACAATTTCAAGAGAACAAAAAGAGAAAGAAAAAATTGGTAAAAGAAGAAAAAGGCAATGAACTTCTTTCACCAAAATTTTTGACCACATTTCAATTGAAAATACAAATCAATCCCCCTGAAAATCACTAGTGCGCACTTACACCCACCAAAGGTGGTTTTACTTCGTCGTGCTGCACCGCTCAATTGAGTAGTGCCGTCAAGCGTGTCAAAAAACTCACTTCGTTCGTAAGGTTCTATGACAAAAAAAGATAGTCAATTAAACAAAAATATGAAAAAATAGAATCAAAATCATAAAAAGATTTTGACTCTATTTTACTAATTTGAAAGGTTGATTTTAATGAAACAGGCATTATTAATTGTCAATCCTAGTTCTGGTGGTGAAAAAGCAAAAGAATTTAAAAAGTTAGCAGAACAAAAGTTAAGTACTTTTTTTGATCAAGTCATTGTAAAAGAAACAGAAAAACAAGGAGATGCGGAACAATTTGCTCGCGAAGCTACTAAACAAAAATTAGATAGTGTTTTTGTTATGGGAGGAGATGGGACTGTTAACGAAGGAATTAGCGGTTTAGCTGAACAAGAGTATCGTCCTAAATTTGGTTTTTTCCCTTTGGGAACAGTAAATGATTTAGCAAGAGCATTAAATATCCCCTTGGATCCAGAAGAAGCAATTGAACAATTTGACTATAATCAAACAACAACTTTAGATATCGGAAAAATAAACGATAGCTATTTTATGAATGTTGTGGCAATTGGGACAATTCCTGAAGCTGTTAACAACGTTGATGTAGAAGATAAAACAAAACTAGGAAAATTGGCTTATTTTGTTTCTGCTGTAAAAGAATTAGCGAATACACAGTCGTATTCATTCCAATTAAATTTAGATGGCAAAAAAGAAACTATAGAAAGTAGTACACTCTTAATTGGATTAACTAATTCTATTGGTGGATTTGAATCACTCTTACCAGAAGCCGAAGTAAATGATGGAAAACTCCACTTAATTTATATCAAAGATCAATCTCTATGGGACACAGTTAAAGCAGTACCTGCTTTATTAAAAGGTGTTGACAATTCAACGGAAAATGTCGCCTATTCTACTTTTTCTGAAGGAACTATCTCGATTGAACATGAGGAACATTTAACAACAAATGTAGACGGAGATGAAGGAGATTCCTTGCCAATAAAAATAAAGGTATTACCTCAACATTTAATTGTTTATCAAGGTAACGCAAAAGAAAAATAATTTTTTAAATTAAAAAAAGAACCAGAAATAATTTCCCGGTCCTTTTTAAGGGGTTAAATTTCAACGAAATCTAACGGCGGTAAGCTTACTGCTACTATAACAACATGACGTTTCTTTCGTCAATAGTTTCTAATCAATCAAAGCACTTCAACCGGTCCATGATCGTCAATATGATCACCGTGGACATGTTGCAACCGGCCATTGACTAAGTAATCGGTGTGATCTCCATGTGGCACTTGTTCATGGCCACAATCCGGTGTATGCTGACAAACTGCTTCGACATGATTACAATTATCCGGATTTTTTTCGTTTACTTCTAACTTACATTCGTCCCAATGATCTTCATGAGAATGATGCAAATGACCGTTGTGCACATAATCAACATGATCTTCATGTAATATTTTCGTGTGGCCACACCCTAAAGAATGTTGATGCTGATGATCTTCATGTGTATGATGTTCCATTTGATCGTCTCCTTTTTCTTTGAGATAAATTTTTGTATAATTATATTATCAAACAAATGAGAAAGTGTGAATATATCGGGAGGAATGGATTAAAATGATTTCAAAAAAACAACAAGAAAAGATAAGCTCTCTTTTTTCTTGTTTAAGTAGTCCAACACGATTAGCAATTTTATTTTTCTTATTTGAACAAAAACAAGCAAATGTTTCCCAAATTGTCGATCATGTAAGTATTTCTCAATCAGGCGTATCACACCAATTAAAGACATTAAAAAATTATCACTTAGTAAAATCAATACGAGAAGGGAAAGAAATTCTATACTCTTTATGTGATAAGCATGTGATTACGATTTGTGATCAAATTGTAGAACACACAAAAGAACTAGAAATAAATTGATTAAAACATTTCTTTAGAAAGTATTTTCTTCCCTTAATCAAGGTATAAGTACTTAAATTCTTTCAAGGTGAACGAATATGGATAAAAAAGTAATCAAAGAACAGAAAAAACTTCTTCGAAGAAAAATTCTTGAGATCATGGAAGGAACGCCTAATTTTAGAAATTTACCTGATGACGCACCCGAAGTACGTCAAGTAAGACAACTAGGAAAAGCTCTTGAAAAGATTGGAAAACGGTATTTATAAAAAACAGGAATAGGAATCGATATAAATATCACTTAGTTTTTAGAAATGCTCTTATGTTAACTTATATTATTTTCTAAATATATTTTAGTATATTTAACTCCCTTTTTTTAAACTTCCTTTAAAAATAAATAAAAAACTGACAAAATAGATTCATAAACAGAGAAAAGGAGTTTTAAAAATGAAAGAGACTATTTTAGCAATCAAATTAAAAGAATATAGAACAAATAATAACTTAACTCAAAGTGACTTAGCAGAAAAATTAGATGTGAGTGATAAAACAATTTCCAAATGGGAATTAGGAGAAACTTACCCGAGTAAAAGAAATATGCTTAAACTATCCGAAACTTTAGGTGTTTCTTTAGAAACTTTATTATTAGAAGAACAAGCTGATGGGACCAGTGAGTTAGAATTAAGTATTAAATATGGTGTAATAAGCTTCTGTTTTATATTTTTCGTTACAATGGTTATTTTTTCTTTTACTCAAGATCACAGTCCTATTTTAGAATTAACTACTTCAAAAAAATTAGAATTACTCGGAACAACTATACTTAAAATTTTAAGCATATCCATTCCACCTGCGATTATTATTGGGTCTGTATTCTATTTTTATATTTTTCCTAAAAATCAAAAAGAAAATTAGCTTAAGATTAAGCTATTTTCACTTGTTTATGTTGTTTAGGTGGAGAAAATAAGAATAGAAAAAAGACGTTGTAACAAATTAAGCGTGGAACATAACACCGTCTTTACTCGCCCCCCCCGGTTTCTTCACAAACGCCTCAAAGAAAAGAAGCTTGATTTACCAGTATTTTAGTGATCAAACCTAGCTAGACCAATTGAAAATCACAAAGTAGCCCCCTGTAACAGTTGGTACAGGGGCTACTTAGTATACTGCACATTATGTTAACTAGTTGTTTAAATAACGATTAAAACTAAATTTATCGTTGTTTTAAGTTAGTTTGTTGCATTCTTATCACTCGGAAAAAAAGTGCAATTATGATGTATACGATCAGAACAGATATGAAATAAACCGCTAAATCAATTTGTATTTTCTTCCACATGCTAGGTAACAAAATTAAGAATCTATTCTCAAGAAACCCCTCATAACTGCGATAGGTAATAAACGGAACTGGAAAGCCCATTAAGTAACTTGTCATACCATCTGAGGTCTTTTCCCTAGGATTCAACACAAAAGCGCTTATCAGAGGAATTATCAGACTAATAATAAACCATTTAATATTTAAACTTTTTTTCATTATGATCTTCCCCTAAATAATAGATTTAAATTTTATGTGAAAAATTCCAAGTGTCATTGATTTTTGCCCCAATCGTAAATCCCTTTACTTGAAATCCTAATAATGAATAACCGTTTACTTTTATTTTTACTGTATCTTTAGTATTGTGTGTCTTTACAAAATTTGAAGATGCACTGGTCTGATTCCAAGTAACAGCAATTTGTAACCCTGAATAATAAGATTTTATTCCTGAAACCTTAGTAAATTGATTTTTACCATTTACTTTCTTGTATTCATAATTGAAAGATACATTTCTCCAAGTAGGAAGTCCAGTCATTCCATATCCGCTAAATGGAGCCCATTTAGAGATTGTTTTACTTCCAGCAGCTCTGGTTTGCATAGGAGTCTCATTAATTATAAACTCTGTTTTACTGCTATTTTTAAACTCTTCTAGTATTTTTTCTAATTCTTCCACACTATCTAATTTAATAATATTTTGCGGATCAATTTCTTCAGCAGGTACTAATTCAAAATCGTATTTACCGTTTTGTTCAAGTTCTTTTATTTCACTAACAATTGAATTTTCTTCGGTAACACTATCAGCCGATACAATATCCTTCCACCCAAAAAAAGTAACAAACATTAATCCCACTAAAAGAACTTTTTTCATAACATATGACCTCCATTTTTTTGATGTTTTAATACGAACTTTTAGTATATTATCTATAATTTCTGCTTAAAACATGAGAAACGAATAGTTTACATGGGCTTGTATTTGTATCTTATTTGTTTACATTGTATTAACTATTAGGAAATAAATAATGCTGCACATATATATATCGCTATATTGACAACATTTTCTTTTTATGGATATTATCATTTTAAAAGGAGACACGAGATATGCAGAAAAAAGAATTTGAAAAAAAATAACTAGTATATTGACTAGTTGTAAAAAGTTTTAGTCATTGGGATTACTCATATAAAAATCTTTAGTGAGGAAAAAATTTATGAAAAATAAATATATTTACAGCTTATTTATAGGGTTAATTTTACTATTTCAACTACAATTATTAAGTTATACTAATTATCTTTTAGTTAAGCAAGATCTTATAAATGGTGTCCTTGATCCATATTTATTACTAAAAACACCTTTAATAATTATACCTTGTATCTTTTTTGTTTATTCTATTTACGGATTCAAAAAATCTCAAATATGAAATATCTAACACGAAGTATTTCATATTTGAAGCAGATTAAGGTTGTTCATATACAATAACTTGTTAAAAGAAACTCCTATAACATAACAATCGAAAAGGTAAGAAAATTCGAAAAGGAGAAAATTTTTAAACAAAATTTAGAATTGTTTTTTTAGTTTGTCAATAAATTTACGAAGGGAAAAGCCCCTAAAACGTGATTGCTGGATTTGAAATCACACTTACAGACACAAAGCATGAAAAATCTTGTCTAATTAGATAATATCCTTTACGCCTTAATAAAGATATATTACAATAACGAAGAAAACGCTTTATTTCGTAAATAATTAGAATTACTTTATAAAATGTTTGGAGGTTATCAGATGTTGAAACGTTTATTTCTAATTGCTGTTGTATTAAGTCCTAGTTTATTTTTTGGAACTATGTCGGCTGAAGCAGATACTTTTAATAACAATACCGAGAAATTGCCGGTTCTAACCCCAGCTGGAGAAATTATGGATGTTGAAACGAATAAAAGTGGGAACTATGATTATAATAACTTACCAATTCTTACTCCTGATGGTGAAACAATGGAAATAAATCAAGACTCGTTTGCAATGTTTAGAAGTTTTATTGGCCCTACTGTTCCAAAAACAATTTATAAAGAATATACCGTTTTAGCTTTTAAAACCAATTATCCCTATGGACCACCTAAAACAAAACAATGGGCTGTAAAACAATATGGACAACGATATACTGGTAAACTAAAATTACTTTCTAAAAAAACGGTTCCATTAGGTTGGGAATGTGTTTATGGAGGCAATCTAAAGCGATAAGAGGTACAATAACTTCGTTACTCAATTAATGTTTGGAGTGAATTCTTATGCCTGAAATTGTTAATATGCCACAATCTGTTACTAGTGATGTGATGAATAGGATAGAGTTGCCCAAAGAGAATGCGTCACATATGGATAGTATTTTAAGACAAACAAAAGAGCTGCAGAAAACAGTTGATAAAGTTGCTCATTCCGAGGATAAAAAGAAAAAAACGCATAAAAAATGGTATCAAAAAGATTAATATTTTTTTGTTAAAAAAGACGCCTAAAAATTACAGGCGTCTTTTTCTTAATTTAGAAATTGATACCAAACATAAAAACAGCATATAACAAAAATAGCATGAGCAAACTGAAAATACTTCCTAAAAAAAGAAGAAGAACGCCGCCTAATTTATTTTGTTTTATAATTTTTGTTCCAGTAAATACTATAAATAAAAATAAAAGAAAACCTAAAAATAATAAAAAAAGAAGTATCTTTTTCTCTTTAAAAGATTCCCAAAATATCTCCATTTTTTCACCTCTTTTTATATTCTATTTCTATGTAATAAATTTTATTTATCATAGTTTCAATAAAAACTTATTTTATATTAACACAACCAAAAAATGAACGATCATTTCTTTTGACAAAGAAAACGCATTCTTGATAGCATTTAATTATAATCTATTAGGAAAGGACGTTGAAGTTGATGAAAAAGAAAGTGTTTTCTGTTGTCACAGTTCTGTTTTTGGGAATGTTGATTGGTTCAGCTGCATTAGGTCCAACTCCTCTTTTAGGCTATGTCAATGTAAAAGCAGAAAGTGTGAAAGTTGATGGACCAGTAGGTTATGATAGTTATAAAATTACTTCGTATGTCACACCAGAAAAAGTAAAAGAAATGTCTAAACAACAAAAAGAACTTACCAGTATCTCTGCTATTGTTAGCTTTTTGGGATTAGCTAATTTTACAACGGGAGTCGCTACAATGGCATTTGATTCTGCTACGTCAGCTATGGCGATTTTTAATGCGGCCGCAGAGCAAAATAAAGGAGTTGAATTAACTTATGTTGCACACATTAGTCAAACAACAAGTCACACGTATAATTCAGACTTCTCATATACTTATAAATAAATATCCGAGATACACAAAGTTTTATATCTGTTTAATTATCACTCTGCTGATCCTTGGATTTACAAAAACTTTTCCTTTTCGCGCAATCGCTTATCTTTCAATTCCAGTAATAGTAATTGCAAGTAAATTAAAAGAAAGAGATAAAAAATCTGTTTCTCCCAAAATCAAAAAGATACGATAAATTCAGGAATTACAGGAGCTCTAGGAGGTCATGTTCCTTAAAAGGAGAAAGTTTTATTGGAATAATTTTGTCAAATTCTTTCAATCTGAAGCTTTAAAAGATATACGTGCAGTTGGAGATCCTTTGATTAGTTAAATAAATACGATAGAAAACAGAAAGACTCTAAAACAGTGAAAAAACCATTTTAGAGTCTTTTTGTTTTGAGGTCAATTCTATGAATTTATGTAAGCCACATTATAGCATAGGAATAGCTTTTATCCCACTTTTTTTGCTATAATTATACTAACAAAATCAGCGAAAATGGTTGCGTTTGGGTTGGCTCGATTCCCTGAACACCCGTGCGTGCAGGAGCCAAACGGCCACCGTCGCCGGCTGCGAAGCGAAGCCGCCGATGGTGGCACGTGGGCGACGGATGCATGCGTTTTGAGCGTTAGCGAAAAACAAGGGACGAAGTCCCGAGTTTAGGATGGAAGGGACTGCAAGAAGCAGAGAGCCAAAACGAAACCATTTAGGGAGTGGCACATTGTCCGCGCTTGCGCTCGCTCGGCTTGGCTGGCGAAGCCAGTCAAAGCCAGCTGAGTGAGCTTAAGCAAGGCATGTGTCCACTCCCGGTCGATGGACTATCTAATTAACTTGACTCAGGTTAAACATTAGACGAAAATAGCATAGATGGCATAACGAGCCCCTTAAACAAAAACGTTCCATTGGCAAACGATTAGCAAAACCTACTCTCAAAAGGAGTGTCGACCATTGATAATTGAAAAGACCGATCGCTGGATCCCGTCAACAGCACCTGTGACAATCACAGAGATGGGCGAGATCCATGAAGTACAATATATCGCAAAAGAAAATCACGACCCCTTCATTCGAAAAATTTCCAAAGACCAATATATTAATCGAAAAACGGGAGAAATTTGTGATTTTAATCATTCAGAGAATCGCGGAGAAAATCTCAATTCCCTCCGCCAAACCTTCAAAAAATTACGGTATTTAATAAATAACAATTTTTCCGGAAAACGAAACGAGCTCTGGATTACCTTAACGTACGCAAAAAACGAACAAGATCTTAAAATCGTCGCCAAAGATTTTAAACAATTCATGCAGCGATTGACCTATTTTTGTCAGAAAACCTATGGGGAAGCCAAAGGAACCTTTGAATACATAGCTATAAAAGAGCCGCAAGAGCGTGGCGCTTGGCATTATCATATGTTACTGAAATTTCCAAAACAAAAAAGCATTTACATAGAAAATGACGTGCTCAAATCCTTATGGAAGCAAGGATTTGTGAACATTCAACGAGCAAAAAACATTGACGACTTAGGCGCATATGTGTGTGCGTACTTAACAAATATTGTCCTGGAAGAAGACCCCGAACCGGAAGTAAAATATGACTTTTCTGTCAAAGGCCCTGGGGTGAAAGGCATTTTCCAAACCAAAACAAATCCTGAAAAACGAGTAATCAAAGGCGGTCGTATGCGCTATTATCCGCTTGGAATGAATATTTTCAGCAAATCCAAAGGAATCGTTTACCCAGAGCGTGTAAACAGTTCCTACAGCCAAATTTCTCGACCAAAAGAGCTGGGGGGCTATGGCTTGCGTCCAGAAAATCTCACCAGCCGCACAGCGATTAAAATAACAGATGAGAATGGGAAAATCGTTAATATTGTCATTAAAGAAACCTACAACGAACAAGTAAATAATCCAAAAAGTCTCCTGTACCAAATCCGGTTTTGTGAGGAACGGATTGAAACATTGAAGCAACGAGGGGGGAAATGGGCGAAGAAAGCCCAGTACTGGGAAGAACGGCGATATTATTTGACCCATAAGCAAGAAATTAATCAACTCACAAGGAGATACGTCAGGAAACAGGCCTAATTGGTGTTTTAAGGTGTTTTATCCTTCCGGAATAGTTTTATACCTAAAACGCCTTAAAACGCCTCTAAGGTGCCAAAATTTGCGAACGAGGACTATTCTCGTTTGTTTTACACTCGGGAGAAAGAAAAAATGAGAGATATGGACTGTCTGGCTGAAATGATTGATTTAGTGGAATCCAAGCAAATCACCAGCTTTGAAGCCTTTTTATGTGCCAGCAAACATAAACGATCGTGGGAACCAGTGTTAGCGAATAAACATTATCGTTCAGCGATTCAGTCGTTTATTGACTATCAAGCACGAAAACAGGCAGAGCGCTTGAATCCTGCGGATAAATTATGATATAATCAAGGTGCGAAGTGAGATAAGGTCTATATGAATAACACGAAAGCCAACCCTATTGCGAGTAGGGTTGGCTTTTTTTTACGTTCGTTGCGACTACGAACGTGTGGGTTAGAGACAACTTGCTTAGTTATCGTCTTTCTCGTCTAACCAGTGAGAAACCAGTTCAATAACTAGTCCAACAAAAATTGGTGCGATAACCAATGAGATAAGATCTTTCATGAATAACACCCCCAGTCAGGGGCAAGTTGCCGGATTTGAGTATATCATATTTGCTTTAGGGTTGTTAGGGCTTGCCCTGACCGCCTGTAAGGCGCTTTGAGAACAAGATAAGGTTTTGGGACTTAAGAGTGTCTTAAAACGGCTTAGACGAGATCCTAGAGCCTCACAGAGGATTTTTTGAACAATGGGTTTTGGTTTTAGCGAAGGAGCAGAGCGACTGCTGCAAGTAAAATGTGAGAGTGAAACGATCACACCTTTTTAGCGACCATAGGGAGCAACTTTTCCAATTTAGTAAAATTCGCGAACCTGTTTGGAGAAAAAAGAAGTATTTTTTAGGCGGGAAATTTTGCCCCCCCCTCTTTTATAATCTCTTTTAAACCTCTTTTTAAACCTCTTTACCGTCGGCTGTATCCTTACTCTCCCAAGGAGTACAAAGATTAATCTATGGAGAATTGTCTGTTTATCTATGGAGAATTGTCTGTTTATCTATGGAGAATTGTCTGTTTATCTATGGACTTTTTATTATGTACTACATTGAAAAAGTCCATAGTTTATATTATTATTGATTCAGAGGTGATCAAATGGCTAATGAATTAATCAAATATGATGCTGAATTAAATACAATTCCTCTCAAACATTTTTCTCCAGTAGAAATGAATTTGTTTTTTTCCATTGTTTCTAGAATGAGGGACAAAGAAGATCAAATAGTTCGCTTTTCATTTGAACAGTTGAAAGAGCTAAGCAACTACAAACCTACGGCTAACAAACGCTTTTTAGATGATATTCAACATACCTATGAAAAATTACTAGGTTTAGCATTTAGCAAAGTATCTAAATCTGGTAAACGCAGACAAATGTTCGTAATGTTTACTCAGTTTGATATTAATGGAGATGATCCTAATCCTTATGTAGATGTACAAGTACATGAAATGGCATTACCACTGCTCAACAACCTAGATACTTGGGTTCGTTATTCTTTAACAGAATTTCGTGATTTAAAAAGTGGTTATGCTAAAACAGCTTTTCGTTTGCTAAAACAATTTCGTACACAAGGATGGGTTGAATTTTCTAAAGAAGATTTTATTGAATTAATGGATATCCCTAAAAGTTATCAAAAAAATTTAGGTGAAATTGATCGGTTCTGTTGCAAAGTTTTAAATCTACTATCAGATAAGGTAGAATAATAGAAAAAGATAGCAGGAGGAATGACGATGAGTCATTTTAAAGGAAAGCAATTTCAGCAGGATGTGATTATTGTAGCCGTGGGCTACTATTTTCGTTATAACCTTAGCTATCGTGAAGTTCAAGAAATCTTATATGATCGTGGCATTAACGTTTCTCATACGACGATTTATCGTTGGGTGCAAGAATATGGCAAACTACTCTATCAAATTTGGAAAAAGAAAAATAAAAAATCCTTTTATTCATGGAAAATGGATGAAACGTACATCAAAATTAAAGGAAAATGGCATTATTTGTATCGAGCCATCGATGCAGATGGTTTAACCTTGGATATTTGGTTACGTAAAAAACGGGACACACAAGCAGCCTATGCTTTTCTTAAGCGGTTAGTGAAGCAGTTTGATGAACCGAAGGTTGTAGTCACAGATAAAGCCCCCTCTATTACAAGTGCCTTTAAGAAACTAAAAGAATACGGCTTTTATCAAGGGACAGAACATCGTACCATTAAATACCTGAATAATTTGATTGAACAAGACCATCGTCCAGTAAAGAGACGCAATAAATTCTATCGAAGTTTACGCACTGCCTCTACCACGATTAAAGGCATGGAAGCCATTCGAGGATTATATAAGAAAACCCGAAAAGAAGGCACTCTCTTCGGGTTTTCGGTCTGTACTGAAATCAAGGTATTATTGGGAATCCCAGCTTAAATCATAGATACCGTAAGGGATTTTATTCTTTATTTAAAACTTTGCAACAGAACCGTATTTTACACAATTTTATGGACTTGACTAAATTTTCAGTCTATATAATTAACTTATATTCAGTTTTACCAAATGATAAGCTTTAAAAAGTATTCAGAATTTAGTCATGTTATGGATCCAATAAAGTAGATATGGAATATTTATTTTCTCTTGTCTAATTTATAAGAGGGAGCGTCAATAATTTTGTGTAAATGATTCTTCCCTACTGCAGATTGTTTCTAATTCTCAATCAGTTGGCTTAGCATTTGTTCAAGTTCGCCTTCGGCCTGTTGAAAGCCTTTATGACTGCGACCTAGGAATTTTTGGTTGTAAGTATCAAAAGACGAGACTAAGAAACGTTCCATCGACTCTTCGTTTTGGAACTGTTCCTTGCGGTGGCTGTATTTCTTGATTTGCTTATTAAAGGATTCAATCAAGTTCGTAGAATAAATACTCTTGCGTATGGCCAAGGGGAAATCATAGAAAGTGAGCAAGTGAGCGTTCGAAAGAATCGATTCAACCACTTTTGGATAGCTGGTTTTCCATTTTTCCGCAAAAGCACCACGTGCTTCCAACGCCACCTCTTTAGATGAGGCTTGATACACCATTTTAAAATCATCACAGACTTCCTTACGATCATCGACACGCACTTTGTGACTGATATTACGGGAAACGTGTACACAACAATGTTGAAAACGAGCTTTGGGATAGAACCGACTAATCGCTCCTACCATCCCCTTTAAGCCATCCGTGATGAACAGGAGGACATTTTTCAAACCGCGCTCTTGAAGGTCCAATAAAATTTCCTCCCAAATCGTGATGGATTCAGTCGGTGCAATCGCATAGCTCAATACTTCCTTTGATCCGTCCGGGCGAATGCCAACTGCGATATGAATAGCTTCCTTGGCGACGGTTTTCCGCTTTAACGGAATATACGTTGCGTCCATATAAATAGCAGCATAACGGTCATGAAGCTCCCGCCCTTTAAACGCCGTTACCTCTTCTGTAAATGATTTTGTTATATTGGACATGGTTTGGGGCGTGTAGTGATGCCCATACATTTTCTCAATCAAGTCTGCGATTTCCGACATGGTAATACCTTTTCGGAAGAGGTGAATGACGGTCTCCTCTAACGTGTCATTCGTCCGTCTATAAGCAGGAACAGTCTGTTGCTTGAACTCACCATTGCGGTCGCGCGGAATCTGGAGATGAAGTTCCCCATACTCGGTCTTGACCGTACGGTCATAGGAGCCGTTACGAGAATTACCCGTGTTAAAACCAATGCGATCATACTTTTCGTAATCTAGGAAAGCCGTTAACTCCGTTTTGAGAAGCGTATTGACTGCTTTCTCCAAATGGACACGGAATAATTCATTCAAATCGCCTTTGTTCGCTAGAGTCTTTAGAATTTCTGTAGTAAAATCGTTCATAGGGAAGTCCTCTCTTCTGTGAATGTGTTGTGGTAACTCTATTCTACAGAAGGGACTTCCTTTTTTCTATTTACACAAAATATTTTACACTCTCGTTGATCTAAGATGAATTTATTATCACACAAAATTACTAAATAATATTTATAATTAGTTATCTTTCTACTAATCACTCACTAGAAAGCACAAAAAAATAAATACGTATCATAGATATAAATGTAAGGGCATAGTGCGGGTTTTATTTTCAGCCTGTATCATAGCTAAACAAATCGAGTTGTGTGTCTGTTTTTGGGCGTTCTGCTAGCTTGTTTAAAGTTTCTTGAATGAATGTATGCTCTAAGTCAAAAGACTCTGTCAGCGCCTTTATGTAGCTTTCTTTTTCTTCTTTTTTTTCTTTAATGATCGATAGCAACAATGATTTTACACTAGCAAGTTGAATACCACCATTTCTTCCTGATTTAATCTTAAAGAAAATTTCCTGGTTCGCCTTCAGTACCTTCAGCAATTTATCTAATGTCCGTTCAGGAATGCCTAGCGCTTCTCTAATCTCTTTTTTAGTCGTCACTAAATAAGGGTTGTATACATCGCTTTTTTCGCTAATATAAGCCATTAAATCTTCTTTCCATTCTGACAAATGAACACGTTGACGTTCACTTCTTTTTTTCTTGAATTTAAACCACCCTTGACGGACAAATAAATCTTTACTGGTTAAATCACTTGATACCCAAGCTTTGCAAAGGGTTCTGTTGCAAAGTTTCCCCTCAGATCCATTATAGGGTAAACTGAGTTTAATAGGAACTAGGAGGAGTAACGAAGATGAACCATTTTAAAGGCAAACAATTTCAGAAAGATGTGATTATTGTCGCTGTAGGCTACTATCTTCGGTACAACCTGAGTTATCGTGACGTCCAAGAAATTCTGTACAACCGTGGTATTAACGTGTCTCACACCACTGTCTATCGTTGGGTACAGGAATATGGGAAACTACTTTACAACATTTGGAAGAGGAAAAACAAACAGTCCATTTATTCGTGGAAAATGGACGAGACCTATATTAAAATCAAAGGAAAATGGCATTATCTTTATCGCGCCATTGATGCAGATGGTCTCACTCTGGATATATGGTTACGGAAAAAGCGAGATACACAAGCAGCTTACGCCTTTCTCAAGAGATTAGTTAAACAGTTCGATGAACCAAGGGTTCTGGTGACCAATAAAGCTCCCTCTATTGCCAGTGCCTTCAAAAAATTACAGGCACACGGGTTTTACCAGCGAACAGAACATCGCACGGTGAAATATCTAAATAACCTCATTGAACAAGATCATCGTCCCATCAAGAGACGAAACAAATTTTATCGAAGCTTACGAACAGCCTCAACCACGATTAAAGGCATGGAAGCCATTCGAGGATTATATAAGAAGAACCGAAAAGAAGGCACTCTCTTCAGGTTTTCAGTCTGCACGGAAATGAAGATATTATTAGGAATACCTGCATAAACTATAGCTAGTGTTAGACTAGTATTGTTCATTATGGAACTTTGCAACAGAACCTTATCCCCCTCTTCCTTTCAAACTTACTAAACTTTAAATCGATTTTTTCTCCTTTTTAGGATCCAAACTTTGTAAAAATTTCTCCTCCAACAGTAATAAATCCTGATAAACCTTATCCATTGACAAACCAGAAGCCAAGCTCAAACAATACAGAAAATCACAGGGTAAGACTTTTACAGGCCTATTCCGATAAGCCCAAGTTGCTACGGTACTTTGCCTATAACCATGTAACTCACAAAATTCCTCCACAGTCATACCTAAACGCTGGATAATGAAAACACTGACAGGATAAGGATAAACAAAAGTATTCACTCCCATGGACGGTAACCCCCTAAGAAATATAATCACATATGCGATAATAGTACCTCACTTATCCAAACATTGCAATCAAGGGAATTCCCTAAGACCTGTAAAACCTCTGACTCGGAGAGCGTATCAAAGATATAATGTAAAAGGCAATTTGCGGGTTTTATTTTTATCCGGTATCCACTTCAAACAATTCCATTTGTTCAGCCTTTTTAGGTGCCTCTATGAGTTGTTCCAGCGTTGAGTAGATAAATGTACGTGCCAATCCAAAAGCCTCTGAAATAGCACTAAAATACGCCTCTTGGACTTCCTTCTTCACTCGAATGATCGATCGCATCAAGCCATGCACTGAAGCCAAAGTTATCCCCCCATTGCGACCGGAACGAACACGATAGTAGATCTTATTTTCATTTTTCAGCTGTTTCAATACTTTATCCAAGGAGCGTTCAGGAATTTTAAGCTCTTCTCTTAACTCTTTCTTGGTTGAAACGATATAAGGTTTATAAGTGTATGATTGTTGGTTCAAATAAGCTAAGAGATCTTGCGCCCACTCATGGCTGTGCGAATACTTGCGCACTTTACGCTCTTTTTTGAATTTCCACCAGCCTTTTTTCTTATTAAACAGCTGTTCTTCAGATAAATTTTCATCGATCCATTCCTGGCATAATAGAATAATTTTTTCTCTGTGCGCTGCCTGGTACTTTCCTGAATAAGCCGATCGGATAATTCGTGTCAGTTCCCGATCAGTAAGAGGATAGGCTAATCGATCGTTGAACTCTAACATGGCCAACTCGCACTCTTCGATTTCGTATCCGGAAGAAAAGTATGCTAAAGACAGGGTAAATATGACGTTATTTCGACCATATCTTCCCTTCTCTCCCTTAATCTTTTCACTACGCATCAATAGACGGAACCAGGGTTCGTCCACTTGGCGAAAATCCTGATTTGACGGTAATTCAAAAACGTTTCTGTAGGTTACTGCTTTATCCGCATCGACACGCATTGACCAGTTGATCCAGTCCGCAAAGCTATAACGATATTGGGGCTCAAAGAATAAGGTATTGTCTTCATTTGGCATACGAGTGATTCCAAAATGATTGGCATTGACGTCTACAGGAAAATCTTTGGCTAATGTCTTTCGCAAGTTGTTAGAAATCATTTTGGCCACATTGATCACTTTAAAATTGGATTTCTTTGTCACAAAAGCTGGCTGATCCAGTACATAAAACGCTTGGTAACCATGGGGAGTCCGCAAAACCATTGTTGGCATAAATCCTAGCTCATGGCTTGCCAACAAAATCTCTCCATAATCAAAATTTGGGTCTAAGGTGTCAAAATCAACAAAGAAAGTGTTGATTTGCCGTAAATTGTCCTCAGAATGCCCTTTTGTAAACATTCTGCCTTCATCAGTATACGTGCCATAGCGGTAGACGTTTGGGGTCCAGTGACTAAACGCATTGTTATTCTCGATAATGCCCTCTTCAGACGTGATCACTAAGCCTATTCCCTCAACCATATGCTCTTTTGAACGGTACGCAAAAATAGCCCCTTTCCCCGTCTGTTCGCTAAAAGAGACCGGTTTAAGGCGGCTATTTTTATATTTAAATTTACGGATACCATTTTGTAAGATCGTTGAATAAACGACGTCTAAAGAAGCTGTCATGCCTACTTATCCTTTCTAAACAAAAAGAGAACACAAATAATCGTTCGATCTGTGTTCTCTCAATCGCTAGAAATATCAAAACAATCTAAAGAAAGCATGACAAATAAGCGTTTATCTATTGAGTTGCCCGTCTAAAAATGGTAAAATAAACCTACAGGTTCGGATTGGTAGTCCGAACAGATTTATTCAAATCACATAAGTGGTTGGCTACCACTTACATAATTTCCTTGAGACGAGCGAGAACACATAGTTGCTTTATGTGATTCAGATAAATGAGTGAGGTCCAATTCACTTGTTTATCCGTCTCTTTTTTATATATTTTTTTTATCTTACCGAATCTGTTGAAAGTTGTAAATATAATTTACCAAATCAAGTAGAAATTATCTAAATGTCTAATACGTTAGCTCCCTTAAGTCTGAACAACTCAAGTTCCTCTTCAGAATCAATTGATTCTATCATTTCCTGTACTTGATTTAATTCAAATGAATGATTCTCTAGCAAAGGTTTATATAAGTTAAAAATTGTTGATTCTAGTTTTTCTAATGCCTCATTTCCAAAGCTACGAGATCCATTATAAAATTCTCGCACATAACTAGGAGCTAATCCAATAGCTTTAGATAGATCAATTCGGCTTATATAATAATTATCAATCAAAAACTTAAGAACGAATCTGTCATATTCGTTTCTAAACTCTTTAGAGTTTTTTTTCATGAAATCTTACCTCTTCGTTGTTAATTATAGCAACATCCTCGTTTATAATATTACCATCAAAAAAATTTATATACAATCCTTTTTTTAATATAATTCTTCAAATTCCCTATCTATCAGTGTTTAAAAGGTAACATAATAGTAATATAATATATTACCTTACTATTATGTTACTATTATCAATAGTAACATAATATAAAATCTGCTGTTTTATTTTTTGATTTATTGTTGATTTCGACAACGTATTATGCTAATATAAGAAAGTAATATAGTATATTACTTTCTCATATTGTTACGATTAACAAAATATTACTTTATATATTACTATCTATATTACTTATCTATTACCAAAAATATTACTATTATATTATTTAGGGAGGAATTGAAAAATGGCAGTAGTTTTGACTGTTGCAGCAAACAAGGGTGGCGTTGGTAAAACTCTTATTACAATCAATCTCGCAGGAGCTATCCGTAGGAGTTTTCCTGAAGCAAAAATTCTTGTCGTTGATACTGACGCTCAAGGAAATAGTACAAAGTCTTTTCGTGTGAAAGTAGCTAAGGATCAAAATACGATTTATGATGTCTTCATGGATAATGCAACAGTTGAAGAAACTATTGTTCAAACATATGACGATCATATAGACGTTCTTCCTGCGAATTCTGATAACAACTATTTAGAGTTTGATAAAATGGAACAATTTCGTGATACCATATTAGAATGGTTTGTATCTTTACTTAAAAAATTTAAGGATAACTTAACTGAAATCATGACTGTTTCAGGATTAAAGAAAAAAATGAATAATATTATTGATCCCAGCGCGAACTATTTTAATGCTCTTGATGGTAAATTTGATAATGTGAGTGATAAATACGATTACATCATTTTCGATACACCACCAGAGTTAAAACAAGTTACCTCATCTGTTCTTTCAATTGCAGACGTAGTTATCGTCCCTTATGAACCTGATTTAAATGGGGTTGATGGAGTTACACACTTAATATCTCGTGTGAACACATTGAAAGAAAAATACAATCCAAATTTACGCATTGGAGGCGTACTTGCCAACAAAGTCTATAATACAAATCTACATGCAAAAATGATTAACGCAATGATGAAATATACTAATAGAAACAATTATCATTATTTTGATTCTGAACTCCCAAGATCAATTACCTTTGCTGATAAATTAGTTCGAAACGGAATGCCGATAACAATGAGTTCACCTGAAAACAAATTTGCTCAGCATTTTTATAAGCTGATTATCGAAATGAACAAGTTAGGTTTACTTTCTAAAAATGGTAAAGAACTAGAAATTCCTCATAAGTTATATGTTGAAAGTGACGGTGAAGAATAATGCCAAGAATAAACAGAAAAAAACCAA
Organism: Enterococcus sp. DIV0574; assembly: GCF_051711125.1. NCBI lineage: Bacteria > Bacillati > Bacillota > Bacilli > Lactobacillales > Enterococcaceae > Enterococcus > Enterococcus sp. DIV0574. The sequence goes on from NZ_JBIOMA010000002.1 coordinate 47,152, forward strand.
CAGGAGATTTTGAGTCTGTATTCGATGAGGAGCTGGAAGAACTAGAAACACCTAATGACACTATCGATAGCATACCTGAGACTGAGGTAACTGTTAGCAATAGTTTTCCCTCAGATAAAGAAACAATTACCGAAAACTTTAATGAAGCAAACAGATTTGGCTTAAGCAAAACTTCGAAATCTACAAGTTCTGAACTAGTTGCACGTACATTTAAATATAAAAAAGAAACTATACAGCGAGTTGAAAGTTTAGTGTACAAAGACCAAAGACATTCTAAAAAAATTCCTGGGACTAAGGGATTTATTTCAGATTTTATGGACAATGCAATTTGGCAACATTTATTACAGCTGGGACTTGCCACTGAAGAAGAAGTTCAAAAACATCTAAACAGCTATAGTAAGTATCCACTTAACTTCGATAATTATGAAAAGAAGTAGCTTATCGCTATTTCTTTTTTTATAGGGCGAAATTTTTATATCACTATTTGTATTACCACAATATTACGATATATATTACTATGTGTATTACCATAATATTACTATTTATATTACTTTAAATATTACTATCTATATTACAAATAATATTCATACTATAAGCGCTTATACAATCACCTTTCATAAAGTAATATATTATATTACTTTATATATTACTATCTACGTGCTGTGCTTTATAACTACATTTTTACTGAAAACCCTATAATTTAATAATACTATAAATAAAAAGACCGAGTAGTTCTCTTGACACCAAAAGCGAACACGTGTTCTAATATGTATATAAAACGTATCGTTATTTTGAAAAGGGGATTTATTATGGTCATGCAGTTTGGTGTGAATCCTACCTTCGACTATTCGAAGGAACCCTCACGCGATATTCTTTGTATCGACTGCAAAAGTTTTTATGGCTCGGTTGAATGTGTTGAGCGTGGACTCAATCCATTACAAGCAAAGCTAGTTGTCATGTCCTATCCATCAGACGATCCGCTCTTAAGGGGGAGTGGTTTAATCCTGGCTGCAACTCCGGCTGCAAAGGCAGCCTACCGCATTTCTAACGTGAGTAGGGCAAGGGATTTACCGTTTCCGTATCCGGAAGATTTAATAATCGCTCCACCTAGAATGGCGTTGTACATGCGTAAAAATATGGAAATCAACAATATCTATAAAGAGTATGCAGACGAACAAAATCATGCGGTCTATAGTATCGACGAGAGCTTTTTAGACGTAACAGATTCATTACGATTGTTTGGTGCTAAAGACGCAAATGAGCTGGCTAGAATGATCCAAATTGACGTTTATCAGCGTACTGGAATCTATACGACAGTCGGAATAGGAGACAACCCTTTATTAGCCAAGTTTGCTCTGGATCTCGAAAGTAAAAAAAATCCTCACATGAGAGCAGAGTGGCGTTATGAGGACGTCCGTGAAAAGCTTTGGGCAATTGACAATTTAACCGACGTTTGGGGAATAGGACGCAAGACAGCTGTCAAACTATATCGTATGGGTATTTTCAACATGTATGATCTTGCTCATGCGAATTACTACAAGCTCAAGGAAAAGTTTGGCGTTTTAGGTACGCAATTATTTGCGAATTCATGGGGAATTGATCGCTCCTTTCTGGGACAAAAATATTCACCTAAATCCAAATCGATAGGCAACAGTCAAGTTCTAAACCGAGATTATACTAGGAGAAATGAAATCGAAATAGTGATAAAGGAAATGGCCGATCAAGTAGCCACCAGGTTACGTCGATCAGGAGCTAAAACTGAAGTTGTGTCACTTTGGATCGGTTTTTCCCTGGGATACGTCGATCGTGGCGGCAACCGTGGCTTCAGTCAGCAAATGAAGGTTCCTGCTACCAACAGCAGTAAGCAAATCGCTAGCTATCTACTTCAGATATTTAATCGTCACTACAAGTACCAAGATATTAGGCATGTTGGTGTTAACTGTTCCAAATTAGTTTTTTCGAACGCTTTACAATTAGACCTCTTTGCTGATCCTGACGAGCAAGTGAAAGACTTGAAAATTGATTATGTGGTTGACACTATCAGGAAGAAGTATGGTTTTAAATCAATTGTTCATGCGAATAGTCTCCTGGAAGGCGGACGTGCAATTGCTCGATCATCATTAGTTGGTGGCCATGCTGGTGGTATGGCCGGTCTCGAAGGTGGAAGCCATGGTAAAGCGAACTAAAAAAACCTTTTTAGACTATAACGAATTTCGTGATCGCCCGTTCGGCTTAAAGTGGGGAACGGCTTACGCTATGGACGGTGTGACACGTTTCCTTACAAGTGCTTTAGCACGAAATAGGAATGCTATCTAAAATAAGATAGCAATAACTGATTATTTGACAGTTGGAATGAAAGCCGTCATGTTGGCTGAAACAGCTGGTCTGATACTCCTGCATGCGATTAAACAATGCAGAGTTTAATCGTTTGATAGCCAGGTGAAGTCGGCAGAACAATACCTAAGTCAATTCATATTGATATGGTTGCGGATATGCCGGGACGCTATAAACTATCTATGGTGAGAATGTTTCAATAGAAACTGACGAACTTGCGAATGTACGGGTCTAGATAGCGACGTTATTGAAAGATAATCGGGTTGCAATATGCAACGAACATTACCGAAAAGTAAAAGTCGTCCATATGAAATTCGGGATAAGGAACAAAGACCTTATAAATGTTCAGGCTTATAGTAAGCACCTAAAGATAGATGTAAAGCTAAAATAATCGGAACGTGGAAAGCGAGAAACACTTAATAACGACTGCAATCGGAGTGTTGGATATAAGATATTAAAATCGAAATTCCTTAATTCTCGTGAGAGTAGGGACACAGTACCAATGAAGCGTCTAATCAACGTGGAGGGATAGTCCCAAGACTTGTTCTTTGAAAAGTGAATACAGTCAAATGAAACTCATCAGGTCGAGTAAGATGATGGGACTAATAATCAATTAGGAGAAACAATCCATCAATGAGTACAGAATTGCGATACAACGAGTATTACAATATGCAAGAAAGCTTTGACTGGTTATATGAAAGAAGTTTTAATCAGTGTACTAAAGGAATTAACCTGTATGAAATAATTACTTCCAAGCAAAATATTCTTTTGGCATATAGGATAATAAAATCTAACACTGGATCAAACACAGCTGGAACAGATAACCTAACAATCAAAGATTTCAAGATAAAATCTCAAGATAATTTCATTGAAGAAATACAAAAAACTTTAGAAAACTACGTTCCACAACCAGTTAGACGGATATTAATCCCAAAACCAAACGGAGAAAAACGTCCTCTAGGCATTCCTACTATGCGAGATAGACTAATTCAGCAAATGTTTAAACAAGTCTTAGAACCTATATGTGAGGCGCGATTCTTCAAACATTCCTATGGATTTCGGCCAAACCGTTCTGCAGAACATGCTCTATCAAGATGTAAAAGAATGGCCTACACTTCTAAATGTCACTATGTTGTGGACGTAGATATAAAGGGGTTTTTCGATAATGTTCATCATGGAAAACTGATTAAGCAAGCATATAATATTGGTATTAAAGACAAAAGGGTTCTAGCTATTCTTTCTAAAATGATAAAGGCACCAATTCGTGGAGAAGGAGTTCCTAAATCTGGGGTTCCTCAAGGAGGAATCTTATCCCCTATCCTTTCGAATATCGTTCTAAATGATCTAGATTGGTGGATTGCCAACCAATGGGAGACCTTTCCAAGCAGGCATAACTATCAAAATGATTATGATAAGTACCGAGCTCTTAAGAAAACAAACTTAAAAGAAGTACACATTATACGCTACGCAGATGATTTCAAGCTATTTACAAAATCATATCAGGAAGCAAGTAAACTACTCCACGCTACTAAAGGATTTATCGAAAATCAATTAGGACTCGAAATATCTACTGAAAAATCCAAAATTACAAATCTTAGAAGAAATTATTCAGAGTTTCTTGGGTTCGACCTTAAGGTCGAAAAACAAAAGAAAAACGAGTTTATAACCATTTCTAGAGTATCTAGTAAGGCTAAAGTCAAAATAAAACAAGAAATTAGGAAGAAAATCAAAAAGATTAGGGAAGCCCCAACAATAAAGAATATCACTCATTATAATCTTTACATCCGTGGGATCCATAATTACTACCAAAAGGCTACCAGAGTCAGTCTTGACTTCGGAGACTTATATTCCTCATGTTTACCAACCTTTTATAATCGTCTAAAGAATATTGCCAGGTATGAAGTACCCAGAAGTCCACCTATAGGATATAAGCATTTCTATAGTACAACACAACGTACTTTTAAAGTTAAAGGAATTTACCTTTATCCATTGCAAGATGTGAAGTGGAAAAAGTTAGAATTCTATAACCCTAAAATCAATGACTATACTGAAGAAGGTCGTTCATGCAAATTCAAGCGATTAAAGCCTGATATTTCTTCAGAAATAAGGAAAATGTGTTTGTCAGAAAACATAAGAGGAAACCTAGAATTTTCTGACAATCGCATTTCCAAGTACTCAATGCAGCATGGGAAATGTGCGATTACCAAAGAATTTTTAAAATCGGAATTTGCACACTGCCACCATATCATCCCCAAAGAACTAGGTGGATCTGATTCTTTTGATAACTTGGTTATCATTCACGAATGGGTACATCTTCTAATCCATGCAACAAAAGAAAAAACGATTAAAGAGTATTTAACTATTCTTCAATTAGATGGAAAACAGTTGGAGAAGCTAAATCAGTACCGACAACACTGTAATTTGACTGCTATTCACTGAGTTAAGAATAAGTTGGAACGCCGTATGCAATGAAAGTTGCACGTACGGTGTGGACCGGGGGAAAAGCTAGAGATAACTTCAAAGGCTTACCTATCGGTATAGTTGGTCAAAGGAATCAGAGAAAATGAAGCCTGGGCAACGAAAGAAGTCGCTGCACTCGAGTTAATGAATCGAGAAGAAATTGACGTTATTCTCTCAGAATCATTTCTTTACCACAAGCCGGTTTCTATCCAACTAAACACTAAAGACGAATTTGGCCGCTTTTTAGATCCTATCGAAGGACAGTTTGTTGGAGAAGCCTATGAAGATTATTTTGTACTGAATGATCAACAAATATTTTGGCCGGACGTCCGACATATCGAAATTAAAAAGGAAAAAAAGTGGTTTAATATCGATTACTTTTCCAATTCAGATTCTTCAAACAACAGCAAGATTCAAAAAGAGAGTAAAATAGAAAATGAGATAGAAATGGTCAAAAATGAATATTACCAGCCGTTTCTAGAGGACGATTCAAGGTAACTATGCATTGAACCAGTCCAAAATCGCCTTAGAATTGCTCTCTGATCACCTATTTTTTTCAAGAATTATTCAATTAGGAGGAAAGAACATGTGTGGCCGATATTTTTTTGATATAGCATCCTCAGAACTGAAAAACTATTATGATCAAGTAATTCCAAACGCTGCAAGCAAGCAAATTCGAGTTGGATACAACGAAATTTTCCCTTCCAATCATGTTGTAACCCTAGCAGTTAATCAGGAATCGGAAATTGTCCCTGGCGTTACCAAGTGGGGATTCCAAGGCTTTAAAAAAGGACAGCTCATGATCAATGCACGTGCGGAGACAGTAGAAGAAAAGAAAACTTTCTCAAAAGCCTTCAGAGAAACTCGCTGTGTCTTTCCAATGACCGGATTCTATGAGTGGGATCAGAATAAGCAAAAGCTATTATTCTCACCTGAAGACAGTAAAACCTTGTATGTTGCCGGCTTTTACAGAATCCATAAAACTGGCGCCGGATTTGAAACAGAATCAATCATTATGACAACAAAACCCAACGAAACAGTAGCACCAATACATGATCGTATGCCACTGATTATTCCCAGTAGCCATATAAAAGACTGGATAACGGATCTTGAGTTCGCTCGTAAATATCTATCTGAAGATATGACAGAATTGAGCGTTGTAGAAGTATAATTTCATAAAAAAAAGTCGGACAATAATTTAGTCCGACTTTTTCTATGGTTTTTTATTAATTCAGCAGCATTTCTTTACTTCGTGAGCGTACTTTAATTACCAAAATAATTGAAATAATCAGTATGTTTGAAATCAGCGGTTCTGTTGCAAAGTTTTCCAAAAAATCTATTTTAGTGTAAAATTGAGAAAAAAAACAGAGAGGACAGAGTAATGAATCATTTTAAAGGCAAACAATTCAAAAAAGACGTCATTATTGTCGCTGTTGGTTACTACCTGCGTTACAATCTAAGCTATCGTGAAGTTCAGGAATTGTTATATGATCGTGGAATAAATGTTTGTCATACTACGATTTATCGTTGGGTGCAAGAGTACAGCAAAGTCCTCTATTATCTTTGGAAGAAGAAAAATAGACAATCCTTCTATTCATGGAAAATGGACGAAACCTATATCAAAATTAAGGGACGTTGGCATTATCTTTATCGTGCAATTGATGCGGACGGCTTAACCTTAGATATCTGGTTACGAAAGAAACGGGATACGCAAGCAGCCTATGCTTTCTTAAAACGACTCCATAAACAGTTTGGTGAGCCGAAAGCAATTGTGACCGATAAAGCACCTTCTCTTGGCTCCGCCTTTAGAAAGTTACAGAGTGTGGGTTTATATACTAAGACAGAGCACCGAACTGTGAAGTATCTTAACAATTTAATAGAACAAGACCATCGACCTATTAAACGACGGAATAAATTTTATCAAAGTCTCCGTACAGCCTCTTCCACGATTAAGGGCATGGAGACCATTCGAGGAATATATAAAAAGAACCGAAGAAATGGAACGCTCTTCGGCTTTTCGGTGTCTACTGAAATCAAGGTATTAATGGGAATAACAGCCTAAGATATTTGGAGTTCAGAGAGGGCGCGTTTGATTTTCAAACTTCGCAACAGAACCGGTTTAGTCACTTTAACCATAGCAGATTGGGGTTCTTTTTGTACACCCAAAGGGTGCGAATAAACGAAATAAAATAGACTGTTATAACAAGGTTTTTGAAGCGTTTTTGAAAAACTATGAATTATTCAGGCTATAGTATAATCAATAAATTCTCAAAAAAATTCAAAGAAAGAAGGTAGAAGATGAAAGTAAAATTATTTGAAGTATTAGAATTAGACAGTTTTCATGAAGTTGATGTAGTTGCTGGATCAAAGGGATTATCAAAAGCTGTCGAAAATATCTATGTAATGGAAGTACCTGATATTGCCTCTTATATCGATAGAGACGGACTCCTGTTTACTACTCTTTTTCCGATCATAGACAATAAGGAAGCAATGAAAAATTTCATACCAGAATTAAGTAAAAATGGGCTAGCGGGTGTAGCGATTAAATTGGGAAGATATATAGATAGCATACCGCGTTATATGATTGATCAAGCTGAAGAATTATCCTTTCCGATATTACTTCTGCCAACGACTGCAAACTTTTCTTTGTTGACCAATGAAATTTTGACTAAGCTGCTTGGAATGAAAACGAAAGAACTGGAATTCAGAGAAACTATATCCAATAAACTTCAGAACTTACTGCTTAGTGGGGCGGATATTAAAGATTTAGTGTCTTATGTTTCTCGGCTGACTCATATGGATATTCTCGTAGTCAGTGATCAGCTGAAGATTGTGGAGAGCTCCTTTAAAAACAATCCAGAATCGTTTGAAATTTTTGAAAAAAGGTTTTTAAAGTCTATTTCAGCAAATTCGGAAACGTATTCAAAGGACGTTGATTGCTTAGCGATTGATGGTAAAAAGTATACAGAAGAAAATCTAGTTGTTCGTTCTATTGATGCAGGAAATAAAACGATGGGTTATTTAGTCGT
>NZ_JBIOMA010000003.1:0-1568 GCF_051711125.1 Enterococcus sp. DIV0574
GCATTTCCCGTTATTTTTTCAAATTGATAACCGTCAAATGTTTTTTGCTCAGTAGAATACTCCTTACCTACAAAATCTGTCTTAGTAATAGGATCAATTAATTGATTTCCCCCTTCATCCACATAACAAACTGTTATTGTTGACTGTTTTGTAGAAGGATAAGTCACAGTTACCTGTTTATTATCAGTAACTGTCAATAAATGCATAGGTTGTTGTGGAGTTGTTGAACTCTCACCTGTCTCAGGATTTGAGTAAACTTGATCATAGTAATAATTAAGATCACCTTGCACAGTCGTATTTATAATCCCTTGTTGATTAGGTATTTGTTCAACACTAAAAGTCTTTTCTTCTCCACTTTTTAAATTAAATGCTGGTAAATCGATATCAGATAAGGTTATATTTTCAAGGTCACTCGGACCATCATTTTTAACAGTATAGTTTACAGTAATTTTTTCATTTGGATTACTTGTTTTTTGCTCTGTTGTCATATCAAGTTTTATAGAAGCGTGCGGAACTAATCCTAGATTTGCTATTGCATAACTGTGAACATACGGATTTTGAATATCATTGCTTTCAGTAAATGTTCCGTCTAAATTGTAGTAACCACTGATTGTTTGGAGAGGGGATCTATTATCAAAGTAATAGAAACCATCTGCTGAAAATTGTGAACTATTAACAATACTTGCTTTATTGGCTTCAGTAATAGTTAACCCATTTGGTAGTTGACTAGGGTCAATGTAAATATAATTAATGTATGCACTATCATCGGGTACATTTTGAGCAATCCAGTTAGCTAAATTTAGATTCCCAAAACCTGTTCTGTATGGTACTTCCGCATTATCCATAAGCGGGTTAGAATCAGAAAATTGCTTTAAAACACTTTCGTACTCCGTCCAGTCATCTGTTTCCATACCTTTATCTACAATTTCCGACCAATCTTTATTTAAATTCTGCTTTACCCATGCTGATATAGGCTCAATAACAGCTGTAGCAGAATTAATAGGAGTTGTAGTAGATCCAGCATTCAAATAATTATTTCCTGGATAATCAAATCCTACAGTCAAATCCTTATTTGTAAAGGCTAGTTTATCAAAATGAATAGCAGGTGCTGACGGTTCATTTTGGTCTTGTATCCCATTGCCATTTAAATCAAACCAAATACGTGAACCATAGATAGGCAGAGTATCATCTGCTAATACAGTCGTTGATGTTCCCCAAAACGCAAAAATACACCCTACCACTAAAAGTATTTTATTTCTCATTTTTTCCTCCAACAGTTTAAGTTTTATTTTATTTTTAATTTTATAAGTATACTAGAATTAACTATTATTTTCAAATAGTAATAATTATCATACAATCGAATCTAAATACACTTTAATATAAAATTAACCATTAAACTATCGTCGTATAGCTACAGAACCAAGAACACCCCTTGTTGATCTGGGAGCGTCAATAATTTTGTGTAAATGATTCTTCCCTACTGCAGATTGTTTCTAATTCTCAATCAGTTGGCTTAGCATTTGTTCAAGTTCGCCTTCGGCCTGTTGAAAGCCTTTATGACTGCGACC